>OZ240239.1:0-4077109 GCA_965198095.1 Candidatus Latescibacterota bacterium
TTCCCCGATCACTTCCAGGGAGGTGCCGACGTGGAACACGATGGGCATCCGCGACGCATCCGAGAGGATGATCACGTCGTCGCCCAGGTTCTTCATGCCCATCCCGATGCGCAGGCTGCGGAAGCCGGTGTGCAGTATCGTGCCCACGCTGAAGAGGGTCGCGGACATATCCCTGTTGTGGAGTTTGGACTGGACGAACCGGACCACGCCCCCGACGGAGAGCTTGTCGGTCAACTGCCGGGCGTAGACCAGCCCCACGGCGGTGTCCCCCAGGTCGAGCATCTCTCCCGTGCCCAGCGGGTTCAAAGGGGTGGTCTGCTCGACGTCCGGGAACTGCAGACTGACCACGGAGATGCCCACGACCGAGCCCCACCCGATGTTAAAAGCGATTGCACCCGAGTAGAGCTGCGTTTCCAGGAGCCAGTCCGCATAAGAGAAGGAATATCCCACCGTTTCGATCGTCGTGAGCCCGGCCGGGTTCCAGAAGACCGCGTCCATCCCTTCCGTGACGGCCGTGTAGGCGTCGCCCATCGCGGACACCCGGGCGGTGGGTGAGATCTTCAGGAACTGGAAGGCAGAGGACCAGAGCTTTTCTGTTTGCGCAAGATCCGACGGGCCTACGGGTGCGTCCGGGTAGAGCTCCTGCGCCTGCGCTGGCGCCGCCGCAAGGAGCGCAGAGAACGCGAGGATCGCGCCGGTGCTGCGTATCCGTTTCATATCCGATCATCCTTTCGAAAGTCGCTACCTCTGGATCACGAAGATGCCCTTATCCACCTTGCCGAGGCTTTCCGGCATCAGGGATTCCACGACAAAGAAGTAGACCCCCGACCTGACTTCGTCGGTTGCGACGAGGTTCTGAAAGCTGTTCCAACTCAGCTCGCCGACCCCCGCCTTGTCGTGATGGATCTCGCTCTGCAGGTCGCCCGATACCGAGAAGATGTGGATGACGCACTTTTCCGGGATGCCGACAAACCGGATTTTCTCGACGCCCTGGTAGCTGCCTGTCTCGTCGGCGAGGGTGTAAGGGTTGGGCACCAGCCGCACCTTCCGCTCCAGCCTGTTGAAGACCGGCAGGCCGGGGGCGGAGGGGCTGCGGACGACCAGCAGCTTCTGCTCGACCGCACCATAGCCGCCCTCCAGTCCCTTGCTCAGATGATCCTGGACGACCTGAGGCAGGTCTGCCATCGTTCTGCCCCCCTCGCTCCAGGTCGTCTTCGGCGACGCCACCGCGCGGATGGAGTAGGTGTAGGCGAATCCGGCTACGGAGGTGTCATCGTCGAAGACGTACTCGCTCTTGCCTGTGGCCGGGATCTCTTCGAGCAATTCAAACGGGCCGTAGTCCTGGAAACTGGACCTGTAGACGCGGTAGGCCGTGACGTCCGCTTCCCCATAGTCGGGGTTGGTCGACTGTTCGGCGTCGCCCGGGAAGGTGAGCTGATTCTGAGCGAACTCGTTGTCCCCGATACTGAAACTGACGTCCGGCGGCGAGGTGGGGATGCGGAACTCGTTGTCGTAGGCGAACTGCGCGTGAGACAGGTGCTCGAGCATCGCCTGCTCGCCTTTGGCCAGCTCCGGTTTGAGGGTGGCGGGATCGCCGCCCTCTCCGCTGGTGCCGAGGTTCCAGGACCAGCTGGTGAGGTCCTTCGGATATCCCGTCTGCGATTCGATGTTGCCCGGGTCCGCATCGGCACCCGTGCCGAAGACGTAGACCAGCACGACCTTGGCCTTATCGCCCGGGCCCAGGTTGTAGGGCCCGTAGACTTGGTCGCTCCAGGACATGCCGAACTCCGCGGGCTGGTCCATCGTCGGGCCGGTGAAGAAGTCGTACATCTCGGCCGGGCTCAGCGCGCCCCGGGTAGGATCGTCGATGTTGTTGTCCCCGAACACGTTGTACCAGTGCATGAGCGGCCCGTCGCTGCCCGGGTCCACGTAGCCCGCAGCTTGGTCAGCGGCGTTGAACGTGTGGCTCGCACCGCTGTTGCGGAACGCCAGGGGGGCCACCCCGACGTAGGCCGGCGAAAGCGGCGTGCCGTCGGGCCGGAAGGTGCTGCCCGGAAAGCCGGAGAGCGGGTGCTCGAACTCCTGGATGTAGGGGTCACCGGTGTCGTCATCCACGCTCTGCACCGCGTTCCCGTCGAACTGGTAGGAGATGAACTTCCCCCGGGCGGCCGGGTCGCCGTCGAAGTTGGAGGCCTCGCTGTACTTGAACCAGTCGTCCAGCCCGCCGGGTTGTTCGTAGGTAATGTACCGCTGTTCCTGGGACCAGCGGTAGGCCTTGCCGGCCTCGTTCACGTAGAAGGTGCCCATAACCCCGAAGTAGGCGTCGTTGAGCGGCTGACCACCCTGGTTTTCGAACTCGAGGTCCACGATGACGAAGTCGTCGAAGTCCTGGTTGCTCCAGGCGTACATCTTCCGCGTGGTCACCACGTCATTTTGGGAGCGCCACTGCGAGATCAGGATCTCCTCGGCCGTGTTCTGGACCGGCGGGTAGACCCCGTAGTCGAAGTTGTGGATGTTGTAGGGCGACGAGCCGAACGGGTCGCCGCTTTGAGGGGTCGCCCCGGGCCACCAGTTGGCCGTGGGCGAGCCCGGTGGGTTGGTTGGGGCCCGGCCGCTCTGGTTCGTCCAGGGAGGGGTGCGGGTGTCGAAGCCCCAGTCACGCTCCGGGCCGTTTTCGATGTCGTAGATCATCTCCTCGGTGTCTTCGGAGGGCTGGCGCGGGCCCGTCCAGGAGACCCACTTCTCCCCGCCCACGTTCGTCAGGGCCAGCACGCCCCACCCGTTCGCGTGGATGAGAGACTCGTATCCGGCCTGGGCACCCGGCCACCCCTTGTTGCCGTAGTTGGAGGTGGTGGGGTCTACCGGCGCGCCCCAGAACCCGTATATGGTGCCCGGATAAGTCAACGCGAACATGCTCCGCGAGTCACCCACGTTGTAATGCCGGCCCATGTTTCCGGCGTTGCTGGCCGACCACCAGACGAGGGAGCGTGTAATGTCCCAGCCCGCCTCGTAGTCCACGTTCTTGCCCGTAGCGGGGGGGACGCCTGCGGTCAGCAGCGCCGAGGCTGCCAGGAACGCGAGGCCCCATTTCAAAAAGCGAATACCAGACATAAGGTGTTCCTCCAAATCTATCTTGTCCGAGGGTTAGAACTTGAAACGGGCGCCGAGCACGGTCAGGCGAGGCGAACGGCCCAACCCGGCGCCGTAGCGGACCAGTTCCTCGACGTCGCCGAACTGCTCATACCGGGAGTCCCCCGGCTCGGGCTCCTGCAGGCCGTACTGCACGGGGTTGAACCCCACGGTCATGTCGTCTTTCTGGTTCCAGAGGTTTCGCACCTCCAGGAACGCGGTCGCCACCCCGCTCCCGCCGAACTGGAAGTCCTTCTCGAAGTTCACGTCGGTCACCGTGGAGAGCGGCGCGCTCCGCTCCCGGGTGACGCCGGTGGGCGACGTATACAGGAAGGGGGTGCCGGTCTGCATCCGCCAGACCATCGTGGCCCGGAATCCGGACAACGGCCGGATGTGGAAGTCGGCCGGGGTGGAGAAGAGGAACTGCACGGTGCCGTAGTTGCGCCGGTCGATGCCGTTCCTCAGCCGGGGCAGGGCGTTCATCGGAGCGTTTACACTGCCCTCGTAGAAAAAGCTGTAGAACCCCTCTTCCATCCGGCCCGGCACGATGGGGGTACCCGGGCTGTAACCAGGGACTTTGGACTGATTCCTGAGGAATTCGTTGGCCTTATGACCGATCTCGCGTTTCTGCTCCTCGGTGAGCGGTTTGGGGATTTCCTGGCCGTCCTCCCGGACGGTGACGCCGTTGAAGTACTTGTCGCTGGCCACGTAGGAGGAATCGGGGTACCATCGCGATGTGATGATGTTGAAGAAATTCGGGCGCCCGCCCTGCTGATATCGCAGCCACTGGGCGTTGTAGGCCAGGTTGAAGGAGGTGTAGTCATTGAACATCTTCTTGAAGGCGACCTCGAACCCCCGCGAGGTGTTGAAGACCATGTTCGAGAAGACCCGGGCCTGGCGCTTGTTCCTGCCGTCGACCGGATCCGTCACGAAGAAGACCGACCGCCTGCGGAGGCCGCCCTCCTGGTCCTTGTAGAAGGCCGAGAGACTGGCGATGTAGTCCCCGGCGAAGTTCCAGTCGAAGCCGGCCTCCACGCTCGTCGTCGCCTCCGCCTGCCCGTGCGCCCAGCCAACAAACCCGTTTTTCGTTGTCAGGAGCCTGTTGTACCGCTCCATCTGGTCGATCTGGCCGTTGCCGTTCAGGTCCTGGTCCGCGCCGGTCCCTTCAAAGTTGCGGTGATAGAAGCCCTGGACGTCGGGCAGCTGGGTGAAGCGCCCCGTGAAGAACCGGAGGGTTGATCGCTCCGTGATCGGGTGGGAGAGCCCCAGCCGGGGGCTCCACGCGGTCGTCGTCGGCTGATTGCCGACGATGGGCACGTTCCGAAACTTGGAGAGGGTATCGTAATGCCTGAAATTCATCGCGATCCCCATGTTTTGTCCGATGCTCTCGCGCGAGGAGATGGCGTCGAACCGGACGCCGGCGTTGATCACAAGGCCCTCGAACTCCATCTTGTCCTGGATGTAGGCGCCGTACTGTATCGGATGGAACGGCTCCATCCCGATCACGACGTCCCCCTTGCCGACCATGTAGACGTGCCGCCTCTTGGCGTCCACGAAGATCTCGCCGCTCTCCAGCACGCTGTAGCGGGTGAATTCGGCGCCCGCCTTGACCAGGTGCCCTTTCGTCACCTGGCTGCTGAGGTCGGCTTTCAAGAACCAGCGCTTGAGCTCGGAGGCCCGGGTGCCGTGGTAGTCCCGCGCCAGGTGGAACCCGAAGCTGTCCCTCCGGATCGCCTCGGTGGCCGCGGGCACGCCCTCGTTTTTGATGTCGCGCTGCTGGTAGGAGACCCGGAGTTCGTAGAACGTCTTGGGAGAAAGGCTGTGCATTACCGTCCCGTAAACGACGCTCTGCGACATGTCCTGCGTGCCCGCCCCGCTGTAGTCCTCCGGGAGGAAGAGGTTCAGACTGTTGTGCTCGACGCCGCGCATCACCCCTTCGGGAATCGACGCAAGTAAGGCGTTCGCTCGGAAAACGGTGCCGCCCCGGTTGAAGATGTCCTCGGCGGCGTAGATGCCGCCCAGTTTCACCTTGATGTTGCCGCCGGCGCGGTAGGTGGCGTTGCCGAACATCTGCATGTTGAACGGCTCACGGTTGAGCGGGCTCGGGAAGGCGGTGGCGTCCCGGCTGTAGCGCCCGCTTACGAAGAAGCCGAGGTCTTCGGCCAGCGGACCGGAGAGCGACCCCTCCAGGTAGTTCCCCCACACGCTCGTGTAGTCGGTCCGCTCGTGCACCTTCTGGCCGGTCAACGGGTCGGTCTCGTTCAGAAAGTCGGAGTCCGACCAGGGGTTGGTCAGACCGGCGGTCTCTTTCAACCGGGCGCTGTCGTAGACGTTGGACCCCCAGTGCTTCTTCCCCGGCGGGGTCAGCCGGTACTCGCCCAGGCCCCCGAAGGTGGCCCTGGCCTCCCGGGTAACCAGGCTGAACACACCGCCCTGCGCGTTGCCGTACTCGGCGTCCATGCCTCCGGTGAGCACGGACACCTCCTGCAGGGCCTGCTTGTTGACGCCGAAGAAGAGGCCCCGCTGCTGCCCTGCCTGAGTCCCACCGTCGCTGTTGACAAGCCGCACCCCGTCGATCTGCACGAACACCTCGTTCTGGCCGTCGGGGTGGGCCACGTTACTGCCCCGGATGCGAAGGTCGCCGTCCAGCGAGACGCCGGGCTGAAGCTCGATCAGGTCTTCGGTCTCCCGCGCCAGAGGCACGGCCTGGATGTCAGCCAGATTGATGACGTATCGGGTCGAGGTCCGGTCCGGCTCGACGGGCGGGCGCTCGGCGACCACCACCATCTCGACGGCCTCCAGCGCGGCCTCCTCCAGCGTAAAGTCGACCCGCGTCGTGAAGTCCGCCTGCACCAGCGCGTTCTGCTTGACGGCCGTGGCATAACCGACCATCGACGCGGTCAATTCATACCGGCCAGGATCCACCGACAGAATGAGGTAGTAACCGTCGTTGTCGGTCGTCGCGCCTCGCCGTGTGTCTTCGATCACAACGTTGGCGCCTGGAAGCGGCTGGCCTGCCGCGTCGGTGACGACGCCGTTGACCTTGCCGACCGTGCCGGCTTTCCCATCGGCGGGCCAGAAGGCGAGGAGCGTCCCGGCCAGCACAAGAGAAATCAAACTTTGGCTAGCTCTCATCGTAACCTCCTTGAGTTTGCCTGCTGAACACCTGAGGGTTTGAACTGTTTGTCCATATATCCATAGGCTGCCCTCCTTATGCACGATAATGAATCTACCTGAAAGTTACGGAGCGTATACGCCGTTCTCCCCCCTGATGAAACGTTTATACGCCGGCCGTGAATCGAGCTTGCAGGTGGTGACCGATGCGCTCTACAGCTGCCCGCGTGTCGCCGGAATTCATACTCTCCACCAAGTCGCGGTGCTTGTCCAGCTGGGTGGACCAGCGTTCCAGTGCCACTTCATCCGGATCTTTGAGCCTCATGTGACCGAAAAAGATCAAATCGCCTATGTAATTCAAGATCTTTTCCAGTATGGGATTGTTCGACAGGCGCCAGATCAGGCGATGGAGTTCGATGTCGGCCTTGCGCACACCCGCTAAATCTTTCCGGCCGCAGGCCTCCTTCATCTCCTCGACTTTGTGCGAGAGCACAGCGGAGTCCTCCCGCCGGGCGTTCCGCGTCGCCAGTTCGACGGCCCGCTTCTCAAGCATCAGACGCGCGTCGTAGAGGTCGTCCAGCGTCTGTTCGTCGAGTTCGACCACATAATACCTCCCGCCATTCTGGTTCGTGACAAGGCCGTTTCTCTGGAGTTCGAGAAGCGCGTCTCGCGCCGGCATTCGCCCGATCCCCAGCAGCTCCATCACCTTTCGTGCCGGTATCTTGCTGCCGGGCCGGAAGGTGCCGTCCAGGAGCAGTTCCCGTAACTTCTCGCCGGCCTGATCCTTCAGGAGGCTGCGCTTGAGGTTGAACCCGCCGTCTCTTTCAGGATTGGACGACACGGGAGGTCCTGTCGGATGAAAGATGACGCGATTGAACGAGGAGGAAGGCTATTTTGTATACAATATATAAAAATGAATTTCGAATATAGTAGGCACCCCAGAAACCTCTGTCAAGCAAATTCCTTAACGAACGGATAATGCGGCCTAAGAATTCATCAGACTTCGCCGCAATGACCTGTCCTGAATTTTGTGAATTCTTGACCTGAGTACGGTGTCACATCCGATCGTGTTCTCTGTTGCCTCCGGAGATCCTCACCCCCTTACGGGTGTCAACCGCACCGAGGCCACGGTCAGACCGGCCGGGGCGTTTCTGTTAATCTCTTCGGCTTTGAGCTTCAATTCGTAAATCCCGGGCACTTCGATCCTCACCCGCCCGAACTTCGTTGCGGCCTCCGGGAAGTATTGTGCCCGTGGGCTTTCGATTTTCTCATCGGCCCGGATGCTACGCCGGATGGTTTTCCCGGCGACGGCCACGCTCACCCTGTGTCCTCCCCTCCAGACCCTGGCGGGTCTCAAGGTCCCCGTAATCACCCTGACCTCGAAATCTGCCGGACGGACCACCTTGAACGACCAGCTCAGCCAGTTGGCCTTGTTGAACCAGTTCTGGATCACGCCGCTCGGGCTGACGCTGATCTGCCGGCCTTTCTTCGAAACGTGCACGTCGGCCATCCCGGGCAGCAGGGTCACCGTTCCGTCCGGCTGCTGGAGGGGCGACGGGTCCACATCGGCCTCACCGTCGAGCCTCAGCACCACGACCGGGACGTGTCGATCGGGCTTCCTCGACGGCAGACGCAGCTCCAGCACATCGTGGTCGAGGGCCTCATCCCGCGCCTGGAAAAAGACGACCTTCCGCCCCCGATCGGCCAGCAGGGAGGCGTGCCTGACGCGGCTCCGCAGACCGTAGAGCGTGAACCGTCCGCGGGGCCACCGGGTGAACAGCAGGAACAGCCTGTTCCCTTTCTGTGTCATCGCGCCCCAGTCGAAAGAATAGGCATAAGGACTGGCCTTCGTCCCGTAGATCGCCTCCCCGTTCACGGCCATCCATCGGCCGATCTCCTCCAGCCGCCTCACGCTGGGTTGAGGGATAACGCCCTCGGCCGTGGGGCCGATGTTCAGCAGGTAGTTGACGCCCTTGCTGGCCAGATCCACGAGCAGGGAAAGCAGCGTCTTGACCGACTTCCAGTTGTGGTCCTCCGTCTTGAACCCCCACGTGTCGTTTATCGTGGCCGGCGTCTCCCAGGCACCCTCGATCCGTCCGACCGGAATCTGATTGTCACCCAGGCAGCCGTAGTCGCCCACACCGTGCCCGACCCGGCCGCTGACGAGACAGTTCGGCTGCAGATCGTGTACGAACCGTCTCAGATCCAGGCTCTGGGCCTTCGAGATCGAGATTGGCGTATCGAACCAGATCAACCCGATCTGCCCGTACTGGGTCAACAGTTCGCGAACCTGCGGCTTGACCTTATTCCGCAGGTAGCGGGCGAAGTCCTTTTTCGCCGGATCATAGTCCCAGTCATTGCCCGAGGCATCCGGATCGTGCCAGTCCTGGTCCTGGGAGTAGTAGAAGCACAGCCGGATACCCGCCCTCCTGCACGCCCTTGCGAGGGCCTTTATCGGATCGCGGCCGTAAGGTGTGGCATCTGCGATGTCGTATTCGCTGCACGCAGAGTCGTAGATCGCAAACCCGTCGTGGTGTTTGGACGTGATCACCAGGTATTTCATCCCGGCCCTCTTGGCCAGCCCTACGCAGGCATCGGCGTCGAACTTCACGGGGTTGAACCGGCCGGCGAGCTTTTCATACTCTGCAACCGGGATCCTGGACCGCAGCATGATCCACTCTCCGATGCCGGCAATGTCCCTCCCCTTCCACTTGCCCGCGGGAATGGCATACAACCCCCAGTGGATGAACATGCCGAACCTGGCCTCCTCCCACAACGAGAGCCGTGCCCTGTCTCGCTGGGACCGAACGCGCCTGCCGCCTGTATTCATATTCCTGGACCTCCCTGTTTTTGTTGCTGCCTTCTGTTAACGCGGCTGGAGTTGGGTGGGTAGATTACCATTCAAACAATACTCCGAACGCATCATTAGGGCGGTTGTATAGCAAATCAAACGCTTCCGGGCCTTCTTTGAACGGGAAGCGATGGGTGGTCATAGCATCGGTTTGGATGGCGCCGGAGGCGAGTAGTTCCATAGCGCGGCGGGACTGGCGGGCGCCGATGGTGGTGCCGTAGTATCCTCCGATCAGACGGCGCCGCTGGATTTTTCCAGACATGAGCGGGAGTGGTTCATCTTCGTATAACCCGATCAGATGAAACAGACCGTTTACCGCCAGCATGTCGAGTCCCTGCTCGAACGCTTTCGGACCGGCAGGGCCGCCGACCGCATACACCACGATATCAGCGCCGATGCCGCTGGTGAGGCGGCGCACCGCCTGAACCGGATCCTCTTCTGCCGCGTTGATGACCGCATCAGCGCCGAAGGACTTCGCCATGGCACACCGGTTCTTCAGCGCGTCGATGGCGACGACACGGCCGACCCCGTCGGCTTTCATGACCTGGAGCATCAGGCTGCCTACGAGTCCCTGTCCTATGATGACCACGGTATCGTTGGGCTGAATGTCTTCTATACCGGTCCAGGTCACCGCACCGCAGGTCAGCGGATGGAAGGGCGCCTGGTCAAAGGACACATCGTCAGGTATGGGGATTATCAGGGCCTGATCCTGTGGGGTGGAGGTTAAGGCGGGACGTACCACGTACTGGGCATGAGGCGCCAGCGCCACGACCCGGTCGCCGACGGCCAGGTATGAGACGCCCTCACCAAGGGCATCGACCACACCGGCCAGTGAGTAACCCATGATCTCCGGACTCACGGCATGTTCACGGGTATAACGGGCGCCCATCTCAGAACCCCGGCTGATCAGGCTCCGTACAGCCTTGACACGGACTTCTCCCGGTCCCGATTCCGGGATCGGTGTTTCTTCGAGAACGAGATTGTATTTGCCCTCCGGCTTGGCAAAACGTAACATAAGCACTCCCTTAGGCAGAACAGCACCTTTGTTTTTCAAGATTTACAAAACTGAATTGCAGTATAGAGATCTCTTCCAGATGGAGTTATTCCGGCTGGCGGCGAAGCGATCATAATGATCCGTTAGCTGTTGTTTTACATTTTCCATGCCGTTAGTATAGCAACGGCATATCCATTAGCCAATTCATGCACGTAAGGAGCCGCTATATGCAAAACAGAAATATCGTTGTGCTTCTCTGTGATCAACTCAGACCGGACTTTTTGAATAGTTATGGATGCACTGCCGTGCCGACTCCTAATCTTGATAGGCTGGCCGCAAAAGGCGTTGTTTTTGAGAATGCCATCACTCAATCAACCGTCTGCGCTCCGGCGCGCGCATCAATGATGACCGGACGGTATGTGTCGGATCATATGGTTTGGACAAACGACGTGCCGTTTCGAGAAGGCATGGAAACCCTCGCCGAACGAATGAATAAACTGGGCTATACGACCGGCGCTTTTGGAAAGCTGCATCACTATCCGGCCGCTGATGGGAAGGGTTTTAGCCATCTCCGCCAGATGGAAGAAGGCAGGCTTGAGGACAGCGAGCCCTATTTGAAATGGATCCGCAAGCGTCATCCTGAGGTTACTCGATTGTGGAACTATGCCGATTTTACCTTTTCGTTTCCGGAGGATGAGTATTACGAGCATTGGATAGCCTCGGAAGCCATTGAGTTTATTGCCGAATCGGTAGAGCAAAAAGAGCTGCCCTTTCTCGCATGGATTTCTTTCCAGGGGCCGCACGGTCCCATTGATCCTCCTGCCGAGTTCAAGGGTTTGGTGGATGATACGAAGCTGCCAAAAGTGATTGATTGGCCGCCGGCCGATAGAGACAGCGTTCCGGAGACAGTACGGTATCGATCTGTCCTCGGTACGGTCCCGGAAAATCAAGAGGCGAATCTGGCATTTCGTACTGCTTATGCCGAAATGATTGCGGCTATAGACGGCCAGATTGGGCGAATTGTCGATTGCATTGAACACCTCGGTATCTTTGAAAACACGTCATTTATTTTTTCAGCAGATCACGGTGATATGCTTGACGATTTTGGGCTTCAGGCCAAAGGGCCGTTTCCGTATCCTGGGCAGATGAATATACCTCTCGTCGTTTCCAATCATCCGGAAATCTTGGCGGGATCACGTTCTGCGTCCCTGGCCGGTAATATCGATATACCTGGAACGGTTTTGAATATTGCCGGAGACAATCGGCCAATCGGCTATTCCAGGTCACTCCTGGAGCTGGGACGCAACCCGCCGTTCAACCCGCGGGAGGTGATATTCAGCGAGTTTTGTGATTCTGTGAAAACAGTTGATGACGGACGTTTCCGATTTTCATTCTATCCGTTTCAAGGAGTTTCTGAGCTCTATGATCGATTGGAAGATCCACACTGTATGAACAACCTCAGCGCCAACGAAGATTGTCAGGAAGTCAAAAGTGAACTACTCATGCACATTATAGATTTTATGACTGTTGCCAAGGGCGTACGAGTGGAAGCTCATGATTTTGTGCCGTCCGAGCAGAGCGGATTAAAGAAAAAGTTTCCAGACTACCAACAGTATTTTCCAGTTGCATTTCCCCTCTCGGCAAACGACAGAATAAAGCTCAAGGCGGCCGGCTTGAATACTGACTACAACGAGTTTTGCCGCGAGAAGGACATAATTCGATATTATGCCAAACCATACTGGCTGGATGAGCGATAGAGGAACTACAGGGAACCATTATGGCTGGCGGGAACTGGCGGCATGGGACCTGCCGGATGGTCCTGAATGATGATCGGGATGTTGAGACCATCTGAACGCGTCCCGTCGATGAGGTGCCGATGTCTGATACGCGTCCCAATTTCCTGATATTCATCACCGATCAATGGCACCCTCGATGCCTCGGTTATGCGGGGCATCCTCTGGTCCGGACACCGCATATCGACCGGCTTGCCGCCGGCGGGATGACATTCACACGCATGTATACGTCGCAGCCGTTATGTATGCCGGCACGCGCGACGATGTTTACCGGTCTCACTCCGCGTGGACACCGGGTTCGTATGAACGGCATTCCACTCGATCCGACTATTTCCACGTTTACGGAAGCGCTCCGCCGGACTGGTTATCAGACGCACTGCTGCGGTAAAATTCACCTGCACTGTTCCGGGTCGCCGAATGGTATCCCGCTCGATGAATTGTCTCCGGATAATGCGCCCGAGTGCCGGGCATTATGGCAATCGGGCAGAATTACGGACCTCCCGCGGCCGTTCTACGGTCTGGACGGGATCGACTATGTCGGCGGCCACGGCCACGGTTCCTTCGGACATTATATCCACTGGCTCAGGCAGGAACATCCGGATGCGGCGCCTCTCTTTTTTGATCAGGTTCCACTGGAACCGCCGAGTGGGGCGTCGGCGTTGTTCAACCGGAGTTCATACAAATGGGCACTGCCGCAGGAACTGCATCCCATGACGTGGATTGCCGACCGGACGGTTGATTTTCTGAATACTGCTGCCGGGAGGCGTCGGCAGGATGCCGCCGATGCCCCGCCGTTTTGCCTGATGTGCAGCATCCAGGAGCCCCATCCGCCTTTCGCGCCTCCGGCGCCCTACTGTAATCTTTACGATCCGAAGGACGTCCCTCCGCCGGTGAGAAAGGACGGTGAATACGACCACCTCCCGCCGCACTTTCGACGGATGTATGAGACAGACCTGACGACAAGCGGCAACAAGGGGCAGGCCATGGCGTTGACCACGACCCATTATGCGGAATGCGCCGCCCACTATTACGGGTTGATCGAGATGATAGATGATCAGGTCGGCCGGGTGCTGGATGCACTCCGGACGAACGGGTTGGAGGAGGAGACCATCGTCCTGTTTGTCGCGGATCACGGTGAGGCGCTGGGGGATCACGGCATGTGGGGCAAGGGGCCGTACCACATCGACGGGGTGATACGGGTGCCGTTTCTTGTGCGGTGGCCCGGGCACACCACCCCGGGTACGGTGCACCACGGTGTCGTCAGTCTGCTGGACTTCGCGCCGACGATACTCGATATGGCCACGGTTCCCGTACCGGAAGGGCGGATTCCGTCTGAACCGGAAGCGCCCGAAGCGCCGGATGCCTGGCCGGGTCGGAGTCTGGCTTCTGTCCTGGCCGGTGATGATCCCGGTGCCGAACGGCCTGCGCTGGTAGAAATGGATGAGGACTACCTGGGGTTCAAGATGCGCACGCTGGTCTCGCAGCGATACCGGATGACCTGCTACTCCGGGCAGTCGTACGGCGAACTCTTCGATCTCGATAACGACCCCGAGGAGCTGCATAATCTGTGGAACGATCCTGCGCATCGCAGGTTCCGGGATGACCTGCGCCTGGAGTTGCTGGATTTGATCATGCAGACGGATATCTCGGTTCCGAGGCAAATGAGCCGGTCGTGACGCTTCAAGGCCTAACCGAATTCCTGGGGGATGATCCCCCCCGTGGTCGGCGGAATATGGAGCCACCGGGCGCCGTAGAGCTCGCCTTCCGCGTCGAAGATCCGGCCGTCCGGCAGCATATACTGGTTGGGGGTCGTAGGCTTCTGCCCGGAGGCGAATTCCGGCAGGCGGCGCCTGTCATTCGCCAGCTGTTCGTGTACGAGCTCCCAGCTGAACTCCTGGAAGAGGTCCTCCCGCATGGCCCTGCAGCGCTCCGCATGTTCCGGACGGCCGACCAGGTTCGTCTCTTCGTCCGGGTCGTTGACCAGGTCGAACAGCAGGGGATTCCCTTTCTCGATTTCGACGTACTTCCAGTCGCGGGTGCGAACCAGGCGCATCGCCGCGGCGGGCTCGTTCTCATCTGCCCCCTTTCGCTCCTTGATCTTCGCCCCGTAGGCATAGCTCGCGCTGGGGATGAAGTCTCGGGGTGCCGGAACGGATTCCGGATCGGCCAGGAGGGCGCTGAAATCCACGCCGTCCAGTCCCTCCGGGATGGGCAGGCCGGCCAGGGCGCTCGTCGTGGGGAAGAGGTCCATCAAAGAGATGGGGTGCGCGACGCTGTGGTGGCCGCTGCGTATGCCCGGGCCAGCGATCAACAGGGGGACCCCGATGGACGGGTCGTAATACACGTTTTTGCCCCAGAGCCCGTGGAGGCCGGCCATTTCGCCGTGATCGCTCGTGTAGATGACGATCGTGTTGTCGAGCAGACCGGCGTTTTCCAGGACGTTCACGAGTTCGCCGATGCAGTCATCCACGAAATCGACGCAGGCATAGTAGCCTTCGCGGCCCCGCCTGGTTTGTTCAGGCGTCAGATCGTGGAGACGGCGTTTGGCGAACGGTTCCAGACCCTCGGCGAAATCGGACGGCGCACCGATCGGCGGCAGTTTGTCCCGGTACGCGCTGAGGTACCGACCGGGAGCGGTATAGGGGGAGTGAGGGCGTGAATAGGAGGCGCAGACGAACCAGGGGATCTCGGGTTCCAGATCGTGATGTTCAAGCAGGTAGGCGGCCGTCTCCCTTGTGACGACCACGTCCTGCAGGAGGCTTTCCGGGATCTCCGTTTGCCCTCCGCTATTCGCCGCGTCATAGGCGGGGAACAGGTCAATCGGTTCGGGCTGGTGCCCCAATCCGTGCCTGAGGTCTCCGTAGGGCCGGTCCTGAAACCCCTGCATCTGGTCCCGGCCCCCGAAGTGCATCTTGCCGACCAGACAGGTCCGGTACCCGTGGGCGGCGAAATGGGCGGGCCAGGTGACGTGTTCGGGGAAGATGATCCAGTGATTGGACCATGCCGCGCAGCGGTGGACTTCCTTGGCGGTGAGCATGCACATGCGGGAGGGCGTGCAGAGGGGCGAGGCGCAGAAGGCGTTGTCGAATTGAACGGATCGCACGGCCAAGTCGTCCAGATGCTGGGTACGCACATAAGGGTCCCCGGCGAATCCGGCGATCTTCGGGGCGTGCTGATCGGTGAGGATCAAAAGGACATTCGGTTTACGCGACACGGCTGCCCATCCTTTCTGTTCGTTGCTATGCGTCATGATGATCATAAATGGCGTAGAGCCTGGCAGGACTCGCTTCGGGGAAGGCGTGCGCCTCCATCATCCGACAGGAAGTGATCGCTGTGTGCCACTACGTACCGCCGTTCGAGGGGCTCCTGGACCTCGTCGACTAAACCTGTTTTCATACCAATGTCAGATCGGATCTTCAAGAACCCGACTAGAGTACCGCCATGGCTTCAACTTCGAGCAAAAGGTCCGGCTGCGTCAGGCGGGCGACCTGAACGCCCGTGGTCAGACACGTGACTCCCGGTATCGCCTCTCTACGTGCCTGCCGGTAGGCGTGGATGTCGGTCATGTCCATGAAGTACTGCGTCAGTTGAACGACGTCGTTCAGAGACGCGCCAGCGAGCTCGAGGACCTCCTGTAGGTTCTTGAACACCTGTCTGGACTGGGCCAGCAGGTCTCCCTTGCCGACGATCTCCCCGTTCTTGTCCCACGCGACCTGTCCGGCCGTGTAGACGACATCGCCGATGCGAACCGCCTGGGCGAAGCGGATTTCGCCTTCGTCGTCGGCCTGTGTCCAGCCACCGGTGCCCTCGGGGTGGCCCTGGTTCCATGCGCGATCGGGAAAAAAGAACTGCTTGTCCGCCATTACGTCCTCCTAGACCTTATGTATTGACGGGTAAATGAAAGACCTCCTCCGATCTCGGTTACCTGCCTGCTGCAGGCAGGTCGGGGGTTATCTTTGCCTGGGAATGAGAGAACACCGTTTATTTTTCTATCCGCCGCGTTTTGCATGCAAGGAACGCCTCATTTCGGGTAGACATACACTATACTTTCCATTCTCGCGCCTCCAGTCCGTTTCCAATGGTGGGAAGACAAGAGATCCGCAGCCGGGCACATCCCAGAGGTATCATCCTGATCGTCTCCTCAGGCTCATCCGACTTTATAGGACTGGGTCTGAGCTCTTGAACGGTTTCGTTTTCGAGCGTCCAGTCACGAATACGTTTGGCCTTTGCTCTAATCTCAACCGGCGAAGCCTCGACCGTCCACGGTTGCGCGGACAGGGACCCTTTCCGCGTCACTTCCAACGAATCTGCCGGATTCTCCCGGTCTATCACCAGCCCGTAGTTCCACGGGCCTCTGGGAAACACCTCCCACTCAGGCCATTCATCCGTACCTCCGCATTGCCTCCACTCTTCCTCAATTCTCACCGAGTAGCTCAGCGGCCCACGGTCCACGGTCACGCTGCCGTTCCTCGGCCATTCTGTCAACCCTAACTCCATCGGCATCTTGATTTCGAGCGTATCTCCGCTCGCCCAGACACGCATCATTCGGACATACATTCGCGGCTCTGCCTCAATGTCGACCGTCTTACCGTTCACCAGAACAACGAAACCGTTGCACCATTGCGGCACCCGAAGGTAAAGCGGGAACTCGACTGGCTCAGAAGCCGTAAGATTCATCCGAATCGCGCCTCTGAACGGATAGTCTGTCTCCTCTTCGATGGCGACTTCAGTACCTTCAGATCCTACCTTTGCGGTCACCTCCGAAGCCGCGTACATCCACGCCGCCAAACCGTTGTCTGCCGTTGCCTGCCATAGATTCTGCGCATACCATGGCCAGCCCATCGCCACGTTGTGCTGACAGCACTGGTAGATCCGATGGGGGGAGTATCTCAGCATAGAAAGCTTATCTTTTGTAGAGTTGGCATATTCGTGGCTATTCGAAGCGTCAAGTTGCGGCTGGTTGGAAGCCGTTAAGTATTTGATACCGGCCAGATCTGGCGAGTGTGAGACGGGGAAATGATTCAACGTGATATCTTCGCACCGGTCTGCGTACTTTGCATCACCGGTGATGCGCCCCAGTATGAAGAATCCCTTGTTGAGTTCGACGAGAACGCAAGTCTCACACCCCTGACGAGGATCGGTGTAGGTTGAGCGGATTACTTCGTCCGCCCCGAAAATTCCTCTTGGTTGTCCCCAAGTCCCCATATGCTGGCTGTACCAATACTCCGAGGCCACGAGATGCCACGATGCATGCGATTGGGCATAGTATGTGCCCGGGTAGCGGTAGCGGTGCGTAAAGTCTACCCCGTGGTGGGCGAGCCATTCATCGGTGCGGTAACGCGTTGGACGGTCACTGACGTCCGAAGCGAGCATCCTCTCACGCCCGGGCCACTGATCGGTTGTGTGAGGGAAACGTCTGAAAAAACGCGCGGCAAGATCGAGCAGCCAGCTATCGCCCGTTTGGTTGTAAAGCCAGTGAATGTGCTCCACCATCTCGCACGGGCGGCGTTGGCCAATCGTCCGCCCTTGGGGGACAAACTCCGTATCGGGTAGATCGCGACAATATTCGAAAAAACGCGTCATGAAAGGAATGACCCGGTCATCTCTTGTGTATTCGTAATGTTGGGTAACAGAATCCATCATCAATGCCTGTATGATAAGGCTGCTTCCGAAACCGTCGCGCAACGCGGAGGTGAACTTGTGGGGACCGAAGTAGCCGCTCTGCTGCTGACTGGCAAAGGCGGCGTCGATCCATTTATGGGACGCTTCTTGAAGGCGTTCGTTGTGCGTCAGTACCGCCAGAGGGTAGAATCCTCGAAGCCAGTAGGGTACCTCTTCGGTTCCTTTGTCGCTCTCCGGCGTGAGCCAACTGCTGTCTTCCTGGATATACTCACTCACCTCGTCTATGCGTCCTACCATTCCGTCTATCATCAGGTCGAGCTGATGGCGGAGCCACCCGCGTGGGCGTATGCTCCCAAGAGGAAGTTTGGCGAAAGGACTCTGAACGAGGGGCGGGCGGCTCGCGGGATAGTATTGGTTCGAGCCGTCAACATCCGGTTTTTGGACCACGCTTGTTCGCATCAAGTGTCTCCTTGTTGCGGCCTCGCGAATACGCGGGCTAACCGAGAAGGAAAAGTATTAGAAAAATAGCGGCGATGCCGCCTGACAGATTGATGTCCACACAGGCAACGGGCTCAAGCCCTTTGCAGTTGATCAATGCCTGTAGACGTCCGCGGGCGAATGTGTACATCCAACGTGAATTGTA
This sequence comes from Candidatus Latescibacterota bacterium, assembly GCA_965198095.1. GTDB lineage: Bacteria > Latescibacterota > UBA2968 > UBA2968 > CBDFJH01. Next base: position 18,147 of record OZ240239.1, read on the forward strand.
GGAATAGGCATGGTTTTCCCCTTGTTCTGACTTACGCTTTCCAACTATCAGAGGAAAAGAAGCCATCTAACCCGATTCCCGATTGTCGTAGGTCCAGAACAGATTCAGAATATCGCCCGAGGCCAGGACTCCAGGACGTTGATCCCAGTAGAAGATTCGGTTTTCAGGATCGTGCGCGGTCACGACGTGCTCGGGCCAGTTAACGCCTCCATCGCGGGAGAACTTCATCACCGACGCGTGTCGCCACTCCGCACGGTCCTCATAACGCTTGTTGAGCTCGAACTGGCAGGCCCAGTCCCCGTTCGATAACAGCAGAACCGGCCCGGTGATGGGCGTCGGCACGCTGTAAGGGGATGTATCCACCAACTCGGGACTCTCCCACGTCCCGCCGCTGTCCTCGGACCTGGCCAGAAAGATCCGGGTATCGAGCAGCCCCTGCGTCTCTTCATTGAAGAAAGGAAGGGCCGGATCTGAATGGTCGACCCAGCACAACACGGCCAGGACGCGGCCCTCCCCCAAAGCGGTCAGATAGGCGCCGCGAAACAACCCGGGGCTTTCCTCAGCGGTCATCGGCCCGAACGGGGCCGTCGGCTCCTGCCAGGTCCGACCCTCGTCGTCGGACCACGTGATCAGCACGTGCTGTCCGGTCGTGGCCGCTTTCGTCGGAGCAGCGCGGAACCCGCAAATCCAGCGTCCGCCGGGCAGGACGCAGATCGCTGGAAAGGCGCAGCTCTGGCGGCTCGAGTTTTCTGAACCTCTGTAGCAAGTACCCCTGTCAACGACCTTCAACGACTGTTTTCCTCTCGAATCGGCGTTCGCGCGCGTTCCGATCCGAGGCTGCAAGTTTGCAGCAGGATCCTCCATTCACGATCCACCGTCCCCGTACTTCAGTTTATGAATCCACTCTCGCGGTTTCCACGGAGCGACAATCAGGCCCGTCAGCTCCGGCATCCCGGCGAGCTGGAAGAAGGTCTCGTCATCGTAATACTTGTCTCTGATGAAAAGGCCCACGCCGGTGTCCTTCAGGAACGGTCCGTAGACATCCCGGATGTCCTCCTCGACCGTGTTCGGGCTGGTGACGAATCCGTACGGCTGCTGGCCCCAGCACCAGCCCTGAATCCCGATGCCGAGATCGTCGATCAGGCCCTCCTTGATCCAGACCCGCCAGTCGATGACCACGTTGCCGATCGGGTGTCCCAGATGGTCTCCCCTCTGGGTGAGCAGCGTGAATTTCTTACCATACTTGCTCGTCAGTTCCCGAACTTCCCGCACGAATTGAGTCAGATACTCCCCGCGCAGACTGCGCCAGGCCTCGAGGTCGAAATCGCTTTTCAGGAGGTTGATGCCATACCTCCGTTGATATTCCTCGACGATCGGCTCGTTGAAGCCGAACCGATCCGCGTGCAGCGGCGAAATACATTCGGTCCGTGTGTCCATGCAGAACCCGTCGATGTCGTAGTCCCTCACGTAAGGCTCGACGAAGCTGTCCAGCAGGTATTTTCTCGCCTCGGGGTAGGCCAGTTCCAGGATCCCGTAATGCCGGTGTTTGCGGGTCCGGTCAACCACCTCGTATTCGGGATGCTGTGCGCAGAACCTCGAGTACATGCCCCAGTCTTTGCGAACGCCGGACCTCCGATGATTCGGCAGAGTCAACATCGAGGGAACGACACCCGCTTCCACGTAGGCACCCGGGGGGGCTCCGAGATTGAAGGGATCGCGCCGGGCATAGATTTCCATACCGTACTTGTGGGCACACTCGATGGGCCAGCGCAACTCGCACTCCGTTTCAAAATCCCACCATGCCCCGAAGTTGGCGGCTGTATCCGCTGCCAGCCCGGCATACTCGCCGTAAGCATCATCGAATACGGCAAAATGGTGACGCTCACCCCCGTGTTTGAAGACCCGCCACTGGATCCGATCCACCCCATTTTCGGCCCACTGCCGAAACATGCGATCCACTTTGTCCGGGGTATTCAGCCCGGTATCCTCGTCCCAGTGCATATGGATGCGATCCCCATAGCTGATGATACCCGTCATGAACTTCCCGTTCTTGGCATCCATCAGTCGTAGCCTCCTGTCTCAAACGGCCTCGCAATTTCTGGATCGATCCAAACCCGAGTTGTTTCACAAGGCGGCTCCCTTGTCACCGATCGGCGATCCAGTCCGGGTCGATGCGCAGCAGCTCCCGGCGGTTGACGCCATCACGCCCTCCCGTTCGGTGATACCTTACGAGAATGTGCCCGTCTGCCGTCTCGCAGAGAAACGGGTAGCGGAGGTTGATGTTCTCGTGTTCTCCCTCTTCTCGCTGCGCGATCAACTTGGATCGGCTCCACGACCTGCCGTCGTCGCTCGAGATGGCGATGTGGAGATACTGACGCGCAGACCGGATCGGCTCCTCGGGATATTCCGAGAGGTCGTTCCAGCTCAGGACCAACCGGCCGTCGGCCAGACGCGCCACGGCCGCCGGTGCGTTGGGCGCCTGGAATTGCGTGGGCGAGGGGTGCGTCCAAGTCCTGCCCCCATCCGCGGAAAACGATTCGTAAAATCGGGGGGTCTGGGTGCGGATGATCATCCAGACACGGTCGTCTTTGACTTCGATGGCCACCGGCTCCATGGCCCCTGTATGTCCCATCAAAAGACCGATCGGTGTGCTGGTGTCATCCGATCCGATCTCCCAGGTCTCCCCGCAGTCGTCCGAATACACCGTGACGATCCGTCGCTCGTACTCCCCGCGTTCGCGGATATAGTTTTCCGTGTTGTAGCCCAGAGGGACGAGGATCCTTCCGCCCTGCAGCTGGATGACGGACATGATTTCCCCCGTGTACGGGTGCCCGTAATCGACCCGCCTCGGCTCGGTCCAGGTTTTTCCGCCGTCGCGGGAGGTGTTGTGGAGCAGATCCGTGGCAGCCGGGGCGCTTGGATCCCAGCGTGTTGGGGGATGGTGCGCATTGTAGCGCAGAGCAAACGCGTGGATGTTTTCACGCCTGTCCACCAGGACGAAGGTGCCCTGCGACTGTGTGATCGAGGGGAGCCGACCCCTTCCGGGTGCATAAGTATACGCGATTTCTGGATCTGACCAGGTCCGTCCGTGATCGGACGAATACCGGAGGTAGGCCGGCTGTGCCGGTCCCGGGAGGCTCACCTCCTCCTTCGGGCGACCGATCGTGTAGTGGGAAAGGAGACGTCCGTCCGGAAGCAGCGCAATGTGGCCCATCGCGCCCGAGTAGTGAATCCGTTCCGGCGCGGCGCGATCGGACCGTTGCGAGTCTTTGCTCATACCTCTTTCCCGGTACCCGATTTTCCCTGCGTCTCTGCAGTCAGGTTTTGATTTGTCCGATCCCCGGTACCCGTGTTTTGCTGTCCCGGTACCCGGTTCTTCTCCGCGTCCTCTGCGACTCTGCGGTAAGATTTGCTTTTGGTCTGCGAGCGACGAACGACGGCTTCTGACGATCATTCAAAGACGGTAATCGCCTCCTCCGGCGCGTCCATTTCCCGCAGCCAGCCGATCAGGGCCTCGTGCAGTTCCCGGACAACCTCGGGATGGTCGGAAGCGACGTTCGTCTCGCCATACGGATCCGCTCCGAGGTCGTAGAGTTCGGGCTCGCGTTCCGCGCCGATGGGGGCGTAGGCCCATTTGTGAGTACAGACGACAGGCGTGGTCTGCTCGGAAATCCCGGTATCGGGGTCGGCGCGCAGATATTGAGCGGTGATCACGAAATCGTGCAGGACGGACTGGGATTCACTCCGCAGAAAGGGGGCGAATGACCGGCCGTGGAAGGGCTCCGCGGGCGCAACCTCGACATCGGCCAGATCCAGGAGGGTCGGCAGGATATCAGGAGGCTGAAGCAGGGCGTCCACCGAGGTCCCGGCCTGCAGCCCCGGCGCCCTGACGAAGAAGGGAATGTGGCTCACTTCGGGGTAGACCGGCCAACACCGATCGTCGTTCTGATTTACGTTCGATTTACCCGTTCGATTGTGTTCGCCGAGGCTCATGCCGTGATCGGACATAAAGACCACCACTGAATTGTCCCAGAGTCTCAGATCGTCGATCTTCTGAAGCACGCGCCCCACCCATCGGTCTGCCAACTCGGCCTCTGCACAGTAGTGGGCCCGGAGGTTTTTCAGCTCTTCGGGAGTCAGGTCGCTGGCCCTTCCGTAGTTGGGATGGAGCATGGGCGTGCCGGTGTAGTCGGGGTCATAGCGCTTCACCATATACTCCGGCGGGTCCCAGGGTTCGTGGGGATCGAAGAAGTCGACCCAAAGGAAGAAGGGATGATATTCATAGTTTTCTTCCAGCCACTCCACGGCAAGGGCCGCCGTGCGCGGTGCAAAGCGGTCCGCTTCACGGTACCAGGCCCGGTTTGTCCAGCGAGCCACATCCACGAGCGTGTAGTTTCCAAGACGATAGCTCTGTCGAGTCTTCTCGTGTGGCATCACCTGTTCGATGGGATGGTTCATCCTCAGAAAGAAGGTGTCCCCCTCCTGACCACGCAGCTCGTAAGCGCCGTCGAATCCACGATCCATGCCGTTGCGAAACAGGTGCGGCGTGTCGCAGATCAGCTGAGTGACATAGCCCGCCTCTGCAAGTAGTTCGGGGGCATGATTCGGGCTGCTGTTTCGGCGGTCCTGCCACGGGTACCAGGGCCACCCGTAGCGTCCCGTGGTCCAATCCGTACGGTGGGGGATGGTCGGAAAGCTGGAGGCGTAGAGATGCGACAGGCTCACCGCGCGCTCGGAGAAGCGGTCGAGCTCCGGCGTGCGCACGGGCATGGATGCCCGATCCAACAGATTGTCGTATCGAAACGTGTCAGCGATGATCACAATGATATTCATAGCACGGTTCCTCTGCTCCGGTTTGTGCCAACACTTTCTGCAGGCTCGGCATCACGATGTTGTTGCTTGTATTTCGTATCTCGTGCTCCGGGGTCAGTTTTTTTGATCCAAGTTCCTGGCGATCCGAGATGCGGTGATGGACGGCCAAGCAAAAGGCCCCACGGTACCCGTGTTTTGGTTTCCCGGTACCCGGGTTCTGACGAGATAGGGCTTCTTACGGTGCCTCGATATCAACCCCGCGACCTTGTCAGTCCGTTTCCTCCCTGATCCCGCAGTGCCTCTCCCACGCGTCATACATCTCGGCCATCTCTCTCACGCGGTCCGGGTGCCGATCCGCAAGGTCATTCACCTCGGTCCGGTCGGCCTCCATGTCGTAAAGCTCCCAGATCGTTTCTGGATCCGGCTGCGTGCCGGGTTCCGATTCTGCCCCTCCGCCAGGGCGCCAGGGGTTGTAATCCTTCCAGGTGTCGGGTGAGACGAGTTTCCATTTTCCCATCCTGACGGCGCGCCAGAGATCGGCCTGGTTCCAGTAGAGGGCCTCGTGGCCCTCGCGCTGTTCGCCGTTGAACACCGGGAGCAGGCTCCTGCCCTCCAGGGGCAGGACGTCGCGGGTGGCCGGGTATTCCGCCCCTGCAATGTCCGCGCAGGTAGCCATAATGTCGATCAGGTGGCCGATCTGGTGGGTGATCTCGCCGCCATTCTCAATCACCCGCGGCCAGTGGGCGATGAGCGGCGTGGCGATGCCGCCCTCGTGGTTCCACCGCTTGAATTTGCGGAAAGGTGTGTTGCTGAGGTTGGCCCACGGCAGGTCCACCGTACGGTAGGATTCCGCGGGACCGGGCGGGACGCCGGGCGTGCTCGTCCGGTCTTCGTCACTGGCGCCGTTGTCCGACAGAAACAGCACGAGGGTGTCTTCCTCCACCCCCAGTTCTTGAATCTTAGTCAGGATGCGACCGATGTTCTGGTCAACGCGGTCGACCATCGCCGCGTAGACGGCCATCTTCAGGTCCCAGGCCGCTTTGTCATCCACATCATCCCACGAAAGCGAGTCCGGATCGCGCGACGGGAGGTCCCAGCGCCTGTCCACCAAGCTCATCTCGACCATGCGCTCGAAGCGCTCCTGCCGAAGTCTGTCCCAGCCGACCACGTATTTGCCCCGGTATCTTTCGATGTCCTCCGGCCAGGCCTGCAGAGGGTAGTGTGGCGCGGTATAGGCCACGTAGAGGAAGAAGGGCCTGTCCTCTCCGCCGTACTCATCCAGGTATTCGAGGGCGTAATCGGTGAACGCGTCAGTCGTGTAGAAATTCTTGTCCTCGGGCGTGTAAGGCTGGATAACCCTGTCGTCGATCGCGAAGGGGGGATTGTCGTCCGGGAACTTTTCGCCGGGGGGGGCTTCCCCGGGTCGTTTCAGACCCGGGTTGAAGAAGTTGCAGCATCCGTCGACGAGGCCGTAATAGCGGTCGAACCCACGTTCAACGGGCAGCGCGGATAGAAACCCGGATAGATGCCACTTCCCCGCCATGAGGGTGCTATAGCCAACGCTTCGAAGAACCTCGGCGATGGTGACGCACGCCTTCGGCTGCCCTCCTCCGACCTGCTGGGAGTAAAGACCGGTCAGCAGGGACGCCCGGGTCGGCGCGCAGATGGCATTGTTGTAGAACTGCGTGAAGCGAAGGCCGTTCGAGGCAAGCCGGTCGAGGTTCGGAGTCTGGATCTCACCGCCATAGCAGCCGAGGTCGGAAAAACCCATGTCATCGACCATAATCAGGAGGATGTTCGGCCTCGAGCCATCTCCCGCAGGCCTTTTTGAGCTCACTGAAATCTCCCTCCAGCAAACTTCAACAATGCTTTCAGACTCACGAACCTCGCCGTAGTAAGCATCACGCTAACCGTCGGACTCGATTATTCCATATTGGATATTGATTATTGCTGCCTTTCCCCGGTACCCCTGTTTTGCCTTCCCGGTACCCGATTTTCTCTACGTCCTCTGCGCCTCTGCGGTGAGGTTTGCTTTTAACGATCCACGATCCACGAACAACGATCCACGGTTTTATCCGTGATCTCTTCCGAATTCAAACCCGTAGAGGCGGGCTCGGCGAAGGATGAAGCGTGCCCGCAGTCCATCGGCGGGAGCGGTCGCGTTGCCCTTTCACGTCATTCCAGCTTCCAGGGCGTCGCCGGAGAACCCGTCGCAGGCCTCCCGATCGAAGCCGGGAACCGCGCTGCCGTCCGCACCGACGAGCTCGGCCAGGATCTCTCCGTCTTTGACGGTGCATGCGTTGACGTGGAGCACCTCGCCCCGGCGCATCTCGCCTGAGGTGGTGGCCGATCCCTCAATGTTCCCCCCGGAGGCGACGGTCAGGCCCCACAACCTGCCCCTCCACCAGGTCGCGCGGCAGAGGGCGCCGTGCTGAATGAGTTTGGTCGATTCGCGGTTGATGCGCTCCCCGTGCAGCAGGGGAAGGGCCCTGTAGGACTTTCCCTCCCTGGCTGCGGCATCGATCGCTCCCGTGTCGAAAATATCCCCGTGGATGCCTTCCATGCCGCCATAATAATAATGTATACGATCGCCGTCGGAGACAACGTGGTGCGTGCCCCACGTCATCCCGCCGCCGTAGTCACCAAGGGGGGGCTGAGATACGCAGGCGCGCCGGTCGGGCCGCCACCAGTAGCGGCCGTCCCGCGAGGCCGCGAATTGCAGTTCCAGGGTTTCGTTCCCGGTGCGATACACCGTCAGGACGCCGATATACCCTCCGGCCGCGGGCGTGACCGACATCTCCATGAACTGCGTGTCGGCCGGGTCGCGCCAGTCGGGCATCATACAGTGCTCGTGCCGTTCCCAGTGAATGCCGTCACTGCTGGTCCGCCGGACCAGCACGCGGCACGAACCCGGTCCGAGTTCATACGGAATAAAGTTGCCGGGAAAGCCCGGTATCCCCGTCTTGTGGTAGGCGACAAACGTCCCGTCGGGCTGACGATAGATGAAGATGCCGTCTGCGATGGCGTCGGGGCGCAGGATGTCGGCGTCGTTGATCAACAGGGGGCCGACGTCACGGCTGCCAGTGTATCCCGTCCCGTGAGGCGTATCGGTAGAGCCCGCGGTCACGGGCAGGGCCGTCGGGCGTTTCGAACCCCTTGACGATGTCGCTCCTGTCTTTGTGCTCCGGTTCGTGGGGACGGCGCATCACGTACATCTGATAACGCTGCCCTTCCGGGGCGTCGGCATCAACCAGGACGCTGGCATAGATCGAGTTCCCGCCGGTGTCGAAGCTTAGAAGGATGTTGGTCCTCTCGTGTCCTTCGAACGCGTAGACGTCGAGCTCGGGCCGGCGCCAGTCCACCCCATCCTCGCTTTCGTAGTAGACCAGCCGGCGGTGGAAGGTGCCGTTCGGCGTGGCCGTCCCCCAGGCCTTCCAGAGCCCGTCGATCGAGTCGCGCAGGACCGTGCCGTGCATAAATGTCACCCCGTCATCCCAGGGGCTTTCAGGTTCTATCAGGGGATTGTGCGGGTCGGGCGTTCCCAGTTCGACGCGCCAGGCCACATTGCGGCGCTCGGCGAAATCAGAGCCGATCAGAAAGGGGATTTCGTGGTCGCTGTCGGGCATATCTCGGCCCTCCTGGGGTGAAGATCATCGCGAAAAAAGAGGACGGTCTGTTTTGAGACTTGGCTTCCTGGAATGCACGCCTAGTGGTTTGTCACACAACAGACCTTGTATTTTATGCTAGAGGGACGAAACGAGCGACGAACGAAGGCTTTTACGGTACCCGTGTTTTGATTTCCCGGTACCCGGTTTTGGGTTTCTGCGGTCGCAAGGGCAGACAAACACTTGATGAAATGGCAAAAGTCATGTCGTGTGGCACCGGCAGCTTGCTGCCGGTGGGTAATGATGAATGTGTCTTGTGAGTCACGAAGTCAGCATATATTATACTATTATTTAACGACAGTCTAACCTTTTGACCTCACCCATTCGAGGAGCATCTCGATGTCCAAACGCGTGGTCTATTTCAACGGCGAGTTCATTCCCGAACTCGAAGCCCGCATTTCGATCTTCGACTGCGCTTTGTTGTACGGGGCCATGGTGTTCGAAGTTTGACACCTTTGGCCGCGATATCTACTACGCCTCACTCGGCCGCCACCATCCCAGCGATGACTTGCGCATTCAAATCATCACCGAGGTGGTGAACTCGGGATACAGCGGCTCCATCATGCTGGCCCATGACTGCTGTTACCGCATGGACCTGACCACTTATGGCGACCACGGCTACGGCCACGTCCTCGCATACATTGTCCCGCGCCTCAAAGACAAAGGCGTCTCCGACGACAGCCATCCAGCGGATGCTGGTGGAGAACCCCGCCCAGTTTCTGACCTTCCGCTAAAGGGAAACCGAAGATGAAAGAGCGGCCCCGATCCATCAAAGTCCTCGAACACAACCAGCAATACATCCCCGGCGGCGTGGTTTCGGGCGTGCGCAAGGTGGAGCCCACCATCGCCTTTGCCCGCGCCCAGGGTGCCTACCTGTGGGACGTGGACGGCAACCGCTACATCGACTTTCACGCCGCCTTTGCACCGCACGTCCTGGGTCACAACGACCCGCACGTCAACCAGGCCGTCACCAGGGTCCTCGAGGACAAAATGAGCCTCTATGGCACGGGCACTAACGCACTCGAGGGCCGCCTGGCCGAATTCATCTGCACCCACGTACCGGCGGTGGAAAATGTCGAGCTCCTCAACACCGGCTCCGAAGCCAATATCGCCGCCCTGCGCCTCGCCCGCGCCACAACCGGGCGCGACCACGTCATCGTCATGCAGGGCGGCTTCAACGGCTCGCACAACGAACTCGCCTGCAATGTCCTCACCCCCCTGGAGCAGCTCGGGCCGCGCGTCTCCCCCGGCGAATACCCCTACGTCCGCCTGGGACCGGGCCTCCCCCGGGTACAGGAGCAACTGGTGCACGTGATCAACTTCAACGACCTGGACTCCGTGCGCTACATCTGCGAGCGCGACCCCGTCGCCGCCCTCGTCACCGAGCCCATCCTCCAGAACATCGGCATCCTCAAGCCGCAGCCGGGCTACCTCCAGGGCCTGCGCGAGCTGGCCGATCACTACGGCTTTGTCCTCATCTTCGACGAAGTCAAGACCGGTTTCCGCTACTCGGTGGGCGGCTACAGCCACATCAGCGGCGTCCGGCCCGACCTGGTGGTCTTTGCCAAGGCCATTGCCAACGGCTTCCCCCTGGCCGCACTAGGCGGTAAAGCCGAGCTCATGGACCGCTTCGCCCATCCGAATCCGACCTGGCGCCCGCTCATCGCCGGGACCTACAGCGGCCACCCCGTCTGCGTTGCCGCGGCCATCGCCACCATCGAACGCCTGCTCGAAGACGACGGTGCGGTCTACCGCCACCTGGAGCACCTGGGCGCGCAGGCCCAGGAAGGCATCGAGGCGCTCCTGCGCTCGCACAGCATAGAAGGCATGGTGGCGCGCCAGGGCTCGGCCTTCTGCATCTACTTCATGGACCACGAGCCCCGCGACTGGCACGACCTCGCCTCTCACCACGACTTCGAGCAGGACGTGGCCATGCGCCGCGCCCTGATCGACGCAGGAATCTACTTCTTTCCGGTGGCCACCAAGCAGTGCTCGATCTCCGCGGCGCACACGGAAGAGGATATCGCCACTACCCTGAAAGCCCTGGACAGCTCCCTTGCCACTGTGTTCAACAATTGAAAGCAATGCCAGACGCGATCCTGAAAGACACGATTTCGCTGAAGATGAGAAGGATCCCGTTCTTCATGCCGCCCCTGCCAGTCGGGGGTCGTCCACGCCCAACTCCCGCACGCGCGCGATCCAGCGCCGGCGTCTGGGCCTGTCCTCTGGGTTGGCCCACCAATGCGGATCACAAAAGGGGTCGTCGGGCCGGTCATACGAGGCCGTCGTTGTGAGATTGTTGACCCGTTGCCGCCGCGTCGCCTCTTCTCGGCTCAATACGACAGCGAACGCTCGTATACGTGTGAACACCGTATGATTCGCCTACTTCATGCAGCGCCTCTTCATCTTTGTCGCACACTGCCACAAAATCATAGACGTGGCTCAGTTTTGGGTACAATGGCTAGATGGGCGCCGCGACCGCGCCGGCCAAATCCAATCAGGGCCAGTTTCAGTTTATGTGACCCTAATGGCATCCAGATACCCCTTCATCTGTCCCACACAGAACGCGATGTACTCACGCCCCTCGGGACCGTCGGTCGCGAGCTTCATAATGTGATCGTAATCGATCGCGCCATCGTATCCGACATCGTGCAGGGCCTTTGCGACCTCGAACATGTTCAGGTCCCCCCGGTCCGGAATCACCTCCTGGTAGCCTCCCGTAGCTGGGATCGTCCCCTTCACGTTCCGAAAGTGGACGTGGAAGATCTTCCCCTTCTCGCCGAACCGACGGATCCCCTCGAACACCTCCTGGCCGGACTCGTAGCGTGTTCCCACACAGAACGTCATGCCGTTGTGGTCGGACGGCACTTCCGAAAATAGTCGATCGAACGCATCGAAGTCGTAGAGGATTTGTGCGACGCCGTTAAGGCTCGGAACGGGTGGATCGTTCCCGTGCATCGCGATCTTGACCCCGGCCTCCTCTGCGGCCGGGATGGCGGCCCGGTAGATCTTCAAGGTCCTCTCCCAGAGCTCCTCGTGGCTCGGTGACGCCTCCAACAGGGGCCTGTCGAGCGCTTCTCGCAGATCCACCTTCAGGTGCCGATACCCTCCTCGACCCTCGACCCAGCTGCGGAGACGCTCGTCGGCCTTCGCGAGCTGCCCCGCCTGGAAACACTGCACCCCCACGATCGGGAATCCGAACTCTCCGCACAGCCCGATGTTATGGACCAGGTTGTCGATCTCCTGCTCGGCGTCGGGTTCACCCAGGAAGGCGGACCGCAAGTAGCGGCTGAGCGAATTCGCCCGCTCGACCTTGAGGCCTGCCTTGTCTGCGACCTCCGCCACGCGCTCGACCCCCTCCCTGCTGAGCCGTCCGGTCTTCTTGTAAGAGGGACAGATGTCCAGAGTGATGTCCACCACATCGACACCGATCTGCTTGAGGAACTGGAAGTCCTTCGGTCGATCCAGCCAGTCCGGACTGATGCGGGTCCCGATCTTCATCGCTCTATCTCCTTCTTGTGCGCACGTTCCAGTCTTAGCTGAATTTCTCAGGCCAGTCATCGGGCCATACGGCCTCGCCTTCGTATGCTTTTTCGGGGTGCCAGATTCCCAGGGTCTGGATGGTGAGCCGGGGGTGGTTGGGCCGGTCCAGGCCCTCGAGCAGAGGCGAGATGCGCCCCGGCACACCCACGACTAAGCCTTAAATAAGCGAGGTTGGTTGTTTACTGAACAGAAAGGCCAATTTGTGTTACGGTTTGGTTGATAGCAGTATCCGTGCTGCCTGATGTGGTGCTGGTGAGGTCGTTCTGGTGTTTGTTGGCGTGGTAAAGCGACCGGTTATTTGAGGGGTGGGCGTATTTGTCAGTTGCGTCTCGGTGGGCGTTGTGGGTCCCCTGGTACATGGTCACGGTTCGTGCCGGTGTCAGGTGAAGCCGGTTCGTTCAATGGTAGCCCAGGCGCTCAAGAGTCTTTTCAGGGATGGCTGATAGCCGATGATGCGCACCGTCGTGCTTCGGGCGTGTGTCACGACACGACAGGGATAAAGGATGATGTGTGAGAGGAAGGTCCGAAAGTCCATACGGATATATTGTCGGCGATGGTTTTTTCGATGCATCATCAGGGCAAACCACGACTTGATGTTCCAGGCCAGTGCGGCGATGACCATGTAGGCCCAGTTGCTGATCAAGTCATACATGGGCACGCGCAGGGCATTGACGCCGTTTTTGAGCTGTTCGATCACGTTTTCCTGGTCGCATCGTTTGTTGGCAGCAAAGACGACCTCGGCGGGAGTCAGGTCGTCGCGTGTGGTGATGTAGAAGAAATATCGGATATCGTCGAAGAGGGTCTGCTGGCCTTGGGTCTTACGGATATTTTTGCGGAGGACCACGACGCGGTAGGGGCGTTCGCATTTGCCGGGCTGGTAGGCAAACTCAGCCACGTCTTCGAAGTTGAGCGCCAGCTTGAGGTAGCCCCGCGCCTTGACGATACGCTGCTTCTCATTGTCTCGCCTGCCTCGTCGGCAAAAAGGCCGCTGCCTTCTCTGGGGCGCGTGAGGCCGGTGCAAGCGCTTCCAGTTGGCTTCGTCAAGGGCTTCGGCGCGTGTTCGTAAGGCGTTATTGCAGTCCATCCCAAAGATGAAATCGGTGTCCTTTGCCCAGCAATCAAAGTGACCGGTGAGCGAAAAGTCCGTGTCGCCGCCTGCCTGCTGCAGGCAGGCGTAGGCATAAACGCTGCGCATGGGGCTTCACCAGGGCGATGGCCGCATCGATCCAGGGTGCGGCCCCCTGGTGACTCGACGCGTTGCCCGGACGGTTGACCACATACAGCACCTCTTTGGTGTTGGCCAACGATACGATCAGGGGTGCATACCCCCACACGCCCTTGTAGGAGATGTCCATACCGCCCTTCTTCTCCCCATACGTCGGGGCGGTCGTGCCATCCACATCGATGTAGGCGACCGGCTCCAGGACGCTGGAAGCGCGTTTTCGCCACAACTTGGGGCGTACCGCGTTAATGCAGTCCATCAGCCCGACCACGTCCGCTTCCCTGAAGCGACGCGTGAAGTCGCCCGCGGTGGTCGGGTCCGGGATCAGCTTCGCGTTCAAGGCATTCATGTAGGCCCCGTCATGTCGCAAACGCTCGATGTCTTCCAGACGCGTGCCACCGCACATAACGTTGTAGGCAAGGTTCAACACGTGATCCGACTCGTGATACGGCAGATGTACCTTCAGCAACTTCAACGTCGTGTCTATCTCCTTGACCAATCCCAACTTGGTCACCAGACGATGCACGGTCGCAATGCCACCGTAGCTCATCGCCTCCGGTTGCGCGCTGACCTCGTAATGCACATAAGTGCTGCCAAACATCGGCTTGGCTTGTGCACAAAAGCGACCGCCAAGCATCTGGCGAGCACGTACCTTGCGCCCACAATTAACACTGTTCCTGCCCGCTCGGGAGGGAACACTATTCTGATCGTGCCGACGACGGAGGACGTCAATACCAGCGTGATGCGCAATCGATGAACACTCCTATGAGGCAGCCTCGTCGAGGGCGTTTCCGACGGCTGAAATCAGGCCGTCCACGTGATCCTCCCGGGTCGGGAGACTGATCGCGCACATGTTCAGCCCCTTCCCCGGGAAGTAGCCCTGGTTGAGCAGAGACAGGAACACGGCGTGTACCATCGCTTTGTCCGACTGGGCCAGGTCGCGATAGTTACGCAGCCGGTCGATGCCGAAGCTGATGCTGAACAAGGATCCTGTCGTCGCGACCTGCGCCGTAACACCGCGGTCGGCGAACAAACTTTCCAGGCCGGCCTTCAGCCGATCCCCAAGGCGGTTCAGATGCGCATAAGCCTCGTCCGTCAAGGTTTCGAGCGTGGCGATCCCGGCTGCCATCGCCACGGCGTGACCGCTGTGGGTCCCGCTCTGCCAAACAGGTGCAGACCCACCGGAGTTGTCCACCAGGTCCATAATGTCCGCTCGCCCCCCGAAGGCCCCGATCGGAAACCCGCCGCCGACCATCTTGCCGAAGCAGGTCAGGTCGGGCCTGACCCCCACGTGGCCCTGGAAGCCGCCCTTCGCCAAACGGAAACTCACGACTTCGTCGAGGATCAGCAGGACGCCGAGTTCCTCGGTAATCTCGCGCACCCTCCGGATGAACTCGTGCCGGATCGCGATAATGCCTGCCTTTGGATCGAGGATCACACACGCCAGTTCGTTGCGGTGGCGCGACAGGAGTCGCTCGACGCTCTCCTCGTCGTTGTAGGGCAGGACGATCGTATCCTCGTGGGCGTGTGGCGCCATGCCTCCTGCGCCCGGAACGGCGCTGGGCTCGGAGGCTTCGCCGGCGGATTCCAGCGGCGGAGCCACGCTGATTTCGACGGCGTCGTGACTGCCGTGGTAACCCCCTTCGAACTTCGCGACTTTAGGCCTGCCGCTGAAGCATCTCGCGAGCCGGATGGCGTGCAGCGTGGCTTCCGTCCCAGAATTGACGAAACGGATGCGCTCGACCGAGGGCACGCGTCTGCACATCATCCGGGCCAGCCGGGTCTCGACGCCCGTCGGGGCGCCAAGCGCGATGCCATCGGCCAGCTGCCGCTCAACGGCGTCCAGGATCGCGGGATGGTTGTGCCCCAATACCTGCGCGGTGTGGTGGTTCGAGAAGTCGATGTAGGACCTGCCGTCCACGTCTTCGAGCACACACCCTTTTGCTCGACGCAGCGTGATCGGGTAGGGCGCGAAGAAATAGGCGCCCTTGGCGGCGCCGGCGTTCACCGATCGACCGTCCTCGAACATCTGACGGGAGGTCGGTGTCAGCTCGCGGTATCTGGCTTCGATGGTCTCTCGAGACATTAAACAATCCCGTGGCAGGGTTTCCCCGTGCAAGGTAACGCTTGGGCCCGAAGCTTCTCGGCGCCCCGTTACAGGCTCAACAGCCGCTTTGCGTTCTCTCCAAGCACGAGGCGTTTTTCGTCATCGCTGATCTCGGCGGTAATGATCTTACCCAGCTGCGGTCTCGGATCCATGAGCGGGACATCCGACCCGAAGACCACGCGATCGGCACCCGCTTCGGCGACCAGCCTTTCGATCACCCCGGGTTCGCGGAAGGTGGAGCACGTTTCGAGGTAGACATTCGAAAACCGCTGAGCCGCCTGGATAGCCTGACTGCGGTACGGCTCGGAATTGCCTGAATGGCCGATCACGAAGTTCGCTGCCGGGTAGCGCCCCGCGATGTCCTCGATGTAGACGGGCGAACACGTTTCTCCGACCCCAGTGTGCGAAATGACCGCCAGACTGCGTTCGTCCGCGAACCGGTAGATCGGGTCCCAGACAGGATCGTTCAACTGCCAGCGGGTATAGGGCGGATAGATCTTGATCGCAAGAAAGCCGAGCTTGTCGATCGCGCGTTCCAACTCGGGGACGATACATTCTGGCATCACGGGAGAGACATAGGCGAAGCCGATGAACTTGTCGGGGTAACGGGCCACATACGCCGCGTTGCTCAGGTGCCATAGCAGATCCTTCGAGTCATGGCCACTGCTTGACTCCCTAGTTGAGGCCCATCGCTTTGAGGTTTTTCAGGCTGATGCCGAGGCTTTCGAACGGATCCCGCTCGCATCTGTCCTGCTCGACGACGTACCAGCGCGCGCCGGCCTCCCGGCAGGCGTCCAGGATGGCCGGCCAGTTGAGGTTGCCTTCTCCTACCTCCGCAAAAAACTGCTCGCCGCCCACGATCGCCATGTCCTTGACGTGGATCACGTCGGCGCGGCCTTTGGCCTTTCGGATCCAGGCGGCAGGGTCGGCGCCCCCGTGCTGCACCCAGTAGGTGTCGATCTCGAACTGGAAGACGTCTGGATCGCTCTCTTCGAACAGGATGTTCAGGCCGGTGCGGCCGTCGAAGCGTTCGAACTCGAAACTGTGGTTGTGGTAGCTGAAGATCAGGCCGCCGGCCGCGAGCTTGCGGGCAACTTCAGATGCCTCCGCGGCGAACCTTTTGTAGCCCTCACCGCCCGCTTCCCGGTAGGCCGGAGGCATGGAGCTGACGGAAAGGTAGCCACAGTCCCAGAGGCGATGCTCGTCGATGACGGTCCGGGTCTCGTCGCGCAGGCGGTCGAAGTCGGTGTGCGTGCTGCAGATCGTGAGGCCCTCGCCGTCGACGATCGTTTTGAGCGCTCCGGGTTCGATCGGCCCGAGTCCGGAGATCTGGACGGCGTCGTAGCCCAGGCCCTTCACCTTCTTCATCGTTTCCGCAATGTCAGCAGCGGTGCGCGTGAAGTCCCGAAGGGTATACATCTGTGCGGCCAGAACAGTGTTGGACATCCTCTCCTCCTAAAAAAGGGTTCATCGCCGAATGCCGGGTCTTCGTCACGGCGCTTCGACATCGACGCGGCGACCCGTAAGGCTCGACGCGTAAGCGCCGTCGATCACCCGGGCCACTTGCAGGGCGTCACGCCCGGAGGCAGGGATCTCGCCCTGTCCCTGGGCCGCGTGGATGAAATCCCGTATGAACGCCTCGCCGTGAACCCCGGCGTAGGCAGGCGACTTTGCGACAGTGAAGTCGTATTCTCTCCGTGGCGAATCTGCCCACGCCTCGTGCGTCGTCTCCGCGAACAAGTGGCTCGGCTGGCCGACGTCATCCCAGTAGATGCGGCCGAGCCGGCCGTTGATGCCCGTGTAGGTGTCGTAGGTGGGCGTGTCTCCGTAGCGCTCCCCTTTCAGGGCCATGGTATAGCCGTTGTGGAGCGATCCGACCGCGCCCGATCGAAATCGCAACGACAGGACGGCAATGTCTTCCACGTCGATGGCTTCACCGCTCCGCGTGGCCACTTCCGCCGCGACGGAGACGATCTCATCGCCGGTGACGTAGCGCATCAGGTCGATGTAGTGGCACCCCAGCCAGGCCAGAATCCCGCCGCCAGCCTCTTCTTCGTGGAACAGCCATTTGCTCGGGTCCCGAATGCCCGGTTGGGTCGTCAGCATCCTGATCTCCATCGACATCAGGGGACCGATGAGGCCCTGCAAGACCAGCCGGCGCGCCTCCTGTATGAGCGGATGGTAGCGGTTCTGATAGCAGGTGCCGAGCGCGAGTCCCCGGCGTTCGGCGAGATCCACGAGGCTGGCGACCTCCTCGGCGGTCGGCGCGATCGGCTTTTCCGCCATCAGGTGGATGTCGGACTCAAGCAGGCGGGTGAAAATGGCCGACTTTCGGTTGTTCCGAGTCGTGGCGATCGCGAAGGACGGTTTCACTCGCGCCAACAGATCATCCAGGTCGAACGTTACCGTTTCCACCTTCGCCGGCTTGTCGACTTCGAGCGCTTCCACCGCATCGACGATATCGCCCCAAACGTGAATGGTCTCGATTTCGGGCAGAACCTGTAGCGTCTTCAAGTGTCCGTCGAAGTGAGGCTCGCCCGCCCCCAGCAGTGCCACGTTCATATGTCTCTCTCCTGTCTCAAGATCTTCGTTTGTCGCCCGCACGCCGCCAGGGACGGATCCGTTGCCTTCTGCGATCGGCGAGAATCTGATCTGCGCTGCTTTTCCGATTCACGATTTACGATCCACGATCCACGGACTCCAGCCCGTGTCTTGCCTTCCCGGTACCCGATCCCCGGTACCCGTTCTCTTCACCACCCGTGCACCCCGTGTCCGTGACCCGAGAACCAGATCAGATCGATCAGGAAACAGTAAAACACGCCAAGCGTGTACCCGACCAACAGCCCGAGGAAAAGTGGCTTCGAGCGCAGGTAAAGCCTCATCCCCCCAAAGCGCATCACGATCGATTTGAACATCCAGGCGAAGAACACCGGCATCAGGATCGACTTGGAGTTGTCCGATGCCGAGATGGCGAAACCGATAGGATGAATGGACCACCAGGTGAAGCGATATCTCAGAAAGGTCAACAGTCCCATCAATACCGCGCCGATACCGAAGAAAAGCATCCGGTCCAGCTGCGGGGGCTGAGCCGATTTCATCTGTCCCACGGGGACTGACATGACCCCCTTGGGATTCCCCCTGTGGAACCGCCGATAGTTGTAGGCACCGTAGGCGTGACCCAGTTTGAGGGTGATCCACACAGAGGAGGCCAGTCCGGCCAGCGCGCCCGCGCACACCCAGAAGACCAGTCTCCGCCGGTTGCGCCGGATCAGATCGCCCAGCTTCACGGACTGGGCGAGTGCTGGCGTGAACAGCCCCCGAACATAGTCGATCAGCGAGTAGGAAAGCATGATAGAGGTCAGAGTGGACCCCGACATCACCGCGGTCCCCCGCATGTCCATCGTGAAGGCCTGCGCCGAGATCGGGGCCTGGGTCGTCACGAGGCCGGCTTCAGACACGACCCGGGCCATTCCGATGTAGATGATCCCCGTGCCCGCCATGAAGACGATGGCGGTGATGAAATCCATGCCGGCTCGATGCATCAAGAACAGAAGGTAACTCAGGCTCAGTAACAGCCCTGTCACCGCCATCCGGTAGGAAAGGATCTCATCCCTGTCTTCGACCGGATAACGGCCATTCAGTGCCTTCAGGAAGACGGCCTTCAGGTGGTTGCGCGCCACCCAGAGCCGCCATACGACCAGACAGGCCAGGGCCCCGAAACACTGCCAGGCCTGGATCTCCTGATCGGCCGTGAAGTGGTCGGTCGACTGCTGAGTCTGGAGTCCCAGCCGGGTGAGTATCGTCCCCTCTATTACGTGTATCATAAAGAAGAACCAGACGCTGAACAGGACTTCCAGGTTGGCGAAATAGGCGAACCCGAGGGTGAAAAAATGGAGGGGCGCGATGACGAGCGCAGGAGAATACCGCGTGAACCGGAAGTAAGGTGAGAAGGGCCGGGGAGGCACCAGCGCAAAGTCCGGGACAGCGGGCCAGAACCAGCGGAGCGACTTCCAGACGAACATGCCGAATGCAAGAGCGGCCGCTATCCAGAAGAGCTTGCCTCGCATAAATCCCGGAAGAAAACGCTCCGAATCCGCATCCTGGGCCATCTCGAGCGGTACGGCCACGAGCGGGTAGGCCAGTCTTTCGTGTTCGACCCACTGCTTTCGGAGGATCACCATCAGACACGCGATTCCCACCAGAACGGCCAGAATGAGGCTGCTCCACCAGGCCAGAGGAACGGTCCACGCCCCCCACGGGATCTGTGCGCCCGGGGGAAGGCCCTCGTGGAACACCCTCAACGCTTCACGATCCGTGGGGACCATCCACGAGCTCAGATGTGGGTGGTAGAACTCGGACCACTGGTTTTCGGCCGTGGCGAAGTAGTAGGGGGAGGAGATGACACCCATGAAAAAGCCGGTCAGGCCCGAACCGGGCACGGCCGACCCGACGATCCCGATGGCCACGACCGTCAGAAGCTCTGACGAAGAGAAGGCGATCCGCTGACGGAAGCGCTTGAGCAGCGGGTTGACGGCGCCGACCAGGAGGATGAAGAAGACGAGAAGGGGGAGCTGGAAGTAGTTCAGATTGAGCCGGGTGGATATGACCACCGCTTCGGCGTAGGTCACCCAGAGGTTGGTGAGCACCACGACCGAGAGGCCCAAGGCCACGGCCCGGAAGGTGACGCCCCTTTCAGGACGCCGAACGGCAAGATCAGTCGGATTGGCGTTCAAAGGTAGCCACTGTGCGGGTACCGGGTACAGGGTGCCGGGGTTCGAAACTCAAATCTCGGATGAATTCCTCGCGCAGACCGTCCCGCTCCAACATCCCCAATCTGTCGCCCTGTCCTTTTTTCGGTACCCGGTCCCCGTGTTCTGGTTCCCCGGTCCCCGTGTTCTTCAGGGTATCGTGGCCCCTGAGGGATCGTCTGATCAGATCCTGCGCATCGGAGACATAGCGCCTTCGTAGTTAGGAGGTTAGCATTCCATCACAATATACGCGACTTACGATTAAAAAAAAGTTTCAACACACAGCGCAATTACTCAAACGGAAAACCTAATCTTCAAAGTTAAGCGACTTGAGGTATATGCTGCCGTTCGTCTTCAAGTTTGAATCCTCGCCATCACCAAAATGCAGCAACTCCGCTCCAGATGTCTTGTCGATCTTCCTCTCTTGAAGAGGTTCGTCGATTATTGTGTGTTCTCCCGCACGCAAACTCAATTTTCCTGCGAATCCGACCCCAACCTCGAGGGCGATGTCGTCATTCGACGTCCGTGCCAAGACAGGGCCGGAAGCCATGTCGTTCAACGAAATGTCTATTCGATCATTGGAAGTTATCGCATTGACGGACTGATGCGCATTGGAAATTTGGATGCGATCGTTCGAGGTTCTGGCGACAATCGAACCCGTAACGTTGTCAGTCCGAATCCAATCGTTGGAGGTCTCAGCGATCACAAGTCCGTCATGATTGTAGATTTCAATGTGATCATTGGAAGTCCTCAGTCGGGCCGCCCCCGATAGATTGCTGATCGATATCCAATCGTTTCGAGTATGAGCTTCGAGTCCGGAAACATCTGGGATCTCTATCTCAAAACTGACACCTTCATTACCTTTTCTATCCGGCCAATCTGCGTTCACTGCCAGAGTATCGCCCTCGACGTGTCGTGCGAGCAATCTGGCAGAATTCAGACGCTCGTCCGTGATCGCTTTGAAGATTGCTGTGATACGGACATCGTTTCCATCTCCTTTTTTGATGGAAATATAGCCGTTTTTCGCTTCAACTCGAAGGAACGACTTCGGAACGTGCGGAATGGTTACCACCCGTTTATCAACCGCAGTCGCTTTAATGCACGCACACGCGATTCTAAGACACACTTGGCGAATGATCCAATGGAGCTTTGTCATCCCAATCTCCTTATCTGGTCAACTTTTGGGGTATACAGAATTGACTACCAATGCTTTCCCTTTTGGGGGACGGATGCCGACAAAGCACGGGAACCTTTTTCCCGGAAGATGATCGGATGGGCGCTCGCGGCCTCGTTGAGTGCGGAGGTAGCGGTCGAGGCATTCCAAAGGGCCTGTGCGACTCGAAGTCCCCCGATCGGACTGATCTTCCACTCCGATTGTGGATCTTCAGTATACGGGCGAAGCCTTTCACAAGGCGATCACAGTAAACGGCATCCTGTGCCTAACCCCCTGTCCACCTTTTCGGGGTAATATCAAAAGAGCGCTCGTGAAAGTCGTGGACAACGGTCGCCTGTTGCAACTCGCCGTCTTCGCGACGGAGCTTTACATAAGGGATAAGTCGTTTACCCTTGTTACGATCCAGGATATTCAGACGGAACTGGAAGAGAAGGAAATGGAGGCCTGGCAAGACTTGATACGTGTGCTGACACACGAGATCATGAACTCCGTGACCCCCATATCCTCTCTGGCCTCGACCATCAGGGGTCTGATCCAGCCGGCGGAATCAAGCGAGCATCGCATAGACAGCGAGACGATCCACGATGTGTACAGCGGGATTCAGACGATCGAAAAACGCAGCCAGGGTCTGCTCCACTTTGTGGAGGCCTATCGAAAGCTCACTCGAATTCCGAAGCCTGACTTTCAGGTTTTTCTGATCACTGAGCTGTTCGGGCGGGTAGAGCAGTTGGTCGGCAGCCAGATTGGCGGGAAGGCGATAGACTTTCGGGCCGAGGCAAGTCCGGTTTCCCTGGAACTGACCGCCGATCCGGATCTCGTAGAACAGGTTCTGCTGAACCTCCTCCGAAACGCCGTCGAAGCGGTAGAGCGGAGTGAGGAACCGAGGATTCAGGTCTCAGCGAAGATGGATGGGAGGGGACGGCCGACGATTCAGGTCAAAGACAACGGCCCGGGGATCGAAGAGGAGGTCCAGCAGCGCATCTTCATCCCCTTCTTTACGACGAAGCAGGAGGGGTCGGGAATCGGCCTCAGCCTCTGCCGGGAGATTATGAGATCACACGGAGGAACGATCAATGTTGACTCCACACCTGGACAGGGAGCTGAGTTCAGCCTCCGGTTCTAAGCGACAGTTAGGCTGAATAATTCATAAATTTGCTGAGAATTTATATAACTATATGTATAACAATCAGTTATCCAATTTTATCCAAAAAACTTTGTTTTGGTACAATAACTGAAAAGCCCAGGATTTACGCAGATTTTTCAGATCTCGTGAGGTATTCGGGCCAGATGTCATGGCGGCCGTGGCGTTGCGGCTCCCTGGCTGCTTCCGCGTTTCTCCTCCCCAGGCTTAGGGGGGTCCTCTGTGGGACGGGGTCGGGTGCGGGGGCGGATGTGGGGGCGGGTCCCGCAGTGGGCATCAGGCGGGGGGAGGAGTTCATTCTCTTCTCGGCGTCAGTATTTTCCAGTGAGGGTAAGTCGCCACGGCCCGAGCCTCCCCGGCGTTTGAGGGGCCTGCCTGCGCCGCGTTGGGCGCGGCAGGCAGGCGCCCTTCTTTTGTCACCTTTTCTTGGGCGGCAAGAAAAGGTGAGCATGAGTGACTTTCCTAACCAAGTGATGCCTGACACGACTGCATGCTTGGCCATGAAAACCACTCCCGGATCGACGTGAGTTCAACGGAGGCCCCCGCAGACCGTCTCAAACCCAATCTGTTGCCCTGCCCTTTTTGCGGTACCCGGTCCCCGTGGCTTGCTTTCCCGGTACCCGTGTTCCGGGTTGACGGTGTCCATAGGTCTCTTGCCTGATATTCCCATAGCCCGCCCTGATGAGGACGTTCGGTGTTGTAGTACTTCAACCATGCGTCCAGGTCCTTCTGAAATACCGCCACGGACGTCAATCGCGGATGGATTCCTCGCGCAGACCGTCTCAAACCCAATCTGTTGCCCTGTCCTTTTCGCGGTACCCGGTCCCCGTGTCTTGCTTTCCCGTCTTTTTGTTTCCCGGTACCCGTGTTTTTCTATCAGGCCCGAGTAACGCTGAAATCTTCCAAAATCACCTTCGATATCCCCGACCCATAGGCCAACCCGAAAACACCCACGTCCTGCGTGTCCGCCGTGTTCTTCAGGACGAAGTGGCCCCTGAGCAGTCTGCGCTTTCCCCCCTTTCTCACCTGGTTCTCCTCCCAGTGCTCGCCATCCTCACTGATGGAGGCCCGGATGTCGTTGCCGCGCCTTTCCAGCTTCAACCAGACAGGGGTCTCCGCCGCTTGTCCGCCCCCCCCGTCGTCCAGCTTTCCATCCCCGTCCCCGTCGACGCCAGCCAGCATAAACCCACTGTACTTGATCACGCGATGATACTTGGCGTGACCGGCAGACAGATCGTCCCTCATGGCGTTCCGCGCAATCAAGCCCGCGCTCGCATATTCCCCCGTATGGCTGTCCTGGTGGACCAGACGGCAGACCGCCGTGTAATCGCCCGCGATCCGCGGGAGGTAGACGACCGCGTGCTGTTCGAACGTCCCACGCTCTCCGCCCGCGTGAATCTCGATCCGGCCGTCGTGGTGGTAAAAGAACCGCCCGTCCGTGTTTGCATACGTGTAATATTCCAGAAGAGGATAGTCCGCGACCCTCAGAGGCAAGATGGAGGAAACCCCTTTGAAATCGTCGAACGTCACGAACGAAGATTCGCCCGGTTCGAGCGAGACCTCCTTCGTCATGGCATGCCCCGCCGCGTCGAGCGTCACCTCGGCTCGGCCCTCGTGTCCCCCCACGTTTTGGACCGGGACCTTCACCCACGCCGCTTCGGGCTTCCCCTCCTCCAGCCGCAGCTCGAGAGGCCCCGGATGTGCGAGCTCACACGGGGCCTCTCGAACGGTCAGGGTCTTCCTCACGCCCCCGACAACCATCCGGTGGCCCCCGGACCGATAGATCGGTTCCGTCTCGAATGCCACGGTCCTGCGCGCTCCAGGTCCGAGGTAGACCCACCGTCCGCCCAGCGTCCGACCATCTTCCGTCACCTTCAGCAGAAACACGCCGTCCCCTCCTCCATTCTGAAGCTCGGCCTGGATCTCCAGCGCCGTCCCCGGATCGACCTCCCGATCCATCGCGACGACAGCGCTCGAAACAGGCTCTGCCAGAGGCCGGACGTGGCCCGAAATCGCCTTCCATCCGGCGAGAAAGGCCTCCCGCGCATCCTGAAGGTCATTGCCCAGGAACCGGATGTCCGTCAGCCCCCCTTCATCCACGCGAAGGTAGGTGTCGACGTCTTTCGCGGTGCATCCCCGGATTTCCGCGCCGGAGGAGTTGCCGGTCGCGATCACGCAGTCACGGACGGCTTCACCCAGTATGTCTACTCTGTCCCAGATGAACCCGTCCGTCCGGTCCAGCGCAACGACCCTGTCCAGCGGCGCCCGAAGGTCGAACGTGACGTCCCGAACCGTCAGATTTTTCGTGAAGGCGCAGGACAGCCACTCAGACAGGCTGCGCTCGGTATGAACAAAGCGGGAGTTCTTGATCGCGACGTTGCTGATCGAGACCTGCTCGGTCCCCCGAATCTTCGAACTGCTCCTCATTCCGGAAACCAGGAGATTGTCGAAGACGAGATCTGAGACGGCCGCTTCGTCCACCGACATCGCCGTGATATCGAAGACGTCGTGCGCGTCCCGCACGGTGACGTTCGAAAACATCACGTTCTCGATGATCCGCTCCTTCGTCTCCTCCAGCTTGGGGCGCATGAGCTGGATCGTAAACATGCTCCTTACATTCTCGAAGATACAGTTCGACACCAGGATGTTTCGGAAGACCCCGGGCGTGGCCGTCCCGATCTTGATCGCCGGGTGCGTCGTGTTACGGATCACCGTGTTGGCGATGATCACGTCCTCCGTCACACTGTTGTACTTGTGTCGCCTGGGATCCGCCGGACGCCCTTCGTTCTTGATGCAGAGCGGATCGTCGTGGGTCGTGTCGATCACGCAGCCGTCGTAAAGCACGCGCCTGCAACCCACGATGTTGATCCCGTCACATTCGCAATCCAGCGCGTTCACCCTCAGGATCCGGACATCGTCGCATCCAACGAAGGTGGTGCACCATCCCGGAGCGCGGATGATCGTCACGTCTCGAACCGTCACGTTCCGGCAGTCCTCGAACAGGATCGTCATCGGGCCTCGATTGCCGTCTTCACGAACCGCTTCGTTTCCGTCGATCACGCCCGGGCCGCATATCGCCACATCCTCAAGGTCGATGCCTCTGATGAAGTAACCCGCGCAGCCGGCCACCCTGCAGAACTCCCTGTCCGTGAAAGGCGCATAGTCCGTAAGGGTCTTGCTCCCGAGCAGCACGGCCCCCGGACCCACCTCGAACGTCATTCGACTCTTCAAATAGAAGGTCGAGCACAGATAGGTACCGGTCGGAAGGAGGACCGTCCCGCCGCCAGCCGCGGCGCACGCATCGATCGTCCTCTGGATCGCCTCCGTATCCAGCGTGACACCGTCACCCTTCGCCCCGAAGTCTTTTACATTATATTGGCTCGACATTGTGGCTCCTTACCAAAGATTCGTCGCCGTCTGGAGACGGCTCCTACCGGATGTTGAACGTATTTTCCGGTAGGAGCCAACTCCGTTGGCGAGGCAACGAATGGCGACGTGTATGTATGCCCTCCCAATCGCCAACTCCGTTGGCGAACCTACGGATGGCGACGTAGGGTGCGCCAATCCGGTGGCCACTCATAGGGTCCGCAGAGGCGCACACCGCGATCAGATTCGTCGCCGTCTGGAGACGGCTCCTACCGGATGTTGAACGTATTTTCCGGTAGGAGCCAACTCCGTTGGCGAACCTACGGATGGCGACGTAGGGTGTATGCCGTCCCGATGCCAACTCCTGTCCGCGACAAGAGGATCGCGGCGGCGTGCTCACCGTTTCAATAGGCGACATCGAGAAACGGCGCGAAACTGCCTGTCAGCAATCCCAATCCGCAATTCTACTCACGCACGCCTACACAGACCGAAGTGCTTCTTCCAGCGGCGTATCCCCTTCCAGCATGCTGAACTGTTTGCCGATCGTGTTTTCCAGATCGAGACACATCACGAGCGCGGCGGCGAGATTCTCCCGTGAAGTCCGCCCATCTACGAACACGTCGCAGCTGACGGAGACCTTGCCCGATCCCTCGTCTTCCGTCAGCCCGCCGGGACAGATGATCGTGTCTTCCAGCTCGCTCTCCCGCAAATGGTGGTCGGCGTGCCCCTTCGCCTTGTGGTAATGCGCGATGCGCGATTGACTGTTCACGTCCGCGTGGATCGTGCTGAGCATGATGAAGCGTCTTGCGCCGTGTACCTGGGCGGTGACCATGGACCGGATGGCACCGATATGATCGACGATCACCGTCTTGTCCTTTCCGGTGCGTCCGCCCGAGCCGGCCGCGAAGATCACCGCATCGCAGCCTTTGACCGCGTGGTCGATCGGATACTCCAGATCGGCCAGAACCGTCTGAACGCCCATGTCGTCGAATTTCGCCCGCTGCTCCGGGTTGCGGATCATCGCCAGC
This sequence comes from Candidatus Latescibacterota bacterium, assembly GCA_965198095.1. Lineage (GTDB taxonomy): Bacteria > Latescibacterota > UBA2968 > UBA2968 > CBDFJH01. Next base: position 44,953 of record OZ240239.1, read on the forward strand.
GGCTCGTGGTGGGGGCTCTCCTTCAAACGCCGCACCACGCGAGTCGCCGTCTTTCCGTTTGCGCCGATCACCAGTACTTTCATCGTCCTTCCTCCCTGAAGTTGATGATACGACTTCCGACCCTTGGCTATCGGATATTCTGACATCGCTTGTTGTTTCTTTTCTCTTTACGCGGTCATCCGATCCTCTTCACATACGTAAAGTAACCCCCGCAGAGCGCCTTTCCGTTTTCATCGAGCAGGAAGGTCCTGACGTCGATCGGCCCTGCATCCAACTGGACCTCGAACGTCGCACACGTTGCGTCAGCTTCCAGCGCCGTCTCTTGCACGTCATCGCCCACCTTGAGCCGCACGCGAGCAACCGGAAGCCCGGCGAACGTGTCGCCGTAGATCGTGCCCATCACGGGCTCGTCCATAAGATACGCCTCAGGATTCTCTCTCAGCTCGGGAACGGCCGTCATCGGGAGATCGATCTCCCGGGGCCAGCGCCTCACTTCCAACTGATACCGCCCCGCTTTGCCAATGTGCGCATGCCAGACACCGAAGCCGTCCAGGCCCGCTGCCACGTGACCCTGATTCCAGGGTCGCTCGCTCTCTTCCGCCACCCAGTCGATCGAGCTGAGGAAGATTTCATCCTGAACCGATGTCCCCAGACAAGGTCGGGCAAGCTCCTCATCTCCGTGCGTCACGCGCGTCCAGAACGCTTCATATGCGCCGCGGAGCGTTTCCACGACGTCCGGGTGCTCGACGCTCACGTCGCGCTGTTGGCCCGGATCAGAGGGCATGTCATAAAGCTCGCCACCGTTCACGAGCCTCCATCGGCTCGTCATCACGGAGCAGTTTCGCCACTTCTCGGGGTCCCGGATGCGCTGGGACTCCACAACGAGCGTCCGCTCCGGCCAGTCCGTGGGGGTCCCGTATAGAAGCGGCTTGAGGCTGATCCCGTCAAGATCGATATCCGCCGTGTCGAGCCCGCAGAGGTCGATCAGCGTCGGCAGGAGATCGACGTGAGCAGTGATCGGTTCCACGTCCCGGGAGTGGGTCAGACCGCCGCCGGGCCAGTGGAAGAAGCAGGGAACGCGGTGACCCCCGTCGTAGATCGAAAGCTTGGTCCCGCGCATCCCCGCGTTGAAAACCTGTTCCGAGCCCGACGTCGTGCCGTTGTCGGTCATGAAAATCAGCAGTGTATTCTCGGCGAGGCCCTCAGCCTGGAGGAACGCGCGCAATCGACCGACGTTGTAATCTGCCCGCTCTACGGCGGCGTAGAAGTAGGCCGTATGGATGGGCACCTCGTCACGATACGGATCGACCCAGCTCCTGTCCGGAACCGTGCACGGCGTGTGCGGAATGTAGGTCGCCAGATACAGAAAAAAGGGCTTCTTCCTACGCTCCCGGACAAAATCCATGGCCTCTTCGAAGAACACGTCCGCGGCAAACCCCTCGATCCGTTCACGACCTCCGTTTCGGATGTACACGTCGTTGACGCGCACGTTTCCCCAGTAGTCGTTCGCCGTGCCCGTGCCTCCGTCACCCTGTCCGAGCCATTCGTCGAACCCGCGGTCCATCGGGCGATACGGATAGTTTCCGCCCAGGTGCCACTTCCCGAAGTGCCCGGTGCGATACCCGTTGCTCCGGAAGACCTCCGCCATTGTTATGGCGTCCTTCTGCATGTGGTTCCGTCCGCTGGTCGTGTTCCAGACGTTGACGCGATGCGCGTAACAGCCCGTCATGATCGCCGAACGGGTGGGCGAGCAGCTCGGATCGACGTGAAAGTCGCGCAGGCGCACGCTCTCATCGTGCAGCGCGTCCAAATGAGGCGTCCGGACCACGGGGTTGCCGTGTCGGGCGATGTCGCCATAGCCCTGATCGTCCGTCAGCACGATAATCACGTTCGGTCGTTCGCGATTCTCCATAGGGGAAGTCCCTTCTTTCAGCAAAATATTACGCGACCGTCGTCACTCCCGGTCTTTCGAGCTACGACTCACGATCCACGGTTCCCGGGTTTTGCCTTCCCGTGTTTTGTCTCCCCGTCCTCTGCCTTCCCGTCCCTTGCCTTCCCGGTACCCGGTCTTCTATGCTTCCACACAGGCCCGCTTCACGGCCAGCAGATTCTCGGTCGGGGTCCCGTAGGGCACGACGGCCGTGCCCACGACAAAGCCGCCGTAGCCTTCGCCCTCCTCGACGACGCCGGCCGCCACCTCGTGGATCTGATCCGGATCCGACTTTTCAATAAAGGCAGGGTTCAAATTGCGACGCAGCGCCCGGTTCCGGCTGCGGCACTTGTCCAGCCAGGTCGACCAGTCCGCCGTGAAATCGCAGAGCAGATTGTTCGCGCCCGTCGAGAGCAAGGCATCGATCAGCCGCGTCGTGTTGCCACCGATGATCAGCGGCACGTGCGGCACCCCCAGCCCGGCGAAGTGACGGATCAGATCTTGCATCACGGGCGCCACATACTCTGCATACATCTTTGGCGACAACAGGTCGGGTGAGGCCTGTGAGTCGAACACGATCACGTCGGCGCCGACGTCCATGTACGCCTGGCCGAAATCCTTGATGATGCGCCCGGCGTAGGCAAGCAGTTCGTGAACGAATTTGGGATCGTCCAGCGTCGCGAGAAACAGATCTTCCGCGCCCATCAGGCTGATGGCCAGCGAGAACGGTCCCGACACCGCCCCTCGGACCCAGACCTCGTCGCCCAGTTCGGCGACGACGCGGCGAGCCACTTCGACGTTGATCGGCATCCGGCCGTCCGACGCCGGGTTCGGCACCGGCCGGTTGTTCACGTCGTCACCCAGGTTGATGATGTGGTTGCCGGGCCGAATGCCGGGGATGCTCGTATCCTCTCCCTCGTAGAACCTGACCGTGCAGCCCGCCGCCTCGGCCTCCAGGTTGTAGACGTCGATCCCGATCGTCAGCGCGTCCGGACCGATCTGCTCGAATTCCGTGAGCACCGCCTTTGTAAACAGATCTTCATCCCGAGAAACACGCGACGGCGTGTCTCCGATGAACCAGGCCTTTTGTTCGTAGATGGCCGGCATGAACAGAGGGACCGGATCGGGATTGCTGCAGGCCATCACGGACCGGACCTTTTCCCGCGATGCTCGGTGACTTGGTAGGTCTTCGCCCATTTCAAAGCCTCTTTACGCCAAAATTTCGTGGTCAAGCGACCTGTTACGCGATCTCGGGTACCGGGTTCCGAGGTTCGAAAAACCATCTTCTGCTGATTTCAACTTTGAGATTCTTAGCTTGATTTATCTTTTAGATTCTTTGATACCCTGTCTTTTTGTCCCGGTACCCGTGTCTTGCTTTCCCGATCCCCGTGTTCTGCTCTCCCGATCCCCGTGTTCTGCTTTTGGCTAGGCCTTGGGAATCCGCAGCGCGTAGAGCTTCGCCTCCTTCAGGTAGAACCGGATTCTCGCCGGAAGGCATCCCCCGATATCCCCGTTCCCTTTCCACGTGAAGGTATGGGCCAGGCTGTCTCCGCTGAACGGGTCGCAGTCTTCCCTGGAATGGCCGTCGATCACGAACCCGTCCACGTTCAGCAGCTCCGCTTCGATATGGCCCTCGGGCGCTTCCGCGTTGACGACCAGTCGATTGCCGGGAGAATACAGGGCCTTCGTCATGAGTGTGGCCGGGTTGTTCTTTGGGTGGCGATCGTTGGGAGGAGAATCGATCGACACGAACCCGTCCAGACGCAGCTTGGCCAGTCCGACGGCTGTGTTCTGCTCATGGTCGGTACCCGAATAGTAAACCCAGAGCTCGTCTTCGACCCGATTCGGGGTCCAGACCGTCACCGATTTCGAGTCCCAGCTTCCCTCCGATCCCGTGGCCAAAAAGGGTCCGGTCCTCGGCCTCTGCCAGTGGAAACCGTCTCTGCTGTGGGCAAACCAGGAGTCATAGATGCTGGATGCGGTGTGGCTGACCCGCAAAAAACCGAGGTAGAAATTCTCGTAGAACGTGCCCGCCATCCCCTCAAAATCGATATCCAACGGATCCAGCTCGTCCCTGTCGATGATGGGCAACGGTGTGCTCCAGTGGATCAGGTCGTTGCTCTGCATCCTCAGGATCGACCGCTCCGTCCTGTGAACCAGCGTCGGCCTGGGATAGACGTTTCTGCAAAGACCGACGTACTTTCGGCTCACGGGGTCATACATCAGGCTCAGGTTCTCATCGCCCCGGTTGTTGCTGAAAGGCCCGGGATCCTCCGTCCAGTGAAGCCCGTCCGGGGAATGCTGGACCATCGGGTGCTGCAGCCCCTCCTTTCCTCTCGTGGAGTAGACCATCTTGTACCGCCTGGAAGGATCGGCCTCCTTGTCCTTGAGGATATACTGTCCTTTGCCCCGGTAGAAGACGTTCGTATCGTTGCCGTCTTCGTCCTTGTGCAGACCCAGCGGCGACCGGTCCCAGGTGATGCCGTCCGGAGAGGTGGCGTAGAGACACCGATAGAAAAACCTGCGAGGATTGTCCTGCGTCGTCAGACCGTTGTACCACATCTTCCAGATGCCTTCCTCATCGTCGTATATGATGCTGGTCGGCCACGGCGCTGACTTCCCCTCCCACGGATAGGCGCGTTTCATGATCGGATTGCGCTCGAACCGCACCGGCTGATTCAGCGTCCGGGTGACGAAGCTGGTCGCCCGGAGCAGGTGACCCGGAACGTCTCCTGCGATCCGGTCCACTCCCTCCGTCCAGCCGTCGAGGTCGCTGCGGTCCCGGGCGGGGGGCTGAATATAGCGGGCCGTTTCCGCGAGGCGGGGCGTGATCCACCGCGTCCGCTCGACGATATAGTCGTCGATGAACAGCTGCTTTTGAGTTCCGACGTTCACGATCATTTCTGAACCGGGAACTTCCAATCTCATCGGTATGACCCTCCCAAGGTATGAACGTAGTCACGGGCTTTAGCTTGCGGCACCCTCGCAGGGATGATGGTACAAAGGGTGCAGTTTCAGTTCGCGGGACCGCAGGCCTAAGCCATGGGTTTAAACCCACGTACCGGTTGGCGTCGGTGCAGATGCCGATTACGTCATCGCCGCAGATTTGCCCGGCGACGCTGGAGAAGCGTTCGCCTTCGAGGAGACTGGCGTAGCGAGGGGTGCTGAAACTGCTGAAGAGCCAACGTCAGACCTAATCCTCTAAGAAAACACAGGTAAGTGATTTAATTCAGGTAAGGCGATTACAGGTAGTAAACAGTGGCGGAGGGGGTGTAATCGATATGACTTGGCATAAGAAATCTGGTGATAAAATATTGGTGCTTCGCATATATTACCGGGAGCGGTAAATCGTTGACATCATTTCCGCGTATGACAGGGGCGTATCGTGTCAACCGTATCGTGCGCTCCTTGACAACTCTGTTCGTGTCGAGTGTCCCGAGCCCACAGGGCGAGGGGTGTATCGAGAGGCAAGGCTCACGCTGACAGGTTGGCCCGCGCCCTTCGATACACCCGCAAGACCCTTCGGTTTTGGTAAGCTGAACAGCTCGCTCATTGGGCACTCAGGGACACGGGGCTTCTCCACTTGTCGCAATTCCTGCGACTCTCTCTCCTCACTTCAAAACCCGGCCCCGTTCGTGTCGAGTGCCCCGAGCCCGGGAGCAGGGTGTCAACTATATGGTGCTCTCCTTTAATATATCCTTCCGGGATGCTCAAAAAGGGTCGGATGGATCGTAGATTCCGAAAAGGAGACTCAAACTTGGATGCTTCGTATGGCATCAAGCAATGCTGCATTCCATGCCTTCGGATGCCTGGTCCAACCTGGTGATCTCGTCCTCGGACAGGTCCCAACCGACGGCCCCGAGGTTCTCATCGAGTTGCTCGATTGTGTCGCTGCCGGAGATGGCGACGGTGATCTCCGGCTTCGATATGACCCAGTTGAGTGCGACCTGTCCCGGGGTCTTTTCTCGCTGTGCGGCGATGTCACGCAGGACCCCGATGATCGCCGGGGCCTGACCGGATAGCAAACGGTTGAAGCCTGCCCGGTCTTTCGCGGACCAGAGCGAGCCCGCGGGAGGCGGCTCGCCCGGCGCGTAGAGGCCGCTGAGCAGACCCACGCCAAGCGGGCTGAAGGCCATCACACCCAGACCCTGGTCTCGAATCAGGCCGAACAACTCTCCTTCCAGCGACCGGTTCATCAGGCTGTAAGGGTTCTGGAGGGTCACGAGCGGGTCGGCGCCGAGCCTGTCCGCGGTCCACAGGGCCTTGCACACCTGCCAGGCTTTGAACTTGCTGACCCCGATGTAGCGGACCTTGCCTGCGGTCACGAGGTCGTCCATGGCCCTTATCGTTTCGTCGAGGGGCGTTTCTTCATCGAATGCGTGAAGCAGGTAAACGTCGATATGGTCGGTGCGCAGTCTACGCAGCGACCTCTCTACTTCGGACAGGATGTGAACCCTGGAGCTGCCGCGGTCGTTCACGCCAGGGCCGATCCTGCCGTAGACCTTCGAAGTGATCACGACCTCTTCGCGCCGGGTCTCGAGGACGGCGCCAAGGACTTCCTCGGACAGCGGCCCATCCCGGAGATGATAGAAGTTGGCGCAGTCGATGAAGTTCACGCCGGCGTCTATGGCGTGCTCTATGACGCGTTGGGCTTCGACAACCGAGGACTGGCCTCTGAAGCCGAGACCCAGGGCGATCCTGGAGACCTTGACCCCGGCGCACCCTAGTCGTACGTATTCCATCGTGGAGTGGCGTCCAGGCGAATCCTGAGAGATTTATTCATGCGATCAGTCGCGCTTCAGAACGAGAAGCCGGCCTCCGCGGTTCCGGATTCCGGCACGGCGACTTGACAAGACCGTTCCCGTCGAGAAGGATGCCAAGCCTCAAGCGTGTATTGTCCGGTTTGGATGTCGGCAAACGAGTAGGTGCCGTCATCTGCGGGAACGGTGAAGTAGGGCGTGTCGAGAACGAGGATGAAGGCCTTCAACCCGGCGTGGATCTCACACCTCACCGAATGTCAAAATGAATAATGCGGACGCGAAAAAGGCGTGTCAAGCCATCGAAAGGATATCGAGCTACAACCCAGTGGGAGGGGACGCGAGAACATTATCGATGCGGTCAAGCTCGTCTTGACCGACATTCCCCATATCAAATTCATAAATGGTTTCCGATAGAAATAACCGCTGTTGTCAACACCATGATACTTCTTCCAAGTTTCAAGGACAAGCATTTTCCTGCCCACAAAGCCCTAACCTATATTGATAACTCAATAATTCGCAAATGAGAGACAGGTGCCCCCCTTTTCGTATCGGAATGTGTTGTTATTACACAAGAGTAACGTCGCAACCGTTCAGTCTTTGACCGTATCTCAGCAAAAATCCTCGTATCTGTCGCAACCTCTGTCATCTGAAACGTGGTGTACCTGGTGTGCCTGACAACCTTCGCTCCGATCTTGATCAGTTTTCGCGAGCAGGCTGCGAAGAGACCCGTGTTTGATTCTCCTCGCAAAAACCAACCGTCGAAGAAAATTGCCCAGGTTGCAGGCCAGTACAAGCAGCCCAAGCCGTACCTGATTCGAGACGAAACGTTTTGCGAGAGAGCCGCGTGTTGGCGACATCAGTCACGGTCGAGTGCCTCGAGCATGTCCCTGCGAGCTGAACGGAAAGTCCTCACACTCTTCGTGTATTTGTCAAAACCTCTGATGACCCTGCGGATTATTTTTGTTACACTTTCCTCGTCCTGAACACGCAGCCTGCGAAGAAGCTCGTAATCCTCGAATCCCTCCCGATGGGCCTCCAACCTCAGGCTGGACCATGGTCCATCGGGTCCGGGATAGACGATATGGGTCTCCCCCGCAGGCAGGCTGCCGCCAGGTTGCTCGATCACGCTCTGCCTGAAAGGATCCTGATGTGGCCTGTAGCAATTCAGAGCCCAATGAAGATAGCCTTCAAGACGGAACCGTGCTGCGCTCCACCCGAACAGCGCGGGCCGCAGCAGTTCCATGTCCAGGAGCCGGTTCAGCAACGGCCCCCCTTGCATACAGCACGTGTAGAACCACACCCTGTCACCGAGGGCCTGCTGTGCCTCGAAATACCTGCGGTGTTTCTGGTACTCCTGTGGCTCCGGGCACCAGATGTCCAACGAGCCGACAAGCCCCAGGTCCTTGGTCGCATCCAGAATCGGCTGTCCCGGCATGTACTTGCGCACCATGCCGACGAGTATTCTGTAGTCTGACGCAGTCGCTTCGACCGGCTCATCGGCAACGTGCTGTATCCATCGCTTCTGCCACCCGTTTCGCTCGATCTCGCGCATAAGCTGCCGGACGATGCCGGCCAGGATTGCATTTCCCTCATTGGAAGTGGCCCGCGCGCCGCCGAGGCCGATGTCGAATGTCGTCGCATTCCAATCGCGTCCGGTTTTGCCGGCGACGTGGCCGCCTTCGATATAGTACATTCCAGCATTGCTGAATAGCCTGACGATGCGGCGCAGGCGCCTTCGATCCAGGCTGGGTGCTTTCCCTCTTTTCGTGAAGACGTCGGACAGAGAAACGCGAAAAGTGTTCTGACGCGCACGCGCCATCACCTCGGCATAGCGCCGGATCATTCGCCAGTGTGATTCGCTCCACGGCCTCAATCCGTGCCTGTCGGCCATATGATTCAGGTTATAAAAAAAGGTGCAGGGAAAGCTCTCCTTTCCAATGCCCGGCACGGCAGGTTTGTGAATGTTCATGCGGAATGAAAGGATGCGCGTTTCTCTTTCGTGCTGAACTTCCACCCTGTATTCACGCTGCCCTGCCTTCCCCCTGCCCGCCGGAAGGTGAGCGCGGAGCGCCATGGTTGATGAAACGGCCTCGACAGAACCCTGAACGGGTTCCATGGCGTCATAGACACGAAAAGGCGCGCGACGGGTTACGAACGGGTTCCGCTCACCGCATTTCTCCACAAGGCCAAGAGGACCTGTGTTTTTTTCTACCGGCACATCGACCAGGCGAAACCATTCGGCGTTCCGTACGACCCTCCCATCTCTGAGAATCGCGAAACGGACGGTTTCCCCGATGGAAAGTCCGCAAAGCAGAACGTGGAAGCTGCCCGTACCGCCCCGCGGCACATCCACGGTCATGGAACGGCGGGGGGATCCCGACACCACCGAATCCACATAAAGAAATTCCAGTGCATCTCTGAGTTCTACACGCACGCCAACACTCTCCTTGCCAAGTGTTGTATTCGGCCGCTTCCCCGATCTCTGGGTTCGGGGTTCGGGATTCGGGTACCGGGGTTCGAGCATCTACGAAGGCGTGACGTCACTTTCGTGATCCAAGATTTCGGATGCCCTTGTTCTATATTTTCAGTGAAAGTTCGCCGCCAGGAGCCCGTCCTGAGCGAGCGTCAGCGAGTCGAAGGGGCGGCTCCTACCAGATGCGTGGACGTGTTGTATCGGGTAGGAGCCAGCTCCTGCTGGCGAACCCGAAGATAAGGGCGACGTGCTTTACCGATCTAAAGCTTCTTTACGCCAAACTTCCGTGGTCAAGCGACCTGTTGCCCGATCCCCGTGTTCTGATTCCCCGGTACCCGTGTTTTGCCTTCCCGTGTTCTGCTTTCCCGATCCCCGTGTCCTGCTTTCCCGGTACCCGGTCCTTAACCTTCAGGAATCTGCAGTGCGTAAAGCTTTGCCTTCTCCATGTAGAATCTGACTCTCGCCGGAAGGCATCCCCCGATATCCCCGTTCCCTTTCCACGTGAAGGTATGGGCCAGGCTGTCTCCGCTGAACCGGTCGCAGTCTTCCCTGGAATAGCCGTCGATCACGAACCCGTCCACGTTCAGCAGCTCCGCTTCGATACGGCCCTCGGGCGCTTCCGCGTTGACGACCAGTCGATTGCCGGGAGAATACAGGGCCTTCGTCATGAGCGTAGCCGAGTTGTCCTTTGGGTGGCGATCGTTGGGAGAGGCATCGATCGACACGAACCCGTCCAGACGCAGCCTGGCCAGTCCGACGGCCGTGTTCGGCTCACAATCGCTGCCTGTATAGTAGACCCAGAGCTCGTCGCCGACCCGATCCGGGGTCGAGATGGTCACCGATTTCGAGTCCCAGCTTCCCTCCGTTCCCGCGGACATAAAGGGTCCGGTCCTCGGCCTCTGCCAGTGGAAACCGTCTCTGCTGTGGGCAAACCAGGAGTCATAGGTGTTGGATGCGGTGTGGCTGACCCGCAGGAAGCCGAGGTACATGCCCTCATAGTAGGTCCCACCCATGCCCTCAAAATCGATATCCAACGGATCCAGCTCGTCCCTGTCGATGATGGGCAACGGCGTGCTCCAGTGAATCAGGTCGTTGCTCTGCATCCTCAGGATGGACCGCTCCGTCCTGTGAACCAGGACCGGCTTGGGATAGATGTTTCGGCAGATCCCGACATACTTCCTGCTCACGGGGTCATACATCACCCCGAGGGTCTCATCTCCCCGGCCGTGGCTGAAAGGCCCGGGGTCCTCCGTCCAGTGAAGCCCGTCCGGGGAATGCTGGACCATCGGGTGCTGCAGCCCTTCCTTGTCTCGTGTGGAGTAGACCATCTTGTACCGCCTGGAAGGATCGGCCTCCTTGTCCTTGAGGATATACTGTCCCTTGCCCCAGTAGAAGACATTCGTATCGTTGCCGTCTTCGTCCCTGTGCAGGCCCAGCGGCGACCGGTCCCAGGTGATGCCGTCCCGGGAGGTGGCGTAGAGACACCGGTAATGCCACCTTCGAACCGGCACATCCTCCGTCGTCAGACCGTTGTACCACATCTTCCAGATGCCTTCCTCTTCGTCGTACATGATCCGCGTCGGCCACGGCGCAGACTCCCCCTCCCACGGATAGGCGCGCTTCATGATCGGATTGCCCTCGAACCGCACCGGCTGATTCAGCGTCCGGGTGACGAAGCTGGTCGCCCGGAGCAGGTGGCCGGGAACGTCTCCTGCGATCCGGTCCACCCCCTCCGTCCAGCCGTCGAGATCGCTGCGGTCCCGGGCAGGGGGCTGAATCCAGCGGGCCGTTTCCGCGAGGCGGGGCGTGATCCACCGCGTTCGCTCGACGATATAGTCATCTATGAACAGCTGCTTTTGCGTCCCGATGTTCACGATCAGTTCCGAACCAGGGATTTCTAATCTCATGGGGTATGACCCTCCTCGTCATCGAATTGAAAGTCGGCCACCGGGCAACAGTCCTGCCGGATGCACGGCCGCGTTCTATTCGAATGGTTTGCGATCCGCGGTTCGCGATTCACGGTCTTACGGTACCCGATCCCCGTGTCTTGCCTTCCCGATCTCGGGGTTCGGGATTCGGGGTTCGAGGATTTACAGAGACGTGACTGTCACTTCCATATTTTCAGCGACTTGTAGCTCCTCACTTCATACCTCCCGTAATTTCAATACCGACGTACCCCGATCCCCGTGTTTTGCCTTCCCGGTACCCGCTCTCTTATGAAAGGCACCACTCATAAGGACCCGGACCCGTGCGGCCCAGCATCGATCGGATCTTCTCTCGCAGATCCGAGATGCGATCCGCCTGCTCGGGTTGTCCAGCGAGATTGATGATCTCGTTCGGATCCGTGTCGAGGTCGTAAAGCTCGTCTCCGTCGAACCGGTGCCGGATATACTTCCATCCCTCGTCGCGGACCATGATCCGAGCCGCCAGCTCCGCCGGATCATCGCTCAGGGCCTGGATGATCCGCCAGGTGGCAATCTCCGCGAAGACCGGCTCCGGATCCGGCTCCCGGCCACCGGCCACCGGCGCGGCGACGCTGCGGCCATCTATCGGCTTCTCCAGCGCCGCGCCCGCAAGCTCCAGCAGGGTGGGCATCAGGTCCACACCACCGAGCGGGGTTTGGATGCGCCGGCCCGCCGGAAGCCCGTCCGGCCACGAAAGGATGCAGGGCACCCTCACGGAGCCTTCATAGAACACGCACTTGGTCGTAAACCCGTGGTCGCCCAACATCTCGCCGTGGTCGCTCATGAAGACCACGATCGTATGTTCGAGGAGGTCCAGCGCGCGAAGCCGGTCGATCATCCGCCCCACCTCGAAGTCGATATGCGTCACCAGCGCGAAGTAGTGCGCCATCATCCGTTTGAACGCCGTTTCGTCCACGTCCGGTTTCAGCCGGCCGACGTCGGAGCGCAGGTAGTGTGGCCGGCCGTCCAACGGATCGGCCCACGTCGGCGGCAATTCGATTCGGTCGATCGGATATGTCTCCACGAGCTCGGGCGCAACGATGATCGGGGGGTGGGGGTCCTTCACGCTGAGAAACAGAAAGAAAGGCCGTTCGTCCCGCCCATCCAGGAAGGCCAGCCCCTGGTCCACAGTCCAGGTGGTCCGCTGCTGTCTCGGATCGGTCAAGCGGCCGTATTTCATGAGATAGCCGTCGTCCGTCATCGTGCCGACAGAGTTGATGTCGGGCACCTTCTCTCGCTCGAGGTAGTCCTGCCAGAGATCGGGATGGTCGCCCTGATAGCCGAAGGCCCGCCAGAAGTCGGTAAACCCGTGCTGGGGTTCGTGATCCCGCCCCAGATGCCAGGGGCCCACGATGCCGCATCGGTAGTTCTCGCGTTTCAGTACGTCCCCGATCGTAACGCAGTCCGCGCGCATCTCCGACCCGGGCCGCCCGAGCAGTCTTCCGGGCCCGTAGTTGACGAGTTGCCCGTGGGCGTGCGGGTAGGTCCCGGTCAGCCAGCTCGCACGGGCCGGGGAGCAGACCGGCGACGCGCAGTAGGCGTTCTCGAACACCACCCCGTTTTCCGCAAGCCGATCCAGGTTCGGCGTCCGGACCAGCTTGTGATTGGCGAATCCCCCGTAGTCGTAGCGGAGCTCATCGCACATGATCAGCACGACGTTTGGACGTTGCATTGACATAGTCCCACCCTTTGAAACGTGCTCCTCATCTGAAGCTGTGCGCGGTCCCGTATCCCTTGATCGTCGGGAACCAGATAATGTCCACGATCGTAGAAACGCTCAACGCGACGAGATAGGCGACGATCAACGCGTAGAAGAAAGGTTTCGAGCGCTCATAGAGAGCCACGCCCCCGAACCGGATGATGATCGACTTGGCGAGCCAGACCAGAAAGACGTTGAAACCGAGCACGTTCGGAAAGGCCAGCGCGATCGGGTGAATGGGCCAACCCGTAAACCGTGATCCGAGGAAACTCAACAGGGCGGCCTCCAGCGCTCCGAACACCCAGACACCCAGCTTTTGGGGATCGAACCCCGGCGGACTGGTCGCTTCAATATCGCCTACGAGGCTCAGGAGCTGATGACTAATCGTCGTACCCCCCACGTTCACCGCTCCTTGAGTGTAGGAGAGATGCATATGGGTCGAGACCTGGACAATGTATCCGACAAGGAGGGCTACGGGCAGGAGCCCCCACACCAGGGGTCGGCGCTGCAGGGCCTTCCCGATCATCCGGAAGACGTGTACAATGGCCGGAATCGCCAACGGCCGGGCAAACCCGGATGCGAGGCCGCTCGCATCCCCGACAACGAGGCCGACAAGATCGCGGGGCGACAGGGGCCGGCTTCCCGCGATCGACCTCAGGATCTTCCAACCGGTTCGACCCGGCGTTCGCAGCCAGACGAACCCGGTCGCGGCCGCGTATTTGGCCAGCCCGAAATAGACGACGAAGTAAAGCATAAGCTGGATGACCGCAAACTGCGGGCTGAAACCTGCCGACACGAGCCAGCCGAACAGGAAACAGGAGGCCCACAGGAATCCGAGCCAGGCCGTCCGGTAACGGACCGGCACGCCGTCATCCTGCTCCGGTTGCCGAAACGCCTTTCGAAACGACGCCTTCAGGTGACCTCTGGCCACCCAGACCGACCAGGCCACTAGGAAGGTCAGCGCGCCGTGCCCTTCCAGCATCACGATCTCGAATGGGCCGATCGACTGCCCGGCGAGGCCGACCGTAAACCCGATCCGGTTCATCATCCCCAGTTTCAGGAGGCGCAGCACGTAGAACACCCAGAAGCTGAACAGGATGTTGAGCGGACAGAGGTAGGCAAGTCCGATGAACACCGGAGATACGAACGTATGGAAGGGAGGGAAATAGTTGCCGAGCTCGATCGCTTTGCCGGCCGAGTCAAAAATCGTGATCCTGGGCATGTCGAGGATGAAGTAGCCCGCGATGTTCCAGAAGAGGATACTGCCCACGACCGCGAACCCCGCCCAGAAGGCCCGCGTCCTGAGCGCATCCGGCACGCGGTTGCCTTCAGACGTCTCCAGGAGGTCGGCTGGGAACCTGGACAACGGGAAGTTCAGGCGCTCGTGATCCGACCACTGCCTGTAGAACAGCACACTCGCGAAGAACCCCGCCATGACCAGAGAGACCGTCCCGGAAAACCACCAGGAAACCGGCCGGACCCAGGCTTGCCAAGGGATCGACTCACCCGGCCTCAACCCCAGGTAGTAGCCTTCCACGGCCGGATGGCGTTCCTCGAAGAAGAGATGCATGGGTATGTAGGGACCCACGACCTCCCACAACCGATCCTCCGGTGTGGAAAAATAGGACGGAGCCGCGATCTGGCGGAACAGACTGCCCACGACTCCGATGCCCGGCAGCGTCCCGACCAGCCAGGTCATCCCGAAGATCGTGAGTACCTCGGTCCGTGACAGCGCCCAGCGCGGATTCGCGAACTTCAGCAGAATGTTCAGAAAGGTCCAGAACACGAGGACGAGCAGGCAGGTCGTCGGCATGAACACCCGCACGAGCCCCCGCCCGTAGTGCTCGGCGAACACACACATGCCCACAATCGATGCCAGCCCGAGCAGGAAGGCCCTGCCCGTCACCCGCTCCGGCGGACAGGCATGCACGGCCTCCGTCTCAATCTCTGCCGTGCGATATGCTGCGCCAGCTTCCATGCCACCTCAACTGAATTCCGGGTCGCCGCAACCTTCTCCAACAGGGTGCTCAAGGTTGATCAGAATGTCGCGGGTCCGGCCCGATCCACGGCCGCGTTCCAGCCGATATCCGATCCACGATTTACGATCCACGGTGGTGCGGTCGCCCCGCTTCCCGGCAGACCGATCCTTAGCGAGCCTGATAGGCCGTATTGAACCGCCTGGACCTGTCGTTCAGGAGGCCGTAAAACCTCCGCGCGTCCGGATCAGCGTGGTCGCGCCACAGGCGCGCGGGGACGACCGTGAAATGGCTGAGGATGGGACCGGACTGCAGGCCGTGGTACGTCTGGAGGGTCTTGCGTTCCTTTGTGGTGGGACGAATATGCGCTGTATGTAGGAGCGCAACGTTGAACAGGACGACCGTTCCGGCCGGTCCGTGAAGGTCCACTTTCCCACGTCGCGCAAGCTGGGCTTCGGTTTCCAGGACGGGATCGCCGCAGGCTTCGGGCGAAAGCGAGAAACAGTGGGTGCTTTCATCCACGTCAGCGAAATAGACCAGCATCTGGACGAAGGCCGTTCTTGGTGGATGATCCTCCCGGTGTTTGCGATCCCGATGCCACTTTTGCCACGGCGCTCCCTCGTAGGGTCCCATATGCCGAAGACACGACTCTGCCAGACAGGGCAGTCCGCCGAGTATCTCTTCCAAATAGGGGAGAATCAGCGGATGCCGGATCAGCCCATGGCTTCATGCTCTCACCGCCCCAGAACCCTTCACCGGTACAGCCTTGTCGCGGCTACCGACCCTCACCACCAGGACACATAAAGTATCGTCCTGAATGTCGCAGATCACGCGACAATCCCCTACCCGATAACGCCACAACTCACCCAGTGGGCCGGTCAGTGCCTTGCCCAGGTTCCGTGGGTCCTCCAGTCCCGCAACCCGCTCGTTCATGTGATCGACACTGCGTCGAGCCATCTGCTTGTCGAGCTTGCGAAGCGGGGTCCGGGCGGATGCGGTGTACTCAGTCGTCCAAGTTAAGGGCATTCCTCACGTCGGCAGAGGAGTAGACTTTCTCTTTGCCTTGACGAAGGCGCTCCAGTACGTCCGCGGCAAGGTAGTAGTCCTCCATATCGTCGAGGCCACGCTCGATCACCTCACGCAGGTAGAAAGCCTTGGTGCGGCCGGTCTGCGAGGCCAGAAAATCAAGCCGTTGCTCGGTTTCAGGCGCAAGTCGAATCGAAGTCGCCATGTCGCCGGTCCTCCAGAGTCTTATGAATACATGTATTCATTGACCCCAACGGATCAATACGGGTCACGGATCTACGGCTCTTTCTGGCAAAGGGCCTTCACTTATTACCGGGAGCGACAAATCGTTGACATCATTTCCGCGTATGACAGGGGCGTATCGTGTCAACGGTATCGTGCTCTCCTGAGGAACTTCGGTGTGGCACCGGCAGCTTGCTGCCGGTGGGAAATGACGAGCGGATTTTGTAATACTAAGAGCAATGAATTTTTCACGGGCGGGCGAGCCGCCCGTGGCACACGAGATTCAGACCTTGTGTATTGAGGATTCGGTTATGATCAGCTGAGCAACTCGCTCATTGGGCACTCAGGGACACGGGGCCTTTGCACTCATCGCAGCCCCTGCGCCTCTCTCTTCGAACCTGGCCCCGTTCGCGTCGAGCGCCAGCGCCCGAGATCGGGTGTCAACTATATAATGCTCTCCTTAATATCAATTTTCGGGCTAACTCAACGGCTGCATCTGCCGTTGTGAGTATAGGTAGATCCTCCAGGTGACTCAGGCGCCGCCGGGCGGGTTCCGCATCAATGAAGATTGGGGATATCGTCGAGTAGCCCTTCGAGCCACGCCGCTTCTGCCTTACTGGCAGCGGCGTTTCAGATTTTCGTAACGCTGAAGTCTCCCACAATCACCCTGGAAATCCCCTCACCGTAGGCGAGCCCGAAAACCCCCACGTCCTGCGTGTCCGCGGCGTCTTTCAGGACATAGTGGTATCTGAGCATCTTTCGCTTGCCCCCCTTCAGCGCCTGATTTTCCACCCAGGTCTCGCCGTCCTGGCTGTTGTAAGCCCAGAAATCGTTCCCCCGCTTCTCGACCTTCACCCAGACCGGCAAGCGCGAATTTCCCCCTCCACCGCCGCCCGCGTCCATCTTCCCATCTCCGTCTCGGTCGGCCCGAAAGTTCAGGAACCCGCCGTACTTGATGACGCGATGATACTTGACGTGACCGGAAGAGGCATCGTCCGTCATCCTGTTCCGGGCAACGAGACCCACGCCCGCATACTCGCCCGTGTGTGTGTCCTGGTGGAGGATGCGACAGACCGCGTCGTAGTCGCCCGCAACGCGCGGAAGGTAGACCACCGCGTGCTGTTCGAACGTGCCACGCTCCCCGCCGGCGTGAATCTCGATTCGGCCGTCACGGTGACAGAAAAAGCGCCCCTCCGTGTTTGCATACGTGTAATACGCCAGAGGAGCGTAATCGCCCACTTTGAGCGGAATGATGGAAGACATCCCCTTGAAATCGTCGAACGTCACGAACGAAGACTCGCCTGGTTCCAGGGTGATCTCCTTCCTCATCACACGACCCGCGGCATCCAGCGTGACCGCCACCGTGCCCCTCTGTCCCCCGATGTTTCGAACCGGGACCTTCACCCACGCCGCCTCGGGCTTCCCCTCCTCCAACACGAGCTCGAACGGTCCCGGATAGGCAAGCGTGCACGGCATCTCTCGACCGACCACTGCCGCCTCTACACCGCCGATATCGATCGCGTAGCGGCCCGATCGATAGATCGGCTGCGTCTCGAACGTCGCCGTCGTCTGTTCGCCGACACGCAGGAACGCCCAGCATCCCCCCAGGACGGCCCCGGCGCTCGTCGCCTTCACCAGAAAGGCCCCGGCGCTTCCCTGATTCTCCAGGCGGACCTTGATCGTTGCCCGCTCACCCGGTTCGATCTCTCGATCCATCTCCAGAACGGAACATTTCACCCGGTCGGCCAAGGGCCGCACTCGCTTCAGCGTAGAATCGGCGACGATGGGGTGTACGACATCCTCCATGCCGTTGCCGTGAAAGCGAATCTCTTCCAACCCTCCCTCCTCGACCTTCACGTAGGTGTTGCAGTGCTTCGCGACACAGTTCCGGACCTCGGCGCCGCCGGAATCCCGCATCGTGATCACGCTGTCACGAACCGTTTCCCCCTGGATGGAGACGTTGTCCCAGATGAACCCATCGGCCTGTTTCATCTCCACAAGCCTCTCCAAGGGTGCTCGAAGGTCGAAGTCGACATCCCGAACGGTCAGATGTTCGGTGTGCCGCGTCGACAGCCAGGTCGTCGCACTGTCGTTCGTGTGGACGAATCGCGAGTTCTTGATCGTCACGTTTCGGATCGGGACGTGGGCGTAGCCCTGGATGATCGAGGGCTGGCCCATACCCGATACGAGCAGGTTGTCAAACACGAGGTCCGACACGGCCGCTTCATCAACCCCACTCGTCTGGATATCGAACACATCCCGCACGTTTCGCGCAATCACGTTCGAAAAGGAGACGTTCTCGATCAGGCGCTCCTTCGTCTCCGTCAGCTTTTGGCGCATGAGGGCGATCTGAAACACCGTCCGGACGTCGGTAAAAATGCAGTTCGATACCAGAATGTTCCGGAAGAGCCCGGCCGTTTGCGTCCCGATCTTGATCGCCGGGTGGGACGAGTTACGGATCAGCGTGTTCGACACGATCACGTCCTCTGTCGTGATGTTGCTGTTGCCGGGGTTCTCCGGCCTGGGTTCGTTCTTGATGACGAGCGGATCGTCGAACGTGCCGTCGATGACGCAGCCGTCGTAGAGCACCCGCCGACAGTTCACGATCGTCGTGCCCGCGCCCGCCGAATCCAGCACCGTTACGCCCAGGAGCCTGAGATCTTCGCACTCCAGGAACCACATCCCCCAACCCGGCGAGCGATCCAGCAGAATGTCCTGAATCGTGACGTCCCGGCAGTATTCGAATACAATCGACATCGGACCGTGGTTGCCGTCTTCCTCGAGTGCCATGGCGGCGTCGATCACGCCGGGCCCGCACAGCGAAACGTTTTCGACGTTGCTCGCACGGATAAACCCGTGTTTCCGGCAGAAGGCGCCCGGCTCCGTCTTCACGTAGTCCGACAGCGAACGGCTGCCGAGCAGCACGGCGCCGCGGCCAATCTCCACCTTCACGTGGCTTTTCAGAAAAAGGGTGCCGGACAGATAGGTCCCCGCGGGGAAGGCGACCACACCGCCGCCACGCTCCGAGCAACGGTTGATGGCCGTCTGGATCGCCTCCGTATCCAGCGTCACTCCGTCGCCCTTCGCCCCGAACTCCCTTACGTTGTAGATGTTCGACATGGCCGATTCCTCCTCGGTTGCACAGTTGAGTGACGATCGTTGTCTGGCGCCCACTCCCGTTCGCGATGAGGACACGCCCGGGGACCGGGTACCGGGATTCGGGGTTCGGGATTCGGGAATCTACTTTTCCTGCTTTCAAGTGTCCCTGAATTTGTCCCTTAGGTTCCCGATACGTCCACCGATCCCCGTATCCAGTCCCATTGGATTGGCGTAAAACAAATCGCGATCTTTTGCTTCGCCAACAGGAGTTGGCCATCGGATCGGCACACCCCACGTCGCCATCTTTTGCTTCGCCAACAGGAGTTGGCCATCGGATCGGCGCACCTCACATCGCCATCTTTTGCTTCGCCAACAGGAGTTGGCCATCGGATCGGCGCACCTCACATCGCCATCTTTTGCTTCGCCAACAGGAGTTGGCTCCTACCAGATACGGGGTGTGAGTTGGAATTGTGATACAGGGAATCTGTGGCCTGCGGTCCAGCTTCGTGCAGTCTCGTGATCCAACGCTTGCGAACCAGAGAACGACAAGCGATGAACGACCGCCTTTCTGTACCCGGTACCCGTGTTCTTCTTTCCCGGTACCCGTGTCCTGCCTTCCCGCTACCCGTGTTTTGATTCCCCGATCCCCGTGTTCTGCTTCCCCGGTCCCCGGTCATTACGCCTTCGGAATTTGCAAGGCATACAGCTTCGTGTTGTTCAGCGTAAACCGGACGCGGGCCGGAAGGCGGCCTCCGATATCCGGGTTCCCGTTCCAGGTAAACGTGTGAGCCAGGCTGTCTCCCTCGAACGTATCGCAGTCCTCGCTCGAGTAGCCCTCTATCGGATAGCCGTCCACGTCCAACAGCTCGGCGTCTATGAATCCGTCCCTCGCATCGGCGTTCACGACGAGCCGATTCCCGGGAGAATACAGGGGCTTGGTCATCAGCGTCGGCGGGTAGTTCTTCGTTCGGTGTTTGTTCTCGAACGTGTCCATAGACACGAAGCCGTCCAGACGCAGATTGGCGATCCCGATCCCGGTGTTCTTGCCCTGCTGGTCGTGCAGCCCGTCCCGCCCCGAATAGTAGAACCGGAGCTCATCTCCCACCCGGTGCGGGGGCCCACACCCCACCATGCCCCATTCCCAGCTGCCTTCGGGTCCTAACGGCAGGAATGGCCGGGTCCTGATTCGATGCCAGTTGAAGCTGTCTCTGCTGTAGGCCAGCCAGGTCTGAAAGTCGTCTCTTGCGGTGTGGTGGACTGACACGAATCCGACGTAAGTGCTCTCGTAGAACATGCAACCCAGACCGTAAAAGTCGGTATCGGGCGGATCCAGTTCGTCTTTCTGGACAACGGGCTCGGACATCGACCAGTGGAGCAGATCGTTGCTCTGCATCCGGTAGGTCCTTCGCTCTATCCTGGGAACCAGCATCGGCTCCGGATAGATGTTCCTACAGAACGCGATAAACTTCTTGCTCTCCGGATCGTGGATAAACCCGAAGTTTTCATCTCCGCGAGTTTCACTGAAAGGCCCCGGGTCCGGCGTCCAGTGGAAGCCGTCGGGCGAATAGTAGAGCGTGGGATGCTGCACACCATCTGTTTTCCTCGAGCCCCCCATCTTGTAGCGTCTGGACGGATCGGCTTCCGGGTCCTTGTAGACGGTCGTAAATTTGCCGTTTATGATCATGTTCGTGTCATTCCCATCGTCGTCTTTCACCAGCCCCAGCTTCGGCTTCTCCCATTCGAACCCGTCTTTCGACGTGGCATACATCAGGAAGTACCAGTCATAATACTCCTTCGTGCTGGTAGCACTCACGCCGAGGTACCACATCTTCCAGATCCCGTCCTCCTCGTCGTACATGATCTTGCACGGATGGGGCGCATCCTTCTCCCACGGCTCCGTCTTCACCATGATCGGGTTGCCCTCGTACCGATCCGGTTGATTCACGGTCCGGGTCACGAACGCCGTCGCCCTGAGGAGGTGCCCCGGCACGTCTCCCTCGATCCGGTCCACCCCTTCGCTCCATCCATCCAGATCGGTTCGAGTGCTGCGCCCGGGCGGCTGGAGAAACCGACCGGTCTCAGAATGCCGCGGGCAGATCCATCGCGTCGTCTCCAGGATGTAGTCGTCGAAGAAGAGCTGCTTCCGCGTGCCGATGTTGACGATGAGATCTGAGCCTGGAATCTGCAGCTTCATGGCTTCACTCCTCCTTATCAACAGAATCGACTGATCTGCTAGCCGGTCTCGGGGTTCGGGTACCGGGTACCGGGGTTCGGGGTTCGGGGTTCGGACGCTATTGAAACGTGATTCACGATTGCGATATTCAGGTCCTTGTCGCTCCTCACTTCCATACATCCCGTAATTTCAGTACCGACGTACCCCGGTACCCGTGTTCTGCCTTCCCGGTACCCGTGGCCAGTCCCATTGGGTTGGCGTAAAACAAATCGCGATCTCTTGCTTCGCCAACAGGAGTTGGCCATCGGATCGGCGCACCCCACGTCGCCATCTTTTGCTTCGCCAACAGGAGTTGGCCATCGGATCGGCACACCCCACGTCGCCATCTTTTGCTTCGCCAACAGGAGTTGGCCATCGGATCGGCACACCCCACGTCGCCATCTTTTGCTTCGCCAACAGGAGTTGGCTCCTACCGGATACGGGGTGTGAGTCAGAATTGTGATACAGGGAATCTGTGGCCTGCGGTCCAGCTTCGTGCAGTCTCGTGATCCAACGCTTGCGAACCACGGAACGACAAGCGATGAACGACCGCCTTTCTGTACCCGGTACCCGTGTTCTGCTTTCCCGATCCCCGGTACCCGTGTTCTGATTCCCCGGTACCCGTGTCCAGTCCCATTGGATTGGCGTAAAACAAATCGCGATCTCTTGCTTCGCCAACAGGAGTTGGCCATCGGATCGGCACACCCCACGTCGCCATCTTTTGCTTCGCCAACAGGAGTTGGCTCCTACCGGATACGGGGTGTGAGTTGGAATTTGCCTTCCCGGTACCCGTGTTTTGCTTTCCCGATCCCCGTGTTCTGCTTCCCCGGTACCCGAACCCCGGTACCCCCGGTCATCACTCCTTCGGAATTCGCAAGGCATACAGCTTCGTGTTGTTCAGCGTAAACCGGATCCGAGCCGGAAGGTGCCCACCGATATCCGGGTTCCCGTTCCAGGTAAACGTGTGAGCCAGGCTGTCTCCCTCGAACGTATCGCAGTCCTCGCTCGAGTAGCCCTCTATCGGATAGCCGTCCACGTCCAACAGCTCGGCGTCTATGAATCCGTCCCTCGCATCGGCGTTCACCACGAGCCGATTCCCGGGAGAATACAGCGGCTTGGTCATCAGCGTCGGCGGGTAGTTCTTCGTTCGATGTTTGTTCTCGAACGTGTCCATCGACACGAAGCCATCCAGACGCAGATTGGCAATCCCGATCCCGGTATTCTTGCCCTGCTGATCGTGCAGCCCGTCCCTGCCCGAGTAGTAGAACCGGAGCGCGTCTCCGACCCGGTGCGGGGGACCCGTCCCCACCATCCCCCATTCCCAGCTGCCTTCCGGTCCGACCGGCAGAAACGGTCCGCTTCGCAGACGTCTCCAGTTGAAGCTGTCTTTGCTGTAGGCCAACCAGGTCTCAAAGTCGTCTTTCGCGGTGTGGTGTATCGACACGAACCCAACGTAAAGGCTCTCGTAGAACATGCACCCCAGGCCGTAAAAGTCGGTATCGGGAGGGTCCAGCTCGTCCTTCTGGATGATCGGCTCGGACATCGTCCAGTGCAGCAGATCGTTGCTCTGCATCCGGTAGACCCTTCGCTCTGTCCTGTGAACCAGCATCGGCTTCGGATAGACGTTCCGACAGAACGCAATAAACTTCCTGCTTTCCGGATCGTAGACGAACCCGAAGTTTTCATCTCCGCGAGTGTCGCTGAAAGGTCCCGGATCCTGTGTCCAGTGGAAACCGTCGGGCGAATGATAAAGCGTCGGATGCTGCACGCCATCCGTTCGCCTCGAGCCCCCCATCTTGTAGCGCCTGGAAGGATCGGCCTCAGGATCCTTGTAGACCGTCGTGAATTTGCCGTTGATAATCATGTTCGTGTCGTTCCCGGCCTCGTCTTTTACCAGCCCGAGCTTCGGTTTCACCCATTCGATCCCGTCCTCTGACGTGGCATACATCAGAAAGTACTGGTGCGTAATGTGATCCTTGAGGCCGAGGTACCACATCTTCCAGATCCCGTCTTCCTCGTCGTACATGATCTTGCACGGATGCGGGGCGTCCTTCTCCCACGCTTCCGTCTTCACCATAATCGGATTGCCCTCGTGGCGTTCGGGCTGGTTCACGGTCCGCGTTACGAAGGCGGTCGCCCTGAGGAGGTGCCCCGGAACATCTCCCTCGATCCGGTCCACCCCTTCGCTCCATCCATCCAGATCGGTTCGGGTGCTGCGCCCCGGTGGTTGGAGAAAACGACCGGTTTCCGAATGCCTCGGACAGATCCAGCGCGTCGTTTCCAGGATGTAGTCGTCGAAGAACAGCTGCTTGCGCGTGCCGATGTTGACGATCAGATCTGAGCCTGGAATCTGCAGCTTCATGGCTTCACTCCTCCTTATCAACAGAATCGACTGATCTGCTAGCCGATCCCGGGGTTCGGGTACCGGGTACCGGGGTTCGAGCATCTACTCAAGACGTGACCTCATATACATGATCCACGATTTCGATCCCTTTGTGCCATACCTTCAAGCCCTTGTAACTGCTCACATTCATGCATTCCGTCATCTCATTACTCACGTACCCCGATCTACGTGTTTTGCCTTCCCGGTATCCGTGTTCTGCCTTTCCGGTACCCGTATCTTGCTTCCCCAATCCCCGTGTCTTGATTCCCCGGTATCCGTGTTCTGCCTTCCCGGTACCCGTGTCTTGATTCCCCGATCCCCGTGTCTTGATTCCCCGGTATCCGTGTTCTGCCTTTCCGGTACCCATATCTTGCTTCCCCAATCCCCGTGTCTTGATTCCCCGGTATCCGTGTTCTGCCTTCCCGGTACCCGTGTCTTGATTCCCCGGTATCCGCGTTCTGCCTTCCCGGTACCCGTATCTTGCTTCCCCGGTACCCGTGTCTTGATTCCCCGGTATCCGTGTTTTGCCTTCCCGGTACCCGTGTCTTGATTCCCCGGTATTCGTGTTCTGCCTTCCCGGTACCCGTGTCTTGCCTTCCCAGTACCCGTATTTTGCTTTCCCGATCCCCGTGTCTTGCTTCCCCGGTATCCGTGTTCTGCCTTCCCGGTACCCGTGTCTTGATTCCCCGGTATCCGTGTTTTGCCTTCCCGGTATCCGTGTCTTGCTTCCCCGGTATTCGTGTTCTGCCTTCCCGGTATCCGTGTCTTGCTTCCCCGGTATCCGTGTCTTGCCTTCCCGATCCCCTTGTCTTGATTCCCCGGTACCCGTGTCTTGCCTTCCCGATCCCCGTGTTTTGATTCCCCGATCCCCGTGTCTTGATTCCCCGATACCCGTGTTCTGCCTTCCCGGTACCCGAACCTCCTCACGTCTTTCACCTAGCCCTGAGGGATCTGCAACGCATACAGCTTCGCGTTGTTCATCGTAAAGCGAACTCTGACGGGAAGATGCGCTCCGATATCCGAGTTCCCCCGCCACGTGAACGTGTGCGCCAGGCTGTCTCCCTCGAACGTATCGCAGTCCTCGCTCGAGTAACCCTCGATAGGATATCCGTCCACGCTCAACAGCTCCGCCTCGATAAACCCTTTGGAGGCATCTACGTTCACCTCCAAGCGGTTGCCGGGCGAATACAGCGGTTTGGTGAGCAGCGTCGGTGGGTAATTTTTCGTTCGGTGCTTGTTTTCGAACGCGTCGATCGACACAAAACCGTCCAGCCGCAGCTTGGCCAAGCCAAGACCTGCAGCCTTGTCTCGCGCATCGTGCAGCCCATCTACCCCGGTGTAGTAGAACCAGAGCTCGTCGTTCATCCGAATCGGCGCTTGGACCGCCGAGACCATGCCCCAGTCCCAGCTCCCTTCGGGTCCCAGGGGCAGGAAGGGACCGGTTCGGAGGCGCTCCCAGTGGAAGCTGTCTCTGCTGTAGGCAAGCCAGATGTCGAAATCGTCTTTCGCGGTATGATGTACGTTCACGAAGCCGAGGTAGACGCTTTCGTAGAACGTTCCCCTCATCCCGTAAAAATCGGTGTCGAACGGGTCGAGCGGATCCTTGTCGAGGATCGGCTCCGACATCGACCAGTGGACCAGGTCGTTGCTCTGGATCCTCAGGAGCGACCGCTCCGTGCGGTGCCGAAGCGTCGGCTTGGGGTATCGGTTTCGGCAGAACCCCAGGTACTTCCTGCTCTGGGGGTCATACATCACGGACAGGGTTTCATCGCCACGGTTGTGGCTGAACGGCCCCGGTCCGGCGTCCAGTGGATGCCGTCCGGTGAATAGTAGACCATCGGGTGCTGCAGCCCCTCCTTGTTGGCCATCGACCGCCCCATCTTGTACCGCCTGGAAGGATCGCCGGCCCTGGGATCCTTGAACGCGAATTGAGCCTTGCCTTGGTGGACGATGTTCGTGTCTCGGCCCGCGCTGTCTTTCACCAGGCCAAGTTCCGGCCGGTCCCACGTGATGCCATCCTGCGACGTCGCGTACATACAGTTGTAGACGTGCCTTCGGCCTTCGTCCTCGTGGGTCAGGCCCAGGTACCACATCTTCCAGATCCCGTCCTCTTCGTCGTAGGTGATGCCGCTCGGCCACGGGCCCGACTCCCCCTCCCAGGGCCGGGCCTTGTCCATAATCGGATTGCCTTCATAGCGCTCGGGATGATTGATGATTCGGGTCACGAACGCCGTCGCCCTCAGGAGGTGCCCCGGAATGTCGTCCGAAATCGAGTCCACCCCTTCGCTCCATCCATCCAGGTCCGTCCGGGGCCGGGCGGGCGGCTGAAGCCAGCGGGCCGTTTCGGAAGACCGGGGCGATATCCATCGCGTCGTCTCGATGATCTGGTCGTCCACGAACAGCTGTTTTCGAGTCCCGATGTTCGCGACCTGCTCTGAGCCTGGAACCTGTACCCTCATTGAATCATCCTCCTTACGACCGAATCAAGTGATCTGTGACCCGACTTCGGGGTTCGGGGTTCGAGCATCTACTCAGACGTTACGCCAACAGGAGTTGGCCATCGGATCAGCATACCCCACGTCGCCATCTCTTGCTTCGCCAACAGGAGTTGGCCATCGGATCGGCGCACCCCACGTCGCCATCTTTCGCTTCGCCAACAGGAGTTGGCTCCTACCGGATACGGGGTGTGAGTTGGAATTGTGATACAGGGAATCTGTGGCCTGCCTTCCCGGTACCCGATGTTTACAAGATAAGGCCTATGCACAACAGGCGATAGGACAAACAGACAGCCGCCCGGAGCGTGCGCTCCGGGCGGCTGTCCAACCGGTGACGCGCCCGGCGATCTGGCCGTGCGCCGTTCGTTTCCGACCTGACTAGAACTCGCCGCTCACCGTGAGCCGGATCGGCTGGTGGTCGAGATGCTCGACCAGCTCAGAATAGGAAAAGTCAGCTGCAATATTCCGGCCGCCGAAGTTTCCTCTAACGCCCGCGCCGACACTCCACTTCTGCACATCGTAGTTGAAGTGGTTTCCGGCGCGTATCGCGAACATCTCGCTCAGCCAGAGCTCCGCACCTGCGTGATAGCGCTGGTTGGAGTCCATGTGGTAGGACCCTTCGAACGAGACCGTCAGGGAGACCGGGTCGCCCAGGTTGCCTACGACCTCGCCGGAAGCGCCCACGTTGAAGATCGCGGGCATCCGCGACTCGTTCGTGCCGATCGCGCTGGTGTTTCCGCCCAGGTTCTTGATGCCCATCCCGATCCGGAGGCTTTCGAACCCGGTGTGC
Source organism: Candidatus Latescibacterota bacterium (assembly GCA_965198095.1). Lineage (GTDB taxonomy): Bacteria > Latescibacterota > UBA2968 > UBA2968 > CBDFJH01. The sequence goes on from OZ240239.1 coordinate 71,982, forward strand.
ATCAGCGTACCCGCGCTCAGCAGCCACGCGCTGAGCTCCTTATCCAGGCCCAGCTTCGACGTGACGTGGCGCATCTGGATGCCCGCCGACATCTTGTCCGTCATCTGATAGGCATAGTGGAGCCCCACCGCGGTGTCGCCCAGGTCCAGTATTTCGCCCGTGCCCAGAGGCTGCAGCGTCGTCGTCCGTTCCACGTCCGGGAGCTCGAGGCTGAGCACCGAGAGGCCGATGACACCGATGCCCGTGTTGACGGCGAGGGCGCCAGAATAGAGCTTCATATCCGCGAACCAATCGGTCTGTCCGAAGATCCACCCGAACCCCTGAACCGTGGCGATGCCGGCCGGGTTGTAGAAGATCGCGTCCATCCCGCCGGACACTGCCGTGTACGCGCCGCCCATTCCGGCCAAACGCGCGGTCGGCGCGATCTTCAGCACGTGAAACGTGGTCGGCACCTGCCTGCTGAAACGGTCTCGGTCCTCGACGTTTTCGTTTACGATCGCCCCCGTGATATCGATCGGCACGTCGTCTATCGCCGACACTGGCGGAACCACGGCAACGGCGCCGAACACCAGGACCGTGAGACTGCATACAATCCATTTCATGGCGTTTCTTCCTCTGTGAAAGGTGTTCATTGTCTTACCTGTGGATCACCAGGTACCCGCTCTGCGGCTTCGCGCCCGTGGAAACCAAGCTTTCCACGACCCAGACGTAGACGCCGGAGTAGATCTGGCCGCTGACCGTATTGTTCAGAAGCCTGAAATCGGCCTCGCCCGACTCCGGATTGTTGTGGTAGAGGGTCGAGACCAGGTCGCCCCCGACGCTGTAGATCGAAATCTTGGCCTTGTACGGTATGCCCACGAATCGCACCTTGACTTCGCCGTTGTAGTTCTGGGACCCGTCAAAGACGTTCAGGGGGTTGGGCACCACGCGAACCTCCAGATCCAGGTTGTCGCTCTTCGGATCGGCGGGCTGGCTCGGCACGATGTTATCGAACGTACGCTGCTCCGGCGCCGAGTAGCCGCCCTCCAACCCGTTGGTCACGTGAGCGGCCATCTGAGCCGGCAGGTCGGCCAGCGTCTTCGTTCCCTCGCTCCAGTCCGACTTCCCCGACGCGACGGACCGGACGTTGTAAAAGCGGGAAAATCCGGCCAGCGACTCCTTGTCGACCCACGAGTAGGAGCTCGCTCCGGAGGCCGGCATCGTGCCCTTCAACCTCCAGGGCCCCGCTTCCGACCACGTGGACACGTAAACCCGGTAGGCGGTGACATCGGCCGTCCCGTAGTCCGGATTGACCGCCCTTTCCGCGTCCCCGTTCCAGGTGAGCTCGGTCTGCGCTTCCAGGGTGCTGCTGATCTGGAAGTCGACGTCGGGCGGGGTCGTCGGGACCTGCCACTCGTTCGAGTAGGCAAACAGTGCGTGCTCCACGTTCGTCCACGCCCCATCGTGGCCCTTGGCCAGCTCCGCGTTGCGTGCCGGCGCGTCACTCAGCGAGCCATACTGCTCGCCGACCTGCCACGCCCACTCGATCGGGTCATACGGATAGCCGTTGTCCGGATTCGTCGTGATGTGGGCGCCCAGACCGGCGACATTGGCCAGCACCAGCTTGACCTTGTCGCCCGGGTCGAGGGTGTAGGGCCCGAACATGATGTCGGTCGAGCCCGAACTCGCGATCGAAGGCTGCTCGTGACTCCCGCCCTCGGTCCACGCGGCATACCTGCCTTCGACGGTCTTCGGACCCTTTGCGAACCCCTCGGGAACCATCGCCGGATCATACCAATCTAAGAAATACTGTGCACGGTGGATCGCCCAGTGGTGCCAGAGCGGTTCGCCCTGCGGGTCCACGTAGCCGGCCGCTGCATCCTTCGCGTTCCAGGCGCCCGTGCCGCTGCTCCGCCAAGCCAGGGCCCCGGTGGCGATGTGGTCGGGGCTCTGGGGCATGCCGTCCGGCCGGGCCGTGGAGTTCAGAAAGCCCCCTACGCTGATGTCCGCGCACGAGCGGCCTCCCAAGTGTCCGCAGAGGTTCACCCAGAAGGGGTCGCCCGTGTCGTCGTCCAGCGAAAATGCGTCATCGCCGTCCCACTGCAACATCCAGTGGCGCCCGACGAAATTGGGATTGCCCGCAAAACCCGGATCCTCCGACCAGGCGAAGCGGTCGTCGTACTCGGTCGCGCTCCTGCGGCCCCCCCACAACACAAAGCCGTAACTATAGCCGCCCCGGGACTTATGCCCGTTGCTCTTCAGGTGGACCCCCTGGGTGTAGCCGAACCAGGCGTTCGTGATCTGCTCGTTGCTCGTGTTCGTCCACTCCGTGTCGTAGACGAGCATGTCGTCCAGGTCCTGGTTGCTCCAGCCCAGCACCCTGCGCACAGCCGTGAGCACGTTCTCTCCGCCGTGTTCGTTCGAGCTCCACTCCGAGATCAGCACCGCCTCGGCCGTGTTCTGGACCGGCGGGTAGACCCCGTAGTCGTAGTTGTGGATCTCATACGGGACCGTAGCGGTCGGGTCGCCGTCGATAAACGACGTCGCCCCGGGCCACCAGTTCGCAGTGCTCTTTCCCACGTCCGCGGCCGTGGCCCGCGCCGGCGCCTTGGTGTCGATGCCCCAGGTCGCCTCGGGTCCGTTTTCGATGTCGTAGACGCGGGCCTTCAGATCTTCGGTCACCTTTTGGCCGTGCGAATCGTATGGCTCGCCTCCGACGGTCGTCAGGACGACATAGGACCTCATGACCGAGATGAAGGTCGCTTCGTTGCCCCCGCCCCAGCCGGATGGCTTGAGATCCCAGTACCAGTCAGACCTGGCCCGGCTTTGCGAGCCGGCTCCGATGCCGGGATAGGAGTGCCAGTACATCCCCTCTCCCCAAAGCCCCCAGGCGGAACCGAAAAGGCCGTTGTTCTGAAAGCTCGACCACATGTGCGCACGGGTAAAGTTGCGCCGGTAACTGGTCATGTCTTGCTGGGCCGCCGCGTCGAACGCGCCTGCGGCCAGCCACGCCGCCGCGATCAGCCCGATCGGTACCCATCGCTTGAACTGAATGTCGAACATGGTCACGCAACTCCTTCCAAATGGGTGTTCCCTGGAGCGGTTCGTCTCGAAACGCTCCAGGGGCATCCCGTGGGGTTTCAGAATGACAGTCGGGCGCCCAGCACGAACTCGCGCGGGTACCCTCCGAACCCGCCGTGGGACGGGTCCTCCTCATCGTTCCCATAACGCCAGCGGGTAATGTCCTTATAGTCCCCGAACTGCAGGTAGGCCGGCTCGTCGGGCTCGGGCAGATTCAGCCCGTAGAGCACGTAGTTGGCGTTCCGGGTGTTTGCAATATCCGCCTGCTGGTTCCAGACGTTCCGGACTTCGACGAAAGCGGTGATCAGCCCGGACTGGCCGACGCGGAAATCCCTCTCGAAGTTCATGTCCGTCAAGGTCTGGATGGGACCCTTCCGGTATTCCGCGGGCGCGTTAGGCGGCGTGTAGGGGAAGGTGTTGCCGTTCTGGATCCGATAGACCATGGTCGCCCGGGCTCCCGCGAGCGCCCTGATGTGAAAGTCTTGCGGGGCCGAGAACAGGAACTGGGCCGCACCCACGCTGCGGCGATCGTGCCTCTCCGGGCCGACAGCGCTCCCGTAAATCGCCCGCTCCACCGTCTGGACGTACTGCCCGGGCGCCGCATCCGTGCTTTGCGCCACGTCGTACCAGAGGTTGAGGTTCCCCTCCATGGTGCCTGCCTTTAGGTGGGCCGCGGCCAGGTTGGCCTCCGCGGCGACCGCCAACTCGGCCCGTTCCGCGGCCGTCGGAGCCTTGGGCGATTCCGATCCATCGGCATTCGCCGTCACGCCGTAGAAGAAATTCGGGCCGTTCACGAAAGAGGCGTCGTGAACCAGGTGCTTGTGTTCGAGGCCACTCTGCCCTTCAACCCACGCGAGGTTCCACGACAGGTTGAACGAAGTCATGCGGCTGAACATCTTCTTGAACGACAGCTCGAACCCACGGCTGCTGTATAGCCCCCGGACGTTGCCGAGCGGTTCGCCGTTCGCCTCAGCTTGGACGACGAGCAGGGATTTGTCGGGGTAGATCTCGGTGGCGGCACGTCTGAGCTTCCCCCTCAGGTCCTTCTGGTAGGCCGTGACCTGCAGGACGAAGTCGCCGGCAAAGTTCCAGTCGACGCCCGCCTCGAAGGCAGTCGTCCCCTGCGGCTTGACATCCCGCGCGAACTGCATGGCATCCCCCCGCCCCCAGAGCCGGTTTTCCTTTTCGAGCTGGTCGATCTGTCCGTTGCCGTTCACGTCGAAGTCATCGCCGCTGTTTTCCTGGTCCCACTGCCAGTACCAGCGTTTGTAGAGCGCCATCTTGTCGGGATAATCGTGGAACAGGCCGGTGTGGAACCGGATCGTGGCGCGCTCCGTGATCGGATGCGAAATCCCGAGCCGGGGGCTGATGCTCGTCATCGGGTCCGCCGGTCTCCGCTCTGCGTTCCTCATCCGGGTCAGGGTCCAGGTGTGCGGCCAGAGAAAGGCGTCGTTCGGCCACATGTCGTCCAACAGCAACATGTCGCCTCGAACGCCCGCGTTGATCACCAGGCCCTCGAACTCCATCTTGGTCTGGACGTAGGCGCCCAGGTGGTTCATGATGATTGGATCCTGCCCGATGTGCGGGTCGCCCACGCCGACCAGCTGCCGCCACCTGTTCAACCAATCGCCCATCTGCTGGAAGTTGTTCTGGAATACGGAGTAGCGAATGACCTCGACCCCGGCCTTGCCCAGAATCGACCTCTGGACCTGGCTCGTCAGGTCGACCTTCAGGGTGATCCGCTTGCGGTTTTCGTCGATAGCGCTGTGATCATTCCACAGCAGTAAGAATCCCCAGTCGTCTGTCGTACGGCGGAACGACGAGTGCTGCCCCTCCGGAATGGTGTCCGAACCCAGGGTCGTCTGCTGAAAGGAGGCCCGAACGTCGTAGAAGGTCTTCGGCGAGAGGGAATGCGTGGCCGTCAGGTAGACCACCCTCTCATCGGTCAAGACCGTGCCGCGGGTGGAGAAGTCCGGCGGCATGAAAAGCGCCTGAAAGTGCGGATAAAAGACCTCCCACCAGGCGTTGCCCCCGGTCGACCCGTCGGGGTTTCCCGTCATCGTCTGAAAGCCGTAGGTCGCCTCGTTGTAGCCCAGGATGCCGCCCAGCTTGAGCTTCACGTTGGCGCTCGGCCGGTAGGTCAGGTTCCCCGTCCCCTGGTAGTTCTTCGGCTCGTACCCCCACCGGTCGGGAAACTGGGCCTGCACGCGGCTGGTCCTCCCGTTCAGGAAGAACGAGGCGTTGTCCGAGAGCGGGCCGTTGACCGAGCCTTCGACGAACTGACCCCAGCGTTCGGTGTAGTCGTCATCCCGCACGTGATGCGGCTGGCCGGCCTGCTCGGAAGTCTCCGCAGGTCTCGCATAGTTCACGAAGGCCTCATCGGACCAGGGGTCGGACAGGCCGGTCAAATGCTTGAACTCGCCGCTATCGTAGACGTTGGGTCCGAAGTGCTTCTTTCCGGGCGGGTGAATCCGCACCTCGGCCAAGCCCCCGAACCCGCCCCCGCCCTCTTTGCTCACCAGGCTGACGACGCCGCCCGACGCCGTGCCGTACTCGGCGTCCATCCCGCCGACGATGATCGACACCTCCTGCAGCGCGCCCTTGTTCAGGGGCGTCCATAGCCGTTGGTTGAAGTAGCCGTCGTCGTTGACCATCTTGATGCCGTCCACCTCATAGTACCTGGACTGCGACATCGTCGTGTTCTGCGTGTGGTCGGAACCCCGCAGGCGCAACGCGCCATCCAGTGAAACGCCCGGCTGAAGCTCGATCAGGTCTTCCGTGCTCCGTATCAGCGGCACGTTTTCAATTTCGAAGATGTCGACCACGTAGCGGCTGGAGGTCCTGTCGGGCTCCACGGGCGGCCGCCTCGCAGTGACCACCATCTCCACCGCTTCTATGGCGGTCTCCGAAAGGGCGAAATCGACGGTGGTCGTGAAGTCCGCCTTTACGGAGACGTTTTCCACGGTCGACGTATTGTATCCGACCATCGACGCCGTGACCCGCTGCCTGCCCGGGTCGACGCCCAGAATCGCGAAATAGCCGTCGGCATCGGTCGTGGCACCGCGCTGGGTGCCCTCGACCACGACGTTGGCCCCGGGCAGCGGATTCCCCGCATCGTCCTCCACGACGCCCACGACCTTTCCGACGGTACCGGCTGTCCCGTCCGTCGGGCTGAACGCGATGAGCGCTCCGGCCAGAAGGACAGGTATGAAGCTGTAAAGAGACTTCATTGAGTGACCTCCTTGTGTTGCACGCGAACGGATACTACCTCTCAAACGCTCCGTTTGATTCATTCAGCCTCCTTTGTATTCAATAATGAATGAGACGTCGAACATCGTAAGCGAGAAAACCGTTGCGTTGTCGCTTCCTATCGCCTCGCCCCCTTTCGTTCAGGCGCAATCCGTTGTGCTTATATATATGCGTCTGACAATCCAACTCCGACAAATACATCGGATAAATATAATATCGGAACGAAGGATGTCAACAGATTTCTCACCCGGAACAAATCTCCCTCGATATCGCTGGAAACGGCGAAGATCGCCGCTTTTCGCAGTAGCCTAAATTTTGATTTCCGGAGACCGGTCTTCTACCTTTCAATCTCCGTCTCCGGCGGCTTCACCTCCACTAAACCTTAGGGATCTCCAGCGCGTAAAGCTTCGCGTTGTTCATCGCGAATCGGATCCTTGCGGGCAAACATCCCCCGATATCCGGGTTTCCTCTCCAGCTGATCGTATGCGCCAAGCTGTCACCCCGAAAGGTGTCGCAGTCTTCAACGGAAAATCCATCGATCACGTATCCGTTCACGTCCAACAGCTCGGCCGCGACGAACCCCTCGGCCGCATCCACGTTCACGACGAGGCGATTGCCGGGTGAAGCGAGGGGTTTGGTGAGGAGGGTCGGCGGATAGTTCTTTCCAGGCTGCTGAATCGCGCGTTCTTGCTTGTGTTTGTTCGGATAGGCATCGATCGACACGAAGCCGTCCAGGCGCAGCTTTGCCAGGCCGACATACCTGTTTTTTCCCAACGCATCGTGGAGCCCGTCTGTTCCCCTGTAGAAGACCCAGTGTTCATCGCCGACTCGCACCGGGGCCTGAAACATCATCACCATGCCGCCCTCCCAGCTCCCTGCAGGCCCGGTCGGCATGAAGGGTCGGCTCCGTAGCCGCTTCCAACGGAAGCTGTCTCTGCTGTGGGCAAGCCAGACATCCATCGTATCGGGCGCGGTATGGTGAACATTCACGAAACCGAGGTAGATACGCTCGTAGCACATACCGCTCATGCCGTAGAAATCGGAATCGAACGGGTCGAGGTCGTCCTTTTCGATGATCGGCTCGGACATCGACCAGTGAACGAGATCGTTGCTTTGCATCCTGAGGAGGAACCGCTCGGTCCTGTGAACCAACATCGGCTTAGGGTAGGCGTTTCGGCAGAACCCCAGATACTTCCTGCTTAAAGGATCGTGCATCACGGAGAGGACTTCATCCCCACGGCTGTGGCTGAACGGCCCCGGGTCCGGCGTCCAATGGATGCCATCGGGCGAATGGTAGAGCATCGGATGCTGCAGCCCCTCTCTCGACCGCCTGGAGAGCCCGAGCTTGTAACGCCGGGACGGGTCGGCCTCTTCATCCTTCAACACAAACCCGCACCCCGATTCCAGAACGATGTTTGTGTCCCTGCCTGCACCGTCTTTCACGACGCCGAGCGCCGGTCTCTCCCACCTGATCCCGTCGTGAGAGGTGGCATACAAGCAGCAGTATCGATGCGGAGGGCTGGGCAGCTTCTTGCTGAGGTACCACATCTTCCAGAGCCCGTCGTCGTAGATCACCGCCGAAGCGGACGGCGCGTCATCCTCCCAGGGATTGGCTTTCTCCATAATTGGGTTGCCGCCGAACCTCTCTGGCTGATTCACCGTTCGGGTCACGAACGCCGTCGCCCTCACGAGGTGCCCGGGCACGTCGCCTTCGATCCGGTCGACGCCCTCGCTCCAACCGTCCAGATCGGTCCTCGGACGTGATGGAGGCTGCACCCACCGGGCTGTTTCGGAAAGCCGAGGAGAGATCCACCGCGTGGTCTCAATAATGTGATCATCCACGAACAGCTGCTTTTGCGTCCCGATGTTTACGATCAGCTCTGAGCCTGGAACCTGTAACCTCATCGCTTCACACCTCCTTATCACCAATCACGTCGGAAACCGGCGACCGGGGTTCGGGTACCGGGGTTCGGGTACCGGGGTTCGGGATCTACAGAGGCGTGACATCACTTACGTGATTTACGATCTCGATACCCTGCTCCATACCGTCAGGTCCTTGTCGCTCCTCACTTCCATACATCCCACAATCTCAGTCCTTACGTGCCCCGATCCCCGTGTTCTGCCTTCCCGATCCCCGTGTTCTGCCTTCCCGATCCCCGTGTTCTGCCTTCCCGGTACCCGGTCCTTAGCCTTCAGCAATCTGCAACGCATAAAGCTTCGCGTTATTCATGGTGAACCGTACTCTAACGGGAAGCTGCTCTCCGATATCCGACCTCCCCTTCCAACTGAACGTATGCGTCAAGCTGTCACCCTCAAAGGTGTCGCAGTCTTCAACGGAAAATCCATCGATCACGTATCCGTTCACGTCCAACAGCTCGGCCTCAATGAACCCTTCGGAGGCATCTACGTTCACGACGAGGCGATCGCCCGACGAATGGAGGGGTTTGGTGAGAAGGGTCGGCGGATAGTTCTTTCCGGGCTGTTGAATCGCACGTCTTTTCTTGTGTTCGTTCGGATAGGCATCGATCGACACGAAGCCGTCCAGGCGCAGCTTGGCCAGCCCGACATACCTGTTCTCTTTTTCAAACGCATCGTGAAGCGCGTCGGTCCCCCTGTAGTAGAACCAGAGTTCATCGTTTACCCGAACCGGCGCCTGAAAAATCTCAACCATGCCTCCTTCCCAACTCCCTTCGGGCCCCGTCGGCATGATGGGCCGGCTCCGAAGCCGTTTCCAGCAGGAGCTGTCTCTGCTGTGGGCAAGCCATGCGTCCATGTTGTCGGCCGCGGTGTGGTGAACCCTCACGAAACCAAGGTACATGCCCTCGTAGTACATTCCCTCCATGCCATAGAAGTCGGAATCGAACGGATCGAGATCGTCCTTTTCGATGATAGGCTCGGACATGGACCAATGAACCAGATCGTTGCTTTGCATTCTGAGGAGGAACCGCTCGGTCCTGTGAACCAACATCGGTTCGGGGTAAGCGTTTCGGCAGAACCCCAGGTACTTCTTGCTCACAGGATCATACATCACAGACAGGACTTCGTCTCCCCGGCTGTGGCTGAAAGGCCCCGGGTCCGGCGTCCAATGGATGCCATCGGGCGAATGGTAGAGCATCGGGTGCTGCAGCCCCTCGTTCGACCGCCTGGAGAGTCCGAGCTTGTAGCGCCGGGAGGCGTCGGCTTTCTCATCCTTCAAAACAAACCCGCACGCCGATTCCAGAACGATATTCGTGTCCCTGCCCGCGTCGTCTTTCACCACGCCCAGCGGAGATCTATCCCACCTGATCCCATCCCGAGAAGTGGCATACAAGGTGAAATATCGGAAGGGCGGACAGGGTCTCTTCAAGCTGAGGTACCACATCTTCCAGATCCCGCCGTCGTACATCACCGTGGAAGCGAACGGCGCGTCATCTTCCCACGGATTGGCCTTCTCCATAATCGGATTGCCGCCGAACCTCTCTGGCTGATTCACCGTTCGGGTCACGAACGCCGTCGCCCTTACGAGGTGTCCGGGCACGTCGCCCTCAATGCGGTCGACGCCCTCGCTCCAACCGTCCAGATCGGTCCTCGGACGTGATGGAGGCTGCACCCACCGGGCTGTCTCGGAAAGCCGAGGAGAGATCCACCGCGTGGTCTCAATAATGTGATCATCCACGAACAGCTGCTTTTGCGTCCCGATGTTTACGATCAGCTCTGAACCTGGAATTTGAAGCCTCATGGCACTATCCCTCCTTATCACCAGAACCGTGTGATCTGTTACCGGATCTCGGGTACCGGGTACCGGGGTTCGGGTACCGGGGTTCGGGATCTACAGAGGCGTGACATCACTTACGTGATTTACGATCTCGATACCCTGCTCCATACCGTCAGGTCCTTGTCGCTCCTCACTTCCATACATCCCACAATCTCAGTCCTTACGTGCCCCGGTACCCGTGTTCTGCCTTCCCGGTACCCGTGTTTTGCTTTCCCGGTACCCGGTCTTTTATCTGAAGATCCCCCCATGCATGGTCCCGTAGCCCCTAACGTACGGAAACCAGATGATGTCCACAACCGTAGAGACGCCGAGTCCGACCAGATAGCCTACCACCATCCCGTACCAAAAGGGCCTCGAGCGGCGATAGAGGGCCACGCCCCCGAATCGAATGATTACGTATTTGGGCAGCCAGACCAGGAATACGCTGAATCCCAGGTTATTCGGAAACGCAAGTGCGACGGGATGGATCGGCCACGACGCGAACCGCGATCCCAGAAAGCTCAGCAGACCCGCTTCCATCCCTCCGATCATCCAGACCCCCACCTTTTGGGGATCGAAAACCTCCGGGCTGGTCCCTTCGATGTCGGGTACCAGGCCCAACAAGTGGTGTCCAACGCTGCTGGAGCTGAGGTTCATCGCGCCCTCTGTGTAGCTGAGTTCGATATGCGCCCAGCTCTGGGCGATATAGCCCGTCAGCAGGGCAGCGGGCAGAGCCCCCCACACCAGCACATGCCGCCGAAGCGCGTTTCCGATGAGGCGGAAGAAATGAACGATGGCCGGGATCGCGAGCGGCCGGGCATAACCGCCCGCAAGGCCGCTCGAATCCCCGATCACAAGCCCCACGAGATGACGGGGCGAGAAGTGTAGGGTCCCCGCAATGGACCTCAGAATTTTCCAACCCGTCCTGCCGGGAACCCGCAGCCAGAGGAAGCCGGTCGCTGCCGCATATTTGGCCAGCCCGAAATAGACCACGAAGTAGAGCGCGAGTTGCAGGAGCGCAACGTGCGGGCTGAAGCCGACTGACACAAGCCAGCCCAACACGAAGCAGGTCGCCCACAGAAATCCGAGCCAGGCCGTGCGGTAGGAGACCGGTAGACCGTCATCGCGCTCGGGTTCTTTAAATGCCTTTCGGAACGACGCCTTCAGGTGACCCCGAGCCACCCAGACCGACCAGGCCACCAGGAAGACCAGCGCACCGTGGGCCTCCAGCATCAGAATCTCCCTCGGTTCGGCGGACTGTCCCTCAAGACCCACCGTAAACCCGATCCGGTTCATCATCCCCGTCTTGAAAATGCTCAGGATATATAAGACCCAGAAGCTGAACAGGATGTTGAGCGGACAGTGGTAGGCCAGTCCCATAAACAACGGATGCAAGAACAGATTGAACGGCGGGAAGTACTGGCCGAGATGAATGGCCTTTAACCCCCCAATGCCACCCCCGGGATCATACAGCGTGATCCTGGGCATGTCGAGGATGAAGTATCCGGCGATGTTCCAGAAGATCACGCCGGCTACGGAGGCAAACCCCGCCCAGAAGACCGGGGTCTTGAATGCGTCCGGCACCCGACTGCCTTCAGACGTCTCGAGCAACTCAACGGGAAACGCGGACAGCGGGAAGTTGAGACGCTCGTTTTCAGACCACTGCCTGTAGAAGAGCACGCTGGCGAAGAACCCCGCCATCACGATGGACACCGTCCCCGAAAACCACCAGAAGATCGGCCTGATCCAGGGCATCCAGGGGATCGACTCACCTGGCCGCACTCCCAGGTAGTACTGCTCTACCGCCGGATCCCCTTGCTCAAAGTAGAGAAAACTGGGCAGGTGCGGCCCGACGATCTCCCAGAACCGGTCTTCCGGGGTGGAGAAATAGACCGGAGCCGCGATCTGCCTGAACAAACTGCCGATAAATCCGATCCCCGGCAGCGTCCCCACCAGCCACGTCATCCCGAAGATGGTCAGCACTTCGGTGCGCGAGAGCGCCCGGCGCGGGAAAAGGAATTTCAGCAGGATGTAGATGCCAGTCCAGACCACAAGCATGAGCAGCGCCGTGGTAGGCATGTACGTCCTCACCAGCCCCCGGCCGTAGTTCTCCGCGAACAGGCACATACCCACAACCGACACCAGACCGAGCAAGAAGGCCCGGCCCGTTACCCGCTCCTGAGGCCGCCCTGCATCGGTGACGGCCTGGGGTTGAACGTCCTTACGTGCGATGTCCGATTCCACTCCACCCTTTAAGTCCGGGTACCAGGTACAGTGAAAGTTCGCCGCCCGGAGGCGGCTACTACCAGATGAATGGCTGCGTTCTATCCGGCCGGTTTCCGATCCACGATTCACGATCAACGGTGTTACTGTACGCGGTACCCGTGTTTTGCTTTCCCGGTACCCGGTCTTCTCACCAGCTGTGCACCTTGTGTCCGTGGCCGGGGAACCAGACGATGTCGATCAGGAAACACCAGACGACCCCGAACGTGTAGCCCGCGAGCAGGCCCAAAAAGATCGGCGTGGCCCGCCGGTAAAGCGTCATCCCGCCGAAGCGCATCAGAATCGACTTGAAGACCCAGGCGAGGAACACAGGCACGACGATCGACTTCGAGTTGTCGGAAGCCGAGATCGTGAAGCCGATCGGATGGATCGACCACCAGTTGAATCGATACCGGAGAAAGGTCAACAGGCCCATCAACGCGGCACCGATGCCGAAAAACATCATCCGTTTCAGTTGGGGCGGCTGCGGGGTCCTCATCTGTGCAAGCGTGGAGGAAAAGACCCCTTTGGGGTTGCCTGTGTGGAACCGTCGGTAGTTGAAGCCCCCATATTCGTGACCTAGGTGGAGGGTGAACCATACCGAAGTGGCCAGTCCTGCCAACGCGCCCAGACAAACCCAGAGGACCAGCATCCGGTTCCGTCGAATCAGGTCGCCCAGCTTCACGGACTGCGCCATGGCCGGCGTGAACAGGCCCCGGATGTAGTCGACCAGCGAGTAGGAAAGCAGCATCGAGGTCAAAGTGGCGCCCGACATCACCTCGGTCCCTCGCAGGTCCATCACAAACGACTGCGCCGTGATGGAGGCCTGCGTGGTGACCAGGCCCGCCTCGGAGACCACGCGGGCCATCCCGATGTAGATGATCCCGGTGCCTGCCACGAAGAGCAGCGCCGTGACGACATCCATCCCGGACCGGTGGATCAAGAACAGGATGTAGGCCAGGCTCACGAGCAAACCGAAAACGGCAGTCCGATACGAAAGAATTTCCTGCCGATCGTCTACAGGATGGCGAGAATTCAGCGCCTTCAGGAAGACGTCCTTCAGGTGGCTCCGGGCCACCCACAGCCGCCACACGACCAGACAGGCCAACGCACCAAAACATTGCCAGGCCTGGATCTCCTGATCCGCCGTGAAAGAGTCTGTAGACTGCTCGATCTGATATCCCAGTCGGTTGAAGATGTCTCCCTCGACCACGTGAACCAAGAAGAAAAACCAGACGCTGAAAAGAACCTCCAAGCTGGAAAAAAAGGCAAACCCGAGCGTGTAGAACTGTAAGGGCTGAAGGATGAGCGCCGGAGAATACTGCGTGAATCGTAACAGGCCGCCAGAAGGAATGACCGTGATGTCGGGAATCGCGGGCAGAAACCAGGAGAGCGACTTCCACGCGAACAGGCCGAACACCAGAACGGCCGGCCCCAAAAACAGTTTGCTCTGCATGAATCCGGGCAGGAGGCGCTCTGAATTGGCATCCGCGGCCATCTCGACCGGCACCGCCACAAGCGGATAGGCGAGTTTCTCGTGCTCGACCCACTGCTTGCGCAAGATCACCATCAGACAGGCGATACCGACCAAAATCGCCGCGATCAGACTTCCCCACCACGCAAGCGGGATCAGCCAAGCCCCCCACGGGGCCGGAACCCCGGGGGGAAGCCCCTCGTAGAACAGACGAAGCGCCTCACGATCGGTCGGAACCATCCAGGGGCCGAGGTGCGGGTGATAGAAATCAGCCCACCCGTTTTCGGGCGTCGCAAAGTAGTAGGGGGAGGAGATAATACCGACAAAAAAACCGGTGATGCCCGAGCCGGGCACCACCGAACCGACGATCCCGATGGCCACGATCGTCAGAAGCTCCGACGGGGAGAACGCCAGTCGCCGACGAATGACCTTGAGCAGAGGGTTCACAGCGCCGACGAGGACAACAAACGGGGCCAGCAGCGTGAGCTGAAAATAGCTCAGGTTGAACCGGCTGGAAATGATGACCGCGCCGGCATAGGTCACCCAGAGGTTCGTGAGCACCACGATCCCGAGCCCCAGGGCCACCGCGCGGGACGTCATGCCCCGCTCCGAGAGATCGTCTGAGTCTGTTTCAGGCGGAAGGTTTAGATGGGGTTGCAACATCGTGACCGACGAGACTTTCGGCAGATGATTCGACGCCGCGGGCAGATTCGCACTGCTACGAGTCGCCCAGCAAACAGCCGCCTGGAGACACGCTCCAGGCGGCTTTGTAACTGGTGACGCGCCTGGCCTCTCTCCGCGCGCCCTTCGTCGCTAGATTAGAAAGACCCGCTCACCGTCATCCGGACTGGGTTGTGGTCGAGCAGTGCGTCCAGTTCCGAGTAAGAGACGTCGGCCATAATACTTCGGCCGCCGAAGGTCCCCCTGAACCCGGCGCCCACACTCCAGCTTTGCGCGTCGTAGCGAAACTGATTCCCCGCCCGCAGAGCGAGCATGTCCCTCAGCCAGAGCTCTGCGCCCAAGTGATAACGCTCGTTGGAATCGACGTGGTAGGCGCCCTCGAAGGCCAGGGTGAGGGAGACCGGGTCGCCGAGGTTACCTACGACCTCTCCTGATATCCCCACATTGAAGACCGAAGGCATGGGCGACTCGACGAAGTCTATCGCGCTGACGTTCTTACCCAGGTTCTTGATCCCCATGCCGATCCGGAGGCTCTCGAACCCGGTCTGCATCACCGTGCCCGCGCTCAGCAGCCAGGCGCTGATCTCTTCCTCCAAACCCAGCTTGGACTTCACGTAGCGGAGCTGGATGCCCGCGGACATCTTGTCGGTCATTCGATAGGCATAGGCGAACCCGATGCCCGTGTCGCCGAAGTCCAGCATCTGGCCCGTGCCATCCGGGTTGAGCGGAGTGGTCTGCTCCACGTCGGGGAACTTGAGGTTCAGCACCGAGATGCCCAACACACCGTAGGTGGTGTTGATCGCGACCGCCCCCGAGTAGTAGTCCGTGTTTCCGAACCACTGGCTGTAGCCGAAGGCCCATCCGACCCGCTCGATCGAGGCGATGCCGGCCGGGTTGTAGAAAATGGCGTCCATCCCGTCGGCCACCGCCGTGTAGGCCCCCCCCATTCCGGCCAACCGCGCCGTGGGCGCGATCTTCAGGAAGTGGAACGCGGTCGGCAGCTGCCTGTTGAATCGCTCACGGTCCTCCACGAATTCGGACGAGACCGTCCCCGCGCCCTCGATGGGGAGCTGTGCCGACGCCGGGCGAGCCACAGCCGCAGCAAACGCCAGGAACGCGAGACTGCTTAATATCCATTTCATGGCGTATCTTCCTTTGTTAAAAGCGTTCAGTTCCTACCTGTGGATCGCCAGCCATCCATTCTGCGTCTCGCCCTGATTCCCCGGAAGCAGGCTTTCCACCACCCAGTAGTAGACCCCCGAATAGAGCTGGCCGGTGAGCGTTCGGTTGAACAAGGTGAAGTCGACCTCACCCGATCCCGGATCATTGTGGAATACCACTGAGACCAGGTCTCCGCCGGGGCTGTAGATCGAGATCTTGGCGCGGGTCGGGATGCCCACGAACCGCATCTTGAGCGCCCCGGCGTAGCTCTGGTCCTCCGAAGCCACGTTCAGGGGATTTGGCACGACGCGGATCTGCTTATCCAGGGCATCGGTGATCGGGCCGCCGGGCTGGCTCGGCACGATGTTCGTGTCCGTCCGCTGCTCGGGCGACGAGAAGCCGCTCTCCATTCCGCCGGTCACGTGAGAGGCCATCTGCGCAGGCAGATCGGCAAGCGTCTTCGTCCCCTCGCTCCAATCCGAATGCCCTGAGGCCACGGACCGGACGTTGTAGAAGTTGCTGAACCCGGCGATCGACTCTGTGTCGTCCCAGGAATAGGAGCCCGCCCCTGAGGCTGGGATCTCGGCCTTCAGGATCCAGGGCCCGGATTCCGCATATTCCGATTGGTAAACGCGGTAGGATGAAACGTCGGCAGTACCGTAGTCGGGGTTGACCGCGCTTTCCGCGTCCCCGCTCCAGGTGACCCTGGTCTGCGCGCTGACGTTGTTCTCCGTGTCGAAGTCCACGTCGGGCGGCGTGTTGGGGACCTGCCACTCGTTGGAGTAGGCGAACAGCGCATGGCTCGCATTGGCCCATAGGCCCTGGTGGCCCTTGGCCAGCTCGGCGTTGCGCTGCGCGTCGTTCTTCCCGATCCCGCTCGCCCCGATCGTGTTGAACATCCAGTCCACGGGGGAAAGCGGGTAGCCCGTCGTTGAATTGAGGGTTGTGTGGGCGCCCGTGCCGACCACGAGGGCCAGCACCAGCTTGACCTTGTCGCCCGGGTCCATCGTGTAGGGCCCGAACATCAGGTCGTTCAAGCCCAACTCCACCGTCTGCGGGACGGCGTGACTCGGATCTGACCAGGCGTCGTAGCGGTCGGTATCGCTCTGCGGCCCCTCTGAAGACGCCGCCGGATCCGTGAAGGCGGGGGATTGGAAGCTGCTGAACGACTCCCAAAAATGCCAGAGCGGCTCGCCCTGCGGGTCCAGGTACCCGACCGCCGCGTCCGCCGCGTTCCAGGCCCCCGTGCCGCTGCTGCGCCAGGCCAGGGGCCCGAGGCCGACGTGTTCCGGGCTGAGGGGCATGCCGTCCGGACGCAGGGTCGCGTTCAGGAAGCCGGGATCGAAGCAGGCTGCGGGATCGCAACGCGCCACGAAGTAGGGGTCTCCCGTGTCGTCGTCGGGACTCAACTGGCTGTCCCCGTCCCACTGGATGTGCCAGTGCCTCCCGACGAAATTGGGATCCCCCTTGAAATTCGGATCCTCCGAGTAGTCCATCCAGTCGTCGAATTCCGCCTCACCCTTGCTATGGTTGTGAAAGCCCTGGTGATAGTGATACCGATAGGCGATGCCCGACTGCTTGATGTGGATGCCCTCGATGATCCCGAAATAGACCCCGGTGATCTGCTGGTTGCTGGTGTTCGTCCACTCCAGGTCGAAGATGAGCATGTCGTCCAGGTCCTGGTGGCTCCAGGCCAGCACCTTACGCACGGCCGTCAGCACATTTTCGCCGCCGTGCGCGTTCGACTCCCACTCCGAGATCATGGTCGTTTCGGCCGCGTTCTGCACGGGGCCGTAGACCCCATAATCGTAGTTGTGGATCTCATACGGCTCCGTGCTTCCGGGATCGCCGTCTTTCAAAGCGGGCGCCCCGGGCCACCAGTTGGCCGTGCTCTCTCCCGGGCTATTTGCCCGTGCCGGCGCCTGGGTGTTGATGCCCCACGACGCCTCAGGCCCGTTCTCGATGTCGTAGATGTGGGGAATGACATCTATGGTGGTCACGCGCGGGCCCGTGAACGTAGCCACCTTCTCCCCCCCTACCTGAGACAGGGCCACGATGCCCCCACCGATCGAAATGGCGGTATTTTCAAAGGACCCGTTGAAGCCGGATGGCTTACCCGGCCAGTACCAGTCTACGGCCGGGCCTGACGGGGACGTCCACGAGGTGGCCATGATGCCCGGATAACTCATCAAATGCATCCCCCGGACCGCCTTCGAGTTCGCAGGACCGGGCTGACCGCCGTTGTTCGAGAGGCTGAGCCAGATATTGGACCGGTCCAGGTTGCGGCGGGCCCCCGCCATGTCGACCTGAGCCGACACGATCATCGTGTCCGTGGCCAGCCAGGCCGGCAGGATCAGCCCAAGCAGGGCCCATCTCTTAATTCGAATGTTGAACATGGCATGCAACTCCTTCCAATGGGTCGTCCATACCGGGGTTCGCGCCGAACCCCTGTAAGGACAGAACGTGGGGTCAGAACGAAACGCGCGCGCCCAGAACGAAGATTCGCGGGCGTCCTCCGAAACCGCCGTGACTGTCGCTGTGACCATCGGTCGTGCGCTGACCGTGGCGGTACCGGGTGAGGTCCTTATAGTCCCCGTACTTCTCGAAGTTGGCGTCCCCGGGCTCCGGCAAAGAGAGCGCGTAGAGCACGTAGTTGGAGCTCTGGAACAACTCGTCCTTCTGGTTCCAGAGATTCCGGACCTCGATGAACCCTGTGGCCACCCCGGACTTCCCGAAGCGGAAGTCCTTCTCGAAGTTCGCGTCTGTCTGGGTTTGGAGCGGCTGGTTGCGCCGCTGCGGAGGCCCGTCAGGCGGGGTATATCGCCAGGGCGTGCCGGTCTGGACCCTATACACCATCGTCGCCCGGAACCCGGCCAGGGCCTTGATCGCGTAATCGGCCGGGGCGGAGAAGAGGAACTGCGCGGCCCCCTCGTTGCGCCGGTCAACCCCTGAATAGGGCGCCGGCAGCCTGGGCTGCCAAAACGACTGGACGAACTGCCCTGGGGGCGAGAGCTTGCTCGACTCCACATTCAAAATGACATTCGCTCCCGTAATGGTCCCCCCCCTCGCAAGGTAAGCGGCCAGGCCGGCCTCGGCCTTTTGCCTGTACTCGGCCCGCTCCTCGGCCGTCGGAACCCTGGGGTGCTCCTGTCCGTCTTCGTCTACCGTCACGCCCAGGAAAAACTGGTCGCTGTCCACGTAGGAAGCGTCGTGAACAAGGTAGTGCGTTTCATTCGTACTTCCGATCTCCGTCCACGAGATGTTGTAAGACAGGTTGAACGAGGTCATCTGGCTGAACAGCTTCTTGAACGAGATCTCGAACCCGCGGGACGTCTTAACGTTGTTATTGTTGTTGGCCCGGAACACGTTCGTGCTTGCCACACCTTCGGGCCACAGGCTCTTGTCGGGATGCACGGTGTGCGTCCGGTTCGCGATATACCCCTTCCCGTCCTTGTGGTAGGCGGTGGTGCTGAGGACGAAATCCCCGGCGAAGTTCCAGTCCACGCCCGCCTCGAAGGAAATCGTCCGCTGCGGCTTCACGGCCGTCGTAAAGACCATGCCGTTCCGGAACAGCTCGAGGGCATTTCCCTCTTCAAGCCGGTCGATCTGTCCGTTGCCGTTCAGGTCCACATCCTGTTTGTCCGTGCGATACTCGCGATTGTAGAACTGCTGCTTGTCCGGCATCTCGTGGAGCACCCCGGTGTAGAACCGGATCGTGGAGCGTTCGGTAACCGGATGAGACACGCCCAACCGGGGGCTGATGCTCGTGATCCAGTCCGTCGACCGCAGCGGCACGTTCCGGAAACGCGTCAGCCTCCAGTAGTGCCACCACTGATAGGCGTCCTGGATATAGGTATCCCCCGGGTGCAGGCCGTCGAACCGCACGCCCCCGTTGATCACCAGGCCCTCGAACTCCATCTTGGTCTGTGCGTAGGCCCCGACCTGCTGGGGATGGAAGGGCTCCAGCCCGATGAATTGGTCTCCTTTGGCCGTCAGGTGCACCCGACGCCTCGGCCTCGTGGTCTCCGAGTACTGGAAGACCTGGAGGTCGTAACGCATGAACTCGATTCCGACCTTGCCCAGAACGGACTTGGCGAGCTGACTGGTCAGGTCGGCCGTGAGGGTCCACCGCCTCTTCTGATGATCGAGCACGGTGTGGTCATTCCACGGCAGGAGAAACCCGAAGGAGTCCCGGATCTTCGTGGTCGACTGCCCCTCCGGAACAGAGCCGTTGAGATCGATCAGCGTCTGCTGCCAGGAGGCCCGGACGTCGTAGAAGGTCTTCGGCGAGAGGGAATGCGTGGCAGTTACGTAGACAACCTTTTCATCGTGACGCATCGTGCCGCGGGTGGAGAACCCTTCAGGCAGGAACAGGGCCTCCATGCGCGGCCACCACCACCGCGACCACAACCAGTCCCCCAACCGGAATCCCAGGCTGCGCGAAAAACCGTTTTGTTCGTCCCGGATGGAATAGATGCCGCCCAGCTTGAACTTCATGTCGCCGCCGGCGCGGTAGGTCACGCTCCCCATCGACTGAAAGTTGTCCGGCTCCCGGTTGTACTGGTTGGGGTACTCGGGCGCCTCCCTGCTGTGCCTGGCGTTCACGAAGAACCCTGCGTTGTCCGACAGGGGACCGGAGAGCGAGCCCTCGACCCAGTGCCCGATCACATCGGTGTAGTCGGCCCGGGTGTGAACCTTCCGGCCGGTCTCCGGGTCGGTCTCGTTCACGAAGTCCTGATCAGACCAGGGGTTTGTGAGGCCGACATACTTGTTGAACTCGTTGCTCTCGTAGATGTTGGGCCCCCAGTGGTGTTTCCCCGGCGGGGTCAGCCGGTACTCCAGCTGCCCCCCGAAGGTGGAGCCCGCCTCCCGGGTGACCAGACTGATCACGCCGCCCGCGGCGTTGCCATACTCGGCGTCCATCCCGCCGACCAGTACTGACACCTCCTGAAGCGCGCCCTTGTTCAGGGGCGTCCATTGCGAGTAATTGACGAATCCGTCGTCGTTGATCAGCTTGACGCCGTCCACCTCGTAATACATTTGTTGAATATGCTGGCTCTCCGCCTTGTCGGCGCCCCGGATGCGCAGGAAGCCGTCCTGCGACACGCCGGGCTGAAGCGAGACCAGGTCTTGCGTGTTCCGGATCAGCGGCACGTGCTGGATCTCGAAGATGTCCACGACATAGCGGCTGGTCGTCTTGTCGGGCTCCACCGGCGGCCGCTTTGCGGTCACCACCATCTCCGGCGCCTCCAATGTGGCCTCCGAAAGCGTGAAGTCGAGGACCGTCGTGAAGTCCGCCTTCACAGACACCTCCTCCAGGGTTGACGTCGTGTATCCGACCATCGACGCCGTGATTCGGTGCCTGCCTGGGTATACACCCAGGATCACGTAGTAACCTTCTCCATCAGTCGTTGACCCGCGCTGTGTACCCCCGACCACGACGTTGGCCCCGGGCAGCGGGTTGCCCAGATCGTCTGCGACGATACCCTGGACCTTGCCCAAAGTCCCGGCCAGCACCGTGTCCGGGCCGAACGCAGTCGAAAGCCCGGCCAGCAGAAAACAGATGAAGCTGACTAGGTACCTCATAAAGATTACCTCCTGTCTATCCAACAGCACGACACGTGCGAACGCCGTCGTCGACGTCTTGCCATCGGCGTCGGCACAACAGCGATGACACAGAGACGCCCCCCGGCATCATCATCACCTTGAGCACCTTATCATAGATTCACCTCCTTTGTCGATGTCCGGCATAGATGAAACGCCCAATCGATATATCGCCATTGGCCGACCTCCTTCCTGTTTCGAATGGTGCATAGAGCATATCAAGAGCGCCTGTCCCGTTCTCCAGACGATAGCCGTATTGTTTCAAATTTTCCCTTGCATCAGAACAAAAACCTCTATACTTTATATAAATTTGGGGCTTATGAAAAGGCGATGGACCTCTTCATATGGCCCTGGTCGGCCGTTAGCCTTTCCTCGCGAGGGATCACTGGCTAGCGGCCTTTTTTACACGCTTCCGGTCATAAAAAAAAACTGCACATGCGCCCGCTTCGGATGCCTTATGCAGCTTTTTTTGACTGATTAGCCCCCCTCTCAATGAATTATGTGGAGGACGTTCAGATCTTGTAATCGACTGTTAATTAAGAAGTTGCAGTCCTACTATTCTTAAGTGAATCTACTACTTTAAATATACCTTCAGATTGAAGCCATGTCAACAAGTTTCTTCTCTGCGATCTCTACGTCTCCGGACACGCCGCCGAGGCAGCCGCTCCCGGATCTCTCCCTAGTCGCGATCATCCCATCGCTTGTGGCGTTCACAGATCTGTGCGGTCATCCCGTTCGCCGCAATCGAACGACGATTCGCGGCCTCATGTATCGCCGAAGCGCTCGATGCTGGCCGGCAGCTTGCCGTCGGGAAGGTAGAACGCCTTCCGGACGTCCACAGCCACCGGCTGCCGCGCGCGCATCGATTCCACTGCCTTTTCGAAGATCAACGTCGGGATGCAGGCCTCCCAGGCATCCATCGGACTCGGACCGCCTTCCAGGCAGAGCCGGGCGAACATCCCCATCTCCTCGTCGAATCCGTTGTGGTAGGCGTTCCCCTCGATGCCCGGCGCGTCCGTCCCCTCGAACACCAGGCTCCCGAACCGGAGCGTGGCCGCGCTCACCGTCCCGGCGTGGACCTCCGCGTAGTGCTTGGGCAGAATCCCGCCCGTTCCGACGGTGCTGTAGACCGACGTGCCGAGGCCGCCGTTCTCGAACCGGATCACGACCGTGCTCGTGTTCGTGGGACGCCCCCCGTACCCCATCGCGTAGACTTCGACAGGATGAGACCGCATCACGTGCCAAATCCAGTGGATGTTGTAGCCAGCGTTGTCCAGAAGTCCGCTGCGCCCGTGGGGACCGTGGCGATCATCCGGTCCCGGGCGACTGACCCGGCAGGTGAAAAGGGTGTAATACGGCCGTCGGATCACTTCGCGAAGTCGCTTCGTGACTGGCGAGTGCTTGAACCACCAGCCGCTCATCAGCTGCACGCCCGACTCGTGGACCGCCTTCTGGATGGCGCGCGCCTCCGCGATCGTCATGGCCAGCGGTTTCTCGCAAAAGATATGCTTCCCCGCAGCGCAGGCCTTCCGGACAATCTCCGCGTGCGTGTCGTGCGTCGAGAAGATCAATACCGCATCTATGTCCGGATCGGAAAGCACGCGGTCCAGATCTGTCGTGAAATAATTCGCATTGCCCTCCTTCGCGCGCACTTTCGCCCCGAACCGCTTCCCGTTCGGGCGCTCCTCCTCCACCACCGGATCCATCGTCGCCACAAGATGCATCTCAGGCGTGTTCAGGATGTTGGGCATATGAGAATTGCTGATGCCGCCGCACCCGATCATCGCGATGTTCAGTCGTTTGGCCATCTCATTCACTACCCTGAATAATTCATAAGAAAGGTTAGGAAAGTCGCTCGTACTCTACTTTTCTTGCCGCCCAAGAAAAGTAGACAAAAGAAGGGCTCCTGCCTGCCGCGCCCAACGCGGCGCAGGCAGGCCCCTCAAACGCCGGGGAGGCTCGGGCCGTGACGACTCAGCCTCACTGGAAACGACTGGCGCCGCGAATAGAATGAACTCCTCCCCCCGCCTTATGCCCACTGCGGGACCCACCCCCACGCCGCGAATTTCCATTCGCCCCCACATCCGCCCCCGCACCTGACCCCGTCCCACAGAGGGCCCTAACCCCTGGGGAGGAGAAACGCCGAAGCAGCTGGAGAGCCGAAACGCCACGGCCGCGATGACATCTGGCCCGAATCACTCGTGACATCTGAACAATATGCGTAAATACTCGGCTTTCCAGTTATTGCACCAAAACAAAGTTTTTCAGGTCAAATTGGGTAACTGATTGTTCTACATAAAATGATGGAAATTTTCAGCGAATTTATGAATTATTCAGGCTACATAAGTATAAGGCTCTTACGAAATGCGCACCACGAGATACGGTCCTTACCTGAATCCCCCGTGCATGGTCCCATACCCCCTCACGGTCGGAAACCAGATGATGTCCACGACCGTCGAGATACCGCATCCGACCAGATAGCCGACGATCAGCCCATAAAAGAAAGGTCTCGAGCGCCGATAAAGGGCCACGCCTCCAAATCGGACCACAATGACTTTGCACAGCCAGACCAGAAAGACGCTGAACCCCAGCACATTCGGGAAGGCCAGCGCGATCGGGTGGATGGGCCAGCCGGTAAACCGTGACCCCAGAAAGCTCAGCAGAGCCGCCTCCAACCCGCCGAACATCCATACGGCGAGCTTCTGTGGATCGAAGAACGTCGGGCTGGTTGCTTCAATATCGGATATCAGGTTCAGCTCGTGACCGCCAATGCGCTTTGCGACACCGCCAATGTTCATCGCGCCCTCAGTGTAGACGATGTCCATATGGATCCAGCAATTCGCGACGTATCCGACGAGGAGTGCCGCCGGCAGGGTCCCCCACACCAGGGCGCGTCGCTGCAACGCCTTTCCGATGAGGTGAAAAAAGTGGACGATGGCCGGGAGTGCGAGCGGCCGGTGCATGCCCGACACAAGTCCGCTCGAGTCTCCGATCAAGACGAGCCCGATGAGATCGCGGGGGGACAGGGATCCGCGGCCTCCCATAATGGACCTCAGAATCCGCCGACCCGTTCTTCCCGGAACCCGCAGCCAAACGAACCCGGTCGCGGCGGCGTACTTGGCCAGCCCGAAGTAGCACACGAAGTAGAGCAACAGCTGGAGCACCACGATGTGCAGGCTGTAGCCCGCCGACAAGAACCAGCCGATCAGAAAGAGCGTTGACCACAGAAACCCGAGCCAGGCCGTGCGGTAGGAGACCGGCACGCCGTCATCCCTATCGGGATCCCGAAAAGCCTTTCTGAAGGATGCCTTCAGGTGACCCCGCGCCACCCAGACCGACCAGGCGACCAGGAAGACGACCGCGCCGTGTCCCTCCAGCATCACAACCTCCGCCGAACCTGCTGACTGTCCTGCCAGGCCCACCGTGAACCCGATCCGGTTCATCAGCCCCATCTTCAGGATTCTCAGGATGTAGAAGACCCAGAAGCTGAACAGGATATTGAGCGGACAGTGATAGACGAGTCCGATCAACACGGGATGAACGAACGTATGGAACGGGGGGAAGTAGTTTCCGAGATCGATGCTTTTCCCGGCGGGGTCAAACAGGGTAATCCTTGGCATGTCGAGGATGAAATAACCCGCGATGTTCCAGAAGATCACGCCGCCCACGCACGCAAACCCCGCCCAGAAGACCCGCGTCCTGAGTGCATCCGGCACGCGATTCCCCTCGGAGGTCTCCAGGAGCTCGGCGGGAAAGGTGGACAGGGGGAAGTTCAGACGCTCGTGTTCCGCCCACTGCCTGAAGAAGATCACGCTCGCGAAGAACCCTGCCATCACCATGGACACGGTCCCGCAGAACCACCAGAAGATGGGCCGGATCCAGGGTTGCCAGGGGATTGACTCCCCGGACCCGAGCCCGAGGTAGTACGAATCCAGGTCGACACGCCCCTGCTCGAAGAACAGATGGGTCGGAAGATAGGGACCCACGACCT
The DNA here is from genome assembly GCA_965198095.1 of Candidatus Latescibacterota bacterium. Taxonomy (GTDB): domain Bacteria; phylum Latescibacterota; class UBA2968; order UBA2968; genus CBDFJH01. Next base: position 97,197 of record OZ240239.1, read on the forward strand.
CCCAGAACCGGTCCTCCGGCGTCGAAAAATAGGCCGGCGTCGAGATCGAGTTGAACAAACCGCCAATCAACCCGATTCCCGGCAGTGTCCCCACCAGCCACGTCATCCCGAAGACGGTGAGCACTTCGGTCCGCGAGAGCGCCCAGCGCGGAAAAGCGAACTTCAGCAGAATGTTGAGAAAGGTCCAGAATACGAGCACGAGCAGGCAGGTCGTGGGCATGAACACCCTCACGAGCCCGCGACCGTAGTTCTCGGCGAACAGACACATGGCTACAACCGATGCCAGTCCGAGCAGGAAGGCTCGACCCGTCACCCGTTCCGGAGGCCGTGTTGTCGCAGCCTCCGGCTTGGCTTCGACGCTTCCGTATGCTACGCTGGATTCCATTCCCGGTCACTCGAGGCGTCGCTCGTCCCTCCGGCAGCGAGCAGTGCGCCCACCATCCGTCCGCTCGTCATCGCCCAGGCTATATGCAGCCCGTGGCCCCACAAGACCTGTCCGCCCATACCGATCTGCCCCACGGCATACAGCCCCGGTATGGGGCGATCGCTCCTGTCCAACACCTGAAACTGCTGGTTGATGGCAGTGCCTCCCTCTGTCGTGGTAAAATACGCCTTTGCAGGTCCCAGCAACACCCACCGATCGCCCTTCAGCACAGGCCTGTCCGCACGCTCGCACTCCCGATTGCAGGCCGCCACTGTTTCTTCAATGGCCTCAATCGGAATGTCGCGTTTTCGCGCGACCGCGGACAGAGAGGGTCCGAACACGGTCACGTCTGATCGAAGCCTTAGGTAATCATCCACATATGCGTAAGCGATTTCAGGCGCCGTCGAGATAAAATACGGCCAACCGCTATAGCGCTCGATCATCCGTTCGTCCAGCAGAATGTAACAGATCTCGCCCGGCTGCCGAGCGATGGCGATCTCCCGATCCGGGGAGCATGTTTCGTCGCAGAATCGTCGGCCTTCCGCATTGATCAGGATCGCCCCATCTTCGAACAATGCGTCTTCAGGGTGCTGCCAGTTCACCAGCAGCCGCAGGATGAGCCTGTTGACTACGAACTGCGGCACCAGAGAAATCAGTCTGCTCACCACGGAAGCGACCGGTCCCCCTGTGGGCAGAAGCTGCTGAAATGTCCTGCCCTCCCGCGCCACAAGTCGAATTTCAGGGCCATAGGTAATGTCCATGTTCACCAGCCTGCCCCCCGCTTCTTCTGCCAGCCGGTGTCCGTTCCCGGTAGAATTCGGATTGATGCCCTTAATCCCGATGAACCGGTCGCCCTTGAACCTTCCGATGAGATCCGGTGCGCTGGAATAATCGCCTGTGGCCAGCACCACGCCAAGGAGGGCCGAAAAACGGGTTCCGGCAGCAACGACACCCGTGACCCCGCCGTCGGCCAGAATCAGATCCTCCACCGGAGTCCCGCACAGAATGGTCCCACCCTTTCGGAGCAGCCTGGCCTGCAACGTTGCGATATAGGCCTTGGCGCCAGGCACCACATTGTGCATGCGGGGCACGCGATTTGGCGGCTCCGGGTTCGGCCCCTGGAACTGCAGCCCCATCCCCATCAGCCAGTGAAGGGTTTCCGCGCTGTGGCTCAAAAAAAACCGCCGCAATTCTCCGGCGTTTCGCGATTCGATCTCAGGCGGGGCAAATTCACCCGCGTCTTCCACGTGGGACTCCAGGTCATCCTCGATCCCGGCCTCAGCCTGCATCCGAGTCCGGTTGGCCGTGAATGAACCGACTGCAATCCCCGTGGTACCTCCAAGATGCGGCTGCTTCTCCAGCAAAAGTACCGAAGCCCCGTTTTCAGCAGCGCTTACCGCGGCAGCCAGACCGCTGCCGCCTCCACCCACGACAATTACGTCGTAACGCGTCTGCAACTCAAATCTCCAACGGCATTCTGCGTGAGAGGTCCATCAAACGGAATTCCAGAGAAGTGACGATGTTCGAATCGGCCAAATCTGAAAAGGAAGAAGCCGTTGTCGGAGGAAGATGGACGCACGGCTGAATGATAGAATTCCAGTTGGACTCAATCCATAAACAGGCCCGCGTTCACGTCTATGATCTCGCCCGTGATGTGGCGGGGTCGTCCGAGGCCAGGAAGAGCGCGCAGTTCGCGACGTCCTCCGGCTGCCCCTTCTCTCCCAGGGGGATCTGCTTGACGAATTCGTCGTGCTGCCCGAAGATCTACAGATCTCCGAAGCGCTCGATGCTGGCCGGCAGCTTGCCGTCGGGAAGGTAGAACGCCTTCCGGACGTCCACAGCCACCGGCTGCCGCGCGCGCATCGATTCCACCGCCTTTTCGAAGATCAGCGTCGGGATGCAGGCCTCCCAGGCATCCATCGGACTCGGACCGCCTTCCAGGCAGAGCCGGGCGAACATCCCCATCTCCTCGTCGAATCCGTTGTGGTAGGCGTTCCCCTCGATGCCCGGCGCGTCCGTCCCCTCGAACACCAGGTTCCCGAACCGAATCGTGGCCGCGCTCACCTTCCCGGCGCGGACTTCGGCATAGTGCTTCGGGAGGATCCCGCCGGCGCCCACCGTGCTGTAGACCGACGTGCCGAGGCCTCCGTTCTCGAACCGGATCACGATCGTGCTCGTGTTCGCGGGCCGTCCTTCATACCCCATTGCAAACAGTTCCACTGGCTGAGAGCGCATCACGTGCCAGATCCAGTAGAGGTTGTAGCCGGCGTTGTCGAGCAGGCCCTCCACCCCGTAGGGGCCTGCGGGGTCGTCCGGCCTTTCGTATCTGGGGCTGGCCACCCGGCAGGTAAACATGACATCGTAGGGTTGACGAATGACCTCGCGAAGCCGCTTCGTCACGGGCGAGTGCTTGAACCACCAGCCGCTCATCAGCCGCACCCCCGACTCGTGGACCGCCTTCTGGATGGCGCGCGCCTCCGAGATCGTCATGGCCAGCGGTTTCTCGCAAAAGATGTGCTTCCCCGCGGCACAGGCCTTCCGGACGATCTCCGCGTGGGTCGTGTGCGTCGAGAAGATCAATACCGCATCTATGTCCGGATCGGAAAGCACACGGTCCAGGTCGTCCGTGTAGTAGTCGGCGTTGCCCTGCTCGGCGCGCACACGCGCCCCGAACCGCCGTCCATTCCGTTCCGCCTCCTCGATCGGGTCCATCGTCGCGACGAGGCGCATCTCCGGCGTGTTCAGGATGTTGGGCATGTGCGAATTGCTGATCCCGCCGCAGCCAATCATTGCAATGTTCAGTCTTGGTTCTGCCATCCGGTGCACTCCCTTCTGCCTATGGCCGGGCACCCTCGATCCGGGCGACCAGGTTCGATGTGTGAATCACGTCACGGATGTCGTTCTCAGGAATTTCCCCCTTCCGTATGCAGCCTGCAACGTGACGATGCATCGCCAGCTCGCCCCCGAATTTCCATCGGTCTGCGCCATCCGGTCCCAGGCCGGCCGCTTCCGCCCCGGACAGGACCTCGGGTTCCTCGCCGTCTTCCAGAATCCGGATCTGCTCCGGGATCTGCAAGTAGCATCCGACACCCACGCCGTGCAGCTCGGCGCTGATGACACGTCCACCCGAGGATCGGTTGCCGGTTACGATGCCGACGGCCTTGTTGTCAAAACGGATCATTGCGTTGTAACAATTCTTCCACGCTGTCTGATGGTTGTCCTGATAGGCGGTGACTTCCACCACGTCGCTCCGCACCATATGGCGGATCAGGTCGACGACGTGACACACGTCGTCCCACATCGTGCTCGTGGCCGGGGGCGCCTTGTGCAGCAGATTCTTGTGAAACGCCCCGATCGCCAGCGTCGGCTCACCGCGGGACCGCACGCGCCGGATGCCCTCCCGGGTCACGGCCGCGAACCTCCGCTGGTAGCCCACCGAACAGGTGACGTTGTTGGCGACCGCGGCATCTCTCAGCTGCCGCGTCTCATCACAGTTGGCTCCGGCCGGCTTTTCGATAAACACGTGCTTCCCCGCGTTCAGACAGTCCAGCGCCGGTTTCGTCATAAAGATGTCCCGCATGATGACGTAGACAACGTCGGGATCCACGCGGTCGAGCATCTCGTGGTAGTCTGAGAACGAACGTGGAATGCGGTAGTGCTCCACGACCTGGTTCATCCGGTCCTCGTCCAGCTCGGCCACGGCTTCGATCCGAACGTCTTCCAGGCGGCTGACATTCGGATAGTGCGCCGACCGGGCACGCCCTCCGGCCCCGATGAATGCGGCCTTCAACATTCCACGCTCCTTTGACTGTGGGCGGGTTCGCCGTCGAATGCCGGGATCGGATCACCCCACCCGGCGAATAGGGCTTGCGATCTTCATCGTTTCAGGGTTAGAATACCGCGGTTGCGGCGTCACTCTGAAACTTTCTGCCCGCGGGCCAAGATCCCCCGTCAGGAGAACACCCCCGTGAAACTCATTCTGTTCAGCAAGATGCTGAAGGACAGAAGCGTCGACGAACTGATCCCCCTGGCACACGGGCTCGGCCTGGACGGCTTCGACCTCTGTGTGAGGCCGGGTTATCCGATCAGCCCGGACAACGCGGCCACCGACCTGGTCGGCGCCGTGCGCCGGTTCCGGCGGAACGGCCTCTCCGTGCCCGTCGTCACGACACCCACCGACTTCGTGCTGCCCGATCACCCGGCCGCGGAGCCGCTTCTCTCGGCCATGGATCGTGCTGACGTCCGGCTGATCAAGCCGGGATACTTCCGGTTCGATCCGGCCGGGCAGGATTACTGGAAGGAAGTGGATCGCGTCAGAAGTGCCCTCGAAGGCTGGGCAGCGCTCGCCGAAAAATACGAGGTCAGGATCTGCTGCCACAACCACAGCGGCCGGCTCATGGGTCTGAACGCGGGCACGATGGCACATCTCATTCAAGGATTCGATCCGCGTCTGATCGGCGCCTACCTCGATCCGGGCCATCTGGCGGTTGAGGGGGAGGCTTTCGCAGTCGGGGCTGCCATCGTCAAGAAATACCTGAGCATCGTCGGGTTGAAAGACGTGCTGTTGACCCGAGCCGACAAGGACGGACACGGCACGATCTCCAAGGCGTGGGTCGAAGCGGGAACCGGCGTGGTCGACTGGACGGACGTCTTCTCGGAACTGGTCCGAATCGGCTTTGACGGTCCGCTTTCTGTCCACAGCGAGTTCAACGTCCCGGAAAGCGAGTTCATGGCTACACTGGAACGGGATGTCGCCTTCTTCAAACAGTTCCGCGATCAGGCAACGGCATCGTGACAATTCGCCGTCCGGAGACGGCGTTCGGCTGACAGAGACAAACACCGTGATCGGATTCGTCGCCGTCTGGAGACGGCTCCTACCAGATGAATGCACGTGTTGTATCTGGTAGGAGCCAACTCCTGTTGGCGAACCCACGGATGACGACGTCAGGTGAGCTAAACCTGTAGCCAACTCCTGTTGGCGAACCCACTCCTACCAGATGAATGCACGTGTTGTATTTGGTAGGAGCCAACTCCTGTTGGCGAACCCACGGATGACGACGTCAGGTGAGCTAAACCTATAGCCAACTCCTTTTGGCGAAGCAATCCACCGAGGACGTTTCGCCCATCTATCCAGTCTCGTAAAGATCCGCGTCCGCCTCTATGATCCTCCCGTCCGCCAGCCGATACTGAACCGTCCCCCGGCTTTGAACCGGGTACCGTTCCAGCCGCGTACGTTCCTCACCGATTCGCCTCCGAACCTCTTCCCACGACCCTCCCTCATTGAGCATCGCCTGAAACGCATCGACGGGCGCCTCGCCGGGAGGGTCCGGCCCCACGTCGTTCGTCTCTTCGGGATCGGCGCTCAGATCGAACAGCCGTGCCGGCGCCGAGGGAAAGTCCACGTATTTCCATCGCTCGTCGCGCACCATACGAAACTCCGTTCCCGGCTTGTCCGCAATCAGCTCCGAGCGGGCCATCCGCTTTTTACGCCGATCCGGCCTCCCGTTGAGGAGAGGCACGAGACTCTCACCGTCCGGACCGGGTGGCGAATCGACCTCGGCCCACTCACAGAAGGTCGGGAACAGGTCGACGAGCTCGACAGGTGTCGAAACGGCCCGATTCCCCTCGATCCCCGGTCCGGAAATCAGGAGCGGCACACCGGCAGAGGCGTCGTAGTAGGTACGCTTCCACCAGAGCCCGTGTTCGCCCGCCATGTCCCCGTGATCGGACGTATAGACGATGTAGGTATTGTCCAGACGGCCCGAACGACGGAGGCCCTCCAGCAACGCGCCCATACAGTCGTCCACATAGTCCACGCAGGCGTAGTAGCCGGCCAGTGCCTTCCGGTGTTCCTCATCCGAGAAATTCAACAGGTTGAAGTCGTCTACGATGAATCGGTCGTGAGGATGCAGACGATCGGGATATCCCGGCGGAAGGGGGGGTAGTTTCAATTCGCTGGCCAAGTACTTGCGGAGATATCGCCCCGGAGCGGTGAGCGGAAAGTGTGGACGGGAATAGGAAGCGCAAAAAAACCAGGGCGTGTCCGGTTCCTGGTCCGAAAACTCCAACAGCCACGCAAGAGACTCGACGGTCGTCACGCTTTCCATGAGCAAGCTCTCCGGAATGGCCGTCGGACCGGCAAACGGAAAGCGTCCGACGGCGTGGCGGTTCCAGCGCCCGTCCGCCGTGTCGGGAGGATCCGGCTGATGGGTGGCGGCCCGGGATTTGACGAGGTCGCCGTAGGGACGAAACTGAAAACCGTGCATCTGATCCACGTCGTCGAAATGCATCTTTCCGGCGGAAGCCGTCGTGTAACCGTGCTTGGAAAGCCAACCCGGAATCGTCTCGTGGCCGGGCGTCAGCGCAGGCCCGTGCGCCCACGCGGTCCAGCGCAGCGACCACAACCCCGTGAGCAGGCTCATGCGGCTGGGACCGCAGAGCGGCGCCTGGCAATAGGCGGCGTCAAACCGGACCCCGTCCTCGGCGACGCCGTCCAGCGCCGCGGTATCCACGACGCGGTCGCCCGCAAATCCGGCGATGTGGGGGCTATGCTGGTCCGTGAGCAGAAAGAGAATGTTGGGTCTTCGCGACACGGTGCGTCACCTCCGAAACGGGAGATCGCCGTTCACGACCCCGGAACCGCAGACAGCTCGCACGCAAAGGCGATTCACGTCGCGGTCCGTGATCCGAAATCCGCCCTACAACATACGCTCTGTTTGAACAGAGCGTCTTCGATTTTTCTTGATCGCCTCATCGGATGAAATAATATTAGCCATCACCAACCCTAACCAGGTGATTTTGAAGGGAAAAACGTCAAATCTCCAGGAGGCTTCCTGAACAGGAGAGGACGATGAATCCGATAAAGACGGCGGTTGTGGGCTGCGGCAACATTTCAGCACGCCATCTGAGTTTGCTGACAGCCTCAGACCGGTTCGACGTGATCGGCGTCGCCGACATCGTGGAGGAGCGGGCCAGGAACCGTGCCGTCGAGTTCGGCGTCCCACGCTGGACCTCCGACTATCGGGCGTTGATGTCGGATGAAGCGGTCGATGCAGTCTGGGTGCTCACACCGCCTTACCGCCACGCCGAAGTGTCCGTTTCGGCACTGCGGGCCGGCAAGCACGTCTTCTGCGAGAAACCCATGGCCAAGACCCGCGAGGAGTGCCGCGCCATTCACGAGGCCGCGGAGGCGAGTGGATCCGTCTTCCTGCTGGGCTATCCCATGCGTCACTCGCCCGACGCCCTCAACCTGCGCGCGCTCATCCGGAGTGGCCGGATAGGTCGCCCCGTCTTCTTCCGCGACGTCTGGGCGCTCTGCAAAGGCTCGCCCAGTCCTGCCATCCACGACGCGGAGCAGGGCGGTGGCGTATTGTACGAACACACCCACTGGATCGACTTCGTCAACTTTGTGTTTGGCCCGGTTGAGAAGGTCTACGCCTCGATGCGGCACCTGAAACCGGATCCCACGACGGCAGACGATACGCTGATCGCCATTCTGGACTATGCCTCAGGAGATCAGGCCGTCTGGTCGGAGTCGTGGGCCGCACCGGGCATGGGTTGGAAACCGGGGCGCATCGGCCGTCACGTCCGCCCCACGTTGGACGTGATCGGTCCGAAAGGGTCTCTCCATTTCCCCGATCCGGAAGGGCGACGCGTGCTTTCCCTTTACGAGAACAGGAATCCGGACTTCACGCCGGTCCGGCAGTGGAAATGGGAAGAGGATTGGGGGGTCAACGCAGAGGCGTTTTCTTCGGAACACAACCACTTCTACGACTGTATCCGAAATGGGACTCGGCCGATCTGCACCGCCCTGGACGGCCTCGCGGCGATCGCGGTGGCTGAATCGATCATCGAGTCGAGCCGGACCGGTCTTCCCGTGCATCTGCGGCAGCCCCTTTAGGAGCGTCAACGTGTGGAGAGCAAGAATCGGCGTCCTCTACCCCGGCAACGGCCTGCTGGACCACGAGTACTGGGCGTTCGCGCCGGACGGCGTCGGCGTGTTCATGACCCGGACCGCACTGCATCAGAGAGACGACTCGGTCAAGAGCGCCATCGCGCTCGCCGAAACGCCCGACATCGAACAGACGGCGATGCGCTACACGATCGACCTCAGCAGCATTGCCTATGCCTGCACGACCTTCAGCTTCATAAGAGGCGTGGGCGGTGACGTGGACATCATCGACAGGATCCAAAGGGCGACCGGGGTCCCGGCCACAACCAGTTCCACGGCGGCGGTCAAAGCGCTGCGCTCTGTAGACGCGAACCGCGTCGCGGTCGTCACACCCTATCTCGACGAGATCAACGACAAGCTTCGGGACTTCCTGGAAGAGAGCGGGTTCGAAGTCGTCGGCATCAGGGGCATGCAGCTCGACAGCGATGACATCGCACTCGTGCCGTCGAGTGAAGTCGCGCAGTTCGTTAGAAGCAGTCCCCTCAACGGTGCCGACGCGGTCTTCGTCAGCTGTACCAACTTCGCCACGGCCGACATTCTGGATGCGCTGGAACAGGATGTGGGCCTGCCCGTGCTCTCGGCCAACCAGGTGACCATGTGGGAGGCGCTCAACCTTGCGGGCCTGAGACCGATCAAGCCTGGCGTCGGCTCGCTCTATGCGCCGTCCCGGGTCCCGGATCACACCTGAAAGGAGTCGTGATATGGCGTCCACACCCAACCTTTCGTTCAGCCCAAAAGAGTACCAGGACCGAGTGAGACGTGTGAGGCAGTCCATGGCCGACCGGAAGCTGGACGCGCTGCTCGTGCATCACTTTCCCAACATCTGCTACCTGAGCGGCTATCAGTCATTCAACAACTATGACTATTACGTCCTGCTCCTGCCGCTCGACGGCGAGCCCGCCCTGATCCTGTGGCACTCCGAGCTGGGAAACGCGCGGGTGAGCGCGTGGATCACGAAGACATTCACGTTCGAGACCCGAGGGGACCCCGTTGCCCTCACGATCGACGCGCTGAACGAATACGGACTGGGCAACAAACGCCTCGGCCTGGAGTTGAACACGGGAAATCTGACGGTCCGGAGCTACCGGCGGATCGTGGACGCCCTGCCCGAGGCCACGATCGTGGACTGCGCCGACCTGGTAGAGGGGCACCGGACCCTCAAGTCACCCGCGGAGGTGGCCTGTATCCGCCAGGCCGCGGCCATCACCGACGCCGGCATGGACGCGGCCGTCGAGGCCGCACACGCGGGCGCGAGCGACCAGGAGATCGCGGCCGCGGCCTATCGAACGCTCATATCGGCAGGAAGCGAATACATGTGCCTGCAGCCGGTTGTCTGCGCCGGCCCGCTCGCGGGCATCCCGCACGGCAACCACCGCCGTGTCACCGTAAAGGAAGGCGAGACGATTCTGCTCGAGCTGAGCGGATGCGTCCACCGCTACAATGCCCCCCTGATGCGGGCCGTCGTCATCGGACCGCCGAATGAGACCGTCAAGCGCATGGCCGACGCGATCCTGGAGACCCTCAACGCCGTCGTCGATGCCATGCAGCCGGGACGAACCTTCAACGAAGCGGCGGAGATCGGTGAGGCGGCCATCGCCAAGGCCGGCCCGGAGATGATCTTCCATCACTCCTTCGCCTATTCCGTCGGGCTCGGCTTCCCGCCGACCTGGGCGGACTGCCCCGTTCGGGTGATGAAGGGGGACCCGACCCGCTTCGAGCCCGGCATGGTCCTTCACCTGCCGATCTCGCTTCGTGATGCAGGGCGGTATGGGGTCGCGATGAGCGAAACGGTCGTGATTTCCGAAGACGGAAACGAGGTCGTGACGAAGCTCGACAGGAGATTGTTCGAGCGTTAGGCAGGACCGGTCCCTCGATGCACGCGCGAGCATCTTTTCACCGGGCACGCGGACGGTCGGGGCTCTTGTTTCACGTATATCGTTGAATCACCCACGGGCTGAACGAAAATCAACGAGGGAACAAACGTATGAACCTTTCAGTGAGACATCAGCGAAGACACGCCGAAGGCCGTGAGATTGCAGAAGATGAGAGCGGGTTTGGGTTTGTCACCCGCAACATCGACGTCGAAGTTCACGAGATCGCGCTGGTCCTGGTCGACTGCTGGAATACGGGATGGGGGCCCGAGCCCCGGGCCCCCGAAATGGGCTGGCTCCCCGAGATCTGGGGCTGCTGGGAAGACCACCGAAGATCCAAGGAGATCATCAACAACTTTATCGTCCCGGCTCGTGCTGCCGCCCGGGAAGCGGGCATGACCGTCGTACACGCACCCTCGCCGGAGGTGGCTCGAAAGTATGCGCTTGACGAAAGATACAGGCCCAAGTCACCGACGCCTGCGCCGGTCGAGGCCGACTGGCCCCCGCCGGAATGGGTTCGGGAGATGAGACTGCATCGAAGGTGGGAGTCGAGGGGAAAGGCGTGGTCGGACGCATACGCGACGTGGAACGGGCCCCACAAGGATATCGCGCCCCCGCTGAAACCGGGCGAGGATGAATTCGTCGTGGCGACCGGCGATGAGCTCCACGCGATCTGTAAGGAGCGCCGCGCGCGCTACCTGCTCTATGCCGGATTCGCGCTGAACTGGTGCGTCCTGCTTCGGGACTACGGCTGGCTCGGGATGTGTCTGCCCTTCGGTCGGTACGGCTATCAGGGGATCATCCTCCGGGACGCCACCGGGGCCGTCGAGACCCATTTGACCTACCGGGGGCGCGGGATGCAGTCCGCATTCGAGCAGTGGTTCGAGGTTCAGTCGGCCTACACCATGTCCACGGCGGATTTCATTTCGTCCTGCAATGCGGTCACGGATAGGATCCAAGCCGCTGTTTGAACCTGCCCGAAGGGTTCCGGTGCGCCGTGCGGCCGCGCAGACGTCCGCCGCAACCCCTACATGATTCGGTATCGCGCGAACGCCTCTACGGCGCTCATCCCTGCCTCGATCGCCTTCTTCACCTGCTTCTCCCCCCTCGCCTTCTCCAAGGCCCGGGTAAACGCCTCTTCTTCCGCGCCCCGAGGGATCACGCACACGCCGTCCCGGTCTCCGAACAGGATGTCGCCCGGATCGATGGCCGCCTCTCCGATCTCGACCCGGATCCTGAAATCGAGGACCTTGCCCCGAGGCGCCTGGTCCTGGGCATAGCATCCGTAGGAGAAGGTCGGAAACCCGAGTTCCAGAATCCCTGCGGTATCCCGGGAGTATCCATCCAAGACCGCCCCGACCGCACCCAGGCGGATCGCCCGTGTCGTCATCAGCTCCCCCCAGAGGGCGTAACGGGGTGAGGCGCCCGCGCAGACGTAGACTTCGTTCGGCTTCAGATCGTCGAGCGCTTCGAGCATCAGACCGAACGGCTTGGCCAGAACCGCGTCGGCGTCGGTGGCGGAGACGACCTCGAAACAGTCTCCTTCCAGGACGGTCATCGCCCGCCCCACCGTCACCATCTCGGCGTCCAGAGGCTGTACCTGCGGAGGCAGAAACTGATGCGTCAGGCCCATCTTGTCCATCACGTCCCCCACGACGGCCGTGTAGAGCTCCTTTCGCGCGAGCTCGAAGAGCTCGTCATCACTGTTCCACAACGTTGCCATAAACAGTCTCCCCGCTTTTTTTCCTGCCTGCCTCGCTCGCGGCGACAGGCCGCTTCTCCGTTCGCTATTTGAAAGCGAACGAATACAACGATGCGTCGCGCATGAAGAACCGCAGGCGCAGCGGCCCGGAATGTGGGATACCAGGCTTTCCCTTCCACGTCGCCGTCGTCTGAGTGCTGTCTCCCGAAAAGGTGTCGCACTCCGCCCGCGAGCACCCCGCCAGCACGCGGTCCGCGGCGTCCGTGACCTCCACCTCGATGCTGCCACCTTTGCCGCAGGCCGCATTCAGAACGAGACGGTCACCCTCCGTGTGGAGCGGCCGCGTAATCAGGATGCCTTCCCGGGTCGATCCCGCGTCCAGCGAAACGAACCGGTCCTTCCTGAGCTTGGCCAATCCCAGGCCGTATCCGACCTCGTCCAGGCTTTTCGCCTCAGGAACGTCGAGCTCCTCCCGAGCCCCGGTGATCCACCAGTCGTGGTGATTCTTCGCGCCCCCATAGTAGACAAACAGCTCGTCCCCGACGGTGACCGGGACGTTGGGAATGTTCACCATGTGGCGATCCCACGCGTCCGGGCTCGGGGCCAGCCAGGGCTGGCGCTGGTTCAGCTGGCGCCAGTTCCATCCGTCGCGACTGTAGACGAGCCGCACGTCCAGCGTGTTTCGAACTTCGTGAATCACGTTGAGAAACCCGACGTAGACGTCTCCCATCCGGAGCGGCGCCATGCCGTAGAAAGTTTCATCCAGGTTGTCGTCCAGATCATCCGGCGCCAGAATGAGCTGCGGAAGCGACCAGTGGATCAGATCGCTGCTCACCAGCTTGAACACCCTGCGCCGGTTCATGCGCGAGAAATCGTCGGGAAAGATCGGCCTCAGGAAGCTGATCGTGCTGGGTCGATCCTCCGGCATCGCGATTCCGCCCGCTTTGGGATGCCGACTCGTCAGGCAATAAAGCCCAGAGTCCACGTCCGCGGTCAGGATCAAAACATCGCCCAGGTTCGGACCGAACCGGCCGCAGTTCGGGGTCCGATCCATCGGCGTCCACGAGATCCCGTCCCCCGAATGGGCGATCTCGATCTGCTTTCCCTGGCTCCCCGGAAAGCGGCGGTCGTAGACCACCTTGTAGCGCTTCCCAGGATCCGACTCGAGCGGGTCGTCCAGGATCGTGGCCGCGTGGACCGTTCCGAAATCGGGATCCCCGAAGACGACGTTCGTCTTGCGTCCGTCGACCGCCAGGTGATCCAGCTCCGGTTTCACCCAGTTCAATCCGTCTTCGGAACGGGCATAACAGATCTGGCTCTTGTAGGGATCCCCGTGAATGCTTCGGGGAAGCCCTGTCCCACCGTCCCGCCTGCCGTGAGTCGCGAAATCCTGCGGATCGAAGTGCCAGTCCTCGTACCAGCACCTGAATTCACCGGAAGCCTCGTCTCGAAAGACGTTCCACGTGTTGCAGGTAAAGTACGGGACGCCCTCCCACGGCCGGTCCTTCCTGACCAGGGGCCCCGGGACCTTCTCCGGGGAGTGAACCGTCCGGGTCACATCCTGGATCTGTTCGATAAACAGGTTGTCGAAGAAGGTGTTCGTCACCTTCCCGACGTGCAGCATCGTACTGTCCATCCTGATCATGTTTTGCTCCTCTGCGAAGGTTCAAACAGGCCTGTTCTGCAGTCTCACCACTGTTCGTGCACGGTATGAGCCGTCCCGTATCCACGAACGAACGGGAAAAACGTGATGTCCACCAGCTTGGATGCCCATATGCCCACCAGGTAGCCGAAGACAATCCCGTACCAGAACGGGATCGAGCGCCGGTAGAGGCTCACACCCCCGACTCGGAGGACGATGAACTTCGGCAGCCACACCAGAAACGCGCTGAATCCGTAATTGGTAGGAAAGGCCACGCCCAGCGGATGGATCGGCCAGGCGGCATATCGGGAAGCCAGAATGGTGAGCAGGACTGCCTCGATCCCACCGAGAATCCAGACAAAAAGCTTTTCGGAATCGAAATAAGTCAGCTCGGTCCCCTCGATCGTGGGGATCTGATTCTGCATCCCGATCCAGACACCGGGCATGCCGACGTTCATCCCGCCCCAGGTGTGGACGTTGGAGACGTTCGCCCAGCACTGGACGGTATATCCTACGAGCAGGGAGACCGGCAGGGTCAAGAAAATTAACGGATGGCGCTTGAGGGCATTCCCCAGCATGCGGAAGACGTGGGCCGTGGCCGGGATCGAGAGCATCCGAATCGGATGCCCGGCGAGCCCGTGCCGATCCACGATCATCATCCCGATCAGGTTGCGCGGCGAGAAGTCGGCCGTCCCGAGGATCGATTTCAGGATCAACACGCCTTTGTTGCCGGGAACGCGCAGGAACACGAATCCGGTGGCCGCGGCATACTTTGCCATGCCGAAGTAGATGATGAAGAGGAGCGTCATCTGTAGCAGGGCGACCGGCACGTTGAACCCAACGGAGACGAACCAGCCGAGGAGAAAGCACGCGGACGCCAGAAATCCGAGCCACGCCACACGGTAAGAAACCGGCACACCGTCGTCTTCCGATCGACGACTTGAAAACGCCATCCGGAACGTCTCCTTCAGGTGGCCCCGGGCCACCCAGACAGACCAGACCACGAGCACCACCAGCGCTCCGTGCGCCTCCAGCGTCAAAATCTCCCTCGGCGTGGCCGGCTGCCCTTCCAGCCCGACACTGAATCCCGTCCGATTCATGATTCCCTCTTTCACGATGTTCAGCACGTAGAAGAACCAGAAGTTGAACAGGATATTCAGCGGACAGTGGTAGGCCAGCCCCATCAAGAAGGGGTGCACACGCACGTTGAACGGCGGAAAATCCCGGGCGACCGGAATATCGTTGTACATGCGATGTTCCATCACGCGAATCTTGGGCAGATCCAGGATGAAGTAGCCGGCGATGTCGTAGCAGATCTTGCCGAACATACAGGCGAACCCGATCCAGAAGATCCTGTTCCTGAAGATATCGGGCACCCGCCTCCCCTCCGACGCGTTCAGAAGTTCGAGTGGGAAGTGAGCCAGGGGGAAGGCCAGCCGCTCCTTCTCGGCCCACTGTTTGAAGAAGAGCACGCTCGCAAAGAACCCCGCCATCACCAGACTCAACGTCCCGATAAACCACCAGTAAAGCTTGGTAAACCACGCGCCCCAGGGGATCGATTCGCCCGGTTTCAACCCCAGGTAGAACAGGTCGACGGCCGGATCCCCCTGCCCGAAAAACAGGAAACCGGGCATGTGGGGCCCCACGACCTCCCAGAATCGGTCCTCCGACGACGAGAAATAGGCCGGACCCGTGATGTCCGCCACCATCTTCCCGACGAGTCCCAGGCCCGGAAGCGTCCCGACGAGCCAGGCCATCCCGAAAATCATCAACAGCTCGGTCCGGGTCAGGGCGAACCGGAACCGGGTCAGCTTCATCAACAGATAGATGCCGACCCAGGCCACGAACATGATCTGCGCCGTCGCGGGCATGAAGCTCCGCACCAGGCCCCTGCCGTAATTTTCTGCGAAGAGACACAGAGCCACGATCGTGATCAGTCCCAGAAGAAACGCCCGAGGCGTGACCTGTTCGGGAGGCTGCTGAATGGAAGGTTCGGGCCGAACCTTTTTTGGTGATCTCTCGATTTGTTCCATAACCTTTACAGGTTATGCTTCACCTGTTTCACCAGTAGTGCACGCCGATGGAGGAGCCGTAGCCCCGGACGTAGGGGAAGAAGGCGATACCGATCAGCTTTCCGGCCCAGTTGCCCATGATGTAGCCCACAACAAGCCCGTACCAGAGAGGGATCGAGCGCCTGTAGAGGGCCACACCCCCGTAACGGAGGATGATCAGCTTGGGCAGCCAGATCAGGAAGGCGGTGAACCCGTATAGGGTTGGGAAGGCCATTCCCAATGGGTGCAGGGGAAAGTCCGTAAACCGGGTGCCCAGCAGGGTCAGCAGGGCCGCTTCCACCCCTCCGACGATCCAGATCAGCAGTTTCTGCGGGTCGAAATACGTCAGGTCGCTCCCCTCGATGGTGGGGACCTGGCTCGCCATCGACCGCCACACACCGACCATGCCGACGTTCATGCCGCTGTGGAGGTGGACATTGTAGATGTTTGCCCAGCACTGGACAGTATAACCGACAAGGAGTGAAGCCGGTAGGGCGAGCGTCACCAAGGGATGTCGTCGTAGAGCCTTGCCCAGCATATGGAAGAAATGTGGAATCGCTGGGATCGAGAGCATCCGTATCGGATGTCCGGCAAACCCGTGCCGATCGACGAGCATCATCCCGACCAGGTTTCGAGGCGAAAAGTCCGCCGTTCCGAGGATGGACTTCAGGATCACCACGCCCTTGTTGCCGGGTATCCGCAGAAACACGAACCCTGTGGCGGCGGCATACTTTGCCATGCCGAAATAGATGATGAAGAGCAGCGCCATCTGAAGGAGGGCCACCGGCACGTTAAACCCTACCGAGACGAACCAGCCCAGGAGGAAGATTGCCGACGCCAGAAATCCCAGCCACGCAATACGGTAAGACACTGGCACGCCGTCGTCTTCCGACCGACGTCCTGAAACCGCCTTCTGAAACGTCTCCTTCAAGTGCCCACGCGCCACCCAGACCGACCAGACCACCAGGACCACCAAAGCACCGTGTGCCTCGAGTGTCAAGATTTCTTTCGGTGTGGCCGGCTGTCCCTCCAGTCCGACACTGAAACCGGTCCGGTTCATGATCCCCTCTTTGACGATGTTCAGCACATAGAAGAACCAGAGATTGAAAAGGATGTTGAGAGGGCAGTGGTAGGCCAGTCCCAGCAAGAAGGGATGTATCCGCGTGTTGAACGGCGGGAAATCCCGAGCGACGGTGATGTTATTGAACATTCGGTGCTCAAACACCTTGACCTTGGGCAGGTCGAGGACCTTCCAGCTGGCGATTTGATAACCAATCACCCCAAGCATGCAAACGAACCCTACCCAGAAGGCCCTGCTCTTGAAGATGTCGGGCAAGCGGCTCCCCCCGGAATCTTTCAGGAGTTCCAGGGGAAAGTGGGCCAGTGGGAAGGCCAGCCGTTCCTTTTGGGCCCACTGCTTGTAGAAGATCACGCTGGCGAAGAATCCCGCCATCACCACCCCCAGCGTTGCGGCAAACCACCAGAAGAGGCGCGTGAACCAGTCTCCCCAGGGGATCGACTCTCCTGGGGCCAACCCAAGGTAGAATCTGTCAGCGGCCGGGCTACCCTGCTCGAAGAAGAGGAAGTTGGGCATGAAGGGCCCGACCACCTCCCAGAATCGATCCTCCGGGGAGGAGAAATAGGCGGGGCCCGTGACGTCGGCCACCAGTTTACCCACCAGTCCCAAGCCGGGCAAAGTGCCCACGAGCCAGGCCATGCCGAAGATGGCGAGCACTTCCGTTCGGGTGAGTGCAAAACGTGGAAGGATTAGTTTCAACACGACATAGATGACGATCCAGACCATGAACATGAGCAACGCGGGGATCGGCATGAAGCTGCGGACCATGCCCCTGCCGTAGTTTTCGGCGAAGATGCACAGACCTGCGATCGTGATCAGTCCCAGAAGGAAGGCTCGCGGCGTGACTCGTTCCCTGGACCGATCCAGACCGGAGTCCACCGCATCTGCTTCGAGGGTCTCCTGGACTTCGCTCATCCGTCGCCGCCAGGAAGTTACAGCTCACTCTTTACGAGCTGGACCCGCCTCCTCGATACACGGCGCGCGATGTTAAGAGCCTCAAGAGCGCCGCACTCGGGGATTCGGGGGTGTTCTATCGGGAAGGTGATCCGATTTACGAGATACGGGTTTCCACGGCCTTTAGCGCCTAAAGATGGCGCTCTTTCACGCCGGGAGGCCGGGGCCACCTGAAAGGAGAAATGTCAATCTCGCTGACGCTGCCCGTGATTTCTGCCGCCAGACAGCGACCGAACGCTGGGGCGCCGGCAAACCCGTTGCCGCTCCAGCCACAGTTGTTCCAGAAGCCTTCCACTTCGGACTCGCCGACAATCGGGTGGGCGTCCGGCGTCATATCGTAAAGCGCCGAAAACCCTCCCAGAAAGGGCGCCGTGCGCATGCCCGAGTAGCGCGGCTGCAGCGCCTCGCGAAAGCCGCTGAGCTGATCTTGGCTGATCGTCTCGTCGTAGGCGTCCGGATCGGCAGGGTCTGTCGACCAGGCGAACAGCCCGGCCCGAAGATGCTTGTCGTCGGCCTTGAGCAGCACGATTTCGTTGACCCCGTCGGACAGGATCGGTCCGTTTGCGCCCATGTTCTCTGGCCGACGGAACAGACAGACCGGCGTGCGATGGATTTCAATCGGCAGCCGGAGGCCAGCGAGCGCCGCGATCCGATGACCCCACGCACCCCCGCAGTTCACGGCGACCCGCGTGTCGATCTCCCCGTGATCTGTCCGGATCGAGCGAATTCGCCCATTTTTCAACTCGATCCCCGTGACGCCCACACCTTCCATGACTTCGACGCCATCACGTGCCGCAGCTGCAGCAAGCGAACGCGTCGTCGCGATCGGATCCGCGCTCCCCCCACGGGGAAAGAGAACGCCCATCTCATCTTCTCTGAACTCCCCGGTGGCCGCGTGACGAGGCAGCGCGTCCGCCTTCAGGATTTCGAACTCGACCCCCAGGCCCTTCATCAGGCCCAGATCCCCGCCGAGGGCATCCGCGTCCAGCGTATCCGTGATCCGGAGAAATCCGTTCTGCACGAACCCGGGGTCACCGCCCACCTCGCCGTCCCAGTGCTCGAAGAGCTCGGTCGCCTCCTGCACCAGGCGAACGTAGACCTCATCCATAAAAAGGGGCCGGATCATCGCGCTGGACCGAGCCGTCGGACCCGAGGCGACCTGTCTCTTTTCCAGCAAGACGATCTTCCCGGCCTTGGCGCGCGCGAGGTGATAGGCCAGGCCGGCCCCCTGCACCCCGCCTCCGATGATCACGATGTCTGCGGTGGCCGTCATGTCGGTTTCTCCAGGTCTGAAGTCAGTTTCGAGTTGCAAGCCTCCAGTTTCACATCAACTAAGTCGTGTGCTTGCTTGCAGTCTTGCTTTTGAACTCGAAACCGGGCCCTATCCTCGCATCGTCAGGTTGTGGTAGTCGACGTCCAGAAACATGTCGTGCACGACGAAATCGTATCGCAGCTTCGGATTACGCTTCCGTAGCGTCAGTTCCACTTCATTGGAGCCCGACTCGAGGATCTCCCCCGAGCGCAGGTTGAAGCGCAGCGCATAGTTGCCCTGCATCCCGTTCCAGCGTGGGCCCATTCGATATCTCCCGTAGAGGTGAAACTCCGGACTTTCGGGATAGGGCAGGGGATGTCCGTTCACCTTGAACTCGAAAGCGTCATCTTTCGAAAACCCGGCCACCGTGATCTCCAGGATCACCGACTTCAGCATCCCCCGCTCGGCCGCCGTCTTCAGATCGTCATAAACGAGCAGGTCGATGACCTCCCCCGTCCCGGTGGGCTGATCTCTCAGCGTCACGGGAAGCTGATGTTTGAAACTGGAATACATCGCCCCCGGGCCGTGCGCCTCCTCGGAAAACCCCGGTCGGATCACGCCCGTATCATAGACCTCGACTATGTGAGCGATTGGGGCTACCGCATATCGCTTGCTTCTGTAGCGCAGCGTCTCGAGATGTCCGAGTTGGCTGAAGATCTCGGATTGATCGATGTTGGTCGTCGGGCAATGGTTGTAGTTGAAGATGTAGATCCCGTCCACGTCCTGATGCCAGGCATTCGTCGCCGCTGCCCGGAGGGCAGGTACATAAGCGGGATAATATTGCGTCCCCGGACCGACGTTCTCGGACGGGCAGGCGTAGACGCAGCAGTCCTTGTCCCTCGCCATGTCCAGGAAGCGACCGTAGGGCAGATCGGTCGCCGTATCCCAGGTCGCAGACGGAGCGATATACGTCAGCGAGCGGTTGTCCAGCACCTTCTCCAGATCCATGCCCATCTCGTAGGTCGACTCGGGCGTTCCCGGGATCCGAACGCCAAACCCGACGGGCCTCCCCCGCTTCTCGCCGACGCGGTCCAGCGCGCTACGGCAGTCGGCCAGAAACTCGGCCAGGATTTCGCGCCCCTCCTCGATGTCCGGAAAGCTGATGAGCGGCGCCCGCATCAGGTCCAGCTCGAAGCCGTCCACGTCATATCGCGTGCAGACCTCCTCCATCAACCCGATCTTCCACGCCCGGACCTCCGGCAGCGCGTAGTTCAGCGCACGGGGCCCGGTGGCTCCTGGCCGTCCGTAGGCGCCGGCGGTGCAGTCCTCCGGAATGTTGTATTCGGGGTGGCTCGTTCGCCATTCGCTCAGCCAGGCGTAGGCCTCGCCGTGCCGGTCGTTGAAGCGGGTCCCTGCCCAGTACTCCATGCCCGCATCGTGTGCCGCCTGAACGGCCAGCGCCCAGACGTCCTCATCCAGAGACCAGAGGTGATGCAGGTTCTCCTGCTGCCGGTAGGTCTGGCCGGATGTATAGGTCTCGTTCTTGGGTCCCCTGGCACCCGGGATCTCGGTCGGATAGAAGGGCACGGAATCGCCATAGCCGAACATGTTGCAGATCGCCCGATCCACCTGCGTGCCGATCACGCGACCCACCGTCTCGTAGACAAACTCTTCCGGGCTGATCGGCGGGGCGCTCTGAAACATGAAGCTCCCGTCGTTGTTGTACAGAAGTCGCGGTGTATCGGGCACGGTGCTCCCTCCGGCTGGACCCGACCCCTCGATACACGGCGCGCTATTGAAACAACGTCGCCCGCGCCGCACTCAGGGATTCGTGGGTTTTTTGACAAGGTGATTTCTGCTTTTAATTTCGACGATCCGGATTCCCACGGTACCCGGTACCCGTGTTTTGGTCTCCCGGTACCCGGTTCTTCGTGCTATTTCGCGATCATCCACGCATCGTCAGATTGTGGAACGTCACGTCCAGAAAGATGTCGTGAATCACGAAGTCACAAGAGATTTTCGGATTCCGCCTCCGAAGGGTCAACGCCACCTCGTTCCGGCCCTGCACGAGGGGCTCCCCCGCGCCGAGGTTGTATCGCACCGCGTAGTTCCCCTGCATCCCGTTCCAACGCGGGCCCATGCGATACTGCGAATAGAGATGAAACTCGGGACTCTCGGGGTCGGGCAGCCGGTGGCCGTTCAGCCTGAACTCGAACGCGTCGTCCTTCGTGGATCCCGCCACCGTGATCTCCAGGATCACGGACTTCAGCATCCCTCGCTCGGCAGCCGTGGTCAGATCCTCATGCACCAGCAGGTCGATGATCCGTCCCGGTCCGGTGGGCGTCTCTTCGAGCGAGACGGGGAGCTGATGCTCGAAACTGGAGTAATTGCTGCCCGACCGGTGGTAGGATTCCATATACCCTCGTTCGACGACCCCGGTGTCGTAGCGCTCGATCAGCTCCGCGATCCCCGTCACGGCATACCGCTTGTCCCGGTAGCGCAGCGTCTCCGGGTGACCGAGCTGACCGAGGAGCTCGGCGCCGTCCACGTTGCAGGTCGGGTTGTGGTTGAAATTGAAGATGTAGATGCCGTCCACGCCCTGGTGCCAGGCGTTGCAAGCGGCACCGCGCAGGGCCTCCTTCGACGCGGGCACATACTGCGGACCGGGGCCGATTTGTTCAGACGGACAGGCGTAGACGTGACAGTCCTTGCCTCGGGCCATCTCCACGAACCGGTCGAAGGGCGCGTCCGTGGCCGTATCCCAGTAGACGGAGGGCGAGATGCAGGTCACGGACCGCTGTTCGAGGACCGCCTCCAGGTCCAAACCCATTTCGTGCGTGGCCTCCGGCGTCGCGGCCGTGCGGATCCCGAAACCGAGCGGCCGGCCCCTTTTTTCACCGATTCGGTCGAGCGCCGCGCGGCAGTCGGCCAGGAATTCGGTCAGGATGGGACGGCCTGCTTCGATGTCGGTGAAGCTGACCATCGGCTCCCGCATCAGGTCCAGCTCGAATCCATCCACGTCATACCGGGTGCAGACCTCTTCCATCAGCCTGATCTTCCAGGCGCGGACCTCGGGCAACGCGTAATTCAGGCCCCGTGGCCCACCGGCCACGCCGTATCTGCCCTCGGTGCAGTCTTTCGGGATGTTGTATTCCGGGTGGCGCGTTCGCCATTCGGTCAGCCAGGCGAACCGCTCGCCGTGCCGGTCGTTGAAGCGGGTCCCCGGCCAGAACTCCATCCCGGCGTCGTGCGCTGCCTGGACGGCCATCTCCCAGACATCCACGTCCAGGGACCAGAGGTGATGCAGGTTCTCCTGGACCCGATATTCCTGAAGATTGGTGTAGGTCGTGTTCCTGGGCGGCCTCGCCTCCGGGATCTCCGTCTTGTACCACGGCAGCGCGTCGCCAAGTCCGAACAGGTTGCAGATCACCCGACCCACCTGCGTGCCGATCACCCGCCCGACGGCCTCGTAGACAAACTCATCCGGGCTCATCGGCGGCGCTGTTTGGAGCAGGAAGCTCCCGTCGTTGTTGTAGATCAGTCGCGGCGCTTCAGACATCGAGGTTGCAGGCATCTTTCCTCCCGGGCTCTGTTCAGAACGCTGTCGGTCTATGCGCCTCCTGGACCGACCATGGTGTAAGGTGCAGCTTCGTGGATATAGGTGAATTCGATATCGAGAAAGGATCTGTCGAGGTGGTTGTAGAGCGATTCGATCGAGGCGCACTCACTCACCCCGTGGTTGACGTGGACGAGCCCCATACCCGTGTCGAGGGCATAGCCAGCCATCTCCCACCAGCAGAACTCTGTTGCTACGAAGGCGTCCGCGCCGTAGCGATCTCTGGCCTCCACCAGACACTCCGGATTGCTGCCCCAGGCGCCGACGTTCGTCGCCAGGCGTTGCACAGGCATATCCGTGCTGCCCACGACGGCCACGTACTGCTGGCCTAAATCAGCGGTCTTCTCAGCGATCAGAATGCCGATCTCCCCAAGCGTCGTTCCTGCTGCCATCCGGCAGAGGGCAAAAATCGTTCCCGCCTCGTAGCGTTCGACCGTGTAGTCCGTCAGCCCAAGCGACTTCGGCCACCACTCGCATACGCCCAGCTCTGGATACCGGTCCCAGAGGTCGTGACACCTGATCGCCGTGATGCCGAGTTCATCCAGGAGCTCACGCTTGGCGTCAGAGCGTGTCCGGTCGAACGATTCCTCGTCGCGATCCTTCCTCTGCCAGATGATCGGCTCGTGAACGATCACGAGCTGACACTCTTGTTCAGCGGCTTTTCGGATCGCGCGCGTCGTGCCCATCCAGGTCACCGCCGCTTTCATCACCTCCCGATCGGCAGGCCCGTGTGTGATCCGATCGACCGTGGACTCCGGATCGACCCATCCCTTGCCCATCGCGTGGAGCTGTTGCAGAATCTCTTTCGCTGTCAAGGCAGAATCCTCGCCAAATGTTGTTGGACCAGCGTGGGACGCTCAAACCCAGACCGTTTCAAACAGTCGCATCAGATTCCCTCCCATGATCTTCTTCGCGTCGGATTCCGAGTAACCCCTCTTCAGAATGGCACGCGTGACATTGGGAAATTCCGCCGATGACCGAATGCCCTCGGGATTGACGATCGGAAAATCTACCTTTGCGATCGGACCTTTCCGGCTTTTGCCGATCAGGAGCCAGTCGAAGAACGATTCGGGCCGGCCTTCCGTGAAATCGGTCCCGATCGACACGTGATCGATCCCCACGACCTTCACCAGGTAACCGATCACATCCACGAAATCCTCGAGGGTAGACTTGGACCCCGCCGCCAGGAACGGGGGAAAGATGTTGGCCCCGACGAGTCCCCCCTTCTTGACCAGGGCGAGGAGCTGTTCATCCGTCTTGTTGCGGGGATGATCACACAGAGCGCGCGGATTGGCGTGGGTGAACGCGACCGGTTGGGACGATGCCTCAATCGCCTCCATCGTCGTCTGATAACCGACGTGAGAGAGATCGATCAGCAGACCGAGCCGGTTCATCTCTTCGATCACCTCCAGACCGAATCGGCTCAGTCCCACATCGGTCCGCTCCAGACACCCGTCCCCCACGTAGTTTCGCTCCATATACGTAAGCTGAATCACGCGCACGCCGAGCGTCTTGAACGTGGAGAGCAGACGCGAGTCGTGTTCGATCGGCGCGGTATCCTGAAAGCCGAAGATGATACCGACCTTTCCCGCCGACTTGGCCGCTCTGATGTCGTCCGTGGTCCTCACCGGCATGATCAGGGAGCCGTGGGCCTCGAACATCTCGTTCCATCTCTCGATCTTCTCCACGGTCTCCTGGAAATTTTCGTGCACCGCGACCGTCGCGTTGATCGCCGTCAGCCCTCCCTGGACGAGAGAACGGAATACCGGTTCACCCCATCGGCTGACCTGCAATCCGTCGATGATAATCGAGGCCTCGTGCAAACCCGATGCCCGATCTTCCGCCATCACGCCCCACCTTCGGTGACGTCAGCTACTTTCGGACGGACACGCTTTCAAGCTTTGCTTTGTCCAGCTCGACCCCGATGCCTGGCCCTTCGGCCGGCACACTCGCAAATCCATCCCTGACACGCAGAGGCTCACGGGTGATGTCTGCGGCGAGCCATCCGTCCGAGCCAAGCGGAAAATCGCCGCCAATCACATTCCAGGTTGCGGCGTAGAAGTGAGCGGCCGTCGCGGCACCCACGCTCGTGGAAGGCTGTCCTCCAGCATACAGAGGAATGCCTGCCGCATCCGCGATGGCGGCGATCTTTCGAGCCGTGTAGATACCGCCAATCTTCGCCAACTTGATGTCGATGATGGATGCCGACTTCTGCTTTACCAGGTCCGTCACCGCGTGGATCGAATTCGCACTCTCGTCTGCCATAATCGGCACCGAGAGCGCCTCTGAGAGACGGGCCATACCGTCCAGATCCCAGATGGCCAAGGGTTGCTCCACGAACTCCAGGCCGTAAGGCTCGACCATACGCTTCAGCCTCGAAAGGGCCTCGCTGTATCGCATTCCTGCGTTTCCATCCACGCGAAACGCGACATCGGGACCCAGGGCCTCTCTCACGGCTGCCGTGTTTCGGACATCGGTCTCCGCATCGGGCGCCCCGATCTTGCACTTCAGAAGGAAATAGCCTCGATCGGCCTGTCGTTTGGCTTCATCCGCCATCTCGCTTGCCGGTTTCATCCCGATCGACCAGACACAGGAAATCTTGTCCCGGAAGCACCCCCCAAGCAGGTTGTAGAGCGGCACGTCGAGTGCTCGGGCAGCCAGGTCGTAGACGGCGTCGCTCACCGAGGTCCGGGCGTAGCTGCCCCCGTTCACCGCTCGCTCCATGTCCTGGTTCAGCTTTTCGATGTCGAAAGGGCTGCGCCCCAGGATCAGCGGCGTGTAAACGTTGCGGATCAGCGACAGGATCGTGTCCTGCGTCTCACCGCAGCCCTGAAAGCACGGGATCGGCTGTGTCTCTCCAAGCCCGATCGTTCCGTCATCCGCCGTGACGCGCACGAGGACGTTCTCCTGCACCTCCAGCGTCCCCGTGGCGATCACCACAGGGATCTTGTAGGGGATGTCGATCGCAATCGCTTCGATCTTCGCGATCTTCATCTCGCCATCACCATAGGACTCAAGCAGTTGATTGCGCGAAACTCCGTCGCGAGAATGACCGTTTTACGGTACCCGTGTTTTGGTTGCCCGGTACCCATCGTTCAAAATCCGGCGCCCTTGTCACAGACGTAGAGAAACGGCTCTCCGGCCAGATACCTTCTCAGATTCTCTTTCAACCCATCGGCCCGTCCTCTCCACAGCCGGTCTGACACCGAAGAGACGTGCGCCGTGAGGAGCACGTTCTCCATGTCCCAGAGCGGGTTGTCCGGAGGAAGGGGTTCTTGCGCCGTCACATCCAGCCCCGCGCCTCGAATCCGACCTGAACGCAGCCCGTCGATCAGCGCGGGCTCGTCCACAATGCCTCCACGGGAAATCACGATGACGTATCCGCCCGCCTTCAGCTTCCCCAGCTTCTCCCGATCGATCAAACCGCGCGTCTCCGGCGTCAACGGGGCCGTGACGACAAACCAGTCGGAAATCTGAAGCAGATCGTCCAGCCGATCCAGGCCCCACACCGCCTTGACCTCGGCCGGAGGATCGAACGGCCGGACGTCGACGGCAACCACCTCCATCCCGAATCCGTGTGCGCGGCGAGCCACGGCCCTCCCGATGTCTCCCAGGGCCAGGATGCCCATGGTCGCCTCGTTCAACTCCACGAACCGGTTGTCGTAGTGCCGCCAGTCCCAGCGGTGCGCCGCCTGATCGGCCCAGAGGTCGCGTCCGCGGTGGGCAAGCGTCAGCATGAACAGGAAGACGTGATCGGCCATCGGGTTGGCGTGCGGACCCCGGACGTTCGTGAGCACGACGTCGCTCTCGACCAGTTCCGGGATGGCGGTCACCCGATCCACCCCGGTCCCCAGGATCTGAACCCACTTCAGTTTTTCGGCCGCCAGGAAAGATTCCCGTGAAAGCTCTCCAAACAAGGCGTCCGCATCCCGAACCTGCTCGATCTCCTCTTCAGGTGTGGCCGCAGGCACAAAATCGATCTCCGGAAACTCCTCGCGAAGCTCGCCCAGAAACTTGTCCCGCACGTGGCCGGTGACGACAATCTTCATCTCACGCTCCTCCCTGTTCGTTGTCCGACGTGAACCTGACCTGCCTGAATCGATTCGCCAGGTCACGCACCCTTCTTCTGACCTGCTCAGGATCCTCCTCTTTTAGAGCATCCACGATACAGTCCGCGACCTCGGGCACGTCCGCCGCCGTCATCCCGGTCCGCGTGAGCTCCTGGACACCCATGCGTATGCCATGGCTTCCGACCTCCCGAGGAATCGCCATCGCCCCCGCGATGATGTTGCACGCCTCAAGCCTGTCCGCGACCGCCTTGCCCTCGCCGAACGCATCCACGACCAGAAGCAACGTGTGCGTCTCCGTGTAACCCAACGCTTCTCCGATGAGGGGAACCCCGCGTTCGTGCAGCGCGGCACCCAGCGCCTTCGCATTGCCGATGACCGCGCTCGCGTGCGCTTCGCCGAACTCGATCCACTCCAGGAAGGTGGCTGCGAGGGCCGGGATGCGTCCGAGATGGTGATTGCTCTCCAGGAGCGGCGCAATCGCAGGGCCGATCTGCTCCGCCAGCGACTCGTCATTCGTCAGGACCAGACCCCCCTGAGGGCCGGCCAGCGTCTTGTGGGTACTGGAGATCACCACGTCGGCCCCCTCCTCCAGCGGGGATGGGAACCGCTTTCCGGCAATCAGGCCGATGACGTGGGCCGCGTCGAAGATCAGGCAGGCATCCGGAACATACCGGTCCATGGCCTCTCTGATCGCCCTCACCGGCTGCCGAAACAGGAAGACCCCCGACCCGATCGTCACCAGCCTGGGTCTCTCCCTTTCGATGAGCGAGACCGTCTTTTCGAGATCGATGTTGTATCGCGGCCCGTCCCACGGAATCGAGATCGACTTGAGGTCGATCTCGAGCGGCGTCTCGGACAGCTTCTTGGCGTATTCGTGTCCGTTGAACACCTCCAGGGCCGTGTCCCCGGGTCTGGCGAGTGCGAAGGTCGTTGCAATACCGGCCAGGTTTCCCGACAGGGGACGCAGGTCGACGTAGGCCGCTCCGAAAAGCTCCTTCGCCAGCTCGTGCGCCAGCGCCTCGATCTCCGCGATGTACCGATTTCCCTGGTAATGCCGGTGAAACAGGTCGATGCCGATGTAGTTGCCATACCGGTGATTCAGCTCGTGAGCGAACAGCCGATCCACGAGCGCGCTCGGGTGATTCTCGGAGGCGATGAGATTCAGGCTGTTCTCCCTGAATTCGCTGTGTCGATCGATCAGGGCATCAATCTGTTGGACTCTCGATTCGAAGTTCACGTCTCTCCTCGCTGGTAAAAATGTCCTGGTTGTCTTCTGGCCTGAATCATTCATGAATTGTCACGGATAGCTGCTTTATTCGCGAATCAATCAACTCCACCTCGGCACAATGGCTTGTCGAGCGGTTGAGGAAGCGTGTGTGAAGGTGGGGCAGACATTCCTGTCTGCCCTTCACATTGTCCTTCTGCCGGAATGCACACAGAAGAAAGGCTTGCGCCGCCCTTATAGAGCCAATACTCGTCGTCGGACGAGAGTTGTATCGAGGGGTCGGTTTTCGCAATGTGCCTCGGATCTATCCAATCCAGCCCGGTGTCGTGATCGTATCTGCGATCTCGAAGACACGCTTCAGTTCCTCATCGGAGAGTGACGCCACATCACATACCGCCACGTTCTCCTCGATCTGTCCGCGGGTCTTCGCACCCGCGATCACGCACGACACCCCCGGGTGGTCCAGAACGAACCGGAGCGCCGCCTGCGCCATCGTCCGACCCGGACGGGCGATAAAGTCGAGTTGAGGAAGCTTCTTCAGCGCGTCGACCGATTCCGGCCGGTTGAATCGCTCGAACCGCACGTCTTCTTTCGTGAGGGTCTTGGCGTCCGGGCCGTGGTAGTTTCCGCTCAGCCACCCCTTGGCAAGGGGGACTCGAATCAGCGTCCCGATCTCCTGCGCCTTTGCCCAGTGGAGCAGCGCATCGGCATCCCGCTCGATCAGGTTATAGCCAATCTGCAGGACGTCGATCGGCCCCAAAGCCCGCAGCTTGTCAATGGCCTCCCGATCGTTGATCGAAATCCCGTACCATCTCACCTTCCCCTCCCGCTTGAGCGCCTCCAGCGTCTCCATCACCGCCGGCATGGCCCATTCGTGAGGCACGGCGTGGAGCTGATACAGGTCGATCCAATCTGTTTTCAACCGCTCCAGGCTGCCTTCACACGCCTCACGGATCCGCCTTCGGACCGACGCTTCGTCCACCTGCCCCTCTTCGATCCCCTGATTGGGCGCAACCTTCGTGGCGATGATCCATTTCTCCCTTCGGCCCTTCAGGGCCCTTCCGGCCAGGACCTCGCTGTGTCCGCCTCCGTAGCCTTCCGCCGAATCGATCAGGTTCACGCCCAGCTCCTCGGCCCGGTGAAGAAGCGCGATCGACTCCTCGTCATTCGTTCCCGTCCACCCGTAGAACGATCCATCCTCCCGCTTGCGCAGTCCCGCGATCGGGAAGGCCCCGAGGCCGATCTCCGACACCTGCAGTCCGGTCTTTCCGAATGTCCGATATTTCATACGCCAGCACTTCGATGACATCGGTTATCCGCGATTGTCCTCACCTGAACAAGAGATACGCACGTGCACGTTCTTCACGACGATACCCCTGTTGGAAGGGTCCCGGTTGATCATCCTGATCCTGTTCGACCCCTTCAGAATCTGCTCCGGCTCGACGCTGAAGCTGACCCATTCGCCATTCAGCGAGCCGCCCGAAACATCGCGGTCGTTCAGCCTCACCTCCACGCCCTCCGCAACGCTCAGTCCGTCGGCCTGAATGCTGAGCGTCACATCAGGTCTTTGACCCCGCCGATCGCCCGACGGATCCTCGCCGATCGTCATGGTCACCGTGAAAGGCCGTGTGGGCTCGAGCTTCGCGGGACATTCCGGGTCCAGCACGGTGGGCAGCTCACAAAAACGAAGGAGATCTCGAATCTCTCGCCCCAGGAGAAACCGAAAATGCCCGTCCGAGAAATAGTCCTTGTCGAGCCGTGACAGGAAATCGGGGTCCCCCATCTCTCGCCACCCCGAGCTTTCGGGATCGTCCGGCTGGCGTCTCTGTCCTCTCATTCCCGGTCGATTGGGGACGAGGTCGAAGTAGTTGAAGGTATAGACCCCGTCGGCGCCCGAGTGCCAGACATTCATAGCGCGAGCGCGGAAATTTCTCATCGGAAGGCCGTCCTGAACGTCGGCCGGTCCCTCACGCCGTTTGGACCCGGACCAGCTCAGGCAGGGATAAACCGTCACGCCGTGGCTGCGGCCCAGCGCCACCCACGCATCCCAGGGCGCCAACTCCCACTCGCCCGGAATCAGCAGGTCCACGAGCCCCTGTTCCAGCCACGCCCTCACGTCCAGGCCGATCGCCTCGCAGCACGAAACCGAAGCGGGAATCCGCACCGCGACGAGGATCGGGCGCCTCCGCTCCAGGCCGATCCGTTCCGTCATGTCCCGAACCCGGCGAAGCAGGTCGGTCATCACATCCCGCTCCGCCTGCGTGCAGTCCTTCCCGTTCGCGTTGCACCTGAAGTGAGGCGGGTGGCGCATCCAGTCCATCTCGATCCCGTCCACGTCGTACCGCTTGCAGACATCCTCCTGCATCCCGAACGCTTTCTCCCGGACCTCCGCCTCGTCGTAGGCCGCCCCGGACCAGAATCCGAAGGCAGGAGGATCCTCGAGAGACCCGAACAGGAGCTGAGGGTTGTCCCCCTTGAACTGAGACCCCAGCATGTGCCACAGCGGGTAGGCGTCGTGGATGTCGTTCATCCGCATCGACCAGAAGACCTCGATCCCGTTCGCCCTGCAGAAGTCGACCATGATCTCCAGCGGGTCCAGACCGGCCTCGTGAAACGCCTTCGTCCGGTTCGCCTCGAACACGCCCTCTCTGGAAACGAACGGCTCGGAGACGTCGCTCATATGGGTCGCCATCCCCAGGCCGGCGCTCGTGCAGTAGAAGATCGAATCCACGTGCGTGCCGAGGAGGGGCGTCGTTCGGTCGGCCAGGAGCGCCTCGCGACTGATATCCTTGTCGCCAAGCCTATACATAATAGTATTGCCGTCGTTATTGAAGATCACGCGCCGCCTGCGATGGGTGGCCTGCTCACGTCTCCTTCTGAGTTCGTCGAGTTGCACGTCCCGAATCTCCGTGAAGGATCAACCCGAATGGGCAATTCGCACGTGAACGTCCTTCAGAAGGACTTTGTTCGACGGATCCCGGTTGATCACCTTGATGGTGTTCGCCCCTTTTCGGATCCGCTCCGGCTCGACGCCGTAGCTGACCCATTCCTCCTGGAGATCGCCGTTCGAAAGAGCGCGGTCGTTCAGCCTGACTTCCAGACGGTCCGCTTCGGTCAGACCGTCGACGCGGACGCTCAGCGTCACGCTGGGATTGGATCCCGAGTCCTTTCCGGGCAGGTCTTCGCCAATCGTCACAATCGCCGTGTGAGGCCGGGTCGGTAAGAGCATCACGGGACTTCCCGGGTCCAGCGCAGTCGGATACTCGTAAAACCGAAGCAGGCCTTTGATCTCCCGCCCCAGCAGAAACCGAAAATGACCGTCCGGGAAGTAGTCCTTGTCCAGTCCGGCCAGGAGCTCGGGGTCGCCCACCTCCCGCCAGGCCGCGCTCGATGGGTCGAACAGATTGTAGGTGTGGATCCCGTCCGCACCCGCGTGCCAGACGTACATCGCCCTGGCGCGGAAGTTCCTGAGCGCGATCCCGTCCTGCACGTCGGGCGGCCCCTGACGCCGCCTGGATCCTGACCAGGTCAGATCCGGATAGACCGGCACGCCGTGCTCCCGGCCCAGCTTTACCCAGGTCTCCCACGGCGCCAGCTCCATCTCCCCGGGGACCAGCAGATCCACGAGATCCTCCTTCAGCCACGCCCTCACGTCCAGGCCCATCACTTCGCAGCACCCGACAGAGGCGGGAAGGCGCTCCGCCACGAGCATCGGGCGGCCGCGCTCCAACCCGACCTGCTCCGTCATCTCGCGAATACGGCGGTGCAGGCCCGTCATGATCTCCCGCTCCACCTGCGTGCAGTCCTCCCCATTCGTGCCGCATTTGAAATGAGGCGGGTGGCGAAGCCAGTCCAGCTCGATGCCGTCCACGTCGTACCGCTTGCAGACATCCGCAAGCAGCTCGAACGCCCGTTCCTGAACCTCCGGTTCGTCGTAATTCAGTCCTGACCACATTCCGTACTCGGATGGGTCTTCCAGCGATCCGTGCAGAACCTCGGGGTGGTCCTTCTTGAACTGAGGAATCATCTCAGACCACCGCGGCTGGCCGTCGTGGGTATCGTTCATCCGCATAGACATGAAAATCTCGATCCCGTTCTCCCTGCAGAAGTCGATCATAATCTGAAGAGGGTCCAGACCCGCCTCGTGGAACGCCTCGATCATGTTCGGCGCGAACACACGCGTCTTCGCGAGGAACGGTTCCGCGACATCGCTGATGTAGGACACGTGACCCAGCCCTGCGCTCCAGGGGCAGTAGAAGATCGAGTCGACGTGCGATCCGATCAGCCCTGTCGTGCGGTCCGCAAGGAGAGCTTCGCGGCTCACCTCCTTGAGGTTGTAGACAATATCGCAGCCGTCGTTGTTGAAAATGATCCGACGTTTTCGGTGTTTGGCCTGCTCTCGCTGTTCCCTCAGTCGTTTCAATTCCATATCGCGAAACTCCTCATCTAACGCGTGCGCGAAACAAATCCCCCCTGCCCCTCCCTCGACTCGCAAGCTCGCTCGGGACAGGCCTTTGCTAAAGGGGGGAGACTACTCGTACCGACATACTACCCATCAAGAAACGGAATCCTCCCCCTTTGGAAAAGGGGGACTGAGGGGGATTTCGTTCGGAATAAAGCATTCTGGTCAGGAACTCATACCGCAATCACACCGCCGTATAAGAAAAATACCGCGCGTCGTTCGCGTCCAGCTCCACCGGAAGACCCTTCGCCATCAAATCCTTTCCAGAGTACTCGTCCGCCTCGCCCGACTTCTCGTTGGTCACACGATAGGTGCTCCCCGAATCGAGCGACCTCATCCGAATCTCCAGCCGATCCGTTGTGCCGTAATACCGGAAGACAAGCACGATCCCCTCTTTCGTCCCGTCACGGAACTGTCCGGCGTCCCAATCCGCCTCGTCCTGCGGCTGCGGCGTCAGGTGATGGTAGTCCTTCATCAGCAGATGCCGAAACCGCTTGTAGACCCCGATCCAGTGCTTCAGGTTCGCCAGCGGCACCGCCTCGATCTCGTCCATCCTGGCGCTGATGAAGAGCATCCCCGCCATACGGCTGATGCAGGACAGGTCCGAGATCTCCTCGTCCATCCCGATGTGACCCTTCAGCGGCTTGGGCGCCAGGATCGTCCCGAGGTGACTCGCGGGCAGGAAGGTGTTCCCGCTCAGCTGCATCCGCCGGCAGCGATGAGGATCGCCGCTGAACTCGTTGGCCCAGCATCCGTGGGACCGCCTCACCACGCCCAGATCGAGTCGGTGCGCCCCGACGGAATTGTTTTGAATGAAGACGTCAGGGTGCCGCTCGAGCAGCCGCTCCCACACCGAATACAGCCCCTCGTAATACGCGAACTGGATCTTCCCCGTCGGGTCCACGGCCTGCCACGTCGGCAAAGGTCCCTGGTCGCACTCCCAGTGGATGTATCTCAGCTTCAGTCGCTCGATCACGCCACTGACCAGTTCGAACACATAGTCGCACGCCTCGCGAAGCGCATAGTTCATCAGGCGATATCTGATTACCACGAATTTCCAATCGCTCGCACCCTTCGGTGCGTCCGGGAAGAGCAGGTGGGGTTTCTCGTTCCAGATCTTCGTCCCCTCGGAGATCACTTCCAGGTCGAGGAACAACCCCATACCGATCTCCCTGGAGCGGAGATGTTCCGCCAACGCCTCCATGCCGCGAGGCCACTTCTGCGGGTCTTCAGGCCAGTTCCCAAAACCCGTCGCGTGGAGACCCTTGAACCACATGACCACCAAGTCCGCCATCTCTACACCCAGTTCGGCGTTCACATCCGCGTGCAGAAAGAGCTCGTCCTCTTCAAAGGGCTCCCGGTTTCCCGGCCAGTAGGAATAGGTCACAGGAGGGAGCGCGGCGCCATGGAGCGGAGGGATCAGATGACCCGCGATATACCTTCGCAGGGCGTTGCTGCCCGCGTCGATGTCGCCCTCGAAGAAGCCGACGTGAACACGCGGAAGCTTCAGGCGCTCGCCCGGCTCCAGGACCAGTCCGTCCACTCCCGGACCGAGCTTCAGACTCAGGCCAGGTTCAAAGCCCGTGTAAGGCCGTTTCTCATCCGTCCGTTCCTCCGCCTGGACCCGATTCAAGACCTTGAAGTGACCGTGCCACAGCCCCGACCACTCGAGGCCGAGAAAGAGTCCGGGTGCGTCCGACCGGGCGCCCGCCGTGGCCAGAAAGATCGGCAGATCCTGGTCCGAGGAAACGCCGTCTGCCGGCCCGTGGCTGAACTCCGGACCGAACCCCGCCATCGGCATATCCGTGCGCACCCAGTAGACCTCCCTACCCGGATAGCCCAGAAGCTTCCCGTAGGCACCACCAGAGCTGCTCACGATCTTCGGTATGCCTTCGAACCCGAACAGCGTCATGCTCAGCGCCCACAGGTCTGAAATCGGCTTGGAGCGCTCCGACGAGGTGTTCGTCAGCGAGAGCTGGTACTCCACCGCACCATAGTCAGGAACAACCTCCACGTGGCAGATCGCATCCAGGCCGGCGTCGCTGCCGAACCCGAGCTCCCAGCTGTCTTCCGACACCTGCTCGACCCCGTCCTCTGCCCACGTAACAGCGGCATCTTCCATCACGACCGAGAACAGCTCGGTTCGTTCGATGAACCGGGCCAGTGAAGGCGGGGCCGGCTTCAAGAATGCGTCGAATGTGGCTTGCATTTCAGCTCCCGCTTCCTGCAGCAACTACGTCACCATACACTTCAGATGCGCATGTCATTCCGAGGAGCCTCTGCAGAGTCAGATCACGCTTTGCCAAAAACTTGGCGTATTTGCGGCGACGAGGAATCTCAAAAGGGCATTACTCATTGACTATCTCTTGAAGTATCAGCTGCTGCGTAGACTGTTGCGATTCCTGGCTCACGCTCGGAATGACAGATTAGGTTGCGAGGTTCCTGTCGAAAAAGGTGATCACAACTTTTTGTAGGAGAAAAACCTGGCATCATTGGCCTCCAGCTCCGCCGCAAGGCCCTGCGCCATCAAGTCCTTACCCGAACACTCCTCCGCTTCGCCCGATTTCTCGTTCGTCACACGATACTGGCTCTTCGGATCGAGCGATCTCATCCTTATCTCCTGCCGTCCTGTCCTGCCGTAAAACCGGAAGACCAGCACGATTCCCTCCTTCGTCCCGTCACAGAACTGCCCGGCGTCCCAGTCCGCCTCGTCCTGCGGCTGCGGCGTCAGGTGATAGTAGTCCTTCATCAGCAGATGCCGGGACCGCTTGAAGACCCCGATCCAGTGCTTCAGGTTTGCCAGGGGCGCCGCCTCGATCTCGTCCATCCTGGCGCTTACAAAAAGCATCCCCGCCATTCGGCTGATGCAGGACAGATCCGAGATCTCCTCGTCCATCCCGATATGGCCCTTCATCGGCTTGGGCGCCAGGATCGTCCCGAGGTGACTCGCGGGCAGGAAGGTGTTCCCGCTCAGCTGCAACCTGCGGCACCGGTGTGGATCGCTCATGAACTCGGTGGCCCATCCGCCGTGGGAACGCTTGATCACTCCCAGGTCGAGCCGGTGCGCCCCGACCAGGTTGTTCTGAATGAAGACGTCGGGGTGCCGCTCCAGCAGCCGCTCCCACACCGAGTACAGCCCCTCATAGAACGCGAACTGGATCTTCCCGGTCGGATCGACGGCCTGCCACGTCGGCAGGGGTGCCTGGTCACACTCCCAGTGGATATACCTCAGCTTCAGGCGCTCGATCAGTCCGCTGACCATCTCCAAGACCGTATCGCACGTTTCCGGAAGCGCATAGTTCATCAGGCGGTATCTGAATCCCGCGAACTTGAAGTCGTGCGCCCCCTTCTTTGGATCCGGGAAGAGCAGGTGCGGTTTTTCGTTCCAGAAATCCGTCCCCTCGGCAACCACCTCCATTTCGATGAACAGCCCCAAACCGATCCCCTTCGCGCGGGCGTGTTCCGCGAAGGCCTCGATCCCGCTCGGCCACTTCTCCGGATCTTCCGGCCAGTTTCCGTGACTCCTGGGATGGTGACCCCTGACCCAGGCGACGTCCACGTTTGCCGTCTCGATACCGAGTTCCGCGCTCACGTCCATGTGTTGGCACAACTCATCCTCTGTAAATGGATCCCGGTTCCCCGGCCAGTAGGAATAGGTCACCTGAGGGAGCGCCATCCCCTCGAGTGGAGGGATCAGATAACCTGAAATGTAGCGGCGAAGGGCGTTGCTGCCGGCGTCGATGTCCCCCTCGAAGAAGCCGACGTGAACGCGCGGAAGCTTCAGGCGCTCGCCCGGTTCCAGGACCAGTCCATCCACTCCGGGGCCGAGCTTCAGACTGAGGCCGGGTTCAAAGCGCGTATAACGCCGTTTTTCGTCCGTCCGTTCCTCCGCCTGGCCCAGGTTTAGCGTCTTGAAGTGCGCGTGCCACAGCCCGGACCACTCCAGGCCCAGAAAGAGTCCCGGTGCGTCCGACTGGGCGCCGGCCGTGGCCAGAAAGATCGGCAGGTCCTGGTCTGAAGACACGCCGTCCGCCGGCCCGTGGCTGAACTCCGGTCCGAACCCCGACATCGGCATATCCGTCCGCACCCAGTACACCTCCCTACCCGGATAGCCCAGAACCTTCCCGTAGGCACCGCCGGAGCTGCTCACGATCTTTGGAAGACCTTCGAACCCGGACAGCGTCAGGCTCAGCGCCCACAGGTCCGAAATCGGCTTGCAGCGCTCCGACGAGGTGTTCGTCAGAGTGACCTGATACTCTACGGCACCATACTCTGCAACAACCTCCACGTGGCAGATCGCATCCAGCCCGGCGTCGCTGCTGAACCCGAGCTCCCAGGTATGCTCCGATACCTGCTCGACCTGGTCCTCCGTCCACGAAACGGCCGATGCTTCCATCATCACCGAAAACAGCTCCGTTCGCTCGATGAACTCGGCCAGTGAAGGTGGAGCCGGCTTCAGGAATGCATCGAATGTGGCCTTCATCTCAGCCCCGTTCTACATCACGATACACTTTGCAGGAACCTGTCATCCCGAGGAGCCTTTACGGAGTCAAATCATGCCTTTCTTAAAAACCCTGGCGAATTACGGCGACGAGGAATCTCAGGAAGAAAGTATTCACTTAACAATATCTTGAAGACGTAGCTGCTCCGTCATGTGTTGAGATTCCTCGCTCGCGCTCGGAATGACAAATCGGGTTGTGGACCTTGGTGATACACGCCCATCCGAAAGCCAAATACGTCATCACCAGCTGGCGATGAATTCCTCCACGTCGAAATCTTCCGGCAAGTCCTGGCAGACGTACTCCATCGGCCCGGACT
Source organism: Candidatus Latescibacterota bacterium (assembly GCA_965198095.1). Taxonomy (GTDB): domain Bacteria; phylum Latescibacterota; class UBA2968; order UBA2968; genus CBDFJH01. Next base: position 134,313 of record OZ240239.1, read on the forward strand.
GGAAGCCCGGAACAAACTGCTCTTCATCAGATCTGAGCCTCGCGTCCAGCGCAGAGAAACGCTGCCACAGGGTATCGATCTCTTTCTGCGAAAATCGAGGGCCGACAACCTCGTGCTGAGTCCAATCACGGAGATAGTTTCTTTGCTTCGGGTGAGAATCGAACCGGAGCTTGTAGACCAGTTTCGAGATGAGGATCAGACAGACGATCCGCGCAGGTTCGGCTGGGTGAAGCCTTGCAAGTGCATCCTGAAAAGGCTCAACATCCTTGTCCAAAACGGCGCGGAGCAGCGACGTGATCGTATCGCACTCCTCCGCATAAAACGCCGCGAGTCGATCGTAGACCCGGCGGCCGGATTCCGACAGATATCGGGTGAATCCGAGATCTCGAACAAACCCGGGGACGTACGGAAAGACCGGGCCTCCGAATGAACGGTAGCCCAGATGGACTGTCCTGCGCAGCTTGGTCCCGTAGTTGCTGCCCCAGTGGAGAATCGTATTCGTATACACCACCCCGTCGCCCGCTTTCAACTCCACCTGAAGGCCATTGGGGAGGGGGACACAGGGGTCCTCGTCCAGCAGGCAGTTCTCCTCGTCGGTATTCGATCGACGGTGACTTCCGGGAATGACCCACAGCACGTCGTCGTCGTAGAGCGGGATGTTCCACTGCAGATAGCCCGGAGCGTTTTCCAGCAGGTCGATCTGCAGGCCGCGAAGCGGCCCTTCGTCCATCGGATGGATGTCGCGATGCCACTTCGCCGGCCCGTGGTCGCGCACCGGGTTGCACATCATGAAGATGCCTGTGTTCGACGCTTCCTCAGCTTGCATCAATTGGCGGTTGACGCCCCTCGTGTTTTCGTGAAGGCAGAACTCCATCGTGTCGGCAGTCGTTTCGTCGATCAGGTTCTGCCATCCCCTCAGCCGGGGCTGGGGATCGGCCTCCCACACCCCGCCCGGCGGGTCTCCCGGTTCGCGGTCACGGGCCCAGATCTCCCGCTGCCGATCGACAAGCGTCTCGAAATTTTTCCTCAGCCCCTCGAGTTGATCCGGCGGAATCACCTCACGCAGGATGATGAACCCATCTTTTTTCAGTTGCCCGAGGTCTACATTCATCTACAGCAGTCCTGTTCTCCCCCTTCCCTTTAGCGAAGGGGGCTGGGGGGTTAGGTCCGTTTTCACGCCTTCAGTATGGCCGAAAGCTGCTCCGTCCTCACCAGATCCGCCCAACGCGATCCGATCAGACAGGGCATGATGTCCTTCGTCCCCTGCGTCTGGAAGAGCACCGCGTCTTCCACCCAGCTGTTTTTGTAACCGTATTCCCGGCTCTGGATCAGCGTATAGAACACGCAGGCGTCCCCGAACTGGCCGCAGAGCACGTTGTGCTCGATCCCCGCGTTGCGCAGCATGAAGTCCAGCCCGGTCCCCGTAAACGAGGAGCTCGTCGGCTTCTGAATCACGATCTCGCCCTCGATCGGCGCCAGCTCATCGATCACCGACATCGGTTTGCTGCCCACGAGGTCGTAATCCCGGCCTTTCATGTAGGGCACCATGTCCCGCCCGTCTTTCGTTCGCCTCGCCATTTCCATAAACACCACCGTCCCGCCCGCTTTGCGAAAGACATCCAGCACCAGCCTGATCCTCGGGATGATCTCCGCCAGCTCCTTCTCGAAGAACGCCCGCCGCTCCTCCAGCGCTTCGGCTTTCAGCCCGGTCTGTCCCGTGACCCACCAGTCCGGGTCACAGAATCGATTCATCATGTCCACGATAATCAGCGCCGTCCGATCTGGCGGAAGTTGGTCCGCCTCACTCAACCGCGACACCGTGAACTGGTCCAAATCCACGAGCATCGGTCTCTCCTTTGCTTTTCGTTTTTCTCAATCTTCTCTGCGACCTCTGCGCCTCGGATCACAATCCTTTGGGGGCAGGCGGTGATTCTTGGTTCTTGATTTTCCCGATCCCCGGTACCCGTGTTTTGCTTTCCCGGTACCCGGATTTCCATTCCGCAATCCCAAATTCGCAATCCGCAATTGGCTAGCCTCTCATCGGCAGAATCCGGTAATTGATCTCCAGGTTCACGTCGTGGAGCACGAATTCCGTCTCCACCCGCGGATTCCGTTTCCTCAGCACCGCTTCCACCTCATTCCATCCCTGCTTGATCCAGCCCCCCGCCCTTACATCATATCGAAGCGCATAGTTCCCCTGAAAGGCATTGGGGCCGGGACCTACGGTGTATTTCTGCGGAACGTCCAGCGGGACGGTCTGCGGCAGGGCTTTTCCATTCAGCTTGAACTCGTATTCGTCCTCCGAGGTCACGCCCACGAGGATCAGCTCGAGGGTCACTGCATCCACGATCCCCCGCTCACCGGCCTTCTCCAGATCGTCGCTCACCAGAAAACGGATCGTCTCTCCGGAATTCTCCTCCAGCGCAAACGGAAGCGGATAGTCACAGCCCTCATAAGCTTCTGGCGAAGGCCACGAGCGGACAGAGCCGAAGGCGGGTGTGACCACATAAAGCTTGTCCCTGAACTCAAGCGTGGCCGGATCCCCGAGCTGCGACAGGATCTCGCGGTCATCCATCTTCGCCATCGTCTGGTGATGGAAGTTGAACAGGTAGATGCCGTCCACGCCCTGCCGCCAGGCGTTGAGCGCCCCGGCCCGCAGGGCCGCTTTCGGCGGGCGGCTGTGGCCCCCGGGCCCCACTTGCTCGGAGGTACTGCCCAGGATGCGGCAGTCCGTGCCCTCGGCCATTTCCAGGAACGACTCGAACGGAAGGTAGGTCACGGTATCCCAGTAGCATGAGGGTGAGACGAAGTCGACGAGCCCCTCCTTGATCCATGTCCCTACCTCCAGACCGAGCTCGTGACATTTCTCCGGTGTACCGGCAACGCGAACGCCGAACCCTACAGGACGGCCCCGCGCCTCGCCGATACGATTCAGCAGCGCCCGCGCCTCTCGCATGTATTCGGTAAGCATCGGCCGGGCTTCGTCCATGTCGGGATAGTGGTAGCCGGGGTGACGGATGAAGTCCCACTCGAACCCGTCCGTGTCGTAGCGCGTGCATGCCTCCTCCACCAGCGCCAGACGATGGGCGCGTACCTCCGGAATCGCAAAGTTCAGACCGGTACTCTGTTTGTCTGAACGGGGCATCGGGGCGGCGGCCTTGTCGCCCAGCTCGTACTCCGGATGGCTGACCCGCCATTCACTCTTCCACTGGTAACGGGAGCCGTGCAGGTCGTTGAACCGGTTCGCGATCCAGTACTCCATCCCGGCCTCGTGGGCCGCCTCCAGCGCCACCTTCCAGGGGTCTACCCCTTCCGCCCAGAGCCTCAGCATAATCTCCTGCTGCCGCCACTCGCTCACATAGCCGACCGTCTCCATGTCGATGCCCTTGGCGCCGGGTACCTCGGTCGGCCACAGCGGAACCGCGTCGCCGAACCCGAACTGGTGGCAGACCACCGCGTCCACCTGTGTGCCGATAAACCTGCCTACCGACTCGTAGACGAACTCCTCCGGCGTCATCGGCGGTGCGCAGTAGAGCAGAAAGCTTCCGTCATTGTGGTAGAAAAATTTCGGTGGCTTGGCCATGCTCCCTCCTGTATTTGGCTTGGTTTCGATTTCCAGACTACCCTTTGACGGCTAAAGCGCCGCGTAGTCTGGATACAGCTTTCTCAGTTTGATCCGAGCATCGTTTGTCGTGAACCGCCAATGGACAGCCTTGCTTTTGTTGTTGCGATCGTTCGACCAGGCGGAAGTCTGCTCTTTGAGTCGTACGGCCGCTGATAGACGTCCAAGACATCCTCTATAGCGGCGACAAACGCGGCGTTCTGCTTGGGCGGAATCACCCAGCACGTTCTCAGGTGAGCTTACGTTCGCCAGCAGGAGCTGGCTCCTACCTTATGAACGGCTTGTGAATATTACCTGATTCCAAACGCCGGTAAATCCGGTAGGAGCCGCCTCCCGGCGGCGAACACTTCACCCCGATACTCTCAACCGACGGCCTAGAGCACCCGGATACTTGAGGCTTGGTGCTGTGAAATCCCCTCAATCCCTCCCTCGACGCGCAGGCTCGCTCACCTCGGTACGGCCGGGAGCCTACGCGGTGCAGGCGGGAAGGGCCTTTTTCAAAGGGGAAGGTTGCCTATTTGCTTTACGAACGACGAACAACGATCCACGATTTACTCCGCGCCTCTGCGGCGGACTATGCCTTTTCGAATCCGCAATTGAGTGGCGTTACCGGCTCTGCGGTACCCGTGTTTTGCTTTCCCGGTACCAGGCCCTTCATCCTCGCATGGGTAGAATCCGGTAGTTGATCTCGAGGCTCAGGTCGTGGAACACGAAGTCGGTCTCGATCCCGGAATTCCGCTTCTTGAGCATCGCCTCCACCTGGTTCCAGCCCTGACGGACCCAGTCGCCTACCCTGACATCGTACCGGAGGGCATAGTTCCCGTGATAGGCATTCGGGCCGGGGCCCACCCGGTAGTGTCGGTTCAGAGCGACGAGGGCCGTCTCGGGCAGCGCCCTGCCGTTCAGCTTGAACTCGAACTCATCCTCCGAGGTCAGAGAGACCACGATCAGCTCCAGCGTTACGGCATCCAGAATGCCTCTTCTGGCAGCGGTCTCCAGGTCATCGGCCACCCGGAAACGGACCGTGGTTCCCGATCCCTCCTGCAGCGTCACCGGCAGCTGATGCTCCCATCCCGCGAAAATCGACGTCTCGTGAGGGACCCGCTTCAAGGCATCAAAAGTACCGGCGATCACATAAAGTTTGTCCTTGAACGCCAGCGTCTCCAGATCTCCGAGTTGTGACAGCACATCCGAATCATCCACGTTGTAGGTGGTCTGGTGATGGAAGTTGAACACGTAGACGCCGTCCACCCCCTGCTGCCAGGCGTTCATCGCTCCGGCGCGCAGGGCGCCCGCGGGTGGGAGGGGATGCTGGCCGGGCCCGACCTGCTCCGACGTACAGCCCAGAACGCGGCATTCCGAGTCTTTCGCGATGTCCACAAATTCCTCGAACGGCGAATCGGTCGCGCTGTCCCAGTGGGGCGCAGGGGAGATGTAGTCCACGAGCCCCTCCGCGATCCACGTCTCCAGCTCCAGACCGATGGCGTGACACTTCTCCAGGGTGACTGGACAACGCACACCGAAACCGAGCGGGCGGGCCCGACGGTCGCCGATACCGTTCAGCTTTGTTCTGGCCTCGCGCACGTAGGCGGTCAGGATCGAACCGTTTTCAGGGAGGTTGGGCACGCTGTGTCCTGGTTCCCGCTGAAAGTCCCACTCGAACCCGTCCACGTCATAGCGCTCGCAGGCCTCCAGCACGATCGCCAGACGATGAGCGCGCACTTCAGGGATCGCATAGTTCAGACCTGTACACCGCTCGCCGTAAACGCTTCCAGGGCCGTGCAGCCCCGAACCGCACTCATCGCCCAGCTCATACTCGGGATGCTGCGCGCGAAACTCGCTCCGCCACTCGTAGCGCGGGCCGTGCAGGTCGTTGAACCGCTTCCCAACCCAGTACTGCATCCCCGCCTCGTGGGCCGCCTCCAACGCCAGCTTCCACGGATCGATCCCCTCCGCCCACAGCCGCTTCATAATCTGCTGCTGCCGCCACTCGCTCACGAAGCCGACCTTCTCCCGCTCGATTCCCTTGGCGCCCGGGACCTCCGAAGGCCAGAGCGGCACCGCGTCGCCGAAGCCGTACATGTGACAGACCACGGCGTCCACCTGGGTGCCGATGAAGCGCCCGACCGCTTCGTAGACGAACTCCTCGGGCGTCATCGGCGGGGCGCAGTAGAGCAGAAAGCTCCCGTCGTTGTTGTAGAAGAACTTCGGAAAGGCCACCATTTCCTCCCAAGGTAAATTTCGCCGTCCGGAGACGGCTTTCGGTTGACAGAGACGGCCGCCGTGATCGGATTCGTCGCCGTCTGGAGACGGATCCTACCATATGAATAGACGTCTGAAACGGTTCAACAACGAACCCACGGTACTCCTGTTCTGATTCCCGGGTGCTCGCCTTCACGATCCACGAACAACGGTTTTTACGATCCCCGGTACCCGTGTTTTGCTTTCCCGGTACCCGAACTAAGCCCTGCTTCTCACGATGCCACCCTGAACGCGTATAGCCTCGCCCCTTCCAGCACCACCTTCAGCCGGACCACCCGCCGGTATACTTCCTCCAGCCGCACCCGCTTCCATCGCACCTCGTGGGCCACGCGGTCTCCCGAGAATGGAATACAGTCATCCAGACCCAGCTCCGGAAACAGATTGCCCTCCGCATCCTGCACCTCCACGCGGATGCTGCCGCCCGGGTCGGTCTGTCCGTTCAGGAGCAGGCGACTCCCTTCCACGACGAGGGGCAGCGTCGTGAACGTTCCTTTGGATCGGATCGGTTCCACGTGCGCGAGCCTGCCCGCCTTGCACTTCGCCAGGCCGGGCACGACACGGTGCCGCTTCGTCTCCTCGAAAAAGTCCTCCCAGCTCGTGAAAAAGGGCGCGAGCTCGAAGTAGGGGAGCTTGGCCTTGAACGCTTCCAGCGTGTCGGCAGTGAGATACCCGCCCAGCATATAACGCGTATTTGTCCCCCCGAAGGGGAACCACCACTCCTCTTCCCCGTCGGCGTTCGTGATCGGCGTGTATTCATTCAGACCGCTGGAGCTGGTATTCCAGCTCCCTATGGGTCCGTTTTCCAGAAGGGGCTTTCGATTCGCCCCGAACTTGCTCCAGTGGATCAGGTCCCGGCTCCACAGCAGGTGCTGCCGGTTCTGCTGTGTCGAAAAGTCCCAGTTCAGCAGCGCACCCAGATAGAGCTGGCCGTCCGTGTCGCTCAGTTCCTTCCCCTCCGGCCTCAGAAACCCGAACCCGTAGAGGGTCGTACCGGGTGGATCGTGTTCGTCCGGTACCGTCTGGTGACGCCGTTCCCAGTTGAACCCGTCCCGCGTCCACATCACGGCGCGCGTGCGGATGGCCGCCACGCTGTGCCAGAGGTAAAAGGGCAGCCCCGTGGGCGGATAGGCCGGCGCGTCCGGCCGGTAGTAATAGAAGAAGGTCTTGCTCTTCCGATCGTAAAACGTGGCCGTGGACCGGCCGCCGGCCTGGAAGAGCGCAAACGGTTCTCCCTCGAACGGATAGGTGGACGCTCGCTCGTTCGTAGACGTGAGCCTCATGCCGCGCGCGCCGGTCAGGACGGGCCGTCTCGTCAGGGCAAGGAAGGTGTCTCCCCGCCGCTCGAAGCCCCAGAACTCCCGGTGCTTCGGTTTGAATCCACCCAGGAACTGCTTCGCCGCCTCCATGTTGGCCTTCAGGAAGACCCGGAACACGAAGTTGTCCATATCTATCGGTCCGTCCTTCTTGGGATCGTAGAACCGGTAGCGGTACTTCCTCGGAAACGGACGCTCCTTCACGAACGCCGGAAAGCTGTCGAACTCTCCCGACAACAGGAAATCTTCACCAGACTTGTCCCTCAGAATATTGTTGTTCTTGGATCCCTTGTAGTCCACGATGCCCAGGTCCGGCTTCTCCCACGTCACCCCATCGTTCGAAACCGTGAGACACAGATACCGGATCGAATACGCCGTGATCGTCGATCGCACACCCATCTTCCACAGCCGTTCGTCCTCGGTAAGCGGACCGGCGTAATAGGTGGCGCGAAATTGTCTCGCTTCTTTGTCATACGAGAAAGAGTTGATCTGCAGCTGATCAGGCCCCTCCTCCCAGGGGCGGTCGAGCACCGCGATCGGCCCGTCCGACAGGACCTCCAGCTGGTCGGGCGCGTGCTGGAGCCCGGAGGAGGATCCGCAGATCCAGCCGTCCACCATGTACTGGGGCATCTGCCCGACTCTCAGCGGATTCAACGGGCGCTTCGGCTTGTTGGGCGTCTCCAGGTTGATCTGGCGCACCATGTAGGGCCCCACCGCCTTGCCGCCCTGCTGGGCCCTCACGCGAAGCCAGAACTCCCCGCGTCCCCATCCCGCCCCGTCGAACGTACACCGCCGTACCTGGCCGTTCAGTTTCAAATCCAGAGGGCCCGCGAGGCGCTTGTGTCCCTTCGGGTCCACCACATCCACCTTCACCGAGCAGGTCTCTACGCGATCGGGCAGCGTCCGGATCGTGAAGGCCACCTCGGTCTTGTCGATAAACGCGGCCCGCTCCGGACAACACTCGATGAACTGCCGGAGCGAGTCCACCTGCCCCAGCTTCATCCCGCCGATATCCCCGAAGAAATCGTTCGCGTCCAGCCTCAGGACGCCCGATCCCACCCGCCTCCCGCCCGCCCTCAGCGTGAGGTCGAACCTGTAGCCACCCAGCGCCCACATCGCTCTCCCCTCGGAATCGGTGGCCAGGCTCGGACCATACCGCCCTTCGTCCACGAGCGGATACGTGATCACGACCTCACCGCGGTCGCCCACCCGTTCGGCGTTACCGGTCAGCTCCTGTTCGAACCCATAGGGCTGCGTCACCTGGACGGTGGCTCGAACAGCCCCCGATTTGAGCCCTGAAGGCCAGCGAAACGTCAGCGCCTGCCTGAAGTAGCCCCTGTGCTCGAGCTTCAGCCTCAATCTTGACCCATTCATGACGCTTTCTTCCTCCTCCTTGCGCCGTCGCGATGACGCCGTGGGCGTACAAACAGGTGATGAGATTCGGTCCTTACGATCCGAGATTCACCGGGGTGAACGACGCCCGCCGTGACTCCTGCAGGAGTTTCAGGACTTGCCTCTCCCTCCACAGCACCTGTACATATTGAGAGCCGCGCTGCTTATGCAGGCGGCTCGCCATAGACCGCTCCTCCGCCGTTGGATCGCGCCGTTTGCGGCTGCCGGCGAGGGCCAAGATACGGTCTGAAAATCAGGCCGTCAACCGAAAAAATTGCGCCGGATGACCCCTCCCCCGGCCACGCCCGGCCCTCAGCGCGAGAATGAAATGTCCGTGCCGAGAGAATCGGGACGTCCCGCTCTGTCGGACTCGTCTACAGACTCATCCGATGCAAGCCAACAAATCGACTCGTCTTTCGGGTGCCGCTGTCGTCGGCTACGCTTTCCTAAAGTCACGTTACGGGACTTCGCGCAGTTTCGTAATATAAGACAAGCCGCCCGGAGCAATTGCTCCGGGCGGCCGCCTTATCCTTCGACTTCGACGCACCCGATCTCTCACCGGGTGCCTGCTCTGTCCGCTTTAGAAGGACCCGCTCACCGTAAACCGGATCGGCTTGTGGTCGAGCAGTTCATCCAGCTCAGAATACGACACGTCGGCCATGATGCTCCGACTACCGCCGAACGTGCCCTTGACACCCGCGCCCACGCTCCAGCTCTGAGCATCATACTTGAACCGGTTCCCGGCGCGCAGGGCGAGCATGTTGTTGAACCACAGCTCCGCGCCCACGTGATACCGCTGCCAGGAGTCTGTGTGATAGGCGCCCTCGAAGGCCACCGTCACATACGTCGGGTCGCCTATGTTGCCCATCACCTCCCCGGCCAGGCCGAGGTTGAAGATCACGGGCTGAGACGACTCGAAGATGTCGATCGCGCTGACGTCGTTCCCCAGGTTCTTGATGCCCATGCCGATCCTCAGACTCTCGAACCCCGTGTGCATCAGCGTGCCCGCGCTCAGCAGCACCGCGGTGACCTCTTCGTCCAGACCCAGCTCGGACTTCACGTAACGCAGCTGGACGCCCGCCCCCAACTTGTCGGTCATCTGATAGGCATAGTGAAAACCGATGCCCGTGTCGCCCAGATCCAGCATCTGACCCGTGCCTTCCGGGGCCAGGGACGTGGTCTGCTCGACGTCCGGAAAGCTCAGCGTGATCACCGAAAGCCCGACCACGCCGATCGGGGTGTTGACCGCAACGGCGCCCGTGCGGTAATCCATCTCGCCGAACCACCGCATCCCGCCGAACGACCACCCGAAGTTCTCGATGCCGGCGATCCCGGCCGGGTTGTAGTAGATCGCGTCCATCCCGTCCGCCACCGCCGTGAAGGCCTCACCCATCGACTCCAGTCGGGCCGTGGGCGCGATCTTCAGGAAGTGGAACGTGGACGGATTCTGCTTCGTAAAGCGATCGAAGTCCGACAACGTCTCGTCCGAGAGCGACGCCTTCGGATCGAAGGGGATGTCCTGGAAGTCTGTCGTTACGATTTCGGCCTGGGCCCATGCCGGGGCAGATGCAAACGGGAGAGCCGCAGCCAGCGCCAGGACGGTTAGCGTGCATACAATCCATTTCATAGCGTGTTTCCCTTTATGAATGAGGTTGTTCTCGTCCGTCCTACCTGTGGATGACCAGGTAACCGCTCTGCGTCTTCCCGCGGTTTGAGGGAAGCAGGCTCTCCACCACCCAGTAGTAGACCCCCGTCATCAGCTCGCTGGTGAGTGTAGCGTTCTTCAGCGTGAATTTGGCCTCGCCGGAGGTGCTATTTCTGTGGTAGAGCGTCGAGACCAGGTCGCCGCCCACGCTGAAGATCGAGATCTTGGCCTGGGTGGGAACGCCCACGAACCGCATCTTGAGCGCCCCGGCGTAGCTCTGGTCGTCCGCCCGGATGTTCAGCGGGTTGGGGACCACGCGGATCTGAGTCTCCAGCGCGTCGGCGGCCGCCGTCGGAGGCTGGCTCGGCACAAAATCTTTCAGCGTCCTCTGCTCGGGTGCCGAATAGCCGCCCTCCATCCCGCCGGTCACGTGAGACGACATCTGCGCGGGCAGATCCGCAAGGGTCTTTGACCCCTCGCTCCAGTCCGACTTCGCAGAGGCCACGGCCCGCACGTTGTAGAAGTTGGCGAACCCGGCCAGGGACTCCGAATCCGTCCAGGCGTAGGAGGTGCCCGCCCCGGTGGCCGCGACCTCCTCCTTCAGGATCCAGGGTCCATATTCCGCATAGACCGACTGGTAGACCCGGTAGGCCGTCACGTCGGTCGTCCCGTAGTCAGGATTGATCGCGCTTTCAGGCGCGCCGGTCCATTCGACCAGGTTTTGAGCCGAATCGCTGTTCTTCACCGTGAAATCGACATCGGGCGGTGTGTTGGGGATCTGCCACTCGTTCGAGTAGGCGAACAGCGCGTGGCTGATGTTCGTCCACAGCCCTTCGTGGCCCTTGGCCAGCTCGGCATTGCGGAACGCGTCGTCCGTCCCCTTCGACCCGACCGTGTTCATCGCCCAGCCTGTCGGGTCTATAGGATATCCCGTCTGGGAGTTGATCGTGACGTGGGAGCCGGTGCCCACCACATTCGCCATCACCAGCTTCACCTGGTCCCCCGGGTCCATCGTGTAGGGCCCATACAGCAGGTCGACGAAGCCCAGCTCCACTTGCGAAGGCGGCGCGTGGGAAGCCGCCGTCCAGGCGTCGTAGCGGTCGGCGTTTGAGACCGGGCCTAATCCATCCGCCGGGTCCACGACATCGTTCCCGGACTCTTGCTTCCAGAAGTGCCAGAGCGGCTCTCCCGCGGGCTCCACATACCCCGCGGCCGCGTCCGCCGCGTTCCAGGCCCCGGTGCCGCTGCTCCTCCAGGCCAGGGCGCCGTACCCGACGTAGTCCGGAGAAAGCGGCATGCCGTTCGGCCGTAGGCTCGCGTTCAGCCAGCTCGGGTCGACGCAGGCAGCAAGGATGCAGACCTCCGCAATGAACGGGTCGCCCGTGTCGTCGTCAGGCGTCAACGGGAGGTCCCCGTCCCACTGCACGTGCCAGTTCCGCCCGACAAGATTGGCGTTGCCTTTGAACCCGGCGGCCTCGGAGTAGTCGATCCACTCGTCCGAATCATCGTCTCTGAAATAGTGCCGGCCGCCGTGGTAGCCGAAGCGGGAGGTGTTGCCGGTCTGGTTGATGTTGAAGCCGTTGATTCCCCCGAAGTAGGCCCCCGTGATCTGCGAGTCGGAGGTGTTCGTCCAGACCAGCTCGTGGACGAGCATGTCGTCCAGGTCCTGGTTGCTCCAGGCCAGCACTCTCCGCTTGGCCGTGAGCACGTTGGACCCGCCGTGCTCGTTCGACTCCCACTCCGAGATCATGATCGTCTCGGCCGTATTCTGCAAAGGCGAGTAGATCCCGTAGTCGTAGTTGTGGATCTCATACGGGTGCTGGGTCGTCGGATCGCCGGATAGCGGCACCGCCCCCGGCCACCAGTTGGACGTGCTCTCTCCGGGTTTCTTAGCATCGGATTTACTCGACTTCGTGTTGATGCCCCAGGTCGCCTCGGGGCTGTTCTCGATATCGTAGGTGTGGGGGAGGACCTCCGGGGTGGTCTGCCGCGGCCCCGTAAAGGAGGCATACTTTTCGCCCCCCACCTGTGTCAGCGAGATCAGGCCCTCGCTCACAGAAAACATCGTGCCCTCGTAGGCCCCGCAGTGCCCCGTTGGCTTGACACTCCAGTACCAGTCCACCTGAGGGGCCGCGCACGAGCTCGCCGGGGTGCCCGGGAAGCTCAGCATCCACATCCCCCGGTTGCCCTTCCCTGGGAAGGCCGAGCTGGTGACGCCGTTGTTCGCGAACCCGTTCCAGACGTTTGCCCGGTCCAGGTTGCGCCTCGAGGTCATCATGTTGATCTGGGCGGAGGCGCTGAACGTGTCTGCGGCAAGCAACGCAGCCGCAGCCAAGCCGAGCACCGCCCATCTCTTCAACTGATTACCGAACATGGGTAAGACTCCTTCTGTGTGAATGCGCTGCCATTTAGAACGACAGGCGTGCACCGAGGACGAACAGGCGCGGCTGTTCCCCTACGCCACCGCCGGTAGGCGCGCCGTAGGACTCTGCCTGCCCGAGTGAATACCGGGTCATGTCGCGGTAGTCCCCGTACTTCAGGAAGTTCGCGTCGTCGGGCTCAAACGCCGACAGCCCGTAGAGGACGTAGTTGGACGTCGTCGGCAGCTCGTCCTTCTGGTTGAACAGGTTCCGGATCTCGACGAAGGCCGTGGCCGTCCCGGACTGGCCGAAGCTGAAGTCCTTCTCCACGTTCAGGTCGGTCACCGTGTTGATCGGCGAGTTGCGAAGCTGCGTCGGTGCGTCAGGCGGCGTGTAATTATAGGGCGTGCCGCCCTGGACCCGGTAGAGCATCGTCACACGGCTCCCGGCCAGGGCCTTCATTTTGTAATCGGCCGGGGCCGAGAACAGGAACTGAAGCGCCGCGTAGTTGCGCCGGTCGATCCCGTTCGTCGGCTTCGGGAGCCGGTAGACATTCCGGTGGCTCGCAAACGTCTGGTCATACCCCTCGACCCGCAACGGCTGCAGCACGTAGCCCTGGGGCCCGTTGTCCGCGCCCACACCGGCGAGGTGTGCGTCGTAATTCGCCTGTGCGCGAGCCTTGTAGTCGGCCCGTTCCGCGGCCGTCGGGACCCTGGGCGTCTCCGTTCCGTCGGAATTCGAGTCTACGCCCAGGAAAAAGTCCGGGCCATCCACGAAGGACGGGTCGTGGAAGAAGACCACCGTCCACGTCCCCTGACCCGCCTTCAGCCACTGCGTGTTCCAGGACAGGTTGAACGAGGTCATCTGGCTGAACATCTTCTTGAATGAGAGCTCGAACCCGCGGGAGGTCTTCACCGTCGAGATGTTGCCCGACCGGAAGGAGTTGTCCTTCGTCACGCCGTCCGGCCACAAGTCGGTGTTGGCCACCCAGTAATACCGCCGCTGCATGATCTGCCCCTCCAGGTCCTTGAAGTAGGCCGTGGAGCTGAGCACGTAGTCGCCGGCGAAGTTCCAGTCTATCCCGGCTTCGAACGTGACCGTGCGCTGGGGGTCGAGGTCCGTCGTGGCATACCGCTGGTTGTGCGGCTGCTCGAGCGAGTTGCCGAGTTCCGTCTGGTCGATCTGCCCGTTGTCGTTCACATCGGTGTCCACGGTGCGCGACCTGAACCCGCGGTCGTAGAGGAACTGCTTGGAGGGCATCTCGTGAAGCACGCCGCTGTAGAACCGGATCGTGGAGCGCTCCGTAATCGGGTGCGAGATGCCGAGCCGCGGGCTCACGTTCGTGATCCAGTCGGTCGACCGGAACGGCACGTTCTCGAAGCGCCGCATCCGCCACCAGTGCCACCACTGCTGGCCGTCCTGCACCCAGATGTCGCCCGCGTGCAGGGCGTCCGCCCGGAGGCCCGCGTTGATCACCAGGCCCTCGAACTCCATCTTGGTCTGGACGTAGCCCCCGACCTGCTTCGGGTTGAAGGACTCCCAGCCATCGTATATGTTGCCCTTGCCGGCCATGCGGATCCGCCGCTCATTCCCACCCGGCCTCAGGTCGTGATATTCAAACGCCAGCAGGTCATAACGGTAGGCCTCCAGCCCGGCCTTAGCCAGGATCTGCTTGGCCACCTGGCTCGTCACGTCCGCCTTTAACGAGATGCGTTTGCGATCGTGATCCATAAGCGCATAGACACTGTATTGCTGGGTAAACCCGTAGTCATCCCTCGATTTGGACTCCGACGAGCCCTCCGCAGCGGCAACGTCGGTAGTGGTCCTCGAATTCTGCCAGGAGACCCGGATGTCGTAGAAGGTCGTCGGCGAGATCGTATGCGTGGCGGTCAAATAGGCGGCACTCTCCTTGAAGGTATGCACGCCGTGGGAAGCAAACCCCTCCGGCAGGAACATGGCGGAGGCATCCGTGGCGTTTGTCCCCCCCCCAAAATAAAAACGTTTACCAATGAAGGGACCCCGACGGAAATAGCCCAACTGGTCCCCATCATACTGGTCGCGGGTGGAATGAATACCGCCCACCTTGAACTTCATTGTGCCGCCCGAGCGGAAGGTGAAGCTCCCCATCCCCGAGAAGTTGCCCGGCGGACCCATGTTGGCGTTGGGGGTGACGGGCGCCGTCCGGTCGGTCTTGGCATTCACGAAGAACCCGGCGTTGTCAGACAGCGGGCCGTGAACCGAACCTTCGATCCAGTGACCTGTCTTTTCGTCGTAGTCGGTCCGGCTGTGGGACGATGTAAAGTCCGAATCGGACCAGGGGTTGGCCAGCCCGATGTAACGCTTGAGCCAGCCGCTGTCGTAGATGTTGGGCCCGAAGTGCTTCACCCCCGGCGGCTCAAACCGGTACTCCAGCTGGCCACCGAATCGGGATCCGGACTCCCTGGTGACCATGCTGATCACGCCGCCAGAGGCGCCGCCATACTCGGCGTCCATCCCGCCTACGGTCACCACCACCTCCTGCAGTGCGCCCTTGTTCAGCGGGATCCACTGCTCGTAGTCGAGGTAGGTGTCGTCGTTGAGCATCTTGACGCCGTCCACCTCGTAATACTGCTGAGGCGCGGAGTTGGTCTCTGCGGTGTCGCTGCCCCGGAGGCGCACGTTGCCGTCCACCGACACCCCGGGCTGCAGCTCGAGCAGGTCATCGGTGTCCCGCGCCAGCGGCACGCTCTGAATGTCGAAGATGTCGACGACGTAACGGCTCGTCGTCTTGTCGGGTTCCACCGGAGGACGCCGTGCCGTCACCACCATCTCGGCGGCCTCCAGCGTAGCTTCCGTCATCGTGAAATTCAGTCTGGTCGTGAAGTCCGACTGCACCGACACTTCCTCCTGAGTCGAGGTGACATACCCCACCATCGACGCCGTTACCCGAACGAGGCCGGGGTCTACCGCAAGGATCAGGTAGTAACCCTCGGCATCGGTCGTGGCGCCGCGCCGGGTGCCCTCGATCACGACGTTGGCCCCCGGAAGCGGATTGCCGTCCGCGTCGGCGACCACGCCCTGGACCTTCCCGTACGTGCTGGCCATCACGCTGTCCGGACTGAACACCACCAGCAGCCCGGTCAACAGAAAGCAGACGAAACTGAGTAGATATCTCATCTATTCTCCTCCTAATGCTATCTCGCGAGAAAACTGCGCGGCAGTTGCGACATGGCCTCGTCGATTTGATGATGGCCTAACGCCGAAGCAATTTGCAACAACGGTGTTGCCGTGCTTACCGTAGAAACGTTAAACGCCATTCAGACAAGGCACCACCTCCTTGAACCTGAAGCGATAACAAAAACTGTGAAATACACCCGCGGATTTAGAACTAGATAAACTACGCAGTATACGCTCGGCGTGTCAAGAAAATTCTCAGCTTCAAAAACAGACAGGTTGGGTAGCCTATTTTTCACGAACGACGCGTTGACTCTTCTCCGGCCCCGACGCGCGGGATGATTGAATTCCCGCGCTCAGAGAAACGGACCGTCTTCCTGCGTCGGACGCGCGTCTATGAACCTATCCGATGCAACATCAAAGGCCAACACATCGACTCTGTCTTTCCGGTTGTCGTTGTCACAGGCGAGGCTTTTCTGAAGGCGCGCCAACTCACGTTGCAAACTTCGTGACATGAAACAAGCCGCCCGGAGCAGGATGCGCGGCGTGACATCCGATCTCTCACCAGGTGCCGGCTCTGCCCGCTTCAGAAGGGCCCCTATAGACGGGCTCGAACGTGTCGTCGTCGTCCGCGCCGAACCCCGTGGGCGGATGCACGACGCGCGACGCGCGTTGCAGGACATAGACCACCTTGAGGCTTGAATTCCGAATCACAACCCAGGCAAGCTGGGCGTCATCCCGGGGTCTCAAGGCCACGCCGCGATTGGGGATGGCTCCGGTCGTCCATCCGTTCACGAGGGCACGATCCAGGGGGAGGCCCACAGTGCCGGTTTGGTCGATGGACGTAAACCGGCTGCTGTCGTAGGTCGTGTAGTGCAACCGCCCGGATTCTGCACTTGCATCTACGCGGTCGATCTGAAAGGGAAAGACATCGAAAAAGGAAAGGTCCGGATCGACCTCGACCTCCAGCTCAGCGGAATAGACGGTCCGCCGGGTCAGGTTCGGGACGTCGAATCGGAGGAGCGACCCATACCGGATGCCGGAGGCCACCATCAGCTGATCGGTCTCCGGACGGTCGTCCGTGCGCGCTCCCCAGTAGGTGTCGTCAACCGCACCGGTCTCAAATCGGTGTGCCTCTCCGCCAAGGGTAAACAGGAACTCGAGCTTGGGGCGCCGCCCCTCTGTTCCCGGCCTCGAGGCATCCCCCGACGTGAGCACGGTGAGAAACTCCGATCCGGCCGCCGGATGCAGCATCACCTCCAGAAACGGCGCGGCGGCGTCGGCATCCAGCGCGTCGTCCAGAATCAGTCCGGGAAGGTCGACCGTCAGGCGGCCGGCGCCATCGTCCGTGACAGTGGCGCCGGGTAACGCCGAAGCCGGAAGGTCGACGTGTGCGGCAGGATCCCGTCTGCTCACGAACGTGCTCGTTTCATCCCAAACCCCCTCCGGGCGGCTGATTTGCAGGTCCGGGATGCCGCGACCGCCACCATCCGCGTGCGTCCGGAGATGCATCCGGAGCGATATCATGACAAGGTCGCGAGCGCTGTTGCCGCCCGCCGCGCGAGCCATGGAATCGGCAGGCATCCGGAAGCGAAGCAAAGACCTCAACACGATCCCGTTCATCCGCCCAACCCGCAACTCGTCAGACTTCCCGTGGACGAGTGGCACGATGCCCTCGAACGTCGACTTACCCTCCGAAAGGGCGAGTGGATCCAGTTCTGTCAGGAGCGGCTCGGACGAGACCTCCGACAGCCTTACGACGTCGCCGGACTTCCCGCAAGAGACGATGGATGCGAACGCCAGAAGAGGCAGTGCGAGGAGGGATTTTGAGAAGGTCATGGGTCTTCCGGTGCTGCCGCGTCTTCCGTGAACCTTGAATTCCCTTCGTAAAGCTACGGAAAAGTGGGAAAAAGTAAAGCCTTCCAGGGGTGGTTCTCCAAACGGAATCGGCATTGGGATGGCATACACACACGTCGTCATCCGCGGCTTCGCCAACAGAGTTGGCGATTGGATTGGCGCACCCTAAGTCGCCGTCTGTGGCTTCGCCAACAGAGTTGGCCATAGGATTGGCACATCTTAAATCGCAATCTGTGGCTTCGCCAACAGAGTTGGCGATTGGATTCGTGCACCCTAAATCGCAATCTGTGGCTTCGCCAACAGAGTTGGCTCCTACCGGATTTGGGACGTTATGACATCGGTGAATCCAATAGGCCCAATAATCCGGTAGGAGCCGTCTCCCGACGGCGAACCATCTGATCGCAGTGTGGTGCCTCTGCTGAACCTATGGGTGGCGATTGGATTCGTGCACCCTACGTCGCCGTCTGTGGCTTCGCCAACAGAGTTGGCTCCTACCGGATTCGGGACGTTTTGATATCGGTGAATTCAATTCACCGGAAAATACGGTAGGAGCCGTCTCCCGACGGCGAACCATCTGATCGCGGTGTGGTGCCTCTGCTGAACCTATGGGTGGCGATTGGATTGGCGCACCCTAAGTCGCCGTCCATGGCTTCGCCAACAGAGTTGGCAATTGGATTGGCGCACCCTAAGTCGCCGTCCATGGCTTCGCCAACAGAGTTGGCTCCTACCGGATTCGGGACGTTTTGATATCGGTGAATTCAATTCACCGGAAAATACGGTAGGAGCCGTCTCCCGACGGCGAACCATCTGATCGCGGTGTGCGCCTCTGCTGAACCTATGGGTGGCCATAGGATTGGCGCACCCTAAATCGCAATCTGTGGCTTCGCCAACAGAGTTGGCCATGGGATTGGCGCACCCTAAATCGCAATCTGTGGCTTCGCCAACAGAGTTGGCTCCTACCGGATTTGTGGCGTTATGACATTGGCGCTACGGAGCGCAAAATACGTGCCGCCAGCAGCTCGGCTGCCCGCGGCGTTGCGCGCTTCTTCGTGTCACTCCGCGATACGAAAAACAAGCCGCCCGGAGCGCCTGCTCCGGGCGGCTGCTCATTGCCGCGATATGATTTCGCCATTTGGAACCGATCAAACCTGGGTCGTGCCGGCCATGGATCCGCCATCAACCGCGATGGTCTGACCGCTGACGTATCGGGATTCGTCAGAGGCCAGGTAGACCGCCAACTCGGCGATATCTTCGGGCCGACCGAGCCGCCCCAGGGGGACGGCCGCCGCGTTCACGCTCCGTTTCGCCTCGCCGTCTTCGGTCGACGCGTAGTAGCGCGCGAGCATGGGCGTATCGGTCGCGATCGGGCAGATCGCGTTGGCGCGAATGGCCTCCTTCGCGAAGTCGATTGCGAGGGACCGGGTGAGGGCGGTCACGGCCCCCTTCGAGGCGGCGTACAAGGGCATATCGGGCCGGACCCGCAGCGCGGTGAGCGAGGCGATATTGATGATCGAGCCGCCTCCGCTCTCGATCATCAGCGGAATAGCCTGTTTGCACACGAGCAGGACCGCCAGGACGTTCAGATTCATCGTGCGATGGAAATCGGCCTCGGCCGTCTCCAGCAGGGGCTTGAGCTCGCAGATCCCGGCGTTGTTGTCCAGGACGTCCAGTCTTCCATACTCGGACCGAATGGCCGCCACTGACTGCCGCACATCGGCCTCGGAGGTCACGTCCGCCTCCAAGGCCAAGGCGGTTCCGCCCTGGCTCCGGATCCGGTCCGCGACCTTCGACCCGTTCTGCGCATCGATGTCCACGACCACCACCTTGGCCCCTTCTCTGGCGAAGGCCAGCGCAGTGGCCTGTCCGATGCCGGCTCCGCCGCCGGTGATCAGCGCAACCTTATTCCGTAAACGCATAGCCTTGTCTCGCGGATGATGCATTTGTAGGGGCGAACACGAGGTCCACCCCTACCGATCTGTCTTCCGAATACCATCATTCGATCCGGTCCCCGATAAGACGAACGACGATCCAAGGTTTTAAAGTCCGCGGTACCCGTGTTTTGATTTCCCGGTACCCGATGCTCACGTTTCTCTATAGATCGGCACGTTGGCGACGGCCGCTTCGATCTGATCGGGACCGTAGGTCGCCTGATCCGAGCTCGGTACCAGCCGGCTGTCCATACCGGTCATCTCCGCCCGCAGGCCCGTTCTCGCCGCCTTGATCTCCCGCATTCGAGCCAGCCATCGCGCCCGCGTGAGATGCCCGTCGGGGTTCGAATGCCAGCTGCCAGGGAAGACATCGGGATCGTCCCACGGCGCCGTCTCTTTCGGTTCGTTGATGATCAACTGCCAGCGGGTGGCCTCCATCTCCGCTTCGGTTTCCGGATACTTGTAGAACCCGACGCGACACATTCTGCGGTCCACGAAGCCGCCCCAACTGGCGTGCCACAGCCGAACGTCGAAGGCCACGACGTCGCCCGGATCCGCCTCGCAGGCGTAGGCGGGGACGTGCTCCACGCCCCCGAGCGCCCGCTTGATCGGGTGCGATCCGCCCAGCTTCTGTTTGGCCCTCACGTCGCGCAGCACATCGTGAAACGGATTCTGGTGTGAGCCCGAAATCACCCGAAGCGCGCCCCTGTCCGCCCGGACCGGCTGGAGATAGAAGAGAAAGCTCACGCCGGACTGGTTGATGTTCACCGTGTCGGGGTGCCATTTGGTGCCTGGGTTCACGAAGCGCATTACGCTGCACGGCCCGATCGCGAAGACGTCTTCGCCGAACATCCGCTCCGCCGTCCCGACGAACCTCGGGTCTTCGGTCAGCCCGGAAAGAAACGGCCCGTCCTGGACCCTGAAATAGAAGCCCTGCCGCTTGCTGCCGTCGAACGCGTCATACCGAGAAACGCGCTCGGCCGCGCGCTCGAACTCGGCGTTGATTGCCTCCACCTCGTCCCGCGTGAACAGGCTTTTCAGGATTACGAATCCGAACGTCCTGAAGTGCGAAAGCTGCTCCTGGGTCAACATGAGCCTTCCCTCCTTTTGCAGCGTCCCCCGTCCCCGCAAAAGACATGCCGTGTGGCACCGGCAGCAAGCTGCCGGTGGATCATGATGAGCCTGTTGTGTTTCTTAGCGTGAGGAATCTTGCACGGGCAGACAAGCTGCCCGTGGCACACGTGACTGGATTCGCGATCTCACGCGCAGAACCACCGGCGATCCGATTCAGTCTTTCGAACGACGGTTTTTTCGGGACACCTGTTTTGATTTCCGCTACTCTCTCATGCGGTAATTTTCTGCAGCCCCAGCTTTACCGGCACCTCGATCAGCGTCGGCTTTTCACTCTCAAGCGCCGCCTCGATCGCCGGGCCTATCCCATCAAGCCGCTCCACCCGGACCGCGTCCGCACCAAACGCCTTTCCCAGGGCTACGAAGTCGGGGTTCACGAGATCCACCTCGCTCCTTTGGCCGAAACGATCGTCCTGTTGAATCCGAAGGATGCCGTAACCCCGGTCGTCAAAGACCAGAATCACGACCGGGAGGCCGTACTGTACCGCAGTCGCCAGTTCCTGACAGGTCAGCATGAAGCCCCCGTCTCCGCAGATGGCGACCACCGGCCGGTCCGGATGGGCAACCTTGGCCCCCAGGGCAGCGGGAAGGCCGTAGCCCAGCGTGCATCCGCCCATCGGGTAAAGATAGGTGCGCGGCGCATAGATATCCAGCATCTGCCAGCCCAGGTTGGTGCACACCGTCACATCCATGGCAAAGATCGTTTCCCTCGGGAGCGCGGAACGGACGTCCTGGATCATCCGGGTTTCAACGGGAAGCGCCTCCTGCCAGAGGCTCCGGACCTCCGCCTTCAGGTCGGCCACCTCGGCTTGACGGCCTTGCCGCGGCAATGAATCTGTCGAAAGCTGACCCAGGATCGCTTCGAGCGTCGCCGCCGCATCCCCCGCGAGAGGCAGGGCTGCCGGATAGTTTTTTCCGATCATCTCCGGATCGATATCGATATGGATGACCGTCTCCGGAAGCTGCAGCGTCCACTTATCGGTGGCCAGGTAAGAAAATCGCGTCCCGACGGCCAGCAGCAGGTCGCAGCCCTTGAGATAGTCGCGCACGGGTCGCTGCCCGAGGAGGTAACCCAGGTGCAGGGGATGATCGGCCGGCAGTGCGCCCTTGCCCAGATTCGTCGTCAGCACAGGGGCCTGGAGCGTTTCGGCGAGCTGTGCAAGCTCGGCACAGGCCCCGCCGCTCACGACGCCGCCGCCCGCCCAGAGGATCGGGCGCTTCGACTGTTCGATCAGGTCAACCGCTTTCTCGATTCCATCCCGGCTCGGTGCCGGTCGCGACGGTTGCGAGGCTGCCGGGATCGCCACTTCGTCCGCGGCGTCCAGGACATCTACGGGCAGTTCCAGTGCAACAGGCCTTGGACGACCCGACAAAGCGCTGCGAATCGCCGCCCGTAGTTCGGGAACGATCTCCGCGACGCCCGACGCCCTCGCGCTGAAGCCAGTCACTCGCTCCAGCATCCCCAGCTGGTCGGGCACTTCGTGATAGACGCCTTTGCCGGCGTCGATGTACGCCGAGGGGATCTGCGTGCACAATAGCAGGACGGGGCACGAGTCGCCGTAAGATGTAGCAAGCGCCCCGAGCGTATTCAGCGCGGCCGGTCCCGTCGTGGTCAGACAGACGCCGAGCCTGCCCGTCGACCGGGCGTAGCCGTCGGCCATGAATGCGGCGCCCTGCTCGTGGCGAACCAGGACGTGACGAATCTCCGGCACGTCCAGCAGCGCGTCATAGATCGACAGGGAGTGGCTGCCCGGGATGCCGAAGACGGTATCCACCCCTTCCGCCAGGAGCGTTTGGACAACCGCCTGCCCCCCGGTTAGACGCGGCATGTGTCATTCCGCCGTGGGCGGCGTGGGAAAGGGACGGCCGATCGGGTTGCCCGCAATCAACCCGCCGTCGACGCACAAGACGTGTCCGGTGATGTAGCTGGATTCGTCGGAGGCCAGGAACAGGACCGCATTCGCCACTTCGCGGGGCAATCCCCATCGCCCCATCGGGACCAGGTAATTCCCCAGGGCATACTGGTCGCCCCCGACGCGCCAGGAGGTCATCTCGGTCTCGGTCATTCCCGGCGCCACGGCGTTCACGCGTATGTTCCGGTCCGCCAGATCGATCGCCAGCGTACGGGTGAGCGCGACGGCGCCGCCCTTGCTCGCCATATACGGCTCGCGAAGGTGGGATGACTGGATGGCGCCGATCGAGGCGATGTTCACGATGTTGCCCTGCCCGCGCTCCAGGAAATGATCCAGCACGTAGCGGCAGGTGAACCAGACGCCGTTCAGGTTGACGCCGATCACCTTGTGCCAGTCTTCGTCCGTGAATTCGTTCGGAAATTTGTAGAGGTTGATCCCGGCGTTGTTGACCACGATGTCGATCTGACCGAACGTCTCCAGCGTCTTCGCGATGGCAGCCTGCACCGCCTCCGACCGTGAGACATCCGTCTGGGTAACGAGCGCCCGACGTTTCAGCTCCCGGATCGACTCAGCCGTCTTGTGGGCCCCTTCCTGATCGATCTCGAAGATGGCGACGTCCGCCCCCTCTTCGGCGAATCGGATCGCAGTCGCCCGGCCGATCCCGCTCCCCGCGCCGGTCACGATGGCCACCTTCTCTTGCAGTCTCACGGGGACCGATGCCCCTTCCGCACGACGCGATTCCGAAGCACGCCGATCCGTTCGATCTCCAGCTCCACGACGTCCCCCGGCTGCAGCCAGCGATCCAGCTCCAGACCGCAGCCGCCCCCCACGGTGCCGCTCCCGAAAAGCTCCCCGGGATGGATCGTCTCCCCCATCGAAACGTGGGCGACGAGCTGCCCGAATGTCCAGTAGGATGTACCGGAGCGGTTGTCCGACCAGGTCTCGCCGTTGATCCTGGCCGTCATGCGCAGGTCGTAGGGATCCACCTCGTCAGCCGTCACGATGCACGGTCCGATCGACGTCGCGAAGTCCTTCCCTTTGGCCGGCCCGAGCTTGCACGCCATCTCCCTGCGCTGAATGTCCCGCGCGCTCCAGTCGTTCAACACGGTGTAGCCGAAGATGTGATCCTCGCCCCGCTCCGCCGGGATATCCCGACCTCCCTTTCCGATGATGATCCCCATCTCCAGCTCGTAGTCCAGCTTCTCGGTGTAGGAGGGCCAAACCAGGTCTTCCTCCGGGCCGATCATCGCCAGTGCATTCCCCTTGTAATAGGTCGGCATCTCGCGCCAGATCTCGGGCAGCGGTTCCCCGCGAAGCTTCCAGGCGGTCCGCACGTGCTGTTCGAAGATCCAGAAGTCACGGAACGATCTCGGCCGAGGAAGGGGCGGCAGTAGTTTCACTTCATCCGGTTCGTGCCAGTAGCACGGGTCGTTGTTCGCCAGGGCAGAGTCGAAGGCCGATCTGGCCGCATCGAGGCCGGCCTCTCCGGCGTCGATCAACGCCAGCATATCCTGGGCGAAGTCTCCCCGGCCCGCATCAGACGCCGCCGCGGCTGCCAGGTCGAGCACCCGCCCGGCATCGTCCAGCGCCCCCAGGCAAGTCCGGGACGCGCCATCTGTGAAGGTCACGAGCTTCACGTCCGATCCAACCCTCCGCCGGCCGTCTGCTTGAAGATCTTCAGAAGGGCCAGATCCCGCGCTTTGAGGATCTGCCGCGGTGTCTTGCCGTCGTAATCGTAAAAGCCTTTCCCGGTCTTGACCCCCATATGTCCCGCATCCACCAACCTCTGCATCGTGCTGTAGGCGGGCATAGCCGAAAGCCGTTTGGCCATCTCCTTCTGGATCGCCAGACTCACGTCCAGGCCGGTAAAGTCGTAACGTTGCGCCACCCCCACAACGACCATTCGTGGGGCCAGCGAGGCCTTCACCGCCTCATCCAGCTGTTCGGGCGTGGCCAATCCCCTGTCCAGAAGGTCGTTGACCTCCCGGCCGATCGCCACCTGAAGCCGGTTCACCAGGTAGCCCTGAATAAACCGATCGAGCACCACCGGCTTCTTGCCCAGGCGCGTCAGAAGTCGGGCGACACGGTCCGCCGTGTCGTCGGACGTCTCGGGGCCTTTGACCACGTCGACGAGCGGAATGATGTAGGGCGGCGCATACCAGTGCGCGATGCAGAACCGTTCGGGGTTGCGGATGCGTACGATCTCGAACAGGTTCAGGCTGGACGTGTTGGAAAGCAGAATCGTATCCGCCGGGCAGGCCTCGGCCAGGCGGACGAACAGATCCCGCTTGACTTCCGGGTCTTCAGGAACGGCCTCGAGCGCGAGGTCAACGTCACGGGCCGAAGCCTCCAGGTCTGTGCTCGTCCCGATGCGTTCGAGGATCGGATCGATCTCCGTGCGGTCCAGCGCCTCCGCTTCGGCCATCATCTCCAGATTGGACCGGATCTGCCTGAGCGCGCGCCCCAGGATCGACGCGCTCACGTCGACCAGCTGGACGTCGTACCCCCCCGAAGCAAACACCTGGGCCAGACCGTGGCCCATCGTTCCAGCCCCGACCACGAGCACCCTGTCGCGTTCGGAAGAGGCCACGCTACGCCTCGTCCACGATGGCCACGACTCTCGCGAGCGAACCGTCACCCATCCAGTAACGGATCGGAAAGGCGGCGATCGTGACCCGCATCCCGGTCACCTCGTCGATATCTCCGCCCACGTTCTCGATCAGGCCGATGCCGTTCATCAGCATCTTGTTGTGGGCATACTCCTGAGAAGGGTGCTCCGGCGGGTCGAACTGTTTCGGAAAATCGTCCAACAGCTCCCGTCCCGTCACTTTCTTGTACTTGTCATACACCCACGGCGTGCGGTCCGGACCCTTCGTGCACAAGAAGATATCGTTCGCCTGCGTGTCGTGGCCGACACATTTGACACCCTTCTCGACGAACCAGTCCGCGGCCTCTTTCCACATCCCCGGAGAGAACTGAAAGTATTTCGTGTTGTTTCCCCAGTACTGGTGCCAGCCCGTGTTGATGATGACGATGTCGTCCTTCTGGATCTCCGGCCTGGCGTGCTCGAGATCCTCGGCCGTGATCAGTTCCCAATCGTTCTTTGGAATGCTCACCACGACGCCTGTCCCATAGTATGTATCCAGCGGAACCTCGTCCATGTCGCACCCGTTCTCGTTCACGTGAATCGGAGCGTCCACGTGGGTGCCCACGTGCATGGAGTGTTTGATCATCGTCGTCGTCTGGCCGTTATGCTGGGGCATGGAGATCCGCTCGATGATGAGGTCGGGGCTGCCCGGCCAGACCGGCATGCCAAAACCGAACGGGTGCGACAGGTCAACCAGTCGTCTCGGCATCTTGATACGCCCTCCTTGTCCTGAAAGTCCGTCCGCCCATCGCGCTGAGACAAGCCCGGCAAATCCGGTAGGAGCCTTACCTTCGCCAGCAGGAGCTGGCTCCTACCTTATGAACGGCTTGTGAGTATTACCTGATTGCAAGCCCGGTGAATCCGGTAGGAGCCGCCTCCCGGCGGCGATCCATTCACGCCGATACTCGCCTTGCTTGATCTTACCAATCCGGGAAAAGACACGAGAACGGCCAATCTTCTGGGGTTGCAACATATCTTTTTCTCACCGGATTTTCATGGATGTATCCGATTTTCATGGATGTATCCGAGATGTCGAGCAAACGCCTCTTTGTTACGAAGCTTATGATCATAGAACCCGCGCTGCCAGAACCTTCCCGTCCTGCATTGTAGTCTGTTGATTCCTCTAGCTGTATGGCTTCCGAATGAAGCCATCACGCTGGAAAGATCCTGATCCTCTCCCAAGGCCACGATCAAATGCAAGTGATCAGGCATCAGGACGTATCCTTCACATCTGAGACGCTCATTTTCATGAAGCCAGCGCAAACACCGAACGATGAGCTCCGGCACTTCAGATTCCTCTTTCGGATTCATTGGGTCGCGAACCAGTGGACCTGTAGTATCGTCCACGCACTTTGTTATGGAGTAGATGGATCCGGGCAAGGAATTACGCCATTTCCTCAGAGCCGATTGATGGAACCCTCTTTCCATTTTTTTACACGTATCAACCGACGGCCGAGCTTACCTTCGCCAGCAGGAGCTGGCTCCTACCTGATGAACGGCCTGTGAGTATTGCCTGATTGCAAGCCCGGTGAATCCGGTAGGAGCCGCCTCCCGGCGGCGAACACTTCACCTCGATCCTCGCCTTACCTTCGCCAGCAGGAGCTGGCTCCTACCTTTTGAACGGCTTGTGAGTATTGCCTGATTGCAAGCCCGGTAAATCCGGTAAGAGCCGCCTCCCGGCGGCGAACACTTCACCTCGATCCTCGCCTTACCTTCGCCAGCAGGAGCTGGCTCCTACCTCATGAACGGCTTGTGAGTATTACCTGATTTTTCAAACCCGGTAAATCCGGTAGGAGCCGCCTCCCGGCGGCGAACACTTCACCTTGATCCTCGCCTTACCTTCGCCAGCAGGAGCTGGCTCCTACCTCATGAACAGCTTGTGAGTATTACCTGATTTCAAACCCGGTAAATCCGGTAAGAGCCGCCTCCCGGCGGCGAACACTTCACCTCGATCCTCGCCTTACCTTCGCCAGCAGGAGCTGGCTCCTACCTCATGAACAGCTTGTGAGTATTACCTGATTGCAAGCCCGGTAAATCCGGTAGGAGCCGCCTCCCGGCGGCGAACACTTCACTTCGCAGAAAGCAAGTATTGGGTGTGCCGTTTTGTCGTCAAAAGCCGATCGGAGACTAAGTTGTTGAATTTCACGCACCTGAAGCGAGTCTCGTCGCGGGTGTGGATCGATCTGCAAAAACCGGTCTGGGAAGATAGGTAGGTAGGGCTTGAACGCTAAAACGTTCTTGGAGGAAGGAGACAGGATCGGTCGGCTGGCGCGCCCACTCTTGCCTCAAGGTCAACTCGTGTCGATCCGCTCCGCCATCTCCGACATCGTCTGCGCATCCACGGACCGACGGTGCAGGATCGTCTCGAGATTGCCCATATGATCCGAGTGTTCGGGAACCGCCTCCAGCGCTTCACGAACCTCTTCCCAGGTACATCCGATCTGCCGGGGCTTGTAGCGGGTGCCGCAGGCCTTGAGCATCTCCACGGCCTTCTCGAAGTGCGTCTCGCAGAGATGACAGGTGATCAGCGTCCCAAGGGCGACGATCTCGCCGTGCAGCGGTTGCTGACCGTGCACCCAGTAAAAGGCGGGGTCCATGGGATGATCGATGCTGTGATTCACGTTCTGCTTCATCACCGGGAGGTCCCACCGCTCCCGGCTGATCTCCGCGCAGGTCCGAATGGCCGGGGGTCCGGGCCTTCCCTCGACGTCCAGATCGGAGGCGTAGCGTTCCACGCGCTCCGATATCCAGGTCTCTATCTCTTCCTGTGCGGCCGTATTCCAAGAATCGCCCGGCAGTCCCTGATCCGTCCACCACTTCCAGGCGGCCGCTGCGGCCAGGAAGCAGACGCACTCGCCCATGCCGGCCGCGTTGAGGTAGGGCGGCGCGGCCCAGATCACGTCGGTGTCCAACAGCACACACTCGGGCACCAGCGTATCTATAATCGCGAGCTTGCCGTCCCGCCGAAGCGGATATGTCAGCTGAAAAATGGCACCGGTCGACACGACGGTCGGGATCTGGATGAGCCTGGCCTTCTTCTTCAGGGCGACGTATTTGGCGGCGTCCAGGGCCCTCCCGCCTCCAATTCCGAGGACGTGGGACGTCTTCGGAAGTTTCTTCACGAGGTCGTTGGAATAGCCTTCCTCCTGGCTGGTCACATATGCCAGGCCCTTGGGCTCGCCCGGCAGCTTTTCCCGAACTGCCTCCCAGGCCGAGGGCGAGGTCAAAACGACATAACCCTTGAGATCCCGGCATCCGTCCTCGATCACGCGCGTTCCGTAATGGGTAACCCAATCTTTCAATGGTTTCGTGGCCATTTATGGCTCCAGTATCGAACGAAATGCGTGATTCCAGACCGGCAGGACAGCCGTAACGGAATGTTAATGCTATAGGATAGCGAATTCGCACAAAATCTCCAAGCCTTTTCGAGCCTTTGCCGGGGTCCAAACGAGCCGACTTCCGGAATGCCACCGGGAGGATCTGCGACCTTGGGTCCGCACGTTTTGGCTGACCCTACGAAGCACTCACCCACGTCAGAAAGGGTGAGGCGCCGCGATTTCCCCACGCATAGAAAGGGATCGCCGTCACCGGCGCGGCGGTCCCACCCTCCCCGCGAAGGACAACGGTCTGGCCCAGGAGGCCTTCCTCCAGGTCGGTTTCGAACCCGGGCAGTTCCCCCACAGGCGCGTAGAGCCCCTCCCCTTGTCTTGAACGCGCCCCTGTCCCAACACAGATCTCCCACAGGTCGAGACCGGGATTGTCCGCCCCTTCGAAGCAGTAGACGAGGGGCCCCCGCATCAAGGCCAGTCTGCGTCGCAGGACCTTCACTCGGGGATCCGCCTGTACGCCGACGACCGGCATCGGCAGGTCCAGAATCACGCGGTCTCCCGGGCTCCACTCTCTGTGGATTCGGCAGTAGGATCCAGGTTCGACCCCACTGACAGCTGTACCGTTGACTTCAACCTTTGGGTTCGAACACCAACCGGGGATGCGCAGGTTCAGATCGAAGCTCGCGGGTTTCTGGGAAGAAACCTCGAGCTCTACGAGGCCCTCCCACGGATACTGCGTCTTTTGCGAAAGGGCGATCTCCGTACCATCCGGCAGGTGCCAATCTACGCGGCTGTTGTCGTAGAGGTGGACCCAGAAGCCACTTTCGGACGTGCTATAGATATAGCCGGGAACCGACGCGATCGTACAAAGCACGTTCGGGGGACAACAGCTGGGCGACAGAGACGCCCAGGTCGTTCTCGGAGGATGATCCCCGAGTGAAGCCAGGGGCACGAGGTAGGAGAAAGTGGTGTGGTCCAGCGAGACACCCGCCAGGATCCCGTTGTAGAGAATCCGCTCGAAAAGATCGGCATACACCGCCTCACCCGTCACGGCGAGCATCCGCCAGTTCCAGTAGGCGTTGCCGATCGTCGCGCAGGTCTCCATCCCGGTCGACCCGGTCCAGCCCCATACCCCCTGGGACAGGTCGAAGGCCTCTTCAACTGCCACTTCGGCTTCCCCGCGTTTGACCGCGATCGATCCAACAATATGCATCTTCCTCTTGGTGACGTCGTTCCAGATCGCGTCCAGCTTGTCCAGGTAGGCCTTATTTCCGGTTTCCGCGAAGGAGTCCGCGCCGCCGCACATCAGATAGGTCTGGCGAACGAGGTGTGCGGAACGACGGACGCCTACATTCGACCCGATCGCGACGCTCGGACCGATTACGGGCGGCTGTCTGAGCAGAGGCGTCAGGAAATGCTCGGCGCCGCGCAGGTAGCGTTCATCGCCGGTCGAACGATACAACTCTACGAGCGCCATCTCTATGGCGGGGTGCCCCGCGAACTCCTCGCCTCCGAATTTCGCGCAGACCCGGTCCGCAACGCCCATCGCGCATTCCAGGAATTTATCTTCACCGGTCGCGCGATGGTGGGCGATGGCCGTCTGGATCAGGTGGCCCGGAGTTGCGAGCCCATACGAGAGCTCGAAATTCTCGCCATAATAGATGTTGAAAAAATCTTCATTCTGATGTGCCGCGACGAAACCGGCCGCAAGGTCGTTGACCAGACCGCGGATCTCATCATCCTCACCCGACTGAAGCACGAACGCGCACGCTTCCAGCCACTTCGTCGCGTTCGCGCGCCATGTGTAGGACAGTCCGAGTTTGTTCTGGCCTCTATAGTTCTTGTCCAGAATCTCGAGGGCGGCCCCAATTTCCGGACCGTCCGTAGACTGGGAGAATGTCCGGAACGGGCTGATCTGATCGTCCCTGTCGAGCCAGGAGAGGAAGGCCGGAATGCCCGCCCTGCGGCTGGCCTCCATTCGCGGCCGCCAGAATCCCGCCTCCATCGTAACGGCCTGAATCGGGACCGGTCTTAGAATGGCGTGGGGGCTCTGAACGGTGGAAACGACGCCCGCCTCGTTCCAAGCCGGGAGGGTCTTACCTTCCTTGGTACTCACTGGGTGACCTCCCCGACGTTATACCGGCATTGTGCGTTTGGTGTGGGCCCGCCCGATCTTGGCAGGCACTTCTCCCGCAGGCCCACAGGAGCCGATCATCAGGCCCTCGTCGATCATTTCAACCACGGTGTCCGGGAATACAAGATCGAGGAAAAAGACGTGCGCCTCCTGAAGGGCCGCCTTCACACGCTGGCGGGCCTGCGAGACCGCTTCGGGATAAGGAGGGTCGTGAGCGTCGGGATAACCGAACGACATCGCCATGTCGCCGGCGCCCCACTCCCCACAGATGATGCCAGGCACCTTCGCAATCGACTCTGCGTTTTCCAGGGCACGTCTGTTTTCGATCTTGATTCCGAGCATGATCTCGCCCACGGGATTCAGCGGCCAGACATCGGCCCGCTTCAAGTATTCCTGGACAGGAAGGCCCCACACTTCCGACGCGGATGCCTGCCCCTTATGACCCCTGCGACCGGGATCCAGACCCTGTCCTACACCGAGCTGCTGGAAGGAGTAACGGCAGGATTCGACGAAGGCCTTGACGGCCTCCGGCGTTTCGGCATGGGGCAGCGCGACGCCGTGGACCCCCTGCGCGAGGACCTGTTTGATCATCCAGGCGTTCGCCCGGACCACGGCTTCGCTCGTGCCGTCCGTCGGAATGGTCACGGACACGGCCGGCGTCCGGTGCCCGCTCCGGGTCGGACCGCCATCCACCAGGCCACGCATGAACTCGCCGATGGCGTGGACATCGAACGGATCGTGTTCCGTCTCGATCCTGATGTAGTCGGCCCACGTACCGGCCATCTCCCGGCCGGCTTCGTAAGAAACCTCCTGTGGATCGATATAGTAAATCGGCTGCCCCTGCTCGAGCAGTTCGATCGCCCTGTTGATCCGTTTCGGCATCTCTCACCTCCAAAAGATTCACGCTTTACACAATGCGCCACCGCGTGCCCATCAGGCAGGTCTTCTCGTCCAGTTGGTCCTTCTGGTAGTAGACTGTCCAGATCGATTCATCAGCCAACTGAACCGAGGCCGGGTAGCCCAGGTCTGCGTCGTGCGATGCGCAGACGAGCCCTTCGTTTCCGGCCTCCCAGCTCCTCCCCTCGTCCTTGCTGATACAGGCATACTCTCCGTACGGTGGCCTCCGCTTCCCGTAAACGACAAGCAGCCATCCGTTGTGCAATCGAATCAAGTGGGGAGGATAACCCCAGATCGAAGTCGGCGCCGCCACTGTCCAGGTCGCCCCGCCGTCCTCACTCAGCGACTGCCGCAGAAAGTGCTGCGCTCGGTCTTGGGGTACGTAGCGAAACATCGCGACGAGGCGCCCGTCTTCCGTCTCGACGGCGTGGGGTTCGTGGTAGTGATCGATCGATTCATCGGGAGGGATCTCGATCCGACCCAGAAGCACCCAGGAACGGCCGTCGTCCTCCGACTGCTCTACCAGGAGCGCCTCCTCGTCGTGAAAGATCGTCCTGCCCACGTAGAGGAGCCGTCCGTCACTCAATTCAATTGGACCGTGAGGCGCGCTCTCCTGCGTTCGAACCGGCGCCTCC
Source organism: Candidatus Latescibacterota bacterium (assembly GCA_965198095.1). GTDB lineage: Bacteria > Latescibacterota > UBA2968 > UBA2968 > CBDFJH01. The sequence goes on from OZ240239.1 coordinate 166,531, forward strand.
CAGGTCTTTCCTCCGTCCCCCGACCGCCGCACCCAGTGCCCCAGCCAGTCACGCCTGTCTTCCTGTGTAAGCGAATCAATAGTCGCCTGCCACCGGTCTGCCGTCTCGTCGCCGTACTGCTCCCGGTATCTCAGCATCCGCGCTTCCGAAGCGACGCCGGTAAACCAGCTCACCACGATCGCGCCAGATCGAGTCACAATGATCCCCGCATCCCGATCATCCACGGGCGTGTCGTTGATCGTCTCCGGGGTACTCCAGTTCGCGCCGCTGTCGGAGGACCGCACGAGCTGCGTCTTGCCGTAGGGACAGACGTGTGAATCGCGGTCTCCTGAAAAGGCGACAAGCAATTCTTCTTGTGCCGTCTTCGCGATCGTCGGCCAACCGATGTAGCGACCGGGTTGTTTGCAGATCACCTGCGTTGACAATACTTCGATTTCCACGAATTTCCTCCCGTAGAGACGCCCCTGCGGGGCGTCTCTACCCGACGCGATGTTCTTCCAGCAATTCGTAGTTCGGTTCCATCCCCAGGCCGGGCCGATCCGGCACGGTCACATACCCATCCTTGTCCAGGACGAGCGGATCCTTGAAGATGCGGCCGCGCAACGGGTCTACCGTTTCGCGATAGAACTCCAGAATCAGACCGTTCGAAATCGCCGCAACGAGGTGGATGTGGACCTCCTGCGCACCGTGCGGGGCGATGCGCAGATCGTGGGCGGCCGCCAGGGCGGCGACCTGCATGAACTCGGTCACGCCTCCGAGGATCTGGGCATCCGCGTTGAAGATCGCGGCGCTGTCGTGGTCGATCAGGTCGCGGAATCCATAGCGCGTGTACTCATTCTCGCCCGTGGCAATCGGAATCACCGTCGCCTGCGCAACCTGCGCGTGTCCGCGGTAGTCATCCGGCGCCACAGGCTCCTCGAACCAGAACGGATCGTAGGGCTCCATCTTGCGGGCCATGTCGATCGCCTCGTAGGCCGCGTAGGCGTTGTTGGCATCCACGAGCAGCTTGATGTTGGGCCCGATCGTCTCCCTCACGACACGTACCCGCTCCACGTCCTCGGGGATCGACACGCCGCCCACCTTCATCTTCACCGCTTTCGCCCCCAGGTCCAGATTTTCCTCCATTTCCCGGGCCAGTTCCTTCAACCCTTTGCCCCCTTCGTAGTAGCCGCCCGCGATATAGGTCGGGATGCGGTCCGTGTAGCCGCCGAGCAGCTTGTGCACGGATTTGCCCAGAATCTTGCCCATCAGGTCCCACAACGCGATGTCGATCCCACTGATCACCTGCGTCGACATTCCGCGGCGGCCCACGATCTTGGGTGTCCACATCCGCTCCCAGATGCGCCGATAGGCGAACGGATCCTCGCCGATCAGGGCCTGCTTGAAATGGTCGACCAGGGCGCTTGTCACCTCGCCCGGACGACCCGCCGCGGTGCCCCCGCCCCATCCGATCCCGGTAATGCCCTCGTCCGTCGCGATTCGGATCAGGTTCAGACCGACCGTCGTGTACGTATACTTCCCGTTCCGAATCGGTCGGGGGCGCGGCCAGGCGTAGCGCTGCACGGTCACATCGGTAATCTTCATCCAAGAATCTCCTTACCGATTCTCTTCGTCAATGACGCAATCTATTGACTATCGTTTCCTTTCTCCGGGCGTTCCCGCCTCCGCCGTCATCTTTTGACTTCCCGGTACCCCGTGTCTTGTTCTCCCGGAACCCGGTACCCGGTAGCTCGCTGTTACGCCACGTCACCCAAGATCTGCGCGACGACATCCAGACCCACGAGCTCGCTCCACGCCTGCTGCAGCCTGCCGCACGCCGGTCCCGGCTTTCCGTTACCGATCGCCATGTTGTTGATCCGCGTCACCGGCCTGAGGCAGAATGGGGTCGAGCTCTCAAAGGCCTCGTCCGCGTTGCAGACGTCGAACACCTGGAAGTCTCTTTCCACGAACGGAATCTCGAGTCTGTCTGCCAACTCGATCACGGTCTGCCGGCTGATCCCCGGAAGGGCGTTGCGCAGCGTCGGGGAAACGATCGTTCCCTCCTGAACGATCAGCAGGTTCCCGCCGCTGAACTCGGCCACGTTCCCATCCAGGTCCAGCATCAGCACTGCTGCCTTCGGGTCGACCATCCTCGCCTCTTTCTCCGCCAGCCAGTAATGCATTCGGCTTCGATATTTCATCTTGGGGTCGATACACTGCGGTGGCACGTGACGGGTGGACGGCGTTACCGCGTGCACGCCGTCCCGCACCCCCTCGGTCCAGAAGTGCAGGGGCAGAGCGAAGGTGTGAACACAGACCGTCGGTGCCATCTCCTGCGTCCCGGCGGAGGTGCCGGCGTAGACCGAAAACGATCCGGCCGTGACGAAGTGGATCACGCCCAGCTCCTTTTCCTTCGGAAGCAGCGCGGCGTTGTGGTCGATCACCTTCATGGTGATGTCGATCATCTCCTTCGGGCTGATCTCTGTCTGGAAACGGGCGTAGTTCATCGACCGGTAGAGCCGGTCCACGTGCTCGCCGAGCTTGAACGGCTTCTGGTTGAACGTCCGGGTCATCTCGGTGACCGTTGCGCCCAGCACGACACCGGCGTCGTAGACCGGCAACGCAGCCTCCGCGTAGGGTATGAATTTTCCCTTCAGGTAGGCGATGGGCTCTTTCACGTCCGATACCCTCCCGCGACGATCTACAAAATACAGCCGCTCATAGCCACATTACGCGCGATTGTCCCATCTCAACATACGGAATGTTACACTCCGGCGCGACGCAAATCGGCCCTAGTGACGAATCCTCAGCCGATCGCGCTCTACGGATTCGAACCACGCCTCCCAGTCATCCTCCGAATGGCGATCCACGATCCGGTCGTCTCTTTTGGGACACGATCGACGAGCGACAGATTTATCTTACGCAGCCCGGAAAGCACCGCCCCTTGACCCGAAAGTATTCAGGCCCGGGGCCTTCTCGCGTGTAGCGAGATTGGGCGCTCATGTAGGACAGGGCGCTGGCGCGGCGCCACCGGTCGGAGCGGTTGGGCGACGTATAGTGGGGCAGCAACGAGTGAAAGAAGAGGCCCGCACCCGCAGGAATGGGGACAACCCTCAACTCGCCGAGTTCGGCCTGGATTTCATCGTCGATGACGAAATCGTCCGTCACCTGATGATGCGGGAGCGGACCCCGCTTGTGCCCTCCAGGAAGGACCTGCATACACCCGTTTTCTTCGTCGGTATCGTCAAAGGCGAACCAGCAAGAAACCAGGGCCATCGGTTCGATCGGCCAGTAGGGAGAATCCTGGTGAAACCCTTTGGCCGATCCCACGCCCGGCGGCTTGGCCAGCAGCGAATTTCGAAACATCTTGATATCAGGTCCCAAGATGCCCTCGACCTTGGAGACGATGGCGGGGTGGGTGCCAAGGCTGCGAAAGCGGTCATCCCCTTCCACGAGCCCGTCGACCTTCCGAATCCCGTCCCCCGGATGGTCGACGCCGATCTCGCCGCGGGCCACCCTGGGCTCTGTTTGGAAACGCACGTCGCCCCGGTCCCGGCCTCCGTGCGTGTACGCGCGGAACCGCTCCAGCAAACCTTCGATTTGTTCTCGAGGGAGCAGATGCTCGACAACGAAGAACCCGTCACGGTCATACGCCACGCGCTCTTTCTGTGTGAGACCCTGCATTTTCACTCCTTGTATATCGCCAGTCAGAATCCACCGGCAGCAAGCTGCCGGTGCCACACCACACAACATCGATTACGAGACTATATCACCCGCGCCACGGGCACGCTCGAGGCTTCAAGATCCGACTCTGAAAGAATAGAGCTCAGCGTCCTTCATCACAAACCGAAGACGAATCGGCGCTCCTTCCAGTCCCTGTATCGCCCGACGCTCCTTCCACTGCACCTCGTGGTCGATCGCATCGCCTGCGAACGGAACGGCATCCTCGCGAGAGAAACCCGTGAGCGGCTCCGCGTATTCGTCCAGTACCTCCACCGCCACGCTTCCTCTCGCGGCGCGCGCATTCACGAATACTTTCTTTCCTCTCCCCGGATCGAACGGCCGCGTCAACAGTTCTCCCCCGGCGTCCCCGGCGTTCACCGAAACAAACCCGTCCAGGCGAAGCGTGGCCAGGCCCACCGCCCCCGTGACCTCGCGGCCTTCCACGATCGTATCCCTCACGCGAGAGAGACGCTGTCCGTGGCCCCTGACCTTTCCGGAGTAATAGATCTTCAGCTCATCGCCGCGTTCGACCATGCCTGTCGGATAGATCTCCATTTCATCCCAGTCTCCGGCCTTCCCGCAGGCCATCAACAGCTGTCGGTCGCATACCCGCGTCCAGGCGTGACCGTCCCGACTGAAGGCCAGCTGCGCGTCCATCAGCTTGTCGAGCCCCTCGGCGTCCGAAGGCCTGCCTCCGGTCTCCGGGTCGGTATTTCCGGTGTGCGTATAGTTGTAGTAGATCCACAGGAACCCGATGTAACAGTCCTCGTACTCGAAAAACGGCATGTTGTAGAACTCAATCCCCGTATCATCCTGATCATCCGGCACGAGCACGACGTCATCCTGGGGCAGCGTCCAATGGATGAAGTCCGGACTCGTGCATCGGCCCAGGACCCGAATCCCGCGCGGCCCCCGCTCGGGGTAGACCAGCCAGGGCATCGGTCTGAAGTAGCCGACATAGGCGTTCAGCCGCGCATCCCAGATCACCCTTCCCGCGCCCAGACCCCGGTCGAGTACCGGATTTTCCGGGTGGTCGGTCCAGTGGAGCCCGTCTGGCGAGAAGGCAACCCCCACGCGCTGCGATCGGTCCCCCGTGCCGATCACCGCTTTGAACCGCTTCTGCGGATCCGCGTCGTGTGGATCATACATGGCCGGCTTGCGCGGACACAGATTCGTCTTCTCATCCGAACCGGGAAAGGGCGCCAGGCCCAAGGGCGGTTTCTCGAAGTGGACGCCGTCCGTCGATACGGCGTAACAGTGGGAATAGACGTTCAAGGGGCCACCCTTTCGCTGCCGAATGTCCAGCCCGGGCACCTCGACCGAATCGTTTCCGTGAACCCCGTCAACCTTTTCCAGATCCTCGAACCCGGGCAGAGAGTCGTGCACCTTGAAGCAGGTGTACCACAGCTTGTACAGCCCGTCGTTCTCGTCGTAGATCACCATGTGAGGCGAGGCACCCGTGCCTTCCCACGGATCTTCCGGAACCAGAATGGGATTCTCCGGGTGTTTTTCGGGCTGATGAAGCACCCGGTAGACATTATCCATCCGGCCGATCAGGTGGTCATCCAGGAAAAGCTGTCGCTTCAACCCGATCTCGATCACACGTCGCTCCTTTCGCCCCTTGACTCGAAACCCGAAACTGATGCTATCCGAACTGTTGCGGAATAATCCCCCCCGTGGCATCGGGCACGACGGAGAGCCAGCGTGCATCGTAAAGGGCGCCCTCGGCATCGAAGACCCGTCCGTCGGGAAGCATGTACTGGTTCGGCGTCGTCGGCTTCTGTCCGGATTGGAATTCCGACGACCGGGCCCTGTCCGCGGCCATCTGCTGGTGGACCCGCTCCCAGCTGAATCCCTCGAAAAGGGCCTCGCGCATCTTCCGACATCGGGTGGCTTGATGGGGGCTTTCGGCCAGGTTCGTCTCCTCGTCCGGGTCGTTCACCATATCGAACAGCAGCCGGTCTCCCTTCTCGATATCCACGTACTTCCAGTCCCGGCTCCTCACGACACGCATGGCAGCCGCCGCTTCCTGCTTCGCCGTCTGTTTGTAGTTGATCCTCACGCCATAGTGACAATAGCCCGCGGTCACGTACTCCCGGGGCGCTTCCGCATCCTCAGGGTCCGCCAGCAGGCCGCTGAAGTCCTTTCCGTCCAGCCCTTCCGGAATCGGAAGACCGGCCAGACCGCAGGTCGTCGGATACAGGTCGATGAGCGAAATCGGGTGCGGAACCGGGTGATGTCCTTCCCGTATTCCGGGGCCGCGGATCAGAAGCGGGACCCCGATCGAAGGATCGTAGTAGTTGCCCTTACCCCAGAGACCGTGCAGGCCGGCCATCTCTCCGTGATCACTCGTGTAGATGACGACCGTATTCTCCAGCAGGCCGGCATCGCCCACACCCTTCAGGAGTTCGCCGATGCAGTCATCCGCGAAATCCACGCAGGCGTAGTAGCCTTCCCGTCCGCGCCGGGTTTCCTCAGGCGTAAACTCACGCCAGAGACGTCGCGCGAAAGGCTCCAGCTTCTCCGCAAAGCCGGAGGGCGGATCGATCGGCGGCAGTCGGTCTCGGTAATACCGGATGTAGCGACCCGGGGCCGTAAAGGGACTGTGAGGCCGGGAATAGGAGGCACACACGAACCAGGGCGTCTCCGGCTCGCGGCTCTGGTGCTCGAGCAAGAGGGCGATTGTCTCCCTCGTGACGACCACGTCCTGCAGAAGACTCTCGGGGATCTCGGTGATCCCCCCGCTTGTGGCCGAATGATACGAGGGAAACAGGTCGATCGGCTCGGGCTGATGGCTCAAGCCGTGCCGAAGATCGCCGTAGGGCCGGACCTGGAATCCCTGCATCTGGTCTCGACCGCCGAAGTGCATCTTGCCGACCAGGCCGGTGCGATACCCGTGCGCCGCGAAGTGGGCCGGCCAGGTTACGTGCTCGGGAAAAATGATCCAATGGTTGCTCCACGCCGCGCATCGGAAATCATCTTTGCCCGTGAGCAGGCACATCCTCGAGGGGGTGCAGACCGGCGACGCGCAGAAGGCGTTGTCGAACTGGACCGACCGGCCGGCCAGGTCGTCCAGATGCTGCGTGCGGACGTGCTCATCTCCCGAAAACCCGGCTACCTTGGGCGCGTGTTCGTCGGTGAGGATAAGGAGAATGTTCGGTTTGTTTGAGTTTCCGCTCATATGACGACCTCGCCTTCAAAGACTGGATACGAACAACCCGAGAAGCGCGATCCCGGTCGCGGCCAGCACACCCAGAATCAGCGGCCGACAATGTCAGTAACGCGACTGGCGATGCGGCCCTGCATAAGCTCACTCCTTCTCGCTCAGTTTCCGAACAACGCCTCGTCCGTTCTCAAATAGCGCCCTGCTGCATCCTCGTTGAGATCGATTTCCAATCCCGGTGTCTCCGGCACCTCCCTCCCTGGCCTGAGTGTTCGTGGGCCGCGAAAGGTAGAGCATGAAGCTTCCGTCGTTGTTGTAGAAAAACCGGGGCGGCTTCGCCATGCCTCCCTTTCCATTCGGTGATGAGAACGCCGTGATACGTAGCTCTTTCATCAGCAGAAAGACGCCGGCGGACAGGGTCGTTACCGGCGTCTTTCTGAACAGCTGGCTTCCGCTGCGCTATTTCTTCACTGAAAGGTCGATCATCCTGAACGCATAATCGGCCGGATATCGTGTAATATGGGTTCCCGGATCTTCGTAGTCCAGGCCTCCGCCGCGAATGACCACCTTGTAAGCGGTGTGCTCCGGACGTGTCGTGTCGCCGATTCTGAAGGTGGTCGTGTTTTCGTAGAGCCCGCTTATGAAACTGCCTGGCACGTTGCACCCAGCCGTCATGTTGTAGAAGATGTTCTGAATTCGTTGGATGTGGTTTCGCGCCTCTTCAACCGTCTCGAAATCCGGGATCGCCTGAGTCAGCGCACTCTGGACAAAGGCATTGTGCTGCCCTTGCAGGTTGCCCACCCGCTGGCGCTTGATCAACTGCCCGGCGTGGGTCCGTCTCACCGTTTTGAGGCTTTCGCCCGGCCCCCACCAGTCCACCGTGTTGTAGTTGCTTCCAGAGCAGCCCGATCCGACGATCATAACCGAAACGATCGGTTTTTCTTCCTCAATCGTGATAGACCCGACCTCTCCCTCGATTTCCATCCCTTTGTGGTTGTATTCCAGCCAGTTTTCCACCTTCACATTCCTGTAATGAAACGGAAACGTGTAGACGTGATGTTCCGTCTCGAACACTTCCACCTCCTGCAAGTCACCCATCTTGTCCGCGTCAGCTTCCGAGGAATAGCGGGCCAGGTTCTCTGAGACCAGCGTGTAGTTGGGACTCCCATCTTCTCTTTCGTTCACCCAGTTCATGCTGTCGCTCCTCTGTCTTCGGGTTGGAACAACGACCGAGTCTTTCTCGAATGGTTCTCGTAAGATAGTATTGATGCTTCGAGGCGGGCCAAAAGTCAATCAGAATCCGAATTGATGGCACACTTTGGGTGACGATTCCACCGATTCAACTCAGACACGCCTCGAGATATTCACGAGCCCGGTTGACCTCCACCGCCACCTCTGCTATGGGTTCCCGAATCGGAATCCCACGCGGCGCAGGATGCATGAACACCTCGGTCCAGCCCGCATATTCGATCTCCTTCAAGGCCGAAACAATCGGAGCGAAATCGAGCGGCCCACGGCCCGGCATCTGCAGCAAGATCTCCTCCGGCTTCAGCGCCCCGTGACTCCCTTTCCCGTGCTGCCAGGCATAGAAGAGAAACAGCTTGTCGTCGAGGTCGCGGATGAGCTGAGCGACCCGCTCAGGATCGTCCGGCAGATGATAGGGTGCGAGGGCAATGCCCAGGGGTCTCGACCCGGCGAACTCGGCCAGCCACCGCATCGAGTCGAGCGAGTCGACGATCCAGCTGGCGTGGTTCTCGATCCCGATCCGGACGCCGAGCGCCTCTGCCAGGTCCAACTGAGGCTGCTGGCGCGCCACAAACTGCTTTACGGCGCGCCTTAAGTCTTCGCCCTCCAGGTCGGCCGGTCCCCCGCTTCCGCAGACGACAAGCTCGGCATCGAATGCCCTCAAGAAACGGATCTCGTCGTCAAGACCGAAAGGGCCCAGGTCAAACCGGGTAGAGACGCCCAGCTTGACGCCGTGCGTTTCCAGCATCTCCAAAAATGCATCGTGGCCCATGGCTTCGGCCTGCTCCCGCTGGTTCCCGTGTACGCGAGGCCAAATGTCCAGATGTTTCGCCCCGACCTTTGGAACCTCGGGAAGGACCCGCGCGAGAGGGGTCGTGCCGTACAGCGAGGACGCGAGCAGATACCGGAATTGGAAGGGCGGGTCACAACCCATCTTTTTTCCCGTCGAATCGCCGGCGGTGAGGGTCAAACAGAAGGGCGGCACGCGCGCCGCCCTTGAACGGATCTTTGAACGAAATCGTGTTCGAGTCCCGCGTCAACCGGGCGCCGCCGGATATTCGCCGCACAGATAGCGGGTTCTTGCGACGTCCTCGTCCAGCTCGGGAAACCGGGTCATCGGTTCAAGAAAAAAATTGTCTGCCAGGTCATCGCAGACGCTGCTGACTTCCCCGCTCACGGTGTATTGCACGCCATCGACTTCGAGGCCGGTGCCCTCTTCGCCCCAGAACTGGTGAATGGTCCGCGCAGGAAGGCAGACGCTTCGGCCGGGCTCCAGGCAGACCCGGTCTCCCGGATTCAACGCAACCGTCTGACCGTCTACCTGCAACGTAAAGGGTTCGTCCGATCGCTTCCCGTCGTCCGTCGCCTTGCAGACCTCCACGAGGATATTGCCGCCGCTCCGGTTGATGATATCCTCCCGCTTCGAAAGGTGGAAATGTGCCGGGGCGCGCTGGTTTTCAGGGTCCAGAATGAGTTTTTCCGCATAGGTCTTCGGATAGTTCGCGTTCTTGGCCGACCCGTTCCGGAGCGTCAGCAGCGTCCGACCGATTTCCTTGAACCGCCCGCTTCCGAAATCGGTCACGTCCCAGCCCAACATGCAGTCGCGAATCTCGTCGGCTTCGGGACCCTTCTTCTGCCAGTCCTCCACGTTCCAGAACGCGAACGGCGGCAGATGAAACCCGAAGTGTTGGAAGACCTGTATCGCGGTCTCGACAGATCGCTCTATTTCAGACCGCTTTAATAGCATTCTCTACCTCCATCGCTCTAGCTTTCTTTCGTCTCTCGCCTTTTAACGATCTCCGACCACGGAACGCCCTTTTCGATGTCCCTGATTTCCCGGGAGAAGGCCTCGTGGTGATAACCCGGCACGGAGGCGAACCTCACCCCTTCGGGCAGCGCTCCGTGCAGCAGCGGCGGACAAGACCGGTAGCGCAAGAGGTCCATCAGCAGGGCCTCCCGAATCTCCCGGTAGTCGGGGTCGTGCCACCTGTTGTAAATCTCTCCCGGATCCGTCCGGTGGTCGTAGATCTCGCTCTCGTCCCCTGTCAAATCGAAGGTGATGCGGAAGTCTTCTGTCCGCATCGACATGTGGTGATAGTCCTTCACGTGTTCGCATAGGACCGCCCGTTTGTTCCACTCCTCCTTGCCCAGAATCGCTGGGACGAGGCTCCGTCCCTGAACCGTGTTCGGCGTCTCAAGGCCGAGCAGTTCAGTTAGCGTCGGATAGAGATCCACAGACTCCACGAACTTGCCGAACTCCTCTCCCGAAGGCAGCCCACTCGGGTAGCGAATAATCAGGGGAACCTTGTGAACGCATTCGTAAAACCCGAGGTTCTTCCAGATCAGTCCGTGCTCACCCGCGAAGTCTCCGTGGTCGGAGGCGTAGATGACGATCGTATCTTCCAGGATGCCCTGGGCCTCCAGCTCCGCAAGCATCCTTCCGATCTGCTCATCGATCAGGGTGACGAGCGCGTAGTAGTAAGCGATACACTGTCTCAGGTGCGCGTCGTCCCTCGGCCGGTAGGGGTACCAGAGTTCGCCACGCATCGACTGCTGTTGCCGCTCTGACTTGCCCTCAAACGGGTCTTCGGCATTCGCAGGGACCGTTACCTCATCCGGATCGTAGAGGCGGTCATACGGCTCGGGCACGGTGAGCGGATCGTGAGGCCGTTCGAAACAGACGTAGGCGAAGAACGGCTTGCCTTTGTCTCGCTCGCGGAGGTATTTCACTGCCTCGTCTCCGCACCAGACCTCCATCGAGTGTTCCAGTGGCAAGGGCGACGTGACCGCGCAGTCGGGGTGCTGCTTCCATTTGCTCGTATTGTCGTAATCGTCCGCCACCCCTGCGTCAACCAGGCTTCGGAAGTAGTCGCACGTGAGCGGGTCGTCCGGCAGCGCATCGGTGTTCGTGCTGAAACAGGTAGTGTCGAACTCTCGTCGGGGCCAGTGCACCCCGATATGTCCCTTTCCGATGAGCGCCGTCTCGTATCCGGCCTGCCTCAGGGTCGCCGTGATCGGATTCAGGTGGTCTGGCGGCTCATCGATGTTGCCGTGACGCCGATGCCAGTGTTCGTAGATCCCGGTCAGGTAAGAGATGCGCGATGGGCCGCAGTGCGCGCTGTTGGCGTAGGCCCTGGCGAATCGAATGCCCTCCCGCGCGAGCCGGTCCATGTGGGGCGTCTGGAGCAGAGGCTCGCCCGCGCAGGACATACAGCGCGCATTATGCTGGTCGCTCAGTACAAAGAGGATGTTGGGCTGTCCGGAAGCCATGTTCGATAAAATCTCGCAGATGACACGGAGAGACGACCGATTCCATTACTAAGGAATCAGGTTTCACTGTCAAGCAGTAATTCGATCATCGCTCGACTTGGACCCTCCTTGACGTGCCTTTTCTCGGAGTGACACGGACGACGCCCCGGTCCGCATCCACCACCACCCGATCCCCCGTCGCGATGGTCGAAAACGGGTCACGCTCCAGGTCCGTCATCATCGGGATGCCGTTCACGATGCACCCGAGGGCGGCCAGGCTGTCGACCTCCACGTTCACGAACGCCACCGGGGCATTTCCTTCCAGCCGGGCCAGGTTCAGCGTCATCGGCGTCCCGGAAGATCCCTTGGTCGAGCGGATCACGAGCACCCGATCCCTCAGTGATTCACCCTCCAGCGGATGTCCGGAGCCGATCACTTTCCCGGTAATCGCATCCACCTCGCCCCAGAAAGAGAGCGTGGCGTCCGCCACCAGCGCCGTCCCCTCGGCCCTTCCCATCACCACCCCTCTGCCCTTGATTTCGATCGTCTCAGCCATCTCCCATCCACTTCCCGGCAACGGCCGCCCGAATGCACGGTTCGGTCTCCGCGATAATCATTTCTGCCCCCAGCATCCCCCGGGCATAATGCGCCTGTTTGAACCCGTGGGTTACGATGCGCTTGGCCGGGATCCGCATGTTCGTTGGGCAAGTGTCGCACAGGATCCGGCCGCCCGCAGCCTCGATCGCCTCCGTGTATCCCATCGCGTCCGCGTTCCCCTTGGTTCCCCGGGCCGTATCCACCCAGAGCCTCACCCCCTGGGCGATCTTTTTCCCCCTCAGTAGGCCAGCAATCTCAGAAATTTCCTGGATAGACGCGTGAGGACAGCCAAGGATCACGGCGTCGATTTCGTCTCCGGTGTGGGTCCGAAGCGATTCATAGGTCTCCCTCAAGGCGGCATCGTCAAACACCGTCTCGGGCTCGGGCACATCGCCCTGAAACGCGGCCTCCAGTGTGGGAGCCTCGGGCGTCACGCCCGCGATGTGACACATCGTCACGCCCCCTGACGTCGCGAGCGCGGCGCACAGCTGCTTCGCCTCATCCTGTGACGGGCGTTCCACGCCGTTGAACACCGGAATACCCAAACCAGCCAACTTTCCCGAATAGTAACCGAGCGCCCCCCAGTCCGTCGGGCTGTCCAGGTCTGCGGTCACGTCGATCCGCAGCGTCCCCTTCCGGTTCTCGTCCAGTAGGACACCGAACTCGGGTACCAGTCCTAGAAGCGACGCCGCGATCGCGCTCTCCGTCCCGTGCCGCACGGTTCTCGCCCCCAGGATCGAGTTGGCGTAGACCACCGCTGAAGACTCGGTCCAGGCGCAGACCTCCCCCTTCAGCGGAACGTTTCCGACGAGATACGGCGCGCACGTGAACGTCGGGATGAATCCGGCCTCAGCCGCCATGTCTGCCAGTTCCTTCTGCATCCGCACCTGCTCCGGATCGTTTTCAGGCACATCCTGATGGCCCTCCAGTGTGACGAAAGCGGCGTGGACTGTGCAGGTGCATCCCGGGTGCGTCTGGTGCGCGCAGGCCTCCTTCAGATCTTCCATATACCGGTCGAGTGTTTCCCGGGAAGCCCCTCTGGCCATCAGGTTGGGAACCGGCAGCAGCGCGTGCGTGTTCTCCACGCGCACCAGCCGCTGCGCACCCATCGCCTCGCCCCACGCGACCAGCCAGCGCATGCACTTGGCCAGGTAGTCGCCCTTGGCGCCGTCCAGAATGGCCTGCTGTTCTTCAGTAAGATCCATACGACTCTAATTTTCTTATCACCAGAGTAACAATCGCCGCCGGGAGGCGGCTCCTACCGGATCAATGAGTGCGATGTATCTGGTAGGAGCCAACTCCCGTTGGCGACGAAATGACTCACGGTGATTGCATACGGTTTTCCTTACTGTTTAGGAATCTGCAACGCATAAAGCTTCGCGTTGTCCATGGTAAAACGAACTCTGACCGGGAGATGCGCTCCGATATCCGAGTTTCCCCTCCACGTGAACGTATGCGCCAGGCTGTCCCCCTTGAAGGTATCACAGTCCTCTCTGGAAAAGCCATCAACAACGTATCCATCCGAGGTTAGAAGTTCGGCGTCAATATAACCTCCGGACGCAACGGCGTTGACGACAAGTCGATTGCCCGGCGATTGAAGCGGTTTCGTCAACAGTGTAGGCGGGTAATTATTCTTGGTGCTTCTGTGCGAATTGTCGATCGCGTCGATGGAGACGAATCCGTCCAGCCGCAGCTTGGCCAGCCCGAGCTTTGTGTTACCACCCGCGTCGTGGCGGTTGTCCGTCCCGGTATAGTAAACCCAGTGCTCATCCCCGACCCGCATCGGGGCCTGTAACATTGCGCACATGCCCCACTCCCAGCTTCCATCCGGACCGAGGGGCAGAAAAGGCCCGGTTCTCAGCCGTTCCCAGTGGAAACTGTCCCTGCTGTGCGAAAGGTACATATCCATCGTGTCGTGCGCCGTGTGATGTGTCCTCACGAAGCCGAGGTAGATGCTCTCGTAGTAGAACGCCTCCATGCCGTAGAAGTCCGTATCGAACGGATCCAGCGCGTCCTTGTCGATCACGGGCGCAGACATCGACCAGTGGATCAGGTCGTTGCTCTGCATCCTCTGGATCGATCGCTCCGTCCTGTGCACCAGCATCGGACTTGGATAGGGATTTCGACAAAATCCAAGGTACTTCTTGCTCACGGGATCATACATGATACTAAGCGTCTCGTCTCCTCGCCCGGCACTGATCGGCCCCGGGTCCGGCGTCCAGTGGATCCCGTCGGGGGAATGGAAGACCGCCGGCTGTCCTCCTCCGTGACCCATCTTGTAGCGTCTGGACGGATCGGCCTCAGGATCCTTCACGACGTATTGACACTTGGTCTCGTAAACGATGTTCGTGTCGCTGCCATCGGTGTGTTTCACCACGCCCAGCGGCGGCGTTTCCCACTTGATGCCGTCCTCCGAGGTGGCATACAGGATCCTATAGTTATAGCTTCGCACGGGCACACCTTCTACCGTCAGGCCGTTGTACCACATCTTCCAGATCCCGTCTTCTTCGTCGTAGAGGATCCTTGCCGGCCACGGCGCAGACCTGCCCTCCCAGTCGTGCGACCGCTGCATGATCGGATTGCCTTCGTACCGCACGGGCTGATTCACCGTCCGCGTCACGAAGGCGGTCGCCCTGAGCAGATGCCCTGGTACGTCCGCTTCGATCTTGTCGGTTGCCTCGCTCCATCCGTCCAGGTTCGTTCGCTCCTCGGCTGACGCCGGTATCCGCGGCTGTACCCATCGGGCCGTCTCCGCGAGACGAGGAGAAATCCAGCGCGTCGTCTCGATAATGTGGTCGTCCACAAAAAGCTGCTTGCGTGTACCGACATCAACGATCAGTTCTGATCCTGGAACCTGTAACCTCATTGATAAGCCTCCTTATCTCGATCCACGATTAGCGGGTTTGCGGTACCCGGTACCCGTATTTGACTTCCCAGTACCCGGTCTCTACTCTTGCGGAATTTGCAGGGCGAAGAGTCTCGCGTTATCCATGTAAAACCGAACTCTGATGGGAATGCAGCCACCTATATCCGCGTTTCCTTTCCAGGTGAACGTATGCGCCAGACTGTCCCCGTTGAACGTATCGCAGTCTTCCCTGGAATGCCCGTCGATCACGTTTCCATCTGTTGTCAACAACTCGGCGTCGAGATATCCCCCGGAAGCGACCGCGTTCACGACGAGCCGGTTTCCCGGCGATTGTAGCGGTTTGGTCAACAGCGTCGGCGGGTAGTTCCTTCCCGCGCGTCGGTGCGCGTTGTCGATCGCGTCGATCGACACGAACCCGTCCAGGCGAAGCTTCGCCAGCCCCAGACCCGCAGCATCACCATCCCCACCATCGTGCAGTCCCGCTACGCCCGTATAGTAGAACCAGAGCTCATCACCGACCCTCATCGGGGCCTGAAACATCTGGGCCATGCCCCATTCCCAACTCCCGTCTGATCCTCGAGGCAGAAAAGGTCCGGTCCGTATCCGCTCCCAGTGGAAACTGTCTCTGCTGTGGGACAGCCACACCTCCATGTGATCAGGGCCCGTTCGGTGAATGTTCACAAATCCCAGATACATACTCTCATAGTACATCCCCTGCAAACCGTAAAAGTCGGTGTCGAAAGGATCCAGCGGGTCCTTGTCGATGATGGGGGCCGATATCGACCAGTGGATCAGATCATTGCTCTGCAGCCTCTGGGTCGATCGCTCCGTCCGGTGGGTCAGCCACGGTTCAGGATAGACGTTTCGGCAGAACCCGAGATATTTCTTGCTCACGGGGTCATACATGATGGACAGGGTCTCGTCCCCTCGGTCGCTCTGGGTCGGACCCGGGTCGGGCGTCCAGTGGATTCCGTCGGGGGAATGGTAGACCGAGGCATCGATCGGGGGGTCCCAGTGGAGCAACGGACCGTGACCCATCTTGTAACGCCTGGAAGGGTCTGCGTCTTTGTCCTTCACAACGTACTGACTCTTGCATTCGTTCACGATATTCGTGTCGTTCCCATCTCTGTCTTTCGCGACCCCCAGCGTCGGTCTTTCCCACGTGATGCCGTCTTCAGACGTGGCATACATCGTGTTGTACACGATCTTCCGTTCAGGGAACTCGTCGACGGTCACGCCGAGGTACCACATCTTCCAGATCCCGTCTTCCTCATCGTACATAATGTCCGTCGGGTGTGGAGCACTCCTACCCTCCCATGGATGTGCCCTCTGCATGATCGGATTACCCTCGTACCGCTCAGGCTGATTCATGTTCCGGGTCACGAACGCCGTCGCCCTCAGCAGGTGACCAGGGACATCTCCCACGATCTTGTCGGTCGCCTCGCTCCATCCGTCCAGATCGGTCCGGGCTCGGGCAGGCGGCTGCACCCATCGGGCTGTCTCGGCAAGTCGTGGAACAATCCAGCGGGTTGTCTCTATGATGTAGTCATCCACGAACAGCTGCTTACGCGTACCGATGTCAACGATGAACTCTGACCCTGGAACCTGTAGCCTCATCGATGGCTCCCCTATTTCCGAAAGTTGATATTCGCCGCCGGGAGGCGGCTCCTACCTGATGCATGGACGTATTGTATTCGGTAGGAGCCAGCTCCTGCTGGCGAACCCGTGTTTTGCCTTCCCGGCACCCGGTCCATCACTCCTTTAGACTCACTTTCCACCCAACACTTCTGAGATAGTCCATCGCAAATCGGTTCTCTTCGTCCACCTCTTCTGGATTGCTGTAGTTCTTGTACTCTGTCTCCAGCGTGACCTCGCCTCGGTATCCGTACTTGTCCAGCGTCTCCCCAAGCTTGGCGAAATCCACCTCCCCTTTTCCCGGCGTTTTCTCCAGCTCATAGTCTCCGGATGGCGAATCTTTTCCCGCGGCATCTCGCAGGTGGATGTGCCAGAGTCGCTCGCCCAGAAAGCGCACATAATCTTCGATCTCGTAGCCGCTGGTATGCCAGTGTGTCGAATCGATAAGCGCGCCGACGTTGTCTGACCTCAGGGAGGAGAGCATGGTCTTCGACTTCTCCACGTCGTAGCACAGCCCCCATACGTGGGGCAGCTCCATCAGGAGTCTGACGCCGCATTCTGCCGCGTAGGCCGCTAAGCCATCAATCACCTCGGCGGAGGCTTTCAGCTCATATTCCACATCTTCAATCTGTTTCCTCCTGCCCCCCTGCACGCAGATCTTGGGGATCCCGGTAACCTTAGCCTTGTCGATCATCAGCCGCACGCGCTCGATATAGGCAGCGCCCTCCTCTGGGTCGTGGACCTTGAGGTAGATCAGTCTCTTCTTCGCCTCCCGAATCTCCTCCGTCTCTGCCCCGGACTGTTGCTCGACAGGCAGATTCGGGCGTTCCCATTGGCCCGTGTCGAAAATTGCCGTCAGACACGCGTTGACGGCGACCGGTTCCAGGGCGCATCGGTCCATTTGACGCTTAACCTCCAGAGGATCTACCGAGTCAACCCCGTAGTGCTTGCTGTGCGTCACCTGGTCCGAAAGCTCTACCTTAGAAAAACCGTAGGCAGAGATATGCTCCAGCGCGACATCCAGCGGTGAAAGCGAGAATCCAAGCGTCGAACAGGCGGTAACCGTCGCCAAACGTGCGCTCCCTTCTGAGTTTGATGTCCCTATTTCCCTACAGCGAGCGTCGTCCGTATCGTGCGAAACGAATAGTGGAGGTCATCGGGGTAGTTGTCGTCGCTCCACGCGCAGATCTCGGACCCACCCGTGATGATCACTTTGCTCGATTTGGGGATCTCGAAAATTGCACAGCTCATTCCCACGAGGGGGTTCTCACGATAGTGGGACTTGATGCGCCAGTTCTTCGATTTCGGATCCACCTTCTCCACGGGCACTCCCTGCCAGAGGGCGTACCGAGCATCGGGAACATCTTCGTAGGTCCGTCCCCTATGCTCTTTAAATTCCCCATTGGCCTCTACCAGCCAGGTATCGCAGCGAAGGTGCGTGCCCCAAAGGTTATTGACACGGTATCGCACAGCTGCACCGCCCGGCACGTCGACCGGTTTGTAAAACTCCTCAGTCGGGAAGGCCTCACACTGCACCCATCCCGGCGGTGTACACGCAGAGCCGATCACAACCACCTTCACGATCGGATCCTCCTCCTCGATCGTGATGTTGTCGGGGGGATGGTGTTCTCCGTCCTCCCCGATCGAGTTGATCGGATTCAACTCGATACCGTGAAACTCCTTGCCTCGAAGGTGGCGAAGGTTCACGGTAATGTTCGGATAGTTGAAGGGCATGTGATACTCGTAGGTCTCCATCTCGAGGCGCTCGCGGGTCTGTGGCGGATCCGGATAACCTCCCACTCTTTTTTCTGCTTCCACGCTCATGACTTAAGCCTCCTTCGGGTGATTTGGATTTGTGCCCAAACAGTTGCGGCGGCGGTCCCGTCCAGATCGGACAGGTGGAGGTCGGTAAGTTGAACGAATCGAAGGGGGGTCGGCATAGGAGGTTCCGGCTGGTCGGCGTACGAGATTAGCCGCGACTCCCCCTCCTGTCAAGCGACAATTCCCTGAACTAATCTGGGACGAGCTCGTGCAGGTCTTCGATCCACCGAAAGCCGGAGCCGTCCGTCCGCCGGTGGGCTCCTCCCATTACAAAAATCCGATTGTCGACAAGCGCAGATGCCATCCAGCCCTTTGCCACGGGCATCGGCGTTTCGGACGACCAGGAGTCTTCATCGACGTCGTAGACCTCCACCTCATTGTAGTAGTGCGTCGGTCTTCGCCCTCCGAACACATAGATCTTCCTGCCCGCGGCCAGCACCCCTGGGCTGCCCCGCCCCGTGGGGATCGGAGCGAGCGACTCCCATTCCTCGGAAGGCGGTTCCAGGACGAATGTTTTGTCGCACGGCTCCCTGTTCGGACCGCCGAAGCCGGCGGTAACGTAGATCCGGTCGTCTATCGTTGCCACCGCAGGACCCTGTAGACCCAGCGGCAGGGAGGGACCGAGCTCCCAGCCTCCGGTTGCTGGATCGAACACCTCGACGCTGTCCAGATGCGTTCCGTCGTTGGACCTCTCGTTGTCCATCGAGTTGCCGCCGATCGCGTAGATCTTTCCCTTGCAGACCGTGGCGACGAGTCCAGCCCGCGGTCGGCTCAGCGGAGTCTCAGAAGACCACGTTCCCTTCTCGACGTCGAGCCGATCCACGGTGTTTCGGATCACGAACTCTCGGTCGTCGCCTGTTTCACGCCTTTCGGACTCCGGGCGGACCCGCTTGCCGGCGATCGCGTAGATGGATCCGCCGAGAAGGGCCGCTCCGAACCACCCGCGACGCGTGGGGATCGAGGGACCCGGTGTCCAACTGTCCGATTCCGCATCGTATACTTCGACGACGCTCAGGGTTTCGTCATCGGCTCCAGAGATCGCGTAGATCTTCGAACCGACGGCGACCGCCTGCAGATCGTGGCGCGGCGTCGGCATCGATCGACGCTGTACCCAACTGCTCATCGCGACTCCGGTCGAACTCCCAAATACAAATATGCAATAATGAACTCCGTGCGCTAGGATATCGCAAGCAATCTCTTTCGATACTGGTTCTTGTTCTGCGGTAATTTGCTTTTGGTTGCGAACGACGATCGACGAACGACGATGACGGCTTTATCACCAGGCGTGCACTCCGTGTCCGTGCCCTGGAAACCAGATCAGGTCGACGCAGAAACACCAGACGACACCCAGCGTGTAGCCGACCAGCAGCCCCAAGAAGAACGGTTTCGCTCTTTGATAGAGGGATACTCCTCCCATTCGAATCAGGATCAACTTGAGCGCCCAGACCATGAATACAGGTATCGCGATCGACTTGGAGTTGTCCGAGGCCGAAATCGCCAGGCCAAGCGGATGGATAGACCACCAGGCGAATCGGTATCGAAGGTACGTCAGCAGGCCCATCAGGGCTGCGCCGATCCCAAAGAAGAACATCCGATTCAATTGCGGCGGTTGCGGGGACTTCATCTGTGCGAGCGTCGAGGAGAAGACGCCTTTGGGGTTGCCTCTGGCGAAACGCGCGAAGTTGTGCGCTCCGTGAATGTGACCCAGGTAGAGCGTGAACCAGACCGAGGAGGCGAGTCCCGCAAGTGCACCGAGGCACACCCAGAAGACCAGAATCCTCCGGTTGCGCCGAATCAGGTCGCCGAGCTTGACGGATTGTGCGAGTCCAGGTGTGAAGAGGCCCCGGATATAGTCGATCAGCGAGTAGGAAAGCAGGATCGAGGTCAGGGTGGCTCCCGACATCACCTCTGTCCCCCGCATGTCCATGACAAAGGCCTGCGCCGTGATCGGTGCCTGCGTCGTCGCCAGGCCGGCCTCGGAGACGACCCTGGCCATCCCGACGTAAATGATCCCCGTCCCCACAATAAAGATTAACGCAGTGACGAAATCCATGCCCGATTGGTTCAGGAGGAACAGGATGTAGGCCAGGCTCAGTAACAGGCCCGCCACCGCAGTGCGGTAGGAAAGGATCTCCTGCCGGTCGTCGGCCGGATATCGCCTGTCCAGGGCCTTCAAAAAGACCTCTCTCAAGTGACTGCGGGACACCCAAAGCCGCCAGATAACCATACAGGCCAGCGCACCAAAGCACTGCCACGCCTGAATCTCCTGATCGGCCGTGAAGGAGTCGGTAGCCTTTTCCACCTGGAGTCCAAGCCGGTTGAAGATGTGGCCCTCTACCACGTGCACGAGGAAGAAGAACCAGACACTGAAGAGCACCTCCAGGTTGGCAAAATAGGCGAAGCCGAGCGTGTAGAACTGTAAGGGCCGGACGTTGACGGCCGGGGAGTAGCGGGTGAACCGAAAGACCCCACCGGAAGGGAGCACCCCGACGTCCGGGACGCCCGGAAATATCCAGGAGAGGGACTCCCAGACGAACAGGGCAAGCGCAGCAAGTGCCGCCCCCCAGAAGAGCTTCTGCCGCATCACATCCGGAAAAAGGCGCTCCGAATCGGCATTCCGAGCCAGTTCGATGGGGACTTCCACCATCGGAAAGACCAGCTTTTCGTGTTCGACCCACTGCTTTCGCAGGATCACCATCAGGCAGGCACACGCTACCAGGATCGCCAGGATGACGCTTCCCCACCAGGCCAGGGGTACAACCCAGACGCCCCAGGGGGCCTCCGCCCCCCGAGGAAGGCCCTCGTAAAACGCCCGCAACGCCTCGCGATCGGTGGGAACCATCCAGGAACTGAGGTGCGGGTAATAGAAATCTGACCACTGATTCTCGGGCGCGGCGTAGTAGAAAGGAGAACCGACGATGCCCAGAAAAAACCCGGTGATTCCAGAGGCTGGCGTGACCGACCCCACGATACCGATGGCCACGATAGCCAGGAGCTCTGACGGGGAAAAGGCGAAGCCCCTCTGAATCAACTTGAAGATCGGGTTCACGACAGCGACGAGGAGAATGAAACAGAACAGAAGTGTGAGCTGAAAATAATTCAGGTTGAGCCGACTCGAGCCCGCCATCGTCACGGAGTAAGTCACCCACAGATTGATCAGGACCACGATCGATAGGCCCAGAGTGACGGCGCGAAACGTCACGCCGCGCTCCGAAATCTGGCTGAAGTCCGTATCTGGCGATCCCGCCGATACTGGTATATCTCTGTCTAACGAAGCCATCGACCTGATATTGTTCGTGGATGCTCAATGACGAAGCCTTTCCCGCGAGTTGTTTCATTCCGCAATCCCAAATCCGCAATCCGCAATTGGATGGCGATCCACGATCCACGGACCTCACAATGCTGACCGCGCTAGTTTTAGCTGGCGATCCTGAAGGTGTATAACCTGGCCCCCTCCAACACCACCCTCAGCCTCACGACCCGCCCGTTCACCTCCTCCAGCCGCGCACGCTTCCACCTCACTTCGTGGGCCGTGCCGTCTCCAGAAACCGGAATGCAGTCCTCCAGGCCCAGCTCCGGAAACACGTTCCCCTCCGCGTCCTGCACTTCCACTCGGATGCTGCCGCCAGGATCGGTCTGGCCGTTCAGCAAGAGGCGGTTC
Source organism: Candidatus Latescibacterota bacterium (assembly GCA_965198095.1). Classification (GTDB taxonomy): domain Bacteria; phylum Latescibacterota; class UBA2968; order UBA2968; genus CBDFJH01. The sequence goes on from OZ240239.1 coordinate 188,470, forward strand.
CCTTCCACGACGAGCGGCAGCGTCGTGAACTCACCTTTTGATCGGCTCGGCTCCACGTGCGCCAGCCTGCCCGCCTTGCACTTTGCCAGGCCGGTAAGCACTCGACAGTTGTTGATCTCGTTCTGGAAGTCCTCCCAGCTCGTGAAGAACGGCGCAAGCTCGAAGTAGGGCAACCTCGCCTTGAACTCCTCCAGAGTGCCGGCTGCGTCCTCACGCTTGCCGCTGCCCAGCATGTACCGCTTATTCCCTGCACCGAACGTAAACAGCCAATCCTCCTCCCCGTCGGCGTTCGTGATCGGATGGTAACTGCCCAGCCCGCCGCTGGCGGTATTCCAGCTCCCTATCGGACCATTTTCCAGAAGCGGCTTCCGATTCGCCCCGAATTTACTCCAGTTGATCAAGTTCCGGCTCCACATCAGGTGCTGCCGGGCCTGCTGCGTCGTAAAATCCCAGTTCAGCAGCGTGCCCAGATAGAGCTGGCCGTCCGTGTCGCTCAGGTCACTGCCCGCCGGCCTGAGGAATCCGAACCCGTAGAGCGTCGTCCCGGGCGGGTCGTGCTCATCGGGCACCGTTTGGTGACGCCGTTCCCAGTGGATCCCGTCCCGCGTCCACGTCACAGCGCGCGTGCGGATGGCTGCCACACGGTGCCACAGGTAATAGGGCAACCCGTGAGGAGGATAGGCGGGGTAGTCCGGCCTGTAATAATAGAAAAACGTCTTACTGTGCCGATGGTAGAACGTGGCGGTAGACCTGCCGCCAGGGTAGGCAAGCGCCATCGGGTCTCCCTCGAACGGAAAGGTGGACGCCCGCTCGTTCGTATGAGTCAGATGCATACCGCGCGCACCTGTCAGGACCGGCCTGCGCGTCAGCGCCAGGAAGGTGTCTCCCCGACGCTCGAACCCCCAGAACTCCCGGTGCTTCGGTCGGAACCCGCTTCCGAACTGGTTTGCAGGCTCCATGCTTTGCTGGAGGAACACGCGGAACACGAAGTTGTCCATATCCACCGGACCGTCCTTTTTGCGATCGTAGAATCGGTACCGATACCGCTTCGGAAGCGGGCGCTCCTTCACCGGCGCGGGAAAGCTGTCGAACTCGCCCGACATCAGGAAGTCTTCGCGTGACTTGTCTCTCAGGATGTTGTTGTTCTTCGATCCGTTGTACTCCACGAGACCCAGGTCCGGCTTTTCCCATTTCACTCCGTCATTCGAGACGGTGAGACACAGATACCGCGTCGAATATGCGGTGATCGTCGACCGCACGCCGATGTCCCACAACCGCTTGTCCTCCGTCAGCGGCCCGGCGTAATAAGTGGCCCGGAACTGTCCCGCCTCTTTATCATACCGGAAAGAGTTGATCGGCTGATGATCGGGACCCTGCTCCCAGGGGCGGTCGATCTCCACGATCGGTCCGTCCGACAGGACCTCCAGCTGATCCGGCGCGTGTTGCAGCCCGGAGGAGGACCCGAATATCCAGCCGTCCACCATGTACTGCGGCGAATGCCCGACTCGAAGCGGACTCACCGGGCGCTTCGGTCTGTATGGCGTCTCCATAAAGATCTGGCGCACCAGGTAAGGACCGATCGCCTTGCTCCCCTGATAAATCCTCACGCGCAGCCAGAACTCGCCGCGCCCCCATTTCTCTCCGTCAAAACTGTGCCGCTTCACCTTCCCGTTCAATTTCAGGTTGAGGGGTCCGGCGAGTCGCTTGTGGCTCTTCGGGTCCACAACCTCCACCTTCACCGAACAGGTCTTCACCCGGTCAGGAATCGTACGAATCGTAAAGCCCATCTCCGTCGTGTCGATAAACGCCGGCCGCTCCGGGCAGCACTCGATGAACTGCCGCAGCGAGTCCACCTGAGCCAACTTCATCCCACCGATCTCGCCGAAGAAGTCGTTCGCATTCACCCTCAACTCGCCCGAAGCCACCTTCCTCCGACCGGACTTCAGCGTGAGCTCGAACCGATAGCCGCCCATGCCCCAGCGCTTCGCCCCCTCAGGATCTGTGATCGTGGACGGCGTCGGCGCAAACCTTCCTTCATCCACCAGCGGGTAGTTAATCACCACCTCGCCCCGATCGTCGACCCGTTTCGCTTTCCCGGTCAGCTTCTGTTCGAACCCGTAGGGCTGGGTGACGATTACTCCCGCGTCAACGGACTTGGACTTCAGTCCCGCAGGCCACTTGAACGTCAGGGCCTGTTTGAAATAGTCCCTGTATTCGAGCTTTAGCCTCAGCTTCGCTTGATTCATAACACCTTTCCCTCCTGTTCGCACACCCGGTTCTTCCATCGTGCCATGCAGCCCCCGGGCTACTTTGCGAAATTCAAATCCCCCCTACCCCTCCCGCGACTCGCACGCTCGCGCGGGACATGCTTTTCCAAAGGGAGAAGATGGCATCTTGTTGAACTATGTCGCGAATCTGTTCCGTGGCCCTCCTCTTTCGTGCTCCTTCGTGCCCTTTCGTGATCCAGCGCTTTTCAATCCGCAATCCCAAATCCGCAATTAGCTGGCGATCCTGAACGTGTATAACCTTGCTCCCTCCAGCGTCACCCTAAACCGAACCACCCTCCCGTTCACTTCCTCCAGTCGGGCACGCTTCCACCTCACCTCGTGGGCCACCCGGTCACCTGAAAACGGAAGACAGTCATCCAGACCCAGCTCAGGAAAGGTGTTCCCCTCCGCGTCCTGCACCTCCACGCGGATGCTTCCACCCGGATCGGTCTGTCCGTTCAGAAGCAGGCGGTTCCCTTCCACGACGAGCGGCAAGGTCGTAAACTCCCCCTTGGATCCGTTCGGTTCCACGTGCGCGAGCCTGCCTGCCTTGCACTTCGCCAGGCCGGTGAGCACTCGGCAGTTGTTGATCTCGTTCTGGAAGTCCTCCCAGCTCGTGAAGAACGGCGCGAGCTCGAAGTAGGGCAGCCTCGCCTTGAACTCCTCCAGTGAGCCGGCAGCCTCTTGACGCTTGCTGCTGCCCAGCATGTAGCGGCAATTCCCCGCGGTAAAGGTGAACAGCCACTCCTCTTCTCCGTTCGCGTTCGTGACCGGAGTGTATTGATTCAGCCCGCTGCTGGCGGTATTCCAGCTCCCTATCGGTCCGCTCTCCAGAAACGGTTTCCGATTGGCTCCGAACTTGCTCCAGTGGATCAGATCCCGGCTCCACAAGAGGTGCTGCCGGTTCAGCTGCGTCGAAAAGTCCCAGTTCAGGAGTGTTCCCAGGTAAAGCTGGCCGTCCGTGTCGCTCACAGCTTTACCCTCCCGCCTGATGAAGCCGAACCCGTAGAGCGTCGTACCCGCCGGATCGTGCTCGTCGGGTACGACCTGGTGACGACGATCCCAGTGCATCCCGTCCCGCGTCCACATCACTGCGCGTGTACGGATGGCCGCAATGAAGTGCCAGAGGTAGAAGGGCTTCCCGTTGGGCGGGTAGGGAGGATAGTCCGGACGATAGTAGTAGAAGAACGTCTTGCTTTGCTGGTGGTAAAACGTGCCCGTAGACCCGCCGCTCGGATAGCCGGGAATGCAAAACGGTTCTCCGGTGAACGGATAGGTGGAGGCTCGCTCGTTCGTATGCGTCAGATGCATGCCGCGTGCGCCGCTCAGGACGCACCGTCTCGTCAGCGCCAGGAAGGTATCTCCCCGCCGCTCGAACCCCCAGAACTGCCCCTTTTTCGGCCGGAACCCACCTGAGAACTGGTCGGCCGGCTCCATGTTCCGCCGATGGAACACCCGGAACACGAAGTTGTCCATGTCCACCGGCCCATCCTTCTTCGGATCGTAGAACCGGTAGCGATACCGTCTCGGAAGCGGGCGCTCTTTCACCGGCGCGGGAAAGCTGTCAAACTCCCCTGACATCAGGAAGTCTTCGCGAGACTTGTCTCTCAGGATGTTATTGTTCCGGGATCCGTTGTATTCCACGAGACCCAGATCCGGCTTTTCCCACTTCACCCCATCATTCGAAACGGTCAGACACAGATACCGCGTCGAATAAGCGGTGATCGTCGATCGCGCACCTATCTTCCACAACCGCTCGTCCCCGGTCAGCGGTCCGGCGTAATAGGTAGCCCTGAACTGCCCTGCCTCTTTGTCATACCAGAACGAATCGAGCGGCAGGTGATCCGGGCCCTGCTCCCACGCTCGGTCGATCTCCGCGATCGGTCCGTCCGACACCACCTCCAGCTGATCCGGGGTGTGTTGCAGCCCGGAGGATGACGAAAAAATCCAGCCGTCCACCATATACTGCGGCGAATGTCCGACGCGAAGCGGGCTCACCGGGCGCTTCGGCCTGTAAGGTGTCTCCATAAAGACCTGGCGGACCAGGTAGGGGCCGACACCCTTGCCGCCCTGCTGGATCCTCACTCGAAGCCAGAACTCCCCGCGCCCCCATTTCTCTCCGTCAAAGCTGCGCCGCTTCACCTTCCTGTTCAATTCCAGGCTGAGGGGTCCGGCGAGTCGCTTCTGGCTCTTCGGGTCCACCACATCCACCTTCACCGAGCAGGTCTTCACCCGATCTGGCAGCGTCCGTATCGCAAACCCCACCTCCGTCTTGTCGAGAAACGCCGGCCGGTCCGTACAGCATTCGATCAACTGGCGCAGGGAATCCACCTGCCCCAGCTTCATCCCGCCGATCTCGTCGAAGAAATCGTTCGGATCCAGCATGAGAACGCCCGATCCCACGACCCTCCGCCCGGCCTTCAGCGTGAGGTCGAACCGATAGGCACCCATTCCCCACTCCGTGTGAATCGTCATCTCGTCCGGCGGCTTCGGGCCGTAGCGCCCCTCGTCCACGAGCGGATAGGTGATCACCACCTCGCCCCGATCGCCGACACGTCTGGCTTTTCCCGTCAGCTTCTGTTCGAACCCGTAGGGTTGGGTCACGATAACACTTGCGTTAACAGACTTGGACTTCAGTCCCGCGGGCCACCTGAAAGTCAGGGCTTGTTTGAAATAGTCCCTGTGTTCGAGCTTCAGCCTCAGCTTCGATCGATTCATAGCGCCTCGAGCTCCTTCGTGTCCTTCGTGATCCAGCGCTTTTCAATCCCAAATCCGCAATTAGCTGGCGATCCTGAAGGTGTATAGCCTGGCTCCCTCCAGTACCACGCGTAACCGAACAACTCGCCCGTTCACCTCCTCCAGCCCGGCCCGCTTCCACCTCACCTCGTGCGCTGTCCGGTCTCCCGAGAATGGAATACAGTCATCAAGACCCAACTCCGGAAAGGTGTTCCCCTCGGCGTCCTGCACCTCGACTCGAACGCTTCCTCCGGAATCCGTCAGTCCGTTCAGCAGCAGGCGGTTCCCTTCCACGACGAGCGGCAAGGTCGTGAACTCCCCTCTTGATCGGCTCGGTTCCACGTGCGCGAGCCTCCCCGTCTTGCATTTAGCGAGGCCGGTGAGCACACGGCAGTTGTTGATCTCATTGTAGAAGTCCTTCCAACTCGTGAAAAAAGGCGCGAGCTGGTAGTATGGACGTCTCGCCTTGAAGTCCTCCACCGATTGAGCATCATCGGCCGAGCCGCTGCCCAGCATGTAGCGGGAATTCCCAGCAGTAAAGGTGAACAACCACTCCTCCTCCCCATCGCTGTTCGTGATCTGCGTGTAGCTGTTCAGCCCGCTGCTGCCCGTATTCCAGCTCCCTATGGGACCATTTTCCAGTAGGGGCTTCCGATTCGCCCCGAACTTATCCCAGTGGATCAGGTCCCGGCTCCACATCAGATGCTGCCGGTTCTGCTGTGTCAAAAAGTCCCAGTTCAGCAGCGCACCCATGTAGAGCTGGCCGTCCGTGTCGCTCAGGTCACTGCCCGCCGGCCTGAGGAAGCCGAACCCGTAGAGCGTCGTACCTGGCGGGTCGTGCTCGTCGGGCACCGTCTGGTGACGCCGCTCCCAGTGTATCCCGTCCCGCGTCCACGTCACAGCCCGCGTCCTGACGGCCGCCACGCGGTGCCAGAGGTAGTAGGGCTGCCCGTGGGGAGGGTAGGCCGGATAGTCAGGCCGGTAGTAGTAGTAGAACGTCTTGCTGTGTCGATGGTAGAACGTGGCGGTAGACCGACCGCCGGGATAGGCGAGCGCAAACGGGTCTCCCTCGAACGGAAAGGTCGAGGCTCGTTCGTTCGTATGAATCAGATGCATGCCTCGCGCGCCAGTCAGGACGGGCCGGCGTGTCAGCGCCAGGAACGTGTCTCCCCGCCGCTCGAATCCCCAGAACTCCCGGTGCTTTGGTCGGAACCCGCTTCCGAACTGGTTCGCAGGCTCCATGCTTTGTTGGAGGAACACGCGGAACACGAAGTTGCCCATATCCACCGGACCGTCCTTTTTACGATCGTAGAACCGGTAGCGATACCGCTTCGGAAGCGGGCGCTCCTTCACAGGCGCCGGAAAGCTGTCGAACTCGCCCGACATCAGGAAGTCTTCGCCCGATTTGTCTCTCAGAATGTTGTTTTTTCGGGATCCCTTGTATTCCACGAGCCCCAGATCCGGCTTCTCCCAAGTCACACCGTCAGAGGAAACTGTGAGACACAGGTATCGGGTCGAATAGGCCGTGATCGTCGACCGCACGCCCATCTTCCACAGCCGCTCATCCTCCGTCAACGGCCCCGCGTAGTAGGTCGCTCGGAACTGTCCCGCCTCCTGGTCATACCAGAAAGAGTTAATCGGCTGATGATCGGGACCCTGCTCCCAGGGGCGGTCGATCTCTACGATCGGTCCGTCCGACACGACCTCCAGCTGATCGGGCGCGTGCTGCAGCCCGGAGGAAGAGCCGAAGATCCATCCGTCCACCATGTACTGCGGCGAATGTCCGACGCGGAGCGGGCTCACCGGACGCTTCGGCCTGTGAGGCGTTTCCATGTAGATCTGCCGGATCAGGTAGGGTCCCACAGCTTTGCTCCCCTGATGAATCCTCACGCGAAGCCAGAACTCACCGGGCCCCCATCTTTCCCCATCAAAGCTGTAGCGCTTTACCTTCCCGTTCAGTTTCAAGTTGAGAGGACCCGCGAGTCGCTTGTGGCTCTTCGGGTCAACGACCTCGACCTTCACCGAACAGGTCTTCACCCGATCAGGAATCGTACGAATCGTAAACCCCATCTCTGTTGTGTCGATAAACGCGGGCCGCTCCGGACAGCACTCGATGAACTGACGCAGCGAATCGACCTGCGCCAGCTTCATGCCCCCGATCTCGCCAAAAAAGTCGTTCGCATTCAGCCTCAAATCGCCCGAGGCCACCTTTCTCCGGCCGGACTTCAGCGTCAGTTCGAACCGATAGCCGCCCATGCCCCAGCGTTTCGCCCCCTCCGGATCCGCGATCGTGGACGGCGTCGGTGCAAACCTTCCTTCATCCACCAGCGGATAGTTGATCACAAACTCCCCCCGATCGCCCACCCGTTTTGCCTTGCCGGTCAGCTTCTGTTCGAACCCGTAGGGCTGCGTCACAAGCACCGTCGCGTCGAGAGACCTCGACTTGAGCCCCTCAGGCCATCCGAACGTGAGCGCCTGCTTGAAGTAGTCCCGGTACTCCAGCTTCAGCCTCAGCTTGGACTGGTTCATATCGCTCTAGTCCTCCCTTCATCATTCGACGTTCTGCGGTTCAACATTCGTTATTCGTTTTTCTCCGCGACCACCGCGCCTCTGCGGTGCGCTTTTGTTAGCTAGCGATCCTGAAGGTGTATAGCCTAGCTCCCTCCAGTACCACGCGTAACCGAACAACTCGCCCATTCACTTCCTCCAGCCCTGCCCGTTTCCACCTCACCTCGTGCGCGACCCGGTCTCCTGAAAACGCAACACAGTCATCCAGGCCAAGCTCGGGAAAGGGGTTCCCCTCTGCGTCCTGCACTTCCACGCGGATGCTGCCGCCAAGATCGGTCTGTCCGTTCACCAGCAGGCGGTTCCCCTCCACGACGAGCGGGAGCGTCGTGAACTCTCCTCTGGATCCTTTCGGTTCCACGTGCGCGATCCTGCCCGCCTTGCACTTCGCCAGGCCGGTGAGTACCCAGGCATTCTTGGTCTCGGTGTAGAAGTCCTCCCAGCTCGTGAAGAACGGCGCAAGCTCATAGTAGGGCCGCCTCGCCTTGAACTCCTCCAGCGAGACCGATGCGTACTCGCGAGTGCTCAGCATGTAGCGGCAATTCCCCGCGCTGAAGGTGAACAGCCACTCTTCTTCCCCTTCGCCGTTCGTGACCGGAGTGTACTCGTTGAGCCCGCCACTCGCGGTGTTCCAGCTCCCAATCGGTCCGTTTTCCAGAAGCGGTTTCCGATTGGCCCCAAACTTGCCCCAGTGGATCAGGTCCCGGCTCCACAACAGGTGCTGCCGGTTCTGCTGCGTCGAAAGGTCCCAGTTCAAAACCGTTCCCAGGTAGAGCTGGCCGTCCGTATCACTCACCGCTTTGCCCGCCGGCCTGATAAACCCGAACCCGTAGAGCGTCGTACCTGGCGGGTCGTGTTCGTCTGGCACAACCTGTTGACGCCGATCCCAGTGGAAACCGTCCCGCGTCCACATCACCGCACGCGTGCGGATCGCCGCCTCACGATGCCAGAGGTAGTAGGGCTGCCCGTGGGGCGGGTAGGCTGGATAATCCGGCCGGTAGTAGTAGAGAAACGTCTTGCTCGGTCGATGGTAAAACAGGGCCGTGGACCCACCGCCCGGATAGCCGAGGCAAAATGGTTCCCCCGCGAACGGATACGTGGACGCCCGCTCACCCGTATGCGTCAGATGCAGGCCGCGTCCTCCTGTAAGCACAGGTCGGCGTGTCAGCGCCAGGAAGGTATCCCCGCGCCGCTCGAATCCCCAGAACTCCCGGTGCTTCGGTCGAAACCGCCCTTTGAACTGGTTCGCCGGCTCCATGCTCTGGTTAAGGAACACGCGGAACACGAAGTTGTCCATATCCACCGGTCCATCCTTCTTGGGATTGTAGAACCGGTAACGATACTTCCTTGGAAGCGGCCGCTCCTTCACAGGCGCCGGAAAACTGTCGAACTCGCCTGACATCAGGAAATCTTCGCCCGACTTGTCTCTCAGGATATTGTTCTTTCGGGATCCCTTGTATTCCACGATACCCAGGTCCGGTTTTTCCCATTTCACTCCGTCATTCGAGACGGTGAGACACAGATACCGCGTCGAATGAGCGGTGATCGTCGACCGCACGCCCATCTTCCACAGCCGCTCGTCCTCGGTGAGTGGACCGGCGTAATAGGTGGCCCGAAACTGGCCTGCTTCTTTGTCATACGTGAATGAGTTCATCCCCAGGTGGTCGGGACCCTGCTCCCAGGGTCGGTCGATCTCCGCGATCGGTCCGTCAGATACGACCTCAAGTTGATCCGGTGCGTGCTGAAGCCCGGAGGAAGAGCCGAAGATCCAGCCGTCCACCATATACTGCGGCGAATGTCCGACACGAAGCGGGCTCACCGGGCGCTTCGGCCTGTAAGGGGTCTCCAAGAAGATCTGGCGGATCAGGTAGGGGCCGACCGCCTTGCTCCCCTTATAAATCCTCACCCGCAGCCAGAACTCGCCGCGCCCCCATTTCTCTCCGTCAAAGCTGTAGCGTTTCTCCTTCCCGTTCAGTTTCAGGTTGAGGGGACCGGCGAGTCGCTTGTGGCTTTTCGGCTCCATGACGTCCACCTTCACCGAACAGCTCTTCACCCGGTCAGGAATCGTACGAATCGTAAAGCCCATCTCTGTCGTGTCGATAAACGCGGGCCGCTCCGGACAGCACTCGATGAACTGTCTGAGTGAATCGACCTGAGCCAGCTTCATACCGCCGATCTCGCCGAAGAAATCGTTCGGGTCCAACCTCAAGGTGCCCGAACCCACGATCTTTCTCCCGGCCTTGAGAGTGAGCTGGAATCGATAGGCACGCATCCCCCAACGTTTGGCACCTTCCGGATCTGTCGCGCTTGACATAACCGGAGCAAATCGGCCCTCGTCCACGAGCGGATAGGTGATCACGACTTCACCCCGATCGTCAACCCGTTTCGCTTTCCCGGTCAGTTTCTGTTCGAACCCGTAGGGCTGGGAGACGGTAACGTTTGCGTCAGCCGATGTGGCTTTCAATCCTGAGGGCCATCTGAAAGTCAGAGCCTGTCTGAAGTAATCCAGGTAGTCCAGCTTCAGCCTCAGCCGAGATCGACTCATGACGTCTCTTCCCCCTCCCGACAGCTACCGTAATGCAATTTGTCGGACGGATAGTAATGCTTTTTCGTGCTTTTTGAGTATCTTCCTTGCGCTTTCGTGATTGAACAGTATACGTTATATTGAGGCGTTACTCCATCACTTTCCTGCTATCGAGACGCCCTATCCTCTAATCACTGATGCCCCCTGCTCACCGAATCGCCGCTGACATCGGCGGCACCTTCACCGATATTGCATTCCTCACCCCTGAGGGCGGCATCGCCTCCCGGAAGGTCCCCTCCACACCCGAAGACTACGCGAAGGGTGTCATCAGGGGGCTGGAAGAACTGATGTCGGAGGTGGACCTGTCGCTCGACGCGATCGGCGAGCTGCTTCACGGATGCACCGTCGCCACGAATGCGATCCTGGAGCACAAAGGCGCGAAAACGGCCCTGATCACCACGAGAGGGTTTCGCGACATCCTGGAGCTCCGCAGAATCAGGATTCCTCGACTTTACGAACCGCTTTATGTCAAACCCAGACCCCTCGTACCCCGCCAGCTGCGCCTCGAAGTCGCCGAACGCATCGGTCCTGAGGGTGAAGTGATCAAACCCCTCGATCGCGAGGACCTCGACCGCGCCATCCAGAAGCTCAAGTCGGCCGGAGTCGAGGCCATCGCCGTAAGCTTTCTGCATTCCTACGCCAATCCCGATCACGAACGTCTCGTCGGCGAGGCGCTCCGCACCGAACTTCCGGACATATTTGTCAGCCTCTCAATAGAGGTCCTCCCACAAATCCGGGAATACGAACGCACGAGCACGACGGTGATCAACAGCTATGTCGGGCCTCCGGTGAAGGACTACCTCAGGTCGTTGATCGACCAGCTTCACGAGAAGGGCTGTGGGGGACGTCTCCTCGTCATGCAGTCCAGCGGCGGCGTCCTGGACGCCGAGCTGATCCTGGACAGACCTGCCCAGATCGTGGAGTGCGGTCCCGCCGCCGGCGTCATCGGCGCGGCCCACTTGGCGGCGGTCACGGGGGATCGCGACCTCATCACCCTGGACATGGGCGGGACGACCGCGAAGGCCTCGCTCATCGAGGAGGGTCAGCTCGTTCGAACCGACGAGTACGAAGTCGGAGGTGGCATCTCGCTGAGCAACCAGCTCGTCAAGGGCGGGGGATACGCTCTGAAGTTGCCGGTGATCGACATCTCCGAAGTCGGCGCCGGCGGCGGCAGCATCGTCTGGATGGACAAGGCCGGCTCTCTCAAGGTCGGCCCGCAGAGCGCGGGGGCCGACCCGGGGCCGGTCTGCTATGATGCCGGGGGGGAGCAGCCTACGGTGACGGACGCCAACCTCGTTCTCGGATATTTGAATCCGCAGGCCCTCGCGGGGGGTTCAGTGAGCCTGAACGGGGAGAAAGCGCGGACCGTCATCGAGCAGGAGGTTGCCAAACCGCTCGGCCGCGATCTGCTCGAAACGGCCTATGGCATTCACACGATCGCGAACGCAAACATGATGCGCGCCGTCAAGGCCGTCACCACCTATCGGGGTCGAGATCCCCGGGACTTCACGCTCCTCGCGTTTGGCGGGAGCGGCGGCGTGCACGCCGCCAGCCTGGCCCGTGAAATGGAGATCGGGCGCGTCGTCATTCCGCCCGCGGCGGGCGTGTTCAGCGCGCTCGGACTCCTCTTCTCCGACATCGAGCACACGCTTTCCAGGGCCTTTCTCTCACGAACTTCGCAGATTTCTCCAGCGGAGCTAACCGCCACCTACGAGGCGCTTGAACAGGAAGTCCTCCAGCACATGGGCTACGATCCACAGCAGGTGACGCTGCTCCGGTCAGCAGACCTTCGGTATGTCGGTCAGGCCTTTGAGTTGTCTCTACCGGTCCCGGACGGCCCGCTGGGCGACGGCAAGATCCGCGATATTGAAAGAGTGTTCGAACAGGAACACGAAAAGACCTACGGCCACCGACTCCCCGGAGACAAACCGATTGAAACCGTGAGCGTAGGAGTTACCGGTAGGGTCCAGACCGAGCGTCCCGGCGCCTTTCAAATGACCGCGGACAGCAGAGCAGGCTCGTCGAAACGGGCAGCCTATTTCGGTCCGCAAATCGGAGAGATCGACACACAGGTCATCACGCGTAGTGACCTCTCAGCGACCCCTCAAGAGGGTCCACTCATTCTGGAAGAGTACGACGCTACAGCAGTCGTGCCACCCGGGTGGACCGCTTCCATCGATCCGCTCGGTCAGGTCGTCATCGAGGCTAAGAAATGAGCGAGACCCGGACCGATATCAATCCGATCCTCCTGGAAGTCATCAAGAACGCGTTCGACACCATCGCGGACGAGATGGCCCTGATCATCATGCGCACCGGTTACTCAGAGATCGTCCGCGATGCCATGGATTACTCGACCGCGCTCTGCGACGCGAAGGGTCAGACCCTCGCCCAGGGTCTGACGACCCCACTGCACCTCGGAAGCTTCTACGACGCGATGCGAGCGCTCATCGAACAGTACGAGGGTCGGATCTATCCCGAGGATATCTATATCTTCAACGACCCCTACGCGGCCAGCGGCCAGCACCTCCCCGACATCTACATCATCAAGCCGATCTTCATCGAAGGCGAACTCTGGAGCTGGGCGACCACGATCGCGCACCACGTCGACGTCGGAGGCATCGTCCCGGGGAGCAACTCGATCGGCGCGACCGAGATCTACCAGGAAGGACTTCGCATCCCGATCCTCAAGCTCTATGAGCGCGGCGAACCCAACCAGTCGATCTGGGACATCGTCCGCCAGAACGTTCGCCTTCCTGAAAAGGTGCTGGGCGATCTGGGCGCTCAGATCTCCGCCTGCCACGGCGCCGAGCGCGAATTCACGGATCTCTTCAATCGCTACGGTCCTGAGACTATGGCCCTCTACATCGAGGAGATCCACAACTACGCAGAGCGCATCGCGCGCGCAGAGATCGCCGGTATCCCAGACGGCACCTATGAATTCACGGACCACCTGGACGGCCTCGGGTCAAACCCGGAGCCGATCCTCTTTCAGCTGAGACTGACCGTTCAGGGGGATGAGATCATCGTCGACTGGACCGGAAGTTCAGCCGCCGTGAAGGGCGGCATCAACTCTCCGCTCCCCTTCACGAAGGCCGCCGCGTACACGGCGATCAAGTGCGTGATGGCGGACGACATCCCCAACAGCCACGGTTTCAACCGACCGATCACGGTCATCGCCCCCGAGGGCACCGTGGTCAACCCACAGCTCCCTTTCCCCTGCGGGGCCCGAGGCATCTCCGGGTTCCGCATGATCGACTGCCTCTTCGGTGCGCTGGCCCAGGCCGTGCCAGACCGGGTGACGGCCGACGGCAACGGCGGATCTACACTCGTGGGCTATGGGGGTTATCAGGAGGGCAAACCCTTCGTCTACGTCGAAACCATCTGGGGGACCTGGGGAGGAGCCACGACCCACGACGGCCAGGAAGGCGTACCCCACATGGGGGCAAACCAGTCCAACGTCCCGATCGAGATGATCGAAGCGGAACAGCCTCTTCGCGTCGAGCGCTACAGCTACGTGCCGGACACCGGGGGGCCTGGGAAGTTCAGAGGCGGACTCTCCACGGTCCGGGATGTCCGCATCCTGGCGGACGAAGCCGTGCTCACCGTCCGGACCGACAAGCGGCGCTATCGACCGCACGGGCTGAACGGCGGAAAGCCCGGGGCGCCGACCTGGAGCATCGTCAACCCGGACACCGAAAACCGGATGCTGCCCGTCCTGGTCACCGACCCCGTCACGCTCGTCAAGGGAGACCTGTTCAGTCATCTCCTCCCCGGGGGCGGGGGCAACGGGGACCCGCTGGAGCGGGATCCGGAGCACGTCCTGAACGATGTCATCGAAGAAAGGGTGACGATAGATCACGCAAGGAAGGAATACGGCGTGGTCATTCTGGAAGGCGATCCGCCGATCCTGGACAGAGATTCGACCGATCGACTGCGCGCGGAGATGCGCCCCCCGGGCAAGGGATCGCAAGGTGCGTGAAGGATTGCGTTTGCTGTCTCGAACGGCATCACGCAACAAACTGCAGAGCATTCAACCCCAGAATCTGCTCGACCTGTTCCGCGTCCAGAAACGGGGCTTCCCGAATCGCTCGAATGATCTCTCCGTAGGGCTGGACACCCAAGTAGGGCCAGTCCGTCCCCCAGTGAATCCGCTCGGCGCCCAACCCTTCTACCAGCTTCTCCACAACCCTCAAAGCGCTCCAAAACGGATACGGCTCATCCTTCTCGATCTGTTGCTGGTAGGCAGCCAGGTCACAGCAGAGGTTGGGGTGGGCCCGGACAAAGTCGATCACTTCGTCCAGGGCCGATTCGTCCTGGCCCTTCCGCATGGGCGTACCGTAATGTGCAAGCTGGACCTTGACATCGGGAAAGTCCGAGGCCAGCTCGCCGAACCCGCGAACATAGTCCGTATACGAGTCGTACCTTTCGCGCACTCCGGGTGAAAACCACAATCGGTTCGTATACCACCAGGACAGATCGATGATACACGGTTTGCTTCTCTTCTGAAGCAGCTCGAAGATCGGACGCCAGCGGGGGTCGCCCATCTCCGTGTCGACGAAGAGAGGCAGCAGCTTCAGGCCGCTCGCGCCCCGGTCCAGGTCCTGCTCGGCCCGCCCCACGTACCCCGGCACGCGCGGATCGATCGAGTCCGAGAACCAGAAAAACCGATCCCGATGCTCCGACCATACGCGGATGGCGTGATCCTTCGAGAGGTAGTGCTGAAACACCGCCAGCATGTGGTCCCGCTTCTGAGGCGCATAATGGGCCATCACATCCACGGGGGTGTAACTGATCAGAAAAGCCTTGTCGATCCCGGCCTCGTCCATCTGTCTCAGCAGATCGCCCGCGCCCGCGCCCCAGCGCGTCTTTGGCCACAGAGGAAAGTTCTCCTCCGCGCCGGCCACGCTGCGGTCAAAAACGTGGACGTGACTGTCGATCACCAACTGTCGGCTCCTCTATGCGTCGAAAACGGTCTTGCAGACCCGAAGAAAGTTCAGTCCGAGCACCTTGCGCACCTCCGCTTCCGAAAACCCGTAGTCGATCATGCAGCGCGTGATCTCCGGCATCCCGCGCATATCCTCGACCGCCCACTTCAGCTCCGTCGTGCCGTGTTCCTCCTGCAGCCTTCGCCAAGCCCCCCGTGTCGGGAAAAAGTCCACGCCGAGGGCGACGTGATCGATCCCGACCAGCTCGGCGACATAAACGACCTGCTTCACGACATCTTCGGGACCGGGAGACCTGCCCAGGTAGGTCGTGTAGAAATGGATTCCCAGCACACCCCCCGTCGAAGCGAGGGCCCGAATCCGACCGTCGTCCAGGTCCGCCGTCAACGCCTTCGCCGACCCGTGGGAGACGATGACCGGATTCCGCGCGACCTCGACAACGTCGTAAAACGCTTCCGGGGCCAGGTGGGTGAGATCCACCACCATCCCGAGCCGCTCGCACTCCCTTACCACCTCCCGGCCGAATTCGCTCAGACGGCTCCCGGGCACCAGCTGATTTCGGAACGACCACGTCAGCTGAACTTCCCGGAGGCCAAGATCGTAAAACGAGCGCAGCGGCTCAAGCGTGCCCTCCAGCCAGCGCGCTCCTTCGATACCCAGAAGGATGGCAATCCGGCCCGCCTCTTTGGCGCGCTCGACCTCTTCGACACTCGTGGCCAGAACACATCGCCCGGCGTATGCTTCGATGTCGCGCAGAGCTGCATCCATCCCCTGGGTCGCCCGCTTCAACCACCCTTCCGACAGATGCCGGGAGCCTTCCCTGCCCACCTCGGGGTCCACGTCCAACGCGATCTGATAGACCTTCGCATCCACGCCGCCCGCCCGCATCAGCGGCAGATCCGGTCCGATCGGGCGGTGATCGTGGGCCACGACCACGATGGCCTCTCGATGAATCCTCTGGTGATCGGTTGTCATCAGGTCGCTAACGCGGGCCTCGGCCAAGGCATCGTACCCGGCTTCTACTCAGGCAGAACAACACCTGGAGTACGGCAAAGTAGCAAATGCGCAGCGCCCTGGCAACGTTGGTGTTCGCACTCAACCGTCAGGCCCCTTCGGCTTGTTGCCCATGAGATGGAGACGTTGACCGATGGAAGTTGACAAAGAAAAATCTGTTCAGGTCGTGGAAGGAACGCCGGAGATAAAACACGGGGGCCCGCGCGTCCCGCCTTAGATCGGCGTTATGTTAAAATCTTCCAAGATCACCTTGGAGATCCCGTTTCCGTAGGCCATCCCGAAGACACCCACATCCTGGGCATCCGCGGTGTTCTCCAGGACATAACGGCCTCTGAGAATCCGATCGGACCCCTTCCTCGCCCGGTTGTCCTGCCAGTGCTCGCCATCCTCGCTGACGTAGGCCCCGAAGTCCTTGCCTCGTCTCTCGATCTTCAACCAGAAAGGGATGCGACTTACGGCCCATCCGCTACCATCTACCGGGTCGAATTTTCCATCCCCGTCGACGTCGACACAAAAAATCAGGAATCCGCCGTACTTGATCACGCGGAAATACTTGGCGAAACCCGCAGACCCGTCGTCCGTCATCACGTTTCGTGCAACCAGACCCGCGCCCGCATATTCCCCCGTATGGTTGTCCTGATGGATCAAACGGCAGACCGCCGTGTAATCACCCACAATCCGGGGAAGGTAGACAACCGCGTGCTGCTCGAATGTTCCACGCTCCCCGCCCGCGTGAATCTCGATGCGACCGTCGTGATGGTATAGGAATCGCCCCTCCGTGTTTGCATACGTGTAATACTCCAAGGGAGGATAATCTCCTACCTTGAGCGGAAGTAAAGACGCGACGCCTTTGAAATCTTCGAAGGTCACAAAAGAAAATTCTCCCGGTTCCAGCGAGATCTCCTCCTTCAACCTATGCCCGGATGCCTCCAGCATCACCTCCGCCACGCCGCGCTTCCCACCGACGTTCCGAACCGGGACCTTCACCCACGAAGCCTCAGGCTTGCCCTCTTCCAGATGCAGTTCAATCGGCCCGGGATACGTGAGCGTGCAAGGCGTCTCTCGAACGGTTACGGTCTCCGGCACGCCGCCCACCTGCATCGCGTGTCTTCCGGACCGATAGATCGGTTCCGTCTCAAACGCGACCGCCCTGCACTCCCCCGGCCCGAGAAACACCCACCGCCCACCCAGGGTCTTGCCATCCTCGGTCACCTTCAGCAGAAACGCACCCGCGCCCCCCTCGTTCCGGAGCCTGACCTTGATCGCAAGTGCCGTCCCGGGATCGATCTCCCTCTCCATCTCCAGAACAGAGCTCGAAATACGGTCGGCTACAGGTCGAACCTCACCTGAAATCGCCTCCCACCCGGCAAAAGAGGCCTCAGATGCATCCTGAAAGTCGTTGTCCAGAAACCGGATATCCGACACGCCCCCTTCCCCAACTCGGAGAAACGCATTGACGTCTTCCGCCGTGCAACCCCGGATCTCCACATCTGAAGCGTTCCCGATCCTCACCACACAGTCACGCACCGCCTCACCCTTTATCGATACCCCGTCCCAGGTAAACCCATCTGCCCGGTCCACCTCCACAACGCGCTCCAACGGCTCCCGGAGATCCAACGTCACATCCCGGACCATCAGGTTCTTCGTGTCCAAACAGGACAGCCATTTCGTCATGCCGCTCCGGGAATGAATGAAGCGGGAGTTCTTGATCGCAACGTTGCTGATCGAGACTTGCTTGGTCCCGTGGATCCTCGACGGCTCGCGCATGCCCGAAACAAGCAGATTGTCGAAAACAAGATCCGAGACCGCCGCCTCATCCACACCCATCGTTGTGATGTCAATTGCATTCCACGTGTCTCGTACGACGACGTTTGAAAACACCACGTTTTCAATGATCCGTTCCTTGTTCTCCTTCAGCTTGGGACGCATGAGCTGGATCGCAAACATGCTTTGTACGTTTTCAAAGATGCAGTTCGACACCAGGATGTTCCTGAAAACCCCGGCCGTCGCCGTCCCGATCTTGATCGCCGGATGTGTCCCGCACTTCCCCACATTCCGAATCGTGGTGTTGGAGATCACCACGTCCTCTGTCACATTCTTGTATCCGGAAGTGTTCTTGATGCACAGCGGGTCGTCATAGGTCCGATCGATCACGCAGCCGTCGTAGAGAACCCGCCTGCAGCTCTCGGTGGTGAAACCACCGTTGTCGCAATCCCGTGCGTTAACGCCCAGGATCCGGACGTCGTCGCATTCGACAAAGGTCGTGCACCACCCTGGACTACGAATGACTGAGATGTCTCGAACCGTCACATCTTTGCAACCCTCGAACAGGATCGTCATCGGACCTCGATTGCCGTCTTCACGAGCCGCATCGTTTCCGTCGATCACGCCCGGTCCGCATATCGTCACATCGTGCAGGTCGATGCCCCGAACGAAGTAGCCCGCACAACTGGCCACTCCGCAATACTCCTTGTCGTCCGTAAACGCACCATAATCAGACATCTTCTTGCTCCCGAGCAGCACCGCCCCCTGACCAACCTCGAACGTCATGTTGCTTTTCAAATAGAGGGTCGAGCACAGGTAACGACCCGCAGGAAGGGTGACCACGCCGCCACCTGCCTCGGCACACGCGTCGATCGTCTTCTGAATCGCCGCCGTATCCAGCGTGACCCCATCACCCTTCGCCCCGAACGCCCTCACATTATAGACAGTCGACACGGTGAACCCCCTTCCTCACGAAAAAAAATGGGCGGCGCCTCGAGGTGAACGCCGGAAGGCCCTGGAAGCGGACCGTCCCTTCGCGGCCAAGCCTTGAAATCCTTAGACTGGAGTAACACTGAAGTCTTCTAAGATCACCTTGGAGATCCCATTTCCATAGGCCAACCCGAAGACACCCACATCCTGTGTATCCGCTGTGTTCTCCAGGACATAATGGCCTCTCAGAATCCGATTTGCCCCCTCCACCGCCTGGTTCTCCACCCAGTGCTCGCCGTCCTCACTGACGTAGGCCCGGAAGTCCTTGCCTCGCTTCTCGAGTTTGAACCAGAAAGGGATGCGACCTCCGACCCATCCCCCGCCATGTCCCGGGTCAAATTTTCCGTCCCCGTCAATGTCGCCAAGAAAAAGCATGAATCCGCCGTACTTGATCACGCGGAAATATTTGGCGAAACCCGCAGAACCATCGTCCGTCATCACGTTTCGTGCAACCAGACCCGCGCCCGCATATTCCCCCGTATGGTTGTCCTGATGGATCAAACGGCAGACCGCCGTGTAATCACCCACAATCCGGGGAAGGTAGACAACTGCGTGCTGCTCGAACGTCCCACGCTCCCCGCCCGCGTGAATCTCGATGCGACCGTCGTGATGGTATAGGAATCGCCCTTCCGTATTTGCATACGTGTAATACTCCAAGGGGGGATAATCTCCTACCTTGAGCGGAAGTAAAGACGCGACGCCTTTGAAATTTTGGAAGGTCACAAAAGAAAATTCTCCCGGTTCCAGCGAGATCTCCTCCTTCAACCTATGCCCGGATGCCTCCAGAATCACCTCCGCCACGCCGCGCTTCCCACCGACGTTCCGAACCGGGACCTTCACCCACGAAGCCTCGGGCCTACCCTCTTCCAATCGCAGTTCCAATGGCCCGGGATACGTGAGCGTGCAAAGCGTCTCTCGAACGGTTACGGTCTCCGGCACGCCGCCCACCCGCATCGCGTGTCTTCCGGACCGATAGATCGGTTCCGTCTCAAACGCGACCGTCCTGCACTCCCCCGGTCCAAGAAACACCCACCGTCCACCCAGGATCTTGCCATCCTCGGTCACCTTCAGCAGAAACGCACCCGCGCTCCCCTCGTTCCGGAGCCTGACCTTGATCGTAAGTGCCGTCCCGGGATCGATCTCTCTCTCCATCTCCAGAACAGAGCTCGAAATACGGTCGGCTACAGGTCGAACCTCACCTGAAATCGCGTCCCAACCGGCAAAAGAGGCCTCAGATACATCCTGAAAGTCGTTGCCCAGAAACCGGATATCCGACAGGCCCCCTTCCCCAACCTGAAGAAACGCATTGACGTCTTTCGCCGTGCAATCTCGGATCTCCACATCTGAAGCGTTCCCGATCCTAACCACACAGTCACGCACGGCCTCACTCCGTATCGATACCCCGTCCCAGGTAAACCCATCTGTCCGGTCCACCTCCACGACGCGCTCCAACGGCTCCCGGAGATCGAACGTCACATCCCGGACCATCAGGTTCTTTGTGTTCAAACAAGACAGCCATTTCATCATGCTGCTCCGGGAATGAACAAAGCGGGAGTTCTTGATCGCAACGTTGCTGATCGAGACTTGCCTGCTCCCGTGGATCCTCGACGGCTCGCGCATGCCGGAAACAAGCAAATTGTCGAAAAGAAGATCCGAGACAGCCGCCTCATCCACGCCCATCGTCGTGATGTCAATCGCATTCCGCGCGTCTCGTACGATGACGTTTGAAAACATCACATTTTCAATGATCCGTTCCTTGGTCTTCTTCAGCTTGGGACGCATGAGCTGGATCTGGAACATCGGCCCTACGTTTTCGAAGATGCAGTTCGAGACCTGGATGTTTCGGAAAACACCCGCGGTGTCCGTGCCGATCTTGAACGCCGGATGCTTCGCGTTGCGGATCGTCGTATTGGTAATGAGGACATCTTCGACGACGTCTTTGTAGAACGAGGGACGCTCGGGCCTGCCTTCGTTCTTGAGGGAGAGGGGGTCGTCACCGCTATTTTCGATCACACAGCCGTCAATGAGCACCCGCCGGCAGCTTATGATGTAGATACCATCCGCGAAGCTATCGCGGATCTTTATGCCCAGGATGCGGATATCCTCACATTCGAGAAAGCCCGTGTTCTCTGATGGAGACCGAACAACGGTTATATCTCGAAGCGTGACGTTTCGGCAACCTTCGAAGAAAATCGTGCGCGCACCTCGACTGCCGTCTTCACGAGCCTCCTCGTTTCCATCGATCACGCCCGGTCCGCATATCGTCACGTCCTGAAGGCCGATGCCCCGAATGAAGAAACCCACACAACCAGCCGCAAGGAGTCTTGCAGCGTGGCTGTTTGCGCGGGCTACTTCATTTCCGTAAAACTCCTTGTCGTCCGAAAATGCACCATAATCAGACAGATTCTTGCTCCCAAGCAGCACCGCTCCCTGGCCTAGCTCAAACGTCATGTTGCTTCTCAAATAGAGGGTCGAGCATAGATAAGTACCTGGGGGAAGGGTGACCACGCCTCCTCCTGCCCCGGCACACGCGTCGATCGTCTTCTGAATCGCCTCCGTATCCAGCGTGACCCCATCACCCTTTGCCCCGAACTCCCTCACATTATAGACAGTCGACACGGTGAACCCCTTCCCCTTGAACAAAAACGCGAGCAACTCCTTGACCGCCAGCAAAGAGCGGCCTACGTGCGGAGGATCGAGAGACGCACTCGCGACGTAAACTCCGGCACACCCCTCGCGCACCGACCTTGACGGGGAACAGCGCCCCAGCCTTCGGCCCGTTTTCGGCCTTTTCGTGGCCATTGGCTGTGGTCACGTAATTTTCCGAATAGTCGCCCCCTCCAAAGGTCACGCCGGAAACTATGGACTCGTTTCCTTTTCGCGCCTTGACCAAATCGGCCGACGGCTTCATCAGCCAGATCCATCGCTCGCCGCAACCCCATCACGGCTGCCAGATCACCGCAGATACGTGGCTCAGCCCGATCAGATTTCCTCTTGCCTCGGCGTCGCGCCAGGTATAACTCACCGGGTGCATCACCACGGTCAATACCTGGCCGTCGCCCATCAGGACCGACTGCGGGCTGTGCATCTCCCCCGTCGTACCGCGAAACAGAATGATGCGGCGCGCCCACTCCCACGTCCGTCCGTGGTCGTGACTGAACACCGCCTCGTGCCCATGATAGATTCGCCCGTCCAACTCGCCGACCCGTGCGGCATAGGTCATCATGATGCGGCCGTCAGGAAAAGTGATCAGGCTGTGGTGGACGTGGCCGTAAAGCGAATGGACCGCCGGGTCGGACCAGGTCTTACCGTCGTCTGTTGAGTACGCGGTCACGATGCTCCGCCATTTGTCCGTGGGCTCGGGGATGCCCTCACGCGCAACGCGGAACGAAGCGACGAGGTCGTCGTTCCTCGCGCGGGTCATCGATGCTTCGGAGCTCCGAAACGTGTCAGGAATGAACGTCGGCTCGCCCCAGAAGTGCTCCTTGAAGTTGTAAGGACGCACAACTGTCTGTGTGCGGTGTCCGTTGCTCTTGGTCACGTAAAACACGAACCTGATGGTATCGCCTTCCCGCGGGAAATTCATCGCCGCATCGGTATAGACATCACGCCCGTCGGGAAGTCTGGGAACCGGCTCTGGTTCGGACCAGGTCGCGCCCGCATCATCGCTGAACCACAGACAGTAGGACCCGACGCCAAAGCCTGTGTGTCCACGCAGCATCAGCCTGGAACCGCCCAGGTACATCGGCGTCGTGCGATAGCCCGCGATGCGTCGCGGCTGGCTCCACGACAGACCGTTGTCCGTCGAGAAAAGGATCACCTCCGTTCGTGCCCCTTCGTTGAGGTACTGGGCCCCTTCCTCTTCCCCGACCTCCATCTCGCCTGAAAGCGCGACGCTCAGCGTCAGCACCAGTCTGCCGTCATCCATGCGGCAAAGGCCAGGATACTTGGGCGAGTTCTGCAGAAACGAATATCCGATGCCTTCCTGGTAGCTTGACCCCTGAGGGTCGTTACGCCGCACGACAACCGGCGAAACGGTCGAGATCACACGCGACGGCATGAAGTTTCCGTCAGACCCTGTTCGATGGTCGTTAACAACGGCCTCCAGTGGAAGCGTGTGCATCACGTCGTTCGTCAGCACGTCCTTGTTGTCAGACCCGTGAATCGATGATACCCGCGGCGACTCGGACATATTAACGCTCCTCGACTTGGAGGGTCATACCGCGGCCAAACATGGCCGCCCACACGGAGGCTGTCAAGCGATAAGTCCCCATTCTGCTGCGGGCCATTTTTTACGTGCGCGTCGTCCAACGGACGTCCATATTAGGCCCAATGGCGGATCGAGATGACCCGGCATCGTCTGGGGGAATCGAGCCGCCACGATTTTCCGCCGGATCAAAGCCGGGAGGCCATGGGCAGTTCGCTCCCTGCCTCACAGATCGATCGAGGAGGACGACTGAATGTCGAACAGGTATCGCGTAGGTATCATCGGATGCGGCAGCATTGCCGGTCATCACGCAAGGGGCTATCTGAGCGTGCCGGGGATGGAGGTTGTGGCCGCCACTGACGTTCAGGAAACGATCTCACGGGAATTCCAGAAGACATTCTCCGTGCCGGCCGTGTATTCGGACGCCGAGGAAATGCTCCGGAAGGAGTCGCTGGATGTCGTCAGCATATGCACGTGGCATCTCCTGCACGCGCCTCAGACGATCCTGGCGGCGGGGCACGGCGTAAAGGCGGTGCTGTGTGAAAAACCGATGGCTGCCTGTCTGTCCGAGGCGGACCGGATGGTCGATGCTTGTTCAAAGAGTGCCACAAAGCTGGCCATCGCGCATCAGCGTCGCTTTTACCCCGGGTGGACAGAGGGGCGCCGGCTGATTTCCGAAGGGGCGATCGGTCGGCCTCTGCTCGCGACCAGCGAGGTGGGAGACGGTCTGCTCAACTGCGGCAGTCACGTGATAGACGCGACGCGCTACCTGCTGGGGGATCCGACGACCGAATGGGTGATGGGCGCCCTCGAGCGCAAGACGAATCGATGGGAGCGTTCCGTCCCGATCGAGGATTGCTGCCTCGGGCTGATGCAGTTCGCGGGCGGGGCGCAGGGCCTTGTCCAGGTGGACCTCACGTCGAGCTGGAGCGTCAACCGCCTGAGGGTGCAGGGATCAGAGGGGATGCTGACCGTCGGTCCGAATCAGGTTCAGGTCATGAACATGAACACCGGCGCCCGGGAGACTCGCGATACGCCCTGGAACAGGGAGATCGCGACCTTGGCAAAGGAGGCCGGAACGGAGGGCCGTGAGCCGTGGGTCGCCCAGGCACGTGAGCTCAAGGCCTGGTTGGACGGGAAAACGGATTACCGCTGCCGCGGCCTTGAAGCGCGTCAAACCACGGAGATCATGATGGCCGTCTACCAGTCGGCGCGAAGCCACAGCGTGATCAGAATGCCGCTTGCGGTGGAGGATTACCCGCTGTCGCTGATGATCGACGAAGGAAAGCTCCCTGCGCAATATCCGGAGGAATACGACATTCGATCGCGCAAGTGGCGGCACTGGAAGCACCGCCAGGCCTATGACAGATTACGGAGAGCGGGTGTGCCGCATCCGCAGATCATGGCGACGATCCTCAAGGAAACCTGAGGGTGTGTCGGGTCGGATCGGCTGGCGATGGATTCACGAGGCGAGGTGTCAACGCATCCTTGTGACCTACGCTTTGGCCGCCGAGATACGAAATTCCGCAATCCCAAATCCGCAATACGCAATCGAATGACCTGGCCTAGGAATAACAGACCTTCACCTCCGAAACCCTCGGTGTACCGCCTCCGCTCACGGCGCCCAGGGCCAGCCTGTACTGGACCCACTTCCCGCGAAACGCGGCCGCGTTGACCTTCTGCGCATTTTCGAACCCGCTGTCCGGTCCTTCAGGTCCTGTCCACTCCCCGGTGGCCAATCCCGCCTCCGAATCCGCGAACCGAAGCTGAGCTTTTACCCACGTTTTGGGCGACAGCTCAGCCTTCCACGACACCTCCGTCACCGCGCACCCCTCCGGAAGTCCGAATGCCTCCGAGACGTAGTACTCATCCGGCCCCCGATCCAGGATGTTCCCGGGATCCACAGCCCGCATTCCGTGAGGACCGATCGTGGGCAACAGCGTCTGGCGCTTTTCGTCGAACCCGTCCGGTCCGTTCCACCAGATTGCCGAATGGCCGACGTGGTCTCCCCAGATCTTGTGATTGGCGACGGCCAGATCTACCCAGCCATCCTCGTTGAAATCGGCCGCGAGGCAGCCGCAGGCCGAATGTGTGAACAGGCGCGTCCGGTCGGCCTGCCTGAACCCCTTCCCCGGCCGGTTCCAGTAGATGTAGGAGTCGATATCGCGCTCCCCTCGGCCGTCGTCGTACGATCCGGTGAAAATGTCCAGCGTGCCGTCGTTGTTGAAGTCCGCGATCGATATCGAGTTCGATCCGTTCGCCGGGAGCTGGGCGTGGTCGTACTCGCGAATCCCGTCGGGGCCGTTCCAGTAGATGTGGACGAAAGATACAGGAGGGCCGGTCGGGTCGTTCTTGAAGCTTCCGATCACCAGATCCAGGTAGCCGTTCCCGGTCAGATCGGCCGCCTGCACTGTCGAGGCCTTCAGGACCGAAAGGGGCTGCACACGTTCCATGCTGTACCCCTCAGGTCCACCCCACAGGATGAGACTCCGATCGTGCGCGATCTGCGGCACGACGAGATCCAGCCACCCGTTGTTGTTCAGATCGGCCAGACAGATCCACCGGCACTCGTCGTATACGACGCCGTCGTGCTCAAGCCGGATCCGATGACAATCCTCGGGATCGAACCCGTTCGCCGATCCGTAGAAGACCTGGAGATCAGGGTTGAAGAAGCCCCCGACGACGACATCCAGGTAGCCGTCTCGGTTCAGGTCCGCACAGCACGCCCCGTGGGCCCGTTTTGTCGGCAGGGTTTGCGACGGCTGGGTGGAAAAGCCCTGAGGACCGTTCAGATAAATGAAGGAGCCCGGGTCGATGTCCCTCCTTTTGGACGTCATCTCCGAGCAGTTGGCCAGTACCAGGTCGGGCCACCCATCGTCATTCAGATCTGCGCCGATCGCCTCCACGGCCGACCAGCCCGGAAGCTCCTGTCGCCGCTCCGGCCAGAAGCCGTCGGGTCCCCCGTGGTAGACGTAGACATTCACGTCCCCGTTACGCCTACCCGCAAAATGATTCACGAACACGAGGTGAGGAGTCGGGTCATCCGAAGCGCGGGGAATGAAAACGCGACGCGGGTCCTGCGCAAGGATGGGCGTCGGATCCTCCAGCTTACCGTCCTTGCGCCCCTGGAAAATCAGGGACTCGCGGGTGAAATCGTCCATCGTCTGGTTCTGGCAGAGCACGATATCATCCAGGCCGTCTCCGTCCAGGTCAGCCACCGCCACGTCGCAGGCCCGGAAACAGGCAAGACGCGTGCGCCGCACCTCGTCGTACCCGACCTCGCTCCCCCAGTAGATCCAGGAAGACTCCTCCGCTTCAAACGGCTCGCGGCAGGCCACGACCAGATCGGACAAGCCGTCTCCGTTCACGTCTCCCACGTCGATCGACATCGCATTGACGCAACGGAGAACCAGCGGCTCTCCGAAACTTCTGTCCTCACGAACCGGAACAAGCGATACGAATTGCACTTCCGGTACGAACAGGTAGGGAGCGCCATTCAGCGAGATCACCTTGATCAACGGTCCTGCATCGGCGGCCCTGGCATCTTCTTCGAATGCCGCAGGCGCAGGTTCTTCCTCTTCAGTCCCCAAAGAGGTCACGGGCACCCGGCTCACGCGATCCGTTGCGATCCCTTCCTGGCCGCCCCAGTAGACGTCGACCTCTCCCTCCTTGTTTCTCACGACCAGCTCGGCCGTTCCGTCTCCGTCCAGGTCGCCGGCATCCAGCCGTTCCCCTTCTACCTCCAGCTCCACGAACCGCTGGGGTTCGAATCCGAGCTCCGTCTGGTAGAACAGCCTGAGCTTTCCGTGACAGAGGAAGGCCAGATCCGGCCTGCCGTCCCCGGTGAGGTCCCCTGCGGCAGCGGCCGTGCAGAAAGGCGCCGGAATCTTCTGCAATCGGCGCTCGCTCCACCCGCCGGGACCCCCGTAATAGATGATCGCATTCAGGTCGGTCGTCGTGCTCCCGTCATACACCATTCCGAGGACGAGATCATCATAGCCGTCCCCGTTGAGGTCTGTCACCACACCTGCCATCGCCCCGTCTGCGGGCAGCTCGGTGCGGCTGACGTCTCCGAGCGGATCCCTGTAGACATACGAAGGAAACCGCTCCCTATGATCCTGCGAGTTGCAGAAGACCAGATCCAGGTAGCCATCTCGATTGAAGTCGAGCTGGTGGATGCGCTGAAGGACGCCGGCCTTCGACACATACAGATTCTGACCGGCGTTCCCGCACGTGCCCTTGCTGAACGCTTCAAACCCGCGCGTGACCCAAACCCCTCCTGCCAAGACGACCTCCCTTCAATTGTCGAGCATTGTAGAGATGCCCTGCCGGGGCGTCTCCACTCCGCTAGGAATAACGAACGGCGACCTCAGAAACGCGAGGCGTGTTGCCGCTGTTGCGCGCGCCCAGGGCCAGTCGGTACTGGATCCATCTCCCCTCTAAAGCATCTCCATCCACCGACTGATGATTCTCGAACCCGCTCTCAGGCCCTTCTGAACCTACCCAGTCTGCTTCCTCCAAGCCCCCTTTCTCTTTCGAGGCCCGAAGCTGTGCTTTCACCCAGGTCTTCGAAGGCAGCTCGGCCTTCCACGAGATTTCCTTCACGCGGGATCCGGAGGGGAGCTGGAATGGGCGCGACATATAGTACTCCTCCGGTCCGCGGTCCGAAATGTTCCCTGGATTCACGGTACTCATGCCGTGCGGACCCATGGTGGGCAGCAGGGTCTGGTTCTTTTCGTCGAACCCGTCCGGCCCGTTCCACCAGATAGCCGAATCTCCCTCGTGGAGCCCATAGATCTTGTGATTCGCAACGGCCAGGTCGATCCAGCCATCCCCGTTGAAGTCTGCCGCCAGACATCCCGCAGCCGAGTGCGTGAAAAGGCGGGTACGGTCTGCCGCAGTAAATCCGCGATCGGGTCGGTTCCAGTAGATATAGGAATCGATGTCCCGGTTTCCTCTTCCGTTGTCGTAGGAACTGACGAAGATGTCCAGGAGACCATCGTTGTTGAAGTCGGCCACAGCCATGCCGTGGCTCCCGCGTGTCGGAAGGAGGCTCCGGTTATCCTCACGCAGGCCTTCCGGGCCGTTCCAGTAGATGTGGAGAAAGGAGGTCGGCGGTCCGGTTGCAGGAGCCTTGTGTCCTCCGATGATCAGATCCAGGTAGCCGTTTCCGGTCAGGTCCGCTGCCTGCACGCACGATCCGTTCAGGACAGAAAGGGGCCGTGCGTCCCGCATGCTGAACCCATTCGGCCCGCCCCAGAAAATGAAGCTCCGATCGAACCCGTATTCAGGAACGACCAAGTCGAGCCAGCCATCGTTGTTCAGATCTGCCAGGTAGAGCCAGAGTGTATGGTTATACACGACCCCATCGTGCTCCAGTCGGATGCGCTCCGGATGCTCAACGTCAAACCCATTGGCTGAACCCCGGAAGATGGAGATCTCGGAGTTGTTGAACCCGCCGAAGACCAGCTCCAGGTACCCGTCCCGGTCCAGGTCAGCACAGCAGCCCCCGTGGGCTCGTTTCGTCCCAAGCGACCAACTCGGTGTTTTCGCGAACCCCTCGGGTCCATTCAGAAAGACGGAGGAGCCCGGGTCCTCATCCTGTGACATCTCCGAGCAGTTGGCTAGTGCAAGATCCGCCCAGCCGTCATCGTTGAAGTCACAACAGATTGCCTCCACGGCGCACCTTCCAGGCACTTCCTGACGACGTTCGGACGAGAACCCATCCGCTCCACCCATAAAGATGCTGACGTTCACTTTGCCCTTTCGTCCTCCTCCGTAGTGGTTCACGAAAACAAGATGAGGCGTCGCATCTGGAGACGGGTGCACGATAAAGACCCGCCGGGCATCTTCGCTGGACAGGCGAGCCACTTCGGTGACAGTGAAGTCACCAGACCCGCGGAAGATCAGTGAATCCGACGCGAAGGATTCCCTGGTCTGGTTCTGGCAGAGGACCAACTCTTCTTTGCCGTCACCATCCAGATCCCCGACGGCCACATCACAAGCACGGAGACTCTCGAAGCGCGTCCTCCGGTCATCGCTGAAACCATCCTCACTCCCCCAGTAGACCCAGGAACATTCGCCTTCCTCCCAGGGCTCACGGCAGGCCACGACCAGATCGGAATGTCCGTCTCCGTTCACGTCACCGATTTCGATCGACATGGCCTGAGCGCATTTCAGGATTAGCGCATCTCCAAAGCTCCGGTCCGTGCCTACCGGAATCAGGGAGGTAACCTTATCCCGAGCCACAAACAGAAAGGGGACGCCATCCAGTCGGACGACCTTCACCAGTGGCTTTGCGTCTGCGGCCCGGGCGTCTTCCTCGAAAGCAGGGGAAAGTGGCTCCTCTGGCCCCGTGGCCTGTGTAGCCCCGACTGGAACCTCTGTCATCTCCTCCACATCTATACCGTTCCGGCCGCCCCAATAGATTTCGACATCCCCTTCCCTGGAACGAACGAGCAGCTCGGCAAACCCGTCCCCGTCCAGGTCATCGGCGCCCAACTGTGTCCCTTCAATCTCGAGGTCCGAAAAACGCGCCGACTCGAAGCCCAGATCGGTCTGATAAAAAATTCTGACCTTCCCGTTGCAGAGAAGGGCCAGATCGGGCCGACCGTCTCCGTTGAAATCGCCCTGGGCCACCGCCGTACAGAACGGCGCCGGAATCTTTCGTAGCCGGCGCGCGCTCCATCCTTCCATACCACCGTAGTAGATGATCGCATTCAGATCCGTCGTGGTACTCCCGTCGTAGTTCATTCCCAACACGAGGTCATCATACCCATCGCCGTTCAGATCTGCGACGACTCCGCCCGCCGCCCCGTCTGAAGGCAGCTCTGTGCGCGTGCATTTCCCCAGTGGATCCTGGTAGATACAGACCGGGATCCGTTCCTGGTGGTCCTGGGCGTTGCAGAAAACGAGGTCCACATATCCGTCTTTGTCGAAGTCATACTGGTGGATACGCTGCAGGATGCCCGCTCTCGACACATAGAGATTCTGACCGGCGTTCCCGCAGGTGCCTCTGCTGAACGCCTCAAAACCGCGTGTAGTCCACACACCTCCTGCCAAAACGGCCTCCTTTATCGTAAGGCTCGTATCTCGTGAAGCGTATCTCGTCGGATGTTGACAATGTGGTGGTATCGAACGCGGGGTGGCCTGAACGTCGAGCCTCTTACCGTTCAGCAGAACCACGAGACCCCGGCACCACTGCGGCACCCGAAGGTAGAGCGGAAATTCGACCGGCTGCGAGGACGTAAGCTCCATCCGAACAGTGCCTCCGAAAGGATAACCTGTCTCTTGTTCAATGGTGACTGCATTACCTTGTGATCCCACCCTTGCGGTTACCTCCGAAGCGGCGTACATCCACGCGGCCAAACCGTTGTCTGCTGTTGCCTGCCACAGATTCTGTGCGTACCAGGGCCAGCCCATCGTCGCATTGTGCTGACAGCACTGGTAGATCTCGTGGGGAGAGTATCTCAGCGTATGAAGCTGGCTCGCTGCAACGTTGGCGTATTCGTGTTTGTTCGAAGCGTCCAGTTGGGGCTGGTTCGACGCCGTCAGGTACTTGAGACCTTTGAGATCCGGAGCGTGCGAAGCGGGGAAATGGTTGAACGTGATGTCTTCGCATCGGTCTGCGTACTTCGCATCGCCGGTGATGCGCCCCAGCATGAAGAAACCCTTGTTGAGCTCGACGAGAGCGCAGGTTTCACACCCCTGACGAGGATCGGTGTAGGTAGAGCGGATCACTTCGTCCGCTCCGAAAATGCCTCTTGGCTGTCCCCATGTGCTGATTGTACCAGTATTCCGAGGCCGCGAGATGCCACGAGGCATGTGATTGGGCATAGTATGTGCCCGGGTAACGGTAGCGGTGCGTGAAGTCCACCACGTGGTGGGCGAGCCACTCATCGGTGCGATACCGTATCGGCCGTTCATTTACGTTCGGACTGAGCATCCTTTCACGGCCGGGCCACGGATCAGTTGTGTGGGGGAAACGTTTGAAGAAACGGGTGGCAAGATCGAGCAGCCAGCTGTCGCCCGTTCTGCTGTAAAGCCAGTGAATGTGCTCGATCATCTCGCACGGCCGGCGCTGGTCGATCGTCCGCCCAAAGGGGATGAATTTCGTATCGGGCAGATCGCGACAGTATTCGAAGAAACCCGTCATGAAGGGAATGACCCGATCGTCTCCCGTGTATTCGTAGTGTTGGGTAGCGGAATCCATCATCAAAGCCTGGATGGTAACACTGCTTCCGAAACCGTCGCGCAACTCGGAGGTGAACTTGGCGGGACCGAAGTAGCCGTTCCGCTTCTGGCTGGCAAAGGCAGCGTCGATCCACTTGTGAGACGCTTTCCAAAGGCGTTCGTCCTGCGTTAGTACCGCCAGAGGGTAGAATCCTCGAAGCCAGTAGGGTACCTCTTCCGTTCCTTTGGCGCTCTCCGGCCTGAGCCAACTGCTGTCGTCGCGGATATACTCGCTCACCTCGTCAATGCGTCCCGCCATCCCGTCTGCCATCAGGTCGAGTTGATGGCGGAGCCACTCGCGGGGACATATGCTCCCAAGGGGCAGTTTGGCGAACGGACTGGCAAGGAGGGGAGGGCGGTTTGTATGATAGTATTGGTTCGACCCGTTGACATCAGGTTTTCGGGCCGCCGCTGTCTGCATCACGTGTCTCCTTGTCAAGAGCTGGCAAGTCCTGTGTACGCTGTCGTCTTGACTGGACGTGCAGGATTGCCCGACTGGGCTCCGCGATGGCTACAGAGGCCGTATTTCGTATATTTAGCCATGTCTGCTATTTCTTGATGGTAGCTATGTCTGCAGGGGCGGATTACCTCAAAAATAACCCACGCGCCTCGAGAGCGGAGCAGGTCGATACATAATATGCGTAAAAGGGACTCAGATCACACACTCGAAGACGTGCTGGAATCATCACTAGAGCGATACGTCGACTTCCTGGTTCAACTGCTACAAATACCCAATGAGCGCATGAGGGAACACGATTCAGTGCGTTTGGTCGGCCGGGCACTTGAGGCGCAGGGATGCGCTGTGGAATTTTTCGAAGGGGAGGGATTGGGCGAACCCACCCCGGGCGGCCCGCCGCTCAACTGCATTGCCCACCGCAAAGGTGGCGGTGGAGGACGCAGTCTGTTGCTCCAAGCGCACATGGACACCGTGCCTCCCGGCGAGCGGCAGCGCTGGCGCGACAGCCCGTGGTCGGGGACGATTCGGGAAGGTCGGGTGTATGGCCGGGGGGCGCACGATGACCGGGTGGGTGCCGCAATGCTGTGGATGGTGGCCGACCTGCTCCAACAGTTGGACGTGACGACAGCGGGCAATCTTCATTTTCTCGTGACCACCGAGGAAGAATTTTCGTGCGGGGGTATGAGGTCATATCTAAAACAACCCAAGTCTGTGCAGCCGGATGGGCACCTGTTGGTGGATGGTAATCGGGCAAATCGCTGCATTACCGGTCACCCTGGTGTGCTCAACTTTACAATTCGCATCGAAGGTCCTTTCGGTTCGGCGCAGGGCTCTGCCCACGAGGCCAACCCCGTCGAGCTGATGGGGCGACTGATTGAAAGCCTGGGCACGTTGGAGCAGCAGGTGCGCGACCTGCTTAAAGCGCTTCATATAGATCCACGCTGGCCGCCTGCTGTCATTGTGGCCACCGAGATACAGAGTGCAGGATGGATCAGCAACGTGCCTGAAACGTGTGTTTTGCGCGGCTTCTGCAGTGTGCCGCCGCCTCTGACACTGGGGGAATATAGACGCCTTTTCGGCCAGCATCTGCACGCGGAGGCCGAGACCGTAGCCTGGCTCAAACAACATCCGCCCGAGTTGCATTGGGGGCCATTGGAACTACCGGCCATGATTACCGATGAGTCTACAGACTTCTTTCGACTGTTGGCGCAGGCGCACCAGCAAGGGTTTGGCACGCCTCTGGTCAGCCGCTGGATCGGCGGCTGGGGTGACATGGTGCTCCTGGGCTGTGCCAACGCAATCTTCTATGGACCGGGCGGTGGCGGCGGCGACCACGGCTACGACGAGTACTACGAGTTGAAAGACCTCAGCCCCATGCTCAAATCGCTGGTAAATTTCGTCCTGGCCTGGTGTGGCCGAGTTAGCCTCTCATCGGCAGAATTCGATACTTGATCTCCAGACTCAGGTCGTGGACGACGAAATCACACGCTCGAAGTTTCGGGTTTCGACGCCGAAGCGCGAACTCCACTTCATTCCATCCCTGCTTGATCCACTCAGGCCCGCCCAGATCGTATCGCCTGACATAGTTGCCCTGATTTGCGTTCGGCCCAGGCCATACCGTGTGGTGAAGAGGCTGTAAACTCGGGGTCCCTGACAGAGCCTTTCCATTTAACCTAGTTTCGAACACGTCCTCCGGCGTTAGTCCCAGCACGATCAACTCCAGGGTGACTGCTTCCAAGGTGCCCCGTTCTGCACCAGACTCCAGGTCGTCGCTCACCAAAAAACGCAAAGTATTCCCGGGACCCGCAGGCTGCTCTTTCAGTACCAGCGGCAGTTGATGCTCAAACCCGTCAAATGCCGGTATTTCCTGCCTTCTATGGCCCCCAGATATCACGAATAACTTATCCTGAAATTCTAAAGTCGATGGACTCCCGAGTTGATGCAGCAGGGCGGATTCGTCGATGCTCTCCCGTGCATAGTGATGAAAATTGAAAGCGTAGATACCGTCCACCCCCTGACGCCAGGCATTAGCAATGCCCGCGCGCAAGGTTGATGCTGGCGGAAACGAATGGTGTCCAGGGCCTACCGCCTCCGAAGTACAGGCGTAGATACGGCAGTCTGTGCCTTCCGCCATAGCCAGGAAGGGTTCGAAAGGCAGCTCGGTGGCTGCGTCCCAGTAGGGGCTGGGCGACACATAGTCCACCAACCCTTCTCGGATCCAGGTTTCCACCTCCAGGCCAATCTGAAGGCACTTTTCCGGGGTCCCGGGAACCCTGATGCCGAATCCCAGAGGCCGGCCCCGATGTTCGCCGGACCGCTGTAACACGTTTCTTGCCTCGTGCATGTAGTCGGTAAGAATGGAACGACCGGACTCGATGTCCGGAAAGTGGTGGCCGGGCTCTCGAAGAAAGTCCCATTCGAAACCGTCTACGTCGTATCGCGTGCAGACCTCTTCCGCCAGCGCCAGACGGTGGGCCTGCACCTCAGGAATCGCAAAGTTCAGACCTTCATAGGCTTTACCCAGACGACCTTCGGGTGAGCTGCGCCGCTCGCCGAGCGCATACTCGGGATGGTTCACAGAAAACGCGTTTGGCCATCCGAAACGCTCTCCGTGCACGTCGTTGAATCGCATCCCAGCCCAGTATTCCATGCCCGCTGAATGAGCGGCCTCTACAGCCTGCTTCCAGGGATCCTGCCCTTTGGCCCACAACCCTTTCAAAATCTCCTGCTGCCGCCATACGCTGACAAAGTCAACATGCTCAAAATCAATCCCCCTGGCCTCTGGGACCTCCGTCGGATAAAGCGGGGTCGCAGGGCCGAACCCGAACATATGGCAGACAACGGCATCGACCTGGGTGCCTGTGAGATGACCTACGGCCTCGTAGACGAAATCCTCGCGAGACATAGGAGGAGAAATACGGAATAGAAAGCTGCCGTCGTTGTTGTAAAAAAAACGCGGTGGTCTTGCCAAGCTTCCTCCTCTTTGGATGTGATTCGATTGTCTTGGTCCAACCTAACTTCGCCCCCGAGATGGATATGACAATCGACGATTAACGGCCCACGGACGACGAGTTAACCTCTCATTGGTAGAATTCTATACTTGATGTCCAGCCTCAGGTCGTGCACGCCAAAATCAGCTCGGACCATCGGATTTCTTTTTAGAAGCACCAGCTCCAACTCGTTCCGTCCCTGACGGATCCAGTCCCCGGTTCTCAGGTCGTACTCTAACGCGTAATGAGCTTGAAAGGAGCCAAGGCCGTGCGCTGCCCGATAGTGACGCGGATGCAGCCTAAGGTATGGAGTCTCCGGCAAGGTCTTTTCGTTGAGTTTGAACTCGAACAGATCCTCGGACGTCAAACCAAACAGGGTCAGCCGCAGGGTTACAGCTTCGAGAATGCCTCTGCGATCTGCCGTCTTCAGGTCGTCTCCCACTGAGAATCGAACGGTATGGCCTGGACCTTCGGGTTGAGCCTTCAAGATCACCGGGAGCTGCTCGTCACCCGAAGGCGTCCTTTCGCGGGGATCCTTGACCGCTTCCGCGTGGCTGCCCGCCACCGCGTACTGTTTGTCCTTGAGCATCAGCGTGGCAGGATTTCCCAGCTGAGACAGGACTTCTGAATCATCGATCATGTACATCGTCGGATGGTGGAAGTTGAACAGGTAGATGCCGTCGATCCCCTGGCGCCACGCATTGAGGGCGCCAGCCCGAAGGGTAACGGCAGGTGACGGCCGGTCCTCACCGGGGCCGACCTCCTCCGTGATGCAACCGTAGATCCGGCAGTCTGTCTCTTTGGCCATGCCCACGAAGGCGTCGAATGGAAGGTCGGTCGCCGTATCCCAGATGGGCGCCGGTGAGACGATGTCGATCACGCCCTCCTGCATCCAGGTCTCCAGATCCAGGCCGGTCTCCCTGCATCTCTCCGGGGTTCCCTGTACCCGGATGCAGAACTCCACGGGTCGGCCCCGTTTCTCGCCGATATCACGAAGCACGTTTCGGGCTTCACGCATGTAATCGGTCAGGACTGGACGTCCCGCTTCTATATCGGGAAAGTGATGCCCAGCGTGCCTCGTGAAGTCCCACTCGAACCCATCCACATCGTAGCGGGTGCAAACCTCCTCCACCAGGGCCAATCGGTGGGCGCGAACTTCCGGAATTGCAAAATTGAGCCCCTTGCAGGGAAGGCCCCGGACGTGTTTGTCCGAGGCGCAATGATTACCCAGCTTGTAGTCAGGGTGGTTCACTGAGAACTCGTTTTCCCACTCGAAGCTCCCCGCGTGAAGGTCGTTGAAACGCATCCCTGCCCAGTACTGCATTCCCGCTGCGTGAACCGCTTCCACGGCCTGTTTCCAGGGATCCTGCCCCTCCGCCCAGAGCCGCTTCAGAATCTGCTGCTGCCGCCACTGGCTCACGTGATCTACCTGCTCGAAATCCACACCCCTCGCCTCCGGGACCTCCGTCGGGAAGAGCGGCGTCGCACACCCGAACCCGAACATGTGGCAGACGATCGCATCCACCTGGGTACCAAGGTATCGGCCGACAGCTTCGTAGACGAAGTCATTCACCGTCATCGGAGGTGAGCAGTAAAGCAGAAAACTCGCGTCGTTGTTACTGAAAAAACGGGGTGGCGATACCACAGGCGCTCCCTTCAATTACAACTTTCATCTGACTCCGCAATCCCAAATCCGCAATCGAATCAGCCTCGCACAGGCAAGGTTCGATACTTGATTTCCAATTTCAGATCGTGCACAGCAAATTCAGCCCTGACCCTTGGATTCCGACGCCGAAGCGCGAGATCCAACGCATTCGAGCCCTTCCGGATCCAGTCTCGGCTCCGCAGCAGGTCGTATCGCAGAAGGTAGTGACCATTGGAGGCTGTGTGGCCATACCCGGCACGATAATGCGGCGGATGCAATTCCAGATGCGGCCGCTCGGGCAAACTCTTCCCGTTCAGCTTGACCTCGAAAAGGTCTTCTGATGTGAGACCGACGATGGCCAGCTCCAAGATCACCGCTTCCAGGATGCCTCTGTTCGCGGCCGTCTCAAGGTCATCGCCCACCGTGAAGCTTATCGTCTGTCCGGATCCTGTAGGTTGCTCTTCCAGTAGCGAGGGCAGTTGATGTCGAAAAGCCTCGAATATGAGACGCTCGTGGGGGAACTGTTTCACGGTCGCGTGTCCACCCGCCACCATATACTGCTTGTCCTTGACTTTCAGGGTTTTCATGTCCCCCAACTGAAATAAGAGCTCTGAATCATCGGTGTTGACCATGGTCGTGTGATGGAAGTTGAAGACATAGATGCCATCTATCCCCTGGCGCCACGCATTGAGCGCTCCGGCGCGCAAGGTCGCCGCGGGAGACGGCCGATAGGGGCCGGGGCCCACCTGTTCGGAAGTACACGCGTAGATGCGGCAGTCTGTGTCCCGCGCCATGGCCACGAAGGCGTCGAAGGGGAGGTCAGTCGCTGTATCCCAGTATGGGGCCGGCGAGACGACGTCCACCAGTCCCTCTTTGATCCAGGTTTCGAGCTCCAGCCCGACTTCGTGGCACTTTGCGGGCGTTGCTGGAACCCGGATGCCAAACGCCACCCGACGGCCCCGTTGCTCGCCGATACGTTGAAGCACATTCCGCGCCTCGCACACATAATCGGTCAGGAGGGCACGACCGGATTCGATGTCCGGAAAGTGGTGGCCCGGTTCTCGAAGAAAATCCCACTCAAAACCGTCCACGTCATAGCGCGTGCAAACCTCATCTATCAGGGCCATGCGATGGGCGCGGACCTCCGGGATCGTGAAGTCCAGACCGCGACACGGCTCGCCCGCGCGATGCAGGCCGGACCCGCACTTCTCGCCCAGCTTGTAGTCCGGATGGTGAACCGAAAACGGGTTCGGCCACTCAAAGATCGCGCCGTGAAGGTCGTTGAATCGCATTCCGGCCCAGTATTCCATCCCTGCGGAATGGGCTGCCTCCACAGCCTGCTTCCAGGGATCCTGCCCCTTAGCCCAAAACCGTTTCAAAATCTCCTGCTGCCGCCATACGCTCACAAAGTCGACCTGTTCAAAGTCGATCCCCCGGGCCTCCGGCACTTCCGTCGGATAGAGCGGGGTTGCAGGGCCGAACCCGAACATGTGGCAGACCAACGCATCCACCTGCGTACCGGCAAATCGGCCGACCGTCTCGTAAACAAAGTCGTCGGTCGTCATCGGAGGGGACGAGTAGTGCAGAAAGCTCGCGTCGTTGTTGTAAAAAAGGCGAGGGGAACTCATGCGCGCTCCGCCATCCGTCGCTTATGGCACCGTCCTTTGTCTTCCCGGGACCCGATCACCACTCGTGCACCTGATGTCCGTGGCCGGGAAACCAGATCGCGTCTAGGATAAAGCACCAGACCACGCCCGCGGTATGTCCGACGAGAAGGCCCAGAAAGACCGGTTTGGCCCGCTGGTAGAGATTGACCCCACCGATGCGCATCAAGATCGACTTGATCACCCACGTAAAGAAGACCGGCATGACCAAGCCCGCGTTGTTGTCTGCTGCGGCGAGCGTCAGTCCGATCGGATGAATCGGCCACCACGAAAATCGATAGCGCAAGAAGGTGAACAGGACCATGAGGGCGGCGCCGATGCCGTAGAAGAGCAGACGGATCGTGTCGGGGGGCCTGGGCGACTTCATCATCCCCAGCGTCGATGAGAAGACGCCTTTGGGATTTCCACCGAACCACCAGAAATGGTAGCCGCCGTAGATATGGCCGAAATGAATCGTGGCGATAGCTGAAGTGAGCAGGCCGGCCAGGACGCCCAAACCGACGAATAGAAGCAGAAGGCGACGACCCCCGCGAACCGTGTCCCCCCACTTTGCGACGTGGGCAAGGCCCGGCGTGAACAGTCCCCTCATGTAGTCGATGAGGGAGTAGGAAAGCAGAATCGTCGTCATCGTCGCCCTGGAAAGCACGTCGGTCCCCCTCAGGTCCATCACGAAAGCCTGGGCGGTGACGGTCGACTGAGCATACGGGACACCCGCCTCGGCAGCGAGCCTCGCCATTCCGATGTAGATGATGCTCGTCGCAAACACGAACATCAGCACGGTCGTCATATCCATGCCGACACGATGAAGCCAGAACATGGCGTAGGCCAGGCTCAGGAGGAGTCCGAGGACAGAAGTCCTGTAGGAAAGCATCTCGCCGCTATCGTCCACGGGGTAACCGGGACGGATGGCCTTCATCAAGACATCTTTCAGATGATGGCGCGCCACCCAGAGGCGCCAGATGACGAAAAAGGCCAGCGCGCCGTGGCACTGCCACGCCTCAGTCGGGGGATCTGCCCCGAACGAGTCCGTCGCCCACCCGATCCGGTAGCCCAATCGGTTCTTGATCCCCCCTTCCACGACGTGCACGAGGAAGAAGAACCAGACGCTGAACAGCACCTGCAGATTCGCGAAGTAGGCAAACCCCATCGTGAAGAACTGGAACGGCTTTACGATGACGAACGGGGAATATCGGGTGAAACGAAAGATTCCGCCGTTCGGAATCGATCGAATGTCCGGAACGGCGGGAGAAAACCAGGAGAGCGATTTCCAGAAGAGCAGCGAGAAGGCAAAAAGGGCGGCGATCCAGAAGAGCTTCCCTCGCATAAATTCGGGAAACAGACGGGAGGAACGCGCGTCACGAGCCATTTCAAGAGGCACTTCGGCCAGGGGATAGGCCAGCTTTTCGTGCTCCGCCCACTGCTTTCTGAGGATCACCATCACACAGGCGGAGGCGATGAACACCGAGGCGATCAGGCTGGCCCACCAGAGCAGGGGAATCACCCACGCCCCCCAAGGCGCCGCCACACCGGGCGGAAGGCCTTCGTAGAAAACGCGAAGAGCCTCCCGATCGGTCAGGACGGTCCAGTCGTTGAGATGGGGGTGGTAGAACTCCTCCCACTGGTTTTCGGGAGAGTCGAAGTAGAAGGGGGCGGAAATGATGCTGATGAAAAAACCGGTTATCCCCGACGTGGGAACGACCGATCCGACGATGCCGACCGCCACGATCACCAGCAGCTCGGAAGGGGAAAGCGCAAACCGCTGCCGGAGGCGTTTGAGCAGCGGATTGACAACGGCGACCAGAACGATGAAAATGGCGAGAAGGGTCAGCTGAAACGTGCTCAGGTTGAGCCGCGTCGACCGAACGATCGTCTCGGAATAGGTGACCCAGAGATTGACGGCGACGACCGTCGTGATGCCGAGCGTGACCGATCGTAGCGTAATGCCCTGTTCCCGGGCCGCCTCAACCCGAGGACTCAAGGAGGGCGCGACAGCTTGCGGCTCAGCCAATCCTGCTCCTCTTCAATTGGCGTCGTAAGGGCACGGCGCGCCCTGTCCGGCAAACTTTCCGATGCTCGCTGATCGGGGGGCGCATTGGCGCGGGCGACGAACAACGGTCTTACGTTTACCCGGTCTCTTACGGGGCCGTCTCTTCCTTGAAGGCCTGGAAGAGCTCCGAAACCCTTGCGTCGAAGGGATCGCCATCGTGGGCGACCACTCGAATCGCCACGTCCACCTCGTCCCCACGACAGACGAACGTGCCCCCTTTCCTAAACGGGTTTACGCGGATCGATCCGTACGTGGCCGCGTACCACGCCACGTTCCCCATCGACGGAAACTGAAAGACGGCCATCCCGACCGTTCTCCCCTCCGGATCCTTACCGTAATAGTCGACCCAGTCTGAATGCTGCCAGATCACATCCTCACCCTCGCGACCCTCCGAGTCCACCAGGTTGGCCCCAGCAACGGGTCTAAGGAAGTCCGCCACACGGATCGTGAAGTAACCGTGCCGCGACGGGCCCAGGCGAAGGTCCCAGAGCGTGGGCCGAAGCTGCGACCGGACGTCGATGATGTTCGCGACATCGCCGGGAAAAACGCCGATCGTGCGCATCTCCTCCGCGACGATGCGGCGATACTTCGGGCTGTAGCCCTCCTCGGGTCCCTGCCACTGCGTCCGCATAATCATCTCCAGATGGTCTTCGCCCAGCTCCGTGCACTCGTTCTGCGCGGTGCAGATGATGCGCCCCTCTCCCCTACCCCGCATATCCACTTCATTGGTATAAAAGCACATCGGCGGGTCTTCGAACCGCCCTGCGGCGGAGGTCTGGTAGGTGAAAAAATAGTCGTTGCCTACCGTGATCGATTGATGAAAAGGATGATCATTCGTCGACCGCTCGTTGGTGACCCCGACCCCCGAAGGCGTCAAGACCGGGTAGACGTAGCAGCGCCGGGAAGACTGGTTGAAGCCTGTTACCGGCTTCCCCTTCCAGCCGACCTTCACGACTCGAGTCGGGTCGTCTCTCCAGTCGTCGGGGACGGACAGGGCTGTGCTCTCTACCGAAAACCATTTCATGGCATCATTCTCCTTTTATCTGGAGGGCGCATCCATCTGCCTCCGGATCCTCGCTGGCTGATCACCGTGAAGTGTTTCTAGAGAGTGAATCGCCAGACTGCGGTCTTCCACCGGAAGCGTAACCTTTACGCACCCGCGGCGGTGCGACTCGCGGAGGGCTACGGCAACCTCCAGCGCAGCGCGACCGTCATCGCCGGAACACTTGGGCGGCTGGCCCGTCTCAATCGCGCGCGCAATGTCCTCGACGATTGTCAGTCCCATCCC
The DNA here is from genome assembly GCA_965198095.1 of Candidatus Latescibacterota bacterium. GTDB lineage: Bacteria > Latescibacterota > UBA2968 > UBA2968 > CBDFJH01. The sequence continues at coordinate 229,863 of OZ240239.1, forward strand.
CTGCATCCTGACCGGCCACGGGAAGGGGACCTCGGCAGGCTGGCCTCCCTTGAGAAGCACGAGCTCCTGCCCCTGACCGTTGGACTTGAATCGTATCATCCCCTTTTCGCCGATCACGTGGATCTCCCACCCGGCGGCCCCGGTCGGCGTGCTCCGAATGTAGCTGCGCACCCCGTTATCGAAGGCCAGGTATCCATTCCCCATCAGATCCTCGTCACCGGACGCTGCCTCGTCCGACTCCATCTCTCCGAAGACCCATTCCACCTCACCCAGCGACAGAAAGCGAACCGCGTCGATCAGGTGGCTGCCGTTGTGAGAGAGCCCGCACCTGCAGTATCCGGTCACCTGAAGGAGCGGGCCCAGCGTTCCGTCGTCGATCAACCGTCTGGCCTCGGAGTAGAACGGGTGCCAGCGCCTCGAGCAGTTGATCGCGAGCGCAACGCCATTTTCGCGACACACATTCACCATGCGGTCTGCCTCCTCCAGACTGATCGCGATCGGCTTCTCCCCCCATATGGCCTTCACGCCGGCCCGCGCTACATCCTCCACGATACCTGCCCGAATCTTGGCCGTAGTACAGACACTCACGACATCCAGCTGTTCATTCGCGAGCATCTCCTTGTAGTCACTGTAGAGATGATCAGAGGACAGCCCCCATCGCTCGCCGAAGATCTCGCGCTGCTCGTCGTGCGGATCCGCGCCTGCTGAGAGCTCGGTCAGCGGCGACGCCACATACGTGGGTCCGTGACAGTAGGGGATGAAGACCGTGCTGCCGGCCTTCATCTCATCATCGAAGGTGCTGCCCATGCGGCCCAATCCGATAACCGCGGCGCGATAGGCCATGTTCAAACCCTCCCGTCTTCCGTTTCTCCGACCACCCAGACTGTATTCTTCGCCGGACGGCTTACGATGCCGGAGTAGTGATGAACCTTGCAGATCACTTTCCCCTCTTCTGTGATCTCTGTCGGCTGTTCGATCACGAAGTCGGCAAAATCGGGCCCGTTGAACGCAACGAAGGCCAAGCGAAGGGCCTCGATCTTTCGCAGGTAGCGTCGACTCAGGTCTGGATAGATCACCGGTCCGGTGTCCACCTGCCAGATCCCCCGGTTCGGATTCGCATTCATCGTCTTCACCGGACACTCGATGATCGCCCGCATTCCGGTCTCCTCGTCCCAGGTCTCCGTCTGGCTCACGAATGGGAGACCCGTCAGCGCAACCTGAACGATCTCCGCGCTGTCCAGCTCCCGAACCGTCTCCGCATTCCGAATCACGAATCTGGGACCTCCCCAGGTCGCGTTCGCCTTTCGGTACTCCAGGTAGTTGTCGTTGCAGTATGCGTGCCTTCGAAAGATCGCGATGTCCGCTTCGCTGAAGACCGGAAGAAAATCGTAGTTGGGGTCCTGGAACAGGTCCTTCTCCGCGAACGTGTGCTCACTTTTGCAGGAGGCACACTGATAGAATTCGTCTCTGGTCTGCTCCCGTTCATCTATCAGAACACACCGGGACTCGATCCAGAACTGAGGGGCATTCTCGCCTCCACCATTCGAGCAAACGAACGATCTTGCATAGTCGATGCAGCTCATAAGGGGTTCCTTCCCGTACTCCCTGGCCGCGGATGACGGCGGACGGAGGCTTAGATTTCGGCCTTTATTCATCTCGTCGCCGACGGTCCGCCTTTACGATGGCACAACCCTATCTGCCAGCCACGCATCCGGTATGCTCTGGCCGAGCACGAAATGTTTGCGGTCCGTATACCAGTAGACCCGACGTCCCGCTCGCTCCGTCAGGCTGGAATACGAAAAAATGGTCGGCGTAGCCGTCCGATCCGTTTCCGGTTTCCGGCAGGTAGACCACGAAGTCCGGATTCGTACGCTGCCAGTCGTCCGTGTAGCGATCCGTGATCATTTGTCGCATCAGGATGACCTCCCCCTATTCAGCGCGGGTCTCCAGGACCCCTCGGTGTTCTTCGAGAATGGCCTCCGACAGTTCCTCCGTCTTTACGGCGTCGTCCAGCGTGCTCCAGGGTCTCGTGTCGTTCAGGATGCAGTCTGCGAAGTGTCGCGTCTCGTTGAAGTCTGCCCCTCCGACTGCATCCAGATCGAGCGGCCCTTCAACACGCCGTTCATCCACAAAAAGCGTGATCTGGGCATCCGTCGAAGAGGTGAGGTCCATGTAGGCTGACACGCTCTCGGCGTGCGCCTCGGCGGTCTGAATGCGATATCCGACACCGTACTGACTGATCATCGTGCCGTGGCAGTCGTTGTCGAAACGGATGATGGCGTTGTATCTCGGCGTGCCTTCCCGGTCCCCGTGCCAGGCCTGCGCGAACACCTCAACCGCCCTCGCCGTCTCGGTCTCGACGTTTCCCGCGAGCCATCGTAACAGGTCTACGTGGTGTATCGCATCGCACACGATCTCCGGTGGGTGCAGCTCCTTGATTCCAAGGAGGGCAAGCCCCGAGATCGGCTTGTGGTAGTTGGCGGCCACGTGCGTCGCGCCGCCTCGCTCCTGCAGGAGGCGCCGTACTGCCAGCACCTCAGGTCTGTAACGCCGGTTGAACGAGACGATCGCCTTTCCCCTGCTCTTGCGCGCCGCATCACGCATCTCCATTGTCTCCCCGACGTTCATCCCCGGCGGCTTCTCGACCGACGTATGCAAGTCGCGACCCAGGCACTCCAGAACGATCGGCGTCTGGTGCCGCGTCCGGGTGATGACGTAGACCACGTCCAGATCTGCCTTGTCCAGCATCTCGCGGTAGTCGTTAAACCCCTGCTCGGCGCCACGTTCTGCTTTTACGGCTTCAAGCCGTTCGCTGTCGATCTCGGCCACGGCTGTCAGCGCCATCCGCGGCTCGGACGCGATCATCGCGAAGTGACTTTCCGCGTGTGCCCCACATCCGATGACGCCGACCTTCAGTTCCGCCATTGGCCGATCCCCTTCTTTTCAGACGAGTTTTTCACCTGCGCAGGCGGGCTCGGCGGAAACTTTTCGTAGTAAGGCATCAGCGGCCGAAGCGCTTCGGTTAGCTCGTCCTCCTCTGCCGGCGTGAGATCGGTGAGTCCGAGTTCCGACCTCGGCGAAGCCAGTCTCGCCGATGCGAAGATCCCGCGCCGCTCCATGATCACCTTGTTGTTGTACTGACCTTTGATGTAGCCCCTGACAAACTGGAGCACGTCAACATCTCGATCGATGCGCCTCGCCTCGTCGACGTCCCCCGCCTCCATGGCATCAATCACGGCCATGAACGGTTCGATGACATCTGCAGAGGACATGAACATCCGCGCGCCGGCCAGGTAGCCCAACACGAGCGGAGAACCCACCATGATGTTCAGATAATCCTCCCCGCCCGGCGTCTTCAAAAGCTGGGAGACGCGTCTGACGGCATCGAGGGGCGCCTCTTCCTTCATGTAGCGGATGTTTGGGCTTTCCTTCGGAAGCTTGGCCAATCGCTCCGTCGGTACGACCATGTCCCCGGCCCCACCGACCGAGTGGACCAGGTTGGGGAGAGAGACAGACTCGGCCGCTGCCTTGACGCAGGTAAGGATGTCTTCCACGTGACGGATCCAGGGCGGCACCACGATCGCGATCATATCCGCGCCCATGTCCTCGGCCCGTCGGGCCGCCACAATAAGATCAGGGATGGACAGTCCGGCAACGGTCGCGCAAACCGGCGTTCGATCTTTACAGATTTCCAGCGTGATCTCCAGGCAGCGAACGCGCTCCGCTTCGCTCAACGTCCAGGTCTCGCAGCCCCGCATGCCCGGAACGGCAAGGCAGGTCCCCACATCAACGACGTGTTCGACCTGGCGCGCGTAGGAATCAAAATCGACACGACCGCCCTCCAGCAGCGGCGTCTTGATGAGCGTGGAAACGCCTCGCGGTGCTTGTTCTGGATCGAACAGATCAAATAGAGCCATTCATATCTCCTTTTCTACCCGGATTTCCCTCTGCACTGCTAACGTGCAGGATATTGAAGTTTGTTTACGTTTTTTGCTACAGAACTTGCAACTTGCTGCAGACCCATCTGTTGGCCAACAATAGTCCGGTGTCAGGTGATCCTTCCTCTTTGCCGATATTCAGCCAATTCGCACCTTTTTGTGTTTTGATTTCCCGAACCCCGGTGCCCGTGTTTTGCTTTCTCGGTACCCGGTGCTTACGATCCACGATTCACAGACTTCTGCTCCTTCAGCCAGTCCTTGGCCTGGTTCAAGATCAACTCCATACAACTGATCACCGTGGCGACCTCACGATACCGTTTCTTCCCACGCGCGTGGACGGCATCGGTGATCTTCTGCTCGAACGCCTTCACGTCGGGATGATCCCTGTCGCCATAGAGTCCCAGAGACTGGGCGATGTCCTTCGGACCCGACATATAGTAGTCGATACCGTCGACGCCCAGGATCGCATCCAGCTCCTCCAACACATCCACGTGCTCGAGCTGGAAGCCGACGGTAATTTGCGAGTTCGCTTCTTCCATGTATTGGCGGGTGGACGACGCGCCCCAGGACCACATCGATCGCGAACCAGAGAGGCCCCGACCACCCTCGGGATAGAACTTGCAGATGCTGGCCAGCGTCCGGGCCTCCTCCGCAGTCCTCACGTCGGATGCGTGGATGCCCAGACATCCGATATCCAGCAGGTTCGAAATTTGGTCAGGGTTCACGCTGCCCGTCCGAGCGATGGGCGTTACACCATACATCTCTGCCACGCGTACGCAATCCGCGAGTTTCTCCGGGTTGGTCTCGCCGAAACAGTGGAGCTGCACAAAGTCGAAGCCGGCCATCCCTGCCCACTCCACGTATGTCGGAGCGGAATGGGCGAACGTACAGCCGTACGCCCGCTCCCCCGCATTCATCTTCTTCTTTATGTTATTGGTTTTCACGGTTTCCCCTTTCGTTGAGATCACATCAGCTGTGAATTCGCTTTACAAATCTGTTTTTGACCCGAAACTCGAGACTGCTTTATGCGTCCTTTTCCCTCCGCGCTTTGAGCCAATCCCTTGCCGAGTTGACAAACAGCTCCATCCAAGCAGTCGTCGTAGCGCACTCGGTGTACATCTTCTTTCCGTGCGCGTGTACGGCATCCGCGACCTTCTGTTCGAAAGCCTTCACCTCTGGATGATCCGTGTCGCCATAAAGGCCCAGAGACTGTGAGATGTCTCTGCGCCCCGACAAGTAGTAGTCAACGCCGTCAACGTCCAGGATCGCATCCAGCTCCTTCAGCATATCCACGTGCTCGAGTTGGAAGCCGGTAGTGATCTGTGAGTTCGCTTCTTCCATATACGCCCGCGTGGACGAGACGTCCCAGCGCCACATCGATCGCGATCCGGCAAGACCCCGCCCTCCATCGGGATAGAACTTGCAGATATGGGCCAGCGTCCGGGCCTCCTCCGGGGTCCTCACGTCAGAGGCGTGGATACCCATGATCCCGATATCCAGGAGGTTCAGAATCTGGTACGGGTCCACGCTGCCCGTCCGGGCGACAGGCGTCACGCCGTAGTGCTCCGCAGCGCGGATGCAGTCCAGCAGCGTCTCCGGGTTGGTCGCGACGTGGCAGCAGGATAACTCCACGAAATCGAATCCTGCCATTCCGGCCCATTCCACGTGCACGGGAGAGGGATACTGGATGCCGCAACCGTATGCCATCTCGCCGGCGCTCATCTTTTTCTTGATGTTGTTGATTTTCACTGTTTCTCCTCTTGAGCACCTTGTCGTGGACAATTACGTCACGCACAAACACGACGACGTGAAATGGTGAATCGCATCGCGCCCACGTTACCACGTCCACGACACACCGACGTATGCCGCCTGGCCAAACCAAGTAGCGCGTTGGTTCAGTATCATCGCACAAAAGGCGATTCGACGCGGATCTTTCAAGAACGTCAAGGACCTCATCGCGAACATCCAGAACTTCACTGACCCCTGAAACTCACGATCTCGGCCTTTCGTCTGGACTGCGACGGCCGACTCGATCCTTGTAAAGAGCCACAGACTTTGTGAACTTATTCATGGAACATAGCACTGGTTTCTCGTTCACATACAATCAGTTGTGAACTCGCTCGCAGTTTCGTTGTTCGACTCGAAACTGCTCTAAACCTCCTTCTCCTTCCGGGCTTTCAGCCATTCCCTCGCCGAGTCCTCAAACAGCTTCATGCACCCGATAGACGTGGCCACCTCCTTGAGCAGCTTCTTCCCTCGCGCGTGAATGGCATCGTCGATCTTCTGTTGAGTCGCTTTCACCTCGGGATGACTGCTGTCGCCATAATGCCCAAGTGACTGAGCGAGGTCCTTGTGGCCACTCATATAGTAGTCGATGCCCTCCGTGTCCAGTATCGCGTCCAACTCTTTCAGCACATCCACGTGCTCGAGCTGGAAACCGGTCGTGATCTGCGAATTCGCTTCTTCCATATACTGACGGTTGGAGGACGCCCCCCAGGTCCACATCGATCGCGATCCGGCCAGCCCCCGCCCCCCTTCCGGATAGAACTTGCAGATCTCGGCCAGTGTCCGGGCCTCTTTCGCGGTCCTCACGTCCGATGTGTGGATGCCCATGATCCCGATATCCAGCAGGGTGAGAATCTCGTACTCGTCCACGCTGCCCGTTCGGGCAACGGGCGTCATGCCGTACATCTCCGCCACCCGGATGCAATTCAGCAGCGCTTCAGGATTGATCACGCTGTGACAGCAGTCGAACAGCACGAAGTCGAAGCCGGCCATCCCAGCCCATTCCACGTGCGTCGGATAGGAGTACTGAAATATGAAGCCATACGCCATCTCGCCGGCGTCCATCTTTTTTCTGATATTGTTGGTTTTCATCTTAATTCCTTTTGGCCAAGAATCATCTTCCCTTCACGCAACCAGCTTCGTGATCTCGAGGTCTTGCAGCACCGGAGTGTTGGAAAGAACCGAAACCCCAGCCATTTCTCCCCAATACTCCATTACTCCATTCGCACGGGTACCCCCTCGAGCAGCCCCTTCTCGTGCATATCGTTCCACGAATCCAGGAAAACCTTGTTCCACTGATCCGTCAGCGGATGATCAAGCATATCCCGATAGACCGCCCACATCGTCACAAGCTCGTCCGCTCCATCTCGGAACGCCGCGTGAGCGGTCTCCACGGACCGAATCAGGGCCGCCATCACGAAAGGTCGATGCGCCCATCCCTTGAACATCTGTGCGCATTCTCGAATGAGCTTCGTTGGATCACCGCCCACCTGTTTGACCGGGTCACAGAATGGCAGGATGTGATCGACCCCTGCCTGCGCGACAGCCGCCGCCTGAGTCAACGAAAAGACCGTCGTACAGAACGTCTCAACGCCTTCATCCTTCAGGATGGCGATGGTCCTCAGTCCCTTGGCCGAGCACGGAATCTTCAGGATGATCTGATCCGATAGATCAGTAAAGACCTTCCCCACCACCCTCAAATCATCGACAGTATGTCCATCGATCTCGACAACGACCGGCTTATCCGTCATCTCTAGGTATTTTTCGACAACCTTGAGGGCTGAGCCGTGATTCTGCGCGTACTCGTTGTGCACCACCGTGTTCAGCACGATACCCGCGATACCCATGGGCATCCATTCTTGCAAGTCATCTGGATCGCCGGCGAGCCAGATCGTGGGACCCCTTCCCTCGTTACGTGTGGCTGGCACACGTCCCAAAGTGGCTGCCGAGCCGTTTGCTTTGGTGATGTCCTGTTTCTTTGCCATTTCGAGTTCCTCCTGGTCAACAAGTTGAGTACAAGAATTCACTTTGAACTTCCTCTCTAATCTGATTTCCAAGGTTCACCGGGTGCCCAGCGTCGTAGTCGGACTTCAAATTGATGAGAACCTCTTTGGCCGCGCGCCCCGTGGGTCAACCGGCACGCGCGTTTCTCGTTCCTCACTTTAGACCCACTTCCTCCTTGAAGGACGCGTATAGTCCCGCGATGCCCGCCTCATCCGGAGTGCCGTCGTGCGCCACGACGCGAATCGCTACATCGACCAGGTCTCCCCGGTTCACGTATCTCGCATCCAGCCTGAACGGATTGATGCGAATCGACCCGTAGTCCACCAGGTACCATGGGACGTTTCCCAGTGACGGAAACTGGAACAGGGCGATCCCTGCGGTCCGGCCCTCCGCATCCGTTCCGTAGAAGTCGATCCAGTCCGCGTGCTGCCAGCAGATCTCCCCGGCGCCGATCCGACCCTGCGAGTCGACGAGCATCCCGGTCAGTCGAGTCCCTTCCGGCTCCGAAACGCGGAGGTGGTCGGCCACCCGGACCGTGAAATAGGAGTGGCGGCACGGACCGATCCGAAGGTCCCAGTCGGTCGGCCGAACCCGGGACCGCACGTCGATGATGTTTGCCGTTTCGCCCGGCCGCACGTCGATCGTGCGCATCTCCAGGGCCATAATCCGGCGGTGAGGCGGCACACCCCACTCCTCGGGTCCCTCCCAATTGAGCCTCTGTGTGATCTGGAGGTGGTCGTCGGCCAGTTCTGTGGCCTCGTTCTCCGCCTGGGAAATAATCCTGCCCGCGTCCCGGCCCTGGAAGGGCCAGTCCCAGTAGAAATTGCGTGCAGGCTCCTCCACCTTCCCGTCCGGCGAAGACTGATAGACGTAGAAGTGGTCCGTCCCGATCGTCACGGATTGGTGCCAGGGATGGTCCCGGATCGACCGCTCGGTCGTGACGGGCACCTCGGCGGGAGACAGAACGGGATAGATGTAAGAGCGATAGGCCGCCTGATTCAGGCCGGTGACGGTCCGTCCCTTCCAGCTCACCTTCATCAGCCGGGTCGCCTCGTCCTCCCACCGCTCAGGGATGGACTGCGGACGGGTTTCCAGCGAAAAGTATCTCAAGAGACGCCTCCTCCAATCGGTTTGGAATACTGAAGCGCTTACTGCCACGCGAACCCGTAAAGCCTCGCGCGCATCAGAAAGATGCGAAGTTGGTGACCGCTTGACGGGCAAACCGCGCCGCCCTTCCACGAGAGGACCGCGCACTTGTGATCGCCGTTTAACCCGTGGCAGTCGTGTCGAGCGAATCCGGGAATCACCTCACCGCGCGTGTCCACGAGTTCCGCCGTCACGAACCCGTCGGGCCGCGTGACCGCATTCACGATCAGCTTCTTTCCTTCAGTGCCTGCCAGCGGTTGCGTCTCCAGCATCGCCTCCCGGTGTCCGCCCGAGGCGGGAACCGCCGCCCACATGCGCCCCTTCACCCACGAGGCCCTGCACAGCGCCCCGTAAAAGTGCAGCATGTTCGGGTCCCTCGAATACAAATCTCCGTGGACGCCCTCCAGCGCACCGTAAAAGATCACGAGCTCGTCGCCATCCTCGACGAGTGTGCGTGTGGGCCAGATCTGTCCCCCGCCGTAGTCCCCGAGCGGCTCCAATCCAAGTGCGGGACGGCGGGACGGCCGCCACCAGCCGCCGTCCGAGTAGGGCGGGGTGGTCTTGATCGGAAGGCCGGTGGGAGAAACCGCAAGCTGAAGATGCATCTCCTGGTGGATGCCGTTGAAAATCGCCGTCAAGCCAATATAGCCGTCGTTATATGGATAGCGACCCACCTCCATGATCTGGTCACCCTGCGCGTCGAGCGCATCCGGGACCATCATCGGAATCGACTCCGACCAGTTGTAGCCGTCGTCGCTGCTTGCCTGCCAGGCGATCCGGCACTTGCTTCCGGCGACATCGAACGCGGCCCGGCCGCCCGGGTACATCGGGATCGAATATTTGTGATGGCAGACATACGTCCCGTCCGACTCCTTGTGAACGTAAAGTGTATCCGCGCTCGAGATGGGGACAGGGCCCTGGTCCGGCCGCCAGTGGATCCCGTCCACGGAACGGTAGCGATATGATTCACGGCCCGGGACGGCGTCCGGACCGAAACCGGCCACGAGACCGGCAGGACAGTTCAGCGCGGCGTCGCGAAAGCAGAACATCTCGTAGGGTTCATCCGGGTTCGCCTCCGGATCGACGAACACCGAAGCGTAGGTCGTCCTCCCGCCGGAGTCGTAATCCAGGAGGATGTTCGTCCTCGGGTAGCCTTCGACCGGACAGACATCGAGTTCCGGCCGCTCCCAGTGTACGCCGTCCTCGGACCGGATATGGACAAGGCGGTAGCCCAGCGGACCTCCCCCTGCGTAAGAGAGGTCTTCCTCGATGCCTACGACCCAGCCCTTGAAAACGCCGTCGATCGGGTCTTTCAGGACCGTGCCGTGGCCGCCGCAGGGACAGGCGCTGTCCCAGGGGAATTTCGGCTCGAGCAGCGGGTTGGCCTCGTGTTTCATGGCCGGTTCGACCCGCCAGCCGATGTTCTGGCGATCGGCGAAGTCGTCCGCGTAGATAATCGGGGGGTAGTTCTCATGGTCGTACAATCGGGTTCTCCCTTCAGTTCACTTCCTGCTGAGCCACAGCCTTACGTAATGCCGTCGCTTTTCAGGTTCAGGGTAATCCTCGAATGCCGTACGGTTGTGCAGGATCCATCGGTTGTTCGTGAAAAGCATCTGCCCCGGTTCCAGGCTGAACTGGACCCTCAGGCCCTCACGTCGCACCAATCCCTCCATTGTCTCGAGCGCCGTCTCCTGCTCCGGCGTCAACGTCTTCCCGGAGAGCCGGTGACCAACGTGGACGTAGAGGTTCATGTATCGGTGAATCAACTCCGACCCGTCCCAGTGATAGATCGGTGTCTCCGTAAACGGCGCCTCGCCCCCGCGAAACTGACCTCTGCGGTCGAAGCAGAAGACGTTATACAGGATCTTCAGAGCCTGAGGGTGCGCTTCAAGCAACGCGTTGTGAACCGCAACCGCGCTCACGAGCTGGTTTTCGCCGCCCGACTTCGCCGTATGGAGACACAGCAATCCGACGATATCGGGGACGTGCGGGTTGAACGCCCCATCGGTGTGGAAGGTGCTCTCCGCGTTGGTGACGGAAAACCGGGCCCCTTCTGCGACGTCTTGACCCGTGTCCCTCACGTCGTAGAGCAGCGTCCCCGCGATATCCTGCTCGAACGGATCTCCCAGGATCTGACCGATCAGCCAGTAGATCCGGCTGGCTTCGTCAGCTGCACGGTCTTCCGGCGGTACCCCGTCGATGACCGCGAACCCCCGGCCCGAATCGATCGCCCCGAGGGCCGGGGCCATTGCAGATCGGCTCAGGGGAAGGGCCTCGGACCGGACCCGGATCTCCGTCGTGGGTCCGTCCACCTCCTTCGCGTATCTCGCGAGCTCCTCGACGCACGCGTCGGATAGCGCGAGGGTCCACGCCTCCCGTGACTCGACCGTCTGCGCCGTCCATGCCCGTTCGTCTCTTATGGTCGCGGAAAGCATCGTGGTCACGGCTATGGGAATATGACGCTCCCGCCGCTGGAGAACGGGGGATGGTCCGCCGGTTCCTTTCCGCCGTAGAGCCACGACATCGGCAGCACCTTCACCTTCTCGATAAACCCGTGAAAATCCTCGTTTGGATTCGTCTTGATCAGCTGCGCGCGGGTTTCGTGCTCGTCGTAGAGATAGTACCGATGCGAAATGATCACCCGGTCCTTCAACACCAGCACAGAGGGATAGGTCCACACACCATAGCCATCCGTCGGGGTCACGTACTCCGCTTCCCGTTCCGGCGCCGGGATGTCCGGTTCGTAGTGGTACTCCTCCGGACGGACCGGTTCGATCGGGCCGGGCTCCACGCGCGTCTCCTCGTGCAGCGACGTCACGTTCTGAAAGAACTCCCACACGCTCCCCCCGTTTCGGCTGATCGCCGTCGAGATCCGGGAACGGTGGTAACCGCGACGGATCTCCTCCGGGCTCTGCTGATTCCAGACCGCCAGCAGGTGCCCGTTCGGAAGCGTCCGAATCTGACCCGGCGCCGTCGACGTCGCGAGGGACGTCGGCTCGGGGCGTGTCCAGGTCTCCCCGTTGTCGAACGACCAGGCCTGAAACAGACGCCCGACACCAGAGCGCAGGAACATCAAAAGGACGCTTGGCTCCACTTCGGTGACGGACGGTTCGTTCAAATAGCTGACGACGGTACCGTAGTCGAGATAGACGAGGAGTTCTCCATCCTTGTTCGTCTGCCACGTCGCCCCGTCATCGTCCGAATAATAGATGAAAGAACAGCTGAATCCCATGTCGAAAAAGTGGGCGTTCGTGGAGACCCACTGTCCCCTCACCAGTTTTCCAGGCCAGGGGCCCGGGATGTCGTTCGCTGCAGAACCCTGTCCCAGCGAGCAGTAGACCGGCACGACCAGACGGCCCGAAGAGGTCCGAATCATGGTGTCGTGGTAGTCTGCGACGGTCAAGAAATCAGGTGACAGGCGAAGCGGAAGCCCCCACGTCTTTCCCCCGTCTTCCGAGCGCCGGAACGTCTCACAACATCTGGCTCTCGGGCCATCCGACGCGAGTTGACTGCAGTTGGACAGCCCGATCGCATCTCCCTCCAGCCTCGCCATGGACCGGCCCTGCACCAGCTCCCCATCAGGGTCCCGACATTCATAGGGGTCCGACCAAGTGATTCCTCCGTCGTCGGAGGTCGAGAACTTTGTGCCCGAGATCTTGAGAATGCTGCCATCGGCGCGCTCTACGTAACCGCACGCGAAGTGATAGGTGATATCGTGCATCGCGAGCGCCTCTTCAGGGCGCGTCATCGGAACGTTGCTCATCTTGTTCCTCTCGTGTTGATGAAGCAGTGGAAAGATCTGTGATCACGGAAGCAGATCGAAAAAACCAAAAGACACCGAAGTACCTGTTTCTAGATTCTAACCTTCGGTGCGCATCCACCGGCGACCAGCCGGTCGACCTCGGCCGTAATCCGTTCCCGGACCTCTGCGATAAACCCCACGGTCGTCGGTCCGACAATCCGCGTCTCAATCCCGTAGTCTCCGAACCCGAACACCAGTTCCTCTTTCACCAGGCTCTCCGGACCGTCGAAATAGTAGGTCCGTGTTCCCCGAAGCTCGCGCGGAAATCCCTTCCAATCCTCGCCGAACACGTTCGAGTTCGCCATCACGACCCACGGCAGGTCTTCCCTCATGTCGATAGATTGATATTCGATTTCAACGTCTCCGAGCTGCACCTGCTTGTAGCGCTCCGGCGCCCAGACCCTTACACTGTAGGTCGCCCCCGGTGTGACCCAATTCCGCATCTGCTGCCGGAGCCGGGTGAACTCGTGCCATCGCTTCAACTCTCGCACGTGATACGGCGGAAGGCCACTCTCTGCCTCGAAGCGCGATACGTCGCCTTCCGCACGCAGGTCGTTGAACACGGAGAACCAGTTGGCATAGGCCCGCATCGAGCGCGAGAACCGCATCTTTCTGTGCAGCTTTCGAAACGGCTTTGCGCCGTCCACGATCACCACGTGAGGCATCCGATCACTCAGCGCCTTCACAAACGTCTCGGGAAAGACTGGAGGGATCTTCAATCGGTAGGCGTGCCCCGACTCCACGCGATCGTAGCGAAGGGAGAACCCGTCCTTCAGGTGCCCCGCGATCGGCTCCACCACCCACTGCCGGCCGTAGCGATCGTTTCCGATCACCACGACGTGCCGTTCGGTGCGGGCCTTGAACGCTTTCAGAAACTCGAGAAATAAAAACGCCTCGTAGGCCGTGCGCTTCACCTGACGCCGCTCCTCCCTGTCGAGACGGATCGGCGCCTCCTCCTGGGGGGGAAGCGGCTTCAGCTCCTGGAACATCTCGTAAAGCGCTTCATCCGATTTGGGATGCCGCGTAAACCGGTTGTAGACCGAAAATCGCAGGACCTCCAACTCCCGCGCAAGAGGATCGTGAACGTGAAATTTGCCCCGATCTCGGTCCGCCCGTAGAAGATCCATACGCTTCAGCAGAGACTCGAAGTCCTTCCTCTGCGATAAGTAGCCGATCAGCTTGGGAGTGAGCTGCACCCCTTCGTTGTTCCACGTGTTAATCCCTGAAAACCACCGGATGAGCCGCCTCAAGCGACGTATCGTCTCCGCCTTGGAAAAATGTCTCAGAAACGGCTCGATCTGTGGGACGCCCAGCACCGGCCTCGATCCATGCATCCGAATCAGGATGTCGGTCACGTCAGCCATGTAGCTAGACTTGAAGACGTCACCATATCGCTCATACACCTCGTCCCCATCGATCGGGCCCTTCTCGACAGATCGAACGTGATCCATCAGGCGCTTCACTGCCGTGGCGATCTGCACAGGAACCTTTCGCGCCTCCGACAGCCCGATGCACCCCGCCAGGATCTCTCCATACCAGTGGGCAAGGAGCGCTGCTTCGGCATCCGCTGGGCCGACGTCTCCAAGGCGCCCGAGCACCTCGGCAAATCCCGCGGCACAGAGCGGAATCTCCCTTTCGCCCCGCCTGGCGAGACAGTCGAACTTCCCCCGGAAGGACGCCGGCAGGCGAGACCTCTGGCTCAGATAGTTCGCGAGAAATCGATCTGCCGACCGAGAAGGGCCCTCGTATGCCGATTCGACCAGTCTTCGGATTTCCGTCAGGACCCCGGAAGGGGTCGCCACGCCATCTTCAGACAGCGAGACGATCCAACTCGCCACATCGGCGAGATGCGTTCCTTGCGTCAGATAGCGCCGCCAGACGCCATCCTTCCCCTCGTGGCTGACCGTCGCCTGCAGATCGGCGCTGGCCGGGCCCCGGTGTCCGTTTCTCGTCTCATATTGCGTCAGGACCTCGATCGATCGCTGGATCTCTTTCCGATTCAAACTCGTCTTCCTCACGCTTCAAGCACAACCAGTCTGTATTTCTTTACGTCGGAGACCGAAAACGTGATCCTGTCACCATCCTGCTGAGTCGGGACCTCACGTCCATCCGGTTCCTCCGGACTCAGTTCGACGCAGCCGGACGGCTGTGTAAATTCACGGATGCCCACCGAGACGCGAACGTCGGGACCCGGCGTCGGAGAATCGAAGTTGAGCAGGTGGATCAGGAGCCGATCCGGCTCCGTCTGCCGGCGGACCTCCACGATGAACGACGGGGGGGCCTCGACCTCGACCGACAGGCGCCCGCCGCCTGCCCACCTCACAGCGTCCACGATATCCTTCCAGTTCTCCGGACGTTTCCAATCAAAAGGTCCCGAGGGATCTTCCGTCGTAGCCACGATAGCGGGAACAATGGCCACCCGCCCACGACCGATCCGCGCCCGTATCACGCCATCCTCCGACGTTTGGACCCCCTCGGCGCGAGAGGTGAGCACCCGGGCCAAAGGTTCGGTGCGGAGGCGATGCCACGCGTTGTGCGTCCCCGACTTTTCTGTGAGGACGACCCCGCCCCCCGCCCGTAAAAACGCCTCGAGGAAGCGCACCTGCGCCTCGCTGATGCACTCCTGGCCGGCCAGCACGAGCACCCGGTAGGGGCAGCCCTCGGTCAGGTCGCGGTCGAAGGCGAGTGTGAACGGCACC
The DNA here is from genome assembly GCA_965198095.1 of Candidatus Latescibacterota bacterium. Taxonomy (GTDB): domain Bacteria; phylum Latescibacterota; class UBA2968; order UBA2968; genus CBDFJH01. The sequence goes on from OZ240239.1 coordinate 245,237, forward strand.
GCAGACTGAACGAGGGCCTGCTCGCACAACCAGACATCACGATGAGGGTCCACCGCATTGAAGGCCATGGAGCTGAAGCCACGTACGACCGCCACGTCGGCTACGGGCTCGGCATCCACGAAGTGAGATCGATGCTTCAGGAAGAAGGCGAAGTCCGGCGAGCGAAGATTTTTTTCGATCTCTTCCACCTCTCCACCCTCCCACATCATGCCGACGCAGCCGATCGTGGGGCCCCCCAGGACCATCGGTTCGAGAATCGGCAGCCTGGCGTCCTTGCTGAACCTTCGAAACCGGGTCGTGTGCGACCCGAGTGCGTAGGAAAAGAGCACGTTCCCCAGCGACTGGGCCGCCTTGAAGGTCCGGATCCTCGAAATGAGCCGCCCCTCCTCCAGTCGCGGCTCGGCGTTCTCTTCGGTCCAGAACACGTCGCCGTGTACCACCAGCCGCGGCAGGTCAACACCGCAGTAGTAGCGCCAGTTGCCCGGACGGATGCCTCCCGGATTGCACTCGACAACCACCTCTGGATTCATTTCCAGAATCAGGTCGCTCATCTCCCGGTAGAAATCGGTCAGGCACTCGCTGCTGAACACCATCCAGTCCTGCACCGAAGGATCGCGCACCAACGGGTAGTTCTCCGGAGGAACCGCCTTCGGAAAGATCGGCGGACGGATGCGGGAGAGGTCGGTGAACCCGTAGCGTTCGAGCCGGACCGGCGCGTCCCGGTAGCTCGTCTCCAGGAATTCCGAGAACCTTCTGACGCACGCCCCGCAGTGACAAGCCGGCTCTGCGCTGTCTCCGAAGTTGTCGAAGTGGACGAGGTCCGTCCCGAGCTCCTTCACGGCCATTTCGACGACGCGCCGGATGAACACGCGGTAGCCAGGTTGATTGTAGCAAGGCTTGTATCGGCACAGCCCGGAAGACAGGGACCGGCGGATCGGCCGGCCATCCTCATCGCGCGCAGCCCAGTTGACACAGTCTTCGTCATCCTGCGCCAGCGTCTCGTAGTAGATCGTACCACCTATGTAGGTGCCGACCCGCATCCCGTGCTTGCGGCAGAACCCGGCCAACTGCGCGGCGTATGCCCGCTCCTCCTCCTCGACCCGGAGCCCTGTCTTGAAGTAGTGCATCAGGATCATGTTCACACCCACGTCCTTGAGCCGGCGCACCACATCCTCCGTATGCTCCGCCTTGTAGAGCTCTGGCATGTTTTCGGCAAGGCCGCCGTGTCGGGTCCGCGCGACGAGCGTCTCCCAGTTCCCGACGAAGATCAGCCCCTCGCGGAGCCATTTTGGCTGAGGTCTCATCTGACGTCCTCCTTTGCTATCCAGCGATACGCGGATGATAGCCCTTTCTTGACGGCAAGAAAAGGTGTCTGCAAGCCGTGGGGTGGGGCAATGAAACGATCAAGCCCAAAAACAACCTGGTTCTGAGAGGCATATCACCGTGAGAAACAGCCCGTCGCAACCCGATTCAACAAAGGCCAAAGTGAGCCTCGTATTCCCGTTGGAATCCGATCCGGATCTTATGGCTGAGACCCCGCAATGTCCGGGTGATTCGCCGGCGCCTTGCCGCCGTAGAGCCACGACATCGGCAGCACCTTCTGTTTCTGGACGAAGCCGTGGCGATCTTCGCTCGGATCGGTCTTCACCAGCTGCGCCGCCGTTTCGTGCTCGCTGTAGTCGTAGTAGCGATGCGAGATGATCACCCGATCCTTCAACACCAGCACAGAAGGATACGTCCACACACCATATTCATCCGCCGGCGTCACATACGCCGCCTCACGCTCCGGCGCAGGAAGGGCCGGATCGTAATGATACTCCTCAGGACGCACCGGCTCGATCGGACCCGGCTCCACACGCGTCTCCTCGTGCAGCGACGTCACGTTCTGGAAAAACTCCCACACACTCCCCCCGTTCCGGCTGACTGCCGTCGAGATCCGGGAACGGTGGTAGCCGCGACGAATCTCCTCCGGCCCCTGCTGGTTCCAGACCGCGAGCAGATGCCCGTTCGGCAGCGTCCGAATCTGACCCGGCGCCGTCGACGTCGCAAGCGACGTCGGCTCCGGACGCGTCCAGGTCTCTCCGTCGTCGTGCGACCAGGCCTGAAACAGGCGTCCGAGCCCGGACCGCAGGAACAGCAGAAGGATACCGGGCTCAACCTCCGTCACCGACGGCTCGTTCAAGTAACTGCACACGGCGTTGTAGTCCAGGTTAACCAGAAGCTTCCCGTCCCTGTTCGTCTGCCACGTCGCCCCGTCATCATCTGAATAGTAGACGAACGAACAGGAGAACCCCATGTCGAAGAAGTGGGCATTCGTGGAGACCCACTGCCCCCTCACCAGTTTGCCCGGCCAAGGACCCGGAACGTCGTTCGAGGCAGATCCCTGCCCCAGACCCATGTAGACCGGCATGATTAAACGTCCCGAGGAGGTTCGGATCATCGTGTCGTGATAGTCGGACACCGAAAACCCCCCCGGCGAAACCCGAAGCGGGAGGCCCCACGTCTTGCCCCCATCCGCCGAGCGTCTGAAGGTCATATACGATTTGGATCCAGGTCCATCGGATGCGACGTTGGACATCCCGATCACGTCCCCGTCGAGTCCTACGAGAGACCGGGCCACCACCGGCTCGCCGTTCGGGTCGCGACATTCATACGGCTCCGACCAAGTGATCCCCCCATCTTCGGAGATCAAAAATTTTGCGCCGCAGACCTGAAGAATGCTGCTGTCGCACCTTTCGACGAAGGCGGTGTGGTGCCAATAGGTGAGGTCGTACGTGGCCAACGCCTCTTCCGGCCGCGTCATCGGTACGTTACTCATGTGATCTTCTCCTTCAGTCGTGAATAGCAAAGTTCGACATCAGCTATCGTTTTGAGGAAGTGAAGAGGCTCAAGATACGAAATACGCTCATACCGGTATCTCTTTCTGGGCGATCCAGACGCTCTCCGCCGGTTCCTTACCGCCATAAAACCACGAGAGCGGCAACACCTTCAGCTTGTGAATGAACCCGCCGCTCCCTTCCGTTTCACTGCTCGTGAGAAGTTTTGCCTGGGTTGGGTGCTCCCGATACGCCCGGTAGCGGTGCCCAATGAGCACCCGGTCATCCATCACGAACACGGAGGGATAGGTCCACCAGCCATAATCCTCAGCCGGGGTGATGTAGCGTCCCTCTCGCTCCGGGGCAGGCACACCCGGCCGGAAATGGTACTCCTCGGGTCGGACCGGTCGAATCGGGCCCGGCTCGACGCGCGTCTCTTCGTGGATCGATTCCACGTTCTGAAAGAACTCCCAGACGCTGCCCCCGTCGCGACTGATCGCCGAAGAGATCCGGGTCCGAACGAACCCCTGCTTGATTTCATCTTCACTATGCTGATTCCATACCGCAAGTAGATGGCCGTTGGGCAGTGTCCGGATCTGACCCGGCGCGATGGACGACGCCAGGGCGGTCGGCGCCGGGCGTGTCCACGTCTCTCCGTTATCGGTGGACCAGGACTGGAAGAGGCGCCCAAGGGCCGTGCGCAGGAACATCAGAAGTTTGGCCGGCTCGACCTCCGTCACCGACGGCTCGTTCGTGTAGTTGAAATTCGCGTTCCAGTCGAGAAGGATGATGAGCTCCCCGTCTCGGTTTCGCTGCCACGTCCGCCCGTCGTCGCCGGAGTAATACACCAGGGAGCCCCGGAAGCCGGGATCCCAGAAATGGGTGCGAGAGGAGGCCCACTGGCCGTGTACCAGCTTCCCTGAATGAGGAGGTTCGATGCCACCTGGCCCCGAGCTTTGACCGAACCTGGTGTACACCGGCATCACGATCCTGCCCGACGAAGTTCGAATCAGCACGTCCTGGTACTGGCATGCATCGATCCCGGGAAGGCTGATGCGCACCGGTGCCTCCCACGTCTCTCCTCCATCCTCCGACCGCCAGAACATCTGGAACTGGGTTCCAGGCAAATCGTGGGGGGAATCCAGCCCGAAACCGGTCCCCCCCGTGGACACACCCACCCCGTTTCCCGAGAGCCTGACAAGCGACATCCAGAGGCCCCCGACGAGATCCCCGTTAGGGTCTCGGCGTTCGAACGGCTCCGACCAGGTGATGCCCCCATCATCTGAGGTCGTGAAGTTCGTTCCAGCCAGCTGCAGGATCCGCCCGTCTTCCAGCCGAGCGAAGGTGGAAGAGCGATACGTGTCTGTTTCGTGAATCGCCAGCGCCTCTTCCGGACGCGTCATCGGTACGTTGCTCAGAAAACCCTCCTTGAGACCTCAGTTCAGCTCCGGAATGTCGTACGCCCCTGTCCGGCTCTTAGTGGCGAATGGCCTTCACTACGCGATCGATCTTCGTTTTCGCTCTGGGCGTCTTTTCTACCATCGCATCATCCTGTCCCGAATTCAAACCCGTAAAGCACCGCACGGCGGAGGATAAACCGCACCTGAAGGCCACCGACTGGAGCGGCCTTCACGCCTTTCCAAGTGACGGTGCGCCGCGCTGAATCACCTGAAAACGGGTCACACGCATCGCGATCGAAACCGGTGGCGACGCCGCCCTCGCCGTCTACAAGCTCGGCAAGGATCTCGCCGTCCTTCACCGTACACGCGTTGATGTTCAGCGACTGTCCTTTGTCCATCTCCGCAGAGGTGACGGCTGTCCCTTCCATGTGGCCACCGGAGGCCGTTGTCAGTCCCCAGAGCCGCCCTCGACGCCACGTCGCTCTGCACAGCGCGCCGTGAAAGTAGAGGATGTCCGCCGAGCGAGAGTAAACTTGGCCGTGGAGCGGAGGAAGGCTCGCATAATCGCGTCCCTCAAGGGCCGCCTGGTCGGCATCCTGCGTGCCCAGCATGTCTCCGTGAATCCCCTGGAGCCCGCTGTAGTAGAAATGGATATCGTCGCCGTCGATGATCATATGGTGAGACCCCCACATCATCCCGCCCCCATAATCGCCCAGAGGTGGCTGCTCGACGCACGCACGCCGGTCGGGTCGCCACCAGTAGCGACCGTCCCGCGAGGCGGCGAACTGCAGCTCGAGGGTCTGGTTGCTCGTCCGGTAGACCGTCAGTACCCCCACGTGCCCTCCTGACAAGGGGGTCACCGCCATCTCCATGAACTCGGTGTCGTTCGGATCCCTCCAGTCCGGCTGGATGCAGGGCTCGTGCGCGCCCCAGTGAATCCCGTCTCTGCTGGTCCGCCTCACCAGCACCCGGGTCGCGCCCGGGCCGCTTTCATAGGGCAGAATGGAGCCGGGAAACCCACGGATCACGACTTTATGATAGGCGGAAAAACTTCCATCCGGCTCAGGATAGAGGAAGATGCCGTCCGTCGTGGCACTCGCGCTCAAAAGGTCCGGACTTTCGACGAGCACGGGACCCACATCCGGTTCCCAATGAAGCCCGTCGCGAGAGTTGTAGCCGTAGACTCCGACCGTTCGCGACTCACTTCCGTCGGGCGCAGTGAACCCCCGAACCGTTTGGACGCCAAGGTCCCGGGCGGGCAGGCCGAACCTGCGCAGAACGAACATCCGGTAGCGCTGCCCTTCAGACGCGTCGGGTTGGACAAACACATTGGCGTAGATCGCGTTGCCGCCCGAGTCCAGGTCCATCACGATGTTCGTCCGTTCGTAGTCCCCGAATGGGTGAATGTCGAGCTCGGGTCGGCGCCAGTCGATCCCGTTCTCACTCTCCAGATAGACCAGGCGACGGGCTTGCCGACGGTATCGGGCGTCGTTCTGCCCGGCCGACCCCCAGGCCTTCCAGAGCCCGTCCGTCGGGTCCAGCAGAACCGTTCCGTGCAGGAAGGGATGGCCATCGTCCCACGGCATCTCTGGTTCGAGCAGGGGGTTGTCCGACGTCCGGCCGACCTCGACACGCCAAGCCACGTTGCGGCGCCGGACAAAATCCTGGCCGATCAGAAAGGGAATCTCTCTATCGGTCATCGACATCGATCTATTCTTCCAAGCGATCTCTGTTGCCGTCTTTGAGGGGTGGCGCGGGATTTTTCCGCGCTTATCCGTCAAGCACCGCCGTTTTTGGACACCACAAACGATCCCAGGCCACAAACCCCTCCAGGGCCACTGAGACGGTTTGCGGAAAAATCAGCCCCCCCGTGTCTCGGTACGCGCTTCGCGCGACTCGGCATGCTCGGAGGATACATCCGAAAGCGGCGTCTGGCCCGAATAGGCCCGAAGGGCCGTATCGAGGGGCCCTTCTTTTGCCACCTTTTCTTGGGTGAGCAAGAAAAGGTGGATCCAAAAAAGCATCCGCAAATAAAACGCTCCAGGCTGTCACAACACGAATATCAACGCACGATCTCAATCCGGCGGCTTGAACTCAAATCCATAAAGCCGGGCGTTCCGAAGTATGAATTTCACCTGCAAGCCGTCAGCCGGCGAAGCGCGCTTCCCCCTCCACGTCATCGTCGTCCTCATCGTATCGCCCGAGAACCCGTCACACGCGTCGCGATCGAACCCCTCCACCGACTTGCCACCCTCGCCCACGAGCTCCGCGCGAAGCTCTCCATCCCGGAATGTCGCGACGCCGATCTCCAACGCTTCGCCCCGACCGATGCTCGCCCGCGTCGTCGCCTCGCCCTCCAGGTTTCCACCTGAGGCCGTCGTCAACGCCCAAAGCCTCCCCATCCTCCAGGACGCCCGACACAGAGCGCCGTGAAAAAAGATCAGGCTGGGCACGCGGGCGAGGACTTCACCGTGGAGGGGAGAGAGCCGCTTGTAGGGCCGGTCTTCCGCCTCGGCCAGATCGGCCTCCTCCGTGCTGAAGATGTCTCCGTGGAGGCCCTGAAGTCCCGTGTAGTAGTAGTGGAGCCGGGGCCCTTCTTCGATCAGGTTGTGCGTCCCCCACATCATCCCTCCGCCGTACTCTCCCAGCGGAGGCAGCGATACGCACGCACGACGGTCCGGGCGCCACCAGTATCGGCCATCCCTGGACGCGGCAAACTGGAATTCGAGGGTCTGATTGCCCGTCCTGTAAACGGTCACCACCCCCAGATACCCACCCGCAACAGCAGACACGGCCATCTCCATGAACTGGGTATCGTTCGTATCCCTCCAGTCCGGCAGGATGCACAGTTCGAGCGGATCCCAGTGGATGCCGTCCTCGCTCCGCCTCTGCACCAGGATTCGGCATCCCCCCGGGCCGAGCTCGTAGGGTATGATGCTGCCCGGAAACCCCCGAATCGACTTCTTGTGGTAGGCAACGTAAGTCCCGTCGTCTTCTCTGAATATGTAGCAGCTGTCTGCGGTGGCGTCCTGACGGAGTGGATGGTTGTTCTCCTTCAGGACCGGGCCGACGTCCGCATCCCAGTGGATGCCGTCGCTGCACGTGTAGCGGTAGATCCCTCGCTCCCTGGCCTCATCCCCTTCAGGTGTCCGAAACCCCTTCGCGACATCGGTCCCGGGGACCTCCGCGGGCCATCCCGGACGGCGTAGGACAAACATCTCGTAACGCTGAGATTCCTGCGCGTCAGGATTCACCATCACGCTGGCCTGAGAGAGGTCGCCACCCGAAGTCACGTCCAGCAGGATGTTGGTCCGCTTATGCTCCCCATACGGACAGAGTTCAAGCTCCGGACGACGCCAGTGAACCCCATCCTCGCTTTCCAGATAGGCGAGGCGCCGTGCCTGATATTTGTACCGGTCGTGTGTACACGCTGTACCCCACGCCTTCCACAGCCTGTCGATCGGATCGCGAAGCACGGTCCCGTGCAGAAACGGATGGTCGTTGTCCCACGGCATCTCCGGCTCGATCAGCGGATTCTGAGGATCCGGCTCGCCCAGCTCGACCCGCCAAGCGACATTACGCCGCTTGACGAAATCTTCGCCCATCAGGAAGGGAATCGTGTGGTCGTTGCTAAGAGACATTCATTCTTCCAGGCCATGCCCGCTGAACCCGGCTCCAGTGAAATGCAGCAGGCGAGAATCTGGCTTTCCGTTCCAAGTGAGCACGCCGTCGGCCCGGCGGTGAGTTTTTTATTTTACGATCACGATCCGCGGAATCTCATGCAATGCGGTGCAGCATATCCTGCGTCAGCCGATGCATCTGCGGTTCACCCGCGAAAAAGCGCCGCAGCTCCTCCACTGCCATTTCACCGATGACGGAGGGCCTCTGTCCGGCGAGGGCGGCGTGACCGGGCGTCAGGACGACATTCGGCAGTCGGCGCAGGCGACTGTCCGGCGCTGGCGGTTGTGGACTGGACGTATCCAGGAAGGCGAACAGTCGGCCCTTCTCCAGCTCCTCGATCAGAGCGGCCTCGTCGATGAGGTCGCCGACCGCATTGTTGATGAAAATGGCGTCGTCCTTCATCAGCTTGAAGTGCGTCTCATTGTACATGTGGTGGGTCTCTTCCAGGCGCGGCGCGTGGCACGTGACCACGTCGCCCTCTCGAGCCATCGTCTCCAGGTCCACAAGCTCCGCGCCGAGCCTCCTCGCCTGCTCCGCATCCACGTAGGGATCGTAGAGCAGGATGCGGGCCCTGTAAGGCTTCAGGAGTTCCATCACCCGCCTGCCCACGTGCCCCGCCCCGATGATTCCCACGGTCTTTCGGTAGAGCGACCGGGACGCCGCTTTATCGGGCGGGTCGTTCGCTGCCATCTCCCGCATGCAGGGGATGATCCGCCTCAGCCCGATCGTCATAAATCCGATCGTCAGCTCCGCGACATCCACCGCGATCGCGGCTGCGGCGCTCGTAAGCACGATCCCCATCTCCCACGCCTCCGGACACATTCGCCGCTTCGCCGACCCGGCTGCGTGCGCCCAGACCTTCAGTCGGGGCGCCGCTTCCAGAATCGCCGACGTGAGACGCGGGGTTCCCCAGCTCGACACCGCCCCCTCCGCATCGTGCAGGAACGCCGCCGCCTCTTCCTCAGTAAAGTCCCGGTCTTCGGGATTCAGGCGCACCTCCGCGAAACGCGCCAATGCTTCGACGACCTCCGCCGGGAGGATCATGTCGCGAAGCGAGCTGCGCACAAGGATACCGACTCTTGGCTTACGCATAAATCCACTCCATCACGCGATGCGGTCCAGCATGTCTCGCGTCACCCGATGCATCTGAGGTTTCCCAGCGGAAAAGCGACAAAGCTCCTCCACGGCTATTTCGCCCAGTCTGCAGGACGGCAGCCCCGCCACGTGAGGGCTCAGCACGACGTTCGGCAGCCGGCGTAACGGGCTGTCGGGCCTCGCAGGCTCTGGACTCGACACATCCAGGAGCGCGAACAGCCGCCCCTTCTCCAGCTCCTCGATCAGCGCCGCCTCGTCGATATTGTCTCCTCTCGACGTATTGACAAAGATGGCATCGTGCTTCATCAGCTTGAAGTGCGTCCCGTTGTAGATATGGTGGGTCTCTTCCAGGCGCGGCGCGTGACAGGTGACGACGTCGCTCTCTCGGGCCATCGTCTCCAGGTCCACAAGCTCCGCGCCGAGCCTCCTCGCCTGCTCCGCATCCACATATGGATCATACAGCAGGATCCTGACGTTGTAGGGCTTCAGAAGCGCCATCACCGCACGTCCAACGTGGCTCGCCGAGATGACCCCCACCGTCTTTCGATAGAGCGACCGGGACGCCGCTTTGTCGGGCAGTTCGTTCGCCGCCATCTCCCGCATGTGGGGGATGATCCGCCTCAGCCCGATCGTGATGAACCCGATCGTGAGTTCGGCCACGTCGCCCGCGATCGCAGCTGCGGCGCTCGTCAGGATAATCCCCTTTTCCCACGCCTCCGAGCACATCCGCGTCTTCACGGACCCCGCGGCGTGCACCCAGATCTTCAGCCTCGGGGCCGCTTCCAGAATCGCGGGCGTCAGCCGCCAGCTTCCCCACGAGGCCATAGCCGCGTCCGTCCCGCTCAGAAACCGGGCCGCTTCCTCTTCCGTGAGATCTCGATCCTCCCGATTGATGCGGATGTCCGCGAAGCCTTTGAGTTTCTGAAGGTCTTCTTCTCTGAGGATCTTCTCGCGGAGGGACCGACGAACCAGGATACCTACTCGGTGTTTTTCCATGCCATCACCCTCCGGGCGCCGTCAGGAATCGATGCCGAACAGCTTTGCCGAGTTGTTCCAGAAGATGTCTTCCACCGCGCTGTCGCCCAGTCGCTCCGACCAGCACGCCCATTTCAGAGATCGTAGGTGTTCCAGCCCGATCAGCACCGGCTCGATCGTCAAATGTTTCTCGACCCATACGGGCGTGTCATTGTATAGCCAAAGAAAGTTGTCCGCAGCGCCGACCGAGCGCCCCCGATCGTGGCTCGCCGGCAGGTCCGACCCGTAGAGCAGCTTCTCGTGCCCGAGGATCCGGATGATCGCCTGATGCGCCATCTGTTCGCAATTGGCGCTCGAGTCGCAATACAGGTTATCCAGTCCGGTGAGCTGCGGCAGCCCCTCCAGGGCGTGCGCCGGCTGAAACGCCCTCGCGGAATGGGCCAGGACCAGGTTCATGTTCGGATACTGCTCGCAGTAATGACGGATCCACCTGATGTTTCCGGGGTCGGCCACCGCGCGGGATCTCACCATGTGGAGCGTAATCATCCATCCCTCCTCGTCCGCGACCTTGATGAATCTCTCAGGAAGGTAATCAGGAATCTGTGCCTCCCAGGTCGGGTCGACGTCCGAGTAGACGTGGTAACACTTGAGACCGACAGCTCCGAGCCGCTTCACCTCGTCCCGGACCCATTCGGGGTCGTCGTCCGGCTTCACGAAGAACGAGCTCCGGAAATCGGGATGGGCGGAGGCGGCCTTGGCCGCCCACGCGTTGGCGTGAGGCAACCTCTCGGGTTCGTGCGTAGACGGGATAAACAGGGCGCCCATGCGGCTCCCTGGATGAAGGTCCTCCATGAGGCTCAGGTATTCCTCATACCCTACGGTCTGAATCTCCGAGAAGATCTCTGGAAGCGTGCAGTTGTCCTGATGCCACGCGTGGCAGTGGGCATCGAACACGCGATCCGGCACGAACGAGGCCAGCTCCCGCTCGAAGAAGGCCCTGTCTTCGTCTCGGGCCTGGCCCACGTTCACGGGTTCACTCATGGTCTCATCTCCTTTTTGGTCGGTACGGTTGACCGAGGCACACAGCGCGATCAGATTGCTCATCAACCCGAGGATGACGACGTGAAGCGCGCCAATCCGATGGCCAGCGCCTGTAGACGAGGATACGAATCAGACCTCCACGCGCACAGGTCGACCCTCGCGCACGGCCTGACGAATGGCGCGCAATACGCGACGCTGAAACGAAAGCGTCTCCCAGTCGGGAAGCGCTGGTTCGGAGCGCTCAATCCGTTGCGCAAAGTCCCGCACCCAGTCCGGATCCGGGCAGAACGCGGCGTGCGAATGGAGCTCGGTGCCCCCCTCTTTGATCACCGGGGTCGCGTTCTGGATACTGTCGCCCGACAGCAATCCCCCGGTCCCCAGCAAGGTCAGGTCTCCGCCCAGCAGCATACGAACGGGAGCGACCACGAGCTGCGCCAGCGCGCGGTTGTCCATCTGACTCGTCAGGGTGACGTGATGCCTTCTGCCCGTCTTGATCGCCGTGACGCGAAGATCGGCAATCGCTGCTCGCAGGAGGCCTTCGGCTTGTGCCAGTCCCTCGCAGGCCGCCCACCAGGCCGAAAGGAGGCCAACGCCACCGCCCGTGACCAGACGAAGGTAGACGGGACGCCCGAAGCCTGGACGGGCGGATTCGTCCAACAGGGCGTTGTTCACTCGGGAGCACCGGTGTCGGCCGCGGGTTTCGACGTAAACGCGACTTTCGCGAGCTGCCTGACAGGTCTCCTCGAAGGCTTGACGGGTGAGGGAAAACGGACCCGCAGACAGGACGTGAACCCGACGATCGATGCACGTCATAAGGTCCTGTCCCATTCGTGTGTAGGGACTCAGGAAACAGCAGAGGGTGGGATCGACCTCCCGGAGCAGGACTTCCAGATCGGCAAACACTGGAAAAGAACGTGGAGCGAAGCGCGAACGGGTCGGGTTGAAGATTCCAATGTCTTCAAAGCTGGAAGAGAGGGTCCGCACGACTTCAAGCTGAGAAGGATCGGCCACCAGGCCCAAACGTGCGCGTGACATCAGTTTGGCTGTCGCTTCAGAGGCAGGTCCACAGTCTCTCCGGTGACGACCGCTGTGTAGCCCGCGATGAGGAGCTCCATGTGGTCCCGGGCCTCCCTCACCGTGAAGCCGGGCATCCGATCCTCGTCCAGGGCCTCGACAAGATCCACCAATCCGCGCCACAAACCGGCCTGATCGTCCGCCAAGGACGTTCCCGTGGAAGGCGCCCGTGCATGCCACTGCATCGGATCATCACTCGGGACCGAGTAGTCCGCGTTGATGATATGCTCACGCACGTAAACGTCCAGTGCAGGTCGATTGGCATCCACAAGCACACTCCCTTTCGACCCGATCAGCCAGGCCCGGGAAAGGCCTCCGTAAGCGTGCGCGGCCACGCCGACACGCCCGCCGCACACCGTCGCGACCCGACCTTCCCCATCCGTCATCGTCAGGGTCCCGAAATCGTCGGCCGCGTGGAAGGCGTGTTCCGGAAAGAAATAGGCGTCGGCAAAACCGCAGACGTGTGAAATGCGACCCAGACAGCTCTGCACCAGGGCCGCGGCATAGGCGCCCACGGTGAGCAGCTCTCGCTTGATGTCGGGAAACTTCCAGCGTCCCGGTGCGCGAAAGGGGGTCTTTCGGTCCTCTTCGGCGATCTGGCGAGGCAAACCCTTGCCGAACATGGCGTCCGCGTGCACGCCCAGCAGCTCACCGAGGTGTCCAGCTTCAATAACCGCTCGGCTTCTGCCCACGAGCTCGCCATAAACGTAGCTCGGAACAATCGACTTCACGCCGGCCGCTTCTACCCGCTCCACCACATCGTCGCATTCCTCGATCGTCGCCCCGATATATTTGTCGATCCAGAGATGTTTGCCGGCTGCGGCGGCACGAATCGCCAGATCGGCGCGACGCTCGATCTCGTGTCCGATACTGACGATATCCACGCCGTCCAGTTCCAGGGCGTGATCGAATCCCTCGACGTAGGGTACATTCAGCGCCTGAGCCCACTTCTGGTTCTTCTGTTTCAGCTCGGGCTCGACATCGGCCTCGTCCGTCACGGCACGCACGCAAATCCTGGGGTGACGCTCGTAAGAGGGGATAAAAAAGTTCTGATGGCTGTGCTTGCTGAAGCTTGCCAGCAGGACGCCGTAAGTCTTTTCCGTCATCGATCGCCTCTGGATTCAAGGCGTCTTCCGGTGGAGGACGCCTTTCGCAGATCACGAGACACGCGCGCGACCCGGAGCCCGGTCTTCAATCCTCGTAGAGGGCCTCCTCGAGGATCTCCTTGAGTCTGCGCGTCTCTACCTTGAAGTCCCACCCCTGATCGATCAGCTCCTGACGGGTCACGAATTCGACGCAGACGACCCCCTCGTAGTTCTCGGCCTTCAGTTTGCGGATCAACCGTCTGAAATCGATCGCGCCTTCATCCGCCTTCGCCATAAACGATCCCGGGGCCGACTGCTTGGCGTGAAAGTGCTTCGAATATTTGTGCATCGGCTCGATTTCGTCTGCCGTAAACCCGAGCTGCAGCTGATGGGCATAGTCGAGCGTGAGCCCCAGCCCCGGGACAGCCTCGCACAGTCGCGCCCCGTCATCCGGCTTCCCCGCAACAGAGCCACCGTTCGGCTCGACGTTGCATTGAATTCCCCTCTCCCGAGCCACCGCCACCATCTTCTGCAGCTCGGCCACCGACGTATCGAAGGCCGCTTCGGCCGTCTGCCCCAGATCCTCATTGACCGGACCCGGAAGCATCATGATGCTCTCGAATCCGGCCTTCTGGCAAAACGAGGCCAGCCCTTCGAACCGCTTCCGGGTCCGTGCCCTCGACGCCGGGTCCGGGTGATTCACCGGATCTTCGAACTGCATCACGAACAGTTCGGAAATCGCCAGGCCGTGCCTATCCATCCACTTCCGTATCACGTCTGCGTGCCGCTGAGGGTCCTCTGCCGCCTCTGCGGGGGGGACCTGCTGATACTTACCCCATCCCGCGCCCACATCCACCAAGTTGAACCCCAACGCCTTCACGACTTCGGCCGATTCCTCCAGCGTCAACTCCCCGAAACTGAACGTCGCACAGCCGATTCTCAGCATCATTTCCTCCGTTATCTGTTTCCTTCGCACTTACAGACGGACAGCCGTTGCAAGCTTATGCACTCGTTCGGGCGAACACGACGTTCGCCCCTACCGGCACGCATTGGTGCGCGGCTTTACGGCTCCCGTGTCTTGGTTTCCCGGCACCCGGCTCCTACTTTCTCGCCGCGAGCCACGCTTCATACTCTTTCTGTCCCTCTTCATTCAGGGGGTAGTACTTCCTCATGTCTCCCCCTTCCCGGAGTTTCATCCGGATAAAGATCTCGCGCTCCTCTTTCGCACCTCCCTTTTCCAGAATCGCCGGCAGGAGCATAGGGGGCACCACGACCGCGCCCCCGTCGTCGGCCATGATGATGTCGCCGGGCTCGACCAGAACCTTACCGCACCCGATGGGGAGGTTGAAATCCAGAGGATACAGATTCATGTGGCTCGCACCCCCGGTCGTCAGACTCTTCGTCCAGCACGGCAGGCCCACCTCCTCGAAGATCCGCCTCGAGTCCCGTACGCAGCCGTCCGTGACAATGCCAATCCCGCCTCGCGCCTTGAAATAGGTCGCCAGCATTTCCCCGACGACGCCCGTGGCGATGTCGCCTCTCTGTTCGGCAACGAGCACATCCCCGGGCTCGACGTGATACATGATCTCCCACAGGGCCGACCGTTTCTCGGCCTCCTCTTCTTCGGCGATCCCCGCTCCTTCCCGGCCGGGAAGCCTGAACCCCCTTATTTTGTCCTCCCGGTTGGGCACAAAGCGAAGGGTAATCGCCGGCCCCACGATCTTGGTTCCCGGAATACGGATTTGTGGTCCCTGCATAAACGTCCGACGCACGCCCAGTCCATCCATCGTCGTTGTTACGGCATCGACGCCTATCTCATACAACGCCTCGATCACCTCGGGTGAGGGTCGCGTGTGCGTATTCATGCTCGAGTCTCCCTTCAATTTACCTGCGACAAGGGAATCTTCGCCCCGTTTCGGTTCGTGCTTTTAGAGACCTTCCGCGTATGCGGAGTGAAAGGTATCCACACCGGCCGTGAGATTGCCGTCCGGGTCCCGGACGATGACAGCCGGGCTTGCGAAGCTCGTCATCCGGCCCGCAGGGTAGTCCCGTCCCACCACCCTCAGTCGATGGCCGCGCGCCTCCAGGCCGGTGCGCACCGCTTCGTCCAGCGCCTCGGGAACGCTCGTCCGCGGCGACGAACAGTCCACACGAGGCGCGTCGATCGCTGCCTGGGGACCCATCCCGAAATCGACGACATTCGCGATCAGCTGTGAAACTGCGTTCGTGATGCGGCGCCCGCCTGTCGCACCGACCGAGATCAATCCGCCCCCCTTCGTCCGTACGATCGCAGGTGTCGCGTTGTTCAACGGCCACCGCCCGGGCAGAATCGAGTTGATGCGACCCGGCACCGGGTCGAACCAGGCCATCGCGTTGTTCATCACGATGCCGGTGCCTTTTGGCATCACACCGGAGCCGAACCCGAACCCGATCGTGTTCGTGAACGACACGGCATTGCCGTCGCCGTCCACGACGCAAAGGTGCGTCGTGCCGTCGTCCAGCAGCGGAGCGCTCGGCGCATACACGACCTCCGGACGACGCCCCTCCTCGATCCACGGATTCCCGGCCTTCCACGCCTCAGGCGCTCGCTCACCGATCTTCGCCCGGCGCCGGTCTGCGTAGGCATCGGACAGGAGCCCCGTCCACGGGACATCTACCGTGGCTGGATCGGCGAGGTAGGCGTAGCGGTCGGCGTAGGCCAACCGCGTCGAACAGATGAATGCGTGAAGCGTCTCCTCGCGGTTATGTCCCATCCCGGCCAGATCGAACCGATCCATCAACTTCAGCGTCATCGCCGTCGTGATGCCGGCTGTGGCGTGAGGAGGAACGATCACCGTGTGGTCGCGATAGGCGACCTGAAGCCCCCCTTCCCACACGAAAGGCCTGTAGCCTTCCAAGTCTTCACGCGACAGAATGCCGCCATTCGCCTGGATGTCGTCCGCGATCCGCCCGGCGACTTCGCCTTTGTAGAAGACATCCTCACCCTCTCTCCCGATCGCCTCCATCACGTCGGCCAGTTCCGGCTGCCGCAGGCATCCCCGACGGAAGAGATCTCCCTTCGGCATGGCGCCGTCCGGCATGAAAATGCGTCGAAGCTCCTCGTACCGAAACAGGTTCCCGGCCAGGAGGCCGAATGCGTAAAGGTTGTGCCAGTGCGGCGCAAACCCGTTCCGCGCCAGCCTGACGGCTGGAGCGACGACGTCTTCCAGACGCAGCCGGCCGAACCTGCGATGCGCTTCGCACATGGCAGCCACGACACCGGGGGTACCGATCGAAAGAGCCCCCTCGAGGTTGGCGTTGCCTTCCACTTCTGCCCAGCCGAACGTTCCGGTGCCCGGGTTTCCGGTCAGGCGAAACATGCCCGGTTGAGCCGACTTCGGCGCCGGCATGTGTCCGCCGATGACGCCACACCGATCGCCCATCTGGTAGACGATATATCCGCCACCCCCGATCGTCGCGGCGTTCGGCTCGACCACACCGGACGCGAAACAGGCCGCGATCGCCGCGTCAATCGCGTTGCCACCGACTTCCAGGACTTCGAGCCCTGCCCGGGTCGCCATTTCGTGCTTCGTGGCGACCATCGCCCTGGAAGCGCGCGCTTCTTCCTTACTGATTCTGAACGCTGTGGGTCTGTTCACCCCGGGCCTACCTGAACCAGGTGTATCGAAGTCCCAGGCTGCGGTCCTCCAGAGGGAGGCCCACGTGCACGCCCCCTTTTGCGGATGACACCTTCAGGGCAACCTCCACTTCCAGCGCAACGGCCACCCGCCTCCCCGAGTTCTTCGGCTCATCCAGCCGACCTTCCAGACAGTCGATGATGTCTGCCAGCCCATAGACCGTGTTGTAGCCCCCCGCCAGCCTCGGCCCCGGCCACTGCAGCTCCACCCACTGCTTGCCGGTCGGCGTCTCAAGGTCCTGCCAGATCCGCCACTCCCGGTCCAGTGCAATCTCTCCGGCGCTACCCGTCACGCGAAGGAGACCGGCACCCTTCCTGAAGAAGATGAATCCGCCATCCACCGTCACCATCATCCCCTGCCCGACGAACTCGTTGCTTTCCGACTCGTGCTCGACTTGATCCGCCCCGCTGCCCACGACCCAGGCCGGCGCGCTGTCCACGAAGTAGGACCAGTTCTGTTTCTGCGCGGCGGGCGCCTCGGCCTGGATCGAGATGACCTCCCCGATGGCCCCTTCTCCGATCAGCGCTTTTGCCGTCGCGTAGGAAGGATGGTTGACCGGAATGGCCCCGCAGGAGAGCGACACGCCGGCGTCTGCACAGGTCTTCACCATGCGGTCGGCCTCCTCGAGCGTGTGGGCCATCGGCTTCTCGGTCGCTATCCCCTTCACGCCACATTCCACGGCCAGACAGGTCAGGTCGGCCCGGCCTTTCACATTCGTGGCAATCGCCACGATGTCGAGCCGCTCCTGGCGCAACATCTCTTTCGCGTCCGTATAGACGGCGTTGACACCGTAACGCTTTGTGAACACCTTCAACCGCTTCGGATCCCGTTCAGATCCGGCCACGAGGTCCACTTCCGGCCGGTCCCACATGGCTTCAGCCCAGGTATGCGGAACGTGCACTTCACCCGGGCCGTCGTGGAAATGGAACTCGCGGTGCACGTTCAGCTCTGGCATAGGCCGGTCCACGTCGTCTACATCGTATCGGTCCCAGGTCCGCTTGCCCTCCAGGTCCGAGAGCATGCCCATCCATCCCAATCCGATCACGCCGCCGCGATATTTGCTCATGCAGCCTTCCCTTCGGGCCCTATTTTGGCGTTGCAGAGCCTTGAGAACCGATCTACCTTACACAATGAACCCCCGGTTGTAAAGGGCATTGAAACCCCTTGCCCTTCCCCCCGTCTCCTGGACCCTAACTTCCTGGAGGAAAAGAGAGAATGCGAATCGCCCTGGCCGGACTCATGCACGAATCCAACACCTTTGCCGAGTCGCCCACCACCTTTCGGCACTTCCAGGAGGCGAAGCTTCATTATGGCCAGGACGTCATCTCCATTTGGAAGGACGCGCACCACGAAATGGGGGGCTTTATTGCAGGCGCCGAGGCACACGGCTTCGATCCCGTTCCCATCCTCATGGGTTGGGCCACCCCCTCCGGACCGGTGACGGAGGAGGCCTTCGAAAAGATCGTCGGCGACATCATCCGCGGGCTCAAAGAGGCCGGCCATCTCGACGGCCTGCTCCTCGCCCTCCACGGCGCCATGGTCTGTCGCGCATACCCGGATGCGGATGGAGAGACGCTGGCGCGCCTCCGCGCTGAGCTCGGACCCGATTTCCCCATCGTGATCACGCTCGACCTGCACACCAACATCTCGCCCCGGATGGTGGCGCATTCCACGGCCACGATCACCTACAGGACCTGTCCGCACGTTCGACAGCGCGACCGGGGCCTGGAGGCTGCCGAACTCATAGCCAGAACGATCCGCGGCGAGGTCCGGCCCGTACAGGCCGTGCGAAAGCCCCCGCTTCTGCCTCACATCCTGAAGCAGGTGACCGAATCCGGCCCTATGGCTGAGATCGTGGCCGAGGTGGAACGCGTCTCCCGTCTCCCCGGAATCCTCTCCGCCTCCTTCGCGGCCGGCTACATCTATGCTGACGTCGCAGAGATGGGGCCCACGGCCCTTGTCGTGGCGGATCAGGACGCGGAACGGGCGGAGAAGGAAGTGCAGAAACTTGCCGATTTTGTCTGGGAACGTCGTGAGGCGCTGAACGCAAACCTGCCGGATCCGGAGACAGCGGTCCGCGAAGCCGCCGCCGAGCCGAACGGTCCGGTCAGCCTGATGGATTGCGGCGACAACATCGGAGGCGGGAGTCCGGGAGACGCCACGATCCTCTTCGCCGAAATTCTCCGCCAGAAAGTGCCGGACTGTCTGGTCCTCCTATTCGATCCGGATGCCGTTCAGTCGTGCATCACCGCCGGTGTGCGGAAGCCCGCTCGCCTGAGCGTGGGCGGCAAGACCGACGACCGACACGGCGATCCCATCTCTATCGCCGGCACCGTCCGCCTCATCGCCGACGGACGCTACATCGAACCGGAACCTCGGCACGGCGGCCTGCGCTTCGGCGACACCGGCCTCACCGCGGTCGTCGAGACCGCCGAAGGTCACCTCGTCGTACTCACCAGCCTCCGCGAGTCCCCGACAAGTCTCCACCAGGTCCTAAGCCTGGGCATCCGTCCCGAGACCCGCAGGATCATCGTCGTCAAGGGCGCCGTGGCCCCCCGCGCCGCCTACGAACCGATCTCGTCAAAAGTCATCGCCGTCAACACGCCCGGTGTCACCGCCGCCAACCCCGAAGACTTCGCCTACCGGCATCGACCCAAGCCACTCTACCCGCTG
Organism: Candidatus Latescibacterota bacterium; assembly: GCA_965198095.1. Taxonomy (GTDB): domain Bacteria; phylum Latescibacterota; class UBA2968; order UBA2968; genus CBDFJH01. The sequence goes on from OZ240239.1 coordinate 264,754, forward strand.
GATCCAATAGCGTAGACCGCAGACCACGGACAACCGAGACGTCCCGACCTCTACTGGAGCGAAACGCAGGGTTTGAATGCCAAACCTGTAACGCGTTCGCTGCCGGGCGGACTGCCTGTTTTCCGGGCGGTGACATCAATCTCTTACCATCCGCTCACCGTGTGCCCGTGCCCCGGGAACCAGATGGCGTCCACGACGAACGACCAGGTCACACCAAACGTATAGCCGACCAGCAGGCCGAGAAACAGCGGTTTGGTGCGTCGATAGAGCGTAACGCCTCCGACGCGCATCAAGATCGTCTTTAGCGCCCAGGCGATGAAGACGGGCATCACCAGAGAAGCATTGTTGTCGGCTGCGGAAAGTACCAGGCCGATCGGATGCAGGGTCCACCAGGCGAACCGGTTCCGCATGAAAATAAGAAGGGCCATCAGACCCGCACCGATCCCGTAGAACAGCAGCCGCATCGGGTCGGGAGCCACCGGTGACCGCATCAGGCCCAGCGTCGAGGAAAAGACTTGCTTGGGATTCCCGCCGAAGAAGAGTCCCGAGAAGTTGTAGGCCCCGTAGTTGTGTCCAAGGTGGATCGTGAACAGCACGGAGGTGCCCAGGCCGGCCAGCACGCCGATGCCCACCCAGAGCAGCAGCTGCCGACGGCTGCCCCGGATCGTGTGCCCCCATCTCGCGGCGTGGGCCAGGGAGGGCATGAACAGCCCCCGCATGTAGTCGATCAGCGAGTAGGAAAGCAGGATGCCGGTCAGATTGGCCCGAGACATCACATCCGTGCCCCTCAGGTCCATCACGAACGCCTGCGGCGATACCGACGACTGTGCTGCAGGCACGCCCGCCTCGGCCGAGATCCTCGCCATGCCCAGGTAGATGATCCCCCCGGCGAACAGGAACATCCCGACCGTCACGGCGTCCATCCCGATCCGGTTCAGCCAAAACACGGCGTAGCAGAGACTCAGCAGCAGGCCGAAGCACGCGACCCGATAGGACAGCATCTCTCCGCGATCGTCCGCGGGATGGGCCGACCGGACTGCCCTTAAGAAGACATCCCGGAGGTGATGACGGGCGACCCAGAGCCGCCAGATCACGAGGAAGCCGAGGGCACCGTGGCACTGCCAAGCCTCGGTCGGCGGATCGGCGCTGAACGAATCGGTCGACCAGCCGATCCGGTAGCCCAACCGGTTTTTGATCCCGCCCTCCACCACGTGCACCAGGAAGAAGAACCAGACGCTGAACAACACCTGCAGGTTGGCGAAATAGCAAATACCGATCGTGTAGAACTGCAGCGGTTGAACCACGATAAACGGAGAATACCGCGTAAATCGGAAGTAGTCGAAATGGGGTGGCGGGTAAAAGATGAAGTGTGGAAGAGGCGGGTAGAGCCAGTGCATCGTGTTCCAGAAAAAGAGCGAGAGAGGCACGAGGGCGCCGATCCAAAACAGCCTGCCCTGCATGAACTCGGGAAGCAGCCGGCCGGAATCGGCACCTCGGGTCATCTCCATCGGGACGGTCGCGAGGGGGTAGGCCAGGCGTTCGTGCTCCACCCACGACTTGCGAAGAATCACCATCGCGCAGGCCGATCCGACAAAGATGGCCGCGATGATACTGGCCCACCAGGCCAAGGGGACGATCCAGGATGCCCAAGGGACATCCGCACCGGGTGGAAGCCCCTCGTAAAACGCGCGCAGCGCCTCCCGGTCCGTCTGCACGGCCCACGTGCTTAGATAGGGGTGATAGAACTCCCCCCACATGTTTTCCGGCGTGTCGAAGTAGAACGGCGACGAGATCACGCCCAGCAGAAAACCGGAGACGCCGGTCGTCGGCACGACCGAGCCGACCATGCCGATCGCCACCACCACCAGCAGCTCGGACGACGAAAACGACAACCGTCGATGAATGAGTTTGAGGAGCGGGTTGACGAACCCGACAAGGAGGACGAAAAGGGAAAGCAGCGTGAGCTGGAGCGTCTGCAGATTCAGCCGGGTGCAGCGGACGATCGTCTCCGCATAGACCACCCAAAGGTTGACGAGAATCACAATCCCGACGCCGACGGCTGCAGAACGAAGGGTGATCCCTCGCACTGCGAAGGGTTCCGGCGCCGGTTCGGATCCTGAGGCCGCCTGTGCGGATGATGCTGTCAAGACGGTCGTCCTGAGAAAAATGAAAAGCGCCTCTTTCAAGACGCCTCGCCAGCGAGCTCAAACAATCACTATAGCAGAATAAATCTTCAAGCCTGAAAACCAAAAGCAAAAATCCGGAGACTCGGGTCTGTCGGCCGTGACCCCACGTGAGGACCTGAAACCCGGAGCCAGACCTGTAGACCTCCGCCGGGCCGACGAATTTGATGGCCTCCTGGCCTGAATCATTCAAAAATTTTCTGAAAAGTTTCCATAATTTTATGTAGAACAATAAGTTGTATAATTTTGAGCTGAAAAACCTTGTTTTGGTGCAATCACTGGAAAGCCCAGTATTTACGCAGATTTCATGAGTTATTCGAGCTAGAATGTCTTATTACCGGGAGCGGTAAATAGTTGACATCATTTCCGTATTACAGGGGCGTATCGTGTCAGCCGTATCGTGCCCTCCTTGGTCACTCCGTCCGTGTCGAGTGCCCCGGGCCCATAGAGCGAGGGGTTTATCGAGAGACGAGGCTCACCTGACAGGCTGGCCCGCGCCCTTCGATACACCCGCAAGACCATTGGGTTATAATCAGCCGAACATCCTGCTCATCGGGCACTCAGGGACACGGGACCTTTGCACTCATCACAGCCCCTCGAACCCGGCCCCGTTCGTGTCGAGTGCCCGAGCCCGGGGGTATGGCGTCAACTATATAGTGCTCTCCTTAATAACATATTTTAACAGGACGTTCATCGAGGCACAGACCTTGCGAATACGATTCGTATTGACGTATATTCAGGTACCACGCCATCGACGACCAAGGCAGACCTGACCATGAGACGGGCCCTTTCCGCAGCTTTTCTCGCCACGCTTGGATTTGGACTCTTCGGCTGCGGTGGAGATACAACGACAAATCCGGGCGCCACGACCCGGGGGGGCAGCACGAGCGGCGGAGGTCCGGCGCCTGCCGCCGGGCCGGGCGCGTCAGGCGAAAGCGGACGGAACTTCCTGAATATCTCCTCCTTCCCGTTCGATGAGATCAAGGTCATCGTCGACAGAGATGCCATTCCGGCGCTGACCGACCCTGCCTTTGTGAGTCCCGGGCACGATGCGGCCGCCTACCTCGCGGACACCGACCTGGTCCTGGGCATACGGATGGGTGGCACGGCCAAGGCCTACCCGCACAACATCGGATGGTGGCACGAGATCGTAAACGATTACCTGGGTGGCCGCCCCATCGTCGTGACGCTCTGCCCGCTGACCGGCACCGGCATGGTGTTCGATGGACAGAGCCTGGACGACCTTCCACGAATAACAGCGGGCGTTTCGGGCATGCTCTTCAACAACAATCTGATCATGTACGACCGGCGGGATGGCGACACCCTCTATCCGCAGATGATCGCCACCGGGATAAGGGGCTCTTTCGAACTCTTGAACCTGATTCCGGCCATAGAGACCACGTGGGGCTACTGGAAGCGACTCTACCCGGACACAGAGGTGGTCAGTGCATTCAACGGTGTCTACAACCTCAGTCAATACACGGTCTACCCGTATGGCAGCTATAGAGAGCCGGATACCTTCCCCATTTACTCCACCTTCCCACGGCTGGAAAAGAATCCGATCGCGGATCGATTCGAACCCAAATCCGTGGTCCTCGGCGTCCGTTTCGGGGCGCAGACCAAGGCCTACCCCTTCGAAAACATGGGCAGTGACGCGGTGATCAACGACAGGGTGGGCGAACAAGACATCGTCGTGATATATTACGATGCTGAAAAGCTGGCCGTCGCCTACTTCCGGTGGGCCGGCCAGATCCTGACGTTCGACAAGGTGGCTTCAAACGATCCGGTCTATCCCTTCCTGCTCAAAGACAGGGAGACCGGCACGGTCTGGAATCTGATGGGCAGGGCGGTCGAAGGAGAGCTCCGGGGCAGGCAATTGACTCAGGCTCCGGCCCATAACGCCTTCTGGTTTGCGTGGGCCACCTTCTGGCAGGACACCGAGATCTTTGAGTAAGTGTCAGACGAGAATAAAGACGTAGAGAGAAGACCCCCCGGCCTTCTTTTGTTTTCACCGTACGCCGCTCGAGCCCCGCAGAATCTGTTGGATGGACCGCATGCACGTTCCGATGAAGGCCGTTTTCTGGATCCTACCCCTCTGTCTGTTTGCCTGCGGTAATGGCGCCAGGATCATCGCCACGGATAAGAGCGAATCCGGTTCCGTCTCTGAAGTGTCTCTTTCGTCCGCGCTGTTGATCGCCGTGATCAATGAGGACCTTGAAGAGATGAGGAAGCTGCTTGACCGGGGAGCCCTGGCGAATGACGCCCTGCAGGTCGCGGTAGCTGGCGGTAATCGCGATGTCGTCAAGTTGCTCCTCGATAGAGGTGCCGTGCCTGATGAACTGACCGTGCTGCTGGCGGTCGCCGTGACCCGCTTGCACGGAGAGAAAGGTCGCGATGTGGTCCGGTTCCTGCTCCAGCGCGGGGCCAAGGGCGATTGGAGGTCCCTCTACGGCGCGATTCACTTCGACGATATCGATCTCGTCCGCATCCTGCTCAATCCGGATTACGCTGCTATAGACATAAACCAGAAAGATGGAGAAGGTTATACCGCCCTGGACGAAGCTGTAGAGTGGAACCGTTGGGAAATTGCCCAATTGCTGAGGGAATATGGAGGGGAGCATGGGAACAGCAATACGGATTAGGCCCGAGAGAGCATCCACGCTTTTTGGGTCTTCGAAGAAAGATGTCTGTTTCTTGTAACGCCTTCCCTGAAGTTCGATCAAAATAGCAGCACAGAGACCGATTTCTGGATCATGGCAATCGAGACGGAGCCCATCCCCACGAGGGCCATGCCCGCGAAAAAACCGGCGAGCAGCACGGCGGCGTAGAGGCGCCACTGCTGCTTGCCGTATTTCTTCTGGAAATAGTAGCGCGCGAGGAGCGCGCCCACGATCTCGGTGATCATCACGTGCGGGATATTCGTCAGGCTCCGCACGTAGCCGAAAATCAGCAGGATCGGCAGGCCGAAGATCGACAGGATGATGAACGTCAAGAGACCCACGGTGAAACCGATCGCGATTACCTTCGGCTTCAGGGCCTCGAAAAGAATCGGCTTGTCGTCGGAGCTCTGAAGGAATGCCCCATCGAAAGAGGGCACCTCGTCGACTTCAAACTGGTAGACCCACGTCCGCCCCTCCCCACCCTGCATCTCTTCGATCACCAGCTTCGGATTGGGCGTGTCCACGTGGAGGCTGTCGGCAGGCCGTTTGACCGTGGGGGACATCGAAGGCAAAACGTCCGAGACCACACGCGTCAGAGGCCTCGCGCGGACTGACCTTGGGGGCTCGGGAGGCGACTCTGCGCCTTCGAAGTTGGTGTAGAAGATACCGACGCGCGACCAGGGACCAACCGCCCTGAGATCTTCCTCATCAATCTTCCCGTCCCCATTCGAATCCTTCTTCTCAGGGCCCTTCATCCACGCCTCATACCGCTTCCGAAACGCCTCCGAGTCTATGTCCTCCCGAGTCCGGGCTCGCCAGTACCACCAACTTCGGTCGCTCAGGTTGCCCGGGATCCAGACGATCGTTCCAGACGAAGCGTCGGGCACGATTTCGCTGCGCATCGTGCTCGTATACCAGACGCACTGCTGAAGCGCGCGGAGGGGCCACATCAACTGGACGTAGGGATAGGCGTCTGAGGGGATCGGGGCCAGCTTCCAGATGTAGGACCAATAGAAGAAGCTGGTCAACAGAATCAGGGGGACCATGAAGATTTCAGCCTTCAGGATGCCGGTGAACTTCGAGCCGGTCAGCTCGATCTGTCTGAATTTCTCGGCATCGGCCGCGTAGCTGGTCAAGGGAAACGGGACGAACCAGATGTCGACGCCGCGGAAGCCGCTGAGAAAAATCGTGGTCTCTTTGACGTAGGGAATGTTGACGCTCTGACCGACGAGCCCGTCGAGCCGTGCGTTCACGAACGAGATGAGCGGCGTGTAGACAAAGGCGAAGATGAGGAAGAAGATCATCACGGTCCTGCTGATCAGGGCCGGAAAGAGGAGCTTGGCGAGCGCGATCGTGTAGATGCTGGCAAGGCAGAACAGGATGATACAGATCCAAATCCGGAAGTCTCCACGTCCTGGCGGAGGGGTCCAGCTCCCCTTCTCCCGTTTCTCGATCCTCGCGGACCGCACGCCCGTGAAGACTTGGTAGAGGCCGATGAGGGTGATGGCGAACGTGAGCCCGATGCCGAAAGACATCCAGAAGTCGATGCCGGTCACAAAGTGAGTCTGAATCGTGTCCATCCCCATGATCCAGTGCGGCATGTAGCCGTACTCGTGTAAGATCGGGCTGGCGATCGAGTGGACCACCACGCCGAGAAATGACCCCATCACCGCCCAGAACGGTGCGAGGAGGCCGGCGAAGATCGGCCCCAGGTGAAGCGTGAATCCGAGCGGCGTTGCCGGCAGGAAGTTGCCGGTGTATTGCGTAAAGTCGACCCACGGGATCGGGATGATCTGGACCGGCTCCTCCATAATGGCTCCGGTAATGGCAGGGACCCCCACGTAGATCGCACCCCAGACCACGCCGATCACCGCCCCGATGCTGAAGACGCGCCATTTCCACGTGATCTCCCCGCTGCTCTCCTCGGCAAGGGCCATCGCGGTCTGGGCGTTGATCGGCGCAAACGGAAAGGGAAGGCGCTCATAGTCGGAGGTGAGCCGGAAGAGGACGTAGCTGGCCGTGAACCAGGCGATGCGCGCCATGATGAAGCCGAGGATCATAATCGAGATCGGCCAGAGCCAGTCCGCGTGGAAGAAGGTCCGTTCGGCGAGGGCTTCCGAATCGGGCGGAGGGGCCCACCACCGGGGGATCAGCTCGGAAATCCCGAACTGTTTGGCTGCAGGAGATTGGACGAAGTACTGGTTCCAGAGCATCCCCTCCGCCGCGCCGGTCTCCCGGGCGACGAGCGCGCTCGTGACGTAGTAGAGGAGGTAGAGCTCCTGCCGTTTCAACACCGTGAAAGACCGCTTCGACAGCTCCAGGAAAAGAATGATCGTGACCCATTGTGCAGCCGCCCCGATCGAGCCTCCGATCATCAGCTCCAGGTAGATGTTGCCCGGGACCATGATGACCGAGACGAACAGGGCGCCCAGAATCGTCTTGGTGTTGAAGCCCTCTTCAAAGCGGTCGGGCGTTTCGAGGAGATCTCGATACTCCTCGATCTCCCGGAACTGGGTCGATTTACGTCGTCGAAGGAAGTTCGCTAAACCCATAGGCCGTTATGGAAATCGTTGACCTGGTTGACGAAGGACCGCAGACCCTGTCGTCGCAGGCCAAAACCTGCAGCAACCTCGCGACGAAACCGGTTTCCTCTCGCGGTCCGTCCCCGAGGCATTTGGATAGGAACTGTGCATTGTCTGATCGTGGAAGAAGACGGCGTCGCCTCGCGCGACTTCTCAGGGTCATGACGGGCAGATCGTTCAGCGTCTCGCCTTCGACCCGCCATCCGAAGCCGGTCGTTTCCGTCATTCTCTGGACGCTGAACCGTTTCTTGTGGCTGCCCGGGATCATCTTGAGGCAGCCGTTTTCGGTGTCCGCGTCGTCGAGGGCGATCCAGATCAAGATCTTGCTGACACCTCGCCAGTAATACCAGTCCTGATGCCACGGCGATTCGAAGCCTGACCTTCCTTCCCGGTCTTTTCTGGCATACCTGGACCTCGTGAAGATCGGAGACCGCCGGGTTGTTGCCTGGCCTATGCGGTTTGCGGTCCGTGGTCGATCTGTATCTCGCGGCCTCTCTGGATGTAGCTCGCGCGGTCTTCGGGACTCAGGGTGCGCCAGATGAGGAACTGCTTCCGGAGCGCACTCATGAAACCGCGATTCACCCTTTGCCAGGAGGTGACGTCCCCGGAGATCCGATCGATCTGGAGGGCGAGGGTGTAGATGTCGAACTCACCCGCGGGCGAGACCTCGCAACGGACCTGCTGGCTGACCCCCAGGTCATAGGGAGCCGGCCAGATCGTGGTCTCGATCGTGCATCCCTCACCCCGCTCGGTCGCGCGCGCCTCCAGGCCCGCGCCTTCGCAGAAAAACCTTCCGGTCGACTCCCCCCTGTGCGACTCGAAATAGTCGACCAGAAACGTCGTGAGGCCGAACACTTCCTGGCCGCCGACCGTGAAGGGAAACTCGAAGCTCCAGCGGTCCCCCTCCGGATCGGGCAGCGCCCAGCGGCGCGTCACATCCGGCACCGCCATCGATGAGGCCCTCCGGGCCGGGTAGAGGGTGGACAGGATGACGACCGCCATGACGAGGGCCGCGGCATAGACGGCGGACATCGCGGAATAGTTGAGCGTGACGCCGGAAAGCCAGCCCTGCCAGAGCACGACCTTGGCCACGCCCTGCCCCAGGAGGTAGCCGCCGACCGTGCCGAAGACGGCGTAGACGCACGACTCGGCGATGAAGAGGAAGGCGATGTGAAGGGGGGCCAACCCGACCGCCGAGTAGATGCCGATCTCTCTGAAGCGCTCGTAGACCGAACCCATCATCGTATTCAGGACGATGAGCGCGGCGATCAGCACCGGGATGAACAGACTCCCGAGTCCCCGGAAGGAGGTGTCGCCGAACGAGCTGTAGACCGAGACATTCACCCTCCCATCCGCATCGGGGAGTCCGGCGAAGAGCACGAGGGCGAGGCGCGAGAGCAGCGCCTTAACCTGCGCTTCCACGTCTACCCCCGCCCGGAAACGGATGGCGACGGTCTGCAGTGGATTTCCGATCGCTCTGAGGAAGTCGTAAGGAAGGATCAGGACATCGTCGGGATCGAGATGCTGGAACGCGAAGACGTCGGGCGCCGGCTGGTTGAACCCCTGTCGCTCCCGATGCTCCTGCATCCCTTCGCGACGCCGGGCAATGATGCCCGTCTCGACAAAGTCGGGCGGAGTCAGGATCTCACCGTCCAGATCCTCGAAATGGCGAAGCTTGTCCGCGTCGATGATCCCGACGACCGTCAACAGCTCGCCGAAGAGCCGGACCTGCCGCTGTCCGACGTCGGCGGACGCGATTCCGAAATAATCGGCCAGCTTTTCGGGAAGGATACAGGCCCTTTCTTCGGGCCGAAACCAGCGCCCTGCTTTCAGGAACCGGTCGATTCCGGTGACCTCGGCTTCCTCGGGCCCCATGCCCAACGCGCCCAGCGCAAAAGCAGGCTTTCCTTCTGAATCCAGCGGAATCAACTGCCGGTCCACATTCCGGTACCAATTGCGAGGGGCTACGACGCCGATCTCTTGAAAATGGGTCTTCACGTAGTTGTAGGCCACCTCCTCCAGCTGGGTCCAAGCCAAGCTTCGGATCAGGAGGCCGGGGTAGGCACCCTCGGTATCCCGCTCGAGCTTATGGAAGTGCAGCGACGATTTGATCGACGTGAACGATAGCACGGTAAAGGTGAGCAGGAGCAGTGTCAGGAAAGTCAGCCAGGTGCGAAGTCGACGGCGTTTCATGTTGGCGATGCCCAGTTGAAAAGCGGCCAGGGAGGCGCTTACCCGGCCGACGTCCGTCTCGTGCAGCAGGACGTCGGCGGTTCGCAGCCGCTTCATGTTTTCGCCAAACCGGGAAAAGATCAGCGAGATGACGAACGCGGCAAGGGCCAGGATGATGAAGGCCAGCAGGACGACGAACGGGTTGGAGAGCTCGAATGCCGGGTGCACGACGTAGAGGAAGGCCCAGATGACCGCGAAGATGCCGCCGAACGCGGCGAGCTGCCAGCGAATGTCCGAAGCGGTGAAGATGAGGCGCTCGGCAAAGAAGGCGCAGGGGATGACCAGGGCCATGAAAAAGATGATGCCCCGGATCACCCCATTCTGGGTCGCTTTCACGTCCGGATAGGCTCGAGACTCGATGCCCAGGGCGGCCCGGCTGTGCTTCATGAAGCGGTCCCAGCGCCTTTGCGCCAGCGCCGATTCGGCCTGCGCAAGATGGTCCGCTGCCTGGCCGTGAAGGACGTTCAGCCTGTGATTCTGGATGGCAAATCGTTTTAGCTCGCGGATCCGAGTCTCGTTCAGCATCCACATGTCCCTGGCCGCCTTGTAGGCGGTGTGAGAGAACGCGCCTGGGGAGAGCGTGACGAACCCCCCGCCGCGCGCCTCCTCCTCGGAGGCCACGCCCATCGCGTTGAGGAGCAGAAAGCGGAGGCCGAGCGCCCAGGAGCGTATGGCGATCTTCACCTTCTCTCCGGGCCGGGTGAAGAGAGTACCGACCGGCATGGATTCGACCTGGCGCTGTTCTTCGCTCGTACTGACGCCGATATCGTAACCATACGCCTGCGGGGCCGCATTGTCCGGTCCGTAGACGCTGACCTCCGACAGCTTGGTCAGGTAGCGAGGATCTACGATGTCGTAGAAATCGGTGGCGATGCAGGGAAAGAGGACGCTGATGTGCTGCGTCATCCACCAATCCACGTCGATCTCCGCCTCATATATCTCGGCCTGCCCTCCCCGGTCGGGCGCGTAGGTGATCTCTCCCGTGCTCGGGTCCAGAACGTATACGGAGACGGTCGCCTTTTTTCCGATGATCCCCGGGATAGTGAACTCCCCCTTTTCGTCGGCCAGGTCATAGCGCGTCTGGCGTACCCCTTTGTCCGATTTGGGTGACAAATATTGCCTCGCGGTGCCCGTACGCACGGCGGCGATGGCGCCCGGTTTGGGCCGATCGGGTACGATGCTGCGTCGGGGGAAGGTCCTGGCATACCCCTTCAACCAGCGCACCCGGTCTTCCGGACGCAGCTTGTGCTCCGTGATGAAGCCCGGGTCGTTGAGCGCCAGATCGATGACGCCGGAGAGCAGCCGGATCTGCCCGGTCAGGTTCTCGAAATCCACAAACTCCGGCCGGTCCAGTGGGGTATCCACCCGGAGTCGGGCATCGTTCACCGTGACCAGGGAGAGGGCCGGGGTGCCGGCTTCCATAACGATCAGACCCTCGGTCTTCACGACCTTCCCGGGATTGTAGATGGTCCACGTCAACCCGGGCGGCGGATTCACGCCGTCGATCAGCGCACGATCCGGATCCAGGTCGAACGCCTCCGAAATGGCTCGGGAAAATCGAACGAACGACTTCCCGATGGGCGTGAAGAATCGTTTGTAGTAGTGACTCTCGGTGCTGTTCCAGAGGCCGATTTCGTCCGTCCGGCTGGAGAGGTCCAGCGAGATGAAGAGCTGGATGTCGATCGGGTCGGTCATCAACGCCGCGAAATCGGCCTGCTTGCGGGCGTGACGTCGCAGAAAGTCGGAGATCCCGCGGAAGCCGAGGTGATGGGCCGACGTGGCGAGGAATAGCACCGTCCGTGCGGGTGGGTATCGCTGGAAGTAGTCCGCCAGCTCCAGGAGGGCGACGATTCCGCTGGCCATCTCCGCGCCCGGCGCCAGGGCCGGCACGACGGACATCGCGTCGTAGTAGGCGTTGATGACGACGATCTCATCCTTGAGCTCCGGATCGGTCCCCGGGACGGTCCCCAGAATGTTGTGGGCAACCGTCTTCTCCCAATCCATCCGGGCGTGCAGCACAACCTCCACTTCCCCCTGCTCGGCCAGCAACTGCCGCAACGCACGACCCGCCCTCTTGTCGATCCAGAACCGCTCCGTGCCGTTCGGCGTGATGAGGAACTTCTGCTCGCCCTCCCCGTGAGAGGTGGAGTCCGGCTCGATGAAGATAATCTGTCCCGCGCCCAGAGAGGCGGCGTTGACCCATCGATTCCAGGAGTTGAACTCCATCAGAATCGCGGCACCTTCCATATCGTGTCCGTTGAACTTCTCCCACGCGCCGCTGCCTCCGTAGATCAGACGGGTGCGGACGCCGTCTGGAGGGAGTGTGGATGTCTTTACGAGGTTGGGCCAGATGGCGTGAATCGGGAAAGAGACGCCGCGCTTCGTGAGGGTAAGACGCCCTCCTTTGTCGACCGGGGAGGTCACGTCGAACGGTTCGCGCTTCACGTCCTGAAGCCCGAGCCGTTCGAATTCCCGCAGGATGAACCGGGCCGCGTCGTCGTGACCGGGGTAACCTGGAACACGAGACCGGTGACGCGTGAGGCGATCCATCAGGCCGCGAACGTCGGCCTCCGATACGGCATCGATCACCCGTCCCGAGACGTCCCGCGCCTCGTGAACGGGCGAAGGTGGCAACGGCGGCGGCGGCTCCAGGCGCAGGAAGTCGGTCAGCCACGGGTTGATGCGCTCAGGTCCAACCCAAATTGCGAGAAAGGCGAACGTGCCAAACCCGATGAGAAGAATCAGAGCGATTCGACGGAAGAGGTCCATACTGAAATACTCCGGGCCTGAGGGGCCTGCCTGCAGCGCGGTGCGCCGCGCAGGCAGGCGCCCTTCTTTTGTCACCTTTTCTCGCGAGCAAGAAAAGGTGGAGATCCGTCAGATGGAGCCGAACAGGTTGCAATCCGACGATAAGTATGCTTCTTCAACATCCGCCAAGTTGTCCACGGAATTCGGCGAATGGCTTTCTCGTATACCTCAATAGTGAAACCGCGGCCAGCCAATCGTGTGCACGGGGTGCCCCAGATCGGGAAACCAGACGACATCGATCAACCCGGAGAACGCGACCCCCAGCACGTAGCCGACGAGAAGCCCGAGGAAGAGCGGAAACGACCTCTGGTAGACCGCCTGGCCGCCCACCCGGAGCATGAGCAGTTTGGTCAGCCATGCCAGGAAAAGGGTTGAGCTGGTCCGCCGGACCAACTCTGCCCCGACGAGCGCGAGCCCGATTGGATGCAGCGGCCACCAATAGAAGGTATGACGCAGGTAGATCAGCCCGGCCATCGCCACCGCGCCGATGCCACAGAATGCGAGACTGTCAGGGCTTCGGATGTGGATCGGTGGGGACGGGTTCGTGAACTTGTATTTGACCGATCTAGCCGCGTTCCTGAGGTGCCGAGAGGCCCAGTCCCCGATCATCCAACTGTTGAAGGCGTGAGCGCCCTTCCGGTAGGCCAGCCGGAGCGTCAGCGTGACAGACAGAGACAGGCTCACGAAAAAGGCCAACGAGATGGCGGCCATCAGACGTCGGCGATTTCCGCGAACCCCTTCGGAAATTCGCCCGGCGTGGGAAAGGGCCGGCAGGAAGAGCCCCCTGAAATGATGGAACAGGATGTCCTCACAGGAGTGCGCCACGAGCGTCCTCGGGCTCGCCGCGTCGCGGCCGACAAACCCGCCTACATATCCAAAGCCGGAGACAAGGCGCGGGATGCTGATGTAGGGCATGCCTGTATCGGCGACGACTCGGGCCATGCCCACGTAGATCAGGATGACCCCGGGCAGGACGAGGGCGGCGAACAGGGGCTCGTAGCCGATACGCGTGAGCCAAACAAACATGTAAGCCAGTCCAACAAGGAGGCCGATCACCGCCGTCCGGTAGGAAAGAAGCTGATCGCTGTCGTCGACCGGGGCATCCCGGTTGAGCGCTTTCCGGAAGACGTCCTTGATATGGCCGCGGGCGACCCAGAAGACGGAGAGCGAGAACGCGGCATAGGCCCCCATCGTCTGCCAGATGATAACACCCCGAGCGGCCCCGCTCACCGGTCGCGTGTTGAATCCCAACGCGTGCAGGCTCCCGGCCTCCACGACATACAGCAAGTCGAAGAACCAGAGACTGAAAAGCACGTCGAGGCTTGCAAAGTAGGAAAAGAAGAGGGTGAAGAGATCGAGCGACGCCATCACGCCGGGGAACTCCGGGTGGAAGCGTTGGAAGCCGCCTTCGTTGATCGGAAATCGAGGAAAGCCGAGGAAGAAGTAGCTGATGCAGTTCCACGCGATCATGCCGAAGGAGATGGCGAAACCGACCCAGAAGAGGGAATCTCGGGTGAATTCCGGCAGGCTGCGCCGGCCGGAACCGGGGTGACCGGCCATGTTCAGGAGAGGTCGCATGGCGGGAAACACGAGGCGTTCATTCCGCAGCCACTGCTTCCGAAAGAGCGCCGCAACGCAGGCCAGGGTCAGAAAGAAGGCCGCGATCATCGTGCCCCACCAGAACAGGGGGAGCACCCAGACATCCCACGGGATGTCCGCACCGGGAGGCAGCCCCTCGTGGAACCAGGAGACTGCCTTGCCCTCGTTGCCGGGGAAGAGCCAATCCGTAAGGTGGGGATAGAGGTAGGTCTCCCACGGTGTCGAGGTGCGGTAAACGGCCGGATAATAGTGGGGCGCGGCCATCAGGGCGAGCAGGTAGGTCGTCAGCCCGTATCCGGGGACGGCGGCCGCGACGATGCCCATGGCCAGGATCGTGTGCCACTCGGTCGTGGAGAGCACGATTCCTGTCCAGCGTGAGATGATCGCGCCGCAGATGAGCATCAGCACAAGGATGATGAGCATCGCCATGGGCACGTGCGTGTAGGTCATCAACGAGCCCTGGTAGTCGTAGGGGACGTAGACGGCGATCACGTCCATCGCCACGACCCCGAGCAGACCGAGCAGGACGGATCGCGCCGTCAATCCCCGGCGCGCGGTCGGTTCTGCATCGGGGTGGGACGGGTGACGCGAAGCAGCGCTTTGTGCGGACGTGGCCAAGCGGGATAACCCCCTAAAGGCAGACTGTGCACGACAGACCGCACGCGGCGGGATGCGTCCGCGTGATCATTTGGATGTGACGCGGTGAACGGTCCGTTGTCTGCGGTCGCCCGTGACGGCGTGTCACGTCACGGACCCTCCAAGATAAAAAAACAACCGCCCGGAACCAGAGGTTCCGGGCGGTTGCCATCACCATACAGCGGCGGGCCTGACTAGAACGAACCGGAGAACGTCACCCGGATCGGCTTCTCGAAATCCGGGCCCATGCTGGAATAGGCCATATCCAGCGCGATGCTCCGCCCGTCGAAGTTACCCCTCAGACCGGCGCCGACACTCCAGTCGTCCGTGTCGTACTGGAACTTCTTGCCGGCACGGACCGCGATCATGTTGTTCAGCCAGAGCTCCGCGCCCAGGTTGTAGCGCTGCTCCGTGTCGGTGAAGTAGGCGCCCTCGAAGGACCCCGTCACCGAGAGCGGGTCACCCAGCTCGCCGACGATCTCCATGGAGGTGCCGAGGTTGAACAGGATCGGGTTCGCCGCCCTTTCGGTGACCACGGTCTGCTGGTTGCCCATGTTCTTCATGGACATCCCGATCCGCAGGCTCCGGAACCCGGTGTGCAGGAGCGTGCCCGCGCTTACCGAGTAGCCCGTGAGCTCCGCCAGGTGGAGTTTGGACTGGACGTAGCGGAACATACCGCCCACCTGCAGCTTGTCGGTCATCTGTCTGGCGATGTGAAACCCGACAGCGAGGTCGCCCAGGTCCAGCATCTGCCCGGTGCCCCCGGGTCTCAACGTGGTGGTCTCCTCGACATCGGCAATTTTGTAGTTGATGACGGAGATGCCCGCGACCAAACCGTAACCCAGGTTGAAGGCGACCGCACCCGAGTAGAGCTCGGAATCTACGAGCCACTGCATGTAGCCGAAGGTAAACCCGACCTGCTCGATGCTTCCGATCGAGGCCGGGTTGAAGAAGATCCCGTCGATCCCCCCGGCAACCGCCGTATAGGCGTCGCCCATCGCCGCAACCCGGGCGCTGGGCGCCACCTTGAGGAACGCAAACGTGGAGGGGGCGATCTTATTGAAGCCCTGATCGGTGGCAACCCACTCTGCAATCTCCCCCTCGGTCTGCCCCCTCATCTGCGCCGAGGCAGGGTACGCGGCGAAGAGGACCAACAGCAGAACGCACCACATACCACATACAATCCGTTTCATAGTGGATATCCTTTTCTTGAAAGGCGTGGAACGAACAACGGCTCCCTCATCTCAGGATGACCAAGGTCCCCTTCTGAGTCTTGCCGCTGGGATTTTCGACGACGAAGTAGTAGACACCCGTCCCGACGTTGGTGGTGGCGAAGCGGTCGTTCTGCTTCCAGAGCGCCTCGCCCGTGGTCGGGTCGTCGTGAAAGATTTCTCTCATCAGGTCGCCCGAGACCGAATAGATGCGGATCGTGCACTTCCGGGGGACCCCCGTAAACCGGATATTCAGCGCGCTCTGGTAGTTCGTGTTCACATCATCTTGGTGCAGGCTGAAGGGGTTGGGCACCGCCCGCACCTTTTCGTCCAGGTTGTCGAACGATGTAGCGCTGGCCGCCTTCGGGTATTTGGCAAACCAGTGCTTCTGCTCAACCGCTGCAAATCCGCCCTCCATTCCACCGGTCACGTGCGAGGCCATCCGCTCAGGCAGATCCGCAAGCGTCTTGGTCCCCTCGCTCCAGGTCGACTTCGCGGAGGCTACGGCGCGTACGGTGTAGTGATAACCGAACCCGGCGATGGACTCGGGATCCGTGTACGAATACGTGCTCGAGCCGTCGGCATCGACCTCGCCGAGTAGGCGATAGCCCCCCTCCTCGTCGAAGTCCGACGTGTAGATCCGGTAAGACGTGATGTCCGCTGTGCCGTAGTCCGGGTTGATCGCACTGTTGTCGAACCCCGGCCAGGTGATCACGTTCTGCGCTCCCGGGCTGAATGAGAAATCCTTGTCGACGTCGGGCGGCGTGTTCGGGATCTGGTAATCGTTCTCGTAGGCGAACAGGAAGTGGTCATACACCTGCCCGACCCCTTTCTCACCATCGCCGATGAACTTCGACTTTCGAAGGTTCACATCCACGAAGTCCTCGGCGTGGTCATACGCCCAGCGCATGGGGTCCTTGGCGTAGCCGGACTCCAGCAGCGTGTCAAACATCCCGCCGTGCGCGCCGAACATGAAAAACACGACCTTGGCCTTGTCTCCCGGGTCCAGGTTATAGGGCCCGATCTGCGTGTCCTGGAACTGCTCCTGGATATCCGTGGTCGGGTCATCGTTCGTCGGCCCCGTCAGGCCGTCGTACTGCTCCGGAGGCGTCCAGCCCTTCGCCTCGAACGGCTCCTCGACGACGCCCCGTTTGATCACCGGCCAGTAGTGCCCCAGCGGCCCGGTGAACCCCACCGGATCGTTGTAGCCCTGTGCCGCATCGCGTTCGTTGAAGGTATGGCTGGCGCCGGTGTTCCGAAACGCGAGCCACCCGGTGCCGACCATGGCCGGGGACAGGAGCGTGCCGTCCGGGATGGTGCCCATGTTGAAGCCACGAAACATATAGGGGGAGCGAATGGAATTGTCGTTCGGGTCTCCCGTGTCATCGTGGAACAACACCGTCTTGTCGTCCCCGTCGTAGACGTAATGGATGATCTTCCCGACCAGGTCCGGGTCGCCGGAGAAGTTTGGCGCCTCGGTGAACTTGAACCAGTCGTCGTAGCACCCCGGGTCGCGGTACTGCATAATCGCCCCGACGTTGGCATTCCACCACTTGCAGCCGAATACGCTCGTGTAGAGGGAGTTCATGAAGCCGATGTAGACACCGGTCATCGTCGTGCTGCCCTGGTTCTCGATCTCCACGTCCCAGAGGATCCCGTCGTCGAGGTCCTGGTGGCTCCACTGCCGGTTGATCCGCGTAACGACGAGGTCGTTCTTGTGGCTCCACTGGCTGGGCATGACCTTCTCCGCCTCGTTCTGCACCGGCGGGTAGATCCCGTAGTCGTAGTTGTTGATCTCGTAGCCGTCCGTCTGGATCGGCTGTAGGCCCATCTTCGACGGTGCGCCGGGGTACCAGTTGCTCGTGTTTACCCCGATCCCCGCTGCACCGAGATCCGTGTCCCCGACGTGCCTGGGCGTCACCGTTTCTCTGCCCATGTACGGGGCGCCGATCGCCGTGCCCGTCCCGAATTTCCACTTCTCCACATCGGGCAGGGCGGCGTGGACAGCTGCATCGTAGCCATACCTGGTGCTCTCGATGTCGTAGATTATCGGGATGGTGTCCGAGCTGGGGATGTTGGGGCCCGTCCAAGAGACGAACTTCTCTCCGTCCGCGATCTGCAAGATCACGATGCCCTTTCCGGCCGCGTTGTCCTGCATGGCCCCCGCGCTGTATCCGGGGCTGGATCCCCACAGGTCTTTGTTGTCGTAGCCGGGCGTCCAGCAGCACAGGGTCGCAACATTCGACGGGTAGGCGAACTGGCCCGCGCCCCTGCCCTTCTTGGTGTCCCACGTGGAGCCGGACTGGCCGTTGGGGGCGAAGCTGTCCATAATCATCCCCCGGAACATGCCGCGCCTCGAACCCCACATGGTTTGGTCGGTGACGCCCGTCATTTGCGCCTCGACGGCCACCGCACCGGCGGCGAGCACCCCGGCCAACAATAGGCCCGTCAGTCTCTTAAAGGAAATGCAGTTCATCGTCAAGCACTCCTTCTTTTAAGATTTGGAACCGGGGATCACGGATGGCTTTTCCAATCCACAATCCACAATGGGTTAAATGGGTTAGAACCTCAGCCGGGCGCCGAGCGTGAAAACCCGCGGTTGGGTGAGGGTCACGGGCTTGTCCACAAGGTCGAAGTATCCATAGGTGTTGTGAACTCTATTGACTGATGCGGCACCGTAGTGCACGGTGTATTCCTCGATGTTGCCGTACTTCAGGTACTCCGCATCGTCCGGTGGGCGTTCCGTCAGCCCGTACTGCATGTAGCTTTGTTCGAACCCTTGTCCGTCGAAGATCCCCACGTCCATCTGGTTGAAGGCGTTCCTGACCTCCACGAACGCCGTGACCGTGCCGGTCTCGCCGACCTGGAAATCTCTCTCCAGGTTCAGGTCCGTCACCGTCGACAACGGCCCGGTCACCTGCCTGGACGGGTTCCCCGGAGCCGTATAGAAGAACGTGAGGCCCTGCTGGATCCGCCAGAGCATCGTGGCCCGGAACCCCTGAAGGGCCGTGATATGATAGTCCGTCGGCGCGGAGAAGAGGAACTGCGCACTGCCGTAGTTGCGCCGGTCGATGCCCTGCTCAAGGGAGCCGCTCCGGATGCTATGCTGCGGCGCAAAGTAGAGGCCGTCCCCCCCGTTCTCTACCACGGGCATAAAGAAAGCTCCCTCACCGCCGTCCTGTCCGACCTTGTCGAGCGCTGTGTCAAGAGCCGTCTGTGCTTTGATGACGTACTCGGCCCGCTCGGCAGCCGTGGGCACGCGGGGCGTCTCCGACCCGTCGGGCTGAGGCTCCGTGCCGAGGAAAAACCGGTCGCTGTTGACGAATGCAGCGCTAGGAACCATGAAGCCCCCTTGACCCGAGTAGTGACCACCTACCCACTGGACGTTCCAGGCCACGCTGAACGAGGTCATCTGACTGAACATCTTCTTGAACGAGAGCTCGAACCCCCGCCTGGCACTGTATCCGGTCGCGTTGGACTGGGCCTTCATTTCTCGCCCGTTGAACCCCGCGGGCCACAGGTGCCTCGCGGCCGAATAGTAGGTACCGCCGGGCCCATTCTTGTCGGCGTAAAACATGGTCAGGGACCCGACATAGTCGCCGGCGAAGTTCCAGTCCATCCCGACCTCCATCATGCTCTCCCGCCCCTCCCTCGAAGCTACGGACGGGCCGTGCTGATTGTGAGGCGTGTTCAGGCGATTGTAGAGTTCCGTCTGCTCGTCGATCACTCCGTTCCCGTTCACGTCCGCGGAGATGGGCTGGTTCCCATCCCAGGATTGAATGTAATAGCCGTGCATGGTGCCCAACATGCGGAACACCCCCGTGTAGAACCGGACCATCGCGCGCTCGCTGATCGGGTGGGAGATCCCGATCCGGGGGCTGACGCTCCAGGTCAGCGGGTGGTCGACATAGCGCCTGGCGCGGGATTTGGTCAAGCTTCCCCAGAAATCCCAGTTCCCGAAGCCGGGTTCAGAGACCTCCCCGGGCCGGAAGAAATCGGCCCGGATGCCGGCGTTGATTATTAGGCCCTCGAACTCCATCTTGTCCTGGATGTAGGCCGCGTATTGCGTGGGCTTGGCCGGTTCGATCCCGATCACCGGATCGCCATAACCGGTGTATCGAAAGGCGACGCTCGGCGTGCGGACCTGCCAGTTCTGCTCGTGCTGGGTGAAGGAGTAACGAACGTGCTCGAACCCTGCCTTGACGAGGTGATTCTTGTGCATCTGGCTGGTGATGTCGCCCTTGAAGATCCACCTCTTGCGGTCCGTGTCATCGAAATTCAACTGGTCGTATGGAAGCGTGAAATTCAAATCGTCAGTCAGTCTCGCCGCGGAGTTCGTTTTATATTCTTGGTTTTCGATCAGCCGCGTACCGTAGGCGGCGCGAAACTCCCAAAAGGTCTTCGGGTTAAGGGAATGCGTGGCTACGGCGTAGTAGAGGGCCTCCTTGTTGTCCTGCGGGCCGTATGCACTATAGTCTCCGGGAAGGAAGAGGTTCAGGACGTTTGTGGGCGTATCCACCCCCCAGAGGCCACCCCCGCTGGTCATGGCGCGCCGCTCACCCCTCCATATCTTATAATAGCTGTACAGCCCGCCCACCTTCAGCTTCAGGTCGCCCGTGGGCCGGAAGGTGACGTTGCCCGAGAGCTTATAGTTCATCGGCTCGACGAGCTCGGCCTCCGGAAAGGCGCCGGCCTCCCGGCTGTGGGATACGGTCGCGAAGATTCCGGCCTGATCGGAGAGCGGGCCGCCGATTGATCCCTCCATGTAGTGGCCCATCTCGTCCGTGTAGTCGGGCACCTTGCCCGCAAGTGCGGAGGGCAGGGTCGTCGAGCCGGTCTGGTCGAAGATATGCTTCTGCATGATGCCGCTCTTGTAGACGTTCCTCCCCCAGTGCTTCTTCATCGGCGGGGTGAAGCGGTATTCGCCCAAGCCGGAAAACGCTGACGCGGCCTCCTGGGTGATCAGACTGACCCTCGCTGTGGCGTGGCCGTACTCGGCATCCATGCCGCCGGTCAGTATGCTCACCTCCTGCAGGGCGCTCTTGTTGACGCCCAGGAACATCACGTTGCCATCACCACCCATACTGGTTTCGCCGTCGGATCTGATTATCCTGACGCCGTCGACCTCCGAAATCTGGTCTTCATTGCCGCCGCCCCTGATGCGTAGCGAACCGTCCATCGACACGCCCGGCTCCAGCTCGATCAGGTCTTCAGAGGTCCGCGCCAGCGGGACGTTCTGGATCTCGAAGATGTCGATCACATACCGGCTCGAGGTCCGGTCCAACTCCACGGGCGGCCGTTGCGCCGTCACGACCATCTCGGCGGCCTCCAGCGCCGCCTCCGTCAGGCTAAACCTGACAGTGGTCGTGAAGTCCGACTGCACCAGCACTTTTCGCAGGGATGAAGTGGCGTAACCGACCATCGAGGCCGTCACTTCGTGCTCGCCCGGCGGCACGCCGATGATCAGGAAGCTGCCGTCGGCGTCCGACGTGGCTCCCCGCTGCGTGCCTTCCACTACAACGTTGGCGCCGGGCAGCGGGTTTCCGTTTTCATCCTGGACGGTGCCCGTGACCTTGCCATACGTGCTGGCCAAACCGTCGGCCGGCAGGAAGGCGATGAGGGCCCCAACCAGAATGATCGACAGGAAACTACCAAAAGATTTCATATGACCTCCTTGTTGTTTCGCAACGAAACCACACCTTTGCATGACGTTCCGAATCTGGATAAAGTCTCTTTCACTGAATCTCCTTTGTTGAGGGTCAACTTAGAATTTAAGACCTCTGATAAAGTTAGAAAGCCTTGCCATCTCTCGATAGCATCCCTCCTTTCATCCGGACATAAAAACGGCCGCACCGACGCACATCCGTCTATGCAGCCAATTCCGGCTCTTGTCTTGGATTTTTGTGTCGTACCGCTGCCGAGGGTGGAAAACGATTTGGCATCGTATCATAGGTATCCTTGACAGCATCAGCCTATTAGGCATAAATGCCCCTATACGTCGCTATAAGAAACGGCATTCATCGAACCGAGTCAAGCAAAAAAAACGAAAACAGCTCCAAATTTCCTGCAAGCTGCGGCGCGCTATCGTAAATGACGAAAAAATGTGTCTCATTCAAGAACCGAAAAAGACCAACCACCGGCAAGGGACGGGGGCCAGCGTGTCCGCGGACCCTCCGCGATGGAAAGATCAAGCCATGCAGGCCCTTGCCCTTGGCCGAACGACCGCTTTCAGATTTCCGGCGTCAGCATCAGCTCACCGGCGATGTGCCGGATATGGTCCATGGACGGCCGTGTCGCGTACATCATGCTCCATTCAGGGACCGTAATGCAACTGAGGGTTTCGATCTCCGACCGAACAAACCCTTCCGCGTACTGGGTCTTGGCGTGCCAGCCTGAAGAACCCGCGCCCCGCTCGGTGCGCCTGCGGGCGAACGCCTCGGTCTGACCCTGGCTGTCGAACATGGCCTCCGCCTGCATCCGCTGCGCTTTCCACCGAGAGATATCGACGTAGAAGTCGACCTGGTTCTGCATCACGTCCACGCCCAGATAGTAGGTGGCGGCAATCTTGTGCGCCTGCTTTTTCGTCTCGTAGTCGGGCGTCGACGCCGGCCTCACCCTCGCCTCCAGCGCCGCGATCGCCGTCTCCCTGTGATCGTTCAGGATCGCGACCCCCATGCTGTTCCGCGAAATCCCGACCGGAGAGAAATCGAACGGCGCGTGCGTGATCATCACGTGCGGCCGCACGTCCCGAATGATATCCTCCAGCACCTCCACCGCTTCCGGCGAGCGGGCATTCCGAAACGGCTCGGGGAAGGTCAGGATCCGCAGGTCCGTCACCCCGAAGATGGCGCAGACGTCCCGGAGCTCTTTCTCCTTCTTCCCGGCGTACTCATCCGGCGTCTGACGCATCACCTCCGGGTCGCGCTCGGCCTCCGGTTTCATCAGCTCGTCCATGTAGCGCTCGTTGTGCTTCCTGCCCCCGTCCGTCATCGTGACCACCGTGACCGAGTCGCCCATATTAATGTGAATGCCGCACGTCCCGGAGCAGTGGGTAAAATCGTGCGGGTGAGCGAGGACGACCAGGAACCTCATGGGCTCCCGCGCTGTGCTGCTGGTCATGTTGAACCTCCATTCGCTGTCCTCTACTTCAACCTGAGCTCCACCAGCTCTGCCACCATACGCTTGATGCGCGGCCGATCGCTGTTGAGAAACGCCTCTTCGTGCACGTGGTCCCTCTGGGTATGGGACCACCCCTTCATATGCTTGAAAGCGTTCGTGTAGTTCCACCGCAGGTAGCCGATGTGATCCTCCGTCGTCGGGTTGGCGAAATAGCTCAGTGACAGCATGCGGCGGCCGATCCCCCCACCGAACGACGCATGCCAGAGATTCTGATTGAAGAGTATCACATCTCCGGGATCGGTCTCCAGCGGGAAGGCCGGCAGATCCGCATCGCCAACGCCGAAAGGCTTCACGCTGCGGTCCGGCCGATTGAGCTGGGGCATAATTTCGTCGTGAAACGGCTTCTTGTGAGAGCCGGGGAATACACACAAACACCCCGTATCTTTCCGCAAAGGGTCAAGATAGAACCCAACCTTGACCCGATTGTAGTCAAACTCTGCCTCAGACCTCGGCGATCCATCGGGATGCCAGCTCTTGTTCCCGACAAAAAGGTTGCCGAC
This sequence comes from Candidatus Latescibacterota bacterium, assembly GCA_965198095.1. Classification (GTDB taxonomy): domain Bacteria; phylum Latescibacterota; class UBA2968; order UBA2968; genus CBDFJH01. The sequence goes on from OZ240239.1 coordinate 288,344, forward strand.
CGAGCTCCAAAACATAAAATCTGGGCCCAGCAATTGTTCGAGCGGCTGGTAGATGCGTTCATCGTCAACGATCTGCATCAGCAGCGGCCGCCTCTCACAGAAGCCGTAGACCTGTTGCCGCTTCTCCCCCTTGAACGGCTGCCCTTGCCGGTCCTCCTCCGTCAATTCATTGAACTCACGGCCGATCGCTTCTATCTCCTCCGGCGAGAAAAGCCCCCGCAAAACGATGAAGCCAAACGTTTCAAAGTGCGCGACCTCTTCCGGGGTTAGCCTTGAACTCAGTTCCGCCGTTGCCATCGTATACCTAATTGTACTGACTGAAAACGGGCTTATCCAATAATTTTAAAATCGCTTCGCCCACCCGTCAACCCTTCAGTCCTGGCTAATACCTCGACCCCTCCGCTTCGTAAATCTCCCTGGACGAATCAACCGCGCTTTCTATTTCCCTCAGAAAGCCGAGGATCCCCCTCAGGATTGGGAGCAGGTCCGGCCTGACACTTTCATCAAGCGGTTGCCCGGTGTCGGCCCCATAGGCGTCTCCCGGCGCGCTTTGCAGTATTTCCTGGGTCGTCCTGGGCATGTAAGTGGCCAGATACCCGTCAAAGCCAATCGCTTTCAAAATCCTGAAGATCGCCTTGTAATCGGCGTGTCCCGTACCGTGACGGCAATGGTTCGTTTCATTCAAGTGAAAATGCCTGATGTGCGGGGCGGCTGCCCGCAGGGCATCCGGGATCGACCCTTCCTCGATGTTCATATGAAACACGTCGGGCTGAATGCCCAAGTTGTCCAGCTTCAGCTCGTTGATGTAATTGATTGCCTCGTAAATCGTCGTGAGCACACCAGGGATTCCCTCGTAACAATTTATGGGTTCCAGGAGTATGGTGATGCCGCGCTCGCTTGCATGCCCACAAACTTCCACGATGGACTCTCGAAAGTTTCGACGCAGCCTCTCGATGGGCTCTCGGGGAAACGGAAGCTCGGGAACCGCGGGCTGCGCTGCGCACAGTTCGATGAACCGCGCGCCCACTTCCGAGGCCAGATCCACCGTGTCCCTGGCATACTGCACGGCCCTTCGCCGCTTATCGCTGTCCGAACTCGCCAGATTCCTCTCCTCACCGGCATGGTAATAACCCCAGGCCGCCAACACCTCCGGCGCGTCAAGGCCGACCTCCTCGACCATTTTCCGCCACTGCTGGCCGTCCATTCTCGTCGGATCGCCAGGCAAGTCGATTCCGTCATAACCAGCCTCCACGGCGGCGTGAAGAACCTCTTGCGGCGTCTCCAAAACGTTGTATCCGATCCATGGTAGCGTGTCGCAATTGAGGCTGTATTTAAACGGCATGACGAAGGTCCCCCTATCTAGATCTCTGATAGTTCACCCGTGGACCTCTCCCAAGAGGGGATCGGTCAGTACTCATCGTGAAGCATATCGCGTCAGAAAAATCATCGCCGGTTTGGGGAGTGGGGTGGGATTTTTCCGCGCTTATCCGTCAAGCACCTTCGCTTTTGGACGCCACCAACGACTCTAGGACACAAACCTCTCTAAAGCCACTGAGACGGTTCGCGGAAAAATCCATGTGCCCGCGAAGGCGGGTAAGCCCCCCCGGCGCCTGAGGCGCCTGCCTGCGCCGCGTTGGGCGCGGCAGGCAGGCGCCCTTCTTTTGTCCAACTTTTCTTGGGCGAGCAAGAAAAGCATGCCCTGAGCTTAGTCGAAGGGTAGGCCGCCGGAGGCATGTTCTTGTGAACGACGTGATATACAACCCACCTTGTCCCTTCGGGACACCCCTCCAAAGAGGGGACTAGGTCAATGCATCTCGTGAAGCGTATCGCGTCTGATGTATTTGCCGATCCAGAACGTGATGTGCTGACGAGTTCTGGTGAGCTGCGGTGTGGGCCCCGAGATACGAAATAGGAGATACGGGCTTTCTCAGTAGATCATAAATCCGAGAATGTCTCTTTCCACAGGAGTGAGGTTTGCGATCTGCTCGGGCGTTAGCGTCTTGACCTCGGAGTATTCCGGCGGCCAGTCGTACAATCCGATCAAACGATGCATCTCCGGTGACATCCGGGCCAGCACTTGCGGCGGAATGACGTGTTCAACGTTGATCGTTCCTCGAATCCACTTACGATGATAAAACCCGATGATGGAATGGCGGACGTGGTCGCTATGGTTTCTGCCACTCGCGTGCCAGAGCGCTGCGTCCCAGATGACGCACGACCCAGCCGGGCCGATCGCTCTTGCCTGTGGCACATCCGAAATGTCCGCGTCCGGGTCTGGCACCTGGTTCAACTTATGCGTGCCCGGCCAGACAACCGTGGCGCCGTTGTCCTCGGTGAAATCGACCAGGAACCAGGCCGTGTTGACTGCCATAGGGTAATGGTGTGAGCCGCCCTCGAACGGCAGGACGCTGAACGCCTCGCGATCCACGTGTATTTGAAAGCCTCGCCTTGCTTCCCTGCCGCTGCTCGGCAGAATCGACCGCGCGTGTGTCTCGGTTACAACCATATCGTCGCCAAGCACGCATCGGCAGACCGCTGTGACCTTGGGGTTCAGATAGAATTCTTCGAAATACGGATGCTTCGCGAAGAGGTGGTGAACGCCCAGGGCGTGATCGGTCTGGCCCTCGACCTTCCGCGCGACTTCGCGTTCACGCTCGTAGACCTCGAGGATCGCGGTTGTTGCGTCCCGGACCTGATCCGCATTCAAAGTATCCGGTATGATCGTATAGCCCTGGACGTCGATCTCATTCGCATACTTCGCAGCATCAAACGTGTCGTCGTCAATCCCAACCGAATCAGCAATACTCATATGGCATCCCTACGAGGCTACTCCCTGCCTGCTCGACGTGAGTCTTTCAAGGGTTATTACTTGGCGAGCGGGCGGCTGGAGCTTGAAGACCCGGCACGCGTTGTCACTCAGGATCTTGCGTTTCCAGTCATCGCGTATCGGCAAATTCAGGATACGCTCGATCCGGTCGGCGTCGTAGTGCGGCCAATCGGTCGAGAAGAGCAGGCGGTCCTGGGCGCCGATGCCGTCCAGAAGGGCAACAAGCGCTTGAGGGTCGTCAGGCGCTTCAAGGGCATGAGTGGTGACGTATACTTGCCGGCGGATGTACTCGCTTGGCTTGGATTCGTAGAAAGGCACTTCGTGACGCAGCCAGCGGTACTGCTGGTCGAGACGCCAGCTGACAAACGGCAACCACGAGACCCCGCACTCGGTGAACACGATCTTCAGATCGGGAAACCGCGCCAGCACACCCGTCGTGACGACGCTGGTCAGGTTCGCCATCGCGCCAAACGGCTTTGAAATCGTCTGCTTGGCCAGCGCTGTATCGTACTGGTCAAGCTGGTAGGGAAAGGCCGAGCGAACCTGCGTATAGCCCTGAAGGACGACGGGGAGACCAGCCGCCTCCGCCGCCGCATAGATTGGATCGTACTGGCGATGTCCCCATAGCGGATAGACGCCGGCCGTGGGCAAATAGACCGCGGCGAAGCCGTCAACGTTCGCCTGCCGCTCGATTTCGTGCGCCGATGCCTTCGGGTCTTGGGATGCGACCATTATCGCCCCAAAGATGCCCCGGGCCGGATTCAACCATCGCTCCCTCAAATAGCGGTTGTAGGTTTCTGAAATAGCGACTGGATACGTAGCGTCCGGTCCAAAAGCCGTGCTCAGCAACCGACCGGTGAAGATAATCGCTGCATCGATTCCATTCTGATCAAGGTCTGCCCGCAGTTGTGCAGCGTCGCGTATGACGTGTGGCTCCTGCCCGACGTCCTCAGTGAGGGGTGGCTCAAACAGGGTCAGCGGCGAGTAGCCAGGTGCGTCCAGCCAGCGTTCGGGGAGCCGGTGCGCCTCCAACGCCAGGCGTAGGTTTCCTTCAGCAAAACCGGCTAATTCTTTCGGGTCTTCGTGGATGTGTACGTCAGCGTCGATGATCGGGTAGTCAGGTCGAAATGCTGTCTGCAAATCAGATGCTGCCACCGGCTGCTTCCTCCTCACTTTGCGCTAGAGAATGACCTTGATTTCGTCGCCCTCGACCTTGACGGTATAATGACGCAGACGAACCTTTGGGTAGGCGAGGCACTGCCCGGTCGTGATGCGAAACTCGAGCCCGTGCCAGGGGCAGCCGAGGATCTCGCCGTCGTGAAACCACTCGGGCTCCCAACCCGTGTCTGCATTCGCAATCATCGCACCGCCGATCTTACCGGTGACGACTGGACCTGACTGATGCGGACAGATGTTGCGCAACGCGTAGTAGGCGTCGCCAATGTGAAAAATGCCGATCTCGACGCCCCCGATCGTAACGATCTTCCGATCTCCAGGCTTGAGTTCACCCACACGGGCGACGACGTGTTCGCTTCCCCGGGCAGGCCTTCGCTGTTCTGCTTGAAGTGTCCTATTTTCTGGCGGCCCGGTGGCCATCAGAGCGACTCTCCCGAACGATACGCTCCTTGATACTTGATCGGGACCTGGATTCTGGGCATCAACTTCAGAGCGTTGGCCCCCATCAACTTCCGCTTCATTTCGTCAGAAACCGGAAGGTTAAAGACCACCTTGGGGTGGTCGAAATCGTGATGGGGCCAGTCAGAGGCAAATACCGTCGTATCTTCCCCGTCGTAGATACGGATGATGTCAACCAGGTCCCGTCGGTTCTCCGGTTCTTCAACCGGTTGGGTGGCGAAGTAGAACTTTCGCATCCATCTACTGGGTCGGTCGTTGAAGTGGGGCCAGAGGCGACGGTTCTCGGCGTGTTCCTTATCCAGCCTCATTCGCAGGAATGGCACCCAGGTGAGGCCGGACTCGGCGAAGCAAATCCGCAGGTCGGGATAGCGTACGGGCACGCCGGTTTCCATCATGTTCATCCAGTTGCCCATCATCGCAAAGACGTGATTGACCGTGTGAGAGCTAATGCTCGTGTAGAACTGCTCGCAGTTGAAGGGGAACCCCGATCCAAGCCCACCCACCGAATGAAGGAATAGCGGCAGATCGAACCGTTGGGCGGCCTCAAAAATTGGATCATACTTGCGATGGCCCCACATCGGGTAGACTTCGCTGGTCGGGAGGTAGATGCCGGTGAACCGCTCGTCACCTGCCCAACGAGCGATCTCGCTGGCGGCCTCCTCAGGGTCCTGAGGTACCGCAATCATCGTCGCATACAGGTCGTTCTCTTCGTGTAACCAATGATCCTTGATCCAGCGGTGGTAGGCCCTTGCGATTGCGCTGGCATAGGAGGCGTTGGGCAGCGTCGCGATCTTCAAGAAATGATCGGGGAAGATGACGCCGACGTCGATCGATAGCGCATCCAGCTCACTCCGCATCTGCTCGGCATTCCAGACGATCTGCGTGCGCTGGCGAGCCAGGCCAGGTAGCACAGAACCAAGCCGCTCAGGCTGGTTGATCGGGGCAAATCCGGGGCGATTGAGATAGCGGTGCGCGACGCGGGTCAGGTTCTCCATCGCTGGACGCCATTCAGCGTCCATGTAGGGGGCAAGCGCTTCCGGAGTCTCGTGCGCGTGCACGTCGCAATCAACGATCAACACATCGTCGAGTGCCAGCCGTTTGGGCTTTGCCACCGCCATTTTCGAGGAACACCTCCATTCTTAGTTTGCCGATCAAAGACCTCAGCGAGCCTCGGTATCAGCAAACCTCTTTCAATGCCTGAATGAGTCTCTTTATCTGTCGAGAATTCATATCGACACCGTGGATGTTCAGGCCGGTCTTTCGGTAGGCATCGAACAGACCTTCGAAGCGCTTTTCCAACGCAGCGACCATTTCCAAAGACGTTCCAGGTAACGCTTCTTCCTCCTTCTGCTGCCGCTCCCGGTCCCGTGAAAGTGCCCAGGAGCCGCAGTATATGTACTCCACGTTGGTCTCGCCCGGATTCATCAATGCGTGTAGCTCAGTGGGATCGAGCCAGAGCGCGTAGCCCGGCGACTGGGGTCGGAACTCCTGTCCCATCCAGTGCCAGCAATTGCCTCCCTGGATGTACCAGATCTCATCGACAGCAGGTATGTGGTTGTGGGGTTGGCCGAACTTATGGGGTGGAATATCCCCGAAGTGGACCTCACCAACTGGACCTCTTGCGATGTAGTTCCAGTGGGACTGATAGAAAGCGCCCCTTTCGGTGCCCACGTGGTCTTCGGTCCAGTGAGTGAGAACGAACTCTCGATCGGACGAAGCTGGGGGCCGGCGACCAAAGATGAGCTCCAGTTCCACCGAGCCGGCGTTCTTGAAATGATGATCGATCCCAGTTGGTACGGTAAATGAAGATCCCGCGCGGATCGGGAAATCTTGTCCTTCGACGACAAGGTGTCCCTCGCCGCTGGCGACGCACATACTTTCGACTTCACCCTCGTATACAGCCGGCTCCGTTGTTACACCGGGAATCACCACTGCCCGGCCATAACAGTTGAAGTCAAAACAGACCTCCCCCGTTTCGGCATTGGGTGGGTCACCTTGACGTCGGGTGAAAATCCGCCACTCGCGCAGCCGCCGATTGTTCACGATGGGGCAATCCATCCAGTGACGTATGATCATGATTCTACCCTAAGACGCTCCAGATCCGACATACACATAATGAATGGCTGACATCAGACCGCGCTCAACCACGAGACTGGTTACGGCCTGACGCTGGGGTCCACACCTACGATTTCACTTCCTGCTCAATCTCGCGCACCCGATCCACCATATCTTTCGTGGACGCAAAGAGCGTCCCCCAATCGCAGTTCAGTTGTATCCAGCTCAGGCCTTTGTCGATGAAGCTCCGGACGCGCTGCGGGTCGAACCCGGCGCCCACACCCACCGGAATGTGCCGCGCCTTGCACTTCTCAATCACCGTGTCGATGGCTTTCAACACATCTGGGTGCGCGGTCTGCCCCAACATGCCCATGGAGCCAGACAAATCGTTGGGGCCGAGCATAATCGAATCGATGCCGGGCGTGTCCAGAATCGCGTCGAGGCTGTTGACCGCAGCGATGTCTTCAATCTGGATCCACACCATGGTCTGCTCGTCCGCATCCTTGAGAAACTCCTGCTGGGAGATCCGGCCGTATCCGATGCCGCGGGCCGGGCCGAAGCCGCGAACGCCCTTCGGCGGATACTTGCAGCCCGAAATGGCGAGGGCCGTCTCCTGCTCGTTGGTGATGCGCGGAATGATGATGGCAGCAGGGTGCAGCTCCAGGATGGGCTTGATCACCACCGGATCATAGGTCGGCACCCGGAGCACCATGGGTACGTCCTGACCGCGTGCTACCATCACGTGCGCCAGCGCCTGGTGGAGGTTCAGCAGACCGTGCTCCAGGTCGATGAAGATCATGTCAATTCCGGTTTCGCACGTCAACTCGGTCACGGCCGGGTCGGCGAAACTGACAGTGGTGCCGATGACCACTTCACCGCGGGCCCACTTGGCCCGGATCTTTTCAACGCCGTTCATATACCACCTCCGACTGCGCGTCCCTTATCTCGCGTACCAACTCCTGAGCCCGATCAAACGTGGTACTCTTCTCTTCCAGCATTCGCCGGCGAACCTCGTCCAGAATCTCCGGCGTCGGGTGTGTGGTCACATAGAGTGCACGCCCCGCAAGGGTTTCGTCAATTTGCTGGCAGACACGGCGTACATCGGGCCCCAGCGTGTGAGCTAACCAGCTGGCTGTATCGCTGTCGGGCTGATAACGAAAATCGCACGATAGCCGAATTCGGTCCGAGTGGTTCGGCAAACCCCGGTGCGCCGTCCGGTTGGCGAATATGACTGCGCTGCCTGGCCCGTATTCCGCAGCAGCCCAGTCAAGCTGGCTGGCATCCAGACCATAGTCATCCGAGTCATCCGACTCGACATCTTTGGCCGAGCTGGACACGCTACCTGCACTCTTCAGCAGGCCTAAGGTGTGCGACCTCGGCGCAACCGCCAGACCGCCAATCGTTGAGTCGATGTGCATCAGCGAAATCCAACAGGTGTAAAAGCGGCTGGCCTTATAACCCAACTTGGGATCGCCGTCCTGATGTGCACCGATACCCCGAGCCGACGCCGTTTCCGGGTTGGGGTAAACTAGGCGAATCAACTGCTGCTCCCAGACCTTAATCGGTTCTTCACAGACAGCCTCCAGGACGGCGACGGTCTCCGGAGACTTGGCGAGCTTCTGAAACGATTCAAGCCGCGCGATCTTGTCGTAGACGGCCATATACTCCGCTTCCGTCGGCTCAGGCCCGCCGCTCCACATAGGATCCTGCGCACCATCATCCTCGATGATGTAATGCTCTCGTAAGATCGCCATGATGGCGTGTTTGACCTCGAGCGCTCGCTGCGGATCGACCAGTCGGCCAAAGAACAGATAGCCTTCGGCTTGCATTCGCTCCCGCAGACACGACGCGTCTTCCACGTCGTTCGTCAAGTCGATCATCGGTGAAAGACCAGATGGTGGCATCACGGTTATCCATTAACGGTCGGACTTACGCGTCACGTAGATTTCGGAAGGCTTCGATGCCGGTGCGGGCAGCATCCCCTAGCAACTTGTAGTCCGTACCGTAGACCTGAAAGGTAAAGCCCTCCTCGCGTCGGCGCCGCAGGTCCTCTGGCGTGCTCGATCCAACCCCGATCGCCACCCCACTCTTTTTGCATACCGCCAGCGCCCTTTCGATCGCCGCATCGATCTCTTCAAACGGCATCTGCATCGGGTTAAAACCCATCGATAAGCACAGATCAAACAGACCCAAGAAGAGCGCGTCGACTCCGGGCACGGACACGATCTCTTCGAGGTTTTCCAGCGCCTCTTTCGTTTCGAGTATCAGGGCAACCAGGATGTTTTCGTTGGCAGATGCAAGATAATCGTCGTAGTCCATCGTGTAGTGCGAAGCGCGCAGGGGACCAAAGCCGCGCCTACCTTCGGGCGGATAGCGCGTCGCGCTCACAATCGCTTCGGCTTCGGCCGCCGTTCGGACCATGGGTACGAGGATACCCATCGCGCCGATGTCCAACGCCTTCTGGATAGTGACCGGATCAGCCGAGGGCACGCGGGCAATCGGGATCGTTTCGCTGCCGTTCATCGCCATCAGCATGTGCTCGATCTGGGCCGAATCCAACGCGCTGTGTTCGGTTTCGACGACAAGCCAATCGTAGCCCGCCTGCGCCATCAATTCCGCCACGTTCGGGCTGCCGAGGCCCAACAGCGCCCCGATCGTCGGCTCGCCGGCTTGTAATTTCTGGCGGACCCAGTTTTTTCGCATCGGTGGTTTTACTCAGGCTCGTCGTGTCGATCTAGAAGTTGATAATGATCCCTGAGGGCAATACTTAGGCCCAGCGTCTCTCCGTGGAATTCTCCTGCGTTTTTTGAATTTTTCAGGCTACCTCAACCCGAGCTCCACCTTCCTCTCAATCATCTCGCGGATCCGCGGTCGCTCGCTGTTGAGAAACGCATCACTGTGAATCTGGTCCCGCTGCGTACCAGACGACGCCTTCATGTGATTGATCACACCTTCCTCCCAGATCCACGTCAGGTACTCATTGTCATCATCGCTCGTCGGCTCCGCAAAATAATTCAAGCTCATCTGTCGCCTCCCGGTCCCCCCGCCGACCGACGCGTGCCAGGTGTTCTGGTCGAAGAAAATCACATCGCCGGGATCGGTCTCAAGCGGAACGGCCGGAAGACCCTCCATGGGGACGCCGAATGGGTTCGCTTTTCCATCCGTCATCTGGGGCATAATCGTGTCGTGAAATGGCTGCTTGTGGGAACCGGGAATCACGCGCAGACAGCCCGTGAGACTTCGCAGCGGGTCGAGATAAAACGCGACCTTGATCCGCATGTACTCAAACTCCGTCTGACTCCTGGGTGACCCGTCGGGGTGCCAGCTCTTGCTTCCCACAAAGAGAGTGGCGTCAGAGGCAAAGTAGATGAAATTCGGTCCCAGCAGCTGCTTGATTGGGTTATAGATGCGGTCATCGTCGATCAGCTGCATCAGCCGCGGCCGCATGCTGCAGATCCCCAGCACTTGCTGTCGCTTGGGCCCCGTGAAAGGCTTCCCTCCGAGGTCCTCCTCCATCACCTCGTCATAGGCCTGGCTGACCTCCGTCATCTCCTCGGGCGAGAACAGGCCCCGAAGGACCACGTAGCCGAACGTCTCAAAATGTGCGATCTGCTTAGGGGTAAACTCGGTACTCCGCTCAGCCGTAGCCATTTTCTACCTCGTTTACGGAAAATTGCGATTCATCCCTTCTGCCTTTCGTTCCGCAATCCCCAATCCCCAATCCGCATTTCGATTTCCCGGTACCCGGTCTTTTGATCCGATCCCCGGTACCCGTTCTTTTACGGTACCGGGGCCCCAGTACACGCTACTTAATATCTATAAATTGGCACGTTAGCAACAGCTTTTTCGATCTGCTCTCTTCTGTATGTGGCCTGCTCGGAATCCGGAACCAGCCTGCCGTCCATGCCGGTCATCTCTGCGCGCAGGCCGGTTTTCGCCTCCCGGATCTCCTTCATCTGATTCAGCCAGCGTTCCCGCTTCGGGTTCCCCTCGCAAATCTGTACAGGAAATTTCCTGGGTAGGCTGGTGGATCTGCACGATTTGTCTGGTGGCCGCTGCACCCCGTGGAGCTGGCCCTTTCGGGGTCTGACCTGGTCCGGCGGACCAGTTTTACCCTTTTCCTGGCCTGGTTGATCAAGTTAGTGATGCTCAAGGTGGGGGGGCCGGCGGTCTACCGGAAGTCCTTTCCGCTGTTTATCGGCGCTGCTCGTCGGTTATGTGCTGGGCGTGGCGTTCTCAGGGTTTATCGATATGGTCTTTTTCCCGGGTTCCCCGTGAATGCTTCCGGGAAGCCCCGTCCCGCCCCCGGCCCTGATCAGGGTCCCGAAATCCTGTGGATTGAAGTGCCAGTCCTCGTACCAGCACTTGAATTCACCGGAAGCCTCGTCGCGCACGAGGTTCCACGTGTTGCACGTAAGGTACGGAACCCCTCCCCAGGGTCGATCCTTCCTGATCAGGGGTCCCCGAACCTTTTCCGGGTGGTGCACCCTCCGGGTCAGATCCTGAATCTGTTCGATAACCACGTTGTCGAAGAAGGTGTTCGTCACCTTGCGCGCGCCTCCACGAAAAATCCAGAACTGTTTTATTGGTTATGGTTTGCACGTACTCACCAGTAGTGCACGACGAACCAGGCGCCGTAGCCCCGGACGTAGGGGATGAAGGCGATGGCGATCAGCTTTGCGGCCCAATTCCCCATGATGTAGCCTACAACGAGCCCGTACCAGAAGGGGATCGAGCGCCGATAGAGGGCCACCCCCCCGTAGCGGAGGATGATAAGCTTGGGCAGCCAGATCAGGAAGGCAGTGAACCCGTAACGGGTCGGGAAGGCCATGCCCAGGGGGTGAAGGGGGAAGGCCGCAAACCGGGTACTCAAGAGGGTCAGCAGGGCCGCCTCGACCCCACCGAAGACCCAGACGAGCAGTTTCTGCGGATCGAAATAAGTCAGGTCGCTCCCCTCGATGGTGTGGACCTGGCCCATCATCGACCGCCAGACACCGACCATGCCGACGTTCATGCCGCTGTGGAGGTGGACGTTGTGGATGTTCGCCCAGCACTGGACGGTATAACCGACAAGGAGTGACACCGGCAGGGCCAGCGTCACCAGGGGATGCCGGCGCAGGGCGTTGCCCAGGATGTGGAAGAAGTGGGGGGTGGCCGGGATCGAGAGCATCCGTATCGGATGCCCGGCGAATCCGTTCCGATCGACGAGCATCATCCCGACCAGGTTGCGGGGCGTGAACTCCGCCGTTCCGAGGATGGATTTAAGGATCACCACCCCCTTATTGCCGGGCACCCGCAGGAAGACGAACCCGGTGGCGGCGGCGTACTTGGCCATTCCGAAGTAGATCACAAACAGCATCGCCATCTGCAAAAGAGCGACAGGCGGGTTAAATCCCACTGAGACGAACTAGCCCAGCATGAAGATCGCGGACGCCATGAAACCGAGCCACGCCGTACGGTAAGTCACCGGCACTCCGTCGTCTTCCGACCGGCGTCTTGAAAACGCCTTCTGAAAAGTCTCTTTTAAATGTCCACGGGCCACCCAGACCGACCAGACCACAAGAACAACCAGCGCACCGTGCGCCTCCAGGGTCAGGATCTCTTTTGGTGTGGCCGGCTGTCCCTCGAGGCCGACGGAAAACCCGGTCCGGTTCATCATCCCCTCTCTGAGGATGTTCAGGAGGTAGAAGAACCAGAAGTTGAAGAGGATGTTGAGCGGGCAGTGGTAGGCCAGCCCGAGCAGAAAGGGATGTATCCGTGTGTTGAACGGCGGGAAGTCCCGGGCGAGGGTTACGTCCTTGTAGATTTGGTGTTCAAGCACCCCGATCCTGGGCAGGTCGAGGATCCTCCAGCTGGCCATCTGGTAGGCGATCACCCCGAACGTGCAGGCAAATCCTACCCAGAAGGCCCTGCTCTTGAAGATGTCAGGCAGGCGGCTGCCCCCGGTTTCTTTCAGGAGTTCCAGGGGGAAGTGGGCCAGGGGAAAGGCCAGCCGCTCATTTTGGGCCCACTGCTTGTAGAAGATCACGCTGGCGAAGAATCCGGCCATCACCACCCCCAGCGTCCCGACAAACCACCAGTAGAGGCGCGTGAACCATTCTCCCCAGGGGATCGACTCTCCTGGGGCCAACCCCAAGTAGAATTTGTCAACGGCCGGGTTGCCCTGCTCGAAGAAGAGGAAGTTGGGCATGTAGGGCCCGACCACCTCCCAGAACCGGTCCTCCGGGGAGGAGAAATAGGCCGGACCCGTAACGTCGGCGACCAGTTTGCCCACCAGTCCCAACCCGGGAAGGGTGCCCACGAGCCAGGCCATGCCGAAAATGGCGAGCACCTCGGTGCGGGTGAGTGCAAAGCGGGGGAGGGTCAGTTTCAGAAGGATGTAGATGACGATCCAGACCATGAACATGAGCTGTGCGGGGATCGGCATGAAGCTGCGGACCATGCCCCTGCCGTAGTTTTCAGCGAAGATGCACAGACCCACAATGGTGAGCAGTCCCAGCGCGAAGGCCCGGGGCGTGACCCGTTCGGGGGGCTGCTGCATGGCCGGTTCGGGCTGAACCTCTTTCAGTGTTTTCTCAGGTTCTCCCATCGGTCTTTCTGGTTGTGGTTGGCGAGATCCCGCCTCGGCGGCTACGCGCGGCTCTCCACGGTTGCGTGCCAATGCACCGTGGGAGACGCCTTCGGATCGAGATAATAGTTCCAATCAATTGAACTATCGGCCACCAACCGATACCTGTTCCCCTCGTCTTGCTCAGGCAGTCATCTCACCACGGAATCACCTGCGTGGGCGCCGCGTAGCGCGTGATCTTCTTCATCTGGACCTTGTCCTCCTTCATAGGGTCGCGGCAGTAGTAGGGATAGCTCCGGGGCGAGTTTTCACGCGGAGAGATATCCAGGACCGTGTTACCAAGCGTGTCGCGATAAAACGCTATGCTGCGGTCGATGTCACTGACCTGATAGACGACGAAGTGCGTCCCACGTACTTTTATGTGTTCCTCCTGTTGAGATGGCAGGGCGATCCGCCGGTGAGTGGATGAATCTATCAGTCTGTTACGATTTTCAAATGTCGGAGTTTAAAACACAACTTTCTGATCCGAAAAATATTTACAACAACTTGGCGCTTTTGCTCTCGAAAGTTACACTGTTCTGTATATCACCCGCTTGAGATTGTCGTCAGGTTTTTTAGAGCCAATCTACCGAGCGTAGTCTCGCTTTGACAGCAAGGGAAAAACACATTGTATCACAGGGGCCCACAAACTGCGCATCTTCTTGAAACAACGGGCTTTGACCAAGTCCTCCAATGCACTTGCCAGCCTCACGAGGCTTAAACAGGATTGGGCGTGTTCTTCGGCAAGAATCGCGGCGATCGCAAATGGCCAACAGGAGCCGCTTTCGGAAAGACCGGATAAACGGGAATATTTCTCGTAGGATTTCCATAACAAGAAAGCGCCCTCTCCTGAAAAGGAAAAGGCGCCCGTAATAACCTCGGCTACAAAAGGGCACCGTGCCCTTCCAGGGAAGCAAAGATGAAATCAACGCAACTCACTGAAAAAACAATCTGATGCGGATTTCGTCACTAGACCCGGCAGCCGTCGTCAGCGCCGACCATAACTCTACAAATACTCCTTGAAAGGTCGCGGCGAAAATCTCAGAAAAAGCCAAAAACCAATCTATAAAACAGAAACTAATTCCTCCACATCATCGAAGGCCAAACACACGGCTACTCTGGCGTTTCTTTCAGGGACATCATGGAAGACTACTACCGACTGAGCCGCGCTCAGCCGGCAGGTAGGCCCCCTTTTACGGACATGAATAGACAAAAGGGGGATCGGGAAGGGATCGATGACAGGAGGCGTATCCCAACAGGCACCAACGAGAGCTTACGTAGCTCTGTTGGAATATGCCCTATCTTCAGGTGCACATTCCTCGTCTCTCGTTCATCGTCAACGACAAGGATGCGTGCCATAGCGTACGTCTCCTGCACGTGAGCAAGTGGACCTGCAACCCGACCTACAGCAGGCCTACACCCTGCGTCTGAATGTAGAATGCCTACCACCGGACCGGCCTTCGGCCTCAGAACATCAAGAAATTACTTGGCCTTTCTCAGCGTCCCCCGCTTTCGCGGGGGCATGCCTCAGCGTCTCTGCGGTGAGCGTTTTGCCTTTCTCGGTACCCGTGTTCTGTTCCCGGGTACCCGGTCTTTTACTTCAACCCAAGCTCCAGCTTCTTCGCCACCATCTTCTGAATTCGGGGCCGATCGCTGTTCAACAACTCGTCACTGTGAAGCTGATCCCTCTGTGTATGGGACCATCCCTTCATATGCTCGAAGGCTCCTTTGTAGGTCCATTTCAGGTACTCGATATGGGCGTCCGCAGTGGGCTCATTCGCAAAGTTCAGCGTCATCTGCCGCCGCCCGGTCCCCCCGCCGACCGACGCGTGCCACGTATTCTGATCGAAGAAAATGACATCTCCGGGATCGGTCTCCAGCGGAACGGCCGGAAGGACCTCCATGGTGACGCCGAACGGATACGATTTTCCATCCGTCATCTGGGGCATAATCGCGTCGTGATACGGCTTTTTGTGCGATCCGGGAATCACCCGCAGGCATCCCGTTTCGCTTCCCAAGGAGTCCAGGTAAAAGGCGACCTTGATCCTGATGTAGTCAAACTCCGCCTGGTTTCGGGGGGACCCGTCGGGGTGCCAGCTTTTGCTCCCCACGAAGAGGCTGGCGTCCGACCCTAGATAGATGAAGCCCTCTCCCAGCAGCTGTTTGATCGGATCGTAAATCCGGTCATCGTCGATCAGCTGAAACAGCCGTGGCCGCATGTCACAGATCCCCATGACCTGCTGGCGCTTCGGCTCCTCGAACGGCTTCTCCCCGCGGTCCTCGTCCATCACGTCGTCATAGTCCTCGCTGATCCTCGCCATCTCATCGGAGGAGAACAGCCCCCGAAGCACGACATAGCCAAACGTCTCAAAATGCGTGACTTGCTCTGAAGTCAGCTCAGTTGACCCTTTCGCCGTAGCCATCTCCTACCTCCTACACTGAAAATCAGGATTCATAGAAATTGACGTATCAGACTTGAGCTGTTTTTCGAACGACGGCACGACCAACGATTCACGATCCCCGGGTTTTCCGGTACCCGTGTTTTGCTTTCCAAATACCCCTTCTTCTCCTGACTGCCTTTCAATCCGCAATGCGCAATCTTTTGCGGTACCCGTTAGTCACGATTCCCTGTAAATAGGCACGTTAGCGACGGCCGCCTCGACCTGATCTTTACTGTATTTCGCCTGATCCGAATCCGGAACAAGCGTGCTGTCCATACCGGTCATATCCGCCCGCAGGCCGGTTTTTGCCGCCTTGATCTCCTGCATCTTATCCAGCCAGCGCGCCCTTTTAGGGTTCCCGTCAGGATTTGATTGCCAGCCCCCAGGGAACACATCGGGGTCGTCCCACGCAAGGGTCTCCTTGGGTTCGTTTATGATGAGCTGCCAGCGCGTGGCCTCCATCTCCGCTTCCGTCTCGGGATACTTGTAGAACCCGACGCGACACATCCTGCGGTCCACGAAACCGCCCCAGCTGGCGTGCCAGAGCCGAACATCGAACGCCACAGCGTCGCCCGGATCGGCCTCGCAAGCGTAGGCGGGGATATGCTCCACGCCCCCCAGCGCCTTACTGATCGGATGCGATCCGCCCAGTTTTTGCTTGGCCCTCACCTCGCGCAGCTCATCGTGCCAGGGATTCTGGTGCGAACCCGGGATCACACGAAGCGCACCCCTGTCCGCCCGGACCGGCTGGAGATAGAAGAGGAAGCTCACGCCCGACTGGTTGATGTTCACCGTGTCGGGATGCCACTTGGTCCCCTCGTTCACGAAGCGCATCACACTGCACGGCCCGATCGCAAAGACATCCTCTCCGAACATCTGCTCCGCCGCCTCCACGAACCTCGGGTCTTCCGTCAGCCCGGAAACAAATGGCCCGTCCTGGACCCTGAAATAGAATCCCTGCCGCTTGCTTCCGTCGAACGCGTCAAAGTGCGAAACACGCTCAGCCGCGAGTTCGAACTCCGCGTTGATAACGTCCACCTCATCCTGCGTGAACAGGCGTTTCAGTATGACAAACCCGAACGTCCTGAAGTGCGCGAGTTGCTCCTGTGTCAACATAACGGCCGTTCCTCCGCGCTTGAGTTAATCGTACCGATTTTAAAAAACAAAGGTCCAATATTCCACGCGCGTGGAATATTTCTCTAAACCACTAAAAAACAACGACTGGATTTCTTAGAGCCGTGGGTATGAAGAAAAAACCGATTTCCCGGCCGGCTGAGCCGCCCGTGGCACACGTGATAGATCCGGTCTTTGCGACCCACGATCCACGGGTTCTACGGTACCCGTGGTTTGGTTTCCCGGTACCCGGTACCCGGTACCCCGGCCTTCAGATTTCCGGCGTCAGCATGATCTCCCCCGCCCGGTGTCTCATGAGATCCAGATTGGGCCCGGTCGCTCGGAGCATGTCCCATTCAGAGACCGTGATGCAGGGGAGCGTTTCGATTTCCTCGCGGACGAACCCCTCCGCGTACTGCGTCTTGGCACACCAACCCGCGTTGCCGACCTGCTTTTCGATGCGTAACCGGGCGAACGTCTCGTCCTGACCCTGGCTGTCGAACAGGGCCTCCGCCTGCATCCGCTGTTCTCCCCACCTCGAGATATCGACGTAGAAATCGATCTGGTTCGGCATCACGTCCACGCCGAGGTAGTAGGTGGAAGCGATCTTGTGCGCCTGCTTTTTCGTCTCGTAGTCGGGCGTCGACGCCGGCCTCACCCTCGCCTCCAGCGCCGTGATCGCCGTCTCCCTGTGATCGTTCAGGATCGCGCACCCCGCGTTGTTCCGCGAAATTCCGACTGGAGAAAAATTGAACGGCGCGTGCGTGATCATCACGTGCGGCCGCACGTCCCGAATGATATCCTCCAGCACCTCCACCGCTTCCGGCGAGCGGGCATTCCGAAACGGCTCGGGGAAGGTCAGGATCCGAAGATCGGTTACCCCGAAGATGGCGCAGACGTCCCGGAGCTCTTTCTCCTTCTTCCCTGCATACTCGTCTGGGCTCTGACGCATCACCTCCGGGTCGCGCTCCGCCTCCGGTTTCATCAGCTCGTCCATGTAGCGCTCGTTGTGCTTCCGGCCGCCGTCCGTCATCGTGACCACGGTAACCGAATCCCCCATTTTGACGTGGATGCCGCACGTGCCCGCGCAGTGCGTGAAATCGTGAGGATGCGCGAGAACGACCAGAAACCTCATAGGCTCCCGCGCCGTAATGCTTGCCATAATGAACCTCCATTCAGGGGTCTGGTATGCAACCTGCGCTGCGCTTCTCGAATATTTTGCCGTTCACACTCGGCGTTTTGTCACTCGAAGTGAGTTTCGAGTTTCCGGTTCACATCAGATCAGCCTTTTTGTTCCTTAACTCGAAACGATCTCATAACCTGAATAACTCATAAAAGAGGTTAGGAAAGTCACTCTTACTCTACTTTTCTTGCCGCCCAAGAAAAGTAGACAAAAGAAGGGCTCCCCTCAAACGCCGGGGAGGCTCGGGCCGTGGCGACTCAGCCTCACTGGAAACGACTGGCGCCGCGAAAGGAATGAACTCCTCCCCCCGCCTGATGCCCACCGCGGGACCCGCCCCCACGCCGCGAATTTCCATTCGCCCCCACATCCGCACCCGCACCTGACCCCGTCCCACAGAGGGCCCCCCTAAGCCCTGGGGAGGAGAAACGCCGAAGCAGCTAGAGAGCCGCAACGCCACGGCCGCGATGGCATCTGGACCGAATCACTCGTGAAATCTGAAAAATCTGCGTAAATCCTGGGCTTTCCAGTATTGCACCAAAACAAAGTTTTTTAGCTCAAATTGGATAACTGATTGTTCCACATAAAATTATGAAGATTTTCAGCAAATTTATGAATTATTCAGGATAAGACGAAATCAACGGATCCACTTTCGAACGACGGTCCGCCGGTTTACGATACCCGTGTTTGGATTTCCCGGTATCCCTGTCTTTCTATTCTTCCCTGAACACTTCAATGAGACCTCGATCTGCATCCACCTCGATCCAGTCTCCGTCTCGTATCGATCCAAACGCCTCTTTGCCGATCTGCACGAGCGGAATGCTCGCGATCGCGCACGCGAGCACGAGCGGGGAGTCGATCTTCTTGTGGATCAAAGCGGCGGGCGCCTTGCCCTCGAGGGAGGCGATCCGCACGAACATCGTGTTTCCGGAGGACCCCTTCGTCGACGGCATCACGACCACCTTGCCCGCCAGGATTCGGCCGTACATGGGGTGATTCGAGTCGATCACGCGGCCCTCGATCGGGTTGAACTCCGACCTGAAGCAGAGCGCCGTCTCACTCACGGCCGCCTCACCCGAGGCCCTGCCCCCGATGACCTTGTGTCCTCGAAGCGTCTGCTTTTTCATCACATCCAGGTCCCGTTGATCGCCGCTCGGAGGCAACCTTCCAGATCTGCCACGCCGGTCTCGGCCTCCAGGGCGCTGCGTCCGTAAAAGGCCTGCTTGAAGGAGTTCGAAACCACATTCCGAGGACGCATCTTCCCCATCGCGCCGGGACAGCTGTCCACCATCAACGTTCCTCCTGCCTGATGGATGACGTCAATGTATCCCTCTCTTGAGGCAAGGTCCAGAATGTTGTGCGAGGTACATATGATCATCTTCACCCCGGACGCGATCCTTTCCTCTTGCAAGTGTTGGGCAATCTCCCGGATCTCTTCCAAAGAGCTGAAAGGACATCCCAGAATCACCGTATCGACCGCCTCTCCCCGCCCCAACGTCGTCATCTTTCCGTAAGCCTCACGCCTCTCCTTTTCGCCGAAAGAGACGTGCCGGATCGCTCCTCCGGGTTCGAGAACGCGATCGAGGGACGGCGCCTCGGGCGTGACGCCGGCGATATGGAACATCGTCGTGCCTTGACCCGCATACGGAAGCGTCGCCGACAGCTGCTTGGCCGCTTCCGGGCTGATCCGATCCACCCCGGTGAAAACCGGAATCTCCGCCCCGGCAATCTCGCCCGCGAAATATCCCAGCGCGCCCCAATCGCTGGTCGACCTCGTGTCGGCGTTCACATCCACCTGGACCGAAGCCTTGCGATGCTCCGTGAGCAAAACGCCGAACTCCGGAACCCAGCCCAGAAAGGCGGCCGCCAGAGCGCTCTCCATCCCGTGTCGGGTCGTCCTGGCCCCGAGGATCGAATTGGCGTAGACCACCGCCGAAGACTCTGTCCAGGCGCAGACCTCGCCGAATGCGGGGAGATCGCCCACCAGATAGGGCGTGCAGGACCACGTCGTCGAAATGCCCGCCTCTTGAGCGATTCGGGTGAGCTCTTGTTGAAAGTCGAGCTCTTTTCGACTGATCCCGCTTTCGCTCTCGGCGGAGATGTCCAAAAGCGGAGACGGGACCGAGGTCCTGCACGTTGTCTTCGCGTGCGTCAGCGTCGTGCATTTCACCTTATGCTTGCAAAGCGCCCGAAACTCCTCGATGTAGACATCCAGCGTCCGTTCCGACATCCCTTTCAGAAGCGGCGTGCGCAGGATGCAGTGGACATTGGTGACCGGCACCAGCCTCTCGGCCCCCATGGCCCGGCCCCAATCCACGAACCATTTCATGTACCGAGCCAGGACAGGGCCGCACTCGCCCTTCAACACGGCTTCCTGTTCTGCGGTGAGCTTCACGGACGACCTCTTTCCTTCCGTAATATCGTATCACGAAGCCAATTCGGCCATCAGCGTGCTGAAAGCGTCGTGGCGCTGCGTTCCTTTTCCGTGTTCCGGTCTCGAGGTCCACGAACGACGATCCGGGATTCCCGGCGCTTCACCAGCCGTGTACCCAGTGCATGGACGTCGGAAACCAGATCATATCGACGACGGTCGACGCACCGACACCCACCAGATATCCGACGAGGAAACCGTACCAGAACGGCAGGGAGCGCTGGAACAGGGTCACGCCGCCGTAGCGGACGATCAGGTATTTGGGCAGCCAGACCAGAAAGATGCTGAATCCGTAAAACTGAGGAAAGGCGATTCCCAAGGGGTGGATCGGCCAGTTCGAAAATCGTGACATCATGAACGTCAGGAAGCCTGCCTCTGCCCCGCCGAAGATCCAGACCAGCCACTTCTGGGTGTCGAAGCGCGTGACCGACGCCCCTTCCAGAACGGGGATCATTCCCAGAAATTTCCCCCAGCCGGAAGGGCCCGAGCTCAGATTCAGTCGCCCCTCCACGTAGCTGAGGTGAATGCTCGTGCCCATCGTCGCGACGAACGCCGTCAGCAGTGCAACGGGCAGCGCGCCCCAGACCAGAGGATTGCGCCGCAGCGCATCTCCCAGAAGGCGAAAGAAGTGCGGTGTGGCCGGAATCGACAGCATCCGTGCCGTGCCCCCGCCGGCAAACCCCTGGTTGTTCAGGATCGCCATGCCGGACAGGTCTCCCGGTGTCATGTTCCCGGTCCCCCACAGCCAGTTGACCACCGCGTGGCCCTTGGCGGACGGCGGCCTCAGAAACACGAAACCGGTCGCGGCCGAGTATTTGGTCACGCAGAAGTAGGCCGCGCCCGTAATCAACGCGTGAAAAATGGCAAGCGGGAGGCTGAACCCGATCGACATGAAGAGGCCGAGCATGAAGGTGCCGGAAAGGAGGAGTCCAAGCCAGGCGGTCCGATAGGAGACGGGCGCCCCGTCGTCCGCCTTCCGACGGGATGAAAAGGCCTTCCGGCAGGTCTCCTTCAAGTGGTGCCGGGCGATCCAGATCGACCAGCCCACGAGGAAGAAGAGGGCGCCGTTGGCCTCCAGGGTCGAAATATGGCTCGGCGTGGCGGGCTGGCCCTCCAAACCGACGGAAAACCCGATCCGGTTCATGAGCCCCTGCTTCAGGATATCCAGCGGATACAGGATCCAGAACGTGAACAGGAGGTTCAGGGGACAGTGGTAGGCCAGGCCCATGAGCAATGGGTGCACGCGAAGGTGGTAGGCGGGAAATCCTCGGCCGATGTGGACCACGTGCGTGCCCAACGTATCGAAGAGCGGAACTCTGGGCATGTGCAGGACGAAGTAGCCCGCAATGTTCCAGAAGAGGACGCCCGCCGTGCACGCGAACCCGATCCAGAAGACCCCTTTCTTCATCACGTCGGGCAGGCGACCGCGCTCCGATTGCTCCAGGAGGTCACTCGGGAACTTCGACAGCGGAAAGATGAGGCGCTCGTTCTCGAGCCACTGTTTGTAAAAGAGCGTGCTGGCGAAGAAGCCTGTCATCCCCATGCCCAGCGCCGCCACGAACCACCAGAACAGGACCGGGATCCAGGGGGCCCAGGGAATCGGGTCGCCCTCCGGAAGCCCGGACCAGAACCCGCCCACGATATATTCCGACGGCTTCAGAAACATCCACTGCGGCAAGTGCGGCCAGCCCACCTCCCAGAACCGGTTCTCCGGAGAGGAGTACTCCGCCGGACCGGCGACGGCGCTCAACAGATAGCTCGATACGCCCCCCGGCATCGTGGCCGGCAGCCAGACGATCCCGAAGATCGTCAACACCTCCGTGCGGGACAGCGCATACCGAGGCAACGCCGTCCTCAAGAACAGGTTGATCCCGATCCACGTCACCAGGGGCAGCAGCGCCGTCGGCGGCATGAAATGGATCATGAAATGGGCCCGGTAGTTGATCGTGTAGTAGTGCATCCCTACGATCGTGATCAACGCCAGGACAAAAGCCCGCAGGGTCACCCGCTCGGCGGCAGGCTGTATCGGAGGTTCGGTTTCGGGTTGGGCGATTGCCATTGTGATCAGGTCACCCGTGGATCACGACGTATGCGTAGGCTATCCAAACGCACTCATAGGGTCAGTGAGGTACACACCGCGATCAGATGGTTCGCCGTCTGGAGACGGCTTTCGGTTGACAGAGACAAACAACGTGATCAGATTCGTCGCCGTCTGGAGACGGCTCCTACGGTATTTTCGGGTGTATTGAATTCACCGATTTCGTAACGTCACAAATCCGGTAGGAGCCAACTCCTGTTGGCGAAGCCGCGAACAGCGACGTAGGGTGCGCTAAACCTATGGCCACTCATAGGGTCAGTAGAGGTACACACCGCGATCAGATGGTTCGCCGTCCGGAGACGGCTTTCGGTTGACAGAGACAAACAACGTGATCAGATTCGTCGCCGTCTGGAGACGGCTCCTACCATATTTTTGGGTGTATTGAATTCACCGATTCCAGAACGTCACAAATCCGGTAGGAGCCAACTCCGTTGGCGAAGCCGCGAACAGCGACGTAGGGTGCGCCAATCCAAACGCCACTCTCCTACCAACCATACACCCAATGCATCGACGCCGGGAACCAGATCATGTCCACGACGGTCGAGAGTCCGACGCCGACCAGATACCCCACGATGAATCCGTACCAGAACGGGATCGAACGCCGATAGACGTGGACGCCGCCGAACCGCACAATCAGATATTTCGGAAGCCAGACCAGGAAGATGCTGAACCCGTAAAACTGAGGAAAGGCCAGCCCCAGGGGGTGGATTGGCCAGCCCGGAAACCGCGACATCAGATAGGTCAGCACCCCGGTCTCCACGCCTCCGAAGATCCAGACCGCCAGTTTCTGGGGGTCGAAATAGCTGAGAGATGACCCTTCCAGAACGGACACCATGTTCAGAAACCCGCCCCATCCCGGCATCGTACCGCCTGTCACGTTCAGTTTGCCGGTCAGGTAGCCGAGGCTGATGGAGGTCCCCATGGATGTCACAAAGGCGGTCAGCACGGCCGCAGGCACGGCGCCCCAGATCAACGGATGACGCCTCAGGGAATCTCCCAGAAGACGGAAAAAGTGTGGCGTGGCCGGGATCGCGAGGATCCGCGCGCCCCCGCCCGCAAACGCCTGGTTGTTCACGATCGCCAGTCCCGCAAGGTCTCCGGGCCTCAGATTCCCCAACCCCCACAGGGTCTGAATGATGCGTCCACCCTTCCCGCCCTGCGGTCTGAGAAAGAAGAATCCGGTCGCGGCCGAATATTTGCTCACCCCGAAGTAGGCCACGAATGCCAGGATCAGGTGGACGATCGCGACAGCCGGGCTGAACCCGATGCTCACCAGAAGGCTCACCATGAAGATCCCGCAAAAGATAAACCCCAGCCAGGCCGCGCGATAGCTGACCGGGAGGCCGTCGTCCTCGGAGCGGGGGCCCGAGAAGGCCTTCCGGAGCGTGTTCCTCAGGTGGTGGCGGGCGATCCAGATCGACCAGGCCACCAGAAAAAAGAGCGCACCGTTCGCTTCGAGACTCAGAATTTCGCCGGGTGTCGCCGGCTGACCTTCGAGACCGACCGAGAACCCGATCCGGTTCATGAACCCCTCTTTCAGGATCTTGAGGGGATAGAAGATCCAGAAGGTGAACAACAGGTTCAGCGGACAGTGATAGGCGATGCCCATCAGCAGGGGCTGCAGCCGGAGATAGAAGGGGGGAAACCCCCGCCCGATGTTCACGACGTGCGTGCCCATCTGGTCATAGATCGTGATCCTGGGCATGTGGAGCACGAAATAGCCCGCGATGTTCCACAGGACCACGCCTCCCGTGCAGGCAAACCCGATCCAGAAGACCCAGCTCTTCATCACATCCGGAACGCGGCCCCCGCCCGATACGCGGAGGAGGTCCTGCGGAACCGTGGCCAGCGGAAAGGTCAACCGCTCCTGGTCCGCCCACTGTCTGTAAAAGATCACGCTCGCGAAGAATCCGGTCATCACCATTCCGAGGATGCCGGTCAACCACCAGAAGAGCGGCGTGATCCACGGACCCCACGGAATCGGATCTCCCGGAGCCAACCCGCGGAAAAAGCCGTCCAGGACGTATTCGGAGCGATCCAGAAACATCCAGTGGGGCAGGTGCGGCCAGCCCACCTCCCAGAACCGGTTTTCAGGGGAGGAGTAGTGGGCGGGGGCCGTGGTGACACCGATCAGATAGTTGCTCGTCGCCCACATCACCGCGGGCAGCCAGACGATCCCGAAGATCGCCAGCATTTCGGTACGGGACAGCGACAGTCTGGGAAACAGGGTTCTCAGCAGAATATTCAGGCCGATCCAGGTCACGAGGGGCAACAGGGCGGTGAGGGGCAGGAAATCGATCGCCAGATGCTTCCGGTAGAACTGGGCGTAGACGCACATCCCGACGACCGTGATCAACCCCAGGACGAACGCCCGGGGGGTGACGCGCTCGGGGGCAGGCTGTATCGCGGGTTCAGTTTCGGGTTGGGCGATTGCCATTGATCAGGTCACAAATACGGTGTAGGGTCAGTAGAGGTACACACCGCGATCAGATGGTTCGCCGTCGGGAGACGGCTTTCGGTTGACAGAGACAAACAACGTGATCAGATTCGTCGCCGTCTGGAGACGGCTCCTACGGTATTTTCGGGTGTATTGAATTCACCGATTTCGTAACGCCACGAATCCGGTAGGAGCCAACTCCTGTTGGCGAACCCGTGGATCACGACGTATGCGTAGGCCATCCCAAAACGCCACTCATAGGGTCAGTAGAGGTACACACCGCGATCAGATTGTTCGCCGTCGGGAGACGGCTTTCGGTTGACAGAGACAAACAACGTGATCAGATTCGTCGCCGTCTGGAGACGGCTCCTACCATATTTTTGGGTGTATTGAATTCACCGATTCCGTAACGCCACGAATCCGGTAGGAGCCAACTCCTGTTGGCGAACCCGTGGATCACGACGTGCGCGTAGGCTATCCAATCGCCACTCATAGGGTCAGTAGAGGTACACACCGCGATCAGATGGTTCGCCGTCCGGAGACGGCTTTCGGTTGACAGAGACAAACAACGTGATCAGATTCGTCGCCGTCTGGAGACGGCTCCTACGGTATTTTCGGGTGTATTGAATTCACCGATTTCGTAACGCCACGAATCCGGTAGGAGCCAACTCCTGTTGGCGAACCCGCGAACAGCGACGTAGGGTGCGCTAAACCTATGGCCACTCATAGGGTCAGTAGAGGTACACACCGCGATCAGATGGTTCGCCGTCCGGAGACGGCTTTCGGTTGACAGAGACAAACAACGTGATCAGATTCGTCGCCGTCTGGAGACGGCTCCTACGGTATTTTCGGGTGTATTGAATTCACCGATTTCGTAACGCCACGAATCCGGTAGGAGCCAACTCTGTTGGCGAACCCGCGAACAGCGACGTAGGGTGCGCTAAACCTATGGCCACTCATAGGATCAGTAGAGGTACACATCGCGATCAGATTGTTCGCCGTCCGGAGACGGCTCCTACCAGCCATACACCCAATGCATCGACGTACGAAACCAGATCATGTCCACGACGGTCGAAAGGCCGATTCCAACGATATAACCCACGATGAACCCGTACCAGAAGGGGATCGAACGTCGATACAGGTGAACGCCGCCAAACCGGACGATCAGGTACTTCGGTAGCCAGGCCAGGAAGATGCTGAACCCGTAAAACTGGGGAAAGGCCAGCCCCAGGGGGTGGATGGGCCAGCCCGAAAACCGTGACATCAGATAGGTCAGGAGCCCGGTCTCCGCACCCCCAAAGATCCAGACCGCCAGTTTCTGGGGGTCGAAATAGCTGAGAGATGACCCTTCCAGAACGGAAACGATGTTCAGAAACCCGCCCCACCCCGGCAACGGACCGCGAATCATATTCATCTTTCCGGTCAAGTATCCGTGACTGATGGATGTTCCCAGGGCCGCAGCATAGGCCGTCAGCACGGCGAGAGGCACGGCCCCCCAGATCAGTGGATGCCGCCGCAGGGCGTTTCCAAGGAGCCGGAAGTAATGTGGTATCGCCGGGATCGCGAGGATCCGCGCGCCCCCGCCCGCAAACGCCTGGTTGTTCACCATCGCCAACCCGGCCAGGTCCCCGGGCTTCAGATTCCCCAACCCCCAGATCGCCTGAATGATGCGTCCCCCTCTTCCGCCCTGCGGTCTGAGGAAGAAAAACCCGGTCGCGGCCGAATATTTGCTCACCCCGAAGTAGGCCACGAAGGCCAGGATCAAGTGAACGATCGCGACAGGCAGGCTGAACCCGATGGAGACGAAAAGGCCCAGCATGAAGACCGCGCAGCTGATGAACCCCAGCCAGGCCGCGCGATAGCTGACCGGGAGGCCGTCGTCCTCAGAGCGGGGGCCTGAGAACGCCTTCCGGAGCGTGTCTCTCACATGATGACGGGCGATCCAGATCGACCAGGCCACCAGAAAAAAGAGCGCACCGTTCGCTTCTAGACTCAGAATCTCGCCGGGTGTCGCCGGCTGACCTTCCAGGCCGACAGAGAACCCGACCCGGTTCATGAGCCCCTCCTTCAGGATCTTGAGGGGATAAAAGATCCAGAAGGTGAACAGCAGGTTCAGCGGACAGTGATACGCAATGCCCATCAGCAGCGGCTGCACCCGGAGCAAGTAGTGAGGAAACCCCCTCCCGATGTTCACGACGTGAACGCCCATCGTGTCGTAGATCGTGATCCTGGGCATGTGGAGGATGAAATAGCCCGCGATGTTCCAAAACACCACCCCTCCCGTACAGGCGAACCCGATCCAGAAGAGCCAGTTCTTCATCACATCAGGCACACGACCCCGGCCCGATACGCGAACGAGATCCTGCGGAACGGTGGCCAGGGGAAAGGTCAGACGCTCCTTGTCCGTCCACTGTCTGTAGAAGATCACGCTGGCGAAGAAGCCCGTCATCACCATGCCGAGTATGCCCGTTAGCCACCAGAAGATTGGCGTGATCCACGGTCCCCACGGAATCGGATCTCCGGGGGCCAACCCGGAAAAGAACCCATCCAGGACGTATTCCGAGCGATCCAGAAACATCCAGTGGGGCAGATGCGGCCAACCCACTTCCCAAAAACGGTTCTCCGGGGTGGCGTGGTAGGCCGGCGACGTGATCACACCGACCAGATAGCCACACGTTGCCCCGATTACCGACGGGAGCCAGACGATCCCGAAGATCGCAAGCACCTCGGTGCGAGACAGCGCCAGACCGGGGAATAACGTCCTCAGCAAGACATTCAGCCCGATCCAGGTCACCAAGGGCAGCAGGGCAGTGAGGGGCAGGAAATCGATCTCCAGATGCTTTGTGTAGAACTGGGAGTAGATGGACATCCCGGCGAGCGTGATCAACCCCAGGACGAACGCCCGGGGGGTGACGCGCTCGGAGGCTCTCTTTTCGACCGGCTCGGTTGTCGGCTGGGCCATTGCCATCATTTATCTGCTTTCGACCGGAAGGGTAAGCCCTTCAAGACCCCTTTGAGCAGCCTTCCAGACTCGGCTGCGCGGGTAAAGTGCAGAAATTTGAATATAACAACGCAATGAACCAAAGGAATAAGAAACGGTCGCGGACTTTGGATTGCCGAGGCCCGGATCGCGTTCCAGGCCAGACGGACGCTTGCGGGTGCGTCCCCACAGGCCGACTGCGCGCCCCTTCCGCGCGGGATTTGACTCCCGCGCGCCAGCAATCTATAATTGTGTATATTTGAAAATCGGGACGGAGGCGAACGCTTCCGCCCCATCGAACCCTCGATCGCTGGAACGTTTCGGATGCGTGCGGCTCGATTCAATGCGATCCTCTTCGGGATCCTGATCCTGGAGTTGGCCGGCTGCGGTGACGGCGCCGGGGGTCCGGCAGTGGCGCCGACCCGCTCGAATTCGGGCGATGCCCCTTCGATCTCAAACAGCGGCGAACGCTTTTCCCGCCGGACCCGCCTGGTCCGTGCGGTCATGAACGGTGATATCGAAACGGTCCAGCAGCTCCTGGATCAGGGGGCAAAGGCCGATGACGGTCTGGAACTCGCGGTAGACGCCGGCGATCTCGAAAGGGTCGATCTGCTCCTGGACGAAGGCGCGAGGCCCGACGCATCTTCCGTGATGCGTGGCGTTGTCGCGATTGTGCTCAACGGCAGGGGGTACGAGGTCGTTGAGCTGTTGCTGGCACGCGGGGCGAAACCTGACTGGAGGGCCCTGTTCGCCGCCGTGCGCCACAACGATGGGCTGCTGGTCCAGATTCTATTGGAAGGCGTAAACGTGAACGCGACAGATCACTTTGGCAATACAGCTCTGGATCTGGCCGTAAAGGAAGGGCTGCCGGAAATCGCGGCGCTGCTTCGGAGTCTGGGAGGGGCGCGGGGACAAGGGGACCTGAGCCGCCTGAACTAGGGCGGGACGCCAATCCAATGGCCATTCATAGGGTCGGCAGAGGCACACATCGCGATCAGATTGTTCGCCGTCGGGAGACGGCTCCTACCGGATTTGTTTTGAAATCACCAACGTGATCAGGTTACGAACACGGTGGGCGAACGCACGGATGGCGCCGTAGGCGGCGCCAATCCAATGGCCATTCATAGGGTCGGCAGAGGCACACATCGCGATCAGATTGCGCCGTCGGGAGACGGCTCCTACCGGATTTGTTTTGAAATCACCAACGTGATCAGGTTACGAACACGGTGGGCGAACGCACGGCAGGCAGCGCCAATCCAATGGCCACTCATAGGGTCGGCAGAGGCACACATCGCGATCAGATTGTTCGCCGTCGGGAGACGGCTCCTACCGGATTTGTTTTGAAATCACCAACGTGATCAGGTTACGAACACGGTGGGCGAACGCACGGATGGCGACGTAGGCGGCGCCAATCCAATGGCCCTGCAAAGCAGCCGCCCGGAGCATCTGCTCCGGGCGGCTTGCTGTTTCGGTAACGCGCGCGGCCGCTGTGGCCGAACGCCTCTCTTCGCGTCTAGAAAGAACCGGAGAAGGTCACCCGAATCGGCTCCTTGAATCCCGAATCCCCCATATCGGAATAGGAGAAGTCAAGAGCGATCTGCCGACCGTCGAACTCACCCTTCAACCCGCCCCCGACACTCCATCCCTCTGTGTCGTAACGAAATTTCTTCCCGGCGCGGAGGGCGATCATGTTGTTGATCCAGGCCTCTGCCCCCACGTTCCAGCGCTGCCAAAAATCCGTGAAGTAGGCACCCTCGACCGATGCGGTCACCGAGAGCGGGTCGCCCAGCTCTCCGACCACCTCCATGGAACTGCCGACGTGAAAGACGATCGGCAGGTTGGTCCTGGCGTTGAACCCGAGGTGCGCATTGCCCAGGTTTTTCATGGCCATCCCGATGCGCAGGCTCCGGTACCCGGTATGCAGGAGCGTGCCAGCGCTGATCGCGACCGACTTGAGTTCCACATCGTCCAGCGTGGACTGGACGTAGGTGAGCGAACCGCCCACGAGCAGCTTGTCAGTCATCTGTCGGGCAACGTTGAACCCGACGGCGGTGTCGCCCAGGTCCAGGGTCCTGCCCGTGCCGTCGGGGCTCAGCGGGGTCGTCTCTTCGATATCAGCCGGTTTAAAATTCCTCACGGAGATGCCCCCGACGAGGCCGTAGCCCACGTTGATTGCAATCGCGCCCGAGTAGAACTTGGAATCCCCAATCCAGTCCGTGTAGCCGAAGGTAAACCCTGCCTTCTGGATGCTCGCGATTCCGGCCGGATTCCAGTAGATCGCATCGACCCCTTCGGCAACGGCCGTATAGGCCTCTCCCATCGCCGAAACTCGGGCGGAGGGCGCGATCTTGAGGAACCCGTAGGTGCTAGGGACCGTCTTCTTGTATCGGTCACTGCCCTCTTCTAATGCAAACTGCTGCGCCAAGGCAGGAAGCGACGCGCCGAAGACCAACAGGGCGCCGCAGAACCCACATATGATCCGTTGCATGGTCAATATCCTTCGCTTAAGAAAGAACGTGGAACGAAAGGCGGGAGCTCATTTCTGGATCACGAAGGACCCGATCTGCTGTTCGCCGCTGGACGATTCGACGACGAAGTAATAGAGGGCCGTCCCCGCACGCGCGGAGCCGAAGCGGTCCTCCTGCAACCACTCGACCTCGCCGACGTCCGGGTTGTTGTGCTCGATCACCTCGATCAGGTCGCCCGAGACCGTGTAGATCTTTATCGTAGCCTGCCTGGGAACCCCGACAAACCGGATGTTCACCGTACTCTGGTAGTTCCGGTTGGCATCCGCTAAGCTGAAGGGGTTGGGCACCACCTTCACCGGCTGCTCAAGGTTGTCGAATGCCGTAGAAGACCTTGCTTTCGGGAATCTCTGGACCATGTGCCGCTGCTCCAGCAGCGCCGACCATCCCCCCTCCATGCCGCCCGTCACGTGCGAGGCCATTCGGGCCGGCAGATCCGCGAGCGTCTTCGTCCCTTCGCTCCAGCTCTGCTTCGGAGAGCTCACGGCGCGCACGTTGTAGTAGAGACCGAATCCGGCCAGGGACTCCGGATCTTCCCAGCTGTAGGTGCTCGCGCCGGTGGCCGGGATTTCGGCCTTCAGGCGGTAGGGCCCGTACTCGTTGAAGTCGGACTGAAAGACCCGGTAGGCCGTGACGTCCGCCGTCCCGTAGTCGGGGTTGATCGCGCTCTCGGCCGACGGCCAGGTGACCACGTTCTTCGCAGCCGCGCTGAACTCGAAGCCCATTTCGACGTCGGGCGGCGTGTTCGGGATCTGCCAGTCGTTCTCGTAGGCGAACCGGTAGTGGTCCCACATCATCCCGACCATCTGCTCGCCCTTCATGTACTCCTGGATTCGAAGGCTCTCGTTGGTGTTGAACTCGGCGGCATGGTCGAACGCCCACTGATAGATATCCTTGGAATAGCCAGTTTGGGAGTGGATATCCGTGTGGAATCCTCCGGCGAAGTACATGACCATCACGATCTTGGCCTTGTCTCCCGGATCCAGGTTCCACGGGCCGAGCATCATGTCGTGAAAGTAGACGTGCTCGACCGTCGGGTCAGGGTCACTCGGCTTCGTGAGGGCGTCATAGCGCCCCTCGTGGGAAAGCCCCAGACCATCTATCGGCTCATCGGCGACGCCCCGTTTGACCACCCTCCAGTAGTGCGAGAGGGGCGCGGTGAACCCGACCGGGTCCTCGTAGCCCTGCGCGGCGTCGCGTGCGTTGAAGGTATGGCTGCTGCCGCTGTTCTGAAAGGCGAGGATGCCGATCGCGGGCCAGGACGCCGACAGGAGCAGGCCGTCTACCTTCTTCGAGGCGCTGAAGTAGGTGTACATACACGGGTGTGCAAGCGAGTTGAGGAAGGGGTCTCCCGTGTCCTCGTGGTCGAGCTTCTGCACGTCGTTCCCGTCATAGGTGTACTGGATGAACTTTCCGACGTTGCTCGCGTCGCCGGTGTAGTTGGACGACTCGGTGAACTTGAACCAGTCGTCGAAGCACTCCGAGTCCCGGTACTGCATAATCGCGCCGACGTTGCAATTGTGCCACTTGCAGCCGCGCACGCTGCTGTAGAAGTCGTTCATAAACCCGAGGTAGGTGTCGGTGAGCTGTTTGTTACCCTGGTTTTCGAACTGGATCTCGTAGACGATCCCGTCATCCAGGTCCTGGTGGGACCAGGTCTGGTTGGTCCGCGTGACGACCAGGTCGTTTTTAAACTGCCACTCACAGATGAAGATCTCCTCGCTCGCGTTCTGGACCGGGGCGTAGATCTGGTAGTCGAAATTGTGGATCTCGTAGCACTCTTCCGTCGTCGCATCTCCGCCCATTTTTGACGTCGCGCCGGGGTACCAGTTGGAATTGCTTACCCCTCCCAGCGCCCCCAGGTGCGCGGGGGTTTTCGTGTCGATCCCGAGCGACAGATTGCCGGCCGAACCGCCTTCCCATTGATCCCCAAGGCCGGGTGTGTAACCATACCGGCTGTTTTCGATGTCGAAGATCCGCGGAAGGGTGTCGAGGCCGGGAAGGTGGGGACCCGTCCAGGAGAGGTACTTGTCTCCCTCCGCGTTCGTGGCGACCAGGATGCCCTTCCCGGCTGCGTGGTCGTGCATCTGCAGTGCGTCGTCGCCAGTCCCGATCTTCTGCCCGAAAAGGAGGCGGTCGTCTTTGGTCGCGGAACAGCAAAAGTTCCCGAATCCCCCGGGGTAGGAGAACTGGCCTCTATCCCGGCCGCGCTTCGTGTCCCAGGTCGAGCCCGACTGGCCGTTCGGGGCAAAGCTGTCCCAGATGTTGGACCGCGTCGCGCTGCGCCTGGAACCCCACATCGGGATGTCTGTAAGCTGTGCGTGGGCGGCCACCGCACCTGCAGCGAGGATCAGGCCCACGAGCAGGCCGGTCAGGCGCCATCTCTTAAAGGAAATACAGATCATGGTCAGCTGCTCCTTCCTTCAAATTTCGGATTGGGGATCTCGGATCGCGGACCGGAAAGCAACCCGGCCCGCAATCCGCCATCCACGATCCCAATGCTACTAAAATGCCAACCGGGCACCCAGGACGAGGAACCGGGGTGCGGTCAGGGTCTTGGGATTGTCCGCAGTCGGGGCGTGTCTGACACCAGGTATCCCGCCATAGTACCGGCTGTGTTCCTCAATGTCGCCGTACTTCTGGAAGTCCGCGTCATCCGGAGGACGGAGGCTCAACCCGAACTCGAACCAGTCTCTTTCCTCGCCGGGTTCCACCCATTCGTCCTTCACGTCGAAGAGGTTCCGGACCTCCAAAAACCCCGTGACCGTGCTGGCCTTGCCCACGCGGAAGTCCTTCTCCAGGTTCAGGTCCGTCACCGAGGTTGTCGGGCCGGAAATATGTCGTCCCTTGGGGTTGGATAAAAAGCCGGGGTTCAGCGGCCCGCCATCCTGAATCCTGTAGAGCATCGTGGCCCGGAATGCCTGAAGGGCCTTGATGTGATAGTCCTGCGGGGCCGAGAACAGGAACTGCACACTGGCGGAGTTCCGCTTGTCGTGAGGCGGAACGAAAGGTTCCCGATTGAGCTCTTTGCTCCTCAGGAGTGTCCCGGACTCCCCATACATGGTGGGTTCGCGCCAGAAGTCTACTCCGTCATACTGCCCCACAGTGGCTACGGCCTCGTCGAGTGCATCCTGGGCGATTTCGGCGTACTGGGCCCGCTCTGCAGCCGTGGGCACCCTGGGCGTCTCAGAGCCGTCGGGCTGGGCCTCCACGCCCAGGAAGAACCGGTCGCTGTTGACGTAAGCGGCATCGGCTTGAGTGAAACCAAAGTGATACCCTCTCTGCTCGTTCAGCCACTGTACGTTCCAGGACAGGTTGAACGAGGTCATGTGGCTGAACATCTTCTTGAAGGAGATCTCGAACCCCCGGGCCCCCTTGAAGCCCGCCGAGTTGCCCATAATCAAGACGTTTTCGTTCGTGATACCCGGGGGTGCCAAATGGAACGCGGGCATCAGGTACCACCGCCTGTCGTGGAGCGTGCCCGTGTAGTCCGTGTAATACATGGTTACGGAGGAAACGTAATCACCAGCGAAGTTCCAGTCGGCGCCGACCTCCATGTTCGTCGACTGAGCCGCGTCGACATGATCGGTCCCGTAAGGAGCGTTATGCGGCAAAATCAAATTATTATACTTTTCCGTCTGCTCGTTGATCACGCCGTCCCCGTTCACGTCTCTGGAGAAGGGTTCACTCCCCCGGAACATCTGTATGTAGAAGGAAGTGAGATCGGGAAGCGTGTGGAACCGCCCCGTGAAGAACCGGACCGTCGCGCGCTCGCTGATCGGGTGTGAAACGCCGATCCTGGGGCTGACGCTCGTGATGATTCGCCCATCGACGAACGGCGCGTTGCGGTGTCGTGTGAGATAATGGTAATGCTCCCAAACGACGCCGCCTTGTTGAACCACTTTGCGAGTGTCAAAGGCGTCCCACCGGATGCCGGCGTTGATCACCAGGCCTTCGAACTCCATCTTGTCCTGAATGTAGGCCCCGTATTGCCTGGGCTTGGCAGGATCGATGCCGATGACCTGGTCGCCATACCCGGCTGAGGACAGCGTGACCCTCGAGGCGCCGACATCCCAGATCTGCCAGTCCGCCTTGAGGTCGTACTGCCAAGCCTCGAACCCCGCCTTGACCAGGTGATTCTTCTGCATCTGGCTCGTCAGGTCGCCCTTGAGGACCCACCGCTTGCGATCCGCCTCCTCTATGTTGCGCCTGTCGAATCTCTGGTTGAATCCCCACTTGTCCGTCGGGATCGTTCCCGAGCTCGCAGCCGGCGGGTCGGTGTCGATCAGCGACTGGGTGTAGCCGACCCGAACCTCGTAGAAGGTCTTGGGAGAAATGGTATGCGTGCCAATAGCGTAGATCGCGGATTCCTTGGTGTCTTCGGGGCCCGCCGCGCTGTAGTTTTGGGGCAGAAAGAGGTTTTCGACCTTGCCACCCCTCAAGAGTTGAATCTGTTCACCCTTCCAAACCTTGACCTTGGAATACATACCGCCCAGTTTCAGCTTCATGTTACCGCCGGGGCGGAAGGTGACGTTGCCCGAGGCCTGGATGTTGTTCGGCTCCCGGTTCTCCACGAGGGGAAAGATGGGGGCCTTGCGGCTGTGGGCGACGCTCCCGAAGAACCCGGCTTGATCCGAGATCGGGCCGCCGACAGAACCCTCGAAGTAATGACCCCAAACGTTCGTGTAGTCCACCTTCTTGGAGGCCAACTCAGACGGCAGGGTCGTGCTGCCGACCTTTCTCTGCATCTGACCGCCTTCGTAAACGTCCCGCCCCCAGTGCTTCTTACTCGGCAGGTCGGCGCGGTATTCGCCCGAGCCTGTGAACACGTTCCTGGAATCTCGGGTGACAAACTGGATGATCCCGGAGGAGGCGTGGCCGTACTGGGCGTCCATTCCGCCGGTCATCACGGTCACCTCCTGCAGGGCCGTCTTGTTGATCCCAACAAACATCAGGCCCGCGGTCGCACCGAAGTACTTGCCGTCGTTGTTGACCAGCCGGATCCCGTCGATCTCCGAATGCGAGGTGTTGCTCCTCCGATTGTCCTGGACGTCGCCGCCCCGTATCGCCAGCGAACCGTCCATCGCCACGCCGGGCTGGAGCTCGAGCAGGTCTTCACTCGTCCGGGCGAGCGGCACGCTCTGGAGGTCGACGATGTCGATCACGTATTTGGTCATGGTCCGGTCCGTCTCCACCGGCGGGCGCCGCGCCATCACCACCATTTCGGCCGCCTCCAACGCGGCCTCCGACAGGGTATAGCTGATGGTGGTGGTGAAGTCCGACTGCACCAGCACGTTCTGCTGGGTCGAAGTGGCGTAGCCGACCATCGAGGCCGTCACTTCGTGCCTGCCTGGCGGGACACCCAGGATCAGGTAGCTGCCGTCCGCGTCGCTCGTGGCCCCGCGCTGGGTGCCCTCGACCACGACGTTGGCCCCGGGCAGCGGGTTCCCACTCTCATCCTGGACGGTGCCCGTGACCTTCCCTACCGTGCTGGCTGATCCGTCCACCGACAGGAAGGCAATGAGGGCCCCAACCAGAATGACCGACAGGAAACTACCAAAAGATTTCATATGACCTCCTTAGTCGTCTCCCAACGAAGCTGCACCTTTTCATAAACGTTCCGAATCTGGATAAAGTCCCTTCATTCAACCTCCTTTGTTGGGGGTTCGCTTGAAACTCGACACCGCTGAAAAGCCTCTGTCTCCCTTGCACCCCTCCTTTCATCCAGACATGAAAATAGCCGCACCGACGCACATCCGTCCATGCGGCCAATTCCGACTGTTGTTTCGGATTTTTGTGTCTTACTGCTGCCGAGGGTGGAAAACGATCTGGCATCGTCTCATAGGTTTCCTTGACTGCGGGTGCCACGAAGAAAATGTCATCGCCTGGAAGTGAGTATCTCACTTCCAGGCGATGACCATGCGATCGTTCAGCGACACGCTGCTTTACTGGTAGAACTTCAGCCGAATGCCAATGTCCATATTCTGCAGCGGCCAAGCTTCCTGAATCTCCCAGGCCTCACGCGGCCGGAGGTTACCCAAACTCACGTTATAAGTGCCGCGGATATCGAAGGCGAGGGCCTCGGAAGCGAAATACTCGACGCCCAAGCCGACGTTGACCGTGAGCGCCACGCGACGGTCTTCAATCTTCTGAAGCAGCAGACTCTGGTCGAGCGGCTCGGACTTCTGACCCGGCCAGATCAGCCCGCTCACCTCGTTCTTGTAACGGTAGAATCCCGTTCCGAACGAGACATACGGAGCGCCGCCACCCACGCCAAGCTTGGATCCGCCCTGGTCGAAATGATACAGGAACGCGAGCGAAGCGGTTATCCACGTCATCGAGGACTCCGCATCCGGGCTATCGTAGCTGTTGCCGTCGACGTTCCAGGTGAATTCCGCGTCTTCAACGTTGCCGCCGGAATACTGAGCGAAGTTCGCTTCCACCTCCGCCGTCCAGGTCTCGTCCATCACGTAGGCGAACAGCGCGCCGCCCTTGAGTCCGCCGGACGAATAATGTTCCTTGAGCGCAAAGGTCGGGATGTTGTAGGATGCGTGGATCCCAAATCCCCTCATGCCTGCAACCTGCGCGTCGGATGAAAACGGCAGCCCTCCCAAGAGGACCAGACTCAGTAGACCAATTCCCAGTGCCTTCATACTTGACCTCCTGACGAAATGAGATGCACTGACGACCTCCCACAACCTGTATAACTGACGAAAATCAGACATATTCAATGCGTGACGCATTCCCCCTTTCTCCGTCCGGAAAACCGTGTGTACTCCAGAATGACTTCAAAAAATAATATCCCCTTGCCTCTCTGTCAAGACGTTTTTTTATCTATCTTGTCTAAAAAATTGTCTCAAACAGGTACGGAGACAGAATTCTTCTTGCCGTCTCTGTCGGGAAAAGAGGTCTGAATTCGCATATATCCTTTTTATACAGTATCTTAAGTCTAATCAGCTCTCCGGAGACGTTTCACCGTCTCGATGAAACGGATCGCGTTTCCCGAGAAGTGGTCCTCGATCTCCCCCGGGGTCAGCCCCAGCATATCGGCCACGTGTCGCTCCTGGCGGAGCTGCTCATAGATCACAAAAGTTGCCCTCGGGTCGCAGTGCTCGAGCTCCGGAAACCCCCGGAAGTACTCCCAGGCCTTCCCATACGTGATGTATTTTCCGCGTGCGCACCCTGCCACGACGTTGTCCGACCCGAACATCACCCGCTTCCGGTCCTCGTGTTTCATCAACAGGAAATGGGAGACCAGATCGTTCACGGCCGAGGTGTCGTACCAGATGTTGGGGAGGTCTTTGTAGAACTGAATCGACTGCTCCAAGAAGGTGGCGTTGAACCCCCGCGCACAGTGAGCCAGGATCCACTGGACGTTCGGATATTTCCTTGTATAACGCTTCAGGTCCTGCTGGTTGTCGGGGTCCGCGGGACCGGTCGGCTTCGACATGTGCAGCGTGATGGAAAGCCCGATGTCGTCTGCCACCTCAATCAGCGCTTCCGGGAGAAAATCGCGGATCCGGCAGTGCGTCCGATCGGGCGCAAAGACCCGGTAGCACTTCAAGCCCAGAAAATCGTGCCTGCGAACCTGTTCCGCGACGTCGTCCGGCGTCACCTCCGGAGTGACGAGCATATGCACCCTCGATTTCGGATCCGCCTTCATCTCCGACGCCATCCAGTCATTGTGCGCCTTCAGATCGACACCCAACACCGGTGTCCCGAGAACCAGGTAGTGCATCTCCCGACCCGGATACAGGCTTGCCGCCCATTCCAGGTGATCCTGATAGTCGATCTCCAGCCGGATCCCTCCCGCTGCCGTTCCGTCATCCCCCCGGTGCGCCTCCGACCAGATATGCGTATGCATGTCGTAGACCACGGGCGGCACGAACGCCTCGAGCTCGCGGTCCCAGAACTCTTGATCAAACGCTGTATAGTCGACCTTCGCCATAAGGATAGTCCCCCTGACTCGATGCACGTCTGCTACGAGTCGCGTGCGGCCCGCGCAAAATCCACAACCTTCGAAACAGGCCCGTCATCCGTCACCGACAGGCAAGCCGCCGGTGCCACACATCTTCACTTCGACTGATGTCTTACGAACGACGATCCACGCGTATTGCCGATTCCTTACCGCACCAACCGCCTGAAAAATTCCTCCTGCACTTGCGCCTCCATAAGATCATCCAGGCGGCCGCGGTCCAGGCCTTCCTTGATGATCGCAAAACTCTCCCGCACGGCCGCCTCGGTTCGATCCAGCGCCGCCTCGTCGTGTGCGCAGTTGAGAAAATTCCCCATGATCACACCGCGCTTCTCCATTTCCTGCGCGAACAGGGTCTGTACCTTCTTGGCCGTCTCTCCATCCTCGAAATTGAACCGCATGCCGGGGTGTCCCGGTGCACCGTAGGACTCCGCGTTCAGCCCGGTTTCCTGCGCCGCCCGGTTGATCCGCGCTTTGAGCGAAGTCCCAATCCGCTCGAAGTGGCTCACCGCGTCCCGGCGCTCGAGCTCTTTCAACGTCGTCAGCGCAGCCACGATCCCGACGTTGTCGTCCCAGTAGGCGCTTGAAATGAACATCTGTGCGGCCGGCGCCATCACTTCTCGCTTTCCGACCACGGCGCCCATCGGATAGCCGTTCGAAATCCCCTTTGCCAGCACCGTCATATCCGGCGTGACGCCGGTCAGCTCCTGGGCACCGCCCAAGGCGACCCGAAGCCCGCACGACACTTCGTCGAAAATCAGAATCACCCCGTAGCGCGTGGCCAGGTCGCGGACGCCTTCCAGGTAGCCTTCCGGAGGCATCTCGGAGCGCATGGGTTCCATCATGATGCAGGCCACCTCCCCGTCGTGTTCCTTGAGCAGGTCTTCGAGCATGTTGTTGTCGCCGTATTCGAACGGGATCGCCGTCCCCTCCAGCACGCGGGGGATGCCGGTCGGCTTGATGCCGCTGAACAGATGCTGCTGAAGCTTCTCGTTTCCAAGGTTCGCCGACTGGTACCAATCGTGCCAGCCGTGATAGCCGCAAAACAGCACGCGATCCCGTCCCGTGACGCCTCTTGCGATGCGTACGGCCACGGCGCACGCTTCGCCCCCGCCCTTGGCGTAGCGCACCATCTCGGCCGACGGAATCAGGCGAACGAGCAGCTCTGCCAGCTCCACGGAAGCCTCGGTCAGCAGGCTGTAGATCGAGCCCCTGTCGATCTGTTCCTTCACGGCACGGTCCACCACTTCATCCGCATACCCGAGAATAATCGGCC
Organism: Candidatus Latescibacterota bacterium; assembly: GCA_965198095.1. Classification (GTDB taxonomy): domain Bacteria; phylum Latescibacterota; class UBA2968; order UBA2968; genus CBDFJH01. Next base: position 327,924 of record OZ240239.1, read on the forward strand.
CGACCGCGCTCATCCAGTCGATGTACTCGTTGCCGTCGATGTCCCAGATCCGACACCCTTTGGCTCGGGCCCCGTAAACGGGGCTCACCCCGAACGCCCGCCTCGTGGGCCGCCGACTGATCAGCTGCGCCACACCCGGAATCAGCCGCTCGGCCTTCCTGTAAAGCGCCATCGAGCGCGCCACGGAGTGATCCGTCCTCATTGCTTTTGTTTGACTCATGACCTCCCTTTCTCAGTCATGCCAATCCAATGGCGTGGATTCACGCGAAGCTCGGCCTTCGGCAGCGCGATTTACCAGGTGTTGATCTCGTGCCCATTCTGCGGAAAGCAGATAAAGTCGACGGCGACGCCGAGCGCGATGGCCGCCAGGTAGCCGATGATGATGCCCAGGAAGAGGGGCGCGGCTCGGCGATAACGGTCCAGCCCGCCCAGCTTCAGGATCAGGACCTTCGTCAACCAGACGATGAAGATCGAGGAAATGCTGTTTCGCAACACCCCTGACGCGGAGATCGTAAACCCGATGGGTGAGATCGGAAAGGCCGGAAACCAGGTGCGCAGGCCGAACAGGAGCGCGACGAACGCGCCGCCGATCCCCAGAAATCCGAGCCGGTCCCAGCCGACCTGAAGGTCGCCCTGCTGGATCCGGGCGGCCGCGAAGGTCCACATCCCGCCTCCCGGATCCCCCCGTCGATAGAACAGGGCGCTCCCGAAGTTGTAGCTGCCGACGCCGAGATACCCCTGGTAGAGCGTGAACCAGACGACCGTGGCGGCCCCGACGAGCGCGCCGAGGAGGACGGCGGGCACCAGACCGCGCCGATATCGAACCGACATGGCGTCTCCGAGTCGCGGCACGTGGGCCAGCATCGTCATACCGAAGGTCTTGGCGTCGCAGAAGAAGGTGTAGCTGAGGCCGCCGAGCACGACCGCGCTCGCGGGCCCCATGCCGGTCATGCCGAAGAGGTGCCAGGTGAAGGCCTGCGAGGTGATCGGACCCCGGAGATAGACGAGTCCGGACTCGACGATGATCCGCGCGAGGCCCAGGTAGAGGATCCCGGACGCGAACCCGAAGGCAAACAGGGGACCCCACTCCATGCCGGCCTGTCTGAGCCAGAGGACCATATAGCCGGAACTGGCGATCAGGAGCCGGCCCGCCCACCGGTAAGACATCAGCTCGGACCTGTCCCGATCGGTTCGACGCAGGGTCAGCGCCGCCTTGAAAACCTCCCTGAGATGTGCCCGGGCGATCCACAGGCCCCACGCCACGAAGATGATCATGCCGCCGAAGCTCTGCCAGCCGATGGCGGGGTGAAAGGAGCACCAGGGGTCCGAGCTGCCCATGTCGAACCCGACCCGGTTGAGGATGCCGACCTGCAGGATGGCCAGGAGGTGGAAGAGCCAGATGCTCAACAGGACTTCGGACCGGGTGAAGTAGCCGAAGCCGATCGTCATCGGAAGGATCTTGAAGCGAAACGACGGGAATCCCCTCGCGATCGGAACCGTATGTCTCACGAGCATAGGAATGACAGGCAGGGCTGGCGCGAACCAGCTGCCCATGTTCCAGGTGAGCAGACCGAACACGCTCCAGAAGCCGATCCGGAACAGCGGGGTCCGGACGAGCGCCTGCAGCGTTCCCCTCGAGCCGGAGACGCCGGTGAGCTCCAGGAGCACGGCGGCGATCGGGAAGGCCAGACGCTCGTGTTCCGTCCACTGCTTGCGCAGCAAGATCGAAAGGCAGAAGCTGGCAAGCAGAAGCGCGCCGAAGAAGGTCCCCCACCAGAAGAAGGGCGTGGCCCACGCGCGCCAGGGGATCGACCCGGCTAGCATCCCCTCGTAGAACGGGACGATGGCGGCCCTGTCGGTCACAATGCTCCAGGTCGGGATGTGGGGCAGCATGAGCGCCTCCCACCCGTTTTCCGGGTTCGCCCAGTAGGTTACCTGGGTGATCACCAGCAGGAAGTAGTCGGAGAGCCATTCGCCCTGCATGTTGGCCGCCACCATGCCGACGCAGCAGACGATGAGGAGCTCGGAGGGGGAGAGGCCGCCGCCCCGGCGCTCGAGGAGGCGGTTGAAGCCGAGCAGGATGAGAAAGGGGATCAGGAAGGCCGCCGACAGGTGGGAGAAGGCGAACTGGGAGGACTTGATCACGTTGGTGGAATAGGCCGCCCAGAGATTCACCCACGCTGCCATGGCCAGGCCGAGGAGGAGTGCGCGTCGTGTCATCATTCGACATTCGCTATTCTCTTTTTGCTTTCACGCTGGACGCTCGACCGACGCTACCACGCCGTCCAACCTCCGTCGATCGTCAGATTCTGACCCGTCATGTAGCTGCTCGCGTCGCTGGCCAGAAAGAGGATGGCGCCCTTCAGTTCATACGGAAGACCCATGCGCTTCATCGGACTCTTGGTGCAGAGCCTCCGGACCACTTCCGGCGGCGCAGAGAATGGAAAGGGTCCCGGGCTGAGACAGTTCACGCGCACCCGGTCTTTCGCCCAGTAGATCGCCAGGTGCCGCGTCAAATGGATGATGCCGCCTTTGAGTGCGTGATAGCCGACCGGACTGGCCGCGCAGAGTCCCTCGTAGGCGTCCGGATAAGAGGCGACCTGGCCGTACATGGAGCCCAGCATGACGACACTTCCCGAAGCTTCCCGTCTTACGATGTGGTCGCGAAACAGACGCGCGAGCGCGAAGTAGCCCGTGGCGTTCGCAAGCTGATGGCTGAACTCTTCGTAGGTCACCTCCGTCAGGTCTTTCCCGACCGCCTCGTTGCCGTTGTTCACCAGTACATCGACCTTGCCGGCGGACGCAACCGCCTCGGCGAATCCGGCCGCCACGGAATCGGCGTCCATGTGGTTCAATGCGACGCCCCGGTGTTCCGCCCTTCCCGCGACCGGCAGCTTGGCCGCCGCAGCCGCTGCCCGGTCGCGGTCTCGGCTGCTGATCACCACGGTCGCGCCGGCCTCGGCGAGCGCGCGCGACATCGCCGAGCCGAGATAACCCGTGGCCCCGGTAATCAACACGACGCGCCCCGACAGATCCAGGAGCTCTTGAACCGTAGGTTCGTCCATCAGATCCTCCTAGCGTGATTCGTTTTACCCAGCTGAGTCACGTGTGCCACAGGCGGCGCGCCCGCCCGTGGAAAATTCATTACCAGGTATTACAAAACTCGCTCGCCGTTATCCACCGGCAGCAAGCTGCCGGTGCCACACTCAATCGCCAAACGCAAATCCATAGAGCCGGGCGTTTCGCAAAACAAATCGGACGTGCACACCGTCAGCGGGAGAAGCGGCCTTTCCCTTCCATCGTATCTCCGCTCGGCCCGCGTCGCCCAAGAACGGGTCACACGCCTCCCGATCGAATCCCGGCACGGCGCGGCCATCGTCGTCCACAAGCTCGGCCATGATTTCGCCATCGCCGACCGTAGTCGCGTTGATCGACACCGTTTGGCCTTGGCGCAAGGATGAAGACGTGACCGCCGTCCCTTCCAGTCGGCCGCCTGAAGCCGTTGTCAGACCCCACAACCGGCCCCGCCGCCAGGTCGCCCGACAGAGCGCCCCCTGGAACGAGATCAGGTTCGGCAGGCGCGTGATCACCTCACCGTGCAGGTTGGGCGTTGGCTTGTAGGGCCTCCCCGCCGCGGCGGCGATTTCCGCCTCTTCGGTGCTCAACACATCTCCGTGGATACCCTGCAGCCCGGTGTAATAATAATGAAGGAACGAACCATCCACGATCGCGTGGTGACTGCCCCACATCATCCCCCCGCCGTAGTCGCCGACCGGAGGCTGCGCGACACAGGGGCGACGGTCCGGCCGCCACCAGTATCGCCCATCGCGCGAAGCGGCGAACTGCAGCTCGATCGTCTGGTTCGCGGTCTTGTAGACCGTCAGAACCCCGATATATCCTCCCGGCGCCGGCGTCACCGAGATCTCCATGAACTGCGTATCGTGGGTATCCCGCCAGTCCGGCAGCACGACCTGCTCCGGTTCACTCCATTCAACGCCGTCTTCGCTCGTTCGTCTGGCCAGGATACGGCACGCTCCGGCGGAGGTCTCGTATATGTACAACGATCCGGGAAAGTTGCGCAACACCGTTTTATGGTAGGCAACATAGGTCCCGTCCGCCTCACGGTAGACGAAAATGTTGTCATTCGTGCTCTTGGACTTCAGCGGATCGCCTTCAATCGTCATCAGCGGGCCTGCCGAGGGCCGCCAGCGAATCCCGTCGCCGGAAAAGTAGCGATACAGGCCCGACGCCCGGGCCGCCTCGCCGTCTCCCCTCGTAAATCCGGTGACGGTCTCGGCAGCCTCCAATCCGGCGGGCCTCCCCGGTTGGCGAAGCACGAACATCTCGTAGCGATCCGTCGCGTCCGCCTCGGGGTCGATCAGCACACTCGAACAGAGCGAATATCCGCCCGTATCCAGATCCAGAAGGACGTTCGTGCGTGGATGGTCCCCGATCGGACTCAGGTCGAGTTCCGGCCGTCGCCAGCGGACTCCGTCCTCGCTTTCGAGATACCCGAGGCGCCGCAATTGCGTGCGAAACGGCGCATTCGGAGAGGCTGTGCCCCACGCCTTCCAAAGCCCGTCGATCGGGTCGTGGGCGACCGTGCCGTGCAGGAAAGGGTGGCCGTCGTCCCAGGGCATCTCCGGTTCGAGCAATGGATCGGAAAGATCGCCCTCTGCCTGCTCGACGCGCCACGTCACGTTGCGGCGCTCCGTGAAATCCTCTCCGATCAGAAACGGAACCTCGGCACTGGGCTGCGCCATGGGGGAATCCCTCTTATTTCAGGTGGATGGACAGAAGATCCTGTTTCTCGCCTCGTGCTGATGCACCTCCGAATAATGAAGAACCTTGCACATCTCCTTCCCGTCCACCTCGATGGGCGTCGGACGGCGAAGGATGAACTCGGCGCGGTCGAATCGGTTGTAGATCACGTGTGACATCCGGAGGCACTCGATCCAGTGCGCCCCGATCGCTGAAAACTCGGGCCACATCACAGGTCCGGTGTCCACTTGAAACCTTTTCCGCTCAGGGTGGTAGTTCATCGTCTTCACCGGATACTCGATCACCGCACGCATTCCGGTCTCCGCGTCCGAAAGCTCCGTCTGCGCGACAATCGGCAGATTCCGCTCGGTCGCCTCAATCACGGCATCGTCCGTTTCGAGTTCCATCGGGCTCTGGATCGCTTCGACGACGATGTCAAAGCTGTTGTAGCGCTCCAGCGTATCCGATGTCGGCTGTTCTCCTGCATACGTCATCCCCCTTCCGACACTCATCCCCCGCGTGCGCGACCAGACGTGACGATACTCCCGGTTGGGGATCTGAAAGAGGACATCATCCCGATACATCCACTCCGTACGACACGGGGCGATCAGGAAAAATTCGTCCGATTCGCTCGTCTCCCCGTCCGTCAGCACCGTACGGGCCTCGATATCGATACGCACGCTGTTGCCCCAGGGCATGTGACCGGGCTTTCGCTGATCATCCGGGTTGGAAGAAATGTCCCAGAACTGGTAGGAATTCGTGAAATCCAGAACATCCATATGCTGAATCCTCCTCTCGGCTGCATCTCAATCGACCGTGTCAGCGCCTGCGCTTGTCTCCACAGAAAATCGTATGTTGCCGGTGGACTTCAGAGTCGTGAAGAACGTGACGGACATCCTTTCCGTCCCTCGTGACGGGCGTCGGTCGCCGAACGATGAACTCGGCTCGATCGAACCGGTTGTAGACCACGTGCGCCAGGCGGAGGCACTCGATCCAGTGCTCCGAAAGGAGCGAGACGTCTGGCCATATCACCGGTCCGGTACCGGCCTGCATCGGTTCCGCACGGGGCGGATATTCATCGTCTTCACCGGATACTCGATCACCGCACGCATTCGGTGTTCAACGTAGGATATCTCCGTCTGTGCGACAATCGGTAGATTTCTCTCGGTTGCGTGGATCACCGCCTCGTCGCGGTCGTGCGCCTTGCCCACGCCCATACCCCGTGTTCGCGAATAGACTTGCCGTCATTTGTGGACGGCACAGAATTCCTCCAGCCTCGGTCCCTTGCCTTTCAACCTGCCAGAAGACCTCAATACTTCACGCCTTCCGCAATTTCCCAACCGACGTCCGCCAGATGGTGCAGGCCGGCATCGTACTCGCGTTCGATCCGGTCGAGCGTCATGTCCCGGTATTCGAAATCGAGCGACACATCCCCGGCATACCCGACACGATCCAGGGCCCGCGCGAACTTCGCGAAGTCGACCGTCCCTCGGCCCGGGGTCAACTCGAGGTCCTGCTTCCAGTCCGCGGCGTCGGGCCCCTGCGAGTCCCGCAGGTGAACGTGCCAAAGGCGATCTGCCAGCGCGTCGAAAAAGGCGTCAGGGTCGTAGCCCGAGATGCCCCAGTGGCTTGAGTCCACCAGCGCGCCGACGTTCGCGCTCGACAGGCGGTCCATGACCCAGAGCACCTGCTCGGGCCCCCAGATAATCGTCCACAAATGGGGCACTTCGAGCAGCATTCGGATCCCCAGTCGGGCCGCTGCTTCTCCGACCCGATCGTAGGCCTCCACGGAGTTGGCCAGCTGAGCCTCCTGGTCGGGCCGATCGTTGCGGGCCCCGAACAGCATCGTCATCTTAGGGATCCCGACTTCGGCCGCGTGCTCCAGCTTGCGCGTCCAGTCGGCCACGAACCGGTCGATCTCCTCCGGGCGCCAGGCTTCCTGATGGCTCGCACAGTAGTTCAGACAGATCGGCTCCAGTTCCAGGTCATCCAGCATCTGCTTCAGCTCGCTCGGCTTCGGGCTCCCGAAGTTGAAGTGAAAACAATAGCTGAAGAAACTCGCGATCTCGACCCGGCGAAAGCCTCGGGCCTTGATGCGGGGCAGCGCTTCATAGAGCGTGTAATGCGCCCAGCCGAGTGAAGAGGTGGCGGTGATCCTGGCCAACGGGCAGCATCCTCATCTTGTGGTCGCTCGAATGAAATTCATACAGGTCGCGAACGACCCCTGGATACGCTTCAGCTATATAGGGCAATCACGCTGCTGGGTACTTCCATCTCGTTCAGCCAAACCAACAGCTCTTCGTGCAGATCGGCGGCGACTTCCGGATGGCTCGAAGCGATGTTGCGTTCGCCGTAGGGATCGTCTGCGAGACGGTACAGCTCCCGCCCTCCTTCCGCGCCGACCGGGGCGTAGGCCCACGTGTCGGTGTAGACGACCGGCGTCGTCCATTTCTTCGGGGGACCCGTCACCCCATCGCGCAGCGTGGCGGAGCAGACCGCGATTTCTCTAATGGGCGTTTGTTGCGCTCCCCTCAGCGCGGGCGCGAAAGACCGGCCGTGAAATGGCTGCGGTGGGGTCACCGCTACACCCGTGAGATCGAGCAGTGTCGGCAGAATATCGACCGGCTGTGTGAGGAGATCGACCGTCGTTCCCGCTTCGAGTCCGGGTGCGGCCACCATAAAGGGAACGTGCGCGATCTCAGGATAGAGGGGCCAGAAGCGTTCGTCACTCAGGTTCCGGTTCGCCTTCCCCGCCTGGTTGTGCTCCCCGAGACTCATCCCGTGGTCAGACGTGAAGACCACGATCGAATTCTCCCAGAGCCCGAGGTCGTCGATCTTCTCGAGCACGCGTCCGACCCATCGGTCCGCGAGCTCCGCTTCCGCGCAATAGTGGGCCCGCAGGTTTTTCAACTCCTCGGCGGTCATATCACTGGCCCGGCCGTAGTTGGGATGGATCATCGGAGTGCCCGCGTATTCGGGATCGTAGCGCTTCACCATGTACTCGGGCGGATCCCAGGGCTCGTGCGGATCGAAAAAGTCGAGCCACAAAAAGAAGGGGTGATACTCGTAGTTTGCTTCAAGCCATTCCACGCCAACGCCCGCCACGCGAGGGGCAAAGCGATCCTCCTCCCGGTACCAGTGCCGATTCGTCCAGCAGTGCAGGTCGACGAGGTTGCGGCCCTGAAAGTGATACGTCTGGCGCGTTTTGTCCAGGGGCATGGCCGTTTCGAACGGGTGGTTCATTCGGAGAAAGTAGGTGTCGCCCTCCTGGCCGCGAAGTTCATACGCCCCGTTGAAGCCGGTGTTGATGCCCGTCTTGAACAGGTGTGGACAATCGCAGAAGAACTGCGTCACGTAGCCAGCTTCTTCAAGCAGGACAGGCGCGTGATTCTTCAGCGATCGGTCGGCCCACGGCCAGAAGTAACGACCTGTCGTGACGTCGGTCCGGTGTGACGGGGTCGGAAAACTGGCGAGGTACATGCTGGACAGACTCACAGCTCGCCCGGCGAACCGGTCCAGATGCGGCGTACGCACCGGCATGCTCGCCCGGTCGAACAGGTTGTCGTACCGGTAGGTGTCTGAAATGATCAGGATGATATTCATAGCCTCCTCAACCCCCGGCCCCGCCGTTCGCGTCCTCGCATCCTCGTCGACACGCTCCGTATCTTCCCCGGTTCTCTCATCGCCTCCGCGATAAAAAAATCGCCGGGAGAGCTCCCTCTCCGGCGTTCCTCCGCTTCCTTTCTCCTGCCGCAACCTTCCATAACTTCCACTTCACTCATTCACGGGTCCCGGCGCGAACAGATCGCCCTGACGCCCGTTTCTCAGCGCCGGATGCTGCGCGCCGGATACGATCTGGCTTCCCCCTTCCCTGCTCTTCGAGAAGACAAGGACACAGCCAGGCTCGGCGATCTCCAGAACGACGGGAGAATGCGTCGTCACCAAAATCTGGGATTCCACGACGGAGCGCAAGAAAGCATACAAGTGCTCGACGGCCTCGGGGTGGATCCCGTTTTCCGGTTCCTCGATCAGGTAGGTCTTTTCGGAGCCGGGAAGAAACGCGAGGAGCGACAGGCCGAGGAATCTCAGCGTGCCGTCCGACACCATCCAGGATGGGACTTCCAGACCGCCGCGATAGCGGACGAGGAGATAGCGCTGCCGGTCTTCCCGTCGTTCTACAATACTCACAGATTCGATGTCCGGCAGCGCGGTGCGGACGTGCCCGACCCAGGCGGAATAGCTGTCGAAATTGGCCCGCTTGAGGTCCTCAATCACCGACGGCAGGTTGGACCCGTCGGCCCGGAAGGCGCCAGGCAGGCCGGGCGGGCTCGGCTTCCGAAGCCCGGAAAGTTCCGGAGCCATGCGGCGAATGCGGTCGACCAGCATCCCTTTGAGCCACGTGGCGACCGGAAACCGACCCTCATCTTCCGGCAGATTTCCCAGGGCAGACTTTTTGGAACCCAGCCTGAACGCGTGATCCCATCCGTGTCCGGTTTCGTCATAGAAGTGGTCGTTCCCCCCGGGGACCTTGTTCACCAGGGTCCTTGCGCGCCTCACGCCCCTGGGCGTCACGAGCGTTTCGGGAACGACGCCCCACAGGGGAAGGAGTGTTTCCTGACGTTCCCTCGAAACATCGATGGGCAAGAGGGCCAGGACCTTTTCCGACAGGATGGCCGCCTCACCAGACCCCGGGTTCGCGGCGATCACCACCTCGTAGCGGCACGTCCGGTAGTCTTGACCGGGAAGTCGGCTCAGAATTTCCTGGGGCATGGAAACTTCCACGGCCAGCTCGAATCTTTCCTCCTGGCGGCCCCAGACAAGGTCTCGAGGATCCCGGGTTCGCTGTTCAATCGCCCCGTCCAGCCCTTTGCGAACCAAGTCTCCCAGAAAGGCGATCACATCCAGAAAGCTGCTCTTCCCGCTCGAGTTCGGCCCGACCAGAATCTGGAACCGATTGAGGCGCTGACCAATGTAGTTGAAACAACGGTAATTCAGCGCCTCAATCTTGTGAATCATATCCCCGCCCCCTTTTTTCCAACGCCTCTTTGCCTATATTGTGAGAGGGACGATCCACGGCGCGTGATACAGACGAGATCGTTCAGCGGCCAATATAATTAAGTGGAAGAGACCCGACTAGAGGTTTCTTGACCGACCCGCCGGTCAAAGCGCGGAGTCTGACGCCCGGATCGGACCGTCACCGCGAACGATCAGGACCCTTCTGGACCGGACCGCGATCCGGCTCACGCCTTCGCTCACGGAGTTAACCCAGAGGTCTACGCGTGCTTGAAAAGCTGTGCGCTACGCTGCTGCTTCTGATGTCGGCCTCCTGTTCCGGACAGGAGTCGATGGGCGGTCGCCCCGCGGAGCCGACGCAGGCCGCATTTGATGGTGAACGCGCCTACTCCCTGCTCGTCAGACAGACCGAGTTCGGGCCTCGAAATCCCGGGTCGACCGGACACGAAGCCGCGAAAGCGTTCCTCCTGGAAGAACTGCGGTCACACGCGGACACCGCCTATGCCGAACCCTTTGTCTACTATGATGAGAAGGCCGACACGGCGGTTTCTCTGACAAATCTGATCGGCGAGTTCAATCCGCAGTTGGAGGAGCGCATCTTGCTGTGCGCCCATTGGGACACCCGACCTTACGCCGACAGGGATCCCGATCCCGCGGTTCGCAACACGCCTATCCTGGGCGCCAACGACGGTGCCTCGGGCGTGGCTGTTCTCCTGGAAATGGCCAGGATCCTCGGCGCATCCGATCCCGGCCTCGGCGTGGACATCGTTCTGTTCGACGGGGAGGATTACGGCCGAGGGATCGGGGGAGACGTGAGCGACTACTTCTTGGGGGCGCGTGAATTCGCCAGAAAGAGAAAGGGACACTATCGGCCCAGAATGGGGCTCCTGCTGGACATGATCGGAGACAGGGATCTGAACATCCACGTTGAACGGTTTTCTGTCGCCCGGTACCCGGACGTCGTGGCCCAAGTCTGGAACGCGGCTGAAGCCATCGGTCTGAAGCCGTTTCAAAGGGAGCCCAAGTATGCCATTCAGGATGACCACATCCCGCTCATGGAGGCCGGCATGCCGGTCATCTGCCTCATCGACTTCGACTACCCGCACTGGCACACGATGGAAGACACGGCTGACAAGTGCAGCCCCGAAAGCCTCCAGGTTCTGGGAGATCTGCTTGTCTTCCTGCTTTACCGCCAGTAGGATTGCCCCAGATCGTCCCGTCCGTCATCATCGCGAGGCTTCCCGCCTTTCTCTCCGCCGTAAGCTCCAGCTGCCGGTGCGCCCCACCGTGAACGGCGGTCCTTGCTACCCCGGCCGACTTTTTTCGCGTCTTCGTCGACGTTCCCATCACTTCCGGTACAAAAAAAGGGATCCGCGAGTCGGTCTCCGAACGTCACCGATGTCGCGCATCCCGGCGGATGACGATCTTGCGGCCTTTCTTTCGCTACTTGAGTGGGCTCTGCCAGACCGCCCGCCCCACAAAGAACGGCCCCAGCGACTGAATGTAGCTGGCCGTCTGCTCAGTCCTTCTCATCTCCTGAACGATACGGGAAAGCGGATACAGATCGGGGCCGACAAGGCCGATTACGAACTCGTTGTCGTCCCGGTCCAGTCCGTGACACGCCAGACGAATGTCGTTCACGTATCCGGCCTGACCGTAGGACCTTCCGATCCTGGCGTGCTCGCCCAGAATCTTCCCCTGCTCCGCCTCCGGCAGTCGACTGAACTCGGGTTTTCGCCGGAGGGGATACCAGACGGCCCAAGGCCAGTCGCGATTCAGCGCGTTGCGCCTCGGCTTCACGAGCAGCCAGTCCTCGAGGGCCGGCTCCCGTCCGGTCGAATAGGTCCTCCCCAACATCGTCAGGTCCGGCTTGTGCCGCAGCGCACCGAACGGCTCCCCGGACAGCAGGTCCCTGGCCCCTGAAGCCAACAGTCCCGGATCCTCGGTGATCAGGAGCACGGCGACGCCACGGGGGTCGTTCAGGTCCTTGTAAAGCACGCCCTCCAACCCGCTCTCCTTCAACGCCCGGACGAGCCGATCCGTCTCCCTGCACATCCCGAAGGCGTGGAGCTGCAGGTAGAGTCGCCGCCGGCTCGTCTGGGGGGCGCCGTGTCGAGGGGCGCCGAACTCCCGGATATCCCTCGCATCCTGCGCATAGAACAGATCCCGATCCGGATCGATGTTCCATCGCTTTCCCACCTCCAGAAGCTCTGGGGTGACCGGCCACTGATCCGCTTGGGGAGAACCCAGGTACTGCGTCGAGGCGCCTTTGAGCGCCATGCAGTTTCGGTTGTCGCCGAGCCGACTGATCTCTTCGACCTCCTCGCTGAAGAGCATGGGACAGGCAGACAGGCCGGCGAGCTCCTCCACCTGGTCCTCGATCGGCTTCGCACCTGCGCGCGCCTCTTGTATGAGCGTCGGAACCACCGATTCGACCGACGGCTGCGCCAGCGCCCACTGCGAGGCAAGCTGAAGCAGCGTCATACCGCGCCCACGGGCGATCTCGCGAAATCGGTTCAGCTGGCCCTGTGCAGCATCGATCCAGCCAGAAGCCCGAAATGAACGGTGATCCCTTCTCGGCAGCTGCGTCCCCGGCTTGAGGCCATCGTGAAACAGCCCCCCGTAGTCCACCACCCGCGCGATGACCTTGACCCCACACTTTTCCGCGGCCGGGAGGGACAGCGCGCCAGGCCAGGGCTCCAACGGGTTCAGGATGAGCATCGCCCAGTCAATCAACTCCCCGTAGTGCTCGAACGTACCAATAAGGTCCAGCGTAAAGCCGTTCGCGGGTCCCGGAGCGATCCCCAGCCGTCGGATGGTCCCGGTCTCCTTGAGCGCAGCCATCCCCTTCCAGACCGCCTCGTGCGTATAGCCGGTGAAGTCGGGGTTGTGCAGCAACAAAAGGTCCAGCCGGTCTTTGCCCAGACGCTCAAGCTGCCGCTCCGCCGCCATACGAAGGTAGAGGCCAAACTCTTCAGGGCCCCTCAGCCGCGGATCCGTGAACCGGGGATACCCCCGCTCCGCCTGTCGTTTTCCCGTGTAAAAGTCGTGCCCGACGGCCCCCACGAGGCTGTAGGAATCCCGCTCGAATTCAGACAGCGCACCCCCCAGCAGCCGGTCCGCGTCCCCCCCTCCGTAGACATCCGCGGTCACAAACGTCCGGATGCCGGCCTCATAGGCCTTTCGGATCAAGACCGACAGGCGCTCGGCTCCGATGTCCGCGCCGAAGTGCATGAATCGGCCGCCGCTCCAGATACCAAATGCGGTCCTTGTGGGATCCATGAAACGCGCGCTCCTCTGGGGTTGGCAAACCCTCAAGCCCGGACGCATACAGGTTGGAAATATACCTGACAGGCTTCGGCTGACAAGCCGAAACTGTCGCGCGGCGCATCGGCAACGTGCTTGTCTGGCCGTTCGACGACCAGTATATTCCTTCTCCGTCTACGCCACTTCCACTTCGCTCTGCAGGAAGGCATGCGGATGAACAGACCTTCGTGGAGTCACTATTTCATGAACATCGCCTACAAGGCAGCCGAGCGCTCCAACTGCATCCGCCGCCAGATTGGAGCCGTCATCGTCAGGAACAAAAACATCATCAGCACCGGATACAACGGCACGCCCATCGGGGTCAAGAACTGCTTCGAGGGGGGTTGTCCCCGTTGTCAGTCCGACGTTCCGTCAGGGCACGGCGTGGACACCTGCCTCTGCGCTCACGCGGAACAGAACGCCATCGCGTTTGCGGCACGGCACGGTGCCCGCACCGAAGGCGCCGTCCTCTATTCCACCACACGACCCTGCTTCGGGTGCTTGAAGGAGTCTGCCCAGGCCGGGATCGTCAAGATCTTTTACATGGAGCCGTATGACTACGAACCTGAGTTGGAAGAGGTTTACGCGCAGCTCCTCAGGGAGTCGGGGCTGGAGATGGTGCAGTTGAATCAAGCCCCGGACGAATAGCATCAGATCCGCCTGGATCTGGTCCCCTGAGAGGACAGGGAGGTCCCATGCCGGAAGAGACCGTCTTCAGCAAAATCATACGCAGGGAGATCGACTCAGACATCGTCTACCAGGACGATCTGGTCACGGCCTTCAGGGACATCCAGCCCAAGGCCCCGACACATATCCTGATCATACCGAACAGGCTGATTCCAACAGTCAACGACGTGACGGCGTCAGACGAGCAGACCCTGGGAAGGCTGTTTACGGTAGCGGCCAAACTCGCGAAGCAGGAAGGGGTGAGCGAGACGGGGTATCGTCTCCTGGTGAACTGCGGAACGCACGGGGGCCAGGAGGTGTATCACCTGCACCTGCACCTGCTGGGCGGGCGTCCCCTCGGGCCCATGCTGGCCAGTTCCTAATCAGCTACTGCTGCCTTGACCCTCTGGATGGATGACGCCTCCCCGGCGTCCGAAAAACAGTCATACAATTCACGGCTCGCCTTTCCTCTGAGCCTGTGGTTTGATCCATCCCGTACCCCTCGCGTCCGGCGAAGCCGCTCTCCACGTGCGAAAGAGCAACCAAAGCCCCAATCCGACCATCGGAAGGCTGAGCCATTGCCCGACGCTGAGTGGCAGCTCGTGGCCGTACGCCGCCTGCCGCATCTTCACGAACTCGATGAAAAAGCGGAAAGTGAACACGGAGACCAGAAACAGACCCAGAAACAGACCTTGGGGCGCCTCTCGAGATTGCTTGCGATAGATTAGCAGCAGCAGCAAGAAGATCAGCCCGTAACCGATCGATTCATAGAGCTGTGCAGGATGTCTGGAGAGCGAATCTACCCGGCCGAAGACGAACCCCCACGGCAGATCCGTCGGCGTCCCGAGGATTTCCGAATTGAAGAAGTTGCCGATGCGGATGAAACACGCGCCAAGCGCCGTTGGAATGGCCACCCGATCCAGAATCCAGAGATACGACAGGTTCGGTCTGTTTCGCACGTAGAGATACAAGCCGAAGAAGAGGCCTGCAGCGCCACCGTGGCTGGCCAGTCCGCCGCGCCAGACCTTGAGTATCTCAAGCGGCTGGCTCAGATAATACGCGGGTTCATAAAACAGACAGTGGCCCAGCCGGGCGCCCAACACGGCCCCGGCGATCGTAAACGTTACCAGCCGGTCCAGATCCCGTTCCGGTTTCTGCTCCTGTCGGAAGATCCATCGGATCACGTAGAATCCGACGAAAAAGGCCAGGCCGAAGAGCAGTCCGTACCAGCGAATGGCGAAGGGCCCGATTCTGAAAAGCTCGGGATCGGTTTCCCAGAAAAATGTCAGAACGCCGTTCACTTCGGCGCAACCTTCTCGACGACGAGCCGGACGACCGCCCCTTTCCCTCGGTGCACGCCTTCATCCTGATCGATGATCGTATCTTCGTAGTATCGGATCCGGTGGCCGGTAAAGGTGGAGAGCAGCGCGTTGGGTTTCACCAGGTAATCCGGGTTGCGCGGCCCGTGATCCCCGACGCCGGGCTGATCGGTCGTGAATGTCTCCAGAATGAATTTGCCGCCTGGCTTCAATGCGTCGATCACGTCGTCAAACAGCGCCGGCCGGTAGTAGTAGAATTTGGTGATCAGATCGTACGCGCCACCCTCCAGCTCGTAGGTCTCCAGGTCGGCCACGATCGTCTCCACTTCAACGCCGCGCTCCTCGGCCAACGCCCGGCATTTCTCCAGACCCCGGCCCGAGATATCCACGGCGACCACGTCGAACCCCTGCTCTGCCAGGTAGACGGCGTTCCGCCCCTCCCCCGCCGCGAGACAGAGCGCCCTTCCCTTCCGCAGGTTTCCGATCTGCGCCTTCAGAAACCGGACCGGTTCCTTTCCGTAGACGTAGTCCTCGGTGTCATATCGGCGATCCCACCGAACCGCATCCGGATGCTCGCCCTTCTGCCCGCCTCGCAGCGGGGCCGGGCGACAGAACAAGACCAGAAAGAGGGTCAGAATCAGGTATCGCATCTCTCTACCCTCTCATCCTGCGAGGCGCGACAGGGATTCGCCGACCGTCGGCCTGAGGCCCGACTCGACATCCTCCCGGCGCAATTCGTGAAAGACGCTCAGCGTCTCATTCGCCCGCGCCAGCGCCTCAATCCGCTCGGCGTAGCGCGCAACCTTGTCTCCCGGAATCGCCCACAACGCGACGTCATCCGAAAGGACATCAAGATAGGTACGGGCGCCGCAGCAGCCGAGGCTCAGGGCTGCCCTGCCCGAGTTGATCGCCTGGGGAATCACGGCGCAGGCCGGACGCCCCATCGCGGGGGGAATGTCGGATTGGACCTGCTGAACCGCCTCGGTGATCACCAGCCCCTGTCGGGAATGTGCAAACAGCACAACGACGTCAGGGGGAATCGGCGTGTCGGCCAGCGGCGCATACAAGACGTGCCTTGTCTCGTCAGAAATGACGGGAATCTGCGCCACATCCTCTTCACGCACGTAGTCCAGGTCGGCCATCACCTTCAAGACTTGACCCAGCTCGGACGCATACGACGAAGGAGGATTTGTCATGTGGTGGGTATGCACGCCGATCGCGCATAGCTCGTGATCCTCGGTCGACGTGAAAAAGGGGCCCTTCGCGGCCTCCTGCCAGAACAGACAGCCCGCCGGAGCCCTTCCAGAAAAGTGAGGGACGCCCTCGGGAACCTCGTCGGTGATGCACACCGAAATAGGCGGAAGCGCAAGCTTCAGAGAGGATTCCAAACGCGCAGCAACGCCACGATAGAGACTCATCTCGTTCGTCCTTTCCGTCTAGTTGAAACGTTGGGAACCGATGGGGCTCGGTCCATATGGAAAACCACCCGCCAGGGAATCGGACGGCGGCGGGTCTCCGTTCATTCGCCTCCGAACACAATATACACACGCGGGCCGTCTTCACACGTCCTTTCGGATTGAGCAAGCTACGTCTTTCCTGAAGACAGTGACGACAGCGGTCCGTTCATTTCTTTCCCCGGCGGAAGCGGCTTGACTCCGATGGGGCGATCCGCTATCCTTCTTCGCCCACCTGTTTGTTCCTTTTCAGCGTTGCGTCATAGAAACAAGCGTCCACCAAACGTGTCAAGACTCCTGTCAAACGCCTTTGCGATCTCTCTCCTGATCGCGGTCTGCACCCCATCGCCGGTCGGCGCGCGCAAGTCTGCCCAAACGGTGGATTCACTCCTGGCCGTGGCGTCCGACACGACCCTCGAATACAAAAAGCGCGTTGGTATCGTGAAACGCGCCGTGCGTCGCGACAAGACCGGCAGGGCGATGCACGCCCTTGCGAAATTGTATATCGCCAAAGGAACGGTCTCCTCCCGCTACGATGCCTCACTCTGGCTTCAGCGGGCCGTAAGGAAAGAGCGGAGTAATGCAGACTACCTGCACACCTATGCCGACCTGCTCTGGACCATCGGAAGGCGCGGCACGGCACGGCGCTACGCCAAGCGGGCGATCGAGAAAGATCCCAACCACGTCGGGGCCCTCTACCTGGCCGGGCGTTATGCGGCCTGGCAGATGACCCGCTATCTGAACGCGGAGTGGGTCGACTACAACTATGGCTCATACGACGCCACGAAGAAATCCTTCAGCCTGGAGAAGTTCGCGGAGCCGGAGCGGAAAGAAGCAGTGAACTACCTAAGTCGCGCCCTCGCGGCCGACCCGGAACACGATCCCGCTCGCATCCTGCTCGGATTGGTCTACTATGAGGCCGGGTTCCCCGACGACCTCATCGACCTCTTTCGAGACAGGGTGAAAGACGGTTCTGGAGATTCGCAGGCCTTTTTCTTTGTCGGGCTCGGATATCAGGCCAAGGAAGACCTGGACACCGCCTACCGGTTCTACGTTTCCGGTCTGGCCCGGATGACCGAGAGAGAGCAACAGTTCATGAAGTCGGTCTTCCTGATGACCGATAAGAGCGAACTGGAGGAGGGGGATGCCCTTCCGACCGAGGCGGCGTTAAGGCGGTTCTGGACCGCACGGGACCCACTCTACCTGACACCGGTAAACGAGCGCCTGATGGAGCACTGCGGCCGCGTGGCTTATGCCAATCTCCGCTTCGGCGAACCGGTCAAGCAGATTCCGGGCTGGGCAACAGACAAGGGAGAGGCCTACATCCGCTACGGGCGTCCCGAATCGAGGCGCGTCACGCCGGCGGAGATCGACACTTATCTGGACAAACCGATCTGGTATCAAGACTATCTTCACGCAGTAGCGAGGCATGGACGCGCCCCGGTTCGGCATAAGCCCAGGGCAGAGCAGTGGGAATACCCGGGATTCAGTCTCATCTTCTCGAATACCGATACGCGCGACCACTGGAAGTTCAGCCTTGCCTGGATGGGCGGTTATCCTCTCGGGTATAGCAGCCTGGTTGCAAGAGTCTCCGATTATTACAAAGATCCTTACGGCTGGGAGCGCTACGACGCCCCGTTTCAGATCGTCCAGTTTCGCGGTACGAACGGCAAGTCACGCGTCGAAGTCTACTACGCCCTCCCAGGCGAGGAAGTCAATCACGAATTCGCTGCAAGCGGCGTGCATTCCGTGGACTTGAAGCAGGGGCTTTTCCTGTTCGGTGCGGCCTGGGATACGGTAAGACAAGAGGTGGGCAGATTGGCGCGAATGCCGTGGGTGACCTACGACGCGACGAGGGAAGGCTACCTCTTTGCAAGCGAACAGTTGATGGTCGCACCTGGCGACTACCATTTCGCCGCAGAGGTAGAGGATCGGAAGACGAAGACCCTCGGGACCTTTCGCTACAAGCTGCCCGTACGTCGATTCGGTCAGGACTCACTGCAGTTGAGCAGCCTGCTCCTGGCCCGACGGGTCGTGGAACGAGACGACGGGTCGTTCGGCCGTGATGCCTTTATGGTGCTGCCCAACCCGATCGGTCGATGTGAGCGCTTCGGGCAGGCCTATTTCTACTTCGAGGTCTACAATCTGGGTCGGGATGATTTTGGGTCGACGCACTACCAGATGGAATACCAGGTGCGCGTCCTCTCCGAAGGAGCGGAGGAACGCACGCCCGATTGGACGACGACCGTCTCCTACTCGCGAAAGGGGACCCGGGACTGGGAGCCGAACTATCTGATTCTGGACATGGACGGGTCAATGCCGGGCTACCGGGAGTTTCAGGTCGTCGTGACCGACCTCCACACCGGTCAGGTGGACACGTCGGCGACGCACTTCAGGGTGATGTGGTAACCCTGAACTCAGCCCCAAGACGCAAGCAGAGAGGCTTCGGAAAAAATCCGAAGCCTCTCTCTTTTTCCGACTCCTGTGGTCGACGGCAGTAAGATGCTTTGACTTTCCAACTGCCGGCGGAACTGAAACTCGCGAAATGCATCGCACAAATGGAACTTCGCGGGGTGGGGCGGGTCCCTGCCGCGGGTGGTGGGAAGCGTTCAGCCCTTTTGCATTTCACGAGATGGCGAGATACGACATCTATTCCGCTTCATAAACCGGCTCCCCCCGATGGAGGCGAAAGGCCACCTGAAGGGTCTGGAGCATCTCTCGCTGCGTCGGCGCGTGCGCGGCCAGATAACGAGCCGCAGCCCCCATGACCATCCTGCGCGTCTCCTCGTCATCCAGTTCTTCGTACTGGCGAATCGCCGCTTCCAGCATCTGGAAGCTGTGAAACTCGGCGTCTTCCCGAACCAGCGCCTCCGTCAGGACCCGATAAAGGGGTTTCGCCGCGCCTCCCGATTTCAGGTATCGGTAGACGAACCGTCCCGCTTCATTCGTCTGCTGCTGGTGGTCGAGCCGGTCGAGGAACCCGTAGAGCGAGGCATCGGACGCTCCGGCCTTCCCGTGTTCGGAAAGCGGACGGGCGGGCGGGATATTCAAGAATCGGTCCAGGTAAACACGCATCGCGCCGTGAAATACGCCCCGAAGCAGCTGTGGAGATCCATTTCGTCTGATCATCTGGTGCAACGCATTCGAGTAGGAAAACGTGTGCAGCACGCCCAGCCAGTCAGAAAATTCGTTCTGCACGTGAAACCTGGCCACGCGATGTGCCGCTGCAACCGCAACCGCCTGAGCGAGCTGAGCCGGCCTCGCGCCCTCCTGGAGGGACTGCGTCAAGGCCGCCACGCTGGCGTTCGGATCCTCCCCGAGCAGGGTCTCTACAAAATCCCGGGATCGATGCCAGGTCTTGCCCGTCCCTGCCTTCATCAACTCGGGAAGCTGTTGAAACGCCGCTTGGAGGATGGGAACAAGGTCGATCGGATGCCGCCAGGCGTTGATTTCTTCGCCCCGGCGAGCCGAACTGAGCTGCCTGACCAGGGAGGGCAGGACCTCGGCGGCGTGGTCCCAGCCGATCCGGTCCAGGAGCTCGAACGCCTTGTTGATAAAGTCCACCGTGTGGCCGGTATCCAGGTAGAAGTGGTCCGTCGCGGCGGAAACCATCAGGTCGGCAAGTTCCCTGTCATCTGCCCCCTGCCGGATGGCGGTCAGCAGGCAGCGCTCCGCGCCATCGGGGTCGCGCACTTCCACGAACTTTCGGAACCAGCGTTTGAGCCTGTCCAGGGAAACATCCTCGGAATCCAGCGGAAGGAGGTCAAACCTCGGCGGCTGGCCGGCACAGTCTCTCGCCACGTGAACCAGACCGTGGTAAAGCGGCGCAATCTGGTCATCTCTCTCCAGATGATCGCAAACGTTCGCCATCGCCGTCAGAATCGTGAGACCAGACGCCCACCCGCTCCGGCGATGACGCACGCCATAGCGCCCGCCGATGCGGGCGATCGCGTCTGTGTCGATCCCCGCGCAGAGCAGCCCGACGACGGCCTTCGCGATCACGAGCCGGAGGTTCTGCTCCATCCCTTCCTTCAGCCGCCGCTTCCCGTGTTCAACGGGATCTCGACCGATCCCGTCGGTCAGTACGTAGACTTCTCCATCCCTGACCTCCACCGGATAGGAGATGGCATCGTCCGCAAAAAGATCAAACGTACACCCGCTATGCAAGTCGAATCGGGCGTGATGCCAGTGGCAGGTGAGGATCCCCTCCCGCACCGTGCCCTTGTGGAGCGGAAATCCCATGTGGGGGCATCGGTTGTCGACCGCGTGCGCAGAACCGTTGTCGTAAAAGACGGCGATGGGGGCTGGACCGCCCTTCACGACGAGACATCCCTTCGTCCTGAGATTCTCCATCGAGCCAACGCGCAACCGTCCACTCTCGTCGACCATGGGTGACCTCCTCACGACACTGACCCGGAAAAAATCAGGTCACGTTCCAATTGTGATGAAAAAACACTCCGAGACGGAAGGCTTGAATCGAGAAGACAGGTTGGACCTGTCCCAGCCTGAAGATTTGGCGTTTCCGGGAAGGCCTAGGCCGCCGATCCCCTCAACTCGGCCGCACAGTTCGCAATCCGCTCCAGGGCCTTCTGAATGTTTTCGATCGAGTTGGCATAAGAGAAGCGAACGTATCCTTCTCCGTAGGCGCCGAAGTCAGGGCCGCCCAACGCGGCGACGTCCCCCTTGTAAAGCAGGGCGTCCGCGACCTCCTTGGAACGCTTGCCCAGCCCCGTGATGTTCGGAAATAGATAGAACGCGCCCTTGGGAATCGTGCAGCTGATGCCCGGAATCGCGTTCAAACCTTTCGTGAAGACATCTCGCCGCTTCTTGAACTCCGCCACCATCTCACCCACCGCGTCCTGAGGTCCCCGAAGCGCCGCGAGCCCTGCCCGCTGTGTCATGGATGCGGTGCAGGAGTTGCTGTTCGTCATCAGCCGGGTCACGTGCGGTGCCAGGTCCAGCGGCATCACGCCGTAGCCCATCCGCCAGCCCGTCATCGCGTAGGTCTTCGAGAAGCCATCCAGGATGATCGTCAGGTCCTCCATCCCCGCATACGCAGAGATGCTGTGGAAATCCTCATCGTAGATAATGCGCGAATAGATCTCATCCGCGAGGACCGGCACCTGATGCTTCACTGCGATCTCCGCGATCGCCTTCAAGTCTTCCCGCGTAAGGACACCTCCGGTCGGATTCTGCGGAGAGTTCACGATTATCAACTTCGTCCGGTCGGTCACAAGGTCTGCCAGATGGTTCACGTCCAGACCGAAATCCCGTTCTTCCTGGAGCGGAATGGGCACAGGTTTCGCCCCCGAAAACTTGATCACGGATTCATAGATCGGGAACCCGGGGTTGGGGTAGATGACCTCACCCCCCTCCTGGGCCAGCGCGAGGATCGTGAAAAACATGATCGGTTTGCCGCCGGGTGTGACCACGACTTGGTCAGGATTCACGGAGATGCCCCGCAGACCTCCGACGTCCTGTGCGATCGCCTCCCGGAGCTCCGGCAACCCGGCAGAAGGTCCATAGTGCGTATAGCCTTCGTCCAGGGCCTCCTGACCTGCCTGGATGATATGCCGCGGCGTGTCGAAGTCCGGCTCGCCGATCTCCAGATGAACCACATCCCTTCCCTGAGCCTCGAGCGCTCGAGCCTTCACAAGAACCTCGAACGCCGTCTCCGTGCCCAGCAAAGACAACCTGTCCGCGAAATTCATCACGAAACCCCCTTTTGTCTCACTTTCCCTTCTACTGTTTCTCCTTGATCGTAGGAACCCAGAATCTTCAAGAACGTCGACATCTCTTTGAGACTCCGGATTGCCTGGAGGCATCCCGTCTCTGCCAGGTCTCCAGAAAAATCGAGATGAAAAGCGTACTCCCAAGGCCGTCCGTCAAGCGGTCGGGACTCTATCTTGAGAAGGTTGATGTTTCTGGCTTCAAACAGACCCAGGCTTCTGAACAAAGCGCCTGGCTCGTTCTTGAGCGCATAGACGACCGAAGTCTTCGCGGGACCCTTCGGCTTCACTGCTTCCTTTGAGACGACCAAGAACCGGGTAAAGTTTTGATGGTTGTTCTCAATCCCCGGTCTCAAGATCTCCAGGTCGTAGTCGAGCGCGGCTTGCGCACTGGCGATCGAGGCATCGGTCCGGGCGCCGGACGTCTTGATCCGCTTGACCGCACCAGCCGTGTCGTAATCGACGATGGCATCGGCGTTTTCGAGGCTCTTGATAAAAACGCTGCACTGAGCAAGCGCCTGCGGGTGAGAGAAAATTCGCCTCACGTCTTCCAGCTTGACGCCGGGGTTCACGATCAGATTGTGAACCACTCTCAGCTTGAGCTCTCCCACAATCCGAAGGTCGTGCCTCAACAGGAGGTCATAATTCTCGTGGATGCTTCCGGCAAGGGAGTTCTCGATCGGCGCGACACCGTGCGTACAGCGTCCGTCTTCAACCGATTCGAAGAGTGCCGAAAAGGTCGAGTGAGGCACGACCGACACCTTCTCGTGAAAGTAGGCCCGTGCGGCCGTCTCGCTGAAGGCCCCCATCTCTCCCTGAAACGCCACCACGATCTCGCCCGACAAACCCATCCTCAAGCCTCCAACAATGCCCGCAAGTGAGCCTCCACGCTCCGGGAAAGACTCTGCAGGTTGTAGCCTCCCTCCAGGACGGAGACCAATCTGCCCTCTGAGTGGTTTCTTGCGGCCTGAAGCACACACTCCGTCATTCTCGCAAATCCATCCTCCGTCACAGACGTTCCGGAGAGCGGGTCATCTCCGTGGGCATCGAAGCCCGCAGAGATGATCAGGAACTCAGGCTGAAACGCCCGAATGGCAGGAAGCAACCGATCCTGGAATGCACCGAGATACGCGGAATCTCCCGATCCGAGACCGACCGGAACGTTGAGCGTGGTCCCCTCCCCGTCGTCGAAGCCAATTTCGGCCGCGCTTCCGGTTCCAGGATAGTGAGGGTACTGATGGATGCTGAAGTAGAAGACCGATGGATCGGGTTCGAAGAGATGCTGAGTCCCGTTCCCATGATGGACGTCCCAGTCGACAATCAGCACTCGCTCCAGGCCGTGGGTCTTCTGGATGTAGCGCGCAGCGATCGCGGCGTTGTTGAACAGACAGAATCCCATCGCCCGGTCTCGCTCGGCGTGGTGTCCGGGAGGCCTCACGGCACAGAAAGCGCTGTCCAGCTGGCCCTCCATCACGGCATCGATCGCCTCGAACGTCCCACCTACCGCCAACGATGCAATGGCGAAAGAAGAAGGACAGATCGTCGTCTCACCATCTCCCGTGTGGGCGGACCCGTTTTGGCACAACGCCTTGACGTTTTTCACGTGTTCCGGCGCGTGCACCGCTTCCAGCCACGATCGTTCGGCAGACCTTGGGACCACGGCATCAAGCTCCCGCGCAAGCCCCGCTGTCTCCAACCGCTCGTGGATCGCTCGAAGTCGGTCCGGCCGCTCGGGATGCCCTGGGCCCGTATCGTGCTTTAGATAATCCTGATGACTGACGATCCCCACCCTCGCCATGACCGCCCCTCACGTGAATTGATCACGCTTACCTCGTTCGACCGCGGCGCTCGAGGATGGCTCAACGTAGAACGATTCTCCAGGTAAGCTAATGCGCCGGTCGAACGGTCAACCGCTCGATGATTCCTCTGTGCTCGGGGTAGCGTCCCAGCAATTCATCCCTTCTCGCGAGCTCAAAGTCTGCGAAGTCGAACCCGGGAGCCACTGTCCCGCCGACCAGCGAATAGGAATCGGGAGCATTGACCGTAGCCCCGTACCACGACCCTGCCGGGATGACCGCCTGGAAACACTCGCCCACATCCGGGCTGTCTCCCAGTCCGCGTTGAACGTACTGACCTCGGTCATCTATTATATGCAGGGTCAACGGAGAACCGTAATAAAAATGCCACAGCTCGTCCGACTTGATCCGGTGAAAAGCCGAGACCTGTTCACTCTCCAGCAAGAAATAGATCGCCGTGGAAATCGTCCGAGCGTCACCGAACCGTGCCGGAAGCGCCGCCGCCGGGATCGTTTCTCTGGATCGGTAAACTTCCCGGAAATATCCCCCCTCGACGTGGGACTCGAGTCCGAGCCCATCGATCCAGTAAGCCGCGTCTCTGCCCGCGGGGTGGCGCCCGTCCGGCCTCGTCACGCCGTGAACCCCTTCTCTACTGAGACCCCCGTCTACAGCGTTCCGCGACCCGGACGTCGATCATCAGCACGGTCCAGGTGATCCAGGAACCGCTTCCGGATCATCGCGATTCATCCACGGCCACCCCAAGCGACGACGCCGTCTCCGTGATCTGCTCCCAGACATCATCATCGATCGGAATCCCCTCACGCAGACGTCGGGCCCGCGCCCTACCCTCGAGATCACCCGGAGACAGCACCTCCCGGAAGCCGGGCGCGGGAGCGACCGACCTGACCCGTCGTCTCATCTCCTCCGCGCGACCCTCATACCTGTCGAAAGGCTGAAAAAGGTCGGCCCTGATCACGATGATCGAAACGCCCTGGCGCCGAAAAACCACACCGCCCCGATCCGTATCGGCGAAACGGTCGGCCCCGCTGAAGATTCGTCCCAGAAACTCGGCGGCCATCATCATCGCATACCCCTTGTGGCCCCCGAACGGGAGCATTCCGCCCGCTCCGGCAAAGAAATCGTTCGGGTCCGTGCTCGGATTCCCCGACTCGTCCACGATACAACCCGGCGGCACCCGTTCGCCGCGGTCTCGCGCGAGCATAAGCTTCGTTCCCGCAATCTGAGTCGTCGCATAGTCGAACATCATCGGCCATCCCTCGCCAGCGGGAAACCCGAGAGAGATCGGATTCGTGTGTAGGCCACACGCCCGAGCCCGTCCCCCGTGAGGCACGGCGAACGGGTTGCCCTCGCCCTGGCCTCCCATCCAGACCATGGCAATCATCCCCTCGGAAGCCGCCAGTTCCGTAAAATGTCCCACGCGACCCATGTGATGGGCCTCTACGACGCCGACGACCGCCACGCCAGACGACTTGGCCTTTTTGATCCCCGCCCGCGTGGCGAACTCGGCTGCAACGTGTCCGAACGTCCAGTTACCCTTCACCAGCACGCGAGTCGGGCCTTCGCCGAGCACCTCCGGATGCGCGTCCGGAACGATTTCGCCGTCCTTGATGTTCCGGACGTAGGTCGGCACCTTGAGCACGCCGTGCGTATCCACACCGCTGAGGCTGGCCAGGACCAGGTGATCCGCTACCACCGTCGCGTTCTCGTCGTCGGCCCCTGCGGCCACGAAAATCCTCTTAGCGAATGCGCTCAGTTCATCCGCAGGTTTAACGATCACGTCAATGCCCCCAAGAACCGTTTCGTGTTCACAATCTCAGCCTCCGTATCGCTCCTGTTGCAGCCCAACGATCTGCTCCAGTTGTTTCATGTATCCGATGGAGTTTTCCAGATAGGCATCGGCTTCAGGTCGGGGAACTGACAGCGCAGTTCCATCGATGCGTAGCCCGTGACGGGATCCCGAACCTCGAAGTGCTCGATGGCATTTGCGACGGTTGCGCTATCGATCTGGCCCAACGACTCCAGGACGTTGGACGAAAGGCTCTCGCTCATCGAAATCTCACTCCTGCCAGTTAGTCAATGTCGACGTTCAAGAATCGAGCGGTCTCAACAATCTCTTCCCAAACGTCCTCGGCTATGGGAATCCCCTCCTTCTCTCGAACGGCACGCGTGCGGACCTCCGGATCCCCGGGTGCCAGCACCTCCTCGAAACCTGGAGCCGGCGGGACTTCCCTTACTCTGTTCACCATTTCATCGGCCCGACTCGCATAGTCTGCGAGCGGCTGGAATTGATCCGCCTCGAAGGCGATCATTGTGACGCCCTGGCGCCTCATGATCGGGCCACCTCGGTTCGGGTCCGCGTGAGTGTCAGCGCCGGTAAAGATGCGACCCAGGTATTCCGAAGCCATCATCAGGGCGTACCCTTTGTGGCCGCCGAAAGGCAGCGCGCCTCCTCCACTTTCGAAATCGTCCGGGTCTGTGCTCGGATTCCCGTCCTTGTCCACGATGCAGCCTGGCGGAAGCTTCTCTTTCCTGCGATAGGCGTTTCGGACTTTGACGCCGGAAATAGCCGTCGTCGCGAAGTCGAACATCATCCGGTTCCCATCGCTCAGGGGAAACCCGAAGGAGAGTGGATTCGTGTGCAGCACACGCCCCTTTCCCCCGAAGGGAACCGCGACAGGCGATTCTGCCCCGTATCCACCCCCCCAGACCATCGCAATCAACCCCTCCGGCGCCGCCATCTCCACAAAATGACCCAGCCTACCGATATGGTAGGATTGTACCAGACCCCCCACGGCAACGCCCTGTTCCTTTGCCTTCTTGATCACGACTTCCATGGTGTACCGAGCCGCTACCTGGCCGAAAGTCCAGTTGCCGGAAACGAGCGCACTCGTCGGCCCCTCCTTGATGATTTCCGGCCAGGCCGTGGGAACAATCTGCTCCTTCCGGATGAAATCTACGTAACCTCCGATTTGAATCACCCCGTGTGTGTCCACGCCGCTCAAGTTCGCAAGTACGAGATGCTCGGCGACTCCGTGCGCATTTCGCTCATCAGCGCCGGCAGCCAGGAAGATTCTCCTGACCAGGTCGCGAAGGTCATCGGCCTTCTTAACGATCATAGGGTTCGCCTCCTATGCCAGTCATCAAACATCAGCGTCATGCGATGTGACGGTCCCCAATCATCCGTGATTCTCCGTCCACGACGAATCCAAGGCTCTTGTAAAGTGCAACGCCGATCACGTTCTCTTTGACCACGCTCAAACGTACGCCCTCCTTTTTTAACTCCTGCGCGCTCGCGATCGCGCCCTTCATGAGCAGGCGGCCGATGCCCATCTCCTGCCATCCGTCGCGAACGCAGATGCCGAGTGACGGCACATCTCTCTTGTGGCGAATCCAGCTGTAACCGACAGCTTCCTTCTGGTCGCTGAAGGCGACGAAACAGAGGATATCTTCATCGGCCGCCACCTCCAAACCCGATTCATACGTTAGCGGGTATGGATGAAAGGTCTGGCAGGTACGCTCCGAGCAGGCCTCGTGCATCCTGCCCAGTGCGTCTCCATCATCCTTTCTCAGGGAACGAATTGTGACCGACCTGCCATTCTTTAGCGTTGCGCTCACCCGCTTACTTTCATGGCACCTTCCAGCCACGATTCATCCTCCATCCCGTCGAACGGAAACATCGGGCGGACGATCCGCTTCCACGGAAAAGAGAGAAGGTTTGGACTGCTCACCCCGGGCAGGTCCAGGATGAAGATCTCCGCGGCGATCGGATCGAATGCGGCCCGAAAGGCCGCCGGCGACTTGACCACGACGATCTTTGCGTCCTCCGGTTCCAAACCCTGGCTTCGGTAGAGCTCAGGGTCCCACTGGAACACCGGCTGTTCCATAATGACGAGGTGAAGGCCATCCGAAACGACAACGGCCGTGCGCCCCATCCGAAACTCAGAACCCTGGAAGCCGGGACCCTTGTGACGAAACGTGCCGTCTGACAGCATTTTTACATACCCGGAAAAGGTGACAGGCCCATAAAAGGTCTTCGAGAACGTCGCACCGACCGTAAGCGTCACAGTCGCGCCGACGCCGGCATCGATCGCGACCGCGACGGCACGGGGATCGACAATGTTGAGCAGGACCGTGTCTTGAATTTTTCTATCCAGCAAGGCCTTCAGGAGGAGGCTGCTATCCCCCGGCGCCCCGGAAGAGGGAGAATCTGCCGAATCAGAGAACACGAAAGGCCGCCGGCGGTCAGACAAGGCGCGGTCGATCGCCTCCCCCACCGGGACGAGCCGAGGCACAGACGCCCTCCGTCGGCACCAGAACGCCCGGGAAAGCCGGTCTGCCTCCATCTCGCCTCGATCTGCGTCGCCATTCGTGACGACCACGGCGCTGCAGCCCATCTCTGGAAGATCGAGCCAGGGCTGAACGCTATAGACCGAAGCAGCGGCGATACCCGGTTCCCGTTCGAGCGCCACGGCCTGCCGCATCACTTCGGCATACGGGCCCGCCGTGGTCTGACCGTTCTCCGCCGGAAGCACCATTGGAATCTGCCGAAGGGCCATCTCCGGTTTGACGTTCCCGCCTACGATATCCAGT
Source organism: Candidatus Latescibacterota bacterium (assembly GCA_965198095.1). Classification (GTDB taxonomy): domain Bacteria; phylum Latescibacterota; class UBA2968; order UBA2968; genus CBDFJH01. The sequence goes on from OZ240239.1 coordinate 356,579, forward strand.
AACAGCGACATTCCCCGGTGTCCCGTGTCTCCCTGGTCGACGTGTGGGTAGGTGTGATACCCCACGAGCGCATCCGCGGCTGCCGCCATCTGCCGGGTCACGTTGGCGTGGAGGTCGAGCGTCGCGACAATCGGGATGTCCCGGCTCACGGTCTCTCTGACGACCGCCAGCACGTGCCCGGTGGCATCGTCGCAGTGTTCGGCCACGGTTGCGCCGTGCATCGCGAGAAACAGGCCGTCCACCGGCAGGGCCGCCATCAGGCGATCCAGCAGTTCACCCAGCAGGGCGTCGTACGCCGCCCTTCGAATCGGCTGTCCGGACGCGCCCGCAGACGCGTGGAGGAGCGGGGCAATCTCGTGCCCCGCGGCCGCTTCCAGGGCACCTGCGACCTCGTGGTTGATCCCCCTCAGCTGGCGGACGACTTCATCGCCCTTGAGAAGGTGCCCGGCCCTGAACTGGTCCAGCGTCGTCGGCGCCGGGGAGAAAGAGTGGGACTCCTGATAGATGCCACCCAGAGCAATGCGCACGGGCTGACCTCAAACAGCGAACAGTTTCTTGAAATCACAGTGTATTGACGAGTTCACGCGGCAGGGTGGTCAACCGCCGAAGGCCATCTCCGGTGACCAGGAACTCATCTTCGATGCCTCCGTCCAGGCCCGCCCAGATCTCGATGCACATCACGGTCCCCGGAATCGCGTAGCGGTCGCGCTCATCATCCCGGGCTGGAAACACGGGGTGTTCGTGCATCTCCAGCCCGACGCGATGCCCGCCGGCCTGCGCCTGCAAGTCCGGATGCGGAAGCCCGCTTTCAAGCGCCTCGCCGATCGTCCGACCCGGGCGGATCGCCGCTGCGATCGCGTCCTCCAGCTCCAGAATGCGCCGGTGCCGTGCCAACCGTTCGGACGACGGCTCGCCCAGGACAGCGTAGCGACCGATATCCGAGTAATAACCGTTGCAGGAAAACTGAAAGTCCATGCCCCAAAGATCGCCTTCCTTCAGCGGCTGGTTGAGCCGAAGCTTCGGGCCCACGCCTCCCGCACCCACGACGAAGGCGGCACCCGACACCTCGTCCGAGAATCCGCGTCGACGGATTTCTTTCGTAAACGTCTCCTTCAACTCGTCCGGCGTCATGCCCGGCACGACGACATTGAACAGGTGCTGAACCGCCCCTTCGTTCGCAGAGAGCGCTCGCCACAAGGAAGGTATTTCTCCCGGACGCAGCCCGTCGGCCTCTGTTTGGTTTTCGCCATCAGTTCGGATATCCATTGACAGCCTTATCAGAACGAACCGCTGGGCATGCATCTGCATTCGCGGGTCGTCATCACACGTTCCCTTGATGAATCGAAGGCAGGCCGACGCTCAAGTTTCATCGTCTCAATGCCGAATATCGGTGGAGCCCGCAACATGTTCAAATACAACCACTGGCGGACGGCCGAACCTTGCCGTGACTGGATTGTGGATCCCGATTCCTGCCTTTGCGGTGCCAGATGGAATAGACGGCGATGAAGATAGAACCGGCCGGCGCGGTCGTCGCTTCAGCCAGCTTCACGTTGCGAAGGTGTCCCCTGTCGTTTGTCTCGGTACGCGTAAAGTGCGAACCGGGAATGACCTCGATGGGCCCCGTCTCCTTGAATGCGTTCTGCGGGTAGTCGTTCGTCAAGCATCGTTTCGATCGTCAATCGAACATGGTTGAAGCCTCGAAAATCTACACCCTTCCCGAAATTCGGTGCCTAGCATATCGCCTTGAACGCGCCTTCCATTCCGCTCAACGCCTCGTCGATATCTTCCTCTGTGTGCGCGGTCGAAAACCCGTGGTGAGCCAGGCCTCCCCCGTAATCGTGAAAATAGACACCCCTGTGCGTCGCCTCTCGATAGAAGGCGAGGGCTGTTTCGGAGTCGTGGCGAGCCGCGGTCCGGTAATTCAAGACCTCCTCGTCCGGATCCAGACCGAAGTAGATGAAGAACCTGGGGCCCAGATGCTGCATCCGCGCGCGGACGCCGGTTTCACGGATGATTCGGTCCAGACCATCGTAAAGGCGCTCCCCCAGCGCGAAGAGCCGGGGAAAGACACCCGGCTCTGACAGTGCGGTGAGGCAGGCCAGCGAGCCCAACACCGCGATCAGATGACCCATGTAGGTCCCGCTGTGCTCCGCATCTCCGAGCGGACGAAGGTGAGACATCACGTCCCGCCTCCCGATGATGGCGCTCATCGGCAGTCCGCCTCCCGTGGCCTTGCCCAGCACCGCGAGGTCGGGCAGCACGCCGTAGAATTCCTGCGCCCCGCCAGGAGCGATCCGAAAGGAGGTGAGGACCTCGTCGAAGATCAACAGGCTCTCGGTCTCCACCGTCAAGTCCCGGACCGCTTCGAGGTAGCCCGGAACGGGCAGGATACATCCCGCGTCGTAGTTCACGGGCTCCAGAATGACGCCCGCCAAGTCCTCCCGGTGTGTATGAACCGCCTGTTCGAGCGCACCCAGATCGTTGAACGGAACGATCACGAGCTGGTCCCCCGCCCCTTCCAGCATGCCCGCCGACTGGCAGTAGGGGATCGGCGCATCGACGGCTCCCGCACGCTCCAGGGGCGGGGCCGTGCTCCAGTGCACGCCGTCGTAGTTACCGTGAAAATGCCCTTCGAACTTGATCAGCTTCTTCCGACCCGTGAAGGCCCGCGCGAGGCGGACGGCGTACATGACCGTTTCAGATCCACTGCCGGAGAGCCGCACCATTTCCGCGCCCGGAACCATTTCGGAGATCTTTCGAACGAGGGCCACGTGGTGCTCGGTCTCCGCGGAACAGAGGATGCCCATCTCCAGGGCCGTCTCGACCGCCTCCCTGATCCCGGGATGGTTGTGACCGAGGATCGATGCGCCGTGGGACGTGCAGAAATCGATGTACTCATTGCCATCCACGTCCCAGATTCTGGCCCCGTCACCTCTTGCGTGGTAAACCGTCCGCTCCAGCGCCCGGTTGAGCCTGACCGATGCCGCAGCGCCCCCGGGCGTCAGCCGCGAAGCCTCGTCAAACAGCGCTCGGCCCTTGGAATAGTGGGTCGTTTCAGCTGCTTTGGTTGCCATTTCCCGCCCTCTGTTCGATCGGACTAGGCAATCACGCCGCCCCCCAGACAGATCTCCTTGTCGTAGAAGACCGCGAACTGACCCGGCGCGATGCCCGGATCTCCGCAGGAGATCGTTACGGAAAGGTGGTCTTCACCCCTCAGCGCGATCCGGCAGTCGAACATCTGGGGGCCGTGCCGGATCTTGACCTGAAGGTCCTCACGATCGGGCCTCCGGGAAATCCAGTTGAGATCGGTTACCGTGAACCGATGCCTCGCCTGCGAAGCCCGGTTGTCCCTGTGGGACACGTAGACGGTGTTCGTCATCGCGTCCTTCTTGACGACGTACCACGGCCCCCCGCCCAATCCAAGCCCCTCGCGCTGGCCGATCGTGAAAAACCAGAACCCCCGGTGCGCACCCAGGGACCGACCGGAGTCGCGTTCGACGATCTCCCCTTCCTGCTCACCCAGATGAAACCTCACGAACTCGGGGTAATTGATCTTTCCCAAGAAGCAGATTCCCTGACTGTCCCTGCGATCCTGAGTCGGAAGGTCGAATTCTCGAGCCAATGCCCTCACGTCGGCTTTGGTGAGGTGCCCGATGGGGAAATGGGCCCGTCGCAACTGGCCCTGGCTCAGATTGGACAGAAAGTAGGTCTGGTCCTTCACTGGATCGGGCGATCTCTTGAGCAGACAGTGCCCGTTTCGCGTCTCCACCTGAGCGTAATGGCCCGAAACTACCCTGTCGATGCCCGCATCCACCCTCCCCAGGAACTCGCCGAATTTCACGCGCTGATTGCACAGGATGTCCGGACTCGGCGTCCGCCCGGCCTTCAGCTCGCTCAGGACGTGATGCACGACCTTTTCGAGGTATTCTGTCTGGAGGGAGACGATGCGAAACGGAACATCCAGTCGTTCACAGACGGCCCTGGCGAATTTCAGATCGTTTTCCCAGGGGCAATCGCCCAAGGAAGCGAGCTCGTCCTCGAGCCAAATCTTGAGGTAGTAAGCCGTGATGTCGTGACAGCCCTCGTTCACCATCATATTCAGCGCGACCGAGCTGTCGACACCGCCAGAAAGTAAGGCCGCGATCCTCATCACGCGTTCCCTTCTGCCTGCGCGGCCTTTCCCTGCGACGATGTCACAGAGTTCTGCCTGCTACACGGGCTCCTGTCGCGGCTCCAGCACCTCGACCTGCTCTCCATAAGCTCATCTCTCTTGGCACGTAACCCCGTTCGTCTCGAGTGCTCCGAGCCCAAGGGCAAGGGGTTTATCGAGAGACAAGGCTCACGCAACAAGGGGTTCGGCTGGCCCGCGCCCTTCGATACACCCGCGAGAACGTTCGGTTATGATAAGCTGAACATCTCGCTCATCGGGCACTCAGGGACACGGGGCTCTCGCACTTGAGGGTCCACCGCTTTCGTCCCTCCGGCGGCTGGCTGCACGCCAAAGCGACGAGGCGGGCCTCCGATTCACCATCGAACTTCCTCGCCTTCCGGTGCTTCTCTTAGGCGAGCTACAGAGCTATACGCCAAAAACTGCTCAAAAGCACAGGTCTTTATCCCGCGTCTCTAACTTGATGGCTCAATAGGTTCGCGCCTGTTCAAGCGCTTCCTTCAGGCTCCGTTCAATCCGTTCGCAAAGCTCATCGATATCCCCCTTTTCAACAATCAGGGCGGGACTCACGGCAAACCAGGTCGGATCGATGCGTATGATCAGCCCGTTGTCGAGGGCCGTCTTCTTCAATGCCTTTCCCAGTTCGGGAAAGGGCGCCATACTTTCGGTATCCTTCACCAGCTCGACGCCCCGAAGCAGGCCCCGCCCCCGGACTTCCCTCACAACGCCGTACTGTTTCAACGCCTCCAGCTTCTCCGCCAGGTACTCGCCCAGTCTTCCTGCCCTCTCGTCCAGCCTCTGCTCCACGATCTCGTCGATCGTCGCGATGCCGACCGCGGCGGCCAACGGATTGCCCGCGTAGGTATGGCCGTGCGCAAAAAAGTTTTCGTCATCCGGCGACCCGACGAATGCATCGCCCATGTCTTCCCTGGCAATCATCGCCCCGAGCGGGATCACGCCGCTCGAAAGTCCCTTTCCGCCGCAGATGATATCCGGGGTTACGCCGAACGTCTGCGCTGCGAACATGTTTCCCGTCCGGCCATACCCGGTGATGATCTCGTCGTAGATCAGGATCACGTTGTGGCGATCGCAGGCCTCCCGGATAATCTGGAAATATTCCTCCGTGGGCGTGATGATCCCGCCCGTATTCCCGATCGGTTCCAGGATCACCCCGGCCACGGTATCCGGATCTTCGTGGATGATCACATCTTCGAACATCCGAGCACAGAATCGGTTGCACGCCTCCCAGGAAGGGAAGCGGTCCCGATAGACCGTGGGCGGAAAGACCTTTGAAAACCCGCCGAGATGAGGTTCTGACCCGCTCTTCCGCCGCCCGGTGCCGCTGGCGGCCAAGGCGCCGAGCGTCCCGCCGTGATAGCCGTGGTATCGGCTGACAAACTTGTACTTTTCGGGATGGCCGGTCTGTTTGAAGTACTGTCTCGTGAACTTCAGGGCGGACTCGATCGACTCCGACCCGCCGCTGAAAGACTTGACATAGTTCAGATTTTCCGGGGAAACCTCACTCAACCTCTCGATGAAATCGAGCGTCAGGTCGGCCGTCCCGTGCATCGGAGGGGCGAAGGTCAGCACCTCCATCTGCTTTCGCATCGCCTCGAGCAGTCTGGGATGTCCGTGCCCGAGGGTCGCCACGAAGATGCCGCCGATGCCGTCGAAGTAGCGTTTGCCCTCGACGTCCCAGTAATACAGCCCCTCGGCCCTGTGCATGACCACAGGGTTCTCGATAAACGCGGATATCTGTTGATAATCGAGAAAGGTGCGTCTGATCAGCTTCTCTTGACGATCGTTGAGCTTCATTGGTGTGTCCAGAATGAGCCGGGAGAAATCATAAAGCGATTTTTCTCACATTCGGTTGGTCGCGCCCAGAATCCGCCAGCGCCCCTTCTTGTCGGAAGCCTCGTAAAACAGACGCCAGCGTCCATTCGCCAGGCGGAGCAGACAGGGTTCGGAACAGTGGATGGCATCCAGCTCGAGGCCAGGGTCCAGGACGACGCCCGCTTCCTTCTGCCAGCCCAGGCCGTCCTCTGAGCGCGCGGCGAGGATTCTCCCACGCATCTCGGGATGGCGACACCAGCCCGAATAGACCATGCGCCAGAACCCCCTGGAGGTTGGAATCACGTGCGGGCTGTAGGCCCCGTAGCTCTCTTCCGGACGGGTCTGCGAGATCCGAACGCCCGGCTCCCGCTCCCACCGCAGGCCGTCCGTCGAGAACGCGCTCCAGATCTCGCAACGTCGAGGATCCCTTGCGTGATAATAGAGACGCCAGCCCTTCTGGCCGGGCAGCCGCACACAGGCTGGCGTTCCGAAGTCAATCCTGTTCTCCTCATCGTGCAGGCGCACCCCTTCTTCGACCGTCCAGGACCGCCCGTTTTCAGACAGGGCACTCAGAATCACGTCGGAGTGGTTCCCCGAGCGGCCCTCGAAATACATCCGAAACCGGCCGCCCGGGAGCCTTACGACATCGGGCGCGAGTGCACGATGCGTCGCGAACGGCGGATTCGGCCCGACACAGATCTTCCCGTCCCGCTCCCAGGTCATCCCGTCTTTGGAAGAAGCGCTCACGATCACCCCGTTGACGCCCGTAGGACAGAAGCGTCCATACTCCATAAAGAAGAGCTTGTACGCCCCATCCTCCAGCTCGAATGCCCTTGGACACAAGACCCGGCTCCTCGGAAAGGTCGGGTCCAGGTCGATCACCGCCCCGGAATCCTTTTCGAAGGCGACGCCGGGATCCGGACAGCGCTCCGGGTGAAGCAGACCCATCTCGGGTCGGAGTTCATCCATCTTCATCCCTCTGCGTTTCCAGATTCAGCGTGAAGATCTTCGCGCGCCTGAGAACAAAGCGGAACTTCAACACCCGTCCTGCCAGTTCGCTGAGTGTCCGTCCCCGCCAGGAGGGCCGATGTCGGACCTCATCTCCGGCGAAGGCGTCCGAATCGCCGAGCGCATACCCCGCAATCGCCCCGCCGGAATCATCCTGCACTTCAACGCGCAGACGCCCTCCCGCCTCGACTTCGGCATTGATGATCAAGTCCTCGGCGTCGAACCGGATCGGATGCGTCGTGAGCTCACCCGATCCATCCGTCGGCGCGGCGTAGGCGAGCCTCCCCGGTTTGATGTGCGTAATAAGCGGCGTATAGGACTGACGCTTTGTCCGCTGCCACAGCGTCTCCCAGTCCTTGAAGAACGGGGCGTCGCTGTAATGCGGGAAAAGGGCCTGGAACCCCTTCAGCGTCCGGTGTCTGATCCCGACACCGACGTGGTGGTGGCGCCCTGTGCTTGCGGTATTGACAAGCCCCCACGTCTCGTTGCCATCCCTGTCCTTGAACAGATAATAGCTGGTCCCGCCAAAGTTCATGCCCCAGTTGTAAGCCCCTTCATCCGGTCGGAGCTTTATAAGAGGCGCCCGGTTGTCCGTGAACCGATGCCAGTGCAGAAGGTCGCGCGACCAGATGAGTTCGGGGTACTGGGTTTGATCGAATGCAGGATGCGCACGAACCGAGGCGACGTACATCTCGCCCCCCTTCACTGCAACCCCGGAACTCGACGTCCTACTCAGCATAGTCCTACCGTTTTTGCACGCCGGATGCTCAAGAATCAGTTCCATTCCATAGTACTGCATCCCGGGTGGATCGAACTCATCGACGCCCAAACAGGCGCGCTTCTCGAAATTCACGCCGTCGTCCGTCCACATTACCGCCAGGTTGCGCATCTGGCCCTGGTGGTTGTCCCAGGTCGCGCAGTGGGGCGCGTAGCCTGGCGTATTGGGTCTGTAATACCAGAAGATCGTCGGTTCGTCGACACGTTCGACCTGGTGGCGGATCGTCTCCGTCGAATGCATCAGATCCATCCCGCCGCCCATGTGGATCAACGGCTGGTCGCTCAGGAAGAGATATTCATTGTCCCCTTTGTACATCATAGAATAATAGCTGCGGACCATCGGCTCAAAGCCAAGCTCCTCCTTCGAATCCTCGAAGTCATCCGGCCACATGAAGTCGACTTTAGAATTTCTTCCTTCCGCGATCATGGCCATGAACAGCTTGTCGATGTCCACGGGACCATCCCTTTTCGGATCGTAATTCCGAAACTTGAACCTTGGCGTGGTGAGGCCCAACGTGATCGCCGCCGTGCCATCCCGAGGGCTTTTCTCACGCATCATCTCTTCGAGCGTGCAGAGGATGTTATTCGCTTTGGAGCCGTGGAACGCGATGCGTCCCAGTTCCGGTTTTTCCCAGGCTACGCCGTCTCTCGAGGTCGCGAGACAGATATAGTTGGGCCGATTCAGGTCCTCGGGCCACATCTCGAAGATCTGCGCCTGCGCCGCATCGATCTCCTCCGGGTCCGGAAGGCCGCCGTCTTCCCGCATCCCTGGAACAGCGAGCATTAAGTGGTTTGTGTTCCGTTCTGCATTCGGCCGCGGATCGTTTAGGATCGCGTAGGAGAAACCGAGCGGAGGGATGTTGTATTCCTGAACGGGCTTGCCTTTGGCAAGCAATTTCTCGAGAAGCTCGCCATATGGCCCGGCCATCGGATCCAGTCTTTCTTTCTTCACCCCAACGTCTATCCGTCGCAGATCCTCTATCGATACGCTTGACCTACCGCGACCAGAACGGCGTAACCAAGATTCCAACTTCTCAAGAGTCGCCGTGTCGTCGTCCGAGTCCAGATCGTCGGCCAACAGGTGCCAGTCATAGCCTCTGCGGTGATACGTCTCCACCATCATCTTGTAGTTCGTCTTATAGAGGCCCGCCTCCGCGTCGAACGCCGGAGCCTCCATGCCGATCATCCCGAACTCCCAGGGCTTGTCCATCACGATCGCCGGATGGTCGGGGTTCGGATCATAACTCATCGGCCGGAAGTCGATCGCTTTCAGATCCTCGAACAGCCAGCCGTCGCACATATACTGCACGGAATCCCCTAACTTCAACGGCGGTTCCGGCGCCACGTCCGGACCGATCACCTCTTTCCAGAACTTCCTGACCATGTAAGGCCCGAACGGCCTCCCTTCTTCCACCAACCGGACTCGCACCCAGTATTCTCCCCGTTCCCATCCCGCGTGCTGGAATCGGACGACCTGCGGCTCCTCCGTCAACGCCAACTCCACAGGCGCCACGAGCGATTCACGCCCCTGGCGCGCCGTCACATCCATACGAACGCGGCAGGACGGCACACGCCCGGTCTTCAGTCGGATCGTCACAGGCAACTCATCGTAGTCGATGCAGACCGGCCGCAGCGGGGCGCACTCGATAAAGCCGGGCGGGAAGTCGTCGCGAAGCCGCCCCTTGGAACTGTTCGCGAACAGTCGATCCTGATCGAGCTCGGCCGTCTCCGAAACGATCGGAACGCCATCGCTCGATATCACGACCGAGAAGGAGGTCACGCCCATATCGAACAGGAGGGAAGAGACAGGTCCGTCGATCTGCTCGTAGGCCCCGTCATCCATCAACGGATAACGGATCCTGACCTCCGCGTGCCTACCTTCCGTCCGCAGGTCTCCATCCAGATCAACCCCGTACCCACACGGCTGGGTGACCCTGACGCGCGCGCTCAGCCGTCCCCAGTGATTCGGGTCGCCGGGAACCGTGAGCGTGAGCACCTGTGTCATATAGTCAGCCTGCGTGACCTGCATATCAATTCCCCCAGGCCTTTGTACCCATGTATGAGTCACCAGCTTTTCAGATTGTACGGATCAGGCCGACCGTCCCGAGGTGGGTGGAATTTTTCTGCGCCTATCCGTCTCGCACCGCTGTTTCGGGACGCAGCAAAAGATGCGAGGTCGCAAACCTTCACCAGCGCCATACTTCGCACAAGGTTTTGGATTCCCGGTACCCGGTCTTATTCCAGATTCAGCGTGAAGATCTTCGCGCGCCTGAGAGCAAAGCGGAACTTCAACACCCGTCCTGCCAGTTCGCTGAGTGTCCGTCCCCGCCAGGAGGGCCGATGTCGGACCTCATCTCCGGCGAAGGCGTCCGAATCGCCGAGCGCATACCCCGCAATCGCCCCGCCGGAATCATCCTGCACTTCAACGCGCAGACGCCCTCCCGCCTCGACTTCGGCATTGATGATCAAGTCCTCGGCGTCGAACCGGATCGGATGCGTCGTGAGCTCACCCGATCCGTCCGTCGGCGCGGCGTAGGCGAGCCTTCCCGGTTTGATGTGCGTGATGAGTGGCGTATATGACAATCGCTTTCCGCGCTGCCACAGCGTCTCCCAGTCCTCGAAGAACGGGGCGTCACTGCATTGGGGATATTGCGACTGAAATCCCTTCAGCGTACGGTGTCGGATCCCGACACCGACGTGGTTGTGGCGCCCGGTGCTCGCGGTATTGAGGAGCCCCCAACGCTCGTTGCCATCTCTGTCCTTGAACAGATAGTAGCTGGTCCCTGAAAAGTTCATGCCCCAGTTGTAAGCCCCTTCGTCCGGTCGGAGCTTCACGAGAGGCGCCCGGTGATGGGTGAAGCGGTGCCAATGAAGCAGGTCGCGCGACCAGATGAGTTCGGGGTACTGGGTTTGATCGAATGCAGGATGCGCACGGACCCAGGCGACGTACATCTCGCCCCGTCTCACCGCCACGCCGGCGGTGGACGTCCCGCGCAGCATCGTCCTGCCGTCCTTACCGGCAGGATGCTCCAGAATCAGCCCCATCGAATAGTACTGCATACCGGGTGGATCGAACTCGTCGACGCCCAAACAGGCGCGCTTCTCGAAATTCACGCCGTCGTCCGTCCACATTACCGCCAGGTTGCGCATCTGGCCCTGGTGGTTGTCCCAGGTCGCGCAGTGGGGCGCGTAGCCTGGCGTATTGGGTCTGTAATACCAGAAGATCGTCGGTTCGTCGACACGTTCGACCTGATGGCGGATCGTTTCCGTCGAATGCATCAGATCCATCCCGCCGCCCATGTAGATCAACGGCTGGTCGCTCAGGAAGAGATACTCGTCGTTCCCCTTGTAGACCACCGGGTAATAGGAACGGACCGTGGGCGTGAACCCCAGGGCTTCCTCGGAACCCTCGAAGTCATCCGGCCACATGAAATCGACCTTCGGGTTTCTGCCCTCTACGATCAGGGCCATGAGCAGCTTGTCGATGTCCACGGGGCCGTCACGTTTCGGGTCGTAGCGGCGAAACTTGAACCTGGGCGTGACAATCCCCAGCGTGATCGCCGCCGTCACATCCTGAGGACGCCTCTCGTGCATCCATGCTTCAAACGTGCAGAGGATGTTGTTCGCCTTGGACCCGTGGAACGCGACGCGTCCCAGTTCCGGTTTTTTCCAGGCTACGCCGTCTGTCGAGGTCGCGAGACAGATATAGTTGGGCCGATTCAGGTCCTCCGGATACATCTCGAAGATCTGCACCAGCGCCGTGTCGATTTCTCCGGGATCCGGAAGCTCGCCGTCTTCACGCATCCCTGGCAGGGCGAGCATCACGTGGTCCGCGTTCCGTTCCTCGTTCGGCCGGGGATCGTTCAGAATGGCGTAAGAGAAGCCGAGCGGAGGGATATTGTATTCCTGAACAGGCGTGCCCTCCCCAAGCAGCTTTTCGAGAAGCGCCCTGCAGGGTCCGGCCATCGGCTCCTGTCTTTCTTTCTCCACGCCAACGTTGATCCGTCGCAAGTCTCTTGTCGACTCGAACCTTTCGGCGTGAGCAACATCGTCGTCCGAGTCCAGATCGTCCGCCAACAGGTGCCAGTCGTAGCCTCTGCGGTGATACGCCTCCACCATCATCTTGTAGTTCATCTTGTAGAGACCGGCCTCCGCGTCGAACGCCAAATCCTCAATCTGGAACATCCCGAACTCCCAAGGCTTGTCCATCACGATCGCCGGATGGTCGGGGTTCGGATCATAACTCATCGGCCGGAAGTCGATCGCTTTCAGATCCTCGAACAGCCAGCCGTCGCACATATACTGCACGGAATCCCCTAACTTCAACGGCGGTTCCGGCGCCACGTCCGGACCGATCACCTCTTTCCAGAACTTCCTGACCATGTAAGGCCCGAACGGCCTCCCTTCTTCCACCAACCGGACTCGCACCCAGTATTCTCCCCGTTCCCATCCCGCGTGCTGGAATCGGACGACCTGCGGCTCCTCCGTCAACGCCAACTCCACAGGCGCCACGAGCGATTCACGCCCCTGGCGCGCCGTCACATCCATACGAACGCGGCAGGACGGCACACGCCCGGTCTTCAGTCGGATCGTCACAGGCAACTCATCGTAGTCGATGCAGACCGGCCGCAGCGGGGCGCACTCGATAAAGCCGGGCGGGAAGTCGTCGCGAAGCCGCCCCTTGGAACTGTTCGCGAACAGTTGATCCTGATCGAGCTCGGCCGTCTCCGAAACGATCGGAACGCCATCGCTCGATATCACGACCGAGAAGGAGGTCACGCCCATATCGAACAGGAGGGAAGAGACAGGTCCGTCGATCTGCTCGTAGGCCCCGTCATCCATCAACGGATAACGGATCCTGACCTCCGCGTGCCTACCTTCCGTCCGCAGGTCTCCATCCAGATCAACCCCGTACCCACACGGCTGGGTGACCTTGACGCGCGCGCTCAGCCGCCCCCAGTGATTCGGGTCGCCGGGAACCGTGAGCGTGAGCACCTGTGTCATATAATCAGCCTGCGTGACCTGCATATCATGCCCCCGATTCTTGCCTGTAGCCGTGCAACCCCAAGGGGTCACCGCCAACCCTCATCGAGACGGTTCGACGACGACCTTTAGGTGTTGTTGTGGCGAATCCAGCGCCGCGAACGCGCCCCGGACGCCGTCAAGCCCCACCTTGCCGGTGATAAGCCGTTCTACGGGAATCTTTCCCTCTGCGATGTCTGGCTCCAACTGATCGCGCTCCATACACAGACCGAGCACGACGACGCGCGCGCATTCAGAGCCCTCCATCGGCGAATCTACTTTAACAGAACCAGCTGGCTCCGAAGCCCGAACGACCTCTCGTCGATCGCGCGCTGCACGGCAAGGATCCCGTCCAAATGATCCACTTCGTGCTGCAGCAGCTCGCCCAGATCCTCATCCAGATCGATCCGCTGCTCTGCCCAGTTTTCATTTCGAAAAGTAATGCGACATCTCTTGTGCCGCTTCACCCTCACGACGAGTTCTGGAAAACTCATACAGTCGTCCCACATCTCGAACATTTCCTCGCTCTTCTGATCGATCGTCGGATTGATGAAGATCGTGGGTCGATCGATAAACGTGTAGACGATCCGCTTCATCATACCGATCTGCGGGGCGGCAATCGCGCGCCCCAGGCCGTAGCGGTCCCTGAAATCGATCATCGTGTCGTGGAGATCCTGCACGACCGGATCCAGGCTCGGCAGCTCGTCCTCTCGAATCGGATCGCACACCTCGTAGAGCTTCGGGTTCCCGAGCAGCAAGATCTCTCTAACCGGCATCACGCACGTCCTCCCTCAGCCATCCTCCCTGTTGCCCGTGTCACCGCACAAACCACCGAACGGCGAGCTTCCGCTCAAGATCTTCAAAGCGAAGCGTGTAGGGATCACATCGTCTATAGACGACGTGGCCATCCGAACGGAGCATCAGCCAGCCGAAGTCCCAGCCGTTGCTCTCATACAGCAACGGAACGGCGGGCTTCACCCGAACCACCGGATGCGACCCGGCGACGAACCATCTGCTCTCCGTGAAGTAGTAACACGAACCGACCTGCGTGAACAGCTCGTGCCCCAAGGTCTCCGCATTCCAGAGGTCCTGGCAGAGATCTCTCACGCCGACTTTCACCTCTTTCCCCTCCGAAAAGGCTTCGGCCAGATCATCGACCGAACCGGAGGTCGCCACGCCGTCCGCATCGTGAGCAAAGATTTCTTCCCAGGAATCGTTGACGTAGAAACGGTAGACTTCGAAATCGTAGATGAAGTTGCGGCTGGGCGCGTTCGTCTCACCGTCCCAGCCGCTTTGCTCCTGCATTTTGGGCATGTCCGGGTGCGCTCCGGGCGGGACCGGGCCCTTGGGTCCCCTCGCGGGAGGACCGTCCAGGTAGGGGCGGGCGAGCGCCTGCTGTCCGTTCTGGTTATAGAGGAAAAAGGACATGGACGGCCGCGCGCCAAAGCCGTCGGGGAGGTGGGTGGGTTGACGAAGGCCCATGATGGCCGCCACCCAAGCGTCGTCCAGAAGGTAAGAAATTTTGAATTCGCAGACCTCGCGAACCACCTCCGGATTGTCCGATGACGTGTCTACGTGTTCGTTGTAAAGAAATTCAGTGCAAATGCGCAGATCTGCGCCGCTGCGGACGGCGTCGGCCAGCGCCACCTCGCCTCCGGCGGCAACGCTGCCGTCTGCATTCAGCGTAAGGACACAGGTCCAAGCAGCCATGCAGGCGCCTCTCGGGTCAGGCGTAAAGTTCGAGCGGTTCCGGCGTTCGAAGGACGAACGTCTTTCTTACGTAGTCCGGAACGTGCCACGTGGCACTCAGCCCGGCGGGGAAATGGACGTAGTCCCCGGCCTTGAAGGTTCGGCTCTCTCCCCCCTCTTCGACCACGGCCGCCTCTCCCTCCAGGACAAACACGAACTCGTCCCAGGTGTAATGCCAGGTGAACTTTCCCGCACTACACTCCCAGACGCCCTGCGTCACTTTCAGGTCCGGAGATTGTGCGGAGATCCACATCCTGGCCCGGGGTTCACCCTCCAGAATCTGATCGTCGGGAATCGGAGAATTCACGAGCCTGACAGAGGCCCCGGAGCGAATCTGCATCGTGAGTTTGCTCATGCAACGCCTCCCTTCGAATCCAAAAGGTTTTCGGTGCCACCTCTCCTCTTTTCGGAAAAGAGAGTAACGTCTTCCAACCGTCGAGACGGCGTCCGGCGACGCGTCAACGACCTGAATCTGCTCTGGTGGGTGGAACAGAGATCACGAAGGTGGGCCGGACGGTCGCTCACCAAACGCAGGGCCTGCCATCATCCGCTGCGCAATCTACGCGCGCGGTCTGCGCCTTCGAGTGGGAGCGCAACCCAAGCCCCGTTACGGGCGTCTGATGCGTGGAAGGCGAGGATGGCTTCCAGCGTCCGCACTGATTCCTCCGGTGGACAGGGGAACGGCGTCCCTTCATCCAGCCACGCAATGATCGAATCCAGCGCCCGATCCATCGAGGTCGTCTCTTTCGTACTGGGAGGCCAGTGCGTTTTTCGGCCGTCCAAAAACTCGATGACAACATCGTCGAGTCCGGACAGGACCGACCATCCTTCAGAGCCGTTCAGTAGAATCCAAGCAGGCCCGACGCCCCAATCCGCCGCATCCACGGTGACCATCAGGCCGCCATCGAGCCTCATCACGCCCCAGCCACCGGGGTCGCGGAACCTGGGTCCCCTGCAGTCGGGCTTGCCGGCCGGATCGAGCGTCCCTGAGACGGCCAAAACTTCCCGTCCCGTCAACATCCGAACGGCGTCAATCATGTGCGTGCCAACGTTTCCGAACCGCCCCGCCGTCCATCGCACGCCCGCCGACCTGAGCTCCCCGAGGCGGCCGCAGGCAACCCAGTCTTTCAGTCGATGGAAGTTTGGATTGTAGCGCCGATTGTGATTGACCGCAAGAAGAGACCCCGACGCGTCACAAGCTTCCAGCATTCGTTCTGCGTCTGCAAGGCGCTGGGCAATCGGCTTCTCGGCGTAAATCACGCGCGCCCCGTGCTCCGCACAGGCGATCGTAATCTCGGCGCGCACGTCGGTGTAGGTCGACACGCTCACGATGTCGAGCGCTTCGTCTGACAGCATCTTTTTCCAGTCGTCATAAACGCGTGCACCCGTGCGCGCCTCGAATCGCGCGCGCCTGCCCGGATCTCGACTGCTCCCTGCGACGAGCGCCACCCGCGGATGCCGCGTGTAGATATCCACGTGGGTCCCGTCGAGATGGCTTACCTGCTGTCCGAGGGCGTCTCCCGAAACCTGGTCCGCCCCACCGATGAAGCCCGTCCCGATGATGCCTGCACGATATGTCTGTCCTGTCACCCGTTCACCCCTCGGTCTCCACCTGTCTGCTAAGCCACATCGTTCAGAACGTTTGCCTGGGCGGTCAGCACCTCCTCCACGGAAACCTGTCCGTCGCCCTTGGCAACACTGCATTTCATCCCGATGAACGTCGATTGGGGGCCGGACGCGAGCATCGAAGCGCAGGCGGCGGCGTCCGCCTCCGTGAACCCGCTGTCAGGATCCAGATGCGAGTTGTGGGAGTCCGTGAACCCCTGCGCCGACGCCCCGGCGCCGGACATGATCACGCCGGCCAACGGGACGTCGGAGGCCAGAATTTCTCTTATGCTGGCCAGGGGGTCGTCCCCGTCGATCAGCACGCGGCCCCAGTTGACCACGACCGGAATCGGATGACCCGGTCCGACTTCACGATTGACGGCCGCCAAAGTCGAAATGAGACAACCCAGCCTGAGCGAGCCCTTTTTGGACGCCGGGAACGGAATGGGATGCTCCGGAGGACGGCTGTCGGCCAACTCCACGGCAAGAACGCTCTCCGGCAGGAGACCGGCAACCGTCCCGCGAAGTTGTACGAGGCTGCGATAAAATGCGATCGCGTGCGGAATCGGCTTTCCGGTGCGCTGCCCGGTATGGACGACGATGTTTCTGATCTCGATGCCCTGCTCGGAAAGCGCCCTGCACTGCTGCAGGACGGAACAGATGTCCACGATGGCCTCCTGCCGGGATGACTCCTCCAGGGAAGAGAGGCCATACGCCGGATTTCCCTGCCCCTTCGTGGCCCACTGCGCCACGAGCGTCACGACGAGGGAAGCACGCATCTCCGAAAACGCCTGAACCAGCTCGGGCACCATCGCCGCCCCTGCAAGGATCGGGATCTCAAAACAGTTGATTCCCCACTCACGCTTTGCCCGCTTGTACCACTCCGCCTGCGCGGATGCGTCAAGGGCCCCGACAGAGGCGTAGGCCCCCAGAACTTTCTCCGAGATCACGGCATTCCCCTTTCGATGTATGGTCGTTTACTCAGTCGACGCCCTTCGACAGCGCTCCACCCTTGAGAAACAAGGCATCCGAATCGGGCGTTCCACAAGCCGCTCCGTAAAATCCGGAAAGCGGCAGATCTGTGAGGTCAACGGGAAAAACGGTCGCTTCGAGCCGAGGCGAGCGCCCAGACAAACAGCCCTATATATCCCACGCAGACAGGTCGTGTCAAGCAGATTCTATCTTGGCGAGGCGGTCCTGGAACGGAAAAAACCTCCATCCATTCCCCGCGCGGGCAGTCGGGCGCGGGCAGGAGCTGAGGGTTTTCCGTTTTCTGACGCACAGCACTGTCCGCGCGATACGACCGCCTGACGCTGCCCTACGGCCTTTGGCCGCCACGCGATCGCAAAATCATCTCTACGACACTTCCGGTCCAATCCGAATCGAATGGGTCTTGATCAGGCAGACCACGGCGTCTCCAGCCTTCAGGCCGAGTTCCTCCACCGCCTCTCCGGTCACTTCAACGGCAAGCCGCTTCCCCACGTTCACGTTGATCAGCTGTTTTCCGGAGACCTCGGATACGTCGAGGATTCGGCCCGAAAGGGCATTTCGAATACTCAGCCCCTCCGGACGCGATTTGCAGAGGATGATGTCGTTCGCTCGAATGCCGATAAACATGCCGCACCCGACCGGCCGATCCGTGTAGGGGACCTTCAATTTCTGATCTCGGTAGTTCACTACGGAAATGCCCCGCGAGGCGTCACTCGACGCAAGCTGAACGGGAAGGACGTTCTCGAATCCTTGCGCCTCGACCAGGGGAAGCACGTCAGGATCGTGTGCGATGTCGAAAAAATCTCCGTGTGCCACCAGACGGCCGGAATCCAGGACAATCACCTGACCGGTCAATTCCAGGATCTCCGCGACCGAATGGCTTACGTAACACATAGGGATAGAGAGATCGGAACGAATATGACGCAGGTAGGGAATAATCCGATCCTTCAATCCCTGGTCGAGTGACGCGAGGGGCTCATCCATCAACAGCAGCCTGGGAGAGGCGAGAATGGCCCGCCCCAGCGCGACCCGCTGCCGCTCTCCTCCCGAAAGGGTGCCCGGACGTCGATCCAGCAGGCCGCCGAGGGCGAGCAGTTCCACGATGGGGTCCAATTCGAACCGCCGTGCTTCCGGACGAAGCCGGTCATAGCCGTAGCGCAGGTTTTGCATCGCCGTCATATGGGGAAAAAGCAGACCGTCCTGAAAGACCAACCCGACCCGGCGTTTCTCAGGGGGAAGATTGATCCCCGCTTCGGAGGAAAAGAGGATTTCGTCTCCAATTCTCACCTCTCCCCGGTCGGGCCGGTAGAAACCGGCAATCAGATTCAGCAAGGTCGTCTTCCCGGCCCCCGAGGGTCCGAAGACCGCGGTCACCGCGTATGGGAGGACGACCTCAACGCTCAGCCTGAAGTCCGACCGACGCCACTCGACGTCAATAGAAAGCAAGCTAACCCCGCTTCATTCTCCGGGCGACCCATTCACTGGCCAGCAGGGCGGCAAACGCCAGGATGACCGAGACAACGGCCAGCCTTGCCGAGGCCGCCTCTCCGCCGGGCTGGCTCAGATAGCTGAACATCGCGAGCGGGAGCGTCCGAGTCTCACCCGCGATATTCGACACAAAGGTGATGGTGGCCCCAAATTCGCCCAAGCTCCTGGCGAAGGAAAGCAGCGCGCCCACGAGCAGCCCGGGCGACGCCAGGCGCAGGGTGATCGTACAGAAGGCGCGAAAGGGTCCGGCTCCAAGCGTCCGGGCAGCCCGCTCCAAGCGCGTGTCCACGCCCTCGATCGAAAGTCGTATGGCCCTGAGCATCAACGGAAATCCGACCACTGCGGACGCCACGACTGCGCCCTTCCAGTCGAAGGCAAGCCGAAGGCCCAGGACGCCCTCGATGACCCCCCCCAGAACCCCGCGCCGTCCGAATAGCACCAAGAGCATGTAGCCCGTCACGACGGGCGGGAGGACCAGGGGCATGTGGCATAGCCCATCCAGGAGGATCTTGCCCCGAAATGGCACTCGAGCCAGCACCCATCCCAACAGCAGAGCGGGCAAGATGCTCAACAGGACGCAAAAAGCCCCGACCTTCAACGAGAGGAGGAGGGCCTGCCATTCGGTTGGGCTTGGCAACGGGCCGAAGCTTTTCGAAAAATGGGTCCGAATGCGCGCTCCCAGCCACGAAAAGAGGCTGAGAGACTGGGGACAGTTGGATAATACGGGTTGCCTATCCCACCGTCAAGCGGCATCCGTCGCAACGTGCGCTCCGCCAACGGTGCGTCCGATTTCGCCTTCCCGGTCGACAGCCCTGGCGCTGCGCGCCCACGCGGGACGCATCCAAACCCCCCTGCCGTCGAGGACGACAGGGGGGTTTGATCGTTCGCGGGTAGCCCCCTTACGAGCCTGAGGGCTATCGTGCGTGAATCTGAATCTCAGATCGAGACTGTCGAAGAACGAGACCTGTCAAACGCACGCCTAGCCGACGTCCACGCCCACGATCTCCGGCTCCTCCAGACCGGCTGCGTGGCCGTTCCCACTCGGTGCCTCCCTTCCCACCAGACGTACCGAGACCAGCTTGGATACACCCGGCTCTTCCATCGTGATCCCGTGCAGACAGTCCGCCGCTTCCATGGTCCCCTTGTTGTGGGTGACGACGATAAACTGCGTCTGCTCTGAAAACTTTCGAACCACCCGAACAAATCGATCCACATTCGCGTCATCCAGCGGCGCGTCCACCTCATCGAGAATGCAGAACGGACTGGGTTTGACCAGGTAGATCGCGAAGAGCATCGCAATCGCCGTGAGTGCCCGCTCCCCCCCGGAGAGGAGATTGATATTCTGAAGACGCTTTCCTCCTGGACGCGCAACGATCTCCATGGGTGCTTCGAGCGGATCTTCGTCCGGCGCAAGCAGGATGTCCGCCTCTCCGCCGTCGAAGAAGGCCGCAAACGTCTGCTGGAAGTGCTCCCGGATCTTGGAGAAGGCCTCCAGGAACCGGGCTCTGGCCGTTCGGTCGAGCCGCACAATCGTTCGTTTGAGTGTCTGTTCTGCTTCCCTCAGGTCGGCACGATGCGTGGACAAGAACTCGAAGCGTTCCCGCTGTACGTCGTACTCATCCAAGGCCGCCAGGTTGACCGAGCCCATTCGGCGAAGCCGTTCCTGCATCTCGTTCACTTCGTTCTCCGTGACGTCGGCGCTGAACTCCGGGTCCTCTACGCGCCCCAGCTCCTGAATGTTCACCTCATAGTCGCGCCGAATGCGTTCTTGCAGCCCTTCCGCGCGGGTCTTCAGTTCGGCGAGTTCCACCTCGAACCGGTGCAGCCGTTCTCTGCGCTCCGAGACGCTGGCCCGCCTCCTGCGGAGGTCTGCTTCCATCTCTCTCGCCGACGTCGCCATGTCCTGTTGCCGCTCGGCCTGGGTGGTGCGCTCCCGCTCCAGCGTGATGCGGACCTGATTGAACCCTTCAAGCGCTTTCGAGTCTTCCTTGATGACCTCCGCCAGACCGGCGCGCCGTTTCTCATTCGCTGCACGCTCCTCATCCAGCTGGTCGCGTTCCTTCACCCACTCGGCGCGCGTCTCCGCCTGCCTTTGCGCTTCGCGCTCCAGGCTCGAGACACGCGCCCTCAAAGAAGCGA
This sequence comes from Candidatus Latescibacterota bacterium, assembly GCA_965198095.1. Classification (GTDB taxonomy): domain Bacteria; phylum Latescibacterota; class UBA2968; order UBA2968; genus CBDFJH01. The sequence continues at coordinate 377,358 of OZ240239.1, forward strand.
TCTCCACGCGGCGAGACGAGACGTCGTCCGATCGGGATCGGCGCCGGCCCTCCAGGACGCGCAGGACTTCATCCGATTTCCGACCCTCGTTGGCGTTTTCCCTGCGCTTTTCTTCAAGCGCTTTCAGCGTCTGTTCCGCCACGACAATCCCCCCCTGCAGCTGGCGCGCTCGCTCCGCGAGTCTGTCCTCTTCTTCGGCCAGCTCCCTGCCGATCTCCGTTTGTCTCTTGACCTCGGCAAGGGCGTTTTCGCAGTCTCGATGCAGTCCGGCAAGCCGGCTGCGCACCCCCCCCAGCACGCCCTCTTCGACTTCCAAGGCCCGCGTCTCCTCCCGCAGGGCCTCCTCCAGCCGTTTGATGTCCGCCTCCAGAGACTGACTCCGTTTCCTGCCTGCCTCGAGGTCGGCCTCCAAGCGCTCGATCCGCCTGGTCCTGCCGATCAATCCCGTCTCCCGGCCGTTGGCGGCCCCTCCGTAAACCGTCCCGTTCGCAGCAAACACCTCTCCCTTCAGCGTGACGACGTCGACGCCGACAGATCGCATCTCCGAAAGGAGTCGAACCGCTACGTCAGCGTCCTCGACCACCAGAACCCGGCGCAGCAATCCGGAGACGGCACTCTCTTCGCCATTTTCCGACAGAATCAGATCCGAGGCCCGGCCCACGATTCCGGAACCTTCCGAGACCTCCCACGGGAAACCGCTGTCGTGAGGCTCCCCATCCAACGGAAGAAACGCAGCCGCCCCGAGTTTTCCCGATCTGAGGAAGGCGATCGTCTCGACGGCGTCATTCGTGGAATCCACGACCAGACACTCCACGGCTCTTCCCAAAGCCGCCTCCACCGCCGAAGCATGATCGGGCTCCACGACGATCTGATCGGCCACGACGCCCCGGATCCGTCCCGACAACGGGGAGTCGTCCTTCAGCAGCGCGCACGCACCCGCCGAATACCCTTCAAGCCCTTCGCGAAGTTTTCTGAGCAGGGCAAGTCGGGCCGCGTCCGCCTCCATCCGGGTCCGCACGCCGTTCCGCTGTTCCACGAGATCATACAGGTCCTTCTCCAGCCGCTCCTTTGCCTCGGCGTGCGCCGCCCTCAACTGATTGTGTTCCCCCAGTCTCCGCTCCTCATCGGCAATCCGGCGGGCCGCGCTCGAAGCCCGGTCCTCGGCCTCCGCGAGGCGCGCCCTGACGGCTGTTCGGTCCTCACCCAGACGTTCTCGCTGACCTGTGACCCCCTCCAGCCCGGTCCTGGCGCGCTCAAGCAGCACGCCCTGGTCGCGCAGATCGCGAAGCGCATCGATTAATTTCGCCTTTTTATCATCTGATCGAGACCGGGTCGTCTCCAGCATCTCCACGACGGCCTCCAAGGCTGCCTCCTCACGCTGAAGTGCCATCTCGGCCTCGTCGAGCGATCCCAAGGCCTCCCGCTGTTCTTCTTCGGCATCCGCCTGAGCCTGAATGGCCGTTTCCTCGAGGGCACGCAACGCACTTCGCCTTTTCGCGGCGCGAGACAAAAATTGCTCGATGCTTCCGGTCTTTGTCCTGGCAATGGCGACCTCCCGGTCCTTCCGGTAGATATGCGCCTGGTGACGGCTCACTTCCGAAGTGGCCGCCGCGAGGACGTGATCCTGTTCGGCAAGCGCCGCGCGGACCGCCTCCAGCCTCGCATCAAGCTTCGCAATGTCCGCCTGGCCAATCTCGCCATCTTCCTTGAGAAAGACCATCTCATCCAGCATGGGCCGAGCGCGATCCGACATCTCGAAGAAACGGAATCTTGCAAGCAGAATCTCCAGCGCCCCAAGCGCCTCAGACCGTGTCTTGTACAACCTCGCCTTACGTTCCTGCCTGGCCAGATGGTTTACCTGTCGCTCCACCTCCGCAATGATATCGTCCAGACGAACCAAATCTTGCTGAATCGACTGCAGCTTGTTCCACGCCGATTTGCGACGAACCTTGTATCGCGTGACGCCCGCGGCTTCCTCGAACAGTCGCCTCCGCTCTTCCGGCTTGTCGCTGATGATCTCGTCCACCATCCCCTGCTCGATCACGTAGGCGTGAGACGCACCCAGCCCGGTGTCCATCAACAGGTTGTGGATATCCTTGAGCCGGCACGGCACTTTGTTCAGGAGGTACTCACTCTCCCCCGACCGGAACAGCCTGCGGGTGACCGTCACTTCCGAGTAGTCCACGGGCAGCCAGTCTTCCGAGTTGTCGAGTGTCACGGAGACCTCGGCCATGCCCAGGGCCTTTCGCGTCCGTGAACCCGAGAAGATCACGTCATCCATCGAATGACTGCGCAACGAACGCGGACGCTGTTCGCCAAGGGCCCATTTCAACGCGTCCACCACGTTCGACTTCCCGCAGCCGTTGGGACCCACGACGCAGACCAAACCGTCTTGAATCTTCAGATCCAGCCGGTCCGCAAACGATTTGAACCCAATGGCCGTGAGACGGGACAGATACACGGATCAGCTCTCCTGCGGAATACGCGGACGGAGTGCTCGTGGTTCAGACGAACCAATCGGTAAGATGAAGGGAGGAAAAACAGAGGGGAATCTTCAATTCAAGGGAAGCTCATCCAGGATGTGTTTACAATACAACATCTTGTAGTGACAGTCAAGACCTTTTCCCAGAATGAAATCAAACCCGGGCCGGAGGATCGGGGACGGGCGCCTCCATCCGCCGTTGACATTCCCATCGGCCGGATCTAACTTTCACGTTCTCAAGCCTCAAAGGGGGCCAGATTCTTTCGATGGCCTCTCCGAAGGAGCGCGACCAGGTGAATGGGTTGTTTCTAGGATTGGATTCCAGCACGCAAAGCCTTACCGCTGTCGTCATCGACCTGGGCATCCGGGAAGTGGTCCACGAACTTTCGATCCCGTTCGACGAAACCCTGCCAGCCTACGGGACGGACAACGGCGTGTTTCCCGGTTCGGATCCCACCGCCGTGCACGCGCCGCCCTTGATGTGGGCAGAGGCCCTGGACGTCCTGTTTGAGCGCATGAGCCAAACGGACGGGATGCTAAGCCAAATTTTGGCCATATCCGGATCGGGTCAGCAGCACGGTTCCGTCTACTTGAACGGCAAGGCGGAAAAGGTTCTGAAAGGTCTCGATCCGTCGATGCCCTTGACGGAGAACTTGGAGGAGATCCTTTCCCGTCAGACTTCGCCGATCTGGATGGACTCGTCCACGACGGAGGAATGCCGCGAGATATGTGAGGCGCTCGGTGGACTCGAGGCCACGACGGAAGCCACGGGATCGACGACCTTCGAGCGGTTTACCGGACCTCAGATCAGGAGATTTTTCAAGACCGATCCGCACGCCTACGAGGACACGGACCACATCTGGCTCGTCAGCTCGTTTATGGCGTCCCTTCTGGCGGGAAGGATCGCGCCCATCGATCACGGCGATGGCTCGGGCATGAACCTGATGGACATTCGTGCGCGGGAGTGGCATCCCGAGGCGCTGCGGGCAACCGCGCCCGACCTGGACCGGCGGCTGCCCCCGTTGGCCGAGCCCTGGGCGTGCATCGGCCCCGTGAGCCGCTATTTCGCTGAACGATACGGGTTGAACGAGAACGCGAAGACGTGGGTCTGGTCGGGCGACAATCCAAACAGCGTGATTGGCCTGGGCCTGATTCGGGAAGGCATGGTCGCCATCAGTCTAGGAACGAGCGATACCTATTTCGGCACCATGAAGGACTGCCGAACCGACCCGAGGGGCGAGGGACACGTCTTCGTCTCCCCCACGGGAGACTACATGACGCTCATCTGTTTCAAGAACGGCTCCCTCGCCCGGGAAAAGATCAAAGATGGCTTCGGGCTGGACTGGGACGGATTTTCCAGGGCACTCTCATCCGCACCTCCCGGAAATGAGGGCAAAGTCATGCTGCCCTATTTCGAGCCCGAGATCGTCCCGAACGTCCTGGAGCCGGGGGTGAGAAGATTTGGGCTTGAGGAAGACGACATACCGGGCAACTGCAGGGCGGTCGTTGAGGCGCAGATGATCTCCATGCGCATCCACGCCCAGTGGATGGGGGTGCGCCCTGAGGAGATCTATGCGACGGGCGGCGCCTCGACAAATCGCGCCCTTCTGCAAGTCATGGCCGATGTGCAAGGATGCCCCGTACACCGGTTTGAAACGACCAACAGCGCAGCTTTGGGTGCCGCACTCCGGGCAGCGCACGGCTACCTCCTGCAATCGGGGAGAGAAATGCCGTGGGACGAGGTCGTATCGGAGTTCGCGGTGCCCGTTTCCGGATCGATCGTCCGCCCGGCTCCGGAGACCCGGGCGAGTTACGCCGAATTGATCCGGAAATACGAGGTGCGTGAAGCGGAGGCAACCGGAAAATCGGGGGGTTGAGTTCGAGGATCCGGGGGGTCCGGATCCCCGATGGAGGAAGGCGTCGTGAGACGGCTTCGAATCGAACCGGAGCGCGGCTTTCGGATTCTGGCCCGCACAGACCGCGCGCAGGCAGCGACCATGGTCCTCGAGGCCGGGGAGGCGACGGGAGGCCCGCACAACAAGCACGTTGAAAGCGATCAGTGGCTCTACGTGATCTCGGGCCAGGGGCGGGCCGTCGTGAGCGACGCCCACGCCGATCTCAGACCGGGAACGCTGCTCCTCATAGAGGCCGGAGAAGCCCACGAGATCGTGAATACGGGAGATCGACCCCTGGAGACGCTGAACCTGTACTCCCCTCCGGAATTCTAACCCTCGGAGACGCGAACGATGGACGACCGCCTGAAGCTGCCGCCATTCGATGAGGCGCCCTGATGGCAATCTACGACATCGCTGTCCTGCCGGGTGACGGCATTGGGCCGGAAGTCGTGGCCGAAGCCCTCAAAGTCCTCGACGCGCTCAGGTCGCCATTCCCGGACCTGGGTTTGCGCCTGACAGAATACCGGGTCGGCGCGAACTGTTACCGGGAGACCGGAGCCGACCTCCCGGAGGAGACGCTCAAGGCCTGCAGGGATTCGGACGCGATCCTCTTCGGTTCTGCCGGGGATCCCGACATCCGCCTCGCCGACGGGACGGAGATCACGCCTCAAATCACCCTGCGTTTCGTGTTGGACCTCTACGCAGGGATCCGTCCGATCAGGAGGTTTCCCGGCGTCCCACCCCTCCTGGCCGAGAACCCCCCCATCGACTACGTCATCGTGCGCGAGAACACCGAAGGCCTCTACGCCTCCCGGGGCGCCGGCGTCAGCGTGGCCGACGACGTCGCCGTGGACAACCTGGTCATCACCCGGGCGGGCACCGAACGGATCGTCAGGTATGCGTTCGAAATCGCCCGCCAGCGGCGGGGTGCCCCCGAGGATGGAAAACGTCGTGTCACCTGCGTCGACAAAGCCAACGTCCTCAAGAGCATGGCCTTCTTCCGAGACGTCTACGACCGCGTCGCCGAAGCGTTCCCGGACGCGGAACGCGACCACGCCTATGTGGACGCCTTTACCGTCTACCAGGTCAAGAGGCCAAGCTTTTACGACGTCGTGGTGGCGGAGAACATGTTCGGAGACATCATCTCCGACCTCGCGGCAGGGACGGTCGGCGGGATGGGGATGGCCCCTTCGGCCGATGTCGGAGACCGCCACGGCCTCTTTCAGCCCTCACACGGCACAGGGCCGGACATCGCCGGTCAGGGCAAGGCCAACCCGATCGCCCAGATCCTCTCGGCCGGCATGATGCTCACCTGGCTGGGAGCGCGTCACGGCGACCCGGAAGCCGAGGCCGCGGCCCGGGCCGTCGACGCTGCGGTCGCGCGCGTGCTCGAGGATCCGGCGAATCATACGGCCGACCTGGGAGGACGTGCCTCGACCGAAAGCGTCGGAAGCGCCGTCTCTTCCGCGATCAGAGAGGGTACGTAACCCGAAATATGCTGCTTCCCCAGCTAGGCTGATTAATTCATAAAAAAGGCTAGGAAAGTCACTCATGCTCTACTTTTCTTGCCGCCCAAGAAAAGGTGACAAAAGAAGGGCTCCCCTCAAACGCCGGGGAGGCTCGGGCCGTGGCGACTCAGCCTCACTGGAAACGATTGGCGCCGAGAAGAGACTGAACTCCTCCCCCCGCCTTATGCCCACTGCGGGACCCGCCCCCACACCGCGAATTTCCATTCGCCCCCACATCCGCACCCGCACCCGACCCCGTCCCACAGAGGGCCCTGACCCCTGGGGAGGAGAAACGCCGAAGCAGCTAGAGAGCCGGAACGCCACGGCCCCGATGGCATCTGGCCCGAATCACTCGTGAAATCTGAACAATCTGCGTGCATCCTGGGCTTTTCAGTTATTGCACCAAAACAAAGTTTAGCTCAAATTGGACAACTGATTGTTCCACATAAAATTATGAAGTTTTTCAGCAAATTTATGAATTATTCAGGCTAGATTTGCGGCTTCCAATTCGTTCCCAGCCTGTCGAATTGCTCGTAGAACGACTCCACGACCGAAACGGGCAGCCGGCCCTTTTCAGCCAAGCCGAGGTTGCCACGCACGTGTTCCGCGTTCGTCGTCCCTACGATAGCGGTATCGATCGCCTCCTGGGAGAGCGTGAATCGAAGCGACAGCTCCAGCGGGTCCTCCGGGGCGGCTTCCGGCGGGTTCAGCTGCTTCGCTCGTTCCCAATAGAGGTCGGCGTACTTGTAGGGCGAGGAAGACCTGCCGAAGGCACCGTTGGCGATGGGGCGCTTCGCGATCACACCCAGCCCGGCTTCTCTCGCCGCGGGTAGCACCTCCTCCTTCGCGCTCAAATCCACGAGGTTAAACGACGTCTGTAGCGTCTCGAAAACCCCCGTGCGTATGGCCTCGATCGCATCCTCCCCGTCGCCGCTGTAGCCGACGTGGCGTGTCTTTCCCTCCGCCTTCAGCCTCAGAATCGCCTCCACGGCCTCTCCCTTCAGAAGCACCGCTTTCGAGCAGCTGTGGAGCTGAAGCAGATCGAGGTAGTCCGTTTTGAGGCGCCTGAGGGACCGGTCGACACTCTGAGAGATCGTCGATCCGGACCAGGCTTCTCCGCTCGCCCCTCCGGTCACGTGGCCGCACTTGGAGGCCAGGATGAATTCAGCTCGCCTCCGGCCGATGAGCGTTCCGATGAGTGCCTCGCTATCGTGATAACAGGCCGCCGTGTCCACGAAATTGATGCCGAGATCCAGAGCGGTGTTGAGAGCGGCCTCGACCTGATCAGGGGCAACCTGTTTCGAGCCGATCCTGGCGCTCCCGTAACCGATCCGGCTGACCTTCATCAAGGTCTTCCCCAAGGTCCTGTATTCCATCGTTCACCCTCCTCAGGCCTGACATACCCAGCGAGACGGCGCTCAAAAGAACGCGTCTCGACATGGTTGAATACGCTGTCGAATTCTCAGAGGCTCCAGACCCCACGCATCACAGATGCCCTTCCACGTCGCACCTTTCCCCGGCCAATCGGGCGTGCCATCTCTGCCACGCCCCCAAGGATCACGTCACGCTCCCGATCGAGAAATTTCCGTCTGCGTCCACCCCGACACGCCCCCAGGGAATGTCTGATTCGTGCGGAAAGACGACCCACCAGCCCTCCCTCGAGGCCTGCGCCAACACCTCCTGTTTGACGCGATAGGTCTCCTTCGGGTAGAGATCGAAGGCCATGATGTAAATCGGACGCATATGATGCCTCATCGGAACCAGATCCCCGATGAAACAAACGGTTTCGCCGTCCGACGTGACCCGCACCGACTGGTGCGCCCGGGTGTGTCCGGGTGTCGGGAAGACACGAATGCCGCCGCAGACGTCGTGTTCCCCCTCCACCAGCTCCAGGACGCCCGCCCGTTCAAGCGGCAGCAGGTCTTCTTCGGCGAAATACCCCCCTGCCGTCTGGCCGTCCGCATTCACCGCGTCGTTCCACTCCTTCTCCTGAACGACGTAACGCGCCCGGGGGAACGTCGGTACGTACGCCCCCCCCTTCGCGACTGTCGCGCCCCCCGCGTGATCCATATGGAGGTGGGTCAGCACAACGTGGTCTACGTCCTCCGGAGCGACACCGGCCTCGGAAAGCGAACCGAGGAGTCCGCTGCCCGGTTCGACGCTGTAGATCTCCTGCTTCTTTCGTGGAAGCTTGTCTCCGATTCCCGCCTCAATCAAAACGGTCTCGTCCGGTGTTCGCACGAGCAGACAGTTCAGGCTCAGCCAGACGCGGTTCCGGTGGTCCGGCTCGATCCGCTTCTCCCAGAGCGCCCTGGGCACGACGCCGAACATCGCCCCGCCGTCCAGTCTGAAGCGTCCCGAATCGACCAGCCAGACTTCGAATACTCCGAGTCGTCTTGGACCTGTAACGCCCATGCCACACCCTCCGAGACGGGGTCTGAATGCAGGTTCCGGGGCGGTCCCTCCTGATCACGGAACCCGGCCATCCGGGTCGATCAAAATTAGCCTGATTAATTCATAAAAAAGGTTAGGAAAGTCACTCGTGAAATCTGAAAAATCTGCGTAAATACTGGGCGTTCCCGCGCCCTTCGATACACCCGCGAGACGATTGGGTTATGATGAGCTGAGCATCTCGCTGATTGGGCACTCGGGGACGCGGGGTCTTTGCACTTGGCGCAACCCCTGCACCTCTCTCTTCGGACTTGGCCCCGTATCGTGTCGAGTGCGCGCCTGGGGGTAGGGTGTCAACGATATAGTTAGGAAAGTCACTTGTACTCACCTTTTCTTGTTCGCCCAAGAAAAGGTGAATCGGGTAGGGAGGGACCTTTCGGTCCCTTCCCTCCCACACCACCGTACGTACGGTTCCGTATACGGCGGTTCAAGACAAGCCATCCAGGCGTTGGCTGCCTGCCAATCGGCTCTCCCGTCGCGCGCCGTGTCCGTTTGATGCCCAGATCCCGGGTCCCTCGCGGTTCCGCCTGCCTGCTGCAGGCAGGCCGCTGCCTCCCCGGTTCCGGTTCGGCCTCTCAGCCTTCTTGTCTGCACCTGCTTCGGTCATCGAGCACTCCGTGCCGATTCAGCTTGTCTTGTTCGGCCCTTCACCGACCCTTCCCGGCCGGCTACTATGGCCTCGGCTGACTTCTGCCGTCGCTGATGACAGCAGATCTCCCAGGGTAAGACGCGTGACTTTCGTCCCACCTACCCGCCGCATCTACTTCCATCCGTTCCGAGTGACTATCGGGCTTCAGATCCTTTGGCCTCCTCGCCCACGAATGACTGCCTCCTATGCGGTTCGTGTTCCTCGGGCCGGGACTTTGCCTTCAGCTTCCTTCAGACCCCACCTCGCGATGACGCCCTTGCTGTTCAGCTAAGAGTTCCGGTCACCACGGCCTCTGGAGGGACTCTCACCCTCCAAGTCACTTCCCGGCTCGGTTTCCCTTGCCGGTTCCAAGCACCGACACCTTATGCCGGCACTTCGCGCCATGCCTGGCGCACCAAAAGAAGGGCGCCTGCCTGCCGCGCCCAACGCGGCGCAGGCAGGCCCCTCAAACGCCGGGGAGGCTCGGGCCGTGGCGACTCAACCTCACTGGAAAGGACCGGCGCCGCGAAAGGAATGAACGCCTCCCCCCGCCTGATGCCCACTGCGGGACCCGCCCCCACACCGCGAATTTCCATTCGCCCCCACATCCGCCCCCGCACCTGACCCCGTCCCACAGAGGGCCCGGACCCCTGGGGAGGAGAAACGCCGAAGCAGCCAGAGAGCCGAAACGCCACGGCCGCGATGACATCTGGCCCGAATCACTCGTGAAATCTGAACAATCTGCGTAAATCCGGGCTTTCCAGTATTGCACCCAAACAAAGTTTTTCAGCTCAAATCGGATCACTGATTATTCTACATATTAAGGATGAAGTTGCGTTCCGTCCAAACGAAAAGGAAGCGGAAAAAAGCCCGGGAATTCTCTCCGGCGCTCCGATCCGGAGACCGTCTGCCCCTTGCGAAAGTCGGGCGCCGCAGACTCTGATGTTTCGTATACCCACGGCAACTTCGGCCTTGCACACGACGAAACGAACCCGTATGATGGGCCTTACGAGACATCCACTTCACTCGATGCAGACGGTGCCGACGCCCGCGGCAACCTGGCCCCGACCGCCGTGCGACGGAGCAGACAAGGAGAACCCATGCCCTACGAAGACCACAAAAAGCAGGCGCAGGCTCCGGTGACCTGTGCGGTGATCACCGTGAGCGACACACGTACGGAGGCGGATGACAAGAGCGGAAAAATAGTAAGAGAACATCTGGAGGCGTCGGGGCATCGGGTTGGATCTTATCAGATCGTGGCCGACGACCCTGACCTGATCCGACGGGCCCTGGCCAGCGTCGCGGACGGAGGCACCTGTCAGGCCGTTCTGACCAACGGCGGCACCGGCATTGCGGCGCGCGACACGACCTATGAAGCCGTCGTGGGTCTCTTGGAAAAGAGACTCGACGGGTTCGGGGAGCTGTTTCGGTTTCTGAGCTGGGAAGAGATCGGCTCCGGGGCCATGCTCTCCAGGGCGGTCGCGGGCGTTTACAGAGATCTGATGGTCTTCTGCCTGCCCGGCTCGTCCGGAGCGGTGCGTCTCGCGATGGAAAAACTGATCGTGCCTGAACTTTCACATCTCGTATGGGAAATCTGGCGCCAGAAGTAGCCTGTAAAATCCCGAACGCGACCCGAACAGTTGGGGCTTGAAGAGGAACACGATGTTCGTCCCGAAGCAGATGTTCCTGGTTCGAGGGGTGGGCATTCACCACGCAAAACTGAACAGCTTTGAGCTGGCGCTCAGGAAGGCCGGTCTGGCCCCTTTCAATCTCGTACGCGTGTCAAGTATCTTCCCCCCGCGGTGTCGGCTGATCAGCAGGACGACCGGTCTGAAAGCGCTGTCCGCGGGTCAGATCGTCTTCTGTGTGCTCAGCGAGAACGCGACGAACGAGCCGAACAGGCTGGTCGCCGCCTCGGTTGGCGTGGCGATTCCGAGGGAGAGGAGGCACCACGGCTACCTGTCTGAGCATCACAGCTTCGGAGAGACGGATCGGCAAGCGGGAGCGTATGCGGAGGACATGGCCGCGGAAATGCTCGCGACCAGCCTGGGACTGGATTTTGATCCGGACGGCAATGGGAATGAAAAGCAGGAGATCTGGAAAATCAGCGGGCTCATCGTAAAGACCCACAACATCACCCAAAGCGCGGTCGGAGACCGAAACAGGCGATGGAAGACGGTCATCGCGGGCGCCGTCCTCCTCCCGTGATTGCGTCACCGCGTGAAAGACGACGCATGTCTGAAATTGCTCCCGGAAAGATCAGACGTGGAATGAGGGCATCCGACCTCGTGGACGAGACCTTCCTCGCCTACAACGGCGGACGTCTCAGGGAAGCCGCTCGCCTTTTCACGGAACGCGTCCTTCGGGAGGACGTCACGATCGGTTTGAGCCTGACGGGCGCCCTCACCCCGGCCGGTCTGGGCATGAGCTGCCTCATCCCCCTCGTCGAGAACGGGATGGTCGATTGGATCGTGAGCACCGGGGCCAATCTCTACCACGACGCCCACTTTGGCTTGGGTTTGGCGATGCGGCGCGGCAGCCCGATGCAGGACGACGCTCGACTCAAGAAGGAGGGCGTCGTCCGGATCTACGACATCCTCTTCGACGAGCACGTCCTTCTCGACACCGATGCCTTCTTCCGAAAGGTGATCCGGGCTCCGGAATTCCAGCAAACGATGGGAACGGCCGAGTTTCACTACCACGTTGGAAAATATCTGAGCAGGCGATCCACCGCCGTGGGATCAGGGGCGAAAAGCCTTCTGGCGAGCGCGTACGTGGCCGGGGTTCCGATCTATACGGCGAGTCCCGGCGACAGTTCCACCGGGATGGCCGTCGCCGCAGAATCGCTGACGGGGAACCGCCTGCGACTTGACCCCAGCATCGATGTGAACGAAACAGCCGCGATCGTCTACAATGCCAAATCGGCGGAAGGGAAGAGCGCAGTCGTCATCATCGGCGGGGGTTCCTCGAAGAATTTCCTGCTGCAGACCGCGCCCCACATTCAGGAGGTGTTGGGACTCGACGGACGCGGTCACGACTACTACATCCAGGTCACCGACGCCCGTCCAGACACGGGGGGCCTTTCGGGTGCGACGCCCGGGGAAGCCGTCACCTGGGGTAAAGTCGATCCATCCGGTCTCGCCGACACGGTAGTCTGTTACTGTGATGCATCGATTGCCCTGCCCATCCTCACGGCGTTCGCCCTGGACCGCCACGAAGGCCGCCCGTTACGAAGGCTGTATGACAAGCGAGAGGCCTGGCTCTCGGAACTGAGGAAAGAGGTGCTGTCGGCAAGGGGCGCATCGTCCGCCTAGGCATCGATCCACGATCCGTTTCATCCCCGTCCCAGGTACTCCTGCTCCAAGGGCAGCACGATCGCCTCCAGCATGTTGATGTGAGGGGGCAGGGTCGTCATGTGGACGGCGACCTCCGCCAGCGCTTCCACAGACATCATCGGTTCCTGATTGATTGGCGTCGGGCTGTCCTTTCGCCGCTCTACGAAGGTGTTGCCCGGGTGAAGACAGCTGCACGCGATCCCGTGCGACCTCCCTTCGAGCGCCGTGACCTGTGTCAGCCCAACCAGGCCAAACTTGGTCGTGCTGTAAGCGGCCGAGCCAGGCCTGACCCTCTGGGCCGATATGCTTCCGATATTCAGGATGCGGCCGCCGCCTTGGCCCTTCATGATCCGGACCGCTTCACGCGAGCAGAGGAACGGCCCCCTGAGGTTCACGGCCATCACGTGATCCCACGCCTCCGCGGAGAGTTCATCGACGTGCCCCCAGTCGAACGCCCCCGCGTTGTTCACCAGAACGTCCAGCCTCCCGAAGGCGGCCATCGCCTGGTCGAAAAGCGCCTTCACCTGAATCTCGTCTGAGACGTCGGTCGGTACGGCCAGCGCTTCGCCCCCCTTCAACCGAATCGTCTCGGCATTCGCGTCCAGCATTCCTGAATCGCGAGCCGCCAGCACGACCCTTGCGCCTTCGCCAGCCAGTCCGAAGGCAATCCCCTTCCCGATGCCTCGGCTCGCACCGGTGACCAGAGCCACCCTTCCGTCAAGTCTCGACATAAAGCAGTCCTCTCGCGTGATGACGTCACCCTGGTTCCGAGCCCGCCGCACAAGCGCATGGAACCTCAAAGTTCAAGCAGAAGCGCCAACAGCAAAGCAGCTCGGCCTGGAAGCGCATCCACGTAAACCTGCTCCTGCTCGGCGTGAGCCCCGTCGCCCGGTGCGCCCAGCCCGTCCAAGGTGGGTACGCCCAGAAAGGCACAGAAATTTCCGTCGCTTCCACCCCCCGTGGCACCTTCCTCAAGCGCCAATCCGAGTTTGCCTCCGATCCTTTTCGCACGACCGAAGAGTGCGCCGATGCCCGAACTTCGCGGCATCGGAGGACGCTTGAAACCTCCCTTTGCACGCACCCGAGTTCCTGAGGTGAACGGCCTTGAATCCAAGATCGCGTCCTCGATCCGTTTTACCTCGGAGCTGTCCGATACGCGAACGTCTATCTCCGCCCGCGCGCGGTCCGCGATGACGTTCGGGCGCGATCCTCCTCCCACGACGCCGACGTTCACCGTGCTTCCGAGAGACGCATTCGCAAGACCGCTCAGACGAAGAATCTGCCGGGCCAACTCTATGATCGCGCTGCGGCCCCTTTCCGGATCTATGCCTGCGTGGGCTGCCCGGCCCTCGATTTCGAGCACGAAAGATCCCACGCCCTTGCGCGACGTCTTCAGGGCGCCTCCCGGCAGGGGGGACTCCAGGACGAGCGCGTATTCGGCCTCTCGTGCGTGCGCCTCGACGAGACTGCGGGAGGTCGGACTGCCCAGCTCCTCATCCGAGGAGACGAGCAGCACCACCGGTCTCGGCAGCTTCAGCCTGAGGTCTCGGACCGCGCGCAGGGCAAACTCGACCATGACAAGACTGGTCTTCATATCAAAGACCCCCGGTCCGAAGGCCCTGTTCTCCTCGACGCGAAAGGGACGTCGCTCGAGCGTTCCAACGGGCCAAACGGTATCGGAATGGCAGAGGACCAGCGCCGGACGGGCGTCCGGAGACCCACCGTGGCTGTCGTCCAGGACCGTCAGGTGGTCACCCCGGGCCGGGTTGGAAACGATCGACGTCTTCGCGCCCGTGGCTTGAAAGTGCGTCTTCAGGCGTACGGCCATTTCGTCGAGGGCGCGCTTGTCCGTGCTCGGAGACTCGTGCTCCACGAGCTCCTTCAGCCTTTCCAGCATGGCCGGCAGCTGCGCAGTGAAATATTCGATTAAGCGGGTATACATCACACTGACGCCCGGGCGCTCAAGTCAATGACAGTATCCTCTGTGTGTGCCGGCGAACGCGACCCTCCACCGTCGAATAACCGAGCCCTGGGACCTGCGGGACGGCGATGCTGCCATTCACGGCTCGAATCGGCGGATCGACCAGATCTTCCGCGTAATATTTGTCTGATCCGGACACATCCCCCGGCATGCTGAAGCCGGGAAGGCTTGCGATGGCCACGTTCGCGGCGCGCCCGATGCCATACTCGTGCATTCCGCCACACCAGACGGGCACGCCCCGGCCGCGACAAAGATCGTGGACCCGTTTGGCTTCCAGAAGCCCACCCAACCTGCTGACCTTGACGTTGATCACGCGGCAGCTCTCCAGGTCAAGCGCCTTTCGCGCATCCTCCGACGAATGAATGCTCTCATCCAGGCAGACAGGCGTCCGGATCGCTCTCTGCAGCGTGGCGTGGTCCACGATGTCGTCGTGCGCGAGCGGCTGCTCGATCAGCATCAGTTTGAAGTCATCGAGCGCCTTGAGGATCGGCAGGTCGGAGAGGCGATAGGCGGAGTTCGCATCCACCATCAGGGGAACTTCCGGGTGGCGTTCCCTCACGCGACGGACGACCTCCACATCTCGTCCAGGAGCGATCTTGAGCTTGATGCGGCGGTAGCCCTCCTCCAGAAATCTGTCGATCAGGCCGCATAGGCGTTCCACGTCCTGCTCGATCCCCAGGCTGACACCCGACTCGATCGTCTTCCGACTGCCGCCCAACAGCGCGTAGAGGGGCTGTCCCGCTGCTTGAGCCAGAATATCCCAAGAAGCCATCTCGAGCCCCGCCTTGGCGAAGCGATTCTGTTTTACCTTTTCAAACATCTCCACGATGTCCTCGACACGATTCCATTCTCGACCCAGAACAGGCGGCACCAGAAAGGTCTCGAGCATATGCCAGCAGGTCTCCGTCGTTTCCTCGCAGTAGTAGGGATCCGGCGCGACCGCACACTCGCCCCAACCCACGAGGCCGTCAGCGTAGATCTTTACCAGAATATGCTCCAGGTGAAGCCTCCGGCTCGAGCTCGTCTCAAAAGGTCGGAGAAGAGGCATCCTCACAATCATCAAGTCGACCCGTTCGATCCTCACGTCTGCGCTCTCCCGTGATCCAATTTCAGGTCCTCAGCCGCCCGATCCATTCGGAATCCGCTCTCGTAGCGATCAGAAACTTCCGGTTCCCAATCTCCCCGGCGTCGGTCAAGACATACTGTCCGGGTCCCAGACCCAAGTGGTTCAGAAAGAATCGGTCGGTCGACGCCCGCCAGACCCACGCCTCCTTCGGTGATTCCCTCTGCACGGCCGTCCAATCCTCCGGCACCTCGAGTGCGATCCTCCGGGCACCCGGGTCGAACCCTTGCTTCTGCCAATCTCTACCCAGTCTGGGGATCTCCTTCTTCTTCAAGTCGAACAGGCCCGGCGGAGCGCGCCCCGACAGCGCGCTGTTCACCCGCTCGGTGTCGAGGAGCCACGTGATTCCAAGCCTGGAGGCCGTTACCCGATTCAGCTGATTCCTGAATGTGTAGTAGTCAGGATGGAAGTCGAATGCGATCGCCCCCAGCCGGGAGAAATTGAGCCGGGCATTCGCGAACTGGAGCGGATCCACGGTCCAGGTCACGACCTCGATTCCGACGCTGCGGGCACGTTCGGCTTGCGCCTTCTTTAGCCGGACCCCGATTCCGGATCCGCGGCAGTCCGGACGCACGCCCAACAACTGGGATTCCAGCCCGAGGCGACCTTCCGCACGCTGCGCCCCGGTTTCAGGCTGTCGTTGGCCATCGAACTTGTAGAATCCAAACAGAAATCCTGCCGGAACACCCCGAAACCTCGCGACCAGAGACAGACTCGAACCAAACCCCTTCGAGTGAATATCGGTTGGATACAGATCGTCCTGCCCGCCGCGCCAGATCTCCTGCTGCAACCTCCGAAGACAGACGGCATCGGCCGCGTCAGGCGGGCCGACGTGGAGATCCGCCTCCGGGTCTGCGGTTCTCACGGCATACTGCTGTTCCGCACCTGGATCGTGGAATACCGCTTCGTCATCTCCAAGCACCCGGGTCTCCCGGAGGCTCGCTTGCGCGTCACTCACGTCGAGGTCCCGAGCCACGCCGTGGAACCGGAGCGTGAACCGGCGGGAACGGGCGCCGGAAGCGCGCGGAAACAGAAACCCGACCGCGGCGGGGGTCTGATTCCGCTCAAACAGAACGATCCGCCCGCCGATCCGCGGAAAGCTCGCCTTCAAGAAGTGGGGAGGAAACAGGGACGGATTGTTCGGGGCCCCGAGCAGCGCTCGGATACGGTCGACCTCACGACCCCAGCTCGCGGGGTCGGTCTTCAACACGACAGGTTTCAACGGGGGATTCATTCTGAAAACCGGATCCAAAGGGACACCCGATCAGGCAGGATTCCGCGAATACGTTGCAGGAAAATGGCTTGAAATTGTCCTTTCATCCTGTTATCTTGGTCGGAAATTTGTTCTCCCCCCAAGCCGCGGATCTGTCCAAAACGTTTAAGATCGTCCCTCCATACCCGACCGTCAAGAATAATTGAGGAGTCCCCCGGTGGAGGACTACCAGCGGGAATTCATTACGTTCCTCATCCGAACCGGCGCCCTCCGATTCGGAGCGTTTCGTCTCAAGAGCGGCAGGGTTTCACCCTATTTCTTCGATGCCGGTCAGTTCAGCGCAGGTGAAGCCGTCGACCGGCTGGGCTATTTCTACGCCTCCGCATTCCAGACGTTGAGGGAGAAGGTGACGATCGTCTTCGGACCGGCCTATAAGGCCGTACCGATCTGTGTCTCCACGGCAATCGCGTTGAGGCGAAGCTTTGACGTCAATTCCCACTACAGTTTCAATCGAAAGGAGCCCAAACAGCACGGAGAGGGCGGCTGGGTTGTGGGCAGAGTCCCCGCAAGCGAGGACAAGATCGTCATCGTAGACGACGTGATCACGGATGGCACCACGAAGATCGAGACGATTCAACGACTGAGAGACAGCTTCGATGCCGAGATTCTGGGGCTCCTGGTCGCCCTGGACCGGAAGGAGAAGCGGCCGGACGGCGGGAGCGCATCACGTGAGCTGGAACGGGCAACCGGGATCAAGGTGCGTTCGATCGTCACGATTTACGACATCGTGGACTACCTGGCGTCAGGCTGCCCCACGAACGGAAAGGACGACCACCGGATCAGCGTTGAAAAATATCTGCGGCAGCATGGAGAGCCTTAAGGGCAGCGAGACGGGCGGTTTGGCAGGCCGGCCTTGTTGCGTCCTGTCGCTACGAGCCTCCATTTCCGGAAGCCGTCTTCAAGATCTGAATGGCTTCTTTCGTCGTGTCTATGATGTGGGTTCCCGAAGGGACCACGAATTCAAACAGCCTTTCGTCCAGCTCGGGATTGACGGCCACCTCCTCAAACCGCTGGGAGAGGACGGTTTCGCCCGACCGATTGATCAGGCGGATCGAACGCATCATTCCATCATCGGGATGGATGTGGAGGGTCGCCTTCCGTGGCGGGTCCGAAAATGCCGCGTGAAGCAGGGTGGTCTGGCACTTTGCTTCGAAAACGCGATAGCTCACGCCTTCGATCACTTCCGTTCCCGTGTAGCGAATCTGATTCCATTCGAGTCCTCGAAAAGGGCGGGTCGGATCCGGATTGTCGGCGTCCGCCTCCAGTCCCGTTGCCTGAAAGACCCTGGCGAGATTGATCCGTGAAACGACCTTTTCCTGCGCATCGTAGATCCAGAGCGTGCCCCCGTCCGAGACGACCCTCTGCTTCGTCTCTCCGGGAAGCACCTTGTCGATTCGCATCTTTCCGGGAGACCGGAAGTATGCCGTGCCGAAGATTCGAAACTCCTGGCCCATGAGGTGAACGACCGTAACCACCTTGCAGCTGCACGTCTCGACCTTTTTCAACCGCTTCTGAAGCGAGACGATGACGGCATCGGTCTTCGCATCTTCAGTCGAGCGCTTTTCTGCCCGGGTGGGCAGCGTCCACAGCGAGGCGAACGTGACCACGAATCCAATCCAGGCCAGCCTTTTCCGATACATCACCGGCTCCTTTTGAGTTGAGAGAGATGAGGGCGTTTATCCTGCGGTCAATAAAGGGCCGCCGCACACCCGGTTTTGCGATGGACAACCTCCACCGCCAGGACGTCGGGTGACGCCTCTTCAAGCCTTCGACCTCTGGACGCCGCTCGCGGAGATGGCGCCGTTTCACGTCGCTTTCCTGGTCGCGGTTGGAGCGGCCATCGGCTTCTGCATCGGGATGACGGCGATTGGTGGAGGCATCCTGGCCGTACCCGCCCTGGCCCTCGGGTTCGGCCTGGATCCGTCGGTCTGCGTCGGCACGGCCAGCCTTTACACGTTTCTGACGAAGATCTTCTCCACCTACCGCCACTTCAAGCTCGGAACGATCCGCTACAGGATCTCCGCCTACTTCCTGCTTGGGGCGATCCCCGGCGCCGGGATCGGCGCGTGGTATGTGAACGCGCGCGTGGGCACTCAGGATGTCGAGGCAAGGCTGCTGTTTCAACAGGACCTGGGGCAGTTCATCGGATGCGCCATGCTGGTCTCGGCCGCGATGCTGTTGTGGACGCTTCTCAGGGGCGGAAGAGGTCCCGGCGCACCGTGTGAAACGTTGTCGAGGTCTTTGGCCGGCGCGCTCCTCGGCGTCGGCGTCGGGTCGATCGTCGGCTGCACGGCACTCGGAGCCGGTATCCTCGGCATCCCTGTCCTGCTTGTCTGCTTTGGCCTCCACGCGAATCAGAGCGTCGGAAGCTGCACGCTGATAGGTCTTGCGCTCACGCTCGTTTCGTCGCTGATTTACGGCGTGGGGGGTCAACTCCACTTTCCCGCAACGATCTTGATGTCTCTCGGATCGATGCCCGGCGTTTACGCCGGGAGTCAGCTTACGTCGAAACTTCCCGAGACCCGGCTCAGGGTCGTACTGACTTCCGTCATCTTTCTGGCCGGCTTGACGATGCTTTACGCCTGAGGGCCTCTAACCAATCATCTAAACCAGGGGAACCGCCATGCATACGCTCCTGCACCGCGTCTATCTCACCTTCTCCGCTTGCGCCGCCTTCCTCCTTCTTGCGAGCCCGGTGCTCGCCCAAACGCCGGATTCCTTTTTTGCCCGGCCCTCCACGTTGACGCTTTCCGTCCAAGGTCTGATCCAGAGACTGAACGACCTGCTTGGGGACACGGTGAATCTGATGGCCAAGATTCTCTTCGCAGACTTCGGTACGGGCGTTCCCTTGATTGTCGTGGTGCTTGTCTTCGGAGGCATTTACTACAGTTTTTTCTTCAGGTGGCTGTCGCTCCGGGGCATTTGGCATTCGATCCAGGTGCTTCGAGGTCGCTATGACAACCCCGACGACCCGGGTGAGATTTCCCATTTCCAGGCGCTCACGAGCGCGCTGTCGGCCACGATCGGACTCGGGAACATCGCGGGCGTGGCCATTGCAGTGGGGCTCGGCGGTCCGGGCGCGGTCTTCTGGATGATGTTCACGGCGCTCTTCGGGATGTCCTCCAAACTCGCCTCCTGTACCTTGGCCGTGATGTATCGCCAGATTCACCCGGATGGGCGCGTCTCCGGTGGACCCATGTACTACCTCGAGCACGGTCTCGGCGCAAAGGGTCTTCGACGCTTTGGACGAACGCTCGCCGTCCTGTTCGCACTGTTGACCATCGGGGCGTCGTTCGGTGGTGGAAACATGTTTCAGGCGAACCAGACTCTGGAGATTCTCAGCACCGTCCACGACGGGTTCAAGACGTACAACTGGCTCATAGGCGCTCTCTTCTCCGCGTTCGTGGCGATCGTGATCGTCGGAGGCATTCGGCGCATCGGTTCGGTCACCGCTCGCATCGTCCCCTTTATGTGCGTCCTTTATGTGCTGACCTCGGCCCTGATCATTCTCTCCAGGATCGGCGACGTCCCCGCGCTCATCGCAACGATCTTCAGCGAGGCATTTTCACCTCAGGCCCTCTACGGCGGCATGGTGGGCGTTCTGGTTACGGGGGTCAAACGGGCCGCATTCTCCAACGAAGCCGGGCTAGGCTCCGCCGCATTCGCGCATTCGGCCGCTCGCACGGACGAGCCAGCCCGCGAAGGCATCGTGGCGATGATCGGCCCGTTCATCGACACGATCGTCATCTGCCTGATGACCGCTCTCGTCTGCATGATTACGGGCGTTCACGCCGATCCCCAGTTTCAGGGCCACGGTGAATTCATCGTTGGAGCAAAGATGACGGCCGCGGCCTTCGAGTCGTTCATCCCGGGATCGCGCTATGTTCTTGCGCTTGCGGTCATGATGTTTGCCTACTCCACGATGATCTCCTGGTCCTACTACGGAGAACGGGCCTGGGAGTACCTGTTTGGAGAACGCTCCATCCTCATCTATCGCGCGATCTTCGTCTGTTTCGTCTTCATCGGATCCGTTACGGCATTGCAGAATGTGCTCGACTTCTCCGACATGCTGATTCTCGGCATGGCCTTTCCCAACATCCTCGGCGGCGTGATTCTGAGCCCGCAAATCAAAGCCGCGCTGAACGAATACTGGGACAGGCTCAAATCCGGGAAGATGAAGTCCTACAAATAGCGGCGGGTGCTGCCTGAAGCCGCTGTGAATAGCGGGCGCCTCTATCATCGCGGCGCCCGCTATTTTTCCTCCGGAGCCCCTCCGATCGCGGGAGGGGGGGGTCGAGTTGAAGCTACTGCGATGCTTCCTTCAGCTGCCCTCGAAGGTCCATGATCGTTCTCTCGAGGGCGTTCATCACTTCTCCCGCCGACTTCCAGTCCCACTCCTGCATAGATCTTCTCACCTGATTGTACTGCGCCTCCGCTTGAGCCGCCAGGTCCCCGGCCGTCTGTTTTAAAGCTTCGCCGGGCCGGTGGGTCTCGGCTTCGGCGGAGACTCCGGTCACACCCGAGATGGCTTCCACGCCAAAGAGATCGCGCAGGCCCTCTTCAAAAGTAGGTCGCATAAGCACCTGACCCCCGAAGGCGACGATGACCTGCTTCAGCTCCGGAATCGCGGTACTGCGCACACCCGCGCCGGGGGGCATCCGGCGTCGCATGGGCATCCCCTCGCCTTCGTCGCGAAACGGCTGCTCTTCCGATTCCTGTCGGGCCTGCAAATAGACCGGTTCTATGTAGAGAAACGAGCTTTCGATCGGAATCGCCAGGAGGTTTCCGCGGATCACCTCGGAGCCTCTCTGGCCCCACAAGGTGAGCTGACTCGAAATTTCCGGCTGCTGGTCCACGCGCGCCTCCAGCTGCATCGGGCCGTAAATCAGCTTGTCCTTGGGCAGCTTGTAGACCAGCAGGTCCCCGTAGTTTTCGCCGTCAGACCTGGCCGCAAGCCACGCGATCATGTTGTCCTTCTTCGAGGGCGTGAACGGAACCATCAGCAGGAATTCCTCCCGCTCCTCTTCCGGAAGGCGCACGATAACGTAGTACGGCTCCATCGGCTGTGCCTGATCTCTATAGATCTCGTTTGGAATCTCCCAAAGATCTTCCTGATTGTAGAAGACCTGGACGTCCTGCATATGATAGGCCTGATAAACCGTCGCCTGGCTTCGGAACAGCGCCATCGGATATCGAATGTGAGACTTCAAATCTTCCGGCATGGCCTCGAAGGGTTTGAAAAGGCCCGGAAAGATCTTCGAATAGGCCTTGATGATCGGGTCCTCCCGATCCATCTGATAGTAGGTGATCGACCCGTTGTAGGCATCCACGACGACCTTCACCGAATTCCGGATGTAGTTGAAGCGCGCACGGCCCTGCCGGGTGGAATAGGGATACATATGGGTCGTCGTGTATGCGTCGATAATCCAGAAGATCTTTCCCTCGGAAAGCACGACGTAGGGGTCCGGGTCGTAGGACAGGAAAGGCGCAATGGTCCGGGCGCGCTCGTCGGCGACGCGGCGCCGGAACATAATGCGACTCTCGGGCGTGATGTAGTTGCTCAGCAGCAAATTCACGTCCTTGAACCGGATCGTGAACATCAGCCGATCGAAAAACCCGCCCATCGACACGCCTCCGTCCCCCTGGTAGGTCGTATACTGATTCTCATCCCCCTTCGGGTAGTCGAACTCCGGCTTGCTCGTCTTGACGACGACGTAAGGGTAGGTTCGCTCTCCGTAGTAGATCTCGGGCCGCTCCACTTCCAGACCCGGCACCGATGTCGGCGGAATATCCTTGATCATGAAGTCGGGCAGACCTTCCGGGGTCACGTGGTTGACCGGGCTGAGGGCGATCCCGTAGCCGTGCGTATAGTTCAGCCGCTCGTTCACGAAGTTGCGAGCTTGAGGCGGCAGCCGGTCTGTCGCCAACTCCCGTGCCGAGAGCATCACCTGCCGGTAGACGCCATCCACGGTATACCGATCGACGTCGACACCGGAAAATGCGTAGTACGGCCGAATCTCCTGCACCTGCTGGTAGGTCTGGATCAGCGGACGCTCATCCCAGATTCGCGCATTCCGGATCGTCAACGGATTGGCCTGGATATCTTTCCAATCCAGATCCTCCGATGCCTCAAACGGCTTCTCCTCGATCCGGTCCAACCCGAAGGCCGTTCTCGTCGCGTGGATATTGTGCTGGATGTAAGGCTTCTCCCGCGCAAGCTCGCTCGGCTCGACCACCAGCTTTTGAACGAGCGTGGACGGCACCGCTCCGACGACGAACACGCCGCCGACGAGCAGGCCGATGCCCATCAGCGGAAGTCGGCCGCGCTGATATTTCAGGTTCATGAAAAAGACGGCGGCCGCACCGATCAGCACCAACACCAGCAACCAGTAGGCCCAGATCTGCACGTTTACATCGGTGTAGCCCGCGCCAAAGGCGACCCGCCCCCGCGAATAGAGCAGCCCGTAGACCTTCAATCGGTAAATCCACGCCAGGTCGAGCAGAAACAGACCCGCGAGCGCGGAGAAGTGGGCCAGAGGGCGGGGCATGAATTGGAGCCGCTCCTGAAACCGGATCCCGCCCGCGGTGACGTAAATCATGCCGACCGCCAACGCTGACACGATCAACGCCCCGAGCAGAAACTTCGACACGAACTGATAGAACGGAAGTGAGAAAACGTAGAATCCCACGTCCCGGCCGAAGATCGGATCGGCGACACCGAACGACTCCGCGTTCCAGAATCTCAGCCACAGCGCCCATTGGCCGGCGCCTATGCTGGCCATCATAAGCACGACCACGGCGCCTACGAGCAGGTAGCCCCCCCGGGACTTCAGCACCGCCCCCCCCGGGGCCTCGCTGTCATCGAAGCGCAACGCGAACCGTGTAAAACGGCCCGCGATCCAAAGATTGCCGCCCACGACGATCAGCGCCAGGATCCCGAAGGTGATTCCGGACGCAAGTCTGGCCCGAATCATCCGCCAGAAAACGCTCTGAGCGTCGAGGCTCAAGAACCAAAGCCAGTCCGTATAGTAGAAAACCAGCGTGTTGATGCCAACGAGCACGGCCAACAAGACAGCGACGACGAAGGTTCGACTGGGTTTTCGTTTCATAACTCCCTCTCGGCAATGAGGCTTGGACGACGACCATTCAGATGGACACCCAAAAGACAGAGGCAAGAAAAGAAAAAAAAACAGTTCTGTCAGCTAAAAAATGGTCCCGCCTAGGTCTGGACACCTTCTCTCGGCATCCTGCTTGACAACCCTTTCTCATCCCACTATTTTATTTGAACAAAGTTACCATCCTGGCGCTACATCCGTATGTGGCTCAACCAGTTACTCATATGGGTCCATACCGTCGCTTTGAGATGCCCGGTCGATGAGCGTCGCAGAGACGACGCCGATGGAGAACACCGTCGTCAATGTGCGGGCCCTTTTCGTCCAGTACGCCCGGCATCAGGAAGGATGAGCCGTCGTTGAATCTTCACCCCTTCATCGTCCACTTTCCCCTGACGTTGATCATCTTGAGCGCCTTCAGTGATGCCGTCGGCATACTGGGCCGACGGGAGCAGGCGCTCAAGATGGGTTATGTTCTGTTGCTGCTCGGTAGCCTCGGGGCGATCGGCGGCGCGCTGAGCGGACAGGCGGCGGAAGAGACCGCTGCCGACATCCCGAACATCGGCGAGGATCTCGAAACCCACGAGCGGCTGGGCACGGCAGTGGCCTGGACCGCGGTCGCCCTCTGCCTGATACGCACGCATCTGGTCTACAGACACCGATTCATGGGCGGCGCAAGGGTGATCTATCTGCTCTTCGCCCTTGGCGTTGCGGGGCTCGCGGCCGCCAGCGGCTACACGGGGGCGCGCCTCGTCTACCAACACGGCGCCGGAACCCGGCCCGTTCTGGATGCCCTGGAGTAGGACGCGGCGTGGACGCAACGATAGGGAGCCGGGAAGGCGACACGAACGTGAAGCGCGAACGGTTGAACCGAGACGGGTATTGCGTGTTCGAAAGCGTCCTGGACGCGCAAATGCTCAATCGCGCGAGGCAGGCGAGCAATCGGCTGCTGGAGGCGCAGGAGGAGGCGCATTTCAAGGCCCAAAGGTCTACGGGCAGTCTCATCAGCGTCTACGACGACGCCTTCTTTGCCGAGCTGGTCACCTATCCGGGCGCCTTGATTCTCTTCGACGAACTCGGCTTCGACGATCCAAAGTGGGCCTCCGGCTACGTGATCAGCAAACCGCCGAAAAGCCCGCCCCTGTTCTGGCACCAGGACTGGTGGGGGTGGGATGAGCCGTCGAGTTACGAGCCCCCGGCACAGCAGCTGTTCTTCATGTACTATCTGGTCGACACGGAATCCCGAAACGGATGTCTGAAACTGATCCCGGGGTCCCATCTGAAGCGGCACGCCGCCCACGACACGGCACCGGAGGCGCACACCGATGACGCACGTCGCATGGCGGACCCCGACCACCCCGGCTACAAGCCGATGCCCGGCGAAGTGGACGTCCCCGTTCGTGCGGGAGACCTGGTGGTCGGAGATGCCAGGCTGCTCCACGCCTCACACGGCAACGCATCCGAGGTGCGCAGGACGGTCATCACGCTCTGGTACTACCCGGCCTTCTCCTCCCTGCCGGAAGGCATCCGGTCAGATATCGCCTCCCGCAACCAGGCCGGCACCTGGCCGGACCGTGCACGCGCCCTGATTCAGCCGCTCATTCCTGCGTATGAGGGCAACCGAAAACCGACCCGATGGAACCGGATTCCGGGAGAAGCCCTGCAGTCGCTCGCGATGGTCTCCGTATGGCACTGGTTCTGAGAAATCCGCACAGCGTTCTGGCCGTTCTGGAAACCCGGCCTCAGGACATCCTCGAAATCCACCTCCCGTCCTCGGCCGTTCAGAAGCCTTGGGGCCAGATCAGGTCCTCCGCCCTGAAGGCCGGAGTCAGGGTCACGGAAAGATCGGAAAGGAGGGCTCAAAGGACGGGACGGTCGGGCACGGCCGGCGCGACCGTGAAACCGCGCCGGCCGGTCTCCCTGGAACAGCTCTTTTCCAACGTCTCGGCAGCCGGACTTTGGTTGGCCTTGGATGGCGTCCAGGATCCTCAGAACCTGGGCGCCATCTTCAGGGCTTCCGCGTTCTTCGCCGTGAGGGGCATGCTTCTGACGAGACACCGGTCCGCCCCCCTGTCCACGACGGTCTACGACGTGGCCTCGGGCGGCGTCGAATACGTGCCCTTCTCCGTCCAGACCAACCTGAGCCGCGCGCTCGACCTGGCCAAAGCGCGGGGGCTCTGGATCCTTGGCACCTCCGAACACGCCGAGACGGACCTGGCCGAGATCGACCGCGATCGTCCCTGGCTCCTGCTGTTGGGACGCGAAGACCGGGGACTGCGTACGCTCTCGCAAAAAAAATGTGACACCGTTTGCAAAATCCCTTCGAAGGGTCGGATCGCCTCCCTGAATGTCTCTGCCGCGGCCGCCATCTTCATACACAGGCTTTCCCTTTAGGATGAGATGGCGGTCCGGCTCGGGGTTGCCCTGGACCGTCGAATTGGATAGCTTTCTATCCGGCTTCAGCGTAACGACCTCTGAGCGCAAAAAGGAGTTCCCGTGCCGGGCCATCTCTTTTGGGACGTAGACACGCAATACGACTTCATCATGCCGGATGGCAGGCTTTACGTAGACGGCGCAGAGACCCTCCTCCGAAACCTGGAACAGCTCACGGGTTACGCACGCAGGAACGAGGTTCGCGTCTTCGGCTCGGTTGACCATCATCGCCCGAGCGACCCGGAGATCTCTGACCGCCCCGACTTCCGGGAGACCTTTCCGCCCCACTGCCTCGAAGGCTCCCCCGGCCAGGAGAAGGTCCGGGAGACCCGTCCTCAAGACCCGCTGTGGATCGATCCGGAACCGGCCGATCCAACAAGCCTGATCTCGAACGTTCGGGCGCACGCTGGAGAGGTCCTGTTTCGCAAGCGGCAATTCGACGTGTTCACGAACCCCAACGTCGACCCGATACTGAACGCGATCTCCCCGGACAGGATCCTGGTTTACGGCGTCGCGTTGGACGTCTGCAACGCCTATGCGATCGAAGGGTTTCTCGAGCGAAAAACGGCGAAGGTCGCCCTCGTCCGAGACGCCACCCGGGCCATCAACCCGAAGCGGGGAGACGGTCTCGTCTCCAAATGGCGTCAGCAGGGTGTGGAAATCCTGTCCACGCGGGAGGTCGTGTCGGGGGCGGCGGCCTGATCCGATGCACGTTTCTCACTTGCCATGAAGACCGACCCGAAAACGCGCGTTCAGAAGCTGCGCAGGGCCAACCCGCGCCGTTCTCCGGACCTGCATCCGGAAGGCCGGCTCCCGCCCGGCCAGTATCTTACGGACAAATTCCCCGTTCTGACCTACGGTCGAACGCCCGAAGTCGCCCTGGAACGGTGGAGATTTCGCGTATTCGGACGCGTCGAATCGGAGGTGGCGTGGGACTACGACGCGTTCATGTCTCTGCCCCAAACGCGACTCAAGGCCGATTTCCATTGCGTCACCCGGTGGAGCCAGCTCGACAACGTTTGGGAAGGCGTGCACGTCGCCGAGGTCGTCAAACGCATCGCGCTTTGTTCGGAAGCCCGGTTCGTCACGGTTCACAGCTATGGAAACTATACGACCAACATCCCGCTCCCCGACCTGCTGGAAGAGGACGTCCTGTTTGCCCACAGCAGAAACGGCGAGCCCCTCACGCCCGACCACGGCTGGCCCCTCCGTCTGATCGTTCCGAAGCTCTACGGGTGGAAGAGCGCGAAGTGGGTGAACGGTCTCGAGTTCATGGCCGCAGACCGTCCGGGATTCTGGGAGTCTTACGGGTATCACGACCGCGGCGATCCCTGGACGGAAGAACGCTTTCGCTAACCTGCAAAATTCACAAAAAAAGGACCTCTCCCCCCGGCCCCCTCTCCTGCGAGGAGAGGGGGATCCGAACGAGGTGTTGCGTAAACAACGTTTTATGCATTCTGTGATTGCTCGGACAACGCCATCTCGTCACCCTCCCAATTGCAACTCGCCGACCCATCACGATGTTTCGACCGGACTTTCTTTCATTCGAAACGTCTTCATCCAATCCAACCGTTCATTAACCGATCACAGTTCCCCCTTCCTCTCAGGAAGGGGGGCAGGTCTCGTCTGTTTCAAACGACACAAATCCAGAATGTATTACACATGGGGATTCACTTTCTCTATTCACTCAAAAGCTGTTTTTGCTTCGTGAAACTGCGATCCGTGAAAATTCATGAATTAACCTCAATAATTTATAAAAAGGCTAGGAAAGTCACTCATGCTCTACTTTTCTTGCCGCCCAAGAAAAGTAGACAAAAGAAGGGCTCCCCTCAAACGCCGGGGAGGCTCGGGCCGTGGCGACTCAGCCTCACTGGAGACAACTGGCGCCGAGAAGAGACTGAACTCCTCCCCCCGCCTTATGCCCACTGCGGGACCCGCCCCCACGCCGCGAATTTCCATTCGCCCCCACATCCGCACCCGCACCTGACCCCGTCCCACAGAGGGCCCTGACCCCTGGGGAGGAGAAACGCCGAAGCAGCTAGAGAGCCGAAACGCCACGGCCCCGATGACATCCGGCTCGAATCACTCGTGAAATCTGCACAATCTGCGTAAGTACTGGGCTTTCCAGTTATTGCACCCAAACAAAGTTTCTTAGCTCAAATTGGATAACTGATTGTTCCACATAAAATTATGGAAATTTTCAGCGAATTTGTGAATTATTTGGGTTAATCAAGCATGCTCACCTTTTCTTGCCGCCCAAGAAAAGGTGACAAAAGAAGGGCGCCTGCCTGCGCGCCTGCCTGCCGCGCCCAACGCGGCGCAGGCAGGCCCCTCAAACGCCGGGGGGGCTCGGGCCGTGGCGACTCAGCCTCACTGGAAACAACTGGCGCCGCGAAGAGACTGAACTCCTCCCCCCGCCTGATGCCCACTGCGGGACCCGCCCCCACGCCGCGAATTTCCATTCGCCCCCACA
Source organism: Candidatus Latescibacterota bacterium (assembly GCA_965198095.1). Lineage (GTDB taxonomy): Bacteria > Latescibacterota > UBA2968 > UBA2968 > CBDFJH01. Next base: position 406,052 of record OZ240239.1, read on the forward strand.
TCCGCACCCGCACCTGACCCCGTCCCACAGAGGGCCCCCCTAACCCCTGGGGAGGAGAAACGCCGAAGCAGCTAGAGAGCCGAAACGCCACGGCCGCCATGACATCCCGCCCGAATCACTCGTGAAATCTGCACAATCTGCGTAAGTACTGGGCTTTCCAGTTATTGCACCCAAACAAAGTTTCTTAGCTCAAATTGGATAACTGATTGTTCTACATGAAATGATGAAGATTTTCAGCAAATTTATGAATGATTCAGGCTAACGGGCCTCCAGTACGCGAAAAAGGGGCCTGTTGAACAGGTCCCTCCATCTTCCGACCGCTTTGCCGTTCCGTCAGGGCAGGCGCCGTCTCATCGTCCGGGCGGGCATCGGCACCGCAGAGCAGATCTCTTCGATGAATGCCGCGACTTTTTCGTCGTAGGTCTGGAACGGATCTCGAAAGCTCGAATGACGCCCGTTTTCGAGGTAGACGGAATCCCAGTCCACGATGTAGCGCACCCGGCTCTTCGCCAACGCCTTGATCACCAGAGATCTTGCCCTGGCGCGCGTATCCTGGGGAGGCTCGAAGCTGGCTCTGTCTATCTGTTCCTGGGTTAAAATCTGCTCGATGAGTCCTCTCTGCTCGAGGTCGTAATAGAATCCCCGGTTGGGATTGATGTTGTGATATTCCAGATCCAGACTTTGCAGCCACGGATCGTTCGCCTTTAAACCCTCCGCCTCCACGAACGTATCCAGAAGCCATTTCTTGGCGACCCAGTCCAAACGCCCGACCAGCAACATCGGATCCCGTTCCAGGTCGTCCAGGGTCCGGGCCCACTCCCGCAGCACCCAGTCCGACTCCTCGTCCATCCCATTCAGATATTTTTCAGCGAGTTCCAGGTAGCGCCGCTGGATATCGATCGCAGAGATCGTCCGACCGTTCTTTCGCTCCAGGACCCACGAGCAGGTCGGGTCTCTGGAGATCTCCTTCAGCGCCCATACGGGATCCCCCAGCCCGACATCCCCGGGGAAGATTTTCCGTTCGAGGAGATTCAGGACCAACGCCGTCGTGCCGACTTTGAGGGCGGTGGCGTAGTCCGACATGTTGGAGTCGCCCATGAGAAGGTGGAGACGCCGATACTTGCTGTGGTCTGCGAGCGGCTCGTCCCGCGTGTTGATGATGGCGCGCGAGAACTGGATCCACTGATAGATCTCGGTCACAATGTGGTCCGCCCGCTGCGAGATCTGAAACGCGACCGGATCCTCGCGGAGGACTTCGTCTCGCTCCTCTCTCCCGTTATAGCAAAAGCTGTCGTCATAGCTCCCGACCCGGCCGGCGCCGCTGTACACCTGACGCGTGACCAGGAACGGCAGCAGTGCCGGAATCACGACGGTGGAAAATGGAACCGTTCGCCGGATCAGGTAGTTCTCGTGGCAACCGAAGGTCGCACCGGTATAGTGATCGATGTTGTTCTTGTAAAACGACGCCTCTTTCTCCAGACCGAGAGATTTCAGCGCCCGCTGCAGGGTTCGCTCGCCCGCCCGGTCGGAAGCGACCAGATCGAACAGGCCCGTACACTCCGGCGTGGCATACTCGATGTGTCCCATGTCGATGTAGACACGACCGGCGTTGAACAGGAATCCGCCGTTGCCGGGCGGTTCGTCCCGGCCACGGTAGTGGATGTCCACGATTCCGATGCGATCGGCGTGAAAAATGTGATCTTTAACCCGCACCGAGATCGCGTCCGGGCTCACGAACCCTTCGTGCTCCGGGCCCATGCATCCGAACTCTGTCTCCAATCCGAATATTCGATTCTCCAAAGGGCCTCCCGAGTGTAGGAAGCGGACCCGGCGTCAGGCCTGATAGGCCTTGACCGAAGCTTGGATCTCCTTGTCCGAGAGGACGCGATACCCGCGCTTCCGAGAACCGGACCGATGAACGACGGCCGCCTCCACCTCCAGCTCCTCCAGCGCCTTGCGCAGAACGACGTCCAGGTCGGCCTCATCCGAGACCTTTTCGAGGTCCGACGCTTCCTTCGGAATCTCATCCACGGTGGCCACCCAACGTCCTATCGCCCACGTCTCCAGCGCGATGTCCACCGCCTTTTTCAGCGATCGCCGCCGGGCTCCCGCCCGAGACAGCCGGCGCTGCATCAGCCGATCCGCCTCCGGTATCCCGGCGAGCGCGGCAGCGCCCTCCGATGGATAGAAGACCCCGTCATAATCGACCGTGCAAAAACGCGCGTCTTCCCCGACGCCGCCCAGTTCCACCAGAAGCATCCGAACGATGAACGGGGACCCGATGATCTCGTCAAACGCGGCCTTCACCGTCGGACCCAAGCCAAAGTGCACGATCTGCTGCAGGGCCACGTCCGCGTCGGAGTAGTTGAAGCCGATGATCGACGCCATGTCGATGGCTGCCTGTCGGAGCTTTTCTATGTCCGTGGGATGGCCGATCCCGGCCATCGCGATCTGATCGTAGATCTCGAAGATCTTGCCCCGACGTGGCCCGAGCGTCAGTAACAGCGCCCCATCCCTGTAGCCGACGCCAACGACGGGACTCCCTCCGCGCAGCTGATCCTCGATATAGTCACGGCGGTTCGAAACCGCTTCGGCCCATCGATACGGTTCATCCAGCATCATGGAGAAGCGCCGCCTTCCGAAGCCTCGATGTACCGGCTGTGATACGTCCGAAGCGTGTCCACTGAAACTTCCTGCAACCCCTCCTTCGTAATGGCTTTCACCGAGGGAAAGAGATCCGCCGTATGCTCGTATCTGCCGGTCGCCGCGTCGTATTCAGAGGCCGTATACAACAGCCGCAGCGCCAATCCCAGAGCTTCCTCTCTCCCGAGCTCGGAGAACGGCCGCTGCCCCCACCGGTTCAGATAATACATCACGCCTCGGATGGCCGGGGCCCCCGACCCTGTCGTGGAGAAATCCGTGGTTTCGAACTGCGCACCCATCGCGTCGTAGAAGAAAATCTTTCCTCGATCGTCGCTGAGGTCGTAGGTGGCAAAGATCGGAATCACCGACCCGATGCCCTGAATGACCATCGGCAGGTTGTCTCTGATCAGGAGCGAAAGCCTGCGCAGCTTGGCCTCCAGACTCATCTCCCGCAGCTGGCGGCGACGGTGGTATTGGAAGGAATGCTCCAGAACCCGGGCGATCTCGTAGGCGATGGCGGGGGAGCCGGAGATCGCCAGCGCGGACACGTCATCAATCTGAATGACCTTGTCCGCGCGGTCGTAGATGACCGCGTTTCCCACCGTGGCGCGGCGGTCGCCCGCAATAAGAATGCCATCCCGGTAGCGTAGCGCCAGGATGGTCGTTCCTTCCGTGGGCTGGAAGTGAGAAGACGCCCCGACACCGGGGGCCGGGCTGGTGAGATTTTCTCCGAGAAGCCGGTAGCCCTGCGACTTCAGAAGATCCAGGAAGTCATTGCCCGGATCCATCGACTATTCGCCCGTTCGCTGACGATAGCGCCTCGCCTGATTCGGATCGACACGTCTCATGCGCCGGAGCAGATCCCGCGTGTCGGGACGATCCACCTGGGGTCTGGAGGGTCCGTCATCTCCGTCCCCCCCATCCCCTGCCTTGCGCTCCCTCGGCCCAAAAGGCCGGACACGTCGTTCGAAAGAGACGATTGGAGACTTGCCCATAACACAACCTCCTCCACACCGAGTTGAACCGTTTCCAGGCTATGCGTCAAGATTTTCCAGCAACTGCTCGAGGCTGTCCGATCGATCCAGCAGGAGATTGCATTCCTGAACCTTTTCGGACGAGACGAGACCCTTGAGGTCCACGGTTCGGTGTTTACCGTTCAGCGAAAAGACAATGCGGTCCCAGTTGATCGACTCGACCCGATCCCCGAACTTCTCCAGGCAGCCCCCGCGGAAGTAGGCCCGCGTATTCTCCGGCGGTGAACGCAGGGCCGATGAGACTTCCTGATCATCGACGACGCGAACCATGTTCCCCTGCGATTCGAGGACATAGTAGAGACCGCGCTCACGATCCACGTTGTGATATTCCAGATCCTGGCTCTGCATCCAGGCGAGCGTTCCGGGATCATCCCAGGCAAGCCCCTCGGTTTCACAGAAGCAGTCCAAGAGCCATTTCTTCGTCACCCAGTCGCACCTCCCGACCAGGTCCATGGGATCGGACTCCAGCGCCTCCAAAACCTCTTTCCATTGAGCCAACACCCAGTCCGTCTCCCCGTCCCGTCCCGCCATCCGTTCTGCCGCCAGGTTCAGGTAGGCCCTTTGAATCTCAACGGAAGGAACCCAGCGCCGGTCCCCGTCCAACTCGACCGGCCACTCTCGGCTCTGATCCCGGGAGACCGCCTTGATTGCCGCGACCGGATCCTTCAAGACCAGATCCGGGAGGGCGTCGCACTCGATCAAATCAACGACGAGGCTCGTCGTTCCGACCTTCAGCGCCGTGACGTACTCGGACATGTTCGCATCGCCCACGATGACGTGCAAACGCCGGTAGCGTTCCGGGTCGGCGTGAGGTTCATCACGGGTGTTCACGATGGGACGCTTATGCATCGTGTCTACACTGGCGATCACATCGAAAAATTCCGCCCGCTGCGAAAGCTGGTAGACGGCTGCCTTGTCGCCCCTCTCCACGCCCACCTTTCCGGCCCCGGCAAAGATCTGCCGGGTCGCAAAGAAGGGCAAAAGCCCGCCCACGATCCGCTCGAAAGGGACCGAACGATGCGTGAGATAGTTTTCGTGGCACCCGTAGCTGTGACCGTCGAAGTCCGTATTGTTCTTGTAGATCCTGACCACCCCGCGCGGCAGCATCTCCGTCCGTCGACGCGCGCACGACTCCACGATGCGCTCACCGGCCTTATCCTGGGCCACCAGGTCGAAAAGCGTTCGGCACTCACCCGTTGCATATTCGGGGTGGGTGTGATCGTTGTAAAAGCGGGCGCCGTTGTGAATGACCAGGTCGCTCTTCAGCTCCGGTATCGGTATCTTGCGCTTTCGATCCTTCTGCAGACGGACCGTTTCGTCCGTGTCGTTCAGCAGCCCCTCGACCTCGAAACCGCGAACGTCTCTGTGCGGGTTCTCCAGCCGGTAATCCCAAATCGGCACAAACGCGCCCCGCAGATGGCACCGGATCAACTCCATCGACTCCCGGACGACGTCGATTTTCGGAACGCCGTCTATGGTGATCCCGAATTCCGTCTCAAGGCCAACGATACGATCCATTTCGACCCTAGATGACCCCACTGCCCTTCCTGCGGGCATCCCGGGCCGCGCGGCGGATGGGAACCGCCCGCACCACATTCTCCGGATCGTAGTCCAGGAGCTTCAGCCAATCTTCGGTGTTGTCACTCGGTGGAAAGATCTCATTCTCGTTGTACTCGGTCTCGGTCGCTCGAAGCATATCATCGAGTGAAATGCCCTCGTCGACGCCCGATGCAATCGACCTTCGGATCGTGAGCTCCTTGGCGCGTTTCACGATCGACTCCAGGATGGCTCCGCTGCAGAGCTCCGCCCGGTGCAGGACCTCCCTGCGACCGCTGCGCAGCAGGACCTCGAGGAATCGGGTGTCCTCCCTTCTGGCGAAAATTTCGTCCACGGTCTTTTCGATCAGCATGGCCACCGCGTCATTCACGTCTCCGCTCTTCTCCACGGCTTCCCGGTCAATCGGCAGATCGGGGGTCAGGTAGATCCCCACGATCTCTTTCGCGCCGGCCCTGTTCGGACGAACGACCTTGATCTTTCGATCGATCCGCCCCGGCCTCAAGAGCGCCGGATCGATCAGATCGGGACGATTGGAGGCCAGAATGATCACCACATCCTGGAGGGACTCTACGCCGTCCATCTCCGCGCAAAACATCGGCACGACGGTATTGGAGATATTGTGCGACCGAATGGCGCTCCGCGTGCCCAGAATCGACTCGGCCTCGTCTATGAATACGACCGGAAGATACCCCTCTTTCCGCTTCCCCCGGGCGCGGGAGAAGATCTCCCTGACCTGACGTTCCGACTCTCCGAGCCACATGTTGAGAATTTCCGGGCCCTTGACGTGAATGAAGCATTCCTTCAGATCGAGTCCGGCCTCCTCCCTCACCTGCTGGACAAGGTTGTAGGCGGTTGCCTTGCCGATGAGGGTCTTGCCGCACCCCGGCGGCCCATAGAGGAGGAAGCCTTTGGGCGCGTCGTACTGAAACTTGCCGAACAGGTCCGGGTGAAGCACCGGCATCTCCATCGTATCCTTGATGGCCTGAATCGCAGCCTCCTGGCCCCCGATCATTTCCCACGGCAGCTCCTGAATGTCTTCGAGGTAGTAATCCTTGACTTCCCGGCCGGGAACGCGCTCCACCGCAACCCGGAAGTTGGGATCCGCGCGTACCTCCTCCCCCGGTTTCAGGACGACCTCGCTGAGGTCGCTCGATCGCTCCAGAATCGCGGCCTGAAGCCCGTGGTCCTGACCGACCCGGACCCTTCCGTCATCGAGGACGTCGGCGACCCGCGCCAGGGGTCCGGACGAGGAATATCCCAGGTCTCCGACCACGGCGAAGGCTTCATTCACCAGCACCCGCGTGCCCACTTTCAGCGCCTGCTCGTCGATGCGGGAATCCACGTTTGCGTAGTATTCAGAGCCCCCGACCGAGATGTAGGCAACGCCGTTCCCGGGGGGCTCCAGCAGGGTGCCGACCCGGTTCGCCGGGGACGTGATCTTCTCCAGCGCCGATTCCATTTCGACGATCGTCCTGCGCGCCTCTTCGAAGGTCATCTGGTCTTCGTGGAGCTGACGCCGCAGCTGGTAGAGCAGGGGACGATGGCGGTCCTTCTCGTCCAGGGAGGTCAGAATCTGATCGATGATCGAGAGGGACTTGAAGGTGTGCTGCATATCCACATAGTCTTGCAGGAAGTCGTCCGGCGTCTTTCTCTTTCTGCCTGCATCCTCGAGATCGATTCGACTCACCCCCTCGAGCCCCGATTCATGCCGCGATGAAACTGAGCGTCATCCAGCTTCTTTTTGGCGCGAAGCGCTTCGTAGTTTAGCATGAGTCGATATCGATGTCAAGCGGAGACAAGCCTCCGGAATTCAGTCCACCAGCTTGTCCAGCTTGCGCTCGAAGTCCAGCCTGTAGTCCGCAATCACCTTGCCGAGGCTGGTCTCTCTTCCCGGGATGAAAACCTCGGGTCTCCTGAGCTTCATCCTCGTCTTCTGAGAGAGCACGAGACCCCGGTCGACATCGATGACCCACGTCGCCAGGCCGGTGCCCTCGCCTCTCAATACGACCGAAACGTAGGCCGTAAACAACCAGCCGGTGTAGTCGATCTCCCTTTTTTCTTCGATCTCGACCGTCATCCGGCCTTTTTTCCTGCCGAGCTTCTTGAGCCGGTAACTGCTCACGGTATTCACGAGCGCCTTGTGACGTCTCCTCACCGATCCCTGAAGAAATCGGCTTTCAAAAACGCGGGTCCCCTTCCACGTGTCCCCGACGGTCACGGGACCTTCGGGCAGCGTGGGATGGTATTCGGGCATCCAGAGCTGCCCAAGATCGGTAACCAAGTCTTGACGGTGGAGCTCATACTCACGAAACTCTGCCTTGAAGTCACGGACCTCGCCCTCCGGGGTGATCCGCCAGGAAAATTTTCGCCCCTCCAACGCGGCCAGATCGTAGGGTTCCCACTGCTCGTTGGACAGGATCTGGCCCCCGAAGACGACCCTGCTGGTCGCCTCGTCCAACTTTGCGAGCATGCTCACCCCCGTCGGCGTTGCCTCCGCATCGGGCGCGCCGACGGTCGTCCGGACCTGTTCCCGGCTCTTCCACATTCCGTTCAATTCCACCCCGACGCGTCCGGGACGCGCGATCCGCTCGGGGAGGATATGCTCGGCCTGATCGCTGGCGTACTTGCACTTGTAGATATGCTTGTAGATCGCCGTTCTGCCTTCCGGAAACGTCAACCGAATCGTGACGGACTCGGATGCCTGCAAGGGAACGATCAGACAGAAATACGCGACTGCCATGGGCGCAAGGTCGCAAGCCTTCATCCGTGCCTCCTCCCGAATCGAAAAACTGCCGCCTTCTCAAATAGGAGACAGCGGCAGCCTGTCCGTGAATCGATCTCCCCGTCCCGTCAGACAGGGAGCTCGATCGCTGTGTGCCCCCATACGCCGTCCTTTCCGGGCGGGGGCGCCTGCTCCTCTTCCGATCCTCCTGTCGCACGCCGGTCCGGGCTCAAACCGCCGCGAGGCCCGTCCTGTCAACTCGGAAAGCGGGCCCCCCGGCCGGGCTCATCCCCCGGACGAGTCATACAGGTCCGCCACGTACTCGCCGTAGCCGTTGTAGGGCAACGTGGCCACGCGCTCATCGCTTCCGATCATTCTCTCCGTCGCCTGGGACCATCGGGGATGAGGCACGTCCGGATTGACGTTCGCGGTAAACCCGTACTCGCGGGGTACGAGCGTATTCCAGAACGTCTCCGGCCGCTCCCGGGTGAACTCGATCTGAACGATCGACTTGATGCTCTTGAACCCGTACTTCCACGGAATGACGAGTCGCATGGGCGCCCCGTGCTGCTTGGGCAGCTCGTGACCGTAGATCCCCGTGACCAGCATCGTGAGCTCGTTCGTCGCCTCTTCCATCGTGAGCCCCTCGACGTAGGGCCACGGCCACTGAGGCGTGCTGAACTGTCCGGGAGCAGACCCGGGATCGAGGAACGTCGTCATCTTTACGAACGTGGCCGAAGACAGGGGCGCCACCGCGTCGATGAACAGCTTCATCGGAAAACCGGTCCACGGGACCGCCATCGACCAGGCCTCCACGCACCGGTGGCGGTAGAGCCGCTCCTCCAGCGGCATGCTTCGGATCAGCGGATCCAGATCGTAAACCTTCGGGTTCTCGACCTCACCGGACACGGTCACGGTCCAAGGCTCCGTCTTGAACGCTTTCGCCTTCTCCGCGACATCCCGTTTCCCGCGGCTGAACTCGTAGAAGTTGTTATAGCCTCCAGCCACGCCCTCGTCCGTCAACGGCCGGTCCAGCTCGCTGAAGCTCGCGTTCCGCTCGGCGGGATAGAGTATTCGGTTGGGGTCGAGACCTGGAGACGGCGGCACCTCGGGGGTGACCGCGCCGGCACCGGGGACGCCGCCGCCGCCGCCGAGCGATTCGAACATCCGTTCGTGCCCGCATCCGGGCAGTCCGATGGCGCCCAGACTCACGACGCCAGCCGCCTTCAGGAACTTTCTGCGGTCGAGAAAGACCGACTCCGGCGTGGCCTCTCTCTCGGGAATCTCCCACCCTCGCCTCGGCATATCCGCTCCTTCCTTACAAAAGGAAACTACATACAAAGGTAAACATTGCTCCTTGCGCATTAATTGTGTTCGATAGCATTTCTTCCCGGTTGACCTGGGAGTCTGCCGACCTGCACGGCTTGGACGGGTTGAGCGACATGCTGCTTTATGAATGCCCGGCCAGTATGGCTTTCGACGATCTTCACGGCAGGGGTTCCTGAAAAAGTGTGGGTTGTAGCATGAAAAACCGACAGGCTCAGGTCCTGTAGAGTCTCGTCCTTTTCCAGTCGGCGAATTGATAGCTGGTGGTCTTCGAGTTCTTTGCGCGGTACGTGCCGACTGTGGCTCTTGAAGCGCTTGTGATCGGCGAGCCATGCCGAAACGGATTCCGCCCTCGTTTGGCGATCAGCCATGTCCTTGAACATGTACGATTCCAACCAGGACCTTACCAGGATCTTGGACATCTCCAGCGCGGTTTCGCATTGGACCAGCAGATCGGGGCCGTACTGGCTTAACATCGGCAACCAAGCCGACAATTTGGCGGGGTCCGAACACTCCTTCTTGGCTTGGTCGAACTGATCCAGGACAGCCTGAGCGGGAACTGAACGCACGCCCAGAGGAGTTGCCAGCATAATTTGTGGGTCAGTGGGTCCGAGAAAAGAGTGCTTACCCAATACGATTTCGTCGGCAGCACATGCAATCATGGTCGCCGCGGACATGGCGAGTTGTGGGACGATGACTCGGATGTGAGAAAAACGAGACCTCAGATAGGAGACAATTGCCTCGGCCGCCTCGGGTGAACCACCCGGGCTATGCAGAATCAGATCGAGCTTGTTGCCATGGAGACCATGACTAACCTCCATGAATGCCTGAATGTCTTCGTCATTGATCGAAACAAGCGGCGGCGGGGCTTCCCGCTGGAGCCATCCTGCAGCGTATAGGATGACGTTCCGTTGCGAATGCTCATAGAGACCCAGCAGATACTTTCGTCGAACGCCATCATAGTCAGGTGGACGATCTTGTGAAGCTGTTGCAAGTTCTTCGAGGATTTCACTCCAGATGGGCAACGAAGGGCTCCGCAACGATGGTGCTAACGGGCATTCGCAGAGTTGGTGGTCGTGATCTGCTGCGGTTCCTTCGTGGCCAGCCGATAAGGAGTTAGACCCTGGTCTACCTTTAGCCAATCTTGATAAACCTTCATAACTTCTCGAACGCCCGGACGCGCCAGTGCTGCATGGAGCATTTCGGCGTGTTCTCGCTCCCGTTCGGAGTTCGATCGAGCTGCGGTTCTATGCTTTGGCATGCTCTACGCCTCCTGTCGGTCTTTGCTCCTCGAAGCTCTTGCTTTGCTCTTTCACGCGTATTCAGCAGGTGACCCGACATAGCGGGATCTGCTGCGCAGTTGGTAGGATCAATATAAAAACCCTGGAAGGGCTTGTCAATTTCGTCTATCTTTGTATTCCCTTACATATAACCTTCGGCGCTGCTCAGCGCTTCAAGGCCACCGCGAAGAAAAGGGTGTTTCCCGCAGCCGTATTGCATCCCGAAGCGATGTGAAACAGATCCACGCTGAACTCCAGCCGGGGGTGGAACCGATAGATCAGACCCGGCGATATCTTTAAGACGTTCTGATCCCCGATCAGTTTCACTTCCTGGCTCGAAACGCAATCGCCCGTCGTCAGAATGCCGGACAGGGCGGCCTTCACCAGCAGGGGCCCCAGGAAGACCCCTCCCTCCACGCCATAGAACCCTTCGTGGCTGAAATCTCCGCCACGAAGCCGGAAGCCCGCCTCCCCCGTCACGTAGCCGGGCAGCAGCGGGTAAAGGCTCCGCCCCACCAGGAAACGTCCGTCGAAGTCGACCTTCCGGCTGCTGAGGGGGACACGGGTTTCGGGGTCGTATTCATACCACAGCGGGATCTTGCCCCCGACGGCAACGGAGAGCACGACCGGACCCTCCCTGATCCGCTGCCTGAGCCTGAGCTCGAGATCCCCGAAGCCGGACCGCTTCTCGCGGGCAGTCCCGCTGGCGAAGGTGTGCTCGTCGTCCAACCGCTTGTAGGGCAGCGTGGCCACCACCGTGGTGCCTTCGATCAGCCCGTACTCGACGTAGGCCGAATAGTTCACGTCCTTGAAGGACCCTCCCAAGAGTCCCTTCGGGCCCCGGTCCCCGTTCGCGTCGAGATCCTCCGTCGAGTTCAGGTAGCCTGTCTGGAGCTTCAGGTAGTAGCCTCCCGCCTGCTGCGTCCACGCCCCCCCGAACGCCGGATGGACACCGAGCGACAACACCAGAGATGCGGCGAGTAAGACACGCATCAGCATTATCTCCTTTCAGGTCAGAGGGGCCGCAGAGTGATCGGAACCTTCAGCTGCGAGGATTCAACCCGAAGCGACGTGAAACAGATCCAGGCTGAACTCCAGCCGGGGGTGAAACCGATAGATCGGACCCGGCTATCTTGAAGACGTTTTGATCCCCGATCAGTTTCACTTCTCGATTGGAAACGGAATGATATACTTGACTCGGTTCGAAGATATGAAACCGATTGAGAAACTTCCCGACCGGGTTCGCAAGGAAGCTATGCATCGTGGCCAATTCGGACCGGTCTCCTGATTTAAGCTATCCACCCAGCAGGGATAATAGAAAGTCCAACACGGGTCGTGGTGTTTCATGGCTTGTCAGGAGTTGATCTATAATATCGTCAACCTTATCCGATGACAGTAAACCAAGCGTTGGTACTCCCAGGGAATTTACACGATGACGAAGTCTTGTTGCTGAAGCAAGACGTGCCCGGTTACATTGAACACCGTGCGGTCCTACGAATGCAACCCCTACATAGTCGTCTCTCGGACCGGTAACGACCACACATTCGACAGATGCGTTTTCAGAGGTCTTAAAGCGAAAGCCAACATGGTTATCTTCCACTCAACAGCTCTTCAAACTCGGCCTCCGACTGTAGATTATCGGTTATTTCTTTCACCTCAGCATCCGTTTTTCCAATAACCCTGAACAATTCCGAATAGGAGATCGGCAGGCTACTTCCTTGGGGATTTTTCCATTCAGGCAAATCGTGACTTTCGATACCTAGTTGTGGCCCCGTTTTACCCCTATTCTCTCCAATAATTTCATCTGCAAGATCCAATTGAGCTTTCGACAAATAACGTATATGGGGAACTTTCTTGAGGACCGCGAAGGATTCGTGACTTTCAATATACTCGGACCATTCGTTGTCTTCTTTCTCTCCCTTGAGGAGTTGGTAGACAGATTCCAATACGGGTCCATTCGGGAAACTATACAAACGGTCAAAGACAACTGGCCAGTTATATCGTTCGATAGCGCGTCGCTCAATATGGTATAGCAATTTCAGGAGGGTATACCGATCCGCTTTCCCTCCAAGACCCTGCAGAACGTAGGCCGTCAATTCAGAGGCCACGCCTGGACGAAATAAAGGCATTCCCACTGGGTGCCTCCTTCTTGGGTACGGAATCCCCCGGTCAGTGCGTGCCCAATCAAACCTTCCTGAGAACATCAGCTTTCATCCAATATGCGATAATATGCAAAAAGGGTGCCTGAATCGCAAGCTTTCCGACTTGACGTCGTCAGTCTCACATCCATCCTCTGGTCTGAAAATAGACGATTCTGTCTCCATTTTCATGCTTTATGGTCCCCCGGCATGTAGACTCATCAGCGTCATCCGTCAATCCCAGTAATCCGTGGTTCAGACAGTGTTTTGTTGTGCGGATTCACGCGGCCTTTCGGATGCCGCGGATGCTTCTTGTCCTGAAGATGCATCGCCTACCAGCGTGACCATCCTCTAACCTGAATGATTCACAAAAAGGTTAGGAAAGTCACTCATACTCACCTTTTCTTGTTCGCCCAAGAAAAGGTGACAAAAGAAGGGCGCCTGCCTGCCGCGCCCAACGCGGCGCAGGCAGGCCCCTCAAACGCCGGGGAGGCTCGGGCCGTGGCGACTCAGCCTCACTGGAAACGACCGGCGCCCGCGAAAGGAATGAACGCCTCCCCCCGCCTGATGCCCACTGCGGGACCCGCCCCCACGCCGCGAATTTCCATTCGCCCCCACATCCGCACCCGCACCTGACCCCGTCCCACAGAGGGCCCTAACCCCTGGGGAGGAGGAACGCGGAAGCAGCCAGGGAGCCGAAACGCCACGGCCGCGATGGCATCTGGCCCGAATCACTCGTGAAATCTGAACAATCTGCGTAAATACCGGGCTTTCCAGTTACTGCACCAAAACAAAAAGCATCTCCTACCAGCGTGACCATCCTCTAACCTGAATAATTCATAAGAAAGGTTAGGAAAGTCACTCATACTCACCTTTTCTTGCCCGCCCAAGAAAAGGTGACAAAAGAAGGGCGCCTGCCTGCCGCGCCCAACGCGGCGCAGGCAGGCCCCTCAAACGCCGGGGAGGCTCGGGCCGTGGCGACTCAGCCTCACTGGAAAGGACTGGCGCCGAGAAGAGACTGAACTCCTCCCCCCGCCTGATGCCCACTGCGGGACCCACCCCCACGCCGCGAATTTCCACTCGCCCCCACATCCGCACCCGCACCTGACCCCGTCCCACAGAGGGCCCTAACCCCTGGGGAGGAGAAACGCCGAAGCAGCCAGGGAGCCGAAACGCCACGGCCGCGATGACATCTGGCCCGAATACTCGTGAAATCCGAAAAATCTGCGTAAATACCGGGCTTTCCAGTTACTGCACCAAAACAAAAGTTTTTAGCTCAAGCGGATGCTTCTTGTCCTGAAGATGCATCGCTTATCAGCCTGGTCATCCCACCGTCCCTGCATCCTCCAATCTGCGTCATCCCTTAATCCCGGTAATCCGTGGTTCAGACAGTGTTTTGTCGTTCCCCGGATCCCGTTGACAAAAAAAATCGCCGGGCGATGGTGAACACCGCCCGGCGAGGTAAAAAGGTTCCTCTATAAGCTAGCTTACTTCAGCAGAAGCATCTTCTGGGAGGCAGAGAACGATCCGGCCTCGATCTTGGCGATGTAGACGCCGCTCCCCACGCTGTGACCCTGACTGTCCCTCGCGTCCCACTGCACGGTGTAGCGGCCCGCGCTCCTCTGGGCCGACACCAGCCGGCGGACCTCCTGGCCGATCGCGTCATAGATGACGATGCTCACCATCTCATCCGACGGAAGGTCGTAGGTGAGCGTCGTGCTCGGGTTGAACGGATTCGGATAGGCCCCTACTGCAAACTGCGTCGGGGCGGGCACGAGGAACCGCGCCCCCAGGAGCATCTCGACCGGGTTCGAGCGACGAACCGTTCCATCCAGATCGATCTGCTCGAGCACGTAGAACACCTTCTCCGCCGAGGGAAGCTCGCCGTCCCGGAAGGCGTAGTCCTTAAGGGCGTCAGACGTCCCGGCGCCCTTCACGAACTCGCCCACCTGCTCGTAGGTCTCGCCGTCCACGCTCCGGAGCACCCGCCAGCCCGCGTTGTTCGTCTGAGACGCGGTCGTCCAGTTCAGGACCACGCGATCGTCGATCAGCGCCCCGGCGAAAGAGGCCAACTCCACCGGCTGCTGACGGCTGAACATAATCGTCGCCCGGTCCGATTCGACGCCTCCGGACTCCGCCCAGACCTCCACGGACGCGTCGCCCCCCGCGTCGGTCGCCTTGATGTAGAGGGACGTCGACGTGGACTCGAACATGTTGCCTTCCATCATCATCATCTCGCTGTCCAGGACCTCGACGTCCGCCCCCATGCCCGTCACTTCAACGTGCCACGTGAGCGTCGCCCCTTCCGCGAATCCGTCGACAGATACCTTCACCGGCTCGCTCGTGCCACCCTGCGGAACCGCGATCCCCGCCATCGCCCCAGAGGGAATCATCACGTGGGGTACGGCGGCTGGAACATTGAACTTCAGCACGATGTCAACGTCGATCGTGTCGATGACCGTGCCCACGACCAAGCCAACCCCCAACACTCCGAGGTTGAACGGCATGTCGGTCACGTCGGTCTGGGTTTCCAGAAGCACCGTACCGAGGTAGCCACTCTCGGGCACCGTAAAGGCGCCGCTTGTCAGGTTCGCCCAGTAAGTCCCGTGGTCGCCGGACGGCAGATTGACATCCCAGTTGCTCGTCTGGCCCGTAACCTTTACGATATCGGGGATCACGCGGGGCGCCATCATGTCGTCATCGTCCATCATGCCATTGTCATCGTCCATCATGCCATTGTCATCGTCCATCATGCCGTCCATCTTGTCCTCAGCCATCAGGGTGTCAAATTCAATCCCTGCGGCCGTCAAGCCCGTCGTCACCCCTGAAACGAAGACCTCTATTTCGATCGTGGTCCCGCTGTCCGCCACGGTGGCCGACGTAACCCCGTCGTCCGTCTGATTCATCATCATGTCCGTGACGATGTCCAACGTCACGACGGCGTCGGCGTTGGGCCCCGCCACGGCATTTCCCGCGAACGGCAGCATGAGGGCGAACGCCGGAGCCATCCAGAAAAACATCCTGTATCTACGCATCGTACTCTCCTTCTTGAAGCTGAGTGAACGTCGCCCCCTCTTACAAGACGTGGGAGCCCCCGCGAAAGGGGCTCCCACATTCCTGCAGCGGATCGTATTTACTTGAGTAACATCAACCGCTTGACGTCCCGGAAGCCGCCGGCCGTGATCTGGTAGAAGTAGATCCCGCTCGAAACGGCCATGCCTCTGTCGTCCGTCCCGACCCAGCGCACCTCGTAACGACCTGCCGGCTGCCGCTCCGCCACCAGGGTCCGCACCACCTGGCCTACGATGTTGTAGATCCGCAGGTTCACGTCGCCGGTTTCCGCCAGGTTGTACTTGATCGTGGTCTCCGGGTTGAACGGGTTCGGATAGTTCTGGAGCAAGGCGAACTCGGCCGGGGTCGTCTCGACCTCCAGCGCACCCAGTGTCACGACCGGGTTCGAATGCGACTCCGCATCGAACACGATGCCGTCGGCGATCTCGAACCTCGCCATGTCCTCGAACTCTCCCAGGACCTTGAACGTCACGTTCAGGATCGGCCCCTCGCCGCTGACCGAGCTCCCGTGGACGACCGCGTTCGCGATCTTCAACTCCCCGGCACGCGACTGGAAGGTCTTGAACAGGGGCGTGTCGCCTCCGGTCGACTTCAGCAGCTCCTCATCGGCCGCGACCGCCTCCACGAACTCGAACCGGCTCGGGTCGTAGCTCAGGGAGAGCCCGTAGGCCGTGAGGGCCTCGACGTTCGCCAGCGAGATACCGACCGAGATCGTCTCTCCGGCGACCACGCGTTCGCTGTCCAGGCTCATCGACAACTCGACGTTGTCGTTCACGCCCGGCGTGCGCGTGGCAACCGCCCGCTTCGTCGCGCCAGGCAACTCTGCGCCAAAGCACGAGGCGAAGTTGACGAAGTCGATGAGGTCGATGCTTCCGTCATCGTTCGTGTCGGCCTGGACGGTGTATCCGGGCTGACCCGGCGACTTCTGGAAGGCACTCGCGAACGCGACGAAGTCGTAGAAGTCGACCGTGTTGGGCGTATTCATGAACTCCATCACGAAGCATTCTCTCGTCATCTCGCCGGTCACCGGATCCTCCACGAAGAACCGCCTGCGGCCCGTCAGCACCTCGAAGAGCGCTCCCTCCGTCCGGTTGTCCAGATCAACGGCGTCGATCCGGTAGATCAGCAAGCTTGCGTCCTCGGGCACGCTCGCGTCCACGTAGCCCTCCGAACCCTTGTCGACGGTCGCTATGGTCTCGAGCGAGCTTTCATCCGTCCCTCGCAGGATCTCGTAGCTCTTCACGCCGTCGATCGGGATGTGGTGCCCGTTGTAGACGATGGTGCCGACCACCTTGTCGTCTACGGACGGGGTCCAGACCAGGTTCACAGTGCGTTCGGGCGTGACCGAGCCACTCGAACCGGTCACCTTGCTCGGGCGGATGTTATCCAAGGCCGCCACCGCTACGGAGACCGTCAGGCTGGAGGAAGAGACCTCCGCGCCCGAGGCCGTCCGGATGGTCTGCGGCACCGAGATCTGCGTCAGCACGCGACCCGGATCCGGGTCCAGTCCGGCAAAGAGGATCCCCTTCCGGTCGCCCAGAATCGACTTCACGTAGTCCTTCGGAGGCGTGATGAGCTTCTCCAGGTCGGCCTGCGAGATGACCCGGTTCGGATCCACGCCGAGCAGCCGCACCATCTGCTGCACGCTCTCCTTTGTAAAGACGCGCTTGCCGGCCACGGTCGAACCGGAGGTCAGACCGCCCCTCTCGACACCGATGGCCCACCTCGTCGCGACCGCCGGACCGGCGTCGATCACCGGCACCACGGCGCGGGTAATTGTCGACCCGCCGGGAATCACCGGAACCGCGTCGATCTTCGACCAGGGGATCCAGGCGTTGGCCGGCTCGATGTCCTCCAAGCCGCCGACGCCGTCCGAGCCGAGGCTGACCATAATCTCCCTGTAGACCCGGTAGGTCGCGCCCGCGTGGCTCCGCGAGTTCGGGAAGGTGATCAGCACGAATCCGCCCTGATCGCCCTGTCCGTCGGCGCCCAGGTAGTCCCGGACGACCACGGTATCCACCGCGATCGGCACCAGCGACGGGGGCGGAGCAAGCGGGTCCTCGCCGAACGGTACGAAGCTCAGCCTTGCCGTTGAACCGGTCTCCGCCGCGCCGTCCGTACCGTAATCCTCTTCCGAGGTGACCGTGATCACCAAGCCACTGGCCCTGCGGTCGGGCGCGCCGGCGATGACTGCGAGGCCGTCGGTCGACTTGATCGACTGCTGGCCCTGCGGCACGCCGCCCGCACCGCCGATGTTCGTACTGAAGGTGAACAGGATCTCCGACACCGTGACCGTGTCGGGGTCCCCGAGGTTCGCATCCAACACGTTCTCATTCTTCAAACTCTTGTTGCCGTGCTTGTCGGTCGGAACGACCATCAACGTAAAGTCTCCCGACACCCTCTCGGTCGCGGTCTCCTCTTCAAGGGCCGTCACCGAGTACTGCGAGAACTCCCCGGCATCGAAGGTGAGGCCGCCCACGTCGCCTCTGAAGTTCACGGTGCCGGCCGTGACGTCGACCACGCTCACCGAGACGTCGCTCAACACGACCGTGGACGAGATGGTGACCGTGCGTTTGCCCGCGCTCCACCCTTCCCCGTCCAGCGTGGCCGTGCCGTCGCCGTTGTCGGTGACGCCCCTGCTGTCGCCGTCGATCGTCACCCCGCCGAGGTCGGAGGCGTGCACCGTGAGCAGGGCCGGTCTCGCGTATTCCACCGCTCTCCGGGTCGTGCCCGCCTCACGCGTGAGCATGCTGTCGATCGCGGTGATGGTCACGGCGATCTTCTCGCCCGCGATCACGGACTCCGCGGACTCCGCGTCCACCTCCACCACGAAGGAGTCCGGCTGCGGGTTCGCGAAGCCCTTCGTAAAGGTGAGCCGACTTGCGTCGGTCCCGGACGCCGCCGTTTCCGTGCCGACGTTCCCGGCGAGGTCGAACGCCACGAACTGCAGGGTATACACGTTGCCGTCGATCAGCGTGTCTTCATCGGCGAACGTGACCTGGTACTCCCTGTCGACGTTTGTCAGCAGCGAACTCCCCCGGGGGACGCCATAGATCAAGCTGTCCGGCCCGCCGATCTGGAGGTAACGGACCACGAGCGAGTCCAACGCCTCCGAGGTCCGCACTGTCGGCTCGTACGTGGCGGGGTTGATCGTCGCCGCGTCGTCCTTCGCCTCATCGTTGGGCGCCGTAGCCGAGTCTGGGAAGACTTCTGCAAATGTAGGCGCCAACACATCAAAGGTAGCGCCCTCGGTCTTCTCTTCCGTCTTGTTCCCGACCTCATCCACGGCCACGACCGTCACATCAAGCGTATTCCCGCCCGGCTCTCGGTCGCCTAAGGCAATTACCCTATAAGCAATTTCGTCTTCGGGAACCGTCTCATCAATAATTCCGACATCAATCTCAAGCTGCTCACCGTCTTCGAAAAGTACACGGTCGGCGTCGCCGATCGTTACGGTGGAGTCGCCCAAGACCACCTCGAGCGAGCCGAGCGGCTCGGACACGGCGAAGTCCATCGGCATCAGCGGATACGTCGGATCGTCAGTGACGCCGACAAGATCGACGGTTGCAGTTGAATCTGCAGTAAACCGGAGCGAGTCGGGGTCGGTCGTGCCCCCCTTCGGCCTCGTCATCGTCACGGTCGGCTTCTCCGAGTCGAAGATGTAGACCAACTGAGCGTTGTCTAACTCTTGGTAGTACGGAGCAGGATCAGCAGCATCAGCGGTGGCCGCACTCCGGTTTCCGGCGCGGTCCACGAGAAAGGCGGCCAGCTTGACCCTTTGCCTGTTCCCGAAGGCCTTTTTCTGGTTCCCGCTCGCGCCGGCCGCGACCCTATAGCTCTCGCTCACGCCGAAGAGGAGGTCCCGGCTGGGGTACGTTGCCGAGAAGAAAGCGCTGTCCGGATCCGCCTGGCTCGCTACGTCCGCGTCGTAGATGTGGACCTCGCCCAAGGTCGCGCCCGAGCCCAGGATGTTCCGCGTATTCACCTTGATGTTGAATTTATCCCCCAGCTTCACCGCAAGAATAGTGTCCTGAAAGCCTTGGACCGTTCCTGTTCCCGAAAGGCCTCCTGCTTCATCATTTTCGGGGAACCTCGAGTTTCCAAGGCTCTCCAGCCCCGCGCTGTCGATGAGGACGGTGTTGAAGATGTCGGTGTTGACCGGGCGCTGCCCGTCGACGCCGAACATCCTGCCGTCGCCGACCTTGTCGGTAAAGACCTCGCTCTCCTGCACCGCCGTCATCTGGTTGTGCAGAGCCTTGAAAGCATTATCGGTCTGGCCTTGTTCCTGAACGAAGACCTGCACCATCAACGACTCCATGCCATCGGATTCGGCGTCTCCGGCCTCAACCGGAAAGGTGAACTTGAACGTGGTCGTGATGTTGGCGGTCGAGACGCCGGTGTCATCGGTATCGGCATCGGCATCGCCGCCATCAGAAGTTCCATCGGAACTCAAATGCCCCGTAAATACTGGATTCCTTCCACCGGCGTTCAGAGCACCTGTTCCAGAACCTAACAAGGCGCCCGCACTGCTGAGAGTTGTTTCGCCAGTGGTGTCCGCCGGCGCTGCGATCGACACGACCACTTCTTCCAGGGTGATGCCGCGCGTGAGCACCTTCACCTCGATTTCCTCGCCGATCTTGACCCACTCCGCGTCCTTGTTGACGCGAATCCGCACACCCTGCGGATCTGCGAACGTCTGCGCGAACGTATCTACGGCGAAGCCCGCCAGAAACGAAGCCGCCACAAAGAATAGGATCGTCCTTTTCAGCCCGTACATCACAAAAACCTCCTTGAAGAGAGTCCTCAGGTTTCTAGCTGACTTCAACTGCTTTCGTGGAAATCTCGAATCGAAATTCAAAAAACCCTCCTTTCCTTACACGGATTACTCCCAATCGAGATGCTAATCTAAGCATACAAAACGCCAAAGTCAAGCCCTTTTTGCCCTATTTGCAGCCCGGTCACGGCAATATGGCGATTCTCATTTTGCGTGTGCGGAAACTCACGACCCGTGGAGCCCGCGGCCTCTGTTTCGCGCTCGGACAGGCCGGATTTACCAGCGTTTCAAGCGTCGGGACCCTCCTCGACAGGAACCGTTCTCCGTCTTGAAGCGAGGACTGCGCCGTCGAGGAACACATCATCAAGCTTAATATAGACCAAAAATTGCATAAATCAAGCAAAAAACCGGTTCCCGCGGGCCGCATTCAGCCGGTTGCCGGCGCGATGACGCTCGGCCGCGTCTCTCTCGAAGCGGCAGAGACCTCCACGCCCCGGCAGGCCACAGGCGAGCGGGCCTTTTCGCGGGCCGAGTCCGGAAACCTTCCTGAAGATGAACGTAAGGTAAAAAAAGCGCGCGCTCCATCCTTATTCATTAGATATAAGACATGCATGTCTGAACCACGGATTACCGGGATTAAAGGATTACGCAGATTAGAGGATGCAGGGACGGTGGGATGACCCGGCTGATAAGCGATGCATCTTCAGGACAGGAAGCATCCGCGGCATCCGAAAATCCGCTTGAATCCGCACAACAAAACACTGTCTGAACCACGGATTACCGGGATTAAGGGATTACGCAGATTAGCCTTAATTCGTCAAAAATAGGCAATCGACAACGCGGTCAAACGCTCGAGAAGTGGGGCATTTCGATCGTTCAAATGCGTTTTTTCTCCGGTCACAGCCGGTGACTTTAAGAACCGTCGACTTGCGACATCAATTCGCCGTTGTTCTTCAGGCCAAATCCCAGCAAAAACTGCCGAAATATGTCGAATCAAGGCCAAATCACGTGTGCCACGGGCGGCTCGCCCGCCCGTGAAAAATTCATTCGCTCTGAGTATTACAAAATTCGCTCGCCGTTTTCCACCGGCAGCAAGCTGCCGGTGCCACACTGACCTACCCCCTAACCCCCTTCCTGAGAGGAAGGGGGAACTGCTTAGAGCTTATGTGAAACAGTGTCTACGCAACGCTTCGTTCAACTCCCCCTTTCCTTGCAGGAGAGGGGGCCGGGGGGAGAGGTCCTCCTTTTCCAATTCCCTGGACAGCACGCCTGCCAGGAAACCAATGAAAAGGCAACCTCATTTCCATTGTCAGGGTCCATCCCATACAAAGACGCCTCTTTCAGGCCATTTACAACCCGCATGTCTCAGATTCCGTCCGTTCCTGGACAGCAATGTTTGAACGTAATCGCTCCAAGAGAACGTCTTTCATATACCCTGATCAATACACAAAGTAAATCACGTGTGCCACGGGCGGCTCGCCCGCCCGTGAAAAATTCATTGCGCTGAGTATTACAAAATTCGCTCGCCGTTTTCCACCGGCAGCAAGCTGCCGGTGCCACACTGTATGTGCCACCCTATTCCTTCACCTGTCCCACGGCGGCAGCAAGCTGCCGGTACCACACGGTCAAACGCATTCAAAATGCGCTCAGATCGACGTCTCGCGCGTTTTCATCCGCGGCCTTCTGGACGACGAGCGCGATTCTCGACGCCCGGATCACGGACCGGGTGCAGAGCTCGTCCTTCCCCGTCTCGCCCCGGACGTCCCTCACGAAAGACCTCAGGTGTCCTCCGGGGTTGCCCTCCGGCAGCGCGCGTCCGCCCGCGGACCTTTCGCCTTCCAGCGCGATCACCATCTCGTTCAGATTCTCCGCGACCTCCAGCACGCCCCGGCGTCCCCAGAACGTCATCCGCCAGTAGAACGGAAGTCCGTAGCCCCCGCCGGACGGCGAGAAGTAAGAGACGTCTCCGATCACGCCGCACCCGTTCTCCATGGTCAGCATCATCTGCGCGCCGTCCCGGAAGTGGGGATGCGCCGTTGCAAGCGCGTTCCAGCACCGGGCGGCGTTCACCGTCGAGAGCTCCAGACCGGTGATCCACGGAATACAGTCCAACGCGTGGACGCCGATGTCCGAAATCGTCCCGCCGTGCTTTCCCGGCTCGAAGTACCACGCGGGACGGGCGCCCGGGTTCAGGGGGTGCTGTCCCCCGAAGGCGATCGCGTGCACGGCCCCGATCTCCCCTCCGCGGATGAGGTCCCGCGCCCCGATCACGCAGGGCTGGTCTCGAAGCGTCAGCATGCAGCCGACCTTCCGGCCATGCGCGCCGGAAAGCCGCTCGATCTCGTCCAGCTCGGCCAGGTCGGTGCAGATCGGCTTGTCCGAAATCACGTGCCTGCCTGCCGCGAGCGCCCGGATCGCCAAGCGCCCCCGCCGGCGGAAGTAGTCCCCGATGGCGACCACGTCGCACGGCACCTCCGCCAGCATCCGTTCGAAGCTGCGGTGCGTGATCTCGACCCCTCTCCCCTCGGCCTCCTTCCGGGCGGCCTCGTCTTCCTCGCACGCGGCCGCCAGCCGGACCCCCTCCACCTCTCGATTGAGGACACGCCTGTACAGCGTCTCGATGTGCCCGTGTCGAAAGCCCATGAATGCGAACTTGAGCGACATATCCGCTACGATACCTTACGGGAAGCCCGGCAGCAGCCGGTTCGGCTCGCGGCCTGGACCGTGAACGCGGGAAGGGGACGGCGTCAGACGGGGACCGCTTCGCCGGACGCGACCCGGCCCGGCGCCGATGTTTCTGTCTTCAGAATCAGAAAAGCCCCTTTTTCAGAGTGTCCACGAATTCCACAAATTGTCCACTGGGCTCTGAGCTGCAGCCCACGAGAACGCCAGGCACTGCCAGATAGGCACCCATACACATCAAGTCCCTATTCGTCTGGCAGGCTTCGGCATTCCCTGAAAAACGCGACGTAATGCCGTAGGCTTTTACTTACCTGAAATAACTCATAAAAAAAGGTTAGGAAAGTCACTCGGGGAGGCTCGGGCCGTGAAATCTGAACAATATGCGTACATACTGGGCAGAGGGCCCCCCTTCCAGTTATTGCACCAAAACAAAGTTTCTTAGCTCAAATTGGATAACTGATTGTTCTACAGAAAATGATGGGAATTTTCAGCAAATTTATGAATTATTCAGGCTAAATCACGTGTGCCACGGGCGGCTCGCCCGCCCGTGAGCAATTGCCAGTTGAATTGTGAAACGCTCTAACGACCAAATATGTCAACGTGCGGTAACACCCGATCGGCGTGTTCGCCCAAACGATGGTATGTGCGCCAACTCGACCACTTCCACTGATCGGGCGAATCGCACAGCTTCTCCTTCACGGGATTGAAGTGGATGTAGTGGATCGCTTCCGCAACACGTTCAACTGAACTCAGGTTTCGGTCATGCCCCGGACCTGCTTGCCAGAATCTGAACACCCTCTTGCCCGGCCGCTCCCGGATCGTCAATTGCCTCAATAGCGGATCCGCTCGTTCCTGCAAGCTGCGCTTTACCCTGAACGAAAAGGGGCGTTTGACTCCAAACAGGAATTTGTCGATTCTGGCATCTTTCATCTGCGATCGAACGAGGAGGTGGACATGATTCGGCATAAATACAAAAGCGTGAAGGATGAAACCATGTCGCCTCAAGCTATTTTCGATACTCTCTGATAACCAATACCTCCAGGCATCGTTGGCCAAAAGCGACATCTGCTGATAACAGGAAAAAGTCAAATGGTGCACGTGGCCGACGACGTCAAAGTGTCGAATACGCTTTTGGGGTAGTTTGTCCATTCGACTTTGAACGTAATTGCTCTAAGAGAACGTCTTTCATATACCTGATCAATACACAAAGTAAATCACGTGTGCCACGGGCGGCTCGCCCGCCCGTGAAAAATTCATTGCGCTGAGTATTACAAAATTCGCTCGTCGTTTTCCACCGGCAGCAAGCTGCCGGTGCCACACTGTATGCGCTACCCTATTCCTTCACCTGTCCCACGGCGGCAGCAAGCTGCCGGCGCCACACGGTCAAGAGCTCCGAAGGTTGCGTATGTCCAACGCCACAACTTTCTTAGATTGACCCACGGCCTCCTCCTTCTCGCCGGGGGACAGGTCTTTGGTTGAACTTCGTTTTCCCAAAGACAACCCCCGACCTGCCTGCAGCAGGCAGGTCACCGTGATTTAGAGTGACGGATACTGCGATCGAAGGAGGTCTTTCACTTACTCGTCAATACACAAGGTCTAATCTGAATAATTCAAAAAAAGGTTAGGAAAGTCACTCATAAAATCACGCTTGCCGACCCTACCCGTAAAGACTTCCTGCATCTGAACGATCCTGTCCAGCGCCCGCACGTTGTGCCGTCCTGAAGAATATCGTGGCCATTGGCCGGAGAATCCGCGTGTGTCGGTCACGATTGCATATCATTCCCTTTTCGATCCCGCCGCCCGAACCCGACCCGGACCAGGACGGCGCTGCACAGCAGAGAGAGCGCCCCGACGCGAAACGTGAGGGCGTAGCCGGCGGACAGAATCGCCCGCCCCGCCCAGACGCTGCCCGCGGCCGACACGAGCTGAAAGCTCGTCACCTTGAAGCTCTGCATCCTTCCCCAGTAGCGCCGATCCACGAAATCGGTCGCGACGGCCATTTCCACGGGTACGTTCGCGTTTTCGAAGGCGCAGAAGAGCAGGTAAAACACGATTCCGGCCGCCAGGTGCTCCGTGCCGCCCAGCCCGATCAACGTCATGGCGGCCAGGAAACGCATCGGAACCAGGGACCGGATCTTTCCGTATCGCCTGGAGATGGCCGGGGAAGCCATCGTGCTGGGGAGCGCCGCGCCCTGGGCGCAGAAGAAGATCAGGCCGATCGCCGCGGCCGACGCGAGGAGCGTCTCCTGGAAGAACACGTTGAAGAAGGGAAAGCTGATTCCGAACGCCGCGCCCTTGAATGCGTTGTTGACCGTGAGCAGGGTCAGCACCTTCCTGGCGTCCGCGCGCTCCGCGGGCGTGACGGGGGAGGGCGTCGGCTTCGAGACGGAAGCGCGCCCGCGCCGCACCCCCAGAAGCGGAACGGCCGCCAGCGCCGTCAGGCCGGCGCCGATGAGCAGCGCGTAGCGGAACGGCTCCGGCCGGTCGGTCGAGACGCCGCAGAAGGAGGCGATCAGCGCGGGCAGGGATCCCCCGACCAGGCTGACGACCATGCGCGTGAGGACCTGCGTCGAGTAGCCGATGGCGAGTACCTGCCCTCGCTCCCGGGGCCGACTGTTTTCCGCCAGATAAGGGACGTGGTTGACGAAGACCAGGGCGGAAGAGATACCGCCCAGAAAGGCGCAGGCGAGCAGCACGGCGGACGACGCGCTCAGGCAGAGCACGACCTGCGAGACGGCGAGGAGGAGGGCGGCGGCGACGAGAAAGGGCCGCCGGTCGATCCGGTCGCTCCAGATGCCGATCGGGATGGCGAACAGGCCGGACGCCAGCGGGCTCATGCCGGCCAGCTGACCGATGAAGTCCTCCCGGAAGCCCAGCCGGAGGAGGTAGAGGTTGTAGAGGAGAAAGAAAAGACCGAACCCGAAAAAATAGAAGATGCCGAACAGGACGTAGCGCTGCACGTTGCGGTGGTATCGTCTGGGGTCCAGCCCCCGAAAGAGGCCTCCGGTCACGTCCCGCCTCCCCGGGCGCCCCGCCCCTCCGTCATCTTCCGGGCCCCGGTCTCGCTCCCGCCGAACGTCCGCCGTTGTTCATGCCTTCCATTCCGGGATCGCGAATCTGCCTTTCCGTGAAAAAGGCCCGATCCGAAAGGACCGGGCCTCGGACGTCCCCGGGGATCTCCCTCACCGCCAGGCGGACCCGTCCAGCGCCTCGGAGAGACGCGAAGCGATCGCCGTATAGGCGCGTGCAGGCGCCGAATCCGGTTTCGCGAGTGTCACGGGCGTCCCTGAATCCGCGCACGATCTGATATCGATGTCCATGGGCACCTCGCCCAGCAACGGGAGACCGAACCGCTCGGCAACGCGCGCGCCGCCGCCGCGACCGAAGATGTCGGTCGTCTTCCCGCACTTGCGGCAGGCGTAGCCGCTCATGTTCTCGATCACGCCCAGCACCGGCACGTCGACCGTCCGAAACATCTGGACGCCTCGACGCACGTCTTCCAGCGCGACGTCCTGAGGGGTCGTCACGATCACGGCGCCGTCCAGGGGGGCCTCTTGCGTCAGGGTCAGCTGCACGTCTCCGGTCCCGGGCGGCAGGTCGACCAGCAGATCGTCGAGCGGGGCCCACAGGACGCCGCGGAGGAACTGCGTCACCATCTTCGCCAGCATCGGGCCTCGCCAGATCACCGGCATCCCGTCTCCGGCGATCAGGCCGAGGGAGATGAACTTCACCCCGTGGCGCTCCAGGGGGCGCAACTCGCCGGTTTCGCTCATGTCGGGCCGCGCTTTCAGCCCCATCATGATCGGCACGTTCGGGCCGTAGATATCGGCATCCATCAGGCCCACCCGGCGACGCTGACGCGCAAGCGCCACGGCCAGGTTCGTCGACGTCGTCGACTTTCCCACGCCCCCTTTGCCGCTCGCGACGGCCACGACCCGTTTGACCCCCGGAATCGGGGGACGCCGGACCGAACTCGCATTTGCGTTCAAATCAGCTGCCTCCGTGATTCATACGTTCGAACGGGGCGAAAGAGACGGGAGACGCCAAAAGCGCCGTTCACGACTGCAGACCCCTGCCGGAACCGTTCAGGGGCGGACCGGGTCCGCGGAGGACCCCGAAGCTCACGCCGTTCAGTTCGCCGCCGTCTTTGCTCGGACGCTTTGCCTGACGCACTCCGCCAGCAGCGGGATGCCCTCTCGAATCTCGTCCGGCGTCGCGAACGCGAACGCAAGGCGCAGAAAGGGGATTGGCCGCTCGTAGACGTCGAAGTCCCGTCCGAGCCCATACTCGACCCCCACGCTCTCCGCCAGTGCTTCGCACGCCTTGTCGTCGATCCGGTCCGGGAGCTTGGCCCAGATAAAGAGCCCGCCCTTCGGACGGCTGAACCCTTCGAAGCAGTCCGGAAACCGCGCCAGGGCCTCGAACATCAGGTCGCGTTTTGCCTTCACGACGGCGTTGATCTCCTCCAGATGGCGGCCCATCTCCTCTCGAAGATACTCATACACGATCGCCGAGCTCAGGGCGCTCGTCCCGCCGTCCCTCCGGTAGGACAGGATCTCGTCCAACAGCGGCTGCGGGGCGAAGAAGTAGCCGAGCCTGACGCCCGGCCCGAGGATCTTCGAAAGCGACTCGATATGGACGACCGGGGTCTCGTGCTCCAGGGCGCAGAGCGCCGGCACGTGGCTCGGCTCGTAGACCGTATCCGCGTAGCAATGGTCCTCCACCACCGGAATCTCGAAGCGGCCGGCAATGGCCAGCAGGTCGCGGCGGCGGTCGATCGGCATGACGCTTCCGGTCGGATTCTGATACGTGGCCAGCGTATAGATGAATCTGGGTTTCCTCCCCCGCGCGCAGAGGTCCTTCACCCGCTCCTCCAGCGCATCCATCCGCATCCCGTCCTCATCCATCGGGATGCCCACCAGCTGCGCGCCTTCCTTGCGATAGGCCTCCAGCGTGCCGGCGTAGCTGAACTCCTCGAGGATGACGACGTCTCCCGGAGACTCGACAAAGGTCTGCACCATCAACGTCAGCGCCTGGAACGACCCGGTGGTCAGGGCGATCCGGTCCACGGGCAGGCCCAACCCCTCACGCCGCCTGAAACGGTCGGACATCAGCCGCCGAAGCGGCTCGTAGCCGAGGCTTCCGGGGTACATGGCCAACTCTCCTCCCATCTCGGGGAGGATCCGCATCGCCGCTTCCGCCAGGCCCCGGTTCGGAAACGTGGCCGGGTCGGGCCGGCCGCTTGAAAAGGGGTATGTCTTCAATGAGAGGAGAAGTCCGGATGTGCTTCTTTCGGGAAAACCTTCTCGGAATTAGCGTTCAGGGGCCTATATCCTGGTGTAGAAAGTACATGACATCGCCTATGTCTCTTTTCTAGACGTTGGACGCTGCGACAGGTCGAGTGGAGCGGATTCACGCCCAGGAGCGAACTCGAAACCAGGACGGGAGGGCTCCACGTAGGTAACAGCTTTGTAGAAGTCATCCAGCGCAACAAAAACCCCGTTTTCTTCCGCCCAGGAGCGCATTCGCTGGTTGCAGGAATGCGCCCATGACAGGATTTCCACAAGCCAGCCACGCTTGTGCATCCGCTCCAAGGTGCTGTGGAAGCCCGCACCTTCGAGATAACCCGCGCCGTCGCCGGTCAGTAACACCACTGTGCCAGGATCCCCATTGTGATCCAGAGCATCTTCCAGCATACGCAGCTGCAACACACGGTCGGGCATATCCTGTTCGCCGCGTTCCGGATTGCCTCGATCGAACAATTTCACCTCTATACCTCTTCTTTCCATACGGTTCCACAATTGGCGCATTTCCGGCGGCACGGAACCAGCAGCAATCGCCTTTTCCACCTGCCGGTCGACACTCGCCAAGCGCAACATGTTGTCGAAGTTGACACGAACACGGTAGCGCGCAGCCGGACCTTCAACGCGTCCCTCTGCAAGACGTTGTGTCTCGTGAAAAATGTTGGAGTTGTCCCAATAAATGAATACTCCGCTCATAGTAAAAATCCTTTCAAAAATCCCTAAGTTTGCTGGATTTCAGGTACATAGTGTATATGGTTCCCGTAGTTGAGTCAACCCTAACTAATATTGGACTCAGGGAAAACATGGGGGAAACCCTCCTTGCGAGTCTTTCGTACGTACCTGCTTTTAGCCTGAATAATTCATAAATTTGCTGAAAATCTTCATAATTTTATGTGGAACAATCAGTGATCCAAGTTGAGCTAAGAAACTTTGTTTGGTGCAATAACTGGAACGCCCAGGATTCACGCAGATTGTTCAGATTTCACGAGTGATTCGGGCTATATGTCATCACGGCCGTGGCGTTGCGGCTCCCTGGCTGCTTCCGCGTTCCTCCTCCCCAGGGGTTAGGGGGGCCCTCTGTGGGACGGGGTCAGGTGCGGGGGCGGATGTGGGGGCGAATGGAAATTCGCGGCGTGGGGGCGGGTCCCGCAGTGGGCATCAGGCGGGGGGAGGAGTTCATTCCTTTCGCGGCACCAGTCGTTTCCAGTGAGGCTGAGTCGCCACGGCCCGAGCCTCCCCGGCGTTTGAGGGGCGCCCTTCTTTTGTCACCTTTTCTTGGGCGAACAAGAAAAGGTGAGTACGAGTGACTTTCCTAACCTTTCTTATGAATGATTCAGGTTCGTAGGGAATTCGGGATTCCTTACTATTTTCCCAGTACATACCTGTCCATTCCGGTCCGACATCAACGCCCTCTACCACCTGCCTCCGCCTCGGTCCGCGCCCAATCCCAAGCGCAGATCCGCCCGATGTACCACCGCCCCGCTGCGCGAACCTGATCCTCGACGGCAGCACCCCACCGGAGAACGGGTCGCAGCCGTCCCAGACGCTTTGCAGGGGCAACCCCCTCGGGGTTGCCCTTATCATTTCAAATGGCAAACCACGGCCGTATCGCCGCTCCGTTGCGCCCGTAGGCGCGGTCGCCGCCGTAGATCAGCGACGCATTCGCAAGGTCCTGTCCGGCGGTGCGACTCCACCATCCAAGGGAGGTGAGCGCATCGGAGCCGACCGTTTGTCCGGACTTGATCTCAATCGGGTAGAGCGCCATTCCCTGTTCCACCAGCAGATCGATCTCGTGGCCGGTTCGGTCGCGCCAAAAATACAGCGGGGGTTTCCGGCGGTGGTGGTGGACGGTCTTGTGAAGCTGCTGCAAGTTCTTTGAGGATTTCACTCCAGATGGGTAACAACGGGCTCCGTAACCATGGTGCTAACGGACATTCGCAGAGTGGGTGGTCGTAATCTGCTGTGGTTCCTTCGTGGCCAGCCGGTAAGGAGTTAGACCCTCGTCTACCTTTAGCCAATCTTGATAAACCTTCATAACTTCTCGAACGCCCGGACGCGCCAGTGCTGCTCGGTCTTTTGCTCCTCGAAGCTCTTGCTTTGCTCTTTCACGCGTATTCAGCCGGTGACCCGGCATAGCGGGATCTGCTGCGTAGGAGGCGCAGGGGCTGCGATCAGCGCAAAGGCCCCGTGTCTCTGAGTGCCCAATGAGCAGGATGTTCGGCTCATCATAATTGAATCGTCAATATACAAGGTCTAAATCGCGTGTGCCAAGGGCGGCTCGCCCGCCCGTGAAAAATTCATTGCTCCAAGTATTACAAAATTCGCTCGTCGTTTTCCACCGGCAGCAAGCTGCCGGTGCCACACCGGAGTTCCTCCGGAGAGCACGATACAGTCGACACGATACGCCCCTGTCATACGCGGAAATGATGTCAACAATTTACCGCTCCCGGCAATAATTCCTTCCTAATAGCCCTTCTCCCGTCCGCTGAGCCTGGGGTCCATCACGGCGTGGAGGGTTCCGTCGGCCGTGACCTCGATGGCCCGCACCTGGGCGGCCGCCTGTCCCTTGCGAAGGGTATATCCGACCTCCTGGAGGTATGCCGGCGCCGTCTCGCCGAACGCCTTCTCCATCATCACCCACTCATTCCCTTCCGAGTGGATCCTCGGCGCCGAGATGGCCCAGGACAGGTCTTCATCCATGAGGAGACACCGCGCCAGCACCTGCAGGAGCGACGTCGCGATCCTCGTCCCCCCGGAACCGCCGATCGTCATCACGGGCTGCCCGTCTCCGAGGATGATCACGGGACACATATTCACGAGGGGGGCCTTGCCGGGCGCGATCGAATTCGGCAGCCCGGGCCCCGGATCGAACCGGGACATCCCGGAGTTCATCAGCAGTCCCATCCTCGGGACCGTGACGTAGGATCCCCAGCCCGGTCCGTGCGTAAAGGTCAGGGCAACGGCGTTTCGGTCCGCATCCACGACGGAGATATGGTTCGTGCCTCCCGTACCGAGCGGCCGCATCAGGCACCGCCCGCGCCCGCCCTCGGATACGTATCCCGCAACGTCCCTTCCCGCGGACTTCAGATGGATGTCGGACAACAATCGCTCGCGCGGCACCCGGATCTTGCCGGGATCCCCCAGGTGCATATACCGATCCAGCCAGGACGCCCGCATCACCTCCACCATGCCGTGGGCGAAGCGGCCCGCGTCTCTCGCCCAATGGCCCAGATCCGCCACCTCGGCGATACGACACATCTGCAGCAGGCTGAGACCGCTGTGGCAGAGCGGCGCCGCGTGGAGGTCGTAGCCCGCGCAGGTTCCGTGCTCCGACGCGACGATACGGGGGCGATAGGCCTCGAAGTCCTCCTTGGTCAGGATCCCTCCGTTCTCCTGTAGATAGGTCACGATCCGGTCGGCGATCCGGCCCTTGTAAAACGCTTCGACCCCATTTTTGGCAATCTGCTCCAGCACCTTCCCGAGATACCCGTTTTTCGCGCGATCTCCCGCCCTCGGCAGCGCTTCACCGACCTGAAGCAGGCGCGCCGTCTCCGGGAATCGACGAATGCGCTGCTCGTTCTCTTCGACGTGCCGCGCATAGGCGGCGGAAATCCGGAACCCGTTCTTGCACGCGCGAATGGCCGGGACGAGCGCGTCGCTCATCGACAGCGTACCGAACTTTTCCAGAGCCAGGTTCAGGCCGGCCAGCACCCCCGGAACGGAGATTGCCAGCGGGCCCATCTCGTTGACCCGACCCTGCACGAGCGATCCGAAGCGGCCGTCCGAGCGTACGGAGGAATACATGTTCGGCTTGGCGGCAAGGGGCGCGGCCGTGTTGAAATCGATACAGGTCACTTCCCCATTCATGTAGACCAGCATCACGCCGCCATAGCCGCCGATGCCGCACTGAGACGGCATGACCACGCCGGAAAGCAGCGCCGTGGTCACGGCGGCGTCGACTGCGTTGCCGCCCTTTTTCAGCACGCTGAGCCCCGCGCCGTCGGCCTCGGGCTGCCCGACGACGGCGGCCTGTTCAAACACGGTTGACAACGATGAATGCCCCTTTCACCATCAAAAAAGGGACCCTGCACAACGCACGGGCCCCGTTATTCCTTTCGCAAGGTTCCTGATCCGAGATTGAGGCTCCGACCTGTCCCCCGACCCGCCATGAACCCTCACGCCCGCGTTCACCCGTTCCGATACCGACCCGTCTCGCAACCCTGTCTTTGACCCGTTCACACGACAAAGGCGATGCTCGATGCATGGACGACCGTTTCGCATCACATGATATCTTCGACCCATGGGGGGGTCAAGGACTTTCTCCGGTGAGCGCATCGTAGTCCAGCACCACCTTGACGGCGCCGTCCCGGCGGTCCGCGAACAGCTCGAACGCCCGCTGCACGGCTTGAAACGGCAGGACGTGCGTCACGATCGGAGAGACGTCGACGCGACCTTGGACGATCATGTCGCGGGCAAGGGAATAGTCGGGCGCCACGTCCGGGCCGACACTTCCGATCAGCGTCAGATTCTTTCGGTAGAACCGGGCATACGGAAAGTTCTCGTAGACGGCGACGTCCGGTACTCCGAACGCGACGACCGTTCCCTGACGCCGAACCAGATTCATGCACAGCTCGATCGTCTCCGTCTGATGTCCCACCGCCTCGAAGACGAGGTCCGCCATCTTTCCGCCGGTGATCTCCCGAACCGCTGCTTCCGGGTCCTCCCTGTCCACGTTGACCCTGTGCGTCGTCCGCATCCGCCGGGAGATCTCCAGTCGATAGTCCAGCTTGTCCACGCCGATGATCGACCTCGCCCCCAGGTTGCTCAGCATATGCGAGATCAACAGCCCCATCGGCCCCTGGCCCAGAACGACCGTATCCGCGTCTATCAGGCAGCCCAGCTTCCGGCAGGCCCAGATCACCGTGCCCAGCGGCTGAGCGATCACGATCTGCTCGGCGGGCACTCCGTCCCTCGGCACGTGAACGGCATCTCCCTCGCCGGTGCAGAAAAACTCCGCGGCCCCGTC
The DNA here is from genome assembly GCA_965198095.1 of Candidatus Latescibacterota bacterium. Taxonomy (GTDB): domain Bacteria; phylum Latescibacterota; class UBA2968; order UBA2968; genus CBDFJH01. Next base: position 439,609 of record OZ240239.1, read on the forward strand.
GAACGCCGGGGGGTCCGCCAGCACGAAATCCCCCTCCCGGAACTTCGTCGAGGTGGACGCCACCACCTCACCCACGCACTCGTGCAGAGACTGTCCCGGCCGCAGCGGATAGGGATCCGCACGGCCGAGCTCGGACAACGGTCCCAGAAGATCGCTGCCGCGGGAGCCTTTTCCTGCCGCAAGGTCGTATGAAAACAAGGGAAGATCCGACCCGCAGATTGCCGCTCGCACGGGGCGCACCTTGATCATGCCCGCAGGGGCCCCGTTCAACGTCGGTTCTTCCGTATCGACGATCTCGAACGTCCTCGGAGCCACGATCCGGGCTGCCTTCATCCTGCCTCCATTTGGAAAAGCCGAGGGCGGAATCTAGCTGCTTATGCCCGCAAAGTCAATCGGAGCGGGGGTACCGGGCGACCCGGCGGACAGGCTACCCGTCCGCCCCCGGCATCTCCACGTAGATGGGACTCGACCAGGCCTTTCCGCCGTCGGTCTGCAGCACCCGCACCCAGTAGGGATGACAGCCTGTTACGCGTTGCGGTTCCTGGAACCTGAAGGAAGCGGCCCGCCCGGTCCCGGTCGGGAGCTGCTCGAAGACGACCTGCATATCCACGCCCCCGCAGGCCGTCACGACCGGTCCATCGGCGATCCGGCGAAGAGAAACGGTCTGGTTCACGACGGGGGTCCTGAAGTCCAGCGCCGCATCGGGCGGCGCATCCAGGCTCAGGATCACGCCGTCCGCATCTCCCGTCGTCACCGATTTCCACGTGACCCGCCGGTCTGATGCCGACCGAATCCCCTCGGCGGGCGTGTCGAAGGCATAGCCTCTCGCATTCCGGATCCGTCCCCGATCCAGGGTGACCGATCCGTCCCACCTCACCCGCCGGTTCCGGGCCAGGATCCGCTGGCCCGACCATGCGATCCGCACGCGCGTCGGGTCGCGTTCCACCTGCTCGGGAAGACGGGCGACCTTCTCCAGCCCTCGAAACAGGTCGACGCGTTCGATCGGCGACGTCGCCAGCACCCGCACCGCGATCTCCGGCGGGGAAGGCGCCCGGAACTCCGATCCCATCGGATGTCCGTCCGCCGAGACCTCCAGGAGGATCCGCTGGCCCGACGTGCCGTAGCACCGTCGGGCCCTCAAGGCTTCCAGGATCCCCTCCCTCGTCAGCGCCTCCGCGTAGACGCACGTAAGGCCGCCGTAGACCCCGAAAGATCCACTTCCGGGATGGGCCGCGCCCGGGCGTCCCTTGTGGTCGTCGCTCCCGGCCGTGAACCCGACCCGATAGCCCCGCTTCAGCGCGTCTCGGAGGAACCACTCGAACTCGCCCCATTCAGAGTAGACCTCGATCACGCGTTCCAGATCGGGGTCGTGCCAGGCCAGGTCTGCGTAGCGCCCTCCCACGTGGGGGACCACGAGGGCCTCGGCGCCGTCGAGTGCCTCGTGCAGGTCCGTCACGTGAGTACAGTCCGTGTTCACGTCCGACTTGTCCGGTATCAACACGTGGCTGGACCGGTAAAGCGGCCCGTCGTCGCCCGGATAATAGACATTGCGATCCCCGCCCAGCGGGGTGTTGCCAGACCACTCGTAGCCCACGAAAGCCACGAACCTCCCCGGTTCGTCGTGCGTATTCGCCGCCGACTTGATCTCGTCCCAGACCGTTCGCGTGATCTGAAAGTCGTTTCCCTGGTGTCCCGCGAAGTCAACCAGCGCCGATTCACGCGCAAACCGGAAGTAGGAGGAGACGGGATTCGTCCCGACCGTCTCCTCGCTCTGACCGTGCAGATCGCCCCAGAAGGGCCGATAGCGACGGGCGGTTTCGACGCAACGCAGCGGGTTCCCTTCGGCACGCAGACCGTTTTCGGGATCTTCCGCCCGGACTCTGTATGGACCTTCCCGGGAAGCCTTCACGCCCTCGAACCGCTTCACGCCCCGGTCTCCCGCCCCGAACGCGTAAACCTCCGGAAGACCTTCCAGCCCCCCGGCCTCGATCTGCACGGTGCCCCGGTAGGAACGGCTCGGATTCCCCCAGACATCTTCAGCCTTCACTCCGATCCAGGTCTCTTCTCCGGGCGTTGTCTCGGACGGAGAGACGACCACCAGTCCACGCGCCGGACCGCTCACGATCTCCACGCTCGGAGAGGGCACTTCGGTGTAGACCCACGTGCCGCACCAGTCGACCGCGACGCGAAACTCGAACGCCTCCTTGCAGAACGTCTGCGCCCGGCTGCCACGGCTCCCGTGCGATCTGTCGCCGAGCGTCAGGGTGACCGTGTCGCCGTCAGACAGCGAATCGTCGAACACGTCGATCGTCACGCAGAGCCGCCAGGGACGGACGTAGCGCTGCTTCTCGAACGCCGCCTTCAGCGACGCCGGGCCGGTCGTCTCCACGGAGGCATACGCGGGCGCCCGGGGGTCCGTGAACTGCGGGGCTTCCCAATCACTCACATCCCGCCACGCGATCTTGATCACCCCGCCGTCGTCCACGCCGCAGCGTCCCACGTGGTAGGTGATTCGCCAGGTCCCCGTCGCGCCGGCCACGACCGGGCCGTCCGGATCGATCTCCGCCCAGCCGAACGCTCTTGGAATATCCGAATCCGTCAACGCCCACGCCCTTTCTCTAAATCGAAGTCCGGGCCGACAATCGTGATCGAAGCGCAGGCAAGGTCACCCACCCGCATCGGCGCGCGCGCCGGACGGCGGCAGGCGCCCGCCCGCGGAGAGCGGGAGGCTCGCGTCGGAATCCTGCACGGTCCGGGGTCCGGGCGGACGCTCGGGCACAACCTTGTGCTTGACCCCCAATTTCACCTGCGTTACCTTTGTGACGACGTTCAAACCCCTTAGACGCGGTTCCCATGTCACGCGAACCTGTCCTCGTCAGAATCTATTCGAAACCGGGCTGCCACCTATGCGATATCGCAAAGGACCGGGTCGAAAACGTGCGACGGCGAGTGGGCTTCGACCTCCAGGTCGTGGATATCTCCACCGACCCGGACCTTATCGAGAAGTATGCGCAGCGCATTCCCGTCGTCACGATCGGGGATGAGGAAGCCTTTGCCTACCGCGTCAGCGAAAAGCTGCTCGAAAAGAGGCTGGCGCGATGCGGCGTCCGGCACCGGGGATCCGGGTCCGCGCCGCCTCCGTCGACGGACGACGCGCCATGACCACGGAAGACCTCTTCGACACGGCCCGGCCTGAAGGACCGCTGGCGGACCGCGTACGCCCCCGGACGCTGGACGAGGTCCGGGGACAGGAACACCTGGTCGGACCGGATGCCCCGCTCCGGCGGATGATCGAGTCCGATCACCTTCCGTCCATCATCTTCTGGGGTCCGCCCGGATCCGGGAAGACCACGCTCGCCCGCATCATTGCAAAGATCACGAAACGCCGCTTCGTCGCCTTCAGCGCCGTTACCTCCGGCGTCAAGGAGGTCAGGAAGATCGTCGCCCGGGCCGGAGCGGAACGCCGCGCCGGACGACGGACCATCCTCTTCGTCGACGAGATCCACCGGTTCAATCGGGCGCAGCAGGATGCATTTCTGCCGCACGTGGAAGACGGCACGATCGTCCTGATCGGAGCCACGACGCTGAATCCTTCGTTCGAGGTCAACGCCGCGCTCCTCTCCCGGACGCGTGTCTTCGTGTTGAATCCGATCGAGCCGGATGCGATTCGCCAGGTTCTCCACGCGGCCCTTGCCGATTCCGAGCGTGGACTGGCTCCGTTCAAAGTCGACCCCGGCGCCCTCGACCTGATCGCGAACGTCGCGGAGGGAGATGCGCGCCGCGCCCTGAACGTCCTCGAGATGGCCGCGAACGCGCGGGAAACGGAGCCCAATGGCAACGTCACGGTCCGGACCGTCGAAAAGATCCTGGGTCACAAGTCCCTGCTCTACGACAAGGCGGGCGAAGAACATTACAATCTGATCTCGGCGTTTCACAAGAGCCTGCGGGGCAGCGATCCGCAGGCCTCGCTCTACTGGCTGGCCCGCATGATGGAGGCGGGCGAAGACCCGCGCTACATCCTGAGGCGCATGATCCGCTTTGCCTCGGAAGATGTCGGGAACGCCGATCCCCGCGCCGTTTCAGTTGCGATCTCGGCCAGGACGTCTTACGACTTTCTCGGCAGTCCCGAGGGAGACCTCGCCATCGCGCAGGCCGCCGTCTACCTGGCCACGGCACCGAAGAGCAACGCCGTCCACGCCGCCTACGAAGCGGCGAGAAGAGACGTCCGGGAACAGCCCAACCTCCCCGTCCCCGTGCACATTCGAAACGCGCCGACCCCGCTGATGAAGCAACTCGGTTATGGAGAAGGTTACCGCTACGCTCACGACGATCCGGACGCCTATCTCCCTCAGGACTACCTGCCCGACAACCTCCGGGGCCGCCAGTACTACGCCCCGACGAACCGGGGATACGAGCAGCGGATCGGGGAATGGATGACCTGGTGGGAGGCGCTCAGAAGACAGAAATCCGGCCCGCAGGTTCAGGATTCGGAAGAAGAAGATGGAGGCGCACGCTCGTGAATGACGACTTGCTCCGTTCCGTCCTCTGACCGATCGTGGTTCCTTTCATCCTCATCCTCGGCGTCGCCTCCGCCTCCTGCGCGGCCATCCTCGTCAGGCTGTGCGACGCACCGCCGCTCGTCATCGCCGCCTACCGGACCGGCATCTCCGCCTGCCTCGTCCTTCCGCTCGCCATCCTGAAATACCGGAATTCCATCAGCGCCACAACCCCCCGGGAGCGGATCGCCGTTCTTCTCGGCGGCATCTCCCTGGGCGTCCACTTCGCATTCTGGATCACCTCACTCTTCCACACATCTGTCGCGAGCGCTGTTTTCCTGGTATCCACGAATCCGATCTTCGTCGCCTTGGGGGCCTGGATCGTCCTGAAGGAGAGGATGGGCCTTGCTCAGGCCGCCGGTACGGCCGTGGCGCTTGCGGGAGCGGGCGCTGTCGCTTACAACGATCTCGGTTCGGGCGAACACGGCCCGTTCGGGGATCTGCTCGCGCTCGCCGGGGCGGCCGCCATGTCGGCCTACCTGCTGATCGGTCGCGCCCAGCGGCCCAAACTGGGCCTCGTCACCTACCTCACGGGCGTCTATTCTACCGCGGCAGCCCTGCTCGTCCTCCTGACGTGGGCGGAGGGCCATCCGTTCACCGGCTATAGCGGCCAAACCTATCTGCTCTTTCTGCTGCTCGCCCTGATCCCCCAACTCCTGGGTCACGGCAGCCTCAACTATGTCCTGCGCCGCGTCTCTCCTTCCATCGTCGCGCTCGCCCTGCTCGCCGAGCCGATCGGGAGCACGGTCCTGGCCTACGTCGTACTGGACGAGACGCCGACCTTTCCCCTGATGGCCGGGTTCGCCGTGATTCTCGCCGGCATCGGACTGGCGACCCGGACCGGGACCGGATCGGACCCGCACGCCTAGCGCGCCCGAAAAGACGGGCGCCTCTCTGCAGGCACCCGGTTGGACCGAGCACCCCGCCGAAGCGCGTCGCAGATCAGATCGGCTCAGCCAGGCCCTGTCGAATCACGAAGAGCGAGACGGCGACGACCGCGCTGAGCAGCAGGATGACGCCGGCCGGCATCACCTTGCGCGTCCGGATCAGCCGGCTCAAGAATATGCCCGTCAGCAGCACGGCCAGCATACCGCCCATCAGAAACCCCTGCGCCGGGTCGGCCATGCTGATCTTCAAGGCGAAGAGCTCCGCGAGCCCGCAGAGACCCCCGGCGACGAGCGATACCGTGCTGCCCGACTTCAACTTTCCGATGATCCCTCCCAGGAGCAGCAGAAGGGCGTAGACGCCCAGGATGGTTTGCCCTGCATCGACCATGATTTTCCTCCTAACGCGCGAGTTTCTCCGCTACGACGCCCCGAGCTGCACACGCGGTCCCTGTCTGATCACGCCTGCCTTGCTCAGCCGCTCGATCTCCCGGGGGGAACGCCCAAAGGCCTCCAGCACCTCCTCCGTATGCTGGCCCAACGTTGGCGCAGGCCGTCGGACGGCCGCGGGCGTCTCGGAAAGCTTCACCGGGACGCCGATGTTTCGGACCTCCCCCGCGATCGGGTGTTGGAGCGCCACGGCCATCTCTCGTGCCCGGACGTGCGGGTCGGCATAGACCTCCTCCACGTCGTTGATCGGCCCGCACGGCAAACCGGATGCCCTGAGCAGATCCAGCCAGGCTTCCGTCGTCCCGGCCCCGAAGGTCGCTTCCAGGATGTGCGTGAGTTCCTTCACGTGTTTCATCCGGTCGGCGTTGCTCTCGAACCTGGGATCCCGAAGCAGGTCCGTTCGCCCGATCGCCTTGCAAAGTCGCTCCCAGTTCGCCTGGTTGGGCGCGCCGAGCGTGATGTATCCGTCGCTCGTCGAAAACGCCTGGTAGGGCGCGCCGAGCTGGTGGGCGGAGCCCAGACGCTTCGGAGCGATCTCGCTCGCAAAGAACATGGCCGACTCCCAAATCGTGTAGGCGATGCCCGCCTCGAGGAGCGACGTATCCACGTGCTGGCCCTTTCCGGTCTTCTGGCGACTCACGAGCGCGCAGACGACGCCGAACGCCCCGAAGGCGCCCGCGTTCAGATCCGTGATCGGCACACCCACTTTGGCGGGCGGCGAATCCGGGTGCCCGGTCAAGCTCATCAGGCCGCTCATCCCCTGCGCGATCAGGTCGAATCCGGGACGATCCCTGTAGGGACCCGTCAACCCGAATCCGGAAATCGAGCAGTAGACCAGCGCGCGGTTCGACGCACGCAAATCGGCATACCCCAACCCCAGACCGTCCAGCGATCCCGGACGCAGGTTCTGGACGAACACATCCGCGCGCGCGGCCATGCGCCTCAGCAGATCGGCGCCCGCCTCTCGCTTCAGGTCGATCACGATGCTTCGTTTGTTTCGATTGATCCCCAGAAACGCGGCCGACTCCCCGTTGACGAAAGGAGGCCCGAATCGCCTGATGTCGTCGCCGTCCGGCTTCTCGATCTTCACCACGTCGGCGCCCATATCCGCAAGCAGCATGCTGCAGAAAGGCCCCGCCATCATCTGGGTGCAGTCCAGCACCCGGATGCCATCGAGCGGCCCCTTTTGCGTCGTTCGGTCGGGTGGGTCAGCCATGGATCAGATAGCCTGAATAATTCATAAAAAGGGCCGTGCGCGTCACCTTCCCTTGAACGTCGGCGGGCGCCTTTCCCTGAACGCCCGTCTCCCCTCTCGATAGTCCTCGGTATCCAGGAAAAACAGCGGCAGATCTCGTTGATCCGGCGTCAGTCCGGAAAGACCCGGGTTTTTCAAGACCGTCTGAAGGATCTCCTTCTGATACCGATGCGACAAGGGCGCAAGGGAGGCCATTTCGCCCGCCAACTCGCGAACAAAGGCGTCGATCTCCTCCGGGGGCAGCACCTGGTGCACGAGTCCCATCCGGAGCGCGTCCGACGCCTCCAGCAGCCTTCCCGTCAGCAGGATGTAAGACGCGTTCGCAGGCCCCACGGCGCTCACGAGACGCCGCATTTCGTCGTAGCCGACGGCAATGCCCAGCTTCGCGGTCGGAATACCGAATCGGCTGCCATCGGCGGCAATGCGAATGTCCGCCGCGACCGAAAGCTCGCAGCCGCCGCCCAGACAGTAGCCCTTGATCGAACAGATCGAAGGTTTCGGGAGCGCCTCAATCGCATCGACGGCCGCTCCGAACACCCTGGCGTAATCCCTGGCTTGTTCGGTATTGCTCCTGCGGCGATCGAAATCCCCGATGTCCGCGCCCGCGGAAAACGCCCGGTCGCCCTTTCCCGTAAAGACCACGGCACGTATCTCGTCCTCTGCCGCCAGCGACCGCGTCACGCGATCCAGCTCGCGCCAGCCTTCGTAGTCGATCGCATTCCGTTTCTCAGGACTGTTGAACGTGACGGTCGCGACCCGACCCCGCTTTTCTACCAGGATACGTCTTTCCATGCCGCACCCTCCCTCCTTACGACGCCGCGAAGAACTCGACCTTCGGGATCTGCTCGATCAGACCGAGCTCGAATGCATAGGCATAAAACAGGCGAAGTCCCTCCAGCTCCCGCGCGCCCACGTCGTAGCGGACACGCTGTGTCAAATAGTCTTCATAGAAGGCTGCAGGATGCGGGTGGTTCGCCGCCCACGCCGTTGAAATTGCCGGGATCCTGCTCACGCCCACCGCCTTCGCCTCCCTGAGCCGCGCCACCTCGTCGGGCCCCGCGGCGCGGCGTCTCCCGGTCCAGCAGGCGTAGACGAACGGAAGCCCCGTCAGGTTCGACCATACCTCTCCCAGGTCGAGCAGGTGGTAGCCGCCCGGATTCAGTCCAAGGGCCGAGTCGCCGATCAGGAGCGCGGCATCGTGCCGCTCCAGCATCCGCTTCAGATCGGGAGGACTGTCGAAGACCTCGGGACGATGCCCGTAGACCTTGTCGAAAACGATCTGGCACAGGGCGGAGGAGGCGCGGGAGCTTGAGTCCAATGCCAGGGTTCGAACCTTGGCCGGCACCTTCTTCAGCACGAGAACGACACTTCGGACCGGACCGGACGAGGCGATTCCAACGCCGGGAACGATGGCATACGACGCCTGGGCGCGTGGGATCTCGATCGAGGGGATCAGGGCGATATCCGTTTCGCCCCGGTGAAGCCGCTCCGCGCAGCGGGCAGGGAGATCGTAGATGAGGTCGAACGAATGTGAGATGTCACCCGATTCGAGGGCGTGCACGAGAGGCCGGGCGTTGAGAAAGGAGACGACGCCGAGACGCGTGGGCATCCGGAGACCTTCAGTTCAAAAGCTCGTAGCGGGTGTTCCTCCGAACCGGTTCATACCCGGCGTCCCGGATCAGGCGCCGCATCTCCGGAAGGGTCATTTCGTTCGTATGAGTCGTGCCGGCCGCGCTCACCACGTTCTCTTCCATCATCGTGCTTCCGAAGTCATTCACGCCATACCGGAGCGAGACCTGGGCGATCTTCGCGCCCTGGGTGACCCAGGAGGCCTGAAGGCTCCGGATGTTGTCGAGGAAGATGCGCGAGACCGCGATCGTTCGGAGATAATCGTAGCCCGTGGCCTTCCATCCGTTCCAGCGGCCGGGATCGGCCGCCAGATCGGTCCGGTCGGGCTGAAAGTTCCAGGCAATAAAGGCCGTCATCCCGTTCGTCTCGTCCTGAAGGTCGCGAATCAGCCTGAGGTGTTCGATCCGTTGCCGGACCGTCTCCACGTGGCCGTACATCATCGTCGCCGTCGTGTGCAGGCCCAGCTTGTGGGCGATGCGGTGGACCTCCAGCCACTCGTGGACCCGGTCTTTCCGGAACCCGATGATGTCTCTGACCTCATCCGACAGGATCTCCGCGCCCGCGCCCGGAATCGAATCCAGCCCCGCGTCCCGGAGGCGCACGATGCATTCCTCCAACGAAAGCCTCGAAATATGGGCGATGTAGACGATCTCCGTGGCCGACAGACAGTGCTGATGGACCTGCGGGTATCGATCTCGAATGGCGGAAAGCAAGGCTTCGTAATAGTCGATCCTCAGCTTCGGATTCAGCCCTCCCTGCATCAGAATCTCATTCGATTTCGGGGTTGCGCCGCCGACGGCCACCATCTGGTCGATCTTTTCGAAGATGGCCTCCGTCGGGAGCACGTATCCTTCTTCCGAGCCGGGCGGCCGATAGAACGCACAGAAGTCGCAGCGAACCCAGCAGACGTTCGTGTAGTTGATATTCCGCCCGATGTTGTAGGTCACCGCATCGCGACGGTGTTTGCGCACGCGAACGAAATCGGCCAGACCGCCCAGCTCAACGAGGTTCGGATGCGCCATCAGCCGCAAGGCTTCGCCGACCGAGATTCGCTCGCCGGCGTAAACCTTTTCTGCGATGTCGTCGATCATGCGATTCCCTTCGCCTCCCGCCCGTCAGGAAAGGACCGGGAGAACGCCCGGTATCCCGATCGGTTCCTCTTCTTCCACCTCGCGCTCGGCGGAAAGCACGCGATAGAGATGATCCCGCTCGACCGGGTCTCGGCCCGACTCCACGATTCGATCTACAAGCTGCTTCCGAGTCAAGACCTGCCGCGTCTCCTCGTAGCTCCGGCGCGTGATCTCGTACTCCTGAATCGTCCCGTCGATATCGTCCGCGCCGTACCAGAGCGCGACCTGAGAGATCTCGATCGTATTCATGATCCAGAACGTCTTGATGTGGAGAAAGTTGTCCAGCATCAGCCGCCCCACGGCGATCTCCCTCAGGTCCGCCATGCCGCTCGGTCCCGGAATGTGATCGATCCCGGTCCGCTCGGGATGGAAGGAAAGTGGAATATAGGTCAAAAACCCGCCCGTTTCGTCCTGCAACTCCCGAAGGGCGACGAGGTGTTCGACTTTCTCCCTGGGGTTCTCGATATGGCCGTAGAGCATCGTCGCGTTCGTGGGCAGTCCGACATCGTGCGCGGTTCGGGTGACCTTGAGCCATTCCTCGGAATCCGACTTGGTCCAGAACAGATCGCCCCTTACCCGGTCGCTGAAGACCTCGGCGCCGCCGCCGGGAACCGACGCGACCCCGGCGTCCTTCAGCTCCAGCATCACCTCTCGAAGCGGCTTCTTCGCCGCCCTGGCGATTTGCACCCATTCGATCGCCGTAAAGGCCTTGACGGCGGCCTCGGGCCGGACTTCCTTCACCGCCCTTACGATCTCCAGGTAGTAGGAGTAGGGAAGCCGCGGATTGACGCCCGCGACCATGTGGACTTCCGTGATCGGAATGTGCGCGTAGCGTCGGAGCCGCTCCCTGACATCCTCCGGAGAGAGAACATAGCCTCGTGCGTCCTTTGGGGGCACGTAGAAGGAGCAGAACTTGCACAGCTTGTTGCAGATGTTCGTGTAGTTGATATGCTGGTTTCTGACGTACCAGGCCACGTTCCCACTCTTTCGCTCCCGGGCGAGGTTGGCCATATGGCCGACCGCGTTGAGATCCGGCTCGGCATACAGACGCATCCCGTCTTCCGCAGACAGACGCGCCCCTTCCTCCACCTTTCGAAAGATCTCTCGAAGCCGATCAGGGATGTTCCGCGACACGGGCTGCCTCATTCTCCAAGCGGCTGAGGACGATGAACGAGCTGAAGGATATTCCCTTCGGGATCGGGGAAAAAGTCCATCCGGGTCCCATCCGGCAGGTCGCGCTTCGGTCCCGTGAAGGCGATCCCCCGGTCCTCCAGGCGCTGATGAACAACGTCGAACTCCTTTACGCTCAGCGCAATATGCCGAATGCCGGCATCGTCGGCGCCGGCGTCGGTACGGCCCGCCCGGTTTGACGGCAGGATCTCCAGAAGGCTGCCGCCGGCCAAGCCGATGAAATAGGTCCGGTCGGCCTCGCTGGACTTGACCCTCTCAAACCCGAGCGCTTCACAATACCACTCGGAGAGTGCCTCCGGGTCGTCCGCCACGACGGCCACGTGTTCAATCGAGAGCATCAAAACGTAGCGCTCCGCTCTATAACCCTATCCTGAATCATTCATAAAAAGGCTGGGAAAGTCACTCATGCTCACCTTTTCTTGCCGCCCAGGAAAAGGTGACAAAAGAAGGGCGACCCGAGTTCGAGATTCCCGCCTGACCGACTTCAGTTTCTGCCCAGCATCTCCCTGGCGTGCCGAATCGTCAGTTCGGAGATCTCCTCCCCGCCCAGGAGTTTCGCCAGGTCCTCGGTGCGCGCCTCGCCGGTCAGCGCCCGGACGCGCGTGAGGGTTCTCCCCTTTTCCACGCCCTTGTAGACGGAAAAATGGTGATCCGCCATCTTGGCGATCTGGGGCAGGTGCGTGATGGAGATCGTCTGGCAGGTCTCCGCGAGGCCCTTCAGCTTCTTGCCAACAGCCTCTGCGATCCGTCCGGAGATGCCGATGTCGATCTCGTCGAAGATGAGCACCTGTACCGCGTCGGCGTGCGCGATCACCGCCTTCATCGCCAGCATGATCCGTGAAATCTCCCCACCTGAGGCCACCTTCACGAGGGGGCGGATCGCCTCTCCCGGATTCGTCGAAAGGTAGAACTCGGCCCGTTCCAGTCCTCGAGGTTTGGGCGCGTAGCTGCGACCCTCCACGCGCAGGGTCCCGTTGGGATCTTCGTCTCGCGTCAGCTCCACACGGAACCGGATCCTGGGCATCCCCAACGCACGAAGCGCCGCCTCTATGGAAGAAGAGAGGCGGCCCGCCGCCTTGTCACGCGCCTCCGACAGCTTCTTGGCCAGACCGAAGTACTGCTCCAGGCGTGCGGTGATCTCGGCCCGGAGCTCGCTCAGCCTGACATCCGCTTCCTGCGACCGCGCCAACGCCTCCTCGGCCTCCGATTTGAACGAAAGCACGTTTTGCAGCGATCCCCCGTATTTCCGTTTCAGACGAGCAAGCAGCTCGATCCGTTCGATCACTTCGTCGAGCCGCTCCGGGTCGTCCTCGACCCGTCGCGCGTAATTCGCGAAAAAACGGGCCAGCTCCTCCGCCTCGTAGCGCAGCGCCTCCAGAGCCTCCAGCTTCGGTTCGAGGGACGCATCCACGCGAGCCGCTCCTGTCAGGACCCGGTCCGCCACGCTCAGAAGATCACTCACGGAATGCTCACCCTGGTAGAGACAGGCTTCCAGCTCAGCGGCCGCCTGAGCCAGAGAGACGGCGTGGGTCAGCTTCGCGCGCTCTGCTTCCAGACGAACGTCCTCGTCCGGTTCGGGATCTGCATCCGAGATCTCTTTCAGTTGAAATTCGAGGAGCTCCCGCCGTTCTTTCAAACGCCGGGCCTCGGTCTCGCGACCGGACTGCACTTCCCTCAGGCTCGTGAGCGCCCTGTAGGTCGCCGCAATAGACTCCCGAAGCGCGCCGAGATCCGCGAATCCGTCCAAAAAGTCCAGATGTCGTTCCACATCCAGAAGCGACTGGTGTTCGTGTTGTCCGTGAAGGTCGACGAGACACCGGCCCAACGTCTGAAGCGCCTTCATCGGTATCGCCACGCCGTTGGCGTAACACCAGCTTCGTCTGCGCGACGTCACCTCTCGCCTCAGAATCAGCGTCCGGTCTTCTGACTCGACACCCATTTCGTCCAGCAAGGCGAGGCCGGGGTGCCCTTCCGGAAGCTCGAAGATCGCTTCGACCACGCAACGGTCTTCTCCGGTCCGTATCTCCCCCGCGTCCGCACGCACCCCCAGGACCAGACCGAGCGCGTCCACGAGGATCGATTTTCCGGCTCCTGTCTCTCCGGTGATAATATTCAACCCGTCCCCGAACGCGATCTCGACTTCATCGATCAAGGCATACTGCTTCACGCGCAGCAAGGAAAGCACGGCGTCACGCCTCCCGTTCTCGTCTGTCCAGACTCCAGTCGAGCTTTCGCCTGAGCAGCTGATAAAATGGGAGTCCCCGCAGGTTGATCAATCGCACGGGATGCGGAACGCGATTGACGATCACCCGGGTATCCGGTGCCACGGGGGAAACCGTGCGCCCGTCCGCCGTAAGCATGATGTCCAGATGCTCTGCAATCACCTCGACGCAAATCGACTGATCCCCCGGGACGACCATCGGACGCAGGGAGAGGGAGTGAGGACAGATCGGGGTCACCACAATGCCCTGGAGGCTCGGATGAACGACCGGCCCCCCTGCCGACAGGCTGTAGCCCGTTGAGCCGGTCGGCGTCGCCACGATCAGGCCGTTGCCGAAGAAGGAGCTGATCTGCGCGTCTGAGATCCAGGTCCGCACCTGCACCATCCGCGCCATCACACCCTTTTCAATCACGATTTCGTTCAGCGCAAAGGCCTTCTTCCCACCGATCTCCGCTTCCAGCGCCATCCGCTCTTCTACTTGATACCGGCCTTGGCGGAGACGTTGCAGGGACTCCTCCAGATCCTCCGGAGCCGCCCCCGCCAAGAACCCCAACCGCCCGATATTGACCCCGAGGATCGGCGTCCCCCTGCCCACGACGAGCTCGGCGGTCCGCAGGATCGTCCCGTCCCCGCCCAGCGCGATCATCAGGTCTACATTCCGGCAGAGATCGCCCTCATCGCAAAAAAGGTCTGCCTCACCCCGGCAGACTTCCTTCAGCGTCTCGCTCAGACACGGTTCAAGGCCGTTTTGCCTCGCGAGATCCACGAGCCGCTCGACCGTCGGGCCCACCTCCGCGACCCGGGGGTTTGCGAGGATACCGATCCGCTTCATCCTGTCCAGCGCCAGGTGCCAATTTGGGAGATCGCGCCTAACCCTCTTCGTTCATGTCCAGTTCCGTGAGACGGAAATTCCCGCCGTTTTCGGCCTCCAGAACCTCTACCTTCTGTTTCGCTTCCTCCAGCCGCGCCCGACAGAGGTTGGAGGCCTCCAACCCTTCCTCGAAGAGACGCAGCGCCGCGGAAAGGGCCAGGTTGCCCTCCTCCAGTCCGGCCACAGCCGCTTCAAGCCGTTTCAGGGCCTCTTCGAACGTCGGTTCGCCGGCCTTGTCTTCTGCCATCAGACCCGCTCCACGTTGTTTCCCATAATGTAAAAGAAAAAGGGCATCCGCTATGCCTTGTAGAACTCGAGACCGTTCTTGGCCAAGTCTGAAACCCGATCGATCAACGCCTGTCGCCTCGACTCGCCCATCCCCTGAAACGAGCGGGCGAGCGCGATCTTCTCGGCAGGGATCTCAGAAAGTCTCTGCGTTCCATTCCTGTCGGTCACCCGCTCCGGACATCATCGACCGTGGCGGTGACCTCTCCCTTCGCGAACCGTGTTCGCAGGCGCGCTCCCTCGGAAAGCGAGCGCGCATCCTGAACCACGGCATCGTCTTCAAGGCGCTGCGTCAAGCTGTAACCACGGTTGAGAACCCCGAGCGGACTGAGCGTCTCCAACTGACTCGTGGATCGATGAAACCTGGCAGCGCAGCGCCCAAAAATGCGTTCAAACCCGGTGTGGAGATCCTTCACCAGCTCATCCCGCAGCTGGGCGTGCTGCGCGATGAGGTCATCGACCCTTCTGAGTCCGTAGCGCGCCTCGTAGTGCTCCAGAATCGACGCGTTCTCGCTCATCAACCTCGTCATGGCGGCAGCCGCTCGGCGGACGAGCTTCGAGATCTGCGCCCGAAGGGCGTCGCGGTCCGGAACGGCGAGCTCCGCGGCGGCAGAGGGCGTGGGCGCACGGCAATCGGCCGCAAAGTCAGTCAGCGTGAAGTCGATTTCGTGTCCCACGGCCGAAATGACCGGAACCTCGGAAGCCCTGATCGACCGCACCACGACCTCCGTGTTGAAGGCGGCCAGATCCTCCGAAGCCCCCCCCCCTCGACCCACGATGACGACATCCACCCCGCCGTGCGTATCGATCTCGGCAATCCCCTGCGCAATGTCCTCGGCCGCCCCTTCTCCTTGGACGAGCGCGGACCGAAGGACGACGCGAGTCCCGGGGAACCGCCGCTTCAGAACGGTCAAAATATCTCGGAAGGCAGCGCCGGACCGTGAAGTCACGATTCCGATCGCACGCGGAAGATCCGGAAGCGGACGCTTGGCGGTCTCGTCGAACAGACCCTCTTCCCGCAGCCTGCGCTTGAGGGCCTCCAGGGCGATCTGCTGCTGGCCAACCCCCGCCGGGAGCAGCTGCGTCGCACTCAGCTGCACCTGTCCGCGCCGTTCGTATACCGAGAGGCGCCCTCGGGCCAGTACTTGCAGGCCAACGACGGGCTCGAACCCGGAGAGGTCGTAGGAACTCCACATGACGCACTGAAGTTGACAGCGCGCGTCCTTCAACGTGAAGTAGCGGTGCCCGGAGCTGTGTTGCCTGTATTCGGCCAGTTCACCGACGACCCAGATCGGAGGGAATTCCGCCTCCAGGGTCCGTTTGATGGTCCGAGTCACCTGGGTGACCGACCACGGGCGGTCAGCCAACCTCGGCCCCTCCGCTCCGATCGTCATTCCGCGAAACCATCGATCCGAACCTCAAGGTCCCGGCCCCTCTTCGTCAATCCGGAGTCTTTTGATCCCGATGGATTTTCCTGTCTCTTCGTCGACGTCCAGGATCACGCCGCACAGTTTCACGTCATCGGCCGCCGGTTCGAACCTGACCGGCATCTGGTGCAAAAACCGGTTGATGGCGGCTTCCTTTTCCGCGCCGATCACCGAATCGTGGGGCCCAGTCATCCCCGCATCCGTGATGTATGCGGTGCCTCTCGGCAGAATCGTTTCATCCGCCGTCTGCACGTGCGTATGGGTCCCGATCACGGCACTGACGCGCCCATCCATGAACCACCCCAATGCGATCTTCTCCGAGGTGGCTTCGGCGTGAAAGTCGATCACGATCACCCGCGCATCCTCTTTCAGCCTGTCGACCACCTTCCGGCCGATCCTGAACGGGCAATCCAGATTTCGCATGTTCGTCCGGCCCTGCAGACAGACCACGCCCACAGCGACGCCGGTTTCCGAGTAGAACACGCCGGCGCCGTCGCCCCCCACCTTCGGCGGATAGTTTGCGGGACGGAGAATCCTGCCCCCGTCCATGATATAGGGAACGGCGTCCCTTTGATCCCAGACGTGGTTGCCGGTCGTAATCACATCGGCGCCGTAGGTCTCGAACTTACGACCGATCTTCTCGGTAATTCCGAATCCACCTGCCGCGTTTTCCCCGTTCACGATGCAGAAGTCGACCGCCTCGGATGCCTTGATTCTGGGGATCCATTCCGCTGCGACCCGCCGGCCCGGGCGACCGTAAACGTCTCCCACGAATAGAATCTTCAATTCAACCTCATCTGGCGTAGTCTATGGCGCGCGTCTCACGTATGACCGTGACTTTGACAGGTCCGGGATAGCTCATGTCACGCTCCAGCCTGGCGACGATGTCACCGGCCAGATGCTCCGTATCCTCGTCGCTCAGCAGGTCTGAGTCCGCAATCACCCTCACCTCCTGCCCAGCCTGGATGGCGAACACGTTGCCGACCCCCTCCGCTGTCCGGGCGATCGATTCCAGGCGTTCCAGGCGCCGCACGTAGTTCTCGAGCACTTCGCGCTGAGCCCCGGGCCGGGACCGGGAGATCGTGTCGGCCGCATCGACGAGGACGGCGATGGCCGAAACGGCGTCGATGTCCGCGTGGTGCGTTTCGATGGCGTTGACGACGAGCGAATCCTCTCCATACTTTCGCGCAAGGTCCGCGCCATTCTCTCCGTGGGTCCCTTCCATTTCGTGAGACAGCCCCTTCCCCAAATCGTGAAGCAGTCCGGCTCTCTTGGCCAACTGCGCGTCGAGACCCAGGCGCGTGGCCATCATCCCCGCGAGGAAGGCGACCTCCACGCTGTGGTTCAGCACGTTCTGGCCAAAGCTCGTGATGAACTTCAGCCTGCCCAGACACTCGATCAAACGATCGTGAATCCCGGGTACCCCCACGTCGAAGGCGGCCTGTTCCCCCGCTTCCCGAATGACCTGTTGCATCGACGTCTCTGCCTTTGCGACAATCTCTTCGATCCGGCCAGGGTGAATGCGTCCATCCAGGATGAGCTGCTCAAGGGACATTTTGGCAATCCAACGCCGAATCGGGTCAAATGCCGAAAGCACGACCGCCTCGGGCGTGTCGTCTACGACCACGTCCACGCCGGTCGCCATTTCGAACGCCCGAATGTTCCGGCCCTCTCGCCCGATGATGCGGCCCTTCATCTCGTCGGAGGGCAGGCGCACGACGGCGACGGTGGATTCGATCGTGTGATCAGCGGCGAGCCGTTGGATTGCGCTTGCGATGATCTCGCGAGCCTCGTCGTTGGCGCGCGCCATGGCATCCTCGCGAATCTCCTTCGTCCGCCAGGCAGCGTCGCTCTGCGCCTCATCTTCCAGGCTGGACATTAAAACGGCCTTGGCTTCAGCCTTCGTCAACCCGGCAATCTGCTCGAGCCGTGAATTCTGTTCCAGCATCCGCGCTTCGAGATCCAGAGACCGGCGCGCCACGCGCTCCTGCTGCTTGGACAGGTCGGCTTCCTTGGAGGAAAGAATGCCCTCCTTGTGGTTCAGCAGGTCCGCCCGCTTATCCAGCTGCCACTCCCGGCTGGACAGTTTGATCTCCCTGGCCTTGCTCTGTTCTCGAAACTCCTGCGTCTCCTGATCAAACTGCAGACGCCTCTGGTGCATCTCATCCTTCGCCTCGAGAAGGGCCGTCCGCTTCATCGCCTCGGCCTCTTTCTGGGCCTCTTCCAGTATATTTTCGGCGGAGACCTCCGCCCGGTACGCCTTTCCTTGAAAAACTTTCGAGCGGATCAGCCAACCGACGACAAATCCAAGCAGCAACAGACCCGCGGAAAGGATCAAGACGGTCAGCGTCCCGCCGGCAGCAACGTCAGCAGGCATGTTCTATCTCCTCAAACATGATCTCCCCATGGAGATGTGCATCCGGTCTCCAACGCCCCGATCAGCGCACACAAAAAACCCCGCTCGCGCACCCACACCGCCCGCCCATGCACCGTTTTTCAAATGACCCGCGGCTGGCGGCAAGATAGGCCTATTGTCTCTAAGCGCGCAGCGGGATTCGATTCGGCACCGTCTCCGTCCGGTCAACCCCGGCCTGGCCGTTACGCCGATTCCCTTCACACAACCCGCAGTCTCAGCCCCTCCCTTGCGTCTGATCCATCGAGTCGGTCAACCGACTCCTGTTCACCCGGAGCATCTCTTCTACCTGTTCTTCGCGTTTCCTTCCCTTGAAGAGATCATCGGCCAGATTCACAGCCGTCATCACGGCGATCTTGGCGACCGACCGAAGTGAAAGGCTGTTGGCAACCTCCCGCATCTTTTGATCGACGTGCCGGGCGACCGTTCTGGCCCGATCCGGATCGGCCTGAGTGGCAATTTTGTAGTCTGAACCGAAAATGTTGACGCGAACGATCGGAGGGGCTGGCATAGGAGGCTTCACGTCGTGTCCAGGTTGACGTCATCCAGACGGGACAACATGGCTTCAATCTTGAGTTCTATTTCGTGTTTGTTCCTGATGAGCGAAGCGTTCTCTTCGCAGACGGTCTTAAGCTCGTCACGTTCGGTCCGCACGATCGAAGACTCCCAGGCGCTTTTTTCCAGCTGCGTCTGGAGCTCCTCACATCGCCGGCTCAACTTCCCGTTGTCCCGGCGCAGTCGTTCGATCAGCGCAATGGCCCGTTCGATCTCCACAACCAGGCGATCGATCTCGTCACGCGTCTCCGTTTCCGCCAAAACCTCCGTTTCCACGCCGGTCTCCGATCCTGAAGGGCCAACATCCCGATCCATCCCTCGAGAGGGACTCCAAAGCGCACGACCGCAATTTAACACCTCTCAAATCTAAAGTCAAGGTAGGACGGTATGAGTCAGGGCCCCAACGGGTTGCCTGAAAAAAACTGCGAGGGAACTGCGGCCCGATCCGATCTACGAGGCGGCCTGACCTACGCCAAGGCATTGCGGGCTTGCTCAGCGCCGTGCCGAGGCCTCCTTGACCAAAGCGCCGAATGTATCCGGGTCGAATACGGCGAGGTCGGCCAGAACCTTCCTGCTGACTTCGATGCCGGCGTTTCTCAGTCCATTCATAAGGCGGCTGTAAGACATTCCGTTCATGCGCGCGGCCGCATTGATCCGCACGATCCAAAGCGATCGAAACGCACGCTTCTTTTGTCTCCGGTCCCGATACGCATATGCCATCCCCCGTTCGACGGTGCCGATGGCCGTGCGGTAAAGTTTGCTGCGTCCGCCCCGGTAGCCACGGGCCCGTTTCAGCAGCCTTTTTTTTCTTCGGTGAGATGCGACACTGTTTCTTATCCTGGGCACGTTATCTCCTCCGGATCGCTCGCGATCCCTCGATGCAACCCGTCTCGCGACCCGCTGCGCGATCTTGGCGTGTTACAATACGGAGCATCCCGTTTGTCCCGACCCACCCGGCGTCGAATTCAAACTAAGACGAAAGCATTTTTTCTACGCGCGCGCGGTCCGCTTCGTGTACCTCTCCGGAACGGCGCAGGTGCATCTTTCTTTTGCTCGACTTCTTGGCGAGGTTGTGGGTGGCCGTGGATTTCCCCCTCCGAATCTTCCCGGAGTTTCGTCTCCGAAACCGCTTGGCCGCCCCGCGGTGGCTCTTCATCTTAGGCATGTCTGGGCTCTCTCACGGGACCATTCTTGGAGTGGGTGCGCTACTTCGGCGCCAGGATCACGACCATTTCGCGGCCTTCGTTCCGCGAGGGCGCTTCCGCAGATCCGAACGCCTTGAGATCCTCTTCCACCCGAGCAAGCAAGACCCGGCCCTGGTCGCGATACAGGTTCTGACGCCCACGGAACTGAACGGTGACTCTGACCTTGTGCCGGTTCTTCAGGAAGTTTTCCGCGTGCTTCATCTTGAATTGATAATCGTGGTCGCTCGTCTGCAGCCTAAGTCGAATCTCCTTGAGTTGTGAGCTCGCCTGCTTCCCTTTCTTGGCCTTCTTGCTTTGCTCGTAGCGGTACTTTCCATAGTTCATAATCCGGCAGACGGGCGGTCTGGCGTCGGGGGCCACCTCCACCAGGTCCAGACCCTGCTCCTGCGCGAGCGCCAACGCGTTGGGCGTCTCCACAACGCCCAACTGATCGCCGCTCTCGGAAATCAACCGGACTTGCGAAACTCGGATCGTCTCGTTCATTCGTGGCGAGTTGTCGCGACGATCTCTGAAACCCCTTGGACCTCTTGGACCTCTGTTTATAGGAACAACCTCCCACAAAGAGCGACGTGAAATCTACGAAATAGACTTTTCATCGATCTCGCGTCGCATCCTCGCAATCAACGCTTCCAGTCCTGTTCCGCCCAGGTCTCCCTCACCGTGGCGACGAACGGATACCGTGCCCTCTTCCTCCTCCCGCCGGCCGACGATCAACATGTACGGGATCTTCTGGATCTCGGCGGTCCGTATCTTCTGACCCAGCTTGGCGTCCTGATGGTCTTTCTCAACTCTGAAACCCTCCGTGCCCAGGCGCTTTACGACCCTGTCTCCATAGCCTGCAAAGGCATCGGAAATCGGCAGCACAATCGCCTGGACGGGTGCGATCCACAGAGGAAAATTGCCCGCGTAGTGCTCGATCAGCACGCCGAGAAATCGCTCGATGGACCCGAGCAGCGTCCGATGGACCATGTAGGGCCGATAGCGGCGACCGTCCTGGCCCACGAAGCTCATGTCGAACCGTTCAGGAAGGTTAAAGTCAAACTGGATCGTGCTGCACTGCCATTCCCTGTTCAGGGTGTCATTGATCATGACATCGATCTTCGGGCCGTAGAAGGCACCCGCGCCCTCGTCAATGCGGTAGGGCACGCCGTGGGCGTCAGCCGTCCGCCGCAGGGCGTGGGTCGCCCGTTCCCAGTCTTCCGGGTCTCCCACGTACTTTTCGGGGCGGGTCGAGATGAAGAATCCGAAATCCTCAAATCCGAAGGACCCCAGGATGTTCAGCGTAAAGTCGATGACGCGGCCGATCTCGTCCTCCACCTGGTCCGGACGGCAGAAGATGTGGGCATCGTCCTGGGTGAAGCCGCGGACGCGCATCAGTCCGTGCAGCACGCCGGCGCGCTCGTAGCGGTAGACGGTCCCCAACTCGGCCCAGCGAAAGGGAAGCTCTCGATAGCTCCGCAGCCGGCTTTTGTAGATCATGCTATGGAACGGACAGTTCATCGGCTTGGCGAAATAGGCCTGGCCGTCGATGTCCATCGGGGCGTACATGCCGTCGCGAAAATAGTCGAGATGTCCGCTCGTCTCCCACAGCTTGGACCGCCCCACGTGTGGAGATCCGACCAGCTCGTAGCCTCCTGCATAGTGTTCCTGGCGCCAAAAGGTTTCGATCTCGTTCCGAATCCGTGCGCCCTTCGGATGCCACAACACCAGGCCCGGTCCCACCAACTCATTCACCGAGAACAGATCCAGCGCCGTGCCCAACGTGCGGTGATCCCGCCGCTTGGCCTCTTCCAGGCGGTCCAGATATGCCTTCAACGCCTTCCCGTCCGGAAAAGAGATGCCATAGATGCGTTGGAGCATCTTGTTCCGTTCATCCCCGCGCCAGTAGGCGCCTGAGGTAGAAAGCAGCTTGACGGATCGAATCTTGCCCGTGCCCGGAAGGTGGGGACCACGGCACAGATCGCACCACTCATCGGCATTTCGATAGATGCTGATCGTCTCGTCCGGGCCGATATCCTCGAGGATTTCCAGCTTGTAGGTCTCACCCATCTCATCGAACATCCGGTAAGCCTCATCCCGCGAGACCTCGCACCGTTCGAAGGGCTGATCCTCCTCGGCGATCTCGGCCATCCGCCGTTCGATGCGCTCCAAGTCTTCGGGCGTAAACGGGCGGTCGACGTCGAAGTCGTAATAGAAACCGTTTTCGATCGGGGGACCGATCGTCACTTTCGCGTCAGGGAAGAGGTCCTGGACCGCCTGTGCCATCACGTGGGCCGTGCTGTGCCAATAGACCTCCTTGCCCTCCGCCGCCGCAAACGTCAGAATCTCGACCCGCGCATCCTCCTCGAGCGGCGTGTTCAGGTCAACGGTCTTCCCGTTCACTTTCGCGGCCAGCGCTGCGGAGGCCAAACCGTTGCCGATCGTTTCAGCGACCTCCCGAGGCAAGGTGTGGACAGGGAATGTCTTCCGCGATCGGTCGGGTAGCATCACCGTGATGTCGCTGCCAGCCGCCAAGGTCTCTTCATCCTTCCCTTCTGCCATCGGCAATAAAAAGCGCGCCCAATGGTCTACGCGCGCGCGGATCATTGCCATGATATCAAGTCATCTATAGCTCTCGGCACTCCCCATTGAGGGAAAAGAAACGAATAAAAAGTTGGAAAAATCTATCCTATCCACAAGTTGTTGTCAAGGAAAATTCCCCGGTTTTTGCTTTTTCAGCCTTCCTGCGGGTAGAAGAACGCTGAGGGACAGGCCATCTTCCGAACCCCCCGACCGGAGATGCTCCGAGATCCCGATCGTCATGGATCCATAAGCATGCGCAACCGGCCGCCTTTTGTCAAAGACCCCGAAAACGCCTTGACAAATCGACCCGGACCCGGGACATTGCTGAAACGATCCGACGCCTATATACTGAAAGCCAGACGGCCTCTACGCCAGTCCCGGATTCCCGGATGCACAGCTTTGCAGCCCTCAGCATCCCTCAAGACAAGGTCGGGATTCAGTGGTTCGGGCAGAGTTCTTTCGCCCTGAAAGATACCGCCGGAACGCTCGTTCAGATCGATCCCTACTTCCCCAGAGAACGCCCCGCGGAACGCTTCATCCATCCTGTCCCCCCGCTGCACGAAGTCGGTCTGCAGACCGACTTCGTGCTCCTCACGCACGACCACCCGGATCATACCTGTATCCAATCCCTTCAGCGCCTCCACACGGCCTTTCCTGAGACCCGCTTCATCGGTCCTTCGGAAAGCGTGGCGCACCTGGCGGAGTCGGGGATCCCGGATCGCCTGCTCACGCAGGCGGCCGCGGGCGAAGCGATCCGGATGAATTCGATGAAAGGTATCGCAGTATGGGCGAAACCGGCGGCAGGCCACCGGGAGGCGGGGATCGATCCCCCCGACGTGCAGCACCTCGGCTACGTCGTCGAAGCGGGGAAAGTGCGCATCTACGTTTCGGGGGATCCCATCCACACCTTCGCGGACCGCGACGACCTGCTGCGCCCCATCGCAAACCTCCACCCCCATATCGGACTTCTGACCACACACCCGACCGAAGGCGAGTTTCCATTCTTCGCGGGCTCCGTCGAGACCGCGCTGGAATTGGGCCTCGATGCTGCGGTGCCCGCCCACTACGGCTGCTTTGCCGACCGCGACTACAACCCCGAAGCCTGGGCAGCCGTCTTCCCCGAGTTCGGTCCAAGGCCGATCATCATTCCCTACAACAGCTCGATCATCTATCCGGACTGAACGCGCCGGGTCGGTGACCGGTCGGATTCAAGCATAGTCTTCGGCATTGTCTGTCGGGTCGTAGCCCAGTTCATCCCGGGCATTCCGGATGTCCCAGAAAGCGCGCGTATTGTTCGAGATCCCGTAATAGATCCCGAATCTGACCGATTTTGCTTCGATGCTGCGCCGAATGAGTTGAACGGCATCCCGATGGCTCAGCCAAGTCGACAGAATCCGGTCTGCCCGTCTGCTCCGAACCGACGATTCAGATTGAAAGCTGCCGATGCGTAAACAGATCACCGAAAGCCCGAATCGATCGACGAAATACCGGCCGAGATCCTCTCCGAAGGCCTTGCTCACGCCGTAAAGGCTGTCCGGGCGGCACGCGGCGGCGGGACCCGTACAGGTCCCCTCGATCTCATAGTACCCGGTCACGTGGTTGGAGCTGGCAAACACAACCCTTTGGACACCCGACCGACGGGCCGCTTCGAGCACGACGTAGGTCCCGCGAATGTTGGCTTCGAGGACGGCGTCCCACGGCGCGTCCAGATCCGGGTTTCCGGCGAGGTGGACGACCGTCTCGCTCCCGTCGGCCACCTCCACCATGTGATCCAGTTGAGTGACGTCTCCGGCGAAGGCGAATTCTCCCGGCGAGGGGATCAGGGCCGCGCGGTCGTGCAGCCGCAGACGATATCGGTCTTTCAAGCCTTCACGAAGGACGCGTCCGATTCGTCCCGCCGCCCCGGTGATGAGCACGGATTTGCGCGCCAATGTCCCTACCTATCCCCGCCGTCCGCCGTTACGCGGGACCCCAGGTCAAACCGCTACCGCGAAAAATCAAGATCCTTTCAGGCCGAGGCCATGCTACACACGGGCCGTGCGCCTGTCAAGCCCCGGCCGCGAGGGCAAAAGAGACGCCTGCCCACGAACCGCGCAAACCGGGAAGATGGCGATTCATCCTGCGGCCGGCGGTGGGCGGGCTTCGTGCGACTTGACTTGAGCGCTCGTTTCCGTATATTAATCCCGGGAGATTTTCTCCTAAGAGTGCCTTGAATCTACAGATGGTGACCCAACCGGAAGTTATTCCACTTTTAAAGTGGAACTTCGTCAATAATTTTCGGCACCAGGTAGGTTAGGCGCTTTTTTTTTGGACAGGAAACGACCGCGTAAGTCCTTATATATCAACAATACAACACTTCAACCTTGACTAATGAACGAATGTGCACTATATTTCAGGGCCCACAGCGCCGCTTCGACCCCCCGTTTCTTGTTCTTCAAAGGAGCAACGCGTGCGATCATCTCACCTTTTTACACAAGAAAAATCGCTGGAATACTACTATCGCGAGGTTGATCGTCACCCCCCCATTGGCCCGGAGGAAGAGAAGGCGTTGGCCGCCCGCATCGAGCAAGGTGACGAAGCGGCCTTTGACAAACTCGTGAAGGCCAACCTCCGATTCGTCATCCACGTGGCCAAGGATTTCCAAAACCTGGGCCTTTCCATGGCCGACCTGATCAACGAGGGAAATCTGGGGTTGGTCACCGCCGCTCGAAAATTCGATCGTCGGAAAGGCTGCAAATTCATCACCTATGCCGTGTGGTGGATTCGACAGAACATCCTCAATGCGCTCGATGTCCAGACGCGCACCATCAGGGTCCCGACCCACATCCTCAACGACATCAGCAAGCTGCGCAAGGCCAGCTCCCGCCTCGCGCAGAGTCTCGAAAGGGACCCGACCCCGCAGGAAGTGGCAGACAAGGTCGAATGCACCGCCGAGAAAGTGGTCTGCACCATGGCCGCGGACCCGAGCACGGTCTCCCTGGAGACCCCGCTCTACGAGGAGACGGATGTCAGCCTGGAGGAATCGCTGCCGGATCACGGCGTGCCCCTGCCGGACGAAGCCGCGATCACCGAATCGATGCGAACGGAGGTGGATACCGTCTTCAAGAGCCTTTCGGAACGGCACAGAAAGGTGCTGTCGCTCTGCTTTGGGCTAAACGGTCGCGGGCCGGCAACCTATCATCAGATCGGTACACAGCTCGGCGTGAGTCGAGAGCGGGTGCGTCAACTCAAGGAAGACGCACTCAGAAAGCTGAGGCAGCCGGCCCTTTCCAAACGCCTCTCAGTCTACGTCGAATAGCTCGAAGCCGTCCCGGATCCCGCCCGTTCGGACGGGCGCCGAAAACGCGCCGGACACGCACGGTTTTCATCTTCTCCTCCTTGACACGACGGGCTGGAATGGCCCAACTTCCCTTCGGGCCCAACCATGAAGATTATCCTCCTGACGGTAATCGGCGCCCTCATCCTGTTGTGGGGCGGCGCGCTCGCCTTGATAAGGTGGGTAGATCCCATCCGGAAGGAGCACGTCCTATGGCTGACCGCTTACACCAGCGTCCTTTCCGGGCTGCTCATCTACATCGTTATCCAGACGTCCATGACGCAGCGGGAGGCCGCCCTCGTCAAGACGCGAGCACGACTCAACAACGAACTGGAAATGTTCCGTGAGCGGTTGAGCGATCTTACCACGCGACTCATGGGTCAGATCGCAGAGAAGGCGGAGTTGACGCAGTCTGAATGGAAGGTGAGAGGAGATCTTCAGACGGAGCGACGCCAGCACGCCAGCACTCGGCAGGAATTGGCCGGCGCCCGCGCTCGGCTGGCCGACACGCAGGCCGAGTTGACAAAAGAGACCGCCGCCCACGGCGCCTACCTGGACAGCCTGAATACAGAACGTTCGCTCCACGGCGCCACGCGGACACGACTCCGGAGAGAGGGCCGGAGACGGGCCGAGACCGGCCGAGCACTCGATGCGACGCGGGAAAACCTGGCGAAGGTGCGTGAACGCCTCACCCTGCGGGAGTCTGAGACGGCGCGTCTGCGCGCCCGGCTAGAGCGGTCAGAGCGTTCGTTGAGCGATCTGAAACTGGCGAGAAGCGAGCTGCGCGAGCAGACAGGCGCCCTGGAAATCCTGCAGGCAGCCCTCGATTCCGTCTACTTGAAAGTCCTCCAGCGACCACGAAATTGAGGAAAGTTTCGCTTGCCCGGAACCTGCATCGAGCGTAACTTCGTCTTGTTCGATCTTTCCCGTCAGCGCCTGCATTTCCAAACAGATTTTTTGTGAAAGCACACAGGACGCAAGGCTCTTGGTCCATCGCACGCGGAGGTGTTCGTGAACCACGACAGAGAGCGGTCCGGAAACAGACAGGGCGTCATTTTCATCATCGGCACCATCGCCATCATACTGGCCGTGGTGCTGTTGATCGCCTTTCTCCCGAAAGAGCCGGAAGTCGATCCCTATGTCATCCAGTTGGAACAGGAGGTCTCGGCGTACACGGCGCAGCTCGACTCGCTCAATGCCGTTGTCGACGGGCTGAACGGACGGCTGGACCGAATTCGATCCCGGATGGACAGCGTACAGGCCTCGAACCGTACCGTGCTGGCCTCCCTGCATCGCGTCACGAACGAAATGAAGGAGTATCAGCGGCTCTATAGGAAACAGCAGGCCGTCAGCCGGAAACTGCGTCAGGAGCTCACGCAGGTCAGGACAGAAAAGGAAAGAGCCGTCGCCGAGGCCAGGCACCTCAAGTCGGAAGTGGACAGCCTGAACAACGAACTCTACGAAAAGACCGTGCGCCTGGTCCGACTCGAAGACAACCTGGAGCAGGCGGTCCGGCGCGCCAAGTCCTTGGAGGCGACGGTCCGATCCGTATTGGTGTATGTAGGGACCGAGGATGTGCTCAAACAGGAAGGCTATCTCAAGATGGGGAGGTCGGTCCTCTTGAAGAAACGTTACCGCCTCGTCGGCTTTCCGCGCGTGGCGGGTGATCAAGAGGACGCAGCCGTCTTCCGGACGGCCCTGGGCGAACCGCTTCTCATTCCAGGCCCTGTCGCGTTCCTTGTGGACCGACACGGGAAGCTCTCAAAGAGAAAAAGGGAATATACGCTCAGGGCGGGGCCCCAGGGGCATCCGGTCATCACGTTCGTCGATTCCACGCTCTCGGGGCAGCGCGTTCTGGTGGTGCTGGAAAACGCTGAATAGGCCCTCAGGTCATCTGTCGTCAGCGCTTCTTCCCGCCTTTTCTCACCCGTCCTTCACCACATATGCACAAACACCGCGGGCCGGACCTTCGCGCCGCTCGGCGCGGCAGAGAGCAACGAGTCTGCATAAGCGGCGTCGTTAACGATCTGCTCTCGGCCTCCCCCTTTTAGGAAGAGATGCAGGCTTCGGTCCGGCTCTGCCACCAGGTCTGAGACAACCCGCCGAAACTCGCCCGGATTCATCATTCGCTCCACGGATCGCCCATCTCGCGAAAACCCCCGTCCCTTGGGCGTGTAAACCAAGACGATGTCCCCCGCCTCCGGGTCGTGATGGTGAACCCGCCAAACCGGTTGCGCCACATTCAGAATCAGTATGCCCAGCGTCAACATCAGCATCATGATCCCCAGGAAGAGTTCCTTGCTCACGTCGTGCTCCTCTGCCTCTTCTCGAACGCGCTGCGTGAACGATTTCAAGGCGTCTCTCTCCCGTCGAGCACCTCATCTCTCCACGCCAGCCACGACCGCTCCAGCGCGGTGACGCGATTGAGAAGCGCGTCGGATACCTTTCGCAGCGGCAGATAGGCGAGCAATGCGACCAGCGTCGTCTGAAACGCGAGCACGAGTCCGCCGGCCATATCCCGCAGCACCTGGAACGTCTCCGTCGCCTCGTCGAGCAGGGTCAACTCCTGAGCCATGATCAAGATTCCGCAGACGGTTCCCATATAGCCGTAGTATGGGATCCTGCTCAAGGCACGATGGCCGGATAGAAGGGGCTCGCCGAATACGCTGACCAGTTCCTCCACCGACGCGTCATCACGTAATTTCAAGTCGGTGTAGCGGTCGCCTCTCTGCTTCAGGCCTTCAAGGCCTGCCCGCCTCCGCAGAGAAAGCGTGCCCTCTCGAGGTTCCCCCAGGGCGCTCCGGGCATCCCGCGGCTCCGCCTCGAGCCGCCTCCAGATGTGAATGAGAACGCTCAGGCGCCCCGCGGTCGCCGACAGCACAAGGACGTAGGAGGAGCGCCCGATCCATTCCACGACGCCGGCCGGGGTCGCCGCAAACAGGTAGTAATAGATCGCGATCGCTGCGATACCCATACCTGCAAGCGCGCCAACCGCCGCACTCGCCGGCACGGAGTTGACCGGACCCAGATGGAACTGCCTTTCCTCCTGCAGGATCCGATCCATCTTCAGCATCAGGATCTTTGCCCCCGCCATCGCGCTCGCGCCCGCGAAGACGGCGACGGAGAGCATCTCGAGCTGGGTTAGATTCCCCATTCAGACCTCATCAAACCTCTCGCGGACGCCAATATCCAAACGTCAGGTAGAGGGCGAGCACCGCCGTGGGGATCCAAAGCCCATTGCGGGACCCTCGCCCCGCGGGTCCCGATCCGTTTGCCCCGCGTCCCGCACGTCCGCCCGGCGGCCCTTCGCCTTCCGCCGGCCTCTTCGTGAGTCCCTCGGCCGCCTCCCCGGGCCCCACCTCGTCACGCGTACCCCGCCCCAGCTCTCTGGGCCGCTGATAGGCAGCCTCGCGTTCCCCGGTTCGTTCCCCGCCCGGAGCGCTTCCAAAGGCCGGGGTCGCCATCGCTTCACCCTTCAAAGGACGTGCCTCCGGGTATACCAGCTGGATGACCTTCTCGGGGAGCCGCCTCGACCAGGAAAGCACACGTTCGGCCATCGGCGTGGTTACCGATTCCCGGAGCGGGCCGGCCCGGCCCAACGTCAGGCTCAGGGACCGGACCTCCGGCCCGGAGTAGACCGGAATGTCCAGTCTGTTCGGGCTCAGCCTCGCGATGATTTCGCTCAGTTCGACCCGTCTCTGCTGCAGTCGGGCCAAGCGCTCGATGAACGTGTGATAGACCATCGTTCGACGCACGGACGCCGGCAGGCGCGCTTCTGGAATCTCACCGGCCGCGAGCGCACTCGCAATCTCGCCGATCTCGAACGCGCGCTCCATCTCGACCCGGCCGAACAGGTGCGGCCCCCAGATCACTTCAGCGCCCGGGATCTCCGGCACCGGGTGGACATAGGCGATCTCTCGAACCGGTGCACCACCAACACGCCACGACTGGTCGGAAACCAGCACCCGGAAGAGGCCGGCGTCGGGCCCTTTCAGGTAGAGCCCGCAGAGAAAGCCGCTCTCGACCCAGTCGGTGTCCCAACTCCGGACACGGATCCGGTTCTGACGCTCGAGGTAGATTTCCGGAATCTCGACTTCGAGCGGGGTGAGGCGCGTCTCGCCGACCAGGTAATCATTGATCCAGACACGGGCCTCGTCGTCCGCCCAGAAGATGAGCGACAGGGACATCCCGTCGGGAATGACCCCCCTCCGCTTACCGTCGGGAAGAACCTGCCTTTCGATCGCGTCCCGATCCACGGACGCCATCGCCCTGACCAGACTGTCGATCTGCGCCGACATCGCGTTGTATTCCCGCCGAAGGGAAAGCCGATCCGCCAACGTGTCGTCCGCCCCGATCTCAGCCGTAGATAAGGTCGTGACGATCAGGCACAGAAGCGCCACCTTTGGGTCCGGAGTCGACATTTTGCTGTTTTATTCGGGAGTTGTGCCGGCCGCCCGGAGGGTCTTCGCCACGCCTTCAGCGAAGCGGAGTTGACTGTCGTCTTCCGGCGCGTAACCGATCACTTTTCGGGCGTTCGCAAGGCTCCAGAATCTGTGCGTGTTTCCGCTGATGCCATAGAAGATCTGAAACGGCACGCCCTGTTCATCTTCTATGTTTTCGGTCTCGATACTCTTGATCACCAGCTGCTGCTGATCCCGCACGCTCAGGTAGGCGCCCATGTCGCGGTGGAGCTGCTTCAGATCGGGTGGCCGGCCCACGTCGTCCATAGTCGTCTCACGAGGCGAACCGATGCGCAGCTGCACATTCTCCAGCCGCCTGCCGCCGCCGACGCGGCCGGTCGCGAAGGCAAAGCCCAGGTGTTCGTAGGCCGACTTCGCCCAACCGTAGAGGTTGTCGGAAAGCGGGCGCATCTCGGGCGTGACGAACTCCATCCGGTCCGCCCAGATGAGCGTTTCGTAGTAATCCGCCGCGTGATTGGAGCTGAAGATCACGGCCCGCCTCACGCCTTCTTCGATGCAGACCTGATAGACGTTGTAAGCCATCGTCACGTTGTGGATCTCGCCCGAGAAGTAGTCATCCACGTCCGACCTGTCTGACCGAACGAACGCACAGTGAACGATGGCGTCCGCGCCCCGAAAATACTCACGGTAGCGGTCTCGGTCTCGGCTGCGGAGATCGGTCACGACGATCCCCTCCACCTCCTCCCCATCCCGGTTCGTCGTTTGCACGTCGAGCAGGACCAGATCGTAGCGCTCCCTGAGGACCGGGAGCATCCGATCGGCAAGATACCCCGCTGCGCCCGTGAGCACCACTCTACGCTTTGCCATGCGAAGTTCCTTTCTCGTTTCCTCGTCCCGGAAAAGGATTCTTCCTTCCCGACATCGTTCAGCCACGCGCGGCCGAGGAAGGGCCGCGAACGTTCACGGCCCCGGAAACGGATCCGGCGTTTTTTGGGACGCCAAAAGCCGGAGTTCTCGGTTTGCCGTCAGGCCTTCTGCGTCAAGTAGCCCGCAGTCCCCGCGGCAGACGTGCCAACCGGCGCGTAGATCGTTACGCGCCGGCCTTCCCGAATGCCGTCCCGGTAGGCTGATGTCACGCGCACGGCGCCTCCATATCGCTTTTCCACCCTCGGATTCAGGTATCGGTAGAACGCCTTCAGTTTCGCGTCGCCCTTCCAGACAAGCGCGTGGGTCTCCTGAAGGAAGGACGCTTGTTCTCGAAGTTTTCCGTGGAATCCCTGGAGCACGCCCGCAAAGTAACGCTGCCGCTCACGGTTGGCCGTCACGCCATTCGACGCCTTGTAGTCCTCCCAGAGGCTGTAAAGCAAGCGTGAGAGATACGTGTAGACGTATTCGGCCATCTCCAGATTCGCGGACGTACCGTAGACCTGAAGCACGGATCCGACGCGATCCCTGATCGCGTCATAACTCTCGGCCCAGATGACCTCCACGAAGAAAAAATCGGACAATATCGTGGCCAACCAGAGCTCGGCCGCGGCGTGTCGGCCTTTCACCGCTCCAAGGGCGCGCGTCTCGAAGGCCCGCGCCTCATCGAGTTCGAGCAGGTCCACATTGTACTTGGTGAGGAGAAATCGCGCCTTCTTGACGGCCGTCTGCGCCTCGTGGGCATTCGGACTGTTCGCCAGGGAAAGCAGCTTTTTGATCACCCGCAGGAGCTTCTCTTCGTCCGCTCCGCCCGGAGCGGGCCCCGGCCTTTCAACCCGAATCCCCGCGCGCGGGCCGCAGCGAAGCCGCTTGCAGGCCTCCTGGAAACCTGCACCGTGAGGCGGTTCTCCGTCCGCCTTCAGGACCTCCGATACGTACTGGTGGGCCATCTCGTGGCGAAGGGTCTCCATCACGGATAACCACGGATCGCTCTTGATGTGGGACTCGGAGATCGCGATCGTCCTGCGTGTCCCGTCCCATCGCCCCAATGTCCGTTCGCCCCGGCTCAGACGGAAAAGCGGGCGTCTCAGGGCTCCCGAGACGTATTCTTCATTATAGTAGTCCCACCAGAGCGCCAGCTTCCGGGCCCAGACCTTCCGCAGTTCCGCCGTGAGTGCTTCCGCCTGCTTCATCTCAGGGGCCGTGGTTCCCTTTCAGGCTTCGAACGATCGAGGGACTCAGGCGGCCCCTTGCCACCTCCTCGACGGGGCCCTGCATTCGGAGGTCGAAATCTGCACTCACGTCGATACGCAGCCTTCCTCCCGGCGAGTGCACGGTCACGGGCGATCCGGCCAGACCGAGTCGGACCGCCGCGCTCGCAGCCGCACACGAGGAGGACCCCGAGGCCAGGGTCTCTCCGGCTCCCCGCTCCCAGATCAGGATATGGACCGCCTTCGGACCGGTCGGCACGGCGAGCTGCACATTCGTCCGCTTCGGGAACATCTCGTGACGCTCGAGGACCGGACCGATCCGGAGCAGGTCATCGCGCGACCACGACCTCCCCTCGGGTCTGAATACGACGCAGTGAGGATTGCCCACGCTCACGCCCGTGAAATTCAATCTCTCGCGACCGGCAGTGATCGGGTGTTCGATCAGCTCCTCCACTTCGGCCAGACAGGGCAGGGTCCTCGGCCTGAATGTCGCCCTGCCCATCTCCACCGTCGCGTCGCTCACCTCGCCGTGCCGGTCGAGGTGCACCCTGGCCCGAACGACGCCGCCCAGGGTCTCTACCGAAAATTCCGTGCGTCGGGTCTTGCGGGTCGCGTGCAGGTAGCGAGCGAAGATACGAAGGCCGTTCCCCGATTTCTCCGCCTCGCTCCCGTCCGGATTGTAGATGCGAAGCCCGAAGTCGGCCCGCTTCGACGATGCCACAGCCAGGATACCGTCACTCCCGACGCCCAGGTTCCGGTCGCAGATAAGGCGGATGTTCCGGGGGGTCAACCTGAAATCGAGCGCCGTCGGATCCATCACGATGTAGTCGTTTCCCAGCCCGTGGCCCTTGTAAAAGCCGTTCCTCATCTCTTCTCCTGCAAGCCGGCCTCTCACGCGGCGTCCCGCGGCGCCTACCGCCTGCCGACACCGGTCAGGTCAAACGGATTGGACCAGGCCTTTTCTCCCTTCGGACCGATCACTTCGAACCGAACCCATCGCGAGTTTCTCCGGAGCGCAAACGTCGCGCTGTCGAAGGTGCGGCCGTGCGCTTGATACTCTGTCCCCTGAGCATTGCAGATCGCGAGGATGCGCTCCGCCTCGGAACAGCGCACCGTCGCCTCGACAATCCTGTCCTCGTCTTCGGGCGCGTCTATCCTCGTGAGCCGGATATCGTGAATCTCCGCCCCCGTGCTCGCGTAGCTGCACCCCTTTTCGAGCGCCTCGATAATGCGATCGACCTTGCGTTCCTTCACCCTCACGTTCGTCCAGCCCCCATACGTGTCCAGCGCTTCGGAATCTCGGCAGTGGGCGTCGTCATTCGCGAGCGCCGGGTAAAGCCTGTCTTCCTGCTCCATCCAATCGTCCCAGTGAACCCCCGACTCAGCCCTGGCAAACCTTCGCGTCGTCGTGTTGTAGACCTCCAGACCTGCCAGACCCTGCAAAGGCAAGGTATCCCGCAGGATGTTCACCGAGCTCCAGTAAGGGTGTGCCAGCCAGATCGAGCCGCCTTGGTCTCTGACTTCGTCGATCACGTTCTGAGGCGCCATCTCGGCGGAATTCACGTCCTCGTGAATGTTCAGGGCAAGAAAGTGGTGCTTCTGCCCTCCGAAGGGGTTCTCCGGATGCAGTTCGGCGCCCTGGATGAGGACAAAATCGTCAGGACAGGCGACGCTCTCACGCCTCGTAATCCGGTAGTGGTCGGAGAGGCAGAGGTAATCATAGCCACGGCTCACATATCCGTCCAGGCGCTCCTGGGGGGAGACGCGGCCGTCCGAGCGGGTCGTATGGGAGTGGAGATTTCCCTTCAACCAGACGTAGCCGTCTTCGGACTTCAGGTTGAAAGGGCTGACCAGCTCACTCTTCGGCGCATCCATTTTCGATCCTTTCTCAGCAGGGAGATGCCTTCGTGAGCGCACCGGCTCTGCGGTCCGGCCCCGTGGGGGAGCCGGTTTCCGGCCGGGAGACCGGGGCTGCCGCGATGGCCGGATGGAAAGCGGCAAGGTTGGAACATCTCTCGCCCTCTTTCACGCCAGCCGGCGACAGGTTTTCCGATCTCTCGAGAGACGGGACTCGACCCCTACTTTACCGCGATCGGATTCCCCGGCGATCCGGTGCCGCCTTTGAGGCGAAGGGGAGAAAACACGAATGCGAACTCATAAACTCGGTCTTCGGCCAGGGCCTCGAGGTCCAGGTTTTCGAGAATGTAGATGCCGTTCCTGTTGAGCAGAATCTGGTGCACCTCGAAGGGCCGGTTCGGGTCGTCGCCGGGCACGGCCTCCACCGCCCAGTTGTCCCCGCCCACCATCACGATTTTCTTCTCGACGAGCCAACGCGCTGCCTCGATTCCGATGCCCGGTTGGCCTGAATTGTAGGTCTCGTTGTCGACCATCCACAGCTTGCCGTGTCCGGTGCGGAAAAGTACCACGTCCCCCGCCGTAATCTCTACGCCTTGCTTTTTCAAAGCCTCCTCTATGTCCGTCACCGTCACAATCGTCCCAACGTCGAGCCGGTCCACGCCCTTGTAACCCGCCACGTCCACGAGCACGCCGCGCGTGAAGAACACCCCCACGTTTTCGACACCCAGTTTCTCGAGGCCATAACTCTTGCTGAACTCCGACCGCCTGAAACCGTTGTAAAAGAGGTCTTCGTTGCCCACGCGCGTCCCAATATGGCCCAGTCCGTCGAACTGCGTGCCCACCTGCCCGATCTCCCCGCTGAACATCTCGTCGTGCCAGAGGATCTGATTCTCGCCTGCCCGTCCGGACGGAGAACCCACGATCGTGAGGCTGTAGTGCCGGTTGCCGAAAAGCGGCATCCCGTGTTCGTAGACGCGTCCCAGCTGATAAACCTTGCCCGCCTCGATGAGACCGGCCGCAGCGCGCACCTCTTCCGGCGTGATGCGATTCGTCGCCCCCCGTTCGTCCTCCGGACCCCACTCCGATGGCCACCACTCCGGTCCGATGGGTGTCTCCTCAGCGTTCAGGTTCCAGACCATCGCGAGGATAAACATAGAAGCAACGGCGACCACGCGCCCTCGATGCACCCTGGACTTGCTCATCCTCTCTCCCCGGATCGAAACGAATCGCGTTCCGTCTCGATCCTCCGATTGAGGTGGAAAAATGGATCGGATCTCGGCTGTCGCAGATCCCAAAATCGCGCGGCATTCAAGATTGGCTTGGGACCGCGAAATGTCAAGCGCTATGTAGGAAAGCCGGGCCTGAGCCCCTTTCTCGTTGACACGACATGAGCGCCAGGGTATCATAAGGTTCGCGAGCCAGCGCGTGAAAGGATCCCAGTTTGACGGCTGAAGAGAGATCGTTACCGACTCGATCCTTCCCGAACCTGATAGAGGCCGCCTTGCTCATGTCGGCCGGTTGGGTCGCGGGCTATCTTGTGGCGGCTTCCATCGGTCCGCTCTTCAAAGACACCATCTTGGTCGGAAGCCTCTCCAGCCTCGGACTGATCACCTTTCTCGGACTCCGCCGGCACCCGGATAAGAGACAGGTGCTTTGCCTTCGCCCGTTCCCCCTCAGGCTCCTTCCGCTCATCGTCGTGATGGCGTGCGCAGGCTCCGTCCTGGTTGCCGAGTTGGGCAACGCGATCGAGGAACGCTATCCTGCCCCGGAGGCGCTTCGGGAGCTGTTTCTGCACCTGCTGAAGGCCTCAGACTGGCTCACGTTCCTGAAGCGGTTCGCCACGCTGGTCGTCGTGGCGCCGGTCATGGAAGAGCTCGTCTTCCGCGGCATCTTTCAGTTCGGTCTGGTCCGAAACTACGGACCCACAAAGGGCGTACTGGCCTCCGCCGTCTGCTTCGGCCTCTTCCACGGCATTCCCTGGCAAATCCCCGGCGCCGCCATCACCGGCATCCTCCTGGGGCTCGTCGTCTACCGAACGGGCTCGATCTTTGCCGGGATGGCCCTTCACGCGGTTTGGAATCTGCTGCCCCTGCTTGCCGTCTCCCTGTTCGGCGATGCCGATCTGCCCGGTTATGTCGCGACCGCGGACGAGGTGCTGCACATCCCCGTCCACGTCCTCTTGCCGGCAGCGGGGCTATTCTTTCTCGCGCTTCGTGCGTTTCATGATCACACCGCTTCTCCGTCGGCGTGAATGCCGCGACGCGGCCGGACCTGCCCGGCAAACGACCGATAACTTCGGTCCATATGCTTCAACGGACTTGCCCCGGGCGCATACGATCCGCCGCGTCACCCACTGTGTCGAAAGGCGCAAAGATGGATTCGGAACTCGTGCGATTCTTGGATATCAGGGGATTGAAACGCGCATTCGAGCGTGGAAATTTCGTGCGACGCATCTACCGGGGACCGAAAGGAGAAAAATGCGAAGTGGTCCTTTGGGACGAGGGAATCAGCTTTACCGTCGCCAGGACCGTGAAGGGGCAGGAAGTGAGCGCGGGTACGCTGGTTTTCGACGCGAGTGGGAAGCTGGATTATGGAACGATCCGCGGCGCGCAAGGGCAGGACCTGTCCATCGATTCACTCCGGTTCTTCGGTCGATACGCCGCGTTCTTCCACGGGCAGGAGCTTCCGATTCAAGAGGGGTTTTGGTAGCCCCGCCGAAACGGTTTTCGGACAGGATGATTGCGCGTTGGCGTGAGCCGAAAAGATGCCGCCGTTTGGCCGCCCAGGCGAACCGCGAACAGCGGATTTCGAGCCGGAGCCGTGGATCTCCCCGAGACGCGGGGATTCTTGACTTCACCCCGCGCTTTTGTTAGATTCGGTCCTCGCCGATTGGCGTCGGAAGAGTTGGAGGCGCCCTAGCTCAGTTGGTAGAGCAGAGGACTGAAAATCCTTGTGTCGTTGGTTCGATTCCGACGGGCGCCACCACTTCTTTCCGGCGCTCCCCCGCGGTATCCCCTCTCGACGGTCGACGTGGGAGGCAGATCGTGGCCGTTCCGGAACTGATCGTAGATCGAGACCGCCTGATCGGGCTGGTCAGGGATGGGAACAGTCCTGAGCAGATCGCTCGAACCTTTCGCGTCGAGGTGCGCATCGTGCAGGACATGATCCGGCGGCTCGAAGAAAACGGATACTACGACCTGCTGCGAGAGAAGGGCTGATTCATCGGCGGAGGGCCCGGCTCGCAAGAGGACGCTGTTTCATCACGAACGTCACTGAAAAAAGGGCGCCTGCACGAAGCGGGCGCCCTCTGCATGGGTTCGCCTGGATCTCTCGTCAAACCTCCATGTCTCCGATGCCCTTGATGCTTCCTTCCTGAATCTCAATCTCCTCCCGCTTTCGCACCCGATCGACCTGACCGTCCCTCAGGTCAATGACCCGGTTTGAGACGCCCAGCATCTTGTGGTCGTGGGTATTCGTCACGATCGTCACGCCGTTCTCTTCCTGAAGCTGCTTCAGGAGCTCGATAATCTCTTGACCGGTCTTCAGATCCAGATTCCCCGTCGGCTCGTCGGCCAGAATGAGGTCGGGATCGTTGGCCATGGCGCGTGCGATGGCCACGCGCTGCTGCTGCCCCCCTGAAAGCTCGAACGGTTTGTGATCCAGCCGATCCTGCAGCTTGACAAGCGACAGCTTGTGGGCTGCCTTTTCCTCATACGCCGACTTATTCATTCCAGAAAAGACCATGGGCAGGGCGACGTTCTCAAGGGCCGTCATCACCGGGATCAAGTTGAACGTCTGAAAGATGTATCCAATGTTGTGACACCGGTGATAGGCAATCTGCGTCTGTCTCAGGCTGCCCATGTCGATCCCGTTCACGAGCACCGACCCCTTCGACGGTCGATCCAGTGCGCCGATCATGTTGAACAGGGTGGTCTTACCCGATCCAGACGGGCCCATCACGGAGAGATACTCGCCTCTAATCACATCGACGGACACCCCTTTCAGGGCATGGACCTCGACGTTGCCCATGACGTACGTCTTCCAGACTTCCCGGATCTCTATGATATCATCGACTTCTTCAGCCACGACGGCCTGATCTCCTTCGTGCGCCTCTGCCATCATCCTCTCTCTTGTGAAGGTGTTGGACCGATCCTCAAACGCCATACTAAGGAAAACCGCCGCAGACTGTCAAGCCATTTTCGCCAGGCAAGCTCTCAACCCGACGCATCGCGGGGCGCCCGCCGTTTCGGGAAGCCTGTCCGGCGCGGCGCCTGCAAGGAGCAGGCGCGACGCGTCGACATGACCGGGAGGGGACGGGCGGTCGGGCTCAAGCCACGAAGTAGGATCCCTACGCTTGGACCGCTTCGGCCGCGTTTGTCCCGGCGATCCGGCCGAAGACCGAACCGGCCATCATCCCCGCGCCGGATGGATAGTTCCGATGCCACAGTCCGCCCACCATCTCGCCCGCGGCGAACAGCCCCGGGATCGGCCGATCCGTTCTGTGGACCACCCGCGCTTCCGGTGTGATCCTCAGGCCGCCATAGGTGAACGTGAGCCCGCACCCCACCGGATAACCCTTGAAGGGCGGCGTCTTCAAGGGGAGCGCCCAGTTGCTCTTGGGCGGCGCAAGCCCCACGGCCCGCTTTCCATCCAGGCTGAACGGGTCGAACGGACCCGGCTGAACGGCGGCGTTGTAGCGCCTTACGGTGCGAGCAAAGTTCGGGACGTCCGAAATCCCCAGCTTCCGGCCCAGCGCCTCCAACGTTTCAGCGGAAAAGCCACCTGCCGCTTCATATCCCTGAATCAGCCCGAGCGCCTGGTGTTGGTGATCGAAAATCTGAAACGCCTTGCCCTCCGGCTGGGCGAGGATCGCCCCGCCTGTCTTCGCGTAGGTGAGACCCCGCCAGGTCTCCCCCTCGTCCATGAATCGACCTCCCTGAAGGTTCACCGTGATGCCGAAGGGGTAGGCGTATCGGCTCCAGAAATCCCCTCTCACGCCCGGACCGGGCAGGTCGAAGGGCGGGCGGTCGATGTCCTGAGGCGAAGCGTGACAGTCCGACCAGCTCCCGCTGGGCAGGGCGCCGATCTCCAGGGCCATGGTCAGCCCATCCCCGCTGTTGTAGGGGACGCCGCGCAGTTTGACGCGCGCCCACTCCGGTCCGAGATATCGGGCGCGCATCTCCGGGTTCGATTCGAAGCTGCCGCAAGCCAGAATCACCGCGCGAGCGTGGACGTTGACCTCTCCGTCCGGCGTCTTCGCCCTCACTCCGGTGACGCGGCCGCCCGAGTCCGTAAGCAGTCCCGCAGCTCGCGTCTCGTAGTTCACGGTCCCTCCCCGCCCTTCGAACGCCGCGAACCATTGCTGCTGGAGACCGTATCCGCCGCCGCTGAACACGGCGACGTTCGCAGAGGCCGGGTTCGTGTATGAGGGCACCCAGGTGTGACCCTGGGATCCCATCCACCTCACCGTCTCCGCGGCGCGGGTGACCAGGATTTCTGCCAGTTCCGGGTCACACCTCCCCTCGGTAACGCCCATGATGCTGTCATAATACTGCGCTGCCGTGTACTTCTCCTCCCGCTCCACCATCCGACAGAGCGCCTCGGAGGGGATGCCGCGAAGCAGGGAGGCCAAATCGTCTACGCCATCGTAGGGGAACCGCATGTGGACGGTGAGGGCGCTGTTCCCGCCGCGATGCCGTCGGGGCGCCTTCTCCAGGACCACGACATCCACGCCCCGTTCGCGCGCAGCCACGCCGGCAGAGAGCGCGGCGTTCCCGGCGCCGACGACAACGACCTGTGTATGAATGTCACGACCCACGTGCTTGATAAACCGGTTGGTCCCCGCTCGATGTCGTCATAACTTGAGCCGTCCAGCGCGTGTTATGGGCGACCGGACCGCAAGGAAGGAAATGTCGGCAACGGGCGTGAGACCGGACAGGCTCGCCGCCGACGGGCGAAGCACCCATCTCCAGGAGAAGCCACCTGTGCGCGGACGACTCGTCTACTTCAACGGCGGTTTCGTAGCGGAATCGGAGGCTCGAATCTCCATCTTCGACTCGGCCCTGACCTTCGGGGACATGGTCTACGAAGTCACGCGCTCGTTCCGGCAGAAGCCGTACCGTCTGCGCGACCACCTCGAGCGGCTCTACGCCTCCATGCGTTACGCGGAGATCGATTGCGACCTGGCCCTGGACGAGATGGAAGCCGCGACGCACGAGACCGTCGCGCGCAACCTCCCCGCCATGGAGGGAAGCGACTTCCAGATCTTACACGACGTGACGCGAGGCGCCCGCCCCTTCTATGAAGGGATCCTCAAGGAAGGATTGGGGCCGGTCGTCTGCATCTCCGTCTTCCCGCTCATTCCCCGCACAGGCAGACAGGCCCGGGCGTATGAGGAAGGGGTCCACGCCGTTATCACGCCGCAGCAATCCGTGCCCTCACGCTTCATCGATCCGAAGGCGAAGAACCGGAGCCGCATCTTTTACAAGCTGGCGGACCTCCACGCCCGTCGGTTGGAGGCGGAGGCCTGGGCCCTGCTCACGGACGAGCGCGGATTCATCACCGAAGGCATCGGCAGCAACTTTTTCGTGGCCTGCGACGGTGAGATCCTCACCCCGAAACCGCATAACGTCCTGCG
This sequence comes from Candidatus Latescibacterota bacterium, assembly GCA_965198095.1. Classification (GTDB taxonomy): domain Bacteria; phylum Latescibacterota; class UBA2968; order UBA2968; genus CBDFJH01. The sequence goes on from OZ240239.1 coordinate 480,609, forward strand.
GGGGATCTCTCGCCGAACCTGCTTCTCGCTCGCCGGCCGTTTGGGGATCTCCGCGCGCGAGGCCGACGTCGAACCGTATGACGTGCGCGGAGCGGACGAGGCCTGGTTCACCTCCACGCCGTTCTGCGTGCTTCCGGCTGTCCGGTTCAATTTCCAGCCCGTGGGCCCGGGAAAACCAGGACCGATCTACAAGGCCCTGCTCGCCGCCTGGTCCGAAGAGGTCGGCGTTGACATCGCCGGTCAGGCTCGAGAATATGCCGAGCGTCTGGAGACCTGGCGTCCGTGAAGGCCTCTGCGCTAAGGGAGTTGGATCGTTCCCTCCACCTCGCAGACGAACCGATCCCCGAGTAGCGCGCAGTCGAATCTGCTCCCGCCTGTCATCCCCTTGAACCGGCCCGTTCCGTTAGAATAGACCGCCGTTCCGACGTTTCGCCCTCCCGAAACCACCCCGGTCCACGACTCATAATAGGTCGAGCCATCGGCGAAGGTGAACTTGCCGTAGCCCTGATCCTTCCCGGTCCCGTCCGCCCGGTAGTCCCCCGTGCCCCAGATCCGGATCTTGTAGGGCGGCTCTTCCGGACCCTCCCGTCGTATCCCCAACCCCTTCGCTTCGAACATCGCGATGACGTGTCCAGGCTCGTCTCCCACGACGATCGTATCGAACCGCGTGGCGACGTTCACGTGCTGGGAACGGAACCGGATCGTCTCACCAGCCAAAGCTGGCCGCTTCGTCAGGCAGAGAAGGGCCGGAATCCCGGCCGTGATCGCCAGTAACAGTAAGTTTTTTCGCATATCGTCCTCCAGGCACAACGCGAGAAACGGTGATGGAAACAGGGTGGACGGCACGGTTCAGGCCGGGCTCAGAAAGGGCCTCCTTTTGACTCGCAGACGGCGACCCCGACCATGCTGTCGCGCGTGACCAGGCCGGCAAGAGCGGCCTCATCCATCCGGTCCGTGCCGTCCGGGCGCTGCGGAACGACCAGATAACGCACGTCCGCCGTACTGTCGTAGACCCGCACTTCGACGTCCAGGTCCAGCTCCAGGCCGAACTCCCTCAAGACGGCTCGCGGTTCCTTCACCATTCGGGATCGGTAGTTCAGGCTCTTGTACCACGCGGGGGGGTAGCCCAGGAGCACGCGGGGATAGCAGGAACAGAGGGTGCAAACGATCACGTTGTGCACCGCTTTCGTATTCTCTACCGCCACGAGGGTCGCGTGCGGGCCGGCGTCTATCCCCAGCTCTCCGATCGCAGCTTTCGCATTCGCGAGCAGGCGTGCCTTGAACGCCGCATCCATCCACGCCCTGGCCACGACGCGGGCGCCCTGCCCGGGGGTGCGTGACGCCATGTCGTCCACCTTTCGCCAAACCTCGTCGGCCGTCAGAACGCCCTTCTCCACCAGGAGGGACTGGATCGCGGGTGTCCGCTTCTCGTAATGGGTCATCTCACGATCGTCCTGGATCGGGGCGTGCGAGTCGTCTGTGTGATCGTCCACGCTGCGTCCTCTTCTCAGACCGGCTGTAACCAGCGCTCGTAGATATCGATCAGCAGCTGATCCTGCGACGCACCGGCATAGTCTCCCCAGACGGCGTCCTCATCGAAGCGAACGAGATACAGAAACTGCTCGGGCAGGCCATCGCGGCCATAGGCCAGCGATTCCGGATCTCGGAAGGCGCCGTGCACCGCTTCGACCGTTCCGACCTTGCCCTGTACGTAGGCCGGCGTTCGAATGTGTCGATCGGGACCGTCGACCCGAATCCGCACCGGATCGCCCGGTTTGAATCTGGCTTCCATGCCCTACGCCGCCACGCGCGCCTCGATCTCTTCGGCGGTCAGGATACCCTTCTCGATCATCAGCTTCTCCAGACCCACGATCCAGCGCTCGTAGTAGTCCAGTGCTTCGTACCTCGCGGGCGCGATGCCCTCCATGGCGCGCCGCAGCTCATCCATCGTGATCAATTTCCTGTGGATACAGACCACCACCAGCGCATCCGTCTGCTTCTCCCACACGGCATAGTCGTGTTCCAATCTGTCGATCGGCCCGGCATCGGGCCGCCCTCCGCGGTCGTGTACTCGCTGCAAGCGCGCCCTCCAGAGCTCAGAATTCGGCAGCTATGCGACTTGCTTTGACGCTTCCTCCGCCTTGAGATAGGCGTGCGGATCGTGGTACAGCGCCCCGTCAGGCAGCCAATCCCAAAATGGCCCGAGGTCACGCTTGATCCACTCCACGTAGAATCGAGGAATCTCGGTCGTCTCTCCCTCCCAGTAGCGGCGCACCTGCGGGTCCGTGTCCAGCATCCCTCGAAGTCGCTTGTAGTATCTGTTTCTCCCGAACCCTTCCGAAGAAACGGCGCGAAGCACGTTCAGCCAGGGCAGCCACCGGGGAAGCGTGCCCTTCGCGGCCCGGAATCTCCGCTGGATCATCTCCCAGGAGAAGGAGTAGGTCGACAGGTCGATCAGATGGTCGTAAAACTCGGCCCACGAATAGTTCAGCGGACGCACGTTCATCACGTGGTTGTTGTTCATGAAGTGAAAGGGGAACCCGAGCACGCGACCCGCTCGCATGTAATCCAGGTTGATCGAGGCGGCCTGCCCAAACGCCGTGAGCAGCGAATAGGCCGGAAAGGCGCCCGGGGCCGCGTCCAGAAAGCGTTTGGTCAGCTCGAACGGCTCAGGCCCTTCGTCAACGTCCAGCCCGAGCACGAAATTCGTCTGCACATAGGGGATGTATTTCAACACCAAGTTGACGTGATCCGAGACCTGAAGGACCTTATCCCTCCCGGTCTTCTTACCGGTCTTGGACTTGTTGCCCATGTCATACCAGGACTCGATCCCGGGCAGAATCGCCTTGAACCCGTTCCGCTTGAGCCGCTTCAGGTTCGGCTCCGAGAGCAGAGAAAGGCTGCTCTCCGCGAAAAAGTCGATGCGGTCCGGCGGCACGACGTCCTCGATCGCATCCAGATAGTCGTTGAATCGAATCCCGAAATTCGGGTCGTGCCAGCCCACGTGCGGCCGCTTGAATTTTTGAAGCAGGAACCGCAGGTCTTCCTTGATCACGTCAAAACTGAGCGGCTGATACGGGATGGCGGCGTCGATACAGAAGCTGCAGGTGTAGGGACAGCCAAAACTGCCCATCATAGCGACTGTCTTGATCAACGGGGCCTTGTCGAGCACGATCTCGATGTAGTTCCACCGCTCCTTCACACCCGGCAGGTCCAGGGGTTGCCGCTCCGCGGCGAGGTGAACGCCCAACGGACGGTTTCGTGAGCAGTCCTGCAGAACGTCCCGGATCAACTCACGGTCGGTGAAGTCGAGTACGTAGTCGAAGTACTTCTGCGCGTCCTGTGGATAAGAGCGCGCGTGCGGCCCACCCAGCACGGTGACTGCGCCTTTTGAACGCACGTAGTTGCTGATGGCATACGAGAGCTGCCCGGCCTGCGAAAAGGCGCCGACAAACACTATGTCGGCATCATCGGGCAGCTCGGCGAGCAGGTTCTCCTTGCCCGTGTAACAGATAAAACTGACCTGGTGCCCTTCCTGCTCGCACCAGAGCGCGACGACCTGCGGCATGATGCTTGCCGCGTTCGCGTTCATGATGCGTCCATACATTCTCGTCGTGGGCGCCTTGACGACCAGGTCGATGACCGCGACGTGTAGTTTTCTCACCCGTCCTCCTCGGGAAAAGAGCATTTTATTTACAATTTCACAATCCGCACGACGTCACCAAAATACAGCCGCTTCGGGCTTGATTCCAGTTCTTTCTGTGGGGGAGGCAGCTACGGTCCCAAGGCGACCGGCCCCGACGCTTCGTTCCGCTTGACTTGGGCGTTCGAATCGGATATTATGGAAAACCGCAGGACATAGGGTGGGCGATTAGCTCAGCTGGTTAGAGTGCTTGCTTGACATGCAAGAGGTCACTGGTTCAAGTCCAGTATCGCCCACCATAAAAAAGTGGACAAGACGTTATGAAGGTCTTGTCCATCTTTCTTATCTATAAGCGGCGTGGACGCCTTCCACGTCGGCCTGCCTGCGTCAGGCAGGCCCGCTCAAAGGCTACCAAAGCCCACATGCCTACGAGCAGCCCTCCCGACTACTTTTTCGGGATAACATCATCCGATGAGATACGCATCACGAGATACGGTCTTTCATTCCAGAACTCCCGATGCGCGGAGCACGGTTTCCTGAACGGTCAACTCGTGCGCCAGGGTCCGGTCCGGCCGCTTCTCCCCCCGAATGTCCGCCACCAGCGCCTCCAGGCTCCCAACATACCTGGGCCGCACCACCAGCGGCACCGCCTGCCAGCCTTTAACGAACCCGTCCCGCTCCTCGTCCAGACATACACGCAGGACCGGTTCCCGCTCGAACGGCTCCATGATGGCGCTTCCCCGGGTGCCATAGACCTCCAGCCGCCTCGAAGGATTGGCGGAGACCTCCATGGCCGCGGATTCGAGCAGGACCATCGTCTTCGGATACTCTAATACGGCCGCCGTGTTGTCCCTGAAGCCGGTCTCCGTCCCCAGGTCGCTCCTCAAGAATGACGTCACCCGCTCCGGCCGGCCCAGCATCGCCACCACGATGTCGACAAGGTGGCAGAGGAGCTCGAACAGGATCCCGCCGCGGTAGACGGACTGCCGCCTTCGAGCTTCTCCCCCGAGGAAGGTGGACATCCGCCCCCGCACCGAGAAGATGTCGCCCAGCTTCTGATCCCGCGCCCAGTCCAGGATAAACTGGAATCCGGCGTGGTAGCGAAACATGTAGCCGAGCTGAACCAGCAGGCCCTTGTCTTCAGCGATCGCGATCAGCTCCCGGAACGCCTCCCAGTCGGCCCCTGCCGGTTTGTCCAGCCAGATATGCTTGCCCCGCCCGATCACCTCCCGCGCGAACCCCAGATTCTGTCCGACCTCTCCCTCCACGGCGATCGCCGCGATCGTCCCGTCGTCGAGCATCTCCTCCTTCGACTCGAACCAGCGAACCCCCTCGTAGGCCTCGGCGTCGCCCAACGTCCTGCGAACCTCCGGATCGGGTTCATAGACCCCGCGGAAGTCCACTTCAGCGTTCGCCTTGAGCACGGCTGCCTTTCCCCTCGCGTGCGCGTGTGAGATCCCGTACTGCGCAAATTTGACCTTCACGGATCGATGCTCCTTCCGGAATTCCATGCTGAAAGTCGCTTACCGTCTGAACATCTCGCAAGATCTCGCGACTTTCTCCTGACTTCTCGTGCACATTTCCGGCTTGAATAATGAAGGCTCGGGAGATTCCACGCAAGCCTTTTCCTTTCCTACAAGGCCGCATCCGCCAGTTCCGTCATGTGAACCGTCTCTCCCCCGCTGTCGATCGACTTCAGCGCAGCCGTAATCATCCGCGTGGCCTCGCAGCCGTGGCGCGCGCTCACCCGGGGCGGCGCCCCGTCGCAGAATCTGCGCAGTTGCCTGACGAGTTCCAAGTCCGCGCCGAAGTGCGTCGAGCCGAACGTTTCGTGTTTACAGTCGATCACTTCGTGCCGCTCCCCATAGTCGGAAACGATGTCGATCATCCCGGTATGACGGGTCAGGAGGATTCGCCCCCGGGTTCCGACCAGCTCCAGCGTCTCCTGATCCTCCGCCCTCGGTCCGAAGAAGCTCAGGAAGAGCGAGGCCACGACCCCGTTTTCATACGCCACCTGAACCACCGCGTGATCCAAGATGTCGGCACCGGGCTTGTAGACGCACGTATCGGCACGGCTGTAGTCATCTGCGGCGTTCACCCAGGAATCTCCCGTCACTGACCTGCCCTCTTGACTCACCTTCCTGTCGCGGGTCGGGTCCACGCGATACGGGCAGTCCAGATCGCATTCCAGACAGCGCTCCGGGAAATCTTCTTTCGGGAGATAGACGCGACGGCCTCCGAACCCGGTGATCTTCTCGGCGCGGCTCCCGGTAAACCAGTTGAACACATCCATGTGGTGCGACGACTTGTCGTTCACCGCGTCTCCCGACCACTCGCGCCGTCGCGTCCAGCGGTGAAAGAAGTTGTGAAACGGAATGATGTCGCGAATCTGAACCATATGCAGCTGGCCGATCACGCCAGACTGAAGGAGATCGTACGCCTTCAGCCACGAGGTCTCGTATCGTCGCGTAAAGCCCAGAACCATCGGGTTCCGCGTCCGCCGCTCAGCCTCGGCAATCGCAATCGCGTCTTCCAGCGTATGCGCGATCGGCTTGTCCAGGTAGACCTTCTTCCCGGATTCGAGCGCAGCGACGGCCGGATCCTTGTGGGCGCACTGCGGGGTCGTCACCAGCACCAGATCCACGTCCCGACGGTCGATCAGGGCCTGGGGGTCGCCGGTGCCCTCGATCTCGAGGTCGACGCCGCGCTCGCCAAACCGCAGTTGGAGGTAGGCCTGACTCTCCTTCACGCGGTCCGGCCGGATGTCGCACAACGCGGTCACCCGCATGTCGACCTCCTCCGTGAGCTCGGTCATACATTGCGCCAGATTGCTGACGCCGCGATGTCCCGAACCGATGATACCGACGTTGATCGGATCCATGGGAACTCCTCAGGTTTTCAAGTTGCAGAGTGCGTCCGTTGACGGTGCACAGCAGAAGATCGAGCACGGGACCCGTAATATTCGTAAATTGGCCCGGCAAAGCAACGGCCCGATGAACGCCTTGCGCCCTCCGGATAAACCCTTGGAAAGCTGTTCCTCAAATGTTGGGGTCCTGAAACCAACGGAAGGGATCGCCAGATGTCGTCGCGGCCGTGGCGTTTCGACTCCCTAGCCGCCTCCGCGTTCCTCCTCCCGGGGGGTTGAGGCCCTCTGTGGGACGGGGTCGGGTGCGGGGGCAGGAACGATTTGTCACCTTTTCCCGGGCGGGCAAGAAAGGGCGAAAAACATGGTCAAACTCGGATGCCTCTGCTATCAACCCACCGACATCGAAGCCTTTGTCGAATCGGTGAACGCGTTCAGGCTGGATTCGATCGATTTTCTGCGCCGGGCCTTCTCTACCATCGATCCACCGTATCTCAGGCAGGTCAGGATGCGCTGCCTGAAACGTGGCCTGCCGATCGGCTATCTCGGCGTCAGTGGGGGGTTCGTCGGACCGGACGAGGAAGTGAGGGATCGCGTCGAGACGGCGAAGGAGACGGTCGACATGGCCGCCTTCGTGGGAGCTCAGCTGGTCCGGGTGTTCGGAGGATCTTACCCTCCGGGCGCTGAAGATCTCGAGCCGCTCTGGCCGAAGATGATCGCAAGCCACCAGGAAATCGCCGACTATGCCTACCGGAAGGGCGTGATCGTGGCCCTGCAGAACCACGACAACAACAACCTGGCGGCGACATCGGAGGATGTGCACCGCATCCTCGGAGAAGTGGATCGGCCCAATTTTTCCTTTATCATGGACACCGGACAGTGGAAGGGCTCGATCGGAGCGTCCCCCAAGGGAGCGCCCGATCCGGATGCGGACATCTATCGCTATATGGAGGAAACGATCTCGCACGCCGTCTGCGTACGCACGAAGATCTACCGAATAGACAGCGGCGCGGAGGTGTGGCTGGACTACGACCGGATCTTCCGGATTCTCAAGACGGCGGGCTACAACGGAAATCTCTCGATCGTCTACGAGGGCCAGCGCGATCCGCTCACGGACATCGGAAAGGCCGTGATCTACCTCAGGAGACTGCTGGCCGAGAATGGAATGTGACACCGTTTGAACAGGAGGCGTCCGTGATCATCGACCCCCATCTCCACGTCTGGAGCGACGACGAGGCACGCTACCCCTTCCCCGGCGGCAGGCCGCCCGAGGGGGGTGCATCGGTCGAGCTGTTGAACGAGACCATGGCCAATGCCGGCGTCGACAAGGCCGTGATCGTTCAACCCAAACATTACGGCTTCGACAACCGCTACATCGCAGACTGTCTCAAGCGGTTCCCGGGCAAGTTCGCCGCGGTCGGGTTGGTGGACCCGACCGCGCCGACGCGCCCGGCCGCCTGGAGGAACTGGTCGTGTCGCACGGCTTCGGCGGCATGCGGTTGCATCTTGGGCGCTACGGGCCGCCGTCCGTGCTTGCCGGACCCGACCAGGATCCGGTCTGGCGAAAGGCCGAGAAACTGGGGGCCTGTATCCTGATGCTGGGATATGCGGAGGAGTACGCCGAGCTCGAGCCGATCGTCAGCCGATTTCCGGAGGTGAACGTCGTCATCGACCACCTCGCGGCGGTCCCCGCGGATGAAGCGCCGCCCTACCCCCTCCTGAACATCCTGCTCCGGTTCGCCCAGTATCCCAACGTCTACGTCAAGGTCTCCAACGTGCGCCTCCGGTCGAAGGAACCCTACCCGCACCGGGACACCTTCCCCACGATCCGCAAGGTCTACGATGCCTTCGGCCCGGAGCGGCTGACGTGGGGAAGCGATTTCCCGCACGTCATCAGGCCCGGGGCCACGGGATATGTGGAATCACTCGACCTCATCCGGAAGGAAATCGACTTTCTCACGGAAGCGGACCTGGAGTGGATGCTCTGCAAGACCAGCCTCAAGATCTGGCGATTCGATTGACGGGCTGGAGCCCTTCGGTGAGCGGGCGACGATCAGCCGCGACAACGGGGAGACCTGGGAGATCGACGACATGCCGCGAAGATGGACCCGATCGCGGCCCGGGATACCCCTCGAGCGTCGAGCTGGACGACGGGAGTCCGCCGACGCTCTACGATCGGAAGCTCACGTCCAGCTAAAGAGAGCTGCAGCCTGCCGGGGTCCGGACGGAGACGGTCAAGCGGACGTCGGCAGGTCAACGTTGCGATCGGCACGCCCATCTGAAGAGAGGAGACGAAGCACATGAGCATCGCGTCAACACACTGGTCCAAAGACAGGAACGCGTTCGGCCGCAACATTCCGGACGATCTGCAGTGCCGCACCCTGGAGGAGGTTCAGGAAGAGCTCGCAGCGGTCGGCCTGGAGGTGAAGCGCGGGGAAACACAGGTGATCGTCTCCCAGGAAGACGCGGGCGGCATCTGCGTCGGGAGCATCGTCAGGTTCCCCAACGGAGATCTCCAGTCTTCCACTCGAAAGACGCAGGTCCGTTCCAGCGACGGCGGCAGAACCTGGCGCAAGGTGGGCAGGTCCCTCTTCGGCAACTATGCCTGCAATCTGTCCGGCGGTGAAACGGTCCAGTTCGCAAGCCGCACGGGACACGGCTGGGAAGCGGCGCCGCCCGACGAGAAGAGCGACGTGGAGGGGTTCACGAAGTCTTTTGGATGGCTGGTCCGGTCGCGAGACAACGGCGTGACGGAAGAGGTGACGCTGGTGCCCATTCACGTTCCGGAAAAACTCAAGCTCACGTCGATGCATCACTCGAGGATTGTCGAGCTGGACGACGGCAGCCTGCTCTGCATCGACTACGGCAGGTTCGAGGATGACGCCGTGGCTACGCTCGACACGTGGGTCACGAAGGAGGGGATCGTAGGTCCCCGGGAGGTGGCCAAATGCCGGACCTTTGTCATCCGGTCCATCGACCGGGGAAAGACCTGGCACTATCTTTCCACCGTGGCCTTTGACCTCGCCAGGACCAACACGTCGACCATCGGAGGTTTCACCGAGCCGGATGCGGTGATGCTCCCGGACGGGCAGATTCTCTGCTTTATGCGATGCGTGGCCGGAGGAGGCATCCGTCCGCTCCGAATGAGCAGATCGAACGATGCCGGCCGCACGTGGAGCATGCCCCTCCCGGTCGCGGACCGGGGCGTGATGTCCGTCGCCACCGTGATGGAAAACGGCGTCGTGGCCGTCATCTACGGCCGCCCCTACAACTGGCTGATGTTCAGTCCGGATGAGGGCCACACCTGGGTCGGCCACTTTCAGTTCTACCACGGTCCCAAGGCCTGGGACGCGTGGAACTACTGTGCCGTGGAAGAGGTCGCGCCGGACACCCTGCTCGCGGTCTACGGTCACGCCGATCCGGTCAACCGCGAAGAGGGTGAACAAAGAGCGACGTTCTTCACGGTCAGGCGAAAAACGGCCTGAGCGCCGGCGGGCCGTCCGGGCACGCGCATCCATTGCAAAAAAGACAAAAATTCAGTATGAATTACTATAATATAAGGGTCACTGCAACAGGGGAATCACCGTAACTCGGGAGGAAGCGCCATGAGGACCAGACTCGTTTTCACCTTGCTTACGCTCTGTATGACATGCCTACAGGCATACGCCCAGAATGGGAGCGCCATCCGGGGACGCGTCACGGATGCGGATACGGGTGCACCGCTCTCCAACGTCAATATCACCGCCAAAGCCCGGGACCTGCCTGAGCCAATCGGGACGGCCACCGACGACGACGGGCAATACACGATCGCCGGTCTCTCCGATGGCGTCTACGAAGTGACCGTCACCCACGTCGGATACGAAGCGGCACACAGGAGCGACGTGCCCGTGGAGATGGGCGCCGTCGTGGAGCTCGACTTCTCGCTGGCGGTCAGGCCGGTCGCAGGGATGGAAATCACGGTTGAGGCGGTCTCCCTCGTTCCGGAACTCAGCAAAGATGCCCCGGCCGGCACCTCCGTCGTGGATGGCCAGGAGGTCGAGGACCAGACCCCGCTGAACCTGGGAGAGCCGATCAAGAGTGAACCCGGCGTAGACTACCACCAGACCGGTCTGGTGACGGGCAACACCGTCGTCAGAGGCTTCAACAACGTCTTCTCCGGCGCGCTGTTGACCCTCGTGGACTATCGGATCGGGCGCGTGCCGTCGCTCCGGGTCAACGCCCACAACTTCATTCCGATTTCACCCCTCGATATCGAACGAATCGAGGTCGTTCGCGGTCCGGCATCGGCCCTTTACGGCCCCAACAGCGCCAACGGCGTGATGCACATCATCACCCGATCGCCGTTTGACGCCCGCAGCACGACGGTCAGCGTCGGCGCCGGAGAGCGAAGTCTTCGGGGCTTCACGCTGCGTCACGCAAACGTCCTCAACGACAAGCTGGGTTACAGGGTCTCCACTCAGTATCACACGGGAACGGACTGGACCTATGTGGACCCGGTGGAAGTCGAGCTCAGAGGGAAAAATCCGCGCGACTACGACGTGGAACGCAGGACCGCGGAGTTTCTGCTCGATTTCAGACCGACCCCGGGGCTCCGTGCGACTGCCTCAGCCGGCTTTACGGAGGCCAGCAACATCGAGCTCACCGGCGTGGGCGCCGCACAGGCGAAAGACTGGCGCTACACCTTTGTCCAGGGCCGCCTGCAGTTCCAGGAGTTGTTCGCCCAGCTCTTCGTCAACCGCAGCGACGCCGGCGAGAGCACCCTCCTGCAGAATGGGGATCGCATGGTGGATGAATCGAACCTGACGGTCTTCCAGGCCAGGCATGCATCCAGACTGGGCCAGCGACAGCGATTCACCTACGGATTCGATGTCTTACGAACGCGACCCAGGACCGAAGGAACGATCAACGGGCAAAACGAAGACCGGGACGACATCAACGAGTTCGGGTTCTACCTGCAAAGCAAGACCTCCCCGAACGAAAAACTGGATCTCGTGCTGGCCGGCCGGTTCGACCAGCACAACCATATCGATGATCCGGTCTTCTCGCCCCGCGCGGCCTTGGTCCTCAAGCCTACGGACGAGCGGACGCTCCGTCTCACTTATAACCGTGCCTTCAGCACACCCAGCAGCAACAACCTCTTCCTGGACCTGGTCGTACGCCCCGATGCCTACGGACTGGGAAGAAACTTCCAGCCGTCGCTCGGGTTCCCTACTGCCATCGACATTCGCGCGCAGGCCGCCCTCGAGGGATTTACGTTCAAGCACGATGCCAACGGGCTCCCGATGTTTCGGTCCCCCTTCGCGCCGGTTGCCGGGTTACCCGCCGACCAGTTCATCCCCCTGGACGATCCCCAGTTCACGAACGTCATGTGGGGCATCGCGCGGTCGGCCGTGCTGAACGGCTTTCTGCCCTCGCTCAAAGGGCTCGGAGCCAGATTGATCGCACAACAGCTGATGGCGCAGGGCATGCCCGCCGCTCAGGCAGAAGCGACCGGCGCCCAGCAGGCGGAACTTTTGGCCACCGCCTTCCAGAATATCGTGCCGGCCACCCTTCCAGGGCTGCAAAACAGGCTGGCGACGCTGAATCAGGAGACGCTGGGGTTCGACGCGATCTCGGACCGTTCCCAGGCCGTCACCGAAGTCCCCAAGATCAAGCCGACCGTCACGGAGACGTTCGAGGCGGGATTCAAAGGCCTGATCGGCAAAAAGCTGCTGGTTAGCGCCGATCTTTACCGGACGCGACGCACGGACTTCGTCGGACCGGTTCGCGTGGAAACCCCCAATGTCTTCCTGGACCCCAACACGCTGAGCAGCGCCCTGTCGCAGTCGTTTGTCCAGGTGCTGCAAGCGCCGTCGGCCGCCCAGTTGGCCGCCGCCCTGTCCGTGCTGGACGCCCCCAGCCAGGGAGGCAACGGGAACGGCAGCGCGGTGGATGAGCTGACCCGGCTGTTCGTCGCCGGCACGGCCAACAACGGGGCCGCCTTCATCCCCTTCGGAACGGTTTCCCCGGAGCAGGCCTCCGACCCGGCTGCCGTGGTGGTCACCTACCGAAATTTCGGCGAGGTGACGCTCTACGGTCTGGATCTGGGCTTCGAGTTCTATCCCAATCATCCGAACAATGACTGGGTGTTCAAGGGAAACTACTCCTACCTGAGTCAGAACCTGTTCGAGAACCTGGACGGGATCGCGGACGTCGCGCTGAACGCGCCCCGGCACAAGTTCAACATTGGCGCCAACTACACCCGCCCCGGAACCGGTCTCAGGTTGGGCGCGCGCGTCCGTTACAAAGATGGCTTCCCGATGAATTCCGGCTTCTACGTCGGGGACCTGGAAGCCTTCACCGTCCTGGATTTGACCGCGGCTTACGACCTGCCCCTCCGGAACACCAGAGCCGCAATCACGCTGAACGTCAAAGCCAACAACGTGTTGAACAACGAACACCGTGAGTTTGTCGGCGCGCCGGAGATCGGCCGTCTGGTCTCGGGTGGCGTCACCGTCAGCTTCTGACGGAAACCGCATCCACGTCCGTCAGCAGCGCGCGATGAGGTGACTTTCATGCCGGTCTCCGAGCTGAGCGCGTCTTACGGCACGGTCACCCTCGATCCGGACGGCGACGTCGCCGCCGGAAGTCACGGCACCTGGCGGGTCACCTACACGGCCGGATCCAGGGGAGTCGCAGCCGGAGGCCGCATCCGGATCTATACCGACTCGGATACCGACCGAGGGATCTGCCAACTCGACGACCCCGCCGTCCCGAACTATACAACGCTGGGGGCGCCCCGACCGGCGCAGGCCGTCATCCTGGTGCAGAAATACGATGTCGTGGTCGCCATGGGCGGCGAGGGCCTGAAACCGGGGAAACAGGTCACCGTGACCTACGGCGACCGAAGCGGCGGCGGTCCGGGCTTTCGGTCCCAGACCTTCCTGGAAGCCCAACACTATTTTTGGGTGGATGTGAGCGCCGAGAGGCATGCCGGGCCGATCTCCCTCCCCGATCCTCCCTACCTGACGATCGTCGGCGGCGAGGCCGAGCTCCTCGCCGTCGTCGCGCCGTCGAAGGTCGCGGTCGGCAAATCGTTTCGGGTTTTGGTGAAGGCGGAGGATAAGTGGGGCAATCCGGCTGCGGCGTACCGGGGGACCGTCGAGCTCCGAGCGGAAGGTCTGGAGCTTCCGGAGCACCGACTGACATTCACGCCCGGGGACAACGGCGTGCGTTGGGTCGACGGCTGCACGGCTTCGCGGGCCGGCCTGATCAGGATCGGTGCAGCCGACGCCCAGGGCGGCCTCTCAGTTCTGAGCAATCCGATCGCGTGCACCGGGCAGCCCGGCAAATATCAACTTCTGTGGGGCGACTTTCACGGAGGTCAGATCGCCCTGGCCGAGAAGATCCCCGACTTCTTTCGCTATGCCAGAGACGTGGCCGGGATCAGCTTCGCGGGCTATCAGCGCAACGACCACGCCATCTCAAAGGATGACTGGGCGCTCCAGCAGCGGACCGAGCGCGCGTTCTATGATCCCGGGCGATTCGTTCCCGTGCCCGGCTACGAGTGGTCCCCGCCGTCAGAGCGAGGCGGTCACCACAACCTCTTCTTCAGGCGATACGATCAACCCATCCGCCGCTGTGATCACTCCAGGCTGGCGGACAAGTCGGACGACGACACCGACCTCCACGACATCCGCGATCTCTACCGCCACTACCGGATGGCCGATGTGGTCATCACGCCTCACGTGGGCGGCGTCGCCTCAGACCTGAGCAGCCACGAGCCGACCCTGGAGCCGGCCATCGAGGTGACCTCTACCCACGGCTCGTTCGAGTGGTTCCTGCAGGAGGCGCTGGAGCGGCGCTATAAGGTCGGGTTTCTGGGAGGGAGCGACAGCTTCACCGGGAGGCCCGGCGGGGACCGCCCGGGGTATCAATTGCGGCGCTACGCCAAGTCGGGACTCACCGCGGTCTATGCGAAGGCGCTGACGGTGGAGGGCCTGATCGAGGCGCTCAAGGCGCGACGATGCTATGGGACGACCGGCGCCAGGATCCTGTTGGACGTGGAAGCGGACGGCCGCCGCATGGGGGAAGAATATACGACCGAATCCAAGGCCGAGATCTCCGTCGCCGTGACCGGCACCGCACCTCTGGAATCGGTCGAGCTCTTCCGCGGACGGGAAAGGATCTACAGCCACTTCCTGTCCACGTCGCGCTCAGACGATCGCGTCCGCATCCTGTGGGAAGGGGCCAGCGAGAAGCGCAGCTACTCGGCAGCGGTGTGGGAGGGGCGCCTGAAGGTGACGGGCCGAAAGATCGCATCTGTGGAAAAGGTGCGCTTCGACAGCCCGCGCTCCGACATCCGGGACGAAAAAGAGGACAGCCTCAGCTGGCATTCCATCACCTGCGGCTACCGGAGCGGAATGATCCTGGAGCTGAAAGGAGACGGGGATGCCGAGCTCCAGATCGCGATCGACACCTCGCTGTTCACCGCGATGGCCTCCATCCCTGCCGAAAAGATCGCCCTCAGCGTCCGCCTTCAGGAACTCGCGGCCGGTCCCAAAATCGTAGAGATCGGCCAGTTGAACCGCAAGGTCGCGGTCTCGCTTGCGCCCGCGCCGGGTGGCGCGGAGGCGGTCGAATTCACGTTTGTCGACCCTTCGCCCGAGCCCGGAATCAATCCGTACTGGGTGCGTGTGGTCCAAACCGACATGGAGATGGCCTGGAGCAGCCCGATCTTCGTCGACTATCTGGCGCCGACGTGACGCCGCGGCGGCATCGTCACAGGAAAAGCGAGGGCCGCCCCGGTGGTCTTCCAGATTCACGGACCTTTCACGACCGCCAGGTCGTCCATCTCCAATCCGCGCTGGAGTTGCGCCTGAACCTCGTCCGTCGTGCGATTGATCGCCGAAGGCGCGCTGCCCCCCATGAGCGGGTCCACGACCGTGCGCAGCGGGCGTTTCCCCGCCGGTGTCTGAATCACGCTTAGAATTGCGTCGGCGACCCGCTGTGCGTCCGGGGCTTCGTCCCCCTGGAGGGTCTCCGTAAATCCGTCCCACATCTTCTCCGAAATCTCCGCAAGCGCTCCATAGCTGGCCACCCGCGCATCATCTTCAGCCATCTCCATGTTCGACAGGAAGGATGTCTTGAATCCCCCGGGCTCTACGATCACGACATCGATCCGGTCTTCCAGTTGAAGCGCCCGCGTGACCGCCGAGTCGACCGAGGCATCGTGCGTGACATCCAGTTCGAGCAGATGGAGCGCGCCCGGCTTCCCTTCCGCAAAGGCCGTGAGTTCATCGGCGCGAGGCGCGTTCCGCCCTTCAGGCTCCCGCATCGTCGCGAAGACCGTATAACCGGCCTCGATGAGACGCTGCGTGGTCCGCCGCCTTCACCCGGTCCTGCTTCCCGTCACCAGTACCGTCTCGCTCATCGCGTGCCTCCGGAGTCGGCGTTCGGGCCCGTCAACCCTCACCGAGCGCCCGGAGAAACCTGTTCCGCTGAATCTCTCGCTCCCGAAAACGAGGATTTACGGCACCACTTCCTCTGCTGCCCTGCGCTGCATCGCCTTCATATACGCAATCGAAAAGGCCGTCCCCACGCGGGCGTCTCCGGCCATCAGGGGGACGTGATCGGGGATCAACACGCCGCTGAATCCGGTCTCTGTCAACGCCTTTACGACTTTATACATGTCGTAATACCCGTCGTCGATAAACGCCTCGGTGAAGTGCGGCAGCGGCTGATCCACCGTCCGGAAATGGACCTCGAAGATCTTTTCCCGCGCGCCGAAATAGCGGACCGTCTCCACGGCGTCCTTCCCCATCGCCTCGCCTCCCTCCAGCCAGCACCCCGTGCACAGGCACATCCCGATGTTCGGGCTGTCGGCGGTCTCGAGCGCCCGCTTGAATCCGTCAAAACTGCTGAAGATGCTTCGTGGAATTCCGCCCAGCTCGATCCCCGGCGGATCGTCCGGATGGATCCCGACCCTCACGCCGGCATCCTCCGCCGCCGGTCCGATCTCCCGCACGAAATACGCCAGATTTTCCCAAAGCTCCGCCTCGGAATACTTCCGGCCGTGTGACCAGCCCTCCCGCTTTGGCCGCCCGTCCAGGCCGGTCGCCTCCCTCAGCCTCGTCAGATCAAACGCCCGGGCCGGAGCGCCGCCGCGCGTCTCCTCGTTCGGCGTGCACCAGACGCCGTTCGCCACGTGCGAGTGCGTCGTATAGGGAATCCCCGCCTTCCCCAGCTCACGCAGATTACGCTTGTAGTCTTCGATCCGCTCGTCCCGGTTCGGCAGGTTCAGGATGATCGCGTCCATGTCGCGCACGCCGTGGCCGGCGCCGTAGATCCGGAGCCCCGCCGCCTCGAAGACTTCCCTTCGGCCCATGTAGTAGTCGTAGGTCGCTTCCTTCACTCCGCCCCACAGAACGACGTATTCCACACCCATCTGCCGCGCGAACTGCAGATCGGCCTCGCTCGGCTCAGGCGGCAACTGGACGGCGACCTTGGCTCCGGGCGCGACCGCGATGTGGCTCCTGGGGGCCATGTCTTTGCCTCATTTCATCCTGAAGGGAAGGGGTCAGGGGTCTTCAAAGGGAAGATTCGACCGGCCAACGTTGTCGGGGGCGTTCCGTTTGAGCCTCCCGGAACCAGGCCCGAAACACCGGCTCGTAGGGGGCACGCACGACGCCCTTCTCCGTAATCAACGACGTCACGAACGCGTTCGGCGTCACGTCGAACGCCGGATTATACACCTTGACGCCCTCCGGCGCGGTCTGTCTGCCGAAGCCTCTCGTAATCTCTTCCGGCTTCCGTTCCTCGATCGGGATCTCCTCGCCGTTCGGGAGAGACATATCGATCGTCGAGAGCGGGGCCGCGACGTGGAATGGGACGCGGTGTTCCCGGGCCAGGACGGCAAGCCCGTAGGTCCCGATCTTGTTCGCCACGTCCCCGTTCGCCGCGATCCGGTCCGCGCCCACGATGATCGCGTCGATCCGGCTCTGTCGAAGTAGCGTGCCAGCCATGCTGTCACAAATCACGGTCACGTCCACGCCGCTCTGCTGAAGCTCCCACGCCGTCAACCGCGAACCCTGAAGCAGCGGCCGGGTCTCGTCCGCGAAGACGGCTACCTGCTTCCCCTCCTCCAAGGCGGCGTAGATCACGGCCAGAGCGGTGCCGTAGTCTGCCGTGGCCAGGCCGCCGGCATTGCAGTGCGTCAAAACGGTCGCGCGGTCCTTGAGTAGATCGGCGCCGTTCCGACCGATTCGGCGACAGACCTGCCGATCCTCCTCGAAGATCCTTTGTGCCTCATCCAACAGCCGATCCCTGATGGCCTCGGCGCCGGAATCAGGACAGGCATCCAGGACTTTCTCCATGCGGTTGAGCGCCCAGAAGAGATTCACGGCGGTCGGACGCGTCTCGGAGAGCCGCTTGATCGCCGCACGGATTCGACGCTCCCCCTCATCATCCCCTCCGGACATGGCTTCCTGCGCGGCGATGACGACACCATAGGCCGCCGCGACGCCGATCGCGGGCGCCCCGCGCACCCTGAGGCTTTCGATCGCCTCAGCGACCGTCTCCACGTCTTCGCATTCGATATAGGATGCCTCTTCGGGGAGCCGGGTCTGATCGATGAGGCGCAGGACCCCTTCCTCCCAGAAGAGTGTGGCAACAGGCATACGTTGACCTATCCTGAATAATTTATAAAAAGGCTAGGAAAGTCACTCGTGAAGTCTGGACAATCTGCGTAAATCCCGGGCTTTCCAGTTATTGCACCAAAACAAAGGTTCTTAGCTCAAATTGGATCACTGATTGTTCCACATAGAATTATGAAAATTTTCAGCAAATTTATGAATTATTCGGGCTATAGGATCATCCGGACCCCTGGGACCGGTTGGTCTCGAGAAGGGAAGGACCCTCCTCGATCCTTTCGATCGGGACATCGCCCCAGAGCCGCTCGAGTCTGTAGTAGGCCCGGGACTCCGCCTGGAAGATGTGCACGACAACGTCGATAAAATCGAACAGCACCCACTCCCTGGACTCGTATCCCTCGGTATGCCAGGGTCGGGCTCCCGCCTCCTTCATGCCTTCCGTCAAGGCATCCGCAAGCGCCTTGACGTGGGGGTTCGAACTCCCCGTGCAGATCAGAAAGTAGTCTGTGAAGTCGGCAACCCCGGTCAGGTCGAGAACGACGATGTCTTCGCCCTTTCGGGACTGGAGGTGTTCGATGCAGCGCTCCAGCATCTCCCGGATCGAACCGGTCGATTTTCCTTTCGGGCTGTTCATTGAGGCAGAGGAAGTCCGAAACGCTTGTAGTCTCCGCCGACGATGACGGTGACCTGTTCAATTCGAAAAGGATCGGGAATAATCTGCTGTATCCGGTTCGGCGTTCCCAGGACTTCCGCCACTCGCGCGGCATATTCCGGGTTCCCCACCCGGTCGATGACAAGCGTCTCAGGATAGTTGAAGCTCCCGGCGTTGTCCACGGTCATCACATCGAACCCGGTCGTGCGAAGGTACCGGCCCACCTGTCCCGCCGCACCGCTCGTGCCGCACCCGTTCAGAACCTCGACGCGAATCTCCTTCCTGCCGCGACGTTCAGATGGCGTCAGAACCTCGACGTGAACCTCCTTTCCGCCGCGATGTTCAGGTGGCGGCGGTGTCGACTCGCGATGCAGGCGAACGGCATACCCGACAAAAAGGACCGCCCCGATGATCGATCCAACGATCCAGATTCCGCGAATCATCGTTCAGACACAAAGCAGAACGGGACATCGCACGTCAATCCACCGTGAAGATGTCCCGTCAAAAAAACAACCGACAGCGAGCCTGCTCGCAATCCTGTTCGCCCTCCGGCGCCTCCGGTTAGTACCTGAATCCCCGATAGCCGTAGCTTGGGACGTTGCTGAAGTGAAACCGGATCAAGAGATTGGGCTTGGGCTGATACAGGATACCGAAGTGCGGCACGATGACTTTCGTTTGCTGCGCCTGGAGCGATCCGAACAGGGGCTTACCGTACAACTGGTTCTGAAACCCCACCTGAGCCTGAACGGTCAGCGGCGCGGCCGCCTTGTAAGTGAGCGTGTTCAGATAATACTGGTTCAGTCCGCCGCGGGCGCCCGACTGGAAGAAGATGCCTACCGTATGGCGAGTCGTGAACCGCTTCGGATCCAGGATGCCCTTGAACTCTAAAGCGGGAGGCCCCTGAAGCAGGCCCATCCCCCGCTTTGTCAGGGAGGCAGATTCCGAAGGTTCCGTCTGAATGCCTATCTCCGCCCGCGCGAGGGAGACGCAAAGGACCAGATTCGTCAGGACAAGCAGGACGGTTCGAAACAAGACGGGATCACCCCTTTTGAGTTGTACAAACGATGAAACGTAGCACAATTCCAACCTATTGTCAAGCCGTGCCGAGGGGGCCCTACACCGGCCCGCCTACTTCAAGAAGACGCGTGAAGCGCGCCTCGGTTCCTTCCCTTCGAGAGCCCACGTAAAGGGTTGCGCCCAAGGTTGGACGATCAGGCCCCTCGCTTCATCATTTCAATAAATTCATCAAACAGGTAGGAGGCATCGTGAGGGCCTGCCGAAGCCTCGGGGTGATACTGCACGCCGAGCACGGGAAGTTCCCGGTGACGCAGACCCTCAACGCTGTTGTCGTTCAAATTGATGTGCGTCAGTTCGATCAGATCCTCATCGATCGAACCCAGGTCGAGCGCAAACCCGTGGTTCTGCGTCGTAATCTCCACCTTTCCGGTGGAAAGTCGCTTCACGGGCTGATTTGCCCCACGGTGTCCGAATTTCATCTTGTAGATCCGACCGCCGAGCGCCAGACCGAGGAACTCGTGCCCCAGACAGATCCCGAACGTCGGCCGCTCCTGCAGCAGCCGCCTTGTGCTTTCTATCGCATAGGTCACGGGATCCGGGTCGCCCGGGCCATTGGAGAGAAAGATGCCGTCCGGATCGATCTCAAGCAGCTGTTCCGGGGGCGCGTCTGCCGGAAAGACGGTGACATCACATCCCCGTTCCACCAGGTGACGGAGGATGTTCCGCTTGATCCCAAAGTCGTAGGCGGCCACTTTGAATTTTGCCTTCCCCTGGATACGGCGCGGCTCGCCTTTGAGCAGGTCGTAGAGCCCCTCGGTCCAGCGATAAGGTTCCCGACAGGTCACGTCCTTCACAAGATCTCGCCCGACGAGGCCCGGCGACGCCTTCGCCTTCGATACGAGGCGTTCAGGGTCCAGATCCTCCGTGGAAAGCACACTCTTCATCGCGCCCCGGGTTCGAATGTGGCGGGTCAGGGCCCGGGTGTCGATGCCCTGAATACCCGGAATGCCGTGGCGAGCCAGATAGTCCCCGAGCGATTCGCGAGACCGCCAGTTGCTCGGCACCGGGCAGTGCTCCTTCATCACAAACCCTTCCACCTGAATTCCCTGAGATTCAACATCTGCGGCGTTCACGCCGTAGTTCCCGATCAGCGGGTAGGTCATCGTCACAATCTGTCCTTTGTAGGACGGATCGGTAAGGACCTCCTGATACCCGGTCATGCTCGTGTTGAACACCACCTCTCCGGTGCATTCCCCACGCGCCCCGACTGAAACGCCTTCGTAAACGGTTCCATCTTCCAGGGCAAGCATCGCTTTCATGCCGAACCGAACTCCTGTTGTTTGATCGCTCGGGATGGCAGTCTGGCCTCAGGCCAAACCGATCAAGGTCGATCCTCTTGGCGGTAGGTCATGCGTCCCCCCAACAGGGTGTATCGCACCCTTCCCCGCAAAGCCCAACCGTGAAACGGCGTATTCCGCGACTTGGACCGGAATCTGAGCGCATCCACCCTCCAGGCGCACGCAGGATCGATCACCGTCACGTCTGCGCGGCACCCCGGAGAGAGCGTCCCATCGCTCGAACCGAGCAGACGGGCCGGAGCGACCGTCAGCTTCGAGATCGCATCCGTAAGGGAGATCAGACCGGGTTGGATCAGCTCGGTAAACACGAGACCGACCGCCGTCTCCAGGCCGAGGATGCCGTTCGGCGCTTCAGGAAAGGTGCGGAGCTTCTCCCGACCCGTGTGGGGGGCGTGGTCCGTGGCGATCAGATCGATCGTCCCATCCGCCAGGCCTTCCAGAACGGCCTCGCGGTCATCGGGGCTTCGCAGCGGCGGACTCATCTTCGCCGCGGTTCCGTAAATCCGTACATGCTCGTCGGTAAGCGTGAAGTGGTGGGGCATGGCCTCACACGTCACGGAAAGGCCTTCCCGCTTGGCATCCCGAACGAGGGCCACCGACCTCCGCGCGCTGACGTGCAGGATGTGCAGCCGGCCGCCGACGTCGCGAACGAGATTGATGTCCCGCTCCACCATCCCGGCCTCGCCCTCGGACGGCATTCCACCGATTCCGAGCGCCCTGGAGACGGCCCCCCCGTGCATGTGCCCCCCGCGCGTCAGATGGAGCACTTCGCAGTGCGGACAGACGAAAAACCCGAGTGCCTCCGATCGTTTCAGCAGTTTGCGCATCACCGGTTCGGAGATCGGGAGTCCGTCGTCCGAAAAGCCGACCGCTCCGGCCTCAAGAAGCGACTCGGTCTCCGTGATCTCGCGACCGGCCAGGTTTCGGGTGGCGCAGGCAATCGGATAGACGCGCGCGTCGGCCTCTCGCGCCTTCTCCAGAATCTCCTCGATCACTTCAGGCGAATCGACCGGCGGATCGGTATTGGGCATACAGGCGAGAGAGGTGAACCCTCCGGCCGCCGCGGCCCGGCATCCCGTCTCGACCGTCTCTTTCTCCGGAAAGCCCGGATCTCGCAGGTGCACGTGGGCGTCGATCAGCCCGGGCACGACCAGGCTGCCCGTCACGTCCAACGTCTCGCACCCCCGAGGCGCTTGAATCTGCCTCGCGATACGCGAGACGCGACCCTCCTGAATCAGAAGATCGGCCTCGCGGTCCACGCCATTCGCCGGATCGAGAACGCGGCCGTTTCGCAGCAGGTAACCGCCATCCGTGTGCGCTGATGATCCCATCAAACCTCGTCCAAAACGGTTCGCTCGATCGGCAGGTGACCCGGGAGACGGCACGGGCGAAGACTTCTCCCCGGCCGCCGCTCAGGTCCGCTCCAGTAGACTTCTGAGAGAACGCCCCAAGCCATCGGCTGTCAGGACATCTTCCGGAATCGGCCAGCCGCGCCTTCGAAGGCCGTCCGCGATGGCGACCGGCTCGGGCCAATCCAGGGAGAGACTGCGCAGCCGCTTCCGGTCGGAGAACGCCGCCTGGATGTGAGTATCGAAGCAGAGGCGCCCGCGGTCGAGCGCAGCCACCCGCTCCCCCAGCCGAGAAACCAGCCCCATGTCGTGAGAGACCAGAATCACCGTGCTGCCCCGCGACTGAAAGGCACGGAGGTAGCCCTCGACTTCCTCCACGCCGGCCGGGTCCAGCCCCGCAGTCGGCTCGTCGAGCACGAGCACGTCGGGGCGCATCGCCAGCACCCCGGCCGTGGCGACACGCCGCTTTTCACCGCTGCTGAGGGCGAATGGGGACCTTGGCAGGAACGCATCGGGCTCGATGCCCACCTGGGTCAAGGCCTCCCGCACCCTCGCCTCGACGTCGTCGAGCCCCAGACTACGGGGACCGAACGCCACGTCGTCGTAGACCGTCTCCGCGAAGAGCTGGGCCTCGGGGAACTGGAACAGGAGCCCGACGCGCCGTCTCAACCTGCTGAGATCCTTCTTCTTTCGAAGGTCCACGCCGCAGACGGTCAGTTCGCCCGAGGTGGGCTGGAGCAGACCGTTCAGGTGTTGCAGCAGCGTCGACTTTCCGGACCCGCTCGGTCCGATCAGGCAAAACAGACAGCCCTCAGGGACATCCAAATCGACGTCGACGACGGCTGGACAGACCGTCGAGAGTCCCGGGTCGTAGACGTGGCAGATCTTTTGAGCGCTGATGACGGAGGGCCGAGCCGGGGGCGTCGCGGGCACCGTCCGCGGAGGGGGAGTTTCGGAGAGGAGCGGGGGGAGACCGTCGACCAGGCCGGCGGCGGTCAGCGGGACCGGCGGCGGAAGTCCGGCCTGGAACGCGATCCACGCCGCCGCGGGCGGGGCCAGCCCCATCTTCTTGACGGCGGCGACCCGGCTGTAGACCTCGGACGGCGGCCCGTCCATCACGACACGGCCCTGGTCAAACACGAGGATGCGATCGGCGGCGAGGGCCTCCTCAGGGTCCTGCGTGACCAGCAGCGGGGTGACCTCTCCCGACCGATGCAACTCCTTCAAGAGCGCTCGAAGCTTGACGCGTGCCGCAGGATCCAGCAGCGCGGTCGGCTCGTCCAGGAGGAGGTAGCGAGGACGCATCGCCACGACGGAGGCGATGGCCAGGCGCTGGCGTTCGCCCCCGGACAACAGGTGAGGCGGATGCCTGCGGCTTCGAAGCAGTCCGAAACGCTCCAGGACCTCGTCCACCCGCCCCTGCATGACCTCCGTGGGCACGCCCAGGTTTTCGAGACCGAAGGCAACCTCCCGCTCCACCTGCGCGGAGACGATCTGGTCGTCCGGGTTCTGGAAGACCATCCCCACGCGCCGCCGAACTGCCCGCACGCCCTCCACATCCAAAACGGAGTGTCCATCCACCAGAACGTCGCCCCGGGTCGGTCTGAGCAGTCCGTTCAGACAGCGCAGGAAGGTTGTCTTTCCGGATCCGTTCGCGCCGATCAGGGCCACCCACTCCCCTTCCCGGAGCGAAAGGTCGATCCCTTTCAGAATTTCGGCGCGTGGGACGTCCCGGGCGTATGAGAATCGGAGGTGTCGGACCTGGATCAAGCCACTGCTTCACGGACGAGCCGACCAAACGCCTGCTGCAGAGGCAGGTTGCCGTCCGGCCCGACATCGAGCGGCCGGGGGTCGGTCATCACGCGCAGGCCGGAGCGCTGCCGCGCCTCATCCAGATAGCGGATGGAGGCCTCGATTTCGCCCAGATCGAGCGTATTCCGGATCCAGAGGATCTTCGCCTCGTGAGGTTCCACGAGACCGATCGACCGCAGCGCGACATCCAGCACCTCCCGGTCCGTCGGAAAATGCATCGGCGTGGAGGCAGCGGAGACGTGTTGACCCGTCATGCTGTTTATGTATGTCGCGTTCCTGTCTATTTTTTCCACGAGCCGATCGGTCGTAAACTCCGCGAGGCCAATGCCGGTCGCGTTGCCGTGGGTGGCCTGCGTCAGGTCCCGCACGAAGATGCGCATTACGCGCGGCCGCTCGTCGCCGATGGCGGTCCTGTCGTTCCGCTTGCGGCCGATCACGTTCGTGTCCATGCCGGTACCGCTGATGTTCTTGCCCATCTCGTCGATGATCAACAGGTCGGCTTCCTCGAACGGAAGCTTGGGACACCAGGCCTTGGCCTGCCTCTGGAGCGCCTTCTCTCCTTCCTCAAGGTCGTCCGTGTCCAACACGGCGATTCGCGCCGTCTCGTCGTAGCCGTTTTCCAGAATCGCCACCCCGAACGCGATCGGCATCTTGTACCGAACGACCCTGCCCACCGTTTTGACGATCTTGTCGAAAGAATGGTGAACGATCGCCCGATGGTAAACCAGCGCGCCTTTGTGCTTTCCCAGCCCGATGAGCATCATCTTCATCAGCCCGCTCTCGATTTCTCCGGCGAATCCGGTGTGGGGCTTGACGCGATTGATCACGACGACGTGGTCCGCTTCGGAAGCGTTCCTGTCGAAATAGACCGGCATCCCGAAATCCGTCGTGTCGATCTGGATGACCTCCATCGAAGCGCGGATGGAGATGCCCATCGTGCCCTCCGTGATCCCGTAGCCGGCAAGGAGATCGACCTGTCCCTCCGCCGTACCGCCGCCGTGGCTGCCCATTGCGGGCACGATGTAGGGTTGCGCGCCCAGCGCCTGCAGCTCCTCGATCACGGTCTTCACGATCCGGTCCAGGTTCGCGATCCCGCGGCTGCCCACCGCGAGCGCGACCGTGTCCCCCGGGCGGATCTTTTGACCGGGCCGAACCTTCTGAATCTCTTCCCGTACCGCCTGAGGGACGTCACCCAACGTCGGGGCGTCCAGGATCTGGCGGATACGGAACATCTCCGGGTATTCCATGGCAAAGACCTCCTGAGATTCGAAATCGCGCTACATGGACGCCTGATAAAGGTCGATCACGTCGTTCCGGGTCGTCTTGCGGGGGTTGTTCCTGATGTTGCCGCTCTTCATGGCATCCTCGGCCAAAACCGGGATGTCTTCGGCCGTGACACCGGCCTCCGTCAGCGTCTCCGGGATCTCGATATCGCGCTCCAGCGCCGACACGGCCTCCACGGCGCAGGACGCGGCCTCCATCGGGGCACGTCCCTCGACATCCTGGCCCATCGCGGCGGCGATTTCGGCAAAGGCTTCAGGGAGGGCAATCAGGTTGAACGCCATCACGCGCGGCAGCAGGATGGCGTTGGCCACCCCGTGCGGGACACCGAAGTGTCCGCTCACCGGGTGGGACATGGCGTGCACGTTGCCCAGACGCGTCTGCGAGAAAGCCAGCCCCGCCATCGTGCTCGCGATCAGCATCTGCTGCGTGGCCTCGTGATTGGCATCGCTTGACGCGGCCGGTCGAAGGTGCTCCGAAATCAGCGAGATCGCGTGGAGGGCCAGCCCCTGGGAAATCGGGTTGGTCGCGAGCGCCACGTAGGATTCCACGGCGTGCGTCAGCGCATCCATGCCGGTCGCCGCAGCGATCGGCAGAGGCAGCGTCACGGCCATATCCGAATCCAGAAGTCCCACGTCAGGAAGGATCTCCGGTCCGATCAACGCCGCTTTGTACCGATTTTTGTCGGTGATGACCGCAAAGGGCGTGACTTCGCTGCCCGTCCCGTAGGTCGTCGGCACGCAGAGCAGAAAGGGTCCGCGTTCCTTGACTTTTCGGGGCCAGAAGTAGTCTTCGATTCGTCCCCCGTTGGCCAGCACCACCCCCGCCGCCTTGGCCGTATCCATAGCGCTGCCGCCGCCGATGGCGATCAGGCAGTCGCATTCCTCCGCCGCGTAGCGCTCCGCACAGACGTGTACGACCCGGACAGCCGGATTGGCCTCCACGCCATCATAGACGGCGCAGGCGACCCCCTCCGCATCCAGAAGAGAGACGAGGCGCCCGGCAAGGCCTGCCTTGACGAGCCCGGAATCGGTCACGACCAGAGGTTTTTTGCGACCCCATTCGGTCAGGATGCCGGGGATCTTCGCCAGCGCACCTCTGCCTGAGAAAAGGCGCGTCGGGGCAAAGAAGCTGAAAGGGTCCATCACACGCGCATACCGAAGCTTCAGATCAAACGAGACAGGTTACCACATTCCCAATCATAGGCATTTTCACGGCGCTACACAAGCATCTCGCATCCGATGCCCGCGCTCGACCTCAGACCGCAACAATGTGAGGACATCCTTCAGACGCTCCGCCGACGGCGTGTGGTCAAACGCGGGCCTCCCGTTCGTCAGGTAGATACATCTCACCCCCGTGCGGCGGCACGCCTCCACGTCGTATCGACCGTCTCCAATCTTGATCGCCTCGTCCGGCTGCACGTCGAGCGCCCGGAGCGCCTGTTCGATCAGATCTCCCGAGGGTTTGAGTTCCCCGTCGTCCCGACTGAGCGTCACGTCGAATTTCAAACCGAACCTTCGGATCACGGTCCGCATCGCCTTTCCGTGGCTGTTCGTCACGAGCGCGGTCCGAATCCCCTTCGAGTCCAGGTAGGCGACGAGTTCCTTAAGCCCTTCGTTCGGCGCGGCCCGCTCGGCCGCTTCCTGTTCGGTCTTCCTCAGCTCCCGACCGGCCCAGGCTGCACGGTCCGGCGGAAGGCGCTCGATGTGATCCAGGATCGTCCGCTCGGGCGCGGCTCCGATCTTGGCCCGAAGCGCCTTCCAGTCGACGTAGGGGACGGTCACCGTACCGTCCATGTCGAAAATCACCCCTTTGAGCACAGCGGAATTCCCTTCTTGACACGACAGGCCGCTATAGCACCTTCGTGATTTCATCCCGGTCGAAGGTCGGCAAGTCGGCGTGCGAGCCTTCCCTATGAAGCTTCAAACCGAAGTCCCGATCTTCTACGCGTCCGATGATCTCGCATCGTATGCCGTTCGCACGGATGGCATCCCGGACCTGTTCCGCATCCGTTTCGACCACACCGATCAGCAGCGCCCCGGAGGAAATCACGCCCAGGGGATCGAGTCCCCGGACGGCGCAGAGACGCCTCGTCTCATCGGACGCGAACAGCGCCTCCGTTTCGAGAAAGAGGCCGACGTCGGACGCCATCGCCAGTTCCCGCAACGCCGTGGCCACGCCGCCCTCCGTAGGATCGTGCATGGCGCGCACCCGTGTCGCTTCACGCGCGATCCGGGCCTCGTTCAAAACGCTGATCCCGGGTTCGTGGAGGTAATTCCGCGCGCGCGCCAGCGTCTCGGCATCGATCCCTGTCTCCGCGGGCGCAACCTCTCTGGCCAGGAGGCTCGTCGCCTCAATCCCGAGTCCCTTGGTCATCAACAGACGGTCGCCGACTTCGAGGCCCGAAGATCGGACGAGGTCCGCCCGGCCGACCTCCCCCAACATCTGACCGACCACGATCGGGCGATCCAGTCCCGCCGTGACTTCCGTGTGTCCCCCGCAGAAGGAGACATCGATTGCCCGCGCCGCGTCGTGAATCGATTCAAAGATCGCTTCGATCTGGCGATCATCCGTGCGCCCTTCGGGCAGCAGGAGCGTGGCCAGAAACCATCTGGGCACGGCCCCCATCGTCGCGACGTCGTTCGCGTTCACGTGAACCGCGTAGTGTCCGATCTCATCCGTAGCGAACGTAATCGGATCCGTCTTCACGACCAGACAGGTGTCGCCGAACTCGATGACCGTTGCGTCCTCCCCGATGCCCGGACCGACGAGTATTCGCTCACCTTCATCCGTGTAGCGGTTCAGAAGTCTGGAAAGGGTGTCCAGCGGAAGCTTGCCCGGAGGATGGAATCGCGTCAAGGGATCGACCCTTATGATGCTTCGCCAAGGTTTGGGATCGTGGCGAAGGGCCGCCTGGGCTATGACCCCGCATCCAGAAAGACCGTCTTCCGATCTCCGGATGAAAACGAGATGATCGCCCTGAACGGCTCCCACCCCGTGTTCCTTGCGTTGTGAGCCACTCCGGCGGGGATGCGGACCGTGTCCCCGAACTGCATCGGGTAGACCTCGTCGCCCACCGCGTGCTCGCACTGCCCCGAGAGGACGAACAGAAGCTCCTCGCAATTCGGGTGAACGTGTGAGGGATTCTGCGAGCCGGGCAGGATGAACACGATCCCGAAGGTCTGTTGCGCCCCCGCGTTCAGCTCCTGATTCATCAGCCACTTGATGGCGCCCCAGTCGTAGCGTTCGGTCGTCACCTCATTCATACGTGTCACAGGACCGGATCCCATCGTGTCTCCACCGCGAAATGTCCGCAACAAACCTGGAAAATTCGACTTTCGGGCATACGATACCCCATTTTGCATGACCTGTCAACACGGAACTGGCCGGGAAACGGCGCGGTTTTGGTTGAAGGCTTCCGGACCAGGCTTTATATTCTCCGGGTGTTCCGGTCCAAGGCAAAAAGCGGTCGCACGCCGAGCCTCACCCACGCCATCGGCGCTGACAAGCCCTGACGGGAGGTGCAAGCAGATGAAGAGAGTCGAAGCCTTTATCAAACCCTTCAAGCTCGACCCGGTGAAGGACGCCCTCACGAAGATCGGGCTCGTCGGGATGTCGGTCGCCGAGTACCGCGGATTCGGTCGTCAGCGAGGGCACGCAGAGTTCTATCGAGGCAGTGAGTATCACATCGACTTCCTGCCGAAACTGAAAATCGAGCTGGTCGTCCCCGACGAGGAACTGGATCGAGCGATCCAGGCGATCGTGGACGCCGCACGCACGGGAGAACTTGGAGACGGGAAGATATTCGTCTCGCCCGTCGAGGAGGCCATTCGGATCCGCACCGGTGAAACTTCAGAGGACGCGCTCTAGCCATTTGAGTTGAAAGCCGCGGGGACCGGCGCCACGTGGATGGCCGGCGAATCCTTTACGCGAATACGAGACACAATGTCCCTGACTCACCCCGATACGCCCGCCGAGTCGGTTGCCCGAAGGCTGCTCGAAGCACCGGTCCGGGCCAGGGACGAACTGGCCTCGCTCGGGTTCGAGAACCCCGACCGCGCGCTTTTGAATCTCGAGCACCTGTTGGACCCGGAAACGCTGGAACCGCTGCCCGAAAACCTCTTCCGAGAGCTCCTGCAAGTCCCCAGCCCCGACCTTGCCCTGAACAACTTCGAGCGATTGACACACGCCTCGCGCAGCCGGGCGGCCTTCTTCACGTTCCTGGACGACCCACCCGAGAGGTGCGCCCTGCTCCTTCGCATCCTCGGAAGCAGCCAATACCTCTTCGACATACTCGTAAGAAACCCTCAGTACTCGCACTGGTTGACCGAGAAAGAGCGGCTGACCCGCCGGTGTGCCCGTGAGACGGTCGCGGCAGCGTTCCAGGAGGCCGTGCGGTCCGTCGAAGGGCTGGATTCCCAGCTCAACGTCCTTCGTCGCCTGACCCGGAGGGAACTGCTCAGAATCGGTGCCGGCGACCTGGTCGGCGGCCGACCGATCGACGATGTGGCCCACGAACTGTCCGATCTCGCCGATATCGTCGTGCAGAAGCTCGTTGACCTGATCACGCCCGATCTGGACGCACGATATGGGATCCCCCGAAACGCCGACGGCACGCGCGCGGAATTCTCCGTCGTGGCGCTTGGCAAGCTGGGGGGGCAGGAGCTCAATTTCAGCTCGGACATCGACCTGATCTTCATCTATTCCGAGAAAGGAGAGACCGATGGAGGGGATAGAGGGCGACGACCGGTCGCGAACCAGACCTATTTCTCCCGTCTGGCCGAGCAGGTGCTGCGAGCCGGGACCGAGGCGACCCCGGAGGGTTTCCTCTATCGCATCGATCTCCGCCTCCGTCCTGACGGGGCCTCCGGCGCGTTGACCATGCCGCTTTCCGCCTACGAAAGCTACTACGCAAAAAGAGGCGAGCTGTGGGAGCGACAGATGTTGATCAAGGCGCGCACCTGCGCCGGCTCGCGATCGCTCGGAGACCGGTTCATCGAAGGGACCAAACCGTTCGTCTATCCACGCCACTTCGAAGTCAGCCCGGTTTCAGAAATCCGTCGCATCAAGCGCCGCATCGAAGCAACTCTCAGCATCAAAGGGGAACGGGAGACACACCTCAAGCTCCGTCCAGGCGGCATCCGGGATATCGAATTCATCGTGCAATGCCTGCAGCTGATCGTCGGCCGCCTTTACGGAAACGCGCGCTCCAGGAATACCCTGATCGCGATCCGGCAGCTCCGCAACGTATTGGCCCTGACCGACGTGGAAGCAGCGACCCTTCGAGACGCGTACCTGTTCTTCCGGCGCGTCGAGCACCGCCTGCAGATGATGCTCGGCCTGAGCGAGTATACCCTGCCCGGATCGGAGACGCGGGCACCCCTCGCGCGCAGTCTCGGATTCCCCACACCGGAGGCTTACCAGCAAACCCTGGAGGGCCATCTCGCAAGCGTTCAAGCCATCTATCAAGACATCTTCTCGGCGGAGCCGCGCGAAGAAGGCCGCACCATCGGGGCGATTCTGGAGATGGAACTCGGCGACCCGGAAGCCGGGGCGACGCTCCGCGAACTCGGATTCGACAGGCCCGAGGAAGCGCATCGCAACCTGATCTACCTTGCCTATGGGCACGTGCCCAGAATCCGCGGCGCCCTGGCGCGTCAGAGCTTCGTGGAGCTGGCCCCTGCGCTGATGCAAACCCTTAGCGCCTCGGCCGACCGCGACCGCGCATTGAGCAACCTGGACCGGCTCGTCTCCGCCTATGGCGCAGGGGCCACGCTGTTTCGTATCCTGACGACGAACGAGGGCCTTCGCGACTTGATCCTTTCCCTCTGCGACGGCAGTCCGTTCCTCCTCGACATGATCGTACGAAACCCGGCGCTCCTCGACCGTTTGACCGTGCCGGACGTGCTGCACCAGGCCCCGGACCGTGAGCGGCTGAAAGCCGAGGTGGATGTCGTCGTCGAACGAGCCGGATCGGTGGAAGAGAAGGTTGCCGGCCTGAGCAGCTTCAAGATGCGGGAGCTCCTGCGGATCGGGTCCAGAGACCTCGTCGGCATCATCGACACGTTCCAGACCTTCACGGAGCTCACGGTTCTGGCCGAGACCGTGGTTGGAAAAGTCTACGAAATCGCTTTCGAGGCGGTCTCGGCCAGGCGGGGACATCCCCGAACGGCCCACGGTGAACCGGCCGCCTTTGTCGTCCTCGGTCTGGGCAAACTGGGGGGAAGAGAGTTCAACTTCGGTTCAGACCTCGACCTGGTGTTCGTCTACTCGGAGGATGGCTCCACCGACGGCCCGCGTCCGATCGGAAACCTTCAGTTCTTCATCCATCTGTCTCAGCAGATCCTGAATCTCCTGGGGCAGTCCACGCCCTACGGCATCATCTACCCGGTGGATACCAGGCTGCGTCCGGAGGGAGGAAGCGGCATCCTGGCCCTGTCGATGGACAGTTTCGAGCGCTACCTGCAGAAACGCGCTGCGACCTGGGAGCGCCTCGCCCTATCCCGCGCCCGGGTGATCGCCGGAGACGCGGCATTCGGCAGGCAGGTCCTGGATCGAATCGAACAGTTCGTGATGGGAGACGGACTGTCGAAACGCGAAGTCCGTGAGATCGTCGACATCCGGCGGCGGATGGAGACGAAAGAGCGCTTTCAGAGCCCGCTCAGTATCAAGACCGGGCCGGGCGGGATTGTCGACGTCGAGTTCATCGCGCAGGTGCTTCAGATCCGGCACGGCCGCGAAATGGCCCGGGTTCGCAGCCCAAACACGCTGGAGAGCTTGAAGCTGCTGGAGCGCGCGGGCGTGCTGCCCGCAGCGCACGCCTCCGCTCTGAAGGAGGCGCTTCGTTTCTTGCGCACCGTGGAGAAGGTGCTGCGCCGGCAGGAGGAGCGCGCCAGGACGGGTCTCCCTTCGGACCCGCGCGCGCTGAAAGCCCTCGCCCGAGCCGTCGGTTTCAGCGACGGGAACGCCTTCCAGCAGGCCCTCCGCGAGGGCATGGCCGAGACCCGGGCCATTTTTCAAGCTCACTTGGAAACGTCCTGAAACCGTCCCCGAGCGCCGGTTCCTTCCCTGGGTTGTTCATCCCGTGGGCGCCGTCTGCCCGGCCCGGCAAAAAAAAATCCCGGAGGTGGACCCCCGGGTTTCCGCACGCATCGCGGCCACGGCGCCTCCGGATCGATCCCGCTTCGGCGCAGCGCCGGATCAGGACGCGCTCACCGCATCCTCCTGACTACGCGCAAGCAAGGTCCTCCGCACTCCATCGGTTGAACGGCCCGTGCCCCTGCATCGCCAAACGGACTCGCGCGTCGAGCCACAGCTGCCGCCATCGCTCCGGATCTCGCAGCTCGCTCGAAGGATTCGATCTGCTCCGCGCGACAAACCCCGGAAAGACTTCCCGCCCCGTCGACTCCCCGACCCGGTTGTAGCGCAGGTCGAAACTGATCCGCACGCGATCGCTGTTGTTGGGGAGCGACCCGTGGCACGTCAGCCGATGCATGAACAGGACATCCCCCGGTGACATCGGCAAAGGGACGGCATCGCCGCCGGGTCGATGTCGTTCGGGGATACCGAGCCCGTTCCAACCCGGGCAGTGCGGCGACAGACCGGCCTTGTGGCTTCCCGGACGGACCATAAGGCATCCCATCTCCTCCGACGCCTCCGTGAGCGGAAACCAGACGGTGAGCATGTTCGTTTCATCCGCGGTGGGCAGCAGCACGCCGTTGTCCTGGTGAAGGGGCGTATGGACGACCCGACTGTCGACCGTGTCGTCACTGAGTATGCGTTCCGGCGGCTTGATGCGGATGTGCTGGACCGGCGCGGCGTAGATCTCCGGACCGATAAAACGCTCCACCGCGTCCAGCAGCTCGTCGGCCCGGAGCGTGTGGAACACGGCCGGCCCGTACCAACCGGGCGTGTCCGCCGCGATCTCCTTCTGGGGAAGGCTGAAGTCGAAGTACTGCGAGTGCGCGGCGCCGCTCACGGCGTAGACCCGCATCAGACGCGTCTCGAACGGCAACCCCTCGTATCGCAGCGTCAACCTGCCCTGCTCAACGAGGTCGTCGACCAGGCGATCCAGCACCCCGGCGTACTCCTCGAACAGCGGGCGGATGTGCCTGTCCATATCGAGCAGCCCGCGGACGACGGTGTAGCCCAGGGTTTCGTATTCGGCCAGGTGGCTGTCCGTGATCTTGTTCATGCGCGTGTCCGGTCAAGCTTGCTTCCGAACCGGTTGTTGAGAACGGGCCGGCCCGGGAGCGCGTCATCAGCCCGACGCTTTTGGACCGAACCCTGTCCCGTAAAGTGACAGAAAGAGGTTTCATTGTCAATGAACGAATTCGAGGCAGATCCCGGAAAATCGTTGAGATGCCTGGACCTGATGCTCAAACGTGACGTTGCTCGTGGGCACTCCCGGTTGACACTTGTCCGTCAAACAGATGAACGGTCCGTTGGCTGTATCCGGCGTAATGCGCTGAGTGCGTCACCATGACAATGGTTGTACCCGCCTTGTTCAGTTGCGCCAGCAGGGTCATCACTTCATCGCCCCGGACCGAGTCCAGGTTCCCTGTCGGTTCGTCCGCAAGAATGAGCCTGGGTTCCGCCACCACAGCCCTTGCCACAGCCACGCGCTGCTGCTCGCCCCCGGAAAGCTGCTGCGGGAAATGGTTCCCTCGATGCGCGATTTCCATGTAATCCAGCACTTCCTTCACCCGGATTTTCCGCTTGGACTTCGAAACGCCCGCGTACAGCAGAGGCAACTCGACGTTTTCGAACACGGTCAATTCGTCGATCAAATTAAAATTCTGAAACACGAACCCGATTCTCGACTTCCGCAGGTTCGCCCTCTGCCGTTCCGTGTACGCCGACACCTCCCGGTCCATAAAGTAGTATTCCCCGGCCGTCGCCCTGTCCAGTAGGCCCAGCACGTTGAGCAACGTTGATTTGCCACATCCCGATGGACCCATAACGGACACAAATTCCCCGTCTTCAATGTCGAGATTGACGTCATACAATGCCGCCGTTTCCACTTCTTCCGTCTTGTAGACTTTCTTTAACTGTTTTGTCCTGATCATACCGGAACCTCAAAAGCGATGTTGAGGGAGCAGAAACGCTTGACTACGCGATGTTCGCCTCGCGGTCCTGTAGAATACTCATTTTTTCAGAATCAGCTTATCCATTTTCTCAAAGTTTTCATACGAGGAGGTGATGACGCGTTCTCCGGGCCTCAAACCTTCCACCACTTCATAATACTCCGGATTCTGCCGACCGATTCGAGTCTTCCTCCGCGTCGCAAACTCCCCTGACGGATCAACGACAAAAACCCAGTTTCCTCCCGTGGTCTGATAGAACCCTCCTCTCGGGAGGAGCAGTGCCTCTGAAAGGTCGCCCAGCTCCAACCGGATCAGCAACGTCTGACCTCGGCGTATATCCTCGGCTGTTCGCCCCACGAACTCCAGGTCGACTTCAAACCGACCGTCGCGCACTTCCGGATAAACCTTCCTGATCACCAACCGGTAATCTTCACCGTCAAAGTCGAACGTCCCACTCTGTCCGACATTTATCCGCGCGATGTAAAATTCATCAATACTTGCCCTTATTTTGTAGCCCTCCAGAACGTCGATCTGCCCGAGATGCTCCCCCGGAGATTTGGATTCGCCCACCTCGGCGCTAAGCGACGTGAGCTGGCCCGTCACGGGTGCCTTGATGACCAAATTATCAAGATTCTGTTTGGCGATCTTCAGGTTTGCCTCCATCCGTTCAATAGATGCCCCTATCTGTTCAATCTGCACTGTGTTGAAAAGGGAATCCTGTCTTATGGTCTCAACCATCAGTTCCTTCTTTCTAAGCAGGTACTCGTAGTTCTCTCTCGCCTTTTCAAAACTCTCCTCAGAAATCAAATCCCGCTTTTTCAACTCTGCCGTTCGGTTGTAAGTGATCCTCTGTTGCTGAATCTCATACTCGACTTCAAGCAGCTTTTCACGCTGCAGAAGGCGACGCTGTTCCAAGGCGACTCTCGTACTTCGCAGATTGTTGATCTGTTCGAACAGCAACGCTTCCTGGTTCATGACGTTCAGCCGCAAGTTCGTGTTGGACAACTTTACGATGGGATTCCCTTTCTGAACAACACTCCCCTCCTCTACGAGTACTTGCTCCACGCGCCCCCCTTCGATGGCGTCCAGGTAGATCGTCTGAATGGGTAAGACAGTCCCCCTCACGGGTATGAACTCCTGAAACGGTCCTCGCTCCACCGGAGAAATCATAATCGACCTGGCTTCTACATTCAATTTTGAGCTGTGATCACCCAGAAGGAACTGATAGAGGAGCGCCGCAATGAACGCTCCAACAACAAAGAACGAAATGAGGCGTCGCCACGTCCATCTCTTCCTCTCAATCCGCCGATCCATCACGTGGCCCGTTTCAGAACCCTCATCGTCCGTCTCTGCCTGGGCGTCTCTATGCCAGTTTACAATCTTGTCTATTAATTCACTTTTTCTGGTAATGTCCTGAATCTCCTGAATGAGCGCCGCCGGTGTGACCAACCGTGTTGTTGCTGAGAAAGTCGGGCTGAGCACTCAGAGTGTCTTTAAATGGCGGAACCGTTTTCTCCAGCAAGGGTTGATGGGTCTTTTATGATGAACGCCGTCCGGGCAGGCCACGCAGGGTTGCCGCCGACGAGATCACAGCACTGATCCTCAAGACGCTCACCACAAAACCCGAAGATGGCAGCACCCATTGGAGCTGCCGCTCGATGGCTTCCGAAACGAAGCTTTCGAAGTCCGAGGTTCAGCCTTCTTCGCCATGCTCGAATGCGAGCTTCTCGACAGACACCGCTTCCGAACTCAAGACGAGGCCAAGATGGCTGTGTTCGATTTCATTGAAGGATGGTATAATCCACCTCGACGTCACTCAGCCCTCGAATAGGCCCCCTCAGTTTCGAGAAGGCCACATGGCCCGCTGGCTAACGCCAAACCCTAAACCGTCCACCAAACCGCGGTAAGTCCGAGAAGTCACTCATGCCTCAATGTATCAACTGGATCTGATAACACCCCTCTTGCCACCTCGTAACTTATTGTCAACCAGGAGACCGCCAAAGCCACGCAACATCCCAAGACGAAAATTTCCGGATCCAAAGTCACGCGGTAAACAAAGTCCTCAAGCCAACTCTTCATAGCAAAATAGGCGATTGGACAGGCCACGACAAAAGAAACCAGTTACTATCACTTCATCTCCCATCCAATTTCCATCGCTTCCAAAGATAATCTTGTCGCTGCCGTACCACGTGACGAGATAGTCGGCACTGAGAGCTTCTGCTCATTCTTCTTCAAAGTCACCTACTTCAGAAGTTTCTATTCTCTTTTTCCAGACGTAAGATGGTGCCTTTTTGCCCGTCAATTCGCAGCCTCTCTCCAGAAGTAATTGAATTTATCTTTTCCCCCAAGGAGACGATAGACGGTATGCCAAACTCGCGACAAAGATTAGATTCATGACACAGCCAATTTCCGGATTCGTAAACAAGCCCAGCGATGCTTGAAAAGAAAATGGTCCATCCCAGCTTACCTTCACCCTTAAGCACCAGGATTTCGCCTTCGTTCAAATGTGAGATATCGTCAACTACGTCAGTACGCACAACCCGCGCCTTTCCTTCAGCTATCCCAGCACTGGCAGGATCTCCATAGAGGATATTTGTGTCTACCGAGGTGTCTTCTTTCTTACTTGTGGTCCCTCTCTTCGAGGATCCTAGGTTCGGCGTATACCTGGACAACCAATCGTGTTCTCGACGTCGTTCTACAATAGTGGTCGCGAGTTTTTTCAGTGTATGCCTCCTGCCATCGAAGAACTCCAAGAGTTCCTGTCGTTCAAAGAAAAAGACTTCTGATTCATCATTGACAACTCCTGTTCGTCGAAGACGTCGAGCTGCCTCCATAAGAACCCACCGAAGAGCAGCCTGAGCATGCGACAACACCAAATCTCGATCGTCCTTAAGTGGAAAGTGTCTACGGCAGGCCTCAACAAGGGCTGCGAATATATCTTCACGCATCTCTTTGTGCTCCGAATCTGAAGCCCCAATCTTTCTTCTAATACTCGCATAGAGATCGTTACTTTCTCTCACGGAGATCTCAATAAGATTCTTGATAGGACGGTATCTGTTTGAATTTCGCATTAACTTAATTGCGATGTAAAGTGGCTCCGGATCTTCGCGCCAGCTTCTCCATTTCGAAACATATATAGCTTCGTCTCTGACCAAATAGGAATACCCCCACCTCCTCACAAAAGCCTTCAGATCTTTCCCGTCCCATGCAACTGCTTCTAACTCAGCCTGTCTCTCATTTGTCAGTTTTGGAATACCTTTGATCAACTCTAAAGCTACCTGTTCCGCACCCGTGACATCATCTGGAAAAAGCCAATCATTTAGCAGTACTCTTACCCTACGAATAGACTCGGCAGTTGGATATGACGCCGACAGGTAGAAAATTCCAGCTTGACTTTCAAGATCAATCGCATCCTGGAGCAACCTTCCGACTCTTCGCGACTTCATAGATTCGAGTTCCCTCTTCGACAAGGAGAGTAATTGCTCACTGTGCGTACGTAGCCTGGGTATAATATCCCGGTAGGCTCTCTTCGTCCAACAAGCCCAGCCGTGAGGATCCCTCTCAGGCTTTTGCATATTGCTTAAGAAGGAGCGATCTTCCGATCGTACCGGGGCCGGCAATTTGCCAAACATCCTTCCATGATGAAAGAATATCTCGTCTACTTCTAGTGGCCAAGGGGGTTCTGGAATATCTTTATGCCTTGAAATACAAGTTGTCCTTAGGAGTCGAGGCAGTGGATCTGTCCACACTTCATGGCAAAAGCAGACGTTCTCGTTCTCTTCCGCCGGATTGTCTGGAAAATAAGCTGGCAAGCCCAATACTCCTCTTGCCTGCAAAACTGCAAGTCCTGTTGAACAAAAAACGAATTCGACATCGACACGCTGATTAAGAACATTATCAATTGACCATACAACTTCCCCAAGTTGCCGCAGTCTCAGTTCCGATAATAATGTTTCACTCTGAATCGTGGAAGAAACGCCCTCTGTTTCATCATCCTTAATCTCTTGACCAAAACCTTCGGCTTGTTGTATGAACCAACTATCACCAATTCCATTCTGGCTTCTTTCAAGAATGTAATTATGGCAATCTCCAGACCCGTTAACAACACTTGGTCCCGGCCCCGGACTGGCAACAACCGCGATTTGAAATGGATTACCATCAGAAGGATTGGCGGAAAAGGCCACACCGGATATTTGCGCATCCAATAAAGGCATAATCAAAACAGCCATGAGAGGATAGTCTCTCGTTTGAGAGATTCGCCGGTGATAAGTCAACGTCTTTGGAGTAAATACTGAGGCCCAGATGTCCTTAACAGCCCCTGGAAGTTCCTCACCCTTTTCTAGCCCTAGATGTGTTTTAAACAAGCCACTGTAACTGCCGAGGGAACCGTCCTCAACAGAAGCAGAACTTCGCACAGCATATGGGATATCCGGTAGCATCGAAAGAGAATCTTCCAACTCTACATCCAACTTCGTGTTGCGTATAGCCCGGCGTAGCTTCTGACAAGCCTCACCTAGAGGATTCTCAGCCACCGAAAGGGCGAAGCCATCCAATCCTTGCTGAACTAAATGTCGATGAAAGATCTCTGCCGGCACAACCCACATTTTGGGCACGGGAATACCCGCCTTGAGCAACCTGTGAAGGTTCTTAGCCTTACCACCAATTTCGACCTGTATGTTGGTCTCAAATGCAAGGTCCATCAGCGTAAAACGCATACTATCCCCTCCCCTGGGGTCTATCCCAGGGACACCTCGAACTTCACATCTTGCTAGCGCCGCGTCTCAGAAATGAGCTTGAGTTTCTTGAGCGTAGGGCGATCTGGAGTCGTGTTTCGCAACATTACGTAACGTCGAATCTCCTCAGCGACCTCATTGTGGTTTTGATAGTCAGAGTTGTCGAAAACGAACGAAGTATTTCACCCCGGAGAAGATGGCTTCTGCCTGATTTTTGTGGCCTTCCACTCGAAGGGGCGGGCGTTCTCGTTATAGGCGCCGATGAAGTGACCGATGGCGGATCGGAGGTCTCGAATCGAGGTGAAGGAGCCGCCTCTTAATGCGCCTCTCCAGAGGATGCTGAACCAGATTTCGATCTGATTGAGCCAGGACGCGTGGGTGGGGGTCCCATTTCTCTTGTATTCGTGGCTAAAGCCGGTCACGGCCTTTCCGCTGGGCAACTTGAGTCATCCCTGGGTTGAGCGCTGCGAGCGTAAACACCGCGGCTACCGCCTCGCAAAGTAGCATTTGAACCCTTATCAACAGGACCCGCTTCACTCGTACCGCAACACATTTGCCGGACTCGTCTGTGCCGCCTTCCACGTGTGGAGACTGGTCGTGGCCAGCGCGATGAACAAGGACAGTATGCCCCCCAAGACAAAGGGTGATATGTCCAGATCAACACGGTACGCAAAATCCTGTAGCCAGCGGTCGGCCGCATAGTAGGCAATCGGCCAAGCCACGAGATTGGCGAAGCCGACAAGCACGGCGAATTCCTTGGACAACTTGAGAACGATGTGAGATACAGTTGCCCCGAGGATTTTGCGGACTCCGATCTCCTTGCGTCGCCGCCTCGCCGTGAAAGAGGCCAGGCCCAATAAACCCAAGCCGGCCTCAAAGATGGCAAAAATGGAAAAAAAGCCGAACATTTTTCCCAAGTGGTCTTCAGCCCGGTGGAGCTCGTCATAGATGTCATCCAGAAAGAGATATTCAAACGGCACGTCCGGGACGATTTCCCGCCACTGCGCCTTCAGATACGCTATCGTACCCAAGACCTCACCAGCGCCAATCCGAATTGAACAGTAATCGGTCCACCCGCTCCCGGTCATAATCACCAGAGGTTCAATTTCATGATGAAGGGACCGGTAGTGAAAATCTCTGACCAGACCAATGACATCCCCTCCAACTTCAACTTTCAGGCCACTATCCCCTGGATAAACGACCTGGAGTTCTTTTCCGGCAGACGAGGCCCATCCCAACTTACGCATAGCGGACTGGTTGAGGATAAACGCCCCCTTGTTGTCACTCGATAGATCCTTGGAAAAGGACCGTCCCTCTACGATCTCAATGCCAAATGTTTCAATGAATTGGTGATCCGCATGGATGAAGTTCATCAGTAAAGGTCCACCGTGCGTCGCATCAGAATGCGGCCGAAAGAGATTACTAGCTATTTCTCGCCCCGGGACAGAAGAAGACGCTGAAACACTCAATACATGGGTATACTCAGCTACTCTTGATCGATATCGCTCCACCACGTCCTTACCATGAACCGGGATGACGATGACGTGCTCTTTATCGAACCCAAGCGGTTTGTTTCGCATGTAATCCGACTGGATATGAACTACAACCGTGCCAATAATGAGAACGACGGAAATACCAGATTGAAGGATGACAAGCGGCTTGTGGAGATTTAGTTTCCCGGCTCCGCCAACGAGCCGGCCTTTCAGCACATCCACAGGTTGAAAGGCCGAGAGCAGTAATGCGGGATAACTTCCGGAGACGATTCCTGCAAACACAACGATGCCGATCAGAACCCACATGAAATCCCAGTTTTTGTAATCAAAGATCGATAACTCACGATTGAGAAACGCATTGAACGCGGGCAGCATGATCTCGACCAGAATCACAGCGAGAAACAGTGCAAGCAGAGCGACCAAGGTAGATTCGCCCAAGAATTGGCAAATCAACTGAGAGCGGCTCGCGCCCATCGCTTTCCGGATGCCGACCTCTTTGGCACGACGCGCCGAATGGGCAATGGAGAGGTTTACAAAGTTGACGCAGGCGAGCAATAGCACAAAACCGGCGATGACGAGGAACAGATAGACACGCCGGATGTCTCCATTCACGCTCATCTCATACTCCAACCGGGAGCGCAAATGAATGTCGGTCAAGGGCTGCAGGTAAGGTCTTAGTTCAATGCCTGACGCCTTGAGCTTCTCCCCCATGTGCCGGTCGATGAATTCAGGCAATTTCGATTCCAGTTCCTCGGCCGAATCTTTCGATCTCAGGAGCAAGTAGGTATAGTAAGAGTGGTCTATCCAATCCTTACGCTTTATTGGTGATGCCAGAAACGCAATCTGAAAATGGGTATTGTGATCTACATCCTTCAAGATACCTGTAACCTCGAATTCATCGCCGCCGATCGAGAGAACCTGTCCGATAGACGCTCTTTCACCGAAGTACTTTCGAGCGATCTCTTCTGAAACGACAACCGAATGCGGTTGTTTAAGTGCCGTTTCCACGTCGCCCTGGCTCAGCGGAAAGTGGAACATTTTGAAGACATTTTCATCGACGAACCACACGCCCTCTTCGTAGAAATGAACATTCCGAGTCCCCACGACCGTCTTCTCATCATCTCTGTAAAACCTGACGGCATCTATCACCTCCGGATAGTCTTCAACGAGCGCAGGCCCCATCGGAAAAGGCGTGATTGCAGCTCGACGTGTGTTCCCGGCTACCTGTATCTCCTCGACAAGACGGAAAATTCTGTGGGCATGACGATGGTGCTCGTCATAACCCATCTCGTCTCTCACGTAGAGCAGAATGAGGATACAGCAGGCCATGCCTGCCGCGAGACCGGCCACATTGATGACGGAGTAAGTTTTGCCGTTCATCAAATTGCGAGTGGCAACTGTCAGATAATTCTTGATCATATGATAAGTGGAGCTGTCTCTGGGCGATGCATCTCAGCTCTGGTTTTCCTTCTTCTTCAGTTTGACACTCCCGCTCAATGTCTCCACGCTCACCTTGGCTCTTCCCGAACCGGTCGAAAAATTCAGTGTCTTTCCGAACATTCTCTTTGTAGCCTGAATCATTCATAAAAAGGTTAGGAAAGTCACTCGTACTCACCTTTTCTTGTTCGCCCAAGAAAAGGTGACAAAAGAAGGGCGCCCCTCAAACGCCGGGGAGGCTCGGGCCGTGACGACTCAGCCTCACTGGAAAGTAGCGGCGCCGCGAATAGATTGAACTCCTCCCCCCGCCTTATGCCCACCGCGGGACCCGCCCCCACGCCGCGAATTTCCATTCGCCCACACATCCGCCCCCGCACCTGACCCCGTCCCACAGAGGGCCCGGACCCCTGGGGAGGAGAAACGCGGAAGCAGCTAGAGAGCCGAAACGCCACGGCCGCGATGGCATCTCGCCCGAATCACTCGTGAAATCTGAACAATCTGCGTAAATACCGGGCTTTCCAGTTATTGCACCCAAACAAAGTTTTTCAACTCAAATTGGACAACTGATTGTTCCACATAAAATGATGAAGATTTTCAGCAAATTTATGAATTATTCAGGTTAAGTGACAGAAAGAGGTTTCATTGTCAATGAACGAATTCGGGGCAGATCCTGGAAAATCGTTGAGATGCCTGGACCATAACCAAAGCTGTCTCTGGGCGATGCATCTCAGCTCTGGTTTTCCTTCTTCTTCAGTTCGACACTCCCGCTCAACGTCTCCACGCTCACCTTGGCTCTTCCCGAACCGGTCGAAAAATTCAGCGTCTTTCCGAACATTCTCTTTGTAGGGACGTGCCCGAAGCCGTTGACAATGTTTCCACTGCCCGTCTTGATTTGGAAGTCGGCTTCGAGATCCTTCTCGGGCAAGGTGATGACGACCGCGCCGCTCAGCGTTTCGACGCACAGCGATCCACCGGGCTCCAGGTCTCCATCAAAGCTGACCTTGCCCGACACGGACTCCAATCGACATTTCGAGAGCTTGCCGGCAAGTCCGCTGAGTCTCCCGCTGACAGACTCGGCACGCATCTCTCCCGAATCGAGCTCGAACGAGACGGACCCGCTTACGGACGTCACCTCCGCTTCGCTCGACTTCAACCGTAAGCGAACCTCGCCACTCACCGATCCAGCCACCACCCTTGGTGAGGCCGCATCAACCGCAACAGCGCCGCTCACGGTCTCGGCCTTCAGTATCCCCTCAATGCCACTTACGTCGATGCCGGCGCTCACGGTCTCGACGTGAACGTCACTGGCCACGGGGAGCCGGATCCGGAGAACGCTTTGCAGGTCCTTGCCAGACCGGTTCCTTGGGATCTTCACGGAGATCCGCCTGTTTTTCTCATCTCCGGTTATGTCCAGGCGCTCGACATCATCGCCGAGCGTGCCTGTCACAGAGAGTTCGCCCCGGTTCCAGCCTTCAACCGTGACCGACCCTGACAGGTTCTCGATTCGTACGGATCCCTCGGGTGCGGCTTTACGACTCTCGCTCACCTCCCGGTCCGCGGACACGTGGACTGGAAAGATGGCCAACAACAAGCGTCCCAAGGAACTCGAAAGCAGCGCGTGCTCGAGCATGTGATACTCC
Source organism: Candidatus Latescibacterota bacterium (assembly GCA_965198095.1). Classification (GTDB taxonomy): domain Bacteria; phylum Latescibacterota; class UBA2968; order UBA2968; genus CBDFJH01. The sequence goes on from OZ240239.1 coordinate 524,603, forward strand.
CCCGGTTTTCAGTTCAACCGCTTTCGAATCTATTCGAACGAGTTGGATTTGTATGGGTCGTTCTCAAAGGGCCCCCATCTTCATCGGTTCGAAAACAGCAGGGACAGGATCCATGTCACCGTGAAAAGACCGCCAAGCAGGCCCACCTGAAGCAAGCCGATGTCCACCAAAGCCGGGAGCGTGGAAAACCAGCCCCCAAACAGATCGCTCAAAGCGACCATCCTTTGAAACGGCTCCAAGGAGAATATGCTTTTGATATCCCATGATTCGCTGAGCAGGAGATAAGCCTCTACCGGCAGATACCGGGAGAAGGCTCGTATCGCATTTTCAGGAAGGGACATCCATCCGGTTTGGCCGAACCACTGACCGACGCCAAACAGCAGGGCTGCGGCGGACGCCGCGTATCCCAGTGTCTGCAACAGCAGGGCGTCGCCTTCTGCCGGCGTCTTTTCCGTTCCAAGTCGGGCCAGCGTCCTCGACGTGAAATCGGCTGGCGGCGCCTTTAGCCGCCGGCTGCGTAACGCGTCATCAAGTTTGCGCATCGCCGCCAGTTCCCTCACACAGCCGGGACAACGGGCCAGATGGTCTTCGAAGACCGCCTTTTTCGATTCGCCCAATGAGCCACTCAAGTAGTCTTCAACCAAGCCTCGGCAATCGTTGCAATTCGTCATCTCACGTCCTCTTCATCCAATATGCATCTTTTCAGGTACTGTTTCGCTCTGTAAAGATAGGTCTTGGCCGTCCCCACCGGCAACGTCATGACTTCCGCAATCTCCAAGTAGCTCTTGTCCAGCAGATAGTAGAGATTGAGGACCATGCGATAGTGGGGAGGCAACTTGCCCAGCCAGTGCTCGAGATCGGCCGTCAGCTCCACTTTATCGAAACCCCTGTCTGTGGTATGCGCACCGGTACGCCCCCGCTCGGTGACTGCATTATTGTCATCGAGCGATACGAAAGTCTGGTGACGGTGGGGCCGTTGCAACTCCTCCAGACAGACCCTATAGGTAATTCGGTAGATCCAGGTCGACAGTTTCGCGTCGCCCCTGAATGCCCGAAGTCCGCGGTAGACCCGGATGAATACCTCCTGGGCCAGATCTTCGGTGATCATCGCATCGCGAACCATTCGTTCCACGATGTTGAAGACCATGCCTTTGTAGCTGTCGACGAGCTCGGCAAAGGCACCTTCGTCGCCAAAGAGGCAACGTCTGATCAGATCCTGCTCGTCGGACACAGCACGGTCCTGGTTGGGAAGTGTCAACTGTCAATCACAATATTTGAGCCTTTCGAGGGGGAGAAAGTTTCAGCAAGGTCGAGAAATGTGAAACAAATGGCACGCATCCGCCCTCTGATGGTTACAGACACGCTTTTTCTCGGGCTTCTTAATACCCCAGTGGTTCTCAAGCAGGAGGCGCAGCAATGGAAGGCGTTATTGCACTCTTGATTCCCCTTCTGATCCCCATCGCCTTCTTTGTTGGGCTCTTCTCGTATCTTATTCTGAAACAGCGTTACCGCAAAGAGATATACCTCGCAGCCATTGAAAGAGGCGCATCGGTGCCCGATTTGGCCGAAGCCTCCTCGGATCTGCGAAAGCCGGCCCTGGTGCTCATTGCCCTGGGGCTCGGGTTTTCTATTGCGACCCACGTCACCCTGAGCTATGTGAACGCTCCATTTGCGGCTATTGCGCCCAATCCATGGCAGACCAGTATTTGGGGACTTGTGCCGATTCTGATCGGACTGGCGCTACTGGCCTACAAGCGGCTTGCGGACAAGGATCGAGATTCAGCGTCTGAACCGCCATCCTGACCCCACCCCCCAGAACAGGTTGTCGCGCTCCCAGCCCAGATACTCCGCCTTCAGCGCCACAGCGCTCCAGCCTTGTCGTCTCGGTCAGGCCTATTTGAAGGGATGACGCGTAATCGAGCCGCTCCGGCGAGGCGAAAGCAGTGTCAGGGCTGACTTCCCTTCGCCCGGGTCTGTTAACGCGCGCGGTTCCGCGTCACTCGAGTCGTAGCATTGCAGCTTCAAGCTTCGACATACCTCAGTCATGGTCCCGATACAGAGGACTTGCGTCGTGAACGGTATTACCGTACACTTTACGTTATGACGACGTGATCATTCGCTCTGTCCGCCACCGAGGATTACGCCGGCTGATTGAGGACGAAAACCCCCGGTTCCTGCAACACAACCTGGTCGACCGTGTGCGCAAAATCTTGACGGTCCTGATCCTGGCTGAGAGGTTGGACAGCTTTATGGCCGATGCGCCTCGCGGCTGGCGCGTCCACCGACTCTCAGGCGACCGGCAGGACGTATGGAGTGTTTCGGTATCTGGCAACTGGCGGATCACGTTCGAAGAAGAGGACGGCTACATCGACCGTTTGAACTTGGAGGATGACCACTGATGGCGACCGACGGCATCACGGTGAACATGACCCCTTCGCATCCAGGCGATTTTGTCCGCACGGAAGTCATCGAGGAGCTGGGTCTGAACGTGACGAAGGCGGCCGAGATTCTGGGCGTTCGCCGGGCAACGCTTTCGGACCTGCTGAACGGCAACGCCGCGCTGTCGCCGGAGATGGCGCTGCGCATCGAGAAGGCTTTCGCGGTGAGCATGGACCTGCTGCTGCGGATGCAGGCCTGGTACGACGCCTCGCAAATGCGCGCCCGCGCAAGCGAGATCAGCGTCGAGCGATACGGTCCCGCCTGACCCGTAGCCGCTCTCCTCATGTCACTGGCGAGTTGATGGCCGGTGACGGCCGACGGTGCTCCAGCTTCTCGCAGGTCGCGTGGACGCCTTTTGGCGGGCCCAAGCCTAGCCGCCGGCGATGGCTCCGACGATGAAAAGGGGCGCTACGCCGGAGGCCACCGACTCGGAGAGAGGGGCATCCACCGGCTCGTGAGACAGATCGTCGCTGCAGGCGAAGAAACGCAGGAACGGGCGGCGCTGTTGCGTCGCATCAAGCGCCCTTCTCCGCTACACTCGTGCGATACAAATCGGCCGTGTTGAAAGCGTCGCGTCACGGTCCTCGGCATCCTCGATCTCTGAACGCCACAGTAGCTGTCAGACCCCAGGACCCACCGCAAATCTTCACCGACGGCGATAGACGTCCCGCCGGCGCGCGACTCGTATCGCGAGTAGGACGAGCGCACCTTCGAGCACCTCATACACAATACGGCAGTCACCCACGCGCAGGCGTCTAAGCCCACGGCGCTCTCCCTTTAGCGCACTCCCCGTGAGCGGGTGCTCGCCCAGGCGGTCGATGGCATGCGCAATGCGAAGCCGATCCTGTTTCGGAATACGAGCGAGCTCTTCGGCCGCGCTCCGCTTAATCCGAACCGAGCAGGTCATTTCTGACTTCATCCCAGTCCAGTACCGGATCGGTGGGGTCGCGAAGCCGCTCCACGGCTACGGTGAGGTCATCAAAGTCCTCCAGATAGCGTTTCAACGCCTGGCGAACGAGTTCGGCGCGGCTTCGCTTGAGCTCTATGGCGGCCGCGTCCAGCGCTTCGACGAGTTCATCGGGCACCCGTGCGGTAATCTGGCTCATTCAGGCCCCCTGATAATTACAACTGATTTGGATTAATGTCATTGTAATATATTGACTTTAATATAGTTCCGATGACTTTCAACGTCAACGGCCTCCTTTGGCGAGCCGTCGGTGCGTCTGCAAGGAAAAGGCTCATCGAAGTCGCGCCGCCGCTCGATGCCATCACGTCGTCGGCGTGGGTCACATCGATCCGGCACGGGCATCCGAGCATCCTGCAACCGAACATCCTGCTGTTTGCGTCCCTCCAGCCCTAACCGCTTTTCCAGGTCATCCAGAGGTTGCAGGCCAGCACCGCCGCGGCCAGCCAGCCGAGCAGGCCGGAGAGGCCGAATGCGGCCATCGAGAGCGGCAGGCCGTGAGGGAGATGATCCAGCGTGTCTGCCAGAAGCAGCGGGGCAATGCGGCAGAGGGCGGCGGCTGTGGCCAGATAGAAGGTGACGGCGACCAAATGGGGGGCGGCCACTCTGCGTTTGTGCAGGAAGCCGGGCACCATCCGGGGGGCCATGCCAAGCAGCAGGAGGGTGATGAATCCCGCAAGGTAGGTGTGGCGCAGTGCGTCGGGGTCATAGGGAGAGGGGACGTGGAGCAGACTCAGGCTGCCATCCAGACACTCGAGCGCGGCGGCCAGGGCCAGGAAGAGAAATGCAGCGTAGAGCAGCCATTCGAAGCGACCGAATTCTCCGTAGTCCGGCAGGCCGGGGCGCGTGGGGCGCCGGTGCGGTCCGGGTTCGCGAATGCGGTTGACGGTCCAGGGGGGATACCGGCGAAAGAGCAGGTCGAGCTTCCAGATGAAGAAGAGGAGGATGCCCCCTCTGAGGATCTTCCCCAGGGGCGACAGGGGTGAAAGCGCGGCCGCGAAGGGGCGTTCGGTGAGCGCCGCCAATACGGGCAGGTGGATGAGTAACAGAGCAAGCAAGTACGCCCAACCCAACTGCGTGACCGGCCACCGAGCCGCGGGCAGGCGCAGGTAGAGCGGGAACGTGCGAACCGAAAGGGCCATCGCTACGGGAAGGATGACAAGGCCGATGAAGAGGTCGATGCCGAATCGGTTCCACGCCAGGTCTAGGAGGGCGTGGTTCCCGTACGCGGCTTGCAGTGCGAGGGCACCTGCCAGCAGCGCATAAACCGCCCATCCCGCCATGGCCATCCGCAGGAAGATGCGCACGGTTTGGAACGCCGGGCGGTCCGGAGCCGCGTTACGGAAGGTTGCGAGGAGGAGGAGGAGGTAACAGAAAATACCGGTCGCTTCTACAATGCCCGAGAGACCGAGCGCCCATCTGAGGCCTGTGTGCAGCGGTTTATCGATGCCTGCGGCAAGCAGCGGCTGGGAGAAGCCGCGGAGCAGAACGCCGGTTGCCAGAAGGCAGAGGATGCGCGGAGGCAGCCGCGGATAGCGGAGCGGCGCACCGGCCAGGCGAGGCAAAAAGTAGAGGCTGACGCCGATGATGAACAGGCCGATCCACCCCAGGAGCTGGGCGTGGCCGTGGGCCTGCAGCATGGCCACCCACCAGTCGCCCATGGACATCTGAAACCCGATCATGGCCGCCAGGATGGCCGCATAGCCAAACCCGGCCGTGAGCGCCACGCCGAGCGCGGCCAGCACGAAACCGAAGTGGAAATTGGAGTGACTGCGTTTTTGGCTTTCGGACATGTTTTTTCCAGCGACTTGCCTCGGCGGAGAAGCTACAGGATGGCGGAGCGGGACCGATGGTGCTCGGACAAACAGGTGGAAGCGTCCTCGCAGCTGACCGACGATGATGCCAACGGTCCGATGTTCATTTCAGTGCGTCAGCCAACCGCGTCGGCACGGCGTGGCTGATACGCCGGATTTTCTGCAATGGTGTGGGGCCTTACCGACGCAGGATCAGTGTCCGATCAAAAGCAATGTGTAACACTTCTGTAAGCTTGCAAGAGATGAAGCCCTCTAATGAGCCATTCTTCATGAACTCAATCAGACAATCATAATATCCCAGAATATTTAGCAAGAATATTGGCTTATCATTGTAGGCCAAGGTCCGCTAATGATATGACCTCAGCGAACTCCTCCAGCGTGCCCAATCCCCCTGGCAAAACAACGAAAACATCGGCAGACTGTCCCATCATCATCTTACGCTCGTGAATCGTTTTGGCAATTATCAGCTCGGTAAGTTTCTGGTGTGGGACCTCTGTTCTTGTCAATGCGTGTGGAATAAATCCTCTAACTACGCCACCCTCTTGGATGGCCGAATTAGCAATTCTACCCATAAGACCAATGTCACCTGCTCCATAGACAATCTCCCATTTACGCTTAGCGATCTCCCTCTCGAGGCTATCAGCAGCGATTCGGTAATCATCTCTTCTACCCATTCGAGATCCACAGAACACACACACTCGAACTTTCTTCATCCACATGGCTTCCTGAGAGAGTTGGTCAGATTGCCCACAGTACCGGTACTTGGATACAAGCGTCGCGAAGGACTGCAAAACCAAACACACACTTCGCCTCTTTGACGATGTGCCAGACTCTAGATGCTTCGGATTGCATTAGAGCAGACCTCGAACGCCCCGCTCGATACTTGCGAATGCGTCGTGGTTGTGAATACTCTCACGGCTAGTGCTTGCAACGTGAAACCATTTAATTCTCCGGAGATTTAGCAATCCAAGCAAGTCTGATGCTATATCTCGTACAACGTCCTCAACAAACTTCGGATTGTCGAAACTGTGTTCAGTCACGCTCTTCTCATCCGGCCGCTTTAGAATTGGATATAGCTGACAGGATGCGTTTCTCTCAGCAAAATCAATTAGATCCTCGAACCAGAAAAACTCTTCCTCAGACGGTCTGACTTCTATGACAACTTCTGATCTCTGATTATGGGCTCCGTACGCACTAATCTCCTTACTGCAGGGGCAACAGGTAGTAACATTAGCTTTTACACCAATAAGCTTCTCACAATCTCCTTGAGTAGACATCATCGCATTAAATACACAGCAATAGTCAATCAGTCCGGATATCCCAGTTATTGGAGCCTGACGATCCAGGAAAATCGGAAACTTCATATTAATAAACGCGTTCTCTGCATCGAGAAGCTGTAAAACTTCACTTAGAAGTTGGTGTATTCCATTTGGCGTGAGCTTGTGATTCTGCTCATTTATGGCAATCATGAATCTAGACAAGTGAGTTCCCTTATGGCAGTGACTAAGGCTAACTCCCATTGACAAATCTGCAACAGTATTAAACTCTCCTCCACCTCTCAGAGGTAAGGTTAGAGGATAGTGTACATTGACGACACCAACTTGATCAATTTCAATCCCACGAGTGTCTTGAGACTTCTGAATATCTGGTAACAAGTGTATCTCCTTCCGGTTAATGCGATATGCACATGAGCCAAAATCCTATGCCCAGAGTCTCGGAGAGGATACAGATCTAGTGTCGCGTCCCAGCAATTCGTAGAACAACTATGTGACCAGCCCCTACATTTGGCAGTAGGACTAGTGAACCATCCAAGTGATTGATCTCAAAGGCACTAAGGGCAATAGTGTAATCACCATTTAGAAGCTGGTTTGTAGGAAATCTTTATTTAAGAAACTTCCGGGACATCACACTAGCCTGAATAATTCATGAAAAGGTTAGGAAAGTCACTCATGCTCACCTTTTCTTGTCCGCCCAAGAAAAGGTGACAAAAGAAGGGCGCCTGCCTGCCGCGCCCAACGCGGCGCAGGCAGGCCCCTCAAACGCCGGGGAGGCTCGGGCCGTGGCGACTCAGCCTCACTGGAAACGACTGGCACCGCGAATAGAATGAACTCCTCCCCCCGCCTGATGCCCACTGCGGGACCCGCCCCCACACCGCGAATTTCCATTCGCCCCCACATCCGCCCCCGCACCTGACCCGGTCCCACAGAGGGCCCGGACCCCTGGGGAGGAGAAACGCGGAAGCAGCCAGGGAGCCGCAACGCCACGGCCGCGATGGCATCTGGCCCGAATCACTCGTGACATCTGACAAATCTGCGTAAATCCTGGGCTATCCAGCTATTGCACCAAAACAAAGTCTTTTGGCTCAAATTGGATCACTGATTGTTCTACATAAAATGATGGGAATTTTCAGCAAATTTATGAGTTATTCACCGTACGAACAGTGCGTCCTATCGAACATCTGTCATCAGGTCCCGCACAGCTTCAGCTCAGTCAGTCGATCATCAGGCTCCGACAGTCGCCGACGCGCCCACCGGAGGGTCTCCGCTTCCTGGCTGAACAGGATGACCTGATGCTCCCGGCTGACCTTGTGGAGTATGTCGAGGATCTCCGTATGACGCCGTGCGTCGCAGTTCACGGTGACATCATCGAGTATCAGCGGGCACGTCTCCCCTTCGCGCGTAAGCAAGCGAGCCATAGCAACTCTGAGGAGAAGGTAGATCTGTTCAGCGGTACCATGAGAGAGGTGCGGCACTTCACGCCAGTTCCTGCCATCGCCGGAAACGCGGACCATCAACGACTCCACGTCAACCCGAATGTCCGTGTATCGGCCGCCGGTCACATCCTTGAGCCAGGGTTCGATGGCATCCCGGAGCAGTGGGGCCACGGTCCGGTGGACTCTGTCCTGAGCCCGCTCCAGGAGTCTGGCGGTTTCTTTCAGGATCCGGTCCAGACGCTTGACGCGGTCCAGTTCTGCCCCGGCGATTTCGAGCGCCTCTTCCGCCTCCGGCACACTCGGCATGTTCCTGGTGTACTGTGCCAGACGCCCTTGTTTCTCAGCAAGTATCTCACCGGAGTGTGAGACAGCCCGTCTGAGTCGCTCGAGCTGAGATTCCACATCGCCGTCCAGCGCCACCTTGCATAGCGACTCCCGATCGAGGCCAATGGCCGATTGATGAGCCCGTTGGCGGAAGTGTGTCGCCTGGCGTTCCAAGCTCTGCAGACTACCGCCATTGAGCAGACCCTGCAGCTCACGCCATTCGTCCCGGGCAATGTCCAGTTTCTTGTCCGATTCCTGATACCTGTCGTGCCAATCTCTGAGATTGGCGGCGATTTCTTCATCGGTGCTCCCCGTCACGCGGGCTGCTTTCGCGGCGGCCAGGAGTCCCGCGCTGGCTTCGCGCCGACGGCGCTCGTTCTCCGCGACGAGATTCTCTGCGCGTCGTCTCTCTTCGTATGCCCGCTCCAGATCGGGCCTTCTCGATGCCTCCCTGGCCTGCTCGCCTCGCTCTTTGCACGCCTCTTCGTAACGTTGAAAAGCTTCGCGAATTGGGCAAAGTTCTACAACGCCGCGTCCTCTCAGCGCTTCCCGCAAGTTCGTCTTTGCTTCGTCGAACTCGCGCGTCATTTTTTGATTCTCAGTCTGCCATCGTTCCAAATCTCGCCGAAAGTCATCCGTCGGCTGATCGGCACGCCTCCGAAGGGCTCTGAGCAACGCTCTGAAGGGCGCCAACATCATGCGTAGCAGGAACGCCAGGGGCCTCAGTATGAGAGGGACGGATTCAGGCTCACGCGATGCTTGTGCTGATTCGGAGGGATCGGCGACGACGGATGGGTCCCGTGGCCTATCCATTCCGTGTCGCTCCAGGATCGATTCTGCGCTGAGGAACCTCTCCTTGGCATTTACGACATCCTCATGAGACCTTGTGTCACCGTCGGGCATTGGCGGCAGCCGGTCAAGCTCGTCCCGGAGCCCATCCGCAGTGCGACCCGGGAGTTCATCCGCCTCGGGGCGTATCTCCCATTGATTTATCGCGACCCTGACAGCCTCCGCTGCTTCACTGCTCTCAACCTTGGCCGGAGGCGCTTCAGGATACTTCGTGGAGAGTTCCCTGGCCCGCTCGGAGTGCCTTTCCCACGCCTCGGCCTGGGTACGAGCCCACGAAGCCTGAGCCAACCGCAAAGCGTGCTTGGCATCAGCCGATCGCTTTTGGAGATCCTCGATCTCGTCCAACTGATTCAAGTACTCCTTGTGTGCGTCACGGGCAGACTCGAGCGCTTCCTGCGCCTTTTCGAACCGCACAAGGGCAGCGCGGAGGGGCTTCGTACTGTTGGACCGGTTCTGACCGACATGCTCCTTCTGGAAGCTGTCCAGGCGTGTGAGGGCCGCCGCCGCCGTGGCGTCGGTGCCTGCGGTTGCCGCCGCTCGCTGCAATTCGTCCTGTAAGGCACCGGCCTGATTCCTCTCCCTGACCAACTGGATGTCTGTTTGACGTACGCACGCCGTGCTCAGAAATGACCTGCGGTCCAGGCCAAGCCAGCGCGCCCCGTCGGGTGCCCCATCGTGGATGATCTCGCTGGAATAGTCTCGTCCCAGGTCCAGGTCCCGCGCCCAGCAATCGACTCTTCCATCCAGGTCGTGGTGGAGCTCGATCCGGCGCCCGTCGGCAAGCTGAATCGTCTCCGACACCTCCCACGCGTCAGCCCCCCAGGGCCTGTGCCGGTTCTTGAGCTCCTGCCCTTCGACGGTTCCCCGGCCTTTTCCTCGCCTCATGCCACAGAGACCGAGGTAGAGCGCCGCGTGCCAACTCGACTTCCCCGACTCGTTGGCACCGTGAACGACGGTCATCCGCGGAGCGAGATGGAGGGTCTCGTCAATAAACGGACCGAATGCATAGGCTTTCACTGACTCGATACGCATTCTCTCAGGCCACCTCCAGGTCGTCCCGGCCATCCAGTGCCCGCAGCCCCGTCACGAGTATGCGCCGTTTTTCGTCTTCCCGGATGTCCTGATTCAAGACCTCCCGCACGAATTCTCCCCTCACGGTCTGTTCTGCTCGAATCGACTCAACGTCATAAGCATTGTTTACATCCCCTACGGCCACGTGAACACCGTCCAGTGCGGAGTCGACATTGGAAAGATCGCGCGCTCGCAGGTCGATGTCTGCCGACAGTTCCCCGGACAAGGTCAGGCGTGCGAAACCGGAGCGCCCTGACAATGCATCGTGCACGCGGTCGCGGACATCCTGCCGGCTGGCGGATCCTGTAATGTCTATAGACAGATCGTGGACCTCCGTAACGCTGACATCCCTTCGCAGGCGCTCCACGACCCCGCTCCCGTTGACCGTTGCGATAATCGCACCCCTCTCGCCGTCTTCTCCGAAAGTGAGTGGGTCGGGATTACCGGGATAGGTGAGCGCCTGCCCGTCGCGCGGACGGTGATAGTGCCCCAGAAACGCGTGGCGCAGCCCGGAAGAAGAAATCTGGTCGGAATCAAACGGTGCGTGGAGCATCTTCCCGCCACCCTGCGCGGAAAACCACCCTCTTTCCGAGCCGTGAAACAGGGCGAGATGCAACCCGCTTCCGTCAATGTCGAACGCATCCAGAAAGCCAGGTGTGTTCGCAGGCGCACAATGGGCGGCCCCCCAAAGCGTCACCCCGTCGTCGAGCGCTACGGGGTGGAGTCGTGCAGCACCGAATACGTGGACATTCTCACTCCACTCGACCTGTCGGTAAAGGCTCCGGGGACCGTACCAGTCATGATTTCCCGGAGCAATGAAAACACGAATGGGATGAAGCCGCTCGAACGTCGACTTGAGGAAGGCCGCCGTGTCCGGCGTGAATCTATCGTGCTCGTAGAGGTCGCCGCCGCAGAGAACGGCGTCCGCACGGACCTCCAGGGCCAGGTCCACGATCTTCAGGAGTGTGTCACGTAGCGCCTGGCGTCGCTTCCTGGCTGCCAAAGGCGTGCCGGCGATCGACGCGAACGCGCTATCGAGATGCAGGTCTGCAAAATGTACGAATTTCATTGATTTACGAGATGCTGAATCTCCCCCGCAGGTTACGTCTTCCGCTGGCCGGATCGAACTCGCGTTGGATATCATCGCTCGCTCGTTTTCCCAAGCGCGTCCAAGTCGTGAAATTGGCTGCGTCGTTGGTCGTGTCGAAGCCATTCGGAAGCGAGATGCCGACCAGATTGCTGATCAGGTAGCGGTCGTGAAAGTCGTCCCAGACGAAGACCTCGGCTTGGAGGCCGGCAGTCTTCAGAGAATCGCCCAGCACCCGGGTGAAGTCTTGGGCAAGGTTGTCGACACTGAGAATCGTGCGGTTTCGCGAGGAACCTTCGTAGCAGACCCGATGGATTTCGATCGTTGGCGCCGGCGTACGTCCTCCCGCCTGCGCAAGCAATTCGCTGAAATCGCTGTATCCCGGCCTTTCCGGATCCAGATGCGGATCGATGAACAGGACCGAATTCGAACATCGGAGAACTGGATCGAGATGTTTCTGATAGTCCTCCAAGGTGCGCCTAAGCCTCACCGATGAGCTGCGCGCCGCCCACCACGGAGCGCCCGACAGCCGGTCGATGCGTGAAACCATAGGCTCGGCGCCATAAACCTCCTTTACCTGCTTTGTCACGATGACGCCACCCGCGAATGGACGCTCGGCGTGCGTCGCGAGCGCCTCCGCACACCAACCTATGTCGTCCAGAGGCAAGTCGGGCAATGCTGGTCTGTGCTGGATGAGTCTTCCTTGGGTGGCCAGCTTCCTGACGAGTTCCAGGCCCCGACGATGCCATACACGATCGTCGGATCTGAAGAGCGCACGCCAGCTGCCGTCGCGGAGATCTCGAACGAGGCCCTCGTTCAGCATCGCTTCCCGGATGGTTTCCAGGCGGGCGGCACAGACCTCATCGTTCGAATACGAGGTTACGTCAAAAACGTCCGGCGTAATGGCGTAATCAGCAAGGAGCGACACTCAGAAGACCTCCCTCATTCCTTCCTCGAAAAAGCCGCCCGGCCATGCCTTGACCAGTTCGCCGCGCTCGTTGAGGGGCATCTCCCGGATGATGCTCTGTGGACCGTCCGGCTCGACGAACAGCACCATGACGTCCTCGGGACGCACTTCCGGTATTCCATCCGGTAATTCGCGAGTGCTCGTCTCCCGCATGCGTCGCATGATGCGTAGCAGCAGATGTTCACTGTGGGTCTCGACAAGGAACGTGTTGCCGCCGCCGTCGAGCGCCGATTCGAGAAAGACATCGCCGAGCTCGGCCTGAAGCGCGGGATGAAGGTGAATCTCGGGCTGCTCGATTGCCACGAGCTCGTTCTTGGACGCATAGGCCGAGACCAGGACCGGGAGCGCCTGGCTGACGCCGATGCCGACGTCCCGGTGGCTCACCGGCGTGTTCGTGCGCTTGTCGATGAGAACAAGATCTTGAAGCGCTTCGGCTCCTGCCTCGACCATCTCGTTGGCCCAACGCTGAGATAGCTCATCCTCGTCGCTCGCCGCGGCCACGAGTTCCTCGATCTCCGGGACAAGGTCGTCCTGATCCTCGGGGTCGAGCTCGGCGATCTGCTCGGCGACCTGAGCAGCCAGCAGCGGCAAGTCGATCATTTTGTCCGGCTCCATTCCTTCGAGAAGCGACGCCGCCAGATCGTGCAGCGCCTTGTGGAGCTTGCCTGGAAGCTCCCTGGAGACCACTGCCGCGGGCAGCAGGTCGCGCACTTCGAGCTCGTAAGGGGTCTTCAGACGGTCTGCATCCCCGAGCCATGCGTTCACACGCCGGCGAATGTCCTTGCGGGTGCGTACCACATCCCACGCGTAGCCGCCGCCGGCGAACCAGTTGGGGTCGTGATGCTGTGAAAAGGCCAGATGGCGGGGCGGGTAGGACCGAAGCGGCCCGAGGTAGCGCAGGCGCCGTATCTCCTCTTCCAGCGCTGTGCCCAGACCTCCCACCAGTTCGCGCAGCGCCCTCGGCAGAAAGAGACGGGCAGCGCGAGAGAGATCTTCCTGTCGGCGCCCCCGGCTCACCGGTACAAAGGCGTCCCAGCCTTCTCCCTCGGCGTCGTTGCTCTCGATCTCTTCCTCGATCCGGGGGAAAAGCCCGCGGCTCTTGGCCGTTATGTCGGGAACAAGGACGTCGAGCACGTCTCCGAGAGCGACGAAGTCCGCTTCGCGGATCTCCTGCGCGGTTGTCGCCAACATCAGGAGCCCGCGAAAGAGCTCGCGGAACACAGGATGGCCGTGGTCGAGCCGGTCCAGGCGCAGAAGCCCGCCGGCCCGCGCACTCATTTGGAGCAGCGGCGAGCCGTCCACCTCCAGCGCAAAGCGCTCCAGACGCGCACCGCTCTCCCGGTCGAGCTCGCGTGCTCGGTCCCCGAACAGCGTCTGCTGATCGCTCGTGATCCCCTCCCCGACCGCCAACTCCACGGAAATCTCGCGCGCCGATCGCAGAAGCTCCGCCACACGGCCGGAGAGGAGCCCAGGATCGAGCTCGAAACCCAGCTCGACTTGCCGCTCTCGCTCGCGCCGGTGCACGTACTGGCGGAACCCCCCGAGATCGATGGCGTCCCCGCCGATCTGGGTCCGCTGGGTGTCGAGGTCGCCGGTCTCAATGGCGTGGTGGGCAAGCGCCAGTGCGTGCAGCACGCTCGATTTGCCGGCGCTGTTGGCACCGTAGATCAGTGTGATCGGCCGCAACGGCACGCGCTGAGAGGCGGCGAAGGCCTTGAAGTTAGCTATACGTAGAGCAGTGAGGGTCAATCCAGGTCTCCCGCAGGCGTCGCAGTCTCCGCGACGCGCACGATCGCATCCGGTTTCTCGCGAATCTCAGGGTCGATCCCAATGCACGGAACGTACTTGACCAACTCGTAGAAACTCTTCTTGGCAACTCCTAAGATCATCTGCTCTCCCTCCTGCCCCTGTTTAGTGAAGCGTGAGGCCCTTTAACCGCCGCCATCGACTATCTTGGCGAAGGCCTGATTTCGCTTCCGCAATCATGTCGAGCGCGGTATCCAGGTAGTATGGCACTTGGTCAGAATCGTCTGGGATTAGCTTGTTGAGGAGCGTCAGCGTAGCATCTGGAAACCGTGTTGGCAGTCCACTCATTCCTTCATCGCTCTGTCGAGCCAGGTAATACACGAACCCGACGTTCTGGGAGATTGGAACGACATAGGGAAGAGTAGTTTGGACCACCTCGGGAAAGAAGTCGCCGGCCCCTTTTGATAGTTCCACAAACAGCCGCGATGTCTGCTCTGTCTGGAAACGCGACTCCTTCGGCCAAGCTCTTTCCAAGAAGAGCTTGCCAAAGCGTCGCCAAGCATGGTTCTTGTTGACAACTCGGGTGAAGAACCGGAGGCTGTGGACGCGTCCACTATCGTTAGTCTTCTGGAGGACCTCGCGAGTTTCTTCAAAGGTGATATAGGCGTCATTGTCTTGGTACCAGAAGCATCCGAGAACTAGAAATTCATGCAGTCGTTGAAGCGGTTGATCGTCCCAGTTCCATCTCGTTGCATGAACAATCGCGTTCAAGAAGTCGGATTTCATCACTGAGAATGATTCCGGTTCCGGTAGCCCATTATACAAGAAGCCGTTCCATGCGGGTTCTGCGGCCGAATGTTCCAGGTTGAACCAAGGTAAGATCGTGCTGCGGGCCCAATCCGGATCGACATCATCGAGCCACCTGAGCCGACTGGTGACGATGCAAACCGCGTGTTGAGCGCCTTCTCCGGGAGCGTCGAATAGGCGTTCGAGCCTCGATTTGATTTCTGGCGGAATACCTGATCCCTCTCCAGGGCTTTGTGAACTCAACAGGTCGCAAAGCAATTCGGTCGCCTTGCCGACAGGTGCGTTTACTGCGTGATCGGATGTCCTGCGCGACCGGTTTTGGCACTCTCCACCGATGTATGTTTCACCGATTCCGCTCTTCGTCGCCTCCGCCCCGGCTTTGAATAGCTTGTCGAGTAGAACATCAAGTATGCTCAGGGCGCGAGGTTGATCCTGCGCGGCCAGCTTCGGAAAATGATCCGACAACCATTGAAACACGTTGTATCGCAGTTCGACTATTATTTCCGAGGGGAGTCGCGCCAGCCTCGCACCGAACAGCCAGCTAAGGCGTTGCCGCGCTCTATCTGGCCAGACCGCCATTGCCGAGCGCCAGAATTCCACCGGGTAGTCGCCTCGTCGCGCTGCGTGCGTCAGGGCGGCAACGGCTCTGATTGGGCGCTTGTTGACCAACCCGTCAAATGGCTTGTATTCGGTTAACTCGCCAATTGGGCTCTGCGTATGTTTCTTTGCCAATGGAATAATCTGGTCGATCGGAGCGTTGACAATCGGAGATGGATCGGATTCTGTTTCAACTGAACCCCCTTTTCCCTCATAGCTGTCGTCGGCAGATTCATCCCACTCTGGATTCCAACTCGGATCAGCGTTGCGTAGATCGGGCAGAATGTCAAGTGTGTCCTTGCCAAGCTCGCAGCGCTGTCTTATGAGCCAGCCCAGGATAACGGCTGAAGTGATTGAACGATATTGCTTGTAGTCCTCTTCCGGTTCGCCTTCGTATTTTGCTGGACCAGTGACCAAACGTTGTTCCAGCAACTCGCGCTTGTCCGAAGGCAGCTCATGCCAGCGACGTTTTAAGAGATGAAGCAACTCCCGGCGGTAATCCTCTTCCCAGAACGCCTTGTCGGAAAGCGATAGAAGTCCGTCGCCGACCTCGTCGCCAGAGAAGAGGGCATCGGCGGCCCAAGCATACAAGTGGAGTTTGTCAAAGAAAAATGGCTCTTCCCGCGGCCAGAGGGCCGTGTCGGCCCTGGCTATCTCTGGTTGTACTTTAACCATCCGGTCGAACAACTCGCGGAACCAAAGGAGATAAGCACTCGCCTCGCTGATATGAGTCTCTCCCGGCGTGTCTTCCGGATAAAATGTCGCGGTCTTCCAGTAGCTGGTTTGGATGTCCCCCAGCAGTCCCGACGCCAATTCCAAGTGCCTGCGGACAATCTGATAAACCTTCGGTAGAACATCATCGGGGATTTCGGGTCGGTCTGTAACGTGGCCCGGGAACGCGACGTCAAATCTCGCAATGTCGTCCAGATGAAACTGCGACCAATCTTTATCCGGGGACCGAGAGAAAGCACGGCCAAAAGGTCGCTCAGTCTTCATATAGGGCGTGCTGTTGCGATCGAATGCTCGGAAAACGCTGTTAGTCCAACCCTCGGTCTTGATACGTTGGCAACTTTCGTACCAGGACAAATCAAGATCATCGAGGGCCGTGTGGAACTTTTCGATCAACAATCGCCAAGTCAACCGAGCCAAACTTGGTAGCTCATCAACGGCGCCTTCGACACGCCGTTCGATCTCGCCAAGCAAGTGGGAGTGCAGGCTCGAATATCTCGCTGCCCACCAGGCGGCGACCGGTTGGTGCGCAACTTTGCCAATCCACCGGGCAAGTTGAAACAACCTGGGCGACAGGGAGCCAACACACTGGCCACGGATCCCTGCCAGTCTTGTACCATCATTTGGATGGCAATCCGTAGACCTCAGCGATAGAAGATCGTCACCCGGAGGGGGATCGGTCAGATGCGAGCTTATCGTTGTTTGGCGGGGAGGATCATCGTCTAATCCATATCCGGCGAGAGGGTCGAAGGGGGGCTGTGACTCGTCGAAGTTGCCACCGATACCGCCGTATCTGATGCGGTGATCGAACACGCACAGCCATTCACCGGGCGGCGGATCGGCATCCGCGAACAGTTTTACACCGGTGTTGGTTCTCGCGAGGGACGCAACTTGACCGCGCTCGTATGGCGCAAGATTTCTCGGCCCTTTCCTAGCGAGATCGACGATTCCTTGCCGCCACGCCGGGGGATCGTCTGCGCGCTCCGTCCACGCTGAGAGGGTGTCCCATAGCGCGGAGTGAGCGACATCCGTCGCAGGATAAGCGAGCACCCGAACTCCGCTATCTTGCCAGCGCCGCTGGACTTCTTCTTCGGTCCCGCTGTCGAACGCAAAGAGCCTCGCCTGATTGCCGCGTCGTTGAGTGTGCAAACCCTGAAGCAAGTATCGGACGGGCGGATCGTTTGCGGAATATCCGAGTAGAATAACGGTGTATTGGTCGAGGAGCTCTCGAATGAAACGCGTTGCCCAGCCCTCTGAAAGGTAGGCCCGCCCGAAATCCGAACTGCTTACAACGAATCCTTGCCGACCTTCACCCCGTTTGGTTCTGGAGTTAATCCGGCCGTGGAGATAGACGAGTCCGTTCAACGG
The DNA here is from genome assembly GCA_965198095.1 of Candidatus Latescibacterota bacterium. Taxonomy (GTDB): domain Bacteria; phylum Latescibacterota; class UBA2968; order UBA2968; genus CBDFJH01. The sequence continues at coordinate 542,078 of OZ240239.1, forward strand.
CTGTCCATTGGCCAAATCGGGCAGCGCCGGCGGGACATAGGTTTTCAACTTTCGGTCAGAAGCTCGCTCAAAGAGAAGGTCGAAGTTCGTCGTGACAATTTGAGGCTTGTCGTCAGCACCTTTAGACAGGCGTAAGATCGTCTTATGCGCGGATACGTTCACGCCAGGTTTCGTCCTCAGCCGTTTCGCAATTAAGTAGTCAATCTCACTCGCCGCGTATTCCTGCTGCAGAAGGTTGAATATCTGATCGAGCGAAGGACGTGCATCTGTTGGTATATTCTCGTCTTCCCACATCGACAGCATCTTACGCGATGGCGCGTCTTGTGGTGTCCCCAGCTCTTCGACCACATATCTTGCCAATCCCGGGAAGTCCGGCATTCCGGCAGGATAGGAGACTCCAGCGCCGCACAGGAACACCAGGTTTCCTTGGTCACGTACTTCAAGCAGTTCGTCGGGAATATTCAGTCCGTTTGGGAGGAAACGCATTTCAAGTATAGGTCCCGCTGAGACATCGTCTTGATCTGCTTAGATTTAGAAAGATTACGAAGATACCTCCGCAAGGCATTTCGACTGCTGCCCCATCTCCTGGAAGAGCTCTTTCATGTGCGCTTCTCGCCAGGAGGTGGTGAGTTGCTGGGTAAACGCCGCGTGTGGACTTACCCCGGTTTGGTGGACGGTTTAGGGTTTGGCGTTAGCCAGCGGCCCGTGTGTTCTTCTCGAAACTGAGGGGAGACTCGTATTCGAGGGCTGAGTGACGTCGATGTGGATTATACCATCCTTCGATGAAATCGAATACAGCTATCTTGGCCTCGTGTTGTGTTCGGTAACGGTGTCTGTCGAGGAGCTCGCATTCGAGCGTGGCGAAGAAGCTCTCACAAAGGGCGTTGTCGTAGCAGTCCCCGCCTGACCCCATGGAGGGGCGGATCCCCGCTTCCTGGCAGCGGAGCCCGAAGGCGATCGAGGTGTATTGGGTCCCTTGGTCGGAGTGGTGGATCACCTCTTCGGGGTGCCGCTGAGCGATGGCCATGTTCAAGGCGTCCAGAACCAGCTCGGTGCGCAGATGCGTCGCCATCGCCCAGCCGATGACACGGCGGCTAAAGGCATCAAGCACCACGGCCAAGTAGAGGAAGCCGGCCCAAGTGGGGATGTAGGTGATGTCGGCCACCCACAGCTGGTCCCCTCCGTCGGCCGTGAAGTCCCGATCCACCAGATCAGGAGCCACGCGGCCATTTCTGTCCCGACGAGTCGTCTGAGAGCGCCTGCGGCGACTCACGCCGGCAAGACCGGCTGCACGCATCAACCGTGCGACGCGCTTTTTACCCACAAAGTCGCCCTGAGCCCGCAGTTCGGCGGTCACCCTGGGTGCCCCATAGGTGCGGCGGGAGCCCTTGTGAATCTCAGTAATGCGCCGTGTCAAGACCCTATCTTCTTGTTCTCTGGAGGAGAGGGAACGCTTGCGCCACGCATAGTAGCCGCTGGTGGAGACCTCCAGCACACGGCACATCGTGGCGATCGGATAGTGGGCCTGGTTGGCTTTCACGAACCCGTAGACTTCCGGGGGACTGAGTCGGTCTCCCGAGCGAACCAGGCTGTTGCTTTTGCCAGGATCTCCCGCTCCATACGGAGTTGACGATTCTCCCGGCGGAGCTTCCTGAGCTCGTCACGCTCTAACGTCGTTAAACCGTCACCGCGCCGACCCTCGTCCAGGTCCGCCTGGTGGACCCAGTTCCGAATGGCCTGCGCCGACGGCTCAAACTCCCGACTGAGTTCCCCCGGACTGCGCCCAGAGCGCACCAGTGCCACCATCTGTTCGCGGAACTCGGCCGGATAGGGAAAATGCATCTTTGGCATCGTGGACTTCTCCTTTCTGACTCAAAATATCGGCTGTCCACGAAAACGGGTCAACTCCAGTGAAGCAGCACCTTCCATAGTGTCGTGATATTCTCGTCAATTTGTTCTCGCTTCGCGATGGCTTGAGTCGCCGCTTGTGCGTGCGAAGCGAAGCGCGTCTGCAACTCGTACTCTGGAACAAAAACCGACAAGCCTTTCAGGAGACCCATGCTTATTCGAGTTCGGGTCTGGCCGTGCATAAGCCGCTCGGCCATTTGTACTGTGCCGGGGGCGTTGAGCAACCAGCAGATGTACTCGGCGACCGCAATCCCGGGCTTGGGCCGAATCTGGACGCAATCGGCTTTGTTCAAAGCCTGCGGAACATGGGGCGGCAACACGCACGCCCGAAGATTCGGATCACCAAGAGTTGCAACGATCACGTCTCCCGGAAAGCACTCGTGTTTGGATAACGAAACAAAATGGTCCAGCGATATAAACGCCTTGTCATCATCAAGCAAAATCCCTACCCCAACATTCTGGAGCCGCAAGACCCGCACACCGTCCGCTGTATAATGAGACGTCTTGAGATTGGAACCAAAAGGCCCATCAGAGAGTTTCACTGCCAAGTCAGAAAGCGGTAGACATGGCCACCCCATCGGATTCGTAGCTGGATCGCCAAACATCTTGATGAAGAGCGCCGGCAAGATGCGCTCGGCTTTGGCGCCGGCTTCGGCGCGGAGACGGCGGAGGCGGTCGGCCTGGTCGAGGATTTCTACGATGCGGCGTTGTTCGGAGAGAGGCGGGAGAGAAATTTCTAACGCGTAAGCATCGTTACGATTGAGGCCGGGCACCCCGGTCGTCGTCGCTAGTCGGTCCAGCCGAAGACGAGACAGTAAGTAGTATGTCCAACGCATATCAAGCGACAACTTAGGGACCACATAATATGTCGTGTCGATGGGCCAGAAGTCGTTTTCGTACCAATAGATCCGCCCAGCGGATCCCTTCCGGCCGACTACGATCCCAGGAGAAGAGACAAGTGCGCTGGTGTGTTTCCCGTCTGGTCCGTTCGATCCTGCGACCGGGAATTCACCGTGCGGATCCCGTGCGCGTGCTGGAAGTGACTTGCCATATTCCAACGAAAGCATGTCCCCGAGTCGAACGCGAGGCCACTCCATCACGCCCCCTCCACCTCTGCCAACTGCCGCCGGGTCTGTTCCAGCAGCGTTTCGACGAGCGTGAGCGCATTCTCGCGATCGATCGGCGCTGTACTCGAGCTGACGCCCTCATAATGAAACTCGACGGCGTAGAGCGTGTAGCTGATCAGTTCCTGGAAAGGCGCCATGGCGATGCCCCGGTCGGCAAGGAGATCCAGCAACACCTCCAGATTGTGGGTCAAAGGATACGTCTCACCCAGCACAGCGAGGTGCGCCTTGAGCGATTTCTCCGCGGCCTGCTGCACGTGAAAGCCGAAAACTTCATCGGAGATTTCGTCCGAGCGGCACATGAACCGAAGCGCTTCGACATCGCGCTCGGCCGCACGAAACAGCATTCTCGCACACTTAACGTCGCTCATAAGGCACCCGCCCCTCCCGCAGCGCCCGCGCCAGGACGTGGTTGAGGGAGTCGCGCCAGTAGTCGACGTCGTCGTGGGAGTAGACGAGGACGTCGGCTGCGACGGGAAAGCCCGCCAACGCGTGGTAGAGTCTGACCATCTCTTTGTGGCGGCTTCGCTCCGGGCCGAAGGGCTCGGCTTCCACGACGACCAGATCCACGTCAGAATCCTGCCGCTCGTCGCCCCGGCCGCAGGAGCCGAAGAGAGTCACCTGTTTCGGGATCAACTTCGTCGGCGATGGCCCGGACCATGCTGTCGATGAGGCCTTCGGTGACGTGACTCATGGAGCGGTGTCCCCGTGCCGACGCGAGTTTGCTGTTCCAGGCATCATTCCAGGATCACCCTGTCGATCAGGCTTGCAATTTCTGCGGCATCCAGGCCCCCTCCGGGTTGATCGCGTGTCTCGATGAGAATGTCTTCGGAATCAACGCTGTTCTCAAGAGGCATAATCCCGGCCTCGAAGTAATCGGCGCGTTTCCGCTCCCACCGTAGCCGGTATCCAGAGTCGTCGAGTAGCCCGAGATGTTCCCAATAGAAAGTCACGCCGCGCGCGTGATCGGTAATCGTGAAGTCCGGATAGCGAATGCGTCCATTCGGGAGCCTGAACGGTTGCTCGTACGTGTAGTCAATGTCCCGGGCATGCAGCTTGTCGGCGATCACCAACTCGGACTTCGAGCGCACAAGGTCGCCGCGCTCGGTGCGGTGGATGAGCCCGTCTTCGAGGAACCGTGGCTGCACACCGACCGTAACCTCCCGCGGCAGGGGATCCGCGAAGAGGTTAGTGACGCGCCGGGCGATCTCCGAGTGTTCGTCGCCGGCGTAGCACCGGTACTCGGCGAGCGGTCCCTGATGCAGGATGACCAACTTCCCCTGATGCCGGGTCAATGCGGTGTACAGAAGTTCACGCGACAGAAGCCAGCAGGGATTAGTCAAAACGACCAACGTCAGACCGAACTCGCTGCCCTGGGTCTTGTGCACCGTCAGGCAATAGGCGAGCTCGACCGGATTCGCACCCTCGTCGCCGAACTCTCCGGGATAGAAGCGGTAATTGTGGCCAAGCTGTCCTGCCCACTCGACCTCCAGTTTCCACGGCAGGCCCTTGAACCTCTTCGTCTTGTACTGACCGACGACGATGCCGATGTCGCCGTTGGCGATGTAGGCTTGACCATCCGGCTTGGGCCACACATCGCGCCGACGCTGGTTGATGACGTTGATGACCTTGTCGCCGTAGAGCAGCGTCTGAGGACCCATCGGCTGCGGCACCTTGCGCCACCCCTCGGCTTCGGCCAACTCCCGCACCTTCGAGCGGAACTGCGCCTGGACTGTCCGATTGAGCGCATCCACGCCCACGAGGCTGGCGCGTACGGGCGACAGGATCTGCCAAGCCTCTGCCTTCGCAGCCGCGCCAGGGTTGTCGCCATACTTGCTCCAGAAGAACGCCCAGGGCAGGTTCCCATAACGCGAGCCGCCGAGCGATTCCTCGAAGCCCAGTTCATCGTCCATTCCCGAGAGTTTCAACGCGCGTACGAGCTCCTCGACGACCTTCTCTTGGAGTTCCTGCACATGGTTCCACTGCACCAGTCGCAGACGGCTGTCCTTTTCTTCGTCTGGATCGTCCAGCACGGCGTCCGCGCCGGGGTCGAGCGGCCGCCCGCTGAAGTGCGAGGCGAGAAGAACATCGGCCCGCGATTCGTCCTCCTGACGTCGCGGAATCGTGAGTTCGGAATAGCCGGGGCCGCAGCGCGGGAAGCGGTTCTCTACACGATCAGGCGCCAATTCTCTGACGACGTCCACGAAGGGCCGTCCGGCTCCGATGGGAGGGAGCTGTCGCACGTCCCCAACAAGGACCAGCCGCTCTACATTGGCCAGCGAATCGATGAGGGCCGCGAGTTGCTCCTCGGTCAGCATTGAGCATTCGTCCACGATTACGGTCCGGTAGTTGCCGCAGCGGGGTGCCTTCGGCTTCGGGAAATAGGCGCCGGTATTGCCATCGTAGCGCTGGTGGTGAATGAGGAACTGCGCGAGTGTCTGGCCCTCGCCGCGCCGTCCCGTCCGTTCTTCCAAGCGTACACGCGCTTTACCAGTTGGCGCAAGAAGTAAAATACCCTTACCGGTGAGATCCGGAAGCGCGCAGAGCATGTGGAGCAAAGTGGTCTTGCCGGTCCCTGCCCGGCCGATCAAGACCGAGATCCGCGATTCGTAAAGCACCTTGAGCGCCGCCGACTTCTCCTGCCGCGCGCGTTCCTCCCGTTCGCGTTCTGAAGGATCCGTCGGGAAGGGTTCGTCAAGGCCCGTATCCACGAGCCTACGCCAGTCATATTCCGCGACGTGCGGCCTTCCCTTTTGGCGCCGCAGGATCTCGCGGCGGATGATCCTCCGGCAATCGACCAGCCGATCCACTTGGTATGCGGGTTCACCGGTGCCAGTCTTCGCCCTGGCGATGACGGGCACGAAGCTCTGCTCCGTGGCATCCAGCACGTTCTCGCCGAGCGGGCACGGGGGCTGTAGCTCCCGCTCCCGGGCGCGGCGGATGATCCAACTCCGAGGCAGCAGCGTATGTCCCTCGACTGCGGCCTCTTCCAAGAGGTCCGCGACTAGCGCGCGTACTCGCCGTGCATCGGCTGGGTCATCAACCCGGCTCGGCTCCAGCACGGGGAACTGCTTGCGGATCGCATCGTCCGGGAATAGCCCCCGGTCCACGGCCCCGAAGGTAATCGGGGCGGCTGCCCGCCGATCCCTTTCAAAGAGGAGATAGGGGTTGGCAAGAACCTCGGTGTCGGACACCTTGATGCCAGCGTCCGTGCGCTTCGTCGTGTCGTAGAAGCGAAGTGCCTGATCCTCGGAGATAGCACAGCGGCTCAGAAGTTGGAGCAGCGCACGCTTTTCGGCCGGGAGCCGCTTCCAACCGCTACGCACGCTGGCAAAGAGGAGCTTGGCGACGGGACTATCGAGCTTTGCAGGAGACTCCATCACGGTATCCAAGAGTGTCCACGGATCGGCACCTTCCTGGCGCCCGCGTAAGAGTTCGATCTCGTACGCGAGCAAACTCCCGTACTTGAAGCCCCACTCGTAGCCGAAGGCGGAGAGCGCCGAGCCGAGACCGGGGAACGCTCCCCGTGCCCTCCAAAGCCGGTTGAGTTGTGTGTCAATCCAGTCCAGGACCCGGTCCCACGGTCCCTCAATCCGTTCGCGAATGCGGTGCAGTGTCGCGGCGCAGGTCACGAGCGAGGCGATGGCGCCGTCGTGAGTGAGATGCTCCGAGCCGTAGGAGTAGGCGTCGAAATACTCATCCGGGGCAAAGGCGACGAACTCTTCGGGATCGACGCCCTCCCGCTCGGCAAGCCGCAGCGCCTCCTGATAGGGGAACAGGAACCCGTCGGCGTAACCGGATCGCACCGAGTGGCCGACATTCCGCTCCCAGAGCATGCAGCGGAGCGGCGGTTTCTTGTTGACGGCGTATTCCGTCGCCTCACTCACGGATAGGACACGACCTACGCCGACAATAACGCGCCGCGACTGCTCGGACAGCGGCGTACGCTTGGCGTAGAAGAAGCAGAGCGACTCCTCCGGGCGGAGTGCACCGAAGAAGGTGTCGAGCAGCGCGAGCTGGTTCTCACGCTCCTGGATCCAGTCCGTCTCAATCGGCTTACCGCTTCGGTTTCTGATGTCCGGCTCGCGATCCGGCATCCAATCGAGTTGGAGGCGCTCTGCGAGCCCAATCTCTCCGTGCTCCGCACTCCCTTCGACCTGTTTACGCAGCATCCAGCGGAACGGTACGCATGCAGCGGAGTACCGTGGTTGGACGAAGCGCGTGGGAGCGAAGTGCCTGTGCGTCTCCGGGTAGATTTCTGTATACGGGTGCGTCATCGTGCGGGACAACGGAAAGGGCGCCATAAACGAGACCCTCTCACCCACGCAGGGTGGAAGATTGTCAGCGGCAATCTCATCGAGGCGTTTGCCGGCGCAGTGAACCTCGACCTCGTCGCGTCGGCCCTCGCCGATCCGCCGCAGGATCAAGCAACTCGTGTTGTTGAGCGGTCGCTCGCAGACGCTTCCGGTCCAGCCGCTGTCGTGCCAGGGTACGCGGATCGTGATGTGATGGAGTGGGAGTTGGCGGGCTCCAGAGGCAATCCTGTTCACGGTACACTCCTTTCTATTCAATTTGCTTTGCTACTGAAGTATTACGCCGACCTCCTGTGCCGCGGCCTTGACCTCGGCGATCACTTCCTGAAGGAACCGGTTGCGGTCTGGAGACGGTGTCACATCCGGAACGGGAGCAGCCGGCGTGTAAATGTCGTTGCCGATGATCCGGGCGTGTCGAGCAGAATGCGCACTAATCACGCCTCCCAGGCAGCCAACCCGGCCTCCGGGAGCGGCTCGAAGAAACGGTCGTCGACCACAACTCGACCCTTCATGGCGCCGAACCGCCGGATGCCTGGACGATTCTCATATCGGACGAGCCGCGCAGCCGGAACTCCGTTGCGGGCGATCACGACCTCTTCACCCGCCTCCACCCGCGCCAGAAGGCGGGAGAGCTGGGTTTTGGCCTCGCGTACATTGACAACGGACACTTCTGGACTCCTTTGAGCCCCCCGGAGCTACTTCTCCACCTCTCCGAGCAGCTTCTCCAGCCCCGCAGTGATTTCTTTCTCGATCGCCAAGACCTCGCGGATCAGCTCCGCCGGATCCTCGTCCGGAACCGCTTCGGCAACGCGCGGCTTGTAGCGCGACGCGGCGAGGTTGTAGTCGTTCCCGGCGATGGTCTCGAAAGCCGCCCACCAGCAGCGAGGTTCGTCGCTCCCCGGCTCCAGCAGGCCCCCGGCCTCGGCGCCCGGCGGCTTTCGAAAGCGCGTGTCCTTGTAATCAGCCCACGCACCGAGCAGGCCGGGGATGTCGTTCTTCGCCGGCGTCTCGGGGCGGCCGCCGCCCTGGATCTTGTCAGGGTCGTAGCCGTCGTTGCGGATCTCGTAGAACCACACCTGCTTCGTTGCTGCCTCCCCGTCGCCCTCCCCCGGGTCCGTCGCGGGGCGTCGGAAGACGAGTACGGAAGTCTTGACGCCCGCGTACGGCTTGAACACGCCAGCCGGCAGCGAGACCACGGCCTGAAGCTCGTAGTCCCGCAGCAGCTTCTCGCGCAGCTCCTTGTGCGCCTTCGTCGAACCAAAGAGCGCCCCCTCGGGCACGACCACGGCGCAGCGCCCGCCCGGCGCGAGCGACCGCAGCATGAGGGCAAGAAACAGAAGCTCGCTCTTCCTGGACTTGGAGGGCAGATCCTGGCGAATCGACTCACTGGGGATCTGACCGGCAAAGGGCGGGTTCGAGAGGATCACGGCGTAGCGCCGGTTCAGGTCATCCTCGGTCAGGCCGCTCATCTCGGAGAGGACGTTGCCCCGCTTGAGCCTCGCGCTGCCGATGCCATGCAGCACGAGGTTCATCATTGAAATCCGCATCATCTGACGCGAAACGTCCGTGCCGTAAATGGAAGCCTCGAGCCGGCCCCAGTCGGGAATCTTCTCGCCGCCGGGACCCTTCCTGTACGTCTGGAGGTTCGGGATCTCTTTTTTGGCTTCCTCCAGCGTCTGGTCCCGTTGCTCGAGCCAGTCCTCGCCGTAGATCGGTACTTCCTGCGGCTCCTCGCTGTAGCGGGCGAGAATGCGGTCCACGACGTCGATGAGAAATCCGGCGGTGCCGCACGCGGGGTCGTACACGGTGTCGCCCAGGTCCGGATCGACCATCTCGACCATGAAGGCCCGGATCTGGCGCGGCGTCCGGAACTGCCCGTTCAGCGCCGACTGACCGAGGTGGGTGAGCAGGTACTCGAAGATGTCGCCTTTTGCGTCCGGTCCGAGCTTGCGAAAGTCGATCTCATCCAACTCGTCGATCACCTGCTTCAGCACGTTCGGATCGACGATCTCGAGCACCGCGTCGCGAAAGTACTCGGCCACCTGGGGCTCGTCCTTGACCAGCGACGCCATGTAGGGAAAGACCTCGTCGCGCACGAAATCGCGCAGTGCGATGCCGCTCCTGAAGCGCCATTTGGACCAGCGGAACCGCTCGGCCTGGCCCGGGAAGAGGAACGTACCGTTCCCGCCTGCCATCCGGCCCCTGAGCTCGCGCGTGGACTCTTCCTCGTCGAGAAGCTTCAAGTAGATGAGGTAGGAGATCTGCTCGATGTAGGTGACGGGATTGGTGACGCCTCCCGCCCAGAGGATGTCTGTGATTCGTCTGAACTTGCGGCGCAGAGTCTGGTCCATCGTCTACCGTCTCCAGGTTACCGGAGGTCCTAAATGAACTTCCCAGGTGATACCTTGAACAGCTTTGCCAATTTCCTGGCCGTTTTCAAGCTGATTGACCTCACCCTTCTCTCCATATTCGAGATATGCTGGCGAGGAACGCCGCCAAGCATCTCACCCAGCCTGGCCTGAGTCAAACCGCGATTCTCCCGGTAAATCCTCAAATTATCGCCCGGTGTCGTTCCTGATTTGATACTCCGGTACCAGTCCGTCTCAAAGATATCCACCGTCTCTTCGTCGTTTTCTTCCAATAGCTCGACCTGTTCGCCAAACTCCTCTTCCAGCACGGTCATCAACTTGCCGGGAATCTCTCCCTTGATGTTGATCTCGATACGGGGCGTTTTCACGACTGCCTGCATAGCAGACCTCAATGGTTTCCGAAGTTTTCCCGTAAGACCGACAGGCCACCCAACCACGTGAGAGGTGGCAGTGGCATTGATCCGCTCCAAGTTTGCGTGTAATGCGGCCGATCGTTTCTGATCGGTCCCTTGTCCCGAAAATCCTCGACCAGGTTGGCTACGCGTCGTTGAACCGACTCAGGCAGCCTTTGAATGCGCCTCGGCACGCTTCGCCTGACGGGGATTTCATATACTCAAAGTAACCTTTTAATGGTTACATGTCAAGTTGTAGTCATTTTCTCAGCCGGCAACTCTGAAGACACCGTCGTTGAGTTGCTCCACCACCTGCTTCAGTCCCTCCTCACCGAAGAGCTCGACCCCCTTTCCGGCGGCGTCCAGGATCGAAAGCGGCGGCTCGAAGAGGTCGTCGAGGCGCACCTGGCCGGTAGCAATGCCGCGGTTCTTGAGCAGGCAGAGGTACTCCGCCTGCTGCGGGGTGAGCGAACGCGACACGAGCCAGGCCCGGAAGGCCTCCTCGAGTCTCTCCTCGCGACTCTTGATCTGCAGTCGTCCGAGCGCAGCCCGTATGAAGTCGATCAGGTTGCCGCCCGGATTGCCGTAGGCGCGACGCAGGTTGTCTTCATTGAAGTAGTGCTCGGCCCGGTTGAGACGACGCGCAAGCGCCTCCTCTTCCTCGGAGTCGAGGTGCTCGTCGTCACGGATCTTCGCGAGGATTGGATCGTCCGCTGCCTGAGACAGAATCGTCTCCTTCCAGTGGGTAACGTATTCTTCCTTGTCGATCCGCTCGCCTTCGGGGCCGACCTCGATGTAGGTGACCGCCTCCAGCCATTCGTCTTCGAGGCCGAGCTCGACGAGCTCCGGGGGCGACTCCGGCCGGGTCGCCGTGTCGCCAGGCGCTGGCCCGCCCGCCACGCCGGTGAAGACATCGACGTCGCTGTCGTTGAAGTACCTGTGGTTCCCGAAGAAGTCGTAGATCACGAACTTCTGCTTCCGGATGTGCGGCGCGGTGCGCGTGCCCCGGCCCCGCATCTGCTGGTAGAGAATGGGGCTTCGCACCCGCCGGCACAGCACCAGATGCAGCACCTCCCGGCAGTCGAAGCCGGTATCCAGCATGCCGACGCTCACTGCGATCATCGGGTAGGTCTCGGCCTTGAACCTCCGAATCAGGGCGTCCGGATCGGCCACATCGGACGTGATGACCTCCGCGTAGCGACCCTTGAATTCCGGGTGAAGCTCGTTCAGATACTGCGCCAGGCGTGCCGCGTGGTGCTTGGTGATCGCAAAGACGATCGACTTGCCGGGCGCCTCGTCTTGGCCCGGGGCGAGCTCCCGGCAGCACGCCCATGCAAGGCTGTCGAACTCCTCCATCATGAGTCTGTTCGATGCCTCATTGGTCCACTCCCGCTCGAATTGGACGGGGTCGTAATGCTCGTCGTCGAGATCGGCCCCCTCGGCCACGATCTCCGTAATGCCCGTGGCAAACCGGTAGGGCACCAGGTACCGGTCTCGAAAGGCATCCTTTATCGAATAGGAGACATCCGGTTTGCCCGGGTCGCACTGGTAGAAATCGTAGGTATTCCGCTCGATGTAGCCAGCCGGGGTTGCGGTGAGGCCGATGTGGATGGCGTCGAAGCGTGTGAGCGCCCCCTGCCAGGCGCCGTAGATGGAGCGGTGACACTCGTCGGCGATGACGATATCGAAGTATCCTGCCGTATACTCGTCCACGCGGCCGATCATGGTCTGAAGCAGCGCCACGGTGATCTGCTGCTCCTGGCGCGCCATACCGGGTCGCAGCCAGTAGCTCGAGTGCGTATTCAGAACGTCCTGGATCGCGTCCAACGCCTGCTTGGCCAACTGCTCCCGGTCGACGAGGACGAGTACCCGTTCGGACCAACCTGCCTCGAACAGCCGTTTGAGGTAGAGACAGATGAGATCGGTCTTGCCCGTGCCCGTCGGCAGCTCGATCAGAAAACGCCGCTTGCCCAGCTCGAGCGCCTGGTCGAGCGCCCGCATCGCGTCGGCTTGATACGGGCGTACGGTGCGCGTCTCACCCTGACGGATGTAATGCTCCGGAATCTCCACGGTCGCCAGCGCCCGCCGGCTGGCGCGCATCTCCACCATCCGCTCGATATCCCGCTGCGAGAAGAAGCCGGCGATCGGACGAGCGTCGTCGTTCCGATAGTCCCAGAAATAGGTCAACTCACCGTTCGTGAGAAAGATGAAGGGTGCGCCGAGGGCCTTTGCGTAAGGCAGCGCCTGCTGCTTGGCGACGTACGGGTTGATCGCGTTTCGCTTGGCCTCGATGACGGCGAGCGGCCGTCCATTCCGGCCGTACAGGACGTAGTCGGCCCGACCCCCTCTGCGTTCGCCGTTCTCCGCGGCCTCGAGGACGCAGACGAACTCCCCCACGACGCGAAGGTCCCCCTCCGAGCCGGGGTCGAACACGAGGTCGTCGTAAGCCGGGTCGGGATTGAGCGGCTTCAGCCGGATCTCCCGATGGCTCCAGGTACCGTCCGCCGACGCCGCTTTCGTGCTGGTGTACTTCTTGACGGAGAACTCTCCGCCAAGCGCCGGATCGGTGCAGCCACGGTGCCAGACGAGAACAAGCTTCCCCTCCCTGCTCCCCCCGCGCTCGGCCCGGAAGAGGCAGTAGGAATTGTCCGGAATCGTGGGCGCCATCGAATGCCCCTCGACGCGGGCTACGAAGTGATCGCGGGTGAGCCGGATGCGATCGGGTACCGGCATCCACCCGAACTCGTCATGCCCTGTGCCAACGGTGCGGTCCGGTCCGAACGTGCCCGCAGCCGCCAGAAGATCGTAGACCGGCGCGTGGACCTCGAAAGGCCGTGCCCGTGAACGGTCGACGACTTCCGAGCTTTCCGGCGACTCCGTCACCTGGACCTCGATGCCCACCATCGATTGATCGGCCGGATTCCATTGGGACTGCCGAAGCAACGCGTCAATCGCTATTCTGGCGCCCGCTTCGCTCTCGTGCCGGCTCGTCATATTCGCCTCATCCATACGTATTGTTGATTATCCGCAAGCCGCGTGCCATCAGGGCGTGTGCAACCGACCCCACCCCAAGATGCCCTTCCTCAGGAGCGCGGAGGCCTGCATGGCCAATCCATGAAATGGAGGACTCCACGCATGACTGTTATGATACCACAAGAAAATTTGTGAATACACAAATTTTCTTGTGTCCGGATGCGCCGCTTATGAGACGTAGTTTCGAAGGCCGCGCCGTACGCCCGCTTACGTCACGGCGTGCAACGCCACGCGATTCCTGAACCTGCTTCCACTTCCCGAAGCAGCAAGCTGCCACTGTCACCTGTCTGCTTGCAGTGACCTGCCTGCGCAGCTTACTGCGCTGCAGGCAGGGCCAGGTGTGCGATTCACGGCAACTTGTGTGAATTCACGTCGGCTGCCAGCAGGCACGTCTCGTTGCCCTGCCCACGGTTTCAGCCTGGCGGATACGACAAGACCCCGGCGGGATTATCCATCGGGGTCTTGTCTTCGCCGTCAGGCCGCCAACGTCGGCGGCCTGAAATTTGGTGCGCCCACAGGGAATCGAACCCCGAACCTTCTGATTAAGAGTCAGCTGCTCTGCCTATTGAGCTATGGGCGCCCTTGCTTTTTCCGGCGGTAGGGTCCCCTGCTTCCGCCGGTTTTCTCCAACAGCCGAACCTCTCCAATCACCATCTCTCTGTCCACGGCCTTGCACATGTCGTAGACGGTCAAAAGCGCAACGCACACCGCTGACAAGGCCTCCATCTCCACGCCGGTTCGTTCGGCGACCGACACGCGGGCCGTCGCCTCGATCCGATCCCGGCCGACGTCGAAGTCGAGATCCACCCCCGTGACAGAGAGCGGGTGACACAGAGGAATGAGCTCCGACGTCCGTTTCGCGGCCATGACGCCGGCAATGCGGGCCGTCTCCAGCACGTTCCCCTTGGGCGTCTCTCCCCGGGTGATCATCCGGATCGTGTCCGGCCGAACCCGGATCTCACCCGCTGCCACGGCCTCCCGCCTCGTCACGTCCTTGTCGGTCACGTCGACCATCCGGACGGCACCCTCCCGATCGACGTGCGTCAGTTCCGGCATACGCACCTCAACGCTGACAGACCGGCTTCGAATGAGGCGGCCGGGGGTTCAAATCTTTTGGACCGGAACGATAGAAACAAGGAAATCACGACCGTTTGTGCAACTCCTGGTGCTGTGCCGTGCCCGAATTGTTACCAATCCTCCAGCAGCGTGACGTCAACGGCGTCCCCCTCGTCGAGCAGCGCCACGTCTGCATCCACGGTAAAAAGGCTGTTGGCGCGCGAAAACGCGAACAGGTCCGCCGATCCGTGATGACCCACCCCACGGACTTCCCAGACCCCGTCCCGCATCTCGCACCACGCCGGCACGAACTGCTTCCGCCCCGGGGTCTGCCGGAAAGGCGCCTTGAGAATGCCGCGCACGACCGGCCGGTGGACGTGCTCCATCTTCTGCATCTTTCGAATGGCCGGACGAACCAGCAGCTCGAGACCCACGACGGCCGAGACAGGATTTCCCGGCAGGCCGAACACGAGCTGTTTTCCCTTCACCCCGAACGTCAAAGGTTTTCCCGGCTTCATACGAATCCGATCGAAGCGCACCGCCACGCCACACGCCTGCATCGCGGACTGCACCAGGTCGTAGACGCCCGCTGAGACGCCCCCTGAGAGAAGCACGATGTCGCACGCCTCCAGCCCCTCCGAAATCACACGCACCAGGTCTGCCTCACGGTCCTCTACGATACCGAGATACCGGGATACCGCGCCGGCGCGCTCAACCTGTGCCATCATCGTATAGGCGTTGCTGTTTCGAATCTGCCCGGGCTCCGGCACCCGCTCCGGTTCAACGACCTCACTCCCCGTCGAGATCACAGCGACGGCCGGCCGCCGGTAGACGGGCACACGCGCGGCACCCACACTCGCGAGCATGCCGACTTCCGGAGGGCGGACCGTCCGTCCCGCTCCGACGGCGACCTCTCCTCGACGGAGATCCTGCCCAAGGGGCGCGACGTTCTCGCCGGTCGCCGCGGGCGCGAGGACCTTGACGTGCCTCCCGCCCGGCTCGTCCACGGTGTCCTCGACCATGACGACCGAATTCGCACCCTCCGGAATCGGGGCGCCCGTCATGATTCGAGCCGCCTGGCCCGTCGAGATCTTCTTCGTCGGGACGTGCCCGGCCGGGATCTCCTCGACGACTTCGAGAACGGCGGGCCCTTCCGCCGATGCCCTGCTGACGTCCTCACCCACGACGGCGTACCCATCCATCATCGACTTGTCGAACGGAGGCATGTTCACATCCGAGACCACGTCGGCCGCCAGGACCCGGCCGAGCGCATCCGTCAGGTCTACCGAAATCGCGTCGATCGGTTGGGTATGTTCCAGGACGACGCGAATCGCCTCGTCCATCGAAATCATGTCCATCTCAGCCGGACCCGTCCCTGAAAAACGAGGATGGAACAACATAACTTCAAGGCTTGGAACAATATATAAAATCTCCAAAGGGATGTCACGTCGATTGATGAATTCGGCCGATGGAACCCGCTTGACGCCTCGAATCGGACGATTTAGATTCGTCTTTGCCAATATGATGACGCTTGCCGGGTCGGCGCCGAAGGAAGGCGACGGAGCGGCGCGGGACGCAAACATTTGACTTGCCTGATCGATAATATTTTCTTATTATCATTTAACCATCATATATACAGATATTTATAAATATTATCCGCCGGTAGCGGACGGCAAGGTGGAACGACGCTTGAAGACGGAAATCATCATCAACGAGGCCTCGAACGAAGTCAGAATCGCCATCCTCGAAGACGATCGGGTCGCGGATATCCTCGTCGAAAGATCCGAAAACGAACGGATGCTTGGAAATATCTACAAAGGGACGGTCACGGCCGTGCTCCCCGGCATGCAGGCCTCCTTTGTCGATATCGGAAGCGAGAAGTCCACCTTTCTCCACGTCTCCGACATGCCGGGGGCGCCGGGATCGATGGTGGATCTGGATGAAGAGTTCCTGGAAGAGGCGGAAGTGCGGACGAATACCCGGGGAAAACCGGTCGTCCCCATAGAAGAGATGATCGAGGAAGGCGAGGAGATCCTCGTCCAGATCACGAAAGAAGCCATCAGCACCAAGGGGCCCAGAGTGACGGCGGTGCCCTCCCTTCCGGGACGTTTCATGGTCCTGGTGCCGCGTGGGGACAAGGTGGGCGTTTCCCGAAAGATCGTCAACTGGAGTGAGAAGCGCCGGCTGAAAGACCTGACCCGCGAAATAAAGCCGGATGGATATGGGGTCATCGTGCGCACCGAAGCAGAGGGAAAAGGAGATCCGGAACTCACGCGAGACCTCGAGCATCTCCTGAGCACCTGGGATCGGATTGTGAAGCAGGCACAGAAAACCAAAGCGCCGGCTCTCCTCCACAAAGAGATGGGCATGACGTCCAGTCTCATTCGAGACCTTTTCACGGAGCAGGTCGATCGCGTGGTCGTCGACTCGAAGCGGGAGTACAGGCAGATCCAGGCCTATCTCAAAGGAACGTCTCCGGATCTGCGGGAGAAAGTGGAGCACTACAAAGAGAAGCAGCCGATCTTCGATGCCTTCGGGGTCGAGCAGGAGATTGAGAAGTGCTCGGAGAGAAAGGCATGGCTCAAAGGGGGAGGCTACCTGATCCTGGACCACACCGAGGCGTTGGTTGCGATCGACGTAAACAGCGGACGGTATGTGGGTCGCCGCGATCAGGAAGAGACCGCACTCAAAATCAACCTGGAGGCAGCCCGGGAAATCGCCAGGCAGGTCCGTCTGAGGGACATCGGGGGCATTATTGTCATGGACTTTATCGACATGGCCTTTTCCAAGAACAGAAAGAAGGTGGAAGATGCGTTCAGGCAGTCGATTCGCCGAGATCGCTCCCGTCCCCGGATGTCGGAGATCAGCGAGTTCGGACTCATGGAAATGACCCGGCAGCGCGTCCGTCCAAGCCTTCTTTTCACGTTCAGCGAAGCCTGTCCCACGTGCGAGGGAACCGGCCGTATGGCCACGAGAGAAACCACGCTGGCCCGGATCGAACGCTGGCTCAAACGGTCGCGGGCGGCCTCGAGAGAGCGCCGACTCACGGTACTCGTCAACCCGACCCTGGGTCAATACATGCTGGAAAACGGACGGAAGAGACTCAAACGGCTGCGCAAGTCGTCGGGGACGTGGCTGAACGTAGAGATGGATCCGGAGATCGCGGTCACCGATTATCGCATCTATTCAAGAAGGCGGAAACAGGACATCACCGACGAATTTAAAACTTGACACTGCACCGCGGTTTGGTTAAGGTTTCGCCCTCTAAAGGGTTTCTCATCCAGCATTTACAGAGGACAGCTTTTCGTGTACGCCGTGATTGACGTGTTGGGATCCCAGGTCAGGATTCAAGCGGGCGACCGGATCAAAGTACCGCGCATGAAGGCCGAGTCAGGCGAAAAAGTGACGCTGGACCGCGTCCTTTTCGTGGCCCGGGACGGGGAGGTCCGTGTGGGCGCACCTCAATTGGAAGGCGCAACCGTGGAGGCCACCGTGGTTGGACACGGTAAAGACGAAAAGGTCTCGGTCTTCAAGATGAAACGCCGCAAGGGGTATCGGCGAAAAACGGGACACAGACAGCAGTTCACCGAGCTTCAGATCGGAGAGATCTCGGTCCTGCACGAGGAGGCAAAGGATGGCGCATAAGAAGGGCGTCAGCAGCTCGCGAAATGGACGCGACAGCAGGGGACAGCGCCTGGGGATCAAGGCGTTTGGGGGCCAGCACGTATCGGCCGGAAGCATCATCGTCCGCCAGCGGGGCACGCGCATCCACACCGGCGAAAACGTCCGCAGGGCAAAAGACGACTCCATCTTCGCGTTGATAGACGGCGTCGTGACGTTCGAACCGCTCGACCGGCGTCGGAAAAAGGTCAGCATCTACGCCCGGGCGGAATAGAATTTGGTGAAGATCGGGATTGTGGGCGGGGGCAACGTAGGCGCCACCACCGCGCACCAGATTCTGCAGCGTCAGCTTGCCCGGGAAGTCATCCTGCTCGACGTGGCAGGGGGAATTGCACGAGGCAAGGGGCTGGATCTGGCCGAATCGGCGCCTGTTGACCGGTTCGACACCCGAATCGCAGGCACCGACGACCCGGAGGCGCTGGCCGGTTGCGATCTCGTCGTGATCACTGCCGGGATCGCCCGGAGGCCTGGGATGAGCCGGGATGACCTCCTGGCCACGAACGCCGGGATCGTTCGCACCGTAAGCTTGGCCACGAGAGACGTCGCGCCGAATGCGATTGTCATCGTCGTGACCAACCCGCTCGACGCGATGGTCTACGTCGCGTTCAAGACGACCGGTTTCCCGCCGGCCCGCGTCGTCGGCATGGCGGGTATCCTCGACTCCGCCAGATTCCGCTATTTCATCGCCGAGGAAATCGGCGTGTCGGTCGAAGATGTAACGGCGTTCGTGTTGGGCGGTCACGGCGATGCCATGGTGCCGCTTCCGCGCTACTCTTCCATCGGCGGCATTCCCCTGTCTGAATTCCTCGACGAAGCTTCGATCGCGAGCCTGGTCCGACGAACCCGGGACGGCGGCGCGGAGATCGTCGGTCATCTCGAGGAGGGCAGCGCCTATTACGCCCCCGCATCCGCCGTGGCGGAGATGGTCGCGGCGATCGCGCTGGACAAGAAACGGATCCTGCCCTGCGCGGCCTGGTTGACCGGCCAGTATGGGATACACGACCTCTTCATGGGTGTCCCGGTGAAGCTCGGTGCCGGAGGTGTAGAGGGCATCGTCGAAATCGCCCTCACGCACGAGGAAGCCGACGCGCTGAAAATCTCCGCCGAGGCCGTTCGAGCCAGTCTGGAAAAGCTGGACGTGTAACGCGTTACAGGGCAGAGCGGATTCCCTCGACCGGTGGCCGTCGGCAACCGGTCTTTTTCGTGGACAATCCGTGTGAGCCTCCGTTGTTTCGGAGCCAAACGACGTGCATCTCACCCGTCGAAAACTGTTGGACAGGCTCATTGGCGCCGGGTTCTTCGCGGCCGCCATCGGTTTTCTGACGCCGGTCCTGGCCTACCTGATCCCCCTCAAACGCCCGCACACCTTCGGCAACGCGCTTGAAAGCGCCACGGGAAGTCCCCTGACGCCGGACGTCGTCCGGGAAGGCGCCGGCGTGGTCGGCCGACTGTCGGGCCACCCCACCCTCGTCATCAGGAGACAGGGCCGACTCCTCGGATTCTCAGCCGTCTGCAGCCACCTCGGATGTATTGTCCGGTGGAACCACGCGAAACGTCGAATCGAGTGCCCCTGCCACGGCGGCCGGTTCGATCTCCATGGGCGCGTCTCGGCCGGACCGCCTCCCGCGCCGCTGAGGGCCGTCGCCCTGCGCGTTCTGGACAATAGGATCGTCCGGGCATGAACCGCCTTGAATCCCTCCGGAACTGGCTGTTCCACAGATATCCGCTGGAAAACGTCTTCGGCGGCATACGCAGGCACTTCAGCAGGCCGGTCCCGCCGCACGCCAACATCCTCTTCACCCTGGGCACGTCGGCCCTCCTCCTCTTCTTCGTTCAGGCCGTCACGGGCCTGTTGCTCATGTTTTACTACAAACCGACGGTCGGGGACGCCCACGCAAGCGTCGCCTTCATCACCGAATCGGTCCCGTTCGGCTGGCTGATCCGACAACTCCACGTCTGGGGGGCGAACCTGATGGTTCTGGTCGTCTTCCTCCACATGGTCAAGACCTTTGTCTACGGCGGATACAAGGCCCCCCGGGAAGTCACCTGGATGCTCGGCGCGGTGATCCTCGGGACGGTTCTGGGCCTCGCGTTCACGGGCGATCTCCTCCCTTGGGACGAGCTCGCGTTTTGGGCGACGACCGTCGGCACGGAGGCGCCCGCTTCTCTGCCGCTCGTCGGCCCGTTCATCAAGCAACTCATGCGCGGCGGCATCGACATGAACGAAGCCACCCTCGGACGCTTCTTCGTCACGCACGTCGCCCTGCTCCCGATCGTGCTCATTACGCTGGCCGCCCTTCATCTCGTCCTCGTCAGGCTGCAGGGAACGTCGCCCCTCACCCGAACAGATGAACCGGAGCCCGAAGATCGCGCGCTGCTCCGGGCCGGAGGCAAACCCTTCTTTCCGAACCAGCTGGTGCTCGAGGTCATCGTCGCCTACGTGCTCATCGGCATCCTGGTGACCCTCGCGATCCTTTTTCCCTTTCATCTCGGAGAGCCGGCCAATCCTTTCGAAACACCGCCGGGAATCAAGCCGAAATGGTACTTTCTGCCCGTGTTCCAACTCCTCAAGTACCTGCCCGAAGCGGTGGCGGTTGCGCTGCCGCCCGCGCTGGGCCTGTTGATCCTCCTCCTCCCCTTTCTCGACCGGTCCCCCGAGAGACATCCCAGACGAAGACCGGTCGTCATCGGCATCGGGACCGTCGTCATCGTCGCGACGCTCGCGTTGGGCATCCTCGGGAAGATCTCGGAGACCACCGTCAGCCTGTTCGGGAAGACCGTCCAGTTCGATACCCTCGGGCGCCCGACGACGGTGGACGCGGCGCCACCGCCGTGAGCCGGACCTTCAACCGGCTGGGTTTCGGGCTGGCCGTTGTGCTGCCGCTCTCGATCCTGCAGGAACCGGAGGCGCTCGAAGGGCTGGGACCGGATGAAGAAGCCGCCTTTCGTCGGAGCGTGCACAACGTCATCGGGTGCGAGGGATGTCACGAGCCCGGACAGCCCACCCGTGTGCCGCGCAACGTCATCCCCCAGACCTGCGGCGACCCCTGCCACGGTGAGCAGCTCGAGGAGTACGCCGCGTCCGTCCATTGGGACGACGCGCGTCCCGGGGCGGTCTGCGTCGACTGCCACGGGGTCCACGACATGGCCCCGGTCCGGATGCCTGAGAGCCGTGCGTTTCGTTCTCTCGTCTGCGGCAGCTGCCACATCGGGCCCGCGGAAAACTTCGAACGCGGTCCCCACAAGTCGGGGATGGAGGCGACCGGCGCCCTGGCCTGCGCCTCGTGTCACAGCAACCACAACGTCCGGCGTCCGACCGTCGCCCTCGTGGAGGCCGCGTGCGCGACGTGCCATCCCGAGCCTTCCGAGGCCTTTCGGATGGGTCAGGACGTGAAGCTGCTTTTCTCCGGGGTGCGGGACGCGCTTGACCGGGCCCGCGTATCGATCGACCGGGCAGGCGCGCTGAACCTGGACGTGAAGGCGCCCAGACGGACGATTCAGAAGGCCCGGTCGGAGTTCACCCAAGCCCGGCTGGTTTGGCACAGTCTCCAGATGGATGAAATCGAAGCGTCGGCCGGCCGGTCCGCCTTCTGGACGCGAAAAGCGACCGACCAGGTCTCCGGCCTGCTCCAGGACAGACGGAAACGCAGACTGGGCCTGGTGCTGGTCTGGGTGATCATCCTGCTCAACGTGGCGCTGCTCTGGGCCAGGAAGAGGCAGGTCGACCGGCGGTGACGAGCCTTGGATTCAGCCCGTAGTAGAGATTAAAGCCGTCTACGTACACAATCACCCGCTCCCCTGTGGCGTCGCGTTCCCTTGGCATTTTTTCCATTGACAGCGACCAGGAAACGAGCTATCTCAACAGGTATTACCCATTACCCCGCCAGAGATAGCATCTCCGGCCCGACGCCCCGCAAGGGGCGTTTCTTTTTTTGGCGCACCTGCCACCTCGCAAACATATCCCCCCGTCTCTCAGTCCTCGGCCTAAAAAAGATGAAGATACGTGGACAGGTCACGTTTACCCAGATCGAAGCGATCTCTCGGTGTATAAGACAGTTGGAACGTTCTCTTCGCTGGAGGATTGCAAAAAAGCGGCATTGCGAAGGATAAGGATAGCAGGATGGAAAAACGCCGATCACGAGTGTGGTTTAAACTGCAAGCCGTTGTTTCCAGATATTCCTAACCTGAATAATTCATAAGAGAGGTTAGGAAAGTCACTCTTACTCTACTTTTCTTGCCGCCCAAGAAAAGTAGACAAAAGAAGGGCTCCCCTCAAACGCCGGGGAGGCTCGGGCCGTGGCGACTCAGCCCCACTGGAAAGGACTGGCGCCGCGAAAGGATTGAACTCCTCACCCCGCCTTATGCCCACTGCGGGACCCACCCCCACGCCGCGAATTTCCATTCGCCCCCACATCCGCCCCCGCACCTGACCCCGTCCCACAGAGGGCCCCCCTAAGCCCTGGGGAGGAGGAACGCCGAAGCAGCTAGAGAGCCGCAACGCCACGGCCGCGATGGCATCTGGCCCGAATCACTCGTGAAATCTGAAAAATCTGCGTAAATACCGGGTTTTCCAGTTATTGCACCCAAACAAAGTTTTTTAGCTTAAATTGGATAACTGATTGTTCTACATAAAATTTATGAACTATTCAGGCTAGGAAATTCCGTTCGTTTTTACGACGAACAGGACTCAGGACGCCTTCAGAAAATTCCGAAGCACCGTATGCAGGATGCCTCCGTTCCGGTAGTAGTCGATCTCCACGGGGGTATCGATCCGGACCGTTACGCGGAACGTCGTCACGCGCCCGTCCTCCCGCGTCGCCTTGACCGTCGCGTCCTGAAACGGCTTCAACCGCTCGCCGATCCCCTCGATGTCGTAGACCTCCAGACCGGTGAGGCGCAGCGATGCCGCGTGCTCCCCCTCTTTGTACTGAAGGGGCAGGACGCCCATTCCGACCAGATTGCTTCGGTGGATGCGTTCAAAGCTTTCGGCGATGACGGCGCGCACGCCCTGGAGCGCCGGTCCCTTTGCCGCCCAGTCGCGCGAGGATCCCGCACCGTACTCCTTGCCCGCGAGCACGATCAGAGGCGCTCCCTCTTCCCGGTAACGCACGGCCGCATCGAAAATACTCATCTCTTCGCGGCTTGGAAGATGGAGGGTCACGCCCCCTTCGGTCCCCGGGGCAAGCAGGTTCCGAAGCCGGATGTTCGCGAACGTTCCCCGCATCATCACCTCGTGGTTCCCGCGTCTCGAGCCGTAGGAGTTGAAGCGGGCCGGCGCAACGCCCCGCGCGATCAGGTACCGGCCGGCGGGGCTGTCGACCGCAATGCTCCCGGCGGGCGAGATATGGTCTGTCGTGACCGAGTCGCCGACACGTACGAGCACCCGGGCGCCCGCGATGTCTCCCGGCGGGGCAGGTTCCGGCGACAGGTCCGCGAAAAAGGGCGGCTCCTGCACGTAGGTGCTTTCCTTGTCCCACCCGAAGAGATCGCCGGACTGCCCTGAGATCGCGTTCCACGTTTCGCTGCCGTCGAACACGTTGTCGTATGCCTTTCTGAACATCTCGGGGTTCAAGGATTCGGCGATCGTGTCGGAGATCTCCTTCTGACTCGGCCAGATCTCCTTCAGGTAGACCGACTTGCCTTCCGTATCCGCTCCGATCGGATCCTGCGAGAGATCGACATCTACGGTTCCGGCCAAGGCGTAGGCCACGACCAGCGGAGGCGCGGCGAGATAGTTCGCCTTGGTATGCGGATGGATCCGTCCCTCAAAGTTCCGGTTGCCGCTCAGGACGGAAGCCACGACCAGATCGCCCTCCCGGATCGCATCCACGACCGACTCCGGAAGGGGACCGCTGTTACCGATGCAGGTCGTGCAGCCGTAGCCCACCGTATGAAAACCCAGCTGATCGAGATAGGGGGACAATCCGGCCTGATCCAGGTAGTCCGTGACGACGCGAGACCCCGGGGCCAGGCTCGTCTTGACGTACGAGGGCACCTTGAGACCTCGCTCCGTCGCCTTCTTTGCCAGCAGCCCGGCGGCCACCATCACGGAGGGATTGCTGGTGTTCGTACAGCTCGTGATCGCCGCGATGACCACCGATCCGTGACCGATCTCCATCCGCCCGTCCGTGGCAACGGTCGCTCTCCGCCTGACCGCGGCTTCATCCAGGCCGAACCCCCGCTCGTCCGCAGACGCCCTCAATGCGGCCGCAAACTCGGACTTCATCCGAAAGAGCGCAACGCGATCCTGTGGACGTTTCGGTCCGGCCAGGCTCGGCTCCACACGGTTCAGGTCCAGCTCCAGCGTATCGGTAAATTCGGGCGCATCCGTATCGTCCGTGCGAAAGAGCCCCTGTGCCTTCGTGTAGCGCTCCAACAGGTCCACCTCTTCAGACGTCCGTCCCGTCCGTTCCATGTAACGAAGCGTCTCCTCATCCACGGGGAAGAACCCTATCGTCGCGCCATATTCCGGAGACATGTTCGCAATCGTCGCTCGATCCGCCAGCCCGATACCCGACAGGCCCGTGCCGTAGAACTCCACAAACTTCCCGACCACGCCCTCGGCTCGCAACATCTGGGTCACCGTCAATGCCAGATCGGTGGCCGTCGCGCCCTCCGGAAGCGCTCCAAACAGCCTGAATCCGATCACCTCCGGCGTGAGCATGTAGACCGGTTGACCCAGCATCACGGCCTCCGCCTCAATCCCGCCGACGCCCCAACCCAGGACCCCGAGTCCGTTGATCATCGTCGTGTGGGAATCGGTCCCGACGAGGCTGTCCGGAAAGGCGACCACCTCCCCGGCCATCGGCTTGGCAAGCACCCCTTTCGCCAGATACTCGAGATTCACCTGGTGCACGATCCCGGTCGCAGGCGGTACCACCCGAAAACGCTCAAAGGCGTTCGACCCCCACCGCAGGAACTCGTACCGCTCACGGTTTCGCTCGAACTCGATCTCCGCGTTGATGTTGAGCGCATCCGCCGAAGCGAACCGATCCACCTGGACCGAATGGTCAATCACCAGGTCGGACGGGATCAGCGGCTCGATGCGCTTCGGGTCGCCGCCCAGCCGGGCCATCGCGGCCCGCAGGGCAGCCAGGTCGACAAGCGACGGAACGCCCGTGAAATCCTGGAGGACGACGCGAGCCGCCTTGAACGGAACCTCCACCCGGGCAGGAGACGCGGGATGCCACTTTGCCAGCCCTTCCACATCCTCCTCCCTGACCTGGTAGCCGTCCAGGTTCCGCAACGCCGCCTCGAGCAGCACTTTGACGCTGAAGGGGAGGCGGGAGACGGGGCCCACACCGTCCGACTCGAGCCGGTCCAGCCGCCAGATGCGAACCGGGCCGCCTGCCGTGCGCAGCGTCCCGCGGGCCTTGAATGGATCTCTCGACGATGCCATAAAGACTCCCTCATAGAAACGGCGAACTTCCGATCAAACCGGTACAATCTTTAAAATATCACTTTCCTGCCCCGCTTTCAAGCTACATTCGCGACACCCGCGTCAGGGCTGCCGGGCTTGCCTTTGCCGTCACGAAGCAGTATTTTCAGACCCGTGTCTCGAGCATCTCCACTCGTCGAATGCGTCGAAATGGGAAATCCAGCGTCGGACCGCAGGTTTTTCGCCCTCATTCTCCTGGACGGTTGGGGCCTGAATCCGAACAGAGCGCACAACGCCGTCGCGTTGGCCGAGACCCCCACGATGGATGCCATCTGGTCTGCCTACCCCCACACGACGCTGAGCGCCTCGGGGCGGAGCGTGGGACTGCCGGAAGGCCTGATGGGGAACTCCGAGGTCGGCCACCTCAACCTGGGGGCCGGACGGGTCGTCTTGCAGGCCGTGACGCAGATCGACAGTCGCGTCAGAGACGGCAGCCTGTTCGCAAACCCGGCCCTCACGGCATCCATCGATCGTCTGTTGGGCACCGATCGCCGTCTCCACCTGATCGGCCTCGTCTCGGACGGCGGCGTCCACGCTTGGCCGGGCCACTATGAAGGCCTCTTGAAGATGGCCGCGGCCAGGGGACTGAACAAGGCGCAGGTCTACGTTCATGCCTTCCTGGACGGGCGCGACACGCCGCCCAAAAGCGGGTGGAGCCACCTTCGAGACCTGCTTGCCACGTGCGAAAGGATTGGCCTGGGCCGCGTCGCCACGATCTGCGGCCGCTACTACGGCATGGACCGCGACAGGCGTTGGGACCGGACCCGACTGGCCTATGATTGCCTGACGAACGGCCTGGGAAGGCCTGAAAGAGACCCGCTCGAGGCCATTCAAAGCGCCTATGCGCGCAGCGAAACGGACGAATTCATAAAACCCGTGGTCATCCGGCAGGAGGCGGGCGGGCCGGTCGCGACCGTCAAGAACGGCGACTCCGTCATCTTCTTCAACTTTCGAAGCGACCGACCTCGCCAAATCGCGGAGGCGTTCCTCCTGGACGCGTTCGAAGGGTTTGAGCGCAACGTTCGTCCGAAGGTCCACTTTACCTGCCTCACCCGCTATGAAGAAGGACTCCCGGCGGATGGCGTGGCCTTTCCGCCGGAGACGCTCGAGCAGGAGATGCCGAACATCTTCGGTCGGGTCCTGAGCGACGCCGGGATGCGCCAGCTTCGCATCGCCGAGACCGAAAAGTATGCCCACGTCACGTTCTTTTTCAACGGACAGCGGGAGACGCCTTTCGCGGGAGAAGAGCGTATCCTGGTCCCTTCGCCCAGAGATGTGGACACGTACGATCAAAAACCTGCCATGAGCGCGCCCGAGGTCGCGGAAAGGTTCACGGAAGCCATCCTTTCCGGCCGGTTCGATGCCGCCGTCTGCAATTTCGCCAATCCCGACATGATGGGACATACGGGCGACCTCGACGCCGCGACCGAGGCGGTGAGAATCGTGGACGGCTGTTTGGGAGCGGTCCTCGATGCGATCCGACAGGTCAACGGCGCCGCCATCGTCACCGCCGACCACGGAAACGCCGAAGAGATGCTGAATCAAAAGACGGGCGAGCCCCACACCGCACATACCGCGAACCCCGTGCCCCTGATCCTGGTCGATCCGCGCTTCCAAGGCAGACTGCGACGGGACGGGCGCGCGCTCTGCGACGTCGCCCCGACCCTGCTCGGCCTGATCGGCATCCCGAAACCGCCCCAGATGACGGGACAGGATCTCAGAGTCTCGCGTCGAGCACCGGGATCGTGTTGAAGTTCGCGGGAGGAGCCGCTCCTTCGACCCGCTTGCGCCCGCCCAGGACCGGCTCCCGACGGTGAAGGTCCTGGAGCAAACCTTCGCCCGCCGTCAACCCGGGAGATGATCCATGAAGGTCCACGAGTTCCAGGCAAAAGAGATCCTCAAGGCATACGGCGTAGCGGTCCCAAGGGGGCGTGTCGCCCGCACGGCCGGCGAAGCCGAAGCGGTCGCGCGGGACCTTGGAGGAACGGTCGTCGTCAAGGCACAGATTCACGCGGGAGGGCGTGGAAAAGGCGGGGGGATCAAGCTCGCGAAAGATGCCGAAGAAGCGGGCCGAGTCGCCGGGGAGATCCTTGGAATGAACCTCGTCACGCACCAGACCGGTCCGCGAGGCAGGAAAGTGAGGCAGGTCCTGGTCGAAGAGGCCTCCGACATCGAAACGGAGCTCTACCTGGGTATCGTGCTCGATCGATCGAGCGCGACCTTGACGATGATCGGCTCGCGGGCCGGCGGGATGGAGATCGAGACGGTTGCCGAAAAGACGCCGGAAAAGATCTTGAAGGAAACGGTCGACCCGGGGGCCGGACTCCAGGCCTTTCAGGCCCGCCGCCTCGCGTTCGGCCTCGGTCTGGAGGGTGACCTGCTCAGACAGGGCGTCCGATTCGTTTCGGCCCTCTACGAGGCCTGCGCGGCCACCGACTGCTCCCTGGCGGAGATCAACCCGATGGTCGTCACCAGGAAGGGCCGGCTGCTCGCCCTGGATGCAAAGATGAACTTTGATGACAACGCGCTCTACCGTCACAAGGAGATCCGGGAACTCCGAGACAAGGATGAAGAGGACCCTCTGGAGGTCGAGGCCTCCGTCTACGACCTGAACTACATCAAGCTGGACGGCGAGGTCGGATGCATGGTCAACGGAGCCGGGTTGGCCATGGCCACGATGGATATCGTCAAACTGGCGGGGGCTTCCCCAGCCAACTTCCTCGACGTCGGGGGCAGCACGAACGTGGCGCGCGTCCGGAATGCCTTTCGAATTCTGATGTCCGATACCGACGTGAAGACGGTGTTGATCAACATATTCGGCGGCATCGTCCGTTGCGACAGAGTCGCCGAGGGCATCGTTCAGGCCCTGAAGGAGACGACCGTAAACGTTCCCATGGTGATCCGCCTGCAGGGGACGAACGCGGAAGAGGGCGCCCGAATCCTCGAACAGTCGAACCTCGAGTTCCACGTGGCTCGCGGACTCCGGGAGGCGGCCGACAAGGTCGCCGAGCAGGTCTCCCGCGCCGGTTGAGCACGCCACCCCCATCCCTTCTTCTCTTCGCTGAAAGTATGCCATTTTGACATATTTATGCCATTTCGGCGTCTATATCCCATCGCTCGGATGGGATCGAGCTGAAGTACATGCTTTTAAGAAATTGTTTTAAATGAAGTTGTGTAACTATCGCTCCAGTGGTACGCATCTTGCATTGGAGAAACCGTACACCCCTGTCCGCCCGATCACAACAAAAGGAATCCGAATGCCAACCTACGAATACGCGTGCGAGGCCTGCGATCATCAGTTCGAGCGGTTCCAGAACATCACGGCCCGTCCCTTACGGAAATGTCCGGCGTGCGGGCGAAGCAAGGTGCGCAGATTGATCAGTGGAGGCGCGGGATTCCTTTTCAAAGGCTCCGGGTTCTACATCACCGACTATCGGAGCGAGAGCTACAAGCAGGCGGCCAAGAAGGAAACGGAAAACAGCAAAGGCACGAAAGAGACCCGGGCATCCGACAAATCGTCCGAAAAGAAATCGGAGACGCAGTCGAAGAAGAAACAAGAGACGGCATAATCGCCGAAAGGAGCAGGAAGATGGGAAAGGTGATCGGGATCGATCTAGGGACAACGAATTCGTGCGTCGCGGTCATGGAAGGAAGTGATTCGGTCGTCATCCCGAATGCCGAAGGCGGAAGGACAACCCCTTCGATGGTCGGCTTTACGAAGGATGGGGCGCGTCTGGTGGGTCAGGTGGCCAAGCGACAGGCCGTAACAAACCCGAACAATACCGTCTTTTCCATCAAGCGATTCATGGGGAGGCGTTACAACGAGGTCCCCACGGAAATCTCCGAAGTGCCATACCACGTCGTGGCCGGATCGAACGACCTGGCATCGGTCAAAATTGAAGACGAGCGCCATACCCCGCCCGAAATCTCGGCCATGATCCTCCAGAAGATGAAACAGACGGCCGAGGACTACCTGGGAGAGACCGTCACGCAGGCGGTCATCACCGTGCCGGCTTATTTCAACGATGCCCAGCGCCAGGCCACCAAAGACGCCGGGAAGATCGCCGGGCTTGAAGTCCTCCGGATCGTCAACGAGCCCACCGCGGCCTCATTGGCCTACGGTTTGGACAAGAAGAAGGATGAGAAGATCGCCGTGTTCGACCTGGGCGGCGGGACGTTCGACGTCTCGATCCTGGAGTTGGGCGAGGGGGTCTTCGAGGTGAAATCGACCAACGGAGACACGCACTTGGGGGGCGACGACTTCGACCAGCGCGTCATCGACTGGATGGCTGAAACGTTCAACCGGGAGCACGGGATCGATCTTCGAAAAGACCCGATGGCGCTGCAGCGTCTGAAGGAGGCCGCCGAGAAGGCCAAGTGCGAGCTTTCCACCTCGGCGCAAACCGACATCAACCTGCCCTTTATCACGGCCGATGCATCCGGCCCGAAACACATGAACCATACGCTGAATCGGGCGGAGTTTGAAAAGCTCGTGGATGACCTGATTGAACGGACCAAGGGCCCCTGTCTGCAGGCGCTGAGAGACGCCGAGCTTTCTCCCTCTGACATCGATGAGATCATCCTGGTCGGCGGAAGCATCCGAATTCCAAGGTTCAGGCACTCGTCAAGGAGATCTTCGGAAGGGAGCCGCACAAGGGTGTGAATCCCGACGAAGTCGTTGCCGTGGGCGCGGCCATCCAGGCCGGTGTGCTCTCCGGTGACGTGAAGGATGTCCTGCTGCTGGATGTCACGCCGCTCTCGTTGGGGATCGAAACCCTTGGCAGCGTGATGACGAAGCTGATCGATCGGAATACCACCATCCCGACCAAAAAGTCCGAGATCTTCTCGACTGCCGCGGACAACCAGCCTTCCGTCGAGATCCACGTCCTTCAGGGCGAGCGCGACATGGCGATAGACAACCGCACGCTGGGCCGGTTCCATCTGGATGGGATTCCTCCCTCGCCTCGCGGCATGCCTCAGATCGAAGTGACCTTCGACATCGACGCAAACGGCATTCTCAACGTCTCGGCGAAAGACAAGGCGTCGAGCAAGGAACAGAGCATCCGTATCGAGGCTTCCTCAGGTCTGTCCGACTCCGAGATAGACCGAATGGTCGGCGATGCTGCGGAACATTCGGCAGAGGACAAGAAGCGCCGCGAGGAGATCGAGGTCCGCAACCAGGCCGACCAGCAGGTCTATCAGACCGAAAAACAGCTCAGCGAAATGGGCGACAAGGTCAACGCAGAGTCCAAATCGAAGGTTGAAGCCGCGGTCGGTCGTGTGAAGGAGGCCCTCAAGGGGACGAGCAGCGAGGAGATCAAGTCGGCAACGGAGGCCCTGACTCAGGCCTGGCACCAGGTTGCGGGAGAGCTCTATCAGCAGGCTTCAGCCGAAGCCGGACCGCAACCCGGATCGCAACCCGGACCGGAGGCCGGTCCGGCCCCGGGCTCGGCGCACGAAAAGAAAAAGGACGAGAAGGCCGTAGATGCAGACTTCGAAGTCGTGGACGACAAGGAGTAACGCTGAAAGCCATTCCGCAAACAGACGACAGGGGCTGCCTTTCTCCAGGCAGCCCCTTTTCGTGCTTCGTGACCTCGTGAAGCACGGCGTTCGACCCCGAGTCACGGCGAACCCCCGGGACACAGAACGCCGCGGGAATACCCGATAGGGAATCCCGCCTCATTTCAAAACCCTGGCCTCGAACAGCTCCCAGGCCCTCCGGCAGGCCTCTTTCTCCTCCTTGGGTGCGTTCAGCTTGTATTCAAACCGCAGCCGCTTGTCGGCATTCGTGACCTCGTAAACGCCGACGATCCAAAAGTCCCCGTCGAACGCCGCCTCAACGGAAAACGGCTGGGATTTGAATTGATAAATCACGTGCGTTGCCTATCCAACCGTACGTCGAACAAGGTCAAAACACCCGTGAGCAGGGAAATTTCTTGACTTCCCACGGCCGTCAAGCGTATTGTAGCCCTGCACGGCATCGAGATCCGCCGGGGTTCGTAGGAGAAAGCAGCGTCGTGAACCGGTCACACGCGGTTTCGGATCGCCGCTCGCTGCTTTCGCATCGGATCACACGCCGTTACGTCTCATCCGATCATCCCGGCCGGACCTCTCCATCCGCTGAAACGAACCACGGTTCTCCAAAATGAAAGCCGTCGTCAAAACCGAACCCGGCCGAGCAAAGCTGGCGCTGCGGGAGGTGCCCGAGCCGCATCCGGAACCAGACCAGGTGCTCATCGCGGTCAGTGCCTGCGGCATCTGCGGCACCGACATTCATCACTACGACGACGAGTACCCCAGCAGACCGCCCGTCGTCCTGGGCCACGAGCTCGCCGGTCGGATTGTCGCGCTCGGGTCGGACGTGACCCGATTCAAGGCGGGAGACCGGGTCACGATCAATCCGACGGCGGGAAGACTCTGCGGCCGATGCCGCTACTGTGCGCAGGGCTACCCCTTTCTCTGCATGGATCAGGGTTCGCACGGCAGCGTCGTAGACGGAGGATTCGCAAAATACTGCTGCGCCCGAGAGCAAATCGTGTTCAAACTCCCGGACAACGTCGACGACCACGCAGGCGCGCTGAGCGAACCCCTCGCCTGCGCTTATCACGCGGTCGTGGAACTCTCCGAAATCATGGCCGGCGATCTCGTCGTCGTCAGCGGTCCCGGCACGATCGGCCTGCTCTGCACGATGCTCGCCAAGGCCTGCGGCGGCCGCGTCGCCACGCTCGGTACGTCCGCCGACGCCCGACGCATGGACCTGGCCTCCCGCCTGGGGGCCGATTGGGTCATCAACGTCGAGAAGGAGCCCCCCAAACAGGTCATCGAAGGATTGACCGACGGCTATGGCGCAGACCTCGTCATCGAGTGTGCAGGGGTAGAGGCCTCTTCGAATCAATGTCAGGATCTGCTCAGGAAGCTGGGTCAGTATACGCAGGTCGGCATCTTCGGGAAGCCCATCACCTTGGACCTGGATCAGATCCTCTACAAACAGGCCAGGTTGCAGGGCGCCATCTGTCACACCTGGGAAACGTGGCAGCGGACGATGAGGTTTATGGGCAAAGGCGAAATCGATCTGAATGCACTCATCTCCGACAGTCTGCCCCTCAGCCGATGGAAGGAGGGATTCGACAGGGTGAGGCGCAAGGAAGGCGTCAAAACCCTGCTTCATCCTGAAGACTGAATCCTGTCGTGAATCCTCGGCGCGACGATTTCCCATCTCTCCCACGGCGCATTCAGCTCCGCGAGGCGGCCCCGTCGCCTGCAAGCGTCGTGCGGTGCATGATCCGTTTGTAGTTCCGGCTGTCGAACGGGCGCGCCCGGTGGAGGCAGTGGCGGTTGTCCCACATCACGAGGTCATTCGCACGCCACGAGTGGCTGTAGACGAACCTCGGCTGCGTTGCCCACGCCAGCAGCTCCTTCAACAGGGCCCTGCCCTTCTCGACCGGCCACCCGGTGACGTGCGACGCGTAGGAGCCGACGAGGAGCGCCTTCTCACCCGTCTCGGGAATCGTCCGGACCAGAGGATGCCGGACCGCGGGGGCCTCCTTCCGGAAGGCTTCGGTGACCAGGTCGGGGGCGATCCGGGCCCTGGAGTAGGCCATGCTGTGCTCGACGACCAGCCCCTCCAGCCCGCGCTTCTTCTCCTCCGGCAGCGCGGCATACGCTGCGCGGACGCAGGCGAACTCGGTCTCGCCCCGCTCGGGCGGCACGACTTTCGCGGAGAGCAGCGAGCCCCGTAGCGGCATTCGTGTATAGGCACCGTCGGAGTGCCAGAGCGCGTTGCCGAAGTAATACTTCATCCGGTTGTCTTCCGGCGGGATGATCTCGCCCTTCCCATCCACGTTGGCCATACGGTTGATCGGACCCCCGCCGCCGTAAGGATCGGTCTTCATCGTCATCTGCAGCGGGCCGAACTGTTCGCTGAAGGCGACCTGTTGTTCGTCGGTGATCTCCTGATCGTGGAAGACGAGCAGGCAGTATCTGCCGAACGCGTCCCGAAGCGCCTCGGCGGTCCCCCCGTCGATCGGAGAGGAGACGTCGACGCCCCGAATCTCAGCGCCGAACCGTTCGTGCAGCTTGCGTATTGTCATGGGCATGTCGCTCATCCAAAGTTCCATCGCTCGCTTGAACGATTGCGTTGGGCCGTGATCGGCAAGTCATTTTGGACTGGATATTACCGGGAGCGGCAAATAGCTGACATCATTTCCGGGTATGACAGGGGCGTATCGTGTCAACTGTATACCTGAATAATTCATAAAAAAGGTTAGGAAAGTCACTCGTACTCACCTTTTCTTGTTCGCCCAAGAAAAGGTGACAAAAGAAGGGCGCCTGCCTGCCGCGCCCAACGCGGCGCAGGCAGGCCCCTCAAACGCCGGGGAGGCTCGGGCCGTGGCGACTCAGCCTCACTGGAAACGACTGGCGCCGCGAAAGGAATGAACTCCTCCCCCCGCCTGATGCCCACTGCGGGACCCGCCCCCACGCCGCGAATTTCCATTCGCCCACACATCCGCCCCCGCTCCTGACCCCGTCCCACAGAGGGCCCTAACCCCTGGGGAGGAGGAACGCCGAAGCAGCCAGGGAGCCGAAACGCCACGGCCGCGATGACATCTGGCCCGAATCCCTCGTGAAATCTGAACAATCTGCGTGAATACCGGGCTTTCCTGTTATTGCACCAAAACAAAGTTTCTTAGCTCAAAGACGAAACGCAAACGGATTTCGAGGAGTTGGGCAGACGCCCCGACGCCAAGCGAGGGCTGCCCGCCTTTCCGCGAGCAGTGGGCAATCCTTCAGGCGCTTGCAATAGGCGACGCAGCCCCTAGGAACGGCCCGATCCCAAAGCGGCCTTGATCTTCTCATAGTCGAACAGCGCAAACGGAGCCTGCCGCATCCTGAGCGAGATCGTCTTGCCGAGACCCTCGTCCGCCTCGCTGAACTCGCGCCTGGGATAGCCGGGCACGTCCACGGACATGGTTCGATCGGCCAGGATCTCCGAATCCGTGGCCGCAAAACAGCGCTCCACCGCACCGACGAGCACCCGGCCGATGCTGTCCGATCCGGAGAGGCGCCACGCGTAGCCCAGGGCCTCGATCATTTGCGGGTTCATGGATGCGTGCACCCAGATGTGGGGACAGTTCGTGTAGCGAAACGTGCGCGTCTCCGCCACCCAGTAGGAATCGATCACGTAGTGCGCGGCCCTGACGACGGAACGCCTCACGCGCGGGTCTCCGGTGATCTGATGGTAGCGTTTGAGACCGGCCATCAGCACGCCGACCATGAAGGCGGCGTTTCCCATATGACGCGGCGGATCGCAGTAGCAGTGCCCGGGCATCAGAATGCGCTCCCAGCCGCCGGAGTCACGCTGGCGCTCCAGGACGCGCTCGGCCACGACGTGGGCCGCGTCCAGGTAGCGCCTTTCGAGCGTGGCGCGGTACGCGGCACACAGGTGGATGAGCAGCCACCCCGAGTTGCGGCAGTTGGAGAAGTCGAACGTCTTTTCGTCCACATCCCCGGCCAGGTTGTCGCAGACCGCCTTGGCCGCCTCCAGCGCGCGGGGGTCCCCGGTCAGCCCATGATATAAGAACAGGCCGTCCACCCAGGTGTGCGCGACGGAGCTGGTCCCCGCAGCCATGGCCATCTCGCGATGGCCCTCCCGATAGTAGCCGCCCACGTGGCCCATGCAGTGCGCATACTGGTCGCCGACCGCGTCGGCGCCGGGCGACGCGTGACGGGTGTCCACGTCCACGAGATGCTGCGCGGCCTGAACCCCGAGCTCGAACCACGCGGCCGCTCCGCCGCGGACAAACTCCACGAGGAACGCCCACGGGGTGTCGTATTCCAGATTGCCCCAGTTGTATCGCCGTTCACCGAACCAGTCGCCGTAGTTCATCATCCCGTAGGCTCGGGTCCGTCTCCGGTCCGCGATGAACTTCGCGCGCGCGCCGTCGAGCCAGTCCTCGTAGAAGCCGGTCGCCCGGGACTTGCGCGCCATCTGCCCCACCGCGCCGCTTCGCACGTAGACGCCGGCATCTGCACGCACGACCGGGGATTGCGCGAACGTCCCGGCCTGTTGCCGGAGGTCCGTGCCGCTGCCACGAGGCCCGAAGCCGTAGAACAGATCGTGCGTGCGCGACATCCCGCACTTGAGCCTGGTCGCGCCGTCGACCAGATGATAGAAGAGCCGTTCCTCTTCAACCCCGCCGACCCGGTAGTCCACACGCGAGACATCGGGGCAGATGCCGACCTCGATGCCTTCGGGACCGAGTGCAAGTCGCTTTGGGTAGTTCTGCCAGAAGTGCCGCACGGCGACGGCGCAGGTTCCCGCCTCTGTCTCTGCCACCAGCAGGCCGCTGTGGCGTCGACCTTCCCGCTCACCCTGGCCGTCGACCGAAAGCGTGAAGTGGTTGTCGAGATCCTGAAGGACCGACGTCGCCCGCCCGGGTCGCGATCGCAGGGGCGTCGACAGCGTCAGGTCCCGCACGTCCGTGAACCCGGCAGCCGTGTTGTCGTTCGTGAAGGTATAGCTCACGCGAAACCAGGCCTTGCCCGCGTACGCGTGGACGTAGGCCGCGGATCGAAACATCGAGTCGCCGCGTGAATCGAAATGTCGGCACGTCACCCTCACGACGGCGCGCAGCGGCCCGGCGTCGACGACTTCGATGCGGTCGACCTCGCGGCTCGAGGCGTCGTTGCCGTCGGCCGTCCTCAAGCGGACCCCCCCGTTCGACGACGGCTCGACCGCCTTCGCGCCATCGGCGAGCTGGACCTCGCCGGGCAGGACCAGCCCGTCTCTCGCGACGTGGAGCTTCGCCGCGCCCGTGTCGATCCGCACGCCGCTCCGGCCCTCCACGGCCAGCGACTGCCCGTGGGTGCGTCGCGCCACGTCGCGGCCATACCGAAGGGTCACCGCCCGGTCTTCCGCGCTCACGTCGTGCTGGAAATCTACGAGCAGCCACCGGACGCTGCCGTCAGGCCACAGGCCGTTCACGCCAACCTGGACGGGAATCGGCTGCCGGGACGCATCCAGCAGCTCGACGCGCCCCGGGTCGTAGAGATGCCCGATGGGCAGGGGGATCCCGGTCGTCAGCGGAAAGCGTTTGGCAAAAAGGCCTCTGCAACCCTGGATCGCGAGTGGAATACGTCGTGACCTGATGCCGGTACGTCGCCTCGGTTCGCGCAGTCTGAGACGTCTCGGCTCAGGCCGAGGGCAGGCTGCCGGCCGCCGTTTGAGCAGGGCAATGGACTCGATGCGATAGGGCCGGTCGTTCTTCCCCGTCACGAGCCGGAAGCGCTCGCCCCCTCTGAGCTCGAGCCTCTCCTCGACCACCAACAGATGCACCCGGTTGTCGTTCGCACGAGCGCACGCGTCGGCCAGCTTCCGGGCGTCCATCCAGAGCTCGAGCGGCTCGTCTCCCGCGGATGCGTCCTGCATCGCAACCGCGAAATGGTAGCTGCCCGGGAAGGTGTTGCCCCACCCGATGAAGCTGAGGGTCCGGGTTGTGCAGTGGAGCCGTGTTCGGATGATGGAGGGGTTCCGGTATACGTTGCAGGTATCGGGCACGAACCCATCGAGCGGGCGGCAGGCCGCGCCGGGAACCACAATGTTGCCGGTTCTCTGAAGCACTCGGTAGACGGCGCGCTCATCCGATACGATCACGATGTCGGACAGGATGACGAATCCCTTTCAGGAAGCAGCGTGGATCCCGGATCGGCTGACAAGGCAGGCATGAACGCTCTGCGTCGGCCTCGTGAATGCCGCGGCGACCGTCAGCCGATGGTTCTGCCTGTAAACCAATAAAGGCAATTAATGAGACGACGTCCACCCGAACGCCGGGTCCGTTCCGTTCTGAAGCCGGGTTGTTGCGGCTTCAGGCGCCTAAAAGATGGACAGCTTGTAATTCACCTTCACGTTTCGGCCGGTTTCGGGCATCACGGAACGGATGCGGGAGAGATGGTTGCGGTATTCGGTGTTGAAGAGGTTGTCTACGGAGAGCGTGATGCCATGACGGGTATGGTCGGTGAGGATGTCGCGCTGGGCGTAGACGCCGAAGACGGCATAGCCGTCCGTCGGTTCTTCAAATGCGTCCACGCGGCCCTGTCTGCCGGTCAGCTCCGATGTGCCGCCCAACGTCAGCCACGGGTGCCGGTAGGTAACGCCGGCGACAAGCCTGAGCGGCGGCATTTCGGGCAGGGGCAGATGCTCATCGCGGTTCTGTCCGCGCACGTAGCTGCCGTTGAATTCCAGGTTCAGACGGGTATTCGGGCGCCACCCCAGGTGCGTCTCCAGGCCCAGCATTCGCGCGGCAATGCCATCGGAAGCGTAGATGGGGAGGAGCTGGGCGAAATTGATCTCCCCGGTATTGCGCGGAGCGATATAGCTTCCGAATTCGTTCCAGAATCCGGTGAAGACCAGGTTGAAGCCCGGTCGGAGGTAGTGGAAAAAGGCTTCGACGCCGAAGCCCTTTTCAGCATTGAGATGGACGTTGCCCACTTCAAAGGTGTACGCGGCCAGGTGCGGACCCTCGTTGTAGAGTTCTTCGATGGTGGGCACGCGCTGGGAGCGGCTGAGGCTGACGCCCGCGGTCAGCTGATCGGTGATGGGCACAAGCGGGCTGATGGCCGCGGACCAGGTGTGAAAGGTTCGGTCTACGTCCAGGCCCACGTTGGTAACGACGTCGGGACGCGGATCAAAAGCGGCGTAGGTGTAGCGGGCGGCGGCCTGAAGTTCGATCTGGCGATAGGTCAATTCATGATAGAGAC
Organism: Candidatus Latescibacterota bacterium; assembly: GCA_965198095.1. Lineage (GTDB taxonomy): Bacteria > Latescibacterota > UBA2968 > UBA2968 > CBDFJH01. The sequence goes on from OZ240239.1 coordinate 580,148, forward strand.
TGATGAAGGCGCTTTTCTCTTGCGTGGGCGGGGTGAAGACAAAGGCACCCAGTTTGAGGTCGCGGTGTTCAAAGCCGGCGGTGAACACGGTGTTTTGCGCTTGGTTTTGCGTGTTCAGGTGCAGCTTGAGATCGCCGCTGTAGTCGTGGAACAAAAACTCGGACCCGATGCTGCCGCTGGATTCGAACTCGAAGTGACGATAGAAGGCCTTTGTGAAACCCGCCTCTACACTGTCGATCACCTGGCGATCGAAACGGTAGACCGCCCTGCCGTCGAAGACCCGGCGCAGAATATCCAGATCCGCGCCGTTGGGGTGGCCGCCGATGAATCCGCCGGGAATGCCGTATTGCGTGCCGAACTGATCGAAAGAAGCGCCGATATAGCCTCGATTGGCCGCGTAGGACAGACCGACGGTGTGGGTGCGGGTGTTGATGGATGTATTGCCGAGCTTGCCAATGGGGGTTTGCACGTCCCGGGTATCGCGGTACGTGGTTTCGGCGTGAAGTGCGAGCGGGCCCACGGGCGCGGTGACGGACGCGGATGAGAAATAGCCCCGGTTGGCCGTCTCTCCGTAGGCGCCGATGCTGCCGGAGAGGCGCTGGGGGCGGACATCGGGGATTTTGCGTTTGACAACGTTGATCACCCCGCCGACGGCGGTCGCGGTGTGAAGCAGGGTGCGAGGCCCCCGGATGATTTCGAGGCGTTCCGCGTTGAAGGATTCGAGGGTGACGGCGTGGTCGGCCGAGGTGGCGGACAGATCTCGAGTCTGCATGCCGTCGACGTTGATCTGTATGCGGTCGCCGCTGAGGCCGCGTATGACCGGACGGGCAGGCGCGGGCCCCATGCTGCGGATGGCGACGCCGATTTCGTTTTTCATGGTTTCGGCAAGCGTGAGAGCGTATTTCTTCCGAAGCTCGTCGCCGGAGAGCACGCCGGTGGTCTCGTGGAGTTCGTCAAAGCGGGTCTCGGCGGATTCTGCCACGACGTCGATGAGGTCCATCTGAAGGGCCAGCGGGGCCATTTCGATGTAGAGGATGGGATGTTTTTCGCCTGAGACGGTCACTTCATGGTGCTTTTTTCGATATCCGACGTGCGAAAAAGACAGGCGATAGACACCCTGCGGCAGGTGCAGGACAAAACGGCCCCGCTCGTCGGTGGTTTTGCCCCCTGCACGATCATCAGACAGGATATTGACGTTTTTGATGGGGTGCCGGGTCTCGCTGTCGAAAACATACCCTTCGACCAACGCGGTCTTGCCCGCCGCGCTGATCGCGGGAACGAAGCACAGGCAGAAAAGGACAGACACCATCCATTTCAAGCCCAACCTGCCGGGGAACAGGGCGCCGACATCTCCGGTCGGCAGGAGACGCTTTATCCTGAGTGTGTCAAGCATTGCATGAGCCCCCAACGTTGCGGACGAGGAGAAGGCCGCCCGACGGGCGGCCTTCTCCTCCGCGTCTATTGCGACGGCGCGCTGATCACCACCGAAATCGGCGCAAATGTGTCTTCAACCTCGCCATCGTGCAGGATGGACAGGGTAATCGTCGTGGTCCCGGCCTTTCTGCCGATGAGTTTGAAAGCCCAGTAGTCGGGCGACGCCGGCGGGTCGATGCCGAGCAGCGATGTGTCCGCGGCTGAAATGCCCAGGGTCTCGTCCGTTGCTTCGGGCTGGAATTCCACGTCTTGATCGTCGAAGAAAAAGGTCGCGATATGGTCGGTGGTATCGCCCACGGCGACCTCCAGGACACCGGTGGGGTCTCCCGTTCCCTCGAGGGGCGCCTGAGTCAGCACCTCACCGCTATCTTCTTCTTTGAGGCGCAGACCCACGGGTTCGCCGTGTTGGCCGGCCTGTGACATCACACGCACCGGAATGGGCTGCGTGCGGAAGTCCACGTGGCCTTCGTGGTCGACCTGCAGCATAATGGTAGTTTCGCCCCCTTCGAGGCCCCGCAGATGAAATTCAAACTTGCCCTCGTCGCCCTCATCCTGGAAAACTTCCACGACCGACGGATCGGCAATGGTCCAACCGAAGGTGAATTCGGGATCGTCCGGTGGGTCTATTTCATCGCCGTGGTCGTCCAGGAATTTGACACTCCAGTGAGGGGTCAGTCCGATCGGCGCTTCCAGGTATTCCGCCCGGCCGTCGCCGGAGTCGATCTTGCCCTGGAAATACCGGAAAAACCGGTGGCCCGAGTCGATGAGAACGAGCCCCTCGGCCTCGAACTCTTCCACCACATGTACGGGAATGGGCTGCGTGCGGAAGTCCACGTGGCCTTCGTGCGAGATCTGCAGCACAATGGTGGTTTCGCCATCTTCAAGGCCCCGCAGATGAAATTCAAACTTGCCCTCGTCGCCCTCATCCTGGAAAACTTCCACGACAGACGGATCGGCGATGACCCAACTGAAACTGAGGCCTTCACCGCTGGGAGGCGCCATTTCGTCTCCGTCCGCATCCAGGAACCGGATGCTCCAGTGGGGGGTGAGTTGCCCGTGAGGGACCTCGAGGACGTCCACCCGGCCGTCGCCCGAGTCGATTTCGCCCCGGAAATACCGGAAAAACCGGTGGCCCGAGTCGATGAGGACGAGGCCTTCGGCCTCGAAATGCTCCTCTTCCGGAGAGATGGGATCTTCTTTGCCGCAGCCGGCCGCAAGCAGAGTCAACACGGCCAGAGTGGCTAACGTGCGTTCAAACGTTTTTCTGAAAAACATGAAGGGGCTCCTGAATAGTTGCAGTAAACGTGCGTTCATCGCCGGCCGGGGACGCCTTTTGAGCGCCATGAACGGCAGGGCCGGTATCGACGTGACTTCGAGAAACGCGTTTTCAGGAGACCGCGGGTGGAGAACGACCTTGCGGAGAGAGGAAAAACGGATGGGACAAAACTGCGCGGTTTGAGCGAGAGGAAAGAGAACGGGCGGACAATATGCCCAAAGCGGCCAGGGCGCCGAGAAGCCCGTAGACGCCATAAATCCAATCGCAAACGAGGCAATCGATACTGTGCTCGACATGGTCGAGCGTGTGCCCGTAAGCGAAGGCAAATGCGCCGAGGAGCAGCAGGGCGGTCAGTGTCTTGGTCAGCGGATGTCGGGTCATCTTCGAGGCGATACTCGAGTCAAGGATCGGACGACCGGAAGTTCGGAACAGGTGAGCATAGGAGATCGCGGCCGCACGCGCAGGCTTGCGATCTCCGTCGCTAGTGTCGCGTCCCAGTAATTCGTAGAACAACTCTGTCACCAGCCCCTATGTTCGGCAGTAGGACTAGTGAACTATACAAGTGACTGATCTCAAAGGCATTAAGGGCGATAGTGTAATCACCATTTAGAAGCTGGTTTTAGGAAATCTTTATTGAAGAAACTTCCGGGACGTAACACTAGAAGCTCCCGGGGCCGACGTTCCGTTCCACGCAGGTCGGGCAGTCGAGCCAGTCTTCCTTCGGCAGGTTCACCATGGCCTTCAGGCTGCTGCCCCGCTCGAACACGGGGTGAAAAAGCACGTCCCCCTTTTTGTAGGAGGTACCGCAGGTCGTGCAGTCGGCGCCGGACTGGAGTTCAACGGGCGAATATCCGGCGATCACCCAGCCGTCGTGTCCCGCGTGCGCCGCGAGGCTCTGCAGGGATTCCCGAATCGTTCTGGACTTGTTGCCCCGGTAGTATTTCTCCGAGAGCGTCTCCAGGAGCGCAACCGTCTCGGCATCCAGCGAGAAATTCAGACGTTTCATCCCGGCCCTCCGAACGCATATCACAACTCAGTGTGTAAAATATACACACGCCGACCAAGCCTGTCAACCCCCGTGAGGGAAGAGGGGGTCGTGTCGTGCAGCGGGACGCGTTGTGATCGGATCGTTCGGACGCGCGAGATCGATCATCGGGGCGTCGGTGCGACGCAGAACGCGACGTTGCGGACCGGGCTGTCCACGACGCCGACGCGGCGCCCCGCGACCCACCGCGCCTTTCGCCTCCCGCCGACGCGCCCGCACGTCGTTGTACGGCGCCCACATACACCCTCTCTCCACTTCCCCGCTTGTTTTCTTCCGGCGACCGCGTTATTTTTTGGCATGCCCCTGATCGACATCGCACTGACCGACCTGATCGACATCGCGGTCTTCGGCCTGCTGCTCTGGGGCCTGGTGGCCTGGACGCGCCGAATGCACGCGCGGATGGCGCTGCTCGGATTGGCTTTTCTGGTCGCCTTCTACCTGCTGGCGCGACAATTCGGGCTGCAGCTCACGGCCTGGATCTTCCAGGGGTTCTTCGCGGTGCTGGTCGTGCTGGTGGTGGTGGTCTTCCAGGAGGATCTGCGGAGGCTCTTCGAGCAGATTGCCGCGCTCGGTCTGCGCCGGAGGGGCTCGATGCCGGGCGTCGGAAGTCTGGGGGTGCTGATTCGGGGCCTGCGCCAGCTGGCCTTGAAACGGCGCGGCGCCTTGGTGGTCCTGCCGGGACAGGAACCGGTGGAGCGGTATTTGCAAGGCGGGGTCGTGCTGGAAGCGGCGATCAGCGAAGAGCTGCTGGACAGCCTTTTCGACCCCGGATCGGCCGGGCACGACGGTGCGCTGGTGATGCGCGACAACAGGCTCGAGCGGTTTGCCGTGCACTTGCCGCTTTCTGAAAACCGCGACGAACTGCAGTCGAGGGGCACCCGTCACGCCGCGGCATTGGGCCTGGCCGAGCGCAGCGATGCCTTGTGCCTGGTGGTTTCGGAGGAGCGGGGCACGATCACGATCGCGGCGGAGGGCCGGCTCGAGATTCTGGACGATCCCGACACGCTGCTGCAAAGGGTGCAGGACCATTTGCAGCGCATCGGGGCACCGGCACGGCGCGTCGAGAGAGGTTGGTTGGTGCAGCGTCTGATAGAGGGGGTACTGTCTTTTGCGCTCGCTCTGGCTGCGTGGCTGGTCCTGGTGCCGGGCGCGGCGCTCCAGGAAACGACCCACCAGGTGCCCGTGGCGGTGGAAAACATACCCGAAGGCTTTGCGGTCGACGGCGTCAGTCCGGCGGTCGTGGATGTGACCGTGGCCGGACCCCGGCGGGCGCTGCTGCTGGCGCGCCGGGTGGATTTTCAGCTCCTGATCGACGCCACGCTCGTTTCGCTGGGGCGCAGGACCTTCGAAGTCTCGGAGAGGTCCGTACGCCACCAAACCGATCTTACGGTCGTCAGCGTCGAACCGAAGAGAGTGCGACTGGAGGTGCGCAAGGAGTAGGCGGCGATTCACCTCCATCGCCCTGTGCAACGGCAACGGCAGTCAACCAGGGGTAATATGCAACGGTTACGGCCGATCGTGCCCTTCGCGGAACAGCGTCTCGGCATCGCGGCCGACGCGCTGACGCCCTACGGTCACTACAAGGCGAAGCTTTCACTGGACCACGTCAACGCCCGGGAAAGCGGCGCCACCGGCGGCGGCAAGCTGGTGCTCGTCACGGCGGTCTCGCCGACCCCCGCGGGCGAAGGCAAGACGACCACCAGCATCGGTTTGAGCGATGCGTTGAACAAGCTGGGCGTGCGCGCCACGGTCTGCCTGCGCGAGCCGTCCCTCGGTCCCTGTTTCGGCATGAAGGGCGGCGCCACCGGCGGCGGCCGCGCCCAGGTCGCGCCGACGGCGGACATCAACCTGCACTTCAACGGAGACCTGCACGCCGTCTCCACCGCGAACAACCTGCTCGCCGCCATGCTCGACAACCACTTGTACTGGCGCAACAAGCTCGACATCGACCCGGCCACGATCAGTTGGCGCCGGGCCATCGACCTCAACGACCGGGCCCTGCGCACCGTGGACTTGAGTCTCGGACGCGGCGCGCACCGGGAAGGCGGCTTCAACATCACGGCTGCCTCCGAGGTCATGGCGGTGCTGTGCCTCGCCCGGAATCTGGACGACCTGAAACGGCGGCTGGGCGACATCGTCGTCGCCCGCAATCGCGGTGGCCAGGCGGTCAGCGCTCGCGACCTGGGTGCCGACGGCGCCATGACCGCGTTGCTCGCCGACGCGCTGCAACCGAACCTGGTGCAGAGCCTCGAAGGCAACCCCGCTTTCGTCCACGGCGGCCCGTTCGCCAACATCGCCCATGGCTGCAACTCCCTGGTCGCGACCCGCACCGCGCTCGCGCTGTCCGACGTCGTGGTCACGGAAGCGGGCTTCGGCACCGACTTGGGCGCCGAGAAGTTCCTCGATATCAAGTGCCGCCAGTCCGGCCTGCGGCCCGACGCGGTTGTCCTGGTCTGCACGGTCCGCGCCCTGAAGATGCACGGCGGCATCGCGAAAGATGACCTCGGCACGCCCGATGCGGCGGCGGTTCGCGCGGGCGCGCCCAACCTGGTTCGCCATATCGCCAACCTGAAGCGTTTCGGGCTGACGCCGGTCGTTGCCGTCAACCGGTTCGGAACGGATACGGCCGACGAGATCGCGGCGGTCAAGGCCGTCGCCGGCGGGTGCGGCGTGCAAGCCGTCTCCGCCACCCATTGGGCGGACGGCGGCGCGGGCGCCGTGGCCCTTGCCCGGGCGGTGCTGGAGCGCATCGACCGGGCGGGCGACGTCCGGCTCCTCTACGCCGACGAACTTCCGCTTCGGGACAAGATCGATGCCGTCGCGACGCGCATCTACGGCGCCGGAGCCGTGTCCTTCGATCCGAGCGCCGCGGCCCGGCTCGAGGAGTTCGAGCGGCTCGGCTACGGACACCTGCCCGTCTGCATTGCCAAGACGCAGTACAGCTTCTCCGCGGACCCGACCGCGATGGGCGCGCCGGAAGGCCACATCCTGCCGGTACGCGAGGCGCGGCTCTGTGCCGGCGCCGGATTCGTCATCGCCGTCTGCGGTAATGTCATCACCATGCCCGGCCTGCCGCGACGCCCCGCCGCCCTGGACATCGGGGTCGACGAACGGGGGCGAGTCGTCGGGTTGTAGGCCCCGCCGGGCCGGTGCGGGCAGTGGATACCGCAGTCGCTTTCGAGCGCAGGACACCGGGGACCCGGCCCGCGGCGCTCAGCGAAGCGCTGTTCGACGGTGCGCAAAGCGCAGGCGGCGATTCACCTCTGTCTCACCCGTGCAAGGGCAACGGCGTGACCGGTGGGACTCGCGATTTTCGCCTCCGGTCATGAAGGTTGATCACCATTCCCGAAGGGAGATCTCGATGTACTATTCACGACGTCATTTTCTGCACACATCGGCCGCCGCCGCCGCCGGCTTCACGGGACTGGGTACGTTTGCCAGGTGGGCGTACGGCGTCGAACCGCCGGACGATCTCCTCGGCCCGCTGATGCCCGACCGCCTGGGCGTGCTCGACCTGCCGTCAGGTTTCAGCTACAAGGTGATCTCGACGGCCGGAACGCGGATGGACGACGGCCTTCTCGTGCCACCGGCACCGGACGGCATGGCAACCTTTCCCGGGCCCGACGGAAGGACGATTCTGCTGCGCAACCACGAGCTCATCGCGGAAAGCGGAGACGGCCATTTCGACGGCGAACAGAGGAAATTGCTGGCTGAGCTGCCGGAACGCCTCACCTACGACGCCAAGCTGGACGACGGACACTGCCTGGGTGGGGTCTCGACCCTCGTCTACGACACGCGCAGCGGCCTTTTGGAGCGGGAATTCCTCAGTCTGGCCGGCACGGTCCGCAACTGCGCCGGAGGCCCGACGCCCTGGGGCTCGTGGATCACCTGCGAGGAGACCACGCTACGGGCCGAGGATGGCTTCAGCAGGCACCACGGCTACAACTTCGAGGTTGCGGCCTCCGACAAGCCGCAGCTGCAGGAGCCGGTGGCGCTGCCCGCCATGGGACGCTTCAACCACGAAGCCGTGGCCGTGGATCCGCGCTCGGGCATCGTCTACCAGACCGAGGACAGAGGGGACGGCCTCATCTATCGATTCATTCCAGCCCGGCCCGGGCGTCTGCCTGAGGGCGGAAAGCTGCAGGCGTTGGGGCTGTGGGACCGACCGGGCCTCGACACCCGCAACTGGCTCGGAGCAGGGGACGACCCGGAGGACGCCGCGGCCCGTCCGGACCCGGAAGTGGTCGCAGGCACCGAGCTGGACGTGCGCTGGATCGACGTGGAGGAGATCGACAACCCGGAGGACGATCTGCGTTTGCGGGGCTTCGATCTCGGCGCAGCCCGTTTTGCACGGGGCGAGGGTATGTGGTACGGAGAAGGAAGTGTGTTCTTCGCGTGCACCAGCGGTGGGCGCTGGCGCCAGGGCCAGGTCTGGCGCTACACCCCGAGCCCGTACGAGGGGACCGGGCGCGAGACGAGCCGGCCCGGGCGACTCGAGCTTTACGCCGAGCCGAGCAGGAAAGGACTGATCGAGAACGCCGACAACCTCGTCGTGGCCCCGTGGGGAGATGTCCTCCTGTGCGAAGACGGAGGCGAGGACGACTTCCTGATCGGCATCAGACCGAACGGGACGTTCTACCCACTGGCACGCAACGCCGTCAGCAAGTCGGAGCTGGCCGGAGCCACCTTTTCTCCCGACGGGTCGACGCTCTTCATGAACATCCAGGGCGACGGTCTGACCCTGGCCATCACCGGTCCCTGGCCCACGCGCTCCTGACCCATTCTCACACCTGACGTCGCCCTCGCTCGGCGCGACCCGCTACGCCATCCACGCAGCTGGGCTGATCCTTAGCCTGAATAATTAACCTTAATTCGTCAAAAATGGGCAATCGACAACGCGGTCAAACGCTGGAGAAGTGGGGCATTTCGATCGTTCAAATGCGTTTTTTCTCCGGTCACAGCCGGTGACTTTAAGAATCGTCGACTTGCGACATCAATTCGCCGTTGTTCTTCAGGCCAAATCCCAGCAAAAACTGCCGAAATATGTCGAATCAAGGTTAATAAAAAAGGTTAGGAAAGTCACTCATGCTCACCTTTTCTTGCCGCCCAAGAAAAGGTGACAAAAGAAGGGCGCCTGCCTGCGCGGCGCACCGCGCTGCAGGCAGGCCCCTCAAACGCCGGGGAGGCTCGGGCCGTGGCGACTCAGCCTCACTGGAAACGACCGGCGCCGCGAAAGGAATGAACTCCTCCCCCCGCCTGATGCCCACTGCGGGACCCGCCCCCACACCGCGATGACATCCAGCCCGAATCACTCGTGAAATCTGAAAAAAGCGCTCCGGGAGTTCTGGGAGCGGCACCCGGACGCCAAGGCGCCACTTGAATCCTGGTACGAGCAAGTCAGACGGCAGGACTGGGATACACCGGCGAAGGTAACGGAACGGTGGCCCCGCGCCAGTGTCGTCGGCAACGGCCGTGCGGTCTTCAGAATCGAGGGCAACGACGATCGACGGGTCGTGCGTATCTTCTATCCCGGGCGTCAGGTATACATACGGTTCGTAGGCACCCATGCCACTTATGACCGAATAAGAGCCTGTACAAAAATAGTAATGAATTTTCCACGGGCGGGCGAGCCGCCCGTGGCACACGTGAAGGAATAGGGTAAGACATACAGTGTGGCACCGGCAGCTTGCTGCCGGTGGAAAACGACGGGCGAATTTTGTAATACTTATTACTGGGAGCGGTAAATAGTTGACATCATTTTTCGCGTATGACAGGGGCGTATCGTGTCAACTGTATCGTGCGTTCCTTGACAACTCCGTTCGTCTCGAGTGCCCCGAGCCCGTAGGGCGAGGGGTGTATCGAGAGGCAAGGCTCACCAGACAGGCTGGCCCGCGCCCTTCGATACACCCGCAAGACCCTTCGGTTGTGGTAAGCTGAACATCTCGCTCATTGGGCACTCAGGGACACGGGGCTTCTCCACTTGTCGCAATTCCTGCAACTCTCTCTTCTGACTTCAAACCCGGCCCCGTTCGTGTCGAGTGCCCCGAGCCTGGGAGTAGGGTGTCAACGATACGGTGCTCTCCTTAATAAATGTCGAGGAGGTGTAGATATGGCGAATGTCAGCCCGATCCGGACCGAGGAGGACTATGAAGCAGCACTGGCTCGGATCTCCGAGCTCATGGATGCCCTGTCGGGACCGGATGGACAGATCGAAGACGAAAACCATCCCGACAGAGTCGAGCTCGATGTCCTCGTAGACCTCGTCGAGCTCTACGAGTCCAGGCACGACCCGATCGGCCTTCCGAGCCCCATCGCGGCGATCGAGTTCCACATGGACCAGACCGGGATGACCCCGCGCGATCTCGTACCGGTCGTCGGGAGCCGCGCCAAGGTGTCGGAGGTCCTGTCCGGCAAGAGAGCGATTACCATGTCAATGGCACGGGCGCTTCACCAGCATCTGGGCATATCAGCGGAGGTCCTGCTCCAGCAGTCGGGTGCGGCCTTTGACTCCACGTTCGACGACCTCAATCCGCGCCGATTTCCTCTGATCTCTTGAAGTGACAGCCAATATAGACTATATTGGACCATTAAACTCGGCTGGAGGACCTATGAACACCCGACATTCCAAGCCCCACCGCGTTTGGACCGTCGCTGAAGCCAAGGCGCGTTTGTCTGAGGTCCTACGCCTCTCCGAAGAAGAGGGGCCGCAGCACATCGGCACGCGGAAGTCTTACGTCGTCGTGCCCGCGCAAGTATGGGATCTACAATCGTCCCCGGGCCAACCCCTCGGCCAGTGGCTAATCGACAATATGCCGCGCGGCGCCAATCTTGAAGCCCCCGGTCGCAAGGAGCCCGGACGTGAGATTCCGTTCGGGGGCCGGGAGATCACATGAACCGCTTCCTTCTGGATACCCACGTCGTCTCGGAGCTGACGAGGGAGGTACCAGATGAGCGGGTTATCGCGTTCCTGGCCGATCAGCACGACCTGTGGCTGTCGTCGATCGTGCTGCATGAGTTGGAGTTCGGCTTGCACCTCCTCCCCCAGGGACACCGTCGCGAAGCCATAAGCGTCATCCTGGCGGAGCTCGTCGTGGCGTATGAGGACCGTATCCTGCCCTTGGAGCGGAGAGAAGCGGAAGCGGCGGCCCTGCTTCGGGCGCAGGCGCACCGGGCCGGGCGCGTGCTGCATTTGGGGGATGCGCTCATCGGCGGAACCGCAAAGGCCCACGAACTTTGTGTCGCAACAAGGAATATGGCGGACTTCGATGGCTTGGACGTGGAAGTCTGCAACCCTTGGGAGATCACGTAACCACAATCACCGACGGCGCTTGGCGGAACGAGAGGCCCGGATTGTCGAGGTTGTTGACGCAGGAGCCGCGTTGTGAAGCTCAGGTATGATCCGGGAATTCTTCATGGCAGGTCCATGCGACTAAAGGGGTACGATTACAGCCAGCATGTTCACGGCATCATCGTCCTGCACGAAACCGCAGGGGCGTCCCTTGCCGGATACTGCGGCACTGAGGAGAGACTCGGATGAGATCGGAAGCCCGCACCGTCGAGGAGTACCTGGCCGGCCTGTCCGAGGACCGTCGCGACGCGCTGACCGCAGTCCGGCGCACCCTCCTGGACCATTTGGCCGACGGCTTCGAAGAGACCATGAACTGGGGCATGATCTGCTACGAAGTGCCCCTGGCGCGCTACCCCGACACCTACAACGGCCAGCCCCTGATGTACGCGGCCCTGGCCTCGCAGAAAAACCACATGGCCGTGTATCTTTCCGGGATCTACACGTCGGAAAGGCGCAGGAAACAGTTTGACGCCGCCTACAGGAAGGCGGGAAAGCGCCTGGATGCGGGCAAATCCTGCGTCCGCTTTCGCAAGCTGGAAGATCTGCCCCTTCCTCTGATCGGCGACACGATCGCCCTGATGGATGTCGACGAGTTCGTGGCCGTCTACGAAAAGGCCCGCGCTTCCGCACGACGCAGGCGGAAGGGGGCCAGGTGAAAATAAGGCAGGAAGATGCCGGGAGTAAACGGCCACCCGGGGCGTCGAAGGCCAAAGGCCGAACAGAACCTCCGAGACACCGAAGAGGCTGAGATGCCGAAACCTTCCTCGATTGTTCGGGGCCACCTCCAAGCTTGGCGTGACGACGGCCCGTGGCGGACAATCAACCATCTGCCAGTGAGCCCGGCCTGTTTGGGTATTGTGGACGCACCAGGAAGCAGTATATTTTGGCAATTACGGGAGGTGCGTCATGGAGTGGACCAGAGGATTGATCGATGCGTGAGGAACGATGGGCAAGTCGCACATAGAATGGACGGAGTCAACCTGGAATCCACTCACGGGTTGCACAAAAATCAGCCCGGGATGCAAGTTCTGCTACGCAGAACGGATGGCGAAACGCCTGCAGGCAATGGGCAATCCCAATTACAGGCATGGTTTCAAGCTGTCCCTCCATGAACACGTCTTGAATGCGCCTCTGGCTTGGAAAAAGCCCCAGATCGTGTTTGTGAACTCAATGAGCGATATGTTTCACCAAGATGTCCCGTTTGAGTTCATAGAAAAGATGTTTACCGTGATGCGCCACGCGTATTGGCATCAATTTCAGATCCTCACCAAGCGATCTGACAGGTTGCTCGAACTGGATCTGGTGATCGGCTGGCCGGACAATGTGTGGATGGGCGTCAGCGTCGAAAATACAGATTATGAGTTCCGCATCGATCATCTGAGACTTACTGGCGCCGTCACCAAATTTCTGTCACTGGAACCTCTTCTTGGGCCTCTTCCAAATCTCCGACTCAATGGAGTTGATTGGGTCATCGTAGGCGGAGAATCCGGTCCGGGTTGCCGGCCGATTCGTAAGGAATGGGTTATTGAGATTCGAGATCAATGCGCCGAAAAAGGTGTGCCCTTCTTCTTTAAGCAGTGGGGCGGGACGAATAAGAAAAAAGCCGGTCGGCTTCTGGAAGGTCGTACCTGGAACGAGATGCCGCCCATCAGTCCCGTATCAAACCCGCAGACTGCTCTGTTCTAACCAGACATACCTGCACAAGGTTGGTCTGTCGCGCTATTGGGGCGGTCGCTGCATTTTGTCGACCCATGTCTTGGGAAGGACATTCAGATATGGAACCTGCCATTCAGATGACGGGTGTCACCAAGTCAAGGCCGGCCTGGAGAAGGACAAGGCCTGCCTTCTGGTCGTCATCGGCGCAATGAGCGATGCTGCAAAAGAGGTCTTGGCTCTGGTACCCGGATACCGAGCGTCCACCGAGCCCTGGCTGCCTGCCTGCTGCAGGCAGGGAGGGTCCTCACAGACCTGCGGGACCGCGGCCTGCTCACCCCATCCTAATCGTCGCTGACGGCAATATGGACATCCGGTCGGCCACAGATCAGGTCTGGCCACACACCCGGCCGGCAGCGATGCTGGAACCACAGGATCTTCAACGTCCTGGCCCGGAGCCACAAACGCCAACAACCCAAAGCCCGTGCGATGCTCCTCAAAACACCCTATGCCGACACCCTCAAGGAAGCAGAGAAGCTGCGCGGAACGTTCGTCGCGCAGTATCGAAACGAGTTTCCCTGATATTTTCCAAGCGGATCGCCATTTTACTCTCGTTAGCGCTCGCTCTTTCTGTTCCCGCAGAATCGACGCCCCGGGAGGATCCACCTGCTCCAGGGTCCAGGATTCACCGATCTATTCCTCCTCCGGGCGCCAGGACCCACGTGGTGATTCCAGGGGAAAGGTTCCGCGCCGGCGGGTTCAAACGTTGGCTCTACGGGAGCAATTACCGGGATCTCTGGACCACCCCCGTCGAGGCCGCGGTCCTCGACCTCGACAGTGTGGGAGGGGGCTTGACGCCGCTTCGTACCGGCGGAGCCGGACAGTCCATTTCTCTTCACTTTACGGGAAAGGACGGCCGCCGATATACGGTTCGCTCCCTGGATAAAGATCCCAGCAAAAAGATATGGGACGAATTCAGGAATACGGTCGTGGACCACACCATTCAGGACCTGGTCAGTGCGCATCTGCCAACAGGGGCACTCGTGGTCGATCCGCTGATGGAAGCCACTGGTATCCTCCATTCCAAACATACGCTCGTAGTTATTCCCGACGATCCCAGGCTGAGGGAGCACCGCAAGGATTTTGCCGGCCTTGCAGGAATGCTGCAGGAACACCCTTCTGAAGGGTTGGACAATACCCCCGGCTTTGCGGGTTCTCGACAGATCAGCGGAACGGATAAGCTGTGGAAGCATTTGGAAAGAACGCCTTCCAACCGCGTCGATTCCCGTGCCTTTCTAAAGGCGAGACTGATGGATTTTCTCATCAACGACAAGGACCGTCATTACGGTCAGTGGAGATGGGCGCGGTTCCCCGATGGCGATCGTCATACCTGGCTTCCAATACCCGAGGATCGTGACAAGGCTTTTATCGGCTTCAGCGGGTTTACCATGGCGGTGCTGCGTAGACACTTCCCCAGGCAACTCATCGAATTCGGCGACACGTATCCGAGTCTGTTGAACCTGACGACGACGGGTTGGGAACTGGATCGCCAGTTCCTGGTCGAACTCGATAAGGCTGCATGGGACTCGGTAGTAACAGCGTTTTGCAGGGATCTACCGGACCCGGTCATCGAGGATACTGTACGGAAGCTCCCACAGCCGTATTACAAGATCGTTGGGAAAACGCTTGCAGCGGCACTCAAATCGAGGCGAGACGCATTGCCTGGATTTGCCGGCAGATACTATGAGTTGATTACCCGCCAGCCCGAAATCCAGGCGACCGATCAGGACGAGTACGTCCAGTGCGAGCACGTGCCGAGCGGTGATTTGATCGTCCGTATCGGTCTCATGGAAGGTCCTGATGGAGAAAGGAAGGCGCCCTATTTCCAGAGGACGTTCCACCCCGAAGAGTCCCGGGAAGTCCGAATATACCTCCGGGGGGGAGACGACCGCGCGGAAATATCAGGGACAAAGGGTCGCATTGCCGTTCGCATTGATGGTGGCGGTGGGGACGACACGTTCACAAACTCATCCGAGACTGGCGCCTCAAAGACCCGGTTCTATGATTCTCGTGGAACAAATCGATTCGTCAAAGGCAGGGGAGCGAAAATCGATGAGCGCCCCTACAAGCGTCCTCCCGCACGGATTCTCGTCGGACGGTATGCACTGGACTGGGGCATGGAGACGCATATGCTCCCGATCGTTCAGGTAACTCCGGACCTGGGTGTGTTCGTGAGGGTGCACGGGAGCTGGCAGTGTTTCGGCTATCGAAAAACCCCTTTCTCTTCGCGGCATTTTTTTGCCTTCGGTCTTGCCACGAATGGTCTCAAGCCCTTTGCATCCTATACCGGCAACTTTCGCCACGTACTGCACGATCTCGACGCGAGAGTTCGCCTCAAGTACTCCGGAATCCAGCTGATCCGGTTCAACGGACTCGGTAACGACACCCGGATTCCGGGCTCGTCTTCCTTCTACAAGGTGGAACAGAGTCATATCGTTTTCGCACCGTCCCTCGATTTTCGAATGGAAGAGCACGATGGAGATGTGCCCGGGGGTTCTACGGAACCGCTTCGCTCGGAATTGACCCTCCGCCTGGGGCCGATCATCAAGTATTCGAACACGCCACCAGATTCCAACAAGGACAACTTCATCGGTTCTCTGGATCACCCGGTCTACGGCACGGGTTCCTTCGGTCAGGTCGGAGCGTCGGGTGAAATCATGTACGACACGCGTAACAATCCAGCGTATGCGACTCGCGGGTTTTTGGTCAGGGCTGCCGGAGTCGTCTACCCGGGAGCCTGGGATGTGGCGTCGGCCTTCGGCAGCGTAGAGGGAGCAGCGCACACTTACATGACGGCTCGTATTCCGACCCACCCGACCCTGGCCCTGAGAGCGGGTGGGAAGAAAGTGTGGGGGAGCTACCCCTTCCACGAGAGCGCCTTCCTGGGCGGGCCCGGCTTTGCCGGTATCGGCTCATCCGACGGCCGTATACGCGGTTTCCGGAAAAACCGGTTCGCGGGAGACGCCTCGCTGTACGGGAATGCCGAGCTGCGGCTCGTTCTGGCCCCAATCAAGCTCTTGGTGCCGGGAGAGTTCGGCCTGTTCATTGCGGCTGATGCCGGCCGGGTGTTTTACGCCGAAGATCCGGACACTGCCGATAAATGGCACACCGGTGCGGGAGGTGGATTGTGGCTCTCTTTCGTCCGGCGCCGGCAGACCTTGAGCGTTGCGGTCGTAAATGGCGATGACTTGACGGGAGTGTATCTGCGCGCTGGTTTCATGTTCTAGCCAATCAGGAAGGAGGCATATCATATGCTCAACAACATCATTCTACGTCTCATCATTTACTATGTCGCATGGATTTTGTTTCTCAGTGGGATTTTTCACCTCTTCCCCCAAATTCTCTATTACGTCGCCCAAGAGAGTAGACGCACCGTCGCAGGACAACGGTTGGACACTGAAGCCGCCGTTTCCGTTCCACGTGAGAACCTCAAAGGGGTGTCCGTGCTTGTCGATCCGGCACACACCATTCCGGTTATGTTCGCTCTGGTGCTCGCCTTCGGGGTTACGCTCCCGATTACCTGGGTATATCGCTGGACGCGGCCGCGCAAGAAATACAGTCAATCCTTCGCACACACTCTGCTGGTGATACCTATCGCCATAGCACTGGTTGTTTTCCTGGTTAAAGGTAGCCTTGCCCTTGCGTTCAGCCTGGCGGGCATCGTGGCCGCTATCCGTTTTCGCACCTCACTCGAAGAGCCGATAGATTCCATATACATGCTTATGGCCATCGGGATCGGACTGGCGGCCGGCACCCAGCTTACGACAGTGGCCATCCTCGCATCGTTGGTTTTCGTCATCGTATCTCTGGGCCTGTGGAAAGTCAATTTTGGAGCGCAGCCGGCAGTAATATCCGGCTGGAGAGTCGTTTATCCTGAAAAATCGGGCCAGGTCTCCGGAGCAGGCGACAAGGCCGTTGCCACCGAGAAACCCTACAATGCCCAGATCGAGGTGCACACGACAAAGGTCGATGCGGCTCAAAGAGCAACGGCTCTGATCCTGAAATCCAGTGCCAAGCAGTGGCACGTGTCGGATGTGATCAAGAATGCGGATGGAACGGCCATCGTCGTGTTCGATGTCTTGTTGAAAAAATCCGTCAATCTGCCCACCTTTATGCGGGATATCGAAGAAAGCGGAAAAGGAGATATCACCGACGTAAAACTCAAAGAGGCAAGAACTCGTAACGGAATAACTGCAGATGCTCAATCGCGGAGATAAATTCCTGCTGGGATTCCTTGGTCTCAGCGTTCTTGTCTACCTGTTGTCCATGCCTCATGGAGAGGATTCATCGGCAGATTCAGGTGGAGTTTCGTCAAACATGGATCCGGATACGCCGGTTGTCCGCCCTTTCCCGGACAGGATGGCGGTATCGAAAAGGAAAATATCTCTTGAAAGCTATCGACTGAACGTAGAGGTCGCGACGCACTGGAAGCTTCCCGGGCGTCTTTCGGAGATCTCCGGTTTGGCCATGACCACGGACAACCGGCTCCTGGCGCACAATGATGAAAGAGGCGTCATTTTCGAGATCGATTATCGGAATGGGTCCATCGTAAAGGCATTCCAGCTGGCGGACATGGCAAACCCGGTTGCCGGTGATTTCGAGGGTATTGCAACGGTTGACGACCAGGTCTATCTGGTCACAAGTTCAGGGCGACTGTACGAGTGCCGCGAGGGCGCTGCCGGAGCGTCCGTTCTTTTCAATATCTACACTACCGGAATCGGCAGAGATTGCGAAATAGAGGGTTTGGCCTATGACGAAAGCCGGCGGGAACTCCTGCTGATGTGCAAGGGCTCTCGCAGTGCAGACCTGAGGGAACAGCTGGCAGTCTATCATTGGTCAATCGACGAGAAACAGCTAAGCGAAGAAGCCCATACCGTCATACCCGTCATTGAATTCTCTCGGCACATCGGGGGAAAGAAATTCCAGCCGTCCGGGATCGAACGCCACCCTGTGTCAGGAAATTACTTCGTCGTAGCTGCTCGTCAGAGGGCCATCGCGGAGGTTACTCCGGGGGGTCAGGTCGTTGCAGTCAGGCAGCTTCCTGCCCGGTGGCATCGTCAGGTTGAAGGTATTACTTTCGCTGCGGACGGCGCGTTGATCGTTGCCGATGAAGGAGCGGGGGGAAGAGCCAGACTGACCCTTTACCCGGTTTCGGATCGTCGGCAATAGCAGAAACTCTACCCGCAAGAGCCTGAAACCTGGCTCCGAACGCCGGACCCTCTCCGAGTCGCATCGCGGCGGTGCCTCGGGCGGATGAATCGGTCGCGCTCCGCACCCCACCTGGATGCAATACCGCACAACTCGGCGTCACTCCGGTCCCGGGCCGTGCGCATCACCGGCGCTGGCCGGGCCTGCCCGCGGGGGGGTTGCCTGGCCAGCGATGCCGAAAGCACGCCCGTATATCCGCTTTTCGCCCCAATTCTCGTAACGCCCATGGACGCAGACAGACCCTTCGCCAGCCTGTTTCTCCTCCTTTCGGCTGAAAAATCTGCGTAAATACCGGGCTTTCCACGCTGGCCCGGTTCGTCAGCGCACGGCGTGCGTCGCGACTTACATCCGAATCCAGTCCGCCAGTTTCTCGTGCTGGAAGATCATCGTCTCCTGAATGGTCGACTTCCGTCCCTTCCCTGCCTCCCGGGCCCGCTGGTACATCGCGTGCGCGATCGCCACGTCGACGTAGGCCAGACCCACCGCATTGAAGTAGGCCCGTTCCTCCGCCGTCTCCCGGCCCCCCTTTTCTCCCGCAACGACTTCAACCAGATCGGCGTAGATGTCCTCGTCGGTCAGCTCGCCATCCTTGTACATGCGACTCAGCGTTTGCGTTCTGTGCTTCACGGTTTCCCAGTCGTCGCACACGATTTTGTCGCATTGCTTGGCCACGTCATACTCGTCCTCCCAGCCGCCGATATGGCTGTAGAAGGCCCCGGGCTTCATCCACGCCGCCTTGAGGAGCGGCGCCTGCGCACTTGTGGCGGTCACCAGAATGTCGGCGCCCTCCACGGCCCGCTGCGCATTCGTATCGGCGGCCAGAAAACGCACGTCCGGAAAGAGGGGCCCCATCTCGTCGACGAACTGTTTCTCTTCGTAGGCATACTTGGCGGAAACGCGGCACTCCTCGAGGGCCGGAATCACGGTCTTCAGGGCGATGAAGTGCATCCTGGCCTGCTCTCCCGCCCCGATGAAGGCGATGCTCCGGGAGTCCTGCCTTGCGAAATGCTTCGCGGCAATGGCGCCCATCGCGCCCACGCGCACGTTCGAGCAAAGCGTTCCGTCCATGAAAGCGACGGGGAAGCCCCTCTCGATCTCCGAGAGGATGATGACCGCGGAAAGGTTCTGCACGCCGTGGCGCTCCGGATTTCCAGGGAATACGGATACCCATTTCACGCCGCAGACCTTCTCGGGCAAAAGCGTTGCCGGCAGGCAGTTAATGCGTTCCTGGGTGTCGTCGTTGAAGATCTGGACCACTTTCTCCGGGAAGAGGATCTCGTTGTTTCGGAAGGCCAGCATGGCGTTTTCCGCCGCGCCCATGGCCAGCCGCAGATCCAGGCATCCGGCCTGGAGGAGGTCTTCCTGCGAAAGGAAGAGGCATTCGATACGGTTCCTGTCTGTCATGAGTCTCGCCTTTCCCGGCTGCCTGTTTGCTCCTTGCGGTCCGCGGCCACGTGAAGCAAGCAGAGCGGATACGCTCGCGGCTCGTGCCTGCGACTTGAAACCATTCAACTTCGCGCGTATTCAGCCCCGCCCCGCGTCAACCGCCAGTTCGTTCCAGCGTACCGTCAGCGACGCAGGCTGCAACCGGGTGTGTACCGGTACGTAATCCCCTCGGCCTTCCCTTCTCACGGCGCCCCAGGAACGAAGCCATGCCAGGGCGACGTAGGCCTGATAGGATGGAATCTCCTCTCCGTCGGGCCCGGCGACGGGCAGAACGTCCGCCATCGAAAACGCAATCTCGTCGAGCTCGCGCAGCGCCGCAGCCACGGCCAATACAGCAGCTCGACTTGCCTTATGCCTGTATTCGGATTTCCCCTTCTTCGACCATCCGATCTTCACAAGACGATCGCCCTGCCTCGCGAACCGAGGATACATCCCTTCGCTCGAAGGAGACGTGCCCGCCGGCTCCTCCGCCGCAGGTCCCGCTCCGGACGTCGGCGGCGCGTGCGCCGCCCGATCATCCCCCGACCCGGTTCCACGCCCTTCCAGCTGATCGATCAGGTCTCGAACGCGCTCCGTAATGGCTGCGATGGTGGCGATGTCCGAGTAGCTCCGGTCCTCCAGGGCGGCCAGCAGCCGGTCGACCAGCCGGTCTTCCACCTCCGAAAGAATCACGCGGATCTCGTCCAGTTTCTCCATGGCACGGATCTCCTGTATATCTCTGTATTATGCTGTGTATATCGGATATTATGCTGTATGGCTCTGTATCTGTCAAGGCTGTCGTAGAAGCATATCGCGGAGCGCCCGCGCGGTCTCTCGATCGAGGGCTCGCCCCCGTCTCAACGACAGAAGCACGGAATGCCCGGGAATTGCCCGGTACCCGTCCCACAGCCGGACGCGCACCCACCGTCCGTACAGACATCCGGGCGTGACGGGTCGGCAGCGGCCCATCCAAGGCCCGCGTCCACACCGGGTAAGCGAGAACGAGGGATGTAGAAAAGGGTTATCACCTGGGAGATTGCAGGTTACATTCCATGGATGATCGTTCGCTTGCGACACAGGGGTCTCCCGTAGGGAACGGAGCGACAAAGCGATGAAGATTACCGACGTGAAACTGCTGACCGCGATGCTGCCGGAGGATGAGCCGGTTCGCCACTGGAAGCTGATCGAGGTCCCGAACCTGCCCCGCATTCAGTACGCCCACACGCGGGGGAAAGCACGGGGCGCGCGCAAGGCGAGCGCCTCCTTTCTTCGCGTGACGACCGACGAGGGGATCGAGAGCCTGATGACCACCGACTCGGGCATCGTTGCCGAGCAGGTGGAGATCCTGCGCGGCCTGGTGGTGGGGGAGAACGCCTTTCACCGGGAGGCGCTCTGGCAGAAGCTGCACAAGGGCACGCGCTGGGTCTATCAGCGTCCGGGATGGTATGGAGATTTCGACAACTGCCTGTGGGACATCCTCGGCAAGGCGGCCGGGCTGCCGGTGCACGCCCTCGTGGGACGCGTGCGCGAGCGGCTGCCCGTTTACCTGACCGGCGGGGACATGCCGCTCGAGGGCTACCTGGACCAGATCGAGCGGGGCGGGTCCATGGGCATCGGCGCCTACAAGTTCCACACCTACAAGGGCGGCAAGGCGGATATCCCGATCTTTCACGCCGTGCGGGAGCGGGTGGGCGCGGACTACGCCCTCATCAACGACCCGGTCTGCTCCTACGATCTTCGGGAGGCGGTCGAGGTGGGCAGGGTGATGGAGGATCTCGACTTCGTCTGGCTGGAGGAGCCGTTCCACGAGTTCAAGCTCAATCAATACAAGGAGCTATGCGCCGCCCTCACCATGCCGGTCATGGCCACCGAAACGCTGATGAACGATATCGGCATCGCCTCGCAGTGGCTCATCCAAGGGGGCACCGACCTGCTACGCGGCAACGCCCGCGCCGGGACGACCAGCGTACTGAAAATGGCCCACCTCGCGGAGATGCACGGCACGAGCATCGAGCTGAACGGGATGGGCGGCCTGTTCGGTCTGCTGCACGCGACCCTGGGCTGTTGCGTCGACAACACCACGTATTACGAGTTCTTCGGCGGTTCGGGCGCAGCCCTGCGGGAGCACGGCGAGCGCTACGGGTTGACGAACGCCCCGCTCGTCGAGGACGGCTACATCGCCCCCAACGACCTGCCGGGGTGGGGGGCGCAGTGGGACATGGAGAAGTTCAACGCCCTGGTCGTCGAGGAGCACTAGGCCGTCGTGCCCGGCCAACGGAGGTCACCACCCGCTGCCGCTCGCTCTGCAGCCACGGTAGTCAGACGCCCACGACCTCGCGGCGCCGCCGGGCCTCGCGTCGAGCGCCTCCCTTTCGTCGTCTAAGAGAAACGCGGTGAGATCTTGCGGGTGGTGTCGGTCCACAACGCCGCGGACGCTCGGCCGCGGACGTCACAAGGGGTTCGTGAAATGACAACGGGAGGATTTTCGCTATGAGCTACGTACCGCTAATCAAGAATGCAAAGCCGCGGTCCAAGCACCAAGTCGGCAGACATCCTGTCGTCTTTCTTGGCGATATTGAATCGGCCGGATCGGTCACCTACTTCATGGTTGCTGTTGTCTATGACCCTGACACTGAGCAGCCATGTTTCCATGTGGCATCCGAGGTCAATGATCTAGCCGAGATATTCGGGGGTGGATCCCACTTTCTCGGGGTCTTCAACGGGATGATACACGCCAACTGCGGCGCCTCGGATGACTGGGGCGACCCCGACAAGTTCACCGCCAAGGCTCTTGAGATTATCCAGGACCGATATGGTTGATGATGCCTGTAAGGAGCCACAGATCGACTCTTCGCCGGGAGTGGCCAAAAAAGGACATTTGACGCGGTCAAGATGGCGTGTCTCATTCGTCCCGGAATCGCATGTAGGAGGTCGTTTCTGACGAGCACGGGGAGACTTCAATCTCGTTGAAAAAGGCTTTATACCTTTCGCATATGAGTCGGACGACTACAGTGTAGAATCACGTAAATAGGCATACGGGGAAACGCCGAACTCGAATCTTTTGATATCGGCCCCTTCCTGCTGCACCCGGATTTTCAAGCCGCTTGCCTTCAAAAATCTCCGGAACGGTTGACATCTTCAACCGAGCATATTTCTCCCACAGATTTCCACGTCGCCCGCTTTAGCTATAGACCTGCACTCCGGGTCGCCGTTCCCGGCGCCGGCAACGGGGCTGCCTTCAAACAAAGGTTGTATTTGTTCCCCGTTTGTGGTACATTGTCAGTCATCAAAGAAGAGGAGGCAGCTATGGCCAAGACCGAAATGATCCGTGCCCGGGTTGAACCAGCGTTGAAGTATCAAGCCGAAGAGGTCTTCTCGGAGCTCGGGCTGTCCGCAACCGAGGCGATCACCCTGTTCTATACGCAGGTCACCCTGCATCGCGGCCTGCCCTTCGCCGTGCGGGTTCCCAATGCCGAGACCATCGAAGCGCTGCGCCAGGCCCGCGGGGGCGAGGGACTCACCGAATACGCCGACGTGGAGGCGCTCAAAGCCGAGCATGGTTGATCCATGCGCCTGCTCACCACGAACCGATTCGAAAAGGACCTCAAGCGTACCGGGAGACGCGGCAAGGATCTCGATAAGCTCTGGCGTGTCGTTGAGCCTGAATAATTCATAAGAAAGGTTACGAAAGTCACTCATGCTCTACTTTTCTTGCCGCCCAAGAAAAGGTGACAAAAGAAGGGCCCCTCGATACGGCCCTTCGGGCCTACTCGGGCCAGACGCCGCCTTTGGATGTATTCTCCGAGCATGCCGAGTAGCGCGAAGCGCGTACCGAGGCACGGGGAGGCTCGGGCCGTGGCGACTCAGCCTCACTGGAAAGGACTGGCGCCGCGAAAGAAATGAACTCCTCCCCCCGCCTGATGCCCACCGCGGGACCGGCCCCCACGCCGCGAATTTCCATTCGCTCCCACATCCGCCCCCGCACCTGACCCCGTCCCACAGAGGGCCCTAACCCCCGGGGAGGAGAAACGCCGAAGCAGCTGGAGAGCCGAAACGCCACGGCCGCGATGACATCTGGCCCGAATCACTCGTGACATCTGAACAATCTGCGTAAATACTGGGCTCTCCAGTTATTGCACCCAAACAAAGTTTCTTAGCTCAAATTGGATCACTGATTGTTCTACATAAATGATGGAAATTTTCAGCAAATTTATGAATGATTCCGGTTAGGAAAGTCACTCATGCTCACCTTTTCTTGCCGCCCAAGAAAAGGTGACAAAAGAAGGGCGCCCCTCAAACGCCGGGGAGGCTCGGGCCGTGACGACTCAGCCTCACTGGAAAGGATTGGCGCCGCGAATAGAATAAACTCCTCCCCCCGCCTTATGCCCACCGCGGGACCCGCCCCCACACCGCGAATTTCCATTCGCCCACACATCCGCACCCGCACCTGACCCCGTCCCACAGAGGGC
Organism: Candidatus Latescibacterota bacterium; assembly: GCA_965198095.1. Classification (GTDB taxonomy): domain Bacteria; phylum Latescibacterota; class UBA2968; order UBA2968; genus CBDFJH01. Next base: position 604,066 of record OZ240239.1, read on the forward strand.
CCGGACCCCTGGGGAGGAGAAACGCCGAAGCAGCTAGAGAGCCGGAACGCCACGGCCGCGATGGCATCTGGCCCGAATCACTCGTGACATCTGAACAATCTGCGTAAATACCAGGCTTTCCAGTTATTGCACCAAAACAAAGTCTTTTGTCGGGTGATTGGTCTGCTTTCTGGGAATGCCATATCGAACCGGACTGGCTGTTGATCTGGGAGCTGGCGGAGGATGTCCTCATCCTGGTGCGAACCGGAACCCACGCCGATTTGTTCGACTGAGTTTCCAGTTGGAAGCCATTTGCCGGCGCTCGAAGGGCTATTCCCACCCTCACTTACCACTCACATCCGTAATCCGTCGATACGGAAAAGAAACAGTCGGTTCATAGTCACTTGACAAAGAAACGACTGTTTCTTTATATTCACGTTTAGGAAAGGAGCGCTTCCCAGCCGTGAATCGCCAGACCGGTCAATACCGCATCACCCGCACCCTCGGAGAGGAGGTCCGGGCGTTCGTTCCCCACCCGCTGCCACCGGTCGATCCGCCGCTGGTCGTGGACGGCCCGACAGCGGAGCTCCACGCGGCCGCTCTGACCGAAATGGCTCGCCTTGCCGTGGCGGGCTCCATGGTGCCGAGTACCGACGGGTTCCTCTACGGATTCGTTCGCAAGGAGGCGGTCGTCACCTCGCAGATCGAAGGGACGCAGGCCACGCTCCGAGACGTTGTCACTTTCGAAGCCACTGAGCAGAGCGACCGTCCGGACGATGTCCGGGAGGTCTGCAACTACGTGGACGCTCTCGCACACGCCCGAGGACAGCTTGCGGACCCGACGGGTCTGCCGCTGAGCATCCGCCTGCTGTGCGATGCCCACCGCATCCTGATGCGCGGCGTTCGTGGCGAGAATAAGCTGCCCGGTGAAGTCCGCCGGTCGCAGAACTGGATTGGCGGCAGCAGACCCGGCAACGCCCGCTTCGTGCCTCCGCCGCCCGAGGAGGTTCCCGGCGCGCTCGGAGCGCTGGAGCGATGGTTGCACGACCGGAGCGATCTCCCGCCGCTGGTTCGAATCGGGCTTGCCCACGTGCAGTTCGAAACGATCCACCCCTTCCTCGACGGCAATGGCCGCATCGGCCGGCTGCTGATCGCGCTGCTCGTGGAGCACTGGGGTCTGCTTGAGCAGCCGCTGCTCTACCTCAGCCTGGCGTTCAAGCGGGACCGGCAGGCGTACTACGACCGGCTGGCGGCCGTACGCAACGGCGGCGACTGGGAAGGCTGGCTCAGGTTCTTTCTCGAGTGCGTGCGCGACGCCGCGGCCGACGGCGTTCGCGTCGCCCGGGCCCTCCATGCCCTGGTCGGGCACGACCGCGGCCGCATCATCGCCCACGACCGGTCGACCGTTGCCGCAGTCCAGTTGCTCGAGCGCCTGCCGTCCCGTCCGGTCGTCACCGTTCCCAAGGCCTCCGAACGGCTCGGCCTGACGGCGCCGCCGGCGCGCAAGGCGATTGAACTGCTGGAAAACCTCGGCGTGCTTCACGAGATCACGGGCAAGCGGCGCGGTCGCGCCTATGCCTATCGCGAGTACCTGGAAATTCTGACGGGAGACGAGGCGTGATCGGCGGGCCCTGTTCGTTTCAGTCGAAGACGCCCCTGATAAACACGTTGGCGTCCAGAAGGTAGGCCACCTAAATACCCACCCCCAAACTCTCGGCGACGCTCTCGAACGTCGATAGCTTCTTGACGCCGAGCAACCGGAAGGACTCGGTGTAGGACGTGCGGCCCTCCAGGGTGCTGACGATGAGCGCCTTCGCCAGCCGTTTGCTGACGCGCGGCCCCACGTTCCTGATTGCGTCGCCACCGCCACGGCTCCCTTGCAGGTCTTGCAGACGTGTGATCTCCTCCCGGTAGCCGGACCGGAACGCATCACGGCTCAGCCCACCCACGTCGTGGATGCGCCGCAGGACGACCAGCGTGCTGACCTTGAACTGGCGGGCAAGGCGGGTTGTCTCCGTGCTCAAGTCCGTATCGGGGTCGAACGCGTCGCGAACCCGCTCGGCCGGAGCCAGAAGCTCCGCCGCAACCTGGTTGCACCAGCGTTCGGTGGCGTGGTCGGGAGTGGTGACCGCCTGGGTGTTCGAGATCCCGGACTCGCCGAGCCAGAGATGGGCGATCTCGTGGGCCAGCGTGAACATCTGCGCCGCCTTCGTATCGGCCCCGTTGATGAAGATCAAGGGGGCCAGCGGGTCCGACAGGACGAAGCCGCGGAACTCCTCCGGGTCGAGGCGCCGGTGGGTATTGCCGCCGACCATCCCGCTCACCATCACCAGGATGCCCAGGGCCTCTGCCTGCTCGATGAATTGCCGGAGCGCTTCGGCCCAAGTCGGCGACTGACGCCGCTGTTCCACGTCGAACCCAAGGGCGTCCCGCAGACGTACACCCGCCAACGCCGCATCGACGGACATGTCCAGGCTGCCCACGAACTCCAACGGCAGTTCACCCGCCGTGCGGGCTTCGTCCCGGTACCAGTCCTGGCGCTGCTGACAGAGGTACAGAGTATCCAAGAGATCAGGGGAAGGGCGGCTCACCTCCACGCCTCCCACTGTGCGGAAGTCCGTTACCGGGAGCGCCTCGACGGGCGGCTCCCGCAGGAACAGATAGCCGATGGGCGCGTACGTGGCCCGGGCAAAGGCTTCCAGCTGCTTGAACGTCGGCAACACGGAGCCCCGCTCCCACGCTTCGAGCTGCGGGAACCGCTTCTGAAGGTCATCGGCCCCTCGGCCGGACCGCTCGCGCGCCCAGCGCAGCAACTCAGGCTCGACGCCAACCCGGTTCACGCTGCCTCCTCTCGCACATCTATCCTGCCGGTAACTGCCGCCGAGACAAGGGCGACAAGAAGCTCTTTGAAGTGTTCGATGGCCTCGCGGACCTTCGTAACCAGAGCGTCGATCTTCGCCGTCTCCTGATCACTGCATGCCAATGTGCCGGTATCTCCTACAGACATTCGACGCCGGTGGGGTACGATGGTTTTCAAGTTTGCCCTGGACGAAGGCCCATGTCTCAGTGAAGAATCCTGCAGTCTCCTCATTGGTCATTGGCTGGGCCCTTTACCCTCGGATCTCTCGACACGGACTCGGTCGCCCAACCCGAGGTCGTCCAGAATCTGCTGCAGTTCGGCCTCCATGTTCTGTGCAAGCTGCGAGCCGACACTCACTGAGAAATCGATGCCCACGGTAAGGTCGTCCCCGGACCGCAGCTTGGGCAGGATTTTGGTTCCAAGCCGGTTCCAGACTTCGGGAGGCACGGTGCCGGCAAGACGAAGCGTTGTTTTCGGAGCGCCGGGCGTTGGCTCTGGACCGGGGCTTGGTTCAGGCTCTGGTTCGGGTTCCGGACCTGGGTCTGGCGTGGGTCCCGGATGTGGCGATGGCGGATCTCCGGGCCTTGTTTTGAGTTCTTCGACCCTGGCCTTCGTCAGCAGGAAGAGACCCGATTCGAACGCGACCTCTTCCGGGCGGATCGGCTCCGCATACCACAGCCGACCGTAGCTACCGTCGTTCTTGACGCCGGACGCAAAGCCGAACTCTCCCTTTGACACAAACTCGATGATCTGCCGCCGAAGGATCGCGTCGGGATCGATCAACCGTGTGAGCGAGCCGTCGAGGAAGCTCTGTCGCAGACTCGTGAGCGGCCAGGCCCCGGTGCCTTCGAACGCGGGTGGCCAGTGCCGGTCGATGTAACCGGCGCCTACGTTTTCGTTCAGCAGAGCCTCGGATTTCAATGCAGCGACGATCCGGCCGCAGAGCGTTTCGCTCGCGCTGGCGTGGCCGGCCCCCAAGTCGATGATCTTGAGTCATTTCGACTTGGCTGCGCGGCAGGCTGATGACTGCCGCGGCCTGCGTGGTGCCGGTGACGGCGACCGTCAGATTTTGAATGAAGGCGTGGAAGCTTTCGGCCATGCCTCAATGGCGGTTGACGAAGTTCAGGACTTCATCGAACAGCAGCAGCACGGGCGCGTCTGCGGCACCGAATACCCTGGCCAGCGCCTCGGTTCCCGGCGGGGTGGTCCGCGCGGCAGCACCAAGCGCGGCGACACCCTGATCGCCCGCCAGTTGGCGAGCGAGATCGATCCAGGGCGTCTCCCGGCCCTCCTTCGGGTCCCAGGCGTTGCCTACGAATACGCCGACTCGAGCGGCGGGAGCTTCCGCTATCCCAGCCTCGCCGAGGAGATCCGCCACGCCGGGGAGCTTCGTAGCGTCCGCGCCAGCGTTGGCGAGGTGGTAGAGCGCCGTGAGGGTGTGCGTCTTGCCGCCGCCGAACTGGGTGATCAGCGTAAAGACCGGCGCTGTGTTCCCGGTCTTGCCGTCAAGTCGCCGGAGGACCATCCCGGCATGCTCCTTCAACGCGCGGGTGAAGCAGGTGCGCGAAAAGAACTGGGCGGGGTCGCTGTAGTCCTCGGGCGCGGTCTTGGCAAGCACCTGCTCGAGGGCGATGGCGAACTCGTCCGGACTGAACGAACGGCCTTCGCGGACTTCCTTGCGGAGTGTCACAACTCTGTACCAGGGATCGAGGGTCATTTTTCAGTTCCTACCTCTTTCGTCATCTCTTGATGCCTTGCAGAGGGGCCATTCGAGGCGTCGCGCTCAAACACCCCCGGTCCAGGCAGTGGGAGGCCACGCACCGATGTCCTGCCCCATGGAACGTACCAAAAGCCCGAATGAACGGGCGAGCTTGCGAAACGATCCGGACCGGCGGTATGCATCCGACAATGAGAACATCGCGCTGAATGCCGGTTGGTCCGTGCGCTCCAGATAGCTTGTGCCAACATGCATTCGCGCTTCCAGTTGCTCTTTTGCGCCACGAGGACCTTCTGGGTCCGGATGAAGTTCCGCGTCCTCCCTGACACCATGCCCGCGCAACGACTCGATTGCGGCCAGAAACCAGGCCTCGTACTCCCGGTGTGCGATGACGACTCCACAAGGCACGCCGTCGGAAGCGGCTGTCGCCCAGGCTTGCACAATCGGCCCCAACTCGGCGGGGCAGTCGGAGTTTCCGTCGAACAGAATGAGAATGGCGCCACAGTCCGGTTGCAGCAGCGCCAGTCTTACTGCTCGCTCGACCTCAGCTTTTTGCACAAGCTGATGGCGCAATCTTCGGATCGGTCGCCCGATGCCGACGCTCCAGATTTGAGCTTCTTCGACAAGGCGGCGCAACAGTACCGGGAGCGCCGCCACGTCTCCATGGCCTTCCACGATCGGCTGGATCACCACGCGAGATTGTCCTCGAACAACTTGATCTGATGCGGGTCCTGATCGAACAGTTCAGTCACCGTCAACGCATTGGAGCGCAGCAGTTCGCCTGCGCCCATCAGATGCTCTTTGAGAACACTGCGAGTCGCCTCGGAGACTGGGGCGACTTGGGTCGCGCCTTTTTCCCAACTTGCCATCCGCAGGTGCTCAGCTTCAATCCACGTGGCGTCGAGAACATCCGGGCTGTGCGTCGTCACGATCACCTGCATAAAGCGGCCCGCGTGTCGCAACAGGTCGAGGACCGAGCCGAGAGCGCCCGGATGTATCGTAGCTTCCGGCTCTTCAATTACCAAGAGCGAGGGCGCCGGGCGTTGGAAGACCGCCGCGAGCAGCCCGAGGGCCCGGAGCGTGCCATCGGACATGTTGTATGCCTCGAATTTCACTCGTTCCGACCTCGCCCAATCCTGGGTGAATTCCAGCGTCAGCTTTTTGCCGTGCCTCTTGGGCCGGACACCGACGGTCCCGGGGACAATGCTCCCAAGAAGATCGAGGATTCGCTTCCAGTCTTCCGGGGATTTCCGCTGGAGTTCGCGCAACACACTGGCGGCGTTGCTGCCGTCGGATCGCAGGCGCACGCCGCTGTCTGGCTCCTGCATCTCTCGAAGCACAACGGGCTCGATCCGATACACTCGCATCTCCGACAGGAATCGGGCAACCGCCTGAAAGCGTGTATCGCCCCCGACCAGCGGAAGCGCCAAGGCGCCCGGTTCCATGACCGGTTTCAGGGAATTCGCGGTACTTGCCCAACTTATGGGAGAATGTTTGGGGGACGTAGAGCGATCGAACCAATCCTTCGATCCGTCAGCCCTTTGCACGACGCATTGCTCGCGCACGACCTCAAAGCCGTAGCCTCTGAGGGCGCGTAGCTCAAAGGCGTATCGAGCCTGGGTCGTATGGTCATCCGGATTGTTCAACACCACCGCCAAGCCCAGGTTTGACGGCCGGCCCCTTGCCGAGCCTCGATGGCCAACTGTGGCCAATCCTCCGCGATGCTCAATAACCGCTTGCAGGGGGGTGGCCATTGCTTCTGCAAGGAACGCAAAGGCATCGGCGAGGTTGCTCTTTCCGGAACCGTTTTGACCGACGAGAAAGGTCGGGTTGTCGAATTCCACCTGCTCCGATGGAAAACTGCGAAAACGACGCAATATCAACCGGCGTAGAATGGGATCAGCCATAGGTCACCTCGGCACAGCCAGTCGCTGCTTTTACGCTGTTGTTCGCGGATCTTGCCGCAGCTATTTGGCGCGGCACAGATCTTTCCTCCCAAGCAGTCTCTTGTGGGCGGGCATGAAATTCTTGTTCTCGTGTGTTGAATAAACTTTTCCTCGCGGATAATCGATCAACTTCTTGTTCCCGAAATCCTTCTGCAAGTTCCTATCGTTAGAGTACAAGAGACGGGCACGGCTGACTTGAGCCAAGGCAATGACATGTGGATCATCCGATGTGCATGATCCTTCATTCCGGATCTGCTCTGTCTTGGCATCGACTTCACTTTTATTCACGATACTCATCTTTCCAGCAAGAGCGACCTCAGTTGCCCATTTTCTGAAGTCTCTCGAACCTGTTTCGAGTTCCTCAAGCAGCCTGCCTCCGACCACCAGCCGTCCACTTCCTTTGTTGAGCCAAGCAAAGAACTCCTCTCCTGCCGGCGGTAGATTAGAACCGAATACCTCATGGGCGACGTTTGCGTCAATAATTGCGCACATTCTTCAGGTCCCTATAGACTGTCTCTTCCATAGAGACCTCGCCGTTTCTTCCAGGAAGAACCTTCGATAGCCCTCCGGCACGCCCAGGACGTTCCCTTCTTCATCCAGTCGGATCGAGTGAATTCGAACGTCCAAATCCTTACGCTCAAAGAACAGGATAGACACGTCATCGGGTTTCAACCGCGTTGTGCCGTCGCGAATGTCCATCCGCACCCGGTCGAGCAGGTGATCGCTGTGCGTCTCGACTATCAATTGCCGATCCGGCGTGGCGACTTGGCAGAACAAGCTGCCGAGAGCCGCCTGAGCGCTGGGATGGAGATGTACCTCCGGTTGCTGGAGCAGAAACATGGGCAGGGCGTCGTCGCGCAGTAACTCGGTGATGACGGGGAGAACCTGGCTTACCCCATAGCCTACGTCAATCAAGTTTCGCTGCGGCCCCTTAACTCTTTTCCCGAATTTTCTGATCTGCACCTGAAAAGGCTCTGTCTCTTTCTTTCCTAAAGGCTTGACCGAGATTTCATCAAAAAGACCGGCGTCTTGACCGAACTTTTCGAGCGCGTCCTTGAGGGTTTCCCATTGCTCTTTATTCTGGAAATACAAATTGGACAAATACATGGGGATGTAATCGCCCTCGGGATCCCTTGTCGGGCGTGCAGGGTCGTACGTGCGACGCGGTTTGGAGCGGACCGGCGCGCTGGCATACAGTCTATCTCCGTAAGGGCTATAGGGTTCCCATACACTAAGTGATAAAATTTTGTCGATTTGTTTAAAGTCCGCTTGCGTAGGCTGATCCGAGCCTGATACTTCGGTCCATTGATTTTTTTCGGACCTCTCTATTGCTAAAAAATGCCTTAGAAAAAAAACAAAAGGAAGTTCCATACCCGGCACACTGATGAAGTCTGTAGTACGCCGACGTTTCCAAGTGCCCCGTTTTGTCCTGAAGCGAATCTCCGTTTGCGAAAGCTCCACCCACGCATCCTTTTGAGAAAAGCGTCTTCGCACTGGCACTGGGATGGTTCCTTTTTTTCCTAAAGTTACTTCAAAACGAAGCGGTCCACCCACGATGCCCGAACCTTTTCTGGCTCTGGCTGTACGGGTGAACTCAAATCCCGCCTCGAGAGTAGTTGCTCGACCGGCCCGTCCTCCTCGGTAGTGTGCTATCTCGTCAAAGCTGCCGAGGTCATAGGGATCTTCCTTGAAATCAGGAGATCCCCCTCGATAGACCATATCCCAGAGTGCACGGATCATGGCCATGAAGGAAGTCTTGCCCGCGCTGTTCTCACCTACGAGCAGCGTCAGCGGTGCTAAACGGGCGGTCTTTTTTTCGCGGAAGCAGCGGAAGTTCCTGAGTGTGATACTGTCCATGACAGTGTCTCCTTTTCTTCATCTCGGCACCGCTAACAACATAGCGTCGAGCAGGCGTTTCTCGTTGCAGCCCTGAGGATAGGGCCGACAGCGCCTTGGCAAGGCCGCAGAAGACCGGGACCGTGATCTTGCTCCGCGCCAATCGGCGCCCGCAGCCTCGAAGACGACGGCTGGGAGATGCGGACCCGTTCGCCGCGGATAGTGACAACCGCTTGTATTTCCGAGGCCTGCCGTTGCCGATCGAGTACCTCGGCCGTCATGCCCCTGGCCGTGCAGCCATTCCGCCAGACGGCGGCCGGCACACCGATCGACGAGACATTTCACGACTCCGCTACCGACCTGCCTGCCGAGCCTGGAGCATCGGCGCAGGCAGGTACAGCGGACAGGGTATCCTTGGCGATGACCGCGTGCGCGTAGGCGGTACAGGCGCGAATGTCGTCCGGTTCCAGTTCGGGGTAATCCTCCAAAATGGCCTCCGTCGTTACGCCCTGTGTCAGCAGGCTCAGGATGAGTTCCACTGAAATTCGCATGTCGCGAATGATGGGCTTGCCGCCAAAGACATCCGGGCGCGCGGTGATGCACTTGAGCAGTTCTGGATTGGTGGTCATGTCTCACTCCATAGTTCATGGCGCTTCAGTTGTATAACGCCCGACGTAAAGTCTGCTATCCGGCTACTTCGGCACCACCAACAGCATGGCATCGAGCAGGCGTTTCTCGTTGGACCCTAGAGGATAGAGGGCCGACAGCGCATTTGCAAGCCGCAGAAACTCGGGCCCGCGATCCTGCTCGGTGCCGATCAGCGCCCGCAACGCATAGGCGTGGCCGCCGGACTGGAGCAGCATGGCAGTGTGAACGCGGTCGAGGGTGGTGTCGCCAAGCGTCGAAGCGACGTCTTCGTCGGATGCGCCGTATCTCGACGGGCGGCTCCCGCAGGAACAGATAGCCGATGGGCGCGTACGTGGCCCGGGCAAAGGCTTCCAGCTGCTTGAACGTCGGCAACACGGAGCCCCGCTCCCACGCTTCGGGCTGCGGGAACCGCTTCTGAAGGTCATAGGCCCCTCGGCCGGACCGCTCGCGCGCCCAGCGCAGCAGCTCAGGCTCGACGCCAACCCGGTTCACGCCGCCTCCTCTCGCACATCTATCCTGCCGGTAACTGCCGCCGAGACAAGGGCGACACTCAGCTCTTTGAAGTGTTCGATGGCCTCGTTCACCTTCGCAACGAGAGTGTCGAGCTTCGCCGTCTTCTGATCACTGCATGCCAATGTGCCGGTATCTCCTACAGACATTCGACGCCGGTGGGGTTGTAAGCGGTAACTGCCGCCGAGACAAGGCCGACACTCAGCTCTTTGAAGTGTTAGATGGCCTCGTTCACCTTCGCGACGAGGGTGTCGAGCTTCGCCGTCTCCTGATCACTAATCTTGAATTTCGGCTCCACGATACACTTTCGCCGGGCCGTGCGCTTTTCCCCGAGGTCTAGCGGCTGCGATTAGTATTGCCAGTCTTCGTGAGCGAGCGGCGCACGGTTGAGCCGGTCCCTGTGCAAGCGCCACTGCGGCATCAGCCTGTCCATCAGATCCCAAAACCGCTCATTGTGATGGCGCTCAATCAAGTGCACGATCTCGTGAACTAGGATGTACTCGAGGCAGGACGCCTGTTTCTTGACCAGTTCAAGATTCAGCCAGATGCGACGGGCGTCCTTGTTGCAGCTCCCCCAACGGGTTTTCATCTTCCTGATGCGAACCTCGGCGACCCGCGCACCGACCTTCGGTTCCCATTTGGCGAGAAGCGCCGGCAACCGGCCGCGGAGCTGACGGCGATACCATTGATGAAGTACCGCCTCCCGCTTGTCCCGGTCGGCACCTGGGCGAATGCTTAACGCCATCGTGGTGTTGTTGAGCAGACGAACCGTTGGTGGGCCGTCCCGCTCGGTTACGTCGATCCGGTAACGCCGGCCCTCGAAGTAGTGACTTTCGCCGGTCACGAACTCCCGCCGGGACTGGCGATCCTGCTGCTCGAATTCCGCCTGTTGCCGGCGAATCCATCCCAAGCGCGAAATGATAGCCACCCGCACTGCATCGTCATCAAGACGGAGCGGAGCTGCTACCCGCACCCGACCACTCGGTGGGTACACACCTACATGCAGGTTCTTGATGTCCTTGCGAACGACCTCCACCGGTGTTCCTCGTACGTCTATGCGGTGACCTCTTGCTTTAGTAGTCACTCTGTGCCTTCGCGATCTCGAACATGGTCTTCACAAGGCCTACGTCGCCGCCGAGTTCTGACTTGATGGCGTTGCGGACCTCGCGTTCCTTGAATTTGTTTCCCCGCCAGTCCGCCTTCTTCACACGGCGGATGGCGCGGTCCAGGGCAAGCGCTTTCGCCTCCCGGACATCCACCGCCGGCTCGGCGCTGTAGCGCACCGGTAGTCCCTCTAGAGAAACCGCCGCGCCCTGCAAGTTATCGAAAAACGACCTCAGCGCGACGCTGTTGATGCTCGAAGGATAAGACGCCTGGGTTTCCGGGCTGCTGACTTTCCTGGCCAACTCGAGGATTCTCGCCAAGTATGCCTTATAGTCAACCGCCTCCTGCTTGCGCTGGAGGATCAGGGCGTCCAGCAGTTCCGACATCTTCCCGTAGTACCTGGGGTTGACCGCCGTCTCGTCGATGATGAGCCGCCGGACATTATTTTCGATCGTCTCGGCCACCGCCTCGGGATCGTTTCGGATGCCCTCGGGCAGCGCATCGAACGCCTTTTCCCCGCGCTTGACAATCAGCTGTACGAGGGTCAGATCGTCGAACGCTAAAAGCTTCTCGCTCTCCTCGGCCCGGATGTACGTGTCGAGCAGGTGCCGCATGGCGGGCTCATACATCTTCATGTCGATGTAGTCGCCACTGGCAAGCTTGATCTCCTGGCGGACCTTCTCGCAGTGGTCCACCTCGGCCTTGATCTCCTGCGCCTCGACGTCGGAGTAGCCGGCCTCAACCATCTCGTTGGCCAGGTTGGCGTAGGCCCGCAGGAACGCTGCGGTCCGCTTGTAGAGAGCTACGCGCTTTGGCTCGTTGTCCTTGAGCTGCTCCGCGTTGCCGCTCTCGGCGGCGCAGAAGAAGCGCAGGTAGGCCGCGGTGTCGCGTGTCGGCTCGACCGGCTCGCACAGCGCCTTGACCGCCTCGCGTGCCTCCTCCAGCCGCTCCCGGCCCTGCTGGAGTCGATCTTTGAGCAACCCCCTCACGTCGGCCTCGTCGTAGCCCCCGAAAGCTTCTCCGGTGTAGTCCTGAATCGACTGCTCCAATGATCGGAACAGGTCCTTGTAGTCGATGATGTAGCCGTATTCCTTGTCTTCGCCGTCGAGACGGTTGACCCGGCAGATCGCCTGGAACAGCCCGTGGTTCTGCATATGCTTGTCAACGTAGAGATAGGTCGCCGGCGGGGCATCGAAGCCGGTCAGCAGCTTGTCCACGACGATCAGAAGCTTCATCTGCCCGGGCTCGTAGACGAAGCGCTTCTTCACTTCCTGCTCGAACCGCTCGACTTTTTTCATCGCGGCGGCTTCGGGCTCGTTGAAGTGCGCCGCAAGCATCTTCCGGTAGGTGTCGTACTGGAGCAGCTTCTCGGTGAGCCCCTCGCCGGTCTCCTCGCCCCTGATGTCCGCCGGAGCCGGCTTGTAGGAAGTGACGATGGCACACTTGCCCGCCAAATCGGTCTGCCGAAACATCTCGAAGAAGCGGCAGGCCGAGTAGATGCTTCCGGAGACGAGCATGGCGTTGCCACGCCCGCTCTTGAGGCGGTCGCGCGTCTCCATGTCGAGCAGGATATCGGCGACGATCTTCTCCAGCCGGTCCCGTGCACTCAGGACTCTCCGCATCGTGCCCCAGCGCTGCTTGAGCTGGGCCCTCGCCACGTCGGTCAGTCCTCGGGTTTTGAGCTCGAACCATTGATCAATCCTGGCCTGCGATGTGATGTTCTGGTCGATGTCGCGCGCCTCGTAACGCAGGTCCAGCACCACGCCATCGCTCACCGCTTCGTCGTACTTGTAGGCATGGATGTACGGCCCGAAGGTCTCGATGCTCCGCCGCTTGTCGTCCTTAAGCAGCGGCGTTCCGGTGAAGCCGATCAGCACGGCCTCCGGCAGCAACGTCTTCATCGCCTCGTGGAGCGTCCCGGACTGGGTGCGGTGACACTCGTCCACGAAGACGAAGATCTCACCCCTGGCGTGGAAGCCCCTGGGCAGATGGCTCCGAATGTCCTCGACGAACGCGTCGATGTCGCCTTCCTCCGCCGCGCCGAACTTGTGGATCAGCGAACAGATCAGCCACTCGCCGCCGGCGTTGAGCACGCGCACCAAGTCGGCGCCGCTTTTCGTGCGGCGAATCTCCTCGCTGACATCCTTGAAGACCGCCTCGATCTGCTCATCCAGCTCGGTGCGGTCGGTGATGATCAGCACCCGCCCTCCGGTCACGTGCTCACGGATCCATTTCGCCAGCCAGACCATGGTCAGGCTCTTGCCGCTCCCCTGGGTGTGCCAGATGATGCCGCCTTCATGGCGTTTCACGTGTTCTTGGGCCGCATGCACGCCGAAGTACTGGTTGTGGCGGCAGATCTTCTTGACGCCCGCGTCGAAGACGACGAAATCGTGGATGATCTCAAGCAGCCGCTCCTTGCGGCAGAGCTGGCTCAGTTCCCGGAGCAGCGGATTGTCGCCGGCGGCCGGGTGGGCCTCGGCTTCCTTCCAGCGCAGCCAGTACTTCTCCGCCGTCTCGATCACACCATAGCGCAGCCCCTCGGTGTCGTTTCCCGCCATTACGACCTGCACGGTGGCAAAGAACGACCGGATGAACTCCTTTTTCTGGCTGTCGAGGTTCTGTCGGATGCCCTCGGTCACCGAGACCGTCGAGCGCTTCAGCTCCAGCACCCCCAGGGCAATGCCGTTGACGTAGAGCACGAGGTCGGGCCGCTTGGTGTTCTCCCCGGCGACCGTTACCTCCTCGGCGATGGCGAAGTCGTTGTTCGCTGGGTTCTTCCAGTCGATCAGCCAGACCGTAATGGTCTGCTCGCCCGCTGCGGGTTGGACCTTCACGCCGTAGCGGAGCAGGCCGTAGACCTCGCGGTTGACGTCGTAGAGCGTCTTGCTGTCGCCGAGCGCCGCCGCCTTGTCCAGCTGGAACAAGACCTTAGCGATGATCTTGTCGCCGTGACGCTGGCGTGTCAGCCAGCCGGTGAGTAGCCTCCTCTCGACATTGCGGTTGCCGGCACGGTCCTGCCAGTTGCCGAGATAGGCGTAGCCGAGTGCGTCCCGGAAGAAGGCAATCACCCGCCGCTGCGTGCGGATTTCCCGTTCGCCGACGGTGCTCATGTGTCTCTGCTCCCCGGTTTTTGACTGGCCAGAGCAGCCTTTCCCCTGTCCGTCAGACGGTACTTCTGCAGTGGACTCCTCGATTTGCCGGGGACAGTCATTTCCAACAACTCGTCAGCCAACAGTCGTCTAAGCCGCTGCTCGAAGCTCCTCGTTCGGGTCGAATAGCTCGTAGCCGCCCGCTACTCCCTACACGGCGACATTCGCAAGACCAGTCCCAATGACTATGCCGCAATCTCCGCCCCCACTTGGTATGGCCGACTTGAGTCCTGTCGTGACTCCCGGCAGTGCTTTGCGACTATCCATTTTCATGGTCTCTGGACTCTGGACCCTGGATGACCGGTTTCCCCATTGCCCTCTCAACCAGAGTGCTCAAGCGCATGCGACGGTCTTCAATGAATGGATTGAAGTCATCCCGCCGAAGCAGATCGGGTGAAAGCGCGTGGCTGGCCAGCAACTCGTCCATCTCGCTTTTACTCAGCGATAACTGTTTCTCCTGCTGGAGTATCTGCAGGTAGCGGGAGGGTGCTTCGCTTCCTATTTTGCGATTGGCCTTGTAGGAGATAGTTGTCTTGTTGAGTATGCTGTCGTACACGTCCTTCCCAATGCCCTGCTTCTCGCACCAGGCTCGGGGAAAGATGTGATGAATATCCAGGGCGACCTCAGCAGCATCCAATTCCTTGATACCAGCTTTCCAGAACCAGTCCATCGAGCCTTTTCGCAGCACCAGCACGTTGATGGCCTTGTACGCTGCACTCAAACGTGTGCGCAGGGTATCAAAGCGATCCGGCTGGAAATTGGCATCGCGCACGGTGCGAGGCAGCGCTTCGTCATCCTCAACCCAACGCAACACCTCGTCGTAATCGTTCGCCATGCGGGTTTCCACCGCACCGCTGTACAGCTCGCCCAGGACGCCGGACCAGAACCAGCGCGCCACCTTGTCGTAGATGCGCGGCTCCAGCCAACGATCACCCAGGCGAGTTAATATCGCCGCCAACGGCACCAACTGGGTGCTATAAGGCAGTTCACGCCGGTTATAAAAGCATTCCTTGCGCAAAAAACGTCCGGCTTGGCGGAAGCCTGCCTCCAGCTTCTCCGCCCAGTCCCGCCACGCGTCTAGCGGCAATTTCAACACATCGGCACGCTTCGCGCTTACAGGGCTTACCTGTTTGCCGGTATTGCCCGCCGCCAGATCCGATTTCCTCAGTTGGTGCGTATGCAACAGGCTGATCGCCTGAAGAAACTCCGTCGCCTCAATACCCTGGAGCAGTGCCTCTTGCTCCAGCCGCTCCTTGCGCGATTCGACGTCACGAACCTTCGAGCCAAACCAATCATCGCGCAGGTTGTAGCCGTCAGCGGCATAACTGGCAGTGACCAGTTCAAACACTGAGAGCTGTACCCCGCCAGTGTTGACTTTTTCGAATACAAGGCAGACCGCTTCTTTGGAGGTATCCTTTTTCAGGAAGATGACGGGAATCTGATAGTCTCGGAACGGGGTCAGTACCTGCTCGCGAAACTGCATGTAGATATCCCAATGCTCCCGCGCAACCTTGTGCAGTTCACTTTCCCATTGATCTGAATTCATGATCTGGTCGCAGGGAAAGTGGAGCTGTTGACATTCCATCTCCGTTGTGGACAAATCGAGATCCACATTTCGACCGAAGTTGCTGCGCAATTGCTTGTTCTCATCAACCGTCACCACGGCCTCGTCCAGTCCAGATGGGGAATTCAGGGCCTTGTCGATATCAAAGTAGTAGTGGCGTTTGATCTCCTTGCCATTGGCGGTGCGGGTGTGCACAGGTTCCTTCAGAGAGAGCGCCTGGGTTAGCGTTGTGAGACGCTGCTGCCCATCCAGAATCAGCTTCTCCGGCTGCAGATCCTTTGGCAACTTGCCTTCCAACCCTTCCACGGGCCGGGTCTCGAAACGCACCTCACCGCCAGCTTCCAATAGCATTACCGCACCGATGGGAAATGAACGCGCGATACTGACCAGCAGGTCACGAATATGGTCATCATCCCACACCCAGCCGCGCTGGAAGTCCGGCAACTGAATTGTGCCCTCGTTGATCCCTCTGAGCAGATCGCTCAACGACGCCTTGGTGCTGTCGAATGTATCCATGCCGTTTCCTTTCCATTCTGCAATGTTTCAGGTTTGATCAGCCGCACCCGGCTTGTGAGGAGCTGTTGCATCATACCCTGCTTGATGCCGCGGGTCTTGGCACGGCGCTCCAGTGCAGCAATCTCGGCAAGTACACCGCTCTTATGGTTCATCCCGAGATGCTTTCATGCAGAAAGCGCGTGATCCTTTCGCGGTTTGGCAATAGGCTGGAGAACTGCTTCTCGCAGACGTCGCTGAAGCGAGCCAATACCTTGCGATTGATCGACTCCTGATCCTGGAAAATGGCCAGAGAACGGAACCAAATCCCCCACTTCTCGAACTGGAGCAGCGCAATCGTGGCATCTCGGGTCTGGTCGTCACTCGCAAGGGCGTGAACGAAAAGCGGTCGCGGCATGCCGTTGATTCGGCAGTCCACGGCGTACATCCCTTGGGGGTCATGTTCGGGATCGCTCCAGTCGAAACTTCTGCGGTCTTCGGGGACAGCCTCACTCAGCAGCGCCTGAAAATCCTCAATGAACGTGGACCGAACCCGTTCCCGTGACAGGTACGACACGTCGGAGATCTTGAGAAGCCCCTGTATGAAGGAATACAGGGCGTCTCCGTAACGCTCATCCGGCACATCCAGCACCAACTCTCCATCGCGGTCCTCGATCTGGAACGTGGACAGTGCGTTGGAGATGATCTTCTGGCGCGTGCCGCCATGAAGATCCCTCTCATCAATGTCATAGGTCAGGTGCATGTACGTGTGCGCCTCATCGGACAGCATCCATCGCGCTCCCTCCTTCTTCAGGACAATGGCCAAGTGGTCGCCGTCCTCGAAAAGGAAAGGGGTGAACACGCGGAAGCGTTCCATGCCCTCGGCTGCCAGCCGAACCTTCGCCGAAACCTTCTCATGAAAGTCTCGCTCTATGGTCTCGATGGACATCGCTTACCACTCCTCGAAAAGGTTGCCCTGAAGTTCAGACGGGACTTCGAGATTCGCGTCTTTGATCAGACAGCGAAGAGCGCCTTGGAAGTCGCCGTAACGGTCGGTCGACTCGGCGTGAGCGTCCTCCCTTGCTCCGCGTTCCTGATATCGCTGCGTCGCAAAGTGAATGTGAAAATCATAGAATGTGACGTCTTCCATATGGTTGGTGTGTTCGTGGCTCTTGCCGTTGTAGCGGCGAAGGCGGAAGATCTGGCTGGACTGCGGAACTCGAACAGCCAGGATGATCGAGAAGTCGAACTGATTGATCTTGTTCTGCCTGAAGATCAAGCGGAACTCGTTACCTCCATCACCGATCAGATCCAGTTGCCCTTCATCGCGTCCCCGCTTGGGTCTTAGACGAATCCGGTTGCCCCAATCGGCAGGCGCAGGCTTGCGCTCCTGTTTCAAGGACGCGATCTCCTGATCCGAGTACGTTACCGCCATGGCTACTCCAATCCGACTAAATGCACGCGGCCGGTGAGGAGTTGCTGCATCATGCCCTGCTTGACAGCGCATGTCTTGTCCAGGTGTCGCTCCAGGACGGCAATCTCGGCGTCCATGTCGGAGGTCATCCCAACTACCAGTCCTTGTGTGAGGATCTCGTGGTAGCCGACGGTGGTCATACACCGCCCTCCGTGGGGCGCCTCTTGAAATCTTCGCGCCACGCCTTCAGCGACTCCAAGTCTGCGCGCAGTTCCGGTTCATCGGGCAGCGAGGTCGGCGCTTCCTGCGACTGACTGTGCTCGTAGCTCGAATACTTGGTCATCAGATCATCGATAAACTTACAGTCTTTACGAGTGATACTTGCAAGTGGTTTAAGTCTATTGTCAGTCGTGACGCTTCTTCGGTGGCGGCGTACGACTTGGTTCAGGAGGTCATCCTCGACTGTTCGCTCCAAAAGCTTTCGAAAATCAGTGCAAATCTCCTGCACTTGGATCCGGTAGGTATTGGCACCGTCCGTCTTGCCGGCCATCTTGGCTTGGTCAAGATGCGCCAAAAGGATGTTGTTGCCCTTCTTGGTGTTGACATTCCAGACAGCGTCATCCGCCGGGTGGCCTGCGGCCCCTGAAAACGATTCAATGCAGCGTTGCTGTAGGTGTTTCCTCTTCCAATCTTTGCCAACTTTCTTCGCGGCATCCTCCATCGCACCATAAAGAGTAAGTCGGTGTGTGAACACCAGGACCTGACGACTCTGCGCCAGTTGCGCAAGACGAGTCACCACCTGCCACTCGAAGTCTTGATCCAACGACGAAATCGGATCGTCGAAAATGAATGGTGCCGGGTGGGGCTTCTCTGCCACATCGGCCAAGAACGCCGCCAGAGAAACGACGCGACGCTCTCCTTCGCTCAGAACCGTTTCAAGGGCGTTGTCCGGCGTCGGTTCTACACCCTTCAGACGAAGCCCATGAAGTACTTGCCCTTTTTTCGTCTGGGTTTTGATTAGTTCGACCTTTATTCGCGACGCGCCCAACATCTTGAGTTCTTGGTTGAACCGATCCACATACGCCTGCGTGATTACCTTCTCGGCGACACGTCCAGCCTCAAGGGATATATTCCGTGAGTTCGCCAATCGCTCCCATTTCTCATACTCATTGACATCTTTTAGACGAATGATTTCACGGCGGATTGCAGCAGCTTGCTGAGCTGTCCAGTGCTGAGCCTCCAGATTCAGCTTGTCTTGGCGTGCCTCTTCCCGATCAAAGTTCTTCGCATCCTCATCATATTGCAGTGCATCTCTCTCTAGTCGTTCGGCGCGTTGCGCTATCTCGGACAACAGCTCATCAGGTGGTTCAATGGCAATAGCCTCTGCATCTGTCTCGTCGTTACCGCGATCTTTGCAGGTCTTGCCCACTTCGGCCCAAAAGGCTCCAAGTTTCTCGGTCCAACCCTCTTCGGTCAATCCCGCAGCCTCAGACGACGTGCGAATGTCCTCGTCCTTCCATTGAGTCGGCAGTCTCGCCAGCGCTGTGTTGTAGGCTTCTTCAGCCGCGTTGGCTTCGGTCTCCACTGCACCGTGGACAAATGCTTCAAAGTCACTCAAACGTCTCTGTGCCTCTTGAGCCAATTCCTGATGACACAACACGCACCGCGCACCTTCCTCCGTAACGGGATAGTCTCGTCCAGGGTACGCCGTTTGCGAATAAACGCGTGCTGCCTCCCATAGTGCCTTCCACGTTTTGGTCCCTATGCCGTCTAGCTTGGCGCTGCTGAAATGTGCGGCCTCGGTGGCAACCTTACGTTTCTGATTTGCTATCCTTCGCGCACTCCGGAGGGCTTCCACCTGTTGCGTGCTAACGGCAAACGCAGCGTTTCTCAACTGCATCCCGAGTTGCTTGAGTTGTCTTTTTTTGTTGCGTTTCAACTCCGCCAGCGTCGCCGGGTCGTCCGCACTTAGGCGTTCTGTCAATTTCCTGAGTTCCTCGTCTTTATCCTCCCCCCATTTTGTCAAACTCTGGATCTCTTGCTCGCTGAGATCGTGGCTCAACGCAGCATACGCTTTACCAGCGGCAGTTGTGGTATATTCTGACGGCAGATTGGGGAGCGCACTGACGAGACGATTCTGTTCGAATTGAAGCCTCGTTTTGACTCTGTCGCACACAGTTGCTAATGCCTTGAACAAGCTGACAGCCGGTGGCGTGTAGGAGATTGCCTTCTCTTGGCTGATGTAGAAGGCAGCAGCATCAGCGTCAAATATGTCAACGGCTCTGAGGTCTTCTATCGGAGCGTCGCTTGCCTGCCATGTAACTGCCTGTTCTCTTCCCGCCAAGCCATACCGAATCCGGCACTGCTGCTTCGCAGGCCGAGATGCGAATACGTTGGACTTGATCTCCGTCGCGTGGGGCTTCCCACACGCTCGCTTGAGGATGCGGGTGTAACCGGATTTCCCCGAACCGTTGGGACCGTAGATCACCGCAAGATTTCCGGTTCCAAAGGTAAGGGGACTGCGCGGACATAGATTCTCAATGCCACTGATGTCGCCGACTTCCAGGAGGTGAACCTCGGTGGAGGATGCGGAAGTAGCTCCTAGTCCGTTGAACGTGCCGTGAGTGGTTAACTGCTGCCCAGCTGTGGTCTTGAGGCGCTCGGCAATGGCCGCGATGTCGCTATCCGCCAAGCTACCCGACGCGAGCAGTTTCTCGACCGCTTCCTGAAGCCAATCCTGCTGCTGGTGAAGCCAGTTACGGACTTCCTGCTCTATTTTAGGCATCTGCGATTCTTTCCGGCTCGATCAAGCGCACCCGGCCGGTGAGAAGCTGCTGCATCATGCTTTGGTTGACAGCGCATGCCTTGTCCCGGCGGCGCTCCAGTGCAGCAATCTCGGCGTCCATGTCGAAGAGGATATTGGCGATAGCGGTCTGTTCTGTGAGAGGTGGAAGTTCGATCTCTACCTGAGCCAAGTTACTGGCACTGATATGAACGACTGCGTCGCCCTGCCCCATGCGGGCCTTCTGTGTCACCACGATTGGATGATTCATCAAGTGACCGAGGTAAATCGAGTTCTGTTCCGACGGTGTCAACACGACGATGTCCCCGCCAGCGTATGCTTTCTCTTTGCCAAGATATGCGGCGCAACGGCCGATTTCCTCTGCTGTTTCGCCTGATCCTGCGAATAAGAGATCGCCCGTCTGGATCGGTAGTGCCGTCAGAGCGACACTCGGGGGGATCCGCGACGCTACCCTCAAGATGTAGTTCTGGTATCGCGTGTATAGCTCCCCATAGCGAACACACGGCAGGCCCTCAAAAGATACATCCTCGCGCTTTATCCCACGACCCTTCGAGAAGGGGCCGATATCCCCCAACCGCTTCGTTTCCCACGCCTTGGTGAACCCCGACAGGCGAGTCTTGCCGGTGAGGAGGTGCTGCACGGCGGCCTGCTTGATGGCCCGCTTCTTGGCGATCGGCGCCTCCAACGCCGCGAGCAACCCATCCACATCCGACAACGCCTCGGCGATGGCGCGTTGTTCGGCCTTATTCGGAGGAAACGCGAGCTGAAGAAACTTGAGGGCTTCCTGGTTTATGTTTGTGTTGGCACTGACAGTACTGCTCGCGATCAAGCGATTTCGGAAGCTTGCTTCCCAGAAACAATGTTCCTTGAATTCGAGTGCGAACACGCCATTGTCTCTATAGCGGATCAAAAACCCGCTGAACACCGTGTTGGGTAAGTCCTCAGGAATAAGGATCGTTAAACCTACCCCTTCCGGTTTCACAGAAGAGCGAACAAAAAGGACATCGCCACTCTGCAATGCGTAGGCCTCCTGCTCCCCCAACGATGAGTTCACAAGCCCAAAGCTGGAGTCTGTCGATACCTTTGGAACTCCGAAGACATCCATGAGATTCACGAATGGAAACCCATGTCCAAAGTCTTGCTTACCTTTGTTGATCCCGTTTTTGAAGTCTCCCAATGCCCCGAGGGTGCGAACCTCCCAATCCTCTGGAATCACGCCCACCTCGGTGCGCTTGTAACCTGCGGGAACATTTGTCGCGTGCGCACGGTGTCCGACTCGAACGGCGTTGCCCGCTGTCCCTTGCCCGCCAATCATCGTCTTCGCCTTCCCGGTTTCCAAGGGGCATTACATACGATAGTCCCCAAGCTTTCGAGCAGCCAACGGCAGCGCGGATGCGGCGATACCTTGCGCGATGGCGCTCCCAAGAAGCATGTACCGCAGAGAAGGAAGGAATCCATCAAGTAGGGCCCTCGCAGTCTGGTCGGCCTAGCGTCCGCCTAGAGCTTGCTCTGCCAGGATAAGCGGACGACTAAGTTTCCGCATCTTCGTAGCCATACCTTGTCTCGGACAAGACTAACTTCGTGGAGTGTTCTGCCTGATATCGGTTATTGGTGTCTTCCAGGCGTCTCCGTAACTCCTTTACGGTCTCGTCTGGAGTTCGTTCCGTGTAGTACACACTCATGACTGCCGTATTCGGTACGCGGAGTAGGTTTATCGGCTGACCGTGCTGATCCTTACGTCCAGTCCCGACTGTTTCGTTTAGCTCTACGATCAGTCGCCATTCTTTTTCATAGCTCCAGTGATCGCTCTTGTAAGACAATAGGGGGTTCATGTTCTCTTCATTCAACACGGGATAACCTATAAGAGGAATAGGATTGCGACCATATTGGACAGGCCGCAGACACCCCTCTCTGCTACCGAGCATCCTTAGCTGTTCCGCATCATAGCCTACGGCAAATCCAGATCCATCAATTGTATAGTGAGACCACATGAGTGGGTGTCGAGGATCGGTGGCGAAAGAAACGATGCCAAATCGTTGAGACAATTGTCTTGACAGTAACTCGCGGAGATACAGGCTACCGTACTTATCTCTTGCTTCAATGACATCGGCCTCGCTCATTGGACTAGTACCGTTGATGCTAGTGAGTACTCTGGATAGCTCCTTGTTACCATCGCTCTCGTTGTGTTCCACGAATCTTCTCCTTACTGCGCATTCAAACGGATCGTTTAGAGCCGATGGCTGTGTTGCCCGTAGTGTCCCATCGCCTATATCAGGTAGACAGGTGAGAACGCGTTCTGCAGAGACATATTTGTAAAGCAAGTCCATTGGGATTTACCGTTGATGTGTTACGAGAGTGTTTGACCGACGGCTCGCGCTGCCAAGCGTTGTGTTTCCTCGTGGGTTCGCCTGCACAACTCGACGAGATTCTCAAAATCGAACGTCTGACTCATAGCGAGATTCCCATCTTTTTCATGTGGCCTTCGACCTTCGCGCTGAACGCCTCCACCTCCCGTTCCAGTTCCGGCAGCGGACGTGCGTAACGCTCTTCCAGTTCCTTCACACGCCCGGCGAGCTGCCAGGTCAGCCGCTGCACCTCGCCCTGAATGTCGGCCCGGATGCTAGCGAACCACTTGTCCTCGACCGCCAGCGTCTTGATCTCGGCCTCGGTGAGCGTGGCGTAGCGGGCCAGCACCTGCTGGTCCAGGCGGGCCTGAGCGACCTTGACGGCCTTGGCCGCCTCGGCCTCAGCCTCGATCAGGGCCTGACAATGCTTGAGAGCGTCCCGTTCCTCGTCGCTTTCCGGCTCGTCCCGTATGGTCTTGAGCCGATCTTTTACGCCGGTCTTGGTCACCTTGCCCTTGTCGTTGGCCGCGTCCTCCAGCAAGCCTTCCTCGCCGGTACGCTCTTCGACGAACTCCTCCAGCTCGCGGACGGCAGTCTCCTGAGTGGTCTGTAGCGCCCCGATGGCGGCTTGCTCGGCGGCGAAGTAGCGCGCGACGATCAGTCCCGGAGGAACCAGGTCCATCTTGTACTTCTTGCGCTTGATGCTCAGATCCGGCGTCTCTTTGACCTTCTTTTCCTTGTCCTCGATGCTGCCGCGCGGTTTGGCGGCCTCGACCCAACCGTCCGCGGCGATGAGGTACACGTCGTCCTGCATTTCCTCATCCCAATAGTCCAGCAGCCTCTGGTAGATGTCGTACGGATCGAGCAGCGGCAGGTCGGTGAAGCGCGTGAGCAGGTCTTCCGACAGAGTGTGGATGATGTTCTTGGGATTGGCCCCCGGCTCAAGCCTCTTGAGAAGCGGTTGGTGAGCGTTGCGCCAAGCGTCGAAGATCGCCGCGACCCGTTGCTCATAAGCCTTGAACTCGCCGTGCCCGAGGATGGCGGCCTTCACCTGCGGCGTCGCGATGCGAGCCTCGCTGTAGCCTGCTCGGTCGTTACCCACGAACAGCGCATGGCGCAGCGAGGGAAAGACCCTCCAGTAGTCGTCGAGCGCGTCGACGTCGCGGTCCGGGATGCCGCCGTGCAGATGCGCGTCGAGGTCGTGCAGGTCTTCCGGCTCGCTGGAGTCAATGTAGCGCGGGATGTTGAGGTTGTAGTCGTTGGCCGGACTGGCGATCTCGGCCACGGGCACCATGCGGGAATAGCGCGGCAATTCGGTCTGCTTGTTGAACACGTCTACGATCCGGTAGATGTCCTGCGCGCGCAGGCGGTTCTTGTTGCCGTCCTTGAGAAAACCCTTGCTCGCGTCGATCATGAAGATGCCGGTGGCTGTCTGCGTGCCACCTGCTTGAGCCGAGCTCGGCTCGGCAGGCAGGCGGGCGTGGGCGTTCTCCTTGTCGATAACCAGGATGCAGGCGGGGATGCCGGTACCGTAGAAGAGGTTGGCGGGCAGGCCGATGATGCCCTTGATGAAGCCGCGCCGGATGAGATTCCCACGGATGTCGGCCTCCCTGTTGCCGCGGAACAGCACGCCGTGCGGCAGGATGATCGCGCCCTTGCCCTTGCTCTTGAGCGATGCGATGAAATGCAGGAGGAAGGCGTAGTCGCCGTTCTTGGCCGGGGGGATGCCGTACGCGAAGCGCCCGTACTCGTCGTGGGCCGGATTGAGACCGCTGGACCAGGCCTTGACAGAGAAAGGCGGATTGGCAACGGCGAAGTCGAAGGTCCTGAGGCTGCCGTTCGGGTTCTTGAAATACGGGACGGCCAGTGTATTGCCGTGCCACAGTTCAGCGGTCGGGTGGTCGTGCAGGATCAGATTCATCCGCGCCAGCGCCCAGGTCGCGTTGTCCATCTCCTGGCCATATATGGTGATACCACGCGGCGCCTCGTCGGCGGCCTTGAGCAGCAGCGATCCGGAGCCGCACGTCGGATCGTAGATGGTCTGGTCCTGGCGGGTTTCCGGACCAATGCCGATCACTTTCGCCATGATGCGGGAAACCTCGGCCGGCGTGTAAAACTGCCCCTTGCTCTTACCGGACTCGGTGGCGAAGTGCATCATCAAGTACTCGTAGGCGTCGCCCAGCAGGTCGTCGCCCCCGGCCCGGTTAGCTCGGAAGTCGAGACCGTCGAAGATGGCGATCAGCTTGGAGAGCCGATCCTGCATTTCCTTGCCTGCGCCAAGCTTGCTCTCGTCGTTGAAGTCTGCCTGGTCGATGACCCCCTTGAGCTCGTTGGCCTCGGCGAGCCGGCCGATGATCTTGTTGATCTTGTCGCCGATCTCCTTGTCGCCCTTTAGGGCCGCCATGTCGGAAAAACCGCCGCCCGGAGGCACTTCGATGAGCGCGTCGGCGTCGCCCGCGTGTTTGTCCGAGACATACTTCATGAACAAGAGGGTCAGGACGTAGTCTTTGTACTGCGAGGCATCCATACCGCCGCGCAGTTCGTCGCAGCTTTGCCAGAGTGAGGAATAGAGTTGGGATTTCTTCAGGGCCATGAGTCAGCTTTCACTTCGCAGCGCCGGGAACGCCGCAGAACGCGGAAGCCGGCACTTCTTTTCCGAACGGAAGTTTCATCGCTCAACGGGGACTCCCTGTCCTCAGCCATTCCTATGGGTCACTTTCGTTCTTGGCCGTCCCGCCTGAATCGCAGCCGCCGGCCCGGGGTTGGAAAGCCCTTCACGTCGACCCAACCTTCTCCAGCAGCCATCTTCGATTAGCCTCGCTTCAATCTAAACAAATAGAAGTTAACTATATGAGAATCCGTCGATTCCGTCAATTCAAAACTCTGTCGCGGTTGGAATGAAGCGCGCCAGGAGAGGCGCACACTTTAGCGATGGAAGGGGGTGTCCGGCCACTATTCCGGCCAGCAGCCGGATGCGATTCGGCGCCGCTTGATGCGGGTCGTCTCGATGAGACATCCGGCTCCATGTAGTCTTGACATATATGCGGCAGTGCCGCATAGTAGAGTCAGTGCAAATCTTCGCCGCCAAGACGTACGACCGGTCCGCAAGCTGATGTCGGAAGCGGACCGACAGAAAATGGAGGCAGCGATCCTTGCCAATCCCACCGCAGCACCTTTGATTCCGGGAACGGGAGGGATTCGCAAGTTGCGCTGGGCAGGGTCAGGGCGGGGAAAGCGAGGTGGGATTCGGACGATTTACTTCCATCACGCAGGCCCCGAAGCAATTTACATGCTGACAACCTATGCCAAGGCAGACAGAGAAGACCTGACCCAGGCAGACAGGAAAGTCCTTTCGCGGCTGGTGGCCGCGATCAAGAAAGAGGAGGCAAACAGATGACGACGGAACGAACCCAGGTGGGTCGAGAGATAGAAGCGGCCTTGGGAGAGGTTCTTTCCCACGTTCGAGGCGAGACGGCTCTTCCGTGCCGCATTGTCGACGATCCTGCCGCGGAACACATTCTGGCGCTGCGGAAACGTATGAAGCTGAGTCGCAAGAAGTTCGCGGACCGGTTTGGCCTCGATGCGCGTGCCCTGCAAGATTGGGAACAGGGACGCCGGGTGCCGGACCGCGCCGCCCGTGTCCTGCTGACCGTTATTGACCGCGACCCGGAGGCGGTCGTGCGCGCGCTCGGCGCGCAAGGCGATTGAACTGCTGGAAAGCCTCGGCGTGCTTCTCGAGATCACGGGCAAGCGGCGCGGTCGCGCCTACGCCTATGTCGAGTACCTGGAAATTCTGACGGGAGACGAGGCGTGATCCGCGGGCCCTGTTCGTTTCAAACTCCCCTGATAAACACGTTGGCGTCCAGAACGTGGGCCATCTAAACACCCACGCCCAAACGCTCGGCGACGCTCTCGAACGTCGATAGCTTCTTGACGCCGAGAAACCGGAAGGACTCGGTGTAGGACGTGCGGCCCTCCAGGGTGCTGACGATGAGCGCCTTCGCCAGCCGTTTGCTGACGCGCGGCCCCACGTTTCTGATTGCGTCGCCACCGCCGCGGCTCCCTTGCAGGTCTTGCAGACGCAGGCTCGACGCCAACCCTGTTCACGCTGCCTCCTCTCGCACATCTATCCTGCCGGTAACGGCCGCCGAGACAAGGGCGACACGAAGCTCTTTGGACCTACACAAAGATTCGATCACCGTCGCGCTTGCCGGTCAGGACCGGAGAGGGCCGAAGCTTTATGCCGCGATGTCGTCTACGGGCGAAGCGTTGTCCAAGCTGGCGGGCAAGTTGGCCGAGCCGGAGACGTCGTTGCGGTTCTGCTATGAAGCGGATCCCTTCGGATACGGTGCCTACAGGTCCGCGAAAAGAACTGGGCGGGATCGCGGTAATCCACGGGAGCCGTCTCGGCGATCACCTGCTTGAGGGCGATGGCGAACTCGTCCGGACTGAACGAACGGCCTTCCCGCACTTCCTCGCGTGGGGTTACGACTCGATACCAGGGATCAATCGGCATTTTATATCTCTCTCATTGGTTTTTCTCTGCGCAGCGGTTCAATCTCGGCTCCCCAGCGACTCCAAGCTCGTTACCCAGCAGTTGAACCGCCGACATTCAGCGCGAATCACGGCCAAGCCTGTCTCCATTGCCAGAAGGGGGCCCTCAACGACCTTCTTGTACCGTGGTATCGTCCTCTAAATACGCTTACTCGGCGCCGTATCCCTGTTGTCGTTGATGTCCTCGGGAGTCGGGAACTCTGCACGGATCCTCCGCAATTCTTCAATGGACTCTTCCGGCGCATCGATTGCATTTGCAAAGGCGTCCACATCGGAGAACAGCAGCCCCTCGAACTCATGCCTTTGGACATACGGGAGCACCTTTTCCGAATGCCAACGACGGTCGAGTTTCTTGCGAATTTGCCGGGCCAGATCTTCCTCCAACTCATCGACCGTCTGATTTCCTTTGCGACGAAACCCATAGAAGTCAACGAGCGACGTCACGGCATCGAAGAAGTCGAGTAAGTAGGCCATTTCCAACACGAGTCGTTCCACCGAGACATTTCCTCCGCCAAACCTGCCGCGAGCGCGGCCAAGCAGGATTGGTGTCGGCTCGACTCCATTTCCCCGCAGGTGGTCCGCAAGAACGTTGTTGACGAACTCTTCTTCGGTTCGGCCCTCCACTGATATGGCAACTCGGGTCACGGGCGTCCTCCGAGCAAGTTCTTTTGCCAGAGCTCACCCGGGTTAAAGTTTTCGTCCAGCCATGCACGATAATCATCCGGGTCCAGCTTGCGAAACTCGGTTCGACCATCCTGTAGATCCAACACGAAAATCTGGTCGAGACCGAAGGCATCAACAAGCAAGGGCGATTGCGTTGCCACAATGACCTGCCTTTCCTCGGCGAGGGCCTTTATCATACCCCCGACCAAGGCGATGGCTGCCGGATGCAGGCCTAGTTCCGGCTCGTCCAAAAGGAGTACGGCGGGCAACATCTCCGGCGGCAGATTGAGCAGGGTCACAAGGGAGAAGAAGCGTAGCGAGCCATCGGACGTGATGTGCGCGCCAAAAGTTTTGTCCGTGCCTTTGGCTTTCCACCTCAGCAACACGTTTCCGTAGCTCTCCTCGATCTGAAAGCGGTCGAAGACCGGCAAGACCCGGCCAATGTGCCTGCATATCAGTTCAAATCGTTTGATGTCTTCCCGCTCCAACCGGTGCAGCACGGCTGCCAGGTTGCCGCCGTGCGCCTTGAGATGATTGTTGTCTTCCGCGTCCCATCTCTTTTTGAAGTCCGATGTGTCGGAAGTGTCGTGAAACTGATAGACGGCGCAATTGCGAAGCAGGCTCACGATTACTCTCGCGGTGACCTTGTTGATATCATTGACATCAGATTCGCCAGACTGCGCGGCCTGGACAATCTCGGCTTCCTGATGACCACTTCCGAGGTATTGCCACGGCGCTTCCGTCTGCAAAGCACTGCGGTTGAATCGAAAACACTCCTGGCTGAAGAAGAAGCGGTCGGGATGTGCGTGGGAAAGCATGAACCGGTAGTCGTTGCGGCCACTCTCGGTACGCAACCTGATCTCGGCCTCTATACGTGGAGTACGGCGATTGCCGCCGAACAACTGATCGTCTGCCCCCCTTGCTTTTCCACGAACTCGGCAAGTCGCCGGGAACCAACCATCCAGCTCAGCATTTCGAAGAAGCGAATGAAATTGGATTTGCCCGAGCCGTTGGCGCCAATCAAGACTGCCGCCACGGGAATCCCCTTAAGCTCGACATCCGCTAACGACCGGAAGCCTTGGATACGGATACGATCTATGAAGGCTGGTTTACTCATCGAATATTCTCCCTACGGTAGCCGGCACATTGGTCAATGAGAACTCTCACCGCTCTTCCGGACTGAACGAACGGCCTTCGCGCACCTCCTTACGAAGCGTCACAATCCTGTACCAGGGGGCCACGTTTTTCCTCCGGTTACGGCTTTCGCATACGTTTACGCAATTCCAGGGACGACTGTTTCAGCCGTGCCAGATTCGCTTAAGCGACGGACGCAAAATCCTTACTCGCCTCATACATGCGATAGAGGATGCCATCCGTTCACGTCGTCGAACTGCGGCAGGTACAGGTACTCGGATGCAACCAGGCCCACCGCGCGGATGGTCGACACGCCCATCCGAAGCAGCAGCATGTCGCCGATGCGAAGCTCGGTCGCGAAACGCCGGGAGAACCCCCCTTCAAACTCCTCGTCGGATCGATCAGAACGCCACGGTCCCGCATCGCCGGGGCCGATCAGCGCGACGCCGTAGTTCAAGAACAGATCGGCCCAGGAACGGTCGGCGGGACCGGCGGATACTTGCCAAACTGCGTGCTCGTTTCCTTCGGATGTCATGTCGTCACTGTGGCACCGTTAACAACATAGCGTCGAGGAGCCGCTTCTCCTGGCCCCGGGTTGGAAAGCCCTTCGCGTCGACCCAACCTTCTTCAGCAGCCATCTTCGATTAGCCCCTCTTCAATCGAAACAAAGAAAAGTTAACTATATGAGAATCCGTCGATTCCGTCAATCCAAAACTCTGTCGCGGTTGGAATGAAGCGCGCCAGGAGAAGCGCACACTTTGGTGATGGAAGGGGGTGTCCGGCCGCTACTCCGGCCAGCAGCCGGACACGATCCGGTGCCGTTTGATGCGGGTTGTTTCCACCGTGTAGACCCAGGCGAGCTCGCGGGCGCCGTTCACCGTGGCCGGGACCAAGCACACACCGGCAGACCGACCGGCTGGCGATGTGGATCTCCGCTACCCGGGGGTGCCGGGGGTGGAGATCGGTTGCAAACATTTGTATATTTTGTTAACTTCTTTTGACGATGGCTGACAAATTGAGGAACTCCAATTGATCGTAGTCGACGCCTCCCCGTTGATTGCCCTCTCCAGGGTTCGGCGTCTGGGACTCTTGCACGACCTCTACGGGGAAGTGCTGATCGGACCTCTCGTCAAGGCGGAGACAATCGATGCCGGCAAAGCGGCCCGTGCCCTGGGTGTCGAGCAGCTCGACGCCGCCTTGGAGTACGGCTGGCTGCGGACCGTTCCCTTGACCTCCGAGGAGCGTCGCCTGAGGCAGCGTCTGACGAGACGCTCCCGCCTGGACAAGGGCGAGGCCGAATCCATCGCCCTGGCGAGCGAACGGGGTCTGCGGCTGATTGTTGATGACAAGGAGGCCCGGAGCGTGGCCGCGGCCATCGGGGTGGGGCACCTGGGCACCGCCGGTGCCTTGCTGGAAGCGCGCCTGCGTCAGTGCCTCGACTTGAGCGTCTTGGAGACCATCCTCCGGGATCTCAGTCGGATCCTGTGGCTCTCCCCGGCCGTCGTAGCGGAAATCCTGAGACTCGCACGGGAGGCGAGGAGATGAGAAAGGAAAAGATGGTGGGCACCAGGCTCTCACTGGAATTGGTCCGTGAATTGGAGCTCATCGAGGATGTCGAGCAGTCCGACCGCTCAACCACGGTGCGCCGGCTGCTGTCGAGCGCGATCCGGCAATGGAAGCTCGAGCACTACGTCCGGTTGTACGGGGATGGAAAGCTCACGCTTGCGCGAGCGGCTCGCGAAGCCGGGGTATCCTTGTGGGAGATGATGGACTATGCCCGCGCCAGAAAGGTGCCGGCTCAATACGACCTCGAAGACTTCCAGCGAGACGTCGAAGTCCTCCACGAGAACTCGAAGCAACAGTGAGATTCACATCCGCTCCCAACGGGGCGGATCGTGTTTGTGTGGAGACCCGCAGGATTCGCTCCACGTGTCCACATCCCACTTTCGTTCTTATATTACCTCTTGCGTGGCACCACCATTAGACCGGTTTCGGCCGACTAAAACTCACCTCATCTCAAAGAAGCGCCTTAAAACACGGCGGCCCTCGTAGAGCCGGACGCGCATCCGCGCCTCCCGGATCTCCAGCGCGCCCTCACGGAAGGGGTCGTGGTTCCGGTACCCGCGCTTGAACGTGCCGTATACGAAGCTGTTGGGAGAGAGAACTCAATGGGAATGCCGCCATGGACGATTGGGGAAAAAACCTATGTCACTATTGAGGGTTCGTTGGGTTTAGTGCCAGTTGTCGGTGGGCTGCTTACCTCCGTCCTTAAGTTGGTATTGCAGACAGACGAAGAGAAGCGCCAGAAAGAGAACCCCACAATCGTCAAAATGACTCAAGAGGAGTACAACGGTCTTGAACACAAGGATGAGAACACCCTGTACTTAATCGTTCCGAAGAAGGGCTCGAAAGAGTGAGACTCACGTAGTGAACGCTGGTTAGCCGCAACCATCTGGCGGTCAACCGCTCCCGATGGGCGCGCCTGCGCCGGGCGGTATTCGAGCGCTACGGCTGGCCCTGCGTCGGTCGCAGCCGGACGCCTTGAACGTGATCGTATCCAGCCGCTCGACACGGCGGCGACCCGGAGCGGGTTGGGAAACGCCGACTTCGGCCGACCGAGTGTTCGACCAGATCACGCGA
The DNA here is from genome assembly GCA_965198095.1 of Candidatus Latescibacterota bacterium. Lineage (GTDB taxonomy): Bacteria > Latescibacterota > UBA2968 > UBA2968 > CBDFJH01. The sequence continues at coordinate 635,424 of OZ240239.1, forward strand.
GAGCATCAGACTAGGCCTCGTCCTACCTGAAGACGGGAACATGCGGCATCACTACATTCCACGGTGGCTATTGCGGAACTTCCGGGGTTCAACTGGGAAGATTTACGGCTTCGTCAAGTCGAACTCGGCCCGAGGCGTGTTTGCCACCAAGCCGAAGAACCTGATGGTCGAGAAAGATCTCTACGCGCTGCTTGGCGAATCAGGACCAGCCAGACAAGCGGTAGAAGAGGGGTTTTCGAGATTCGAAGCCGGCATGAAACCTGTCGCGGACAAAATTATAACAGCCGCACGAAGCAACGCGCCACCCCGTCTCACGCCCGAAGAGAGAGCAATTTGCCACCTATTTCACTACGGTATGTTCGTGCGCACGCCAGATATCTCGGCGGAGATGGAGGAGGATATGGATCCTCTCGATAACGACGCATTCATCGAGTGCTATGCAAACGAAAACAACCTCAATGCCCATGACATGGAGGTCGCTCTAAATTTCCTTCGCAATTCGGATAACCAGAAGGTGATGGATCACGACGCGCATGTCAGGGCAGTCGCTAGCCCACCCCCGTCCGATGTGGTGAAGAAATTAGCAGCCAGCGGGCTCAAAATTGCCCACATCTCAAAAGCCAATAAGAGCTTCGTCATCGGCAGTTATGCCCTCGCGCTTGCGAAATACCAAGGGGAGAACCACGCATGGCTTCCGATATCGCACGATGTCGCCGTGGAGCCGTCTCGTTACCCATGGAAAGAAGATCTGGTGGAGTTGACGCAGGATTACCATATCAGGGCTATCAACGAAGCGTCTTTTCGGCGCAGCAGAATCGTTGCCGCCGGCTCCGCGCAACTTCTACGCTCTCTTGCAAAAAGATTCGGGTGCATCCCTTCCAAATCCGAGCGGCCGTCTCACTGAGTTTCGATTGGACGGCCGAATTCGACACCGCCGCTCGACTCCCCTGGCCGACATTCCGCAGGCGACCGAAGTTGGATTGATCGAGGCTCCGACGGAGACATGTGCGCCAAAAAACGCAACTCGAAAAATGGAGAATCCGCAAGAGGAAATCCGGATTTCCATCCGCGACGCCCACGGTTGCACACTGAGAGCTCCACTTCGAAACGGAGAATTTGGAAAGACCGTGTGTGATGACGCAAAGAGCTGAAAAAAACGACAGATATGACGAGCCCCCGAAAGGGCAATCTTCAGGGGCTCGCGTGAAGAAAAAAAAACGCCAAAGTTGGCGGCTGGAAATTTGGTGGGCTGACCACAACCCTGGTAATAGCGACTCGCAACGGAGATCACTGGCTCACTGCGACGGATGCCAGCTAGCTTCAGGATCTCATGGGGCTCTTACCCAGATTCATTACAGCACCCGATATATCCGAGATCGTCAGCCGGTGAGGGGTTGGGAAAAGGGGTGCAGGTGGAAAGCCCGCGTGCCGCAATTCTCGCGCCAGTGTAATAGAGCCAAGTGCGTCGCCGGACGGGGCGATTCGTCAATGGGTCAATGCCGGGGCGAACGATTGACAGGGAAGCTTACTCAGCGTCGCGTTCTTCAATTGCCTTGAGCGCGCCCTCGGGCAGAGCCGCGTACACTTCATCAACATGCTTGGGTTCGGAGATCATTTTTTCCGCGATCAGGTTTAAAAGGCCGAACAAGCTCTCGGCGGTCGCCCGATCGTCACGAAGATCAATCTGGCCAGGATGGACTGCATTGTTACCTATTACCCGTACTACATCAAGCGCTTTCTGAATGCGCGGGTCGAGTCCATTTGCGACGAGCATCTTGATATCCTCGTTGATATTCTTGCCGGGCTGGCCGAGTTCCTTGCAGAACTTTTGAATGGCCAATCGGATCATTGCTGCTGCCCCTCTGGGCGATAAGTCAAGAATGGTACTGGCTTCGTCGTAGTCCCGGCGTATGTCTTCAGATAGATCAGGGTTCGCAGGCGGCGCCTCGCCACGTTTCGGATAGACCAGCTTGTCGTAAATCCAGATGGAGATGTCTTTGCAATTGAAGCACTGTGAAACAGACATGTTGAAGAGTCCCTGAAATTCATAATATTTAGCCTTTCCCTTGCCCAAGAACGGACGGCCCTTCGCCATTTTGTCGGCCCACCGTGAGAAAGTTTTTCGCTCGTCAGCGTCCTCAGCATTTTCAAAATTGATTTTCTTGCGCCGCTCGGCGTCAATGATCTTCGGGAGTGGATTACTTTCTGGTAGGCTATCCGCTTCCAAAGAAAACCAAAATTGCTTCGCCAAGGCGTCACAGTGCGGGCAGTTAAATGCAGTTTCATGGACTGAAGGAGAAATTTGTTTCATGTGCACCACTGCTCCCTGTCCTTAATTTTCGTTTTAACTTTCGTCCATCCTTTCGACGCCTTACGGAAATTTAGGAAAAACAGCTATCGCCGAGCGGGTCTAAGTTAGACCTGGGACCATTTTAAGTCCACTCCAGGGGAGCAGAGCCTCGGATCTCGGGAATACGGCTTCCGGCGCCGGAGGCCGATAGGCCAAGGCGCTGCGAGGCGGAGAACGCCTTGGCGGGATGCCGGCCCTTGTTGGGCTTTGGTTGTTCGCTATTTCTTCGGTCGCGCCTTCACGGCCTTCGCTGTTTCTTCCAGCATCGCTCGATTACTCATCCGGTACCCCATTTATTTCTTGAATGTAGCGAAGGTGGCCGGAATGGTCAAGACGCCAATGACCCCATATCTCTGGGCAACTGTGATAGCCTTTCAAGGAAGTATGACAGTTGGACAGTTGGCTATGTCCATTGGCTCTATCTCCATTATCCAACAGCAGATGGCTAGGGCCTCTCAGACATCTGCTGGCCATCAAGATGTTCTTAGTTCGATGGAGGAAATTGATAGGGAGAGGCTTTGTAGATCGTCGGCGAAAGCTAGACGTGTTCCTCCAGAGACGGCTCTAGGCGGTAGGCTCATTCCCGCTGCTTGGCTTACGTACTCTAGTTCATCAAGAGTTCGAGGGGAGTAGTGAGCCGCTACTCCGTCCAGCAGCCGGACACGATCCGGCGCCGCTCGATGCGGGTCGTTTCCACCGTGTAGACCCAGGCGAGCTCGCGGGCGCCGTTCACCGTGGCGGGTACCAGCACGCGCCGGTAGAGGCTGGAACCGCCCGGGCGGAAGCCTTCCAGGCGGTCGATGGCGGGCAGACGAAATTCGGGATCGTCGAAGCTGAGCAGTTCCCCGTACACGGCGCCCCAGGCGCCCGCTGCGGCGCTTTCGGGGACGGGTGAACCGCGTAGGCGCGCCTGTCCGCCCGCTAGGCGGGCCTGTGTGGCCGCGTCGGCCAACGGGTCGGCGGTCCCGTGGCCGAGGATGTCCTCGCGCGGAACCTCGAGGACCGGGAACCCCGGCCCCTCATAGAGGCGGCCCCGAACCCGCGCCTCCCGGATCTCCAGCGCGCCCTCGCAGAAGGCGTCGTGGTTCCGGTAGCCGCGCTTGAGCGTGCCGTAGACGAAGAGCTTCAGCAGGTCCATGTGTTCTCCTTCTTGCCTGCCGAGCTTTCGGCGCAGGCAGGCGGAGGTTCACGGGGTTCCGAGGACCGTGCGCTCGCGGTCTCCATTTTCCTCGTCACCTCGTACATGCGGCTGGCCTTGGGCGCACGCCTGGCCCTTGTCGAAATCGGCCTGGGCCAGCTCGTCTACCGGGTGTCGTTCTCCCACACCTTCTTCTTCACCGGCTATACCGGACCCGCCATTACCCTGTTGTGCATTGCAACCCTGTTCGCAGCCATGCAGTTCACTGGCCGCACCGATTGGAACGCGGTGTTCAAGAAGAAAGCCGCCCCACCTGGCAGCCCCTGAGCATCCCGCCAACCCGAGCCATCGCAGTATGTTGCCACGATGCCAAGGCAAAGGCGGTGGCGCCGCTCACGGCCCCCGGAGCCGAAACGGACGGCCTCACCGAGCCTGGCAGCGCTATTGCGCGGAAGCCTGCGAGTGCCTATATTGTGGCCATACCGTCCGTTGGGGGTGGCCCGTATGAGCGGGCCTGAGATTCCATACCCTTGGAACCTGATCTGGATCGCGCCAGCGTAGGGAAACGGAGTTCGGCATCGCGTGATAAGGGCCGTTCCTCCTGGCCGGAGGGGACGGCCTTTGATTTTGTCAGGTCCTGGCGGTGCTTTGGGAGGAGACGCCATAGCCATGAAAAATCTGTCCGGTGCATACGTCCCGCTCGCCTGTGTGATGGCCTTGCTGGCTGCCCTGGCCCCGCTCCACGCCGAGACGCAGAGGGTAGCAGGCCAGGTGGTCGATGCCCAGACCGGTCGGGCCGTGGAAGGCGCCAATGTGTCCGGGGGCGGGGGGGGAACCTCAACCGATCTCCTGGGACGATTTGTTCTGAGCGTCTCCTCCGGGGATTCGATCACGATTTCCCACGTCGGGTACGAAACAGTAAGGCTGTCGCCGGCAGCCGCGTCCTCGGTTGTCCGCCTGTGGCCCCGGGACCTCACGGCGCCGGAGCTCATCGTCGAGGCAGGCCTCGAGAGAGAGGCCCTGAGCGAGGCCGCGGCCAGCGTGACCGTGCTGGACAGGAGCCGACTGAGGAGGACGGACGGCGGCCACTTCCAGGATCTTGCCCAGACCGTGCCCAATCTCAACTGGGCGGGGGGCACCTCGCGGCCGCGCTACTTCCAGATCAGAGGGATGGGGGAGAACAGCCACTTCGTGGGCGAGAAACCGCCCAACTACCTGGTCGGTTTCATCCTCGACGACGTGGACCTGAGCGGCATGGGCACGGCCGGCGTGCAGTTCGATCTGGACCAGGTTGAAGTCTTCAAGGGCCCTCAGTCGACCATCTTCGGACCCAACGCCATGGCCGGCCTGATCAGCCTGCAGTCCGTGGACCCCTCCCCCGTCGCCAGCCGAAGCGTCACCCTCTCTCGGGGCGGGGACGGCCTGTTGCAGCTTGCCGCGACGCTCAATGTGCCGCTCGGCAAGAGGCTGGCGGTTCGCGCAGGCTACCACGAAGCCCGGTCGAACGGGTTCAGGCAGAACGCGTTTCTGGACAGAGAGGACTCCAATCGCCGGCGGGAGAGCTTCGCCCGGACAAAACTGCTGTATACCCTCGACAACGGTCTCCGGCTGCTGGCGACATTCTTCCGTGCGGATCTGGACAATGGCTACGATGTCTGGTCACACGACAACAGCGAGGATCTGATCACGCATTCCGACAACCCAGGCAAGGATCATCAGGAAACGCTCGCCTTCTCGCTCAAAGGAGAGGTGCCCCTCAAAGGTCTGGGAGCAGACCTGCTTTCGATCACCTCCTTTTCGACGACCGACCTGGAGTACAGCTTCGACGGGGACTGGGGCAACGACGAGGAGTACTGGCGTCAGGCACCCTACAACCTGGATCCCGAGCGGGATGGATGGACCAATGATTTCTTCGACCGAACCCTCAGATCGCGTACGATGTTCACGCAGGAGGTGCGCCTGCTGAAGGCTACTCTGGGGGGCGGCAACGGAAAGGCGATCGCAGGTCTCTACTTCAAGGCCTTGGAGGAGTCGGACGATGCGACAAGCTGGGTGTTCGGCAGCAGCATCCCGATCGATCACAACAGCACGTTCGAGGTGGACAACCTGGCATTCTACGGCCAGTACAGCCGGGATCTGGGCAACGCTGTGAAGCTGGCACTCAACCTGCGTCTGGACCACAACGCGACGGCCTATCGGGGCCTGACGCAAGACGAAGCCGGGGTGAGATTCGACGTGGCCCAGTGGCTCAGCGGCGGAAAGCTCGCCCTGACCTATCGGCTCGCACGGGGGGGGACGGTCTACGGTGCCGTGTCGCGGGGCTACCGGTCTGGCGGCGTGAACCAGAACCCGCGCCTGGCCGAACAGAACCGGCCTTTCGATCCAGAGTACGCGACGAACTTCGAAGCGGGCTTTCGGGCGGGGGGAACGGCGTTGACGCTCTTTCACACGCTCCGGGTCGACCAGCAGGTCAGCCTGTCCAGCCAACAGAACCCCGAAGATCCAAACAGCTTCTCTTTCTTCACTGACAACGCCTCCCGGGGGCGCAGCACCGGCCTCGAGCTGGAGCAGAGCTACAGGCCGGTGTCCGAACTGCACCTGTTCGGCGCGCTGGGCTACCTGAAGAGCCACGTGGACCGCTACACGTTTCAGACCGATGATGGGCCCGAGACGCGGGGGGATCGGGCGGCGGCCCACGCGCCCGACTACACCTTCAGCTTGGGGAGCGCGTACCGCCACCCGTCTGGCGTGGAAGCCGGTCTTGAGGTGACGGGCATGGGCCGGTATTTCTTTTCAGGGAGCCACGACCAGGTCTCGGAGCCGTATGAGCTGATCCACGGCCGCCTGGGCTACCGGTGGGGGGCCTGGTCTGCACAGCTGTGGGGACGCAATCTGCTCGACGCGCGGTACGCGGTCAGGGGCTTCTACTTCCGCCTGGAGCCGCCCAACTACGTCAAGAAGCTCTACCTGAGCTACGGCGATCCGCGCCAGGTGGGCATCCGGCTGACGGCCCGGTTCGGAGAGTTCTGAGGGAAGGCCGCCCGCATCGGGAGGTTGGCGTCCGGCGTAGCGGCTCCAGCTTCTCTACAAAAGGGGGGACCGGCGGCGAGTGCGCCAGCATACGCTCCTAAGATCGAGCGCATTCTGGCCCGTCTCGACGAGGCGACGGGACCTGCCAGCATGGATCTGCCGGGCTTCGGGCTGCATCCGTTGAAGGGCGACTTGGCCGGTTACTGGGCGGTCAGCGTGTCCGGCAACTGGCGCATCGTGTTTCGCTTCGACGGCGTGCATGCCAGCGACGTGAATTTGGTGGACTACCATTGAAGGAGAACCGAAACATGCCGATGACGCATCCACCCCATCCAGGCCTGTCCATCCGTCACGACTGCCTGGAGCCCCTGGGACTCAGCGTGACGAAAGCCGCACAGAAGCTTGGCGTCAGCCGTAAGCAGTTGTCCGATGTCGTCAATGGCCACGCGGGGATCTCGCCGGAAATAGCGATCCGCCTCGACAAGGCATTTGGCGGGGGCGCGAATACGTGGTACCGGCTACAGGCTGCCTACGACTTGGCCCAGGCCATGAAACGAGCCGATCGGATCAAGGTTGAAAGGCTGTCCACGGCGGTGTAGAGACAACACGGTGTGCTAAACACGATGAAGCCGAGGCCGATGAGTTCGCTGCTGCGCTGACGCTCACCGCGATCGCCATGAGAGCGGTCCCGGCCACGACGACGGCGATCACGATGGCGGCGAAACGAGCGCCAGGACGCTCGCACGTCGGTCCGCTCTGACGCGAACTGGAGCCCTCGGCTTGGTCTTCAGGCGCTCGCGCAAAGAAAAAAACCGCCAAAGTTGGCGGCTGAAAATCTGGTGGGCGATACTGGACTCGAACCAGTGACCTCCTGCTTGTAAGGCAGGCGCTCTAACCATCTGAGCTAACCGCCCATATCCTTTTCCGGTTTCGGGTCTGTCGCCCCCTTCTCCGAGCGTCCCCCGATCAGCAATCCGATCGGGATCAGCACGCAGTAGCCCACGACGAGCAGGACCGGGGCCAGGGTCAGGGTGAAAAACCCGTCCACGGGCGGTTGCGCGAGGCAGAGATACCCGATCGCGATCACGCCGATCCCCAGCGCAAGAATGGCCCCGTTGCGTCGCGTATAGGGCAGCCTTAGACGCTCGGACGGCCGCCTTCTCCGGCGAGGCCGGTTCCGTGCGCGGGAACCCCTTCGGGATGGCGCCATGCGCTATTTCCTCGACGGTTTGGCTCTGACGATCTTCTCGGCGATCCGTGCAGCGCGCCCCCGCCGTTCGCGCAGGTAGGTAATCCTGGCACGGCGCACCTTGCCCTGCCGGAGGCGTTCCACCTTCGCCACTCGGGGCGAGTGCACCGGAAAGATTCGCTCCACGCCGACCCCACCCACGGCGATCTTGCGGACCGTGAAGGTCTCGTGAATCCCCCCTCCCCGCCGCTGAAGCACCACGCCCTCGAAGACCTGCGTGCGCGCCTTCTCGCCCTCGACCACCCGCACGTGTACCCGCACGGTGTCGCCCGCTCCGAAGTCGGAACGGTCCGTGCGCAGGCTGCTTTCGTTTACGACATCCAGCAAAGTGCCCATGTGACAAAATTCCTGTAAAAAAACAGATCCTTTTCAAGAAAACGTCAGGTCAAATCCATCTCGGGCCTTTCGTCGAGAAGATCCGGCCTCCGTTCGCGTGTGCGTCTCATCGCCTGCTCTCGTCGCCAGGTTGCAATCAGATGACGGTTGCCACTCAACAGCACCTCAGGCACCGACAGGCCATCGAAAACCTCCGGGCGCGTATACCACGGGCAGTCCAGCAACCCGTCCTGAAAAGAGTCTTCCAGTGCCGATTCCGCATCGCCGATCGCACCGGGAATCAGCCTCGCCACGGCGTCGATCAACACCAGCGCCGGAAGCTCCCCCCCACTCACCGCATAGTCTCCGATCGAAATCTCCTCACGCACGTAGCGCTGACGGATGCGCTCATCGATACCCCGATAGTGTCCGCACAACAGAATGAGATGGTCTTCCAGAGAAAGCCGGTTCGCGGTCGCCTGATCCAACCGCTTCCCTTCCGGCGTCATGAAGATCACGCGGTCGAGGGCGCGTCCGTCCGCGGCGATCGACTTGAGGGCCCGTGCGATCGGCTCCGGTTTGAACACCATCCCCGCGCCACCCCCGTAGGGCGCGTCGTCGACCGATCTATGGACGTCATCCGTGTGGTCCCTCAGGTCGTGAACCTCCAGCGTGACGAGACCGGCCTTGAGCGCGCGTCCGGGAATGCCGCAAGAGAGGACACGCCTGATCAGATCCGGAAAGATCGTCAACACATCGACGTGCATGGATTCCTCCGATCACAACAACCCTTCCACGTCGCGAGCCACGAGCCGATGCTCAGCCCTGTCGACCCGAATCAGGTCCTGAATCGCCGGCAGCAGAAGCTCTGCTCCATCGTGCCGGCGCACAACGTAGACATCGTTCGCCGGCATGGAAAGCACATCCACGACCTGCCCGACACGCTCGCCGGCCTCCGTCTCCACGTTGAGACCCACGATTTCGAACACGTAGAAGACGCCTTCCGGAAGCGGATGAACCTCTTCCCGGCGAACCACGAGCAGGCTGCCGCTCAGCGCGGCGACCGCCTCGGGGGTCTGGAGGCCTTCAAACTTGATCGCCAGCCGCTTGCCGTAAGCTCGAACCTTCTCCACGTGCAGCGCGCTTCGTGATCCATCGGGCCGTTCAACGAGGACCTCGTCGAGGTCTTCGAACCGTTCGACGAAATCGGTCAAAGGGGCGAAAAAGGCTTCTCCCTGAATCCCCCGGGGCCGGAGAATCCTCCCGATGGCGACAAACGCGCCCGTCTCTGACTTCGCCCCCGGCAAGGCTAGCCCTCGGCAGGCGCCTCGACCGGGCCCTCGTCGCTGTCCGACACGGCCTCCGTCGGTTCAGCGGCCCCGCGCCAGCTCATCAGGATACCCTCCCGCCTGAGGAGACTCCGAGCCGTGTCCGTGGGCTGAGCACCCTTGGACAGCCAGTGCAGAATGCGATCTTCGTGGAGCTTCACAACTTCCGGATGCTTCGTCGGATCATAGTACCCCAGGTTCTCGACGAAGCGCCCATCCCTCGGAGAGGAACTCTCCGAGGCCATCAGGCGATAGAAGGGGGCGTTCTTTCTACCTTTTCGTGTCAGTCGTATCTTGAGCAAACGGTCTCCTCCATAAAACGATCTTCACATCCCGAAAAAAACGGATCCACCACGTTCACGAACGCGAGAAACCTGTCTATCCAACAAGCGGCATCGCCATTCCCTTGCGGCCCTTACCCATCTGGCCCATCCGCTTCATCATCTTCTGCATCACGTTGAACTGCTTGATCAGGCGATTCACGTCCTGAACCTTCGTCCCGCTTCCCAGCGCAACGCGGCGCCGGCGGCTCCCGTTCAGGATCCGGGGGTTCGCTCGCTCCTCGCGCGTCATCGAACAAATGACCGCCTCTACCTGCACGAAGGCGTCTTCGGCGATCGGGGCGCCTCTCAGCGCCTTGCCCGCCCCCCCGGGGATCATCTGCAACACCTGATCCATGGGGCCCATCTTCCGGACCTGATCCAGCTGATCACGAAAATCGTCGAACGTGAACGACGCCCGAAGAAGCTTCTTCCGGAGCTGGCGGGCGCGCTCGACTTCTACGGCCTGTTCAGCCTTCTCGACCAGGGTCACGACATCTCCCATGCCCATGATGCGCGACGCCATCCGCTCCGGATGAAACGGCTCCAGGCCGTCCAGCTTCTCACTCACGCCCACGAACTTGATCGGAACCCCGGTCACTTCGCGGATCGACACCGCCGCACCCCCCCGCGTATCGCTGTCCATCCTCGTGAGCACAACGCCCGTGAACCGAAGTCGCTCGTAAAAGGCCTTTGCTGTCGAAACCGCATCCTGCCCCATCATCCCATCGGCAACGAACAGGATCTCAGACGGGTCGACGGCCTCCTTGATCCTCACGGCCTCCTCCATCCGCGCTTCATCAACGTGCAGCCGACCCGCAGTATCTACGATCACGAGGTCCCGGCCCTCCCTCTTGGCCCGAGAGACCGCTTCGACACTCGTCTTCACCGGATCGTCCCCGTGATCGGGCGCGTGAACGGGGACCTCAATCGACTTCCCCAGGACGGCGAGCTGTTCGACCGCCGCGGGGCGCGTGACATCCGCGGCGACCAGAAGCGGACGCCGCCCCTGCGTCTTGACGCGTCGCGCCAGCTTGGCCGCGGTCGTGGTCTTCCCGCTTCCCTGAAGACCGACCATGAGCACGACGTGGGGCTCCGGTCCGACGCCCTGAAGCCCTTGATGCGAATCTCCGAGCAGCTTCACCATTTCGTCGTGAACCGCCTTGACAATCTGCTGACCCGGGGTGATGCTCCTGAGCACGTCCTGACCCAGCGCCCGGCCCTTCACGCCGTCCACGAACGACTTGGCGACCTTGTAGTTGACGTCTGCCTCCAGAAGCGCCCGGCGTATGTCCCGGAGCGCCTCCTCCACGTTCGCTTCGGTCATCCTGCCGCGACTTCGCAGGCCCTTGAAAACGGCTTCCAGTTTTTCGGTCAGATGATCGAACATGCGCACTCCGAAAAAAAAGGACGTAGACTGATTAATATATTATAAATCCTATGCTTTTACAACTACGATTTCTCTAGGATCGGCCTTCCGCAGCCCTGCGGATGGCGGCCACGTTCTCGGTAACGCCACCCTCACCGAAAATGGCCGACCCCGCGACAAGAACCCCGACGCCTGCCGCGACGGCCGCCCCGGCGTTCTCCACGCCGATGCCCCCGTCAATCTCGATCTCCGTCTCCAGGCCGCGGCGATCGATCTCCTCCTTGAGCGATCTGACCCTGGGCAGGGCGTCCGGCATGAACGCCTGGCCACCGAACCCCGGTTCCACGGACATCACGAGCGCGAGGTCCAGGAGATCAAGCAAGGGAAACAGATCCGAGATCGGGGTGCCCGGCCTGAGCGTCGCCCCCGAGCGGATACCGGCGGCCCCGATGCGACGCACGACTTGGGAAACATCTTCTTCGATCTCCGTATGAACCGTCAGGATATCGGCGCCGCTTTCGACAAACCTCTCTACGTAGTCTCCGGGATTGCCGATCATCAAATGAACATCGAGGGTGAGATCCGTTTTCCGGCGGATGGCGGAAATCACCATCGGACCGAACGTCAGGTTGGGCACGAAATGCCCATCCATCACATCCAGGTGAATGTAGTCCACACCCGCAGCCTCCACTTCCCGGATCTCGCGCTCGAGCGAGCTGAAGTCGGCGGACAGAAACGAGGGGGCAATCTTGACCATCACATTCCCCTTACGCTAACCTGATTAATTCATGAAAAAGGTTAGGAAAGTCACTGGTACTCACCTTTTCTTGCCGCCCAAGAAAAGGTGACAAAAGAAGGGCGCCTGCCTGCCGCGCCCAACGCGGCGCAGGCAGGCCCCTCAAACGCCGGGGAGGCTCGGGCCGTGGCGACTCAGCCTCACTGGAAACGACCGGCGCCGCGAAGAGACTGAACGCCTCCCCCCGCCTGATGCCCACTGCGGGACCCGCCCCCACACCGCGAATTTCCATTCGCCCCCACATCCGCACCCGCACCTGACCCCGTCCCACAGAGGGCCCTAACCCCTGGGGAGGAGAAACGCGGAAGCAGCCAAGGAGCCGAAACGCCACGGCCGCGATGACATCCAGCCCGAATCACTCGTGAAATCTGAACAATCTGCGTAAATACTGGGCTTTCCGTTTATTGCACCAAAACAAAGTCTTTTAGCTCAAATTGAATAACTGATCGTTCTACATAAAATTATGACGATTTTCAGCAAATTTATGAATTATTCAGGCTCACTGCTGTCCAAGAAAAAAGTGACTCTTCCAGCGGCCATAATTGTGCTGGTCCGGTCCCATTGAGCCCGTGAAACAGGCAGTTTGTGAAACTCAGGCAACCTTGGGCGAGGCGCTGTTTCGCAGAAGCGAACCAGATGCTGTCCAAGACAGAAACCGATTTTGGACAGGTGTGATTCAGGCTAAAGCTTACTCACGACCAGAGCGATGCGCGTCCCTCGCTTCACTTCCTCACCCGCCTCGGGAAGCTGCCGAATGACGACGTTCGGCAGATAGCCCGTGCTGAACTCATACCGGATCGCACCCACGCGAAGACCCGCGTCGGCGACCGCCGCCCGCGCATCCTCCAGTTCTCGGCCGACGAGGTCCGGCGCTTCTACGATCTCGCGAGGAGGTCCATTGCTGACCACGACGGCGACGAGGTGGCCCGCGCCCACCAAAACTCCGGCCGCAGGAACCTGGCGAACCACGAGTCCCTCCCTCACGCTGGAGGAGGTGTCGTCCGTCACCTCCCCCATTTCCAGACCGCTCTGCGCAATCCGGAGACCGGCCTGACGCAACGTTTTTCCCTTGAGATCGGGCACGCCGTAAAGACGCCGTCCTTTGCTCGGGACCGCATAGACCGTGCGGTCTCGCTTCACCCTGGAAAATGCCGGCGGGTTCTGATAGACGATGCGTCCTTCGGGAATTCGATCATCCCAGCGGGGTTCCCGAAGCTCGAGCCTGAGTCCATACATGTCCAGTCTTGCTCGCGCTTGAGTCTGCGTGAGGTCAACCAGATCGGGTACCTCCACGCGCATGCCCGTGCGAACCAGACGCGGCATGATCACCGTATCCATCAACACGAGCCCTACCGTGCCGGTGAGGATCGCGCAGACGGCAAACAGCGCGGCTTTCCTTAGGAAGGTCCTGGAGATCCTGGGCATGGCGTCGCCCGCCTAGGCCGGAGGCTCGGGATCGAAATCGGAAACGTCGGAGGCTCAAAAATCTGAAAATAGAACAACGGCCCCTACCTGTCAAGCCGGGGACGCGTTTGCGTCGGCGCGTCAAGGTGTCGCGTGGACCCGCCGGACCCTTTTCGCAGCGTCAGAGAAACCCGGTGTGAGACGCCGAGCACCGTATGGTAGATGGCCGCGTAATCCAACCTGAGCTTGCGTTTCAGCAGCCCGATCCCGAACGAGAGGCGTTCGGGATGTCCACCGGCCCCCGCGCGAAGCATCACGCTTCTGCCGGATCTGAATTCGAGACCGACGCTCAACCCGGTGGGCAGCCCGACCTCTCTCTTCACATCGACCTGCAGGATCACGCCGGGGGCGGTCTCGATCAGGAGCCCCGTCATCCCACCCCGTCCCAACACCTCCGCACCTCTCCCACTCACATTCCAGAATGAGACCGCCCAGACGGCTCGATCCGTCAAGCGTGTTCGAGCACCCAGATCGAACGCGCTCCACGCTCGACTTTCCACACCCGCCACGTCCAGGTACATCCTCCGGACCCCGATACCGACGCCCAACCCGGGGGAAAGGGCACATCCGTAGACCAACCCGACCGCGCGCTCTCTATATCGCTCGAACCCGTAGCTCTGGTAACTCAACCCTCCGGCACCCACACCCGTCGGAAACGCCAATCCCAGAGCCTGGCTCTGCAGTTCCGCCATCCCAAACGGCCGCTCGTAGTCAGCGGTGACTTCGATCCCGGAAAGCCAGGCGACGGATGCCGGGTTCCAGAACAGGGCTTCAACACCTTCCGCCATTCCCGTGAAGGTGTCCCCCATGCCTCCGGCCCGAGCCCCGACAGGCCGAAACTCAAACGCCGGCTCGGCGACAAGCGGAAAGAATAGCGCGAATGGAATCGAAAGTGAGAGACGTCCGGACATGGCGGCGTTCCACTGCAATCTTCATACCACCCTGCCGGCTCGCCTCCGAGCGACCGCCATTCCCGGCGGATCACGAGGTCCGGGGACCGTCGGCTGAAGCCGCCTTCGCCTCACCGCGCCATGGCCTGCCTGTCATCACCGCGCATCTCTGTCATCCGGCACACGACAAAATGGCCCGTGAGGCATGCCTCACGGGCCATTGGATCAACGCGATGCAAGCGCGTCGGCGATTTATGTTATATTACTCCGGACGCAGGCCGTCACAACAGGATCTCCACGATGAAAAACGCCATCGCCCGGTCTGAAACCTTGAATCGCGGGTGGGTCTACACCGATCGGATCCACGAGAACGCGGCGGGACAATCCGTCCTCGCGTTTTATGCGTCCCGGTACTCGCACTCCACGAGGGCCGTATGGAGAGAACGGATCGAGTCGGGCGCGGTCCGCCTGAACGGGAAGCCGACCGCGCCCGAAACCTTGCTTCGTCGCGGTCACGTCCTGGCCTATCACAGGGCCCCCTGGCGAGAGCCGCGCGTGCCGCGCTCCTTTGGACTTCTCTACGAAGACACGCACATCATCGCCGCAGCCAAACCTTCCGGACTTCCTGTGCTACCGGGCGGCCATCATCTCGAAAACACCCTGTTATCGCTCGTCCGAAACCGCTATACCGATCGGCCTCCACCCTCGCCCCTCCACCGCTTGGGGCGGGCGACGTCCGGAATCGTCCTCTTCGCGCGCACCTCCCTGGCAAAACGCGCGCTATCCGAGGACCTGCGTGAGGGCCGAATCACGAAGATCTACCGGGCGCTGGCGCGTGGGGTCTCCGGAAGCGAGACGTTTGAGATAAAGACGCCCATTGGACGCGTCGCTCACCCGGGAATCGACTACCTTTACGCCGCCAACCCCGAAGGTCGACCTTCCACCACGGAATGCCGGGTGCTTCACCGAGACCTCGACAACGGTTGCACGCTGCTCGAAGTCCGAATCCTGACGGGTCGCCCCCATCAGATCCGCATCCACCTCGCGGCGGCGGGCCAGCCTCTCGCAGGAGACCCCCTCTACGGAGCCGGTGGACGTCCGATCGATTCCGGACGCTCCAGGCAACCCCTGCCGGGAGACGGTGGCTACCATCTCCACGCGCACCGAGTCGGTTTTCTGCATCCAGCCGAACGACGCACCCTCACCCTCACCTGCGTGCCCCCGCCCGTTTTGCGCACGAACAGCGACCTGCGCGCCCCTTGAACGCAACGTTCAAAATTTCATCCCCAAGCGCAGTTTCATTTTCATTCGAGACTGGGCGCTGTCCTCGACATCGATCCACACCACGGCATCCAGATGCGCATCCACGTAGGCGTCCGCGACGCTGTAGAAGAGGATCGCGAAGGTCGAAATCAGAAATGGGTTGCGGTTGGATGTGCCGCCATTCCGGAACCGGTCCACAAAAAAGGCCACCGCAGAACCCACCTCCGCAGTGGCGATCACACCCCCCTTGACCGCGCGCCCGTTGTAAAACTGCCCCCAGCCCGGCAGGGCGAGAGACCGAAGCATCGCCCCGGTTGGAGATCGAACGTGCCTCGTCGTGTCCGCCCCTGCGGTTTCCGTCTCCTGAGCCCAGGACGGGCTCACGGACAACAGCGCCGCAAGAACCCCCAGAGTTTTCAGCAACCGATCCTTCCCCGGAATCTTTTCCGCGACCCGGCGCTCAAGCTTTCTCCCGTAGCAAGCGTGCGGCCCCGAGAATCCCCGCATCATCGCCCAGCTCGGCCGGCACGATCTTTACGGACTCCTTGATTCCGATCTGACCCCGCTCCGTGAACGTTCGCCGCGCAGGCGCCAGGATGCGTTCTCCGGCCAGCGCAAGGCCCCCGGCGAGGGCAACCACGTTCACATTCAACGCATTGACGAGGCTCACCAGGCCCACGCCCAGAAAGAAACCCGTCTCCTCCACAAGGGTCGCGGAAAGGGCATCGCCCGACGCCGACGCCTCCAAAATCGCCTCTGTCGTCAAACTTTCGGCGTTCAAGACGCTTTCGACACCCCCGTCCGCGAGTCGCTCCCGGGCCCTGCGCACCACGGCAGAAGCGGAGACATACAATTCGAGACATCCATAGTTCCCACACGTGCAGCGCGGACCGTTCAGATCGATCGTCGTGTGGCCCACCTCCGCCGCGTTCCCGTTGAACCCGCGCATCAGCGCGCCCTCGACCATCCAGCCGCCGCCGACCCCCGTGCCCAGCGTCACGCACAGAAAATGGTCGACGCCCCGCCCCGCCCCCTGCCACTGCTCCCCGCAGGCGGCGACATTGGCATCGTTATCGACCTCGACCGGGATCCGAAGCCGGTCTTCGAGCCGATCCTTCAACGGAACGCCGTGCATACAGGTCAAGTTTACGGGAGAGATGATCACCCCCTCGAGAGGGTCCAGCGGTCCCGGAGCGCCGATCCCCAGCCCTCCGACGTCTGAGGGCCGGACGCCCCCGGCCGAGGCCGCGCCCGCGACACACGTCAGAATGCCCTCGATCACCCCGTCGCTTCCCAGATCCGGCCGTGTCGGACATCTGTGTCGACCCAGGATCTCGCCGTCTCCGGACACCAGACCGGCACGCGTATTCGTGCCCCCGAGATCCACGCCGATCGTCAGCTGTTTCATGGGCTCTCCCGCGCCTCGCGCACCGCTCTCACGAAGCGCCCCGCCGTTACCGTAAGGCGCTTCCAGTCCCGGTTCGCCACCGCGGTCCTGTCCACCATCGCGCTCCCCGCGCCGACGGCGCAGGCACCCGCCCTGATGAACTCGGGCGTCGTCCGAATGTCGACACCCCCGGTCGGCATCATGCGTACCTGAGGAAGCGGACCCCGAACGTCCTTGAAATAGGACGGTCCGCCCACGGAGGCCGGAAAGACCTTCACGACATCCGCTCCAGCCTGCCACGCCGTCAGGATCTCCGTCGGTGTAAACCCGCCAGGCATCACCACCTTGCCGTATCGCCTGGCCATCTGAATCACGTCGAGATTCAGCGTCGGGCTCACGACGTACTCCGCGCCCGCCAGAATCGCGCATCGTGCCGTCTCCGGGTCCAGCACGGAACCCACACCCACGATCGTATCCTGCATCTGCGACGTCGCCTGTTCGATCACCTTCAACGCCCCGGGCACGGTCATCGTCACCTCGATCGACACGACGCCGCCTTCGCGCAACGCCTTCGAAACATCCAGCAACTCCGACGGTGAGTCGGCGCGGAGCACGGCAACCACCCCGCAATCCACGATCCGATCGAGTAGTCCAGGCATCTTCCTGCCTCCCCCTAGAAAGAATGCCCGGAACCTTCCGAGCATTCGTACACGACCCTCACACGGGGGTCGCAACCCGAGCTTCGCCATTTCCTACCGACGAATCCGCGCCCCACCGCCCTTCCGTACCGCTTCCGCTTCTGCCCGCGTCGCCCAGTTCACGTCTCCCGGAAAGGTATGCGCCAGGGCCGAATAGGCCCCGGCGAAATCGACGACGGCCTGCGGATGCCTTCCTTCGAGCAACCCGGAGATCACGCCGGCCGAAAAACTGTCTCCCCCGCCCACGCGATCGACGATTTCCAGGTCCTCATACACGCGGGACAGAAAAAACGCCTCGGAATCGAACAACAGCGTCCTCCAGTCGTTCAAGCGTCCGGTCTTCGCCACCCGAAGCGTGGTCCCTACGTACTCCAAGTTCGGATACGCCTCCACCGCCCGGCGTGCCACCGCCTTGTAGCCCTCCGGATCGAGCGCGCTGTAGTCGTCCGAGGCCCCCTCCGCCTTCAGACCCAGCACCTTTTCGAAGTCCTCCTCGTTCCCGATCAGGACCTTGACCAGCGGCATGAACTGCTTCGTCGTCTCCTGCGCCCGTTCCGACGACCACAGCTTCGAACGAAAATTCAGGTCGTAGCTCGTCGTCACGCCTGCGGCGTCGGCCGCACTCAACGCTTCCAGCGTCGTCGCGGCCGCGCCGTCCGAAAGGGCCGGCGTTATGCCGCTCACGTGGAACCATCGCGCGTTCGACAGGACCTCTGTCCAGCTCACCATCCCCGGTTCGATGTTGGCGATGGCCGAATGTCCCCGGTCATACGTCACCGCGCTCGCACGCGGTCCGACGCCGATCTCCAGGTGATAAAACCCGTTTCGCTCCAGACCGACGCCGTCGAACGGCACCCAGACAACGTGAGAGACGTCCACGCCGTGCTCGCGGCCCTTGTTCCGGATCATCCACCCCGACCAGTTATCGACCAGCCTCGAAACCCACGCCGTCTTCAGACCCAGGTGGGCGCAGCCGACGGCCACGTTGTACTCTCCGCCGCCGACCTCTACGTCCAGGCGGGTCGCCTGTTCGAGTCGCCGGGCCTCGGGCGACGAAAGCCGCACCATCGCTTCGCCAAAAGTCACCACGTCATACATCGCGTCCGGCTTCCTTTTCTTCCATCCGACGGGGCGGAGGGCCCTCACTCATCGCGTCCGCCCAGGAGCCCGGACAGGATCAACAGCCTCAGCAGGTGAAGCACGGCAACGAGCGCGGAGGCAACATACGTCCAGGCCGCTGCGTTGAGCACCTTCCGGGCCGCGGGGATCTCCACCTCCGTGAGATATCCGCCCTCTCCGAGCAGCTTGATCGCCCGGCGGCTCGCGTTGAACTCCACGGGAAGGGTGACCAGTCCGAACAGGACGGCGAACGAAAAGAAGAGGATCCCCAGCTGAACCATGATGCCGGACTGGAAGAAGAACCCGATGAAGAAGAGCGGCATGCCCAGCCAGGAGCCGAAATTCGCCACGGGGACGATATTGGAGCGAAGGGTCAACGGAACATAAGCCTCCGCGTGCTGCAGCGCGTGACCCGCCTCGTGGGCGGCAACGCCGATCGCCGCGAGAGACCCCGACTCGAACGTGCTGTCGGAGAGCCGCAGCGTCCGGTCCCTTGGATCGTAGTGATCGCTCAACTCTCCGGGCACGTGTTCTACCGCCACAGGCAGGCCCGCCCGTCTCAAAATGTCTCGAGCGATCTGCTCCGAAGTCATCCCGGAGCGGGACCCGTATTCGCTGAACTTGGAAAAGGTGCGCTTCACCTTGAACTGTGCCCAGACGGCAAGCAAAAAGCCTGGAATGACGAGCACGAACGTGGGATCGAAAAAAGGAAACATAGGCTTCCACCTCCTCGAAACGTCTCTCAATCTACGTCGACAGATCTAGCCTGAATAATTCATAAAAAGGCTAGGAAAGTCACTCATACTCACCTTTTCTTGCCGCCCAAGAAAAGTAGACAAAAGAAGGGCTCCTGCCTGCCGCGCCCAACGCGGCGCAGGCAGGCCCCTCAAACGCCGGGGAGGCTCGGGCCGTGGCGACTCAGCCTCACTGGAAACGACTGGCGCCGCGAGTAGAATGAACTCCTCCCCCCGCCTTATGCCCACTGCGGGACCCGCCCCCACGCCGCGAATTTCCATTCGCCCCCACATCCGCCCCCGCACCTGACCCCGTCCCACAGAGGGCCCTAACCCCTGGGGAGGAGAAACGCCGAAACAGCTAGAGAGCCGAAACGCCACGGCCGTGATGACATCTGGCCCGAATCACTCGTGAAATCTGAACAATCTGCGTACATACCAGGCTTTCCAGTTATTGCACCAAAACAAAGTTTTTTGGCTCAAATTGGATAACTGATCGTTCTACATAAAATTATGAATATTTTCAGCAAATTTATGAATTATTCAGGCTAGTGTCGCGTCCCAGCAATTCGTAGAACAACTTTGTGACCAGCCCCTATGTTCGGCAGTAGGACTAGTGAACCATCCAAGTGATTGATCTCAAAGGAACTAAGGGCAATAGTGTAATCACCATTTAGAAGCTGGTTTGTAGGAAATCTTATTGAAGAAACTTCCGGGACGTAACACTAGACGTCGAACAGACCCCGACGCATTCGGTGATCAACCAATCTCATCGATCAGCCTTCGAAGGTTCGCGTAATTGATCCGCATCGCTTCTTCCGCAGATCCGCCCGGCGGCAGAAAATGGGTCGAGAGCGACAGCACCGCCTCGCTCCGGTGATCCCCAAGGGTGCGAAAGATCGTCCGGTAGTCGACGTCTCCTTCACCGATCGGGCAGTACTCGAAACGGTTGCGAAGCCCATCGATCACCCGAAGGTCCTTCAGATGAAGCGCGTGAAGGTAGGGTCTCACGTTGTGAAACCCGGCTGTCGCCACATCCCATTCGCCGCTGTTCCAGTTGTCGGAGGGACCCCACATCACCTTGACCCGCCTGGAACCGAGGCGCTCGGCCAGCAGACGAAAGTTGCCGGTCGTGTTCGTGAAATTCCAGGGCATCATCCCCATGGCAAGATCGACGTCATAACGTTCCGCCTCTTCAAGCAGGCGCGAAAATATCGCGACCAGCTTGTCCATATCGCCGTCGGTGATGACGCCGCCCCGCGTCAGCCAGCGCATCGGCCACGTCGGCTTTCCGCCAACATACTCGCCCGGCCACGCAAACGTAAAGGTGCTCACCGTCGACACACCGAGCCGACGGGCGATCTGCATCGCGCGCGTCAGGTCCTTCGATTGCCGGACGAAATCGTCGTGATCGTCGAGGCGTTCCGGGTCCAGGTCGCACAGATGGATCGTCTTGAACGATCCCCCCGCGCCGACAGCAAAGATTTCGAGATTGTGTTCGGCTCGCAGATCGGAAAGCCGGTCGGCTTCCCGATCGGTCATCTCGGCCATGGGCGAATCTCCGGGCAGGCGGTCGTACCATACCGTTTCCGCTCCGATCTCGGCCGCCTTCGCCATGGCCGCTTCAAGAGGGAGTCTGAGTTCTCCCAGGTACATCCCGATTCTGAACTTGCAGTCCGGCATCAGGCGTTCCTCGAGCTCATCGCTCCGTGTCGTCCGCTCGCCGTTCCCATCCACTCACCGGGTGAAATCTGCCCGCCCCGAACGAAGGCCGCGCCGCTCATCCTCCGTCTCCCCGACGGCTGGACCTCTTCCAGGCGGAGCGACCCGTTTCTCGTGGCCACGACGAACCCCGTCTTTGCATCCGCGGCGAGCACCTCGCCCGGCGCGCCCTCGCCGGGACAGGCGGTCGCCCGATACAGCTTCAAGACCCGCCCGCGCCAGTCCGTGAACGCCCCGGGAACCGGGTTCGTTCCCCGGATCAGGTTCCGAATCGACGTCGCGCCCCGATCCCAATCTATCCTCGCATCCTCCCGCCGAAGCTTCGGCGCCCGGCTCACCCGGCTCGCCCGCTGAGGCCTCGGCGTTGCCCGGCCGGATGCGAGTGCATCCACGGTCTCCAGGACGACCTCCGCACCCAGAACCTTCAACCGTTCGTGAAGCTCTCCGCAGGTCTCATCCGGGCCAATCCGCACGCGCCGCTGCATCAGGATGTCCCCGGCGTCCACTTTGGACTGCAGCAAAAACGTGGTGACGCCCGTCTCCCGCTCGCCTCGAATGATCGCCCATTGCATCGGGGCGGCGCCCCGGTAGGCCGGCAGCAGGGAAGGATGAAGATTGACGGAACCCAGCCTCGGCATGTCCAGAACCGGCTTGGGAAGAATCGCGAAGGCCACCACGACGAAAAGGTCTGCATTGAACGCCCTCAGCGTCGCCAGAAAAGTCGGATCTGCAAGGGACTCCGGCTGCGCCACCGGCAGACCCATCCGCCGTGCGGCCGCCTTGACGGGCGGAGAGGCCATCTTGCGTCCTCGTCCCGCCGGACGATCCGGCCTCGAGACCACGCCCGCGAGGTCGTGCGGACCCTGTTCGAGCCGTTCCAGAGAGGGGACCGCAAAGTCGGGCGTTCCCATAAACACCAGTCTCAAGACCCGGGGGCACCCCCTTCGTCATCTCTTTTCGTTCACCTGTGAAATGGATCCTCGGGAGACCTCGATCCGAACATCCTTGGCCACCTGCACGACCAGGATGTTCTCCTTCTCCTTTATCCCGATAATCGTGCCGTGGACGCCGCCCGACGTAACGACGCGATCTCCCTTCTTCAGCGCATCGATCATGACCTTATGCCGCTTCTGCTTCTTATGCTGGGGGCGAATGATCAAGAGATAGACCACGACAAACATCAGAACCAAAGGGAGCATGGCCCCGAAACCGCTTGACCCTTCTCCGGACTGCCCACCCATCGCAAGAACGTCTTGGACTCCGAACAAAGTATCCCTCCTCGTCGGGCGGTAAAGAGGCTAGCACGCCACGGAAAGCGCTTCTTCACCTAAGTAGTGGTGGTGGAACGCTTCGAACCACGCACCGAACCGATCGGCCAGAATGGCGTTTCTCATCTCTTGCATCAGCTCGAAGTAGAAGTGCAGGCTGTGAACGGTCGCCAGCCGAAAGCCGAGGAGCTCATTCACGCGAAGCAGGTGTCGGATGTAGGCGCGCGAGTAGTTCCGACACGCATAACATCCGCAGTCACGATCGATCGGGGCGAAATCCCTCGCGTATTTCGCCTTCCTGAGACGCATTCTGCCTTGGCGCGTAAAGACCGTTCCGTTCCTGGCGTTTCGGGTCGGTATCACGCAGTCGAACATATCGATTCCCCGCAAGACCGCACCCGCAAGATCATCCGGGGGGCCGCATCCCATCAGATATCGGGGCCGGTCGGCCGGAAGGCGACGGTCCAACACTTCCACGGCCTCCCAGGTCATCGCCTTCGGTTCCCCGACGCACGCACCCCCGACGGCATAGCCGGCAAGATCGAACGCAAGCATCTCTTCAGCGAACCGGTCTCGCAAATCGGCATACGTGCTGCCCTGTATGACGCCGAACAGGGCTTGAAACTCGCCGGCCTGGCTCCTTCGCTCCAGGGCGTCATAGGCCCGCACGCATCGGCCCGCCCATCGGAGCGTCCGTTCCCCCGACGCCTGCGCGTAGGCCCGGTCGCAAGGATAGGGAGCGCACTCGTCGAAGGCCACGATGATGTCGGCACCAAGCTTGTGCTCAAAGCGGATGACCTCCTCGGGTGTAAAGAGGTGGCGGGAGCCGTCGACGTGGGACTGGAAGAGGACACCCTCTTCCGTAATCTTGTTCAAAGAGGCCAGACTCCTGACCTGGAACCCCCCGCTGTCCGTCAAGATGGCGCGATCCCAGCCCATGAATCGGTGGAGGCCGCCGGCCTCGGCGATCGTGTCCACCCCCGGCCTGAGATAGAGATGATACGCGTTTCCGAGCAGAATCCGGGCGCCCAGATCCCTCAGGTCCTGTTGCCCCAAGGCCTTCACGGATGCCTGGGTACCGACCGGCATGAAAACCGGGGTCTCTACGACGCCGTGCGGCGTGTGGACGACCCCTGCGCGTGCCTTCGTCAAAGAATCGACCGCAACAACCTCAAACCTGAACCGACCCTCTCCGATGGGACACCTCCCCGAAAGGCCTTGAATCGCCTGAATTCGACAAAATATACCAACGGAAAAAAGTCAAGTCAAGATCGTCGCGGGCGCGGAGCATCTTCACCTCACCGCCTGCTCCGCCCTCACAAAGACGAGACCCTGCTTCCGCAGTTCCGGCATCACCCTCCGCAGCGCGGCGAGCGTCGGGGCCTTGGCGTGCCCGATGCCGATCACCGTTCCCTCGCGCCTCGCCTGTCTCGCCAGCTTTCTCATGGCTTCCTCGACGGCCGAAACCTCTTCCACAAGGTCGACGAAGCTCGCCTTTCTGGCGCAGGCGAGGCCCATGTCGCGAGCGACATCGTACGCGACGGATCTCGGAGAGGTCACGCTATCCACGAAGAAAAAATCTCTCTTCCTTGCCTCTCCCAGCACATAGCTCATGGTCCGGGCATCCTGCGTCACCCGGGATCCCATATGGTTGTTGAATCCGGTGGCGTGGGTTACCATCCCCAGGGCCTTGCGAGTGATCCTGCGAATTTTCTCTTCCGTGTAACTCAGAAAGATGGCATCCGGGCCGGGGTTCCGCTCCGGGAAGTCGATCGGTTCCATCGGAAGGTGGATCATCACGCCGTGTCCGGCGGCGGCCGCCCGTTCGGAAATCCAGCCCGCCTTCTCCGCTGTCGGAAAGATCGAAAGCGTCAGCGGCTCCTCGATCTCACAAAACCCCTCGACGAGATCATTGTGCTGGTTCCCGAAATCATCAATGATGATCGCGATGCGGCCCGCCGTGCGCGCAATATTGGGGTTTCGCCGAAGCGTGACCAGGCTCGTCGTCGCGCCGTCGAACCCCAGGCGCATCGAAAGGGTCGCACCCGAGAGATTCACCCTGGCGTCCAGGACCTCCCCGCCGAGCCGCCTCGTCATCAGAGAGATCTCCAGGTTGCATACGGCCAGCGGAAGTCCATCCGGCACATCCGATGAGATCTCCCACCGAATCTCGTTCCCCCGAAGACCGGACGGCCGGCGGGCGCGTACTGCGTCCTCGGGCACGCCCAGACCGGCCAGCACGCCGGGCGTCCGCGCAGCCACCGAATCCGCGAACGACGCCGGCGTCAGACGCAGCGGCTCCATATACCGGACCGGCTCGGGAAGTCCGGCTACGCCGCCGATCCGCGCCCAGGCCCAGATCGCCAGACCGCCCGCCGTGACGACCAGGGCCGAGACGACAGACCAAGCCGGCACGGCCGCGTCGCGTCGCTTCCGAGCCATCCGTCTGACGGCACGCGAAGAACGGCGTGAGGATGCGCGTGAACGCATCTTGTCTCTGCGCACCCGCCGAAAGAAGAAAGCCATGGAGAGAAGGGCACTCCGGTATCGACTGAGAACTCAGGGGAGCCGAGAGGGAGACGCTTCGGAAATACGGTCGTGAGGGGGCTCACGACCTCGAGCAGGGACCCCCGCCAAGGACGGGGTTCGACCCGCGGGTCAACCTCGTCCGCGAACCGTCAGGACGCGGATTCCGGCCTATGGCGAAGCCAAGCGAAACGGATTCGGGATAAAACAGACGATGAAGACCGCCAGCGATACGTACCCCACCCATTTGCGCGCCGAACCCAGTTCGACGTGCGCATCGAGCGTCGGCGGATGACGGCGACCCAGGACCATCGCGATGACCATCCACAGGAGCCAGCCGTGCCACCGAGAGGCCAGCCAGCCCTCTCCGGTGGCTTCCGACAATAGCCAGTCGTAGGGGGGACCGAAGGCCCAAAACAGGCCCAGAAAGACCACGGCCCCCTTCGAGATCAGCGCGTGTCGACGTCCGAAAATCGCATAAACGATATGACCGCCGTCAAACTGTCCGATGGGGAGCAGGTTGAGAACCGTCACGAAAAGGCCCAGGAAGCCCGCAAACCCGACGGGGTGGATGAATACGTCATACCCTTCCGGAAGCTCACCGATAATGATCCGGCCCAACCACGCACTGAGAAGAGAGTCGCCGAAGACCACCACATCCACGGTGAGCTTGGCCTGGGACACGACGTCTGAAAGGTGCAGGCCGACCGCAAGCGCCGCGACGGCCACGACGAATCCCGCCAGCGGGCCGGACACCCCGATGTCGAACAGGGCACGGCGGTTGGGGATCCGGGACTTGATTCTGATCACCGCTCCGAGCGTTCCGATGATAGACGGAAAAGGAATGAAGAACGGAAGCGTCGCCCTCACCCGCCACTTCCGAGAGGCGACGTAGTGCCCCATCTCGTGAATCCCGAGGATCGTGAGCAGCGTCACCGAGAACGGCAGTCCCAGCAGGAGGTAGCGGGGATCGAACAGGATCGACAAGCTGTCGAAGCCGGGAGGAAGCGCCTCGGGCTGAAGCACCAGTTTCGCGCCGATCGCCAGCTCCATTCCCGCGAGCGTCGTGGTATACGCGGTGACCAGAAACAGAACGAGATGGACCCCGATCCGGTCCCGGGAGCCCCCGGGCGATCCCACGTCTTCGCCGCTGCCGAACCCGGCGTGCTCAGATGCTCCGTCCAAGCCCAATCCCCCGTTTCTCCCTATGCGTCCCTACGCGTTTGTTGCAGCCTTGGCGGAGGCGCCGTGCAGACGACCGAAGGCGCCGCCGTCACCCTACCTGATCCCGACGCCGAGACGATGCGACCCCCCGAACCCCAGGGACGTCGGCACAAAGGCATACGAGATCCGCCAGTTTCCGCGTCGAATCCCGAACCCGTACGAGAGGTCTCGCGTCTCGCTGCCAGACCGGTAACCGGCCCTCAGGAAGATCATCTCGCGATGCGAGTATTCCACGCCCAGGTTCACGCCTCGTTCGCCCCCCTTTGGGAAACGCAGGTCCGCGGAGCCGCTGACCCGGCCCCGGGCGACCGCCGCGCCCAAGCGCACGGTCCTCGGCAGCGGTACGCGTTCTCGACCGAGCCGCGTCGTGCGCCCCCAGTTTCGCTGGGCTGCGCCCACGGTCAGGCCGTCAATCGGGGTGCGATAGATCAGACCCAGGTCAACGGCGAAGCCGGAGGCGGTATCCGAGCCAATCGCCTCGTGAAGCAGACGCACGTTGACGCCGGCATACATCCGCTCCTTGAACCGTTGTGAAACGGTAAGGCCCGTATTCACCTCGAACAGGCTGAACCGGCCCAGAGGCTCCGCCGTCGGTCCGGTGCGCGTCTCCAGACCTCCCAGCGAGTGAATGCCGAGGCTGAGACCGATGCCTCGAATGCCGTTCCCGTAAGCCCAACCCGCGTACGTCTGCTGGAGCCCCTGGAGCGAACGGTGATGCGTGGCCAGAAAATCCTTGCCCCGCAGGGCCGCGACGCCGGCCGGATTCCAGAACGAACCGGCCTGGTCTCCCACGACTGCCGTATAGGCTTCCCCCATGGCGGCCGCCCTGGCTCCAACGCCCTCTCGAAGCAGGACGAATCCCACCTTCGCCGCCCCCTCGCCGCCCCGGGGAACCAGGGCCAAAACCAGGCAAATGACCCCTCCAAAACGCACCAGATCGCCCTTTCCTGAGATGAAGTCCGGCAAGCTCAAAAGGTTAAGCAAAGCTTCTGGGGGTGTCAATACCAAATCGTGAAGTTCCCGTTACGCGATCGAACGGCGACCTGGCCGAACAAACTGTTGACAGTGTCCTGCGCGATCGCTAGCTTTATGGATGGAACGTACGGTAGTGGCCATTTGGGGCATATTGCAGCCACTTTAAACAAGCCGCTAAAAAGTCCGCAGCGCGATCGGTCATCGACCGAATATCCCTGCCTCTTCCCGGTCTGCTTTTTGCGTCTGGGTTTTTTTGTGTCCGGAAACGAAGGGGTTCAAGCCTTGGACAGACAGATTCCGAAATCGATGAAGGCCATACGAAAAGTCGGAGCCGGAGCCGGGCTTGCCGTTGAAGAGATCCCGACGCCACGGCCACGACCCCACGACGTGCTCGTCGAGATCGAGGCCGCAAGCGTCTGCGGCACCGATCTCCACATCTGGAAGTGGGACGAATGGAGTCAGCAGCGGATTAAACCTCCGCTCACGCTCGGCCACGAGTTCTCCGGGACCGTCGTAGAGGTCGGAGAACTCACGCAGCAGATCAAGGTCGGCGATTACGTCTCTGCCGAAAGTCACGTCACCTGCGGACACTGCTTCCAATGCCGAACGGGACAGGCCCATATGTGTCCGCGAACTCAAATTCTCGGCGTGGACCGGGACGGTGCCTTCGCCGATTTCGTCGTCGTTCCCGAGTCGGTCTTGTGGCGGAACGACCGTGCGAAGCTTCCGCCGGAGATCGCCACACTCCAAGAGCCCTTCGGAAACGCCGTCTACGCGACCCTTACACACGACCTCGCGGGGCAGACCGTCGCCGTCTTCGGGTGCGGCCCGATCGGTCTGTTCAGCATCGGCATCGCCAGTGCCTCGGGAGCCGCGGCAGTCTTCGCCGCAGACCCGGTCGACTACCGACTCGGACTCGCCGTAGAGATGGGCGCGACCCATACCGTCCGTCCAGGAGAAAAAGAGGACGTTGTGGCCCAGATCCTGGAATACAACGAGGGGTTCGGCGTCGACGTCGTCCTCGAGATGAGCGGGTCGCCCGCGGGCATCACGGACGCCTTTCGCACCGTGCGAAACGGAGGCGTGATGACGCTGTTCGGGATCCCGTCCAGCCCGGTCGAGATCGACGTCGCGGAAAACATGATCTTCAAGAATCTCACGGTCTTCGCGTTGAACGGCCGGCGAATCTGGGACACCTGGTACAAGACGCGTTGGCTGCTCGAAAGCGGCGTCGTGGACCTGCGGCCCCTCATCTCCCGACAGATCGGGCTGGGGGAAATTGACGAGGCCATGGCGCTCCTGGCCGCCGGCGAAGCCTGTAAAATCGTGATCCGCCCGGAGACGGCGCATCGGGCGCCCCCTGCTGCCGAGGCGCGTCTCACGACGAGAGACCCCAACGTGAAGGGACAGGTCGTCCATCTTTAACACCGCACGCCGCCATCACCGGTGCAGAGATGCTCCGGCGGTCGTCTCCTTTTCCAATAGAATCGTGCAGAACATGCCGAAGGGAGGCATGCCGTGAACCCTTTGACGCATTTCAGGGAAGCCAGAGACCTCGGCGGCGCCTACCTTCTCGCGCAGCAGGCGCAAGATGGCGGATTCCCCGCCACGGAACCCAACCTCCACGACTACTACAAGGTGTTGAGAGCCTTTCAGGTCTGTGGCCATACCGACGCCGCCACTCGCCTTTGCGCCTGGATACGAAAAAACGGGATGACGCCTGACGGCGACTTCGGCCCCAGGCGTGGCATGGCCCTCGGACACAACTACGCCTACCTGAACGCGTGGGTCATCATCGGGGCCCACCGACTCGGACAGTTCGATCTCTCGCACAAGGGAATGGATTTTCTCACCCGGTTCCGGGATCCGGGCAGCGGGGGCTTTTACGCCAGCCCCACCGGTCGTGACGCCGATACGGAACAGGATCTGATGGTGACGTGCATGTGCGGACTGGCGGCGCTTTATACCGGGAGGATAGAGATCGCACGGGGCGTCGGGGAATGGCTTCAGACCGTCATGAAGGCCCAGCCTGACTTTCCCGAACGCCTTTATACGGTCTACACCAGGGAGAACGGCCTGTGTACCGAACCTCATCCCGAAGATGAAACTCGCTTTGTCCTTCACAGCAACGCCACCCGAGACGAGAGCTTCTTCAACCCGGGGATTGCCGGGGCCTTCCTCGCCCGTCTCTTCCAAGCCACGGCCGAGAAGGCGTGGCTGGATCTGGCGATGGAATACGTGCGATGCGCGGAGGTCGCCAGCGATTTCCTCTTTCGTATCGTCCGCGCCGGAAAGGTGGGATGGGCGGCCTCCGTCCTCTACACCCTCACGGGCGCGCAGAAATACAGGGAGATGGCGGTCCGCATCGGGCACAACCTCACCGCCCTGCAGGCAGGGGAGGGCTACTGGAGGGGGGGCGCCGGGGACGGGCCGAGCAACGACTCCACGGCCGAGCGGGTCGCGTGGATGGACGAAATCCATCAGGCCGTGAGCCGCGCGTAGAAGGACCTTCTCTTGGAAAGGAGCCGCGCCGTGTCTGATCTGGACACCGTAACCCTCTACATCGATGACGACCCC
Organism: Candidatus Latescibacterota bacterium; assembly: GCA_965198095.1. Lineage (GTDB taxonomy): Bacteria > Latescibacterota > UBA2968 > UBA2968 > CBDFJH01. Next base: position 665,166 of record OZ240239.1, read on the forward strand.
CAGTTCTTCTTCGACAACGGCATCATCGAGTCGGTCCACAATCTGACTCGGACCATCCACAGCCCGGATAAGCATCGCGCGAACCCGGTCATCCGGAGCGACAAGCCCTGGGAACACGTGACCTACTTCACCGGAAACGGCTACCACGTCTGGCGAGACCGGCAGGCGGGGCGATTTCACTGCCTCTATACGAGCTGGAAATTCGATCGAGAGAAGCGGGCTCCCGGCCTCAGCCTCGTCAACTGGCAGCACTCGCGGCTGCGCCAGTGCTATGCCTACTCGGACGACGGCGTCGACTGGATCAAACCGCCCATGGGAATCCAGGAAGAGGGCGGGCACGACACGAACATCGTCTTCGGCACGGAGGACTATGGATCCGTCTACAGTACCAATGCCGTTGAGGACCCGTTCGAAGAAGACCCGGAGAAGCGGTTCAAGGCGGTCTATACCTATGTCCCCCCGGGTGGAGACAGCTCGGTCATAAAGCGTGCCGCGTACTCACCCGACGGCGTTCACTGGACGCCCTACGAACAGGCGCCCGCGTTCGGGAAACAGGGCGACCACCTCGGCGACGTCTTCGTCGGCGCCTTCGATCCGGCGAGCAGGACCTACATCGGCCTCACCCGTCATCCCTGGATGGGTAACGCGCCCCGGACACGCGGCCCAAGCTACGACCTGGTCGTCGGCGGGCCGGGATTCGACAACACGATCGGGCCCGCCAACAGGCGAAACCGGCGGCGCATCTTCCAGACGGAGAGTCGCGACTTCCTGAACTGGTCCGAGCCGCGCGCCGTCCTCGCCCCCGATCCGGACATCGACAACCTGGATGACGCTTTCTATACCATGACACCGATGTGGCTCGGCGGCCAGTGGCTCGGCTTCATCGCCGTTTTTCACATGGTCAGCAACACGTTTACGGTTCAGCTCGCGCACAGTCGCGACGGCCGAAACTGGAACCGGATTGCACCGGGTCACACGTGGCTGGACCGGGGGCCTGTCGGCTCCTGGGAAGAATTCATGGTCAACGTTTCGGCCGCACCGGTCGTCGTGGACGACGAGCTGTGGGTCTACTACGGCGGGGCGAAGAACCACCACGACTGGTGGTTCTCAGGACACGAGAAGTATATCGACCTCCCGGAGACGCGGGGCTGGGATCACGTCGGCTACCACCTCGGCCTGGCCAAAATGCGAAACGAAGGGTTTGTTTCTCTCGGAGCGCACCGCGTGCGCGAGGGGCTGCTTCAGACGCAGCCGTTCGGATCCCACGGCGACAGGTTGCTCATCAACGCGGCCTGCGGCCCGGACGGCTACATCAAGGTGGAGGTCACCGACCCGTCAGGAAAGGTCTTGCCGGACAACAGCCTGGACGAGGCCGACGTTTTCACGGGCGATGCAACGCGACACGAGGTGAGCTGGCGGGGAGATCCAACCGTTCGAGGACTTGAAGGGACGGCCGATTGGAAGCGGCGCCGGGCGCCCTACCGCGCGCTCCGGTTCGTCATGCGCGATGCGGAACTCTACTCGTTCCGCCTGGTCAGCAGCGAAAAACCGGCCAAATGAGGCGGGAGCGGTAAATCGTTGACATCATTTCCGCGTATGACAGGGGCGTATCGTGTCAACCGTATCGTGCGCTCCTTGGTCACTCCGTTCGTATCGAGTAGCCCCGAGCCCATGGGGCGAGGGGTTCATCGAGAGACGAGGCTCGCCTGACAGGCTGGCCCGCGCCCTTCGATACACCCGCAAGACCCTTCGGTTATGATCAGCTGAACGTCTCGCTCATCGGGCACGCAGGGACGCGGGGCCTTTGCACTGATCGCAGTCCCCTGCGCCTCTCTCTTCGGACTTGGCCCCGTTCGTCTTGAATGCTCGAGCCTGCGGTAGGGTGTCAACGATATCGTTAGGAAAGTCACTCGTACTCACCTTTTCTTGCTCGTCCAAGAACGAAAAGTTCCTCGCTTCCACCCCGAGGCGGCTACGGAGATCGTCTCGAAGACAAGCCGCCGGATTGGATCACTGATTGTTCTACCTGAAAAATTCACAAAAAGGACCTCTCCCCCCGGCCCCCTCTCCTGCGAGGAGAGGGGGATCCGAACGAAGTGTTGCGTAAACAACGTTTTATACATTCTGTGATTGCTCGGACAACGCCATCTCGTCACCCTCCCAATTGCAACTCGCCGACCAATCACGATGTTTCGACCGGACTTTCTTTCATTCGAAACGTCTTCATCCAATCCAACCGTTCATTAACCGATCACAGTTCCCCCTTCCTCTCAGGAAGGGGGGCAGGGGGTAGGTCTCGTCTGGTTCAAACGACTCAAATCCAGAATGTATTACACATGGGGATTCACTTTCTCTATTCACTCAAAAGCTGTTTTCGCTTCGTGAAACTGCAATCCGTGAAAATTCATGAATTAATCAAGTTCTACATGAAATGATGGAAATTTTCAGCAAATTTATGAATTCTTCAGGCTAATAAGGTGAGTCAACCCCCCTCGCGAGCCGGAGGCCAAAGGCCTGAGACTGCCTGCCAAAGCCACCCGGCGAACATGTAAGACACTGTAAGACATGCCCTCCTTCAGCCCTTCGACTTTCGTCCGTTCATAGCGCATTCGGCTGACGCGGCTGGGTCGCGAGGCAACCCCCGTCTCACGGTTTCCGCGTCCCTGCGACTTGAATGCGACAGTCGGAATCACCAAACCTTGAATTCCTAACCATAATGGACTAAATTCCATAAAAGTTAAACTATACCGGAATGGCTCGTTTCCAGAGATATCTGAAAATCGATCTCCCTCAAAGGCAGTCGGCCTTTCTGTGGGATCCCAGGAAAGTTGGAAAGTCAACCTTTCTTCGCGATTTCTTCCCCAACAGCCTCGACTACGACTTCCTCAAAACGGACACGATGCTCGATTTCACACGGCGGCCCTATGCGTTGCGGGAACAGCTCCTGGCGAGAAGCCCGATCCAACTCTCGGATCCCGTGATCCTGGTGAGCTAGGGAAGAGCGGCCGGACCGGAAAGAGATGAGACGGGCAGCTGTGGAGAGCGAAGCCGCGTTGGGTTTGGAGACCCGTCGCTTGTCGAAGGTGATAATAGGCAAAAACGTGAATGATGGCAGTCAACAGGGATAAGCCTGACCGTTGGAAAGAAGACATTGCGCAGTCGGTGGACATGTACAACGACTGGTTCGTGCGGTTTGCCCCGAAGGCTTACCGGATGACGCGGGCGCAGACGACAAAGATTGTCGAGGTGACGCTGAAAGCGACGAATAACCTGAGGGATATAGGAGTACCGTTGCTGAAGACGAACCCTGCTGTTCTGCCGACGCTACGGATGTCAGCCTGCCCGCCGCTTGCTGTGGACAGGCTTATCGGGCTTGCTGGCGTTTCGAAGAACCTTGTCAAGGTGATGGAGAAAAAAGGCAAACTGCCGCCTCAGATGCCACGGCGGGATCTGGACAACGACCTTGAGAAGATCGGGAAGATCATCGAGAAAATGGCAGACCCGGATATCTTCGTTTGGTTGAGGCGTGACGACAACCCGCCCGAACAGGAGTTGCACCGAGCTGCGACGATTGTGGCCGACCGTCTCTGTGGTGCCGTCGCGAACCCAATCATACGTAATGCGCAGGAGAAGCGTCAGCTTGCCGTGATCAGCGACTGGCTGGCGGGCATTGGCTACACGAACCTACTGGCGGGACAGGGCACAAAATATGACGAGATGCAGCCGGGGACGTTCTCATTCCGGCTCAACGTGCCGGTCGAGCAGAAGGGTACCAGCAAATCAGTCAATATCCCTGTAGATGCCGTGGTGATGCCGAAGAGTGACAGGGCAGGTGAGTTGCCTTTGCTTATCGAGGCAAAGTCCGCGGGCGATTTTACGAACGTCAATAAGCGGCGCAAAGAAGAGGCCACGAAGATGAACCAGTTGCGCCGGACCTACGGTCAGGACGTGCGGTTCATTTTATTCCTGTGCGGGTACTTCGACAGCGGCTTTCTGGGTTATGAGGCGGCGGAAGGCATCGACTGGGTGTGGGAACACCGTGTCGACGATCTCAGTGAGTTTGGGCTTTAGATGACAACGGAATTTGAGGCGCGGCGCCTAGCGCTGCAAAGGGAGTTGGACGCGGAGAAGGACCAGGCGGAACGGAATCGGATGGGGCAGTTTGCTACGCCGACCGGGCTGGCCGTTGACATGCTTTGCCATGCAAAAGCACAACTCGGGAAAAGCGAGAAAGTTCGCTTCATTGATCCGGCTATCGGAACTGGGGCGTTCTATTCGGCCTTGCTTACCGTGTTTGCGAAAAGTTGCATCGGCACCGCTATGGGTTACGAGATTGACCCGCACTACGGGGTGCCGGCGGCGAAGCTGTGGGGAGAGACCGGCTTGGACGTGCACCTGGAGGATTTCACGAAGGCTGAAGTGCATCCAGACTCTGAAAAGTTCAATCTGCTGATCTGTAATCCACCCTATGTGCGGCACCACCATATCGTCAATGGCGAAAAGCAGCGCCTGAAGGTATGTACGCAGGAGGCGTGCAGCATGGAGATCAACGGTCTGGCCGGGCTGTATTGCTACTTCCTCGGGCTGAGCCATGCGTGGATGGCCGACGGAGGTCTGGCTGGTTGGTTGATCCCAAGCGGATTCATGGATGTAAACTACGGCGCTTCGATGAAGCGCTACCTGCTCGACAAGGTAACGCTGCTGCATATTCATCGCTTTGATCCGAACGATTTACAATTCAGCGACGCGCTGGTGTCGTCAGCCGTGGTGTGGTTCCGCAAGGAAACGCCGCCGACGAAGCACGAAGTTCGGTTTACCTATGGCGGGTCACTCGAACGACCAAATCTCGTGCGGTGGCTGGCGGTTGAGACATTACGCCGCGACCCAAAGTGGACGCGGTATCCGATGAAAAAGGGGTTTGACGATGCGGATACGCCGGTTCTCGGCGATTTCTTCAAAATTAAACGCGGCCTAGCGACGGGGAGCAACAGTTACTTCATTCTGTCGGCTGAGGAAATTGAGCAGCGGGAGTTGCCGATAGAGGCATTCCGGCCGATATTGCCAAGTCCGCGTCATTTGCCGGAAGACGAGGTCGCAGCGGACAAGAAGGGAAACCCTGTGCTGGATCGGCGCTTGTTCCTTCTGGACTGCTCGTTGCCGGAGGACAAGGTCAGGGAGAAGTATCCGAAGCTATGGACATATCTTGAAGAGGGGAAGGAGCAAGGCATAGCCGAGCGCTATCTCTGCCAGCACAGGACGCCGTGGTACACACAAGAAAACCGCCCGCCGGCGCCGTTCGTATGCACCTATCTCGGCAGGAGCGACACAAAGAGCGGGCGGCCGTTTCGTTTCATATTGAACAATTCTCAGGCGACCGCCGCGAATGTATATTTGATGTTGTATCCGAAGGAACCGATCCAGCGTGCCCTACAAGATGGCCCAGCCTTAAAAAGACAGGCGTGGGAGTTTCTGAATGAGATTTGCCCGAAAGCGCTACTCGGGGCGGGTCGGGTTTACGGTGGCGGTCTGCACAAATTGGAACCGAAGGAACTGGCCAACGTGCCAGCTGGGGCGATCGCGGAGTTATTGCCGGAATCGGCGTGGCCGCACCGGGAGAAACAGGGCGAGCTGTTCGAAGGGGTGGTTGCGTAAGAGGGATCACTTCAAGAAACGGAAAAGGTGACTCCATACTGGAATCATGGGATGCGTGTAGAACTAAAGCAACCGTATCTATCGATAAAGGAGATGAATGGATTCGATTTGCCGGACTTCGCGGTTCTGATCGGTCGAAACGGCGTCGGAAAGACCCAACTGCTCGATGCGATCGCGAACGGCTTCGTGTCCGTTTCCGACATGCCGAAATCAGGAATCGAAAAATACGATATCGATTCGTTCCAGCCGAAGAATTCGAGGCGGTTCGCATGGGGGAATTCCAGCTTTGCCCAAGACACGACCATTCGGTACTTCTCGCGTAACTCCGGCGACGCCCTTGCAGAAGTTGCCGAAAGCATTTTCCGAAAGATCCTGAACGACTTCGAACTCGAGAATAGTGCCGATAGGCGCCGCGCATTCGAAGACGTTTTGCGGAGGAAAATCCGGGAAATGCCGGACTTCAGCTATTTCCCAAACATTAAAGGCAGCGAAGCTGTCTCCACATATTCCAATAAAATACTAAGTGACGTTATCGGTCCGCTCGACTTAAAGAACGCGAACCGCACAACATCGGGCAGTTGCGGCAACAACCCCGCTGTTCTCGTAAGCTTGGCCATGAAACTGACCGGCAAACTCCCGCATGAACTTTGCCGGAACGACGTTCTTCGGGCGGCGTATTACGAGGGCGACACCATCGCGAACCAACTGAGTCAGGCCTTCACCAGATACAAAGTGGAACAGTATTCGTGGGCACATATGCAAAGCGAAGCAAGTGAAGAGAGCGTTGGAAGTCTGATGACTAAATATCGCAAGGAAATATGTCCGTCGTGGGTAACGTTGAGAGAGAATCTGGACCGGATGCGTGCGGCCTCCGATGATGGCGAACTGTTCAATTTCGAGTTTTCCGATCCGGAGGAGGACAGGCTAAATCATGTTGGTCATCAACAATACTCATTTGAAGCGCAGTTCAGGAATCGAGCCACAGGCGAAAGCTATTCTGTCCAAAACCTCTCGTCCGGCGAAAAAATTCTCATGTCCCTGTGTCTGGCCGCATTCAATCGGACCATGGGCCAGCGCCAACCCAGGCTTGTGCTTCTCGATGAACTAGATGCCGTGCTCCATCCTTCGATGATTTCCGCGTTGATCGCCGGTCTCAAGGACCAGTTCGTCAGCAAAGGGACCCGAGTCATAATGGCAACGCATTCCGTGACGACGGTTTCCATGCTAGAAGAAAGCGAAATCTACCGCGTTGCACGAAACGGCGGCAAAGTCGATGTGCAGCTCGTGCTCAAAGGTGAAGCGGTTTCCGAGTTGTCAGAGGGACTCGCGACGATCGATACCGGATTGAGGATCGCGGCATCGGGAGGCACGAAGCCGATCACGATCTTGACCGAAGGTCACAATACGCTGCACCTGAAGAAGCGGGCGAGTTTGTTTTTCTCTGAACGGGTTGATGTATTTGACAATCTTCCGGACAGAACGGGAAAAGACCAGCTTCTGGCATACGGCCAACTACTCGCCAAAATGAATGCAAACTCGCATTTCTTGATCGTATGGGATTGCGACGCCGAAAGTACGGCGAAAAAACTATCCAACGAGCTTTCGGATTCCGCGAAAGTAACGGCATTTTCGTTCATGAAGAGAGAGAATGGAATTACCGATAAGGGAATTGAAAACAAATACGAAGAGAATTTACTGAAACCATATTCAAAAATCTCTCTGGATGGCAGGACAGGGACAGAAATCGGTCGCTCGTTTGACAGTGCAAAAAAGAAGGATTTTGCTCGGCATGTGTTTTCGGACGGAACAATCGAGTACTTCGCACACTTCGATGATCTCTACACGGTCGTACAGGAGATATTACGACGGTAAACAGGACCTTCAGACGAAGGTGATGATCGCCTTGATTGGACTCTCCCCGAGGTCGAGAGGAACCTTATTTCGGAACGTACGAAGGAAGGACTAGCTCGACATGAACGCCCTCAAGGCCCTCAAATGTTGCGCTCTGGGAGTAGGTCTCTTCTTCTAGACGATCTACCGCACCTTTGCGCTTCGTGCTCTGCTACGACTCTCCTGACGGCAGACGTACCGTCAGTTCGGACCAAATCCGGCCAATGCGCGCAACCACAATGCCGTACAAACTTCCGCCGCCGAATCCTGCGGGAGTTGAACAAGATCAAGCTGGCTTGGCCGGATTGGAACTACTCGACGGCCAAGGGCGTGCTGACGCCCGCCGTCCCTCCGGCACGTCAGCTTCAGCTTGTGGAATGCCCACAGCGGCCCTTTCCCGCCTCAAAGCTCACCGCTCGCTGATGGCCTCAGCAGGCGCAGAGCATATCCACAAGGAAGCTGTGATCCAGGGCAGTTTTCCACGCTGAAACCGAACACACATACAAAGGCAAGTAGTAAGAGCGGCTACTCCTGTGGACAAAAAGGCAGCCTGAACACGGACTCAAGAAGGGGTGAGTGTCAGGTAATTGCCGTCATTGTACATAAAAAGGGAGGCAACCAATGAACGAGCAGAACCGAATGTGGATGGTCCGTGCGGGAGGGGGCGACTACTTCAACGAATTCCAAGAGAACAACATGGTCAAGATTGGTTGGAACGAAGTTGGGGATTTGTCGTCTGTTCAACGAGACGCCGTACGACAACTCGTTCAAGATGCGTGGAAAGATAAGAGCCCTTATTGGATCGGCAAGTCAGCAGGCCAGCTAGCGCGCTTCGGGTTTGACTTCAAAGTAGGGGACAATGTGCTGACCTATGATAAAACCACGAGGACATACCTGATTGGCTCGGTCACTTCGGGCTATGAATTTTCCGGGCCTGGGAGTGCAGCCTATCCTCACGTCAGGCGGGTCTCATGGGAACGTGAGATCCTACGTGATCGGCTGAGTCTTCCCACCAGGAACACCTTGGGGTCCATACTGACAGTCTTTGAAGTCACTGGAGATCAGAGGGCCGAAATCCTCTCAGTAGCCAACAACAAGGAAGTTCCCAAGGGTGCTCCGGAAGAAGAGCTGGGTGAGATAAGAGACGATACTGTGGAGCGTGCCGCTGAGTTTATGAAGGATAAAATTTCGCAACTAAACTGGAAGGAGATGCAAGACTTGGTTGCAGGTCTGCTACGTAGCATGGGCTACAAGACGCGAGTATCTCAGCCTGGTCCTGATGGAGGAAGAGACATCGTGGCTTCTCCCGACGAACTGGGCCTTGCGAGTCCAAGGATTATTGTACAGGTAAAGCATCGGAAGGGAAAAGTGAGTCCAGATGCGGTTCGGAGCCTGGTGGGAGCACTCAAGCCAGGAGACCGCGGGCTGTTTGTCTCGACGGGAGGCGCCACAACACAGGCGGAACGCACAGCAAAGGAAATAGACGTCTCTTTGATCGATATGGACAAACTGGTAAGCCTCATCGTCCAGTACTATGATGAGTTTGACTTGGCAGCAAGATCGCTCCTCCCGCTAGAGAAAATCTATTGGCCTGCGTGACTGGTTGTTGGACCCGGTGATCTCACAGGGGATTGCAGGTTGGCTGTGGCACTCTGGTATATAAACCCCCTGTTTTGCTCCCCTTTTGTCGAGAGCGTGTGACAAAGCGCGTTGATGATCAGAGATCGATCGCCGGTCAGGCCTCGGCCGGACGCACGTCCTTCACCTCCAGCTCCACCTTCTCGTGTCCATTCCAGATATTCTTCACCAGCGAGAACGCCACATCCACCCGCTTCCCCGGGGACAGGGTCCCGGTCAGCGCGCCCTGACGCCACCAGATCGCCTCAACGACCTGCTTTTCGATCTGAAGCCTCATCTTGAGGTGTTTCCCGCCGCCCACCGAATTTGAGGCTCTGACGCTGCAGTCTTTCACCATAAAGCAGGGCGATTCGTTCAAAGGCCCGAACGGTTCGAGCACTTCGATGAGCGACACCGATTCGAGCGAGATGTCGGAGGCGTCCAGCTCCACGTCGACCTCCAGTCGCCGGACAAGCGCCTCTTCCGTCAGGGCCTGGTTGGCGTCGCGAATCAGCCGGTCGCGAAAGGCCTCGAGCTTCTTCGCCGGCAGGGTAAACCCGGCCGCCTCCGCGTGGCCGCCGAACTCGCTCAACAGATCGGCGCACCTGAAAATCGCCTCGACAATATTGTAGCCGCCGGATGTCCGCGCCGAGCCGGTGAACGTGCCGTCCTTTCGCACGCCCGTGCAGACGGCCGATGGGCGCCCGTAGACCTCCGACAACCGTCCGGCGATGAGCCCGATGACGCCGAGATGCCAGTCCTCGCCGTGAACGACCAGCATCCGGTCGCGAACCAGCCCGCCCTTCTCCACCTGCTCCCGCGCCTCGTCGATGCCTGCGTTCTGCAGATCCATCCGTCGGGCATTCAGCGCGTTCAGTGCTTCGGCGAGCCGTCGAGCCTCCTCTTCGTCCCGGCTCCGGAGAAGGTCCAGCGCAAGCCCGGCGGAGCCGAGTCGGCCCGCACTGTTGATCCTGGGGCCCAGAAAATAGGCGATCGCCGTCGTGTTCACCGGCTTGTCCGCCGAACCGGCCGCCTCCCTGAGGGCGCGAAGCCCGGGTCTCGTCGTCTTGTCCATCACCCGCATCCCCCTCCGGGTGAGGAGCCGGTTTTCAGAAACCATCGGGGCGACGTCCGCCACGGTTCCGAGCGCAACCAGATCCAGGAGAGAGTTCAGGTAAGGCACCCGTTCCTCCCGGCGCATCAGGCCGGTGGACGCGGCCTGGACCACCTTGAAGGCCACGCCGACGGCCGCCAAGCCCTTGAATGCGTAACCACAGTCCGGCCGATTCGGGTCGACGACGGCCAAGGCATCGGGGAGTCGATCCTGCGGTTGGTGGTGGTCGATCACCACGACGTCCACGCCGGCCGCGCGCGCGACGGCGATCGCCTCGAAAGCGGAAATCCCATTGTCCGACGTCAAAATCAGGTCTGCCTTCGCCGCCAGCGCACGCTCCACCCCCTGCGGTTTCATGCCGTAGCCGTCCCGATACCGGTCGGGAAGGAGGGCGACGGCGTCGATGCCGACGCGGTCCAGGAAGTCCATCAGCAGGGCCGTGCTCGTCACGCCGTCGACGTCGTAGTCTCCGAACACGACCACGCGCTCCCCCTTCTTCCGGGCATCCAGAATTCGGCCGACCGCGCGATCCATGTCCTGCATCCGAAGGGGATCCAGGAGCATTTCCGGAGCATCCGAGATCGCCTCACGGGTCAGCGATCGGTTGTCGAGAAGGACGTCCACGAGCGAATCGTAGGCGCCGCGGTACCTGAGATGCCATATGGGATACTGCCGCATGGATCGATGACCTCACACGTTCACGACAAGAAACCAAGTTATCCGGAAAAAGGGCTCGGGTTTGCTCGAGTCGAAGCGATTGTGGGCGTCGGAGGTCTCTGCGGCGCGGTGAGGCCCGCGCCGAGGGTCGGTTCAGGCTCCGACGATGTTGTAGCCTCCGTCGACGTGCAGCACCTCTCCGGTCACCCCGCTCGACAGATCGCTCAACAGAAACAGCCCGGCCTTGCCGACCTCCTCCTGCGTGATGTTGCGCCGGAGCGGCGCGCGATCCTGGTAGAGGCGCAGGAAGTCCGTGAACCCCTTCACGCCCCTCGCAGACACCGTGCTGATCGGACCGGCCGAGAGTGCGTTCACCCGGATACGCCTCGGTCCAAGCTCGTAGGCGAGCTGTCGAACCGCGTGTTCCAGCGCCGCCTTTGCGCTCCCCATCACGTTGTAGGACGGAAAGACTTTTTCAGACGCCATGTAGGTGAGCGTCAGGACGCTGCCGCCATCCGTCATCAACGCCGCCGCAGCCCGGGTCATCGCCACGAAGGAGTAGGCGCTGATGTCCAGCGCAATCTGAAAGGCCTCCCGTGAGGTCTCCATGAAGGCGCCCTGCAGGGCCTCACGAGGCGCGAACGCGATGCAGTGGGCAAGACAATCCACCCGTCCGACTTCGCGTTCGACGAAATCGAACAGTCCGTGGATCTGATCATCTTCGCCTACGTTGCAAGCCTCGGGAGGAATGATCGCCTCGTCTCCCCATCCTTCCTGCGCCGTCAGCTTCCGGATGCTCCCCCGTTCCCGGTCTCCCACATAGGGCAGGATCAGCTTCGCTCCGGCCGAATGCACGGCTTGCGCAATCCCCCAGGCGATGCTCCATTTGTTCGCGACGCTGGCGACAACGGCAACCTTGCCCCTCAAATCGATCCCGTACACGTCGCCCCCTTCCTTACGTTTCGGACCCCGGCTGGACCCTCCCGATCGAGGTCGCCCGGAACCTCCAACAGCGCCCCGTTCGTGCGCGTCTTCCCCTCAATCCGGGCGCTCACGGCCGTCCTTTCGTGAAAAGCACGAAACACGACGCATAGAAACTACACCAGGGTCCAGGCGAAGTCAATCCCCCCTGCCTTCTTGAAGCCTTGACGCGACGCCCCCACATCGCTAACTTTGGATGGAACCCGGAGGCGCCTTCTTGCATCTGAACAGGTGATCTTCGGAGGCGCAAGAAAAACAGAGGTCACTCACAGAAGGAGCTCCAATGTCCGAGTACCATCTCCAAGTCAAGGCGTTTCTTCAGGATCTTGACCTTGTCATCGAGGAAGAGCATGAGGCCGAGACGCTGTTCGTGGTCAACGACGAAGACCGGGGGATTCACAACCTCATTGTCGACTGTGAAGACCCGATCCTCATCCTCGAACAGGTCATCATGCCGGTGCCTTCAGGAGGCGCCGACGTCTACCGACGACTGCTCGAGATCAATCGTACGCTCATTCACGGCGCCTTCGCCATCGATGAGGAGACGAACACCATCCTCTTCAGAGACACGCTTCGTCTGGATACCCTCGACCGGGGGGAGATCGAAGGCACGATCAACGCCCTTGGTCTCGCACTGGCCGAAAACGGCCAAGAACTGATCAGCTTCAGTCACCGATAGGAGTTTCGCCATGGGAATCTTTCAGAGGGTCTTTCGCGTGGGAAAGGCCGAAGTTCATTCCGCAATCGACAAGTTCGAAGACCCCATCAAGATGACCGAACAGGGGATTCGGGATCTGAAGAACGACCTGAATATGGCCATGACCAGCCTCGCCGAGGTGAAGAGTCAGGCCATAAGGCTCAAGAAACAGACCGAAGACAACAGGAATGCGGCCGCAGACTATGAACGAAAGGCCATGCTCCTCCTGCAGAAGGCCCAGAACGGCGACCTCGACGCGACCGAAGCCGACCGCCTGGCCACCGACGCGCTCGGCCGCAAGGAAGCATCGACCAACCGTGTGGCGACCCTTACCCAGGACCACGAGCAGACGGCGTCGACCGCGACGCAGCTCCAGGCCCAGGTGGAGAAACTCAAGTCCACGATCGCCAGCTACGAAAACGACCTGGTGACGCTTCGCGCCAGGGCGCGAACGGCCGCTGCCACGAAGAAAATCAACCGACAGCTCTCCAAGGTCGACTCATCCGGCACACTGTCGATGCTCGAGAAAATGAAAGAACGCGTCGAGGCGGATGAATCTCTCTCTCAGGCGTACGGAGAAATGGCCACGGCTTCTCAGAGTGTGGATGAGGATATCGATGCCGCGTTGAAGGACGAGGGGAGCTCGGGAGACAAGCTGGCGGAGCTCAAGTCCAAGATGGGGATGCAGTCCTAGCCTTCGACATGCACTGGAATCCATTCAGGAAAACGAAAGCCGAACCGGAACGCGATCCGCTCAGGGACTTGACCCTGTCTGACTTGAAGCCGGGCTACCTGCTCGACTACGACCTCAAGACCTGGAGCGTCACCGCGCAGCATCGCTACGACTTCGAGGGCGACCGCGTGGATGAATGGCAGCTGCACTCCGGCGGCGAAGTGTGCTATCTGGAACGCGAAGAAGACGACTCGGTCGCGTGGACCCTGTCTCGAAAGGTCTCCCTGTCCGACATCGATCCCGGGCTGGGCGACCACATGAAAGCGCACGACGACCCGCCCGAGTCGATCCCGTTCGACGGCATAGAATACGAGGGCACGTCGACTGCCGTCGGCAAATTCTACAAAGACGGAGAAGGCCCCGGACAGGAATTCATCGTCTGGGACTACGCCGACGCGTCGGGCCACCACAGCCTCACGCTCGAGCAGTGGGAAGAGGACAAGTACGAAGCCTCGGTGGGCGAATGCGTCCACGAGTACCAGTTCAGCCATATTCTGCCTTCCGATTAGCCCCCTCGCGATGCGGAGCGTTTGACCACCGCTCCCAAAAGGACGACGCAAAAATCCCACCTCGCGGGATCGATTCCGGCCGTTCACGCAATACATACCTTTCGTGTCATATAAGTAACATCCAGCGGCTATTATCCGAACCAATTGTTCGTATACAGGTAGTTAGCAGGCATGCGCTTGGTGCTAGCTCTTAGAGCCTGATGGAAAGAAGGGAACAGTTATGCTCAAGCTGAATAGGCAAAGCCTCAATTGGGCCCTTAAACAGGCTCTCATCAAGGGGGATACCGACATTTTCCCCGGGATCTTTGAATTTCGTGCGATCGATGGCCGCTCATCCGACATCCTTGGTTGGCTCTCCGACGAGGATGTGCTGGATTGGGACGTGCGTCCATCAAGACGATGCCTAACTCCCAAGCACCAATTTGGGTTTAGAATATCAACACAGCTAGATCCCGCGGACTTCCTCGTGTTCACAGCCCTCGTTTACGAGGTCGGTGTGGACATTGAAAATCGGAGAGTCAGCAAGTCATATGACGTCGTTCATTCCTATCGGTTTTTGCCCCAATCTGACGGCACCATGTTTGATTCAGACTACGGCTACCACTCCTTCCTAAAGAAATGTAGGGAGCTTGCAGCCCTCAATTACAGCTGGGTAGTGCTTGCAGATATTGCGGATTTCTTTCCAAGAATCTATCACCACAGGCTAAAAAACGCCCTAACCGCAGCAACCACCAAAACGAACCATGCGTTCGCTTTAGCTAACCTCCTGAATGGTTGGTCGGAGTCATATTCCTACGGCATTCCCGTCGGTCCATCGGCATCAAGACTGATTGCCGAGGTTGCGCTCGATGACGTTGACAGATCACTTCTCTCAGAAGGTTCGACTTTTGTACGATACAGTGACGACTTTCGAATCTTCTGCAACACAAAGCGAGAGGCATATGAGAGACTGGCCTTTTTGGCGAACGTCCTTTTTGAGAATCATGGTTTGACTTTGCAGCAGCACAAAACAAGAATTCTGCCAGTGGAAGTTTTCAACCACAGATACTTTTCCAGTGATCGCGAGTTGGAGATAACCAGTCTTACTCAAAGCTTTCAGCAAATAACAACCAACCTTGGCCTCCAGAGCTTGTATGAACCGATAACCTGGGAGGGCCTAACAGAAGAACAGAAAGTACAGATCGCCAATCTGAATCTTGGCGGTCTATTAGATGAGCAACTTGAAGGAGAGGAAATTGACATTCCAGTAACTCGTTTTCTGCTTAGGAGACTTTGTCAGTTGGGCAACCGCGAATCACTCCAAGTGGTTATGGATAACCTGGAGAAGCTATATCCCGTATTCAGCCATGTCGTCCAATACATTGGAGGATTGCACGGACTCACGGGAGCCGAAAAGGCAAGTGCGGGAGGACAGCTCTTGACGGCATTGGATAGCTCGTTGGTGTCACACCTGGAGTTCCACAGAATGTGGTTGCTCTCTCTTTTTGCTCAGGATTCAGGCTTTAACAACGCGGACCGGTTCGTGTCTATATGCTCGAGGTGGCCTGATCACATCACAAATAGGGAGGCAATTCTGTGTCTTGGACGTTCTCTCCAGGATTCTTGGTTCCGTACACGGAAACGCAACGTGTTTGATTTCTCCCCTTGGGAGAGGCGGGCGGTGCTTTATGGCGGCAGTTGCTTGCCATCAGATGAGCGGAAACACTGGTACCAATCCCTTGAGAGTCGACTTGACCCAATCGAAATTGCGATAACGCAGTGGGCGAGACAGAATCCGATGTGAGTTTGATTTCCAGAAGCCAAAAGCGCACGCTTGCTAACACGTCCACTTGCGCTGCGTCGCTTGCGCTCCTTGGCCTGACGGCAACCTGGCTGCGCCAGGTTCGCAAGTGGCGGGAACGTTACAAGAAGTGTCATTCATAAGGGCGCGCCATGACGGAAATCACCTATAAGACAGATCTCGCAGATGTAGAATGGTCTGCGCTCAAGCAGACTTTGTCCGACGACAAGTTCGACAATGGTCGAACAGCAGGGCAACTTCGCTGTTCGTTCGAGAATAGCCAGTCGTATTGCATTGCATACTCGGGCGACCGGATAGTTGGCACGGCAAGGGCGTTGTCGGATGGCGTTTGCAACGCATACGTTGTCGATGTGTGGACGCTTTCCCAGTATCGGAGGCGTGGAATTGCTACCCGCATGATGGACATCGTCGTGTCGGTGTTCGAAGGCCAACACGTCCATCTATTTAGCGAATCTCCGGAGGTGTATGAGGGCATGGGCTTTCAACGCCACGACGTGAGTTTGTCTAAGGTGATTGGCAAATGGTTGAAAAATGAGACTCTGGCATTGAGTGTATAGACACTTCTTGTAACAGCGCGGTGTTGCGCTGCGGCGCTGACGCGCCTTGGCCCTTCGGGCAACCCCTCGACAAGCTCGGGGTTCGCAAACCGGCATAACGTTACGCGACATCGACCGACTCAAAAGATGGCAACTTCACTCGACGCTGACCTCACCTTGGCGCACCGGCTCGCAGACGCGTCTCGATCGGTATCTCTCTCTCGCTTTGGCGGAGAACTGCGTCGGTGGTCGAAGCCCGACGGCAGTCTCGTCACCGATGCCGACGAAGCAGTCGAAGACGAGCTACGCGATCAACTGCGCATCGAGCGACCGGACGACGCCGTCCTGGGTGAAGAACGCGGACAGACGGGCTCAAGCGATCGCCGTTGGATCATCGATGGGATCGACGGCACGGACAGCTTCGCGGCAGGCGCACCCGAATGGAACACGCTTATCGCCCTCGAAATCGACGGTCGAATTGTCCTCAGCGTCTGCGACCAGCCGCCGCTCAACCGACGGTATTGGGCGGTCAGGGGCTGTGGAGCGTTCTGCACCCATCCACCATCCATAGCCCGTAAGCAAGTCAGAGTCAGCTCAGTACGCGATCTCAGCAGGGCCCGGAGTTATGTGCCGCCGCCCGAGCGGTTGCCCGATGAGCAAGCCCGCAGTATCGCCCAGGCGCTGGCGAGCGCTACAAACCCGGAGCCCCCGACGAATCATTTCGCGCTCCAGGTAGCCACCGGCGGCTATGAGGTTGCAGTCGTTTTCCTGCTGGGTCCATGGGATCTCGCCGGACCTTCCATTGTTGTCGAAGAGGCTGGCGGCAAGTTCACCGACCTTGAGGGAAGGAACGAACTCACGAGCGGCGCAGCGATTTTCACGAATGGATATGTCCATGATGCTGTTCTCCAACTCATTTCGGAGGTAACCTGAATCCATGGGACTCCTGGATGACAACGCCGCCGTTGTAACCGGCGGGGGAAAGCGTCCCGGCAAGTCATTCGCTATGGCGATGGCACGGGAGAGCGCTGACGTTGCCATTGTCGGTCGAGACTCTGGCGCGTTGAGCCAGGCACGCGAAGAAATTCGTGATGCCGACCCTGGTCACATCGTCAACATCACGACGCTGGGTGCCCGCGAGAGTCGGAGCAGACCGGGAATCGTCAGCGGACACAGGATAATGACTTAGAGGATCTTTTGGGAAGTGCCTAACCTTCGAGTGATGAGTTTTAACTTGGCTGGTGGATATGATGAGCATGAACCAGAAAACGCCTGGATCACTTCCGGGCGCTCTGCACTCGCCTGCGAGGTCATCAGCGACGCATCGCCTGACGTGATCGGCTTCCAGGAAGTGCAGTGGCCAAATTTCGCTACATTAGGCGAAACTTTGAGCCGATACGACAGCTTTCAGGGCCCGCACGCGGATGAACCCCCCTACCTCTTCAACTCTATCTTCTGGTGTCGCGAGCGGCTCCAACCCCTTTCCAAAGGTGGGTTCTGGATCAGTGACACGCCGGAGCGCTACTCGAACTCCTGGGCGTCTGCTGGCGTCCGGGTAGCAACGTGGGTTCGATTTCGAGAAGTTGCGACGAGTATGACCATGCTTCACGTCAACGCGCATCTTGATCACATCAGCGAAGATGCCCGGATCGAAGGCGCAGATCTGCTGAACCGGTGGATTACCGCAACCGCGCAACCGGATGAACTCCAACTGTTGACTGGAGACTTCAACTCCAACCCATGGCGACCGGAGGTCGAAGAAGAGGCAGGAAGCGGTTGCACCTTCACGGATGCGATACATCGATTTCTGCTGGATGAGGGATTTGTAGACTCCTTCCTGAGCTCCGGGCTTCAAGACGGGCAAGAGTCGAATAGCTACCACGGCTATGAGGGAACAGGATACGATCTGCGTCGCCATCATCTGGCCTGGCGACCGGACTGGATCTTGTTCAGGTGCTCAGGCTTAGGGATCGATGTCGATAAATCCAGGATCTTGCGACATCACAAGGAGTCGCTCTACCCCAGTGATCACTATCCGGTTGTTTCGGATCTGAACTGGACGTGACGGACCAGGAACGATCCCGCGTCGGCCGACGGCACCCAGGGCTTCGGCGCAATTGTGCCTGCGCCCGGATTCATCCCCTTCGGCCTCCGGCAACCTTGCCTCTGTCACGGCGGTTGCAAATAGGTCAAATATTTTGACCTATTCAGTTTAGGGAAACCGCCGCGCCAGCCCGCTTCTCGGAACAACAAGGTTCGCAAAGGCCCGAGAGCTTAGGTTTTCTCTTTCTGTCAAGCAATTTTTGTGGACGGCTGATAGAACTTTGTGCCGTCGAAGTCCTGATCGTATGTGAGCATCCCCCAGAGATGGGACGCAACAGCTTCCGCGTGACAGCGACGACAGCTTGCAGGGCTTCTTGCCCGCTGCCAGGGGCTCTTGATAGAACGCTCTCACATTCGGTTCGTGGCGCAGCGCGACAAGCGCCGGCATATATAGCGCGTGATTGCACGGGCGTTTTTGTGGAACAGCCATGATTCCCCGCAAGAGATTGGACATCGGATGGCGTGATCTGCTCTTTGGCATGGCCCAATGCCTGGCAGCCGACAGACGCGTGGAGGTCCATGCGGCTTGCCAGAAGAGCACGGGCGCCCCTGATCAGGCCTTGTTTTTCCTCTCGGCTCGCAGCGGCTTCGATGCCTATCTCCAGGTCGCCCGGTTCCCCCCGGGGTCGCATATCCTGGTGTCCGCCATCACCATTCCCGACATGCTCGAAATCATCCGGGGCCACGGTCTGGTCCCCGTGCCGGTCGATCTGGATCCGGTGACGCTTCGGCCCGATCCGGGCAGCCTGGAAGGGGGACTCACCGACAGGACCGTCGCCGTGTTGGCGACCCATCTCTTTGGCGCCCGCATCCCCATGGACCCCCTGGCAGACTTCGCCCGCCGACACGGCCTCGTGCTGTTGGAAGACTGCGCCCAGGCCTACTGGGGCGATGGCTTTACCGGCCATCCAGCCAGCCAGGTGCGGATGTTCAGCTTCGGTCCCATCAAATACAATACCGCGTTGGGGGGCGGCCTGCTTTTCTTCGGCGACCCCCTCCTGCGAGAAAAGGTGAGGCAGCTCCAGCAAGGGTATCCCGTACAAAGCAGGGGCCGGTTTTTCCGGCGCCTGGCCAAATACGGCATTGTCCTCCTGCTTAACAGACCCGGGCCCTATACCATCCTGTGCGCCCTGTGCCGCCTGGCAGGCAGGTCTCACGAGACCGTGTGCTACTGGGCCACACGCGGTTTCAGGGGGACGGAAGTGCTGAGAAAACTTCGCCGGCAGCCCTGCGGAGCCTTGTTGTCTTTGTTGGCGAGGCGCCTGCGCTCGGACGCCCGAGACCGGATCGAGTGCCGGCGCCGACAGGCGTCGGCGTTTCTCCGCAGCGTTCCGGACCTTTGCTGCCCGGGCCACGGACCGCGGCACTCCTACTGGCTCTTCGTCGTCCGCGTCGGCAACGCCGAGGACTTGCGCTCGCGACTCTGGGCAGCCGGCTTCGACGCCCACTTGTGGCCGCCGTCGCTGTCCGTGGTTCCGCCTGATCGGGATCTGCGGGACCAGGCGCCCACAGAGGTTCTCGCCCTGCAACGGCAATTGCTGTTCTTGCCGGTGTATGCCGAAGTGGGGCAAGCCCGTCTGGATCAGCTAGGCCGCCTTGTGCGCCGATGGGCATCCGGGTGACGCATCCGGAACGTTTCCCGAATTGCGTCTCATCGCCGTAGACCAACTTTGTTTCCGCACGCATTCACGACACAAATCCCAACCGACTGTTTTGGTGCAATAACTGGAAAGCCCAGGATGCACGCAGATTGTTCAGATTTTCAGGAGTGATTCGGGCCAGATGTCATCGCGGCCGTGGCGTTCCGGCTCTCTAGCTGCTTCGGCGTTTCTCCTCCCCAGGGGTTAGGGCCCTCTGTGGGACGGGGTCAGGTGCGGGGGCGGATGTGGGGGCGAATGGAAATTCGCGGCGGGGGGGCGGGTCCCGCGGTGGGCATAAGGCGGGGGGAGGAGTTCATTCCTTTCGCGGCGCCAATACCTTCCAGTGAGGCTGAGTCGCCACGGCCCGAGCCTCCCCGGCGTTTGAGGGGCCTGCCTGCAGCGCGGTGCGCCGCGCAGGCAGGCGCCCTTCTTTTGTCACCTTTTCTTGGGCGGACAAGAAAAGGTGAGCATGAGTGACTTTCCTAACCTTTTTATGAATTATTCAGGTTGGGAATACCTCAGGCTTGGCTCTCCACCAAGCTGCCTTGAGATCAGAAAGCGATATCGTGGTCCACCTATTGCCTTGACCTGCTTGCCTTGAACGCTCTCCGAAATTACAGATGACGCTCCTTGCCCCGACCAAGTTGCTACTCCATCCGATCCTTGAGAGGAACGATCACCTCGTCAATCCAATTTCCCGTCCGCCCTTCTTGAACTGATAGCCAGGCACGATTCATGCGAGCACAAAATGTGACCTCCAGAGTACCTCGACGATCTCCCTTCTTGAAATGCCAATGAAGGGATCCCGGACAACTCTTGAGGGTGCCCTTCAATGTCAAACGAAGGCCGAAAGATTCGCATGTCTGTTCAAGAACGGCAGGGACCCATCTCTCATTCGACGTACGGCCAAGACTTATCCCAATGCTTCGCATACGAATTCACCGAGCGACCTTCATCAGGTGTGGAAAAACAGAGGGACTTGCTCATGAAGCCTGACTGTTTTGGGATTGTAGACGCATCGCCTGTTACAGGCTTTCGATATGATGGCGACAAGCCGCCTGCGGTTCGTACCGACTCTCTCCTGGTCAAGCTCGCACTTTTTTCATCCTGACAGGTCGTGCTCCAGCACCACCAGATCTTCGCGCGCGAGGCGCCCATCCGTGGAGTAGCCGTAGATGACATCAACGCCGGAGTCGATGAGGGCATCGTACTTGATCGACTGGAGCATTGGACGAATCACGGCCGGCTCGAAGCCGTACGCCGTGCGCAACCCCGGAAGACCATCCGAGCGCCCGATGAAGTCCGGCGTGAAGCCGGCGCGAAGCTGTGCTCCCTCCCGGGCGAGATCGCTCAGCGTCCTCAGCCCGAACCGCTCCGCCGTCTCCCGGCGCACGGCCATGGCGTAGGTGTTCTCGAATCCCAGCGGCGCGAGCCAACGCAAGTCCCAGCACTCGCGATACGTCTCCACCACATAGCGGAACACGGTCTCGGCGTCGGCGCGCATGTCCTCTTCCAGAGTGGCCCTCAGTGCGGTACCCGTGTACTATGGAGTCGACGGGCATGTACTTGCGCCCGGTGAACGCGGTGCTCAAGACGGATTCTCGCTCATGGTCGTGAACACCCGCCAAGCGGAGCTTCTTGCTCCAGCCGCAGCCCGACCATCCTGAACTCGTTCCTCGTCAGAACGAGACCGTCGCGGTCATCGAAATCGTCCTCGGTGCGCCCAGCCAGGCTGCGTTCTCGGTGATAGCGGACAGGAAAGCCGTGTCGTTCAGGTTGTTGGCCACGATCGAGAACTCCGTCGAACGCAGCAGATCGCTCAGCGCCTCGCCCGAGAAACGGACGTAAGCGTCCACCACCCAATAGGCGTCCGCATACCAGTCCGCCGTCAGGCTGACGCGCCGCGTCGACGTGTACTTGGCCGACAGCCCGCCGCCGAGGGGTCCGCTGCGGTCGAGCGAAAGGACCCACAGCCGAGCCGGTACGCCGGTAACGTCGGTCCCCGCCACGATGCCCTGGTTCGCATCGACGAGCGGATCATCGGTCCCGATGTACTCCGAGTCGTTTTGCGTGACGGCCGTGTAGAACGATGTTCGCCCCGGCATCTGCACCGTGGCGGCAAACTCGACGCCACTCGTTTCGATGCCGCCCGCGTTGAAGTAGGCCCCGCCTCCCGGGATGAGGTAGTTGGGACCAGCGGGCGTTTGAGGGCCGAGGTAGAAGATCCGGTTCTGGAAATCGATGGAATACCAGACGGCGCTGAACGCGACCCGCTCCCCGGCATACTGCATCCCGACGTCGATGTTCGAGGCGGTCTCGGGCTCGAGGAGTTCCAGACTCCGGCCCGGGACCTCAAGCAGCGTGCTGCTGATCGCCTTGAAGTTCTCGGCATAGCCGGCGAACAGGTCGAGGCCCCTGACCGACGTCTCGTACGTGACACCGCCCGAGAAGAGCAGATCCGAATCGGAATCGACCTCGAGCGCGGGATCGACCCGGAACTGGTCCTCGCGCGACAAGCCGATGTGGAACTGCTTGATGCCACCGCTCAGGGCGAGCCGACCGACATAAAGCGTCTCTTCCACGTACCACTTGAAGACGTGCTGCGGGAAGTCCCACTCGTACTGGTGCCAGTAGGCCTGCTCGTCCCACTTGAAGCTGAGCGTGGGATCCAGCATGCGGTGCCAGTCACGGCCAAGGTCGCGCCGCGAGCCCTCGTACCAGATGCCGGCGCGCAGCGCGCTGCCAGCCCTGCCAAGGGTAGCGGACCATTCTTCGTCGAGGGTTAGGCCGAAGCGGTCCTTCCCGTAGTGGCTGTGGCGGTACGACTGCACCGCCGTGGCCCCCGGGTGGCACGTCGGGTCGACGACCGGGCCACCTGACCCGTAGTAGTTGAAGATGTAGGACGACGTGCATCCGGGCGTCGGTGCGACGGCGACGCCTTCACCGTCCACGAAGCGGATGAGCCCGAGCTGCACGCCACCCCGTACCGGCGCGTGGCCCGTCAGCTCCGATTCCGGTCCGCCGCCGTCGTCGACAACGTCGACGATGTAAGGGGGCAGCCAGTCGCCGCGGCCTCGGTTGCGATGGTAGTAGACAGCCGCACTCAGCGAACTTAGCTCGCTGAACGACCAGTCCGCCCTCAGGTAGGCGAGCGTGTTGTTCCGCCGAGTCTGCCATCCAGGCCGGTAGAACTGATTCAGGTACGGCACGCCCGGCCAGTCGCCGACCAGCCGGTCCCAGCGAGGGTTGGCCCTGAAGTCGGCATCGCTGTAGAGCCGCTGGTAGGTATCCTCGTGGATGACGTCGTAGGAGACGTAGCTGGTAAGATCGAGGCGGCCGTGCGCCGAAACGAGTTTGGCGGCGACGTGCTCCCGTTCGTTCCTCGCGGAGCCCTGCACCCAGTCGGTCGCCTCCTGCCGGACCGCGGCGATCCAGGCCCGCGTCTCACCGCCGAACAACGGTCCCGTGTCGACCCGCATGGAAAATCGCTCGCCGTCGTTCTCGCCGATCGTGGCGGACGCGGTGTAGGTGCGCTCTGCCGCCGGATCGTCCGTGAGGTAGTTGAAGGTGCCGCCCAGCGCCTCGACCGACCGGGAGGCGATGTCGGCCGTGCCCTGCGATACCTCGACGCTTTGGAGGTTCATCGGGTCGACGAACCGGTTCGCCTTGGCGCCGCTGAAGTAGTCGGACGTGCCGTTCGGAAAGCCGTCGATGGTAGTGCCGATCTGCGCCTCGCTGATGGTCACCTGGAAGCCGCGCACGGCGACGTTGCTCGACCAGTCGTCGAAGCCGTAGGCGTCCCCCTCCTGGACCGATACTCCGGGGAGGTTGTCCACCGCCGCCGTCACGCTGGTGATGTTCGACTGCTGCCGGATCATCGACTCGGGGACGAAGTTGCGGGCAAAGATCCGGGCCTCCTCGGCGACGACCATTTCATCGAGGTAAAGCGCGGCGGGATCCATCCGCAACGCGATGGGCACGGTCTGACCGGCAGCCACAACGACCGTAACCTCCACGCTCGCATAGCCGATCAAGTCCGCCATCAGCTCGTGCGTGCCGGGCGGCACGTCGTGGATGATAAAGCGGCCTTGCGCATCCGACGCCCCACCCAGATTCAGGGCCGGAATATAGACCTCCACCCCCTCCAGTCCGTCCCCGCTTTCCGCATCAACCACCGTGCCCGTGACGGTTCCGACAGATTGCGCCCGAACCGCATACGCGGAGAAAAACAACCCCGCGCATACCAGAATCGAACTATACCTGCCCAGCAGCTTCATAGGACCTCCTCGTCCGGTCGTTTAAAGCGTCCGCACACTCGTGCGAATGAGACCTGCCCGTTTTCCTTACCGCCGGGACGGCTTCCATATCCGCCCGCCTGATATTCCCGTCAGTGCCACACCTATTGAAGGGAACTCGCCTCGAACGTCTTGCCACGAATATTTCGCGGATGCGGTCGTTGAGCTCGGCGCGTTAAACGTTGGACGCCTCCCGGTTGAAGTCGACCAAGGCGTTCACGTACGCAGTCGTGGATTCGAGCAACAGGTTGAAACGCGCTTTGGAAACAGGACCGCGATCCTCTTCGACACACGCGTCAGATATGATACGGACGCCCACATACCTGATGTTGTTGATCGCACAGACATCCACAATCGCCGCCGATTCCCAATTCGTCGCCGCAGCTCCGCTCTTCGCGGCCACTTTGTCCCGGAGGTGCTGATCATAAATGTCCATATCTCCACAAATCACGGAAGCCTTCCTCAGCGTCACATCAGAAATGGCTGACAGAGACCGCTCGAACCGGTCTATCGAAGACGTGGACCTGAGGAAAAGATGCGCTCTCAATAAATCCTGTTCGCTCCGAATCTCCGGCCTGTTCGGTGCGTCAAGCTCAGAAACGCCGTTGATTAGGACAAGATCTCCGACGCCTACAGTGTCCGTCAATCCACCCGCAAAGCCGAACTCGAAGAATGTGTCGACTCGATACTCGTCGATGATCATTTGACACATCGACGCCGCCCTCACCTTGCCCATGCCCGACTGCACGACGCGCCACCTGTTTCCTCCATCGCACCCCTCGAACCGGAGCCTGCCGTTCCAGTCGACCGGATCGCTCGAATCCCGGCCCAGCGCGCGGAGAAGTGCCCGCGTCTCATCCGCGTAAGCGGTCATCATGCACAGTCTTGAACGCATAGATTCGACTCGGCAGCGTAATTGACGCGACGGCCGCGCACGCGGGCGCCGAGACACAAGCAGGTGCGTCGTACACGCGGGGCAGCCAACGGGTCCGCTGGTTCCTTTACACATTCACGTTGTAGTTCAAATCTGGCGGAGGGATGGGGCGCTTGCCAGGGTTTGACGGGTATGGCGACGCTTGATTTCCCCCCACCGGCGCGCCTACGGGCTCACGCCCGTGGCTTGCCGACTCCCCCCCAAGGGGGGAGTAATCCGTGATGTCCTGCCGCGGCAGGCAGGCCGTAGACTCCACACCCTACCCTTGACCCTCTATCGTTAACACCAATCCCTGAGCAGGCAGCACGAACAAACATGTACCCATTTTGCGGAGAAATCACACTGTAAGACTCTAAAAACGTTTTGCGACGATCCGAATAAACGTTAAATCCTGGTCCTTGTCGGCTGTCAGAATATCTGAATCGCCTGACCGACCGGGCTTGCGCGGGGCGAAGTCGGACAAGAATCCTTCTGAGAAGAAGCTATTCCAATTGGTGTTCGAGCGGGCTGACCGGAAGGACGGTACGGTGGTGGGCGTCCGTCACTTCACCGATTCCAGTTGTGACTGCGACATCTGCGCTTCCATACCAAATAGGATTCCTTCAAGACACACTATGGCTTCGATCGTATCCCGCAATCATTCCGAAGATGGCGGTGCTGCCCACGTGCTACACGCGGCGATTCTTAACGGGTGGGCATCGACCCATCCCTTCGGTTCGAGCCACAATCGACCATCGCATCTCTGAATATCGCGGCCGTGGTCGATATGACCTCGTTCCAAAGCCGGCGCCCCAGCTGGGCACTCGCTTGGGTCGCGTCACCGATGGCACCCGTGTCTGAGTATTTCGTGAAATCGAGATGCGGATCGTCCCAATCCACCTCTCCCGAGTTGGGCGAAGGGATTCTGTCGCGTCGAACCGCGCCCGGCCGGCGATGCAGGGCAATTGAAGTCGTGAAGCTGTCAGCGTGACCACCTGGCACACTTGGATCGCCGACACGGCACCAAATGTCATGGTACGGCAAACGTGGGAGGCAGGCAAAGCATCGAGGGCGGAATTTCGCATTGAACCTATCCACCGCCTCCTGCAGTCGATGTTCGCCGCAGCCGCGCCAGACAACGAGGCTGCCGAAGCCCTGCTCTGCAAGCGATTCAAGGACGCGATAGACGCACGCTTCGTGCACCGAGTGTGGGATGTTGACATAGCCTGAGCCGAAGCCCCGATGCTCGGGCGTGGGCCCGAACGGCAGGGCCGGAAGGACCAGGGCACGGACGTCATGACAACGTGCCGCGTACTCTGCAGCCTCCAGGGCAACGGCTTCCGCAAACCAGGTGTCGAAGTCCACCGGCAAGTGCGGACCCTGCTGTTCCGTACATCCAGTCGGCAAGATTGCCAAACATCCCGCGTCAATCAGGGACTTGATCTCCAAATATGTATAATCAGTGAATTTACGCGATTTCACGTGGACTCTTCCGCATGCTGCCCAGCGTCCTCGCCGCAAACCTGCGTCGCGGAACGAAGCCGCATTCAGTTACAGGGTAAGGATTTCATCCCTCCTTTTGCCGACGCATACTGCTTTCACGGGTACACCGGCGTAGTCTTGAATGAAGTCCAGATACTGTTTTGCCTCGCCAGGAAGGTCCGACAGGCTCCGGCAGCCGGTGACGCCCCCAGCGAAGCCAGGGAAAGTCGTATAGACCGGGGTTACCGAATTCAGCAGGCTCGTATTCCCGGGCAGTGTGTCGAGCCGGTTTCCGTTGAGCTCATAGTGGGTGCAAGCCCGAAAGGAATCCAGCCCCTGCAGCATCCACAGCCCGGTTAGCGCCAGGGCCGTGGATCCGTTGACCTGCACGCTATAGCGGAGTGCGACGAGGTCGAGCCAGCCAATACGTCGAGGACGCCCCGTCGTCGTTCCGAACTCTCCGGCAGTGTTGCGAATGTGATCAGCCGTTTCGCCGTTGATCTCGGTCGGAAACGGGCCGGTTCCGACACGGCTCATGTAGACCTTCGCAACGCCAATGGCCTCACTGAGCGCGCCTCCCGGGACCCCCACCCCCGCATAGACACCCAGGGAACAGCAACTGCTTGACGTCACGTAGGGATAGGTGCCGAAATCAACGTCGAGAAGCGTCGCGTTCGCACCCTCGAACAACACCCTGCTCCCCTTTTCCATCTCTGTTTGAAGGTATGCCCTCGTATCTGCGACGTGAGGCACGAGCGCCTTGCTCCACGCCGTCACCTCATCCATCAGGTCATCGGCCCTGAACGGCGTGAAGTCCGCATCCAGCATATGACACATGGCCGATAGCTTGGCATTCTTGACGGCGACAATCTGAGACATCCGACGCCGCAGCGTCGTGGGATCAGCAACATCGGCCATGCGTATGGCCGTAGAGCGAAGGGCCTTGTCCGCGTAGCAGGGGCCAATCCCGCTTTTCGTCGTCTCGACCAAGCCATCTGCGCTGCCCGGCTCTGCCATAATCCGATCCAGAATCTCATCCTCCATCTTGTGATACGGCATCACGACGTGCGCGCGGTCACTCACGAGAAGGTTTGATATGTTGACGTCAAGACCTGCCCCGCGAAGCAGCCGGGACTCTTCCATCAGCTTGGCGGGATCGACGACAACGCCATTGCCGATGAGATTCACGGTTCCAGGCGTGAGGATCCCGCAGGGGATCAAATGCAGGGCGTACTTTTCTCCCTTTACCCAAACGGAATGTCCGGCATTCGCCCCACCGTTGTAACGCGCGACGATCTTGAAACGATCGGACAGTCCGTCGACGATCTGGCCTTTCCCTTCGTCACCGTACTGGACCCCGGCGACAGCTGCATTTCCTGATCCTGCGAGAACATTCGCGAGATTGCTCACATCACACCTCTCGGGGCCGGGTTCATCGTATCGCGTCAACAGACGGGCGGCGCAGCGGGGAACGGGATGTTCGCTGCCGTGACAAGGTGTCATTCAGCCTGAAGTGGCGACAATCCCGGCGCCAGATCAGAAGCCGAAACAGCAGCGCCGATCCAGGATGGATTCGCTGCGTCTTTTTGAGCACGTCATTGTGATCTCGCAGTGCATCCTGGATATACTCTCTCATGAAAGAAGGCAGTGAGAAGGGTAACCGATTCAGCGGAAACCACTTCACCTGCCGCGTCTCGTCATTGCCTTGAATCGCTGCCCCGGCAACGGTCCTGCCCACGCAAACATACTTCACGCCGCCGTCAAAATTGGGTCGTTTGTACTCTCCAACCCGTCGCTCAACCTCGATTTCGTAACCGGTCTCCTCGAATACCTCTCGAATGCCTGCATCCTGCCAGGATTCGCCGGGTTCGATCGCGCCACCGGGCAACGACCACACTCGAAAATCTCGCCGTTGATGAAGGAGAATCCGCTGCTTGTCGGCGTCCAAAACGACGACCGAGGTTCCGTCCGAGCACTTCATACAGTGTCCAAGAGTTTGCCTATCGTCATCTGAAACGGATGGCCAAGGCGTGTTGTCCGTGTTGGGCTTCCGGAGGGGCAGATCTCCGGGCGTCGAATCTCGCCGTCATCCAGAGAAGAGCATTTGGATAGGGGAGTCGCTACTGCGCATCGTATTCGGCCGTACCGACAAACGCGTCTTTCGGGAAATCCGGTGCAGGTGGCCAGTCAGACACGCTCCCGTGTCATCTCGTTCGATTGCCGAACGTTCGTAAGATTTCACACCACGTCCAACACTGCTTGCGGGTTCTTGGAAACGACCATCAACAGCGTTCGAGCTGCTCCCGACGGACTTCGACGCCCCTGCTCCCAGTCCTGAAGCGTTCGAACCGATACCCCTAGCAGTTGAGCAAACTGAGTTTGCGAAAGGCCCGATTTAGAACGAATTTCGGCGATGTCAGGCACATTGATGATACGACCCTGCTCACCACGCTTGATTTCCTGGAGACCTTCGAGAATCTCGTTGCCAATTTCCCTCTCAACCTCATTCATTTTCTACCTCCTTCTTATTCATTTTCTACCTCCTTGCGGATCCTGTCGCAGGACTTGGACAGGTATGTCGTCTTTCACATTTTTGCGATAGATCGTCAGCATCCAAAAAACGCGCGGAGTCGCTTTAACGAAATAGATAACGCTATACCCGCCGCGTTTTCCACGACCCGGCGCCCGCCACCTGAGTTTGCGGATTCAATAAAAGTGTACATCTCACAATTATACGGCAATGCCGTATAATGTCAAGAAAGCAGGAATTGGGAACGGTTTGAGAAAGAATAGGCTTTTTATTCTCCGCCCAACCTGCGCATGTCTGGCAAGGCGACAGAGAGAGCGGTTAACGTCCGGGAAGAAAGCGGCTGAATAAGGCCGGAAGAGGGCCGGCTATCTCTTGACACATCCAGGTTCAATCTCTGGACTTGAAATAGCTGAATTCCTGGCCTGGAAATCTGGCAATATATTCACGCAGGATGATTTGAAGGAAAGACCAAAATGCCGTTTACATCCGCCCATAAATCTCTGTCTGCAATGAATGGGGAAACGGAATGCAGAGTGACGGTAATCACCCGACACTCGCCCCTTCCCGGGCGGGTGTTTGGACGATTCCGATGGAGGAACGATTCAGCGGAAACCACTTCACCTGCTGCACCTCGTCATTGCCTCGAGTTCACTGAATTTGATTATATCTTCAGCGTCCCAATCATGTTCAGGACGGCATTCCTGATTGAATCTGCGCCGTCAGACGCGAAAACTACACAGTCGACATCGTCAGAGTGAAGGCGATGCTGAATGTTTACGTGTTCATCTATGAAAAGATAATAAATCGCGGCAGCGAACTTGGAATCTGGAAAGGTCTCTTTCAATTTTCGCGCCTTGTTTACTATTTCGTCACATCTTTTGTGAATGTCCCGTCTTGCCTCTATGCGCTTGACATCAATTCCCACCTGAACGTCACCAGTTGCGGGATAGCCCGCGTCCAGCTCAAATGCCTCTCCGCCAACGATGAATTTGCGTTTCTTGAAGGCTTTTTCCGAATGCTTTCCAAGCTCGGACGAAATTTTCCTCTCCCAGTTTCCCTTATTCTTCCGTATTTCCTTGTCTACGAACGCGACGCGATCAACAGTGCCGAGAGACGGGATCTCCAAATAGTCGGGCAAGAATGGCTTGATATAACCGGCAATGATGTTAGCGGACTCGGGAGTTAGCCGTGGCGCGTACGTGTTCAAATTCCTAAGGCCCAGATCTCTCTCGATCGCTCTTGCCGCTATGTTGCAGGCAGCTATCAAAGGCTTGAGAACAACCGGGTACCGCAAAATACCATTAGCCAAATCAAAAGCAGTCATTGTTGAGAACAGAATCACACTTACTTCACGCTTTTCCATGAAGGCCGAGAACGCCTCGGAGAGCGCTTGTTCTACTTGCAACTTCCTTCGGGAAGCCCCTCCCTCCACTGCGCCCAGGTAATCTGCATGCGAGCTGTAGTCAGAGCCCATACTTCTGCCTCGTGAGCTATGCGACCACGGGCTTCCGGACGGACACTTCTATGGCGGAGAACATATCCTGCCCAGCGTCCCGAAGTCTGCGTTCTGCCATAGAAAAATAGTGTTTGTCCAGTTCAACTCCTATACTGTGCCTACCCCAGTTCGCGGCGGCTAAATTCGTCGTTCCTGTCCCCATAAAGGGCTCGAGAACCGTATCGTCAACAAAGCTGAACATCCTCACCAGCCGGGTTGCCAGCTCTAGCGGATACGGCGCCGGATGCTTCCTGATAGACTCACCTGAAACGTCGTGCCAAATTTGCTGAAACCACCGTTTGTGGTTTGCGTCTGATATCATACTCAGCAGGCGAGCTGCTTTGGTGGGTTTCCTGTAACCACCTGGCTTTCTCAGCATAAGTATGTATTCGATGTCGTTCTTGATCACGCCGTTTGGCTCATAGGGCTTGCCCAAAAACCGAGTATTTCCATCCACTTCATAGGAAGCATTTGCGATCTTATGCCAGATTATCGGGGCAAGATTCGAGTATCCAATGCGACGACAGCGTTCCTGGATTGAGGAATGAAGAGGAACACAAGTGTGCTCTCCCTTGTTCTTTCGTCGAGATAAACATACGTCCCCCACGACGCAAATCAATCGGCCTCCGGGGACCAACGCTGCCAGCACCTTCCGCCAAACGGAATCGAGTAGCTCCAAGAACTTCTCATAATCCTCAATATGACCAAGTTGACCTGGTCCCTCGCGGTACCGCTTGAGGGTCCAGTACGGAGGGGAAGTTACAGCCAGGTGAACTGTCCCGGGTTCTGCGAAATCAAGCTGTGTCGAGTTCGCCAGGTGCAGTACATGTTTCGTGGGCACGCTTCTTAGGGCCGTTTCTATGGCATTTGTAGAGCTGGACTTTGCCAATGTAGGGATAAGTCGGTCTGGGTCTCCTTCTGTCTTGATTGAACTTGGCAGGTATTTTCTCAGGTCTTGCATCTGCTGTACTCCCGGCGGCAACGTCTGTTCAATCGAGATGGGCGACGGGCCTTCTTGGTATAGTAGCCATATTTGATCCGCAATGCCAGGGTAGGCTTTGTCATAACGTTTCAGGGCCCGCGAAGCCCGAGCGTGCCAAGGGCTTACGGGGCATCCGCGCCTCAACGCTCCGGCAGATCTCGACCACACGAAAGTCGGGGCGAGACAAGACGATCCGGGAAGGCAGCCCCAACTGCTTCCACAAGGCAAACGGCTCCAGCTCCGCAATTCGGCTCACGAAAAGGCTCAGCACCGTGCCATGGGTCATGAGCGCCAAATTCTCCCGCGGAAACCTATCTGACAGCCCATATACCGCCTTCGAAAACCTGCCGTGCGCGTGATCCGCCGTCTCGTCGCCAAACATCAGTTCCGTCGGCCGAGAGAAAAAACGACCGATCGATTGCTCAAATCGCTCCTTTGCCAGGAAGCCGACACTGCCGCGCTCGTGTTCGTGCAGTCCGTCCACGATTTCGACCGACAGTTTCAAAGCGCGGGCTGCGATTTCGGCCGTTTCTACAGCTTTGGGTTCGACGCTGCTGACAATCAGATCGAGATCATATCGGGACAGTTTCTCGGCGAGCATCCGAGAACGGACGCGGCCTTTCTCCGAGAGATGCCATTCGTTCGCTGGGACCGCAGCATCGATCTCCGGTAACGAATGCTTCACTAGAACGAGCGCCTGCATCTTATCGGCTCAGCTTCTTCCAATTTAATCCAGTCCTCAAATGGCGTCGCTTCAAAGAACACGTCGCCCGGCACCGGATCGACCACGCACAGATCCAAACCGGAGTCTTCGTGGGCGGTGCCCCAAGGCCAACTTCCTCCCGGGAACGCAACGGTTGCTTCAGGGGACGCGGACGTGACGAAGCGCCTCGCCGCGTCCACGGCATCCCGCGTCGTCGTGTATGAAGAATCCGGCACGGCCAGCGACTCCATTCAGCGTCACGTCCAGGCGGTCCGGTTGGGGATTCCTCGCAGCCGCAGCGTCACGCCGGGTGCGGACCCCCTGCGAGGTCCGAAAGCTCGAGCAGGCTGCCGATCTCCGCGAAAGGCAGCGTCGCACCCGGTTTCTCTCGTTTCCGATTCACCCAGACGCCCCTGATCCCGACGTCTTGCGCGCCACGGATGTCTCTTTCCAGACTGTCTCCCACCATCAGCGCTTCGTCCGGACCGGCATCCGCAAGCCGAAGCGCGTGTTCGAAATAGCGGGGATGGGGCTTGCCGTATCCAATATCGCCCGAGACAAGCACCTCGTCGAAGTAGGAAGCGAGTCCGCTTGTCTCCAGCTTGAGTCTCTGAAGGTCGGGGGCGCCGTTCGTCGCCAACACCAGCCGAACCTTGCCCCTGAGGTCTTCGAGCACCGTGGTCGTCTCCGGGAAAGGCTCGAACAGACCCTTCCGGATCTCGACGAACGCTTCGGCGAGATGCCGCGCCAGGTCGCCATCCTCCACGCCGACGTCGGACAGCGCGCGAGACCAGGTCTCGAACCTGTACGTGGCCGACCAGCCACGGAGCCAAGTCAGGTGCTCGTCATCGCCACTGAACTCGGCCCAAAGGCCTTCCCAAGAACTGATCCCGACGTCACGGCAGTAGTACCTGTTGACTTCTAAAACTGCGCGTGCTTATAGTTTGATGTCTCCCCCCAGGACGAAGGAGCCATCGGCACGCCGAAGAAATACGTCGTACGTCTGACGCCCGAAGAACGGGAGCGGCTGCGGGATCTGGTAAGCAAAGGCAAGATACAAGCCTACCGAATAAGACACGCTCACGTACTTCTCAAGGCCGATGCAGAGGGTCCGGCTTGGCTGGATCGGCAGATTACGGAGGCCTTTTCGTGCAATCGGTCTACGGTTGAGGGCATCCGGAAACGTTTTGTGTTGGAGGGACTGGATTCGGCCCTCGAGCGAAAGAAGCGAGCCAATCCTCCCACCGAAAGAAAGCTCGATGGTGCTAAGGAAGCCCGATTGATCGCGTTGGCTTGCAGTGAACCTCCAAAGGGACATAAGCGGTGGACGCTGAAGCTGCTGGCCGATGAACTCGTGGCCCTGGAGATCATCGATAGCATCTCATACCGAACTGTGCAGCGGACGCTTAAAAAAACAAACTCAGGCCTCACCTGAGAACGTGCTGGGTGATTCCGCCCAAGCAAAACGCCGCGTTTGTCGCCGCGATGGAGGATGTCTTGGACGTCTATCAGCGGCCCTACGATTCCAAGAGGCCCGTTGTCAATAAATGTGATCCGCAATGCCAGGGTAGGCTTTATCATAACGTTTCAGCGTTCGCGAACCGGGAGCCTGCCGAGGAGTTGCCTTTTGGGCCACGACGAGAATACGCCACAGTGCGAACGTGGCGTTGAAATTTAGAGGGCTCCAGACTTACGTTTGGGTATGTGGTTGTTATTTCATACCCGAAATTACCACGGCGGAGGCGTTGACAACGGTCAATACGTATCAGTGTTACTTTGAGCCGCGTTCCACATAGCTGAGCGCGGCGCGGGAGAGCAGGCCAGACCGCGTTTCCCCCTCTCTGGCTGCGGCCTCGTCTATGATCGCTAGCACGCGGGCGGGAACCGTGATGTTGATCCGCTTGGCCTTGCTCGTCAGCTTAGAGATATCGACATTGACGACTGCCCAAATACCACCCTGGTAATCCTTATTGGCCAGATGCGCCTCAAACGATTTCTGCTCAGGGAACTGTTCCCCATCCATGAGCAGGCCCTCAAAGTGGCAGGCGATGGCTTCTTGGGCAGACTCGACGGCTTCGCTGATTGTGTCTCCAGCCGAAAAGCAGCCCGGCAGATCTGGTACAATAACCCCGTAAGCGCTCTCAGGATCTTTGTGAATTACAATCGGATATTGCATATTAGCGATCCCTCCATTTCCAGCCCGCTTGACGGTAGATATTACGCAGGGTACCGACGGGGATGTCTTTGCTTGGATGCTTCACGGTGACCCGGCCAAGCTTTTCAGTGTGGACAAATTGATGATGGCTCCCGCGCACGTTCTTAAGTTTCCAACCGTCCCGCTTCAATTTCCGGATTATGTCCGTGCCTTTCATGATAAGTATTATACACATTAGTTCTTCTGCGTCAAGCCTAAAGAAGGGCTTCGCTCGATGAGCATCGGGGCCCTGTGAACCACGCCGTTTGAGGACTTTTGACCCGAACTCAATTGCTTCCGTCATGTTGGATCTCCCGATTCATGACCCGTACGCTCGCGTATTTAGGACACATAGACAGCATTGTCGCTAGTCGGATCGACCAACAAGTGCGATGGTGCGTCGCGGACGGGATGGTCAGCGGAGAAAAGTCCGAACGGAGGATGGGAAAAGTGCCAGCGACGGGTCACATCCACAGGCGGTGCCCCGAGCCCAACTTCCGCCCGGAAACGCAACGGTTGCTTCAGGGGACGCGGACGTGACGAAGCGCCCCGCCGCGTCCACGGCATCCCGCGTCGTCGTGTCTGAAGGATCCGGCACGGCCGATGACTCGATTTCCCGTCACGTCCGGGCGATCTTGTTGGGGATTCCTCGCAGCCGCCGCGTCATGCCGGGTGCACGATCTGGTCCGGGAGACTCCCGGCACCCGCGTTGCCGAAACCGGAGCCCGCGCTGCGGCGCCCGGACGAGAAGCGGGGAGCCGTGTCGATCACCCGCGATGTCGAACGGCCGTTGCCGGATGCACGGGAGAGCATCGCCCGGCGCACCGGTCGGTAACACAAACGCCGAATTCGAAAAACGGGTGTTTCCGCCGGCGGCTTGCCGAATGGTAACGTATTCGTTATCTTATATCGATGATAGAGATCAGGGAGTAGATCGACACCGTAGGCCGCAGCCCGTACGCCAGATGGTTCAATCGACTAAACGCCCAGGCCGCGGCCAAGGTGGCGATGACACTGGTCCGGATGGAGCAAGGCAACCTCTCCAACACCAAAGGCGTAGGCATCGGTGTTTTCGAATGCCGGATAGACTTCGGCCCCGGCTACCGGGTCTATTTCGGCAAGGACGGCGACGTCCTGATCATCCTCTTGGGCGGCGGGACCAAGAGCCGACAGCAACAGGATATCGAGACCGCCCGCGACCTCTGGCAGGACTACAAGCGGCGTAAACGATGGGAGACCTAAAAACCATGGCCCTGACCCGACATTTCAAGAAGACGATCCAGGCACGTATCGAGCGTGACCCGACTTTCCGCGAGGAACTCCTCAAGGAAGGGGTAGAGTGCTTGCTCTCCGGCGACGTTGAGACCGGCAAGGCGGTGCTGCGCGACTACATCAACGCCACCATCGGCTTTCGTGAACTGGGCGGGTTGACCGACAAATCGCCCAAGAGCCTGATGCGCATGTTCGGACCGAACGGAAATCCCCAAGCCCGGAACCTGTTCGAGATCATCGGCTGCCTTCAGCAACGCGAGGGTCTTCACCTCAAGGTCCAGGCGTTTCGCCAGGCGGCGAGCTAGCCTGAATAATTCATAAATTTGCTGAAAAACTTCATAATTTTATGTGGAACAATCAGTTGTCCAATTTGAGCTAAACTTTGTTTTGGTGCAATAACTGAAAAGCCCAGGATGCACGCAGATTGTTCAGATTTCACGAGTGATTCGGGCCAGATGCCATCGGGGCCGTGGCGTTGCGGCTCTCTAGCTGCTTCGGCGTTTCTCCTCCCCAGGGGTCAGGGCCCTCTGTGGGACGGGGTCGGGTGCGGGTGCGGATGTGGGGGCGAATGGAAATTCGCGGCGTGGGGGCGGGTCCCGCAGTGGGCATAAGGCGGGGGGAGGAGTTCAGTCTCTTCGCGGCGCCAATCGTTTCCAGTGAGGCTGAGTCGCCACGGCCTGAGCCTCCCCGGCGTTTGAGGGGAGCCCTTCTTTTGTCACCTTTTCTTGGGCGGCAAGAAAAGTAGAGCATGAGTGACTTTCCTAGCCTTTTTTATGAATTAATCAGCCTAGGAGCCTGTCGGAGAACTCCTATTCGACCCGACTGATATACAATATATCGCCATTTTTATTTATTATAACGCTGTATATCGTGTTTAAAAAGAGGCTGTCAGAGGTATTCCGACAGGCTCCTAGAGCAAACAGAGGGAGTGTCGAAGTCAGGGCGCCGTGTGAACGGAAGTGCAATTCAACTGAGGGGCATACGTAGACGATCAGGTTTCAGGAGTCTAAGGAAAAAGTGCCCAACCCCCGCAGCACCCGTCAAGAAATCTTGAGAGCTGTACTTCGGCTCAGACGATAGCCACACGGATCCTCCGGGAACCATCTTCTCGTAAGCGGAAGCTTCTTCAGCAAACCGATACGCACGTTCCAACCACGTTTCATCGCCTGTCACTCGGTGCAGCTCAATGAACAGCTCCGCATTGCCCGCAAGACCGTGGCACTGACTAGGATTACCGCGTACATCCCCATAGGCGAAGGTGGTTTCGCCGGCAGCCCGTGCCGTCTCCAGATATGACGCCTCTCCCAGAACCTCGTAAGCTCTTGTGAAGAAGAGACCCACTCCTGGAGACCCGTGGCACCACTGGCAACGCGTCGCCTCCGTTTCTCCCACTAACCGTGGCCAATTGAGTCCTCCTCGGTCTGGTATTGCACGCCTTATAAGCATGTCGGCAATTTCATGGCTGAGATTGGACCACTCTGCCTCTCCTGTTGCCTCATACAACAAAATGAGGAAACTCCCGATTCCAGCCGGGCCGTGGGCGAAACCAAGAAAAGGCTCGTGGCTCGCGTCATT
The DNA here is from genome assembly GCA_965198095.1 of Candidatus Latescibacterota bacterium. Lineage (GTDB taxonomy): Bacteria > Latescibacterota > UBA2968 > UBA2968 > CBDFJH01. The sequence continues at coordinate 702,537 of OZ240239.1, forward strand.
GACTATCAAGGGCCAGAAAACGCCGAACTCATTTCGTCGAGCAACTGTCGTAAGCCAGCCGGCATCCTTTCGTGCAGACTCGAGATATATTTCGTTGCCGGAGGCCTCCCAAAGTCGAATCAGGAAAATCCCCTCGCCTGCTGCCCCGAAAAGATATTCCGTTGCAGGACCGGGTTCTGATTCCACAAGCCTGTCTCCGACGGCACAGGCTCCAGCCAATGACAGCGGATCGCCTGTTGCGGTAAAGGAATGAAGCCATGCCATGCCAATACCCGTCCAGCCATCGCATAGCCCTCTTCGCTTTCCAATTACCGTGTGTTCACGAGCCGTGCACCACCGGTTGGCACCAATGGCCAGATCGCGTGCTTTAGTGATGCCGGTGGCACGGAAATAGTCCGAGAGAAACAGGCTGATACCGGCAACTCCGTTATAGGCGCTCACGTCGTAATAATAGTCATCTTGCAAGCTTAACGTTTTCCACCGAAACCCTTCGGGTGTCGTCTCCGCCGTCCGATCGATGTAGTCGAAGACGGAACCGGCACCCTGTTCCGCCAAGCCCTGAATCTTCCGTGAAATACTCAAATGACGATCCTGCTTCTCAGGTGAACGGCCGGATGCGCCGGTTTCGTCACGATTGCGAGGGTATTCTGTAGACCGGCAACGGTTGCTTCAGGGAACGCGGACGTGACGAAGCGCCTCGCTGCGCCGACGGCATCCTGCGTCGTTGTGTCTGAAGGATCCGGCACGGCCGATGACTCGATTTCCCGTCACGTCGCGGCCGTCACGTCATACCGGGTGCGGACCCCCTACGAGGTCCGAAAGCTCGAGCAGGGTGCTGATCTCTGCGAAAGGCAGCGTCGCACCCGGTTTCTCACGTTTCCGATTCACCCAGACGCCCCTGATTCCGACGTCTTGCGCGCCACGGATGTCTCGTTCCAGACTGTCTCCCACCATCAGCGTTTCGTCCGGCCCGGCATCCGCAAGCCGAAGCGCGTGTTCGAAATAGCGGGGATCGGGCTTGCCGTATCCAATATCTCCAGACACAAGGACTTCATCGAAGTATGAAGCAAGTCCGCTTGTCTCCAGCTTGAGTCTCTGAAGGTCGGAGGCGCCATTCGTGGCCAACACCAACCGAACCTTACCCCTGAGGTCTTCGAGCACCGTAATCGTCTCCGGGAAAGGCTCGAACAGACCCTTCCGGATCTCAACGAACGCATCGGCGAGATGCCGCGCCAAGTCGCCATCCTCCACGCCGACGTCGGATAGCGCGCGAGACCAGGTCTCGAACCTGTACGTGGCGGACCAGCCACGAAGCCAAGTCAGGTGCTCGTCATCGCCACCGAACTCGGCCCAGAGGCCTTCCCACGAACTGATCCCGACTTCACGGCAGTAGTCGATGACGGGACTACTGCGCCACAGCTCGCGCGCGCGCTTCAGGACCCTCTCCGTCAACTCGGTCGGCGAGACGCTGGCCGCCGATTCCGCGAGTTTTCCAGCCTGTTCAAGCGCCCTGTGCGCGACAGGCGCTTCGAGGATCAGCGTATCGTCGAGATCGAACAGAATCGTCTTTACAGCCATGGGTTGACCGATTTTCGAAAGGTTAACGAGCTGACATTCTACCATTTACGACAACCATAAAATGCTTTTGACATTTTAAATATATTAAAATATACTAGACTATTCTAAAATATGTTAAACTATATTTAAAAATGTGTAACAGGACTGCTTTCGATGACGCAGATAGATTACCGTGACCCGGATTGGACCGCCCGGAAACTGGGGTTGGAAAAAAACACCATCTACAGATGGCTTCGGGACGGTACGTTGCCGGGACTCCTGATCGGTCGCAGATGGTTGATTTCGGAATCTCAACTCAAACAGTTCCTGGAAGAGAAAACCCAACACCAGACCCAGGTTCGAAGAATCATCGCCTCCAAGAAACCCTCCGCGCAAAAGATCATGGATCTTGCGATCGAAGCAGCGCGAGCCTACCGCCACGACTGGATCGGGCAGGAGCACCTCGTCATTGGTCTATCTCAATTGGGAGACGGCACGACGGAAACGCTCGCTCTGTGTGGTGCGAGTAGAGGGGCGATCCGGACGACGTTGGAGTCGTTCCTCGACCCCGGCGAGACGCCCACGAAGTCGAAGCCGCGTCTGACGCCGAGAGCCCGGAAAGTGATCGATATCGCCACGCAACAGGCTCGGAAGCGCGGTGACAAGACCTACTCATCTGCGGATCTGGTGCGCGCCATGTTCACCCTCGGTGAAGGGGTGGGCTTCGACCTCCTCCGGACACTGGGCGTAGACGAACAACGATTCGCTGACGCCGGTCGAGCGGTCTCGTGAATCGCCAAGCGCCGAACGGCACGCAGCGTGCGTTGCCGTGATCTACGACGCGGATATTTTCGCCTCATCATACATAGACAGATCGTTCCAATCCGCCCTCAATTTCGGTCGCGTCAGCAACGCATCGGGTCGCCACCGTTCCAGACCTTCCGAATACAGCCCGCCGTTGCGCTCAATTTCCTCGACGGCGCGTCGCCCTTCTTCCCCGACTGCCTTGCCCTGCGCCGGCGTCATGCGGCCGAGCGCCACGGCAAGGTCGAGTTCGCCCTGATCCTTCCATCTCCAGTCGCGATTCGGTTCGACAACGATATCCAGTTGATGATCCCTGAAATCAAACCCAAGGCGCGTGCGCCATAGTTCGCTTTGGAGGTTTACGACCCAACCCTGAAACAAGCGATCCGCCGACCATCGCACCCAGGTGGCGCGACGATTGTCCGGTCGGACCACGATCAGAAGCTCTGCCCATTGCCAAGTCGAATCCACCAACGCCCACGATCGCTTCATCCAACGGCGGGGTGTGCCTGGAGTGCGGTTCAGCAATACCGGCCTTTTCGTCGGGGTTCCCAACGGAAGCCAGAGCGCAATTCGGGCATCGGAATCTTCAACAACGGTGACGGGCTTGACGTCGATCACTTGACCCCGCTCGTCAAGCTCTCGATACAGGATCGGTTGGCCGTAGTAAAATCTGGACTGTGTGTCTTCCATCAAGAACCTCTCCGTATCATCACGGCTCTTCGAGCGCTCGGCGCGTACCCGTATTTCTCGTAGAGAGCCATCTCTATCGTCAACAAGCCGGGCGCGAGCACGCACCGAGACAGCTGAAGAGAACGCGCAAACGCCTCCAGGGCCGCCATCGTGGCGTGACAATACAAACTCGAGACCTATTACAGAAGAGTGGATCTCGTCTAATCGTCCTCAAGCACATCTGCCCAGCGTGTACAACTACCAGAAAGAAGCCGTATCTGGCCCTGAGATGAAACATCGAGGGGAACCACGTCGGGACCGTTCTGGGAGCAACAGCGTCCGCAGCCGACTCGCCTACCCAGTGCGCTTGATGTAGCGGGGGCGGTGGTACGCCGGGCGGAAGCCCAGGCGTTCGTAGACCCGTTCGGCCGGGCTGCCGCTTACAACGTCCAGCGCGGTCCAGCGATTGCCCAAGGCCCGGGAGTCGGCTACGGCGCGAGTAACCAGAGACGAGGCCACGCCTTTGCGGCGATGTCGGGGCAGGGTGCCGACCAGATCTACGTAACCCATGCCCAACCGCGAGTAGAGCAGCGTGGTTCCGGCCGGCTCGCCATCTATCCTGGCCAGATACAGGCGGACCTCCGGAATGCAAAGGACAGACCGACCCACGTCGCCTACGTCGGCAGCAAGGTCGAGGCTACGACACATGGTGTCGGCCCAGACGTCGTATTGGCTCGCACTCGGCTCTTCTATCCGCGCGGGCCCGGGTGCAAGAGGCTCTGCAGGCTGGTCGCAGACCATCGCCGCGTTCTTCCAGGCGAACGTGAAACCACGATCTTCCAGCCGGTCTCCCAAATCTGAAGGACGGTCCAGGGGCGAGAGGGTGAAGGCGCACTCAAACTTCCTCTCCTTGAAGAAGGAAAGGGCGCGATCGATCAGCGAGTCCATCCGGACCTTGGATACGTTCACGCTCACGACGCGGTGGAACATCGGGTCTTCCAGGCGTTCGTGGCTGAAGGCCAGCGCCCCGCCCAGGTCGTGGCTGTCGCACCAGCGGGCACGGAAACCGACCCAGAGTTTTTCGAAAGCGATCGTGAAATCGTCAGCCATGAGGTCCTCGCGTCTATTTCCGTGCGTGCCGGCTCCCGAAACACGAAGTCCTATACGTGTTGATCAACGAGAATCGGATTGCCGTCCGGATCGACGACAACAAAACTTGCCGGGCCTGAAGTCTCCTCGTCTGCTTCGGTCCGTATTTTGATGCCTTTCCTCTTGAGCTGCCGTTGGAGATCCCTCACGTCCGTAAATGAATCCAGTTTCGCGGCATTTTCATCCCAGCCTGGATTGAACGTCAGGATGTTCTTTTCGAACATCCCTTGGAACAGTCCAATCGTGCAACGGCCATTTCTCATAATGAGCCAATGCTGCGATACATCGCCACCAAAGACCTGAAAGCCAAGGCGCTCATAGAATGATTTCGACGTCCGGATTTCCTTGACATTCAGGCTCACTGAGAATGCACCCAATTTCATATGTCCCCCTTTTGATAGGCCGCCTCCACACGGTAGTGAGCTTCCCAGTGCGACAAGCCCATGGATCGCAGGCTCAGGATAAACTCCGCGTCGAAACCAGGTATGCCACTTGCCGTCTATGCTGCCCCAATCCAAGCTCGTCGTCAGGCCGTGTGCATCCGAACTTCCTGATCCAGCCTGTCGGCTAAAGTTTCCCGGGTCCTTTCGAGATCATACCGAGTCTGGAGATTCATCCAGAATTGCGCTTCCATCCCAAAAAAACGTCCCAGTCGTAAAGCCGTATCTGCCGTGATGCCCCGCTTGCCGTGGACAATTTCATTGATGCGACGTGGCGGCACCCCGATGGCCTGAGCCAAATGATATTGACTCATCTGCATAGGCTTGAGAAAATCCTCCAACAGGATCTCACCCGGATGGATTGGCGGAAAGTCACGCTTGGTCATCGTCTCTCCTCAGTGGTAGTCAACGATCTCGACGTCAAATGCGTTATCGTCACGCCACACAAAGCACACACGCCATTGATCGTTCACACGAACGCGATGCTGCCCTTGTCGATCACGAGTCAACGCTTCGAGCCGGTTGCCAGGCGGTACACGCAGGGTATCGAGAACCGTAGCGGCGTTGAGTTGCTCAAGCTTGCGTGCAGCGACTCGTTGAATATTCTGCGGCAATTTTAAGGAAAATCGACCGCGAAAAATCTTCTCGGTTTCCTTGTCCTTAAAGGATTTGATCATGTACCAAACAATAACGACTTTCGTTAATAACGTCAAGCGTTATTGATAAATTAAAGGCGGCGCGTGAAGGCTAACTTGCGACTCAGCGGGAAAATTCAGCATATCCTGGAGGGAACCAAGAAGCCTGACTTCAGCGTATTAGCTGCAGAGGAAGCTACGCCCGCAGCGCAGGACCGAGGGAGCCGTTCGACAAGCTCAGGACAGGCTCCGCGACGCAGCGCAAGGTAGAGGTGTCATGCGGGGGCTTCAGAACCGAAGCGACCAAAGTCAGCGAAGGGTCCGCAGGTTGGTCCCTCCTGGTTCGCGCTTTTTTCGAACAGATCACTCCGCGAACGTCTCCTCGCCCCTTTCCTTCTGTTTCTGCCTCAATGCTGCGATCTCTTCGTCGGTCAGACGTTCTCTGCTCGTCACGGTCGTCTGTTCGATGAGTTCCAGCCTCAATTCCCGATTCGTCAGCCACTCCCAGCGAGCAGCGTTTGCCGGGTGGGAATGGGGACGCACATCACCAGGGCCAATCTCATCGGAAACGGCATAGAGATAGCCTGGCGCGACGCCGTCATGCTTCACGTTACATTTGTCAGGTAGAGACTCACCTTCGTCAGACAGGGAGACAAGTGAAGGTCTGTGAGAGAACGCTTTCGCCAAATTTACGTTCTGTGTGATCGAACTTCCGGCCCGGAGTTTCGTCAGCTCTTGATGGGAGCCATGATACCACGTAAGACCGTATTCGCAATCTGACATCCGTCAGCTCAACCTCTCAATAGAAAAGCGAAAAGGACGACGCCCTTTGCCAAGGTTTCGATCGGCAAGAATGGGAGGTCAGCTGCAAAGGCACCAAGACGTTTTACGAACTCCGGAACTTGCGAAGCCGGGAGTCCGATGCTACCTGCCTGTTGCGACCGGGTCTTAGTCTGCGGTCTCGCCATCATCCCTGATGACGTTCATCTCATACCGTCACTACCTGAAACTCGTCCTCGTAAATAACTTCGCCTGGGTTAGCGGTACGGGAGATCTCGTATGCCACATCATGCTTCTCAAGGAGTGATATGAGAGGGCTGAGTCCCTCTGTCAATGCCCGTACTTTAGGTGCATCCTTGAACCAAGTTATCGCCTTCCGGGGATTCCCGGCACTGTAGAAAGGCGGTTCAGGAAGGCACCGAGTGCACCACTCGTCGATTTCTTCGAATAGCTTCGCTTCATCCGAGGTCAGTTTTCCTGCCCGCTTCAAGTGATGACAGGCACCGAAAAGTCCTACAGGCTTCCCGGTCTTGCCTGCATAAGTCACGTGAATTCTGAAAAATTCCATTCTTTAGTCCTGTGTACAGATATGTCTGCCCGTTGCTCTTCTACAGTCGGGACAATGGCAATACGTCGCAGCCAAATGGGATCCATCGTATTCGTACCGTACACGCCCACACAGACAGCCGCCTGGGTGTGCCATTCTCTTGTCCTCTCAGAGTGTGATGATCACGCAACGTTCACTCCAAGCCGAAGCGCCCTAAGGAGATCGTGGAAAGAGTCGAAAACCTCACAATCCGCGCTGGTAAATCGAAACCTATCTTGGTGTCCTTGGAGAACGGCAAGTGGACGGCATCCCACAGCCTTCGCTACTTCCATATCATGGTCAGTGTCACCAACGAAAAGTGTCGCGGATGGATCGAGATCGAAGTCTTCCATCAAGTCGCGGCACCTCTGTTCCTTCGACGCAGCCAATCGATCAGAAAGCCCGTATACGCCCTTGAAATGTCCCTGAACTCCCAGCGTGTGCACCCACGACACGAGCATCTCTTCCTCAGCAGCCGACAATACGAACTGGTCTATTCCAGATTCCCCTAGGTACTCCAAAGCCTCCGTGATCCCTCGATTGAGTGAACAACACCCAACACCGGACTCGTACACCCTATGAAATTCGTCAGAAATGTCACCGTGTTCTTCCCTGACCAGATCGAATCCCAAATGGCGATAGTAATCGGATACGGGGAACCGAAAGATCCGTCTATGTGTTGCACTATTTACTGTCGGAAGACTCCTCTTGCGCAACAGTTCGTTCATCGACTCTGTCGCCCATTCTAAATCATCTAAAATGGTTCCATTGAAATCCCAAATCACTGATTTCAGCGAAGGCACCCCTTTCTCACGAGATACAGGATCCAAGATCTGCAGTGCGGGCCGTCAAAGCCTGAGGGCGCGATGGCTGCTCACCTTTCCACGGTGGCCGAATCCGGCGGCGGCGGGCTGCTGAAGGCGCTGACGCTCATCCCGCGCAGCTCACTTCAGGTCACTCTCCTGCAACACGTGCTCGATCTGAACGTGCCCATCTTCGTCGACAATCTGCATGGTCAGCTGCCGTTTTCCTGCGGGACCTGAGAAACGAAGCATTCCAAAGTTGAAACCGCGATACTCCTTCGCGATACTCTGTGGGTTTCCGCGCCACCCCCGGCGGGTCCGTCGGCTGATCGGATCCGTCCTGACGGCGGCGTTGGAGCTCAGCAGCTCAAAGAGCGGATAGGTGTCTTGTCCCTCGCGATAGAGCCGGTTGAGCGCCCCTACGTGCCAATCACCCGCGATGAAGACGACACCGGTGACCGCCTCGGCAAACATCCACTTCAGGAAGTCATCCCGCTCCGTGCCGAAATTGTCCCAGCGCTCGCCACGTGTCGTGAAGTCAACGACCATGCTGTTTCCGTTGGCGACCACCTTGAACGTCGCCGCGCTCGCCTTCAGGGACGCTTTCAGCCAGTCGATCTGACCCGGGCCGAACATCGTCTTGCGGTCTTCCGCCTCGTTCGGATCCCGATGGTAGCGGTCGTCGAGCATGAAGAACTCGACATCGGCAATTCGAAACTTGTGGAAGATTCCCTTCGCCCGGGAAGTTCCCCCGCCCGAATTCGGCCAGTACCGTCGATACATCTCCAAGGTCTCTTCCCGGTAGGCGAATGTCCGATCGGAGTTGTTGGGTCCATAGTCGTGGTCGTCCCAGATCCCGTAGCTGGGCGTCGTCGCCATCAGCGCTCTGATCTCCGGCACGTGCCTCACCTCCCGGTGATATCCGGCCATCGCGTAACGAACCGGGTCCCGGTCCTCTCCATAGTGACCGGATCGTCCCGGCATGTAGTTGATGTCGCCGATAAAGAGAAACGCGGTCGGGCGGTGCTGCAAAACCTCCGAAAAAACAGGTTGCAGCGGCTGTGTTCCCGGATTCAGACAGGATCCGAATCCCACGGAGAATGTCGGGACGCGGGTTGAGCCATCCTTCTGCGGCTGAATCGCGGGCATCGTTCGGAACACCTGCGGAACGAGCGCCCGTACGCTTTTCCCATTCACCGAAACCGCGTAGTGAACCTTCGTGCCCGGCTCGAGCCCGCGCAGCGTCACCGTGCCGGTGTGGGGCCAGCCCCCGGATGTCGTCGTCCCGGCCGCCGCCCGGACAATCGTCATCGCCTTGCCCGTCTGCGTCCAGTAGTCCAGCGTGACCTTCGCCGGCGTATCCGTCTCAACCCAAATCACCGCGGATGACGTCGTCGTGTGGCTTACCATCGGGCCGGCAACCAGCTCTGCCGCCGTCGTCCGCGTTGAGACAAGCATCAGCACCGTCAAGATCAGAATTCTCATATCCCCTCCTCTTTCGCAAAGGCTTTGGGCGCCAGTCGCGACATGTGCCGTCACTCACATTTCAAATGCGCTCGAACACTTTGATACTCGCTTCGCCGAAAGCTTCCCGTAAAACGCTACCTCCCATTGAGATACAGACTTCCTTCAAGAAGGAGTCGGCATTGCTCGGGCAAAAACACCGCCCCAGTAGCTCGAAAACGGGGAGATCGTTCGGACCGTCGCCTATCATCGTCGCCTCGGATTCCAGGTAGCCAAGAACTTTAAGAAGAATTTTGACACCATCCGCCTTATTCACCTTCGACAACACATCAACGTACGAGTCGCTGCAATGAAATATCAGATTTTCAACCTTAATCGAGGTTGTTGACAAAAATAGCTGTTTCAATTTGTCGAGGACGGAGATTCCTGTGATTGCTTCAGGTACACGAAGTGTAAGACTTGAATCTTTTGGAACGAAAGGAACCGCGCAACCAAGCTTCGCCTCCAGAATAGCCTGTCCGGCTGTCCTGTACCAAATGATGGCCTGATGAACATCACGGAGATTCGAATAGGCTGTCCCAAGTTCAGGCATACCGCGAGACCTAGCGATAGCTTGGAGATCTAGCCGGGCTTTCCGGATAAGATCGTATCCGATGGCAGAGTGCTCCAGTAGCAAATACCGCAACTTCAACGTGGTCAATTCCTTTGCAATAAAGACCGTATCAGCAAGGCTCCTTCCTGTTGTGAAGACAACATGCTCAACGCTTGATCTATCTATGGCGGCACTAATCCTCTGTAAGATTCTTGATTGATCCAAGGTGAGATCACGCCTTTCGCCAGCGGCAAATGGAGTCCCATCGGCAGGATTCAGGCAGCCGTCAATGTCGTGGAAGACAATTCGAATTTGGTTTGATCGCGATTTCATTTGACGTTTCAGGGCCGCCGAACCACGCAGCGGGGCGCCGTATTGTACGCTGGCGGTGACAATGTGGGGGAAGTGACGTTAGCTCAGCTCGCCTTCCGAGCTCATGTTCCGCGTATATTTCTCTGCCAGAAGTCGTAAGCTGTTTGAACGCGAAACTTCAAGTCTCGATGCCACTCGTGGTCCGGCACAGTCTTATGGTTGCGAAACCCGACTTCCGTTGCCTCGGGTGTCGGACCAAAGTCTCCTGACACGATCGTGCAGTAGTACCTGATTAATTCATAAAAAAAGCTAGGAAAGTCACTCATGCTCTACTTTTCTTGCCGCCCAAGAAAAGTAGACAAAAGAAGGGCTCCCCTCAAACGCCGGGGAGGCTCGGGCCGTGGCGACTCAGCCTCACTGGAAACGATTGGCGCCGCGAATAGACTGAACTCCTCCCCCCGCCTGATGCCCACTGCGGGACCCGCCCCCACACCGCGAATTTCCATTCGCCCCCACATCCGCCCCCGCACCTGACCCCGTCCCACAGAGGGCCCCCCTAAGCCCTGGGGAGGAGAAACGCCGAAGCAGCTAGAGAGCCGGAACGCCACGGCCGCGATGGCATCTGGCCCGAATCACTCGTGAAATCTGAACAATCTGCGTAAATCCCGGGCTTTCCAGTTATTGCACCAAAACAAAGTTTTTCAGCTCAAATTGGACAACTGATTGTTCTACATGAAATTATGAAGATTTTCAGCAAATTTATGAATTATTCAGGTAGTACATCGTCGAGTGAATCGTAAAGACCCTGTTGTCCGTTCCCGCTTTGACACAGAAAACATCGATCACCTGGTGGGCCTCTACGTTGAGACCGGTTTCTTCCCGAACTTCGCGAACGGCCGTTTCCTTTGGAGACTCTCCGGGGTCGCAGGTCCCGGCTGGGACCGTCAGCTTGCCGTCGTCTATCCGCCGAATCAGCAGTATCCGACCCTCCTCATCAAAAATCGCACCGGAAGCCGCACTTTTCGGAGTGATGTCCCCGGCCTCTTTTAAGAAAGTCGGTCGAATCTCATCGACATCAATGTCTGTCAGGGCAGCGTACTCCTCGAGAGACAAATCAAAGAGTCGCTGATATCGAGCCCGGTCATACGGGTCGCTCGCGTAGTGAAGACCGGTCTGCGCGATTGCCCGGACCTGTTCAAGAAAATTCAGGATGGATGTCTGCAATGGATTCTACCTCGTTATTGCCGGGAGCGGTAAATCGTTGACATCATTTTCGCGTATGACAGGGGCGTATCGTGTCAACTGTATCGTGTTCTCCTTGACAACTCCGTTCGTGTCGAGTGCCCCGAGCCTGGGAGCAGGGTGTCAACTATATGGTGCTCTCCTTAATAAGCTCGTGAGATGGCCGATAGAATCGTCCTATGTCGGATAACGCAGCCGCGGGGATGCCGGCTTCCGAAGGCGGCGCAGCAGTAACCGGCTTTTGGAGGACGTGGACCCAAGCTACCGGTCGACAAGTCAGGTGCGCGAAGCGGCGGCAATCAGGTGCTCGCCGGAATCGATGAGGCCAGGCTTTTGACACAGTGCAATCTCGAGTTGCGTCAGAGAGGCCTCGGCTGCCACGCTTTCCGAAACATTCGGTATTCTGCTACCCATCGCCACGGTTGGGTTGGAAGTGGCCAACTCGATGAGCTCGAGCCCGGCTTGTTCCAAGGCTGCGCACAACCCCCTGGAAGAGAACAGTGCCATCGGCTGATGAAATTCCCGAGAACCGACTTTCGTCATCACGACGTCCTTGCCACCCAGAAGAGCGGGCCAATCGATATGGTCGCTGACACTGCCGGCAAAGGAGACCGCATCCAGCGCTCCAACCAGCCTCATGGTGCCGTAAAGGGACGTGACGCTCACAAGCACAGTGCCGCCGACACGCGTGACCCGTGCGAGCTCGACCAGGGCCGAGGGATAGTGCTCTCGGACGTAGGACACGACAGAGCCGTAGCAAACCGTGAGATTGAACGTCTCATCGTCGAAGGGCGAGAGTGACGTGACGTCAAGTCGATAGTAGCCCTCAACCTGCTGCGCCAGCGACGCTTCTGAAAGCCGGGTTTCTGCCAACTCAAGCTGTTTTTGAGAGATGTCAACCAGCGTGACCTTGGCATTCGCTTTTGCAATATCAATTGAGAATCGACCCGGCCCGCATCCGACGTCAAGCACCCTCGGACACCCGCGCAGGTATCTGTCCAGTATGTGCTTGTGAATGGCGTATTTGAGTCTCCCAGGCAAGGTCGTCTCCAGTCGATCCCACTCACGCCGACCATACCGGTCGAAGAATTCACTCAGAGTGTCAGGGTCGTAAGTCACAATGTTCCCTCGGGCGGTGCCGTGATCCGTCCTTCCATGTCCTCTCACGTTTCAGTGGCCCGGAATCTGCAGGGAGGTCGCGGCGTTTGTCCTGGCTGTTGTCAGCTGGCCATCCTAATCGCGTTCTGCCTCAAGTTCCAGCTCATACTTGACCAAGACACGACCAGCTCCTTCACCATCGTCAAATCGATCTACTTCATTGAATCCAGCTCTTAAGTACATCTTTTGTGCTGGGGCGAAGAATCGGTGCGTTCCGGTCACGACACCAATTGTCCTGATTCCGAGAGCAGCACATCTGCGAATCACCTCAGAAACTTGGCCGGTTCCAATGCCCTTCCCACCTTCTCCTGGCAACACAGAATTTCGGCCAATGGTTGCAGTAGTTCCTTCATGTGTGAACGAAGCGAATCCAACTATTCTACGATCCATCTCGGTAAGAAAAACGCACTCGGCTTTGTTGTTGAGATTATCAAAGATACGATCGTCATACTCTTGCCAAATTGCGTCGCCTGGAATCCATGGGTATTCATCCAAGTCTTTCAGCGATTGATAGCTCCGTGTGAGGATCTCACACAGAACTCCCCTATCCGTTTCAGATATGTCCCGGTACTTCAGATGCACTTTGTCTGCTCACAGAAAACCTGTTAGGTGGCCCCAGCCCGCCGAAAAACCTGCTTTTCCTTTGCTTGCCGCTGGCGCGTAACGTTTCCGCCGCGCCCGAACCACGCGGCTGCTGCGAGAAGAACCCGTCGGCAGGCTCAGGGCAAGCTCCGTGACCGCGGCGCAAACCGTCTTGTCAACCGATGTGAACCCATCGAACTCTCCAGTGACGTGGCGCCCCGTAATCGGCTTTCCCCTGACGTACCCGGCCCTCATGATCCTCCTCACCCAGGCTCGGTCGGAGGCGCAAAAACGCCGAAGGCCAGGGCGCTCGCGTCAACGGCGGTGCGTGCCCCTCACCCCAGAGCGCGTCAAGAGCGCCTATCCCAAGGTTGCTCTCACAGAACTTCCATCACTCGGTCAAGTCTTCTGTGAATTTCCTCTGTTTCCGCAAGCTTGAGACTTGCGTCCGCCCAAGAAGGAAACTTGGGCCGCCGGAAGGCCTCAACGAGAGCATACAGCGGGGCCAATAGGTCGTCCAAGGTTTTCTCCCTGGGATCGGTCTTACCGTATGTAGACCAGAATGCATCCGCAGCATCCGGTCCAAGAGCGCCGGTCGCGTTTCGGCAGTCCGAATAACGCAATCCCAGCCCCAGAAGGTGATAGTCAAATACAACGGCCCTGATGGGCTTCTCGTTCCGAGACAGGGCCAAATTGGTCCAATGGAAATCATTGTAAGTTACAGTTTCACCAAGAGTCATCGCGGCCTTCTTGATTCTTTCGATGTTGTCGGCAAGAGCCTCCCACCTGGACTGATCTGAGCCCCTGACCTTCTTGGCCGTCTCCAGGATCGACTCATCAGTCAATTCGTCGGTCTCACGCCACAAGCATGAAGGCTCATTCTCATCCCGCATCAATCTCGAGCCCGCATCGTGAAGCGCTCGATACCAGGCCGCAAGAGTAACGCCGACTTCAGCCTTCCCAACATCGTTCTCACCGGCAAGCCTGAAACGTCTGCTGACTTCGAGATCCTCGAGAAGAAGCGCATCATTCGTTCTTGCCATGACGCAGAGGGTGGGAACGCCAAGATCCCCGAGGAGAGCATAAGCCCCGACTTCCCTTGAGGCATCCGGATCTCCGAATAGTTTCAGTACGTAAGAGGAACGGTCAAGAGCGATCCGAAGGAGGCGATTGCCATGCCTCTCCCGGATTGGCTCGACCTGCTCCAGATGAGCGGTATCGATCCCCATCTTTGTCAGGGTAGCGCACACACGGTCGGCGGATTCCATCACGTCGTCGCTCGGAGGGTTGAATGCGCTCCCATATATCAACTCAGCTGTGGGTCCTGCATTGCAGTTAACCTTTCATCATGCCCCCGAATCGCGAAGCGGTCGAGGAGAGACGGCGTACGGTCAAGCGGGCACGGCTCGTTTCACTGTCCGGACGATATTTCAGAACGCTTGTGTCGCGACAGATGTTAAGCGACCTGCAAACCGCGACACGTCTGCTGAACAGCCTACCGTAGCCCCAGATCCTCATAGATGGCACTGTTCGTCTCTCTATTGCGGACTTGATGAGCATCTTCGCCCGGTGTTCCGTTGAAAACGCACACGACAACCAAGCTCACATCGGGATCCACGAAGGCGATCGACGACTGATAGCCCGCATTGCCGAAGGCACGGGGAGAAGCGTAGCGCCCAAACCCGTAGGGAACCGACTCTTGCCCATAGATGTTCGAATTGACATAGAACCCCAGTCCCATGTCCACAATATGACCGAATACTTCGTCCTTCATACCGGTTCGCTGGCGGCTTGTAATCGCTTCAACGGTCTGGGGAAGAAGAAGCCTCTTCCCTTTGAAACGGCCTTTCCCGAGCAACATCTCGTAGAAGAAACCCAATTCCCTTGCGGGCCCCCTTCCACTGCCACCCGGCACGCATTGGCTGATCGTTCTTTGCAAATCGATGCTGTAGTGCGACGGCTCGGGCGCTCCGGCAGCGGTATCGTACATCAATCCGATCTGATCCTTCTTCGACCGATACGTCGATGAATCCATCGAGAGGTAGCAGTTCGACATATTGAGCGAACCGAAAATCTCCTGATGGACGTAACGATCGAAGGCCATGCCACGCTTCCGTGAAACGACCTCGCCGAGCACAAACCAGGCATTCGCCACATCGTATCGTGCTTGCCTCCCTGGCAACCAGTCGTCCCGCAAGGGTGCATCCCATATCTTGGCGACGATTTCTTCCCACGAAGATTCCGACCAAGCGACATCGACAGGTCCGATCCCGGCGGTATGTGTCAACAGATGCCGAAACGTCAAACGCTCTTTCCCACCGGCCCCAAAATCCGGCAGGTGGGAGCAGACAGGATCGTCAATTTCGATTTCACCCTTCTCCCACATCTGGGCGACGGCAACCGCGGTGATGCCCTTCGTCAATGACATCCATACGGTTATCGTCCCGCTCGTCATCGGCTTGGTTCTCGTCGCGTTCCCGACAGCCACGTCTGCAACGACGCTGCCTTCGCTGGACACGTAGAGCTGAGCACCCAAATGGAGCCCTTCTCTGACGCCTGCGTGAAGTCGATCAACGGTCCGTGTCAGCGATTCTTCCATCCGTTGTCTCCATCTCTCACCAGGCCAAATCCGAGAAAAGAACTGAACGCTGTGCCGGTCGGGTGCAGGACATTCGCGCCCCGGCCATAGTCGCGAACCCGTCAGACGATCGACCAGGCACTTTGCCTCAATAGATCATATGATTTGATCGGCGACCCCACGCAGAATCTCTGCCATGTCCTCTGGATCATTGAGCATGTGAAAATGGGTCGAGTCTCGCCTTTCCAGCACCCAACCCAAGCGCTTGGCTTCCAAGTAAGGCTCGGAGTATGGAGCTGAGAGTAAGACGTATGCAGTCCGGGAGCCATCGCAAGGCGGATCCAGGGGCATCGGTTCCTCGTAGACTTTAATAGGGGTCGGGCGCAGCTCGCTGGAGAACTGTTTGCGCAACCCGTCGTCGACGATGAGCCCGGAAAGGTTTCTCTCCGTCCACGTTGCAGGGAGACGATCGTCGACTGCCTGAGTTCACCATCTGTCAGCCAGTCCGTCTGGAAAGAGATCGAATCTACTTCGTCCCTTACGCGGCAAGCCCGAGTCCACAAACACGAGTCGGCTACGATTTCCCAGTGACTTCCCCAGTAAAGGTAGCAGGGCGCCCGCACCACTGTGTCCGACAACCACGTGGGGCCCGTCCACGCTGTCGGGAATCTGGTCGAGTACTTGCCTCCGATGATGTTCGAGGTACGACGTATCCGGAGTGGCGGGATTCGACAGTCTCGGAACGACAACTCGATTGCCCGAGGCAGCCAATCTACCGGAAGCTGGTCTCCAGGTCATGGGACCCACCAAAGGGCTGTGAATCAATAGGAATGTAAAGGCCATACTCGTATCACGCCACGCCGATATATGGCCGCTCTACCCGTATTCTGACAGGTCCTTGGTATACATGATGGCGTCTTCCCCTTGGCCCGGACCATACAGTCCCTTCACCTCCGCTGCCACTTCGAAACCACGCGCTTCGTAGAATCCCCGACCCGCCTGATTCCGGGTTTCGCAGAACAAGTAGACCCGCCAAGGTCTGTAACCGAGCTCGACACGGTGAAGGAAATCGCGCATGTCCTGAAGCGCAGCGTCGAGAAGCTGCGTGGCCCAGCCCTTCCTGCGATCACTTTCGGAAAACACTCCGAGTTCCTTGATTTCGAACAGGGCATTCCAGCGACTGGCCAGTCGCCACACCAACTCCGCTCGGATCTCTCCTGCCTCATCAATCAGGCGGATAGCGCGATAGCCTTCAAGATAGTCACGGTACTGGTCCGGCATGTGCTCAGTTGCGTGGACAATATCAACCTTCAACCGCGCACCTCCTCGGGTGTCGCAGGTTTCGAGGCCTCAGACATCCAGTGTCCCTATTCAGATATCAGCCGGGGCAATCGCCCCCGGGTGGGCCCCAGAACACGACCCACAAACGAAAATCACCAGAAAACTCCTCGAAGCGATGCGGTTCGCCGGCCGCCACGAACACCGCGTCACCCGGCTCGCAGGAGGTCCTTTCTTCACCGTGAACAAATACGCCGGATCCTGTTTGCACGAAATAGCCTAGCCGCATAGCACATAAGGTTCGTCGCCGGACCCCGTTGGGATCGAGGTCTTGTTCATCGTGTCCGGCGTCGGTTGAGGGTCCTTTCCCTTTCTGGACCCGCGGCAAGAAGCCGGAAGCCGCATCGTTCGGCCTGCCGAGAGTCAACGGTCGGACTCAGACCTGCGGCCATACCGGACGTGTCGTCCTATGAGATCGTCACGGTCCGACTGGACAGAACGCCAGCTTCCTCCCTCGATATTGGGATCCGAATAACGGGATGACAACTGCGAGCATCGCCGCCGATGTCGTGATGCCCCACCTTACCGAAAACCGCTTGGCGATCACACCCGCCGGCGGGCCCCCGGCGATCTGATGTCTCCAAGATGCCAAATACCTGACTTCATCATAAGCTCTTGAGGTCGGCAAGGTGATCGGCCCACGCCCTGTCGGTATCTCGAACACGAACGCTGTTACCGCCTCCAGGCCGCATCGTACGGTCTCTTTAAGCGGGAGCTCGTAATCCCGCAGCAGGTGCGGAGCCGATCGTATCCCTCGCTCGACAGGCCGAAGACGAACGATATCGCGAGGATCAGCAGCAGGTAGTGCTCGCCCCGAACGTGCCGGACGGATGTCGAAATCGTCTTGCGCATCGATGTCCAGGTCTCTCGCTGTCCGGGTGGCGCGGGTTTGAATCCGCGCTCGCGCATGATGAGACTGAGGGCAGCCGCAAACAGGACGAGTCCGCTACCCCCTATCAGAATCGACACGGACAGATCGTACCATCCGAGGGCGACGCCGAGAGGAATCCCAATGATCGACCCCACGCTTGACGCCTGCGAAGCACGAAGAAAGACCTCGCCGACGGAATTGTCGTTGCCGTGTTCGGCAATCAGCTCATCGACGAGCCAGGCCTCATACGCGCCACTCATGAACGTGCCACCGATCCCGCAGATCACGGTGCTGACGGCGACGGCCCAAAACAGGGGAATCCATCCCATCAGCAGAAGCCCGAGCCCGTTCAGCAGATAACCCAGAATAACCGAAAGACGCCGGCTCTTGAGGTCGGCAACCACGCCTGTCGGTATCTCGAACACGAACGCTGTTACCTCCAGCATCGTACCGATCAGCACGAGTTGGAGCGGATCGAGTTTCACCACATCGACCTGGTACACCATCCCTACTGTGAGCGCAGTGGAAAAGAGAATCGATGTACTGAACGAGCTCAGAATATAGATGGTTTTCGCTTGCATCCAACTGCAGCCGGGCATTTAACGCGACTCCTGTTTTTCCCCTGCCTTTCTCAAATCCACTTCCTTTTCGACACGCAGTCTAGAATCCGTTTTGCACACTCAGACGCATTGGAGTCGGAAGTATCCACCTCGAAGTCATACTTCTCTCCATCGTAGAGATCCTGAAACTGCTCGCGCGCCCAACCCTGCTTTCGATCGGTTGCTGCCCTCCTCTCGTCTTTCAAGTTCGTCCAAGTCGCAGTGCACCCCCACATAGAGCAACCGAAATTGACCATACAGGTACAGCGCGTGCCGGACGCCGTCGGAGTCCCTGTAAGGCAGAACGCCCTCTACGATGAGATCGAATCCCTCTTCTGCATACACCGCGATCGATCTGCGAAGAGCTCGCGACAAGGCTTTCAGCCTTTGGGGATCGTTGGGAGGCCACGGTTCGGGCGGGTGAGGAACGAACTGGTCCGCCTCGACGTGCAGAACTGGATGATCAGGGGACGACAGCAGCTTCTGCAGTTCAACGGCGACAGCGGTCTTGCCGGAGCACGATGTTCCGCTCAGGAGTACAACCACGGGTCGGTCGATCATTAGTCCTCCAGGATTCCTCATTTGCTCTTCCAACCACGAGAACTTGCCCACGGAACGATATAACGGCTTGTATCTAACGTGCTTTGTGTGTGCGAACCTGCGTAGCAGGTCTTCAGCGAGGGGCGAATGTCCCGAACCGCACATACGATGTCAGGTGCTCCGCAGACCCCGCTCATGGTTCTCTGTCTTCTATGCTAACAACAGACGGAATCATCCGAGCAGATGTTCCTAGAAGGAGGGTAAGTATTCCACCTGCCAAGAACCAGGGCTGCGGGCCAAAGACATCGGTTACCGGACCGATCACGATGAGCCCAAGCATCGTTGTAGACTGCGTTACGCTCTCAATGGCACCAAATACGCGGCCTTGTACAATCGGATCGACATTGGCCTGAAGGAGTGCCCGGAGAGGCGCGTTGATAAGCGAGCTGCCAACGCCGCTCAATGCTATTCCGGTGACCGCGAACGCAAAGGCGTTAAAAGGGGCCATACCTACGCATACTGTCCCAATGCCATACACGATCCAGCCAAGAATCGTTGTCATGATCCGGCGGCGGAATCCGCCCCAAGTCCCGACTACAATGCCGCCCAGGACAATCCCCACTCCCCACGCAGAGTTAAACCAACCAAGCTCGGTAGCGCCTCCGTTGAAGTGGTCAGTGATCAGGAGTGGCGAGATGGTCAGCATCGTGTTCCCAAAGAAATTCAATACGGCAGCAATCAAGAGTAGGCACCTAAGACCCGGCCACCTCCACAAGTAACGCAGTCCTTCCAACAGATCAGCCCAGATCCAAAACCCGTGGCTTGTTTGCTTCACTCCTTGTGGTTGTGGAATTAGAATGAAGATGAGGGGGCCGATAGCCAGGCCCGCAGTCAAGACATCGACTGCCAATATGAGATGCATCTCGAACATCGCCAGCGCCAGTGCTCCAAGGGGAGGCCCTCCCATACTGAGTACTCCATACAGGGTTTGGTTCGTTCCCTGGATTCTGGCGAGATGTCTTTCGGGAACCATCAGAGGCGTGGAAGTTATCATCGCCAAACTCTGGAATGCACGGCCAACACCGGTAAGAAAGTTCACTACGTAGATGTGCCAGATCTCGATAAAGCCCAACCAGAAAAGACAAGCAAGGCCTGCCATTGCCGCGGCAACAAGCGTGTCCGAGACTATCATTACAATTCGACGGTTCCATCTGTCTGTCAGCGTGCCAACAACAGGAGCCAACAATACGCCTGGCAGAAAGGCAACAAGAACTGACGTCGCGAGAATTGTAGCAGATCCTGTCTTCTCCGTAAGCCACCAGACCAGGGCAAACTGTGCAACGCGAGTCCCGAGAGACGACAGCGTTTGTCCAGTCCATATCGTAAAGAAGCAGCCAGCCCATGTCCCGTCCCTGTTGAGACGAATCAATCATCTCTCCTTTATACTATGTAGATATGGATTCCATGCATAGCACCTTGTATCTTGAAAATATGGGATGTTTGTGACTTATCTTGCCTCGATGAGAACCGCTGGGGAGGCCGGATGGCACAGCGCAACACCGAGCTGCTATGCGTTGGTGCGTTCTACCGTGTTCCAATCCTGGACGGATCGAATCGGAGCACATCACAAAATCCGAATGACCGCCTGGCACACACTTCGAGAAAATCCTCCCCGGAAGTCAGCGACGTCAGGGCCTGTAGAACACCTGTATGCGTAACGACCAGCGCGTTTCCGGTTTCGGCGAAACTGCCAATCTCTTGCAGGCCAACCGTCACCCTGTCGAGAAAGTCGACGGCGGACTCGGCCCCTGGAATCAGATCGGGATTCACGTGACCCGATTCTTTGTCAATGCATTCAGGAAACCGCTCTGCCTGTTGCTTGCGTGTCAGTCCCTGAAGGGTACCCTCGCATCTCTCAGCGAGATGATCTGACTGACGCAGGTTTGGAATGCCTAAGTGCCGGGACAGGATTTCTGCCGTCTGGACGGCCCGACCGAGGGGCGAGGAGAGAATGATGCCAAAATTCTCAAATTCCAGCTTTCCCGCAAGTTCGTCTACTTGCCTGATGCCGGTATCGGTTAACGGAGAATCCAGTTGGCCTTGAGTTCGGCCTTGCCGCTTCCACATCGTCTCGCCATGCCTGACACACACGATGGCATTTTCGGCCGGCACGGCGGATGGGGGCACAGGCATCTCCAAACCAAGTCTCAGTCGAGAAATCAATCCAGTCCGCACTTACGCATAACGTTCAAGAGTGCCCGAACCGGCCGCAGGCAGGTTGCGTCGAAGGGAGCGCAGCGACCGCAGCCGCGCACGGACGTGTTAGCCGGTCGTGCCGTCTTCGGGTATCGGTAAAGTCATAACGAGGCGGACATGACCTTCTTTTGTCTTTGCTGATTTTTGACCTCCAAAAACTTCGAGAATAAAACAAATCGGCGGTGTCAATTCACACCACCGAGATGGAGAGTTGCCTTTCTCTATGAGCTACAGACTCAGGCCGAAACTTTGACGATACCGTAGAGAAATTCCGGTGCGAAGTCTGCTTCATTCTCCCACATTATCGTATGCAGGTCAGGGTGAACTCGGAATTTCTTGAATTCTTCTTTCTCCTTCAACGGCTCAAAAGCGGGACCCCATAGTTCATTTTTCAACTCTACCTCTCCCTCCACGCCATCACTGAATTTGAGCCAGATCACATAGTCGCCTACATAGTGAGCTTCAATCACACGGGGTATCATCTTCCCACTCCAAAGGTGGAATTTTGTTCAACGGACGTCGCTGTTCTGGGAGTTCCCGATTCTCCATCAGTTCGCTTTGGTGCAGATCATACCATTTCAGAACATGCCTCAGAGGGCGTCTGGGAAATTGACCTGTCACAACGCCTGTCTCAATATCGACCGTGATGGCATATTCACCGTATGTGGCGTGAAAATGGGTGGTCCGTGCTCACGATGAAACATACCAATCACGATCCCAAGAAATCGACTAATCTCCAGCATGATTATATTTTACAAGAAAGTTATAGGAAGATGAAACTGCTTAATCACTTGCCCTTCAAGGTAGGGCTGGGACTGGGGTTGTCTTTTGCCTCCTTTCCGACAAAAAATCAGACAAAATACGGCATGTCGGGTAACGTTTCGCCGTTATCTGACGTGGGTATATCACGGATTGCCAGCCCCAATTAGATCGAAGGTTCACGTGGCACCGCTTCCCACAGCCTCGACACATCCCGAACACCCCTGAGTTCAGGAAAATGAAGGGCCATGTTGTCGCCACATATCGATTGGATCATGTCGCTGATGTAGGTTGGATCCACGAAGGACTCGATTCGATCCGACCAGGTACTGCGGTTTAGATGCCCACTGCCGACGTCGAGCGAATCCACTGGTATTCGCAGGAAGTCTGCCAATCGCTGATGCGTACGAGCCAACTCGTGAGTCCTTAACACAAGCCGTCGATCTGCTGGAATCGACCGAGTGCACTCGTCGATGTGTCGGTTCCAAACATGCAAGTAGGCCGCGATCGAAAAGAGCCCCTGGTTCGCAAGGGCTTGATCGTGACGCGAGTGTGGATGAAGTTCCGGTTTGAACCACCACTTGAGGAACGCCAAGACATCTGAGGGCACGTCGCGGCTGACGAGGTGGCCAATAATCGATTGCAGCCATGTATGGCAGTCGCGGACGAGAATGATGAACTTCGCGGCCGGGAAGAGATGCAACAAATGATCGATGATAAACTGGTTCGCCCACGCGACATCATACTCCAGGTTCAGCCGAGCATCACGCTGAAGGAGATACTCTCGGAAGGCGATGGTGGAGCGTTCACCCCGAGATTCGCGAAGTATCATGCCGAGCATTTCCTCACGCTCAGGCTCATGAGCGGCTCGGTAGTTGGCTGAAAGCAGCCCAACGAGAGATGCCGTTCCAGATTTTGCCTGCCCGACACAAAACGCCTTCACCCGAACGGGTCTGCGATTAACGGTCATGGTGTTCCCGAGAGCGTCCGGAAGCATCGAATGTCAGCTTCGGACAACATGACGTCGTATCCGCGGTTGATACGCCGAATTCAATCTCGATCCATCGCCCATATCATTCAACGTTTCCGCCGTGCGAAGGCCGGATGGCCTGAGCCTTGCACGGACGTGTTATGGGCCGTGTTGGTTCCTTTCATCGAGTTCTTTGATCCTAACCAGCGTCTGCGTGGCTAGATCCCGAACTTCTGGGTCATTAAACTGTTCCAACGCTCTTACAGCTTCGCAGACTGCGGGATCTGGATAGAAAGAGCAGTTGATGCGCTTCGATGTCAGGCTTTGCAAGCAACGAATCTTCTTGGCGGAGGAAGGATGGCGTATTTCGTTGAGTAGATAGCGGTTGTAGATTGAAAAATAATGGTTTTCAAACTGTAACGTCCTTCGACACAGTTCTTTGAGTTGTCGTCGCGCCTGTTCGTCCTGCGGGATAAGATAGCCCCACTTCTGCCGGCACTTTTCATCGATTTCTTCCAAAAAGGCGATCCAATCATCATTAACTGATTTTCTATACAACTCTACGCCGTGACGTTTGCTCGGAACATATTCCTTGTTCCGTAAAATGACTTTGGCAGTCGCGATTCGCCCGGTCACATTGATAATGCCTTTCGTACTATTTCTCTCGGAACCGTCACTCTGCCTGATCTTTCGGTAGTCGTAGCCAAAAAACTTGCCTCTTGGATCAGGATAGTCCAAAGGAAAACGCAGGATCCTTTGGCCTTGACGAGCGCGGGCGAAGAGGTAGGTCGGATATTCGATGGTCTTCCTCGCGTATTCCTCCATAGGCGGTAGCGGGATTTTCTCACGAATGTCTTGTCCATAAATGAAAAGACTTGCCAATTTGAAGTTGACGGACCCCTGGCGAAACAGGCTCTGCTCGTCACGAACAACAGCATCTAATCCGATTGAACTCATGGACCCGCAGGCTTCGCAGATCTGTTGGGCTTTGTCCTTCTCTGTGTCATCATGAAAAGCGCCTTTGAAAACAATTTGCATGTCAAGATCGCTTGCGGAAATTTCCGTTTGATCTGCATAGCTGCCGTAGACGTAATAGCCCCGAACTCTATCCGGGAATACGGCTTCGAAAAGCCGAACGACTCCCTGAAGAACCTTATCTGCCTTTTGATTCCCCGTTGAGTTGTTGAGTGAGAGAGCCATCGGTCCTGTTTCTGCCGCCTTATGTTTTCCAACATGCCGCTTGACGATTCAGTGCCCCCGAACCGCGAACGGTTCTAACGTTCTCACGGTTTTCGGACCCGCGCAGCGGGTTTCCGGAGGCCGAGGCGCCCTTCGGCAAGCTCAGGACAAGCTCCGCGCCGCAGTGCAATACCATGCCGTTACACGATGGGCGCCTTGCTGCAATCCATGGAAAACATGAGGGGCCAACTGTGATCCGGAATCTCCCAGTAGCCATCAGAGCGTTGAACCATGCACGAGAACCTGCGATAATGGCAGTAGGGAAACTCCTCTAAGACGTGGATCGTGAGACCGGCGGATCCAGCCGCTGTGGCAAACTCACCCATGTGGTGAGACCACACGTAGATAGTGGAATTCACCAGACGGCCACCTTCACCTGTGTAAGATTTCTCGACAGTGCGCAGTTCGGGTGTCTTCTCGTGGAAATAGGGCCCGTTAAATGAAAATGTGCCACTCGCGGCATCATGGGAAAGCATATCGAGCACTGGATGCCCATCGACAATGAAAACCCGACCATGAGGCTTCAACATCGCGCTCGCAACCGAAAACCATCTATAGAGATCCGGTATCCAGCAGAACACGCCGTAAGAGGCAAAGACCAGATCGAATGATCGGCAGTCCAAAATATCGCACACAGAGTAAACTTCAGCACAGTGGAACTCGGCACTCAGCCCAGTCACTTCGCCAAGTTCGCGTGCTTTCTGAATTGCTGTGTCGGAAAAGTCCACACCCGTCACGAGCCCGCCCATTCTGCTGAGAGAAAGGGAATCAAGGCCGAAGTGGCATTGCAGATGGAGAATCCGCTTTCCGGCAACATCACCAAGCGCTTCAAAATCGACCGGCCTCAAGGTGCATCGGCCGGAGAGAAATCCTTGAACGTCGTAGTGTTTCGTCCCGAAGTGGTGTTCGACCCTTTCGTTCCAATTCTTGCGATTGGTTTGAAACCAGGTTTCATCAGGTGACGGTCCGTTGGTCTTCATCCCGTAAGCCTTTCGTGTAGCTTGCCGAACGCCGTAGGCCAAGGCGCCCTTCGGCAAGCTCAGGACAAGCGCCGCGCCGCGGTGGCAACCGATTGTCAGGCGCTGACGGCCCGCCCGCAGAATTCGGTGACTGCTTTAAGCTCCTGTACGATTCCCACGTTGTTCCGGAGCTTCTCCTCGGCATTCAGAAACACCTCGCGCAGATCGCTCCGGAGAACCTCCCGTTTCCCATTGCGCCCCCGCACCCTGAACCCTTGGAGACTGAGTAACTCAGGGTCAATCTCCGAGCAGATCAATAGCTCATGATGGCCCTGCATCGGAAGCAGATGGTCCAGACGAATCTTCAAGTTGCCGACGAAGGAAAGGCTGGTCTTCCAGTATGCTTCACACGCAACCGGCTCCATCCGCTCCTTGAAGAAGACACCCCTCTCCTTCGAATCCAGATATCCTGCTTCCTCTGGACAGTAAACCAAGTCCGAAAACTGCGTGCAGGCTGTCCATGTCCGTCTACGTACATGATCGACCACCTCAATGCCGATTGTCACGCCACTGACCTGGCCATCCACAATGCCGTCAGAGCCTCCTTGCCTGGCCCTGTTCATGTAACCGAAAATGCACTTCCTCGGATCTACCCAGTCCGGAATGGACTTCGGCCGGTACCGGTAGTGGGCATTGTAGATCGTTTCATGTCGATCTCTTGGACTGTTGTATTGAGGAATCAGCCCATTGTGGAAGATACTCACCAGCTTCTCAGGCCGACTTCCATGGTAGATCAACCCGGTCTCCTCGAAG
This sequence comes from Candidatus Latescibacterota bacterium, assembly GCA_965198095.1. Classification (GTDB taxonomy): domain Bacteria; phylum Latescibacterota; class UBA2968; order UBA2968; genus CBDFJH01. The sequence continues at coordinate 728,235 of OZ240239.1, forward strand.
TCGGGCAGAAGCCAGTTCATTTCTTCCCAAGACATGACGCCCGGCATGTCGAAAATCCCCGTTAGCCTGAATAATTCGTAAAAAAGGTTAGGAAAGTCACTCGTGAAATCTGAACAATCTGCGTGAATACTGGGCTTTCCAGTTATTGCACCAAAACAAAGTTTTCAGCTCAAATTGGATCACTGATTGTTCTACATAAAATGATGAATATTTTCAGCAAATTTATGAATTATTCAGGTTAGTGAATCGGTAAGTCGATTGGCTTCCCAAGACCGTTTGCGCATAACAGTTCAGGGTCGCAGATGCCTGCCGTCCCGAAGGGTTGGCACGACGGCTGCGCGAGCGGACGGCGTGACAAAGGCAGGTCTGCCCGAGGCCGGAGCGACCGAAGGAAACGACGCTGCAACCCGTTGTTGGCCGGAGGTGCGCCACGCGCGGGCAGGCCGGAACGGCCCGCCCCCACTCATCTATACTGCATTTGCGATCTCACGGTGGCGGGCTGCTACGTGTCTTTCGAAGGCAGACTTGAGTCGTTCTGAAGTCCAGATGCCACCTCGTCTTTGGATGGAGTCCACGAGAACTGTCGAGAAACCGTAGCAGATGTAATTCCGGAAATCACCAACATCAGAGTCGAAGAAGCCAGCATCCTTCAAACCACGAAAGATCCGGACCGCCGGCCAGATCGGGTTATGGAGCAGGATTCCGGCCAGAGTGGCTTTCGTACCGATGAACGCCTGCTCGAAGTCGATGAATTTGTGGATCCTGCCGTGAAGGAGGAAGATGTTCTCGGCATTCCAGTCGAGCTTAATCAGAAGCTCCTTACCAAGCTCTATCTCAGCAACTGAACTGCGAAGGTCGGCCATGACAGGGTTTCCATCGTACGGGTCGCACAGCCGATCAAGACCCTCGAGCAGCAATGCAAGGTTCTCCTCCGCGCCCAACCCACCATAGTACTCTTCCTTGGTCTTGCTGTCTATGCCGGTTGAGACTGTAAAAAGCTCCACCAATCTCTGAGTGTAGTCGTCCGCAAGCGACTTCATCTCCTCGCACGGGAGGGGCAGCCGGTCTGCAAGTCTCTCGCCGGTAACCCTTTCGATGGTGATGTGCCTATCTTGCTCTGACCGGATCAGTCTCGGAATCAAGTTGGACTCGCCATAGTGAATGTAGAACCCGACCTCCCGGCGATACTTCTCGGCTGGGGCTCCGTTGTTGTTGTATGTCTTCTTGACCTTGCTCCCATCTGGAAGAACCTCGATCCGGCTCTTCCTTCCCTGCGGCAATTCTTGCATCGAGCTCTACCCAAGTGTATTCGGCTCCAGGGATGGAGCCGTCGATCCAGTGGCGCAATTTCTGCTTGTATCTAACGTTCTCACGGTTTGCGAACCCGCGCAGCGGCCGCGCTAAGGACGCAGCCCGTAGCCGGGCACGGATGTGTCGTTTTGCGGCGTGGAAATCATTCACGTATCATGTCACGTGATAGTCCACACCATACTGCACCAGGCCTAAGCGGCGAGCCACTCCCTGAGAAGCCACATTCTCCCACGAAGTGCTGTAGAGCGGGACGAGGTTCAGGGCACGGACAGCAAGTGCCCACGAAGCGACCGTTGACGCTGCGTACCCACGCTGACGGTAGGCCTCCAGCGTATCAACGCCTGCTTCATGTGCCCTCGACGATAAGCGGACGCTTTGGCAAATCGACACCGCCTGAGCGTCCTCAATGACTGCCAAACAGGGCCGCCCACGATCCAACTCCGGCACCATCTTCGCAAAGTCGCCCTTCAGAAGTCCTGCGCTCTCACACGATAGCCGAACAACATTTGCCGGCGGTTCAATGCGCTCGGGAAAGCGGTAAGCGGGCCCTACCCACACCTGTTCAATCGGCGCATGGCTTTGGAGAATGTCCTTGAATCGGCCGTGGCACCTTGGGAATTTCCGGGAATCCATAAGCATCGGCTCGGCGGCAGCGACCTCCTTCAGCCGTGTAACCACATTCTCCGGAAGGTCATATCGGAATCGGCATATCGAACCCTCCTTCGTGTGCCCGAAGAAGAAACGGGGCGCGGGTCCGATTTCACCGTCAGGCTCGTTGATCCCTCGAAGACGCCCATTCCCATCAGCCGTGAACAGCGCCTCAACCTGTATTTTCATCAACTCCCTGCCAGATACCATGCTCCCTCACCGATCAAAGTCTTCCTGTCGCATAACGTTTTCCTTCCCTCCGAACCGCGTAGCGGTTGCGTGAAGGGCCGAAGCCGGAGGCACGGTGTTGTCGGATGCCGTTCCCGCCACTTGCGAACCCGCCGACCCGCCCTCCGAAGCTGCATAGCAGCGAAGGAGGAAGGCCGGTTGCCGCGGGCCAAGGCGCGGAAGTGCCTCAGCGCAAGTGAACGTGTTGGCGGGAGTGCCGACGGATTTCCGAGGTAAATTAACCGGAAGACGATTCTGCCTTGTACTCCGTTAAGTTACTATCCTCCATCGGATTCTCGATCTATATTGGGTTTTCTCCAAACCAGATATGCTCTCAGAGTACACCGCTTGTTGACTTCATGGGTCTATAGCTATAGAAGATCTTCTATGGTGACGGCAGATTCGGGTTTGCACGAGCGAATCAAACAGGTGTTAGCGGGAGACACGCAGGCGTTCGACGACCTGGTGTTGGAACACCAGAAGTCCGCGCACATCTTATGCATACTCTCTGTTGAGAGATCACCACTTGGCTCAGGATGCAGTTCAGGAGGCCTTCGTGGCAGCATATCAGAGTCTTGCCCAGCTTCAAAATCCGTCTGCCTTTCCCAGTTGGTTTAGGCGTATCATTTGCAAGCAGTGCGACCGAATTTCACGCCGTAAGAGTGAGATCCCAGTTCCTCCCGAATCCGCAGACGCGTTTTTTGCCAGAGGGGTGACCCCACTTGATGTTGCTGAAAGTGCGGAGCTTCGCAAGAAAATTAGTGATTTGATCGATGGCTTGCCATTCCACCAGAGAGATGTCGTGCGAATGTTCTACCTGCAGGAGTTGTCTCAAGCAGAAATAGGACAGGCAAAAGGTATTCCTGTGTCAACAGTCAAGAACCTTCTTCGTTCAGCACGCTCCGCTCTGCGTGGGGGAGCCCTCAATCTGGTCGCTTCAGAAAAGCTGACAACAAGCAAGACCCGACCTTTTCCCGAGGAGACAACAATGCCGAAGCCACCTAAGTCTGAAGTGAAGCAGGTTATCCAGGGAGCACCAATTATCCAGGTGAATGACCCTGAAGAGACAGCGGAATACTATCGCGATGTACTGGGCTTCGAGTTCGATTTCGGATCGGACTTCTACACGGTTGTATGGCGCGACAACGCAGCAATCCACTTCGTGCGGAGTGATGAACCTGCTTCAGGAGTGAGGACTTTTCTCTGGGTAAAGAACGCTGATGACGTTCTTGCTCAATTCAAAGAAAAAGGTGCCACAGTCAAAGTCGACATAGGAAACCGGGATTACGGTATTAGGGACTTCACTGTGGTTGACTGTAATGGCCTTGAGATCGTAGTTGGCCAGGACATCGACTAAGGGAAGTTTCAACAACCAACTGATTCGTTCCCGGCATTTCCACTAACTACCTACACAAGAACGATCGATTCGTCTACTCCTCGACGTGTCTCACATCTACGATAAAAAACTGCATATTTGATCTACGCCCGCAAACGTCCGCGAGTCTCTCCCTGCTGCGGATCAACGTCCCTTTCATCATGCGAGCGCCGTCCGTTCGTTTCCCGAAACGACCTGGTGATCGTTTGACCTTCCATCGATATTATGAACTCCTTGGCATCAGGATGCCGCTCTCTCCGCCCAGCATCTCCGCCTTGCCCATCATCTCGTGGCGGCCGACCAGGGCGGCTGTGACGGCGTCCAGCTCGTGGTCGTTCATCTTCGCCGTAATCCCTCTCACGCCCAAGTTCGCGAGTCCGGAACGCAGCCCCTCCAGATCGTGTTGTTTTCGCGGGATATTCCAGACATCCTGGGCGCCCCCGGGAAAACACTCTACGGGACGGTAGCCCATGGCCTCTATTTTCGCCTTGATGTCGAGTCCGCGCTCCGTCAGCATCCGCATCGGGCCCAGCGTCACCGGAAAAAACCTGATGCCCAGGCGCTGCAGCTCACGATCGCACGGTCTGAGATGGGTTCCGGTACGGTCGTGAATCGACGTTCTTCCCTCGGGCAGGCTCAGCGGGGCATCGATCGGAATCACACCCGGTCGGGCCTGAAAGATGGCCTCGAGGATTTCCTCATCCTCGAACAGGACCTGTGTGCGCGCGGTATTGCCGGAGAGGGTACACAGGCCGGTCGGCCGATGCGGAGCACCGGCCAAGTCTACACCGACGATCTGGAACGGCTTTCCTCTGGGCATAGGGGCCCCTCGGCGCGAAGCAGGGGACGCGCAATGGGCGACGCGGGAAAAGAAAAACGCGCTTTCACGAAGCCGGATCAGGGATTATCATTCGATCCCACGCAAAGAGCAACGGAAGTGGGAAGGTTTTGTCGAGATCAAGGGAGGTTCGCGTGAGATTTGCGCGTGCATATGTGCGGTTCGTAGACGGTCTGAACGAAAGGGTCGGTTCGGGCGTATCGTGGTTGACCACGCTGCTGGTGCTCGTGGTTTGCTATGACGTGTTCACGCGTTACCTGCTGAAGAGCAGCATCGTCGCCGTGCAGGAGCTGGAGTGGCACCTGTTCGCCGTCATCTTCCTGATCGGCGCGGCCTACACGCTGAAGCACGACCGTCACGTTCGTGTGGATGTGATTTACGGAAGACTTTCGCCCAAATCCCGGGCCTGGGTCGACCTTGCCGGGAGCGTCCTCTTCCTGATCCCGTTTTGCCTCCTCGCGGTATGGAGCTCGAAGCCGTTTGTGATGAATGCGTTCGCCGTGGGCGAGACATCGCCCGACCCGGGCGGACTGCCCTTCAGGTTCGTGCTCAAGGCCGCGATTCCCGCCGGGTTCCTCTTGTTGGCGCTGCAGGGCCTCTCGTTGGCCTTGAAGTCCCTGATGAAGATTGCGTCGGGTGAACGGAGGCCCGCGTCGTGATGGAGAGTATGCCCCTCATCCTTTTCCTCGTGATCTTCGCGCTGCTGCTGTTCGGATACCCTGTGGCCTTCACGCTGGGCGGGGTCTCTTTCATCCTCGGCTATCTGACGTTCGGAATGGACTTCTTCCACCTGCTCCCGCTCCGGATCTGGGGCGTGATGACGAATTACGTCCTGATCGCCGTTCCGCTGTTCGTCTACATGGGCGTCATGCTGGAGCGGTCGGGACTGGCCGAAGACCTTCTGGAGACGATGGCGCTGCTGTTCGGCCGCCTTAGAGGCGGTCTGGCCATCTCCGTGGTCGCCGTGGGGGCGCTCCTGGGCGCTTCTACCGGCATCGTCGGGGCGACCGTGGTCACGATGGGACTGCTGAGTCTGCCCACGATGTTGAAACGGGGATACGATCCTCAGCTGGCCACGGGGACCATCTCGGCCTCGGGAACGCTGGGTCAGATCATCCCCCCGAGCATCGTCCTCGTCCTGTTGGGAAGCATTCTGAATATCTCGATCGGGGACATGTTTCTGGGGGCCGTAGCGCCCGGTCTGTTGCTCGTGTCGCTCTATCTGCTCTGGATCGTTCTCGTGAGCATCTTCCGTCCGAACGCCGCGCCGGCGATGCCGAGCGAAGTGCTGGACCAGTTCAAGGGACGGGCGATGTACATACGGGTGATACGGGCATTCATCTTGCCCTTCTTCCTCATCGCGGCGGTTCTGGGATCGATTTTCGCCGGTGTGGCCTCTCCGACCGAAGCGGCCGCGGTCGGCGCCCTGGGGGCGACGCTGCTGACCGTGGTGCAAAGGAAATTCAACTACGAAACGCTGAAGTCGGTGATGGCGTCCACGACCCATCTGACCTGCATGGTGTTCATCATCCTCGTTGGCGCCACCGCGTTCGGTCTGGTGTTCCGGGGGATGAGAGGGGATGCGTATTTGACCGGTCTCATCCTGGGCGCCGACATGGATCCTTACACCTTTCTGGCGCTTGTCATGGTCGTGATATTCGTGGCGGGGTTCTTCATCGATTTCATTGAGATCACGTTCATCATCGTCCCCGTCGTGGCCCCGATCTTCGCGGCACTCGAAGTGAACCTGCTCTGGATCGGGGTCCTCATCGCGGTGAACCTGCAGACCTCGTTCTTGACGCCGCCGTTCGGGTTTTCGCTTTTTTATCTGAAAGGTGTGGCGCCTCCCGAGATTCGAACCGGACAGATTTACAGGGGCATCGTTCCGTTTGTGCTGATCCAGCTCATCGGGGTGAGTCTGGTGCTCTGCTTCCCGGAGATGGCCACCTGGCTGCCCCGGGTCGTGTCGAAATAGCCGTGGCTTCAGAATCGCGAAGCCGGTGCGTGACGATAAACGGGTTCTCCGCGGGCAAAAGCAAAGAAACCCGGAGGCGAAATCCGGGTTTCTTCGTGCCGATCCGGTTCCAGGCGGCCCGCTAGTGTCGCGTCCCAGCAATTCGTAGAACAACCTTGTGACCAGCCCCTATGTTCGGAAGTAGGACTAGTGAACCAGCCAAGTGATTGATCTCAAAGGCACTAAGGGCAATAGTGTAGTCACCATTTAGAAGCCGGTTTGTAGGAAATCTTTATTGAAGAAACTTCCGGGACATCACACTAGCCGATGCTCGTGTAGTAGACTTCCTCGGAGACCTCGGCCCATCCCGAGACATTGCGCCGAAATGCATCGAACGACGCGAACACTTTCCTGCTCGCGGGATCGGCGGACACGAGTTCATCCACGACCTCTCTCGAAAAGACTCGGAAGGCGCCGAGCACTTCGTCCGGAAACCGCCTCAGCTGGATGTCGTGTTTGTCGATCAAGGTCCGCAGGTAGGTGTTGTTCTTGGATTCGAACTCGGAGAGGGACCAGACGTTCGAGCGCGCCGCGGCGGCTCTCACGATGGCCTGGAGATCCCCGGGCAGTTCGTCGAAGGCGGTCTTGTTGACCGCGAGCTCAATCGCCGTCCCGGGCTCGTGCCAGCCCGGATAGTAGTAGTATTTGGCCGCCTTGTAGAACCCCATCAGGTAATCGTGGTAGGGTCCGATCCATTCGGTCGCATCGATGACGCCCCGCTCCAGGTTCGTGTAGATCTCTCCACCCGCCGAAAGCACGGCCGATCCGCCCGCTTTGGCGATCACTTTGCCTCCCAGGCCCGGGATTCTCATTTTCAGGCCTTTGAGATCGGCCACCGATCCGATCTCGTGGTTGAACCATCCCCCCATCTGAAACCCCGTGTTCCCAACAGGCATGGGCACCAGGTTGAACGGTTCGTACAACGCCTCCCACAGCGCCATACCGCCGCCACTGTAAAGCCAGGCGTTCATCTGCTGCGCGTTCATGCCAAACGGTACGGCCGAGAAGAACTGGGCGGCGGGCGCCTTCCCTGCCCAGTAGTAAGATGCGCCGTGACACACGTCTACCACACCCTGACTGACGGCGTCGAATCCTTCGAAAGGGGGAATGAGCTCGCCGCCGCCGTAGACGTGGATCTTGAGCCGCCCCTCTGACATCTCCTCCACCCACTTCGCGATCAAATCGGCGCTCTCGCCCAGGATCGGAAAGTGGGGGGGCCAAGTCGTCACCATCTTCCACTCGAACGACCTGTCTGACCTGATCGCGGGGGCCTGGTTTTCCTCCGAAGCAGCACAACCGGCAATCATCGATACACCGCCGGCCAGCGCGGTCGCGGAGGCTTTCTTCAGAAAGTCACGCCGTTCCAGTCTTGACACGCAGCCTCCAAAATGGAATCGTGGAACCTCGGACGAAGACATCCGTCGACGGAGGGCCAAACATACAAAAATTAACAGCTTACTGACAAACATCATGCAAGCCCACGCATGGTTCTGTCAAGGGTTTTTTCGTGCACGCCTTCTCTCGGCCGACGGACACGGGCGAGGTCTGCGAGCGCACGGACGAGGCGTCTCATTTTTCTTGACACGTTCGGATGGATTTCGTGTATTGGATCCGGTCATAAACACAAACGACTCGATGCGTGAGGGTTCTCGGCGACGGTTGACCCGGGTCCCACGGTTTACGCCTGCCCGTGCCTGTCTGCGTTCGGGTTTTCCGCACAGGCAGGCGCGTCCGCACGCAGACAGGAAAACCGAGCCCTGAGCGCACTGAGGGATGCATTGCTTGCAGGGCACTGGATATCTTCTCCGGAATAGGACACACTTCCAACTCGGTTCCCACCGGATGACCGATCCGGTGGGAATTTTCTGTCACGCAACTCGGCTCGTTGAGCAGTTCGCCTGATTCCTGGATTCCTCTTCCAGACCATCCGGCTTCTTTGTAGATCCCACATCAGATCGAACGGCAAGTTTTCGGAGGGGCGCATGAGAACCGTCAAGAGGGCCGACCTGGCGCAAATGCTTTCCAATGAAGTCGGATGCAGCAAGGGTCTGGCCAGGCAAGCCGTGGATGCCGCGTTCGACGCCCTGATCGAAGCAATCAATCATGGCGAAAGGATCGAGATCAGGGGATTCGGAGCGTGGACGGTGAAACGAACCAATCCACGCCCGTTCGCCCGGAATCCAAAGACGGGTGAGCGGGTTTCCATACCGGTCCGACGAAGAGTGGCCTTCAAGCCCGGAAAGATACTGAAACAGGCCCTTTCGGAACCTCTGGAGTGAGCGCGACTGAGCACGTTCCCGCAAAGGGAAAGGGATCCGCTGATGAACGAGGCTTTTGAAGATAGGCAGGTCGAGGGGTTGACGCTTCGTGTAGACCGAATGTCCTGCGCTGCGTTCAAGGATTGCATCGGGATCGCGCCCGAGGCCTTTTCGCTCGGAGAAGACGACGTCGTGACGTTCCTGGAACCGGAGCGGGTAGACCGCGAGCGCCTGATTGAGGCGTGCACCGTTTGCCCGGTGAATGCGTTGACCGTTCTGGATGAAGCCGGGAGACAGATCGTTCCGTAGGCCCCCTTCAATCCGGTTCCCGGCTCCCGAGGTGGCTGGACGAATCGGGGATGAGGGGAGAAACAGGCGTCCTGCTGAAAAAGAGAGATGGGAAACGGGCGGGCAGAACGCGGAGTTGGCCTCCGAGGGATTCTGCCCGGTTTTTTTCGGCACCGGAAACCCCTGAAAAGCTCTGCCGGCCACGCATCGGGCGATCCGTCGGACGCCGCGGATCGGATACCGCCGTCATGGAAAGTCTTACGCGGACGGGCTCGCGTTCTTTGACGTTCTTTACCCGGATCACTTCAGGATGAGACGGTGCAGGCGTTCCAGCCATCGCAAAGCGGCGGTTCGTGCAGGATCGGAAATCCCAAACCCGCTATTCAGGAAGGAGCTGCACCATGATCCCACAGCCGGAACCGACACCTGGCGATCGCGACTGGTTTGTCCACGATCGATTCGGACTGTTCATCCACTGGGGCATCTATGCCCTTCCGGGACGCCACGAGTGGGTGAAAAACAGGGAAGAGATTACCGGTGAAGACTACCGGCGCTACTTCGATCACTTCGATCCGGACCTTTACGATCCCCAATTGTGGGCCCGGTGCGCCAAGAAGGCCGGAATGAAATATCTCGTCGTGACGACGAAGCATCACGACGGGTTCTGCCTTTGGGACTCCAAGCTGACCGGCTACAAGGCGCCGAATACGCCCGCGAAGCGGGACCTGCTGACGCCGATGGTCGAGGCCTTCCGTGAGGAGGAGCTCAAGGTGGGATTCTATCACTCGCTGATCGATTGGCATCATCCGGAGTTTCCGGTGGACGCGCTTCACCCCCGGCGCAATGACCTGGTTTTCAGAGCACAGGCGTCGGGACGCGACGTTCGAAACTACGCCGAATACCTTCACGGGCAAGTCCGGGAGCTGCTGACCGGGTTCGGGAGGATCGATCTCCTCTTCCTCGATTTCTCCTATTCGGATCGGGCGCTGGAATGGGGATCCGGGAAGGGGAAGGCGGACTGGCAGTCGGAGAAGTTGTTTGCCATGGCAAGAGCGCTTATGCCGGGCATTTTGATCAACAACCGCGCCGAGGTCCCCGGAGACTACACGACGCCGGAGCAGTATCAACCGCGTGCGTGGATAAACGTGGACGGAAGACCGGTGGTCTGGGAGGCCTGCCAGACACTCAACGGCAGCTGGGGATACGATCGCGACAATCTGGACTGGAAGCCTGTGGACATGCTGGTCCGAATGCTGATCGACACGGTCTCAAAGGGCGGGAACCTGATCCTGAACGTCGGGCCGACCGCCCGGGGCGAGTTCGATCCAAGGGCGGTTGCGACGCTCGAAGGGATCGGAGCGTGGATGCGCCTGCACGACCGTTCGATCTCCGGCGCGAACCAGAGTGAGTTCGCCGCGCCGACGGGGTGTCGGTACACACAGAGAGGAGACCGGCTTTACCTCCACCTGTTCGAATGGCCCTTCAGGCACGTGCATCTCGAAGGCCTGAAGGATCGGGTGGCTTACGCGCAGCTGCTCAACGACGGGTCGGAGATCCAGAGATACACGCCCCCGAAGAGCGCCGCCAATACGACACCGGCCGGTCTGGGGGATGATCTCCTGACCCTGGTCCTCCCGGTGCAGCGGCCGGACGTCGCGGTGCCTGTGATCGAGCTGTTCCTGAAGGCGTAGGCAGAACCCGCGGATCAGTCTGGGATGCACGACTGCCGATTTTGAATCGCGGAAGGGAACGGTTGATCGGAGTCGCGGAGGAAGCTAACCTGAATAATTCATAAATTTTCTGAAAATTTCCATCATTTTATGTGGAACAATCAGTTATCCAATTTGAGCCAACGAACTTTGTCTTGGTGCAATAACTGGAAAGCCCAGTATTTACGCAGATTGTTCAGATTTCGCGAGTGATTCGGGCCAGATGTCATCGCGGCCGTGGCGTTTCGGCTCTCTAGCTGCTTCCGCGTTCCTCCTCCCCAGGGGTTCGGGCCCTCTGTGGGACGGGGTCAGGGGCGGGGGCGGATGTGGGAGCGAATGGAAATTCGCGGCGGGGGGGCGGGTCCCGCAGTGGGCATCAGGCGGGGGGAGGAGTTCATTCTATTCGCGGCGCCAATCCTTTCCAGTGAGGCTGAGTCGCCACGGCCCGAGCCTCCCCGGCGTTTAAGGGGCCTGCCTGCGCCGCGTTGGGCGCGGCAGGCAGGCGCCCTTCTTTTGTCACCTTTTCTTGGGCGGACAAGAAAAGGTGAGTACGAGTGACTTTCCTAACCTTTTTAGTAGAGTCGCGATGTGCGGTGGTTTAGGAGCGGCCTATCTGTTTCCGCCCCTTTCGTCTGGCGGTGCCTCAATAGCCTCTCCCTGCTCCGTTTCCACATCCCGCTCATCGAACCGGACGTGCGGATTTCCCGCATCCGGCTCTCCGACGGCCGTCGCCTTCAGGCACACGCTACCCACGCTTTCAAGGCGACTTCACCTGAAGGCCAAGCTTGTTCCGGGATCGCCCGGTCTTTCTTCGGAGGTCATAGGCTTGCGCCACTCTCCAGACCTTTGTTCCCTTCCCCAACGTCGGCGGCCTTCCCCGAAATTCAGGCGGGTCGGCTCCCGCATTGCCCTTTTCGAGGCCTGCCTACCACGAAGTCACTGGTAGGCCTGCTCAGCGTTCACTCACATTACGGCCTGCATACTCGCCGAGTCGCCCTGCGACCCTCTACACCGGAGGCTTCGGCGATTTCGTTGCCTACGTCGCCGCTCCGATTACTACCGACCTGCCTGCCGAGCTTCCGGCCTGTCTGCCGCCTGCCTCGCCTGCTTCAGCAGGCAGGGACAGGCAGGCGCAGGCAGGCTGGAGCAACACTTGTCGGGTGGGACTCTCGCCCACTGAAGTTCCACGCCTTTCCACGGCGCACTGAATGATTCAGGCTAAAAGATCGTCCTTTGGCTGGGCGCCCATCGGCTGATCGTCACCTTCTGCTGTGTGAAGAAGGCGATGCTTTCTCGGCCCTGCACGTGGAGGTCGCCGTAAAAGGAGTTGTTCCACCCCGTAAAGGGGAAGAATGCCATGGGCGCGGGAACGCCGACGTTCACGCCGACCATCCCGGCGCTGACCGCGTGGCGGAACTTTCGGGCGGCGCTGCCGCTGGAGGTGAAGAGGACGGCGGCATTGCCGTAGCCGCTGCTGTTGCATACTTCGATTGCCGTGTCCAGGTCTTCGGTCCGCATCACCGAGAGGACCGGGCCGAAGATTTCATCTCTGGCGATGCGCATCCTCGGTGTGACGCGGTCGAAGATCGTCGGGCCCACGTAGAATCCTTTGGGAGTGCTTTCAACGCGCACGTCCCGACCGTCGACGACGAGGTCCGCGCCCTCCGAGACGCCCCGGTCTATGTAGTCGATCACCCGCTCGCGATGCCGGGGCGTGATGAGGGGGCCCATCTGTGCATCGGCGTCCCGGTCCGTGGGACCGACGCGGAGCTGTCTTGCGGCGTCGCTGAGTGGAGGCACGAATCGGTCTCCTGCCTCCTCCGCACATACCAGCGCGCTTCCGGCCATGCAGCGTTCACCCGCGCATCCATAGGCAGATCCCATCACGGCGGTGACCGTGCTGTCGAGGTCGGCGTCGGGCAGGATGACCATGAAATTCTTGGCCCCCCCTGACGACTGGACCCGTTTGCCGTTGCGGGTCGCGGTTTCGTAGATGTACTTCGCGACCGGTGTGGAGCCGACGAAGGAGATGGCTCGGACCTGGGGATGGCTCAGGAGCGCGTCCACGGCCTCGCGTCCGCCGTGGACCAGGTTGCAGACGCCGGGCGGGAGACCCGCCTCTTCCAGGAGCTCGAACAGGAGGACGGCGCTGAGCGGCACCTTTTCAGACGGTTTGAGGATGAACGTGTTTCCGCAGACGATGGCCACGGGAAGGGTCCAGAGCGGGACCATCACCGGGAAGTTGAAGGGCGTGATGGCCGCGCAGACACCCAGCGGCTTGCGGATCGTATCGCAGTCGATCCCGGCGGCGATGTTTTCAAGCGATTCGCCCATGAGCAGGGAGGGCGCGCCGCAGGCGAATTCGACGACTTCGATGCCGCGCCGAACAGAGCCCCTGGATTCCTCCAAGGTCTTGCCGTGTTCCCGGGTGACCGTTTGAGCAAGCTCCTCGAACCGTTCTTCGAGCAGGTGCTTGTAGCGAAAGAGGATCCTGGCTCGGTCCACGGCGGGCGTATCCGCCCAGGCCGGGAAGGCATCTGCCGCGTTTCGCACCGCCTGGTCGACCTCCTCCTTGCCGCACATGGGCGTCGCGCCGATCTGGACGCCCTCCGAGGGATTGTAGACCGGCGCCGACTCCGAGGCCGAGGAGGCCATCCACGCTCCGTTGATGAACAGGGGACAAGGCGCTTGTTTGGCGGGCATGTCGGTTCTCCGAGTTCGAGAGAGACGAACGAACATCGTCGCGTCAGGACGCGAAGCCCGAGCATCCGCTCAGCTCCGGGTCCGTGGATCTCTATACATTGTCCTCTATTGCAAAGGGCCTGCTCCCCACTGAAGGCGAGGCCATGATCCGCTTCTGCTGTTCGGTGAGGTCCTCATAGTCTTCCAGACGATAGCAGTCCTTGGACCCGACCGAGTGACCGGGAACCTTGGTGCTCACGAAATGGATCCGATTCCGTAGGCCCCTCCCAGAACCGCTCCTTCCTGAAATCGTGTCATGCGGTAGATGTCAATCGGCGTGCTCGGTTTCAATTCCAGGAGTGTCTGAGCCAGAGATTCTCCCAGCGTGGGAGCCAGTTTGAAACCGTGACCGCTGAAACCAACGGCCACGTGCAATCCGGGATGCCCCGGGACCGGACCCAGGATCGGATTCCAATCGGGAGTGACGTCATAGGGTCCCGTCCAGCCGTCCGCCATGCGGGCGGACTGAAAGGAAGGTATCCGTCGAGCCAGAAGTTTTCGGATTCGGGCCACGTGCGCCTCTTCGATCTCGTCCGTCAGAGTGTCGGCATCGTCAATCGGATCGCCGTGATCGCCGGTACCGACCAGCAGAGACCCACCACTGGCCGCCCGGCAGTAGATCTTGTCCGGTGTGGTCAGGTCTTTGAGAATGGGCCATTTGGCTCCATAAGGTCGGTCCGTTTTGAGGGTAATGACCTTGTGGCGGCTCACCACGTAGGGAAATTCAACTCCCAGCATAGCTCCCAGGCGGTTGGTCCAAGGTCCTGCTGCCAGCAACAACCGAGAGCACTCAAAGACGCCGGCAGGTGTGCGCACCAAATAGGTTTGTCCCGGATTCTCCAGTCCCGTCACCGGAGTCTCCGTCAATAGAGTGACTCCCAGCTCTTGAGCTCGCCTGGCATAGGAAATGGTGGTGAGCGAAGGGTCGCAATAGCCGGCCAGCGAATCGTATCCCAGCACCGGAACGTCGTCAACTCGAACCAGGGGATGCAGTTCACCGGCCTGCTTGGGCGTTAATTCCGAGGTATCGACGCCATACTCGTTCTGGATTTGAAAGACGGCCTGCATGCTGGCCCTGTGTTCTTCCGGTCCCAGAATGAGATAGCCGGTACGTTGAAAACCGGCTGTGCCGCCCACCGCTTCGGAAAAGTTCTGGTAGATCCGCAGGCTCCTGACGGCGTGAATCAAATTGGCGCGTATCGAGTAGTGGGTGCGCAAATTGGCGCAAGACTTTCCAGTACCGCCGGAAGCCAGACCTCTTCGTTCCAACAAGACCACCTTCTTGGCGCCAAATTTAGCTAAGTTATAGGCCGTGCTGCAACCCAACACTCCACCGCCGATGATGACAATGTCAGCAGTTTGTCTGGCTTTCAACGTCATGCCGTTTACGCCTCCGGCAATCGGACTCTGGAATCATGGACAAAGTTGCTCCGACCAGGTCTCGCATTTTTGTCATCAACAACGGCATCCTACCTCAAGATGGAATACAGAGCCATGACCCGTGACGACAAGCTGGAGAGAGAAGAATTGGGGTTGGGTCCGCAGCGGCTGAACGACGGTCCGAGCGCATGGTTGTAACGTGCGGCCAAGTGCGGGTTCATTCGGTTCGACTGGCCTACTCTTTCTCCGGCGACGGTCCCTGGATGGTTCTGCTCCACGGATGGATGTGCAATCGCTCCTTTTGGCGGGAGACGGTGAAGCCACTGGTGAGCCATGGGTTTCGATGTCTGCGTCTGGATTTCCGAGGTCATGGAGATTCGGAAATCCCGGATTCCGGCTACTCGATCCCACAGTTGGCGGAGGATGTAGCATCGGCTCTGGAATCCTTGGGCGTGCGGTCGACCATCCTGGTGGGGCATTCCATGGGTGGAATGGTCGCTCAACAGCTGTGCCTGGATCGCCCCGACTTGGTGGGAAAGTTGGCTCTGGTGGCCACCATCGCGGCGGATCGAGGAAACCGGCTCATCTCCAAGAGGATAGAAGTGGAGTGCGCGGATTGGGGATTCCGACCGGCCTTCAATAGACATTTTCCCGACTGGTTTTCTTTCCATGCCGACCCGACACGGGTTGCCTGGGCTCGCCGAGAGATGCTGCGCACGCCGCAACGGGTGGCATTGGATTTGGTGCGATCCTATCGGCGTTTTGATTTGACCCGCCGTTTGGAGAAGATCAAGGTGCCTGCTCTGGTCATCGGTTGTCGTTCCGATGACTCTGCGATACCGGAAGAAAGCCGGATCCTGGCCCGAAAGATCCCTGGCGCCAGCTTGGAAGGACTGGACGAATGCGGTCATTTCCCCATGCTGGAGCATCCTGAGAAGCTGTCCCAAATGCTGTTGTCCTTTGCAGCTGGGCGGGCTGATGGCTGAAAGAAAGGGCCATCCACGCACCGTTGATGAACAGGGGACAGGACGCTTGTTTGGCGGGCACGTCGGTTCTCCGAGTTCGGGAGAGAGACGAACGAACATTGTCGCGTCACGACGCGAAGCCCGAGCATCCGCTCAGCTCCGGGTCCGTGGATCTCTATACACTGTCCTCTATTGTAAAAGGCCTGCTCCCCACCGAAGGCGAGGCCATGATCCGCCTCTGCTGTTCGGTAAGATCCTCATAGTCTTCCAGACGATAGTAGTCCTTGGACCAGGCCGAATGACCGGGGCTATACTTGTAGAGCAGGGTCCGACGCTCGTGATCCGCCGTCCACGGCATCGTTCCGTGGACGAGCGCCTCCGTGAAGATAACGGCGTCGCCCGCTTCGGCTTCAGGCTGCGTGACATAATGCGCGGCGCGCTCGAAGTCGCGGACATCATCGGGCAGGTTCCTGACGAAGTTGCTCTTGTGGCTCCCCGGAATGCAGCAGAAGCCGCCATCGCCAGGACCGGCAGGCGCGAGGAAGTACGTGACGACGGTGAGGCCGTTTCGCATCACGCCATCTCGCCACTTGTACCAGTGATCGGCGTTTCTGTGCGTGATGTGATCGATTGAGCCGCCGTGCAGACGCCCGCGCGTGCCGCCCTTTCTCATAAAGATGCAGTAATCGTGGTCGATCCGGAACTTGGGGCCGACCAGCTCGACGAGGTAGGGCACGATTTTGGGATGATCGATCAGGTTCTGGTAGGCACGGCTCCACTTGGAGATGTTGAAGGTCCGCTTGGTTCCCGTGTCGGAGTAGACTTCCGTGTAGACCCGGTCGGCGACGGCGTTCAACTCGGCCACTTCATCCACCGTAAGGACACTTCTGAGAAGGAGATATCCCTCCAGGTCAAACATGAATTTCTCTTCAGGTGTCATACCGGCACCTCCTGGTTGAACGCAGGCGTTTCCCCGGGGACGGGAGAATTCGTAAAGGTCCCCCGTTTCCTGACCTCCGCCTCTCCGCCGAAGGCCTCAATTCTCCTTTGTTGATCTGCCTTCGCCCGGGCGTCGGTCGCTTCCGGATCCAGGATTCCACGAAGTCGCGCTTCAAATCGGCTCAGGATGGCCCCGGACTCGGGAGCACGCGAAATGTCGGTGGTCTCATCGGGATCTGATTCGAGATCGAACAGCAGGGGAGGGTCGCCGACCGGATAGATATATTTGTATCGCCAACTTCGGAGCATGTAGACGGCATGCCGAGAGCCCAGGGCGTGGTACTCGCTGAAGACCGTCCGCTCCCTGTCCGGCCTGCGCGCAATAGCCCAGAGCGATTCCCCGGGCAGGCTGCGCGCTGCGGGAGATGACGCGCCTACGGCCTCCAGGGCGGTCGGAAAACAGTCGACGAGAGAGACCGGCGTCCGGATCACCCGACCTTCCGGCACGTCGGGGCCGCAGAGAATGAGGGGGACCGCCGCGGATTCCTCATACATGGTGAATTTTCCGAAGACCCCGCGAGCGCCCAAACAATCGCCGTGGTCCGAACTGTAGATGATTCGGGTTCTGTCACGCAACCCGTTTTCTTCAAGGGCATTCAAGACCTTACCGATCTGCAGGTCGAGATAGGTGCATACGCCGCAATAGGCGCGCGCCAGATTCCGCAGCACGGATTCGTCGAACGGCTCCGAGAAGCCGAAGAATCTGCGGAATTCCGCCATCGCAGGGTGACGGGGCCAGTCCTCGAAGCGCCACTGCGGAGGGAGCGGGACCTCTTCTGCAGGATAGAGGATCATAGAGAGACTGCGGCGCGATGTAAGGCGGATGAGGGCAGACGAATGAGAGGAAGAGAACCCATGGTTTCGACTCCGATGCGTGGTCGGTCAGCCATTCGCACGCGCGTTCCGCGTTCAGGAGGTCGTATTGAAGGTAGGTGGAGTCTCCGGGGCCTGCCTCGACGACACCGGACCGTCTGTTCCGGGTTGTGCGCCCTTGGCGAAGGCAACCGAGGAGATCCCCGAACCCGTCCACGACGTGCAACGGACCGACTTCCTTCCTGAACCCGTTGTCGTCATCAGTGCTGCGAAAATGCAGCTTGCCGATCGAATCGACGATCGTGCCTTGCGCCTTTAAACGGTGCCCCCAACTCGGCACGCTGCCGTCGTAAGGGATCCCGTTGTCCCAGAACCCGGTCTGATGGACGTATTGTCCCGTGGCCAAGGCGGCGCGCGCCGGGACACAGATCGGGCAGTTCGTGTAGGCGTTCGAGAATCTGCTCCCCTGCGCGGCGAGGCCGTCCATGTGGGGCGTCCGGACCAACGGATGGCCATAACAGCCCGTTTTGTCCCGGCTGTGCTGATCCGAAAGGATGAAGAGGAGGTTGGCCGGTCTCATGGACGACAGCCCTCGGAAGGGGGTTGGCGGATCGACTGCGACGCGGCTTTTGAATATATGAAGCGCCATGAAGAGATTCAAGGCTTTTGCATCTGCGCCGACACGGTTGACAAAACGTCGGCACAAGGCGATTTTTGAAGGCTTCTGATCAGGTTTCAGCCCTCAAAGGGAGGAGCGAGATGACCGACCTCAGCGTCAACTTGAACAAAGTCGCGTTGCTCAGAAATCAACGATCGATCGGGATTCCGAGTGTGACGAAGGCCGCGCAGATCTGCATCGACGCGGGGGCCGCCGGGATCACCGTGCATCCCCGCCCGGATCAACGACACATCCGTTTTCCGGACGTCTACGCGCTCTCCGATCTGGTGACCTCGGTGGCGTTCAACATCGAGGGAAACCCGTTCGAGGAAAGCTATATGGAGATCGTCCGAAAGGTCAGGCCGACGCAATGCACGTTCGTGCCGGACTCGCCCGACGCGGCGACCTCCGATCACGGCTGGACGCTCTCGGAGGCCGGGCCGCGCCTCCGCCCCCTGATCGCCGAGATGAAAGCGCTGGGCAGCCGGGTCAGCCTCTTTATGGACTACGACTCGGACGAGATTCCGGGTGCGAAAGAGATCGGAGCGGAGCGGATCGAGCTCTATACGGAACCGTTTGCGACGGCCTTCCGGGAAGGCGACCCCGAAACGATTTGGAAGGCGTACGGCAAGGCCGCACAAATGGTGCAGGATGCCGGGTTGGGAGTCAACGCAGGGCACGACCTGAACCTGGAGAACGTGGGCAAGTTCTGCTCGATCCCGGGTATCCTGGAGGTTTCGATCGGGCACGCCCTCACTGCGGAAGCCCTGGAGATGGGACTGGCCCGCACGGTGAAGGCGTACCTCGACATTCTCTCGAACGATCTAAGCCGCTACCGTCCGACGGCATAGCCGTCTCTACGCGGATCCGATCCTCCAATCAACGCGTTTGACCGCGGGTGGACCAGAATAGCCTGCGCGCTGCCCGTCCCGCCCCAGTCATCCCGGATTTGGAGCGTGTGGCCCTTGCGACGAAGGCCGTCCCTCACCTCCTCGGGGAACCGGGCCTCCAGGTCCAATACGTTTTCGCACGTGTGAGGAACGGTCGACTCCATCGGGTCCTGCCAGCTTCGCCATCTCGGGGCCTCCACCGCCTCCTGCGGCGTCATACCGAAGTCGATCACGTGCGTGAGGAGCTGAAGGTTGGTCTGAACCTGGGTGTCCGCGCCCGGCGTTCCGCACGCGAGATAGGGCCGATTTTCGTGCGTGACGATGACCGGATTCATGGTGTGGCGCACCCGTTTGCCGGGCTCGAGGCAGTTGGGATGTTCCGGATCGAGATGCCAGTAGGTCATCCGGTTGTTGAGCAGGATCCCCGTGTCCCCGGCGATGACCTGTGAGCCGAAGGAGGATTGCAGGCTCTGCAGCGCGCAGACGAGATTGCCGGCGGCGTCGGCCGTGCAATAGCACGTCGTGTCCTCAGAAGACTCCGGAAGGCCCGCCGAAACCGATCTCGCAGCCCTTTCGGGGTCTATGAGAGCAACCCTTTCCTCCGCGTAGGCCTTCGACAGGAGGCCTTCAAGGGGGATGTCGACCCATTCGGGGTCGGCCACATATTTTTCGCGGTCGGCAAAGGCCAGCTTTTTGGCCTCGACCATGAGGTGCACGCTCTCCGCCGTGTTGCAGCCGGTGGACCGGAGGTCGAACCCTTCGACGAGGTTCAACTCCTGCAGCAGGATGTGGCCACTCGAGTTGGGAGGCGTCTCGTAGACTTCGTAGCCCCGGTAGTTCGTGTGAATGGGGTCATCCCAGCGGGCACGGTAACCTGAAAGATCCGCTTCGCCGATCAGTCCGCGCCGGGCCTCGCAAAACTTCACGATGGACCGGGCGATCTCCCCTTCATAGAGCGCCTCGCGCCCCTGAGCCACGATCTTGCGGAGGGTCTCGCCGAGCCTCTTCTGCACCAGCAGCTCACCCGGCTTCAAGGGCGACCCGTTACGGGTCAGCACGGCGCGCGTGCCGGGTTCAGTGGACAGGGTGACGCACGCCGCGTCGAGTTCCTTGGCCAGCTTGTAACTG
Organism: Candidatus Latescibacterota bacterium; assembly: GCA_965198095.1. GTDB lineage: Bacteria > Latescibacterota > UBA2968 > UBA2968 > CBDFJH01. The sequence goes on from OZ240239.1 coordinate 748,479, forward strand.
ATCGGAAAACCCTCTTCACAAAACGAGATGGCAGGTTCCAACAGGGTTTCAAGCTTGAGCGCGCCGTATCGCTCGTGGGCAAGCAGCCAGCCGTCGACCAGACCGGGAACGGAAACGCTCAGCATCCCGGTCATCGGGATGCCGCCTTCCCGAAGGTAGCGTTCGCGCGTGGCGGCCCGTGGCGCCGGTCCGGTCGCGTTGACGGCAGAGACGGATCGGTCTTTGGCCCAATAGATGAGCATGAAACCGTCCCCGCCGACCCCGGACATGTTGGGTTCGACGACGCCGAGGGCCGCCGCGACGGCGATGGCCGCATCGACTGCGTTGCCTCCCGCCCGCATCGTCTGGATGCCAGCCTGCGAGGCCAGGGGATGTCCGGACGTGGCCATCCCGTTCCGGGCCATGACAGAGGGTCGAAATGCCGTGAAGTTTACACCGTGAGGGGACTGCACAACAGCCTCCGTGGATTGAACTCGGGTTTTTGATTTCGCAGACCCTTTTCGTATCTTGCACCCATCTCATACCCCTTCGGGAGCTGCGCACGCATGGGAAAGAACAACCGGTCGGAGCCGTTCCAAAAATTCGTTGCTCTGGGCGAGAGCACGACGGCGGGGGGCGGGGCGACACGCCGGGAAAGATGCTGGGTCAGCCGGCTGGGCGACCTGATCAACGATTTTCAGCAGATGCCCGCCGAGGTCGTCAACGCCGGCATCGGGGCGAACGTGATCTCGACGCGAAGCCCCTGCTATGAAGGGAGCGGGAGGCCGGCGGCGAACGAACGATTGGACAAGCACGTCATCGAGGAAAATCCGGACCTGCTTGTGATTTCTTACGGCCTCAACGACGCCAGAGGCGGTACGCCCCTGAACCTGTTCTTGGAGGAGATGGCGCAGCTGGTGAAGCGCGTGCGGGAAGCGATCGATCCGGTGATCGTCCTGCCCGGACCCTACTTTATGACCGACTTTGATGTCGGCCACGAGTCGGGGTTCGGATTGGGCGACCTGGAGACCTTCAAAAACTACAACGCAGGAATCCGCGAACTGGCCAGCGCACTGGGTTGTCTTTACGTGGACCTGCTGGACGCGTACCAAGAGACGGACTGGATGATCCACTATGACGGCGTGCACGCGAACGATTTGGGACACCAAATCGTGGCGAACCGAATCTTCGAAGTGATTGCGCAAAACTGTTCCGGCACGGCACGATCGACCCAGGCGCAGGAGAAGACGAGTCCGAGGTGGCGCGACGAATCCTGCCTCAAGGTCGGGTTTACGTGATCGTTCGCCGTAGTTCCGACTGAAGACCGACCCCGATCCGATCTCGTTAGCCACCTATGAAGATACGTCCATTTTTTTCAGCCTTCCCATAAACTGACCGACCGGCATACTTTCCAACCGCGCTTCATCCCGGAAGAGCGCCAGCATCTCCTCCACGAACGCATTCGTGAAGCCTGTCCGCACGTTCTCCGTAAACTTGCGCTCCAGAAGCGGAATCGCCTCCTCTCTCCGCCGGCGATGGCCGATCGGATATTCGACCGCTACGGACTCGGTTGAGGGGCCGTCGCGAAAGAAGACCTGAACCCGGTTGGCGATGGACCGCTTCTCGGGATCGTGGTAGTCCCGCGTGTACCCGGGATCCTCGGCGACCCGCATCTTGTCTCTCAACGCGTCGATTCTGGGATCGCCGGCGCGGTCCGCTTCATAGTCTTCCGCGGTGAGATCCCCGAAGATGAGCGCGACCGCCGTCATATACTGGAGACAGTGATCCCGGTCCGCCGGGTTGTGGAGCGTACCTTTCTTGTCGATGATACGAACGGCGGCTTCGTGTGTGGTGATGTCGATTCGGTCGATCTCATCCAGACGCGTGAACACCTGGGGATGGAGCCGGATGGCTGCCTCCACCGCGGTCTGGGCGTGAAATTCCGCTGGGTAGGAGACCTTGAAGAGCACGTTTTCCATCACGTAGGACCCGTATGGCCGCTGGAACCGGAAACGCTCGCCTCCCCAGACGCGATCATAGAACCCCCACGTTGGCGCGGTGAGGGCCGAGGGATAACCCATTTCCCCGCGCTCGCTCAGCAACGCCAGGAAGAGGCCGCGGCTCGTGGCGTCGCCCGCGGCCCAGCTCTTTCTGGAGCCTGTGTTCGGCGCATGGCGGTAGACGCGCAGCGGCCCGAGGTCGCACCAGACCTGAGAGATGGCGTTTGCGACCTGCGTCTCGCTGCATCCCAGCATGCCGGCGGTGACGGCGCAGCTCGCCAGCTTGACGAGGATCACGTGATCCAGACCGCGCTGATTGAAGCTGTTCTCCAAAGCCATAACGCCCTGGACCTCGTGCGCCTTGATCATCGCAATGAGGACGTCGCCCATGTTCATCGGTCTCGGCCGGAAGCGTCTGCGCGAGAGCCAGTCCGCTGTTGCGAGGATGGCGCCCAGATTGTCGGAAGGGTGACCCCACTCGGCGGCCAGCCAGGTGTCGTTGAAATCCAGCCAACGAATCGTCGCGCCGATGTTGAAGGCAGCGGCGACCGGATCCAGCTCGTAAGCCGTGCCCGGCACGCGGGCGCCGGTGGAACGCGCGGCATCCGACGCGACCGGACCCAGCATTCCGCGACACGCCGGGAAGCTCAGGGCCAGGATCGCGCAGCCGATGCTGTCCATCAGGCAGAGCCGGGCCGTGTTGACCGCCTCGGGCGAGTCGACCCGTGACGTGAGGACGTAGTTGGCGATGTCCGAGATCTCGGAATCGAAATCCGGACGCCCCTTTGGGGGTGCGGGGTCGGACGGCATGGCTTGGAGTGCAGTCAGCGCGCGTCGATCGGCACGTATTCGCGCGGCTCCGGCCCGAGGTAGCTGGCCAGAGGACGAATGAGCTTGTTGTCGCGCCGCTGCTCCAGGACGTGGGCGGACCACCCGCTGGTTCGACTCAGGACGAACAGGGGCGTGAAGAGCTCGGTTTCGATGCCGGCCATGTGGTAGGCCGTTGCGGAGTAGAAGTCGAGGTTCGGAAAGAGCCCCTTCTCTTCGTGCATCACGTGGTCAATGGCCTGGGAGATCTCGTAGAGCTTCGTGTCGTTCCTGGCCTCCGACAGCTTTCGGGCCCACGCCTTTATCATTCCGTTTCTGGGGTCCCGGACTTTGTAGACGGCGTGGCCGAATCCCATCACGATCTGTCTCTTGCCGAGCATGTCCAGAATCGCCCGGGCCGCCTCCTCCGGAGTCGAGAAGCGGCTGACGAGTTCCATGGTGGCCTCGTTTGCGCCGCCGTGCAAAGGGCCTCTGAGGGTGCCGATCGCCGCGGTGATGCACGAATGGAAGTCGGACAGGGTGGACGCACACGTCCGGGCCGTGAAGGTCGAGGCGTTGAACTCGTGTTCTGCATATAGGATGAGGGAGCAGTCCATCATCCGGCATTCGAGTTCGCTCGGCGCGTCGGTCTTGACCATCCTCAGAACGTACTCCGCAAAGCGATCTGTCTCGATATCGTAGGGGACATCAGCGCCGCGAGTTCCGAGGAACCAGCAGCCCAGCATGGAGGGCAGCGCGCCGAGCAAACGGACGGCCACGTTCTCGCCATCGTCGAGGCCCTGCTCCGGCTCTGCGATGCCGAGCGCGGAGACGCCCGTGCGCAGGACATCCATCCCGTTTGCATCTGTCGGCAGCGAAGACAGGATGCCTTTGACCATGTCCGGCAGGTGCCGGTTGTCCCTCAACCGGCCGGACCACGCTTCGAGCGCCCCGCGAGAGGGCAGCGCGCCGTTCAGCAGGAGGTAGGACACCTCCTCGAAACTGCTGTTGGGTGCCAGGTCTTCGATCGAATATCCGCGATAGTGGAGGCCGTGACCCTCTCGCCCGACCGTGCAGATCGCGGTGTTCCCCGCCTTTATGCCTCGCAATCCAGGCGCAGGGGCGCCGTCCTTGTCCGTCGTCATCCTCGCTCTCCCTTCTTGAAGCGGTCGGCCGCTTTCTCATACGTATCGTAGTCCAGCAGGTCGTAGTACTCCGCCCGCGTCTGCATCCTGTCCAACAACGAGGTTTGCGTTCCTGCCTCTCTGATCGTTCGATAGGCCTCTTCTGCTGCCTTGTTCATCGCCCGGAATGCCGACAGGGGATACAGAATGATCGCGACACCGGCCTCACGCATCTCTTCCAGTGAAAACAGGGGGGTCTTTCCGAATTCAGTCAGATTCGCGAGGACAGGGGCCGAGAGCTCCGTCGTGAGGACCCTGTATTGGGCGATATTCGTCAACGCCTCCGCGAAGAGGGCATCGGCTCCGGCCTCCAGATAGGCTTCGCCCCTTTCGAGGGTGCCCTTCAGGCCTTCGATGGCGAAGGCATCCGTCCTCGCGATGATCGTGAATTCCGGATCGGACCGCGCGTCCACGGCCGCCTTGATGCGGTCGCACATCGCTCCTGGCGAGACCACCTCTTTTCCGGGACGATGTCCGCACCGCTTTTGAACGACCTGATCCTCCACGTGCACTGCGGCAGCGCCGACCTTCTCCAGACGCTCTACCGTGCGGGCGATCGAAAACGCCGTACTTCCGAACCCGGTGTCGATATCGACCAGGAGGGGCAGATCCACGACGTCGGTGATTCGGCGAGCGTCTTCGAGCACGTTGTCGAGCGTGATGATGCCCAAATCGGGAAGCCCGTAGGATGCCCCGGATACACCGGAACCGGAGAGATAGATCGCCCGGAACCCGGCCCGTTGGGCCATGAGGGCGGAAAACGCGTTGACGGCCCCCACGATCTGGAGCGGCCGTTCCTCCCGAATGGCCTGTCTGAATGCCTGTCCGGCGGATGGGCTATTTCTCATAGCGCAATAGTCCGTCTGCCCGTCTGTCGTCGAAGCGTCAGACGGTATCCGGGAAGGCCTGCGCCCGGGAACGACGACAAACGCCCTCGCGAACACAAGCCGTACCGCGGGCCAACGCGACCGTCGATGCGGGACGACTACGACGATAGGAGGCCAAGCTCGGTCACCCGCGGGATGATACGATCGATCTTGTCCTCGTGATGAATCAACCTTGACCCGTCCGGCGTCGGTCGGGCCAGGTTCTTGAATTCATAGAAGTCAAACCCCGAAAACCGATCGTCGTCGTAGACGGTCCCGAGGTCGGCGACATATTCTTCGGTGCCGACGGCGCGGGCGACGTATCGATTGAGTGTGACCGGGACGTTGCCTGCGTTGGAAACGGAAAGCATCTCCTTGACGACCGGGTCGTCCAGAGCGTTTTCCAGCCGGCTCCGGTTCGGCTCTCCATCGGACGCATCCTCCACGGCCTCCCACCAACTGGTTCGCAACGTCGCGCTGTCGATCAGCCCCTCTCTGAGCCAGGTCTTCCAGCTGAAGTGGAGGTTCGCCGGAAAGGCCATCAGCTGACCGTAGCAAGGATCGGAGCGAAAGGCCTCGGCGTGGAGGTGGACGTGCATCTTCTTTCTCCGGGCTCGAACGGCCTCGCTCGCCTCCCGCAAAAAGGCGGTGTAATACTCGCCGCGCAGCTCGGAAATCCTGCTGAGGTCTTCCGCATCTGTCGTGGGGTCTTCTCCGAATCTCCGGCGATAGGCCTCCAATACGGGCTCGTTGAACCCGAATGCGTGCGGCTCGTCAGAGTTGCTTCCGTGGGCCGACGTGCGAATGTCGATGCCATCCACACCGGCGTCCAGCATCTGGCGAACCTGCTCCATCCAGTAATGACGAACCTCCGGGTAGGCCTCACACGGGGTGCAGGGAAGGTAGCGGTTCTTACCCCTGGAGAAGGCGATCACGCCGTCAAGGGGGGCGACAAGGTAGCCGCTTTCTCTTCCCGTGGGCGCGTTATAGGCATCCAGCGAGAGCTGGACCGGCCCCAGGCCGGAGTCAAACTCCAGGCCATAGGTCCTGAAATCGCGCGTCCGGTCGAGAACCGCTCGTCTTGTCGCGACCACGATCGGCAGGGGTTCTTCGCCGCGCCCATACGCTTCAATCATCCCGATCGCCGTGTTCTGGAAGTCGCCCGAATCATCCTTGAAGTTCGTCGTGATCAGAATGTACCGATCGGTGAGGTGTAGATCCTTCAGCGTCAGTGTCCGCACCGGGGCGCCTCTGGCCGTCACGAGGCCGCCGAAATAGTCGCGGACCTCGCGCGGGGCGGGTTCCACGCCTTCCTCCACCGAGAAATCGATCCGCCGCCGTTCATACAGATGGTTGTTCGGGCTCGTCCAGACCTCCAGATGTTCCCGCCGCAGGCGCGTGGGCGAGTCATCTTTCTTGATGAGGCGGATCTTCTCGACAGGATGATCAGGCGATACGTGACGTGCGCGTCGGCAGATCCGCTTCTCCGGGTGATTCCGGACGAAGGGCATAGGGTGAGCGATCATACCCCCGATGCAGGGAAGCGTGCAGCCGTACGCATCGGGGGACCCTTCCGGAAAAGAGCCGGACGTTCCTCCGTTGAAAGGCTTTATCCCGGCGTAAAGCTGTAGTCCGTGCCTGTGGGCGATCGGAACGGCGGCCTTGACAGGCTCCCCGATGAGAGAAAGCGTCTCCTCGCCGTATCGAAAAACGGGTCGTCGAAAGATTTCGTCATCGTAGTAGTTCCAGAAGATGCGCTTGACGCCCATGCTCACCATCTTCCGCATCATCTCGTCCAGGAGCGCTTCGCTGTACGGACCGTAGATGACGTCGTCCGGGAAATCGACGGTGCAGGAGAGGATGAAATCGGAATGGCGTGCCATGCGCGTTGTTCGTCTCTGGGTCATTCCCGGGTTGCAGCCCGTGCCGATGCGTATTGCTTTTCAATGCCAAGCGACTTCAGGACCTTCGAGATTTTCGACCAGGTGATCGCATCCACCGGGATGCCTTCCTTCTCCCGCCTCCGACGTTCCCGTGCGGCCCGTTCTCCAGGAACAAGGATCTCCTCGACGCCCGGCACTTTTTTGACAGCCTTGAGCTTCTGGACCAGTCCTTCGACAGACGCCGTGAAATCGGAGAGCGAGCCGAACTTTTCCGGATCGATCACGAGCGCAAAGATCGCGTTCGGATCGTAGTTTTCGACGCCCGGATCGCAGCCCGCGCAACCCGCGCCGCCCAGCGCGCCTGCCAGAACGTCGACTAGCAGGGCGAGGGCGAACCCTTTGTGGCCTGCGACCGTGCCGCCCAACGGCAGGAGGGCGCTCTGCTTCTTGACCCAGGAGGCCGCGTCGGTCGTGGCGCTCCCATCTTCGGAGATCAGCCAACCCTCGGGAACCGGCTTCCCGCGATCGGCCGCGGCATACACTTTCGCAGCCGCGGCGACGCTCGTGGAGATGTCGATGACGATCGGGTCGTTCGCCGCCCTCGGGATGCCGGCCGCGATCGGGTTGGTGCTCAGAAACGGCTGCGTACCGCCCCAGGGGGCGACGTAGGGCCCGAGACCCGCATCGTTCGCCATCAGTATCGCGATCAGGCCCCGTTCGGCCGGCTTCATCACGTGGGTCCCGAGCCGGGCGATGTCGTTCGAGTTGATCGTGGAGACGCAGCCGACTCCGGTCTTCCTCGCCTTGTGACTCGCGAGGTTGAATGCGTGTGTCGCGGTGACCGGACCCATTCCACCGCCACCGTCCAGGAGGAGCGTGGATTCCGTCTCACGAACGATTTCCACGTTTGCCCCGGGAACCATCGTCCCCCTGCGAATACCCTTTACGTACATTACGATGCGGCCGATCCCGTGCGTGTCGTGGCCGGACAGGCTGGCCTCCATGAGGGTGTCGGCGATAATCTCGATCTCGCCGGCCGGGACATTCAGCCGCTGCATCACGTCACAGAGCAGCTGGCGAGCGGTATCACAATCGAGACAGATCGATTCGGAATCCTTTGGCATGGTCTACAGGTCAGACTGCGCCGGCCTTGAACGATTCAAACAGCTCCGAAACCCGGGCCTCTTGCGCATCGCCGTCGTGGGCGAGGATCCGGATGCCGAGGTCCAGCACCGTTCCCCTGGGCAGGTCGAATTTTTCTTCGAGAAACGGGTTGACGCTGATCGTTCCCCAGTCGTAGACGACCCACGGAAACCCGGCCGTCGAGGCGTGCGGAATCACGGTGATGCCCGCCTGCCGACCGTGAGACGCCGGACCGGACACGTCGACCCAGTCGGACGTCGTTCCGGTGATCGCCTCCTCTCCCGTGCGCCCCTCCGAGTCGCTGAGCACGCCACCCGCCACGACCCGCAGCCGGTCGGCGAGGCGGACGGTGAAATAGGCGTGACGCGTGGGTCCGATGTTGATATCCCACTCGGTGGGATGGAGCTGGGAACGAACGTCGATCACGTTTGCCGTTTCGCCGGGATAGACGTCGGTGGTGCGGATCTCCTCGGCAAGGACCCTCCGGCCCGCGGCCGCGCCCCACTCCTCAGGGCCCTGCCACTGGACGTTCTGGACGACCCTGAGATGGCCCTTCGAAATCTCATCGCTCTCGAACGACGTCATCCACGTCCGGCCCGGCGCGCGGCCCTGAAAGACCTGGTTGACATAGAGATTGTAGGTTGCCGCCTCCTCGCGCGTGGAGATGTGCGGCGTCAGCGGGGGGAGCTTGGCGCAGAAGAAATCGGCGCCGACGGTGATGGAGTCGTGGTGCGGGTGATCGACCGGGCTTTCGGCCGTGAGCGGGACGCCGGCGGGGGAGTAGACAGGATACAGATAACACCTGAAATTGCCCTGCGTCAGATCGGCGATCGGACGATCCCTCCACCGGATCTGGATGCGGCGAAACCTCGGCGTGGCCGCGCCGGGCATATTGATTTCTTCGACGCCTACCTGGAAGCTATTCATTCGAAGGGAAAAACCGCATTTGTTTGAAGCGACGCAAACCCGGGTTCATGATAGTGAAGGCGATCCTGTTTGGCAAACCTGTTTTCCCTTGAAACGGGCCACGGAAGGACGATCGTGGGAGCGCTTGACTTCAGATCTTCGTGATCTATTTTGAGTCCTGTCCCCCGAGGACGCGTTTGCCGTGGAACAGAGTTTGTGTATGGTCGGGATCGATCCAAGTGAAACGTAAAATCCGGATCCGAAACGGCACGATCATCGACGGAACGGGCTCCCGACCGTTTCACGGAGACGTTCTCGTAGACGGTGGGCGCATCCGTGACGTCGGAAGCTCCGAGGCAGATGACGACGCAGACGTCATCGATGCATCGGGCCTGATCGTCGCACCTGGATTTATCGATATCCACAGCCACTCGGACGTGACGCTGCTCGTGGACCCACGTGCCGCAAGCTCCATCACGCAGGGCGTAACGCTCGAACTGGTCGGAAACTGCGGATATGGATGCGCGTTCGTGGGCGATCCCCGGATCGCCAAGGAGTTCATTTACGGCTACAAGCCTGAAATCGAGCTCTCGTGGCGCAGCACCGCCGGATACCTGGAGCAGCTGGACCGGGTGCGACCGGCGGTCAACGTCGCGACCCTGGTCCCCAACGGACAGCTGCGTCTGGCGACGATCGGAATGGAAGGGCGGCCTGCCCGGCCGGATGAGCTGAAGGAGATGGAGGCACTCCTGACCCGATGTTTGGAGGAAGGGGCATTCGGTCTTTCCACGGGATTGGAGTCCGGACCGGAGGCAGAGGCGCCCGAGGAGGAAGTGACCGCGATGTCTCGGCTCGCGGCCAGAGCCGGCGGTTTGTACGCGACGCACACGCGCAACCGGGACGATAGAGCGGTGGAAGCGATCGAGGAAGCCATTCGCACCGCGGAGCGGGCCGGCGCCAGGCTTCAGATTTCTCACCTGACCCCCCGGGGCGGGCCGGCCGACGCGGAGCGCGCGATGACCCGGGTGGACGAAGCACTGAAACGAGGCGTAGAGGTCAGCTTCGACATGCACACCCGGCTGTTCGGGACAACCTACCTGAAGACCGTGCTGCCGCACTGGGTCCTGAAGGGCGGCAAGCGGGACATCGTCCGGCGGCTGAAAGACCCCGCGGTTCGAACAGGGTTGAAGGCATTCAGAAATCTGATGACCTCGCTGGGAGATTGGGAACGCGTCGTGCTTCTGGACAACCCGAGCTTTCCGGAGTTTTCACGACGAAATTTTGCCGAGATCGCCGGGGAGATGGGGGCCCACCCACTCGACTGCGCGTACGACATTCTGATGGCAGAGGTCGACGCGTTGCACCGGCCGATGGTCATCCTCCACGCCTATACGGAGGACCTCCTGAGGATGACCTACGAACATCCGGGCTGTATGATCGGCTCGGACGCGACGGCCCTGGCCCCGGACGGACCGCTGCGGGATTCGGTGTTCCACGGCGCCTATACCTGGGCCTCCTGGTTCTACCGCCGGATGGTGAGGGAGGCGCGGGCTTTTACGCCGGAAGCGGGCATCTTCAAGATCACGGGGCAGCCTGCTCAGACACTGGGATTGACGGATCGCGGGGTCATCCGGAAAGGTGCTCACGCAGACCTTGCGATCTTCGATCCGGACAGGTTCGGTGAAACGGGCAGCACGTTTGAGCCCAATCAAATTGCGGAGGGCATGGCCCACGTGCTCGTGAACGGCGAGCCGACGCTTCGAGACGGCCAACTTACCGGAACGCGGGCGGGTGAAGTCATTCGTCGATGAGAACGAGCTTCTGATGAAAAAGGGAACCCGATCTCAACCCACTCACGATGTTCGGGTGCTGTATGACCTGAAGGCGCCGATGCGTGACGGCATTACGCTCTCCACCGACGTCTATCTGCCTCGCGAGGGCGGTGCCTTTCCTGCCATCCTGTGGCGAACGCCCTACGAGAGCACGGCGCAGGCACATATCGAGTGGGCGGCCTGGTTTGCGAGTCGCGGCTACGTGGCCGCGGTGCAGGATACCCGTGGAAAGTTCGAGTCGGGCGGCACGTTCTATGCCTACCACAACGAGGGAAAGGATGGGCACGACACGCTGGCGTGGATGGCGAGTCAGCCCTGGTGCAACGGCAGGATCGGCATGAGCGGCCGCTCCTACGCCGCGCTCGTGCAGTGGCTGGCCGCACCGTTGGGGAGTCCGCACCTGGCGGCGATGGCGCCGCACGTGGTCTGCATCGATTTCTTCCGGGACTGCCACCGCATCGGGGGCGCGGTCCAGTGGCTGCTCACGATTCTGGGTGCGGTCCTGTTTCCCTCCAGCATCCACCTGATCCAGAGGGGATGCACCCACCTGTTCGGCGACCAGCGGTTTTACCGACACCTTCCGCTGATCGATGCCGACGTGGCCGCGATCGGCCGCAAGATCGATTTTTACCGCGATTGGGCGGCGCACCCGTTCTACGACGATTACTGGAAAGCAGTGAACGCGGAGGAGCGCGTGGAGCAGATCGATGTGCCGACCTACCAGCAGGGGGGCTGGTACGATCCGTATGTCGGCTGTATGTTCCGGATGTGGAACAGCCTGCGACAGCGGGCCCGCTCTGAATTCGCCCGAAAAAACCAGAAGATCTGGATCGGGCCGTGGTCCCACGCCGCTCCGGACGGGTCGGATTCCCAGGCGTTCGGCCCCGATGCTTACGTGGACGTGAAAGCGGAGGACCTCCGCTGGTTCGACGCCTGGCTCAAGGGCGTGGACAACGGCATTACGGAGGAGCCGCCGGTCCGGATCTTCGTGATGGGTGAAAACGTGTGGCGCTTCGAAGAGGCGTGGCCGCTTGCGCGAACCGAGTTCACGCGCTACTACCTGCACAGCGATGGGAGCGCGAACTCACTCGACGGGGACGGGCGCTTGAACACGACGCCACCGGGTGACGAACCGCCCGATCGATATGACTACGATCCGCAGCACCCGGTGCCCACGCTCGGCGGGAACAACTCGACGTGGACGATGGTGATGTACGCCTCCGACCCCGTCCTGCCCGGTCCGCTCGATCAAAGACCGGTGGAGGGTCGGGACGACGTGCTGGTCTACACGGGAGAGAGGCTCGAGCGGGACCTGGAAGTGACGGGTCCCCTGGAGGTGGTGCTCTACGCGAAGACCTCGGCGCGCGACACGGACTTTACGGCGAAGCTGGTCGACGTACACCCGGACGGGCGGGCGATCCACCTGGCGGAGGGGATCATCCGGGCACGGCACAGAAACGGTCTGGAGCGCGAGGCGCCGGTCGAGCCGGGCCGCGCGGCGCGCTATCGAATCGAGCTGGCCCCCACGAGCAACCTGTTTCTCAAAGGGCATCGCCTTCGCGTGGAGATATCCAGCTCGAACTTCCCACGCTTCGACCGCAACCTGAACACGGGTGAGGACATCTTCACGGGTGTCCGAACGGAAGTCGCCCATCAGACGATTCTCCACACGGAGCCCTACCCTTCGCACGTCCTGTTGCCGATTATTCCCAGGGACTGAGCCAGGCCGACGACCGGGACGTTTGTGGGGTTCGTCACGATCACGTGAAAGTCGTAGGGGCAGTGCCGCGGACGGCTGGCCTGATCGACGCGATCCGAGGCCTGTCCTCCCACAAAGAACGTTTTGCCGAAGAAAGGGGTCTGACGTATGAAAATGGCGGTCGTCGGATGCGGATGGGCCGGGCGCAGCCACGCCCTCAAGGGAAAGGAACTCGGGCTGGAGGTGGCGGGCTTCTGCGATATTGTCGAGGCCCCGGCCCGGAGGCTGCGCGACGAAGTGGGCAGCGGTTTTGTCACGACCGATCCGGAAAGGATCATGGGCGACGACAGCATCGACGTCGTCGTCATCGCCACGCACCACGACGCCCATCATCCGCTCGCCTTGAAGGGCGCGCACGCGGGCAAGCACCTGCTGGTGGAGAAGCCGATCTGCCTGACGTATGCCCAGGCCGTGGAAGTGGCCGAGGCCGTCGAACAGGCAAGGGTGAAGCTGGTCGTGAACTGCAAGTTCCGGATCGCGCCGACGGTCCAGAAAGTCAGGGAGCTGCTGCCCAACCCCCGGATGAGTCACGGTCAGCTCGCGATGGACGACACGAGCAGGAGCACCGCAACCTGGATCTGGGATGCGGAGAAAGGCGGGGGTCTGCTCATTGCCACCGCGGTGCACACGATCGACCTGCTCTCGTTTCTGATGAACAGCGCGCCCGATCGCGTCTATGCGGAGGGCCGCGTCTTCGGGCGGAAAAAGGGTACCGAGAACTTCCCCGATGGTCTGGTCGGGACGATTCTATGGAAGAGCGGCGCACTCTCTACGGTCATCAGCGCCGACCAGGGGCAGAACCCGTACGTGTCCAAGTGGTTCCACGAGCTGTGGGACGGGGAGCGAAGCGCCGTCCTCTCGGCCCATACGAGTCGGGTGGATTTCGGCGGCTGCGATATCGACACGCTGACGACCGATGCCGTGTCGGAGGAAGATCAGCTGAAGGCCTCGATGCTGGCGAACCTCCTGGACGCGATCCGAAGCGACGGCGATACGCTGTGCGATGCCCGCGACGGCGCGCGCACCGTGGCGATCTGCAACGCCCTCGACGAGGCGGCGCGGACCGGCAAGCCTCAGACGGTGAAGCTTTAGCAAAAGCGAACGACGCTTTGCGCCGAGTTCCTGCGTGGACGCGGGGCGTCATAAGACAACCCGCCGGGGTTGTCCGTTCGCATCACGGAAGAAGCACGGGCGAGGGGATGCCCTGGGATCCTGAGTGCTACTTGAAGTTCAAGGCAGAGCGATTCGCGCCGTTCGGAGACCTCTTGAAGCTGATCCGGATTCGCGAGGGACTTTCCGTGATCGATCTGGGGTGCGGCACGGGCGCGTTGACTCGGAGGCTCGCGGACGCGTTGCCCGGAAGTGACGTCCTGGGGATTGACGCTTCACGGGAGATGTTGCAGGAAGCAAAGCAACACGCCGGTCCACGTCTGGCTTTCAAACGGGAGACCATCCAGAGCGTCGACGGGCGATGGGATCTGGTGTTTTCGAACGCGGCTATCCAGTGGGTTCCGGATCACCACGCGCTCATTCCCCGGCTTTTGACCCTGCTGAATCCGGGCGGCCAGCTGACGGCTCAGCTGCCGTCGAACCATCACCATCCCGCCCACCGGACGATCGTCGAGGTGGCCGGAGAGGAGCCGTTCCGGACCGCCTTGAAGGGCTGGGTTCGAACCTTTTCCGTACTCGGCGTGGACGACTACGCGGTCTTGCTGCACGAACACGGAGGGGAAGAGATCGAAGTGTTCGAAAAAGTGTATCCTCACATCATGAGGGATGCCGACGCGCTCGTCGAATGGATCTCGGGCACGGCCCTCGTGCCCTATTTCAATCGACTTCCAAACGACGTCAAGGCAGCCTTCCTGAGCGAGTTCCGCTCCCGGCTGCGCAGACGGTATCCTTCCGGCGAAATCCTTTACCCCTTCCGGCGCACCCTGTTCTCCGCCCTGAAGCCGTCGACTTGATGAGGAGCTAGCCTGATTAATTCATAAAAAAGGCTAGGAAAGTCACTCATGCTCTACTTTTCTTGCCGCCTGTACAGACCGGACAGATAGGTAACACCTGTTCGGGGACATGGGTTACACCTCATTGTCCTATTGTAGACTCGGAAAGGGGGGTCTACAATGCCTTGGCAGGAGGTGTCCGTCGTCTCTCTTCGAACAGAATTTGTCACGTTTGCTCAGCGTGAAGGGGCCAATATCAGTGAACTATGTCGCCGGTTTGGGATCAGCCGCAAGACCGGCCACAAGTGGCTAAAGCGCTCTAAAACGCACGGGATGTCTGCCCTGGAGGACCGTAGCAGACGTCCCCGGAGGATGCCTCTTCGAACCTCCAAAGAGGTCGAAGACAAGGTCCTAAGGCTCCGAGATGTCCACCCTGTGTGGGGTGCGCGGAAGCTCCGTCGTCGGTTGCAGGACCTAGGTGAACGGGCCCTCCCCGCGCCCAGCACGATCACAGAGATCCTCCGACGCCGAGGACGTCTGGATCCTGCAGAGTCAAAGCAGCGCCTGGCTTGGCAGCGCTTCGAGCACCCGACACCGAATGCGCTGTGGCAGATGGATTTCAAGGGACATTTTCCGCTGCACCGCGGCCAATGCCATCCGCTAACGGTGCTGGATGATCACTCTCGCTTTGCCCTGGGGCTGGAAGCCTGTGGCCGTCAAACAGGAACCGCCATCCAACCGCGATTAGCCCAGATCTTTGAAAGATACGGATTGCCCGATTCCATCCTGACCGATAATGGGGCTCCGTGGTGGGGGACCAAAAGCGGAACCGTCACACAGATCTCGATATGGCTTATTCGACTGGGCATCCGTCTGACTCGATGTCGTCCGTATCACCCCCAGACCCAGGGGAAGGACGAACGCTTTCACCGCACCCTGAAAGCGGAGCTGATCGCCTACCGTCCCTGGAAGAGCCTGGCCCAGTGTCAGCGTGAGTTCGACCGGTGGCGAACTGTGTATAACTTCGAGCGCCCACACGAGGCCCTGAAACTGGAGGTTCCAGCGAGCCGGTATCGGCCCAGTCCGCGTCCGTTTCCCGGTCGCCTTCCGGCGATTGAATACGGCCCCGACGATCACGTGTGCAACGTCGGCTGGAATGGCTCCTTCGAGTATGAAGGCAGAAGCCTTCAGGTCAGCAGTGCCCTAAAGGGATTTCCCGTGGCGGTTCGGCCTACAACTACAGATGGACTTGTCGAGATCTACTTCTGCAATCAGCGTGTTGGAGCGTTCCATCTTGATGACTCTGGAGCCACTTAACCCGCTCCAAAAAGTGTTACCCATGTACCCGAACACCTGTTACCCATGTACCCGGTCTATACACCGCCCAAGAAAAGGTGACAAAAGAAGGGCTCCCCTCAAACGCCGGGGAGGCTCGGGCCGTGGCGACTCAGCCTCACTGGAAACGATTGGCGCCGAGAAGAGACTGAACTCCTCCCCCCGCCTGATGCCCACTGCGGGACCCGCCCCCACGCCGCGAATTTCCATTCGCCCCCACATCCGCCCCCGCTCCCGACCCCGTCCCACAGAGGGCCCCCCTAAGCCCTGCGGAGGAGAAACGCCGAAGCAGCTAGAGAGCCGAAACGCCACGGCCGCGATGACATCTGGCCCGAATCACTCGTGACATCTGAACAATCTGCGTAAATCCTGGGCTTTCCAGTATTGCACCAAAACAAAGTTTTTTAGCTCAAATTGGATAACTGATTGTTCCACATAAAATTATGAAGATTTTCAGCAAATTTATGAATTATTCAGGCTAGCCGCCGGCCAGCCCCTTTTTGTAGGCCTCGAGGTTTTTCCGAATGCCCGCGTCGGCGAGGGCGAGGATCTGTGCGGCGAGGACGGCGGCGTTGCGCGCGTTGTCGATGCCGACGGAGGCGACCGGCACGCCGGGCGGCATCTGTACGATCGAATAGAGGGCATCCACGCCGTTGAGCGCCCCCGATGCGATGGGGACGCCGATGACGGGAAGCGTGGTGTGTGCCGCCTGAACGCCCGGCAGGGCGGCGGAGAGGCCGGCACCGGCGATGATGACCTTCAGACCCCTTTCGGCCGCGGTGCGGGCGTAGTCGGCGGTCGGACCGGGCTTCCGATGAGCCGAGGAGACGGTCATTTCATAGGGAATTTCGAGTGTGTCCAGAAGGGCAGCGGCCTTTTGCATCACAGGTTCGTCCGACGTGCTGCCCATGATAATTCCGACGAGTGGACTGGCCATAAGGTCTGCCTCCGAATCGGGTCAGGCGTTCGCTTCGAGGTAACCGAGCGCTCGGTAACCGATATCTTTACGAAAGTAGATGTCTTGGAATTCGATCCTCTGAACCGCGTCGTAGGCCTTTTGAATCGCCGCGGAGATCTCGTCACCGACGGCGGTCACGCCAAGCACGCGCCCGCCCGCGGTGAGGAGATCGCCCTTTTCCAGGCGCGTGCCGGCGTGGAACAGGGCGACGTCATCCAGGGCTTCGACCGCTTCGGTGCCTGAGACGCGGAGACCGGTCTTGTAGGGCCCGGGATATCCGCCGGAGGCGGCGACGACGCAGGCGGCCGCCCCATCTTCGATCTCGACGGCGAGATCTCCGAGGGTGCCGTCGTTTACCGCGATCATCAGCTCGACGAGGTCGGTCTTGAGCAGCGGGAGGACGACCTGGGCCTCGGGGTCTCCCAGCCGGCAGTTGAACTCGATGACCTTGGGGCCTTCGGGGGTAATGATGATGCCTCCGTACAGAATGCCCGTGTAGGGCCGGCCTTCGCACGCCATGGCACGGACGGCGGGACGCACGATGCGTTCGACGATCTCACGTTCCAGATCGGGCGTAACGACGGGAGCGGGCGCGTAGGCCCCCATGCCGCCCGTATTGGGCCCGGTATCTCCTTCCCCGACCGGCTTGTGATCCTGTGAGGGGACAAGACAGACGATCTCCGCTCCGTCCGTGAAACCGAAGATGGAGGCCTCCTCTCCTTCCAGGTATTCCATGACGACGAGCCGGTCTCCCGCCGATCCGAAGATGCGCCGGACCATCATCTGATCGATGGCGCGTTCTGCTTCCTCCAGCGTCTGACAGACAACGGCCCCTTTTCCGGCCGCGAGTCCATTGGCCTTGAGGACGACGGGTGCGCCCCAGTCCCGGAGGCATCTCCGCGCCGCATCCGGGTCGGTGTGGGATTCGAAGCGGCCCGTGGGAATATGCCACCGATCCATCAGATCGAGCGCGAACGCCTTGTCGGACTCGATCTGGGCGGCGGCCCGGGTGGGTCCGAAGATCGACAGGTCTCGTTCACGAAAGCGGTCGACGATGCCGGCAGCCAGGGGGGCTTCGGGCCCGACGACCGTCAGGTCGATCCGTTCCGCTTCCGCGAAGGAAAGCAGGCCATCCAGTTGATCGGGTCCGATATCGACGCACTCGGCCTGACCGGCCATGCCCGGATTACCGGGCGCGGCGAAGATCTTCGTCGCGTGCGGGCTCTGCGCGATTTTCCACACGATGGCGTGCTCGCGGCCCCCATTCCCTATGACCAGGATCTTCATCGGGGCGGTCGCTCCTTCCTTCCGGGTCGATGGAGGGGTTGCCGTGCTCTGCGGAGTGGTTTGTAAAAACGGAGGAGAAAGCGCGAACGATCTTGCCGTTGACCCGCGTGGCGGATGTGCGTCCGGGCCTACCCGATTTCGTCTTCGGGAACCTCGGTGATCAGGGTGCCGGTCTCCTCGCCTTCCAGGATTCGGCGCATCGATCCCTTCCGGTCGAAGTCGAAGACGTGAATTGGGAGGTGATTGTCCCGGGCCAGTAGGACGGCAGACTGGTCAAGCGCCCCCAGGTTCTTCTGGATGACGGTGGCCGCATTGACCTTGCGGTACCGTTTGGCCTCGGGGTTTTCGTTCGGGTCGTCGGTGTAGACACCGTCTGTCTGATGTTTGGCGAAAAAGATCGCATCGGCCTGAAGCTCGAGCGCCCGCTGGACCCCGGTGTAGTCTGTCGTGACGTAGGGGTTGCCGATGCCGCCAGCGAGCAGGATCAGGTAGCCCTTGTCGATGTGGTGCATGGCCCGAAGCCGGATGTAGGGTTCGGCAACCGTGTTGATCGGAATTGCCGTCATCACCCGGACCTCCCTTGTCCCTCTCGCGGTGAGAACGCCCCGCAGCATCAGGCTGTTGATGACCGTGGCCATCATGCCGATGTTGTCCGCTTCGGAGTGCTCGATGCCCCACTGGGCGCCCTGCTCCCCTCTGAAGATGTTCCCGCCGCCGACCACGGTTGCAATCTGAACCCGGAGTTCGTGGACGCCGAGAATTTCGTCGGCGATGTAGTCGAGCGAGGTCGGGTTGAACCCGAAGTCGCGTTTGCCCGCGATCGCCCCGCCACTGAGCTTGAGCAAGATGCGTCGGTATCTCATCCCGCAGCAGTTCTCGTTTCGCGTGGATTGGAGCCAGCTTCTTCGCCTAATATAGACAGGCGGCCAGACCTGTCAACGAAATTCACGGAGGAATCCGTTTGACACGATCGGGATTTGTCCCAATTATGGTTGAGATGCTGACAGGTGTAGTGAGAATTCCTTCAAACCTTCCCAATCCACGGGGCCTGTTCCATGCAGAAAGTTCTGATTACGGGCGTATATGGACTGATCGCGGCCGCCATCTATCAACGATTCGTCCAGCTGACCGATCGGTATGACGTCTATGCCGTCGCTCGAAGGCGAGTGCTTTCCGAGCGGGCGCCCCAGGGCTTGGTACTGGACATCGCAGATGACCGGTTCTTTTTGGCCGACCTCTCCGATTTTGACGCGGTCAGGCGATCGGTGGAGGGAATGGACGTGGTCGTGCAGATGGCCGCGGATCCCAGACCCCACGCGAGCTGGGAGCAGATCCTGTCCAGCAACGTGATCGGCGTCTACAACGTGTTCGAGGCGTGCCGACAGGCGGGCGTGAGACGGATCGTTCTTGCGAGCTCGGTGATGGCTTCCTGGGGCTACCAAGCCGACGAGCCCTACAGGGCGATCAAGGAAGGCCGGTTCGGCGACGTTCCTGACCGGATTCCGGAGGTCACGCATCTGGATCCGCCTCGGCCCACAGAGCCTTACTCGGCGAGCAAGGTCTGGGGAGAGGCCCTGGCGCGAGTCTACTCCGACGTCCACGGACTCTCCTGCATCTGCCTGCGAATCGGAGCCGTAAATGCTCCGGACCGGCCCGCCAATCTGGCGCTCTGCTCGGTCTGGAGCAGCCAGCGGGACGTGGTGCAGTTGGTGGAGCGGTGCGTGGATGCACCCGACGCGCTCAGGTTCGACATCTTCTACGGGATCTCGAACAACCGGCACCGGTGGGTCGACATCGCACACGCGCGGGAGGGGGTCGGATACGTGCCGCAGGATCGAGCCGAGGATTACCCGTTGTGAGACGGCCCTCTACGGAAGCGTCGTGAGATGCTGGATATCCTTTACCGCGACGACCACTACGTCGCCATCCACAAGCCGGGAGGCCTGTTCGTTCATCCCACGACACTGGCCCGAAGACAACCCAGCTGCATGCCGATGCTTCGCAACCAGATCGGCAGACGGGTTTATCCGGTTCACCGGCTGGACCGGCCAACGTCCGGCGTCCTGCTCTTCGCGCTCGATCCCGAACCGGCGAAGAGGATGTGCCTCCTGTTCGAGCGCCGCCGGGTCCGAAAGGGCTACCTGGCCGTGGTGAGAGGTCACACGCCGGAGCGCGGCCGGATTCATCACGCCCTTCGGGAGGAGCCGGACAAGGCCCCGGCAGATGCGATTACCGACTATCGGCGAGCGGCAACCGCGGAGCTGCCCTTCCCCGTTGGAACCCATCCGAGTGCCCGGTTCTCGCTCGTGAGGGCGATGCCGCTGACCGGTCGTTTCCATCAGATCCGCCGACATTTCGCGCACGTCTCCCACCCGGTGATCGGGGATACGACGCACGGTGACGGAAAGCAGAATCGACTCTTCAGAGAGACGTTCGCGATCCGGAGACTTCTGCTTTTGGCAACAGACCTGACCTTCGAGCATCCCTACACTTCGATGGCGGTCAAAATAGAGAGCCCCGTTCCGGAAGATGTCGAGGCCCTGTTTTCCAAGCTGGGTTGGACGTCCCCGGATTTCGAGGCGCGCCGCGGGAGCGCCGAAAGGGTCCGCGCGCTTTGAAGGCGATCGTGATCGATACCGAGCGTGAGGGGCACCCTCTGAGTTGGCTGGAGGTGCCGAACCCCGTCTGCGGACCGGGCGAGGTCCTGACCGACATTTTCGCGACGGCCGTAAACCGCGCAGACCTTCTCCAGCGGGCCGGGCAGTATCCTCCGCCGGCCGGGGCCTCTCCCTACCTGGGGCTGGAGATGGCGGGCGTGATCGCCGATACGGGCCCCGGCGTTCAGGGCTGGCATCCCGGCGACCGTGTCTGCGCCCTGCTCTCCGGGGGCGGCTACGCGGAGCGGGTGCCCCTGCCGGCTGCGATGTTGATGCGCATTCCCGACGGTTGGCATTACGCCAAAGCGGCCGCGGTGCCGGAAGCGTTCTATACCGCTTTTGTGAACCTCTTTATCGAAGCCGGCTTGGGTGAGGGCGAGACGGTGTTGATTCACGGCGGCGGGAGCGGGGTCGGCACGGCAGCCATTCAGCTCGCGCGAAAGGCCGGATGCCGAGTCTTCGTCACCGCCGGGAGCGAGGTGAAGCTCGAGTGCTGCAGACAGCTGGGCGCGGAATTCGGCGTGAACTACAAAGAGAACGATTTTGCCGAGACGATTCTGGGTTACTGCAAGGCCGGCGTGGACGTCGTCCTGGACATCGCAGGCGGCGGCTACTTGGCCTCCAACATACAGGTCTTGAAGACCGGGGGTCGCCTCGTGGTGATTGCTCTGCTGACCGGCGCGACGGCCGAGATCGACCTCGGGCCGGTGATGAGAAAGCGGCTGCGGATCATCGGATCCGTGTTGCGCAGCCGGTCGCTCGCTGAGAAGGCCGGGATCGCCAGACGATTCGCCGAGCGGTTCTGGGGCGACCTGGTCGACGGGCGCATCGCTCCCGTGATCGATTCCGTGCTGCCGATGACGCAGGTAGAAGAAGCCCACCAGAGGCTTGCGGCGAACCGAAACATCGGGAAGGTCGTGCTCACGGTGAGGGACTGAGCAGGTCACGGCAGAAGCGATCCTCCGGGGGGAGTTGGCTTGACAACCTGCGATGGGTAAAATAGATTGGAGCGCTTGACCGACACTCAGGGGTTGGAGGGGCCATGGCCGTGACAGACGCGCTTCGTGCCCGGGTGCGCGCGGACCTGCCCGAGGTGGAGGAGATTTCGGATCCTGTGCTGCGCGACCGGGTCGTGGAGGCCTGGGCGACGTCGCTGGCCGGGAGCAGCTTCGGATCGATTTCGGAGATTCGGCCCTCGGGGAACCCGGATACGCCGCCGCTCAAGTCGGGGACGCAGACCGACCACATCCGGGGCGTGACTCGGCTGGCCGTGCGCATCGCCGATGCGTTGGCGGAACTGTTTCCCGACCTGAAGGTCGACCGGGACATCCTGATCGCCGGCGGGCTGTGCCACGACGTGGGCAAGCCCTGGGAGTTCGATCCCGAACGCCAGGCGCGCTGGAAGAAAACGCCCCGCGCCAAGGGCTGGCCGTCGATCCGCCATCCGGGATATGGCGTCCACATCTGCTTGACGGTCGGGCTTCCGGAGGAAGTGGCCCATATCGCAGGCGGGCACTCCGCGGAAGGCGAATACGTCGTGAGAAGCCTGGAGAACACGATCGTCCACCAGGCCGACGTGGATTTCTGGCACATCCTGGAAGCAGCGGGGTTGGTAGAAGAGAAACGATAGACCGCGGTTCGTCATTCGTGAATCGAACGAGCCACGAGTGACGAACCGGAAATCTACGCGCGGGACAACCTTGGAAACAGGCACGACTTTAACGCGGTTCCTTCTGGAAGAACAACGGAAGCTTCCACACGCGACCGGCGAGTTCACGGGACTGCTTGCGGAGCTGGCGACGGCGGGGAAGATCATTTCCCGAGAGGTGAATCAAGCCGGTCTGGCGGAGGTGCTCGGGCTCACCGGGCGGGTGAACGTGCACGGAGAGGACGTCCAAAAGCTGGATGAGTATGCGAACAGCACGATCATCAAATCGGTCGACCACACGGGACACCTGGCGGGGCTGGCCTCCGAGGAGATGGAGGAGATCTATCAGATTCCGGATGAGACCCTTCTGGGGAACTACGTCCTGCTGATCGACCCGGTGGACGGATCGTCCAACATCGACGTGAACGTGAGCATCGGCACGATCTTCTCGATCTACCGCGTGAAGAGAGAGGGGAGACCGGCCGAGGTCGGCGATTTCCTGCAAAAGGGATCGGAGCAGTTGTGTGCGGGATACATCATCTACGGGTCGAGCACGATGCTCGTCTACACCGCCGGGCAGGGGGTGCACGGATTTACGCTGGATCCGACCGTGGGCGAGTTTCTGCTGTCCCACGAGGATATCAAGATTCCGAAACGCGGGAACGTCTACAGCGTCAACGAGAGCTACTACCATCGCTGGGACCCCAACGTTCGGAGATATGTCGACTATCTCAAAGAGGAGGACGAGGCGACCGGCCGGCCCTATTCGGCACGCTATATCGGATCCCTCGTCTCCGATTTTCACCGGAATCTGCTCAAGGGCGGGATCTTCCTCTACCCGCCGGACCGGAAGTCGGGAAAGGGCAAGCTTCGATTGATGTATGAGGCCGCGCCGCTGGCCTTCATCGTCCACCAGGCCGGCGGGCTGGCCTCGACGGGTTGGGAGCGAGTTCTGGACAAACAACCGGAGGAACTGCACGAACGGGTGTCGCTGGTGATCGGAAGCGCCGAGGATGTAGAGGAGGCAGAGGCGTTTTTCCAGGAAAAGCGATAGTTTGACCCGACGTCAAACCGCCACCGCGAACGATCAGGGATCCAGGTTGAGCAGGATCCCTTTCTTATTGAACCCGCCGGAAGATCGAATCCTCGAACGAAATTGGAAGCGCGAAGGCTGCGTGGAAAGGAGAAGCGGACCGTGGGTCTGAATCATCAAAAATCGGCGAAGATTCACGAGCGCAACCGGAGGGTGATTCCGGGAGGGTTGGTCTCCGTGAATCGGGCGGTGGAGCCGGAAATCGCGTTCGTTCGGGCAAGGGGCCCCGGGTGTGGGACGCGGACGGGAACGAGTACATCGACTATCACGCCGCGTTCGCGCCCTACATTCTCGGCCACGCGGACCCGGATGTGAACCACGCAGCATTGGGAGCGCGGATGGAGAAGGAGCTGCAAGGGATTTTCAAGACGCTCGGGATCGAGGCGGCGATCTCCCGGCAGGGATCCGCCTTCTGCGCCTACTTCATGGATCACTCGCCGAAGGACTGGCACGACCTTGCGGAACACCACGACTTCGAGTTCGACCTCCGATACAGAAGGGCGCTTGTCCAGGAGCGGGTTTACCACCTCCCGGTCGCGACGAAACAGGGGAGCATCTCGCTGGCGCATACCGACGCGGATATTGACGAGACGCTGGGGCGGACGTGGATCGCTTTGAAGAAGACCCTGAAATGAATCGTCGCGGATTGCAGACTGGGGATCGAAAGGCAGGAGCACGAAATCCCACAACAGGAAGCCACCCGTGGATCTCGGCTACGGGATAGGACGCGCGTAGGGAGCGAATCGCGTGGAGATTAGACTGGGACGTCTTCTGGCGGGCGCGAAGAACGCGGAGGGGACCGTGGTCATCATCGATGTCTACCGGGCGTTTACGACGGCGGCGGTGGCCTTTCTTCAAGGTGCGAAGAAGATCGTGCTCGTGGCCGACGTGGACGAGGCGCTGGCGCTCCGGGAGCGTGGCGTGGGGTGCTGGTGCGTGGGCGAGGTGGACGGAAAACGGCCGGATGGGTTCGACTTCGGGAATTCTCCCCATGAGCTCTCAAAAGTGGATGCGACGGGGCGGACGTTGATCCTGTCGACGCGGGCCGGCACCGTCGGGGTTGCGGCCGCGACGCGAGCCGAGCGGGTGTATTGCGGGTCGCTTGTCGTGGCGGGGGCGACCGTGCGGGCGATCCTGCGGGACGCACCCGAAGTGGTGACGCTCGTGGCGATGGGCTGGGCGGCACGTCGGCGAACGGATGAGGACGAGCAGTGTGCGCTCTACGTGCGGAACGTGCTGAGGGGGCTTCAGCCAGATCCGGAGGCCGTGAAAAACGTGATCCTCAACGCGAGCGAATCGCAGAAATTCGTGGACGAAAGACAGCCTCACTTCCATCCTGAGGACCGCGAGATCGCGCTCGACATCGACCGGGCGCCGTTCGCCATCCGAATCACAAGAGAGGCGGAGCGCCTCGTGGCCCGGCCTGATCCGGTCTGAGACGGACCGTTGAAAGCCGGGTGACGTTGTTTCGGGCAGGAGGATCGGGGGCGGAGCGCGCTCGGAGGCGCCTCTGTTGACAGCAAAAGCCCGCTTGGGTATATTGCATGCGTCTTTCGATCGCCCGGATCAGGACGTGCCGAAGTGGTGGAATTGGTAGACACGCTGTGTTCAGGGCGCAGTGAGCCTCAGCGCTCGTGTGGGTTCGAGTCCCACCTTCGGCACCAAGAAAAGCACAACCGACCCAGTGCGGGACACCTAACGTGTCCCGCTTTCTTATTGTCGTCGCGCCACGATCTTCCCACCGGGCCGCGTCACCCGGCGATTTGCGGATCCTTCCGGAAAAAGCCCGTCATCCCTCGAATCCGATCTCCTTGTGCGTGCCGTCGCAGAACGGCTTGTTCTTCGACGCACCGCATCGACAGAGGGCGTAATGGTCCGAAGAGACGGGAGGGTCTCCACCCGGATTGTTCAGCGTGATCCCGCCCCTCACGTGGAGAGGTCCGTTCGCCGAGATGAAGATCTCCGGGTCCGAGAAGTATTCATCGTGCAGCTCCCCCTCCAGCCTGTAAGCGAGGGCGCCGGAGGGACACTTTCGAATCGTGTCGATGATCGTCTGCCTGTCCGCCTCGTCGGGGGCGGAGACCCGCACATCCCCCTCCCGTCGGAAGAAGACCTCCGGCGCGCCGTCGACACACGCGCCGTTGTGACAGCAGAAGCCGACGTTGTCGACGACCGTAAGTTCCGTGCCCTCGAATTCCCTCGTCCCGAACGTCTCGGTCCGCTCCTTCTCTCCCGAGAAGCCGACGGATGAATGCGTGCCGTCGCACAGCGGCTTGTTCTTCGACGCACCGCACCGGCAGAGGGCGAGGACCGGTCTGCCGGTCTCGATCGGCTGATCCTGCGCGTCGGTCAGTCGCTCCAGCCCCTTGACGATGAACGGTCCTTTGGGTGACATGCTGATGCTGGGCTTGGTTTCACTCATCGGGGTTCTTTCCTCCTCGGGGATGTGAAGTTGCCGGACTGCAAACCTGACCCTACCGGCCAAAGCTGCGTCGCGCGGGAAATCGCGACCCGAGGAAGCACGGCCGTGCGGCCTGCCCAAGCCTCGGTTTCCTACCTGGACGGCAGGTGATATCCCTCTTTCATCACATCGATCCTGTACAGGCTCTTGCCCGCCGTGATGTAGAGGACCCTGCTGTCTTTTTCCCGGCCGAATCCGACGTTGGTCGGAACCTCGGTCGGGATGAAGGCCAGCTCCGCCCCGTCGGGCGACCGGACGGCAATACCCGGACGCTTCTGGCTGCGCTCGGCCACGTAGAGATTCCCTTCCACGTCTGCGACCAGGCCGTCCGGGCCGTCCTCCGGGCTGTAGTCGACCAGAACCTTTCTGAACGTCGCCGTCCCGTCCTCGGCGAGATCGTAGGCGAGCAGGGCCATTCGGCCCTTGTGGACAGGCGCGCCCGGACGCAGCCGGTCGAACCCCGAGGCCCCGTTGTCGTTGCTGACGACATAGAGCGTCTTCTGGTCGGGGGAGATCGCAACGCCGTTCGGTTTGCCCGCATCCGTGACGATTCGATCGATCGTTCCATCGGGGTCTATGCGGTAGACGCCCATTACCGGCTGATCGACCGGCTCGTGTCCCAGGTAGCGGGGATCGCTGAAATAGATGCGCCCCTTTTCGTCAATCGTGATGTCGTTCGGTGAGTTGAACGGGCGTCCCTGATAGAGGCCGGCGATGATCTCGCTCCTTCCGGTGCGCATGTCCGTCCGGACCACGCTCCTTCCGCCGTAGTCCGCGCCCTGGGCGACGATCATTCGGCCCTGGGCATCGAACTTGATTCCGTTGGACATCCCGCTGGGAGAGCGAAAAATCCCGGTCTTGCCGTCCTCCGGATCGTAGCGCCAGATGTGGCCCCCTTCCATCCTGCCGGTCCGCCCGCCAAGGTAGGTAAAGGTGATGTCGCTGAAATAGACCTTCCCGTCCTGTCCGACGGCAACCCCTTCCGTAAGCACCCGCCCGCCGGTGAACAGGGTGTCCAGCCTGGCCCCCGGTGAGAGGATGCTCGGATCGCCGGTCGGCGCCCTCTCCTGAGCCCCCGCTATCGCAAAAAGGGCCGCGACGCAGAGCGCCGCGGTAGGTGAAAGAAGGAAACCGAGTCTTCCGATAGCGGGCACGGGTTCTCCTCTCTTCTATCAGAACGGCCTCAAATACTGCTCTGGGGTCTGTTTGTCAGCGTAGAGATTCGGCGCATCAAGGGGTCGGCACTGCAGACAGATCGACCGGAGGCCGAACGGAAAAGGATGCGCGGCATTGTCGTCTTCCGTAAGCGGGATCCGCGGAACGGCAACGCCGCTTAGTCGAAAACAATCACGTTCCGCAGGGCCTCTCCTCTTTCGGTTATCGCCATCGCTTCGGTGATCCGTTCGATCGGATAACGCCCGGTGATCAATTCCTCCAGTTTGAGGCGCCCCTGCCTGTGCAGGGTGATCAGTTTGGGGATGTCCACGGGCAGTCTCGTGGATCCCATATAGCTGCCCAGAATGTTTTTCGGCCCGCCGCCGCCTCTCGCGTTCAGGGTCCTGGGCCGGATCGTGACGGTCGCCCGGTCTTCCGGAACGCCGACGAGGACCTCGCACCCGTTCGGGCGGACCATCTCGAGGCCCTGTTCGATCGCGGACGTGCTCCCGACGGTGACAAAGACGTAGTTGGCGCCGCCCTGCGTCAGGTCCTTCACCGCCTCCACCGGGTCCTCCTCCGCGCTGTTGACGGTGTGCGTGGCGCCGAAGGTTCTCGCGGCTTCCAGCTTCTGATCGATCAGGTCGATTGCGATGACCGGATAGGCCCCGACGATGACAGCGGCCTGAACGGAGTTGAGCCCGACGCCCCCGGTGCCGATGACGACGACCGAGCTGTCGGGCTCGACGGCTGCCGTGTTCATGACGGCACCGGTGCCGGTGATGACGCCGCAGGAGATGAGGGAGGCCTGGTCCAGGGGCAGGTCGTCCGGGATGGGCGCGAGCTGCGACTCGTGAAGGACGACGTACTCGGCAAACGCGGCCGTGTTCGCGCCCATGAGGATCGGGTCGCCCGTTCTGCCGTGGAGCCGCCTTTCCCGGGCCAAGGCGAAATCCCCTTCACAAACGTAGGTCGCCCCACTGGCGCAGTTTCTGCATCTTCCGCAAGATCTCAGCAGGGTTGCGAGGACACGGTCGCCCGGCCTTACGGTCGTGACGGCGGCGCCCACCTCCTCCACGACGCCCGCCGCTTCGTGCCCGGCGATCACGGGCGTTTCGCCCCCCCATGCCCCGCTGACGATGAAGATGTCGCTGTGGCAGATCGCGGTCGCGCCCAGGCGCACTTTCACCTCGCCCTGCCTGGGCGGATCGATCTCGACGTCTTCGATGACCAACGGTTTTCCAAACTCGTAGCAAACAGCGGCTTTCATCTCAGTCTCCCTTCGGGACCGTCTCGGTTCGACGACGCCCGCTGCCGAAAAGTCCGCCGCCTGGAGCTCGTCCTGAGCGAGCGCCAGCGAGTCGAAGGGACGGCTCGCTCCAACGCGGTCAGGAATCCTTCTCGGCCGCGTAGGACTTTCCGGCGAAGATGGCCCTGACCTCGGCCGAGGAGGTCGCCCTCCGCAGGCGACCGATTCTCTCCTCCTCCTCTTCCATCAAGGCCTTCACGTTCGTGAGCACCGCCTCGAGCCTGTCGGCCGGGAATTTGCAGGCCCCGTTTTCGTCCATGTGGACGATCTCACCGGGGCAGACATCCATGCCCGCGATCCTGACAGGGACGTTCACTGCCTGTATGGCCATCTCTCCGTGGCCGGGCGTGGCGCCGCTCAGAAGATACTGGAATTTCATCGGGCGAATTTCATCGATGTCCCTGGACGGACCGTTCGATATCGCCCCGACGCAGCCGACCGCCTTCATAGCCGAGGTCATGTTCCCCCCGGCGAGCCCGATCTTACCCGCCAGCCTTCGGGGAAACTTCTGCTGGAAGGCGTAGATCGTGGGCTTCTTCGAGGCGTCCAGGGCGTCCACGACATCCATGAACGTGAGCCGCGAGTAACCCGCGTCCGGCAGGCCGTAGATGCACGTGACGGCATACCCCACGGTTGGACCGAGCTCGGGATACATGCACCGGATCGACTGATCCGTGTACCAGTTTGCGGACCACGGATCGTAGAGTCCCAGGCAGAGCGGGTGACTCGGGTAGGTGGCGACCACGTTGGTGATGGAGGGGGTGTCAAACTGGCTCAACTCATCCAACATTTCTCGCTCGGTCATGAATTTCTCCTGAGATCGGGGCAGCGTCGTTTCAGGCACGGTTAGGGGCTTCCAACATGGGGGATCGGGAAATTGAAGTCAAGCGGTGGAAGATGTGAGCCTCACGACCCCCTCAGATCCTGGAAAATCGGATTGTCCCGTGAGGCGGGCTCGGGCTGCTGCAAGGAGAAAGGGTCTTCCCGTTTTTCGAAAGAGGGGGATTTCTCTCCGGTATCGAGACGCTACGACACAGCTTAGCGCTTGTCCGGAACGAGCGCTATCATTATGTATAGGCAGTCAACCTCGACAGGTTTCTGGAAGGAGAGTTGGGTATGGAGGAAGATACGAGCGCGCTCGTCACGGTGCTGGAACCGGACAACTTGGCCGTGATCGCCCTGGCGAAATCGATTCTGGACGACGCGAAAATCCACTACGTCATCGCCGGAGATGAGGCGTTGCAAAACCTGTATGGCGTCGGTCAGGTCAAGATTCAGGTCGCTCGGGAGAGGGCGGCGGAGGCAGAAAAGTTGCTGACAGGCCTGTAGGCCGGACGCCGAGGATCGTGACTGAGCCGCAACTCGCCATCCGCGGGGCAGGCCGGTCCGCCCGCGAATGCCGCGACGTCAGAGACAGAGCCGGACGTCGCGGCATTTCTGGATCCGGAATCCCAGGCCGGTGCAGCGGGCCTGCGGAAACAGAATGGCCCCTCGGCAGGCAGGTCCTGAGCCTGCCGAGGGGCCTGGAGTCAACGGGCCGGATGCCCGGGGCTTCCCGGCGCCGCTATCCCCGTCCCTTTCCCCGGGTCGATCCATATCCCGCGCCGATCGCCACTTTCATACCGCAACGCTCACGGCGCGGACCACCGATAGACCACCTCGACCTGCCCGGGGTCCGTGATGCTCAAGTCGTTGTGGTGGTGGATGTTGATGCGCCCGGGGACGCAGTCTCCGAAATCGTCGCAGTTAAACTCGCCGATGATGGCCTGAAAGCCGGCTGTTGCCCCGAGCTCTTCGCGCAACGCGAGGCGATCTATGTACAACTTTCCACCCACTTCCATCGCAACGGACCTGATGGCACTGAGCAGCAGTGTCGTCGCGTCGTAGGCGTGTGCCCAGTAGGGCGAGACAGGAGTCGCGCCGTACCGGGCTTCGTGCGCGGCGCGCACCTCATCCGCGTTCTTGCCGGTCGCAACGTTGACGTTCGAGCCATAATTCGTCTCCGGCCCGACCATGTACACGCCTTCCGACTCCGGTATACTGAGGAAAGAAGCCACGAAGAGGGCCGCACCCGAGATAAGCGTCACCTCGCTATCGAACATCCGCGCCTGCTTGACGAAGGCGGTCCCTTCCTCCTCGAAGATCGGGAAGAAGATGCCTTCCGGCATGGCTGCCGCGAACTCCGTGAGGACGGACGTCATGTCCTCGGTCTCCTTCTCGATCCGCGCGGTGGCAGGGACCTCGCCGCCGAGGGCCTCGAACGCATCCACAAACGCGCTCACCAGGGCCGTGGTGTACGCGTCGCCGTCGTCGAGGCCCACCATGCGCCGCAGACCCAACTCGTTGTAGACGAAATCGGCGACCGCACGTCCCTTGTAGAGGTCGTTGACGTCAACGCGGAAATAGCCGGGGTGATAGTCGGAATTCGCGTTGCCCTCGAGGTCGGACGTGAGAAAAGGCGAGGTGTTGGACGGCGACACCATCACCAGACCCGCCGCGCTGAGCACCGGTGAGGCCTCCACGGCCGCGCCCGAGCAGTTCGTGCCGATGACGCCGACCACCTGCGGATCCGCGACGATCTGCTCGGCACCCGCGCGCCCGCCTTCCGGCCTACACTTGCCATCTACGGGCTCGCCGAGCGCCACCTCGTAACCGTGGATGCTGCCGAAGTCCTCCGCGGCCAGCTCAACGCCGTGCCGCGACTCCAGGCCAAGCGATTGCGCGTTGGTGTGCGCGAGCAACGAACGGATCTGCACCGCCTCGCCCTCGCCGACCGTGACTTCCGGGCCCAACACGGACGAATCGGTCACACGCGCCTTTCCTCCGATGGGCAGATCGAGCATCACCCTGTAGCCTCCGTTAATCGGAATGCTCGACCAGGAACCGATCATCCCCTCGTCCTGTGACGCACGCGCCTGATAATAACCCGTCGCATTGCTCGATGCGATTTCCACCCGCGCCTGACCCTCGTCATCGGTCGTGCCCGACCACTGATAATCTGCTTTCCGTCCTGCAACAGCGCGCGAAAGCTCTACGGTTGCGCCGTTCACGGGCTCGCCGTCCTCCTGCACGGTGACCACCGCCACAGTCTGTGTCGCATGCCGGGACACCGCCGATTTGCCCAGGGGGCGTCCAATCGGTTCGCCCGAGCTTGCAATCTGTCCGGCTGTCCCGATCTCCGACTGCGTCACGCGCTCACCGCTGCAGTTCCACATCAGCCCGGCGGCAAGGGCTATGACAACCGCACTGCGAGTCTGTCTCAACATAGCAACCCCCTTACTTGGTGTCCTTGCGACCTATTGTTTGACAACCTGCTACGGAAATGGACCTCGGAAAAATAGTTCTCATATAATAGATAATAAAACCTAAAATAAAAAACAAGCCCGGCAGACCTGCCGTGCCTTGTCGTTGCAACAGTCGGCATAGCGGACCTTACCGCTGCGCACCGGATCGTCCGGGGCGCCAACGGATGTAGGAAAGCGGGAGGGAAATTGAAGGACTTCGTCGAAAACCGGGATTCGCTTGAAAACCTTCGAGACGGCCGCTTTTTGGACCTTTTTGCGAGCCGGAGATCACCGATGGTGTACAGGCCGTCGCTACCTATTCAGCATTGCCCCAACGTAACTGTTCTGGTCCTCTTCCTGAAAGAGAACGTGCCGCTCCTGCATCTCGCTTTTCTCCATGCCCCACTGCCTGCGCATCGTCGAGGACGGCGTGTTCGAGACGATGAAGGACTGCAAGCGCACGGCCGGATCGCCGAGGCGTTGTTCAATCTCCTTGATGGTCTCATAAAACCGGATCTTTGGATCGTCCGGTCCGAGGTTCCGGATTCCCTTGGGGTCCACGAAGAGGACCTGCTGCCGACCGCCCGCGAGCAGCCACAAGATGAAGTCCGGGTGGAAGTTGCCAGCTTCGAAAAACCCCACGCCACGGCCCTTGCTGAGGTTTCGTAGCAGATAGAGTTCGCGGGTCTCGAAGAAATCCTCATGTTCGTCGTGGAACGCCTTCAGGTCCTCGACGAACCGTCGTTCGCCCTTGTTCAGCGGCGCCGGGCTGACCTCGACGATTTTCGTGTCCAGATAGAGCAACGGCTGGTAGAGGTGCTTGCCGAACCAAATGGTTTTCATGCCCCGGAATTCCCAACGTTTCAGATCGCCCTTCTGGATGGCGGCTTTGAGCTCTTCGAGCTTGGCGACGATTTCCTCCTGCGACTTGTCGATCAGAATGCGGTAGTAGCCTTTGTCAGGTGACTCTTTTACGCCCAGAAAGTTCGGGTCATCCCCTTCCAGGTTGCGGTATTCAAGGTGCGGTAACTCCCACTCCCGCTTGCGGAAGGTGTAGTAGCGCTCGGTGTACTTCTTGAGCAGTGAAACGGCGATCTCCTCCCAGAGGCGCACCTTCTCGTAGGAATCCCCGACCAGTTCCTCTGCGGGAATCTGCAAGCAATACCAGCTATGGTCAGCGAGTAGCGCCTCGATCGCTTGCTGCGTCAGGTTCAGGTTGTACCAGCCGCGCTCGGCCTTGAATCGCTCCAGCTCGAAGTAAATTCGGTCGAGATCGAGAAAGGCGATATGCCGGGCGCTAAAATGCGTCTTATTCGGCGCAGCATCGGCGTCGCCGCCAACCAGACCGCCCGACTTCATCGCCTGGATCTTCGGATACGAGTTGAGCAGCACTTGGTTTTTCTGGAGGTTGTGGTACTCCCTATCGTTCGCAGGGTCGGGTACGGCCAACGTCGGCACTGGCGCGAGCTTGCGGAACGCGTCTCCGAACTCCGTGCTGACGCCGTTGATCGTCTTCTTGAGCCGGACCGTCTTGAGCTTCTGCGTCCCGAGGTTCTTGATCACTGGCAGCAGGAACTCGATACGGTCATCGTTGGTGGGCAGCCCCTCTTCGTCGAGGAAGTCCCGGAACTGCGCCATGTAGTCGGCATGGATGCCGAAGATGCCGAGCGTCTCGAGCACACCGATGTGTCTCGGCCGCTCGACGCCTTCGGGGAGTCGGGTCTTGCCGCTGCGCTTGAGGCTCAGGTCGTAGCCCTTGAGCCGAACGCCGCGCCCGAAGAGCTGGATGATCTGCGCGCCTTCCCCTTTGCAATGTAAATGGTTCGCCCTTCAAGAACCCCACAACAGGTGCCACCGAGGACTTCCAAAGGTATGGAGACCCACTTATGCACGGGATCCGACATCAAGTGGCCTTCTTCAACTCGGCTCTCCCTCTTCCACTTAGCCAGCGTAAACGAACCATTCCAGTTGCTGTCATCCCCGCAACATTACCAAGATCTTATCAAGTTCACCATGCGTCGGTAGGAAAGGCGGGCAAATCGGTGATTACTCTATTGACTATTTTTACTCAATAAAGTAAATTTTTCCTGTATGGAATCTTTCCAGCGCTCTCAGGTCTCCACGCTCTGCCACCGCTTGGCTGAGGTGCCCTATCGGCTCATCGCCTTAGTGGGGCCGCGCCAGACCGGCAAGACTACCATCGCGCGCCAGGCACTTCGGCAGATCGACCTCGACAGTCGCTACCTGGCAGTCGACGAACCCAACACCTACGGGTTCCCCGCCTCTTTCGATGCGGCCGCCACAACCCATTTTGAGCGACCGGTACGAAACACGGAGTGGTTGGTGCGAAACTGGGAAGAAGCCCGCATTGAGGCCGAACGAATTGGACGGGGGTTCGTGCTGGTGTTTGACGAGATTCAGAAGATTCCCCAGTGGTCGGAGACCGTCAAAGGCTTGTGGGACGCAGACCGCGCCAGAGACTGCCCCTTACACGTGGTTATCCTGGGCTCGGCCCCGCTACCCATGCAGTCGGGATTGAGTGAGAGTCTCGCCGGTCGCTTCGAGGCCATCCGCGTCACCCACTGGTCGTTCACGGAGATGACCGAGGCATTTGGCTTTGACCTTCCGGAGTACCTCTATTTTGGCGGCTATCCAGGCGCTGTTCCCTATGTTCGAGACCTGGATCGATGGCGCGACTATATACTCGGTGCGCTCGTCGAACCGAACATCGACCGGGACCTCCTCTCTATGACCCGCGTGGACAAGCCGGCACTGTTGAAACGGCTCTTCGAATTGGGGGCCTCTTATTCCGGACAGATCCTGTCGTACAACAAGATGCTGGGTCAACTCCAGGACGCCGGCAATGTGACCACCCTGGCGCGCTATCTCGACCTGCTCTCAACCGCCGGCCTGCTCGCAGGGGTACCGAAGTATTCAAGTCAGCCGCATCGACGTAGAGGATCGAGCCCCAAGCTCAACGTGCTCAACACGGCCCTGATGACGGCTGGTTCGGGGTACGCTTTCGATGAAGCCCAAGCAGACCGCACATTCTGGGGACGCCTCGTCGAGAGTGCAGTTGGCGCGCACCTGATAAATACTGCAACGCGGCAGATCGGCATTCACTACTGGCGGCAGAGTCCGAACGAGGTCGATTTCATCCTGAAACGTGGCCCTGAGATCATCGCCATCGAGGTGAAAAGCGACTCGAAGACGATGCCCCTGCCAGGTATGGACGCGTTCGAGCAACGCTTCAGTCCCCTTCGTTCGTTGCTGGTAGGGGAAGGCGGTATACCGCTTGATGAGTTTCTCACGGAGCCGGCCCATCACTGGTTCGAGGGATTATGAACACCATTGTCTGCCGCACGTGCACCGAGATTCCGCTACGGGATGCAAATGGGACGCTGAGTAGGGAGGACGTTTCGCGGCCCCTGGAAGAGTACCGGTCCGCGCCAGCCTACGTACTACTCGGTGATCCTGGAGCAGGGAAAACGACGGCGCTCAGGGCCGAGTGCGAGGCACTCGGAAGCGACGTCGCTCATTGGACCAGCGCCCGCGACTTTATCACCCTGAACGTGGACAGGCATCCCGAATGGCGCGGCAAGACGCTCTTTATCGATGGACTCGACGAAATCCGGGCCGGTGCGACCGATGGGCGCACACCCTTTGACCGAGTCCGCGAGCGCCTCGACAATCTGGGCCGGCCACGTTTTCGTCTCTCGTGTCGTGACGTGGATTGGCTGGGGAACAGCGATCGAATGCGCTTGGCTTCCGTGTCGGAGGACTCCCAGGTGACCGTCCTGCGCCTCGACCCGCTGACGGATTCGGATGTTGCCCATATCCTGAATGCCCACACGGGCATCGGTGATGCTCGGGCTTTCATGGAGAAGGCCCGACAGCAGGGAGTTGACGGACTGCTCACAAACCCACAGACCCTCGAGATGTTGGCCGATGTCGTCGGCGTCCGCCGCCGCGGGTGGCCTGATAGCCGCAAACAGACCTTCGAGATGGCTTGCCGTCAGATGGTTCGCGAACACAACGAGGAACATCAAGCGGCGAGAGCGGCAAACAGTTCACCTGGACCCGACCAGCTTTTCGACGCTGTCGGACGGCTCTGTGCTGTTCAACTTCTCTCAGGCAATGCGGGCCACTCGCTGCGCCACAACGAAGCGGACGAAGATTATCCCGCTTTGGACGAGTGCGACTCCGACAGCCCAAAAATGCTGAGGGCTGCACTCGCTACGCAGTTATTCAAGGGAGCGGCCAATAACCGCTTCATCCCGGTTCACCGCCACATTGCCGAATTCCTCGGTGCCCGACATCTCTCCAAAGTCATTGGCGACGGGCTTCCCGCTCAGCGCGTCCTCGCACTGATGACGGGAGAAGATGGAACCGTGGTCACGGAGATGAGAGGTCTGTCTGCCTGGCTCGCGGCCCATTGCAGTAACGCCCGGGCAGACCTCATCAAGCGGGATCCCATCGGCGTCGGGTTGTACGGTGACATTCGCGAGTTCTCGCCCGACGAGAAACGCGCGCTCCTGAAAGCCCTGAACCGTGAGGGATCCTTCCGACTCGATTCCTCGTGGAGGACTGCCTCAGCCTTTGGCGCGCTTGCCATTCCCGACCTGGAACCTGTCCTCAGGGAGATCCTAAGCGACAGCAACCGGGACCAGGACCACCAGATGTTCACCGATTTCGTATTGCGCGTTCTGAACCAGGGTACTCCTCTGCCGAACCTTTCCGAGACTCTGCTCGAAATCGTCCGCGACGACACGCGGTGGCCGTCCCTCAATTCCGCGGCCCTGGATGCATTTATCCGCTGCCAAAACGGTCGGGACAAGACGAGCAAACTCAAAGCACTGCTGTCCGATATCCACACTAAGAGCGTCTCCGATCCTGACAACGAACTCTTCGGCACCCTGCTAGCCCAGCTCTACCCCCAGGAACTGCCTCCGTCGAAGGTGTGGGATTACCTGTCCGAGCGAGGCAACCCGGAACTCGCCGGCAGCTTCTGGCGGTTCTGGGATACGGGGCTGATGAATACGTCCTCTGACGAACAGGTGGCCGAGCTCATCGACCATCTGCAGCAACGGCTTCCCGGCTTGAAATCCGCTCTGGAGGGCCATCGATTGGACAGCTTGCCGGTGAACCTCCTGTCTCGCGGTTTGAAAGTCCATGGAGACCGACTGGACACGGGGCGTCTTTACGACTGGCTCAGTGTGGGTCTATTATGGGACCGGGCTCCGGAGACCTCTTGGTGCGGGAACGAATCGATCCGCAACATACGCTCGTGGCTGGAGCAGCGCCCTGACGTCCAAAAGAAAGTCATCATAGAGGGATTGGACCGGTGTCCCGAAACCGACGCGTTCAGGCCTCACGCATTCGACGTCCAAAAGCGCCTGTACGGTGCAGCACCGCCGCCCAACTTCGGCCTCTGGTGTCTGAACCAGGCAGTCGACATTGCGGACACAAAGCCGCAGGTCTCCGAACACCTGCTTGAATGGGCTGTGTGGGCACATCAGCATCGGAGCAACAACGAGGGCCTGTCTGTCGAAGTCCTAAAAGAACGAACAAAAGACTGCAAAGCTTTGCAGAATGCTCTCTCAGTTCTGCTCGCCCCTCCGCGATTCGAGGAACGCCGTCGCCGCGAAATGCAGAGCTACATAGAAGAAAGAGAAATCGAGCAGAAACGATGGCTTGACCATGTCCGCTCCAACGAGGCCGCGCTTCGCGAGAACCGAGCCACCCCCGCCCTGCTTTACCAACTGGCCAAGCAGTACTTCGGATTCCCTTTCGGCAGCGACGACGGGCCGAAGGCCATCGGGAAAGAGCTTCGAGGTGATCGGAGTTTAATTTGTGCAGCCTTACGGAGTCTTCGGGGTGTGATCAATCGGGAGGATGTCCCCGAACTCGAGAAAATCCTCAGCCTCCAAGAGACGGGCCGCATGCACTATCTCGGTTGGCCTTTCCTGGCGGGTCTGGCTGAAGTCGAAAGGACGGCGTCCGGAGACGCATCCCAGTGGGATGACGATCGGATTCGCAAGGCGATTGCGTTCTATTACTGTACGCCCCATGCGGGCTATCAGCCCCAATGGTATCGACGCCTTCTTGAGGCGCGTCCCAGGATCGTAGCCGACGTGCAGGTACAATTCGCCGTTTCCGAGTTCCGCGGTGATCGCGAGAGTATCTACAAGCTCTGGGAACTCGCGCACGACACGAACCACGCGCAAGTCGCTCGGCACGCGAGCCTGCCCCTGCTCAAGGCCTTTCCGATTCGCTGCACGCTGAAGCAAATCAGAGCGCTGGATCATCTACTCTGGGCTGCACTTCAACATGCCGACAGGATGTCGTTTCGGGAAGTGATTGGAAGAAAACTTTCCCGGACGAGCATGAACGTTGCTCAACGCGCGCACTGGTTGGCGGCCGGCTGTGCGGTCTCTCCCGAGGGATACCGCGATCATCTGGAAGACTTCGTTCGGACTGGGCGTGACGAACGGCGGATTCGGCACGTGGCGGCATTCTATGATGGCGTGCGGTTCTCGTTCGAGGAGCCGGGAATTCCGGTGTTGAAACTCCTCATCCACCTTGTCGGAAGCTACGCCGGTCCCGATGAATGGTCGGACGGAGACGGATGGGTTAAGCCTGTAATGCGAGCCTCTGGTTTTGTCCGCGGACTGATACGACGTCTCGCCGCTTTGCCCGATCAGCTCGCGAGCGACGCGCTGGACACCCTTCTTGCCGATACAGCGCTATCTCCCTGGCGGGACGTACTATCGCAGGCGCAAGATGCCCAACGAGTGATTCGCCGCGACGCCGTCCATAACCATCCTGATATAGAGCAGGTCTGCCGGACATTAGATAATAGCGGCCCAGCCAACGCCGCCGACCTCGCGGCCCTCGTGATGGACCGGCTGGGAAAGATTGCCAACGAGATCCGGACAGGCAATACGGACGACTGGCGCCAGTACTGGAACGAAGACGCCGACAAACAACGTTGGAAACCGAAGAATGAGGATGCCTGCCGCGACGCGATACTTTCGGACTTGCGACAACGCCAGCTCCCGCAAGGAGTCGACGCTCAACCCGAGGGGCAGTACGCCAACGACAAGCGGGCCGACATACGCATTTCATGCGTGGATTTTCAGGTGCCGGTCGAAGTCAAAAAGAACAAGCACCGAGATCTATGGAGCGCATGTAAAAACCAACTGATCAAACAGTACACCACCGATCCTGCCACGAGCGGATATGGAATCTACCTGGTCTTCTGGTTCGGTAAAGACTTTACCCAGCCGTCCTCTTCTTTTGGTCGCCCGGACAGTCCCCAAAAGCTGCAGGAACAACTGAAGGAGACGTTGTCTGAAGATGAAGCGCGCAAGATATCGGTCTGCGTAATCGATGTAGGCAAGGCTGGCTGACCCCGACTGTGGGCGCTTGACATTCGGTCAAACGCCGGAGCAAAAAGCCCATGACCATCAGCCGAGAGTTCGGTCATAACAGATTGCCGCTGTCTATCTCAGACGCTCATTGAAAAGGGTTGCCTTATACTGCGTCGGCCACCTGGAACTGCACACCTCCATTTCCCCGATGAGACGTCCCTGGGGAACGGGTTATCCCGATATAGATCGGCAACCCGTTTCTTCAGCCCGGCATTTTCCTTCTCCCGGTCCGGAAACTCCAGAGACCCCGACCTGCCTGCAGCAGGCAGGTAACCGAGACCGGAGGAGGTCTTTCATATACCCGTCAATACATAAGGTCTAGGCCGTGATAGTCTCTGAGACCCGATCGATCGCTTCCAAGTGGATTTTCCGGTATTGCTCCGTGGTCGGCATCCAGGTTGTCTGCAGAAATCCCAGGAGGTGTTCGGTCGCGATGTGGCGTTTGCAGTAGTCCACGGTCATCCCGAAGCTCTCGGGATGCAGATGGTTGCTGCCGGTCGGGATCTGGTCATAGCCGTGTTCGTCCAGGTCGTTGTAGGTCTTCACCGTCGGATTGTCGTCGCCGAATTCGAGGCGATAGTACCAATTGCTCTGGAGGACCTGTGGGGACATCTCCTTGTAGAAGAGGTCGGGATGATGCCAGACGTAATCGGACCATACCCAGGGACGGACATCGGCCTTCGTGACGCATTCGCAAAGGAAGTGAAAGTCGTGCCAGTAGAGTTCGTTCTGGCGCACGACGACGTGGTGGAAATAACGCTGGTGATCCGCGGTCTCCTCGTCCATACCGAGATGAAAGAATCGCGGGCCGTCGAAAATTCCAATCACCTCTTCAATCAGGTCGGAACAGAGGGTGTAGTATTCGTCCGTGGAGACGCGGCGGCCGTAGTCGCCCATCCACGCGTCGTGGGTGGTGGCGAAGTTCAGTTTCGGAATCGGCTCCATCCCGAGGTCCCGGACTCTGGAGATTTCCTGCTTCAGTGTTTCGACGGTCCAGGCATTTTCGACCGCGATCTCCGGATGGCTGCGATACTGGACGCCGTCGCCCAGATCGATCACGACCATGTTCATGCCGGCGTGCGCCATCTTCTGGAGGATGTCGCCCCAGACCGACGCATCGAATCGCAGATAGGACCGGTAGCCGCGGAACGCCAGGCTCGGCTCGATTCGGTCTTCCCACATGTTGAAGCTGAGATGTACGAGATGGGCCCAGATCATGACGGCATCCTCCACTGAAAGTTGGCTTCGAACTGTTGACACCAAACCACACGGAGATCTTGCACTTATCGCGGCTCCGGCACCTGGACCTGATCTCCGTAAGCTCAGCTCTCTTCCCGGCCCCGTTCGTGTCGAGTGCCCCGAGCCCAAAGGCGAGGGGTTTATCGAGAGACAAGGCTCACCCGACAGGCCGGCCCGCCCCCTTCGATACACCCGCAAGACCATTCGCCTATGATCAGCTGAACATCTCGCTCATAGGGCACTCAAGGACACGGGGCTCTACTTATGGCAACCCTTTCGAGACGGAGGGGAGGCGGGCATAGTTGAAGCCCTGCTCGACCAGCTCCCGCTGAAGGGTGGAAACATCCAGCTTCCGGGGCGTCACGCCGGCCTGCGCGGACAGGGCCGCCGCGGTTCCGGCGACCTGTCCCGCGAGTGCGCCGGGGGTGATGCTGTAGCAGACACAGCGTCCGGCAACCAGGAGGTTGTCCACTTTCTTCGGAAGCAGCGTCCGGTAGGGGATGTTCATGTCGCCGCAAACCGTCTCGATCATTTTGGCCGACCTGAAGCGCGCGGGATGATCCGTAACAAAGTGGAAGACGAGCGAGCCGGTGACCTCACGGAAATGAATGACGGTATCCTCGAACAGCCTGGAGGCCAACGTATCTTCCTTTCTCAACAGGTGCTCACCCACGAGCGTTCTCGTTTCCCTGACCCCGATGTGCACGCCGGTCTCGATCAGAGAGGCGTTTTCGAACCCCGGGACGTACTTCCTGAAGAACGCAGCCTTCCGCCACTGAAGCTTCCTGAGGGCGCCCTCCGCCCGCGCCACGTCGTCCGGATTCAGGCAGTCGATCGGGCCGATCTTGACTTTGGGATAATCGGAGAACATCGCGATGCCCCGTCCCAGCCACATGAACTGCAGAAAGTTGATTTTCTCGATATCTCCGTTTGCCGCCGCCCGCTTAAGGAGGTCGGAAAAGCCCTCGAAATGCGTATGCACCACGCATTGGTCCTGAAGCGTACGTGCTTCGAGTTCTTCAAGGGAGATCGGATCCGCCGCACGAGGACTGCGCATCAGCTGGTCGGGATGCGCCTTCAGGTATTGCAACGTCTTCGCGATGTCCACGTTGCATATCAGGCTGTGCATGCCCGGCCCGAACCTCTCCTTCACGGGCCGGAGCTTGTAGGGAGCGCCCGCACGAGCCACGATATCCGCATCCCCCGTTGCATCCACGACGACCTTTCCGAGCAGCGCCTGGCGCCCCGCCTTGTTTTCCACGACGATGCCTTTCACAGCCCCGCCTTCCACGATCGTGTCCGCCACAAAGGTGTGATAAAGCAGCTTGACGCCCGCCTCCTCCACCATATCCAGAAGCACCTGTTTGGAGACTTCGGGGTTGATGAAGACGTCCATCCTCGGGTCATTTTGGACATCTTGCCAAGAGACCTTCAACCCGGAAGTGTCCACCAGCCGCCTCAGCATCTCCACAATGATGGACTCCTCCCCCGCCTCAGCCTCGGACGTCTTGTGGGGTCGATGGGGAGAAGGGACCATGGCGGCCACCATCTGGCCGCCAAGAAACCCGTAGCGCTCGACGAGGAGCGTGTCGGCACCCTTCCTGGCGGCCGCGATCGCGGCGCAGACACCCGTGGGACTGCCGCCGGCGACGATGACGTCGGCCGTCTTGGCCACGGGGAGACGCCTGACGGGCTCGAGAACGACGGATCGATCCGGATCGATCGAAAATTTGGTCGGGGTATCCGTGTGTACGGCCACGTATCCACGCTCCTCAGCGTTGCATTTCAGGGCCCGGACGCCAATGCCAGTTGTCTGGCGGCCAGACGTTTGCGCCTTTGATAAAGTCGGGGCTTTCCGGCAGGGAAAACCCGTCACGCACCGTTTCCGCCCATCTTTGAAGGTGGGGCGTCCTTCTGTGATACTCGAAGGCGTCCTTGTTGACGTAGGCCTCATACAGGTAGAGCTCAGTCGGATCGTTCTTGTTTTGAAACAGGTCGAACCTCAGGCATCCGGGTTCTTCGTTGACGGCGCCGGTCGCGTCCAGGCGGGAGGCCTCTATAAAGTCCCGGACGCGATCGTCCGCGACGAGCAGCCGTGCGTGGATGATGAACAGACCCTTTTGGAAGGCCTCACCCCCGGCGGCGGACGTGCGAACCGAATCCCAGTGGCCCTCACCCGCCGATGAGACCGGGACGCAGGCTGAGACCTCGATCGCCTGTGAGGTCCAACCTGCTGTGGCCGCCTTCCATTTCAGGAAGTGCGGGCGACTCAGATGATCCTGAACCGCGGCTTCGTTGTCGTATACCTCGCACAGGCCCAGCTTGGTCGGCTCGGCTTCATCCTGAATGATGTCGAAGCGCCGACACCCCGGTTCGTTCAAGACCGAACCTTCTGCGTCGGCGATCATTTCGCGGAGATAGTCATCCAGATGTTGTCGTTTCACACGGATTCTCACCATCAGGACTTCCATAGGCCGTTCCTCACGGCTTGTTTGTCGCCGTCGTTCCACGATCTATACGGCGGAGGCGCCCGGGCGGGACGTCTCTGCGGATCGTCTGTCGAGCGGTTCGTTTCGGGGTATCAGCTCGAGCGCTGCGGTGTGGGCGAAGAGATAGCCATACGCCATCTCTTTCGGAGAAAGACTCAACCTGCTCCCGCCCTTCGGCAGCCGAATCGAACCGACGTCCAGCCAGCGATAGTCTTCGTAAGATCGTGTCGCCTCAACGGTTCCAGACGCCGACCCGATCCTGCCTTTGACGACAAAGGTCGCGCCGTCATGGGGCTTCGGGCAGGCCAGCCGGATCCTCAGGCGGTAGTCTCCCGCTTCGGGCGCGTCGACGCTCCACGTGAGCCGTTGTTCAGGGGCGAACCAGTTCGTTACGGCCGTCTCCGGTCCTTCTCGGGTGATCTTCAGGCGGCCGCCCTTGACCCCGCGCCCTTCCGCCCTCGCATCTTGGACAGGAAGTCGCGTGAAGCCCTTTTCGCTCAGGTGTATCGTTTCGGCCCGGTCCTCGGGGCGGCTCTTGCCAACGATCTTCGGAGCCCTAGTGAACCGCAGCCTGAGGACGTTGAGGACGGGATCGGGAGGCGACATCGGCAGCCCGTGGATCTCCAGCCCGGACCGGGTGCAGACGGTCTTGAGCGAGGTCTGTCCACTCAGCAACATCGCGGACGACGGGTCGACGAAGAGGCCTGGAATGACGAGTCGGTCCGAATCGGGCCATCGACTCAGGAAGACGTAGACCGTGTTCCGCCTTCGGGTGGTCAACACGTCCGTCGAGCCGGTCTCAACACGGCCCGCTTCGGTCGCGTAAATGGCTGCACCGTTCACGTTCAGCCAGTGACCGACCGCTTTCATGCGGTCGACCTGACGTTCGGGAACCGTTCCATCCGGCAGCGGGCCGACGTTCAACAGGAAGTTGCCCCCTTCCGAAGCGACCCTGGCCAAGTTCTCCACAAGGTTTTGAACGCTAAACTGGGGAGAGTCCTTGTGCCACCCCCAACCTTCCTTGCTGATGGACTGGCAGGCCTCGAACGTGTAGCCGGTGAGGTCCTCCGGCAGCTTCCTTTCCGGCGTGAAGAAATCTCCGTAACGCGCTCGGTCGTTCACGGCCGCGCCCGGCTGGTGTTTCTTCACGAGACGATAGAGCTTGCGACCCTGCCACATTTTCTCGCTCTTGTGGGACCCGTCGAACCAGATTCCGTCGATCCGACCGTAGCGCGTGCAGAGCTCCTCGACCTGCCCGTGACAGTATTCGAGGTAGGCGGGCCAGTCCGGACGCTGGTCCGACGGGGGATGATCGAGGTCTTTGAACGCGCCCGGAAAGTGGACGAAATTGGGATGGTGCCAGTCTGGCTGAGAGTAGTAGAGGCAGATTCGCATCCTGCGTCGATGGCAGGCCTCGATCAGCTCCCGGGTGAGGTCGCGTCCAAACGGCGTGTTCGTGATCTTGTAGTCTGTGAGGCTGCTGTCGAAGAGACAGAATCCGTCGTGGTGTTTGGCCGTGAAGGTGATGTAGCGACAGCCGGCCCTTTCCGCGAGGTCGACCCAGGCTTCGGCGTCGAACTTCGACGGATTGAACCGATCCATCAGGGGTTCATACGCTCGTTTCGGTATGTCCTCCACGTACTGCACCCATTCTCCCCGTTCCAGCAGGGCATAGAGGCCAAAATGAATGAACATGCCGAATCGGGATTCCCGGAACCATCGAAGCTTTGGATCCGTGGCGGA
This sequence comes from Candidatus Latescibacterota bacterium, assembly GCA_965198095.1. Taxonomy (GTDB): domain Bacteria; phylum Latescibacterota; class UBA2968; order UBA2968; genus CBDFJH01. The sequence goes on from OZ240239.1 coordinate 792,872, forward strand.
TTTCTTCAGGACGATGGGCATCTCACGCTCTTTCGGCTATTTCACGGCTATGGAAGAAGCCCCGTGTCCAGCATGGTCTGTTTGAGCAACGCCCTCTGTCCCTCAGTCAGCTGCGCGTTGGGCGCGCGCATCGGGCTGGCCGGCAGGCCCACGAATTCCATGGAGGCCTTGATGGCAGCCACCCAGTCCATGGAGGCGACCGGCACGTAATAGGGTGTGAGGACATTGTTGGCCATGTCCCTGGCCGCTGCCAAGCGCCCCTCGCGAAGGTGATTCCAAAACTGGAGACTGGCCTTCGGCGCGAACTGTCCGATGCCGGTGATGCAGGCCGGTACGCCGTAGCTATACATGAAGAACCAGTGTTCGTCGCCCCAATCGCCGATGATCGCCAGGCGGTCCTTCGTCTTCCTTACGACCTGCTGTGCGTAGGTCAGGTCCCCCCCTTCCATCTTCATAGCCACGACGTTGTCAATACTGGCGAGGCGGTCGACGAGCGCGGGAGAGAGGGGAAGGCCTTTTCCCCGGTGCCAGGCGACGTGCTCCTCGTGGATCACGAGGCCGATGTCGGTCGCTGCGTTGATGGCCTCGAAATGTCTGTAGAAGGGATCGTCGTGGAGGTCTGGGTCATAGGGCGTGTAAAGAATCGGCATCGTGATGAAGCAACCGTCGGCGCCGATCTCCTGCGCGTATTTCGCGAACGCCACGGACTGACCCGTCCACCACGCGTAGGTGCTGGTCAGGACCGGAACGCGTCCGGCCGCCGCCTCGACGACCGTCTTGGTAACCGCCTTGATTTCATCGCAGGAAAGGTAACAGAACTCCGAAACCGCCTTGCTCAACGCCAGAACATGGATCCCATTCTGGATGAGGAACTCCACGTGCGTCCGCATTCCGTCGTGGTTGATCGAACCATCATCGTTGAACAGCGTGGGCAACCCGGCTACGACACCCACGATCCTGTCCTTCAACTCCCGCGGCGTGCTGGCCACGTGTCTCCCCTTTCTTTCAAGACAGAATCAGGCAGGTCCGTAGACAGGCGTGCTCCTTGCGCCGCTCTTGAGCAACGCCTGATACGCGTCGCGGATTCGGACCGTAACGGGCCCCGGCTTCCCGTCGTCTCCGATGATGCGCCCGTCGATCTCGCCCACCGGAAAGATGCCGCCGGCGGAGCTCGAAAAGAAGACTTCGTCGGCGTTGTAGAAATCGAAGACGGTGAGTCGGCCCTCCCTGACAGGGATTTCCGCCTCCGCGGCGAGCTCGAGGACCGTTCCGCGGGTCACGCCGACGAGGATGTTGTTCGCCGGCGTGTAGATCACGCCTTGCCGGACGGCGAAGACGTTGTAGCCCGGGGCTTCCGTGACATCGCCGTCCATCCCGAGCTCCAGGGCGTCGTCGTAGCCGGACTCGTTTGCCTCCATGCGCATCAGAACGTGATTGAGATAGTTGATGCTCTTCACCTTCGAAGGCAGGCATATGTCGGGAATCCTTCGCCAGGAGGCGACCTTGATGCGCATCCCCTTCAGGTCCACGTCGCCCGCCACGAGGCTGAGGTAGGGCCAGGCAAAGACGATGATGCTGGGCGTCGTGTTGTAGGGGCTCAGGGTCGGTTGCTCGCCCACCCCTCGCGTGGCGATGATCTTGACGTAGGCATTCCTGAAGTTGCTGCGCCGGACGGTCTCGACGACGACGTATTTCAACGCCATCCTGGAAAGGGAGAGCTGGAGTTTCACGGCGTGGGCCGACTCGAACAGCCTGTCGATATGTCTGTCCAGCTTGAAGATGGCGCCGGCCCAGGCGCAGCAGGTCTCGTATATGGCGTCGCCGTAGAGGAGTGCGTGGTCGAACACCGAGATCTTCGCATCGCTTTCGCCATAAAAGGCGCCATCGATGTAGACGACTGGCTTGGCGTCCTTCTCGCTCATCATCACCGATCGCCCTCCCGAGTCCGTGGATCGTAAAATCAAACTTCACCGCAGAGAAGGGATCGAACAGAAAACGTCGGCGGAACCATCCGGCAGATCAGGCCTTGGCCTGAACCTTTATGTTTACACCGAGCACGGTGAGCCGCGAAGCGATTTCCGGGTTTCGTTCCACGACTCTGACCGCCAACTCGCCCGGACCCGGCTGCGCCAACTCGGGCGTCAACTCGCATTCAAGGAAGTGGTGGGGACGATTCCCGGGACGGTACATCCCGCCCGTTGTATCGGGGAGGGTTCGCATTTCCATCGCGAGCGGTTTGCCGTCCAGGCTGAATTCGAGCCGATCCTCAACCGTAAGCTCTTCGACGTGCACCTCGAGGGTCATTTTAGAAACCGCGGCCGGATCGTCCGCGATGTATAGACTGTAAAGCACCGGCTCGCGCCCAAGCGTCTGAGACCGGTTCACGGACTCTCCAGTGATGAAGGGATAGAGCTTGGCGTGCCGGGCCACAGCCTCCGGATCTGCGATTTCATACAAGAAGCTCAGGTCCCAGGCCTCGCCGTAATCTCCCGGGTTCAGATTGAAGATCGACAGCCCATCGACGCCCTTCGCGAAGGCCATCCGGGCGCCCGCGTGCCACATCTCCCCGGTTACGACGTAGTCCAACTCCAGCGACCGAGGCGGCACACCCGCGAACGAAGGCTTCTGGTCGGGACGATGACTGACGCTGGTCGTCCTCGGCCAATCGAGGATCGGACAATAGTTCATCAAGACCTTGACCGGTGTGCCCCTGGCCAGTTCCACGAACTGCTCCAGGGGGGCGTCGATCGTAAAGCAGAGGTGCCCGGTCGGGATCAACAGATCGATCAGTCCCTCTTCGACCCACGTCCTGACATCCATTCCCAGGCGCCGGCAGTCCCCCAGGTTTGCCCATACCCGGCACAGCAGTTCCACCGGCCTTCCCTGTTCCCGTTCTGCCTCCCGGGCGATCGCACGAATCCGGCGCACCATATCGGTCAGCAAGTGTCGGTTCTCGACCGCCTCGTCCGGCCTGAAGTAGTGGGGTCGACGCTGGAAGTCGAGCTGCAGGCCCTGAACCCGATACAGCGCGAACAGCTCTTCGGCGACGTCAATCGTTCGCTGCCGCACCTCGGGATGCGAGAAGTCCAGCTGCCAGGTGTAGTTGACGTTCCTGTAGTCCTCGGAAACCTGGGCTCCGTAGAGGAGGGATGAGGAGCCGTGTCGGGCGTGCTCTCCGATGCGCCAGTCCGGGTGGTCGCGATTCATCGGGTCAAAATCGATTCCGCACTGGCAATCATAAATCCTAAGGTCGGGATAGACCGTGAGCCCTCTTTCGATCCCGCGGTCGAGCACGACCCGGAGCGGGTCGATGCCCTGACCAAGGAGCGACTCGAGGTTATGCTTTTCGCGATAGGCGTTGATGTCCGGCATTCTATCCATCCCGTGTCCCCACCGCGTGCCCACTTTCGTGTCGTATTCGTAAGCCCCGGGCAATCCGACGCTGTAGCACAGGGTGTCCACTTGTGTGTCGACAAGCACGTCCACCTGTCTCTGCAGGTGTTCGACGGTCAGCGGATCCCTGAACGCGATGCAGCTGCCATCACAGGTTGAGACGAAGCGCACGGTTTTCTCCCGTATGTCCGCTTTCGAACCCCAGGCAAGCGGCTTCGGGGCCATCGTCTTGCAAAGAGATCGGAAAAAATCAGAATCTATGCCGTCAACAGAGAAACGAACGTCCAGCAGACGGCGGCACAACCGGCCGCGACAGTGGCCTGGGGAATCTGGGTTTTGACGTGATCCATCAGGTCGCACCCTGTGCACATCGAGCTCAGGACCGTCGTATCGGAGATCGGGGAACACTGGTCGCCGTAGACGCTGCCGTCCATCACGGCGGCGAAGCAGAGGGTCATGAAGAGTTCGGGGTGCGACAACCCGGCACTGCCCGCCACGGCCCACGCCAGGGGCATGGCCAGCGGGAAGGCGACCGCGTACGTGCCCCAGCTCGTGCCGGTAGAAAAAGCGATGATCATCGTCAGAACCTGGAGCATCACCGGAAGGGCCCAGTAGGGAATGTGGCTGCCCAGGATCTCGACCAGGTAGATGCCGCCTCCGGTTTCTTTGCTCACCCCGCCGATGGTAATCGCCAGGAGGAGAATCACCGAGCCCAGTACCACGCCTTTGATGCCGTCTTGAAAGCCGAGAAGGAGATCCTTGAGGGACATCCCTTTCGCCAGGGCCATACCTGCCGCAGAAAGGAGGGCCAAGCCGAAGGCCCAGAGCACATTGGGAGAGCCTTTGACAATAAAGGTGCCGATGGCCGTGCCGATGAGAAGTCCGAGCGGGATGAAAAATTCCAGTACGTGAGGCCGGTATCCTTCCGGCACGTTGCTGCCTTGAAGCTCGCGGGCGCTCAGGGGTTCGGCGTCTTCACCGTCAAGTACGCCCGTGGTGCGCGCCCGGCGCATCGCGACTCTCAACCGGCGACCCAGAAAAAGGGGCCTTTCAATGCTCAACAGGAACGTGCCCAACACTGCAAAAATGGCGTAGAAGCAAAAAGGCACGCTCTTGAAGAAGAAGATGATCCGATCGGCTTCGGTGGCCAGAAAGGAGACGCCGGACACAAAAATAAAAGCCTGCACATATCCCGGCCAGGCATTGAAGGCCAGCTGAGATGCGATCGGCGAAGCCGTAGAATCGACGATGTAGGCCAGCTCTTCGTGGCTGACCTTTTCCTTGTCGGCAATAGGCTTGACGGTCGTGCCCACCAGAACGGTACTGACCGTGCCGCCCTGAAAGAAAATAACGCCCAGGAACCAGGCGACCAGCTTGGCGGTTTTGGGACCCCGGACCACACGCCGGGTCATCAGCTCGGCAAAGGCCTGAGCGGCTCCGGTGCGCGACCAGATGCCCATCAAACCGCCCAGGAACCACAGGTAGAGCACGAGGATGCCCGCCGCCCCGGACGTGGCCAGTGAAGGGATCAGAACGTCGCCCGTGATGTCGTATCGGCCCAGAATGAACGCCCCGGCCACAATCCCACCCAGAAGCGACGTGACGGGCTCCCGCGTGACCCAGCAAAGCAGCACCGCGACAACGGCGGGAAGCAACGACCAGATACGCCAGTGCCGTTTGGCCGACAACTGGGCATACTTCCTTCCGGAAGGCGTATCGGCGTAGACGAACTCCTCCGTGATTTCCGGCGCCCGATCCGACGCCCGGACCCGGTCGGGGTTGAGACGTGCGTCTTGAAGGAGAACCACGTTTTCCAGGTAGACAGGCGCGGCGCGGTAGATATAATACAGACGGCCGTCCCCATCCTGATGGACATCCAGGGCGACCTGCTCCACCGTCCACGTCGGCGCGACATAGGCGCCCACGGCCAGCGACGCAATCAACGCGAGGGCAAAGATCAGGAAGTTCTGCGCTCCTTTAAAGGTGATCATCGTGCGTCCTCCCATAGGTAGAATCCGGCGGTGACGTTAGCCTGAATAATTCATAAGAAAGGTTAGGAAAGTCACTCATGCTCACCTTTTCTTGTCCGCCCAAGAAAAGGTGACAAAAGAAGGGCGCCTGCCTGCCGCGCCCAACGCGGCGCAGGCAGGCCCCTCAAACGCCGGGGAGGCTCGGGCCGTGGCGACTCAGCCTCACTGGAAAGGACTGGCGCCGCGAAGAGAATGAACTCCTCCCCCCGCCTGATGCCCACTGCGGGACCCGCCCCCACGCCGCGAATTTCCATTCGCCCGCACATCCGCCCCCGCACCCGACCCCGTCCCACAGAGGGCCCCCCTAACCCCTGGGGAGGAGAAACGCCGAAGCAGCTAGAGAGCCGCAACGCCACGGCCGCGATGGCATATGGTCCGAATCACTCGTGAAATCTGAAAGATCTGCGTAAATACCGGGCTTTCCAGTTATTGCACCGAGACAAAGTTTTTCAGCTCAAATTGGATAACTGATTGTTCCACATAAAATGATGAAGATTTTCAGCAAATTTATGAATGATTCAGGTTAGGAGAGAAGAGATCTCTGTCTCTGTTGTCGGATGGGTAGAGCCCGTTTTCGAGTCGCTCCGGAAGCCTTCCACGCCATCGATGTGATCGTGCCTCTTTCCTCCGGGTGCGCCATTTTCCTTCTCGACGACGACGGGGTTGCCTTTGCCCGAGAGCCGGGCGGAAACCTGCCATTCGTCACCGTAATATCGGCACCCGCATCTTTCCAATATACGCTGCTACCGACTCCTGCCCAATTACCATTTCGAAACGTGTCTCTTGCGACAACATCATATTCCTCCCGCAGCTTATGACCCGAGCAGGTTTCGGACGGCGGCCGTCACATCGGCAACCTGCGGCACGGCGGCCTGCTCGAGCTTCCGGCAGTAGGGAATCGGCGTGTCCAGCCCGGCGACGCGCATCACCGGCGCATCGAGGTAGTCGAAGCAGTTTTCTATGATCCGTGCGGAGACCTCCGCCCCGACGCCGCACGTGCGGCAGTCCTCTTCCACGACGATGGCCCGCCCCGTCTTCCGCACCGACTCGAAGATCGCTTCGTCGTCCAGGGGAAGGAGCGTCCGGAGGTCCAGAACCTCGGCGTCGATCCCTTCACCGGCCAGCGCCTCGGCCGCTTCCAGGGAAACGAGAACCATCCGGGAGTAGGTGATGAGGGTGACATCGGTGCCCTGTCGCTTGAGGTCCGCGCTGCCGAGCGGCACCACGTAGTCGCCCTCCGGAACCGGTCCCTCCTGGTTGTACATCGCCTTGTGCTCGATGAAGATCACCGGGTTGTTGTCCCGGATGGCGGCCTTGAACAGCCCCTTGGCGTCATAGGGCGTTCCCGGCATCACGACCTTGAGTCCCGGGATGTGCATGAACCATGCCTCCAGACTCTGTGAGTGCTGCGCGGCGTTTCCGCGCCCGCCACTTCCGCCCGGTGCCCGAATCACGAGGGGCAGGGTGGCCTTGCCGCCGAACATGTAACGCATCTTGGCGGCCTGGTTCACGATCTGATCCATGGCGAGGGTGATGAAGTCCAGGTACTGAAGCTCGCCGATCGGTCGCAGGCCTGCGAGTGCGGCCCCCACGGCCGTGCCCACGATCGTGGCCTCCGAGATCGGCGTGTCGCGAACCCGGTCCGCGCCGAATGCCTCGAACAACCCGCGGCTGACCTGGAACGCGCCGCCGTGGCCGCCCACGTCTTCTCCGACGAAGATGACCCGCTCGTCGCGCGTCATCTCTTCGACCAAAGCCAGGTTGAGCGCCTCCCGGTAGGTGATCCGAGGTCCGTCGCGGTCCGCCGGTTCGGAACACGCTTCCGATTCGGCGTAGATGTCCTCCATCAGCCTGGATTCGTGCAGCGCGTCGCTCCCGCGGGCAAACCGCTCCGCCTCTTCCACGAGTGTCTCCACCTCCCGTCCCAAATCTCCGACCGTCTCTTCCGGCACACCACGCTCGGTCTGGAGCGTGGACGCCAGCTTGGCGATCGGATCCTGAGCCTTCCAGATCTCTTTCTCTTCGCGCGTACGATACTTCTCGGGATCCCCGATGTAGTGGCCTTCCATTCGGTAAGTCGTGCATACGATCAGGGAAGGTCCTTCGCCGTTCACCGCTCGCTCGCGGGCGGCTTCAACGGCGCTGCGCACGGCTGTGACGTCGTTCCCGTCCACACCGACGCCCGGAAAGCCGTACGCGGCGGCCCGCGCTTCCGGGTTCGGAATGGACGTGCTCCGGTCGACGGACATGGAGACCGCATACTGGTTGTTCTCGCAAACGTAGATGGCGGGCAGACGCCACAGGGCGGCCAGGTTCAGGGCCTCGTGAAACGTCCCCTGGTTGAGCGCGCCGTCTCCGAAGAAGGCACAGATGACCCGTTCCTGCCGGAGGAGCTCGATCGCCAGAGCGACGCCGACCGATATCGGAAGCCCGGCGCCCACGATCCCGTTCGCTCCCAGGACCCCCTGATCCATGTCGGCGAGGTGCATGGAGCCGCCCTTGCCCTTGCAGTAGCCGGTCTCGCGACCGAGCAGCTCGGCGAGCATGCGGTCGACCTGCTGGCCCTTGGCGATGCAGTGGCCGTGTCCGCGGTGGGTGCTGACGATGTAGTCCTCCTCACGGAGCGCGGAGACCGCGCCCGCGGCCACGGCCTCCTGACCGATACAGAGGTGGGCCGCGCCCTCCACGAGTCCGTTGAACGCGAGTTCCTGCACCTTCTCTTCGAACCGCCGGATCGTGAGCATCCTCCGGTAGAGATCGAGGAGCTCGCTTTCGTCGCACGGCTTTTTGGATACGATGCTCATCACGCCACTCCTTCCCGTTGCTCCCGCAGCTTCATTGTGTAGATCTCACAGATATTTCGGCAATCCATCCGGGGGACTTTATGAAGACACGCACGCCGGAGACGGGGGTCGCGCGCCTCATCCTTTCATCCGGCTCCGGCATGCGCGGTCATATCCCGAATATCCTGCGTGCGGTCAAACCACCGACCCCCAAGAAGAAGACGAGGATCAGAAGCAGGATGAGAGACGAGACCGGGCGGTTTCGATGACGTTCTCCGACCCATTTCGCGCGCCCGTTCAACAGCAGCAGCGCCAGCGCCAGCATCGGCATGAAGAGCGCGCCGACGATCGCGTAAGACTTTTGCATGCGGGCGAAACCGACCCAGAGCCCGATCGCCGGGAGCGTCGCCAGGCCATACAGGTAGCACAGGTAGGTGTTCGATCGCGTGTCGATGACTCGATCCCGGGCCGGCGGTTCTCCTGCGCGCATTCCGATCAGATCGGCAAAGAGATAGGGAACGCTCTGCCAGACCCCCAGCAGGCTGCTGAAGACGGCCCCGAATGCCCCCAGCAGGAATGCCCATTTTCCGAGGGGTCCCAATGCCTCAACGAGCCGGTCCGCCAGTCTGATCACCAGGGTGGCCCCCCCGCCTTCGACCCGAATCGTGCTGCCGATCACGACCATCGCCAGACCGAACAGGGCAGTCATGACATAGCCGACCGCAAGGTCGATCCGGCAGCCGGGCAGGTCTTCGCCGCCGAATCGTCCCTCCTCACGGATCCAGTAACCGTAACAGAGGACCGTAACCGTGCCGCCGACCCCGCCCATCAGGGCGACCGTCCACGACAATCCCTCGCCGTCCAGATCGGGAACCGTGGGTAGAACGAGTCCGGTGACCAGCGCCCCCCAGCTCGGGACGAGGAGGACCGCCGTCACGATGACCGTGACGAACATGAAGGCGATGCACAGGCGCATCACCTTCTCGAAGGCCGAGTAGCCGCCGAGACGAACCAGCATCACGCCGACGATGCTCAGACCGATCCCGTAGACGATCTTCCCGGTCGACGGATCGTCGAAGAGCGGAAAGATTGCCTGGAAGGTGACTCCGCACGCGCCCATGAGGGCCGCGGCGACCATAAAGCTCCACGCCAGCAGGTAGACGAGAAAGCCATAGCGAGCAGCGGGACCGAGGTGACTGACGGCACCCTCGAGCAGGGAGGCGCCCGTGGCCAGCTGCCAGCGCGTGAGCCCTTCGTTCAAGACGAATTTGAAGAAGGCGCCGAGAATGACGGCCCAGAGGACCGCGAGGCCGAGCTTCGTTCCCGTAAACGCCGCGGTGGCCAGATCGCCCGCACCGACGCCCGTAGCCGCGACGAGGATCCCCGGTCCAACCATGGAAAAAGGCTTCGGAAACCCACGCATAATCACGGGCACCTTACAACAATCAGTTGAAGAAATCCTCGTCGCCTTCAGGCAGGTATGGCCTGGCCGCTTCCGGATTCAGATCCACACCCAATCCCGGCCTGTCCCAGACTCGGATGAAGCCGCCTTCGACGATCGGATCGGGGAGCCCGTCCACGATGTCGTACCACCATTCGGGATCGCCGATGGGGTACTCGAAGGCGATGAAATTTTCAGGAAGGGTCGCCGAGACCTGTACGAGGGCGGCGAGCCCGATGAGGCCGTCCGCGACCCCGTGCGGCGCCATGAGGATCCCGTGAAGATCGGCATATTCGGCCACCCACTTGAGCTCCGCCAGGCCGCCGACGTCACACGGGTCCGGCCCGATGACATTCACGGCCTGTTTTTCGATCAGCGCCTTGAAGTTCTGCCTGAGGTAGATCTGTTCGCCGGTGTGTATCGGGACAGATGTGCTTCGCGTGACCTCGCGGTAGAGATCGGCCAGGACATAGGGCGTGTAATCTCCCGTGATCAGGTCCTCGAGCCACATCAGGTTCAACGGCTCGACGGCCTTCGCCAGCTTGATCGCATCGGGGACCGTCCAACCCGGACCGCAATCCAGCGCGAGACCGATCTCGTCGCCCAGGACTTCCTTCGTCGCCTCGGCGCACGCGATCACGTGCTTCAACCCCCGCTCGGTCAGGGGCCCCCGTTCCGTAGACAGATGGCCTTCCTGTCGTGCCTCGCCGTAGAAGAAGCCAGGCACTTTATAGGGCATCTCGCTATGAAACCCGACGCCCTGCTTGATGAGGGTGAATCCTTCCCTGGCGGCCTTCATTTTGGCCATGTTGTCGGCGTAGTCCTCCGGCGATACGCCGGCCATCGGGAAACGCACCGCGCCGTTATAGACCCGGACACGGTCTCGGATCTTGCCCCCGAGCAGCTTGTAGACGGGCAGGCCCGCAGCCTTTCCGGAGAGGTCCCAGAGCGCCATCTCGATCGCGCTGACGGCGCTGCCCCACGGTTTGAAGCTTCCGAGCCTGCGAATCTTCAGCATGACCCGTTCGACATCCGTGGGATCTTCCCCCAATATGAAGTCCCGGTAGAAGCCGACGTGGGGCTTGAGATAGGACTTGGTGTATTCGGCCTGTCCGACCCCGCTGACGCCTTCATCGGTCGTGATGCGGACGACGGGATTTCCGCCTATGACCGTGCATTTCAGGTCGGTGATCTTCATCGGATGGCTTTCCAGATACTGTCATGCAGGCAGCAAAAGACCCCGCGCGAGTCGAAGGCCGAATGCCTGAGACTGCATGCCGAAGGCGGATCACCGCCGTCGCGAACGATCGACGACGAGACCGCGGACCGTCTCTGCGCCTTCACGGCGTGCCCCGTCTCGCGCCCCCGTCCATGTATATCGAGCTACCGAACAGGTAGGAGCAGGCTTCCGACGCCAGGAAGGTCACGACCGTGGCGATCTCTTCCGGCTCGGCCATACGGCCCGCGGGAAGCTCGCTGCCCAGCTTGTTGAGGACCTGCTCCACGGTCACGCCCTCCCGCTCCGCCCGCGCCTGCTGCATCGTGCGCGCCCGCCGGGTGTTGGTGAGTCCCGGACAGATCGTGTTCACCAGGATCCCCTCTTTGGAGACGGCGTCGGAGAGCGCGCGCGTCACGTTCAGAATGGCGATATTCGCGAGACTCACCGGGATGTTGGACGCGTCGGGACTCGTACCCGCGCCGCCGGCGATGTTGACGATGCGCCCCCACCGGTTCTGTTTCATGCAGGGAATCACGAGCTGGGCCATGCGGAGATAGCTGTAGCTCTTGAGACCGAGCGCCTCGTCGATCTGCTCGGTGGGGAGGTCCAGAATGTCGCCGCCTCGCGCCGCCCCGGCACAGTTGACGAGGATGTCGATGCCGCCGAACCTTTCCACGGCCTCGTTCACGACGCTTCGACAGCTTTCCAGAGCCGTCAGGTCGACCGCGACGACGTGGCTATCGCTGCCGGCCTTGCGAATCTCACCCGCGGTCTCGCGAAGGCCTTCCCGATTCCGGGCCGTGACGCAGACGCGGACCCCTTCGCGCCCGAGCGACAGCGCGCAGCACCGGCCGATGCCCCGGCTGGCTCCGGTGACGATCGCCCGCTTTCCTTTCAGTCCCAAGTCCACGAATCACGCTTGCCTATAGATGCTCTTCATCTGCCACGCGTCGAGGCGGTGCAGGACTCCGTCTCCACCCTGGCGATCGCCTCATCGCGGTGATGACCGAGTGGCTGATCCGCTCGAACTCCCAGGCCGCCAGCCGGGGCGCGACCTGGCGCTAGAGGATCTGCCGCGGGACCGCGGCCAGCGCTGAAACGTTGACCCCGTAACCGCCGGCCTGGCCCAGGCGCAGGTCCAGCGTCGACCCCGAGATCATGCGCGCCCGCGCCGGTGCCAGCGCAAGGCGCTCGATCAGCTGCGCCTCCATCGCCGCCGTGGCCCGCGCCAGCGCCGTTGCCAAGTCGGCCGCCACCCCGACCGTGGCCAGTTCGGTTTCGGACTCGATCCAGATGCCGCGGTGCGGCGGGTTCTTGAGCAGTTCCAGGGTCAGATCGACGCTGGCGGGGGTGTTCACCCCGGAATGGGCCTCGCCGTACCCCATCGCCGCGTGCACGTCGCCCAGCGCCAGCAGCGCGCCCTCAACCTGCACCGGCAGGTAGACGGTGGCGCCGGCGGTTATCTCGTTCAGGTCCAGGTTCCCCCCGTACTCGCCCAGCTCCAGGGCGATCTCGCTCCGGTCGGCCGGGGCCACGCCGATCGTGCCGACCATCGGCCGCAGCGGCAGGCGCAACTCCCCGTCCAGCCAGAGGCCGTCGTCGCGGACCAGGAACTCGGAGACGGCCGGTTGCACCGCCACCGCCCCGGCGAGGCCGGTGGCCGGGGTGGCCGCCACCCAGCCGGTCCGATCCAGCGCGATCGCCTCGATCGTTACCGCCAGCACGTCGCCGGGTGCGGCCCCTTCCACCCACAGCGGGCCGGTGACCGGGTTCATCCGCTCGGGCCGGCGCGCGGCAAGGTAGGCGCCGATGTCGCGCCGGCGGACGAAGAACCCATCGTAGGCGTCCCGCACCCTTATCCGCAGCCGTTCGCCCGGGACGACCTTCGCCGCCGGCGGGTTGCAAGGCGAGAAGCGGGTTACCGCCAGATCGCTGTCGATAGTGCGCCTAGAGCCCGGCATTCGAAGTCTCGACGATCGACTTGACCAGGCCCGGGTCCTTGGTCGTACGCCCAAACAGCGCCGGCACCTGTGCGAGCTGCATGCGGGCGGTAATCCAGGGACGGGTGTCGATGCGGCCTTCCTCGATCGCGGCGATGATCTCCGGGAAGAGGCCGTGGCCGTTGCGCGAGGCCAGCACGTTTGGCTCGCGGCGAACGAAAGGGTAGGCGGGTCGATATCGATCGGTGGATAGCCGTCTGCGCGATGCCGCGTATCGCACCATGAGCTCGTCGGTCTTCAACTGCTCCAGCTGATCTTCCAGTCTGGTGGCGAAGGTCCGCCCGGGAACTTTCGAAGGAAACTTCACGTTCGAACTCAAGCTGGGAACTCTCCCTCGAGCGTTCAGGACGCCGCGAAATCCAGGTTCTCCGTGATTCGGGCGCCCTCTTTCTTGAACGTGTCCATGTAGAGACGAATACGCTCCCGGGCCGCGGGCAGATCGTGATTGTTGAGGTTGATGTTCAGGAGATCGATATACCAGGGTGTCTTCACATCGTCCCGCACGTAGGTCTCCACGATCTCCCTGGCGATCGGCAGGGTGGTCCCCTTGGAGTCGTCGTGGACGTCTCTGTTCCCCGCCTGGATGAGCTTCTCGTATTCCTCGGCCAACAACCGCTTGAACAGATCGGGCGTGAACGTGTCTCCCGCGTTCACGCCGGTTTCCGGGTCGTCATCCGTGAGCGTGCCCCCCTTGTGGAGCCACTCCCAGAGGATGCCGAGCCGGATCTCTCCGGTGGCCATGTCTTCCATCAGGTACATGACGTTGTCGTCACCGAAAAAATCGGCCGGCTTCAGCGCCGCGGCCTGGAGTCCCTGACCGAACGCATTGCCGTATTGCAGCGCGACGCTCAGAAGGTTCCGCGCGCCTCGGATCGTCCGGGGTTCCGGCTCGAGCAGCACCAGACCGTCGGCATCTTCCTGCGTATAGGTGAGCGGAGGAAAGGTCCTCCCAAGCTGGTTGTCCCGGCCGGCTTCTTCCCACACCGGCCGCACGATATGGACCATCTTCCAGTGGGCGACCCACTTGCCGCTGGCCCCTTCCCTCTGCTCGCGAGCGGCGCCCGCGACCGCCTTTTCCATGCTGGACGCCACCCCTTCCTTGGACCCGACCGGGATGTTGGGTTCCATGCCGCCCTGCCAAAGCGCGAAGTTCCCGTTGATATCGGGCGTGTTAACGGCGCGGCGGACCCGGTCTTCGTAGTTTCTCATGTAGCCGTAGGTCATCGTGATGGACTCGATGCCGGGGTTGACGAACGCCGTTTCCCACGCCATCGCGTCCGCAACGCTGTTGATGTAGTCCCATCGCCCCGTGTTGTATCCAACGAAATGTCTGCCCAGCGCCGCGCGGATTTCCATCAGCTGAAAGGTGGCCTCGAGCTGTTCGACGAGGACGTAGACCTTGACCGTGCCCTCCGAAAGGCCAAGATGGGTCTCGAGCGCGGAGAGCATTTCATCCCAGAGCGCGGCTTCTTCCGCCGTCTGTATCTTGGGCAGATAGAGGACGATGGATGAACCGGCGTTCCGAAGTTGCCGATGGTTGTTCACGATATAGAGCGTCATGTCGACGATCGATGCCGAAAGCGCCACGCCGTTTGGATCGCGAACGTGCCGGTCGTCCAGATGCAACCCCCTGGCCCGGAAGATCTTCGTCGTGAAATCCAGCTGTTTCTCCCAGTCTTCGATCGTCGCTCGTCCGAAAAAGCGCGAGGCCCATTCGTTCATCTCCCCGGCGACCTGCTCGGCCGCGGTCAAGAAGACCGGATCCTTCTTGACCGCCAGTTCGAGGTTCCTCTGGTTGTCCAGGGACATCGTTGTGGTCTGACCCAGGGCATCCTCTCCGTCGAACATCCAGCCGTCGGCGCCGGACAACAACGCGTAGGCGACGTTCCGGATGCTCCGTTCGACCGGCGCGTTCGGCTTCGCGGCCGGGCCCGTGCCCTGGATCCACTGCCGCCGCAGGTCGTGCGGTATCTCTGAGCCGATGAATTTTCCCGCCCTTGCGTCGCCCGCCTTGATGTCGATTCTCGGGATGGGTTCATCCGGATTCAGGAAGGCGATGCGCTGCCTGTTTCGCGCGCGCGCCTCGCGTCTTTCGATTCTTTTCGCCATCACCGCTTTTTGGTCATCGTTGAATCGGGCCAGGGCGGTCAGGCCATGAATCGCTTCCGGGGTGTAGACATCGCCGTAGGTGGCTTGGAGGTTGTCTCGAATTTGGATACGGCTCACGGCACGACCTCTTTGATCGTAGTCGCGGCCCCTCCCGCGTCGCGGCACGAGTCCCTGCCTGTAAGATCAGGAGAAACAAGCGGGGGTCCGGCGAGACGCGTGTCCATTCGGGCGGATGCTTTCCCGGGTCAAGAATCCAGTGCCGTTTAGATGTCATCGAAGGGGTAGAGCTTGCGTCCGATCCTGCGAAAGGCCTTGGCGCCGCCGGGTGGGTTGTTCATACCCGGCTCACTCACTGCGTAAATTGCGCCGGCCCAGGACTCGAACCCGGCGCGGTAGTGGACGGTCGATTTAACGCCGATGTAGCGCATCTTCCGCGGCTCCAAGCCCATGGTCCGCGAGAAGGCCGGGCCCAACGGCTGCTCCCTCACGCTCACGAGGAGCACGTGAATCCCGTCCTGCCTGATGTAGGCCGAAGGCCCCATACACCCCTCCAGCCCTCTGTTTCTGGGCCCGTCGTAGCGAAAACGGCCATCCGAGAGCTTGACGACCTCGGCGTTCACCCGTACGGGTTCGCCCTGAAGCGGGCTGGACTTGCCGCCGACCTCGAGTGCCAGCTTCGCTCCCTCGCCGGCCTGCTCGCACTGCTTGACCGCCTCCGGATCCACGATGTAGAGGATACAGGCATCCGAGAGCCCCGCCTCGATGAAGGTGCGCAGGACGCCGGTGCTGTCGCCGGGCGATCCACCCCCGGTGTTGTCGTTCCGGTCTGCAAAAACAACCGGGTATTTGCCCGCGGCCTCGGCCTGCCGCAGGGCTTCACGGGTATTGGGCAGGATCGCCTGCCAGTCGGCCCTGCGCTCAAAGATCCAATCGCCCAGCTCATCCGCGTGTTTCTGCGCGAGGTTCCGGTCGTTGTCTGTGACGACGTAAGCCGACGCGCCCATGTGCGGGATGTCGGCCAGGGGAAAGCAGGTCGCGATCGAGCCGCAGACGACACCGGGCTGCGCTTCGATCCTGTGCAGCTCCGCAATGGCCTCCCGCATGGGCGGGTGGGCCGTGACCTGGTTCATGCCCCATACGAGGGGGATCGCGCAGAAGGCCATCGTCGGCCGCAGGCCATCCCGATGGATCCGCATCAGCACGTCGGCGCACTCACGGCTGCGTTCGACCTGGTCGATCTCCGGATAGGTCTCCCTGCCGATGAGCACGTCGGCCATTTCAACCATCTCGGCGGACATGTTGGTGTGGATGTCCAGCTGCGCGAGGATGGGCACGTCGGGGCCGACGCATTTTCTCAGGGCTGCAAGGATCCGGCCCTCGCCGTCGTCGATCCCTTCGGCAACCATGGCGCCGTGCAACTCCAGGAGGACGCCGTCGAGCGGTCCCGCCGCGTCGATCCGCTCCAGAAAGTCGTTCAGGATGGTATCGAAGATCTCTCGGGGCGGCGGCGCGCTCGGGGCGGCGTTGGCATAGAGGGCCGGGACGAGCTCGAAGCCGCAGACGTCTGCGGCCTGGATAAGTCCGCCCATGCACGTGCCCGTACCCGCGAATTTGGAGATCAACTCGTCGCCGGCCGTGTAGCCGAAGCGCTCGTTGCGATAGCTGGCCCAGGTCGTCCGCACCGGGGTAAAGGTGCTGCTCTCGTGCACGATGCCACCGATTGCGACTCTCATCTCTCATCTCGTGATTGGAAAATCGTGCTTCGTGTGTTACAGGAGGCGCAGTGCTTCAGCCAACTCGATCTCCCTGAAGGACTGCCGAAGCGGCGCCGTCCCGGTGGATGCGAACCACGCGTCTCGTTGGGATTGGAGGGCGGCATCGTTTGGGACGGAGTCAAACATGGCGGCGATCCAATCTCGGATGTCCGGACAATCGATACCGATCTCGAGATCTGCCGCATCGACACGGCCGGTCGGAGAGTAAATAAAACAGCGCCGGACGTTTCTTCGCAGGCTGTCGAGCTGGACCTTTTCGTAGATGGGTGGATCGGACGTCCCGTTTACGGGAACGAGCAGCACGTTGATGCCCCGATCCGTGATCGCCGAGGCGGTTTCGTTCGCACTTTCGGAGACCCGGACATTCTTGTGACCGGGCCAGATGTCCAGCATCCCGTAGTTGGCGACCGGTCGATATCTCTGGAAGGTAAAGAAGTCCGGATAGGCGAAGAAATCGTTTCCGTCCCCGCGATAGCGATCGTAGAACGCGGTCACGTAAGCCAGGACGAGCGCGACCGCCCCGGCGCCCTCGTAGCGGGCCGGCGCGAGGAGACCCAGCCGATCGGTCTTCTCGAAATCCGAGAAGAAATCGGCGTGGGGGATCTCCTGTCCGCGATGTCTGATCCGGAAGCCGGTTCCCCGGAGTTTGGAGCTGTGCACGCGGGTCGTTCTCGCTGGAGACTCAACGTTCGGAAGGAAAGTTTGGCGGCCTTGGCCCATCTGCCGGGCAACTCGACAACGCCCTCAAGAACGGAAAAAAACGGCGCCTGCGCAAACGGTCCCTTCCCACGTGTCGCTCAGGCCGATTCCTTGCGGATCGGAAACAAATAATGCGCCGGACCCTTATGGCGCCGGCGCATTTCCCTTATTCTCGTCGTAGCCCTGCGTCCGCGCGGCGGGAATCGTCCATAAGCGGCCGGTCAGGTCGATCTCACCCAATTCTTCGGTATACCCCTCCCAATTTTACTTCGGACGTGGGTTATCAAAGTAATCTCGGATTTTCCCTATCAGGTGTGAGACGTCTACCCACGACTTGGCGTAGGCGTCATTTCTCCGCCACCCTACATGCCACTTCACGGTTGTCCCTTTAAACCACTCACCCTTGATGAAAGGTTTATCGTTTATGGTTCGGCAATCGGCTCTCACAGTCGTACTCTGGCCGGCGAAGAATGTTTTCCAGATGCTTCTTGCAGGAGCGGCCACCTCCTAATCGTTGCAAGGCAGTGCGCTAGATCGCCCGGCCCGGGCATGTACGCTCCCAACGCCCGCATCGCGTTCTCAGTCTTGAATTTTTCTTCTGCCAAACCACAAATTACCAAGCAGATATCTTCAGGGGTCAACACAAGGCGTTCGACAGAGTCGAGAAACACGTTGTAGGGAACGATAACCCTCTCTCCTAAATCATTGGAGATGTCTAGGTCACCATCTCCGACCCTCAAATAGTACACGTGAATGACCATCCCCAACAGTTTCTTCAAAGGTATGTTCAAGGTCTTCCCTAACTCGTCGGTGACATCTAAATTCCAGCCACGCAGACGGTTGGGTAATTTGTCCCCACGGGGGTCGGCTCCCGCGATCGTCGTCGCAATATCGCGGGCCGGGTGTACAAACGACTTGAATTGGTAGGTCTGCCTCGTATGGGACAGCTCTCCCATCAACGGCAACGCAAACTGTTGTTTCCGAAGCTGTACTAAGTTTTGGCGCAGTAACTCGACTTGGTTTACCAAGAGCATCGTTTAGTGCCGTCCTTGAGCCACTCTACCCATTCTGATATCCAGAGGTTGGAGCCGCGTCGGACGGAAACAACCCCAGCTGTTCCGGAGAATCGAGAGCGGGTATCCCGCACCAAGCGTAAATCATAATTCGTGCCACCAATCAGCGTTCATAGAACTTATCAGGATGATCCGAGACCAGATACCTCGATCCTTGATACTGTCCCGAAGGCCTTGCAACTCATGCTTTCCGAGATTCGAGATTGGCACAATGCTAATATGATCGATCAGAATCAGCCACCATTCCTGATAATCATTTAAATTATTATTTTTAATTATCTTACGTGATTTTTCTTTTATACATGGCTGGATGCTATTTATCAATTCAGCTGCTATGCCAATACCTTCGCGATCGGAAACGTTATTGAGGTAAAAGCCGGGAGGTCCTGTGTATTCATAGCGTTCGCCAACTTCAAGGCATATGCCGTATGGCAGACAGAGGTGCAGGGGGTTCAGAAGATCGAGTTCATCGGCATGCCTATCGTAATCGACGTATTTTGACATGAATTGATTGAAAGTATCGGGCGTATCATACTCTTGTATGAGCGGAATAAGGGTTTCACGGATTTGATTTTTGACAACCTTTCTATTTGGCAAGCGTCTTGAAAAATCATATTCACAAGCGACCTCCCATCTTCGCTCAGTGCCGGGCGGCTCAATTTCCGCAAGCGCGCTTTCAATAGTTTGGTATAAGGATATCCGAGAATTCTCCTCGCCTTCGGTTTGCCCATCGACCTCGATTCTCCGATTCAATCGCCGCACCTCGACAGCGAATTTGCCGTCAACAACATAGTCCGGTGGATCATCCTCTGATCGCTCAATGCTTGAATGACCTTGAGATTCAAGCCATTTCCTGGCCAAGCGTTCGTCGTCTTTCTCGCGATTGCTCATTATGCGGAACACCGCCTCCCATTGAAAGACATCCGCATGCATGGACAGACGGGTCAATTTGATGACGCTTCTTTGCCGAAGTCGTTGGCAAAGATCACAAAATCACCAAACCCGATTGTGTCATCGCCATCCAGATCATACCGCGCGTCATACCCCGCGTCGCCTTGACTTAACCCGAACTGTGCTGCAAATTGCAAAAAGTCGGCGAAGCCAACAGCCCCATCGCCATTGAAGTCGGCCGTAGCTTGCCCGACGGCAGTAAAGGTCACCGGCTCTAGCCCGGCGACCTTTGCCTCAACGGTGTTCGTCCCTGGCTGGCTCCCCAGCGTCAGAAAAGTAGTTGCTTTGCCGATCCCGCCTGAAGAGGCCGCCTTGGCCGTCGGGACCCGTCCCGGAGCTTCGACCACCAGGTCCAGCGGAGCCATGCCCGCCTGCACCCGGAAAGCCGGGTCGACGTAGGCGACCAGCCCCGGACCCGAGACGGTCAGCCCGTAGGCCGGAGCCGCTTCCCCGTCTTCGCCGGCACCGGCCTCACCTCCCGAGCCGGTCGACCCGCCCCCGCCCGAAGCAATCCCCGCCTGCCCGTCGATCAGCAGCATCGACCGGGTGGCCTGCACCCCGTCGCCGCTGAGACGATAGAGATAGACCCCGGCTCCCACCGCCTCGCCTGCCGCATCGGTGGCGTCCCAACTGGCGGTGTGAAAACCGGCCGGCCGCTCGCCGTCCACCAGGGTGGCGATCCGCTGGCCCAGAATGTTGAACACCTCCAGCCGCACGTGCATGGAGGCCGGCAGTTGGTAGGGAATCATGGTGGAAGGATTGAACGGATTGGGATAATTCGCTCCCAGCTGGAACCGTTCCGGCAGGGCTCCGGCAAGGGTTGCCAAGGGCAGGGTGAACTGCCCCGACCCGTCCGTGGTCGCCGCCACCGGCGCGGCGCGCAGGTCGGCCAGATCGAACAGCAGTACCTGCGCGCCGGGAACCGGTGCCCCCGAGTCCAGCCGCACCCGACCCTCGAGCAGGGATTCGGCCGACACCGAGACGCCGAAACCAACCAGCCCGATGATGCAGATGATTGCCGTTTTCATACCTCACCTCCTCTGGGGTATGTACCCACGCGGATGGAGCTGTATCCCATTCGGATCAAGATACGATACGCGGCAAGAGGACAGGCGCTGTCCGTTTGTTCAGCTGCTGGTAAATTTAATTTGGGCGGGAGCCGGTCCCCGGGGGCCATCGGCGACGTGTGTTCGCGCTAGCACGAGGTGCTTGCCGCCAACCGCTCCAGGTACTTCACCGATTCGATGGACGTCCGCGAGCTGGAGGCCAACGAGGAGACCCCGAGGCTCACCGAGTCCTTCTATCGGTCCCTGTCGGAAAAGGAGCAGTTCCTGCTGCGCCGGCTGAGGCGGCAGCCGGGGTAGGTTTTTCTGAAGCTACCGGGAGGATTTCAGTGGACCTTGCGGGCGCGGTAGTCGGCCATGACCTGCTCGGTGCGGCGCAGGACCCTGGCCGGGGAGATGGGCACCGCCGACCCCTGCACCGGGGACGAGCTGGCCGGCGGGCGTGCCCCCGTCCGTGGCAGGAAGGTGCTGCTCTACTCCGACCTGAAGGTCAGACCCACTACCTGATGATCGGCCTCGAGCTGATGTTCCACCCACCGGGCGGGCGGACGTGGCAGAGTGCTACCGCCGGGCCATGGTCTGGTTCTGCGGGGGACCAGAAGCG
Organism: Candidatus Latescibacterota bacterium; assembly: GCA_965198095.1. Lineage (GTDB taxonomy): Bacteria > Latescibacterota > UBA2968 > UBA2968 > CBDFJH01. The sequence continues at coordinate 814,013 of OZ240239.1, forward strand.
TTCGACGCCGATCTCGCCTGGAAGCCGCAGTACGGCGGCTACGAGCTGACCTGCGAACGGGGCTACCTGGAGGTGGGCCGGCGCCTGTTGGTCCGCCTGGCGGAGTCGCAGGACTGGAGCGACGATCCCGGCAAAGCGCGGCGCCGTGGGCCTGAGCCCGATGTACCTGAACCTGCTGTTTTTTCGGGGTGCCCTGTCTGCTGGGGGTGCTGCAGGAGGCGGGGCCAGGAGGAGTGAGTGCGGAAGCCGGGGACAGCAGTACCGGTTTGAGTAGCATCCCAACGACAGTGTGTCCCCCCTGCGCATTTCAGTCGCTGCTTATGGTGCGGACGATGAACCCTTGCGCATCGACCACGGGAATCGCCCGCCTGAAACCGGCGTCGCACGACAGCTCACTTGCGGCACCGGCACCGGGCAGGGTGGTATACGGGTCTGCCTGCGTGACATCGACCCCGTAGCCGAGATCGGCCAGGGATTGAACCGTGATCGCGCTTAACGCGCCGCCGCCAGCCGGCTCCATGAGTTCGCCATTGAGCACAGGAACCCTCCAGTGCCCACCGTCGCCGGACACCGGCACCTTCTTGCCCGTGTAGTCCCATCCTCCCGCGTCGTCGAAGGCGGCAATCGCCAGTGGGCCGTTGAAGTGCTGGTCGCCATCCGGAGTGTTCTGGTAGAAGCCGAGCTGCTCCCAGAGCGTCCCTGACCCCAGAACGTGCCCCACCTCATGGAGTCCTGTAATCAGAAGATTAGCCCGCAAATTGAACCCCATGCATCCAAGGACAGGTAAAGGTAAATTGGTAGTCTCGCGCAAAAGAGAAGGGCCACCCCACCCAAGGGGTCCGTCGCCTTCGAAGCTGGTCACATATATCCGCAGGTCGTCTATCCGCTCCCCGGCCGGAATCTCATACGAATGATCGCCACACCTCCCGGACCAGCCCTGAGTAAATTCAGAGTCCGGTAGGTCCTCTATAATGACCGTCATCCAGCGCCTGGCTACGTATTGGAGAACCCTTTTCTTCTCCTCGGTGAAGGAGTCGAGGTAAACGAGTTCGATGTCGAAGTCGCTGCTGCCAAACGCATCGAAGCGTACCGTCGCTCCGTTGCTCTCAAGGACGGGAATGTGTTCGTTGATGGAGGTGTCGCTCAGTGGATTTCCCCTAAGCTCCAGATGTGTCAGGCTGGTCAAGCCGGAAAGCCCCGAGATGTCCGTGATGATGTTGATCTGAAGGTCCAATTCCCTTAGGTCGGTCAAGCCCGATAGCGCCGAAACGTCCGTGATTTCGTTCCGGAAAAGAACTAGGCGTTCCAGGTTGGTCAATCCCCGTAGCGGCGACACGTCCGAGATGTTGTTTACCCCAAGCCCCAGAAATGTCAGGTTGGTCAATCCCCGCAGCGGCGACACGTCCGAGATGTCGTTGCCGACAAGCTCCAGAAATGTCAGGTTGGTCAAGCCGGAGAGCGCCGAGATGTCCGTGATGGGGTTGGATCTAAGCACCAGTGCTCTCAGGTTGGTCAATTCTGAAAGCGCCGAGATGTCTTCAATACTGTTGGCCCCAAGCTCCAGCAGTCCCAGGTTGGTCAAGCCGGAGAGCGCCGAGATGCTCGTTATGTTGTTGTCCTCAAGGCTCAGGTATCTCAGGTTGGTGGCAGACTCTATCCCGGACAAAACGCTGATGTCGGCGGCGCGGGCATCGAGACGGTCGAACGTCGCCATTTCAGCCGGTGTGATCGGCGCGCCGCTGTCCTTGCCCAGGGCGTCTTCGATCGCCGCTCGGAGGTTGACATCGGGGATGGCCACCGCCCTCGAGCTGTCCCTGACTGTCACCGCCGGGGAGGCAGCCGAGCAGTTGTTCCGGGTATCGGCTTCGCCGGCCACCGATTCGACGCAGGCTCCGTAGTAGTAGGTGCCTTCACTGGACTCGGCGGTCAGGTTGATCGACTCGGCACTGGCGCGGCCGGCCGCAAGTCCCCTCACCGCGTCCGTGCCGACCTCCGTATCGCTCGTGGAGACCGTCGCGTCGGTCGAGCGGTAGTAGTGCAGCGTCGTAGCGGCCGATTGACCCGTGCCCTGGTTGCGGACGGTGGCGCTCAGCGTGAAAGATTGCCCGGGAGTCGGACTGCTGTCGCTGACCGAAGGGGATTGAACAACGAGATCAGGGCTGCCGCCATCCCCGCCGCCGGATGATGGCGGCTCTTTGCCAAAGCTGCCGGCAAAAATCAGAAAATCACCAAAGCCGATCTCACCGTCGCCATCCAGATCATACTTCGCTTCATATTTCCCGCTCCCGTCGCCCTGGCGCGACCCGAACGCCTGTGCGAAAATCAGGAAGTCCGTGAATCCCACCCAGTTATCGCCGTCGAAATCGGGAGAAGGCGAGGCGTTGGATGTGATCACATTTGTATTGACCCCGGCGTTGGCATGACCCGCAAAGACCGGCAACCCGAGGACGGCAACCAACGACAAGCTCTTTATGATTGAAGCCATTGGACCCGGTTCCTTTCCTTGACGTTTCTGACCTCAATTCACCGCATTTTTATACACAGCGTCTCCACTTACATGGGCAAAATTCGTGCCATATTTTCAAAAAGCATACAACACGTTGTAGATGAATGAGTTAGAGCATACACGGCGCCGACCGGAAAATCATCGACATGTTGCAGAATGCAACATGGAACACCGCCCAAGCGACCGTGTCACGGCTCTGATATAAGCTATAAATTGATGTTTACTTAAGGACTTACGGAAACGACCGGATGGAGAAACAGAGGATTTGGTGCAATTCGCAACGCGAGGCGCGTTTTGCAACGCATTTCGGGTGCCCCTGGCGAGGCGTTTAAAGGCCGAGGGGGTTCGTCAACCTTCTCAAGGACTGCCGCCGATTCCCTGCTTTGCTTGGCGGCCAAAATATGCGGAGTCGAGCAGGCCGTGCTTTGCCATGTTCGTCTCCCTCACATAAGGTCTATTCTGACCACGCAGAGCGTATCTAACCAAAGTTCTCTCTAAACGCGTCTTACACCCATTGGGAAAGGAGAGAACCATGGGACGCGGTCGTCCTCGGAAGCCGATTGTGTTGTCTGCCCAAGTCCGTGAGGAACTGACGTCACTTTCACGGTCTCGTACGTTTTCGCATGGTCTCGTGCGACGTGCCAATATCGTCTTGATGAGCGCGACGGTATCAGTTACCGTGTGATTGCCCAAAAAGTCGGGCTGAGCCCGCAGAATGTCGTCAGCTGGCGTAACCGTTTTCTCCAGCAAGGATTAACCTTAATTCGAAATATTTCGGCGGTATTGGCTTGGATTCGGCCTGAAGAACAACGGCGAATTGATGTCGCAAGTCGACGATTCTTAAAGTCACCGGCTGTGACCGGAAAAAAACGCATTTGAACGATCGAAATGCCCCACTCCTCCAGCGTTTGACCGCGTTGTCGATTGCCTATTTTTGACGAATTAAGGCTAAGTTTTCGACTACCGGTTTTTTTTCGAATCAAGGTTAGCCTTGATTCGAAATATCTCGGCGGTGTTCTCTGGGAGGTGTTCTCTGGGATTTGTCCAGAAGAACAAAGGCGTCTTTACGTCACCATTCGGCCATTCTTTAGTTCACGGGATGTGAACAGAAAAACAGTGCATTTTAGCTGAGGTAATTCCACATTTCTCACGGCCTTACGAAGTTGTGGATTGCTTGTTTTTTCGAATCAAGGAGGTTAGGTGTTCGAAATCCTCGTCGGCGCTGTAGAGGATTCCGCCCTTCTCGACATGTTGACGAGCGAACTGCTGGAGGGTTTCCTGTCGCTAAAGTAACAAAATTTCCAGAAGAAATAAAGAGGGTTTGGGCAACTAACTAAACGTTATTAGGATTCGTAAGGCGCCCCCTCCGCGCCCCGTTTCAAGAGCATCTCGAGCTCAGGCTCCAGATCCTTCCTTTCCCGCGGTCCAACGTGCTTTCGGAAGATGTGCCCATCCTGGTCGATGATAAACGTCGTCGGCATGACCAGCACACTTCCATCGCGCAGCTCCAGCTCCCCGTCACCCAGTCCAACGAGGGTGGGGATTCCCTTTACGGCGGACCAGATCCGGTCGATTTTCTGAACTTCGGAGTAGTCCTTCACTTTCGACACCGGATAATCCATACCGGCCTCTCGGCAAAACTCCTGGACGTACTCCGGGTCTGCCTCAAAATCCATGGAGATGCCGACCAGCTGCACGCCCTTGTCCTTATAATCCCGGTGGAGATCTACAAGGTGGGGAATTTCAACGATACAGGGAAGACACCAGGTGGCCCAGAAGTTGACGACGAGCACCTTTCCACGATAGTCGGAAAGATGTATCGTCTCCCCGTTCAGACACTTCAGAGTGAGCTCGGGCGCCGCTGCTCGCCGGATCTCGCTCCTGTCTCCGCCCTCTTCCGTCCCCGCTCGTCTCGGCGTGTCGCAGGAGATCGACCACGGAAGCACCACCGCTCCGATCACGACGTAAGAAGCGGGGCGTATCCATCGTTTCATGCCTCTCTTCCATTCCCGTCAGAGCTTGAAAAGCCCTCTCCCCCGCCTGCCTCGTCCCCTTTCCCGCCTTTGGACGGGGCGCCCCCCTCGTCTTCGCCTGAAACCCGGGCCACGCCGAATACCCTGTCGCCCGTTTCCAGGTTAATCAGCTTCACGCCCTGGGTGTTGCGTCCAATCGCATTCACGTCCCGTATCGGCAGACGGATCAGGATTCCGCCTTGTGAGACGATCATCAGCTCATCTTCGTCCACGACTTCGCTGAGCGATACGACCTTTCCGTTTCGCTCCGTCGTCCTGATGTTGATCACACCCTTTCCGCCTCGGCGCGTGAGCCGATAGTCCGAGACGTGCGTCCGCTTCCCATACCCGTTTTCACACACCGTGAGCAGGCTACGTCCTCCCTTGGCGACGACCATCTCGACGACGGAATCCCCGCCTTCCAGGCGAATCCCCCTTACGCCCCGGGCCTTCCGACCCATATCCCTCACATCCTCCTCCGAGAAGCGGATGGCCTGACCCCCGCGCGTGCCCAGGATCACGTCCTGACTGCCATCGGTGATGACCGCCCCGATCAGCTGGTCCTCTTCCAGAACGTCCATGGCGATAATCCCATCTCGCCGCGGTCGGCTGTACGCAGAGAGAACCGTCTTTTTGACCAACCCATTCCTGGTGACCTTCATCAAAAAGCGGCTCTCATCGAACTCGTTCACGGGAACGATCGCCGAAATCTTGTGGCCGGGGGCGATATCGATCAGGTTGACGGCAGGTCTGCCCCGTGACGTCCTCGTCCCCTGGGGAATCTCGTGCACCTTCAACCAGTAGCAGCGGCCCCGATCGGTCAAGAACAGAATGAAATGATGCGTGGAGGCGATAAAAAGATGCTCCACGAAGTCTTCGTCCTTGGTACGCATCCCCGTCACCCCCCGCCCTCCGCGATGCTGCTGTCGATACGTCGCCACGGGGATCCGTTTGATGTACCCCGCGTGCGAGATCGTTATGACCATGTCTTCCTCAGCGATCAGGTCTTCAATCTCAAACTCCGAACCCCAGAGCACGATCTCGCTTCTTCTGTCATCTTCAAACTTTTCGGCGATCTCGTTCAGGTCCGCCTTGACGATTTCCATTCGCTTGGGTCGACTGTCCAGAATGAAACGCAGCCTTTCGATCTCTCGAATCAGTGCTTCATACTCTTCCTCGACTTTCCTCTGCTCGAGATGGGTCAGCCGTTGAAGCGTCACTGAAAGGATGGCCTGCGCCTGCCGCTCGGACAGCTCCAGCCTCTCCATCAACGCGCGCCGCGCTTCGTCCGGGTCCTCGGACCCGCGAATGAGCTCGATGGCCAGATCGATATCCGAAAGGGCCGCTTTCAATCCCTCGAGGATGTGGGCCCGGTCCTCGGCCACGCCGAGCTCGTGCCGCGTGCGGCGGACGACCACCTCGTGTCGGTGGTCGATGAAGCATTTCAGCAACGCCTTCAGGTTCAGGCACCTCGGCTGGCCGTCAACCAGGGCGATCAGATGGGCTGCGAAAGTGGCCTCGAGCTGCGTAAGCTTGTAAAGCTGGTTCAGGATCACGTCGCCAATCCCGTCCCGCTTCACCTCGACGACGATTCTCATGCCTGCGCGGTCCGACTCATCCCGGATTCCCGCGATTCCGGAGACCTTTCTTTCACGCACCAGGTCGGCCATCTTCTCCAGCAGGTTGGACTTGGCCACCATGTAGGGGATCTCCGTAATCACGACCTTCTCCCGCCCATTCTTCAGCATTTCAATATGGGCGCGGGCACGGATGCGAATGTGACCCCTGCCCGTCTCGTAGGCCTCCCGGACCCCGCTGATCCCGTAGACGATCCCTCCGGTCGGGAAATCGGGCGCCTTGACATACGCCATCAGCCCCTCGATGTCCAGGTCCGGGTTGTCGATCAGCGCGACCAGCGCCTCCGCGACCTCGCCGAGGTTGTGCGGCGGAATGGCCGTCGCCATGCTTACGGCGATCCCGACGGCGCCGTTGCAGAGCAGGTTGGGGAAACGGGCGGGCAGCACGGTGGGCTCTTCGATCCGCTCGTCGTAGTTCGGCCTGAAGTCGACGGTCTCCTTGTCGATATCGGTCAGCATCTCGAAGCCGGGCCCGGCCATCCGCGCCTCCGTGTATCGCATCGCGGCCGGCGGATAGCCGTCTATCGACCCGAAGTTGCCCTGCCCGTCAACGAGTGGGTAACGCATCTTGAAGTCCTGGGCAAGGTTCACCAGGGTGGGGTAGACGATCATCTCACCGTGCGGGTGGTAGTTCCCGGAGGTGTGTCCCGCAATATTCGCACACTTCCTGTGTTGCCGTCCCGGCGTCAAACCCAGATCATTCATGGCCACGAGGATGCGCCTCTGGGACGGCTTCAGCCCGTCGCGAGCATCCGGCAGTGCGCGATCTACCAGCGTACTCATGGAGTACGCCAGGTAGGACTTCTTCATCTCCTCCCCGATATCGATCGGGACGATTGACTGTCTCTGCATCATTGATCGATCCCCTCAGTCATCACACGAGTCAAGGCAAGTCCGCCTAGACATCCAACTCGGCCTCCAAGGCGTGTTCTTCGATAAACCGCCTGCGCGGCCCCACGTCACCTCCCATCAGCATCGAAAAAACGTGCTCCGCCTCCGTGGCGTCTTCCTGTGTCACCCGGAGAATCGTTCGTCTTTCGGGATCCATCGTCGTCTCCCAGAGCTGCTCCGGGTTCATCTCGCCGAGCCCTTTGTAACGCTGGACCGAGACCCGCCTGCCCGTTTTGCCCAGCGACGCGAGGAGGCGGTTCCGCTCCCCTTCGTCGAACGCGTAGTGTTCACGGCGGCCCTGCTTGACCATGAACAAGGGCGGCCGTGCGATGTAGACCCTGCCCGCGCTGACCATCGGTCGCATATACCGGAAGAAGAAGGTCAAGAGCAAGGTCCGGATGTGGGACCCGTCCACATCTGCATCGGCCATGACGATGATCTTCCCATACCTCAGCTTTTCAAGGTCGAAGTCCTCGCCAACGCCCCCGCCAAGCGCCAGCATCATCGGCTGGAGTTTGTCGTTGCTCATGACCCTGTCTATCCGCGCCTTCTCGACATTCAAAGGCTTTCCCCAAATGGGGAGAATGGCCTGGAACCTGCGATCCCGGCCCTGCGCCGCCGACCCGCCCGCCGAGTCGCCCTCTACCAGAAAGATTTCGGTCTCCTCCCGATCGGTCAGCGAACAATCCAGCAGCTTCCCGGGCAGACCGCCGCCTTCCAGAATGTTCTTTCGCCTCACGAGCTCGCGCGCCTTCCGGGCCGCTTCTCGAGCTCGCGCCGCCTCGACCGCTTTTCGAAGAATCTTCTTTACGACCGATGGATTCTCCTCGATGTATTCGGACAGCTTCTCTCCCACGAGCGACTGGACGGTGCCCTTGACCTCGCTGTTGCCCAGCTTCGTCTTTGTCTGTCCCTCGAACTGTGGCTCCGGCACCTTCGCGCTGACCACCGCGGTCAGTCCCTCCCGTGCGTCCTCTCCGGACAGATTGAAGTTCGCGCTCTTGAACACGTTGTACTTGGCGCCATAGCCGTTCAGCGTATGTGTAAGCGCAGTTCGAAAGCCTGTTTCGTGGGTACCCCCCTCGAGCGTATAGACGTTGTTCACAAAGCTGTAGATGTTCTCCAAGTAGGAGTCGTTGTACTGAAGCGCGGCCTCGATCACAACCCCGTCTCGCTCACCCGCGAAATAGATCGGACTGTGCAGGGAGGTCCGGCCTTCGTCCAGGTATTCCACGAACGCGCACAAACCGCCATCGTAGTGAAAGGTCTCCTCGTGCCCCACGCGAAGGTCTTTCACCGTGATCGTCAGGTTCTTGTTCAAAAACGCCAGCTCCCTCAGGCGGTTGACAACGGTCTCCAGGTTGAAATCGACGTGCTCGAAGATCTCCTTGTCCGGAAGGAAGGTCACCCGCGTGCCCGTGGCTTCGCGGTCGCCGGTCTCCTTCATCTCACAGGCCGGTACCCCCCTTTCGTAACGCTGAAAGTAGACCTTGCCCCGCTCGTCGAGGAGCTTCGAGCAGACCTCGACCTCGCACCACTCGGAGAGCGCGTTGACCACCGAGACGCCAACGCCGTGCAGACCTCCGGAGACGGCATACGTCTTCTTGTCGAATTTTCCGCCGGCGTGCAGAAGGGTCATCACGACTTCGAGGGCCGGCCGATTCTCGGTGGGGTGTGTATCCACGGGAATGCCCCGCCCGTTGTCTTCCACGGTCAGGGTTCCGTCGGCGTTCACGGTGACCTCGATACGGTCACAAAACCCTTCCATGGCCTCATCCACGCTGTTGCTGACCACCTCCCAGACCAGCTGGTGAAGCCCCGGCGTCCCAGTGCTTGCGATGTACATGGCCGGCCGTCGCCGAACGGCCTCCAAGCCTTTCAGTACCTGAATTTTGTCCGCTCGGTAGGATTCCGACACGACTTGCGCCATACCTGTCAGCTCCCCTTGGTGGTGGAACTCCGTCCTCTCCGCCCCCCGGTCAGCCGGATCGACCGAACAACGTCTCGACCCACGAAACGGTTGAGTGCCTTGCAGGCCCGCTCAAGTTCAAAATAAAGACGGTGACGCCACACATCCTGCTCAACGGACACGAGAAGCTCGCCCCGGAGAATCCGCTCCGCTCGCGCCACACCCTCCGCACCTTCTCCAAGGAGAGATCGGACAACCCCGGGCCAGAGCAAGAGCGCCCGCTGTTCCAGAAGTTTGCCTTCAACACCCAATTCGGAGATCGTCTCGCGAAGGCCGACCTCCAGGGGGAGCGGGTCCGGCCCCCCGGTCCTCTCCGGCACTTCCCTAAAGCGCGACAATCTGATACCCCTGCGCTTCGAAATCCAGGTCCGAGTCCCGCGCAGTCGTCAACAGAACCTGCCCAAAAGAGGAAAGCAGTGCCATCAGTGAACAGGCCCGCCGGCGGTCCAGCTCCGAAAAGATATCGTCCATCAACAGCACCGGAGACGCGCCTGTCTTCGACTCCAGAAATCTCGCCTCCGCCAGCTTCCAGGCAAGCAGCACGCTCTTGAGCTGACCCATCGAAGCAAACCGCTGAGCGGTTCGCCCCCCCAGACGAAAGACCAGGTTGTCCCGGTGCGGTCCGCTCAGCGTAAAGCCCTGCTCGACCTCGTCTCTGAGCCGTTCCATCAGCGCTGCTTCAAGAACCTCTTGGGCCGATTCCTTCCGGTCGGAGTCTACGAGACTCTGGTACTCGGCTTTCAACGCTTCCGAAGCGGCGGAGATTTCCGAATAGTACCGAGAGATCCAAGGCCCCATCTCGTGCAACGCATCGAGGCGTCCCCCGACAATCCGCGCACCCACCTCGGCAAGCTGACGGTTCCACGGCAACATTCGAGCGGGGTCCGCCAACAGCTGAGCCCCAGACGCCTTCAGTAGCCGGTTCCGCTGCGAGAGCACCCGGCGATAGCGCTCCAGATCGGAAAGGTATGATACGCTGGATTGGGAGACCAGGATGTCGAGAATGCGTCGACGCTGCGCGCGATTACGCAGCACCAGGTCGACATCTTCCGGGGAGAAGAGTACCGCGTTAAAGGCGCCAATGAGGCCGGAAAGGTGGGGAAGCGCCCTTTCGCGCAAATGCGCCTTTTTGCCGACTGCGGGGTCGTAGCCCAGGCGAATGGGAAACGTTCCACGCTCTTCCTCAACGATCCCTTCGATGCTGAAGTAGCCCGCGCCCCACCGCAACACATCCCTGTCTCTCGCGCCCCTGCCCGATTTGCCGATCGCGAGAAAATAGGTGGCCTCCAGAAGGTTCGACTTGCCGAGGCCGTTTTCCCCCGAAAGGATCGTCTTCTCTTTCTCGAACCTGAACTCGACCCGTTCAAAGTTCCTGAAGTTGGCCAGCTTGAGAGCCAGAAGCCGCAAAGGCTTACATCCGTCAGTCGTTGAGTCGCAACGGCATAATCAGGCAGAGATAGTCTTCCCCTTCGGGTTGCTCCGCCGGCCTGATGATGCCCGCCGTGACCGGGCTCTCCAGCTCAAACAAGACCTCTTCCGAGTCGATTCGTCTGAGAATATCCAGAAGGTAGGTGGCGTTATACCCTATCACCATCTCTTCGCCTCGGTAGTCGGCCTCCAGCCTTTCCTGCGCCTCCCCGCCGATCTCCTGACTATCGGCGGAAAGCTCCACCTGATCCTCGGCCAGCCTCAACCTCACCTGATGCGTCTGGGCACTGGACAGCACCGAGACGCGCCTCACGGCAGGCGAGAGTACTGCCGCCGAGACTTTGAATTGTCTGGAGTTTTCTTTCGGGATCACCTGCTCGTAGTCCACGAAGGGACCCTCGATAAGTCGCGTGTACAGCTGGGTCTCTCCGCCATCGGGATCCGTCAGATGGAACCTGAGGTGGTTCTGCCCGAACTGCACCAGATCCAACTTGCTTCCCGCCGACATCAGCTTCACGAGGTGGTTCAAGGCCCGGGGCGGCACGATCGCCTCTTCGCCCTCCTCCGCCGCGGAAGAACCCCGCGCGAGCGTTTTCGTATGCTTGACGAGACGGTGACCGTCCGTGGCCACCATCGTCATACAATCTCCCTTCACCTGCCACAGTACTCCATTGAGGACCGGCCGCGTCTCGTCTCGGCAAACGGCAAACACGGTCTTGAAGATCATATCCTTCAGAACCTGGCCGTTTTCGGATCCGCCTTTCCAGTCGTCCGGGGTCAGTTTTGAACCTTCAATCTCCCCGGGAAGCTCCGGAAAATCCTCCGACGGCAGGCAACTCAGCGAATATTTTCCCTTGCCGCTCTTTCTTTCGAGCGTAACCCTTCCCCCTTCTTCCATGAAGGAAACCTCCTCGTCAGGCAGCTCGCGTACGATTTCCGAGAATTTCCGCGCCGGTACCGTCGTGCTTCCGGAGGTTGTTACAGTGGCGGAAAGCGAGCATTTGATCGAGGTATCCAGGTCTGTCGCGCTTAAAAGCAGTCCTCCATCCTCGTCAGCATCGACCATGATGTTCGAGAGCACGGGCAGCGCAGTCTTTGACGGCACGACGTCGAGCACCGATCCGATTCCTCTGGATAGCTCCTCTTTCCGGATCACGACTTTCATGTCGGCAGAACCCCCTTCACGATATTTTTCCCGCCCCCTTTGAAAGGGGACTTGAACAGGGCTAAAAAACAGTTCCCAACAGGCAAAATCGCGCCTGTTTTCACCTCAGGATCAATCTATCTAATTTACTGATTTTTATCGAATTTGTCAATGGTCTTGTCTGTCCGTTCACGCCTTTCTTCAGACCATTTCAACACCGCTTTTCACGTCCCGGCCCGTTGTTCCTGAACAGCTGGGAATCCCGCGCAATACGAACGCTCAAGGAGCGACGGCGGCAGGAGGAGGCCTTGCCCGCCTCGATGCCTCCAGGTTATTCACGCGTCCAATGTGCTTACACACAGCAAGGCTATCGACATATGCGAGACACTTGTGTGTAGACACAAACGTCCGCACATGCGTCCCACTATAAAAAGTCTTACAAATAGGAATCTTACGGGTTTTCCGTGTGTGGACACAATCGATGTCATAGTTAATGTTCTAAAGTATAATAAATCATGATAAACAATAAGATGTGCTCACGGGTACCGGTATCCCTTGAAAGATGACTTCCGCCTCGCGTATGGATTTGATTCGTGGAACTGTTGGACGGTTTCAAGCGGTGGATCTGGTGAAGATCTTGCCCGGTGCGGATCCCGGTGTCTTTTTTGCGACCAATGTTTGTTGTGCGAGATCAACGAGCTTGAGAAGGAGTTTCTCAAACCCGGGATCCTGAGAACGTCTTTTCTCGATCGTTTGACGGGCACGAACGACTGCCGAATGATCCCTGCCTCCGAACCGGTCGCCGATCGCTTTCAGAGGCGCAGCGGTCAACGAGTTGCACAGATACATACACACGTTTCTCGCCGCGACCACCTCTTGGCGTCGGGAACGGCCCGTGAGGAGATCGACCGAAACGTGGAGAACAGGCGCGACCACGTGTAGAATCTCCTCAAGATCCGTTTTTCCGACCAGGATTTCTCGTGTGCGATCAACGGAAAGGATTTCTCGTGCGAGATCAACGGAGAGAGGAACGTTTCTGCGTTCAGCCAAGGCGACAAGCCGTGTGAGATCCCCTTCCAGCTTTCGGATGGTCGCGCTGGCCTGCCCGGCCAGGACAACGGCTACTTCGGCTCGGAGATCGATCCGACGCTCCGATGCTTTCTTTCGGAGAATGGCAATGCGCATGTCGAGATTCGGAGCTTCGATCTCGCACACGAGACCCAACTGAAATCTGGATACGAGGCTCTCGGAGAAACCCTTGAGCGAATCGGGTGCGCGGTCTGCAGTCAAAACGATCTGTTTTTCGCTCTGATAAAGCGCGTCGAAGGTGTGAAGAAACTCCCGCTGCGATCCTTTTCTTCGAGAGAAGAACTGGATATCGTCGACAAGCAGGAGGTCCGGAGACCGATACTGTTTCGCAAACTTGCTCGTGTCCCGCTTTTGGATGCAAGAGATGTAGCCGGAAACGAAACGTTCGGCCGTGACGTAAACGACGTTGGATGCCGTCCCCTTGCGGAGACAGGATCTACCGATCGCCTGAAGGAGGTGCGTCTTGCCAAGTCCCGTAGCGCCGTAGATGAACAGGGGATTGTAAGGCGTCTTTCCCGGACGCCTGGCGACAGCCTTGGCCGCGGCAAACGATAACGTGTCTTTTTCGGGCACGAATCGTTTGAATCGGAAACGGGGATTCAGGTTAACGAGCGGGATCTCCGTTTGTCTTGCTGTCGCTATGCCGGGTCGAGAGGCGGAGAAATCCACGGGACCGGACTGACGGGCGCCGCGAACGATAAACTCCAGGGTGGGTCTCCACGATGTTTCCTCTTCCAGTGCCTCGTGGATGACGTCGGCGTAGTGCTCCTCGATCCACTCCGCGAAGAATGCACTGGGAACCTCGATGACGGCCTTGTCCGGACCGAGATACTTCGACGCAATGGGCCCGAACCAGGTCTGAAAGCTTTGAGGCTGGACCTTCGTCTGAATCGCCTGAAGACACTTCGACCAGAGCGCGGCTTGATTATCTTGCATGAAGACCGATCCAGCGACAGCGTCGCTCGATTTCGAACTTGGAAAGTCAGTCTGGAAAGCCGACGAAAGAGAAAACGACCCCTCGCGAGCCGAAGGCCTGAGATTGCCTGACGAAGGCAGCCCGAAGGATCGGCGCAGGATGCGCCGAGCACACCGGGTGGCTTTCCTGTCCCTGTCATACGCCGGGGCAGGGACCGAGAGAATGCGTCGCGTCCCTTCCACTGGAGAGAGGTTCCACTTAGGGCCAAACGGACGGGTCTTCAGAAGGAGGATGAGAACTGCGTCGAAAACCCGGGGGGCCTCGGCCCTGAACCGAAGTAGAGTCCTGACCGCCTGAACGAGGAAATTAGAACGTACGTCAGGAGATGGGGAAGAAACAACCTGCGGGGAGCGTTGGGTCCGGAACGGGACTCAACAACGCCATGCTAAGGAACAGGGCCGGGAATGTCAAGCCATTTTTACGTCGGGAATAAAAATATAAACCTTTGTTTTATATACAGTTAAAAAATAAATCACAAGATCCTGAGGTCTGAAAAAGTTGCCACTATATGTTGTATGTGCCCATCCATTCCTCTCTGCAACGTTCGGCAAAAGACCTTGACAAACGGTGGGCCGTCTTCTTAATTCAATTCCAAGTCAAAGACGTGACCTCAGCCGCGGAGTCAAATAGCCTATGAAGCGCACATTTCAACCCAGCAATCGGAAGCGGAAGAACAAACACGGCTTCAGAGAACGGATGAGCAGTCCGGGTGGGCGTAGAGTTCTCTCGCGTCGCCGCCGAAAGGGGCGCAAACGGGTCTCGGTTTGACCCGATTATGGGCAGGCCGAATCGGGGACTCCGAAGCGAAATCCGTACAGCCTTCAGGGGAGGGCGCATCTATCGAGGTCGTTGGATGCAGGTTCGAGTCGGCAAATCGGACCCGGGGAGGATGCTCATTGCCGTCCGAAAGAAGTTCGGGGGCTCGGTGGTTCGAAATCGCGCTCGACGCCGTCTCAGGGAAATCTGCCGCGGGTTTGGCGTGCACAGCCCACGAGGCGTTCTCGTTATGATCTCTTTGAGAGACGAGGCCCGTGCCGTGCGATATCGTGAGCTTCGTTCCGACCTCTTCTCCGCCCTCAGGAGGCTGGGTCTCCTGGACCGTTGAAACAGATCGCCATCTGGCTCATCCGCTTCTATGTCGTCTGCGTTTCGCCGTATACCCTCCCACGCTGCCGATTCCAACCCACGTGCGCTGCCTACGCCATCCAGGCGCTTGATCGCCACGGCCTCTTTCGAGGCGGTCTTTTCCTGTTGCGTCGAATCCTTCGGTGTCACCCCTGGGGGAGCTCAGGCTACGATCCTGTCCCGCCCGTCCCACCGAAATCGCCATAGGGAGTCCATCCGATGGACATTCGGACCGTCCTCGCCTTTGCCCTCATCATCCTGATCATCCTCATCACGCCCTACTACATAAGGTGGATGCAGGGAAGTCCGGAACCGCCATTATCAGTGGGAAAAGAGGAGTTCTTTGACGACTCTGGAGGTCCCATCCCAATTTCGCCTAGTTCTCGCTCTCTTGAGGCGCCGCCCGCAGCGGTCCCCGGTCCCGGTGAGACCGCAGTCGAAGCGGCTGAGCAGCCGGCGGTCGGGGCCAGGTCCGTTTCCGGGCCGGAGCGTCACGTCGTCGTGGAGACCGATCTTTATGAGGCGACGTTTACGACTCGGGGGGGGCGCATCGTCAGCTGGAGGTTGAAGGACTACATGGACCAGGGCGGCGAGCGGCTGGAGCTGATGAAGCCGGGTGGATCCGGCCTTGGCGTGACCCTTCCGGACATGCCGCCGGAGACGCTCGATTTTGTTCCGGACACCGAATCGCTCACGCTGAGGGGGTCGGAGCAGGCGGTCCTGACGCTTCGTGCGGAAGTGAACGGCAGCTTCGTCGAGAAGCGATTTCGATTTCAGGGAGATCGCTACCGGCTCGACACGTCGGTTTCCGTGTCGGGACTTCCGAGGGGGAGCAAGGTGGGCGTCGGTTGGTTTGGCGGGCTGGCCGACACCGAGGGGTCGGCGGGGGAATCGGGGGGTTTTTACGGCATGTCCTACGATCAGATCGTCACGCGGGCCGGGGGAGAGGTGGAGACCTGGAACCTGGAGCGGTTGGCGGAAGAAGAGACGAGACCGAGCGGACGGGTCTCCTGGGTGGCCGTGCGCAACAAGTATTTCATGGCCGTGCTCATTCCTCCGGAAGGGGAGCGCTACGACGTGGACCTGAGGGGTTGGGAGGGGGATGTCTCCGGCCTTCCCGACTTCAGCGTCGACCTGTTTACCCGGGCCGGTGCCGACCGGCTGGATTACGGGGTCTACGTCGGGCCCATCTCCTACAACCTTCTCCGGCGCCAGAACAGAGACCTGGCAGAGAACGAGAGGGAGCTGCAGCTCGACGAGTTCATCGAGTACGCGCCCTTCCTCCGCTCCATTCTCCAGCCGATCATGAAGCCTTTCACCATCGTCATCCTCAAGGCCTTCCTCGCGCTCCACGAAGTCGTACCCAACTACGGCTTCGTGATTATCGTCTTTTCCATTCTCGTGAAGATCGTCGTCTTCCCCCTGACGCACAAAAGCCTGGAGGCGGCCGCAAAGATGCAGCAGCTCCAGCCCAGGATCAAGGCGCTTAAAGAAAAGTACCCCGACGATCAGCAGAAGGTCAGCCAGGCGACGATCAAGCTCTACAAGGAAGAGAAGATCAACCCGCTGGGGGGCTGCCTTCCCATGTTTCTTCAGATGCCGATCCTGTTTTCTCTATTCAACGTCTTCCGGGGATCGATCGAGCTCAGACAGTCGGAGTTCATCCTCTGGATCGTGGACCTGTCGAAGCCGGACAGCCTGCCGGTCGGCGGTTTTGACCTTCACGTTTTACCCCTCGCCATGGCCGCTTCCATGTTCTTCCAGTCGAAGATGACGATGAAAGACCCGAAGCAGGCGATGTTGGTCTACATCATGCCGGTCTTCATGACCTGGATCTTTTGGAGTATGTCCTCCGGTCTCGTGCTCTACTTCACCATGTTCAACCTCCTCACCCTGTTGCAGCAGCGCGTGATGGAGCGCACCAAGAGGGTCCTCGGGACGCAGTGAGGGCGGCCCTGGCGTGAACATATCGGATCGAGACACCATCGTGGCCGTTTCCACCGGCCCGGCAGAAGGCGCCATCGGGATCGTGCGCCTGAGCGGACCGGCGGCCGTTCAAATCGCGGACCGCTGCTTCCGAGGGAAACGATCGCTGCAACAGACCGGTGACAGGAGAATCACGCAGGGCTGGCTGAGGGCCGCCGGACAGGATCTCGATGAGGTGCTCGTTTCTGTCATGAGGTCGCCACGAAGCTATACGGGCGAGGACATGGTCGAATTCAACTGTCACGGCGGCCTCCTTCTGCTGCGCCGGGCGGTCGGGGCGCTCGTTTCGGCGGGGGCCAGGCGCGCCGAACGGGGCGAGTTCACCCGGAGGGCCTACTTGAACGACCGGATTGACCTGACCCAGGCGGAGGCCGTGGCGGACATGATCTCTGCGCGGGGGGACTTGGGCCTGAAGTCCGCCTTCTTTCAGCTTCGGGGCGGGCTGCGGCACCGTTTTGAGCGCATGGCTGAAGCGCTGCGGCAGACGGTCACGCTATTGGAGGCTGGACTGGACTTTTCCGAGGAGTTGGCCGTCGATCCCGACTCGGTCCTCGAGGGGCTCGCAGCCGTTCGGAAGGATGTCGACCTCCTGGTCGCCTCCTACCGTCAGGGCAAGGTCCTGCGGGAGGGGATACGGGTCGTGCTGGCCGGGGGGCCGAACGTCGGGAAGTCGAGCCTCATGAACATGCTCCTTCAGCAGGACCGGGCCATCGTGACCGAAATTCCGGGCACGACGAGAGACACGATAGAAGAGGGCCTGAGTCTGAACGGGCTGCGCGTCACGCTGGTGGATACGGCGGGGCTGCGCCCCGCCACGGATCCCGTGGAGGAGGAGGGAACGCGCAGGTCGCGCCTGTCGATCGGCGAGGCGGAGTTGGTACTGGCGGTCGTGGACGGGTCGGACCGCCCCGGCGGCGAGGACACGCGTCTGTTGCAGGAGGTTCGCGGCAAGGCCGTTCTGGCGGTGAACAAACGGGATCTGGGCAGGCACCCGAAGTGGGACGAAGTGGCCGGCGAGTGCGCATCCGTCTCCACATCTGCCGTTACCGGAGAGGGAATGGACGCCCTGCGCGAAGCGATCCGATCCAGGGCGCTGGGCGAAGGCCCGTGCAGTCCGGAGGTCCTGACCCAGGAGCGTCACGTGGATGCGCTGAAGGTCGCAAAGGAGGCCCTGGATCGGGCCGAGAGGGCTCTGGGGGACCGCCTGCCGGGGGAGTTGGCCGCCTTCGAGGTCAGGACGGCCCTGGACGCTTTGGGCGAAATCGTCGGGGAGACCGCCCCGGAGGACGTGCTGGACCGGATATTCGCGACCTTTTGCGTCGGAAAGTAGCGTTCCACGTGGAACATGGGACCCGAGACCGAATCTGTGGCCCGTCATTTCAGAGGGCAGCGGAGCGTCTGGGGATCGGGGTGTCGCCCGAGGCGCTGGATCGGTTCGAGTGCTATGGCGCGGGGATCAAGACCTGGTCCGGGCGGACGGGCCTCGTCTCTCGGAAAGACCTGGAGGTTCTGGCCGAACGGCACTTTCTGGAGTGTATCGCCGTCGTTCCCTTCCTTCCCGAAGGGTCCTTCGAACTTCTGGATCTCGGAAGCGGTGCCGGGCTTCCAGGCATCCCGATCAAGATCGTGCGACCCGAGATACGCGTGTCCCTTGTCGAGTCGAAGCGCGCAAGGGCCCTGTTCCTGACGCACATGACGGAGAGCCTGAATCTGTCGGACCTTGAGGTGATCCGGGGGCGGGCGGAGCGGGTCTGCGAAGAAACGAGATACCTGAAGGCGTTCCGCGTCGTCACGGCGAGAGCCGTAGGGCCGCTCTGCCGGCTCTGGCAGCTCGCTTGCCCCTTTATGAGGCCGGGCGGCGATCTGATTGCCTTCAAGGGACCGGGAGAGTTCGCGGCGTCCGTGGCGTCTCTTCCTCTCGGAATCGAGGGCAGGGAGGAGATCCTGAGGATCCCGGGCGCGAAGGCTCAAAGGGCTCTCGTCTTCCTGAAGCGTGCCCTTTCAGGTCCGCCAAGCGGAGATTAGCCCGAACAGGGCGGCCCACGTTCCACGTGGAACGTCCGACGGTGGACGTTGGCGTGCCAGGCATGACGCAGCACCGGGTGAGTAACCCGGGTCGCGCGGGGTCAGCGATAGACGCATTTTGCACCTGATCCGGCGCTTCGCGTGCTGGTGACGTTCGATCCACTCAGGGAACTCTGCCGAAGCTGAACATCATCACCAGGGGTGAAACGATGTGGAAATCTCGACCAGACGCCGCGAACGGGTCGGCCCGGAGTTTCGCTCTGCGGATCTCCTCCTCTGCTTCCTCTGCCGAAAATCCTCGCGCAAGAAAGCGCTCCCACATCTGACGGGCTTCCTCGTGGCCGACGGCTCGGGCCAGACCGTCAGCGCGCAGCGCCTCATACCGTTGGTTCTTCTCGGCCGTATCAAGGGGGGGCAGGCAGCTTGACGCCGAGGTTGCCGTCCTTGCCGGTGGCTGCTCGGTCGCGAGCGAAGAGGCGCTGCAGGAACCCCAGACCCTCGACCGCAAGCTCATCCAACTCGGCAACGTAATTCAGGGCGTTGAAGCCATTCCAGTTGGATTCGCACGCGATAGCCAGGCCCCCACGGCACGTGAGCCGCACCATTTCAGCGACTCCGTCGGTTGGCCGTGCCAGATGCATCAAGCAGGAATGGGACAGGGCGACATCGAAGGTCCTGTCGGGAAAAGGGACGCCGCACAGGTCGGCGTTGACGAACTCCGTCTCCCACGGCGCGTCGGCGAACATGAATCGCGCCTGATCCAGCAGTCGTGGTGAGGAATCGATCCCGGTGCAGGTGCTGCCTGCCGGGCAGCAGCGGCAGCAACTTGAGGCCCAGATACCCAAAGCCACCACCAACACCTACCAGACGACAGGGGGCATGGAGTTTCCAGACCGAATCGACGAGGAATCTGAGGTAGTCGTCATCGTGGTAGTGACGGCGCGTCAGCTCCAGACGCTCAAGCTTCTCACCCCATGGATCACTCAAGCTCTGACCTTTCAGCCCTCAACGATCTCTTGTCCGATTACGCTCCAAGGGCCCGTATCCACTCACGATTGTATTGGCTCTGGTTCAAGGCGACCACAAGCTCACTCGATCAAGTGCCGCCTTCAGCACATCCTCATCAAACGCGACACCAAGCCCCGGCTCTTTCGGGGGACGATGAAGCCGTTCTCGACCACGAGCGGCTCCTTGAAGATCTTTTTTGTGAAGCGGCCCTACGTTCCACTCCCGGATCAGAAAGTTTGGTGAACAGGTGTCGATCTGGATTGCCGCCGTTGCGACTATCGGCCCGCAGCCCATATGAGGAGCAATCACCGCGTAGTGGGCCTCGGCTATTGCGGCGATCTTCTTTGCTTCGGTGAGGCCGCCACACTGGCCACATCCAGCTGGATGATCTGCGCCGCCTTCTTTTTCATGCACTTGCAAAATTCGTACTTGGTAACCAGCCGTTCGCCGTCGCTATCGGGATGCTCCTGTGAGCGGCGACGCTCGCCATTTCATCAACATTCTCTGGCGACACCGGCTCCTCGAACCAGAACGGATGGTACGGTTCGAGATCGTCAGCTACACGGATCGCGCTGCAGGTCGTTAGCTGGCCGTGAGTTCCGATCCCCACCTCCAGCCTGTTGCCAACAGCCTTCCGGATGCTTTCGAAAATCTTTGCGGCGTGCTTGATCTCTCACAACGGAATATCGCGTATCGGATGCAGGGGCGGGGATGGATCGATCTTGCAGGCGGTGTTGCCTTCGTCCAGGAGCTGTGCCGCCACGTCGCCGGCTCTCTCGGGGTGCGCAAAGCAACACGATCGGCCATCACGCCGCTGCTGCGGGGATGGCTGGCCTACTTCTGCCTGGCGGAGGTGAGGGCGCGCGTTGCGGACGTGGACGGCCGGATCCGGCGAAAGATCCGCCGCACGTACGGTGGTGTGGGAGGGAAGGGACCGTAGGGTCCCTCCCTACCCGATACAGGTCGGGCCTTGGAGGATCTGGTTTTCCAGCCGTCCGAGCCGTTCGATTTCGCAGACGACCGTGTCACCTGCCTTTAGCCAGAGCGGAGGGGTCCGCCCCATCCCAACGCCGGCGGGCGTGCCTGTCAGGATCAGATCCCCCGGCGTCAGCGTGAACACGTGAGACAGGTAGGCCACAAGCTGATCAACCGGGAAGATGAGCTGATCCGTGGAGGAATCCTGGAGGACTTCACCGTTCACGCTGCAGCGGATGCCCAGCCGGTGCGGGTCGCCCAGCTCGTCCGCCGTCACGATCTCGGGTCCGATCGGGCAGAAATTGTCGAAATTCTTTCCCAGCAGCCACTGGCCTGCGGGCTTCTCCAGTTGGTAGTCCCGGGCGCTGATGTCGTTGCCGATCGTGTAGCCAAAGACGTGGTCCAAGGCTCGCGCCTCTGGAATGTTCCTTCCACCGCGACCGATCACGGCAACCAGCTCCACTTCGTAGTCCACTTTCTTGCTGACGTTCGGATAAGGGATGGCATCGTTCGGGCCCGCGAGGGTCGTCGTGTACTTGGAGAAGACGACCGGCTCCGAGGGGATCGGGTTGTGGGTCTCCGCGGCGTGGTCGGCATAATTCAGGCCGATGCAGATGATCTTCCCGGGGTCGGGAATGGGCGTCTTGATCAGCACCTCGCCGGCCGGAATCCCGCCTTCATTCGCCCGGGCGACACGGCCTGCCCGGGCCAGAGCGTCCCCGCCCTGCGCAATGAAGCTGCGCATATCCGCAGGCAGTGACGGGTCGGCCCGGCTCAGATCCAAGATCGTATCGCCGACACGTAGTCCGAGTCGACGTTGCGCATGCTGCTCAAAGGTCAGGATCCGCATTCGAGAAACTCCTGCTGTCAAGCCGAAAGGGAAGGTAAGCTAGATCGAGATCGGCCCCCTGTCAAGCGGATTCAAGGCGTTATCCGGCCTGTTCCGGCCCGGCGTCGCGCGGAAGAAGAGAAGCGCGCTTCGCAGCCCTTGCCGGCCGGGTTTTCGTTTCGTATCTTTCCGCTTCGCATTGGACTCGACATCAGTCCCAGCTCGCATCATCGCGGCACCCGTGCGTGGAGGACGACATGGCGGTATTCGTGCCGGAAGTTCCGTCAGACGGTGAAAGGATCCGGGTGGAGGGGGGTCGGTTGGCGGTCCCGAAACGGCCGATCATCCCGTATATCGTGGGTGACGGAACCGGACCGGACATCTGGAGGGCCGCCTCGGCCGTGTTCGAGGCCGCCGTCGAGAAGGCCTACGGCGACGATCGAAGACTCGCCTGGATGGAGGTGCTCGCCGGCGGGAAGGCCTTCGAGCAGGTCGGAGACTGGTTGCCGGACGAGACCGTGGAGGCCTTCAAGCTTTACCGGATCGGGATCAAGGGGCCGCTCACCACGCCGGTCGGGGGCGGTATCAGCAGTCTGAACGTAGCCCTCCGCCAGACGCTGGACCTCTATGTCTGTCTGCGTCCGGTCAGATGGTTGCAGGGCGTTCCCAGTCCGGTCAAGCGTCCGGACCAGGTCGACATGGTCATCTTCAGAGAGAACACGGAAGACATCTACGCAGGCGTGGAGTGGGCGGCCGGTTCCGAGGAAGTCAAGAAGGTGATTGGGTGGCTGCAAAGGGAAATGGGCGTGAGGAGGATCCGCTTTCCGGAGACCTCCGGACTAGGAATCAAGCCGATTTCGGAGGAGGGGAGCAAGCGGCTGATCCGGGCAGCCATCCGGTATGCGATCGAAAACGACAGACGGAGCGTCACGCTCGTGCACAAGGGCAACATTATGAAGTTTACTGAAGGGGCGTTTTGTCGCTGGGGCTATGAACTGGCCAAGGAGACGTTCTCCGGTCGCGTCGTTTCCTGGGAGGAATGTGACGGCAGCCCACCGGCGGGAAAGATTCTGCTCAAGGATGCCATTGCAGACATCTTCTTGCAGCAGGTCCTTACGCGCCCCGCCGAGTTTGACGTCGTCGCCACGATGAATCTGAACGGCGACTACGCTTCGGATGCCCTTGCCGCGCAGGTGGGCGGAATCGGCATTGCGCCTGGAGGAAACATCAACTACGAGACAGGCCACGCGATATTCGAAGCGACGCACGGCACCGCTCCGAAGTACGCGGGGCAGGACAAAGTCAACCCGGGCTCGGTCATCCTGTCCGGAGAGATGATGCTTCGACACATGGGGTGGCCGGAGGCCTGCGACCGGATCCTGACCGGCCTCGAAAAAACGATCGCCTCCAGGGTCGTGACCTACGATTTTGCAAGGCTGATGGAGGGCGCGACGGAAGTCAAATGTTCGGAATTTGCACAGGCAATCATCGAGAATATGTGAGTTCCCGGATCGGTTGACCTGTACGACGATGCGCGTCTTTGCGTTTGAACACGATGAGGCGCGCATCGTCGTCCCCTTTCGCCGAAACGTCGCGGATTTCGGATTGTTTTCGACAGGGTCGGAAGAAACGTTCCCGATCATCAAATGGCGCGAAAACGGGCAAGTTTTCGCTTGCTCGCTTTCCTTAATTGCGCTATATATTCACAATGATTTATGACATTACATGCACCTTCCGAAGCGGTCTCGAGTCGGATCTTGCGGGTTAGGAACGGCTTGATGGACGAGCACGCAGTCGGCAGTCTACTGGGGCGAGCGTCGGGTTGATCGAGAGAGTCAAGGAAGGTGTCGCAGAGTTCCTGCAGCCATCCACAGAATATCTGGTCAAGAAGCGCTGGCGGCCGAATTTTCTGACGATGGTCGGGTTTGTTCTGAACCTGGTCGCCGCCGTTCTCTTCGGACTCGACTGCTTTCGATCGGCAGGTCTCATCGTCCTCCTGGCCGGTGTGTTCGACTTTCTCGATGGTCAGGTCGCGAGGGCAGGTCGGACGGAGACCACGTTCGGCGCCCTGTTGGACTCGACGGTCGATCGTTATTCGGAAATTTTCGTCTGGTTCGGGATTTCCGTCAGCTTTATTCGCGCGGACTCTTTGTGGACAAGCTCGGCGCTCTTTTTCGCCTTTGCCGGCTCGTTGATGGTGAGCTACGTGCGTGCTCGGTCGGAGAGTCTGGGGGAAACGTGTGAGGTTGGGTTTGTTCAGCGTCCCGAACGTGTGATCGCGATCGGCCTTGGGGCCCTCGTCGGAGAGACAGGGCTTCGGGTGGCCATCTGGGCGATCGCGATTCTGGCGAACTTTACCGCGCTGCAGCGGGTGTTTCATATTCGCAGGCGGGTGAAACCGTAACCTGTTCGCAGCGGTCCCTTTCTATAGGAGTGGGCCGGGCGGTTCCGTCCGCAGTTGGTAGAAAAGGAAAGCCGGGGTTTTGGCCCGGTTTTTTCGTTCCTGGCCGGGACGTGTGCGGCATGTCAGGCTATCTTGTTGCGTTTGAAGGGATCGACGGGAGCGGGAAGTCGACGCAGGCGGGTCGTCTTGCGGAAAGGCTCCGGCGTGAAGGCAAGGCGGTCACTCGGACCCGGGAGCCTGGAGGCACGGAACTCGGGAGGGCCATCCGGCGTCTGCTGCTCGACGCGCCGGGCGCCGGGGATGTAGAACCGCTCGCCGAGCTTTTTTTGTTTGCCGCTGATCGCGCACAGCACGTCGCTTCCGTCGTTCGTCCCGGTCTGGATGCGGGACGTATCGTCATATCGGACCGATTCTGCGGCTCGACGCTCGCCTATCAGGGATACGGCCGGGGTCTGGACCGGGCCGACTTGAAGCGGCTTGAGTGCCTGGCGACGAGCGGCATCGCGCCCGACCTCACGGTCGTTGTCGACATCGACGTTCGGACGTCACGAGAACGGAAGGGATGGCGTTCCGATGATCGGGTAGAGGGCGGTTGCGACTCCTTCTTCGAGCGGGTTCGGCAGGGCTATTTGGAGATGGCCAAGGCCGATCCGGTTCGTTCGATATGCGTGGATGGACGACTCCCGATCGGTGAGCTTTCAGACAGGATTTACGCCGAGGTGGGGCGCCGGTTGGATGACCCGAAGGGCGCTCGTTGACGGAGGTGACCGATGTTTAGCTACAGCGGCAGCAGGCGGTTGGTCTTGGTCATCCTGGTTGTGCTGGCTGGCGTCTACCTGTTCCTCGATTCGAAGCGGGCGAAGGGGGAGGATACCTACGCCTCGGTCGATCGCAGCCTCGAGGAGTACGGAAAAGCCTTGGAATACCTTCTGACGAGCTATTTCAAGGCCCTTCAGCCCGGAGAGCTGTCGAGCGCCGCGATCGAGGGCATGCTTGACGATCTGGATCCATACACGCAGTTTCTGGACAAAAGGGCGCTCGAGCAGCTCCGTATCGACACGCAGGGAAAGTTCGGCGGGCTGGGCATCACCATAAGTCATCGGACGGGGGTACCTACGGTGATGAGCGTCATCGAGGGTACGCCTGCGGATAGATCGGGCCTGGTGGTGGGGGACCGGATTGTGGGGATCGGAAGCGCGCCGACCTCGGAAAAGAACCTTCAGGGAGTCGTGGAGCTCTTGCGTGGAAGGCCCGGTACCGAAGTGATCATCACGATCGAGCGGCCTGGTCGGGCAGAGAGGTTTGATCAGCGCATCATCCGGGCACGCGTCGGCATCAAGAGCGTGCAGGTCACGACGATGGTTGAAGAGGGCATCGGCTACATCGGGATGTCGGGGCCGCATCTCAGCCGGTTTACGGAAACCACGCCCAAGGAGCTGGAAGAAGCCGTCGATGCGCTGCGCGCCCGGGGGCTGAAGGGCGCCATCCTGGACCTGAGAGGAAATCCGGGTGGACTGCTCACGCAAGCGGTGGCCGTTGCCGACAAGTTTCTGGATCCGGGACGGGTCGTGGTTTCGACCCGCGGGCGTGTCTTGTCCCAGAACCGGGAGTACCGGACGCAGGAACCGGCGCTTATGCCCGGAATCCCCCTGATCGTGCTGGTCAACAGCCAGAGTGCGAGCGCCTCGGAGATCGTTGCCGGGGCCATCCAGGACTCCGACCGCGGGCTCATCCTGGGTACGCCGACGTTTGGAAAGGGTTCCGTACAGACCGTCCGACAGGTGGGGAAGGAAAAGGCGCTCAAGCTGACGACGGCCCTCTACTACACACCGAGTGGGCGAAACATTCACAAGGCCGCGGCGCGGCCGCACATGCGGCCGATGCTTTCCGTGGGCGTCAAGACGCTGCCCGCCTACGAGGTGGTCGCAACTATCGGAGCGACAGAACGCAGGGAGGAGGCGATCAGTGAGCTGATAGACCGCTTCGACCTCGAGCCGGGAGAGGCCGAGGAGGTGGTCCGAAAGGAGTTGGGTCAGCTGATCGGTCTCGGCCTGCGGGACCCCTCACACGATCCCAAGGGCGGGGACACCACGAAGAAATTCACGACGGCCGGCGGGCGTACTGTCTTTGGAGGGGGAGGGATCACCCCCGACGTGACGGTGGAACCTGCGGAACGTCCACGGCTGGTGATCGACCTGATCAATGCAGGTCTCTTCTTTGACTTCGCGGTTGCGTATGCGACCCAGCGGGTTTTTCCCGGAGAACCGGACGGGTTCTCGTTGGATGAAGAGGGGGTGGACGCCTTCCGGGCGTTCGTTGCAGACTCCACGAAGGCAACCCTGTTCCGCTACCGAACAGCGGGTGAGGGTCGCCTCGCCGGGCTGGAGGAGGCGCTGAAGGACGCAGATCTTTACGGCGAGGTAAGCCCCGGAGTGTTTGACGTCCTCAAAGAGGTGGTTGAGAAAGAAAGGCAGGCCGAGTTTGAAAAGGCGCGCCCGTTCATTCGATTTGAGATCGAGCGGGAGTTGGCAAATCGGTTGTGGGGCAGCAAGGCCAAGCTGCTGGTCTCGCTCAAAGGGGACAAACAGTTTCAGGAAGCGGTGCGGATCATTAAGAATCGGGACCTTTACAACGAAAAGATGAAACTGGCCCTGGCATCCGGGAGCAGGTTGGAAGAAACGGATCGTACGGCCCCCTCTCCGCCGAGAAGTTTGCAATAAATGTATTTTAGACAAGACCGCGGTATATCGTGTTTACCTGTCCTGCAGCGCAGGGCACTCCTGGCACTCTTTTGGGTGAGGTTTGGGATCCATGGGCACGTGGGCGGCTGAAAATTCGGTCGAAGAGATGGACGCGACGCAACGCTGTCTCTATATCGATGGTTTGACGCCCAAAGGCGGGCTCTACAACGACGTTCAGCGGGACGTGCACCCCAAGTCCAACAGCAGCTGGCGGGTCTCTCCCGAGCCGTTCTGGATGCCCAGGGAGATTGTCAGGCGCTATGAGAGCCTGGGAAGGCACGTTCACCGTTTCTATCGGGCCTGCAACCTGCTCTATTCACAGAGCGTGAGGGGCGTGCAACCGGGGTGGGTGGCCGAATACCTGGATCGGGGCAAGCCTGAGCGCGTGATTGATTACGGAAGGATGAACCGGTTCAAAACCGACCTGCCCCGGGTCATACGGCCTGATGTCATTCCCACGAAGGAAGGTCATATCGTCACGGAACTGGATTCCGTCCCGGGCGGGATCGGGTTTACGGCGAGTCTGGGCGCTCGGTATGCCAGTCTGGGCGACGAGATCGTTGGTGGATCGGATGGCATGGTGGACGGGTTTCGTCGTATGATCCGTTCGCTTGCGGGCGTGAGCGACCCTGTTTTGGCAATCGTGATCTCGGAGGAGTCTGCCGGATGGCGCCCCGAGATGCGTTGGCTCGGGGAAGCCCTGAGCGAGGCAGGTCTCGAGACGTATGTCGTCGCGCCGGAGGCGCTCCTTTTCAGCGAAGCCGGGCTGTTCGTCGAAGATCGCGCGGGACGCCGGCAGGTTGACATCATCTATCGCTTTTTCGAGCTTTTTGACTTGAAAAACATCCCGAAGATGGATTTGATTCTGTTTGCCATCAGAAAGGGGCTCGTAAAGGTGACCCCTCCCCTCAAGGGCCACCTGGAGGAGAAGATGCACCTGGCCCTGTTTCATCACCCCCTCCTTCGACAGTTTTGGCGCCGGGAGTTGGGCGGCGAGACCTTTGACTACCTGATGCAGACTTTTCCAAAAAGCTGGGTTCTGGATCCGAGGCCGATGCCGCCCCACGGGGTGATTCCGGACCTCATGGCGAACGGAGAGGGCGTATCGGACTGGCGGTCACTCGGGACGCTGGGTCAGAGGCGAAGAAAGTTTGTCGTCAAGCCTTCCGGATTCTCCGAGAAGGCCTGGGGGAGCCGCGGTGTTCACGTCGGACACGATCTGTCCGGAAACGACTGGCGGAGCGTCCTCGATTCGGCGTTGGAGGCGTTTCGCGCCGGCCCCTACATCCTTCAGGAGTTTCATACCGGCGCGAAGTTCTCCGTGAAGTATTACGACTTTTACTCCGACAGCGTGAAGAACATGATCGGACGAGCAAGGTTCTGTCCCTACTATTTCGTGATCGATGGCGAGGCGGTCCTGTCCGGTATTCACGCGACCCTCTGTCCGCCTGACAAGAAGGTGCTTCACGGGATGGTGGACGCGGTCGTGGTCCCGTGTGGGGTCAAGTAGAGGCGAAGGTATGTTTCAGCCTGAAAAGGGAACCGAGGTCGGCGCCGAAACGGTCGCGAAGCTGGATCGGCTGAACGGCCTTCTCGCCGAAATGGGAAGCGTCATCGTGGCGTTTTCGGGAGGGGTGGACAGCACCTTCCTCGCGGCCGCTTCACATCGCGTGTTGGGAAACCGGGCGCTGGCCGTAACCGCGGTGTCCGCGAGCTATCCGGAAGGGGAACTGGAGCGCGCCCAGGATCTGGCCAGACAGATCGGCATCCGCCACGAGGTCGTTGAGACAAACGAGATCGACGATCCCAACTACACGCAAAACAGGTCTGATCGCTGCTACTACTGCAAAATGGCCTTGGCAGACGCGCTTTTCGAGATCGCTCGCAGACGGGGAGGGGCATACGCCAACCCGGTTTACGGCGCGGTCACAGACGATGTGGGGGACTTCCGGCCGGGCATGAGCGCAGCCGAAGAACGCGGGATTCGGGCGCCGATCGTGGAAGCCGGCCTGAGCAAGGATGAGGTTCGATACCTGTCGAGGGAGTGGGGTCTTCCGACCTGGGATGAAGCGGCCTCGGCCTGCCTCTCGTCTCGGATTCCGTATGGGACGGAGGTCACCGTGGAAAGATTGAACATCGTGGATCGCGCCGAGGCCTATCTCAAGCAGCTGGGGTTTCGACAGGTACGCGTGCGCTACCACCAGGAGGTGGCGCGCATTGAGGTTCCCGTTGAAGAGATGCCCCGTTTTTTCGAGGATCGGGTTCGCTCGAAGGTGACGGAGAGACTGAAGCAGATCGGGTTTCAGTATGTTTCACTCGATCTTCAGGGCTACCGGAGCGGGAGCTTGAACGAAGCCATCCACGGGTCTCTCCTGGACATTGGGGAAGGATAGACGACGTCTTCGACGCGTCGGAATCGCGTGTAGAAATGGCTTTTCTCGAGATCAAGAAGTTCGGGTGCCCGGTGTTGAAAAAAAAGGCCCGGGCGGTGGACGGTGTGACGGATGAGATCAGACGTCTTGTCGACGATATGTTCGACACGATGTACGCCGCCTCCGGAATCGGGCTTGCGGCACCCCAGGTCGGGGTGAGTCAGCGCGTGATCGTGATGGACGTTCGCGGCCGGGATCCATCCGTTGAACCTGTCGCGCTGGTCAACCCGGAACAGGTCTGGTCTGCCGGTGAGGAAGTGGGAGAAGAGGGCTGTTTGAGCCTTCCGGGAATCCTCGGAGACGTGAAAAGGTCCAGTCAGGTCCGCGTGACGGGGTTGAGTCCGGACGGAGAGAGGCTGGAGATGGAGCTCGACGGCATTTTCGCCCGGGTGGCTCAGCACGAGATGGATCACCTTGACGGCGTCTTGGTGATCGACCGCTTTGGCGCGGTGAAACGGAACCTGCTGCGCGGGCAGCTGCGACGCTTGAAACGGGAAGGGGGGTGCCAGACGCCCCACCGGACCTACGTGCCGGAAGAGGCTTTCGACGTTTGGGGAGATGAGGCGCCTTAGCCTGAATAAGTCACAAATTTGCTGAAAATTTCCATCATTTTATGTGGAACAATCAGTGATCCAATTTGAGCTGAAAAACTTTGTTTTGGTGCAATAACTGGCAAACCCAGTATTTACACGGATTCTTCAGATTTCACGAGTGACTTTCCTAACTATATCGTTGACACCCTACCCCCAGGCGGGCACTCGACACGAACGGGGCCGGTTTCGAAGAGAGAAGGGAGAGTTGCAGGAGTTGCGACAAGTAGAGAAGCACCGCGTCCCTGAGTGCCCGATGAGGAAGATGCTCAGGTGATCGTTGGCGAGTGGTCTTGCGGGTGTATCGAAGGGCCGGGAAAGCCCAGTATTGACGCAGATTTGTCAGATTGTCACGAGTGACTTTCCTAACTTTTCTTATGAATTATTCAGGTTAGGGGTTGTCGCGAGCACGCAGGAAAATGAAAAACGGACTGATCGACCTCCACCTCCATTCGACATGTTCCGACGGGACCTCGACACCTGAAGAAGTGGTCGAGCGCGCGGCGGAGGTTGGCCTTTTTGCGATCAGCCTGACCGATCACGATTCGATCGATGGCCTGTCCGAGGCCCGGGCAGCGGGGTCAAGACGGGGCGTGGAGGTCGTCCCCGGGGTGGAGTTGAGTGCCCAAGCGGACGGAAAGGATATCCATCTTCTCGGGTATTTTGTCGACTCGACCCATCCTGACCTGTTGGCGTGCCTCCACCTCTGTCGGCGGGCGCGCACGCAGCGGGCCGAGCGGATGGTGCACAAGTTGAACAAGATGGGGATTCCGGTACGGATTGAGCGCGTGTTGGACAAGGCCGGAGGAGGCGCGGTCGGCAGGCCCCACGTCGCCGACGTCCTGGTCGAAGAGGGGCACGTCTTCTCGGCCAATGAGGCCTTCCGCAAATACTTGGGTTACTCGCGTCCGGCCTACGAATCCAAGTATTCATTGAGTCCTGCGGAGGCCTTGGCCATCATTCACGCCGCGGACGGACTGGGCTGCCTGGCGCACCCGGGTCTCTACGGTCGGGACGATCTGATTCCCGGCCTGGTGGATCAGGGAATGGATGGGATCGAGGTGCGTCATACGAAACATAGTGTGACGGATGTGGCGCGCTATACGGAGGTCGCAAACCACTACGGGTTGTTGATGAGCGGGGGGTCCGACTGTCACGGGGACGGCCGGGGAGATCCCGTGATGGGCGCGGTCGAGGTCCCTCGTGACTATGTCGAGGCCTTGCGTGAGGCCCATCAGGAGCGGCTCGGCCCTTAGGTGCGCCACGTGCGATCTGCCGGTTTGACGGCCGAGTCCCGTGTTGAGCCCGGATTTTTCCCCAGATCTTCAGTCTTCTGAGTCCATGAGTAAACGCTCTGATCCATTTTTCTCTGAAGATAGAGTCGATCTCTACTTCCTGAACGCGAGGAAGGTCCTTGTGGCGGAAGGACTCGACCCGGAAGTCACGGTAGAGGTCTTTCCAAGCCGGGAGGGGCTTCTGTGCGGCATGACGGAACTTCTGGGATACCTGGATTCCGTGCTTCCTTCTGGATCGAAGGTCTGGGCCCTGCGCGAAGGGACCGAGATCAGGCGAAAGGAGGTCGCGCTCCGAATCCGTGCATCTTACAGCGGGATCGGGATATACGAAACGGCTCTGCTGGGCACCCTGTCCCAGGCCAGCGGCTGGGCGACGGCCGCGCGGGCGTGCGTCCGAGCGGCGAATGGAATTCCGGTGATCAGCTTCGGGGCAAGGCACGTGCACCCCTTGGTCTCGGACCGGATGGAGTACGCGGCATTCGTCGGGGGCTGCGCCGGATGTGCGACTCCTGCGGGCGCTGCCCTCGCCGGTCGGCTCCCGACCGGCACGATGCCTCACGCGATGATCATCATCTTTGGCGATACGGTGAGCGCCGCCCGGGCGTTTGACAGAAATATGCCGGCATCCATGAAGCGGGTCGTCCTCGTGGACACGTTCAGGGACGAGGCGGAGGAAAGTGTGCGGGTGGCGGAGGCGATGGGAGGCAGGCTCTGGGGGGTGCGACTGGACACGCCCTCGGAACGGGGAGGGGTCACGCCCGACCTGGTATACGAGGTGCGTTCGCGGTTGGATCAGGCCGGATGCGGTCACGTCAAGATCTTTGTGAGTGGAGGCCTGGACAAGGAGCGGATCGAAATGTTCGTTGCCCACGGTTGCCCGGTGGATGGATTTGGGGTTGGCAACGCGATCAGCAGTGCCTCTCCGATCGATTTTACGGCAGACATCAAGGAAGTGGACGGGCGATCCGTTGCGAAGCGGGGACGGATCCCGGGCATCGTCGAGAACCCGAGACTGGAGAAGGTGAAGTAGGTTTCGGAGGTCGGCCGACCTTCACTGCGGGGGGCGCGGAGGAGGACGGAGAAAGACGCATTTCGATGAATCAACACAAAATTGCGATATTTCTTGTCGTCTCCGCATCGCCGGCGACCTGGACGTGGGGATGAAAGTCAGGGTCTTATTCTTCGCGACCTGTAGAGAGGTCTTCGGGCAACGCGAGCAGGAGGTCGATCTTCCGGGAGGCGCCACGGTGGGCGACCTGATCGAAACGCTTTCATCGCAGTCCCCCGTCTTTCGAGAAATCGAACGGAGCCTGATGGTCTCCGTCAATCAGGCCTACGTCGAGCGAGGCCGGTCTCTCGAACCGGGGGATGAAGTGGCACTCATCCCGCCCGTCAGCGGAGGACTGTGACGCTGCCTTCCTGGAGCGTGGTTCGCCTGCTGAAGCCGGGCGTTCCATTTCGACGCTTCACACCCACCCCTCGCCAGGCGATTGAGCGTGGCTGAAGACATTTACCGAATCGTTGACCGGCCGATCCTGCCCGATGCCCTGCACGCACTCGTGCTGGACCGGTCCGACGGGGCCGTAGCCACGTTCGCGGGCGTGGTTCGCGACCATTCGTTCGATCGGAAGACGCAGTATCTGATTTATGACGGCTACGGCGAGATGGCCGAAAAGAAGATGCGGGAAATCGGCCGGGAGATCAAGGCGCGCTGGGAGGTCGACAGCGTCGGCATGCTTCACAGGCTGGGGCGGCTGGAAATCGGGGAGATCAGCGTGCTGATTGCAGTCTCGGCCCCGCATCGGAGGGCGGCGCTCGAGGCGTGCGATTTTGGAATCGAGCGATTGAAGAAGGAAGTTCCCATCTGGAAGAAAGAGGTGTGGACGGATGGAGAGGCCTGGATTGAAGGGGATCCTTCGAGCTCTGAAAGGCGTTCGGGGGAGGGATAGCTGATGGAGGGATTCAGCTGGGTGATCGAGGAAGAGCTGGCGGGCATGCCGAAGCCGGGTGCATCCGCTCCGTGGGCAGCGGGACCCGGACAGGCGGCGATCGAGCGGGACCTCCGGTTTGTGAAGGCGGAAGGCGTTCGCGCCGTGGTTTCGCTCACCCTTGAATCGCTGGAGGAATCGGCCGTGCGGTTTGCCGGGCTCGACTTTCTGCATCTGCCGATTCCCGACCTGGCGCCTCCGACACCGGCCGACATCGATCGTTTTGTCGCGTTCGTGGAGGCCTCGGTCGGTCGCGGGCGACCCGTGGCCGTCCATTGCCGGATGGGAATGGGTCGGACCGGCACGATGGCGGCCTGCTACCTGGTCAAGCGGGGGCACGACGCCGCAGAAGCGATCCGGCGCGTCAGAGAGGCCCGTCCGGGATCGATCGAAACCCCCGACCAGGAAGGAGCCATCGTTTCGTATGCAGCCCATCTTGCGGAGGCCGGGGCGTGATCGACCAGGGCGGTTGGGTGTTGCTGCAGTTGACCTTGGTCAAGACGGCGCCGCTTCTCTTTGCCGCGATTGGCGGGCTTTTCTCTGAACGGACCGGTGTGATCAACATCGCCCTTGAAGGGATGATGTTGTTGGGGGCGCTCGGGGCGGTGGTCGGGGGCATCGCCACGGGTTCTTCCTGGTTTGGACTGGTCTGCGGCGGCCTGTCGGGCTGTCTGCTCGGAGGCGTGCACGCCTTTGCCTCCGTCTGGCTCCGGGTCGACCAGATCGTGAGCGGGACCGCGGTCAACCTTCTGGCGCTTGGGGGCAGTGGATTCCTGCTGTTCAAGTTCTTCGGCGTTCACGGCAGCAGCCCGTTTGCCCCGAAGCTCCCGATGGTGCCGTTTCCCGGCGTGCGACAACCGATCACGGTGCCCTTCGCTTTCGCGGTTGCCTTGATGGCGTGGTATCTGTTCTACCGAACGCCTCTGGGGCTACGCGCCAGGGCGACGGGGGAATCGCCTGCAACCGCCCGCGCCGCCGGGGTGAAGACGGCCGGGATCCGCGTGTTCGGGGTTCTGGCAAGCGGGTTCCTTGCCGGGCTGGGGGGCGTGCATCTGGCGCTGGGCGATCTGAGCCAGTTCGTGGAGCGGATGACGGCGGGACGAGGCTTCATCGCGCTGGCGGCGCTCATTTTCGGGAAGTGGCATCCGCTGGGCGTGCTGGGGGCCTGCCTTTTCTTCGGATGCGCGGAGGCCGTGGCGGACAGCTTGCAGGGATGGGAGACGGAGATACCGTCCGAGGTCTTCCTCGCCCTGCCGTTCGTCCTCACGATGGTCGTGCTGGCGGGGTTCGTCGGGCGGTCGAGACCGCCTGGAAGTCTAGGTCGAATCGAAGCGGATTGAGGTGTCCTGCAAGGGGTGCGGACGTTCCGTCCGGAGAGAGACTCCAGACGGGTTTTTTGTGTTCAGGTTCGATCAGGTTCCGCAACGACCGGGTTCCGCAGGGTTCCGACCCCCTCGACTTCGATCTCGACGGTATCTCCGGGGCGCATCGGGCCGATGCCCTCCGGCGTTCCCGTCAGAATCACATCGCCGGGAAGGAGCGTCATCGCCCGGCTGATGTAGGCGATGAGGTCTGCCACGGAGAAGATGAGATCCGACGTGTTGGCCGCTTGTTTGGTCTCGCCGTTCAGCCGTGTAGACAGGTCGACACGCGTGGGATCCAGATCGGTCGAGATGCAGGGCCCCAGGGGGCAGAACGTGTCGAATCCCTTGCCCATGAGCATGACGCCCGTCTTCATTTCGGCGAACTGGATCGTGCGCTCACTCACGTCGTTGCCGCAGGTGTAACCCAGGACATAGTCCAAGGCCTGCGCTTTCGACACCCTCCTGGCCGATTTTCCGATGACGACGGCGAGTTCGCATTCATAGTGAACCTCTTCTCCCTCGGTCGGATAGACGATCGCCTCTTCGGGACCGATCACGCCGGTGGAGGGCTTCATGAACAGCATCGGAAACGATGGCGTCGGCTGTCCCGATTCGGCCGCGTGTTTGGCGTAGTTGAGCCCCACGCCGATGACCCTGGGCGCCTCGAGGGGCGAGCGAACCCGCACCTGACTCAAAGGAAGGATCGTTCCGTCCGTTTCAAGGCTTTCGAGGGGGGAACGAGCCAGGCGATGGACCGTTTCGTCTTCGTGAAGAATGCCATGGCAGGTCTCGTCCTGCGACGTATAACGAATGATTTTCATGGGCGGACTCCTGTCAGGTCGTGCGCTCAACGCATTTCGCTGCCCTTTTTCGATCATCAACGCTTGACATGATAAGCCGTTTGCGTAGTTTGAGAAGCGAAAATTTCAGTGGAGGAGACGTTCCTTTCGTTTCGTGAAAGGGGGCCGGTATGGCGGATAGTCCATTCAAGCTGGGCATGTACCTGAACGAATTGCAAATGCCCTTTGAGGCGGCGCTCAAGGCGGCCAAGGAGATCGGCGCGGAATATGTCTGGTTCGACCGCTTGATCGGCCATCCCGAGCTGGCGGCCATGTCGAATGAGCGGATCGATGAAATTGGCGAGCAGGTCGCGCGCCAAGGATTGAAACTGTTCATGGTCGCCGCGTTGAACCCGTTCAAGAAGATCCACCTGAGCGAGTTGGACCTTGACGCATTGAGCGACAACGCCGAGTTCAGGACGGACTTCGACGATCTCATACGCTCCATGGAAATCGCCAATCGGCTCGACGTAGGCGCCGTACTGGCTTACACCTTTGCCTGGCCGGGAGAGTACACCGGCGACAAGCCGACCTGGCCGATGCGGTGGCTGACGAGGGGTGGCGTCATCGCCGAGCGCGACATGGAGAAGCTCGTAAAGGTGTTTTCTCTGGTCCTGGATCGGGCAGAGGTGCACGACGTGGACGTCGTCTTATCGATGATGCCCTGGAACTATACGAATACCACCGGTAACTTTCGCCTGCTGGCCGAGCGGCTGAATTCCCCGCGGATCAAGGTGATGTGGGGACCCGCCGACAACATGAATTGCGGAGAAAGAGACGTGGCGACGTCCGGATTCATGAATGTGCGCCCCTACCTCAGCTCGCTTCACCTCAAAGATCTGCACGTCATCGATGGCCTTCGACGGAACTTCGACTACCGTCCGATTGGCGAGGGCGACGTTGACTATCCAACCCTGCTGCGGAGCTTGAGAGACAGCCGATCCGATGTCGTTCTGGCTTCCGCGACACACTTTCTGCCCGAAAGCGGGTCGCGCGTGGAGGCCATGCGAATCAACTATGCGAATCTGAAATCTCTCATCGAAAACCTCTGAGATCCACGAAATCGAAGACCACCTTTTTTACGACGTGAACGGAGGTTGAGCAGACCTATGGACGATGCCGTAGGCAGGCGCGGTCGCGCAGGCTGGCGGGACGCGTGTCATGGGGTCGTCTTCGAGGAAGAGACGCCCGTCGGCAAGGGTTTTGACATCATCCTGATCCTGGCCATCATATCGAGCGTCGTCGCCGTGATGCTCGACAGCGTCAGCAGCATCAGCAGTGAGTATGGCGATCTGTTATACGTTGTGGAATGGATATTCACGCTTCTGTTCACGATTGAGTACGCCTTGCGGCTTTTCTGCGCCAAACGGCCTTGGACCTACGCGTGGAGTTTTTTCGGATTTGTCGATCTGCTCGCGATCGTGCCTACGTATCTCAGCTTGCTGCTTCCGGGAGCCCAGCACCTCACGGTGATCCGGCTTCTTCGGGTCCTTCGCGTGTTTCGCGTGCTGAAGCTCGCCCAATATCTGGGCGAGGCGAATCTCCTGACCCAGGCGTTGCACGCCAGCAGGCGAAAGGTCACGGTCTTTCTGGCGACCGTGCTCATTTTGGTCGTGATTCTGGGTTCCACGATGTATGTCATTGAAGGCGGGGAGAACGGATTTTCCAGTATTCCTCACAGCGTCTACTGGGCGGTCGTCACGTTGACGACGGTGGGGTATGGAGACGTCGCGCCGCAAACCGACCTGGGTAAGGTGCTGGCGGCGGTCGTGATGATTCTGGGCTACGGCATCATTGCCGTGCCGACGGGGATCATGACGGCGGAGCTCTCCCTGAGCCTGAGAGGAAAATCGACCCTGAAGGAATGCCCGGACTGCGGCGCGAAAGGCCACGACGAGAATGCGGTCTTTTGCAAGAGATGTGGAGGAAACCTGTGACTGTCGGTCCGCCAAGTCAGGGTATCGGCGTGCAACCGACGGATTTCTCGAGATCTTACCACGCGCGCAGCGCTCCGCCCGACTTCGAGGATACGCGCAAACCGGGGCACATGAAATGGGGCAACTGGGCCCGCATCCTTCTGGATGCGAGGTGCGTGCTGACGGACGGGAAGTCCGGGATCTCGGATGCGTTTTTTCTGATCGCTCCGTGCCGCACGGAGTGGATGTATCGGGATGACCTCCTTTTTCAGGTTCCGAGCAGGGAATACAGGGTCCTATGGTCTCGTGACCGGCACCTGAGCATGGGAAGGGCGATCACGTACCAGGGGGAACCGGGCTCGGAGGACGTGGCGGCACGTTTTTCTTCCCTGACGTTCACGATTCAGCCGCTGCCGCGTGCTCGGATTCTCGACACGGACGAGGAAGTCATACGAGCCGTCAAGGCGCGTTTGACGATCGTGGCACGGACCGAGATTTGGAATCCGGAGCGTCAGATGCGGGCGATGATCGAGTACCCGGTGAGGACGATCAGCTTTCACTCGAAAAGGAAGCGGTTTCAGGTGGACACCGGTCCCGTCGCACTGCCGGACCTTTCTTCGACGCGGGAGCACTGGATCGAATGGTTCTCGATGGCCCACATCGTCTACAACAGGTTCGACCGGGCAGAGTTCATCGTCCGTCGACCGACCCCCGTCCCGGAGGCGGACAGGGAGGTCTGCACCGTACTTCACTACTCCGAGAGACAGATCCACGAAGCGAGGCATACGATCATCTGCGGGGAAAACGAATAGTTTTAAACACATTATTTACATATACTTAAAGAACCCATTTCCGGAATTCCGTTCCAATATCCCATGCTCCGCCTCTGTTTGATCCCGTTGGGACCGGCGTGAAGGCCAGATCGTGGCCCTCTTCCACCTCAAGGGGACCGACCGTGGAACGCCCTCGCCGTCGCTCTGGCGGGGTATGTCCACGAGCCCTGACACTCTTTGGCGGCCATCTGATACCATGCGCATGCTCTTTTATGGCGTGATTGGCCCCGACTTATGTCACAGCTTTTCTCATATTGACACGGCGATAACTCACGTCGCGTAGGGGAGATCACAAAATGTCACGCCTCGCCACGAGGGTTGCCAGCTTCCGTTCGGTTTGACTGAGATGCTCGTTCGGCCCGGGAAGCTCCGGCCCGTTGCGCGTTTCAAAACCGCTTGGATAATCGGTGTTCTGTTTTATCATGTCTGGAACAGGAGCCTGATTTGAATATCGCGACGCGCGGGAGTCAAAACAGCATTCTGGAGCGGCTTTCCACTCCTCGCGGCGAGCTTCAGCTCAAGCAGATCCGCCTCGGAGACGAGACGCACCACGAGCTGGTTTTCAACGGCGTTTTCTTGATGGCAAGCTACAACGCGCCCTCTTCCCAGGTGCTTGCGGACGGTGTGTTGGACGGGATGGGCTTTCGCAGGAACGCGGAACTGCTGATCGGTGGCCTGGGCATGGGATTCGCGCTCAGACGGGTGCTTGCCAGACGGGAGGTGCGAAAGGTCTGCGTGGTTGAGCTTTTGCCTCAGATCGCGGCCTGGAATCGCCGATACCTCGGAAATCGCGACGTCCTCGACGACATCCGAACCGAGCTGGTTATCGGGGACGTGCACGACTTTCTCCACGGCCATCCCAAGAGCTACGATGGCATCATGATGGATATAGACAACGGACCGGATTGGGTCGTACGGGAAGAAAACCGAAGGATGTACAGCCTGTCGACTCTGAATCTTCTGCGGATCCGCCTGAGGCCGCGAGGGGCGATGGGAATCTGGGCACACGCCCCGAACCGCGGCTGCGAGCAGGCCCTGGCGGAAGTGTTCGGTCAGGTCACCGTACAGGAGGCAAGGGACTTCGACCTGGCAGGGAAGCCCTTGGACAGCGTCGTCTACATCGTTCAGGGGTAGGCGTTTTCCCGGTGCCTGGCTGCCGGCGGCCATCGAGAAAGGAGCTATTGATGGGTAGGGATTCGCTCACGATTACCGACAACCGAACCGGGAAGAGGTATGAGGCCCCGATATTTTACGGGACCTATCCCGAGTACGGGGCAGGCATCGACGCGAACATTTTAAGGCAGATCAAGGTGTCCGACGATGACTTCGGCCTTTTGGCCTTCGATCCGGGATATCGGACGACGGCGTCCTGCAAGAGTTCGATCACGTTTATCGACGGCGAAAAGGGCATTCTCAGGTACCGCGGCTACCCGATCGAACAGCTGGCCCAACGGAGCGACTACCTGGAAGTCGCCTATCTCCTGCTATACGGAGAACTCCCGCAGCAGGATGCGTACGAAATGTGGGTCAACAAGGTAAAGTCGCACGCGATGATCCACGAAAGCATCAAGAATTTCCTGGAGGGTTTTCGCGTCGGGTCCCACACGATGGGCCTGCTCGTCAGCGTATTGGGCGCAAAGTCCACGTTCTATCCCGACGCCCGTGAGATTGCGGACCCCGAGGTGATGGACACGCATATCTCGAGGCTGGTGAGCAAGGTAGCCACCGTTGCGGCGTTCGGCTACCGGCACAGCCGCGGACTTCCCTACATCTACCCGGATCCGGACCTCCACTTCTGCGCCAATCTCAGGAATATGCTTTTCGGCATTCCGGGCAAGGATTACGAGCCCAATTCGGTTCTGGAGCGCGCATTCGACGTCCTCTTCATCCTCCACGCCGACCACGAACAGAACTGCAGCGCGAGTACGATGCGGATGATCGGGAGTTCCCACGCCGACCCCTATTCCTCCATCGCGGGCGCGGCAGGCGCGCTCTATGGGCCCAGACACGGCGGCGCCAACGAGGCCGTTCTCAAGATGCTCAATGAGATTGGCAGCGTAGACCGGGTCCCCGACTATATCGAGCGCGCAAAGAAAAAGGAGGTTCTGGTTCAAGGATTCGGCCACGCAGTCTACCGTCACTACGATCCACGCGCCGCCGTGGTCAAGAACACCGCGTACGAGGTGTTCAAGGTGACGGGAAAGAATCCCCTGATCGACATCGCGCTGGAGCTGGAACGGATTGCCTTGGAGGATGACTATTTCTTGTCCCGGAAGCTGTATCCCAACGTAGATTTTTACTCGGGCATCATCTATCAGGCCATGGGCCTCCCCATCGACATGTACCCGGTCCTGTTCGCGATTCCCCGAACGGTCGGCTGGTTGGCCCAGTGGAAGGAGATGCTGATCGATCAGATGGGAATCGCAAGGCCCAGACAGATCTACACGGGTGAGGATGAACGGGACTACCTGGCGATGGACCAACGGTGAGTTGTTGCCGCAGAACTCGGGATTCCATCGCAGGAATGTGTCGAGCGTAAGGGCTTTGGCTCTTGCGCTCTATTTCTTGATGCGCCGGATTGGGCAGTCCGAGCGGGGGGAGAAATGAACATATGTATGGTAGGATACGGCATGATGGGTGCGTGGCACTCGAACGGCCTGAAAGAGGCGGATTGTTGTCTGCACACCGTGGTCGGCCGACGACTCGAGCCCACCCGTGAATTCGCGTTTCAGTACGGATACCTCAAATCCACGGTCGATTTTGCAGAGGCGCTGTCCGACCCCGAGATCGACGTGGTGATCCTGGCCGTCCCCAGCGAGCTTCACGCGGAGTATGCGCTGGCGGCTCTGGCCGCCCGAAAGCATACGCTCGTGGAGATTCCGATTGCCATGAATCTTGCAGATTCGGAGCGGGTGGCCGCGGCCGGCAGTGAGAGCGGCCCGATGCTGGGTGTCGTGCACCCGCTGCGTGTGAGACGTGAGATGGTGGATCTGAAAAAGCGGGTCCTTGCAGGTGACGAACAGATTCGGCACATTGGAGGCCGGTTCTTCATTCACCGCCTCACGAATGTGGGGGCCACGGGATACGAGAGAAGCTGGACGGACAACCTTTTGTGGCATCACACGACGCATCTGCTCGATTTCGGTCTCTGGATGCTCGACGAACCGGTCCGGGAAGTTCACGGCTTCATGCCGCTGCCCCACGCGGAAACGGGGATCCCCATGGAAGCCTTCATCGGGTTGGAAACCGAACGGGATCGATCGCTGGTCTGCACAGGATCGTATCGTAGTCACGAGTGGATCTTCGATGCGTTGATCATAACCGATCAGGATTCGTATCGTCTGGACGTGTTGCAGGACGAGCTGGTCACGAAGGATGGGACGGCGAAGGTTGCGTCCCAGGAGGAGAGCTGCGGAGCGGTTGCACGCGACTTCGTGGCGTCTGTGAGGGAGGGACGGCCACCGGCGATCCCTGCAGCGTCCGTACTGCCCGCGATGCAGGTGTTGCAGGAGGTGCAGGACCGGTGGGACGAGAGGCACGGCGCACGGACGATTCCGGGCAGGGCCATCTCTTGAAGAGCGTGTGAGGTCGTGACGCGTTACCTGTCGACGGCTGCTCGGATGACAGATTCACGGGAGGCCGGGTGAACGAAGCGCCTCACGCAGGCCGCTCGCTCAGTCTACTCGGCGCAACGGGTGTCGGAGTCGGCGCGATTGTCGGCGGCGGCATCCTCGCGCTCGCCGGCGTGGCATATGCGACCACGGGGCCCAGTGCCGTGGTCGCATTCGCGTTGAATGGCAGATTTCAGGAGTGATTCGGGCCAGATGTCATTGCGGCCGTGGCGTTTCGGCTCTCTAGCTGCTTCGGCGTTTCTCCTCCCCAGGGGTTCGGGCCCTCTGTGGGACGGGGTCAGGTGCGGGTGCGGATATGGGGGCGAATGGAAATTCGCGGCGTGGGGGCGGGTCCCGCAGTGGGCATAAGGCGGGGGGAGGAGTTCATTCCTTTCGCGGGCGCCAGTCCTTTCCAGTGAGGCTGAGTCGCCACGGCCCGAGCCTCCCCGGCGTTTGAGGGGCCTGCCTGCGCCGCGTTGGGCGCGGCAGGCAGGCGCCCTTCTTTTGTCACCTTTTCTTGGGCGGGCAAGAAAAGGTGAGTATGAGTGACTTTCCTAACCTTTTTTATGAATTATTCCGGCTAGTGTCGCGTCCCAGCAATTCGTAGAACAACTATGTGACCAGCCGCTACATTTGGCAGTAGGACTAGTGAACCATCCAAGTGATTGATCTCAAAGGCACTAAGGGCAATAGTGTAGTCACCATTCAGAAGCTGGTTTGTAGGAAATCTTTATTTAAGAAACTTCCGAGACATCACACTAGAAAGGAGTAGAGCGTGGAAACTCGCATGCTTGGAAGGACGGGACTCAGGGTCTCGTCGATCGGGGTGGGATGCTGGCAGATGGGGGGCGCGCCGAGCTGGACGGGCGTGAGTGACGAGGAGTCGATTGCGACGATTCATCACGCCGAAGAGATCGGCGTCAACCTGTTGGACTCGGCCGAGACGTATGGCTATGGACACAGTGAAACGGTGATGGGACGCGCGTTGAAGGGGCGGCGCGACCGGTTCGTGATCGCGACGAAGGTGCGGCCCGCCACGGACGACCCGGATGAGGAGAGGGCGCGGCAGCGGATCGTCGAGGCGTGTGAAGGGAGCCTCAGGCGACTGCAGACGGACAGGATCGACCTCTATCAGCTGCACGCCGTGCCGCAGGAAAGGACGATGCCGGTCGTGATGGAGACCCTCGCAGACCTGAAGCAGCAGGGAAAGATCGGCTGGTTCGGGATCTCGACCAACGATACGGAGGCCGTCAGGAAGCTGCTCGCCCTGGGAGAGATCTCGATGTTGCAGGTCGGCTACAACCTGCTCAGCCGGAGCGGGGAGGCGGCGCTGCGCCTGGCCAAGGCGGAGAACCTGGGTACGTTGATTCGGGTTCCGCTGGCTAGCGGTGCGCTTTCGGGAAAGTATTTCGCAGACCGGAAACTGGATGATGGAGATAGACGCACGGACCGATTCACGTCCGAAAAGGGGGAGGCGACG
This sequence comes from Candidatus Latescibacterota bacterium, assembly GCA_965198095.1. GTDB lineage: Bacteria > Latescibacterota > UBA2968 > UBA2968 > CBDFJH01. The sequence goes on from OZ240239.1 coordinate 857,106, forward strand.
TTCAAGAAGCTTTCAGAGCTCCTGTTTTTGACGGAGCGGACGAATCGAACGATGGTTCAGGCGGCGCTGCGGTTCGTCTTGGATACGGAAGGGGTGACGTCGGCGATCCCGGGGGCCAAGAACCGTAAGCAACTCCGGGAAAACGCAGGAGCCATGGATGTGCCGTCCCTCACCGCGGCGGAGCGTGCGCGGGCGATCGAAATCGTCGATGAAGCACAAGGGTTCTAGCGCTTCAGCGGAGGCGCGGCGAGGGGCCGGAGGCGGACAGACGATCGAAGCAGGCGATCAATCCCTGCCGTTTTTCTTCCAGAGCGCCTCGAGGATCCGCGCGGGCGACATCGGCAGATCGTAGAGCCGCACGCCCAAGGCTCGGTAGATCGCGTTGGAAACCGCGGCTGGGGGCGGAACGATGGAGACCTCGCCCACGCCGCGGGCACCATACGGATGGCCCGGGTTGGGCACTTCCACGATAATCGATTCGATCATCGGAAGGTCCAGGCTGGTCGGCATCCGGTAGTCCAGAAAACTGGGATTGGTCAGCTCCCCTTTTTCGTTGTAGATGAACTCCTCGTTCAGCGCCCAGCCGATGCCCTGTGCCATTCCGCCCTGCATCTGTCCCTCCACATAACCCGGGTAGATCGCCGTCCCGGCGTCCTGAACCATCGTCGCGCGCAGGATTTCCACCTTTCCCGTATCCGGATCCGCTTCCACGTCCACAATGGCCTGCGCGAAGGCGCCGCCGGATCCTGAAGGGCGTGCGGTTGCTCGTCCCGTGACCGGTCCGCCCGTCGAATCGAGCTTCTCCGCAAGCGCTCTGAACGTGAGCGATTTCGACGGATCCGACTTTGATCGAAAGGTCCCGTCTTCAAACGCCACGTCGTCCTGGGAGATCTCCCAGGAGGTGGCGGCACGTTCGATCATCTGGCGCCTGATGTCGTGCGCGGCCTCGAAGGCGGCCCATCCGGTGGCAAAGCAGGTGCGGCTGCCGCCCGTGATGCCGGTGTAGCCGATTGCATCGGTGTCGGCCACGGTCGGCTTGACATCCTCTGCGGGGATGCCCAACACCTCGGCGAGCTGCATGGCGCAGGCCGTGCGGGTGCCCCCGATGTCGACGGAGCCGGTCACCAGGCCGACCGTTCCGTCCTTGTTCACGCTCGCAACGGCGCTCGAGACGCCCCCGCCGTTCGGCCAGAATCCTGAAGCGACGCCCCGGCCCCGGTTCGGGCCCTCGAGGGGTGTCATGTAGTGATCGCTCTCCATGGATGTCTTTACGACCTCTTCGTGTCCGATCCGGGGGTGGGTCGGACCGTCCGCGCGCCGGGAACCTTCCTTCGACGAATTCTTCAGCCGGAACGCCAGCGGATCCACGTCGATCGCTTCGCAGATCTCGTCGACGATGATCTCCGCCGCCAGCGATCCATTCGTCGCACCGGGGGCGCGATAGGCAGAGGTGGACGTCTTGTTGACCACCGGCTCGTAGGTTTCGATGAATACGTTTTCGATGTCGTAGGGTGCAAACATGCAGAGCGCGGCGGCGGAGATCGGCGTACCCGGAAAGGCGCCGGCCTCGAAGACCAGCTCGGCATAGGCCGCGACGAGCCTCCCATCCTCGTCGGCTCCCATCTTCGTCCGAATGTAGGACCCGGGGGTGGGCCCGGTGGCTTGGAGAACCTCGGTTCGGGTCATCACGATCTTTACGGGGCGACCCGTCTCCCTGGAGAGCACCGCGGCCAGGGGTTCCAGATAGGCCCGGACCTTCCCGCCGAATCCGCCGCCGATCTCCATCGGGATGACCCTGATCTTGGAGACCGGGATGCCCAGGATCTCCGCCAACTGATCCCGGATGCCGAAGGCCCCCTGGCTGCTGCACCAGATGGTCAGCTGGCCGTCCGGGTTCCAGAGCGCGGTGGCGTTTTGAGGCTCGATATAGCCCTGATGGACCATGACGGTGGAAAACTCGCGCTCGATCACCACATCGGCCCGGGCGAACCCTTTCTCCACGTCACCGAGCCTATACTGGCTGTACTTGCAGTTGTTGTTCTTCGCGTCCGTCGATTCTCCCAGAGAGGTCGTCGTCAAGTCTTCGTGCAGGAGCGGCGCATCCTCTTTCATCGCCTCCCGCGCGTCGAGTACGTGCGGGAGGATCTCGTAGTCCACGTCGATCAGATCGAGGGCCTCTTCCGCGACGTGGGGATCTATGGCCGCGACGGCGGCGACCGGATGTCCCTGGAAGAGGACCTTTTCGGTGGCCAGGAAGCCTGACAGGAGACGCCTCACGTTGACCACCTCCTCGCCGAGCTCCAACTCTTTGTCTTCCACTTGCCGATACAGATCTTTCCCCGTAATCACCGCTTTCACGCCTGGAAGCGCCTTTGCCCGGCTCGCGTCTATGGCGCGGATGCGCGCGTGCGCGTTCGGACTGCGAAGCACCTTGCCGTGAAGCAGGCCGGCCATCCGGACATCGGCTCCGTACAGGGCGCGGCCGGTGACTTTATCCACCCCGTCGTGTCGTATCGGCCGGGTGCCGACGACCTTGTAGTCTTGAATCCCCAGGAAATCTTCGCGCTTTGATGCCATCATCCCGTTTCTCCTCCTCCGGCCCGTTTTTCAAGCCTGAATCATTCATAAGAAAGGTTAGGAAAGTCACTCATGCTCACCTTTTCTTGCCGCCCAAGAAAAGGTGACAAAAGAAGGGCGCCTGCCTGCCGCGCCCAACGCGGCGCAGGCAGGCCCCTCAAACGCCGGGGAGGCTCGGACCGTGGCGACTCCCCCTCACCGGATCATACCGGCGCCACGAAAGGAATGAACTCCTCCCCCCGCCTGATGCCCACTGCGGGACCCGCCCCCACGCCGCGAATTTCCATTCGCCCGCACATCCGCCCCCGCACCTGACCCCGTCCCACAGAGGGCCCTGACCCCTGGGGAGGAGGAACGCGGAAGCAGCCAGGGAGCCGCAACGCCACGGCCGCGATGACATCTGGCCCGAGTCACTCGTGAAATCTGAACAATCTGCGTAAATCCTGGGCTCTCCAGTTATTGCACCAAAACAAAGCTTTTCAGCTCAAATCGGATAACGGATTGTTCTACAGAAAATGATGGAAATTTTCAGCAAATTTTTGAATTATTCAGGTCAATAAATATAGTCAAAAAAGATGCGTTTCGGTACGTTGAATGTCCCGGGCGCCCGGTTCATCCTTCGCTGACCGCGCCGTGCCGGTCGAAGATGTCCAGCGCGGTGTCGAACACGCCCCGCTCCAGGTAGATCCCGTCCGCGGCGTCCAGAACGCCGTCCACCTGATCGACCGAGTTCAATCCGACGATGAGGCTGGTGACGACAGGGTGCGTCAGCGCGAACTTGACCGCGAATTCCGTCCAGGAGGTCACCTGGTCCCCGAAGGCTTCCTTCAACAGCGCCAGGCGTTCGTACGGCCCGTCCCACCTGGCCTCCCGGAAGCGATCGTCGCTCGATAGCCGACTCCGGTCGACGCGTGGATCGGTCAACAGACCCCCCATGAACGGCCGGATGCAGAAGAACCCCTCGCCGTTCGCCTCCATCCGGGCAAAGTAGCGAACCATCTCCATTTCGATCGAGTTGTAGTAGGCCACCATGCCGCTGAAGTCACCCGTCTTCAAGGCCTCTGCCGCAAAGCCCGGGCTGTAGGGAAACGTCGCCAGGTAGCCGACCTTGCCTTCATCCTTGAGCTTGGCGAAGGTTTCCATCATCGGTCCGTGCACGCCCGGGATGTGAGGGATTCTGACCTCCTCTACGTTGGGCTCTGCGCGCTGGAGATGCTGCAGCACGTGGATGCAGTCCGTGTGGAGGTCTCTGAGCGCCTCTTCCACAATCTGCCTGAATCGGACCGGATCGAACCTTCCCTCATCGGCCCGGTTCGGGACCGGTACCTTGATCACGTGTCGCATCTCGTGCCGTTTCGGATGGCCCTTCAGGACGTCGCCGACCGCCCAGCGCGTGCCGTACTCGGAGCTGGAGTGGATGAAGTTGACGCCGCGCTCGATGGCCCTTTCGAGGGCCCGTTTTCCTTCTCTGGACTTGTCGTCGTCAACCGGATCGCCCGTCGTGACCGATCGCATCGGACCGAAGCAGATTTCAGAGACGACCAGGTCTGTATTTCCAAACCTTCGATCGTTCACAATCGGTTTCCTCCCGGGTAAACGCCTCCGGCGGAGCGAATGGCAGGCGTGAGCGGGTTAAACGATAGCCGCGAACCCGCAGGTTTGGCCAGGACCTCGCATCCCGCTAGGACAGGTCGATCCGTCGATGCTCATTGGCTGACCTTTCCGCGGCCAAGCTGATCCGAAGCGCCTGAAAGGCGGTCTGCAAGTCGTCCTTCCAGAGGGATCCCTGCCCCCCGATTTCGCGCAGGAAGGTCTCCTCGAGCGAACGTCCGTTTCCCCCGGTCACCGGAAGCGCTTCCCTGCCCTCGGGGGCAGACCGATGCCACGTGCCGCCCTCCCGAATCAGTGTTCCGTCGGTCAAGACGAGTCGCTGAAATTCCTCCGCCTTCTCGGTGGCGATGCCGCCCGCCCAGGTCCATTGGCCGATGCCGCCTCGCGCGAACTCGACCGTGACCGTATTGAGGAATCTTTGGTAACGACTCGTTTCGTCCAGGCCCACGTAGTCCGAGTGGGCCTGGACCCACGCCGCCGGCCCGAACAGATCCACGAGCGGATAGATGTGGTAGATGAAGAAGAGCGCGGGCGGCCCCGACACATTCAGGTTGAACAGTATTTCGGGACGTCTGCCGCGACCGGGCGTCATTCGAATGAAGACCGCGGTCAACAAGCGCCCGAGTGCGCCGACCTCCTGCCTGATTCGTTGATGTTCCGCCGATATGGACTGTTCGTGCGTGAGTCGCAAGACCCGTCCGGAACGCTCGGCGAGCTCGACGAGACGTTCGCCTTCGTCGAGGCGACGGGCAAGCGGATATTCGGCAAACACGTGCTTGCCCGCCTCCATGGCCGCAAGCGCGATCGGGCCGTGACTGTCGTTGTGGGTCATCACGACAATGGCGTCGATATCCTGTCGCGCGACCAGATGCTCCCAGTCCGTGAGCAGCGGGACGCCGTAGCGGGCGGCCAGTGCAGGACCGGTCTCAGGGTTGCGGGCGGCCAGGCCTGCAAGCTTGCAGCCTTCCAGGCTTGAAAAGGCAGCCATTCTGCGTGCTGCCATCCCCCCTGAACCCACGACGCCGAGTCGAACGGTCTCCATCCCTCATCCCGTCGGAACGTTGCGCGATCGCGCTCTGCTGCCGGCTTGGTGTTTTCCGATCCGCTCCCTGTCACCCTCTGTCATGAACGGCTCGTGCTTTTCGACAAACTCCGCGAGCGTTTCTTCCTCCGTGGCCGAGGTGGTGTCCAAAGTGATTTTGTTTTCTATGAGCGCGGCATCGAACTCCTCTTCGAACCGTTTCAGCACAAACTCGACGTCTTCCGCCTTTACGACGCCACGCGTCGGTTCCCCGGGCTCCACCGTCGGGTTTTCCCGTCTCCGCCCGCGGATGACCTCCGGCGAAGCCTTCATCAGGACAAGCACGACGTTCGGACAGCGTTTCATGATGCGCGACTCCGTGACTCGGGCGTAGGTCGTGCGCTGTCCTTCAGGGCTCCGCCCGGGCGCCCCGCTCTCTTTGCCGCCATACCCGTAGTAGAGCGGGGCGTAGACCGCGTCTTCAATCACAGCGCCCACGACATTGTGGTGGACGTGATCGTAAAAGGCGGAGGAGGCGTGGTACTCGATCATGAGCCGTTGAAGCATCTCTTTGATCTGGGGATGCGCTTCCTTGTATTGCCGCGCGGCGGGAGGGGAAAACTCCTGCGTCGGAATCGTGAAGTGATCGTGGAATTTCACAGGCTCGCCCATGATCTCCTCCGTCCAGTCGGAGATCTGCTTTGTCAGCGTGGTCTTGCCTGCGTACTCGCAACCGACCAAGTAGAGGTTCACGGGCTGCTCCTTGTTTTCCGGTTGACAAAAAGGGGATCGGCTTGACGTTCGAACGGGATGGAATCTGAAACGTGCCGTTCACGCGCCTTGAAACGAGAACGTGCTGCAACACGCGGGGTCTGCACGGCACGTCCACGGAAGTCGCTCCCAAGCGTGTTCTCCAACCGTATACATACCTTATCCACGGATCAGATCAAGCGAAATTGGAGCCGGGTGTTTCGCCGTCCTTACGCCTCGTTCGCCCGTTTTCCGCCCCGGTCTCCGGCTTAGTCGCGCAAGCTCAAGAAATGCACCCACATGGGGCCCTCTCCGACCGCGTAGGTTTCCAGGGGCGAGAGACGACCGGACCCCGGCGCAATCCGGTAGGCGGCGAGCCGGCCGGTCTCCAGGCCGGCCGCGAACAGGAAGTTTCCTGTTGGATCGACGTTGAAGGCTCTCGGTTTCTCTTCGGTCGGCTGGTGACCGATGGCGGTCAGCGCGCCGGTCGCGTCGTCGATCGAGAAACAGGCGATGCTGTCGTGTCCGCGGTTCGAGACATACAGGAATCGGCCGGAGGGCGCAATATGGATCTGCGCACAATTGTTCTCGCCTCGATACCCCTCGGGCAGCGTCGAGAGGGTCTGGAAGGCCGCCAACGAGCCGGCGTCCGGGTCGAAGCGGTAGGCGGAAGCGGTCGACCCATCTTCGTCCGAGGTGTAAACGACCGGTTTCCCGGGATGGAAGAGAATGTGCCTGGGCCCTGAGGGTTTCTCCGGCGTGACCTTCGGGACCGCGCCGGGTGTGAGCGCACCCGAGCTCTGATCGAATCGGAACTGGTGGATCGCATTGGCGGGTAACGTATGCGGAACGAAGACAAACCGGTTGGACCGGTCCAACAGGATACAGTGGGCGTGTCCGGCCGTCGAAAGCGACGTGACGGGTCGATCGACGACCGTTCCGTCTTCTCCGATCGGATGAACGGTCACCTGTCCGGCGCCGTAGTAGGCGGAGAGCAGGAACCTTCCCCTGAGGTCCGTCGCCATATAGCATGCATCGGCGTCAAGGGAGATCTTACCCAGGAGAGACAGGTCGCCTGAAGTCGGATCGATGCGGAAGGTCGCGATCTGCGGGGAGGACCGCAGGCTCGCATAGAGGCATCGGGATTCGGGATCCACGGCGAGCGCGGAAGGGCCCCCGGGGATCGCGACCTCCCCGAGGTGCGTGAGCCTTCCGGATTCGGGATCCATCCCGAAGGTCAGGATCCTGTCCTCCTCTGAAATCGAGACGTAGGTGCAGGTGGTTTTCATCTCTCTCCTTTCCCGCCTTGTGCCGGTTTGGTGCGCTGCTTTATCCAAAAGCGTTCGAGCCGTTTCGTCTGCCAGCCGAGAATGCGCTTTGTCTTTTCGATCGAAAATTTCCGGTGTGGGACGTCGGCCATCACGAAGAAGACTTCAAAGCGGGAAGGAAGCCTGGAAAGGTCCAGGTTCAACGCGTGCACGCAGGCCTCGGCGGTGTCGTCGATGTGGAGCCCCAGGATGCGCCGATACTCGGGAGGGCCTTGGAAATCGACCCCGTCAGCCTGGTCCTTCGGGATGAGATGAGGATACAGGAGGCTCATCACGTGGACGTCGTGGTGCTCCGTGAACGTTCTGCAGATCTCGAGTCCCAGGTACTTCGTGATCGAATAGAGCCCTGTGCCCGGATGAGGCGGGAGGTCGGGCTCCAGGTCGTAATCGAACTCGCCGTAGTCGGAGCCCACGACGGCGCTGTGGGGACCGGTGTTGATCACCCTGCGTATCCCGTGGCGCACGGCCGCGACCATCACGTTGTAGCAACCCCGCGTGCTGACGTCGAACGCCAGCCGGCGGTCGCGGCGTTCGACGCACAGGTTGATGATCGCGTCCATGCCCTCGGCAGCAGCGGTGACCTCGTCCAACGCGGAGATATCGACTTTTGCAAATTCGTGACCGACGCCCTCGGCCTCCCGGATGTCTGCAAGGCGCAGCCGGTGGTCGTCTTCAAGCGCTTTGACGACGAGCGGACCGATCATGCCGCTCGGGCCGAGAATCAGGACGTTCACGACCGGTTCTCGCTCCGTTGGGCCGGGGTGAAGCCGAGGATCTGTCGTGCCGCGGCAGTCGGGAAGCGTGCGTTCGGCACGGCGGACTGGATGTGAAAGATCCTCCACGACGGCCTTGAGTCACGAAGGTCCAAGGCCAACGCGTTTTGCACGGCCTGCGCCGCGTCTTCCGGAAACAGGGCCGACGTGGACTCGGGTGACCGACCCTCGTTCCACGCCAGATCGCCCAGCCTCAGACAGATGATGTCGATGTTCCTCTCGCGGGCAAATTCCCTGCAGACACATTCTCCGAGATGGGTACCGAGTTGCGGCACGTCTGTCGTGGGCCTGGGTTTCCAGTGCTCGTTCACGTCCAGGTGCTCGTCGTAGTCTTCCAAGATGCGAAGGGAACTGAGGTAGATGCATCGCGAGACGCCTTCCTCCGCGGCGGCCCGGAGCAGGTTGTAGGTGGAACGGGTCTGGAAATCCAGGGCGTCCGCATCATCCGACTCCGGATCGACCTGTCCCCAGTGGACGATCGCGTCCACGCCGCTCACCAGATCGCGGGTGGCTCGGTCGTGGCTCAGCTCGCATCGAACGAAATTGCCGTTTGCGGAGGCCGGCGCACGATCCGTCAAGAGGATGTCATTATCACGACCGAGCGAGGCGGCCAGTTTCCGCGGGAACGGCCGGGAGGCCGAGGTCACGAGGATTCTCATACTTGCCCTGTCTCACTCGCCTTGCGAATCAGCAGGCGCCTCTCCGATTTGCGCCAGGCGCTCCTTGGCCTCTTCATAGACCGCTTGGGGAAGCGGTCCGGCCTTGGCCGCGGCAACGTTGGCTTTGAAATGGTTCAGATCGGCCGTGCCGACGATATTCGTCTGGCAGGCCGAGTGCGTGAGGGTGAACCGCAGCACGAACGCGTAACGATCCATCCCGTCGAGCAGGTCGTCGAGTCCGGCCCGCTCCCACTTGGGCCACCCCTCTCCGCGATGGCCCTTGGCGATTCCTCCGCGAATGATGACACCGGCGCCCGCGTCGGCCACGTCCTGGATCAGGCGTTCGTGCCGGCGTCCGAGCGCCGAGTAGGAGATCTGAAAGACGTCGAAGTCGGGAATCTTCATGTAGGCCGGAAGATCGGGAAGATTCGTGGAGACGCCGATGAATCGTGCCTTTCCGGAATCCCGGATCTGGTTCAGGGCATCCAGGAGCCCGCCCTGCTCGAACTGTTTGAACGAAGGGCTGTGCATCTGCAGCAGGTCGACGTAGTCGACGTTCATTCGCCTCAGGCTTTCGTCGATATTCCCGTGGAAGTTTTCCGCCGTCCAGATATGATGCGGGTCACGCGGTTTTCCGCCCGGACCGACGTTGCAGCCGCACTTCGTGGCCAGGTAGAATTCATCCCTGCGGCGGCTGATGCCGGCGCCGATGCGGTCCTCGCTGAAGTCGTAACAAGGGGCGGTGTCGATGAAGTTGATGCCGGCGTCCAGCACGGCGTTGAACAGGCCGTCGGCTTGCGCCTCCGTGACTTCACCCCTGAAGCCGGCCCCATAGCCGAGCTGTGTGACCACGAGTCCCGTGTTTCCAAGCTGTCGGGTCGCGAGATCGGTCTGCATGTCTCCTCCTTCGTGGATGTGCGACTGCCGCCCGTTCCCTCAAACTTTCAGCAGTCCGTAGATGAAGTTTGCGGCTTGCGCTGCGCCATTGCGCGCCGTTCGACGCCGTCGTCGAACGGAAAGGAGATCCGGAAGGCGCGTGATCCATCCGCCGTTCCGTAACTGCGTCTCGGTGATCGCGTGTCCGTGCATATGACGTTCGACGTAGGCGGCGAGGACCTTGGATTCACGAAAGCGGGGTCGTTTCACGAATCCGAAGGGCGTTCCCGCGTGATAGACCTCGGCGATCGTGCTCACGCCGAGCTTTCCGACGACCGCATCTGCGGCGTTGATCAGATCGGGATGAAAGAAATCGGAATGACATGGGAGGTGCAAGACGTTATCGCGCAGCCGCGGGGACCGGCTGCTGCCCGGGATGACGAAGGTGACCTGTTGATGGTTCAACGGGAGCGTCGGGAACTGGAGCGGCTGCTGCGAGCCCCCCATCGTGAGCACGACCATGCGGTTCTGGTCGGGGACCCCCAATCGTCGTCTGAGACGCTTCCTGGACGTCCTGACCTTGCGACTTACGGGTGGCGTCATAAGGTCGGCGTCGAGAGGTTGGCAGACCGGCTCGGTCTGAATGCGATAGTCGCAGTTGCCGAACAGCTTCTGCAGATAATCGGCGTGGTGCCTTATCCGAGCATCGTAGCGCGTGTATCCTCGATAGATCCAATCCCAGGTGAAGTTCTCCACCAGCACGGAAGGGATTCCGGCCGCTTTGGCGACCGCAATCCCCATCGGAGAGATGTCGCACAGCGTCAGCTCGCATCCCAGCCTCCTGATTTTCCTGGCCAGGCACGCAATCCGAGACGTTTCGAAGGGCAGGAACTCGTTCAGAAGCTTCATCGTCTTCGGGAGGTCTTCGTGCAGCGGAGATGCCTGAACCATGCCCACATCCGTCGTCAGCGCGTGATACGTGAAGGGTCCGGGAAGGGACTGCGCAAAGAACCAGCGGGGGATTTTCGTGAACACGTCGAAGTGGATGGCTGAATCGACGTCGTAGAGGGCCTCCAGAATCGCCGAGGTTCGCGATGCGTGGCCGAAGCCGTGAGGCGAGACGAAGCAGGCAATTCGTCGGCGGTCAGACAGTCGGACACCCCCCGAAGGATCGGGTTAAACGGGATGCAGGCGGAGGCATGGCGCCGGCGATGCGCGGCGAGAACCTCGGTCGGGTCGACGAAGGTGCGGTACGGATCGTCCGCCTTGATGCGTCAAACGAAGAGCAATTTGAGGTAAAACAGGGGATTGGTCAACAGCTTCTTGGGGACTTCGTTCGCGATCATGCCGCAAATCAGGTCCCGGGTTTCCTGGCTCCTTTCTGCTTTGCGAATGACGAAGTTCAGCAGGAACCGGCTGCGACCGATCTGCTGCATTCGAGAGCTGACTTTCAACGCGTCACCGATTTCACTCCAAAGACGGCGTTCGTATCGTGACATGGATCGTTCGCTGAAGTCGCGCTCTCGGCACGCATCGTGCGCGCATTCGGCCGCATATCGAGCCGCATACATGGCGTTGCCGATTCCCTCGCCCGTGAACGGGTCGATGAGTCCGGCCGCGTCGCCGACGAGCATGAACCCGTCTCCATAGGACTTCCGACGTTTGCTGCCCACGGGGAGGTTCCAGCCGACCGGCTGCGTCAAGAGGGTGGCGTTCGCAAACCGGTCCTTGAAGCGCGGGCTTTTGATGGTATCGCGGAGGACGGACTTCAGGTCGACGTTCTGCCTTTTGATGAATTCGTGAACCATACCGATCCCGACGTTGGCATAGCCGTTCTCCAACGGAAAGATCCAGAAATATCCGGGAAGCACTTCGTCGACGTAGTGCAATTCGATCTGATCGGACAGTCCGCTCACGTTTCGATAGTAGCAACGGAGTGCCACGACCCAGTGGCGGGGCTCGTGTTTATAGAGTCCCGTCTTTCTGGCCACCATGGAGTTGAAGCCGTCCGCGCCCAGAACCATGTGACTTCTGAGCTCCAAGCTTTTTTTGCTGTCTGACGGCTTGCCCAGAACGCCGCACACCTGCCCGTCTTCGAACAACAGATCGCCCACCGTGAATCCTTCGAGACACGCGTCGACGACCTTCCGTGCCTCTTCGAACAGAAAGGTGTCGAAGACTTGGCGTCGGATCACGAATCCCGTGAGGAACTCCTGGTGCGTGGAACATTCGAAGTCTATGTCGACGTCTACTCCGTCGGGGCTTCCAAAGGTCACCCTTCGGATGAATGCGCCCGGCAGTTGACGCACCTTTTCCAGGAGGCGCAGTTCTCTGAGTACGGTCACCGCCTTTCCGGAGAGGGCGTCGCCGCAGATCTTGTCGCGAGGAAATGTCGATTTGTCCAGAAGGAGGGTCTTGAGGCCACGGCGTTTCGCATAGAGGGCCGCAGTGGCGCCGGCCGGGCCCCCGCCTACGATGATCAGGTCGTAGATTTCGCTATTTGTCGTCATTCGCAACCCCGCGGGCTCAAGGCCCGAGACTTGATTCTCTCTGCGTCAGGTGGAACAGAAGGATGCCCGCCGCGACGGCGACGTTCAGGGAATCGACTTGATCGGAGGTCGGGATCGTTACCGCGACATCCGCGACATCCGCGATCGTCTGCCCTACCCCGGCGGTCTCATTTCCAAGCACGAGCGCGAACCGCTTCGTCCCGGATATTTCGAAATAGGGTTTACCGCTTGTCCGGCTACAAAGAACTGCCACGTTTCGGGAACGAAGGTCGTTTATGAGGGAGATCAGATCTTCGTCCGTGAAGACGGGCAGACGGAAGATCGATCCCTTGGAGGCACGCACGACCTTGGAATTGAACAGCTCAACGCTTTCCCGAGACAAAAAGAGGGCCCCGACCCCGGCCGCTTCGGCAGTGCGGAGCATCAGGCCCAGATTCCCCGGATCTCGAATGCGGTCCAGGAGGAGGAAGGGCCGGTTGGACGCCAGCGCGTGGGCCCGGTCCCAGGAGGGCATCGGCAGCACGCCGAGGACGCCCTCGAGACTCTGGTTCTCGCCCATCCCCCTCATGGCTCGGCGATCCGTCTGCTGAACCGGAATCTTTCGCGCCCTCGCCTCGCGAAAGAGATTCGTCAGACGTTCGTCTTCGCCGAGCATCTCCCGGCAAAACAGCATCTGATCCACGCCAGCCCCCGACCCGAGGGCTTCTTCCGCGAGCCGGATGCCCTCGATCAGGAACCGCCGTTCCTTGTTCCGCGCCTTCCGATGCTTCAGCGCGAGGATCCTTTTGGCGCCCTTAATGGCCATGTTCGGTCAGATGAAAATGGGAACGGCCGACGTATCGCATGCAGCGTGACGAATCGCGTTGACGCAAGCCGGCACGGCGCCGACCGCCGGGAACGAGTTCCGGATGGCTTGTTTTCTACGGCGGGTCGTTCGCGCGATGACGATCGAGCGCTTCACGGAGGGCGCCGATCTCGTTCCAGATTTCCCGTTCCTTACGGGAGATCAGAATGAAATAGACCAGAATCGCCGCCCAAATGAGGGCATAGGCAGCTGCCATGTATTCGAGGTAGTTCATTGTCTGCTCCAGGTAAAGTCTAAGCAGATAAAGCTCCCAGGTCCAGAATTTCGGTCTTGAGGGATGCGAGTTCACGACGCGCGCGCTCGACGGAGACGCGTTTCGTGAGGATGGCGCCGAAGAGCGCGATGAACGTGATCGAACAGAAAAGCCAGGCGTGAAGCATGTCGCTCGGCAGGGCGATCTCTTCGGCGCGGATGATCTTCGGGTGGTGCCCCCGCCAGAGTTCCACGGAAAAATGGATGAGCGGAGCGTCCAGGAATCCGATGATGCCGAGCACGGCCCTGAATTTGGCGCTCCGCGAAGGATCTTCGGTGTAGCTCCGGAGCATCAGGTAGGCAACGAAGATCAGCCAGAGAACGAGCACGAGCGTGAGCTGAGGGTCCCAGACCCACCACGCACCCCAGATTGGCTTGGCCCACAGCGACCCGGACAAGAGGACCATACTGCAGAACAAGAGACCGACTTCGGCCGAACAGGAGGCCCAGATGTCCCACAGCGGCTCTTTTCGCCAGAGGTAGAGGAGACTGAACAGGAAGACGAGGAAAAAGCCTGCATACATCGCAAAGGCCGATGGCACGTGGAAATAGAAAATTTTCTGGGCGAGCTCCATCTCCTTTTCGATATCCGCATAGACGAGCGCCATGAACGGAGCGATGAGCATTCCGAGCAGGGCCAGGATGCCGAGGGCGAAGGCGAGCCGATAGAGACGGTTGTGGACGTGCGCGTTCATTCTTCCACCACGTGATCGAACAGGAGGAGGGATGCGACCAAGAAGATGATCGAGAAGCTCGCTCCGAGCTTGAACCAGTGGCTCACGCCGGACAGGGGTTCCCCGTCGAGGGCTGCGCCGAACGTCTCAACGGCGGCGAGGAGGACTGGAACCAGGATCGGGAGGGTGAGCATCGGAAGAAAGACCTCCCGCATACGGGTGTGGATCGACATGGCCGAGAAAAGCGTCCCGACCGCCGTGAACCCCAAGGTTCCGACGAAGAGCGACGGCAGCAGGCGGAGCAGGTGGTCCCAGATCGGAACGTTCAGGAATACGGCAAAGAGAGGAAGGATGATGACTTCCACCGCCACCATCGTGAGGAAGTTGGCCGCGGCCTTGCCCAGATAGATGGTGGCCCGGTCCGACGGCGTCAGGAGCAATCCCAGGAGCGCGTCGTTCTCCCGCTCGAGGATAAAGGAGCGGTTCAAGCCGAGCAGTCCGGCAAACGTGACCGTCGCCCAGAAGATGCCCGGGGCGGCGGACCGAATCTCTTCAGAGCCGGGACGGAACGCAAAGTTGAAGACGAGGAGCATGAGGATCGAGAAGAAACACATGGCGCTGAACCGCTCCTTGGTTCTGGCCTCGGTTTTCAGGTCTTTCCAGAGGATGGCTGTCAGCTGACGCATAAACAGCGGCATCGGTCTCACGTCCTCGCGGGGTTCGTCACCGCTTTCGCAGGTCTTCTTCAATGGCTTCGTTGTAGAACGTCTTGAGGTTCTCCGGTTCCAGACCTTCGGCTTCGCCCTGAACGGCGATTCGACCTCGATTCAGGATGAGGAAGCGGTCGGACAGCGAGAGGGCGTCTTCCAGGTTATGGGTGGCAAAGCATATCGTCCGAGCCTCTTCGCGCCACCGCGTGAGCATGTCGGCGAGGATCTCTCCGGCCGCGTCATCCAGGCCGGTGAAGGGCTCGTCGAGGAGAAGGATCGAAGGCGTGTGGAGCGTCGCCCGGGCGATGGCGAGGCGCTGCTTCATGCCTCGGGAAAATTCTCTCACCTTGTTGTCCTCGCGGCCGCTGAGGCCGACCTCCGACAACGCTGACGCCACGCGGTGGCGCAACGCCTTGAGATCATACATTCGACCATAGAACAGCAAGTTTTCCCGTGCGGTCAAGTCGTCGTAGAGCAGCGTCTGATGGAAGACCGCGCCGATGCGGAAACGCACCCGCTCCGGCTCGCGCCGGGCGTCGATTCCGTGGATCCAGACCCGGCCGCTGCTGGGCTTGCTCAGCGTCGCCATCAGGTGCAGCAACGTCGTCTTTCCAGCCCCGTTCGGACCGAAGAGGGCGAGCGACGTGCCTGCGCGGAGGCTCAAATCTATCCCGGCCAGCGCCGAGACGTGTCCGAAACGCTTGGCGACTCGACTGAGCCGGACCGCGGGTTGCGCGTCCACGACGGGGCTAGGCCTCATCGTCCGAGTCGAGTGATTCCGTGAGTAGGGTCCCTTCCGCCATCAGGGTCTTCCGCCTCGCTTCGTAGTCCGGCTCCGAGACCTCTCCTGCCTCGCGGCGGTCGTCCAGGTCGGCGATCTGTTCGAGTATGGCGGCCCTCCGGCGTCGGATCTCTTCCTGACCGGCGGGCAGGGCCGGGGACGCCGCTTTCGATTCGAGCCCTCTGCGAGGGCGGAAGTAGAAGAAAAGGAGGACCAGGGCAAGTCCGCCGAACGCCCACGCGGGGTTCCGCCCTGAAAGCCATTCGAAGAAGGAGCGCCTGTCCAGACGGACGTCGATCGTGTCTCCGGGCTTCAGCTTCTCGCCGGAAAATCTCAGGAATCGGCGCTGCCCGAGGGTGACGTCGCCCGAGGCCCTCAGGCGCGGGGCATGCGCTTGCGCGTCTGTCGGAGCGATTAAAACGACGATAGACTCCGTGGGATATCTGACTTCCTGAAGGAGCCTTCCGGAATCGGGCATCCGGAAGGCGAAGACGAGTCGTCGAAGACCGGGCTTCACCGGGTTCGGATCGACGAGGATGTCACCGTGGAGGTGGAGGCGTCGAGGTCCTTCCTCGACGCGGGTCACGCCTTCCGGAAGCGGGACCTCGAGCCCGTGACCGCGTTCTTCTCCCGTGAGATAGGTGCGGTCCCCGTTGTTCAGAGCGATGAGAAGCTGAGTCACGCTGTCTGCCTGAGCGTCGATCACGATGTGGTGGGAGAGGATCCTGAGCGCCGTTTCAGACCGTGTGGTGTCATAGACGGCGATCTCGTGCGGACCCTGATCGCGCGCAACCTCTGCGTGGAAATATTCCACACCGGAATAGGCAGCCCACAGAAAATACGGTTTCCCTTTCTCGTCCGGGCCGATTTCGAAGGCAAAACGACCTTCAAGGTCTGTCGTATCTCTGCCCACCTCCACATCGCTCTGGCCGTGACGAAGCAGGGTGACCACGCAGTTGTCTGCGGGCTCGGACAACGTGCGGTTGACGACCCGGCCTTGGATCAGGCCGGCCTGGGCACGCGGGGAAAGAAGGAGCGGAAGGAGTAAAGCCACGGCGAGCAGGCCAACGTTGGCGAGGGGGTTCGGTTCGGGCGCCACGAGACGTCAACTCCGGCTGACGGAGACGCCGCAGCCGGGACAGAATCGGGCATCGGCGGGCAGGGTGGCGTCGCAATCCGGACAGGTGCGGCTCGATCTCTTCTTTCGAAGGGCCGAGACTTCCGCCTCAATCCGTCCTGCGATCGTTTCGGTCCGGCTGCTCGATTTGTCGAGGGCCTTGAGCAGCGTGATGGCGTACTTTTCGTAGCGGGTGCGCGTCTGCCGATAGTCCGCTTCTTCGACCTTCCCCATCCGATAGTCGAAGTCGAGCTCCTGGATGGCGGTGTAGACCCGCTCCCGGTCCTCCAACATGCTCCGGCGTCGCGTCTCTCTCCGGGAGAGTTCCCGGATCCGGCCGCCGGGGGCGAAGAACGGCCGAATGACGAAAAGGAGCACGGCCGTCGTCAGCAGGATGTAGGTGAGCTCAATCACGCGTCGAACTTCCTCAGCTCAGCATCGAGCCTCTCACGGTAGGACGCATCGTCCACGCCGCCTGGTGGCTGAGCTCCCGGTTTGCCTCGGCTCCTGTACCCCTTCAGGGCGACCGACCGGACCACGAAGCCTCCAGCGATCAATGCGACGACGGGCATCACCCAGGCGGTGAGGTGGAACCCTTCCGTGGGCGGAGCGGACAGGACTTCGTGTCCGAACTCTCGGATGAACTCGGCCACCACGGCATCCTTGTCCTGGCCGGCTTCGAGGGCGTCGGAGATGCGCCGGCGGTTCTCGTCGGCCC
The DNA here is from genome assembly GCA_965198095.1 of Candidatus Latescibacterota bacterium. Taxonomy (GTDB): domain Bacteria; phylum Latescibacterota; class UBA2968; order UBA2968; genus CBDFJH01. Next base: position 874,328 of record OZ240239.1, read on the forward strand.
ACCCGCAGACGCACTCGTCGAGCGGTCGGCGCGCGCAGTCCCCGCAGAGACAGGCGAGCTCCCTGGCGACCTCCTTCACCCGAGCCTGGGTCACCCCGGCGTGCGCCGGTATGGGAAGAAGAGGGCAGAGACCCAGCAGGAAGATGCAGACGCCCCGGTTCATACGGCAACGTCCCTTCTCAGCTCGCCGAGCGCCTGGGTCACGCGTCTGCGGAGCCGCTTCTCGCGTTTGTCCGGCCACATGGTGACGATCGTTCCAAGCGTGATGACCCAGGCCCCGATCCAGACCCATACGACAAGCGGGTTCACGTAGGCACGGAAGAAGGCGTCCTCGGTTTCGTTCAGGCCTTCAAAGAGGACGTAGAGGTCCTCCCTGAGGTCGGACCGAATCGCGACTTCAGTTGTGCGCGGCTGATTCCTCCGGCTGTGGTAGGTGTGCCGCTCCGGCCACATCGTACCCAGGCGCGTGCCGTCGCGGTAGACGCCCAGCTGTGTCGAGAGCACGATGTTGAGCGGGTTGATGGTTTCGGTAAAGCCTTCGTAGACGAGTCGATAGTTGCCGACGTCGAGAGACTCCCCATACTTCAGGCCGGCCTCCGTCTCCTTGTTGAAGGCGTTGCCCGTGAACCCGATGAAGACGAGGACGACGCCGAAGTGGATCAGGTATCCGCCATAACGACGTTTGTTCCTGGCGATCAGGTTCGCGATGGCCGTCGGAAAGAGCTCTCCAGCCCTGCTCCCCCGTGCCCGTGCGCCCCTGTGAAACTCGGCGGCGATCGTCGTGACGACGAAACCGCAGAGGGCGAACGAGAGGAGGGCATAGGCGTCGCGTATGCCCAGGATCCAGCAGAAGAGGCCGCAGAGCAGCCCGAAGAGGGTGGGAACGGTGAAGTGCCTTCTCAGGCTTCGACCCGAGGTCTTGCGCCAGGCCAGAAGGGGTCCTATGCCCATCAGGAAGAGGAGCAGGAGGCCGACCGGGACCATGACCGCGTTGAAGAAGGGCGGGCCCACCGTAATCTTGGATCCGGTCACCGCCTCCGAGATCACGGGAAACATCGTGCCCCAGAAGACGGCAAAGGCGGCCGTGAGGAAGAGCAGGTTGTTCAGCAGAAATCCGCCCTCCCTGGAGACGGGGGATTCGTACTCGTTCGGGCTCTTGAGCAGGTCCAGGCGACTCAGGAGGAAATAGGCCGAGAAGAGAAGGATGGCCACGACGAATCCGGAGAAGGCCGGACCGATGGGCGAACGTGCGAAAGCGTGCACGGAGGAGACGACGCCACTTCGGGTCAGGAAGGTCCCGTAGATGCACAGCGTGAAGGTCAGGATGATCAGGAACATGTTCCATACCTTGAGCATCCCCCGTTTCTCCTGGATCATCACGGAGTGCAGATAGGCGGTTCCGGTCAACCAGGGCAGCAACGCCGCGTTCTCCACGGGGTCCCAGCCCCAGTAGCCGCCCCAGCCGAGGACCACGTAAGCCCACTTTCCGCCGAGGAGCTGTCCCGTGCCGAGGAAGAACCAGGGCACGATCGTCCAGCGCCGCATCGAGCGGAGCCACTCTTCGTTGACCTGCCGGCTGATGAGGGCCGCCATCGCGAAGGCGAACGGGACGGTGAACCCGACGTAGCCGTGGTAGAGCATCGGGGGATGTATGGCCATGGCCGGGTGGATCAGCAGGGGATTCATGCCCTCTCCGTCCAACGGCGCGAAACCGGCGGCGATCCCTTCGACGTCGCTGATCAACCGGAACGGATTCTCGTAGATCGCGATGACGCCGATGAAGAAGATCTGAACGCCGGCCAATATGGCGGCGGCATACGAGGCCAGGGGTCCGCGGAAGGCCCGGGATTTGAGCACGGCGAAGAAACTGAACCCCGACAGGACCAGGGCCCATAAGAGCATGGAGCCCTCCATCCCGGACCACAGCGCCGTGAATTTGTAGAGTGTGGGAAGGTCGCGGCTGGAGTTCGTGGCGACGTAAGAGACGTCGAACCGGTCGGTCAGCAGGAGGTATTCGAGAAGCGCCCAGGCCAGAACGGTCAGACCGAAGCAGGCGTAGACGGCGTGCTCGGCGCTGCGCGCCAAGCCCGCCCGGCGCGTCCTTGCCGCCAGGACGGCGACGATCGCGGCGTAGAGTGCGGTGAAGAGGGCGAGCCAGATCAGGAAATTGCCGAGGTCCGGTATCTCTGTTCCCATGGAGGTCCCGACTTGCTGCGCGGACGATTCAGGATCGACGACGGTGGCACGTGGGCCGCGTCTATCGACGGGTCTGTTTCAACGCTTCGTAACTCTTGCCTTCGTACTTGGAAGGACATTTTGCGAGCAGTGTCTCGGCCTGGAAGAGGCCGGTCGTTTGGGGATGGCCTTGGACGACGACGTCCGAACCGTCCTGGAACGTGTCGGGCACGACGCCTTTATAGCGGATGGCGATCGGGTCGGAGAAGGCCTCTGTCCCATCCTCCAGGGGTTCCCAGATGCGAAAGGAGACGGCGAGTGTTTCGCGGTCGGTCTCTATGGATCCGGGGACGACCCTGCCCGCCAGCTTCACCCGCTTGCCGAGAAATTGAGATGCCTTGGCCTCCAGCTCGGTCACGGTGAAGTAGTACATGGCCGTTTCCCGGAATCCGGAAACGACCATGTAAAGCAGACAGGTCACGATGATCCCGAACCCGACCACGAATTTTGCCTTTTTTCGAGCCATCTCTTCTCTCCCGGTTCGCGTCGGCGCCCGGCGCTGTTTGGGTGTGCAGAGAGCCGAAACGCCACGGCCGCGATGGCATCTGGCCCGAATCACTCGTGAAATCTGAACAATCTGCGTAAATCCCGGGCTTTCCAGTATTGCACCAAAACAAAGTTTTTCAGCTCAAATTGGATCACTGATTGTTCCACATAAAATTATGAAGATTTTCAGCAAATTTATGAATTATTCGGGCTAAGTTGCTTTGGTTGAGGCCGTCCAAGATGACGTAGGTTTTCTGCCCGGAGATTACGCGACTCGTTCGGTCATAAAGCCAAGAATGAGCGTCACTTGCGTCGTTGTGAAAACGTTGTCTTCAGTGGGCGAAGATGTCTTCAAGGCCGACCTCGACCCATCTGCCCAGTTTCCGGAGCGCCTCTGCGTTGATTCGCGCTCGATCCCCGACGACGGAGATGAGCTTCGGCCGGGATTTCAGGTGTGCTTCGTGGAACGCCAGCATCAGGTCGATCTCCGCGTCCAGAACGCGCTCGAATCGATCCTTTCTCGGGTCGACGGGGACGCCGAGCTTCTCCCAGGCCCGTACGGACCCAAGGATCTGCCGGAAGCCGAGCTTGGCGGTCCGGTAGCGATTGATCACGGACTGCCTGGCCTGGTCGAAACGTTCCGGCTCGACCGGAAGGTTGTCCAGAAGGTCTTGGAGCGCCTCGAGGGCTTCCGCGGCCTTGTCGGGCTGGCAGCCGATGCCTGCGGCCATGATGTTCTGGTCGCCCTGTCGCTCGCCCGTAAAGTATCTCGCTCCGGCCGAGTAGGCCAGCGCCCGCGCCTCTCGCAGCTCCTGAAAGACGATACCGCCCATTCCGCCCGCAAAGTAGGTGTTGTAGAGCTGGACGGCCGGGAGGTTCGATTCGTCGTATGTTTCGTTTCCGAATTCGATACGCAGGTGAGCTTGCGCCATGTCTTTGTGGAAGAAGAGGATCTCATCTCCTTCCGTGGCTCTGGCCTTGAGGAAGCGATAGGGCGGCGCATCCCGGAGCGGGCCGGAAACGACGTGATGTTCTTTCAGAATGGAGACCACTTCCTCCAGAGAGGATGCGCCTGTGTAGCTTATCGTGTGTTTGTAGCGAAGGAGACCTTTGACGATTCCCAGGAGCTCATCGACCGTCAGCGCCCGGAGGGCTTCGTCGGACAGCTCACGGAGGAAGGCGGAGTCCTTGCCGTAGCGGTTGAACGCGACCAGCGCCGATCGGATGCTTCGATGATCTTTCTTGGCGTCCTCTCGTTTGGCCAGAACGATTTTCACGAGTTCGTCCAACGTCTCGCCATTCGTTTCGGGACGCTTGACAAACGCCATCAGAAGCGCCAGGGAAGGTCCGAAATTTTCATCGATCCCTGAAATGCCGATGTGGGTCTCGTTGTCTCCCGCTCCGATGCTGAAATCGGTACCGAGCTTGTACCACTCCTTCTTCAAGGCTTCCGGTTCGAACGTTTCCGTTCCCGCCTTGTCCATCAGCTGGGTGGCCATGCCGATCCTGTTGTCTTGATCCGTTCCGAAATCGATCGAGATCTTCAAGGAAAAGAGATCGTTGATCGGGTTTTTGCCGTAATAGAGCTTCACGCCTTCGTGATAGTCGAAGATCGTGTAGTCCTTCTCCGGATCGACAAACACGGGTTCGATTTCGTCGTGGGGCATGGCCAGGACCGTCCGGGCAAACTCCGATTGCCGGGTCCCGTCGATCTCGATCTTGTCTATCTCCGGCTTCTCGATCTTGGGGATCTCCGGCACGTCATCCACCCTGTAGCCTGCCACGTAGCCATCGCCGAAATAGGTTCGTGCCACCCTCACGACGTCCCGCTTTGTCAGCCTTTCCATTCGGGCAATTTCATTTACGTTGCGGCTCCAGTCCTTGAACTCGAGGAAGGCCGAGCGCATCAACCGGATCCGCCCGCGGTTCGATTCGAGCTGGGACTTCCGGGTCTTTTTGAAGTCTGTCACGATGGCCGGCAGGATCCAATCCTGGAACGCGCCCTGTTTGATGAGGTCCAGCTGTTCCAGCAACAGCGATTCCACCTCGTCTAGAGATTGACCCTTTTTCGGGATCCCGTAGAGGTACTGCGCGCCGTAGTCGTTGAGCAAGTGGGGGTAGGCGCCGGCCTGACGGACGCTCTGGCGCTGGTTGAGATTCAGGTTGATCAGCCCTGCCGTCCTGTTGTCCAGAATCATGTCCAGAAGTTTCAGGGCGTCGGCGTGGTCGTGGTTTGTCCGAGCGGTTCGAAAGGCCAGGAGGACGTATTCCTCGCCCTGATACTTGACCGTGACGCGTTTCGGTTTGCTCAGAGGCGCTTCCCGCCACTCCCTCGGCTCGGGAAGCGCTCGGCGTTCCCAAACGGAAAAGTGTTTGTCTATGGTTTGGATGGTTTCATCGATGTCGATATTCCCCGACACGAGGATGGCCATGTTGTTCGGAACGTAATACGTGCGGTAGTAGTCGTAGACGTTTTTCAGGGAAGGATTTTTCAGGTGTTCAACGTTGCCGATCGTTGTTTGCCGTCCGTAGGGATGTTTTTCGTAGAGCTGCTGATTCACCGCGTAGCCGATGATTCTGTCCTTGTTGTCCAGGGTGCGGTTCTTCTCTTCATAGACGACTTCGAGTTCGAGCTGAAAGAGCCGGAAGACCGGGTTGTGGAAACGCTCGGCTTCGATCGTCGCCCATTGGGTGAGGCGGTTCGCGGGGAGGCTCACCCTGTAGACGGTCTCTTCGTGCCAGGTGTGCGCGTTCAGCCCGGTCCCTCCCATGGCCTTGTAGAGTCTGTCGAGCTCGTTGGGTATGACGTAGGGCGACGCAAGCTGGGATTCCTCGTTGATCCGCTCGTAAATCGCCTTTCTTTTCTCGGGATCCGCTTCGTTGAAGTGCGCTTCATACAGCTCCAGAATCCTGTCGAGATGGGGTTTTTCCTTCTCGTAGTTCGACGTCCCGATCTTCCTCGACCCCTTGAACAGCATATGCTCCAGGTAGTGTGCGAGCCCGGTAGATTCCGCCGGGTCGTGCTTGCTCCCGGCACGCACCGCGATCTCGGCATGGAATCGAGGCGTTTCGGGGTTTTCCGTCAAGTAGACCGTGAGGCCGTTGTCGAGCTCGTAGACGTGGACGGCCATCGGGTCGGCGGGGTCCGGCGGGTGAACCTGCCTGTAGCCCGCGGAACCCGGGGACGTGAAAAACAGGACGGAAGCAATGGAGAAGAGGAAGAGAGATCGCGTCACGGACATGGTCGAGCGTTTCTTTCGAGTCATAGAAGGGGTATGACAGGCAGACGAAATGGCGGGGCGGGGAGGCCGGAAGCCGGGCGTCCGATCATCCCGGCCAGGGCCTGTCGTTCCTGACGTAGCATCCATTCCGGAACCGGGAAAAGAAGTGGGACACGAACGGATGAGACACCTCGTCCTCGGAGTCGTCTTCCAGCAGGCTGTTCTGCGCGGCGTAGGTCACCTGCGCGGAACCGTGGACCAGGACGTGATACCAGGGCTGGCGGCGTTCGGGCTGGGTCCGGTTGGCCCGGTACCAGTCCTCCCCCGCCCGGCAGGTGGGGTCCAACGCCACGACGACGCCTCGGTATCCGTATCGTCTGTGTCTGACCAGCTGACCGGGCTCGAACAGGGCTTCCGTACAAACCGGTCCGACGGGCGTACCGACAGACTGCGCCTCGCGCCGCTTCAACCGCTCTCGAATAAGCTTCAACGCGCGCTCGCCGGGCGGCTCATCCAGCCTCGACAGCGCGGGCTCCAGACCGGGACCGAACGCGGCCAGGGCCTCCGTCACGCTTTCGCTGACGGTCTCGGAGTCGTCATCGAGGAGCTTCAGCAGGTGAGGCAACTGCTCGACATCGGGCATCACGTTCTCTCTCGGCGTTTTCGATTTATCGCCGGAAGCGGCAAACAGGTGACATCATTTCCGGTATTGCAGGGGCGTATCGTGCTCTCTTTAACCTGAATAATTAATAAAAAAGGTTCAGACACCCGCCCTCATCCTTGCGAATGTGATCTGGTCGCTCAACTGCATCAATTCGAAGTAGGTCGCACAGTCGGTGCGAGCCGGGTCCAACTGCGCGATCTCGTTTCGGAACCAGGCCCATCCCTTTTCCCCTTTGGGTCCCAGCCCCGTGAGGGTGTCGTTGAAATCGGAGATCTCGGATCCGGACTTGCCGCCGCCGATCCGTCCGAGGACGTCGGCGTCGGTCGCGCTGTTTCTCAATATCCCGTCGAAGGCCTCGACCGTGACGCCGAGAAATTTCATGATGCCTCTGTCGATGAGAGAATCTCGGCCGTACCAGTATTCCCCAAGCGTATCGGAGAGGTTGGCCCGGCCCTTGTCGATCGCCCTGGCGAGGCCGGCGATTCCACCCACGGAGGTGTCGTAGGGGCTTCGAGGCGGGTGTCTCGACAGGTCGACCGCGCCGAAGCTGTGCTCGTCGTCAAGGTCCAGCCGGTCAAAATGGGCCGTGATGTCCGCACGACCGGGCGCGATCTCTTCGACAGCCTTCCTGAAGCTCTCCCGCTTCTCCTCCGTGTCCGGTCCCGCCCGTCTCAAACGGGCGTTGAAGGCGGGGATTTCGTTTCGGGCCCTGACCGTCTCTTCGAGGACCCACGCGCCGAGCTCCAGGTCGTTGAGATGCTGACAGGCGGCCGCTCGAAACGCGTCGGACGAAAAGCCGAGGAAATCCAGGACGGCCTGGTCGATCGGACAATTGTAGAGGTAGTCCCCGAGCCGGTTCGCCTTGGAGGCACGGGCCTTGTCCGACATGCGGGCGGCGCCGTAGATCCCCGCCACGTCCCGGCAGAAGGGCGAGCGGGGCGCGCGGTGCGAAAGGTCGACGTCCCGGAACGACCCGCAGTCATCCAGGTCGATCGATTCGAAGACGGTTTCGATGTCGCTGCGTCCCGGTGCGTAACGGGAGATGCGGTCCTTCAGACGCCTCTTTCCAGCCTCATCTTCCGGTTCCCGCGACAGCTGGTCGCGATTGAAGGCCGCGACTTCCGCCTCTGTCTTGCCGGCAGACGCGAGCACCCACCTCGCAAGGTTTTCATCGTCATATCGGTCTGCCGCGTCCGCAAAGTCGTCGGCCGTGATGCCGAGGAAGTCCAGGCAGATTTTGTCCAGAGAGGAGTTTTCTCCATAGACGAAATCGCCGAGGGTTTCTTCGTTGCAGGCACGCGCCTTGTCGGCCATCCGGGCGAGGCCGACGATGCCGGCGATCTTCCTGTTGGAGGGTCTGCGGGGTGGCTGTCTTCTGAGATCCATAGCGGTTGTTCCCTTACGTTGGAAAACGCTCCAGCGCCGACTTTCAGAGGGTGAAAGTACGCAATTTGGCGCGGGGAAGCAAGGGGACGGCCAAGCCCGGAACAAGCCCTCACGGATCGTTGGTTTCATCACGATCGTTTACGGCGGTACGAACCTGGCGTGGCCCCTCGAGTCCCGGATTCCCCGCCGTCGTCACTGTCTGTTCATCTTGATCAGCAGATCCCGGGCGTTCAGGTACGGATCGCAGGCGTCCAGGAAGGTCTGCAGGAGGTCTCCGGGCGCGAGGTTGGAGGTATCCAGATCGAATTTGCGCTGGATCCAGCTGGAGACGTATTCCTGTTGAAACTGATCCAGAACGGGCTGGATATCGCCAGCGGAGACGAGCGGATAGGGGTGCGGCGCCTCGCGCATCCTCCTTTCTATGACGTCGGGGCTGGCGGTGAGGTGGAGCAGAATCGTGTCGTCCGGCATTTCGAGCTCATACATCCGGGGCAGCTCCGGGGGTCTGTGCATGTCGGGATAGTAGTAGCGAGGGCCGTAGATGGCCTCCTCGATGTGAAATCCGCCCAGGATCATGTGTTCCATTTTATTGAGGAGGATCAGGTGGTAGGCGATCTGGAAGCGCTGGAAGCGTTCCTTCATCGTCTGGGAGAAATTCATCTGGACTTCCTGATCGCTTTTTTCCAGGAGCGTCTGCGTGTCCGGGATCGAGAAGTGGTCGTCGAGATGAAGGGGAAACCCGTGCCCGGGGCCCCATTTCATCAATGCCTGAATCAGCGTGGACTTCCCCACGTACTCGCAGCCGATTATGATAAGGCGCATCGAAGAAACTCCTTTCAGTGTGATCTCGGATTCAGACTCCGGCTCCACGTCGGAAACAGGTCCCAATATAGCGGAGCGGTGGCAAGGTTTGCAAGCGCCTTGCCTTGGATCGCGGGGGAGCGTATCTTTGTCGTGTGGAAACGAATCTCAACCTTCAACGGAAGGCACGCAGATGAGCGAGTCGACGCGTCCACGGTCCGGTCTTTTCGTGCCGGCGCTCTTGGCGGGATTCCTTACTCTGGCGAGCTGCGGCGGACCCACAGATCCCGTTCAGGCCATGCGGAAGAGCCTTGCGTCTGCGCCTGAATACACGATTGTCCTGGAAGACATGCGGGAAGAGGAAGGCTTTTTTCCGAAATACTACCACCGTTACAAGGTGTTGCAGGGCAACCGGGAGCGCGTCTCGAATTGGGTTGAGGTCCAGGAATCGATCTACAGGAAGTATGAACCTTTCCTCGGCATGGCCCTGGCGGCCAAGTCGGACAAGGGGGTCAACGACACGCCTCACCCCGCCGGTTATCACTACGCCGGGAACCCGCGGTACGGGTATTGGGGGGGCGGGGGTTTCTGGGTGTTTTACGGGCAGTACGCGATGATGCGGAACCTGATGGGATCGGGGGGACGGCCGATCTATCAGCGAGACCATAATAACTATCGGAATTACAGGGGCCGGGGACGACCCTACCATGGACCGAATCGTGAATTCGGGACACAGGGTTCGGTCACGAAACAGAGGAAGCCGGGCTTTTACGAGCGCCGCAAACGGGCGATTGCACGCAGAAACCGTTCATTCTCGCAGCGCGTGCAGCATCGGGTCGGTCGCGGCCGAACAGGCTTTGGAAGCCGCCGAGGAGGATTTGGAAAATGATTTGGCAAGACTTAGGTGAAGCTGGCATCTATCTGGTCTGCGCGTTCGCCCTCTTTTGGGTCGGGAAACTGGTCTATGACTGGACGACACCGAGCTACCGGATTCAGGATGAACTGGTCGAGCGAGACAATACCGCCCTTGCCCTGGCCCTGGTGGGATACTTCCTGGGCCTTGTCCTGGCCATTGGCGGCGTGATATCAGGTCCCTCCCACGGGTTGGAGGAGGACCTGACCGACATCCTCATCTTCGGCCCGCTCTCCATCGTTCTGCTGAATCTGTCCCGGCTGATCAACGACCGCCTCATTTTACACGGGTTTTCGATCCGCGACGAGATTGTTCGTGACAAGAATGCGGGTACCGGCGCGGTCCTGTGCGCGACCTATGTCGCGACCGGGCTGGTCCTCTTCGGGGCCGTTTCCGGGGTTTCTCTGGTGGGGTGGGTGGGGACCGTCGCCAGCGTGGTCGTCTTCTGGCTTCTGGGCCAGGCGGTGCTCGTTCTGGCCGGGCTCGTCTACGACTGGATCACGCCCTATGACCTCCACGCGGAGATCGAACGGGACAATACGGCCGCCGGCGTCGGCTTCGCGGGTGCCTTGGTCGGGATCGGCAACGTGGTGGGGCACGCCGTGGCGGGCGACTTCATCTCCTGGAGTTTGAGCCTTCAGGGGTTCGGGATAGAGGTGTTGGCGGGATTGACCATCTTGCCGATCGTGCGGATCGGGACGGACAAGGTTCTGCTGCCGGGCCTCCGACTGTCGGCTGAGATCTCGAATCGGGAGAAGCCGCATCTGGGGGCCGGGTTGATCGAAGCCTTCTCCTACGTCGGCGCCTCATTCCTGATTGTGTGGTGTCTCTAGCCCGTTTGCGTGATCCGGCCGGCGTTGCCGTGCCCGTCGCGCAGGGCTCGACGCGAAGCGTGACGCGGAGATGGAACCGTCTCCCTGCGTCGAGATAGGAACGCGTGGAAACGGGCCGGGAGACGGGGTTCGCCTTTCGGCCGTTGCGCGTCAGGTCGCTTTTCGTGGCGCCCGTCGGTGTGGCGGGCGCCTTCTCGTTGATCGAAAGTCGGTGTTTTCTCGACCTTGGAGACGGGCATTTTCCCCTTCTCATTCCTGCATTGAGAGTTGCCTATGAATCTGGCCGGGCTTCTGGCGAGGGCGGGACATACGCACGGCGACCATCCTGCGATTGCGGTAGGGGAGACCGATTACTGTAGCTACCGTGAGCTCGCGCGTCGCACGGCAACGTTGGGAGGACGTTTCAAGGACCGGCTGCGGCTGGCGACCGGGGACCGGGTTGCGATCGTCATGCAGAACTGTCCGCAGATTCTGGAGGTCATCTACGGCGCCTGGCACGCCGGTCTCTGCGTCGTACCGATCAACGCGAAGCTCCACGAGCGGGAGTTCGAATACATCCTGGAAAACTCGGCCGCGAAGTGCTGCTTCGTAACCCGGGGTTTCGAGGCAACGGTCGGACCGCTTTCCGATCGTCTGCCCACGCTTGAACGGGTGGTCTCGGTCGCCTCGCCGGAATACGGGGCGTTGCTCAGAGGGGATCCGGTCCCGATGTCGCGCGTGAGCCCGACGGCGCCGGCCTGGCTCTTCTACACGAGCGGGACGACGGGACGGCCCAAAGGGGCGACGCTTTGCCACCGGAATCTGCTCGCCATGACGCTGAGCTATTTTGTGGATGTGGACGCGGTTTCCCCGGGGCACAGCCTCTTTCACGCCGCCCCGATGTCTCACGGATCCGGACTCTACAATTCGATATACGTTGCGGCGGCGGCGAAACAGGTCATTCCGGCCAGCGGCAGGTTCGACCCGGCGGAGATCCTCGACCTGATTCCGCGTCATCGGGAGGTCTCCTTTTTCGCCGCTCCCACGATGGTGAAGCGCCTGGTCGACCACCCCGACAGCGGCGATGCGGATACCCGCAATCTGAGGACGATCGTCTACGGCGGCGGTCCCATGTACGTCTCGGACCTGAAGCGGGCGATGGCGGTCTTCGGCAACAAGCTCGCACAGGTCTATGGGCAGGGTGAAACCCCGATGACGATCACCGTCCTTTCCAAGGCGCAGCACGCCGACAGGACGCACCCGCGCCATGAAGCGCGTCTCGCATCGGTGGGCGTGGCGCACACCGTCGTTGAAGTGGGCGTGGTGGACGAAGCGGATCAGGCTTTGCCCGCCGGCGAGATCGGCGAAGTGGTGGTGAGGGGAGACTCGGTGATGAACGGCTACTGGGAGAACCCCGAGGCGACGGCGACGTCGTTACGCGGCGGCCGGCTGCACACCGGAGATCTGGGCGTTCTCGACGAGGACGGATTTCTGACGCTCAAAGACCGGTCGAACGATCTGATCATCAGCGGGGGGGTGAATATCTATCCTCGCGAGGTCGAAGAGGTGTTGCTGCTGCACGATGGCGTGAGGGAAGTGTCCGTCATCGGTCGACCTCACGAGGAGTGGGGAGAGGAAGTCGTGGCCTTTGTCGTAAAGGGCGAGGGTGAGCCGTCGATCGAAACGGAGCTGGACACCCTCTGTCTCGACCATATCGCGCGATTCAAGAGGCCGAGGGCCTATCTCTTCGTGGACCATCTTCCCAAGAACAACTATGGCAAGATTCTCAAGACGGAATTGCGGCAATGGCTCGATCAGGACCGGTCGAGCTGAGACTCGTATAGAGAAAGGAATGGGGCATGGGTGACCGCCTGAAAGACAAGGTTGCGATTGTGACGGGCGCCGGGGCCATCGGGCCGGGATGGGGAAACGGGAAGGCGACCGCCGTCCATTTTGCGCGCGAAGGGGCCAAGGTCTTCGGCGTGGACATCAACCTTGAAGCTGCCGAGGAGACAAAAGGAATCATCGACGGAGAGGGCGGAGAATGCACGGTGCACCGGGCAGACGTCGCCAGCGCCGACGACGTGAAGGCCTTTGTGGGTCGCTGTTCGGAGGTCTACGGTCGCATCGACGTCCTTCACAACAACGTGGGCATTCTGGAGGTCGGAGGGCCGGTCGAGACGAGCGAACAGAGCTGGGAACGCGTGGTGGACGTGAATTTGAAGAGCATGTTCCTGACGTGTAAGCACGTGATTCCCCACATGGAAAAGCAGGGGGGTGGCGCCATCGTGAACATCTCTTCGATCGCGGGCATCCGGTGGCTGGGCGTGCCATACATCTCCTACGCGGCAACGAAGGGGGCGATCAGACAGTTGACGCAGAGCGTCGCGATCCAGTATGCGAAACAGAACATTCGCGCGAATACGGTCCTGCCGGGTCTGATGAACACGCCGCTGGTCGCCAAGATGCTTTCAGACTTCTATTCGGATGGAGACGTGGACGAGATGATCAAGATTCGAGACGCCCAGTGTCCGACCGGAAAGATGGGAGATGCGTGGGACGTGGCCTATGCTTCGCTCTTTCTGGCCTCGGATGAAGCGAAATATATCACCGGGACGGAACTGGTCGTGGATGGGGGATATACGTGCAAGTGCCACTGACCCCAGGCGTTCGGGCGTCGGAAAGCACCGGGAAGTGGGGGCGCGGATACCTTCTGAAGGCCTGTCTGTTCGCCACGGGACTGGCCGGAATCGTGGCCGAGTTCGTGCTTTCGACCCTGGCCAGCTACCTTCTGGGCAACACGACGCTCCAGTGGACGCTCGTGATGTCCCTGATGCTGTTTTCGATGGGGTTGGGAAGCCGCCTGAGCCGGCACGTGAAGACGGACCTGCTGGATCGATTCATCGCGATTGAATTCACGCTGTCCGTGTTCTGCGCCACCTGCGCGGCGGCTGCCTATTTCGGAACGGCGCTGATCGGCCAGGCCGGCGCCGTCGTCTATTTGTACGCGGCTGCGATCGGGATGCTGATCGGCGTGGAGATTCCGCTCGTGGCCCGGATGAACGAGGCCTACGAAGCGCTGCGTACGAACATTGCGTCGGTGATGGAGAAGGACTACTACGGCGCGCTGGTGGGGGGCCTGCTGTTCGCCTTCGTGGCCCTGCCGAAGCTGGGGCTGACCTACACGCCCCTGGCGCTCGGCGCGGTGAACTTCCTCGTGGCGTCCGTGCTCCTGTGGCGTTACCGGTCGCTGCTTCGCCGGCCCGTCCGCCTGATGGCCGGATTCTGGGGCGTCGGCGTCGGACTGGTGGCACTCTCGGTCGCGATTCGGCCGATCGTGTTGTTCGGAGAGCAGAGCAGATACAAGGACCGGATCGTATACGAGGCGCAGACGCCCCATCAGCGAATCGTGATGACGGAGTGGAAGGGGTATCACTGGCTTTACCTGAACGGCGCCGTTCAGTTCAGCACGTATGACGAAGCCCGCTACCACGAGCCCCTCGTTCACCCGGCAATGCAGCTGGCCGGTTCGCGTGAGCGGGTGCTGGTTCTGGGCGGTGGAGACGGGCTGGCGGCGCGGGAGGTGCTGAAATATCCGGACGTGAGGCGCCTGACGGTCGTGGATCTGGACCCTGCGATCACCCGGCTGGGCCAGACGCATCCCGCCTTGCTGGACGCGAACGGAGGGGCGCTGAACGACGCGAGGGTGCGGGTTCGAAACCAGGATGCGGGACGATTCCTGGAATCGTCGGCAGAGCTCTACGACGTGATCCTGATCGATCTGCCGGATCCCAGGGGACCCGACCTCGCCAGGCTTTACTCGAGGGAGTTTTACGGGATCTGCGAACGCCACCTGTCGCAGTATGGCGTCGTGGTGACGCAGAGCTCCAGTCCCGTTCACGCGCGGGAGGTCTTTCTATGCGTGCGCCGGACGATGGAGGCGGCCGGGCTGAACGTGCTCTCCTATCACAATGCCATTCCGACGATGGGGGAATGGGGGTGGAACCTCGGCAGGAAAGTTGCGTCCATCTCTCGGGAAGGGCTGAAGGGGATGGCGATGCAGATCGATTTCTCCGCCGTCGAGACCCGGTTCCTGGACCAGGAGGCCATGGTCGGGATGTTGCACTTTTGGAAGGGGATGTTCAACGAGGCGTCGGAGATTGCCGTCAACACCGAGCTCGCGCCGGTGGTGGACCGCTACTACAGGATGGCCGAGTGGGGATGGTGACGTGACGTGGGTTGCGGATCGTGATCCGGAGCACGCGGCTCAGATGGCCCGGGTATTCCGCCCGGCCCCCATCGAGGTGTGAAGCACCTCATATTTCCGCCCGGCGTTTTTTCGTCACTCGAACGCTGAATTTACCGAGTAGTACACAGACTCCGCGTTTGTATCCTGTATTACCGTGTATTACAGGGACGTATCGTGTATGATACTCTCATTGGTCACTCCGTTCGTGTCGAGCGCCCGGGCCGATAGGGCGATGGGTTTATCGGGAGAGGAGACTCACCTGACGGGCGTTTCCGCGCCCTTCGATACACCCGCGAGACCACTCGCCAACGATCAGCTGAGCATCTCGCTCCTCGAAAAGGACCTCTCCCCCCGGCCCCCTCTCCCACAAGGAAAGGGGGAGTTGAACGAGGCGTTGCGTAAACACTGTCTTATATAAGCTCGAGCGCAACACGCTGACCGATCACGATATTTTGCCTGGATTTTTTCATCAATCGAAACGTCTTCAGCCAATCCAACCGTTCATCAACCCATCAGGGTTCCCCCTTCCTCTCAGGAAGGGGGGCAGGGGGTAGGTCGAGAGACAAGGCTCACCTCTCAGGCCTTCCCGGCCCCTTCGATACACCCGTGAGAACTTTCGCCAACGATCAGCTGAGCATCTTCCTCATCGGGCACTCAGGGACACGGGCTTCTCCGCTTGTCGCAACTTCCTGCAACTCTTTCTCTTCAAACCCGGTCCCGGGGGTACAGTGTCAACCCTATATCGTGCGCTCCTCAATAACTTCGCCGTGCGCCACATAGCAGCGTCCGCAGGGCCGATTGCCCTGTGCGTTCTGGCGCAATGCAGCGAACCGGGGCAGGCCCCTGCGCCGCCGCCCGTGTATACCGGCGATCTTCCCCACTTGCGGTCGCGCGGCGCACTGCGGGTGATCGTTCCCCTGGAGCCGATCTCCCATATGCCCCGGCACGGGGAGCAGGTGACGCTCGACTACGATATCGCCCGCGACCTTGCCGAGGCGCTCAAGCTCGACCTCGTGCTTGTCGAGGTCGCGGATTTTTCACGGATGATGGGGAAGCTGCTGGAAGGCGAGGGCGACCTGGTCGCGGCCAGCCTGACCATTACGCCCGATCGCGAAAAGCAGGCGGCGTTTTCAGTCCCCTATCTCTACGTCGACGAATACCTGGTCACGAGGTCGGGCGGCGACCGGCCGGAGACGGTGGCCGACCTCGCCGGCATGGAAATCAGCGTGCGGCGGTCCAGCTCGTACTACCAGACCCTGGTCGAGCTTCGGCAACAGGTGCCGTCTTTGCGCATCCACACCGCACCGGAAACGCTCAATATCGAGAGATTGCTGAAAGGAGTCGCCGGCGGCCAATACGAGGCGACCGTATCCGACGCGCATCTGTGGCAGGCCCTGTCCGGCTATTACGACGGTTTGGCGACGCCGCTCGTGCTGGCCAGGGACCGCCCGATCGCCTTGATGATGCGGCCCGGCGATACCCGGCTCAAGGCCAAAGTGGATGAATTTCTTCTCGCCCGTCAGTTTACGCGCCAGCGCCAGGAGGAGTTCACCGACGACCTGCCCGGGCTGATCGAACGGGGCCGCTTGCGCATGATCACGCGCAACAACGCGATGACCTATTTCGTTCACCGGGGCCTGCAGGTGGGGTTCGAGTACGAGCTGATGAAAAAGTTCGCCTCGGAGCACGGCCTGCGTCTCGAAATCGTCATCGCGGACACCCACGCCGAGCTGCTGTCGCATCTGAACGAAGGCAAGGGGGACATCGTCGCCGCGGCCATGACCATAACGCCTGAAAGGCAGGTTCGGGCGGCTTTTACCAAGCCCTATAACGAGGTGGAAGAGTTGGTCGTGGTGCGTGCGGATGAAGATTCGATTGCCGGCCTGCGCGACCTGGCCGGGCGGACTGTCCACGTGCGCGCCAGCTCTTCGTTTTATACGACGCTGACGGCGTTTCAGGATTCCCTGGAAGGCCTCGAGATCGTACTGCTGCCCGAGAACTTGGAGACCGAGGATATTCTCGCCGGGGTCGAGTCGGGCCTCTATGACGTCACCTTGTCCGATTCCAACCTGCTCGGCGTGGAACGCGCCTATGGCCGCCGGCTCAAGGCCGCCTTCAGCATCAAGTCGGCGGTGCTGGGCTGGGCCGTGCGCAAGGAGAATCCGGCCTTGCTGGCATCGCTCAACCAGTATATAAAGCGGGAAAAAGGCGGTCTGTTTTTCAACATGATGAAGAAGCGGTATTTCCGGAACCGTCGCGGCATTGCCCGGGCCAAGGATTCAACGCGGGTCGATTTGAGCGGGCGGTTGTCGTCCTACGACGAACTGGCGAGAAAGTACGCCCTGCGGTACAGCCAGGACTGGCGTCTGATTACTGCGCAGATGTACCAGGAATCGAAATTCGATCCCAAGGCCGTCAGCTGGGTCGGGGCCCAGGGTCTGATGCAGATCATGCCGGATACGGGGTTCCAGTTGGGATTCACCAACCTTCAGGATCCGGAGGAGAGCATCCACGCGGGGACAAAGTACATGCATCAGCTTATCGAGCGCTTCGATCTGGAAATCCCCACGGAATCGAGGATTCGCTTCGCCCTGGCATCCTACAACGTCGGCTACGGCCATCTGCTCGACGCCCGCCGATTGGCGCGGGAAAAGGGATGGGATCCCGACCGCTGGTTCGGCCAGGTGGAAAAGGCGATGCGCCTGCTTTCCCGACCGGCTTACTACAAGCGGGCGCGATACGGCTTCTGCCGTGGCGGCCAGCCCGTACACTATGTCGAGAACATTCAGAATTTATACGACGCCTATGTCACGATACTGGAGAACGCTCGATAATCGGCCCTGCAGCCCATCGACGGTCTTCCTGACGGTCCGATCCAATCACTCCCCCCTTGAGGGGGAGTCGCCTGCCTGCGTCCGCCTGTCTGCAACAGGCAGGCAGGACAGGCAGGCAGAAGCCGAGCCGACGGGCGACGGCTGATGCGGTGGGGGGGACGTCAACGTCTCGCACACCCTCCGGCACACCAAGACAGTTCTCAAACACTTCCTTGTTCCGGAAGCGCAGTACCCGGTAGCCTTTTTCTCGCAAGCGTGCGTCGCGTTTCTCGTCTCAACTCGATCAGCAGTTTCCGGGACGGGCAGGCGAAATGCGCAATGCAGGGGCCTATGGGCTTTTTGCGGGTTTGGGGGGAGTGGCGGCGTTTGATTTCCCCCCACCGGCGCGCCTGCGGGCTGGCGCCCTTGGCTTGCCGACTCTCCGGGGGGGAGTAATGAGGGCTGCTTTGAAACACTTCCTTGTTCCGGAAGCGCAGGGGTCTGACAAGGGTAAAAACATGACCGTTCCGTTTGCTCAGGCCCTCGAGGCAGGGGACCTTGCGTCAGTACGGCGCGCACCGAAGGCCGACTGCCACTGTCACGCGTACTTCGGTACGCGGATCGAGAACGTGGAGCGTTGGCTGGGGCGCTCGCTGGATAGACCGGTCACGCCAATGCGAGGGCTGCGAGGAATGCTGGACTACGCCTCCAGGGCCATAGACCCCCACGTCAACTCGCGGGCCGGTTTTGAATTCACAGCCGGGGCAGCCGTGGCCGATGCGACGCGAGATGGCGTCCGGCGACTGGAGATGAGCTTTGACGTGCGCTCGGCCGGCCACTTCAAAGCCGGCTTTGCCGGCTTTGCTTCATTCATCCGGAAACTGGTGGAGCGCCATCGCGACCGGATCGATCTGAGGCCGGAGCTGGGGATCGCACGAGAGACCATCGGCAACACGGAGGTCGAGGACGGGGCGCGCGCGGGAATCGACTCGGGCCTGTTCGTGTCCATCGACCTTTACGGGGACGAGAACGCGTGTTCTCTCGACTCTGTGATTGCGCTCTACGCGCGTGCGCAATCAGCCGGGATGAAATTGAAGGCACACGTGGGTGAATTTACAGGAGCGGAACGGGTGAGGGAGACCGCTGACGTGCTTGGGTTGGCGGAAATACAGCACGGTATTGCGGCTGCGGAATCTACCGAAGTCATGGCGTGGTTGGCGGAAAACAGGATTCGTCTGCACATCTGCCCAACGAGCAACGTCATGCTGGGCGCGACGACCAGCCTCGAGACTCACCCGATCCGCGTGTTGTTCGACCACGGTGTCGAGGTCACTGTCAATACGGACGATCCTATGATCTTCGGACAGAGCGTCTCGCAGGAATACATGAACCTGTTCAAAGCCGGGGTCTTCAGTGCGGATGCGCTTGACGATATACGGGCTGCATCGATCGGAGCATGATCCTGCGGGAACTGCCAGCAGGCTTCCGGAGTTACGGCAGCCGCATCCTGAGTTACTCCGGAACGTTGTGGGTGAGTTCCGATGACGTGGCGGCCGCCCGCTTGCCGCACAGGGTTTAACCTTTGGAGGAACTGCGTGGTCGTTTCATTTCCCGAAGTGGGAAACTGACCCATCCGGACCTGACGCCGACGCGTTCGATGGGGACGATCGCGGAGACATTCCGCAGGCAGAGAGGCGTGCTCCGCGGTTCACGTCCTCAATTCTCGTTCTGCGCGCGTGGGCCGCAAGCGTCGTATGCGGTGAAATCGGTACCCCCCGGACGGTGGACGGATCTGCCATATCCTGATGGAGCCTTCCCGGCTCCACCCGGACAACCGGGCGACATCGAAAGAAGCGTTATTCGACCACCACCAGCACCGCCTCTCCCCGCAGGATGTCGTTGACAATGGTGATGGACGTGGCGCCCCCGCTCACGCCCAACGTATAGTCCTGTCCTTTTTTCAGCTTGCCCGTACGGCCGATCAACTCCTTCAGTTTCTGAGCCGGATTCAGGACCAGTGGCTCGCCGATGGAGAGGATTTTGACCTTGTAATCGTCGTGTCCGGGTTTCTGGACCAGCTTGTATCCTTTGCGGAAGAACCGGCGGCCCGTCTCCAGGAACCCATCCTCCTTGAGACGATTCTCCGTGCCCACCACCACGCGAACCGCGCTTTTTGCCTGGTCGAGTTCCGCTTTCGTTCTTTCGACATCCTTATTGGCCTCGTCCAACTCCTGTGACAACTGCATGGTGACGTCTCTCTGTTCGCGCAGGGCGGCGGTGAGGCTGTCCGATTCGATAATGAGCCGGTCGATTTTCGTTGCGTCGGCCTCCTTCTCCTCCTGCAGCAGGCTGATCGCCCTCCCCAACTCAACGTTCAGACGCCGGCGTTTCTCGGCTATGGCGCGGTATTTCCTCACCTCCAGGTGGAGTTGCTTGTTTTTCTCTTGCAGGAGCTTCTCGAACTTGCTGAGGCTGTCGAGTTGAGCCTTCAGAGTGACGAGCTGAGCCTGGGAACTGCCCACCTCGTATTCGAGCGAGTCAATGCGGGCACTGCTCTCCTCTATCTTTTCGGTGAATTCCCGTTTCTGCTTCTCCAACTCGCTTTCTCCGCAGGCGGTCAGGCCGAGACAGAGGAGCGAGGCCAGGGAAAAACCCGAGAAAATCCTGTTCATCCGATCATCTCCTAATGTTGGAAGTTGAAGTTCCCCATACGACAGGAATCGTCCTCTTTACTTCGGGGGCGGCTGCTTCGTGCGGGCGTGAGATTTCCGGCTCTATCGGGTCCATACGGCATGGCATGCGATAGTTTCAGCGCGGGTACGGCAGCCGCGCGGTATGTGTCATACCGTCGTGACGCAGGAGGGCAAAATAGATTCCGGTCTCCGGAAACATCGATCGGTTCATCGGCCAATTCCGCTGGAATATGGCACGTCCGACGTCGAAAGTCAAAGTATTTCCCCCTGGAAATTCGCTCTCCCCGGGAGGTGTATTATGAAGACGAAACAGACGCGTAACGCGGTTCAACTCATGCGGATTCTCCGCGACCGTATGAGCGAAGAAATGAGAGGAATGACGCCTCAACAGTCGGGGGGAGGTACAGAGGGGGTGTGGCAATTTGCAACGAGAAGCACGTTTTGCGACGGAGGCAGGGGAGCTACGAGTTCGTCCCGGGGGTGGGTTGACGGGGCGGCCGGAAGGAGAAGCAGGGGCGGTTCGCGAACCGCCCCTACACTAACCTTAATTCGTCAAAAATAGGCAATCGACAACGCGGTCAAACGCCTCGCCTTCCAGGAAGCGCGTAAGCTGTGGCACAAGCGCCACCCCGAACCGTGGACAGACGCCGAGCGGAACGCCTTTCTTCTGCCTGGATTCCGGGAAAAGGACAATGTGAAGGGCAGACAGGAATGTCTGCCCCACCTTCACACACGCTTCCTCAACCGCTCGACAAGCCATTGTGCCGGGGTGGAGTTGATTGATTCGCGAATAAAGCAGCTATCCGTGACAATTCATGAATGATTCAGGATAGAGAGCCGAAACGCCACGGCCCCGATGACATCTGGCGCGAATCACTCGTGAAATCTGAACAATCTGCGTGCATCTTCCTCATCGGGCACTCAGGAACACGGGGCTTCTCCACTTGTCGCAATTTCTGCGACTCTCTCTCAGCGGTCTACCGGTACACGGCAGCGCGCAGCATAACCCCGTGCACGGGCGCGGCCTCGGCGCGTTCGCGGCGGTAGCCCTTCATGTCGACGTTGAAGGACCGCCCCAGGCTCAGGCGCCAGCCCAGGAGATACGCCGGCCCGCGCCCGCCCGACAGCGCGACACTGGCGTAAGGCCTGAGAAGACCGCGCCCCCCGGGCGCGTCCATGCCATAACCCAACTCCGCGTCGAAAAGACCCGCCGAGTTGCCATAGGGGGAACCCGCCAGCCCCGCGGCGCCGCGCTGCGACCAAAGGCGACTCACCCCGCTCGACGCGTTACCCCACGACGACCGCATCCTGAGCGACAGGCCCCGGTCCCTGGCGCCCGGATCCAGGTTGACCGATCCGCCCACGCCCCATTCCTCATAGGCGCCGTCCTGATGCACGAGCAGTCCCCGCGCGCTTGTCTGGATCGCCAGGCCCCAGTTCGGGTCGGCGTACCGGAGACCGCCGCCCACCTCCAGACCCGTCCCCGTCTCCGCATCGCCGCCGTCGCGGCGCAACCCCACCTCCAGCGAAGGCGCCAATGCGCGGGCCGAGGCGAACACGACGTTGTGCGCGCCTTCCAGCACGAGGCGCAACCGGCCTGCCTTCGCCTCCACTGACGGCTGATCGGCGACGGCATCCGACCGCGTCCGCACGACAAAGGCGTCGGACCTCAGCACGAGATCGAAGCCGCCCGCCCCCATCGGAGACAGCAGGGCGCCGCGGATGCCCACCGCGCCCATGCGCATCCCGATACCGCGCGCGCCGGGGCCTTGAATCAGCGACATGTCGCCTCGCCCGTAGCCCAGCAGGCCCCAGGCCGACAGCCGCTCGTGCATGGCAACGCGCAGATAGGGATGAATACTCGTCAGCGCGCCTTCCGGTTCGAACCCTGAAGCCGTTCCGGGCGCTTCAAACTCGCCATCGCCCACGCTGTGCGCCACGGCCATGCCGCCCAGCATCCGGCCTCGTTCGTAATCGACGCCGAGCATGCCGGTCAAAACGCCGCCATTGACGGACAGACCCGCCTCCTTTCCCCTGAACCGCGTTGTCGCGCCCCGTCCCCAGGCCGTCCACCGCGTCTCCCGGGATACAAGGAAGGAGCTTCTCAACATAAAGTCGCGCAGGCCCATGGCCCGGTAGCCATAAGTCCGCCCTGCCCGTTCGTCCCACACCGGGCCGAACAGCGCCGGCGAATCGGTGGCGGGACGGCGCCCCGGACCTGACTGTGCCTGCAAGGCGCCGGATGGGCTCAGCCGTTGACCGCCCAGTGTCAGATGAGAACCGTGCGCGGACGCCCCGGCCAGCCGCTCGTCAACCGCTTCCAGAACGTGACTCGCCACGGTCCGTCCGAACCGCGCGAGCCAAGCCGTCGCCATCGGCAAATCGTCGTCGATGATCGTGCCCGCGGCCTCGCCGTCCGCCACGCTCGCGTTCACCGCATGGCCCAGCCGCACCGCAAACGTCTCATCCGGCTCGTCCATCGCGTCGTCGAAGACCATCACCCGAATCCTCTTCTCCACCTCCATGGCCTCGAAGCGCAGCGTGCCGCTCATCCTTTCGTAATCCTCGCCCGCGCTTGCCGTGCCGCCTGCCCGTGCGCCTGCCTGGACGCCTGCCTGCGCCGAGCCGCCTGCCTCGTCGGCAGACAGGTGCTCGGCAGGCAGGGCAGACAGATCCTCCGTCGCCCAATCCACCGTCACCTCGCGGGCGCTGGCCGTTCCCAGCGTCACGGTGAAAGCCATCTCCCCGTCGCCCTCGCCGGCGCGCGCGTCGGCAATCATCATATCCGGAGCATCGTCGTCGTCCGCAACCCGCACCGTCGCACTCGCGGGTTCGGACAGCGCATAGCCGTCGCTTTCCGCAATCGCCACGGTCACCGAGCCATCGGGCTCATCCAGGTCGTCGTCTTCCGTTCCCACCGGAAGCATCGCCACCGCCGAACCCTCCTCGAACGTCACTGCGGCCGGAGGCGCACCCGGGAAAAACGCGCCTTCCCGGCTCACCCGCACGGACACGTCCAGCGAAACCGTCACGTCACCCATCCGGGAGAGCGTGAACGTCGCGGTGCCGCCTTCCGTCACGGACGCCGCGTCCGCCCCGATGCTCACCAGCGGCAGATCGTTATCTACGATCGTGCCCGTGGCCTCGCCATCCGCAACCGTGGCGTTCACCGCATTGCTCAACATCATCGTGAAGGTCTCATTCGCTTCATCCGCATTGTCATCCAGAATCGACACGCGTACCGTTTTCTCCACCTCTCCGGGATCGAGCTCGAGCGTCTCGTCCACCGCCTCGTAGTCCTCGCCCCTCTTTGCAGTCCCGTCCGAAATGCGGCAATCCACCGTGACCTTGCGGCTGCTCGCCACGCTCAGACGCAACCGGAACAACATGGCGCCGCGGCCTTCCATCGCCTCGCTGTCGGCGACAGACAGCTCGGGGACGGTGGTCTCCGCAATGGTGACCAGGACGTCTGACGCGGACGTGCCGTCATAGTTCCCGCCTGCCACCGTATGAGACAGCGTGACCGGATCGTCCGCCACCGCGTCTTCGTCGGCGCCGGCGCTCACGACCACCGTCCGCGGCGTGCTCCAGTCGGACCCGGTGAACGTCAGCGCCGTGTTGTCCACGGACACCTCCGCGCCCCGCGGCGCCGCCACCGAGACGGTCACGTCGTCCGTCGGCTTCGTATCGAGAACCACCGTGTAGGTCCCGCTGCTGCCTTCCGTCAACGCCAGCCGCGTCGGTACCACGGTCACGCCACGCGTGTTGTCTACCGGAATCGTCACCTCCACGCTTGCCGACTCGCCGGTGTAATCCCCGCCGCCGGCCGTGTGGACGATCGTCGCCGTCCCGTCCTGCGCGTCCCGGACGGCCGTCACCGCCACCTTCTGCGCCCTGAACCAGTTCTCCGCCGTGAACCTCAACGACGTCCGGTCGAACGACAGGTCCGGATGCGATGCAATCGTCACCGTCACCTCACCCGTCGGCTCCGAAGTCAGCACCACCCCGTACGTCTCGCTCGACCCCCCGGTCAAGGTCAGCGACGCCGGGCTCGCTTCCACGCCCCGGGCGTCGTTGTCCTTCAGCGTCACGACGGTCGCGGTCCGGCTGCCCGCCGTGACCGGGTCCGGCAGCGTCCCGAAGGCCAGCCCGACGCTCTCCCCATCGTCATCCACCCTGTCATCGGTGGCCGTGACCGTAAGGGTCTTCTCCTGCTCGCCCGCGGCGAAGGTCAGGCTCGACGGCACCCCCGCGTAGTCGGCGTCGCCCGCGCCACCCTCGTTGCGCACCGCCAGCGGTATCGCCACGTCGTGCTCCGGCGCCCTGTCCAGGCGCACCGTGACCGTCGCCGCGCTCCCGCCCTCTTCCGCCGTGTACGTCTCCTGCCCGAAGGAGGCCGTCACCCCGGGCGCGTCGTCGTCGATAATCGTACCCTTCGCCGAAAGGGTATTCCGCCCGCCCGCCAGCGCCGCGCCGGACGCCGCGCTCAGCGTCACCGCGAACGTCTCGTCCGCCTCGTCCACCGCGTCGTCGATAATCGGGATGAGGATCGCCCGCGGCGTCGTGCTTCCGGCCGGGAACGTCAGCGTTCCATCCCTCGACGTGTAGTCCTCGCCCGACGTCGCCGTCCCGCCCGCCCGCGCATCGTCAGACAGGTCCGAAGTGGCGTAGGCCACCGTTACGGTCCGGCTGCTCTCGATGCTCAGACGCACCGTGAACGCCATCCTACCGGCGGACTCGGCCGCGCTCCGGTCGGCAATCGCCAGCGTCGGCGTGTCGTCCTCCACGATGGTCACCTCGACCTCGGCTGTCTGCCCGTTGTAGTCCCCCCCACCGGCCGAATGACCGATGGTGATCACCGCGTCGGCCACCGCATCCGCGTCGTCGTCCGCGCTCACCACGATCTGCTGCGGCTCCTCCCAGCTCTCCGTGGTGAAGGTCAGGGACGTCTTATCCACCGACAGCTCCGAGTTCGCCGGAACCGTCACGGTCACCGTCACCTCACCGGTCGGCTCCGAGTCCAGCGCCACCTCGTAGGTCCGGCTGCCACCCTCGGTCACGTCCAACGCCCCCGGCGTGACCGTCACCCCCCGCTCGTCGTCGTCGTACAGCGTCACGACGGTTTCGGCCCGGCTGCCCGCCGCGACCCGGTCCGGCAGATTATCGAAGGCCAACCCGACAGTCTCCCCATCGTCATCTACCCTGTCGTCGTCGGCCGTGACCGTAAAGGTCTGCTCCAGATCGCCCGCGCTGAAGGTCACGCTCGACGGCACCCCCGAGTAGTCGGCATCCGTAGCATCGCCCTGGTTGCTCACCGCCAGCGGTATCACCACCTCACGCTCCGCATCTCCGCTCAGTTCCACCCTCACGACCGCCGGGCTGCCGCCCTCCTGCGCGGCGTAGGTCTCCGACCCGAAGGAGACCGTCACGCCGGGCGCGTCGTCGTCCTGGATCGCCCCGGTCGCCTCGAGCGTCTCCTGTCCGCCCGCCAGCGCCGCGTTGGACGCGTTGCTCAGCGTCACCGCAAACGTCTCCTCCTCTTCATCCACGGTATCGTTCGTGATCGGGATGCGGATCGTCCGCGGCGTCGCGCTACCGGCCGGGAACGTCAGCGTCCCGTCCCTCGCCGTGTAGTCCGAGCCGGCCTCCGCCGTCCCGTCCGACGTGGCGTAGTTCACCATCACTTCATCGCTGCTCTCGATGCTCAGCCGCACCATGAACACCATGTCACCCGCGTCCTCAACCGCACGCGTATCCCCGATCGACAGGGCCGGTGTGTCGTTCTCCAGGATCGTCACCTCGACCTCGGCTGTCTGCCCGGTGTAGTCCCCGCCATCGGCCGAATGGCCGATGGTCACCGTGGCATCGGCCACCCCATCCGCGTCGTCGGCCGCGCTCACCTCGATCTCCCGCGGGCTGTCCCAGTTCTGCGTGGTGAACGTCAGGGACGTTCTGTCCACGGACAGATCCGAGCTCGCCGGAACCGTCACGGTCACGGTCACCTCACCGGCCGGCTCCGAGTCCAGCGCCACCTCGTAGGTCGCGCTGCCGTTCTCGGTCACGTCCAGCGTTTCCGGCGTAACCCTCACCCCCCGCTCGTCGTCGTCGATGATCGTTCCCGTCGCCGCAGCCGTGGCGATGTCCGCGTTCCGGGCATTGCCCAGCGTCACCGTGAACGTCTCCTCGTCCGCCTCGTCCACGTCGTCGTCGCTGATTGCCACACTGATCGTCTGCGCGTCCGTGCTGTTGGCCGGGAAGTTCAGGGTCGCACGTTTGGCTGTGTAATCCTCACCCGCGGTCGCCTCCCCGGCGCCGGTCCCGTTCGACGTGACGTAGTCGACCGTCACCTGCTCGCTGCTCTCGATACTCAGCGTTACTGAGAACCCGATCGTGCCGGCGGACTCCGAGGCGCTCCGGTCGGCAATCGCCAGGGCCGGCGTGTCGTTCTCCAGGATGGTCACTTCGACGCTCGCCGACTCGCCGGCGTAGTCTCCCCCCCCGGCCGAATGGCCGATGGTCACCTTGTCGTCGGCCACCGCGTCCGCGTCGTCGTCCGCGCTCAGTTCGATCTGCTGCGGCTCGTCCCAATTCTCCGTCGTGAAGGTCAGCGTCGTTTCATACACCGACACGTCCGTGTTCGACGGCACGCTCACCGTCACGGTCACGTCCGCGGTCGGCTCGGAGGCCAGCGCGACCTCGTACGTCGCGCTGCCATTCTCCGTCACGTCCAGCGCCTCCGGCGTGACCCTCACCCCCCGCTCGTCGTCGTCCGTGATCGTCCCGGTCGCCTCGAGCGTCGCATCGCCGCCCGCCAGCGTCGCGTGCTGCGCATTGCTCAGCGTCAC
This sequence comes from Candidatus Latescibacterota bacterium, assembly GCA_965198095.1. Lineage (GTDB taxonomy): Bacteria > Latescibacterota > UBA2968 > UBA2968 > CBDFJH01. The sequence continues at coordinate 901,446 of OZ240239.1, forward strand.
CGTAAACGTCTCCTCTTCCTCTTCATCTACGGTGTCGTTCGTTATCGGGATGCTGATCGTCTGCGGCGTTGTCGTATTCGCAGGGAACGTCAGGGTCCCATCCCTCGCCGTGTAGTCCTCGCCCGCCGTCGCCGCTCCGGTGCCCGTCCCGTTCGAGGTGGCGTAGGCCACCGTCACGACATTGCTGCTGGCCACGCTCAGTGTCACCGCGAACGCCATCGTGCCGTCGGACTCCGAGGCGCTCCGGTTGATAATCGACAGGGTCGGGGTATCGTCCTCCACGATGGTCACCCTGACCTCGGCCGTCTGCCCGTTGTAGTCCCCCCCGCCGGCCGAATGGCCGACCGTCACCGCCGCATCGGCCACCGCGTCCGCGTCGTCGTCCGCGGTCACCACGATCTGCTGCGGGTCGTCCCAATTCTCCGCCGTGAAGGTCAGCGAGGTCTCGTCCACCGTCAGCTCCGAACCGGGCGGAACCGACACGGTCACGGTCACCTCACCGGTCGGCTCCGAGTCCAGCGCCACCTCGTAGGTCGCGCTGCCGTTCTCCGCCACCGGAAGCTCATCCGGCTCGACCGTCACCCCGCGCTCGTCGTCGTCCGTAATTGTCCCGGTCGCGCGCTCTTTCCCGCTCTCCACCTGCGCGTTCACCGCATTGCTCAGCGCCACAGTAAATGTCTCATTCGCCTCATCCACCTGATCGTCGCTGACGGTCACGCCAATCGTCTGGCTCAGCGCACCCCCGGGGCTGAACGTGATGTTGCCATCCGCCACCGCCGTATAGTCCTCGCCCGCAGTCGCCGTCCCGCCTGCCTCGTCGGCAGACAGGTCCGACGTCGCCCAGTCCACCGTCACCTCACGACCGCTCGCCGCGCCCAGCGTCACCGTGAACGTGGCCGTACCTCCTTCCGGCACCGCCACGTCTTCCCCAATCGACAGACCCGGCGTGGCGTCGTTGTCTTCGATCTTTACGGTCGCCGAACTCACCGTCAGCGTCCCGGCCGAGCCGTCCACCACAACCGTCTCATCGTCCTCGTCCAGGGCGTCGTCCACCGGCGTCAGGCGCACCGTCCCGGTCCCCGATTGCTCGCCCGCGGGTATCCGCACCGTCGCGCCCGTCGCCGCGTAATCCGCACTGCCCGCGGTCCCGTCGCTCACCGTCACGGCCACCGCCGTCTCTCCCGGCAGCCGGCTGTCCCCCTCCAGCGTCGCCGTCACGGTCACGTCCGTCGCCCCCGCGCCCTCCGACACCTTTTCCGGGTCCACCGACAACCGCACCGCCGTCGGCGTGGCGTCGTCGTCCTCGATCCTCCCCGTCGCCGCGCCCGCGGCGATGGCCGCGTTGGACGGCGCGCTCAGCCTCACCGTAAACGTCTCGTTCGCCTCGTCCAGCGCGTCGTCGAGCATCGCGATACTGATTGTCTGCGGCGTTGTCGTATTCGCAGGGAACCTCAGCGTCCCATTCCCCGCCGTGTAGTCCTCGCCCGCCGTCGCGCTCCCATCCAGGGTGGCGTAGGCCACCGTCACTTCATTGCTGCTTTCGATGCTCAGCCGCACCGTGAATACCATGTTTTCCGCACCCTCAACCGCACTCGTGTCCGCAATCGACAGCGCGGGCGTGTCGTTCTCCAGAATCGTCACCTCCACGCCGGCCGACTCGTTGTCGTAGTCTCCCCCACTCGCCGAATGGCCGATCGTCACCACGTCGTCTGCCACTGCATCGTCGTCGTCGTCCGCGCTCACGGTCACCGTCTGCTCATCGTCCCAGTTGTCCGCCGCGAACGTCAGACGCGTCGGGCTCACCGACACGTCCGTATCTTCAAACCCGCTGATTGTCACGGTCACCTCACCGGTCGGCTCCGAGTCCAGCGCCACCTCGTAGGTTGCGCTGCCGTTCTCCGTCACGTCCAACGCCTCCGGCGTGACCGTCACGCCCCGTTCGTCGTTGTCCTTTAGCGCCACGACCGTCTCGGCCGGACTGCCCGCCGTGACCCGGTCCGGAAGAAGGGACGGAAAGGCCAGCCGGACGCTCTCGTCATCGTCATCAACGTCGTCATTGGCAGCCGTGACGGTAACGGTCTGCTCCAGATCGCCCGCGCTGAAGGTCACGCTCGACGGCACCCCCGAGTAGTCGGCATCCGTAGCATCGCCCTGGTTGCTCACCGCCAGCGGTATCGCCACCTCGCGCTCCGGATCCCTGTCCAGCCTTACCGTGACCGGCGCGGCGCTGCCGCCCTCCTCCGCCGTGTAGGTCCCCGTCTCGAACGCCACGGTCACCGCCGGATCGTCGTCGTCCTGGATCGTCCCGGTCGCGTCGAGCGTTTCCTGTCCGCCCGCCAGCGCCGCGTTGGACGCGTTGCCCAGCGTCACCGTGAACGTCTCCTCCTCCTCCTCGTCCACGGAGTCGTCCGTAATCGAGATACTGATGGTCCGCGGCGTCGTGCTGTTGGCCGGGAAGGTCAGGGTCGCACGTTTGGCCGTGTAGTCCTCGCCCGCGGTCGCGCTCCCATCCGACGTCGCGTAGTCCACCGTCACTTCATTGCTGCTGGCCACGCTCAGCGTCACCGCGAAGTCCATGCGACCGGCGGACTCCGAGGCGCTCCGGTCGGCAATCGCCAGGGTCGGCGTGTCGTTCTCCAGAATGGTCACTTCGACGCCGGCCGACTCGCCGGCGTAGTCCGCGCCGCCGGCCGAATGGCCGATGGTCACCGCCGCGTCGGCCACCGCGTCCGCGTCGTCGTCCGCGGTCACCACGATCTGCCGCGGGTCGTCCCAATTCTCCGCCGTGAAGGTCAGCGAGGTCTCGTCCACCGTCAGCTCCGAACCGGACGGAACCGACACGGTCACCGTCACCTCGCCGGTCGGCTCCGAGTCCAGCGCCACCTCGTAGGTCGCGCTGCCGCCCTCGGTCACGTCCAACGCCTCCGGCGTGACCGTCACCCCCCGCTCGTCGTCATCGGTGATCGTCACGGTCTGCCGCGAACCCACCGCGTTACCGTCCAGGCTTGCCCCCACCGTGACCATCTCCGCCTCCTCGTCCACCTGGTCACCAGTCGCCGTAATCGTGGTTGTAACCGAGGTCTGGCCCGCGGTCAATGTCAGACTCTCCGACGCCACCGTGTAGTCCGTTCCCTTCGCCGCGTTCCCGCCGAGGGTCAGCTTGAAGGTCCGGTCCCCGGGGAAACTCACCCCGCCGGTGCTCAGCGTCACCGTCGAGGCACCCCCGTCTTCGGCGACCGTCGCCGGATTCACCGACAGACTGAACGACGCCGCGTCGTCATCGGTGATCGTCACCGTTGCGCTTTCCACCGTCAGCCCCGACGACGCCGGCACCGTCCCGCTCACCGTCACCGTCTCATCGGCCTCATCCACGGCGTCATCCACCGGCGTCAGCGTGAAGTCCGCGCTCCCGGTCAGGGCGCCCGCGGCGATCGTCACCGCGAAGTCCGGCACCGCGGCGAAGTCCGCGGCCAGGGCGGTGCCGGTCCCGACCGACACCGTCACCTCCGTCGCCACCGCGCGCGGTGCCTGGTTCAACGTCGCGGTTACCGTCACCGGCTGCCCCGCGGTCCCCACGTTCTCCGCCACCGTCTCCGGCTCCACCGACAGCGCCGCCGTCGTCGAGGCGGTCTCGTCGTCGGCCACCGACACGTCCACCGTGGGTCCGGCTATGTTCCGGTAGTCGCCGCCGTTGCCCGTGTGCGAGATGGTCGCCGCGTCGTTGTCCGCGTCGTCGTCCTCGTCCGCGCGGACCGTCACCGTCTGCGGATCATCCCAGTCGCCGGACGTGAAGCCCAGGCTCGCCGGCGAAACCTTCACGTCCGCATCGGAACCGGTTGCCGTCGCCACCGCGACCGTCACACTCGCCGTCGGCTCCGAGTCCAGCACCACCGTGTAGGTGCCCGTCTGGCCCTCGTCGATCTCCAGCGCCGTCTCCGAAACCGTCACTCCACGGGTGTCGTCGTCCTGTATCGTGCCCAACCCCGGCAACGCGGACAGCGTCGCGTTGACCGGATCGCTCAGCACCAGCGTGAAGGTCTCGTTTCCCTCATCGACGTCGTCGTCCTCGATCCGCACCGGGATCGTCCGCGACGTCGTGCCGGGCGCAAGGGTGAGCGTAGCGGTCGTATCCGCATAGTCGATCCCCGCCACCGCGGTCCCGTCCGTCGTCCCGAACACGACCGTCACCGTCTGCGCGCTCGCCTGGTTCAGCGACACCGCGAACTCCAGACGGCCCGCACTCTCCGGCCCGGCGGCGTTCCCGACCGATAGCGCCGGCACCTCCCCGGCGAGCTGCGGCCGCCCCACCGTCGCCGTGGCTTCGTTCGATTCCACCCCGTCCAGCGTCGCCGTGGCCCTGTTCGTCACCTGCGACGCGTCGACGTCCGCCTGCGCCACGGTGTACGAGCCCGTGCAGGTCACGCTCGACCCGGGACCCAGACCGCCGTCGGGCGCCGCAGCGCACGTGATCCCCGCAGCGGGAATCTTGTCGTCCGCGATCGTCAATGCGCCCGTCAAGGTCACGGTGCCGCTGTTCGTCGCCTCGTAGCTGTAGGCGATCCGGTCCCCGACGCTGCTGAAACTCGCCGCCGCCGTCTTGGCCAGGGTCAACGCCTTCTGCTGCGCCACCACCGTGGTCACGCTCTTCGTCACCGCGCTCACCCCGGTCGCGGCCGCGGTCGCCGTGTTGGCCACCTCGCCGGCGTCCACGTCCGCCTGCGTCACCGTGTAGTCGCCGGCCAGCTCGCATTCCCCGCCCAGGCCCAGCGCGGCGCATTCCACGCCGCCGGCGTTCACCAGCAGGTCGCTCACCGTCACGTCCGCCAGCGGCAGGTTGCCGCTGTTGGTCGCCGTGGCCGTGTAGGTCAGCACGTCGTCGAGGGTCACGTCGCCCGACGCGTCCACGTCATTGTGGGCCGGCTCCGCAAAGGCCAGCGTCAGGACCGCCGCCGGCGTCTCGTTCTCCGCGATGGTCACCACGACGCTGGAGGCCGACACCGAACCGTAGTCGCCGCCGCTGACGGCGTGGGTCAGGGTCACCGAGGCGTCCGCCACCGCGTCGTCGTCCTCGGCCCCGCTCACCGTCACCGTGCGCGCCGTGTTCCAGTTGCCGGAGGTGAACGTCAAGGTGTTCTGATTTCCGGTCCGATTCGGATCCGTGTCCACCGACACGTCCGTGCCTGAAGCGCCGCTGAGGGTCACCGTCACCGTGCCGGTCGGCTGCGAGGTCAGTGCCACCGTGTAGGTGTCGCTGCCGCCCTCGGGCATGGTCAACGTCTCCTTGTTGACGGTCACCCCGCGCTCGTCGTCGTCGCTGATCGTCACCTCGGCACCCGTCACCGTCAGACCGCTCGCTGTCGTCGTCCCGCTGACCGATACCGTCTCGTCATCCTCGTCTATGGCATCATCCTCCGGCGTCAGCGTGAATGTCGCCTCGCCGCTCGGCTGGTTCGCCGCTATGGTCAGTGGGAAGCCGGCCACCTCCGTGAAGTCGCTTGCCGCCGCCGTGCCGGCCGTGACCGATACCGTCACCTCGGTCGCCGTGCCGCGGGTGCCGCCGTCCAGCGTCGCCGTCACCTCGATCTGTTCCCCGCCGGAGTCCTCCGATACCTCAGTCCGGTCCACACTCAGCGTCACCGTCGTCGATTCCGTCTCGTTGTCGTCCACCGTCACCCGCACCTCGGCGGCGCTTGCCGAGCCGTAGTCGCCGCCGCGGACCGCGTGGGCGATGGTCGCCGCGTCGTCCGCCGCGTCGGCGTCCTGGGCCGCTTCCACCGTCACGGTCTGCGGCGTCTCCCAGTTGTCCGCGGTGAAGGTCGGCGCCCCCGACACGGTCACGTCTTCGTCGCCGCTGCTCCGCGACGGGGTCACCGTCACGTCCTCCGTCGGCTCGCTGTTCAGCTTCACGGTATAGCTGCCGGTCGCGCCCTCGTTGATCTCCAGCTCCGTCCTCGATACCGTCACCCCGCGCGTGTCGTCGTCCGCCAGCGTCACCGTCGCCGTCCTCCGGCTGCCCGGCGTCACCCCATCGGGCAGCCCCGTCCCGAAGCCCAGGGTCACGGTCTCCCTGTCCTCGTCCACGGCGTCGTCGGTCGCCCTCACCGTGAAGGTCTTTTCGGTCTCGCCGCCGGTGAACGTCAAACTCGCCGTTACGACCGAATAGTCCGCCGCTGTCGTACCAGGACCCGGCGCATGCGTCAGTGGAATCTCCACCGTGCGCTCCGGGTCGGTGCTCAACCGCACCTGCACCGTGGCATCGGAACCGCCCTCGGTCGCGGTGTAGGTCGCCGCCGCGAAGGCCACGGTCACCGCCGGGTCGTCGTCATCGGCAATCGTTCCGGTCGCCGCCAGCGTCGTCCCGCCGCCGGCCAGATGCGCATTCGCAGCCTCGCTCAGCGTCACCGTGAAAGTCTCTTCCTCTGCCTCATCGACCGTATCGTCGGTGATCGGAACCGCGATCGTCTGCGCTGTCGTGCTGTTGGCGGGGAACGTCAGCGTACCCTGCGTCAGGGTGTAGTCCGAGCCGGCGGTCGCCGCTTCAGCGCCTGTCCCGTTCGAGGTGGCGTATGCGACCGTCACCTCGTTGCTGGTGGCCGTGCTCAGGTTCACCGTGAACACCATGTCGCCGGCGTCTTCATCGGCGCCCACACCGGACATCGACAGCGTCGGCGCGTCCGTCTCGACGACCGTCACCTTCACCGGGTCGGCGGTCACGTTGTTGGCGCCGTAGTCGACGCCGCTGACGGTGTGGGTCAGGGTCACCGGGGCGTCGGCCACCGCGTCGTCGTCCTCGGCGGCAGCCACCGTCACCGTCCGGGCCGTGTTCCAGTTACCGGAGGTGAACGTCAAGGTGTTCTGATCTCCGGTCCGATTCGGGTCCGTGTCCGCCGACACGTCTCCCGAGGCGCCACCCAGGGCCACCGTCACGTCCCCGGTCGGCTGCGAGGTCAGCTCCACGGTATAGCTGCCGGTCGCGCCCTCGTCGATTTCCAGCGCCTGCTCGGACACCGTCACCCCGCGCTGGTCGTTGTCCCGCAGCGTCACCGTCGCCGTCCTCGGGCTGGCCGGCGTCACCCCATCGGGCAACAGCGCCCCGAAGTCCAGGGTCACGGTCTCGTCGTCCTCGTCCACGGCGTCGTCGGTCGCCGTCACCGTGAAGGTCTTTTCGGTCTCGTCGCCAGCGAACGTCACGCTCTGCGGCACGCCCGAGTAGTCCCCATCGGTCACGTCCGTGCCCGGCGTGCGCGTCAGTGGAATCTCCACCGTGCGCTCCGGGTCGGTGCTCAACCGCACCCGCACCGTGGCCGCGTCACCGCCCTCGGTCGCCGTATGGCTGTCCGAGTCGAAGGCCACGGTCACCGCCGGGTCGTCGTCATCGACAATCGTTCCGGTCGCCGCCAGCGTCGTCCCGCCGCCGGCCAGGGTCGCGTGCAGGGCATTGTGCAGCGTCACCGTGAAGGTCTCTTCCTCCGCTTCATCGACCGCGTCGTCGGTGATCGCCACGCGGATCTCCTGCGGCGCGGTGGTCCCGGCCGCGAACGTCAGCGTGCCCTCCGCCGCGTCGTAGTCCTCCTCGGTGGCCGTGCCGTCGGAGGTCTCCCATTCCACGGTCACGTCGCGGCCGCTGGCCTTGTCGGGGTCGACGAGGCCGACGCTGAACACCATCTCGCCGGCGTCCTCCTTGGCCTCCACGTCGTCGATGGAGAACACCGTGTTCGGGTCGTCGTTGTCGAAGATCACCAGACTCCCCCGCGACGACCTCGTCATCGTCGCGTTGCGCGGCTCACTGAGGGACAGCCCAACGTGCTCGTCGGCTTCGTCGAGCTGGTCGTCGATCAGCGTCACCGGGACGTCCTTTCCTGTTTCGCCGGGCGCAAAGGTCAGCGTCCCCTGCACCCCCTCGTAGTCCATCCCTTCCGTGGCGGGAGGCAGGATGGCATCCTGCAGCGGGCCCGTGGCGTAGTTCACGGTGACTTCGAGGCTGCTCTGCCACCCCAACCACACCCTGAAGGTCGAGGACTCCGCGGACTCGACTGTGTGCTCCCCTCCCACGTGCAGCGGCGGCGGGTCGTCGTTGTCCGCGATCGTGCCGGTGGCGGTCTCTCTCCCGAGCGCCAGGGCCGCGTTCGTCGCCCCGCGGAGCCGCAGCGTGAAGGTCTCGTCCAACTCGTCCAGGGTGTCGTTCAGGACGACCACCTCAATCGTCTTTCCGGTCTCGCCGGCGGCAAAGGTCAGCGTGCCCGCCGCTGTTTCGTAGTCCTCGCCCGCCTTCGCCGTGCCGCCTGCCTGTGCATCGGCAGACAGGTCGGCGGTCTCGTACGCCACCGTCACCTCGCGGCTGCCGGGTGCGCTCAGCGTCACCGCGAACGCCACCCGCGCGCGTGGTGCTTCCTCCACCCGCGCGTCCGCGACCGACAGTGTCGCCGCGTCGTCGTCGGCGATCGTCCCGGTCACGCTGATCTCCGCCGCCGATTCCGCGAAGGCCGCGTTCACCGGATCGCTCAACGTCACCGTGAAGTTCTCGTCCGGCTCGTCCACGGCGTCGTTGGTGATCGGAACGGCGATCCTCGCGGTGCGCTCGCCCGCGGCGATGCTCACCGTCGCATCTCCGGCGGCCGCGGTGTAGTCCTGGCCCGCGGTCGCGGCGCCGCCTGCCTGTGTACCGGCAGACAGGTCCGAGGTGGCGTACCCGACCGTGACCTCCTCCCCGGCCGGCGCCGACAACTGCACCTCGAAGACCAGATGGCCGGCGTGCTCGGGAGCGGTAGCGGGCTCGATGCCGAGCGTCGGCGTCACGTCCGTCACCGTCACCGCGACGTGCGCGGACACGCCTCCGTAGTCGGCGCCGCTGGCCGCGTGGCCCAGGGTCACCTCGTCGTCCACGATGTCGACGTCCCCGGCCGCGGTCACCCGCACGTTCTGCTTGCGGTTCCAGTTGGAGACGGCGAAGCCCAGGGTCGCGGGGCTCACCGTCAGGCCGGTTCCGGCATGGCCGCTGACGGTCACCGTGACGGGACCGGTGGGCCGCGTCGCCAGGGCCACGCCATAGGCGGCGCTGCCGCCCTCCATCACCGTCAGCGACGCCGGCGCCACCAGCGCCGGGGCGTCGGCGTCCCGCACCGTGACCCGCACGATGCCGACCGGCAGCCGGTTGTAGTCGGCGCCGCTGGCGCGGTTGACGACGCGCGCGCGGTCGTCCTCGGCGTCGAGGTCGACGGCGCCGCGCACGGTCACCGTCTTCGGCGTCCTCCAGTCTTCGGCGGTGAACGTCAGGACCTCAGGCTGCACCGTCACCGCGACCGCGGCGTCCTCTCGGGGCTCGGATCCCCGCGACCGGTCGTTGCGGTCCGCAGGGCGGTCGTCGGCCACCGTCAGATTCACGCGCACGTCGCCGGTCGGCTGCGAGGTCAGGACCACCGTGTAGGTCTGCTCTTCACCCTCGGCGACGTCCATCGTACGCTCCGATACCGTCACCCCGCGCACGTCGTCGTCGGTGAGCGTCACCGCCGCGCCGGTCACGCTCAGGCCGGCGGCGCGCCCGGTCACCGACACCGTCTCGGGCCGCTCGTCCACGTCGTCGTCCACCGGCGCCAGGTCGAAGGTCGCCGTGCCGCTGTGCTCTCCCGCGGCGATGGTCAGGATGACGTCGTCCACCGCGGCGAAGTCGTCGCCCTCGATGGCCGTCCCGGAGCCGACCGACACCGTCACGTCCGTGTCCTCGGTCCGCGCCCCGGCGTCGAGCTCGGCAGTCACCGTCACCTCGGTCGGGTCCGCGTCCTCGCGCAGCGGCAACGCCCGGTCCACGCTCAGCGTCACCGCGGTGGAGGGCGTCTCGTCGTCATGCACCTTTACCGATACCGGATCCGCCTCGACGTCGTTGGCGCCGTAGTCGCCGCCGCTCACCTCGTGCAGCACCACTGCCACGTGGTCCTCCGCGTCCGCGTCCTCGGCCGCGCTCACCGTCACCCGCTGCGCCTGGCGCCAGTTGGCGGCGGTGAAGGTCAGCGCGGCGGCGTCGGCGGTCACGTCGGCGTCGCCGGCCACCCGCAGTTCCACCGTCACCTCGGCGTCTGGCTGCGAGGCCAGGGCCACGGTGTAGCTGCCGCTCGCCCCTTCTTCGAGGTCCAGGTGGGTGGGCGCGACCGTGATGCCGCGCGCGTCGTCGTCCTCGATGGTGCCGGTGACCGCCAGCGTCGTCGCGCCTTCGGGCAGCGCAGCGCCCGTTGCGCCGCTCAGGGTCAGGGTGAAGGTCTCGGCGTCCGCCTCGTCCTCGGCGTCGTCGGTCAGCGGCACCCGGATGGACTTTTCGAACTCGTCCGCCGCAAAGGTCAGGGTGCCGCTCGTCCCGGTGTAGTCGGAGGCGGCCCGGGCCGTGACGTCCGCGGTGGCGTAGGCCACGCGCACCGGCGCCGCGCCGTGGGCGCTCAACGACACGGTGAAGGTCACCGCGCCGTCCGCCTCGGACGCGCCGGCGGGCGCGACGGCGAGGGTCGCCATGTCCGCTTCGAGGATCGTCACCTCCACCGGGTCCGCGGTCACGTTGTTGTCGCCGTAGTCGCCGCCGCTGACGGCGTGGGTCAGGATCACCCGGGCGTCGGCCGCGGCGTCGGCGTCGGCGGCCGCTTCGACGGTCACCGTCTGCTCGTCGTCCCAGTCGCCGGCGGTGAAGGCCAGGCTGGCCGGGGAGACGCGCACGTCGGTGCCGGACGGCGCCTCGACGGCCACCGTCACCGGCGCGGTGGGGGCGGAGGTCAGCACGACGGTGTAGGCGCCGGTGCCGCCCTCGTTCACGATCAGGCCGGTCGGGCTCACGATCACCCCGCGCGTGTCGTCGTCGGTAAGGGTGAACGAGGTGCCGTTCACCGTCAGGTTGGGGCCGGCCGTCACCCGGCCGGCGACCGCCACTCCCCGGTCCTCCTCGTCGACGTCGTCGTCCACCGGGGTCAGCTCGAAGGTCGCCTCCGCGCTGGCATCGCCCGCCGGAATCTCCACGCTGAAGGCGGCAACCGCTTCGAAGTCCCGCCCGGCGTCCGCGCCGCTCCCGACCTCCACCGCCACGGTCGCCGCCACCGGCAGCGGCAGGCCGCGGTCGACGGCGGCCGTCACCGTCACCGTCTGCTCACCGCCGTTTTCCGCGACCTCCGCCCGGTCCACGCTCAGGTGGATGGCCGAGGCGTCGTCGTCCACGATGGTGCCCGTGGCCTGCCATTTCGTGTCGTGGAGGCCGACCTTGGATGCACCCCCCTGTTGGAACAGCTGGATGAGGAACGTCTCGTCCTCCTCGGCCACGTCGTCGTCGTACAAGGGAACCGAAACGGTGCGGCGGATCACTCCCGGCGCGAAGCGCACGACCCGCGCCCCGAGGGCCACGTAGTCGTCGCCGGGCTTGTATGCGTCGCCGGGGTTTCCGGGCTTGGCGGTTCCATCGCCCGGCATGTAGATCTCGACCTCCGCGAGCACGTGGCCCGACGGGCGGCTGAGCACCACGTCGAAGTCGAAGAAGCCGTCGCTCTCGTAGACCGGTCCGTCGCGCGTGGGCTCGATGGACACGATCGGTTTGTTGTCGTCACTCGGGGCGTCGCGAATCGTCACCAGCGCCGATTTTCTGGGCAGTTGGGCATGGCGCGGATTGCTGAACAGGACGCGGAAGCGTTCCTTCGGCTCGTTCAGGCCGTCGGTGAGGATGGGGATGGAAACGGTCTGCGTGGTCTGCCCGGGGGCAAAGGTCAAGGTGCCGGAGACGGCCTCGTAGTCGCTTCCCGGCGTCGCGGCCACCTGGTTCTCGCCCGCCGGGTCGGCGGTCGCGTAGTCCACTTTCACGGTCTGGTCGCTCGCCGCCGAGAGGCTCACCACCAGCTCCAGGGCGTCGTCCCCCTCCTTTACCTCGGGCCGGTTCTCGAAGGTCAGTTTCTGGTCCGGTTGGTAGACCATGCGGAAGCTGAGCTCGTTGGACACGGTGGTGCCGTCCGTCGCCGTCGCCCGGATGGTCACCTCGCCGGCGTCCACGTCGGCCTGGGTGACCGTGTAGGTCGGGTTCGAGCAGGGGACGTTGAACTGGCCCGTCGCCAGGGCCGCGTCGCCGCAGGCCACGCTCCCGAACTGCTCGTTCTCGACCCTCATCTCGACCCGCACCGGACCGTCGGTGCTGACGTTTCCGGCGTTGGAAACCGAGTAGGCGAACAACAGCTCGGGGGTCTCCCCCACGCCGGTGAAGTACGGTGACTGGAAGCCGCCGAGAAAGATGGCCTTTTCCCGGTCGTCGTCGTAGATGGTGACGGTGGCGCTGTTGGGATCGCCCACGGCATAGACGCCGTCCTGGCCGGTGACGGTGGCCACCGCCGGGCGGTCGGAGGGATCGTTGAGGACCTCGTCTTCCGGCGCCCGAACCGTGACGGTTACCTCGCTCTTGTTCACGTCGAAGGTTCCCGCCACCGGCACGCCCTGGCCCTGGTTGAACTGGATCGTGAAACCGGCCTGCAGCGGCTTGTCGGTCTCCCCGGCGCGCGCCAGCACGAACTCGATCTCCTCGCCCTCCTCCACGCGGTCGTGCTGCGCGGCGATGGTCTCGCTGGTGCGGATGGAGACCGCCGGCAGGTCGTTATCGAGGATGGTGCCGGTGGCGCTCAGGGTGCCGCCGCCGAACACCCCGTTCTCCGGGTCGCTGAGGGTCACCGTGAAGTCCTCGTCCGGCTCGTCGAGGGCGTCGTCGGCCACCTCCACGCGGATGGTGGCCGCGGTCTCCCCCGGCGCGAACTCGACCGTGCCGCGGGCGTCGGTGAAGTCGCGGCCGGCGGTGGCGCTGCCCGACGCCGTCTTCCAGGTGGCGCGCACCGTGCGCAGCAGGTCGGGGCCGCTCAGGGTCACCTGGAACTCGACGGCGCCGGAGTGCTCCGCGGCCGACGCGTCGTCGATGTCGATGGAGCGCTCGTCGTCGTTGTTGCGGATGCGGACCACGGCGCGCTTCGAGCTCTTGCCGGCCGGCGTGATGCCGTCGAGGTGGTCGTAGATCTCGTAGGAGCCGGCGACGTTCAACCGGGATTCCTCGTCGCCCTGGGGCAGCAGTTCCAGCGCGACCTGCCCGTCCGCCGCGATCAGGTTGTCGTCGACGGTGGGGACCTCGATGATGATTTCGGTGGCACCCAGCTCGAACGTGCGCGTGCCGGCGGCAAGGTCGTCGTCGGTGACGTAGCCGCCCTCGGCCGCGGCGGTGAAAGCGACCGTTGTCGTGAACCCGTCGATCGGGGACAGGAGGTCCGAGGCCCAGATGCGGGTCAGCTTGAAGCGGGCGGGCTCGCCCTCGGTGACCTCGTCGGAAACGGCCTCGACGGTGATGGTGGGGTTGCGGTTGAGGACGGTGATCCGCGACTTGGTCCCCGTGCCGAGGGTGTACCTGGGGCAGAACTCGACGCCCGGCCTCCAGGGAGTCACGCCGCTGTTATCTTGATAACATCGGTAGAATGAATCGTTGCCGGACCGGTATTGCTGAGGTTTCAGGTCCAAAGTGATCAGGCCGTTGTCGGGGCCGGTCCATCTCTGGAACTTGCCGTGACGATAGCTGAAGGGGACGGAGTCATCTGCGCAGGGGTAGCGCACGAACGTTCTCGATCTGTTCCAAGAGGGAACGATCGGGTGATTCAGGATCTCTTCGGTCTCGACAAGGATTCGTGTCTTTGCGCTATTGGGCGGGGCAAGCGTGTTCCCCGTGCAGGTCACCTCCACGTCGATGTCCGAATACTCGACGATCTCGCCCACCCAGGTGTCGCCCTCCAGTCTCGCCGTGGGGGTTATCCAGTTCAGCTCGACCACCGGAATGTCGTCGTCCTGCACCCGCACCGCGGCCGATTCGGAGCCGCTGATGCGGTACGGCAACTCGATGGTGCCGAGCAGGTCCTCGACGAGCAGGACGATCTCGCCGTCGCCCTCGTTGTAGCGGTCGGCCTCGGTGGTCAGGGTCTGCGTCACCTCGGTCACGCCGTCCTCGAACACGACGGTGAGGTCCGGCGCCGGCCCGGTTTTCTCCGCCAGGGCGCGGGAGGCCGCGCTCATCACCTTCCTGTGGCCGCGGACCTGCACGGCCACCGACAGGGGGCCCTCGGCCGAGCCGGTGCGGGTGAAGCGGAAGACCGCGTCCTCGCCCTCGGTGACCGGGGTGGAAACGGCGGCGACCGAGACTCTGATCTTGTCCTCGCTGCGCACCGCGATGGCGGCGCGGGTGGCGCCGTGGAGGGTGTAGTCGGCGTCGTCGCCGGGGGCCGTGAGCTCGACGGTGAGGGAGCCCTCCAACTCGGCGGCGTCGTCGTCCACGGTGAGAAGACGGAAGCGGGCCGCGGCGGCGCCGGCGGCGAAGGTCACGCGGGCGTTGCCGTCGGCGTCGAGCGCCGCGCCGAGGCCCCCGGAGCGGTCCAGGTAGTCGCCGACCTCGGTCACGCGGAGGTCCACCGGCAGCTCGCCGTCGCCGAAGGAGCCGATGGTGCGGGTCAGGGTGAACTCGGCGGCCGCGCCTTCGGCCAGCTCCGACGCCGACGCGGCGAGGCTCACCAGGGTGGGCACGAAGTCGTCGTCGGCCACCGCCACCGCGGCCGAGGGGCGCTCCGCGGCGGCGAACACCGTCCCGGAGAACTCCGCGATGGCGACCGTGACCGAGCCGCCATCCTCGGGCCGGTCGTCGTCGTCGAGGTCCAGGCAGAAGGGCGTGGCGGCGCGGTAGAGGTCGTCCTCATGCGATGTCTGGGTGCCGGGCGCCAGCCAGGCGCCGTCCTCGGTGACGGACAGCTCAACGTGGTATCCCGTACCCGGTCCGAAGCTCGACGGAAACCAGGCCTTTTCCAGGTTGATCACGAAACAGGCCTGGTCCGCTTCGGTCACGGCCGCCTCGACCGCCTCGATTCCGATGGTGATGGCGTCTGCGTCATCGTCCCGGACCTTGACGGAAGCGCGCGTTTCCGCTCCGTCGGCGAGGCGGAAGAGACCGGAATCGTCGTGCCCGAGGGTGAGCCGGAGATTGCGCAGTTGGGGGTAGTAGAAGTCATCGTCCTCGGCGGTTACGGCGAGGGTGGCGGTGGCGCTGCCCGCATCGAAGGTGATGGCGCCGTGGGGCGTCGCCCCCGGCGACTCGTCCGGATGGTAGGCGCTCTTCAGGTGCCCGGCCGGGATGGTCAGCGGCGGGGTGAGGTCGCCCTCGCGGGTGAAGGTCAAGGTGACCTCGTCGCCCTCGTCGAATATGTCCGGGTCGTCGGGCGCGGCCATCGAGACGGTCGGCAGGTCGTCGTCGGCGACGGTGAGCACGATGCGGTCGGGGCCGTCGGGGTCGAGGTCGTACTCGTACTCGTCCAGCAGGGTGACCGTCACCGAGCCGTCGGGTTCGTCGACGTCGTCGTTGCGGGTGCTCACCTCGCGCACGAATTCCTCGGCGCCCGGGCCGAAGCTGTACCACCAGACGCCCTCGTCCGACGCCTCGAAACCGTAGTCGCCGTCGGTCTCGATGCGGTACTTGACGGTGAAGGGCACGACCGTGGGCGCGGAAAGGCTGAGCTTGAAACCGGCGCGGCCGCCCTCGGTCACGGGGTCCGCGCCGGCCGCCGACAGGGTGACGAGGGGCCGCTCGTTGTCCAGGAGCCTGACGGTGGCCGAGCCGCGGCCCGCCTCGGCGACGATGTCGGCGTCCGCGTCCTCGACGATGGCGACCGTGACCGAGCCGGCCGCCTCTGTGGTCTCGTCGTCGTCGAGATCGAGGCAGAGGGTGTAGGCCGGCTCGTCCTCCTCCATGGTCACGGTGCGGTCGGCCGGCGCCTCGGCGAGGAAATCGCCCTGCTGGCTGACGGTCGCCGTGAACGAGATGGGGTCATCGAGGGAGCGGAAGTCGTGGGCGACCACGTTGTTGCTGAAGGTGAAGCAGGCTTGTTCGTCCTCGTACACGTACTCGTTTCGGGGCGCGACGGCGACGCGGATCGGGTCGTCGTCGGTGACCGGCAGGTGATACTTCGTCTCCGTCGCGTCGCTCAGGTCGCTCGCCGAGGTCGAAGCGGGCGTCCGCAGGCGAAACAGGCCGGCGGTGCCGGTTCGGAGCCGCACGTTCAGTTGCCGGTAGACGAAGAAGCGGTCGTCCTCGCCCGGCGAAATGGTGAGGGTGGCGGTGGCGGCGCCCGCCGGGAAGGTCACGGGATGCTCGCGGATGACGTGGGAGGCGGCGGGCGGCGTGACCGGGTCGGTATAACTCCGCAGGAGCGTGCCGGGAAGGGTCAGCGCCGGGGCCAGATCCCCCTCGCGGGTGAGCGTGAAGGTGACCGAGCCGGCTTCCTCCACCGAGGCGGCCGCGGTCTCCATGGTGATGAAGGGCAGGTCGTTGTCGGTCACGGTGACGCTCGCCGAGGCGGGATCGCCCGGCTCGTAGGTGTCGCCGTCCACCACCGAGGCGGTCAGGGGGCCGGCCGCTTCGGGCTCGTCGTCGTCATGGGAGGGCACGGTGAACGTCGCCGAGGTCGCGAAGCGGTCGAGTTGCACCGGGACGGTCAGGCCGTCCGCGGCGAAGGCGCCGCCGGCCGCCACCTGCACGGTGACGGCGTTGCTGAAGCCGGCGTCCCGGGTCAGGACGAAGGTGGCGGCCTGGCCCTCGACGATGGAGGTGCTGACCGCGGCGATGGCGACCGGCGCCCCCACCGCGGTGATGCGGAAGGTCTCCGAGGCCGGGTTGGGATTGCCGCCGGCGTCTGTCACGGCGCCGGCCGGCAGCCGCACCGTCACCTCGCCTTCGGCCCGCGGGGTGACGAAGAAATCCCAGACCTGGCTTTCCGGTCCCCAGGGGCGTTCCACCATGTCGGAGGCCAGACCGTTGGTGACCCTGAAGTCGTCGACCGTCAGGCCGGAGACCGGCTCCGAAAAACTGGCGATCATGGTGAGGGCGATCTCGTTCACGATGACGGTGCGGGCCTCGGCGGTACGAGAGTCGGTCTGGAGCGTCACCGCCGGACCTTCCTGGTCCGCGCGGTCCTGGGCGAAGGCCGGCGGCGGCAGCACCGTGAGGGCAAGCCAGGCGCCGAGGAACCACTGGAACGACCGCAACCTCGTGCGCGGCGAGCAGCACCGCGAGGCGCGGAGACACGTTTTCGTCGTTTTCTGGGGATTCTCCGGCATCCGATCCGCCTCCGTTTTTTCCCTTGAGGTGTCTTGGCATTCTGCGTCCGGGACTTTTCCGGAAAGGCGGGTAGTAACAAAATCCGTGCCAATCTTTCAAGAAACGCATAACTGGTTGCAGAAGCGTAAGTTGTAGTATTTTTACGGACGATTCGGAGGCGTCTGGAGTGTTGCGGAAGGCGCGCGGAAAACCGCACGGCGAACGCATCTCCACCGAGGCGGAGATGCGATACGCGTCTGTCTATGTGTGACTTACGGGAGAATGTCGGAGGGAGGTACAGAGGGGGTGCGGCAATTCGCAACGAGAAGCACGTTTTGCGACAGAGGCAGGGGCGCTACGAGTTCGTCCCGGGGTGGGTTGACGGGGCGGCCGGAAGGAGAAGCAGGGGCGGTTCGCGAACCGCCCATCCACTAACCTGAATAATTCATAAAAAGGTTAGGAAAGTCACTCATGCTCACCTTTTCTTGCCGCCCAAGAAAAGGTGACAAAAGAAGGGCGCCTGCCTGCCGCGCCCAACGCGGCGCAGGCAGGCCCCTCAAACGCCGGGGGGGCTCGGGCCGTGGCGACTCAGCCTCACTGGAAAGTATTGGCGCCGCGAATAGAATGAACGCCTCCCCCCGCCTGATGCCCACTGCGGGACCCGCCCCCACGCCGCGAATTTCCATTCGCCCCCACATTCGCCCCCGCAACCGACCCCGTCCCACAGAGGGCCCTAACCCCTGGGGAGGCGGAACGCGGAAGCAGCCAGGGAGCCGAAACGCCACGGCCGTGATGACCTCTGGCCCGAATCACTCGTGAAATCTGAACAATCTGCGTGCATACCGGGCTTTCCAGTTATTGCACCAATAATCCGGGTAATCCGTGGTTCAGACGGTGTTTTTCGGATCGCACGGATACTTCTTACGCCTAAAAAACATCGCCTACCAGCATGACAGTCCCACCATCCCTGCATCTTCTAATCTGCGTAATCCCTTAATCCCCTTAATCCGTGGTTCAGACAGTGTTTTTACTCACCCCACACCGCGCAATCGGCGCTCGGATCTTCTTCTCTATATCGCCTCGCTGACGCGATTCCCCGGGACCTTCCAGGAAGGGCGTAAGCTGTGGCACAAGCGCCACCCCGAACTGTGGACAGACGCCGGGCGGAACGCCTTTCTTCTGTCTGGATTCCGGGAAAAGGACAATGTGAAGGGCAGACAGGAATGTCTGCCCCACCTTCACACACGCTTCCTCAACCGCTCGACAAGCCATTGTGCCGAGGTGGAGTTGATTGATTCGCGAATAAAGCAGCTATCCGTGACAATTCATGAATGATTCAGGATAGAGAGCCGAAACGCCACGGCCCCGATGACATCTGGCGCGAATCACTCGTGAAATCTGAACAATCTGCGTAAACCTGGATAGCTTCGAGGGGCGAGCTCAGCCGATGGCCGGTCCCATCCGTCCCTGCGCCCGGGGCGCATGAAGAAGCGCCCGATGCCGGAGAGACACCGGGCACTTTGCAGGGGCGAAGGACCGGACCTGCTCGATGCAGGGCAGGCGCGTGGAAAGCCGTCTCCTAATTCTCCTCCGTCAGGATGGCGCGTCAAGGGGACAGCGGGGCGATGGCTAAAAGTCGTACCTGACCTTTGAGTACCAGAAGGCCCCGTTAAAGCCGAATGGGGTGTACTCGCTGTACTTCTCGCCCACGGAACCCTTGTTCTCATTTTCTTCCGGAAAGGTATTGAGAACATTGCGGGAGCCGAGCGTGACCCGCATTTTTTCATTCAGTTCGATACTGGTTTCGATATCGAACAACGGCCATACGCCGGGATATGTCTGATCGTTATCCCTGTCCCACCAGGAATCGTAATAGCTCATGCGAATCAGGGAATCCCACATATCGTTGAAAGCATGCGTCAGGGTCGCGTTGGCGCGGCTTTTGGGAAGTGCTTCCTCCAGTTGCCGAACGCGTGTCTCGCTCAATGTTTCCGTGAGCCTGGTTACTTCCGTGTCCGTGAGGTTGTAGACAAAGCTGAAATTGCCGTTGCCCGCAGGTGTGACAAAAACGATGTCGACGCCGCGGGTTCTGGTTTCGAAGTCGTTGATGAAGAAACGAAAGGTTTGGATATTTCTCGCGCTGGTTATGCCCGAAGCGATCAATTGGTCGCGCTGGGCATCGGTCAGAGAGTGGTTCCTTGAAATACCCAGGCGGTCCTTCAGGTCGATTTGAAAATAATCGACGGTCAAACTGAAGTTTGCCCTGTCCACGATGAAGCCGGCGGTGAGGTTGTTGGACTTTTCAGGGTCGAGAGGCTTCCCACCCACCAGCGCCGCCGAGGCGTGGGTCGATGGAATGGTACCTATGTTGACCAGATCGTTCAGCGCGGGATCGAATCGGGTCGATACGTTGAAGGAATTCTGTTGACCGGGTGTGGGCGCCCTGAAACAGGTGCTGAAACTGCCGCGCAGTTTCAGTTCCTCGGTGATGCCGTAGTTGGCAGCTGCCTTGTAGTTGAGGGTCGAACCAAAGTCGCTGAAGTTTTCATAGCGGAGCGCGAGACCGAGCAGCCAATTGTCCGACGGGGTCCACTCGGCATCCCCGTAAGCCGCATAGTTGGACCGGCTCCAGTCGCCGCCGGCGATTTCGCTGAAGCCGGAAAACCCATTGGACGCGGCACTGAATCCCTGAGGGGCCAAAGGACCCATTTCATAGGACTCGGGTTGTCCCTGCACAACTTCGTATTTCTCATTTCTGTATTCGAGACCCGCGGCCAGGAAGACCCGATCGCTCACCGGAAACGTAAAGTCGAGATTCAAATTGAGGTCTCTTTGGATATAGGCTCCGGGATCGAACTCCGTGGGGGTATCGCGTCCCAAAGAGGCATTTACCGTGTTTTTGATCACGAAGTCGGCTTCGTGACTTCCGTAATAGGCACTGAGGTCCCACGTCCAGAGCGGGTCGAAGTTTGCGCCTTTAACGCCCACGAGCAGGGACCGGTCGGCGGTGGTGCCGCCGAATCGGGGGGTAAAACCGCCGGGGAAGCGTTCGCGGAATGTGAAATAGTCGTCCTTATTATTCAAAACCTGTTGCAGCGCGCCCGGGTCCGCCACGCTGTTGCTTATGTTGACTGTGGGAGGATCGGGCGCATCGGGGTTCAATTTTCCCACGAGCAATGTCTTGCCGCCATCGGCACTGAAGACGCCCCCGCGCGTATTGGGATTTCTGAAGAAGAATCCGCCTTCCACTTCCTTGCTCGCATAGTTGGCATGGCCGTAGAATCTGGTGTTTTCCGACAGGTTTCCGCCGTAGTTGACAAAGAATTTGAGGTCGTCTCTAATGATGGGCGAACCCCAGATTTGGGCGGGATCGGCCACGTCGGTATTGCCGGCGGCAATGAGTGCCCTGGCGTCGTCGCGTTGCGCGGATCGATCCGTATCGTCCGCGTTGCCATATTCCAGGCTGAGGTTGGCCCACGCATCTTCGCTTCCCAGACCGATATTGCCGGCGAAGCTGTAGCTGAAACCATCGCCCGCCTGATAGATACCGGGTTTGATTTCAATCGAGCCGCCCCGGTGGTGGTCTTTGAGTTGGAAACTCATCACGCCGGCAATGGCGTCGGAACCGTATTGTGCGGAGGCGCCGTCGCGCAGGACTTCGACCCGTTTCAGGGCAATCGCCGGAATGACCGATATGTCGGCCCCCTGCGCGCCGTCCGATACGCCATTGCCATGCCAAACGACGAGAGCGCTGCGATGGCGGCGTTTGCCGTTGACGAGCACCAGCGTGTGGTCGGGGGCCAGGCCGCGCAGATTGGCGGGACGGACAAGCGTGGAGGCATCGCTGATGGGTTGGGTGTTGACGTTGAAGGAAGGCACGACCGTTCTCACCAGGTTTTGCAGATCGGCTTCGCCCTGTTTGACGATCTCGGCGCTGCTGACCACGTCGACGGGCACGGCCGATTCGACGACGGAACGCGGTTTTGCCCGGGAACCGATGACCACCAGTTCTTCGAGGACGATCACTTCGTCAAGGATGGATGTCGTATCCGTGCTTCCGGAATGCGGCGTCTCCTGCGACACGGCAGGTCCATACGGAACGAGCATGGCGGCCATGCCGACTACGAGAGACAAAAGACGGTATTTGTGTTGCATTCTACCTCCCTGTGCCAAGGGTGAGAAAATGGGTTTCCCAAAACAGGCAAAATTAAATGGAACGCCTCGGTCAGGCAACCCCTGTCCAAGGCGAAGTCTCGTCCGAGGCGACGGCAACGTGAGCCACCTCCTCCACCTTGGGCCGGGCCACAATATCTACATCCCGACCTGGCGCATTCAGGAAGGACAAGAGCTTTGCAACGGAGAATTTATCGAATTGCCCTCCTTTCAGATCGGAGACTCGTCCTTGGGCGATGCCGAGAAGTAGGGGCGGTTCGCGAACCGCCCATCCACACGTCACTCGAGGTAGAGCATCCTCCGGATGTGCACGCCGCCCGGATGGTGCAGGCGCGTGAAGTAAATCCCCGTGGCCACGCTCCGACCCGTTGCGTCGCGGGCCTCCCAGCGCACCCGGTAGGCGCCTGCGGCCTGCACCTCGTCCACCAGGGTGCGTATGCGCTGGCCGAGGAGGTTGTAAATGACCAGGCGCACCGGTCCGTCCGCGTCCAGGCGATAGGGGATGACGGTGCCGGGGTTGAAGGGGTTGGGCACGTTGGGCGCCAGGCCCGGCGGCTCCCGCTCGAACGCGACCGCCGGCTTGGAGGCCGGGCCCGCCGTGACGTCGGTCACGGACAGGGTGTAGGTGCCGGTCTCGTTGCGGTCTCCCGACACCCGCGCGTAATAGGTCCCGCTTCCGGGCGCCGTGAACGTCACGCGGCTGTCTCGTCCGCCGTGGAAGTCGTCGTTGTAGCTGCCCGACTGGTAGCGTCCCTCGCTGTTGTAGATCGCCCGGAAATAGGTGTCGCGAAGCGTGCCTCCCCCGCCCGGGCGGACCGCAGGCCGCGGCGGGTCGCTTTCAAATGCATGGCAACTTCTCCATTACTTTCATGAAGGCCGGTTGAGGAACGCCCGCCGCCGGCTCGAGCCCGGCCGAGAGGATGCGGTCGGCGGCCCGCCTGCGTGCAACGCCTGTCTGCCTGACAGGCAGGCGCGGGCAGGTGCCCTCGGTCCCGGCCACGCCTCGCCGCGGCGGTTGGCGACCAGCGGACAGCGGCGATATCGATTGACCGATGACGGTGGTCACGGTGTTTTTGCAGGGGCGGTTCGCGAACCGCCCCTACCCCAGGTTCGGGCCTATTTCAGGTAGAGCATGCGCCGGGTCTGCACGCCGCCCGGATGTTGCAGGCGGATGAAATACACCCCCGTGGCCACCGCCGCGCCCCGTCCGTCGCGGGCCTCCCAGCGCACCCGGTAGGCGCCCGCGGCCTGCACCTCGTCCACCAGGGTGCGTATGCGCTGCCCGAGGAGGTTGTAGATCTCCAGGCGCACGGGTCCGTCCGTGTCCAGGCGATAGGGGATGACGGTGCTGGGGTTGAACGGGTTGGGCACGTTGGGCGCCAGGCCCGGCGGCTCGGACGCGACCGCCGGCTTGGAGGCCGGGCCCGCCGTGACGTCTTTGACCGTCAGCTCGTAGTAGCCCCACTCGAACGACTCGCCGCTCGCCGCGATGTAATAGGTGCCATCGGCACGGGCGTGAAACGTCACCCGGAACAGGTGGTGGGCGCTTGATTCGTCGCGGAAAAACGTGTTGACAAGGGACTCCCCGTCCGCATCGTAGATCGCGTTGATCTGCGGGAGGCGCAGGGTGAAGCCGTTGGTGGGAGTCTTGCCCTTCATGTCGATCCGGTAGGTCCGGCCCGCCTCCAGCTCCACCGCGAACCAGTCGGTGTCGAACTCGTAACCATCTACGTCGTTGTCGCCTGTACTTTCCACGAAGATCGGTTTGTAGATGGTGCTCCTAGCCCCGGACCCGCCCACCTCGACCACGCCGCTTGTGGTCGTGTTGGCGGGCAGGTCCACGACGAAGATGTAGCCACGGTGGTCGAGGTTCCCGTACACCCCGCGCAGAGACGGCTGTATGGAGAGGTTGATCTCCACGGTCACCGGCTCGGTCGTCCCCGGCGTGGCGCTCACGGTGACCGCCGTGCCCTCGACCTTGCCGGCCTCCACCGTGAGCGCCGTCACGTCGCCAGCGAGCGTCCCGTTGGCCACCGTCACCGGGATATTGACCGTGAGCGGCGCCCCCGCCAGCACCTTCGCCCGCACCTGATTGGACTCCACATGCTCCAGGGTCACGGAAAGCTGCAGCAGATGGCCGGTGTTGGGGTTGTCGCCCAGGCTGAGAAAGAACAGAGCCGTCAGGCCGGAGAACACGCCGGCGGGAAGCGACGTCAAAGCGTTGTTGTGCAGATCGAGCAGCTCCAGCGCCGTCAGGTCGGAGAACACGCCGGCGGGAAGCGACTCCAGAGCGTTGTCGTTCAGCCTGAGCGTCTCCAGCGCCGTCAGGTCGGAGAACACGCCGGCGGGAAGCGACGTCAGAGCGTTGTCGTTCAGCCTGAGCGTCTCCAGCGCCGTCAGGTCGGAGAACACGCCGTCAGGAAGCGTCGTCAGATCGTTGTCGTACAGATAGAGGTCCTGCAGCGCGGTCAGGCCGGAGAACACGTCGGCGCGAAGCGAGACAAGCTCGTTGTGGTGCATAGTGAGGTACGTCAGCGACGTCAGGCCGGTGAACACCTCGTCAGGAAGCGAGCTGAGCTTGTTGTAGTACAGATAGAGCCGATCGAGCGCCTCCAGGTCGGTGAACCCGCGGGCGGGCAGCGAGACAAGCTCGTTGTTGTTCAGATAGAGGTCCTGCAGCGCCTCCAGGCCGGTGAACACGCCGGCGGGAAGCGAGCTGAGCTTGTTGTGGTTCAGACCGAGGTCCTGCAGCGCCGCCAGGTCGGAGAACACGCCGGTGGGAAGCGAGACGAGCGCGTTGCCGTTCAGACCGAGGTCCTGCAGCGCCGCCAGGCCGGTGAACACCCCGGCGGGAAGCTCGCTGAGCGCGTTGCCGTTCAGATAGAGCGTCTCCAGCGCCTCCAGGTCGGAGAACACGCCGGCGGGAAGCTCGCTGAGCGCGTTGCCGTTCAGATAGAGCGTCTCCAGCGCCTCCAGGTCGGAGAAATCACCCGGCTGCAAGGACCGGATCTCGGCATCCGCGAGATAGAGACTCGTCACGCCGGCCAGTTGCGTTGTCGTCACTTCGGCGCAGTTCGCCGTCACGCCTTTGATCGGTGGCTGCTTCATGATCTTGTTCCGCACCTGCTCGGTGCGGCCGCAGAAACCGGACTTCGGCGTCGCCGGCTCCGTCGGTGTTCGCCGCGCGCAACTGGAAGGTGTAGGCCGTGTCGTTGGTCAGACCCGTCACCACGACCCAGTCCTCGTGGGCCTCGCCCGGCGCGCTGTCGTCGATCTCCGTCCACGCGGCGGGGTAGTCGCCGGTGGTCTTGTAGCGGTACTCGTGGCGCGTGATGTCCGCGTCCGCGGCCGACGCCGTCCAGGTGAGCGTTACCTGCTCGTTGCCGTTCGACGCCTCGACGCCCTGCCGCGCGGGGGGCACGTCGCGCAGCTCGATCCGCTTGTCCGTCCCGCCGGCACCGCCGGGCGTGCCCTGGCCGGGCGCGCCGACGGGGTCGTCCTCCCCGCCCTGCTCGTCGCCCTCGACGAAGGTCGCCGCCGGCGCGGCCGGGGTGTCTATGTGGACCCAGCGGGAGCGCTCGCTCGTCCCGTGCTCGTTGATGGCCTTGATGCGGTAGGTGTAGCGAGTCTCCGCCGACACGGTGTCGTCGGTGTAGGTGGCGGCGGCCGTGCCCGTGTCCGAGACCAGCTCACTGAACTGGCCCTCCGGGTCGACCCCGGGAATGCGGCGCAGGATCACGTAGCCGGTGATGCTGGCGTCGCCGGGGTCGTCCCAGGTGAGGACCACCGAGTCGTGGGTCGCCGTGGCTTCGAGGCCCCTGGGCTTGTCGGGCGGCCCCGCGCCTTGCTCCGGCGTGACGTCGGTCACGGACAGGGTGTAGGTGCCGGTCTCGTTGCGGTCTCCCGACACCCGCGCGTAATAGGTCCCGCTTCCGGGCGCCGTGAACGTCACGCGGCTGTCTCGTCCGCCGTGGAAGTCGTCGTTGTAGCTGCCCGACTGGTAGCGTCCCTCGCTGTTGTAGATCGCCCGGAAATAGGTGTCGCGAAGCGTGCCTCCCCCGCCCGGGCGGACCGCAGGCCGCGGCGGGTCGCTTTCAAATGCATGGCAACTTCTCCATTACTTTCATGAAGGCCGGTTGAGGAACGCCCGCCGCCGGCTCGAGCCCGGCCGAGAGGATGCGGTCGGCGGCCCGCCTGCGTGCAACGCCTGTCTGCCTGACAGGCAGGCGCGGGCAGGTGCCCTCGGTCCCGGCCACGCCTCGCCGCGGCGGTTGGCGACCAGCGGACAGCGGCGATATCGATTGACCGATGACGGTGGTCACGGTGTTTTTGCAGGGGCGGTTCGCGAACCGCCCCTACCCCAGGTTCGGGCCTATTTCAGGTAGAGCATGCGCCGGGTCTGCACGCCGCCCGGATGTTGCAGGCGGATGAAATACACCCCCGTGGCCACCGCCGCGCCCCGTCCGTCGCGGGCCTCCCAGCGCACCCGGTAGGCGCCCGCGGCCTGGACCTCGTCCACGAGTGTGCGTATGCGCTGGCCGAGGAGGTTGTAGATGTCCAGGCGCACGGGTCCGTCCGCGTCCAGGCGATAGGGGATGACGGTGCCGGGGTTGAAGGGGTTGGGCACGTTGGGCGCCAGGCCCGGCGGCTCGGACGCGACCGCCGGCTTGGAGGCCGGGCCCGCCGTGACGTCTTTGACCCGCAGCTTGTAGCTGCCCCACTCGAACGACTCGCCGCTCGCCGCGATGTAATAGGTGCCATCGGCATGGGCGTGAAACGTCACTCGGAACAGGTAGTGGGAGTCTGATTCGTCGCGGTCAAACGTGTTGACAAGGGAGTCCCCGTCCGAATCGTAGATCGCGTTGATCTGCGGGAGGCGCAGGGTGAGATCGGTGTCTGTGCTGAGCATCGCGCCCCGCATGTCGATCCGGTAGGTCCGGTCCTCCTCCAACTCCACGGCGAACCAGTCGGTGTCGAAGTCCCAACCATCTACGTCGTCGTCGCCTGTCCTTTCCACGAAGACCGGTTTGTAGATGTCTCCCCCGACCGCGGCCCCGTCCACCTCCACCACGCCGCTGGTGCTGGTGTCGGCGGCCAGGTCGTCTTCCTCGGTCTCTGAGTCGTCAACTGGAGGATCGTCCGGCAGGACCGCCGGCGTGACGTCGCTCACCGACAGCGTGTAGGTGCCCGTGTCGGCAATGGTCGCTCCACGTGCCTCCAGGTAGTACGTGCCGGTCGCGGTTATGTCGTAGACTATCGCGCTGTTGAAGTTCCCGGGGGTGAGGTCGTCGTTGTCCCTAATATCGTTTGCAGACCCGTCGTAGAGCACCAGATAGGGGTCTGGCTGGGTGCCACGACCGTTAGGCGCACCCTCTAGGTCGAACTGGTATCTCTTGCCCGCCTCCAGATCGACCTCGAACCAGTCCTTGTCAGTCGCGGATTCGACGTTTCCCGTGACCGAGGCCCCGACCTCAACCTTGCCGGAGGTCGTGTTGTTGTTAGGAAAGTCCGTGTCCGCCTCCGAGGCGCCGTTCGCGCCCAGCACGATCACCGACAGCGTGTAGGTTCCCGCGGACGCGTCAGTGGACTGGGATACATCTATGTAGTAAGTGCCGGTCGCGGTCACCGTGTAGGTCATCCGGCTGTTGTTGCCCACGCCCCCTTTGTCGTTGGCGGCAATGGTTGCGAGGGAGAGAGGGTTATAGAGTCCTAGGAACGGGTCATCCAGGGTGCCGCGTTCGGTCGGCGCGCCCTCCAGGTCGAACTGGTACCGCGTGCCCGCCTCCAGATCGACCTCGCAGTCGTAGTCGCCTGCACTGCCGATGTTGCCCGTGACCGAGCCGCCCACGTCCACCTCGCAAGTGGTGGAGGCGCCGGCGGCACAGTCGCCATCCGAGGGCTCGGCGACGTTGGCCCGTTTGCCGGGACCGCCGGGCGCGCCTCCGCCGTCGCCTTTCCCGTCCTCCCCGTCCGGGTCGTCGCCTTCGACGGCCTCCGGCGCGGCGGGGACGTCGATGTGGGACCAGCGGGAGCGCTCGCTCGTTCCGTGCTCGTTGATGGCCTTGATGCGGTAGGTGTAGCGAGTCTCCGCCGACACGGTGTCGTCGGTGTAGGTGGTGGCGTCCGTTCCCGTGTTCGAGACCAGCTCATTGAAGTGGCCCTGGGGGTCGACCCCGGGAACGCGGCGCAGGATCACGTAGCCGGTGATGGAGTCATCCTGGGGGTCGTCCCAGGTGAGGGTCACCGAGGAGTGGGTCGCCGTGGTTTCGAGGCCCCTGGGCTTGTCGGGGGGTTCGGCAGCCTGCTCCTCCTCCGGCTCAGGGGCTGCCGGAGTGTCGACGTGGAACCAGCGGGAGCGCTCGCTCACCCCGTGCTCGTTGATCGCCTTGATGCGGTAGGTGTAGGTGAGGCTGGCCGCCACCGTGTCGTCGGTGTAGGTCAGCGCCGCCGTGCCGGTGTCCGAGACCAGTACGCTGAAGTCGCCCCCGGTGTTGTTCACGCGGACGCGGCGCAGGATCACGTAGCCGGTGATGGTGTCGTCCTGGGGGTTGTCCCAGGTGAGGGTCACCGAGTCGTGGGTCGCCGTGGCTTCGAGGCCCCTGGGCTTGTCGGGCGGCCCCGCCCCTTGCTCCGCCGTGACGTCGGTCACGGACAGGGTGTAGGTGCCGGTCTCGTTGCGGTCGCCCGACACCCTCGCGTAATAGGTTCCGCTCTGTGTTGGGGTGAACGTCACGCGGCTGTCTCGTCCGCCGTCGAAGTCGTCGTTGTAGCTGCCGGACTGGTAGCGTCCCTCGCTGTTGTAGATCGCCCGGAAATAGGTGTCGCGGAGCGTGCCGCCCCCGCCCGGGCGGCCCGTCAGGTCGAACCGGTAGGTGTGCCCCGCCACCAGTTCGACGGCGAACCTGTCCTGATCCTTGGGGATCCAGATGGCGCCGGTGGCCGAGCCCCCGACCGCGACCCGTCCGGGGGTGTTGTTGTCGTTGGGCAGGTCCACGTCGCCCTCCGAGACGCTCGGCAGCACCTCGTCACGCTCCTGCGCCTGGACCGGGGAAAAGAGCAGGCCGAGCACGGCGCCCGCGAGGGCCAGGACCGCTATGGCGGGAAACCGCGGCAGCCGGGCCGATAAGCGAGTCATAGCCGCGGCTCCGTTGCGAGCCCGAAAAATCGGGGGGGGGGGGTAGTGAACATTTGTGTCGTCCGGATGTGCTTCGAGTCCATGGTCATGTCTCCTTTCATGGATGGTGATGTGGCGTTCTCAAGACGCCAACGTCGAGGGCAGGACCCGCCTGCGTGCAACGCCTGTCTGCCTGACAGGCAGGCGCGGGCAGGTGCCCTCGGTCCCTGGCCGCCCATCTACGCACCACGGCGGTTGGCGATCAGCGGACAGCGGCGATATCGATTGACCGATGGCGGTGGTCACGGTGTCAGCCCGCCGACCTCATTCAGGTTGTCGTCTTCAGCTTTCACCGGAATCGCCGCCGCCGCCGCGAGGACGGCGACAATCCGCGGTCCGGTAATCGCAAATCACCCGGATGTCGCTCAGCCCCGGCGCCAGCCCGAGCCGAAGGTCATCCCGTCCTGGCCGAGGACCCAGACGCGCACGTCTTCCGCGGTCACCCAGTTGCCCTCCGCGGTGGCCTCGATCCCATCCGTGCCGAACAGGTCTTTGAGGCTGCTCCCCACCAACGACTTGTCGTTGTGGTCTATGATCTTGCCGCTTTCGTCGGCTATGAACGCGAACCACTCCCCTTCAACGTTTTCGGCGCTGTTGTAGTAGGCGATGACCGCAGCCAGTCCGCAAAAGCAATCTCGGGGCTGGCGAAGTAGGCGATGGTCCCCTCCAGCCCTACTTCACCGAACACGCGGGCGGCTGTGGCCACCAGAGACTTGGTGAACTCGTCGGCGTCGATGTACCAGCCCGAGGCGAACAGCAGTCCGTCGCGCCGCGCCACCCATGCGTTCTTGAGTTCCAGGTCGCTGAAATCTCCCGAGCCGATGCGCCCGTTCTCGGGGTTCTGGTAGACGTAGGAGACCCACTTGCCCTCCTCCGTGGCCGCCAGCATCTCCGGCCCGAAGTGGTAGCCGTTGGCGTCGGTCCCGACCCAGCCCTTCAGGTCCAGCCCCCGGCGGCCGGGGTCCGGGTGGGCGATGACCAGGTCGTCCGCGCCGATGACGAACACGTACCACTGGCCCTCGACGCTCTCCTCCCGGTTGTAGTGCGCCAGGGTGGCTTCGAGTCCTTCCGTCCCGTAGCGGGCGATGGCGTTGTCGACGAACGACCGGGTGTTCTCGGCCTCCGCCGAAATGGCCGGAGGGGACGCTGCGGCTTCGTCGCGCGACGGCCCGCTGGCGGGTGTCCCGGCCCTTGTCTCCGCAGGCGGCCAGCAGGACCAGGACGGCCAGCGCCGCCGATGCCGGTTTGATCGATTTCCGATGTGCCATGTGACCTTGCTCCTTTCCGGGGCAGGTTGAAGATCGTGATGAAGAAGCGATTCCTTACGGGGTGCCTCGCGGGCGCCCGGCTCAATCCCGGGCGGATGTTCTGTCGCTTACGAGCGCATGGAAATTCCTCCCTTCATGGATGGCGCTCGGCAGACAGCGGCGATATCGATTGACCGGTGACGGTGGTCACGGTGTTTTTGCAGGAGCGGTTCGCGAACCGCTCCTGCCGTGCGCGGAAACAACCTGGATAATCGAGGCGAGGCTGGTCCCTGAGAAGGGATCGGCCGCCATTGCGGGATCCTCCCTGGCGAGCAGATAGGCGTCGTTCACGCTCGTCACCTCCGCCACCAGGGACCCCATGCCGGGACTCCAGGTGAAGGTTGCGGGGACGATCTCCGCACCGGAGATCTCCACCCCGTACCGGGCAGCCTCCTCTCCCCTGGTATTCCCTCCACGGCCCGGCTGTCCCGCCGGGCCATCGACCAGCACCAGCCTCCGCGCCTCCTGCCACCGCCCGGCGCTGAGCCGGTAGATGTAGACCCCCGCTCCCACGCCCCGTCCGGCGGCGTCGGTGCCGTCCCACTGCGCCCTGTGAAGCCCTGCCGGCCGCACTTCGTCCACCAGCGTGACCACGCGTTGACCCAGGATGTTGAATACGTCCAGGCGAACGTGTCCGCCCGCGGAGATCTCGAACGGGATCAGGGTGGAGGGATTGAACGGGTTGGGGAAGTTCTGCCCGAGCGCATTCGACCGCGGCGGCGCGAGGTCTCCAAGGGGCAGCGAGAAGGCGCCGTTTTCGTCCGTTATCGTCGTCACCCTCGAGCCCGGGTTGTCGAGAGGGTAAAGCACGACCTGCGCGCGATGGATCGGAGCGGACCTCAGATCCAGTACCTGCCCCTCAAAAGACTCCTGTTCCGCCGCAACGGTGGATGTCAGACTCGTGAACGCAACCAATGAAAGAGACAGAATGCATTTCATCGGGACTCTCCTTTTCGTGGGTCGGGTGATGCAATTCCCGGCTTCATGAGAGCTACTCGATATAGAGCATGCGCCGGGTGTGCACGCCGTCCGGATGGTGCAGGCGGATGAAATACACGCCCGTGGCCACGGCCGCGCCGCGTCCGTCGCGGGCGTCCCAGGACACCCGGTAGGCGCCCGCGGCCTGCACCTCGTCCACCAGGGTGCGTATGTGCTGCCCGAGGAGGTTGTAGATCTCCAGGCGCACGGGTCCGCCCGTGTCCAGGCGATAGGGGATGACGGTGCTCGGGTTGAAGGGGTTGGGCACGTTGGGCGCCAGGCCCGGCGGCTCCCGCCCGGACGCGGTCGCCGGCCCGGACGTGTCCAGCCGTTCGCTGGACACCACCCGCGCCCTGCCGCCCAGGGTCAGCTCCAGGACCTGGCGCCGGTCGCGGTTGAGGGGAAGGCTGTTCCACCGGCCCACCACCTCGCCCGACGGGTTGCGTGCGCGGGCCTTGTAATAGCCGCCGGCTCCGCGCGGCTCCAGGCTGGAGAGGGTCAGCGCCAGGCGGCCTTCGCCGTCGGCGACCTCGCTCCAGGCGTAGTGGGTCCGGCGCCCGGCGATGGCGCGCGCGAACTCGACGGTCAGGCCTTCGACCGTGTCGCCCAGCACCGTGGCCTCCACCACGGTCGACGACGACGCCGGTGCGGCTCCGGCTCTTCGCAGCTCCCACGCGACTCGATCGGCCGGGTCCCCTGCTCCGGCGGCGAATTCGCTCCGCCCGGGCAGCAGGAAGACCAGCCTGTCGCCCGACTCGTAAGCGTACAGGTCGTTGAACAGTTCCAGGAAGAGACCGTTCACGAGGGAAAGGACGAGCTTGTATTCCTCCAGCGCCCCGGCGTCACCGGAGCGCCGGAGGATCTCTTCCAGATCCTCGCCGTCTGCGAACAGCCTCAGGAAATGGGCGTCGAACCGCAGGGTATCGGATTGGATGCTGTAAAATCCGAACCCCGCGGCAGCCTTCGATGAAGGGAGAGGGCTGTGAACGGGCGCGCCGGGCAGGAAATGAGGAAAGGAATACCCCGCTGCCGCCTCGGTGACGATGGACAGCTTGTAGAGGTTGCCTGCGTACAGCTCCAGGGTGACGGCGGGCTCCGTGGGTATGGGTTCCTCCCCTTCTCCCGCCAGGGACAGGATGGTTCCGACGTCGAACTTCAAACTGTTCCGCACCAGCTCCCAGGTATCGAGAGGCCGGGGGTCGCCGGAGCCGGCCCACAGCGAAAGGGGATTCATCACGGCAAGAGCGAGTATCAATGGTTTCATTTCAACTTCCGCTATTCGTCGTCGTCGATGACCACGTCCACATTCGCCGCGGCCGAGTCGTAGCCCCCTCCGCCGCCCGTGTGGGTCACCCTCACCCAGTAGTTCAGGTCGTCGTCGTCGTGGTCGGCCGCGAGGGTCACGGTCTGCGCCGTGGACCAGTTGTCGGCGGTGAACGCGAGACTTCCGGGACTGACCGACAGCTTGCTCGAAGAGCTCGTGAGGGTCACGGTCACCGCGGCCGAGGGCTGGCTTCCCAGGGCCACGGTGTAGGTTGCGTTCTCTCCCTCGGTGACATTGAACTCCGTCGCACTCAGCTTCAGATCCGGCGGTGCTTCCCCCGCATCGGAGTCGGCCACCGTGGACCGGTTGGTGACCGCCTGAGAGGAGAAGTTCCGCAGGGCGTTTCCGGCTGCGTCGATGAAGATGCCGACGGCGTCGCGGGCGAAGACGTTGTCGTAGGCCACCGCGACCTCCTGCCCCATGGTCACCGCCGCACCCAGGGTCATGGCGAGGTTGGTTCCCGAAAGGCCGGCGTCAGTGGGGATCACCTCATCGCCGTCCACAGTCACGCCGACCACCGCGATGAAGAACCGGGACAGGCCGACTCTGACGTTTCTGCTGATCGAGCGCAGCAGCGCCGGCACGGTGATATTCTCGCTGAAGGTCAGGACGACCTGCCCGCCGTCCGTGGAGGTCGCGGCGCTGACGAAGACCGGCGCCGTCACGTCCGGAGGGTTCACCTTGTGGCCGGGGTCGGCGGGCACCGCGTCGTGAGTCACGTCGGCCCTGCTCCCGGGCACGCCCGTGTCCCAGATGGACGCGCGGTCCAGGCTCAGCTTGTTCGCGCCGATGGCGATGCCGTCGGCGTCCACGTCGGCCGATCTCACCCGGTAGCTGAAGACCGCCGTTGTGGCCGTTCCACCGCGGTACGTCGCCACTTTGGCCACGCCGTCGAAATCCATCTCCAGCTGCGGCCTTCCGGTCACCTGCACCTCCTCGCTGAAGGTCACCGTCACCTCGATCAGGTTGCCGGAGGCGTAGGCGTTGTCCCTCCCCGGGTCGCTGGTGAAGGCGATCGACCGGATGGTCGGCGCAGTCCCATCCTCGTCGGGGTCCGGCGGGGGTTCCGGCGCCGGAACCGCCTCCCCCTGCAGTCCCCCCGATCCCCGTGTGAGGATCAGGCCGGCGCCGGTGCGGATGTCGAGGCCCTCGTAGTGGTCCGGGTCCAGGTCGCTTGGGAACGCGGCTGACTTCACCGTGATCGTGCCCCGCGCCGCCCCCCCGCCGCTCAGCGTGACGGCAATCGTCTCGCTGGTCGTGGCGCCGGCCGGGATGGTTGCCGCCGTGCTTGCCAGATTGGCGCCCTCCGCCGACAGGGTCACGTCCATCGCAAAGGGCGCGCCCTCCACGACCCTCACCGCGACGCCCGCGCCCTCCAGCAGCAGCCCGGGGATCAAGGTGAATCCATCCAGCGACAGCCGGGTCAGCTTCGAGAGGCCCTCGAACACACCGCCGGGCAGGGCGGTCAGCTCGTTGCCTTTCAGGTACAACCTCTTCAGGTCTTCCAGGTCGTCGAAGACGCCGTCCGGCAGGGCGGTCAGGTCGTTGTCGGCCAGGTCCAGGTCTTCCAGATCGTCGAGATGGTCGAAGACGCCACCGGGCAGCGAGGTCAGGTCGTTGTTGGTGAGATACAGCTTCAGGAGACCGCCGAGGTCGTCGAAGACGCCGGCGGACAGCGAGGCGATGTCGTTGCTGCCGAGATACAGGTATTTCAGGGTGCCGAGGTCGTCGAAGATGCCGCCGGGCAGCGAGGTCAGGTCGTTGTTCTCCAAGCTGATGATCCTGAGCTTCGCGTACCCTTCGAAGGCGTCGTCCGGCAGTGAGCCGAGGTCGCTGTACCCCAGGTACAGGCCCGTGAGGTTGGGGCCGAGGTCGTCCAGCGCTTCCGCTGGAAACGCGCTGAATTCGTTATTGTCCAGCTTGATCCACAGCGGCCCGGTGAGGCCCCGGAAGGCGCCGTCGGGCAGCGAGACCAGGTCGTTGCTCTGCAGGGACAGCTCGCGCACCGCGGAAAGGCCGTCGAACACGCCGGCCGGGAGGGTGCTCAGCCCATTGTTGGACAGCTTCAGGAACTCCAGCCGGTTCATTCCGGAGAAGTCCCCGGACCTGAGGGAGGCGATGCCCCTGTCGTGGAGATCCATCTCGCCATCGATCCTGCGGAGGTTCGCGGCGGTGACCTCGGCGCAGTTATTGGTCCCGGGCAGCCTGGCGAGAATCGCGTTGCGCACCCGGGAGGTGCGGCTGCAGACGGGCAGGGTTGCCGCCGTCGCCGCGTCGCTCGCTTCCCCCCCCGTGTTCACCGCCCTCACCTGGAAGGTATACGCCACGCCTGCGCGCAGCCCCGTCACCGTGACGCCCGCCTGATTGGCGCCACCCGGCGCACTGTCGTCGATCCGCGTCCACGTCGAGGGATAGCTCCCGCCCGTCCTGTAGCGGTACTCGTGGCGCCGGACGTCGGCCGTCGCCGCCGGCGCGCGCCAGCTCAGCGTTGCCGCCGCGTCGCCCAACGTCGCCGTCAGATTCGACGGCGTCCCGAACGGGGAGCCGGCGTCGTCCGCCGGCGCGTTGTCCGGCGGTTCGTCGTTCGCCGGTATGGTGATCCGCGCCCGGGCGCGCCCGATGACCGCATGGGTCGGGCCGTGGAGCTCCAGGAAGAAGTGCTCCTCGCCCTCGGGCGCATCGTCGTTGGTGACGTCGAAGTTGATCCATGCCGTCGTCTGTCCGGCCTCGATCGTGACCATCGGCTGTCCATCATGACCGTAGTCGCTCCCCGCGGCGGTTCCTCCCGTGCCCCGGAAAGAGACGGACACCGCCCGCGCGCTCGTTTCCGACAGCGTCACCGGGACGTCGAAGTTGCTCCCCTCGCGCTCCGTGCGGTCGGCGCCGATATCGAGCTCGACAACCCGCTCGGATTCCGGTTCCGGTCCCGTTGTCGCTTCCGTTATCGCTTCAGTGCGCCTCTTGCCGTAGAACCGCATCTTCGCGGCCCGGGTATCCGAGTTCCACGCCGCGCCGTCCGTCGACTTGTAGACCTCGTTTCTGATCCACCATTCGTCCTGGCCGTCCTGGCCGTCGCCGCGGGTTCGCCGGACGTAGACCCAGGCGCCGGTCCTCCGGCGCAGGACGAAGGCGTATTGCGTGTCCCGCTCGAGCGTCGATCCTTGCGGCGCCACGAACTCGTTGAGGTCTATGCCTTCCCTGAACACGGGGGGACTGGCGAAGTCGAACAGCTTGCGGTCCGGATGGCGTTCGGAGCCGGCCCTCCTGGTCGTGTACAGAGACGCGGTCAGGTGATCGCCGTCGGTGGGAAGACCGCCTCCCGAAGACTCTTCCAACGCCAAGGCGACGCTGTGCAGGTCGTAGCCTTCGTTGTCGTGTCCCGTGGTGAAGACCTGCGCCAACCAGTTGCCGCCGGAGTTGTCTCCCACCACGTGGTATCCAGCCGTGCTCTCGCCGGTGTTGTAGACCAGACGGTCGAGCTCGTAGCCCTTGATCGCGATCATCGGGACTCTGTCGAGCGTGGTGACGTCGTCCGGCCAGGCCCCTGAACCGGCGTATCGCAACGTGTTGTCCGCGATCCACCAGTCGTTGTCGATGCGGTCGCTCTGTCCGTCCGAGTCCGTCGTGGCGAACCACCACTGCGTGCTCTCGTTGCCGGGTCTGTATCCGGGCGCCCTGCCGACGATGAAATAGGTCCAGCCGTCGTTCAGATAAAAAGGCCGCGGCAGGGTAAACGTGCTGTTGCCTTCGGGGATGCGGTCCGGATTGTCGAAGACCAGCAGCCTGGCGTAGGGCCGATTCCCGTTGCTCTCCGGATAACCGGAGGACCACAGCTCGAGCTGCACTTCGTCCCCGGTCCCCTGGTCCTGATGGAACTTGACGTCGATCCCGGTCAGCGCGTAGCCGCCATTGTCGTCGCCGGTGCCGAAACGGATTGCGGCCATCGATTCGCCGGCGACAAGGCGGGAGCCGGGCCCGGTCTTCCGGGTTTCATCGATGTTGGACACCAGAAGGACGGGCGTCCGCTGCGCTTCCGCGTTCGTCAAAACGACAAACGTGAGCAGGATCGGTACCACGAAAAATCTGGACATGAGGTCCTTCTTCCTTTCCGATTGGCGGTTTCGACCAATTCGCAAACGGGAACGGAGAGGCTGCCGCCGCAGCCTGCCGCGGCTCCGGCGCGGGCCCCGAAAAAAATCGGGGGGGGTCAACATCCGTGCCGTCCGGTCGCCGGCCGCATGGTTGTCGATTTCAAGCTCATGGAAACGACTCCCTTCGTAAGTGGCGCTCCCAAGACGCCAACGTCGAGGGCAGGCGGGCAGGTGCCCTCAGTCCCGGACCGCCCATCTACGCACCACGGCGGTTTGCGATCGGCAGACAGCGGCGATATCCATCGACCGGTGACGGTGGTCACGGTGTTTTTGCAGCGGTTCGCGATACCGCCCCTATGGCCCGGCCGAGGTTGTATTTCTTCAACTTCCGGTGCAGGGTCGACCGGTTGATGCCCAGCGCCCCGGCGGCCTCCTTCACGTTGTTCCCCGTGGCTTCGAGCGCCCGGAGCAGGGCCTGTTGCTCGACCTCCGCCAGCGGCAGGACCGCCGCCGGACGGTCGGTTGCCGAGGCAAGGATCGGCGAAAGCTGGGGCGGCAGGCTGCCCGCCTGCAGCACCGACCCCGTCTCCAGCAGCACGGCGCGCTCGATGGCGTTCTCCAGCTCGCGCACGTTGCCCGGCCAGTCGTACTGGAGCAGCAGGCGCAGGGTGGCGGTGGAAATGCCGGTGATGGACTTGCCGGTGCGTTCGGCGTGTTTCTCCAGAAAATGCGTGGCGAGCAGGTGAACGTCCTCGCGCCGCTCTCTCAGCGGCGGAATCAGGATGGGGAAGGCCGCGACGCGATAGAACAGATCTTCGCGGAACAGGCCCTCCTTTACGGCGCGCTCGAGGTCCTTGTTGGTGGCCGTGATCACCCGGATGTCTACGGATATCGGGGTGG
Source organism: Candidatus Latescibacterota bacterium (assembly GCA_965198095.1). Lineage (GTDB taxonomy): Bacteria > Latescibacterota > UBA2968 > UBA2968 > CBDFJH01. The sequence goes on from OZ240239.1 coordinate 938,503, forward strand.
TTCCCCCGATCCGCTGGATTTCCCGCTCCTGCAGGACCCGGAGCAGCTTCCCCTGCAGGACATACGGCAGGTCGCCGATCTCGTCGATGAGAATGGTGCCCCCGTCGGCGCGCTCGAAAGCGCCGATTCTCTGCTGCGTCGCCCCCGTGAAAGCGCCTCGTTCGTGTCCGAAAAGCTCGCTTTCGATCAGCGTTGGGGGGATGCCGGCGCAATCGAGGGCCACGAACGGCCCCTCCTTTCGCGCGCCGCTGAAGTGAAACGACTTGGCCACCAACTCCTTGCCGGTGCCGCTCTCGCCGCGTATGAGCACCGTGATATCGCTTTCGGCGGCCTGCTTCGTCAGCGCGTATACCCGCTGCATTCCGGGGCTGGTGCCCACCATGCCGGAAAAGGAGTAGGTCGTCTCCAGCTCGGTGCGCAGACGCAGCACCTCGGCCTTCATATGCTCGGCCTCGATCTCCTTGGACACGTCCCGGTAGACGACGAGGCCGCCGATCTTCGCCCCGCGGCCGTCGCGCACCGGCGCGGTGAAGCGGTAGAACAGCCGCTGCTCCGGCACCTTCCCGGCGCCGGTCGTCTCCACCACGTGGCCGCCGTCGAGGAGAAACCTTCCCTTCAGCTCGCCCAGATCGGGTTCCCGGAACCGCTCTTCCTGGCGCGCCTTCAGATCGCGCGGCGGCGCTTCCTTGAGCTCGCGCTCCTTCAGACCCATCAGCTTCTCGTAGACCTGGTTGGCGAAGACCAGGCGTCCGCGGACGTCGTGCATCGCAATGGCGTCTCCCGTGGCATTCAGCACGGCTTCCAGTCTTCGATGACCGGTGGCGAGCTGTCGCCGCTTCTCCGCCAGATCCCGCTCGACGTTCCACTTCCCCACCAGGGAGAGGGTGATCTGCTGTATCTCTTCGTGCGCGAAGGGTTTCCTGATATAGAGCAGCTTGTGCAGCAGCTCCATGTCGTGGACGATCTCGGGCAGCGACCGGTCGGTGTACGCCGTCATGATGACGATCTCGATGTCGCGATCGATCTTTCTCACCCGGCGGATCGTCTCGATGCCGTCGATGCCCGGAGGCATTCTGATGTCGATGTAGGCCACGGCGACGGGGCGGTTCGACTCCCTTCCCGCCCGGATGATTTCGTACGCTTCCTCCCCGTTGCTCGCGTGCAGCAGTTCGAACTCCGGGAGAAAGCGCTCCTCCTCTTCGTCGCCCACGAACGCGGCTGCCAGATCGTCGGTCGACGGCCTGACAAGGACGGGCTTCAACATCTCCGCGAAGTCGTCATGGATCTCGTGCTGATCGTCGACGACCAGCACGCGGTTGTTCTCATGATTCATGTCTTTATTCATGTCTTTCATTTCTGAACCATCCTGTCTGTCGGTCATGACGGCCGTTCTCCCGCCGTTGCGCGGGGAGCGACCGAGGAAAGCGGCAGCGTCACGCGCATGGTCGTTCCCCTTCCGGCGCCCTCGCTCAACGGCTGAATGCGTCCTCCGAGGGCGATGACGAAATTGGCCGCGGAGTGGAGACCGAGTCCGCTCCCCGACTCTTTCGTCGTGTAACCGGGTGAAAAAAGCACTTTGGTGTCCTTGTTGCGGATGCCGATGCCGTTGTCGATCACTTCCAGGTTGAGGAATTCCTCTCCGGCGCCGGCCCTGATCCGGATGCGGGGCGCGTCTTCGAGTCCCTGGGCGGCGGCGAGCTCGTCGATGGCTTCGAGGGCATTTTTGACCAGGTTGACCAGCATCTGGTGAAACTGGCTTTCCTGGATGCGAATCTCCCTCGGTGCGTTGTCGCAGTCGACGGCGACCTGTATGCCCCTCTTGGCGAGGGAGTCCCTCAACACCCTGACGGCGCCCGAGAGCGCGTCGTGCAGGACCACGTCCTTGCGGACGAGACCGGGCCCGGAGAGCGCCTTCTGGGTGCGGACGATGTCGGCGATATGATGGGCCCGGTCGCGGACGCGGCGCACCGTCTTCATCAGCGCTTCGTTGCGGCTGGAGAGGCTCTCGGCGAGCTCGACGATGAACGGCATCACCTTGCGGCCCTGCGGGTCGTTGGCGACATAGTCGAGCCAGTCCTCGCGGTGCGCCCGCACCGCCTCGGCCAGCGCCCGCAGCCGGCGGCCCACCGGGTCGTTCACCAAGTTCCGGCGCACGGTCTCGATGCCCGTGGTGACGCTGTTGATGGCGTTGCCGATGTTGTGGAGAATGGTTTCGACGATCTCCAACCGTCCCTGGGCGAAGGCACGCGCCAGCGCCTCCTCGGCCAGCAAGCGCTCGGTGACGTCGCGGAAAATGATCACGCCGCCCCTGATCCCGCCGATCTTGTCGAGCAGCGGCCGGGCGCTCACCCGGATATACACGCCGTCCGGCCGGTTCCGGTTGCGGATGAACACGTCCTCCTCGTCGACCGATTGGCCGCGATGAATGGCGCGGATCAGCGGCAGGTCCTCCGTTTTCATGGGTGTTTCCCGGTCGGGATGATAGGTGCCGTATCTCTCGGCCCACTCGTCCTGCGGCCCATCCGTTGCGCCCATGCCGACGATCTGTTCCGCGCCGGGATTCACGTAGAGGAACTCCCCCTTTTCGTTGGCGACGACGATGCCGTCGCTGATGCTCTTGAACGCCGTATCGATGAGCTCGTTCTGATCGCGCAGCTCCGACATCGTCTCCGCCAGCTCCGCGTCCGCCTGCTTCTGGCGGGTGACGTCGCGGAACACGATCACGCCGCCGCCGTGCCCATCCACGTCTGCCTGCAGCGGACGCCCGCTGACGCTGATATGCACGCCGTCCGGCCTTTTCTCGTTGCGTATGAACAGCTCGATCTCGTCGGTTGCCTCGCCCCGCATGGCCCGCACCAGAGGCAGCCGTTCCGTTGGCACGTGGGTCGTTTTGTCGGGATAGAAGACGCCGTATCTCTCGGTCCATTGTTCGGGCGGCAGGTTCAGCATACCGATGCCGACGATCTGTTCGGCGCTGGGATTGAACAGGGTGAATCTGCCGTCGGCGTCGGCGACCACAACGCCGTCGCTGATGCTGCTGAAAACGGTCTGCATGAGGCCGGCCTGTTCCTGCTGCCGGGCGAGCGTCCGTTCCAGCTCGGCTTCCGCCTGCTTGAGCTTGGTGACGTCGCGGGCGACGACCACGCCCCCTTTGATCACACCTGTTTTTCCGATCAGGGGCCTGCCGCTGACGTTGACGTGAAGGCCATCCGGATTCTGCTTGTTGCGGATGAACAGCTCGATGTTGTCCGTGGCCTGGCCGTTTATGGCGAGCCGCAACGGGTTCCCATGCTTTCGAACGGTCGTCTCTCCATCGGGTTGAAAAACACCGTACTTGTCAGCCCATTTATGGATGTCTCCCTCCAACTCAAAGGCTCCGACCATCTGCTGCGCATTCGAGTTGAAGACCACGGGCATGCCGTTCCTGCTGACGGCGAGTACGGCCTCACTCATGCTGTCGAATACGGTTTCCATGAGTTGGGCCTGTTCCTGCTGCCGGGCGAGCGTCCGTTCCAGCTCGGCTTCCGACTGTTTGAGCCGGGTGACGTCGCGGGCGACGACCACGCCCCCCTTCAGGACGCCTGCTTTTCCTATCAGCGGCCTGCCGCTGACGCTGACGTGAATGCCGTCCGGATTCTGCTTGTTGCGGATGAACAGCTCGATGTTGTCCGTGGCCCGGCCCTTCACGGCAAGCAGCAGCGGATTCTCATGCTTCGGCAGCACGGTCTCTCCGTCGGGAAGAAAGACACCGTGGAGTTCGGCCCATTCGTCGATGGCGCCCTTCAGCGCGTAGGCTCCGCCCATCTGCTGCGCGTTCGAGTTGAAGACCACGGGCATGCCGTTCTCACTGACGGCGAGCACGGCCTCGCTCATGCTGTCGAATACGGTGTTCATGAGTTGGGCGAGATCCTTCAGTCTGTCGATGTTTCTCTTCAACCGGGTCCGCGCCTCTCCGTGTCTGCGTTCCCGCTCGTGCCCGGAGACGGCGGCCTGGATGTTCAGGTGCAGTTGGCCCTCTTCGAACGGCCTCAGCACGTAGCCGAACGGGCCGGTCGCCCGCGCCCGTCGCAACAGGTCTCCATCGGCCTCGTCGGTCAGGTAGACCACGGGAACCTCGAACCGGCTGCCGATCCGCTCCCCCGTTTCCGGGCCCGTGAGCTCCCCTTCGAGCCCGAGATCGACCAGGGCCAGGTCGGGTCGCGCGGCTCCGGCGCTTTCCAGGGCCCGGCGGCCGCTGGAAACCGCGGCGCACACCGTGTATCCCAGGGATTTCAGGCATGCTTCCAGGTGCGCGGCGCCGGACTCGTCGTCGTCGACGATCAGTATCTTCGCGTCGGTCAATTCATTCACGTCCTTTCCGGGCGTCTCACGGGGGCGTTGGCCAAACATGTATGCAAAATCCGTGCCAATTTCCCAAAAAACAGACAACACATTGTATATAAAGGAGTTAAAGGATATACAGGGAGGATTGAAAAATGCTCAGCGTGTTGCAGAATGCTCCACGGAAAGCCGCCGAAACGGCCGCGTTTCCACTTGGTCAGGGGCTATAAGTAGATGTTTACGAAAGGACTTATGGAAAAAATTGGAGAGGGAGACAGAGGATATGTTGCAATTTGAAACGCGAGATGCGTTTTGCAACGCAGTGGCGCCCCGGTTCCGGGAGCTCCCTGCGAGGCGTATGCAACGCGCGTCGGGACCGGCGTCGCTCCGTATCGAGGGCACGGGCCCGCCGGCGGTTTCGAGGGGGCGGTCGGTCGCGAAGGGCCGGCAACGGGCGCGCCGGACCGGTTTCCAGCTAACCTGAATAATTCATAAAAAGGCCAGGAAAGTCACTCGTACTCATTAACCGATCACAGTTCCCCCTTCCTCTCAGGAAGGGGGTTAGGGGGTAGGTCTCGTCTGTTTCAAACGATCCAAATCCAGAATGTATTACACGTGGGGATTTCACTTTCTCTATTCACTTGGAAGCTGTTTTGCTTCGTGAAAAACCTCTCCCCCCGGCCCCCTCTCCTGCGAGGAGAGGGGGAGCCGCCGTTCATTGACCGATGGTACCATAAAATGATGGAAATTTTCAGCAAATTTATGAATTATTCCAGCTAATCGGTTCCCGCCGTTGCGCGGGGAGCGACCGAGGAAAGCGGCAGCGTCACGCGCATGGTCGTTCCCTTTCCGGCGCCCTCGCTCAACGGCTGAATGCGCCCTCCGAGGGCGATGACGAAATTGGCCGCGGAGTGGAGACCGAGCCCGCTCCCCGACTCTTTCGTCGTGTAACCGGGTGAAAAAAGCACTTTGGTGTCCTTGTTGCGGATGCCGATGCCGTTGTCGATCACTTCCAGGTTGAGGAATTCCTCTCCGGCGCTGGCCCTGATCCGGATGCGGGGCGCGTCTTCGAGTCCCTGGGCGGCGGCGAGCTCGTCGATGGCTTCGAGGGCATTTTTGACCAGGTTGACCAGCATCTGGTGAAACTGGCTTTCCTGGATGCGAATCTCCCTCGGTGCGTTGTCGCAGTCGACGGCGACCTGTATGCCCCTCTTGGCGATGGAGTCTCTCAACACCCTGACGGCGCCCGAGAGCGCGTCGTGCAGGTCGATGTCTTTGCGATCCATGCTGCCGGGCCCGGCGAGCCCCTTCTGGGTGCGGACGATGTCGCCGATGTGGTTGGCCCGGCTCCGGACGCGGCGCACGGTCTTCATCAGCGCTTCGTTTCGGCTGGAGAGGCCTTCGGCGAGCTCGACGATGAACGGCATCACCTTGCGGCCCTGGGGGTCGTCGGCGACGTAGTCGAGCCAGTCCTCGCGGTGCGCCCGCACCGCCTCGGCCAGCGCCGAGAGACGCCGGCCCACCGGGTCGTTCACCAGGTTCCGGCGCACGGTCTCGATGCCCGTGGTGACGCTGTTGATGGCGTTGCCGATGTTGTGAAGAATGGTTTCGACGATCTCCGACCGCCCCTGGGCGAAGGCCTGCGCCAACGCCTCCTCGGCGAGTCTGCGCTCGGTGACGTCGCGGAAGACGATCACGCCGCCCCTGATCCCGCCGATCTTGTCGAGCAGCGGCCGGGCGCTCACCCGGATGTAGACGCCGTCCGGCTTCTTCGGATTGCGGATGAACACGTCCTCCTCGTCGACCGATTCGCCGCGATGAATGGCGCGGATCAGCGGCAGGTCCTCCGTTTTCATCGGTGTTTCCCGGTCGGGATGGTAAACACCGTATCTTTCGGCCCACTCGTCCGTCGACTCGTCCCTTATGCGCATGCCGACGATCTGTTCCGCGCCGGGGTTCACGTAGAGGAACTTCCCCTCGGCGTCGGCGACGACGATGCCGTCGCTGATGCTCTTGAAGGTGGTCTCCATGAGCTCGCTCTGGTAGCGCAGCTCCCCCATGGTCTTTTCCAGCTCGGCCTCGGCCCGCTTGAGCTTGGTGACGTCGCGGATGACGACCATGCCCCCTTTCGGAGCGCCCGGACCGCTCACCAGGGGCCTGCCGGTGGCAGTAATGTGAACCCCTTCCGGCCTCTGCTCGTTGCGTATGAACAGCTCGACCCCGTCGGTGGCCTGGCCCTTCACCGCCAGCAGCAGCGGATTCAGATCTTCGCTGAGCACCGTCTTCCCATCGGGCAGAAAAACGCCGTAGGTCAGGGGCCAACGGGCGATATCCTTCTCGAGCGGATGATCGCCGCCGATCTGCCGGCCGCTCGAATTGTGAAACAGAAGCGATCCGTCTTCTCCCATGGCGACGACGCCCTCGCTCATGCTGTTCAACAAGGCGTCCAGAAGTTGGGCCTGGCTTTGCTGCAGGGCGAGCGTCTTTTCCAGCTCGGCCTCGGCCCGCTTGACCCGGGTGATGTCGCGGCCCACCATCAGGGCCCCCTTCGCAACACCCGCTCCATCCGGCAGGGGACTGCAGCGGAGGCTGAGATGAAAGCCTTCCGGCTTCTGCTCGTTGCGTATGAACAGCTCGATCTCGTCAGGGGCCTTGCCTTTCAGGGCAGGGATCAGCGGCAGATCCTCCACGGTGAAAAGCGTTTTTCCATCGGGTTTGAAGATGCCGTATTTTTCGGCCCATTTATGGATGTCCTTTTCCCTCGGGTCGCCGCCCATCCGCACCACGCTCGAATTGTAGAAAAAGGGAATCATGTTCTCGTTGAAGGCGATCACGCCCTCGCTCATGCTGTCGAACATGGCTTTCAGGAACCGGGTGAGGCCTTTGTATTTCCTGATGATCCGCTTCAGACGGGTCTCCGTCTCTCGCTGCCGGCGCTCTCGATCGTGCCTGGAGACGGCCGTCTTGATGTTCAGGTGCAGTTGGCGCGGGTCGAACGGCCTCAGCACGTAGCCGAACGGGCCGGTCGCCTCGGCCCGTTGCAACAGCTCTCCGTCGGCCTCGCCGGTCAGGTAGACCACCGGAACGTCGAACCGGCTGCCGAAAAGCTCGGCGACCTCCGGGCCGGTCGCGTCCCCTTCGAGGCCGAGAGAAACCAGGGCCAGGTCGGGACGCGCGTCCGCGGCTTTTTCGATGGCCTCGCGCCCGCTCGAAACCGCGGCGCACACCCTGTATCCGAGGTTCTGCAGGCACGCTTCGAGGTGCGCCGCAGCGGCCTCGTCGTCGTCGACGATCAGTATCTTCGCGTCGGTCAATTTGTTCGCGTCCTTTCCGGGGCAAGCCCTGAAACCGGACTCCAACGTCTCATACCGTAAGTGTCGCTGACTTCCCGACACCTATGACCGGGAGTGGCAAATCGTTGACGGCATTTCCGCGTATGACAGGGGAAAAGGACCTCTCCCCCCGGCCCCTCTCCTGCGAGGAGAGGGGGAGCCGCCGTTCATTAACCGGTCACAGTTCCCCCTTCCTCTCAGGAAGGGGGTTAGGGGGTAGGTCTCGTCTGTTTCAAACGACCCAAATCCAGAATGTATTACAATAGTATTACGTATCGTGTCGACCGTATCGTGCTCTCCTGAGGAACTCCGGTGTGGCACCGGCAGCTTGCTGCCGGTGGGAAATGACGAGCGCATTTTGTCATACTTGGAGCAATCATTGCTGTCCAGGAACGGACGGAATCTGAGACATCCGGGTTGTAAATGGCCTGAAGAGGCGTCTTTGTATGGGATGGACCCTGACAATGGAAATGAGGTTGCCTTTTCATTGGTTTCCTGGCAGGCGTGCTGTCCGGGGAATTAGAAGAGGAGGACCTCTCCCCCCCGGCCCCCTCTCCTGCGAGGAGAGGGGGAGCCGCCGTTCATTAACCGGTCACAGTTCCCCCTTCTTAGGGGGTAAGTCTCGTCTGTTTCAAACGACCCAAATCCAGAATGTATTGCACAGTATTACGTATTGTGTCGACCGTATCGTGCTCTCCTGACGAACTCCGGTGTGGCACCGGCAGCTTGCTGCCGGTGGGAAATGACGAGCGCATTTTGTCATACTTGGAGCAATCATTGCTGTCCAGGAACGGACGGAATCTGAGACATGCGGGTTGTAAATGGCCTGAAGAGGCGTCTTTGTATGGGATGGACCCTGACAATGGAAATGAGGTTGCCTTTTCATTGGTTTCCTGGCAGGCGTGCTGTCCGGGGAATTAGAAGAGGAGGACCTCTCCCCCCCGGCCCCCTCTCCTGCAAGGAAAGGGGGAGCCGCCGTTCATTGACCGATCACAGTTCCCCCTTCCTCTCAGGAAGGGGGTTAGGGGGTAGGTCTCGTCTGTTTCAAACGACTCAAATCCAGAATGGATTACAATGTATTACACAGTATTACGTATCGTGTCGACCGTATCGTGCTCTCCTGAGGAACTCCGGTGTGGCACCGGCAGCTTGCTGCCGGTGGGAAATGACGAGCGCATTTTGTCATACTTGGAGCAATCATTGCTGTCCAGGAACGGACGGAATCTGAGACATCCGGGTTGTAAGATGGCCTGAAAAGGCGTCTTTGTATAATCACTCGTGACATCTGAACAATCCGCGTGGATACCGGGCTTTCCAGTTATTCCACCAAAACAAAGTTTTTCAGCTCAAATTGGATCACTGATTGTTCCACCACTTCTATTCACGCACCTTCGTGTCCGTCACGATCCTGTATTTGACGCCCGTAAATCGCTTGGGTTTCGTTTGCGTTCTGCAACGAAAGGCTCCGGGGAGCAGAACACTTCACCTTGATGCTCGCCTTACCTTCGCCAGCAGGAGCTGGCTCCTACCTGATGAACGGCCTGTGAGTATTACCTGATTTCAAACGCCGGTGAATCCGGTAGGAGCCGTCCCTTCGACTCGCTGACGCTTGCTCAGGACAGGCTCCCGGCGGCGAACATTTCACTTGGTGCTTACCTTCGCCAGCAGGAGCTGGCTCCTACCTTATGAACGGCTTGTGAGTATTACCTGATTTCAAGCCCGGTGAATCCGGTAGGAGCCGTCCCTTCGACTCGCTGACGCTTGCTCAGGACAGGCTCCCGGCGGCAAACATTTCACTTGATGCTTACCTTCGCCAGCAGGAGCTGGCTCCTACCTTATGAGCGGCCTGTGAGTATTAGCTGATTTCAAGCCCGGTGAATCCGGTAGGAGCCGCCTCCCGGCGGCGAACACTTCTAAGCAGTTCTCCCTTCCTCTCAGGAAGGGGGTAGGGGGTAGGTCTCGCATGCTCCGAGGAATTATTCCAATGCTTTTCAAAACCGTTATTGGACAGGTGTGTCACTTGGAGCAATGAATTTTTCACGGGCGGGCGAGCCGCCCGTGGCACACGCGATTTAGGGTGAATTATTCACGAAGACCGGGGGTTGTGTTGTATAACCGGTTGTATTTCAATAAATTCAGCGAAGTCTTGTACGACAGCATCTAAAGAAATGCGGAATCTGATTGGTCAGTGTGATGTTGCGCGGTCTACAGAGGTAAGGATTCATCGCTTTGGCCCGGAAAAGTGATCATTTGTCCTGCTTTTGGTTCTTATCCTGTCTATCCATGTAAGTTTGTGTTTTTGAATAAAAGAGGTTAGACCTTGTGTATTGTCGCTTCGGTTACGATCAGCTGAACAGCTCGCTCATCGGGCACTCAGGGACGCGGGGCTTCTCTACTTGTCGCAATTCCTGAAACTTTCTCTTCAGGAAACGCTCACCGGGACGAGAGCGGCGATATCGAGGTGCGGCGGCCCGCCGGGCCGCTTGAGGCGAGCCTGGCGGTGCCGGACAGGCAAAGGCTGAAGCGGGTGGAATGGCTCTATCCGGCGCAAGAGGAGGCCGCGGTCCTGCCGCGCCATGGGCGCGCCGGACGAGTGGATTTCAAGGTGCCGGGCCTGATCGTCCATGGGCTGAGGGTGGTGTGTTCGGACTGACTATTCCTTCTGCGTCCGGATCCAGCCCCAGAACAGGTTGTCGCGTTGGTTGCCCGCGGCCAGGTATTCGGCCTTGCAGCGGGCGATTCCGTCGTCGGCATAGCCGGCGAGGGGCCGGCCCGCTCGGTCGAGCGCCAGGCCGTACTGTCCGGCGGCGTTGATGCCGAAGATGGCGTTTTTCGTGGGTCCGTCGGCCGGACCGAGGGGTTCCAGGCCGAGCCGGTCCTGCAGATCGTCCGGTATTTCGATGCGGCGAAAGGCCTCGATCTGCCATTGCGGCGAACCGAACCAGATGGAGTCGGTCCCCCACAGCACGTGGTCGGCGCCCAGGCCCTTGACCAGCTTGCCCACCATGGCCGCGGCCAGGCGGGGATGGGTGATGGCCAGGGCCCCGAACGACAAACCTATGTCGGCATACACGTTCGACACGCCGTACTGCCGGGGAACGGCGGCCAGCTCGTCGATCCAGGGCAATTGACCGGTGCGTTCGAATTCCCGGCTGATCGCGTCGGCGTCGCGCCACATTTTGAGGCCGGCGTGGTAGATGTGGAAGTTGAGGTCGGGCCAGGCCCGGGCCGCCGGGCCGACATCCTCGACACCGGCGTACTGCCAGTTGGGAACGTCCTTATAGTCGACCGGTAAGACCCCTTTGTGGATACAGATGTTGGGCACGCCCAGGTCGCGGGCCTTTTCGTAGGTCGGCCAGGCGAGATCCTGGTCGTCGAGGCGCCAGGGCTTGTCGAAGGTGGGGTGATAGCCCAGCACGTCGCCGATGGTGTAGCCCTTCCAGGCGTCGACCTTCAATTCGGTCGCGGCCGGATCCATCAACGCCAGGTACTCGGGCACGCTCGGCCAGATCACGCCGTGGGCGAACATCCGCCGGGTGCCGGCGATCTGATTGGTCAAATCGCGCGTGGCCACCATTTGCCGGTCGGACAGCAGGGTTTTTTCGGGATCGACCGAGGGCGAGGTGCTGAGCAGGGCGAGCGTGGTGTCGCTGTCGAAGAACATGTCTTTGATGTAGTAGTCGAACTTGTAGTACTTCAGATCGAGCTCCTGCTCGACCAGCTCCGGATTGAAGGGGGTGTGGGACGGGTTGTTGCCCCGCGCGATATCGCGCAGCCAGAGCTGGCCTTCCCAGGTATAGTCTTCGTGGACGTGGTGGGTGTGGACGTCAAAGATGAACTGGTCGCGGGTTGCGCCGCGGCGTTCGTCCGCGGCGGCCGGGTCTTCCGCCTCGGCCGGATCGACCTTGTAGACGTCCCCGTACACTTCGTTCATGGCCACGAAGGCCATGGCCATGCCGCTGGCCGAGCGCAGGAACCCGTGGGGGGAGATGCCCTGGCGTCTGGAATAGGCGTCGGCTTTGGCGCTGATCAGCCCTTCCACCCGGCGCTGGCGTCGGCTCTGGGGCGGGGGGAAGCACTCGCCGCTGGAAACGATCTGGGTGGGCACGGGCGTCTCGACGCGCTTGCGGTATCCGCGCTGCAGGTGCTGCAATTGTCTCGGGGTGAGCCAGTTTGACATGGGGTCGAGTCCTCGCGGTGTGCGCCCCGGTGGTCTCGCGTTTTTGGCTTTGGCGGTGTCCGAGGCGGATGTGCGCTGCGTCGGGGCGACAAGACGGCTTCCGATGATAGCACAAAGCGCCGGGGTCTGTCAATTGAATTGGCCGCACTGTTGCAGGGATGGCTGCATTCGGCTATTGTTGCTTCGTCCAATGCACCAAGAAGATTTAAGGCGCCTTCTGCGGCGGCGTCACGGGGTATCCGTGCGATCCAAAAAACACCGTCTGAATCACGGATTACCCGGATTATTGGTGCAATAACCGGAAGGCCCAGCATTTACGCAGGCTGTTCAGATTTCACGAGTGACTTTCCTAACCCTTTTATGAATTATTCAGGCTGAATACCTTTGCTTACAGTGGCTTCCGAATCGAGCGCGTCCATGAGGATCCCCCGTCCTCCAACATCGTGTTCGCACGAGAAGCCGCATGAAATGGTGTGACCCGGCCGTTTTTGGTTGATTTTTCCAGGTAACCAGACTAGTCTTATATCTAGTCACTCTTTTGACGGAGGTAACGCTGCATGAGCAAGACATGGCAAGTGCAGGACGCCAAGGCGCGTTTCAGCGAGTTGCTTGAGACGAGCTTGGCTGAAGGCCCCCAGATCGTCACCAAACGGGGTGTGGAGACGGCTGTGCTGGTGCCCATCGACGAGTGGCGACGATTGGAGAAGCGGGCCAGGCCGGATCTCAAGGAACTGCTGCTTGCTCCGGAGGCGCGCACGGATACGCTGACGCCGCCACGCCCGCGGCATAGCCATCGCGTGTCTCCAAGCTTCGAGTGAGCCCGTGTATCTGCTCGACACCAATGTCGTATCGGAACTGCGTCGTCGGCATCCACAACCAGGTGTCGTTCGGTGGATTGAAGAAGTGGCCACCGAGGAACTGTTTCTGTCTGCAGTGACGGTCGGGGAGATCCAAGCGGGCATCGAACTCACCCGCGAGCAGGATGCCGCCAAGGCGGAGGAACTGGAAGCGTGGCTCAGCGCGGTACTGGTCTCCTATAACGTCCTCCCCATGAACGCAGCCACATTCCGGGAATGGGCGAGGTTAAAGCATCGCCGTTCAGACACGCTGATGGAGGACGCCATGATCGCGGCGACGGCCGTCGTGCACCGGCTGACGATCGTGACCCGGAACGTACGCGATTTTGAGCAACTCGGAGTAAATCTTCTGAATCCATTCGAACACGAATCCGACGTGCGGCGGTAGGCTGGAGGAACCGCCACCCGTGGCGAGCGGAAAAACGAAGAAGAGGGATTCCGGAGCATATCCGATCCGACAATGGTCCGGAGTTGCCGGCCCGGCAGTTGCGTCAGTGGGCTGGGCAAGCTCGGGACCGGATTTTCTTTCATTCGAAACGTCTTCATCCAATCCAACCGTTCATTAACCGATCACAGTTCCCCCTTCCTCTCAGGAAGGGGGGCAGGGGGTAGGTCTCGTCTGTTTCAAACGACCCAAATCCAGAATGTATTATACATGGGGATTCACTTTCTCTATTCACTCAAAAGCTGTTTTTGCTTCGTGAAACTGCAATCCGTGAAAATTCATGAATTAATCAGGTTGATAACACCTTCCCCGGCTTCCCGCCGTTCAGCGCACGAAAACGTTAGCATAAGTCAAGTTCAGTAGCGTCATTGCCAGGGGAGTCCCATGTCCATTGAATCTCAAGCCGACTTTGAAGGCCTGTCACGGGTCGGAAGGGTCGTTGCAGCGACGCTGAAGGCAATGGCCGGCTACTTACGTCCAGGAGTTTCGACCGGAGAAGTGGATCGCGTTGGGGCACGGGTCCTGAGACGGCACGGGGCGCGGTCCGCACCCCGGATCTTCTACGGTTTCCCGGGCGTCAATCTAATCAGCATAAACGACGAGGCCGTTCACGGTATACCCGGTGATCGCATACTGCGGCCCGGGGATGTGGTAAGCCTTGACGTGACCGCGGAGTTGGATGGATACATTGCGGACGCGGCCACGACTATTCCGCTTTCGCCCTATTCCGGAAAGGCCGGCCGAATCTGCCGATGTGCAAGAACGGCCTTTGAAAAGGCGGCGGCGGCCGCCCGTGCCGGAAGACCGATCCATTGTATCGGAAAAGCTGTTGAACGAGAGGTGAGGAAACGGGGGTTTACGGTCATCACGGCGTTGGTGGGCCACGGCGTGGGTCGGCACATCCACGAGGATCCGGTCGTTTCCAACATCTTTCATCCCGCTGATTCACGGCCGTTGACCGATGGGCTCGTTCTCACAATCGAGCCTTTGATTGCCGAACGATCAGAAAGGGTTATTGAGGACGATGACGGCTGGACCGTGCGGACCGCCGACGGCGGCCTGTCCGCTCACTATGAACACACGGTCGTGATCAGGGAAGGTCGGCCGCTGCTACTTACGGCGGCATAGTCGTCTCGACCTCTGCGAACCCGGTTTGCGTGGAGGTCGCGGAGATTGGACCGGGCGTGCCGAACCGCGCCTTGACCTTCGGCAGTCCCTCGACAAAGCCCGGGGTTCCCAAGAATGTGAGAGACGACATCGACGGGGCGGAAAATGAACAAGGTTAGAAGGGAAATTGGTAACGAGATTCAAGCAGGTCTCCCGAAAGACGCTTTCGTCGGTACGGCCGAATACTACGCCCAATATCGTTTACCTTATCCAAGACCTCTTCTGGACGATCTTCGAGCCAGGGCGCAAGTATCGGGAGAGGGTCGCCTTCTGGATCTCGCCAGCGGCCCCGGCAGGATCGCTCTGGCCCTCGCGCCGCACTTCAGCGACGTGTGGGCGGTCGATCAGGAGCGTGAGATGATCGAGGTGGGCCGTGAGCGGGCAAGCGATGCCGACATCACGAACGTGCAATGGATCCTCAGCCGCGCAGAAGATCTCGAGGCGCCGGACCGCTTCTTCCAACTCATCACTATCGGTGACGCATTTCACCGACTGGACCGGCAGATTGTGGCTGAGCGAGCCCGGCACTGGTTGCAGCCCGGCAGAGGCCTCGCCATTCTGTGGTATGTGAATTTCTGGGGTCGCGACGGCGGATGGCAACAACTTGTCGCTGACGTCGTGGAGAAGTGGACCGGAGATCGTAAGGGGAGAAGACCGACGCAAGGCTTTCACAAGATGCCATTCGACAAGGTGCTCGAAGCAAGCGGATTCGACAATGTCGCCCAGTACGAATGGAATCTACTCCACGTTTGGACATTGGACGCCTTGGTCGGCTATATGTATTCCACCTCCCGCGTTTCCCGGCGCGTTCTGGGTGATCGATCGGATCCGTTCGAAGCCGACCTTCGGCGTGCCCTCCTTGACTTCGACGCCGGCGGCCGTTACGAAGAAACCGCGAGGTTTCGCTACCTTTTCGGAAATCGTCCGGCTTCTTGAGTTCGACAACTGCGTATGACATCCGTTTGCCGCTGCTTCGCAGCGTCGATCCTGAGCAGATTGAAGGGCGCGCCTTTGCCGTCGGCAACCCATCGACAAGCTCGGGGTTCGCGACTGGTGAGGGCAGTAAGTGAAAACCCGACACAGGCAAAGACGAGGAAACCGTGCCATGAAGTCTCCTGTCGGACCTGCCTTTCCGATCTCTGTTTCTCTATCCATTGCTCGAGCATCAACTGGGGAAGCTTGGGAAGATCGAGGTCGAGATTGGCGGAGACGGCATTTGCCTAATTGACGATGGCGGAGGTCATGCAGTCGAGCGGCGCGTCAACGGTCATTCGTACTTGGAACACATCTGTTCCCAACTTCACGCACCGTTTGGAAAAGGAAGAATGCCCAACGTCTTGGCTCACGTCATTGGATTGAGTTTACTCAGTGCATTTTGCGAGGAACTGACGATCGAAGCCCGGCGACAGGACAGAGTTGCGTCCAGCAGGCTCAAGGACGCATTTTATCTGGAATCGGAAGCGCGAGAAAACAGAACCGGCGGGACTGGAAATGTGATTCGTTTCAGGTTTAGCCAAGGGAAGTTGAAAGAATCCATCTCTGTTGAGGAAATCGAACAGTATCCGAGGTCCGTGAAAGCAGCTCACCCGGCATTGGAACTTACGCTGGACGGTGGGAAAGCAGGTTCCCGGGAAGCCTGTCCCGCACCCATCCGTCGGCATCAAAGGGACCGTGCGCGGCTCAGCGCATTCGCAGGTTCGTCCAACTGCATTCGGCAAGTCCGCGTGGGGCGAAACTCGAGATCGATCGGAAATGGACCTGTTGAGCGAATCGGTCAAACGTTTTTACGATGACTTGGCTGCCGACTACCATCACGTCCATACAGACTGGGAATCGGCAATCGAACGGCAGTCGTGTGCACTGGATCAGTTGATTCGACGCGAGTCTTCAGCGAATGCATCGCTTGTCCTCGACTGTTCGTGCGGTATAGGCACCCAGGCCATTGGCCTGGCGCAGCGAGGATACGAACTCTTCGCGTCCGATCTCAGCCCGAAGGCGATTGCCAGGGCGAAGTCAGAAACAGCTCGCCGTGGGCTGAACATAGGCTTCGCCATTGCCGATGTTCGTGCGCTGGCGTGTGCGTTCGACCAGACATTCGATGTCGTGATCAGCTGCGACAATTCCCTGCCACACCTCTTGACGGACGACGATTTGGCGCTCGCTCTCCGAAGCATTCGGCGCAGACTGACGGACGATGGACTGTTTATTGCCAGTATTCGCGATTACGATCGGTTGCTCGCCGAAAGACCGTCGTTTATGGGTCCGAACCTTCACGGTGCGCGGGAGCGCGAGGTCATAACGTTTCAGATCTGGGACTGGGCCACGGAATCAGATACCTATTTGCTTCGGCTGTTGCTCATGAGCCGAACACCGAGCGGATGGCAAGTGAGAGAGGGTCGGACCCGCTACCGGGCCATTCGACGCAAAGAGCTCACTTCGGCCCTGGCGTCAGCCGGATTTTCGAAAATCGCCTGGCATGCGCCCGATCAGTCCGGCTATTTTCAACCCGTTGTGACGGCGCATGCCCGATAGAGTCTCCCGGCATAACAGTGGCTTCCGCATCGAGCACGTCCACGAAGATCCCGCGTCCTCCAACATCGTGTTCGCGCCGTGGCGGCAACATGAAACGCGTCTCGGCCCCTTACCGGCCACCCGCTCTATCCCCTCAAACGCCGGGATGGCTTCCGCCTGTCCCGGCGCGCCCCGTTCCTCGCCCTTGACAGCCCCGGCACGCGCTCGACGACCCGTCTGGCGGTCCCTTTCCATGCAGTCACGTCGGGATGTAAAAAATAGACTTGACTACCGGCGATTATGCACTTATTTTCGCTTTACGTTTCGGAAACCGTTCTTTCCACTGGTGGTACGATTCTCGCATCCTCGTTACACCTTCGGTGACCATCACGGGAGGTTGAGGGCGCTAGACGTGACGCCAACTGTCCGTAGGAGGAGGGAGAAATGGCAGCCAGAGTCATAGTTGGTGTGATCGCCCTCATCGCGATTATCGGGGGCTTTACGGAGCTGGACGATACGCAGCCCGTTCTGATGCTCCTGTTGGTCATCGGTGGTCTGGTCTACGGTGGCATGGCAGTTGACGCCGAGGATGCGACAGGCCATTTGGCCGTTGTTATCGCGGTCGGCCTTGCCGCCGGTGCGAACGTCCTGAGCCAGGAGGTTCTCAGCACGTTCGGCGAGCAGCTGGACGGCATCGTCGATCACCTCAGCACTGCGCTTTACGCCAGCGTCCTCACGATCCTCGCAAAGAGGACGATTACCGCTCTCAAAGGTTAGTGATGACAGGCGGATGGGTGGCCTGCGCCCTCGGACCCGCCTGAATACCTGATAAAAAGCGCGGCGCGTTGCACCTGTGCCAGCAAGTGAAACGCGCCGCGCATCAGGTGCGCCGCTTTGTGGCTTCGCGTGTCTGCGGTGCCTGGACCATTTCCGAGTTTCCCTGCCCCGTTTCCTCGGATCGCCTCAGCTCCGGCAACCCGAGATTCTCCGTGGACCGGCGTTAGAGATGTAATCCGGGGTGGTTCGAGGAAACGTTCGCCGATCTCTGTCGATTTTCTGACAATCGGCTGAGCGTTAGGTAGATCCAAGGCAGGACACGGTATCCCGTACGACGACCGATCTCATCCTCCCAGTACGCTTTCCCAACCCTACTCCGAAGATCTCAACGCGCCCATCCGCTAGACGAGCCCTTTCAGCCCCGGCCGTCGAACCGGGCATTCCGGTGTGCATGTATCGACCCACGTCAATAGAGGGACCTCCTGAAAGGGCATCCCACAAGCAATGACCGGATATGCCGAGCACACGGATGGCTGGGAGGATTGGCGGCTTGACTACCGGCTTGGACTCATTCTCATATTGCCTCCTCAACACGTAAGCGATCTGATCGATCACATGCGCCGGAAGTATGATCCCAAGTCTCACGCCATCTGCCCTACGCACATCTCCGTGTCAGATCCATTGAGCCACGAGATGACTCCGGACCTGGAGATGGAGATCCGATCCATCTTGAAGACGATTGAGCCATTTGAGCTCCATTTCGATAGGCTCGAGGCATCCGGGGAACACCCCGGAGTCTCATACCCGATACACCCGGCAGAGCCCATACGCGAGTTACGGAATGCGCTGCACGAATCCGGTGCGTTCAGTCGCCGCGAGTACCACAGAAGGCAAATACCGCCACACATGACCATTGCGGAATTCATCTCGATAGAGGATAGTCTGAACCTTTGCTCAAAGCTCCGGGACACGGCACCGAAGGGTTCCTTCCTTTGCGACCGGCTTGAGTTCGTCGTGCCGGACGATGGCTTCCACTTTCAACGAGACAAGACCTTCTTGCTGGGACCTTCCGGATAGCGATCGGCCTGATCATCCTCGTGGTGGATAGAGACGAGCACCGATGACGGTGAAGAAATCGTAGACGATCGCTAGGAGAAAGTTCTCACGGGTGTATCGAACGGCCGGGAAAGCCCGGTATACACGCGGATTTTTCAGATTTCACGAGTGATTCGGGCCAGATGTCATCGCGGCCGTGGCGTTGCGGCTCTCTGGCTGCTTCGGCGTTTCTCCTCCCCAGGGCTTAGGGGGGCCCTCTGCGGGACGGGGTCGGGTGCGGGGGCGGATGTGGGGGCGAATGGAAATTCGCGGTGTGGGGGCGGGTCCCGCAGTGGGCATCAGGTGGGGGGAGGCGTTCATTCTCTTCGCGGCGCCAATCGTTTCCAGTGAGGCTGAGTCGCCACGGCCCGAGCCTCCCCGGCGTTTGAGGGGCCTGCCTGCGCCGCGTTGGGCGCGGCAGGCAGGCGCCCTTCTTTTGTCACCTTTTCTTGGGCGAACAAGAAAAGGTGAGTACGAGTGACTTTCCTAACGATATCGTACCCTACCCACAGGCGGGCACTCGACACGAACGGGGCCGGGTTTGAAGAGAAAAGAGAGAGTGGCAGGAGTTGCGACAAGTGGAGAAGCCCCGCGTCCCCGAGTGCCCGATGAGGAAGATGCTCAGGTGATCGTAACCGAATCGACAATACACAAGGTCTAAATCGCGTGTGGCACGGGCGGCTCGCCCGCCCGTGGAAAATTCATTGCTCCAAGTATGACAAAATGCGCTCGTCATTTCCCACCGGCAGCAAGCTGCCGGTGCCACACCGGAGTTCCTCAGGAGCGCACGATACGGTCGACACGATACGTAATACTGTGTAATACATTCTGGATTTGAGTCGTTTGAAACAGACGAGACCTACCCCCTAACAGCCCGTTGAAAAAGTGAAATTTCAGAGGCGAGGCAAAAGAGGATTGCTTGTCGTATCGGCCTTTTATAGATTTAGAAAACACGAAATTAGAAGGTCCGAAGTGTGAAGGAGGCCGGTGATGTCGATGAGCAAGCGTGAAGAGAGTCAGCAGGAGGAAATGTGGGTGCCGACCCGCACGCTGTGCGAGGGTCCGGGTCATCCGTTTTACACGCGACTCAGCAGGCTGCTGGCCGAGGGTGGGTTCGATGGCTATGTAGAAGGGCTGCGCGCCCCGTATTACGCCGAGACGTTGGGGCGCCCCAGTATTGCCCCCGGGGTCTATTTCCGCATGCTCATGATCGGCTATTACGAGGGGCTGGGCTCGGAGCGGGGCATCGCTTGGCGGGTCGCCGATTCCCTGGCTCTGCGCCGCTTTCTGGGCTACCCCTTGAGCGAATCCCCGCCGGATCACTCGAGTCTGTCGCGCATAAGGCAGCGCCTGCCGGTGGAGGTGCACCAAGCGGTCTTCAACTGGGTGCTGAAGGTGTTGGCGGGCCACGACCTGCTCAAGGGCAAGACGGTGGCGGTGGACGCCACCACGCTGGAAGCCAACGCGGCGATGCGCCTGCCTGTGCGTCGCACGCAGACAGGCAGCATCGTGCGCCGGGACACGGGCAAAGCCTACCACGAGTACCTGGAAGGGCTGGCTCGGGCCGAAGGCATCCAGACCCCGACGAAGCAGGACCTGGCCCGGCTCGACAAGAAGCGTGCGAACAAGGCTTCCAACAAGGACTGGGAGCATCGCGATGATGCGGATGCCCGCGTTACCAAGATGAAAGACGGACGCACTCACTTGGCTCACAAGGCCGAGCATACAGTCGATCTGGACACAGAGGCGCTGGTGGCCATAAAGGTATGTGGCGCCGATAAAGGGGACACCACTTCGCTCAGCGGGAGTTTGGACCAGGCCGATCGGAATCTGCAAGCGGTCGGGGATGTCGACGACAAGACGGCGCTTCGCGAAGTGGTGGCGGATAAGGGATATCACAGCAATCACACCATGAAGACGTTGAAGACGGCCAAGATCCGCAGCTACGTCTCGGAACCGGATCGCGGTCGCCTGCCTGCTGCAGGCAGGTCGAAACTGGAAAAAGGATGCGGCGGCCAAGGCGGCGGTGTATGCGAATCGCCGACGCATACGAGGCGTCCGTGGGCGGGCCCTGCAGCGGCGGCGCGCCGAGGTTGCCGAACGCAGTTTTGCGCATACCTATGAAACCGGGGGGATGCGTCGCACGCACCTGCGCGGCCACACCAACATCTACAAACGGCTGTGTATACACGGCGGCGCCTTCAATCTCTCCCTGGTGATGCGACAGATCATCGGCAAGGGCACCCCGAGGGCGTTGCACGGGTTGCTATCGGCCTTCCGCGCCTTTGTTCATCGCCTCAAACGCGCTCTCGAGGTCTGTAAAACAATATCAACGCGTCTTTCCGCCCTCTATCCCTATTTGAGAATTTAGGGCCGTTTGTCAACCCGCACCGCACATCCAACATACCTTCCCCACCTATCCATGATTTTTCGCTATAATCCCGTTTTTTCAACGGACTGCTAACCCCCTTCCTGAGAGGAAGGGGGAACTGTGACCGGTTAATGAACGGCGGCTCCCCCTCTCCTCACAGGAGAGGGGGCCGGGGGGAGAGGTCCTTTTTTCACGAAGCAAAAACAGCTTCTGAGTGAATAGAGAAAGTGAACCCGAATAATTCATAAATTTTCTGAAAATCTTCATAATTTTATGTGGAACAATCAGTTATCCAATTTGAGCTAAAAAACTTTGTTTGGGGCAATAACTGGAAAGCCCAGTATTGACGCATATTTTTCAGATTTCACGAGTGACTTTCCTAACTATATCGTTGACACCCTACCCCCAGGCGGGCACTCGACACGAACGGGGCCGGGTGTCGAAGAGGGAGACGCAGGGGCCGCGATAAGTGCAAAGGCCCCGTGTTCCTGAGTGCCCGATGAGCGAGATGCTCGACTGATTATTGGCCACGGGCCAAAAAAAACGAAACCTTGGATAAGGAGCAATCCCCAATGCGCCTTCATGTGGTCCTGAACGTGTTTCTGATTGTCTTGACTGCGGCCCAAGTTCAAGGACGGACGATAACCGCAGATCTTGCATTTGCCCGGATGGACACTTGTAGTGCTTTACCGACAGCCTATTCATATACCGGTATATACGTAAGCAAGTTTGTTATGTCGTTGCCGCACATGCCTGAACTTGCTGATCCGATGAAAGCTACGATCGAACTCGGCGACGTCGATTCCTTGATGCTCGTTTGGGGCAAAGCAAATGAAGATGAGGAAGGACTATCTTTCTATCTCGTCGACGATCAGGCCAAGACCGTATCCAGGCTTTCATTTGATCATCGTGAACGGGGTGGAAGAGAGTCCTATATTGGCGAGATCACGATTCCTGGAGATGAAGGACCGACGCCGAAGATGTTGCTTGCCATCCAGTACGATCCGATCCAAAAAATGATGATGTATCGGCGGCTTGATTTTCGGCTTGGTGCTGTCACGGTTGGTGGAAGGAAAGTTAGCGTCGCGCTCGCATCTGAGAACGAGCTTTCTTTCCGGAGGACCGGCCGAGGCCTGATATTGATCGACCAGGATGGAGACGGACATTTTCGAATGGGAGGCTCAGTAGACTCGCTTGGCGGATTTCAGCGCGCTGAAGCGTACGGCGTGGGCCAGCCCTTTCCACTGGGCTCAGCAGCATATGAGATCGTCAGTGTATCTTCAGACGGACACGTATTGGAACTGACTCGAACGAAGTCCAGTATGGGCCTCAATGTCGGCCTCCAGGTGCCAGACTTAAGTATCGAGACTCTTGAGGGCGAGATCCTCAACCTTGGAGATCTCCGAGGAGAGATCGTCGTGATCAACTCGTGGCAAACGGCTTGTTCCCCTTGCATTGCCGAGATGCCAAGTCTCAATGATTTGGTGGAAAAATATGCCTCTGATCGTGTCATTTTTCTGGCAGTCGCCGACAATACGCCTACCGAATTAGATGGGTTTCTCAAGAATCACAAATTTGACTACAGGATCACGCTTGCTTCCGATAAGACGAAAGAGGCTCTCGGGCAGGTATTTCCTCGCCACGTCATTATCGATGCGAGGGGCGTTGTGGTCTACAACCAAACAGGGGGCAGTCCTCGTACCGGACAAGAGTTGGATACTGTGATCGCCGCCCTCAAGTAAAACCTCGAGTCTGCATAAAACCAAAAGCAAAGGCCCTATTCATGCCCTGAACGTTGGGGCGGATAGCGCCGCCCCGCGATGCGCCTTCGGCCAACAGCCACCCGGCTTACGGGTTCGGAACCTCAAATAAAATAGACCATGGCCTATAGCGCCGACTCCATCGTCAAGGTGATCATCGACAGGCCGCTGGGGTCCCGGCATCCTGAACACGGCTTCATCTACCCCGTGAACTACGGATACGTTCCCGGAACACTGGCTGGAGACGGAGAAGAGATCGACGCCTACGTGCTGGGCGAGTTCGAACCTTTGGATACCTGCGAGGGCAACGTGATTGGGCTGATTGTCCGCGACGATGACAACGAGAATAAGTTGGTTGTGTCACGATATGTGGACCGATACGGAGCGGATGAAATCAGGGCGCTCACCGAATTCCAGGAGCGCTTTTTCGACTCCCACGTCATTTCATTCGTTCAGAAGCCCGGTACGGAACATATTCGAACGATTGTTCTCGGCATGGTCCGGAAGGAGGATCGGGTGCTTGCGGTGCGGGCGACGGACCCCGGGAGTGGACAGGTTTTCTTTCGTTTTCCGGGTGGGGGCGTCGAATATGGCGAGTCTCGTCCCGATGCGCTGAGGCGTGAATTTCGCGAGGAATTGGGTACGGAGCTTCTCCAGGTCAGGTCTATCTGCACCGTCGACAATATATTTCATTACCGGGATGACCTCGGTCACGAGCTCGTGACGCTTTACGAAATTGAGATCGAAAGTCGATTTTATTCCATGTCTAGGGTCCCGATAAAGGAAAATGGGCTTCGCTACGAAGCGGAGTGGCTGACGAAAGACGACGTCCTCTCGGGCGCCAAGCTGCTATACCCGGAAGCCGTTCGAGCGTATGTGTGATCGACGTCGAACGGGGCCGGTTTCGAAGAGAGAGTCGCAGGAGTTGCGACAAGTAGAGAAGCCCCGTGTCCCTGAGTGCCCAATCAGCGAGATGCTCAGCTCATCATAGGCGAATCGTCAATACACAAGCTCAAAATCGCGTGTGGCACGGGCGGCTCGCCCGCCCGTGAAAAATTTATTGCTCCAAGCCATTGCTGTCCAAGAACGGACGGAATCTGAGACATCCGGGTTGTAAGATGGCCTGAAAAGGCGTCTTTGTATGGGATGGACCCTGACAATGGAAATGAGGTTGCCTTTTTCATTGGTTTCCTGGCAGGCGTGCTGTCCGGGGAATTGGACCTCTCCCCCCGCCCCCTCTCCTGCAAGGAAAGGGGGAGGTGGACGAAGCGTTGCGAAAACACTGTTTCACATAAGCTCTAAGCAGTTCCCCCTTCCTCTCAGGAAGGGGGGTAGGGGGTAGGTCTCGCATACTCGAGGAATGATTCCAATGCTTTTTAAAACCGTTATTGGACAGGTGTGGCTCCAAGTATGACAAAATTCGCTCGTCATTTTCCACCGGCAGCAAGCTGCCGGTGCCACACCGGAGTTCCTCGGGAGAGCACGATACGGTCGAAAAGAGAGTCGCAGGAGTTACGAGAAGTGGAGAAGCCCCGTGTTCCTGAGTGCCCGATGAGGAAGATGGTCAGGTGATCGTTGGCGAGTGATCTTGCGGGTGTATCGAAGGGCGCGGGTCTGCGTGTTGCGTGAGCCTTGTCTCTCGATACACCCCTCGCCTCCGGGCTCGGGGCACTCGACACGAACGGGGCCGGGTTTGAAGTGAGAAGAGGGAGTTGCAGGGGTTGCGAGAAGTGGAGAAGCCCCGTGTTCCTGAGTGCCCGATGAGGAAGATGGTCAGGTGATCGTTGGCGAGTGGTCTTGCGGGTGTATCGAAGGGCCGGGTCTGCGTGTTGCGCGAGCCTTGTCTCTCGATACACCCCTCGCCCTCCGGGCTTGGGGCACTCGAGACGAACGGGGCGAGACACGTGATTTTCTATACCTATATACTTGAATGTTCCGACGGTTCGTATTACACAGGCCACACTGAGGATCTGGCGATTCGCCTCGCTGAGCACGAACGAGGCATCAAGTGTGCATATACCTCCTCAAGGAGACCGTTACGACTCGTTTGGTGTCAAGAGTTCGGAGGCAGAGGAGAGGCTCTAAGTGCCGAAATGCGGATCAAACGTTGGAGCCGAAAAAAGAAACGTGCGTTAATCGAAGGTGACTTCAGCGCTCTGGGCAAAGCAGGAAAGAAACGAAACTGGGCAAGGTTTCCGCGTTGAACTCACCGATCTGGCCACTTACGAATGAGGTGCAGGGGTTGCGACAAGTGGAGAAGCCCCGTGTTCCTGAGTGCCCGATGAGGAAGATGGTCAGGTGATCGTTGGCGAGTGATCTTGCGGGTGTATCGAAGGGCGCGGGTCTGCGTGTTTGGTGAGCCTTGTCTCTCGATACACCCCTCGCCCTCCGGGCTCGGGGCACTCGACACGATACGGGGCCGGAAGTAAAATCGTTATATGACATCAGGCAGATACCGTTGGCCGGTGCGCCGAACCCCACGCGTGACGAAGGCCGATTAAAGCAGAGCCGGGGGGTCGGAATAGAACGTGTTCGAGCAACTATCGAACAGGTCCAATTGGTAGTTCTTGCGGGTTTGATGCATGACGCGTTTTAGGATGTGGTCGGAGATTCATGGCGAAGCTCGGGGGGAAGCCTATCCCTGGAACAGCTACTTGATCCGTATACCCGATGAGAAGGCGATCGTTCTGGTCGATCCCCTTCGGATGTCGCCCGACGAACGCGGTCAAGTCGAGAAAACCGGTATTCCCACGCACATTGTGCTGACGTGCGAGTGACGGCGCAATCACGCATACGACGTGAGGCCTTCCGCGGTGAATTCCATCTGCAAATTGTCGTTGACACGCGCACGTAAATCGGCTTTCTTTCCTCAGACAGTCTGAAGCGTATCGCGAAAGATGGGGATGCAAGATTCTGGCGAACGAGGTGGAGGCTTCCATGTATGAGGCCCGTCTCGATGCTACTTTTCGAGACGGCCAGACGCTGTGGGGCTTCATCGACGTGATCTACGTTCCCGAGCTGTACTTCCCGGAAACGGCGCTGCGAATCAGAGAAGGGGGAGGGGTCATGATCACTGGGGATCTCGTCTCCGGGGGCAGGAAGGACCTCGGGATCCCGGAAGGTGGGATGGCCGTCACCGCACCGGCCTTCATTCCCGATCTATCCAGGGCGAGAAGATCCCTGCGCACCCTGCTGGATTTTCCCTTCACGCTGATGCTTTTCGGCCACGGCCACCCGGTCCGCGACAACCCGAAGCGGAAACTGGAGACCTATCTTCAGGACGACAAGATTTGGGAGGGGCTGGAAGAGGAACAGCGCCGCAAGCCGCGTCGGAGGGCGATCTGACGGCGCGGGCATCGTCCGCCCATCTGTTGGGCCGTGCGCCGACGCGAGTCGTGGAGGAGCATTGAACTGGTTTGAAGAACTCCCAAAGGTTGAGCTTCATGTCCACCTCGAAGGCTCGATTCCACTCGGAGGCTTGTGGAACCTTATTCAGAAATACGACGGAGACTCGAGCGTTCCGGATTTGGCCGCTTTAAAGAAACGGCTCTCCTACCGCGACTTTCCTCACTTCATCGAGACATGGAACTGGAAGAATCAGTTTCTGCGTGAATACGAGGACTTCGTCTACATTGCAGAGCTCGTGGCCGGGGACTTTGCACGCCAAAACATATGATATGCAGAGATGTTCTTTTCCCCCTCGCCTTTCGGCCAACGCGGGCTTTCAGTACAGAGAATCGCTGAAGCGGTGCGAACAGGACTTTCTCGCGTACCTGCAATCGAAGTTGCACTGATCGCAGACCTGGTTCGGGACTACGGTCCGGTTGCAGAAATGCGGACGTTGGAGCAACTTCCCGACGTGAAGGATCTCGGGATTGTCGGCATTGGCATAGGCGGTTCCGAACATGAATATCCCCCGGAGCCATTCTCCGATCTGTTCAAGAAGGCCAGGAACATGGGATTTCGCACCAACGCACACGCGGGAGAAGCAGCCGGTCCGGAGAGTATATGGGGAGCGATTCGCAGTCTTGGCGCAGAGAGGATCGGGCACGGTACCCGGGCACGCGAGGATGAGTCTCTGCTGGTCTACTTGACCGATAGCAAGACATCTATCGAGATGTGTCCGGTCTCCAACCTACGTACCGGCGTTGTGGACGTCCTGGCGAATCATCCGATACGTGACTACTTCCTGCGCGGAATTCCAGTAAGTGTGAACACCGACGACCCGAGGATGTTCCACACTTCGTTAGCCGAGGAATGCCATCAACTTGCGCGTGAGTGTGGTTTTTCGAAGAAGGAGATCTGTGACCTTGTCCTTCTTGCGATCGAATCTTCCTGGCTATCTGAGGGCAGCAAGAGCGCGCTTGCATCGTCGTTCAAAGCAGATGACGCCTGGATCGGCGGTCCGGAGGATTGATCGAGCGAAGGTCCGTACGCCATACCATGGCGGATAAAGAGAAGACAACAAAAAGGGCGACCTCCAATGCCCGGACGGCCGCGACCGTTTCGTTCGCTAATTGACAAAAACTGTGATACATTCGTTCCAGTTTTGCAAGCCCTGACCGTCAGCCGTAATGGGCCTGGAGTCATGAACGAGGGACGAAGTCATGCGTGATATCGTCGTCTTTGGCGGCCATGCACATCGAAGACTCGCAGACGGTATTTGCGAGCACCTGGGTGTCGCGCTCAGCCGAAGCACGGTAAACAAATTCAGCAATGGCTGCATTCAGGTTCAGTTGGAGGCGAACTGCAGGGAGGCCGACGTGTTTCTGATTCAGCCGCTCGTGCCGCCCGTTCACGATCATCTGATGGAATTGTTGCAGATGTTGGACGCGGCCCGGGGCGCATCGGCCGCTCGTACGACTGCGGTGATCCCCTATTTCGGCTACGCACGTTCCGACAAGAAAGACGCCCCTCGAATTTCCATCGCGGCGCGGCTCGTCGCGGATCTACTCGACACGGCGGGCGCCAGGCGCGTGCTGACGATGACCCTTCACGCACCCCAGGTGCACGGATTCTTCAACGTGCCCGTAGACCACCTCAATGCGTTGCACGTGTTGGCCGGCCACTTTCAGGGCCGCAATCTCGACAATACGGTGGTCGTATCGCCCGATCTGGGAAGGGCCAAGGAGGCGGCGCAATTCGCCAGGATGCTGCAGCTTCCCGTCGCCGCCGGGAGCAAGCGCCGGATTAGCGACGAGGAGGTCGTCATCGACGCGATCGTCGGAGACGTCGATGAACGGAAAGTCATCGTCCTGGACGACGAGATTGCCACGGGGAGTACGATCGTGGAGCTGATCCGCCGACTTCGCGAACGAAAGGTCGATGACATCACGATCACCTGCACGCACGGTCTCTTCACGGGTCAAGCGCTGGAGCGCTTCTGTTCATCGGCCGAGGTGCGGGAAGTGGTGACGACGGATACGGTGCCATCGCCTCCGGACGGCCGGTCTTACCCAAAGCTGACGACGCTATCCGTAGGTTCGCTGCTCGCCGAAGCGATTCGGAGAATTCACAACGGAGAGTCCGTCAGCAGCCTCTTCACGGCGCCGGAATGGGCGACGGGACAGGACGTAGAGACGGCGGAACCTGCCTAACATCAGGCCCGCAACGGCGGACAGGTGTGATTTGAGACGGAGCGCATCAAACAAGATGCCCGATGCTCGCGAAAGCGTGGAAGTGCTCCCATTGACCCCGGCTTCCGCGGAGCTTGAACGGGTCGCGGAGGTCAACGCGCTTGCCTGGATCCGGAATCCGGATAGGGGAAAGATCCGGGCAAAGGCTGCACGGCTGAAAGAAGCGGTGCAGGCGTCCGACCCCGGGGAGAGATGCTTCCTCAAAGCGATTCGCTCGAACCGGATCATCGGATTCGCGGAGGCGTCGCGGCACCGGGCGGGGAGGTCCACGTGGATGTTCTCTCGCCTGGCGGTTCACCCCCGACATCGGAGATCCGGCGTCGCCACCGCCCTGTTCGAGGCGTGTAAAGACCACGCCCGGGAACGTGGCGCCTCGATCATCAAGTCGGAAACCCACGCGGACAATGCGGGTTCGATCGCATTCCACGAGGCGCTCGGCTTCAACAATGACGGGGCGTTCGAAGCTCCTGACGGGGACGTGAAAGTGGCCTTCTCCCTGACGCTCCACACGGCGAAAAGGGACGGCAGCGGAGGTTAGGAAGACGCTCTCGACTCACCGGCGGTCGACTCCAATGGCTATGCGTTTCCCGATCCGTTGGACGCAAGGCTGTTTATCCGGATCGAAGACGTGGCCATTTCGTGAGCATGAAACTCGAGGCCTTACGGGTGCAACCCACGGCCGCTCTTAGCGGTAAGCAATAGTTTCGTACCGCTCCCGGTAAAACTGACTCCGGAGAGGAAGCCCGATGTCGCGTGGCTATGAAACGACCTATACCCGCTCGCTGGAAGACCCTGAAGGGTTCTGGGCCGAGGCTGCCGAGGACGTCCACTGGTACAGGAAATGGGACCGGGTGCTCGATGACTCGCAAAAGCCCCTCTATCGTTGGTACAAGGGCGGCATGCTCAACACCTGTTACAATGCCCTCGATCTGCACGTGGAGCATCATCGAGCCGAACAGCTGGCCCTGGTCTACGACAGTCCTGTCACGGACACGGTCGAGACGTTCACATATCAGGAGCTGCTGGATCAGGTTGCCCGATTCGCCGGCGTGCTTTCCAGCCAAGGCGTCCGGAAAGGTGACCGGGTCATCATCTACATGCCGATGGTCCCCGAGACTGCCATCGCGATGCTCGCCTGCGCGCGAATCGGGGCCGTCCACTCCGTCGTCTTCGGGGGGTTCGCCTCCAACGAGCTGGCGACCCGCATCGACGATGCCAGCCCGAAATTGATCCTTTCCGCCTCCTGCGGCATCGAGGTCGACCGCGTGATCCACTACAAGCCGCTGCTCGACGAGGCGATCGGGAGGGCGTCCGTCAAACCCGAACGGACCATCATTCTACAACGTCCACAAGCTCAGGCATCGTTGGTGCCCGGGCGCGATCTGGATTGGTCTGAACAGATGGACGGAGCCGACCCGGTCGACTGCGTGCCCGTCGAGGCAACAGATCCCCTGTACATCCTCTATACGTCAGGCACGACCGGTATCCCCAAGGGTGTCGTGCGGGACAACGGGGGCCACCTCGTTGCCCTCAAATGGAGCATGATGAATATCTACGGGACCGACGCCGGGGAGGTCTACTGGGCCGCCTCGGATATGGGATGGGCTGTGGGCCAC
The DNA here is from genome assembly GCA_965198095.1 of Candidatus Latescibacterota bacterium. Taxonomy (GTDB): domain Bacteria; phylum Latescibacterota; class UBA2968; order UBA2968; genus CBDFJH01. The sequence continues at coordinate 968,570 of OZ240239.1, forward strand.
TCCTACATCGTCTACGGCCCGCTATCCAAGGGATGCACGACGATACTCTATGAAGGCAAACCGGTCGGCACACCCGACGCCGGCGCGTTCTGGCGCGTCATCTCCCAGCACGGCGTGCGTGTCCTGTTCACCGCGCCCACGGTTTTTCGTGCGGTGAAGCGGGAAGATCCGAACGGCGACTACATTCGCAAATATGACCTGGACAGCTTACGCACCCTCTTCCTGGCTGGGGAGCGGTGCGATCCGGATACGCTTTTGTGGGCACGGGAAAAGCTGGACGTGCCGGTGATCGACCACTGGTGGCAGACGGAGACCGGCTGGCCCGTCGGTGCGAACTGTGTCGGTCTGGGGATGTTTCCGGTCAAGCCGGGCTCCTGCACAAAGGCCGTGCCTGGCTACGATGTTCGAGTGTTGGACGACGCGGCCAACGAATTGCCCGCGGATCAGATCGGGAGCATTGTCATCAAGCTTCCCATGCCGCCGGGATGTCTGCCGACCCTCTGGAACAATGACGCCGGCTACAGAGAAACCTATCTGACCGAATTTGACGGATACTATACAACGGCGGATTCCGGATTCAAGGATGAAGACGGCTACCTCTGGATCATGAGCAGGACGGACGACATCATCAACGTTGCCGGCCATCGGCTGTCAACTGGCGCGATGGAAGAGGTCCTGTCCTCCCATCCGGACGTGGCCGAATGCGCCGTTTTGGGCGTCGAAGACGAGATCAAAGGTGAAGTCCCGCTCGGGACGATCGTCCTCAAGGCGGGTGTTTCGCGCCCCGGTGCTGAAATCATCCAGGAGCTGATCCAGATGGTCCGCCAGAAGATCGGACCCGTGGCCTCGTTCAAGACGGCGGTCGTGGTCAAACGCCTTCCAAAGACCCGGTCGGGCAAAATTGTTCGAGGCACCATGAAAAAGATCGCCGACGGCAAGGCATATCGTGTGCCGGCAACGATCGACGATCCTGTGATTCTGGACGAAATCACGGCGTCGTTCGCGGCGCTCGGCTATCCGCGTCTTCACTGACGACAAGATTCGCCCATCGCGGCGCCATACGATGCCGGATGAAATCCTTCGCGACGCATTCTCCGGGAGTCTCCTGATGCGGGAACCAGGCCCGGTCGATCCGATCAAGTTCGAGGTGATCCGGAACGCGCTCATCGAGGCGACGGAGGAGATGGCGATCTCCCTCCGCCGCAGCGCCTATTCTACGAACATCAAGACCCGGGCCGACTTCTCCTGCGCCCTGTTCGACCGGCGGATGAGGATCGTCGCCCAGGCCTTCAACCAGCCGGTGCACCTCGGGTCCCTCGCCGTGCACGTGCCCAGGGCGGTCCGGGCGTACGGCCCCGAGCGTCTCGGCCCGGGCGACGCCATCCTTTCCAACGATCCGTACGCGGGCGGCGTCCACCTCAATGACATCACCCTCATCTCGCCGGTCTATCACGAGGACCGGCTGTTCGGCTACGTGGCCAACCTGGCCCACCACGTCGACGTGGGCGGAGGCGCGCCGGCGAGTATCGGCGCCTTCCGGGAGGTCTATCAGGAAGGCATCACGATCCCGCCCGTCAAGCTCGTGCGGGCCGGCAGGGTGGTCGCCGACATCTTCGACCTGGTCCTCGCCCAGATTCGCTCCAAGCAGGAGACCGCCGGAGACTTTCGGGCGCAGATCGCGGCCAACAACACCGGGGTCCGCCGCGTGAACGCCTTGCTCGACCGAATCGGGTTGGAGACGGTCGCCCCCTGTATGGACGAGTTGATCGCCTACACGGAACGCCGTGCGCGCGCGGAAGTCGGCAAGCTTCCGAAGGGCGTCTTCGAGGCGGAGAGCCTGCTCGACAACGACGGCTTCACGGACGAGCCGGTGCGCCTGGCGGTGAAGGTCGCGATCGACGGCGACGGCGTCTGCTTCGACCTGACAGGGTGCGACGTTCAGCGACCCGCGCCGGTGAACGCCACGTACGCGCAGACCTTTGCGGCTTGTGCCTACGTGCTCAAGTGTCTGATCGACCCCGACGTGCCCGTGAACACCGGCTTCTACGACCTCGTGCGCGTGGTTGCCCCCCGAGGCACGGTCGTCAACTGCGAACCCCCGGCGCCGGTGGTCGGCGGGTGGGAGACGAATCAGCGGGTATCTGAAATGATTCTCAAAGCCCTGTCGAATGCCCTTTCCGACGCCGTTCCGGCCGGCACCAAGGGGATGATGTGCCAGGTGGGCTTTGGCGGCACCGATCCACGAACCGGTCAGCTCTACGCCTTCTACGAGACCGTCGCAGGCGGCTATGGAGGTCGCGCAGGGAGCGACGGTCCCGACGGGGTCCAGAGCCACGGGCAGAATACGGAGAACGCCCCGATCGAGGAGATCGAAATCAACTACCCCCTGAGAATTACGCGTTATGAGCTCCTGGAGCAATCCGAAGGGGCCGGCAGGCATCGCGGAGGACTCGGGCTGCGTCGCGACTACCTGTTTCCGGACCACAACGTCTCCTTCACGATCCTGGCCGACCGCGACAGATGGGGGCCGTGGGGCCTCTTCGGCGGCCAGCCCGGCAGGAAAGCCAGCTATCTCCTGAATCCGGACGGCGAGGCCGTCGCGTTGGGATCCAAGGTCACCGTGCATCTCCAGCCGGGCGACGTCGTAAGCTATCGCACGTGCGGCGGAGGTGGATACGGGCCGCCGCGAGAACGCGATCCCGATCGCGTTCTGCGCGACGTGCGGGACGAAAAGGTGAGCCCGGAGCGGGCGCGGAAGGTCTACGGCGTGGCCATCGATGCGGAGCGCTGGACCGTGGACGCCACGAGGACGGCGCGTCTGCGCGGGCAGTCCGAACGGTGAGCGCGGAGGAGGCGGCCGCGCGCCTGCAGCGAGAACCCTGATCGAGGGGTATGTGAGTCATGGCGGTCAAGCACCGTCTGGGTGTGGACATCGGCGGGACCTTTACGGACGCGACGCTCATCAACGAAGAGACCGGGGAGATCCGGGTCGGCAAGGTTCCCTCCACGCCTGGCGACCCCTCTCTCGGCTTTTTGGCCGCCGCTCACCGCATCCTCCGCGAAGCGAACGTCGCGCCCCGGGACGTCAGCTACGTCGTCCACGGCACCACGGTGGCCACGAATGCCATCATCGAGGGCAAGACGGCCCGGACGGGCTTCATCACGACCGACGGCTTTCGCGACCTGCTGGAGATCGCCCGGCAGATCCGGCCGAAGCTCTACGACCTGCAGTTCGAGAAGCCCCGCCCGCTGGTCCCCCGTTACCTCTGTGTCGGCGTGCCCGAGCGGCTGGACGCCCGCGGCAACGTGCTCACGCCGCTGGACGAACAGGCCGTCAAGGCGGCGGCGCATCAGCTGCGCCGGGAAGGCGTGGAATCGATCGCCGTCTGCCTCCTGCACGCCTACGCGAACCCCGTTCACGAAACGCGCGTCGGCCGGATCCTTCGCGAGGAATTCCCGGAGGCCGTGGTCTCCCTGTCGTCTGAGGTCGCCCCGGAATTCCGGGAGTACTTCCGGGCGAGCACCGTGGTCATCAACGCGTGCGTGCGGCCGGTCGTCGAGCGATACCTCCAGAGCATCGAAGCCCGGTTGCGCGAAGAAGGGCTGACGGCGGAGCTCCTGGTGATGCAGAGCAGCGGGGGGGTGCTGACCTTCTCGGCGGCCGGACAGAGGCCGGTCTTCATGGTCGAGTCTGGACCCGCGGCAGGCGTGATCGCGGCCACCCACCTGGGGACGACGCTGGGATATCCGGATCTCATCTCCTTCGACATGGGAGGGACCACGGCCAAGGTCGGCCTGGTCCAGGACGGCACGCCGCAGATCACGAAGGATTACGAAGTCGGGGCCACCGCGCAGAGCGGCGCGGGCGCATCGCGGAGCGGCGGCTATCCCATCCGTACCCCGGTGATCGATCTGATCGAAATCGGGGCGGGTGGAGGGTCGATCGCCTGGGTCGATTCAGGCGGCGTGCTGCGTGTGGGGCCGCAGAGTGCGGGCGCCGAGCCCGGCCCGGCCTGCTACGGCAAGGGGAGCCAGGCGCCGACGATCACCGATGCCAACCTCGTCCTCGGCCGCCTGAACCCCGTCTATTTCCTCGGGGGCGAGATCGAGCTGGATCTGGCGGCGGCAGAGAGCGCCATAAGGGAAAATTGCGCGGACCCGCTCGGGTTGGAGGTCGTGGAGGCGGCCCACGGCATCGTGGAGATCGCCAACGCGGCGATGGTGAACGCCCTTCGCCTGGTCTCGATCCAGCGGGGTTACGACCCGCGGGACTTCGTGCTCGTCGCCTTCGGGGGCGCCGGACCGCTGCACGCCAACCGCGTCGCGGCGGAGGTGGAGATCGCGACCACACTCCTCCCGGTGAGCCCCGGGACCCATTCATCGATGGGGCTGCTGGTGACCGATCTCAAGCACGACTACGCCGCAACGCTCATCGAGCGGATTGACCGACTCGACCTCGCCGCCGTGGAGAAGGTCTTCCGGGACATGGAGCGGCAGGGACGGACCCTCCTGGAACAGGAAGGCGTGCCCGGCGGGGAGATGCGCTTTTTGCGGCAGGTGGAGATGCGATACGTGGGCCAGAGCTACGAACTCACCGTGCCGCTCCCGGAGGGGCGACTCGAACCGGCCGAAGTCGCTTCCGTTCTCGAGCGGTTTCACCAGGAGCACGACCGCGCCTACGGGTACAGCGCGCCCGACGAGCCGGCCGAATTCGTCAACCTTCGGGTTTCGGCCATCGGGAAGATTCTCAAGCCCAGGCTGCGCGCGTGGAGAGAGGGAAAACGGGGCTCGGGCCCGAAGGAGACCCGCCCGGTCTACTTTTCCGAAAGCAACGGGTTCACCGAAACGCCGATCTACGACCGCCACGCCCTCGGCTCCGGCGACGTCATCGACGGCCCTGCGGTCATCGAAGAGGTCGATTCCACGTCGGTGGTTCATCCAAACCACCGGGTCCGGGTCGACACATTCGGGAACCTGGTCCTGACGGGAGTGCTTCGTGTCTAAAGCCAGGATGAGAAGCAACCGTTCCGGCGCTTACCGGAGGATCGAGCGCAAGATTGCGGATGGCCATTGCGCGATTCTGGACGGTGGCGTTTCCACCGAACTGGAACGGATTCTGGAGCAGGACCACCACATCAGCGACAAGGGCCTCTGGGGCACCTGGGCCCTCTACCGCGCCCCTTACGCCGTGCTCGAAGTCCATCGACGCTACGTCGCGGCCGGATGCGACCTGATCTCGACGAACACCTGGGCGATGATGCGTGCCCCTGACGTAGAGGAAGACAGTCTGGTCGAGCACGACGAGCTCAGGCACTGGCTGGATGTGGCGAGACTGGGGCTCCGTCTCGCGCGTGAGGCCGTTGACGAAGCGGGAAGGAGAGACGAGTGCGCGGTGGCATTCAGTATCAACGGGGACATAGACGACCGTCGAGGACTGGAAAGGCTCCAACTGCTTGCCCGCGTATTCGAACAAGACCCTCCCGACGTGATCGCCATGGAGACGATGTCGCTGATCCGCGAAGGGCTGACCCTTCCGGCCGTGGAGGTCATGCTGGGGACAGGGCTTCCGGTCTGGCTCAGTTTCCGGCGCTGCCGGCACGGCGTGTGCGGCGTCTTCGGTCAGCATTGGGGAGGGCCGGAGGGGGATCTGTTCGGCCGGATGGCCAGCAAGTTCGAGGAGATGGGCGTGGGCGCCCTGCTCATCAACTGTTTGCCGGCGGAGCACGTGCCGGGGATGATCTCCTGGCTGCGGGATTTTTCGGACATGCCCCTGGGCGCCTATCCGAACCTCGGTCGTTATCTGGACCCGGGGTGGCAGTTCGACGACCAGGTCGGACCGGAAGCATACGCCCGGCTCGCCCGCCGGTGGCGGGAGGAGGGGGCTCAGATCGTCGGCGGATGCTGCGGGGTCACGCCTGAGCACATGAAGGCCGTGCGTAAAGAGCTGGAGGGGACGAAACCGGGCCGGCGCCGGGCGTTCGCGCCGCAACGCGTCGACGTTCCGTCGGGTCCGGGTGAACGCCGGGAGCGGGCGGCCAAGAAGCATCAACCCTGGGTCGATCGGGACGGGCGGGTCGTCTATCCCATCCCGTTTCCGGATATCGTTTGTGATCCGGGCGTCTTCCGTCCGACCCAGGGCAGCTTCCTCATCTGGAAACATCTGCTGAACACGGGACTCGGGAAGGGGAAGCGGTGCCTGGAGGTCGGTTGCGGGAGCGGGATCCTGACGGTCCAACTGGCGTTGAACCAGGCGGAACAGGTGGATGCCATCGACATCCAGCGCGAGGCGGCCGCGAATACGATGGCGAACGCGTTTCGAAACGGCGTTTCGGATCGCGTCAGCGCGAGCGTGGCGGACCTCTATACCTACTTGCCCCGACAGCGATACGACATCGTCGTCGCGTCTCTCTATCAGATGCCCGTGGACCCGATGGGCGAGACGGCCAGTCACAGACCCGCCGATTTCTGGGGTCGAAACCTGCTGGATCATCTCATAGGCCTGCTGCCCGAGCTGCTGGAAGAGAACGGCGTGGCCTGTCTGATGCAGATCTCGGTTCTGGGTCAGCTTCGGACGGCGGAGCGCCTGGCCGACGCCGGGCTGGACGCGAAGGTGATCGATTTCAGTTTCTTCCACTTCAGTCCGCTGTTCCAGGAGAACGTCGATCAGATCCTGCGCGTGGAAGCGCTGTCGGATGCGTACCACCTGCGTCTCGGCGAAGATGACGTTATGGTGACCTATCTGATCGAGGCCACGAAGGCGGCCGGCCGCGGTGCGTGACGGCGCGCGGTTTCACGTCCCGGAGGCCGTTTGGCCGGGCCTCGATTCGCCCTGAAACCAACGAGGACACCGAATGCTCGGAACGGCCGACGCCGTCGTCATCGGGGGCGGTATTCTGGGGACGAGCACCGCCCACTTCTTGGCCAAAAAGGGGTTCGGCAGGGTCGTCCTGCTGGAGAAGCGGAGCCTGGCGGCCGTGAGCACCGGCCACTCCGCGGCCGTCGTTCGGACCTTCTACTCGAATCCGCTCACCGTCAAGCTGGCCACGCGGGCCCTGCAGATGTTCGAGTGCAGCCAGGAGGCGCTCGGCGGCGACTGCGGCTTCCGGCAGGTCGGCTACCTCTGTCTCCTCGACGAGAAGACGGCGTCGGCCGGAGCGCAGATCCTCCAGGTCGAACGAGACGGACAGACAAGACAGATGGCCGTCTCGCCGGTGGAGATCGGAGAAATCGCCCCGGACCTTCGCCTGGACCAGGTTGCCGGCGGCATCTTCGAGCCGCGCTCAGGCTTTGTCGATCCGGTCAGGACCACCCGAAATCTCGCTAATCGTGCGAAGCCTTGGGGTCTGAGCCTCTGCGAGGGGGTCGGCGCGACGGGAATCCGCCTGGCGGGCTGCCGGGTGACCGGTGTGGAGACGGAAGATGGCGTCATCGAGACCCCCGTGGCCGTCAACGCGGCCGGGCCCTGGGGTCGCCGGATCGGTCTGACCGCGGACCTGAACTGTTCGATCCGCTGGAGCCGGGAGAGCGACCTCGTGTTGCGTCTGCCGCCGGGTGTCCGTCCCTTCCCCGTCGTCTCCGACTCCGGACTTCGCGTCTACTTCCGTCCCCACGGGGAAGGCGAGATCCTGGCCGGGCTGACCCCGCACAAGGAGATCGAGCCCCTGGATATCGACGACTATGACCCCAGCCTGGATGAAAAGACGCGACGGCGCATCGAACGGGGCCTCTTGCAACGGATGCCCGCGCTGGGCGCCGCCGACTCCATCGGAGGCTGGGCCTCGATATACACGATCACGGACGACTGGCATCCTTTGGTCGGTCCTGAACCGGGACTCGAAGGCTACTATGCCTGCTTCGGGGGGAGCGGACACGGATTCAAGCTCGGCCCCCCGATCGGCGAGGCCCTGAGCGACGTCATCGCGGGAGATGCGCCGGAGATCGACATCCACGCCCTGCGCCCGAACCGATTCATCGACGGCGAGATCTTCACCTCCGCGTGGGGCGGCGGCAACCGGGCATGACGTCGGATCCTGGTCCAATCTTACGGGGAGAGGTCATCTCGCACACGATAAACTCTATATACTATGGTGGGAAAAGGTCGTCCGATCGTGTCAACGGCCGATCCACCGGTGTCCGATGAGCAACCACGACCTGCATTGGGTGACCAACTATATCTGGGGCATCGCCGACGATGTCCTTCGCGACCGCTACGTCCGAGGCAAGTACCGGGACGTCATCCTTCCCATGACCGTGCTGCGCCGGCTCGATGCGGTGCTGGAAGACAGCAAGCAAGCCGTGCTGGACATGAAGGCATCTCTGGACGCGGTCGGCGTGATCGAACAGGACCCTGCCCTGCGGCAGGCGGCGGGACAGGCGTTCTACAACACCTCGAAGTTCACCCTGCGCGACCTGCGGGAGAACAGCCGGAGATCCTATGACGCAAGGTCCCCATGGCAAGGGGCCGACCAAGGCACATGGAGGAAGAGCAGATGAGACCGGCCGAGATCATCTTCGAGGTAACCGAAGCGTCTGAAGGCGGATACGACGCCAGAGCGCTTGGGCACAGCATCTTCACCCAGGGAGAAGACTGGAACGACCTGAAGGCCATGGTGCGAGACGCGGTGCTCTGCCATTTCGACGATGAAAACGTGCCAAGAGTGATCAGACTGCATCTTGTCAGGGAGGAGGCCATCGCGGTATGAAGCTGCCTCGCGATCTTCCAGGAAACGAGGTCGCCAGGCTGCTGACCTGTCACTACGGCTACCGCGTGACTCGAACCAGGGGCATACCACATGACTGTGACGTTGACGATCGACGGCAACCGGCACAGCGTGACCGTACCCAGGCATCGGGATGTGCGTGTCGGGACGCTCGACGGAATCATTGCCGATATGGCGGAGTTCCTCGGTCTGTCCAAGCACGAAGTAAGGGAAACGCTTTTTGGATGACTCCATGATCGCCGGCCTGAAGCCTTATCCCGCAATGAAGGACTCCGGCGTCGGCGGTGATGAAGGACGACACCCAGCTGTACAGGGAGTTCGTGGACAACGAAGGCTTCAGGCGTTCGTTGACCGATACGGTCTACGAGCTGGCGTGCGAGCAGGCGAATCCTCTGATCTTCTCGGGCGAAAAGCGGGGAGAAACAGGCAATGGATAGGGTTGGACCATGATGGCTGACCAGCGACTCGACGTCGATCCCATCAAGTTCGAAGTCATCCGCAACGCCCTGGTGGAGGCGACGGAGGAGATGGCAATCGCGCTCCGCCGGTCCGCCTACTCGACGAACATCAAGACCCGGGCCGACTTTTCCTGTACGATCTTCGACAGCCGGCTCAGGCCCGTGGCCCAGTCTTTTGCCCAGCCCTGCCATCTGGGCTCGCTCGTCATCCTGGCGGCCAGGGCGGTAGAGGCGTATGGACCCGAAAACCTGGAAGAGGGGGATGCCCTCCTCGTCAACGATCCCTACATGGGCGGTGTACACCTGAATGACATCGCACTCATCTCTCCCGTCTACGACGTAGGCGAACCGTTCGCCTACGTCGCCAACATGGCCCACCACGTCGACGTTGGCGGCGGGGCTCCGGCGAGCATCGGGGCCTTCCGCGAGGTCTACCAGGAGGGTGTGATCATCCCGCCGGTGAAGCTGTTGAAAAGAGGGCAGATCGATGACGACGTCTTTCGGCTCGTCCTCGCGCAGATTCGGTCCAAGCGCGAGACCTCCGGGGATTTCCGGGCCCAGGTGGCGGCCAACAACACCGGCATACGTCGGCTGAACGCCCTGGTGGAACGCCTGGGCGCCGCCGACTTATCGCGATACGTCGACGAGTTGATCGCCTACACGGAGCGCCGAACCAGGGTCGAGACGAGCAAGCTTCCCAGGGGTGAGTTCCTTGCCGACGGCTGCGTGGACAACGACGGCTATACGGACAGGCCGGTCCACCTGCAGGCGAGGGTGGTGATCGACGAGGATGGGGTCTGCTTCGACCTCACGGGCTCCGATCCCCAGCGCCCGGCGCCCGTGAATTCCACGTATGCGATGACCTTTGCGGCCTGTGCCTACGTCTTGAAGTGTCTGATGGACCCCGACGTGCCGGTGAACGCAGGGTTTTACAGCCAGGTGAACATGGTGGCGCCGGAGGGCACGGTCGTCAACTGCACGTCCCCCTACCCCGTCGTCGGAGGCTGGGAGACGCAGGTTCGTCTGACCGACGTGATGCTGAAGGCCCTTTCCGCCGCCCTCCCCGACCGGATGGTCGCGGGCGGCAAGGCCATGCAGTGTCACGTCGGGTTCGGCGGCAAGGATCCTCGAACGGGCGACTACTACTGCTACCTTGAAACCCTGGCCGGCGGCTATGGCGCCCGGGCGACCCGGGACGGACCGGATGCCGTTCAGTCCCACGGACAGAACACCGAGAATGCGCCGATCGAAGAGATCGAAACCAACTATCCGGTCCGCATCACCCGGTACGAGCTCGTGGACGACTCGGACGGGGCCGGCAGGTCCAGGGGCGGGCTCGGCCTGCGCCGGGACTACCTGTTCGCGGAACACGGGCCCTCATTTACGGTCTTGGCCGATCGCGACCGATGGGGGCCGTGGGGACTGTTCGGCGGGAGACCCGGTCTGAAGGCCAGCTATATCCTGAATTCCGGGGGTAAGACGGAGATCCTGAGCTCGAAGGCGACCCTCCAACTCCGTCCCGGAGACGTCGTCAGCTACCGCACCTGCGGCGGCGGCGGATACGGTCCCCCGGAAGAGCGGGACCCGGAACGGGTACTGCAGGACGTGCGCGAAGCCAAGGTCAGTCCGCGGCGCGCCCGGGAGGTTTACCGCGTCGCCATCGACACGGCGTCGTGGAGGGTCGACCGTGTGGAGACGGGAAGGCTGCGGGGACAGAAAGCGTAAGCGGCTTCCGTCGCGAACGGGGGGTGTACTGTACCTAGCGCGGCTTCGCTCTGCTTAGCCGCAACCAAACAGGTCTTGGACGACACGAAGCCCGTTGTTTTTCGCGATGCAAGATGTCGTTCATCCTTTGTGGTGGTAATGACAGCCAACATGGAAGAGGTCCACGATACTGGCATCCATGCCTGCCGGATAGGCGGGAGCCGGTTCGACGGTTTAATCACTCCCCCCTTGAGGGGGAGTCGCCTGCCTGCGTCCGCCTGTCTGCAACAGGCAGGCAGGACAGGCAGGCAGAAGCCGAGCCACCGGCGACGGCTGATGCGGTGGGGGGATGTCAACCTCTCTATCCATCAGGTATAGGAAAACAGCATTAGAAGCCATAAAAATGAATCGTGTGGCGCTGTTTAATCTCCGAACGAACAGGCCTCACACAGCCGAACAGAATGCGGATGCGTTTGTCCGTGCAGTCCCGAGAATGGTTCAAATGCTTTTCGACCTCTGACCGCCAGGCAGCCTGGAAGCCGCTTCACACGTACGCCACGACAATCTCCACGTTCTCCAAGTCCAACGCGACGTCCAGTTCCTCGTTCTTCTTCCTGAGGATCACCTCCACCTCGTTGTTCCCCGTCCGCACTTCCGGGCCCTCCGTGACGTCGTACTCGATCCACTTGTCGCTTTTCCAGGCGCTCGACGCGCGCCCTCTCGCGTAGCTCCCCACAGGGTGGGCGATGGCGCCCCGGAGGTCGTACTCGGTCTGACCCTGCGGCAGACGTTCGCCGTTCAGCCTGACCTCCAGCTCGTCCGCGGGTGAAATGTTGTTGACCCTCAGCCGCAGCGTGAGCCCGGCCAGACGCCCGTCGTGCCGGGCGCCGGCGATGTCGTCGTCCACCCGGATGCGAATCGTGGCGCCGGTCCCGTCTGTCGAGGTCTCCAACGGACAGGGAAGCTGCTTGGGGTAGGTGAACCGGGGCAGCGCCCTGCCCGACCATTCCATACGGCGCGTCACCTGGTATTTTTTGTTCCTCCGCGCCATCAACGCCGGATCGGCCATCTCCTTCAGGTGAGGCATCTCCATCCCTTCGAGGTGGTAGTAGTTGCCCGCGTTGAAGATGTGAAGGCCGTCCACCCCGGCATTCCAATAGTGTGTGGCCACGGCCCGCCACATGTCCACCGTCATCAGAGACGGGGAACGGGGCTCGAATCCGGCGAACACGAGCGTCTCCGTGCCCTGCGCCGCTTTGACGCACACCTCGACCGGCATCTCGAACTCGGCGTAACGAATGCCGGAAAACGTTGCGATATCGACCAGTCCGTCCCGGATCCACCTCAGGATGTCGATTCCGATCCCGTGGCAGACATCGGCGACGGAGGGTACGCGCACCTCCAGCGGGATGGGATGGCCGCTGCGTTCCGCGGACGCGCGGAGCAGATCCCGGATTTCGCCGATCCACCGGGTCATCACGTCCCGGTTGGCGTCCGCCTCCGCCGCCTTGAACAGCGTGGGCATGCGGTTGAAATCCAGCTCGAGGCCGTCCACGTCCCAGCGATCCAGCGTCTCGCGAACGATCTCCTTCCGGTAGTCTCGGACCTCCGGGTGCGCGAAATCGAGGGCGCCCTTCCACCTCGCGTCGATCGGGCAGTCCTCGCCGATGTGGAATTCCGGGTGGTCCACCCAGAACTTCGGGTGCCGGTCGCGAGCGCAGTGGTGCACGTCGTTCACACGGATGCCGGCGAAGAAGGCCATCCCGGCCGCGCGCGTGGCCGCGATCGTCTCGGCCGTCGTATCCACGCCCTGCGCCTCGAAATGCGCCTTGTGCTTCTTCTGGCGCCACCGCGAGAGGTCATTGTAGGGCGGTTGCGCACCCACCCCCACTTCGTCCTTGCTCTCATTCATGTGATAGTCCAGGACGTTCACCTGCGTACCGGCGCACCAGCCGACCGATCGTTCGAGAAATTCCTCCATCTTGGCCGGAACCTCCAGCGCCACGAACGGAAACGCCTCATCCACGTGAAAAATCAAGTGATGGTGATCTCGCCCACCCAGATTGATCGTCGCCATCCTTCCGCCCTCCTTGAACGCGTTGGTGATCCATTTCCCGGCCACGGCGATCAGACGGTCTACATAGTAACTTAATATTGAAGTCGTCTCAAGGCAACCCGCAGCCGGTGAAGCGAACGGCTGAAAAGTTGCCATGCCATGCTTGACCGATTTGCCAAATGGGTCAAAAGAATAGACCTGTTTCTTTGGAGGCCATTCGATGAAGTCGATTCCCATAAGCGAGTTCAAGGCGAAGTGCGCCGCCGTCCTCAAGGAAGTCAACGACACGAACGAGACCGTCCTCGTTACGCGCCACGGCAGGCCTTTCGCGGAGATCCCCGCGGCCACAGAGGCGACCTCGAGGACGTCGTCCGGCGCTTTCGCGGAACCGTCAGGCAGCGCGGTGATATCGTAAAGCCCACAGGCGCACGCTGGAACGTATCGCAGTGACCCTGCTCGACACCCACGCACTCATCTGGTTTCTTTCGTTACCAGGGGAACTGTCTCGCCGGGCACAGCGGGCGATTCGTCACGCCTTCGACGGTGAGGGCGCCGGTATCACGACATCACGCTGTGGGAGATCGCGATGCTTGCCGAGAGACGGCGAATCGAGCTGGAAGGCGACGTGCGGGACTGGCTCGAGGGCCTCTCGGACCTGCCCGACTTCCACTTCCATCGAGTGACTCCTGCGGTCGCATCCCTCGGTTCGAGTTTGCCCGGCCGGTTTCGCGAAGACCCCGCCGACCGGATCATCGTGGCCACTGCAATGGTGGGAGACATCCCGTTGGTCACCAAAGACACGCACATACGGCGCTATCGATACGTTCAGACGATCTGGTGAAAGCCTTGCGCATGGCGGCAATCGGCGTCCGGCGTCCGTTTTCGCTTTATTTCCGTAGCGGCGCCATTCAATCCGCGTATTCCGGGTCGTTCGTCCGCAAGGTCCGGTAAATCACTTCTCAAAAATTGCCGTATCCCGTATATTAGCCCTGCCGGAAGGAGAATCCACGATGAGGAAGTTCCTCTTTGCGCGATGGACGATTGTGGCCGTGTCCGGGCTGGTGGGGGCGGGGTGCGGAAAAAGCCAGCCCTTCTCGCCGGACGTCGAACAGAAGCCGGCCGGTTTTCGAAAGCCGGCGCTCAGACCGGCGCTGGTTTACGGTACGGTCGTCGCTGCAACCGTGATTCGGGATCGCGAGTTGGCATCGGGCGTGGAGGTTGCGTTCTCGCGCGCCATCTCCGGCCGGTCGGCCGACTACGCCTGGAGGGACACGACCGATGAGCGCGGCCGGGTGGAGGTCAGAATCACGGCGGAGCCGGAAGGATCCTTCGAGCGCGTGGGGACAACCGGCTACTATCGCGCGGTTGCCAGCGACGCCATGAGCCGGGAAGTCGTGGGTGAGTGGGGAAGCATCCCGATTAACGATGGGAAAACCACGGAATTGATCCTGGAGGTCGGAAGGCGGGCGATGTTCAGATGGGATTTGAGAGACAGATTCGATCTTCAGACACTCGGCCCGATACCCTATCCGTCGGACAACCCCTACGGCCCGCAAAAAGTCGCCCTGGGAAGGCTGCTCTTCTCCGATCCGATCCTGGGTGGCGAGCGGGACGTGGCTTGCGGGACGTGCCACATCGCGGAACGCGCCTTTGTCGACGGTCGCCAATTCGGCGCGGGCGTGAGCGGCGTCGGCCTGGGCGAAGATCGCACGCTTTCGACCTCATCCATCTCCGGGGACCCGATTTCAGCCGAGCCCAGGAATGTGATGACGATTCTGAACACGGCGTTCAATGCGGACGAGGGAGGGCTTCCCACCCCCTTCGGATTTTTTGCCGTGGACGGCAAGGCGAGAGGGCTGGAGGAGCTGGTTACGATTCCGATCGCCAACCAGGTCGAAATGCGCGGAGATGCCTATCCCGAGGAGGTCGCCCTGGATAGCGTCGTGGCAAGGCTTCGAGCCATTCCCGAATACGTCCGGCTTTTCGAGCAGGCCTTCCCGGAGATGCAAACCGGGGACGCCGCCGCTGTCGATGGGTCCACATACAGACGCGCCGTGGCGGCCTATGCGCGGGAACTGGTCACGCGAAACTCACCCTACGACCGCTATGTAACGGGCGAAGAAGATGCGTTGACCGACGAACAGAAATCGGGTCTGGAACTGTTCTTCACCAAGGCCAAGTGTTCCGCCTGCCACACCGGACCCATGTTCAGCGACTACCGGTTCATCGTTCAAGGCGTGCCTCAGGTCGGGTCGGGCAAGGGCGCGGGCGACGATTTCGGTCGGGAGGAATTCACGGAGGATCCTGCAGACCGGTACGCCTTCCGCACACTCACGCTTCGAAACGTGGCGCTGACCGCGCCCTACATGCACGATGGCGTTTTTGAAACGCTCGACGAAGTCGTAAGATTTTACAACGATGGCGCCCAGCCGCGCCATCCCCTCGTGACAGATGACATGATGGATCCCGTCCTGGTTGAGCCCCTGGGCTTGAGCGACGCGGAAATAGACGCCATTGTCGCCTTCATGGAGGCGCTGACCGATCCGGGAACATCCCTGGATCCCTTCCTCCTGACCGTTCCAGGCCAGGTACCCAGTGGGCTCACGCCGCTCCTGGGTGCGCGCGCGGCCGGGGAGACCGCATTCGATTCCGGAAGATAGCGTTCTCTTTCCGTCGACGCGGTCGATTCCGCCAAACCTTCTCCTCCGACGCAACTTCTGAAGTCTCCGCCCGGTCCGAAAGCGCTCAGGGCTGCTTTCTCCCTCGCCCGGCGCTCGCGAACGGGTCCGGTCCGCCGTTCTTCATTGGGCAGTCACTCGCCTCGTTTCGCGGGCGAGCGGGCGTTCGCTCGTCGAAGATCTGCCCGAGGACATTGGAGATGCCTTTTCCAACCCGCAAACCACGTCGATTTCCCCTTTGTCTTTCGAGTATGCCGAGGCTATTTTACGGCATGGATCCGTTTCCAAGGTGGCGTTCATACGGTCGTGACTTCAGGAGGAGGCGTCTGTGAACGGCAAGGTAGGCAACCTTCAAGCGATGGCCGACCGTCTCAGAGCGCACAGCATTCGGTCCACGTTCGAGGCAGGTTCGGGGCATCCCACATCCTGTCTGTCGGCAGCGGATCTGGTTTCCGCGCTTTTTTTCGGGGTGATGCGCTTCGACCCGAAGCAGCCCGGGCTTCCGAACAACGACCGTTTCGTCCTCTCGAAAGGCCACGCCGCGCCATTGCTCTATGCGGCCTGGAGTGAAGCCGGAGCCTTTCCGGTGGAAGAGCTGCTCAACCTGCGTCGGATCGACTCGGACCTGGAAGGGCATCCGACCGCGAGGCTTCCGTTCGTGGACGTGGCGACAGGCTCTTTGGGGCAAGGATTGTCCGCCGGGGCAGGCATCGCGCTGAGCGGAAAACACCTCGATCGGCTGGACTACCGCGTCTACGTTCTCCTGGGAGACGGCGAAACCGCGGAGGGCGCGGTCTGGGAAGCGGCCGCGTTCGCGAGCCATTACAAGCTGGACAACCTGTGCGCAATCGTGGATGGCAATCGGCTGGGGCAAAGCCAAGCCACCATGTACGGGCACGACCTCGGTCCGCTCGCACGGCGTTTCGAGGCCTTCGGCTGGCACACGTCGGTGATCGACGGGCACGATTTCGGGCAGATTCTGCAGGCCTGCGAAGAAGCAGCCGGCACCCGTGAACGGCCGACGGCCATTATCGCGAAAACGCTGAAGGGAAAAGGCGTCTCTTTTCTGGAGGATAGAGACGGATTGCACGGCAAGCCTCTGGAAAGCAGGGAGGATGTCGACCGCGCGCTTTCCGAGCTCGACCTGAGGAACGAAGTTCGAGTTTCCGTGAGCGGCGTTGCACCGAACGGAACCCCTTCGCCCAGGATTGGAAGGTTGCCCCCTCCCCGCTACGAGATCGGCCAAATGGTCGCCGCGCGCAACGCCTACGGAGACGCTTTGGCCCGCCTGGGGAGCGTGGACCCCCGCGTGGTTGCGTTGGACGGGGATACGAAGAACTCCACTTTCTCCGAAACCTTCCTGAAGGCCCATCCCGAACGATTCTTTGAATGCTTTATTGCGGAACAGAACCTCGTCGGCGTGGGCGTCGGCCTGGGCGCGCGGGGCAAAATTCCGTTTGTCTCCACCTTCGCGGCCTTTTTCGCCCGCGCCTACGATCAGATCCGGATGGCGGCCATCTCGCGCGCCAACTTGAAGATGGCAGGGTCGCACGCGGGCGTCTCTATCGGCCAGGATGGTCCATCCCAGATGGGGCTCGAAGATCTGGCCTGCATGAGGACGATACCCGGCTGTACCGTCCTCTACCCTTCCGATGCGGTCTCGGCCGAAGCCTCCGTCAGGTTGGCCGTCGAGAACGACGGGATGTTCTTCATCCGAATCACCCGGCCCAGTACGCCGGTCGTTTACCCGAACGACGCGCCGTTCGAGATCGGCAGCGCAAAAGTGCTCCGTTCCAGCAAGGAAGATGCCGCAACGGTCGTGGCCGCGGGCGTCACCTTGTTCGAGGCGCTGAAGGCCTGCGATCGATTGGAGAGGGAAGGCGTGAAGGTGCGCGTCATCGACCTCTTCTCAGTCAAACCCGTTGATGTCGAGACGCTGCGGAAGGCTGCCCGGGAGACCGGCGGCAAGGTCATCACGGTCGAGGATCACTATCCGGAGGGGGGCATCGGCGAAGCTGTCGAGTCGGCGCTTTCAGCGACGGGGGCTCGCATCCGGCGTCTCGCCGTGGAGGGTCTTCCCCGATCGGGAAAGCCGGAGGAGCTCATGGCCCGGTTCCGGATCGACGCGGAGCATATTGCCGCGGCCGTTCGGGAGATGAGCGGATAGGAAGACATCTTGCAACGCGCGGGCCGGGTCGAGCCTCGGAACCGGTCTGATCGCCTCGCGCGCGACCTGGAGACGGGCGTCTTCCTACCCTGAATCATTCATGAATTGTCACGGATAGCTGCTTTATTCGCGAATCAATCAACTCCACCTCGGCACAGTGGCTTGTCGAGGGTTGAGGAAGCGTGTGTGAAGGTGGGGCAGACATTCCTGTCTGCCCTTCACATTGTCCTTCTGCCGGAATGCAGACGGAAGAAAGGCGTGCGCCGCCTTTATAGAGCCAATACTCGTCGTCGCACAGTCCGGCTTTCGTGGGGTTTTCCGTGATGTAGCCGACGGAGCGCCAATCCTGCATTTCGCTGCGCACGGTGTGATCATAGGATTCGTCGAGCCGGCAGGTCTTTCCGCTCGGCGTCTGTCCACGGTTCCGGGTGGCGCTTGTGCCACAGCTTACGTCCTTCCTGGAAGGTCCCGGGGGATCGCGTCAGCGAGGCGAAAGGGGATCCAATAGATAGCGGCGTCCTTTTCCAGTGGTGGAGACGGCGGCGAGTCGTAGCGTGCCCAGACACAGGATTCAAAGGTTCCGGTTCGAGGGTTATGAGCAGACAGGAATGTCTGCTCCACCTTTTCAACCTTTGGTTCGACGTATCGCTTCAATGCATCATCCATCCAAGACAAATCGTCTGTAGTTGCTTCCACTTCCCGAAACAGTAAGGTGTCACCGTCATCTGCCTGCTTGCGGTGACCTGCCTGCGCAGCGTACTGCGCTGCAGGCAGGCGCACAGGCTGGCGGGTCACGCCGCCGCCGTCGAAGGCGCCCTAAATCTTCTTGGTGCATCGACTTGCGACCCTGTCATGATTATCTTCAACGTACAAAGTAGTTCTCTCCCGATTCATTGTTATAACATTATTTGCGTCACCATAATACAATGACTTGGGTAAGGAAACTACCTTTCTTATGAATTATTCAGGCTAAAAGATCTTGTAACTCAGACCGACGTTGAAGCTCTGCCGGAAGGGTTGTCCTCGAATCGCCGTAATTCGCTCGGAAGCCGTCAGGTTGATCTTGTTTTCGATGAAGAACGTGAGCCCGAAGGAGATGATGGTGCTGTGCGTGGTTCCTGACCGCCCTCGGGACGGGCTCTCCTCCACGACGCGACCGACGGTGAATCCCTCGGCGCGCAACGGATCCTGCGTTGCCCTGTGTTTTTCGGCCCGAAACGTCTGATCGACCGTGAAGCTGATCCTGTTCGCGAACTCATAGATGAAATCGGTGGTTTGAACGAAGTGGTAGGCTTTGCCGAAGCTCCCCGAAAAAGGCGTCGTCAGAATGAAACGTGTGTTGATCTGAGTGTTCCAGCTGATCGGACGGGAGTATCTGAATCCGATCGACAGGGCAGGTTCGTGCCGGTCCTGTCCATCGACCGGCGTCATCACTTCGAACAAGATGCCGGCGTTGACCTCCCAGCCGTAGAAGCGGTCGTTGATCTGTTCCTGAGTGAGCACCTCCTGCATCCGTAGAACGCCGAAGGCAATTTCGCCCAGAACAAGCCCGGACTTGCTGATTTCGTTCGTCATGTCTTCAAACCAGTAGTTTTCGTAGCGGTCTCCGTACAGGTCTTTGTATTCCTGCTCTTTTTCGATAATGTGTCCCAACCGGATCATGGTCTCCTTGGGCAGGTGCTCGGAGATGATGCCCTCCTCCAGGAAGAATTCCTCGATTCTCACCGCCTTGCGCAACGCCGTCGCGTTGATGAAGCGTCCATAGCCGATCCCAAGCGTCACGTTCATGTTCGGCCGGTCCGTCCGGGCCGAGCTGACAATGGTGGTATCCGGCTGCACCAGGACGGCGTCCGTCCCTACGTTGATCGTATCGAGCCGGATCAGGACCGTGTCGCGAAGAAGCCCGAACCTGTTCTCGTAGCGCAGGTTCGGCTCCGCGAAGACAAACACGTTGCCTTCGGTCGGCGTGTATTTTTTCACAACGACATCCACGTCGGCTGTCAGGTCCCCAACCCATTCGTCCCGCCTGTTGTCCTTGTTGATGCTCGTAGACCCGAACAGATCGACGGCGTAGGCGAAGGGAAGGGAATCGTAGAACTTCTTGTAGATGACGCCCAGGTTGCCGGACTGTACGACCGCGGTATCTCCCTCGGTGACATAGTTCAGGCTGAACGCGTTGATGCGCAGGTTGTCGGCGCGGCTGACGGGGACGCTGTAGTCCGCGACGGAAACGTTCTGAGCGCCCAACTCCGCAGCCGGAATTGACAGACTCGCTCCCAGGATCCAGGAAGCGAGACGCCGGGTTCGGATTCTGTTTGAGGTCCCCCGGGCAGGCTTCCTGCCGGGAGCGACCGTCCCGGGAACGCGATATTCTGTCGGATTCGTGTTCATGGCAAGGTCTCCGGACGATCCTGATGCCTCTCCTTCCGTCCCACGGTCGGAGCGCCTTCAGGTGACTTGAGAAAGATGAAATCATCGTAATCGGCTTCGACATAGGTATTCGTGTTGTCTGAATCCGTAATGACGGCCAGAGAGCGAACAGGTCGCGGCTCGCCGCCGAAGACACGCTTGTAGTCCTCGTACGCGTTCACTTCCTCCCAGACCCACTTTCCCGCCTCCCGCGTACCCGTTCGCAGCACGATGATGCGCGTCCGGTCGTTGTTCGGACTGACGATCTCCGTTCCGACCGGAAGTGTCGCGCTCCAGACATATTTGAGCGTCTTCGGAATGATCCCCCCGATGAAAACGAGCCGGACACCCGCACCGCTGTCGTTCTTTTCCTTGATCTCTTCGTTTCCCCCCACGGGCAGGCTGACGACCCGCCATCTCCAACGTAACCGTTTGTAAATACGCAGGTTGATGTCTGCAGCCCGGCCGGCGTTGATCGCCTCTCCAGTGGTTTCCGCGTGAAGATAGGTGTTTCCTTCGTTCTCCTCTATCGTGTAGTAAAGCCCTTTCTTCACGCGCCTCCATCCCGACCGGCCCTCCCAGGTATCAGGAAACAGACCGACCTGATCCGGGTAGTCGAATGTCTCCAGGACGATCGCCGAGTCCGCCGAGGCGGCGTCCGGACCTTGGCCTGTTTCTTCGGCGACAACAGGGTTCGGTCTCGGGAAAAGCACGACCCAGCACGCCAATCCGACACAAAATCGAAACGGATTGCCGCCCCGGAACCGCTTGAGACGGCGGTCTTTCCTCGATGAGGATCGAACGTCAGCCCGAAGAGACATAGGACGAAATATAGGGCATACGGCGGGTATGGATGCGGAAAAACGCCGGGTCGAGACCGTTCGAGGGCTTGTTCGGTCAACCGGGTCGCGATCCGGATGGCCCGCGCCGGCCGCCCGTCGGGCGCCTGCCGTTCCGGGGCGGGCGACCGTTCCCGAAGAAGCCAAAAAGCCCGGCTGGGCAGCCGGGCTCATCACCGTCTCAGAATCGATTCGGGAATGCTTCTACCGCAGGAGACCGACGCTTGGCTCAAGCCTCTTCCCGGCCCGACCCTTGCGATGAATCTCCTGGTAGCGTTCCGGGATAACGAGCTCGTCTTCAGCTTCGGGCGGATGCGGCGCGACCTTGTAGAAAAGGGGTAAGTAGTGCTCCCAGCGATTCAGGATTTCGCTGGCCCTGCGACTGTTCGTAAGCTCGAGGTGGCGGCCGATCATCTTCTGGAGCAGGCTGAGATCATCGTCTTCTTTGACGCGCTGAATGCGCACGAGCTGGGAATTGAACCGTCTCTCGAAGGTCCCGTCCTCATCGAGCACGAAAGCGACGCCGCCCGTCATTCCGGCTCCGAAATTTCTCCCTGTGGTCCCCAGGACGATGACCGTTCCCCCGGTCATGTATTCACAGCCGTGATCGCCGACCCCTTCGACGACCGCGTTGCCTCCGCTGTTCCTCACGCAGAACCGTTCGCCCGCCTGACCGGCGGCGTAAAGGGCCCCCCCTGTTGCGCCGTACATCACGGTGTTGCCCACAATCGTATTCTCGTGGCTCTCGAATCGGACGTTGCCTGGCGGCATGACGACGATTTCTCCCCCGTGCATCCCCTTCCCCACGTAGTCGTTCGCCTCTCCGGTGAGCATCAGCTTCAGGCCGCGTATGCAGAAGGCGCCGAAGCTTTGACCCGCGCTTCCCTTGAGCCGACAGGTAATCGTTCCGGCAAGCCCGGCGTCTCCATAGTGATAGGCGATCTCTCCGGCAAGCTTGGCCCCTACGGTTCGATGCGTATTCTTGATCTCGTAACGAAGCGATATGGAGCTATTCTCGGAAATCGCATCCTGCGCATCCTGAAGCATCCGGTCATCCAGGGGGGCATCCGGGCGGTCGTTTCGTTCCTTCGTGTGATACCGCGGCCGTGTGCCGTTTGGATCGGGGTCGGTCAAGATGTGGCTGAGGTCCACCGAATGCAGCCTCGGATTGTTGGCGTCGATTCTGGGCACCAGCAGGCCCTGCCTTCCGATGATGTCATCGAGGCTCCTGTAACCGAGCGCAGAGAGAAGCTCCCGAACTTCCTGGGCGAGATGGGTGAGGAAGGAGATCACCATCTGGGGGGTTCCGCTGAACCGTTCCCGGAGCTCCGGTTTCTGTGTGGCCACGCCCACGGGACACGTGTTGAGGTGGCACTGCCGCGCCATGATGCATCCCTCCGCGACGAGCGCCGAGGTGCCGAACCCGTACTCCTCTGCGCCAAGGATGGCCGCGATCACGACGTCGCGACCCACCTTGAAGCCTCCATCCACGCGTATCGTCACGCGGCCGCGCAGATCGTTCTGAACGAGCGTCTGCTGAACCTCCGAAAGCCCAAGCTCCCAGGGAGATCCCGAGTGCTTGATCGAGCTGATGGGAGACGCGCCCGTTCCGCCGTCGTGGCCGCTGATGTGGATGACGTCCGCGTATGCCTTCGCCACGCCCGCGGCGATGGTACCGATCCCCGAAGAGGCGACCAGTTTCACGCATACCTTGGCGCGGGGATTCACGTGTTTCAGATCGTAGATAAGCTGAGCGATGTCTTCGATACTGTAGATGTCGTGATGTGGCGGCGGAGAGATCAGGGTCAGACCGGGGACGGAATGACGGATCAGGGCGATTTCGGCCGATACCTTGTGCCCGGGAAGCTGGCCCCCCTCTCCCGGCTTTGAGCCCTGCGCCATCTTGATTTCGAGTTCGCGGGCCGAGGCCAGATACTGTGGGGTCACGCCAAATCGTCCCGAAGCGACCTGCTTGATCGCGCTGTTCGGCCAGTCGCCGTTGGGCAGACGGTGGTAGCGGCGGGGACTTTCTCCGCCTTCTCCGCTGTTGCTCTTCCCGCCCAGCCGGTTCATCGCAATCGCGAGCGTTTCGTGCGCCTCGCGCGAGAGGGCGCCGTGGGACATCGCCGCCGTCGTAAATCTCCGACAGATCGATTCTACCGGTTCGACTTCATCGAGCGGGATCCGGTTTCCCGGCCTCAGCGCCATCAGGTCTCGAAGCGCCGCGGGCGGTCGACTTCCCACCAACCTGGAGTACACCCGATAGTCTTCGTAGGTCCCGCCCTTTGCCACCTTGTGAAGCGCCTTGAAAACGAGTGGATTCAGGGCGTGGAACTCGCCGCCTCGCCGAAATCGATAAATGCCCGCGTCCCGCAGTTCCGGTTTGTCCTCGTATCCGAACGCCCGGGCGTGCAGGTCTCGGACATCGGCCGCGATCTCTTCGAGCCCGATGCCCCCAACGTGGGAGACCGTTCCGGTAAAGCAACGATCGATCAGGTCCTGATGAAGCCCGATCGATTCGAAAATCTGGGCGCCGTGATAGCTGGTAAGCGTGGAGATGCCCATTTTCGACATGATCTTGAGGATACCGGCCTCCAGCGCCTTTCGGTAGTTTGCCAAAGCTCTCGGAAATACGATTCCGTCTTCCAGCTCTCCCGCCTCCACGAGCTCCCTGAGTGTCTCATACGCCAGATACGGGTTGACGGCGCTCGCTCCGTAGCCAATCAAGGAGGCAAAGTGATGGACCTCCCGCGGCTCTCCGGACTCGACGATCAGGCTGGCCTGCATTCGCTTTCGTTCTCTGATCAGGTGGTGATGTACGGCCCCCACCGCGAGGAGGATGGGAATCGGAGCGCGCGTCGGTCCAACACTCCGGTCGCTCAGGATCAACAGAGATCTGCCCCTGTCGACAGCCTGAACCGCTTGGGCGCAAAGCCGGTCGAGCGCCCTTCGAAGCCCCTCGGCACCCTCTTGCGGATTGAAGAGCGCCGGTAACGTCGCGGCGGAAAACTCCGGCACGATCATGCTTCGGAGATGATTCAACTCCGAGTCGAGCAGGATCGGGGACCGGAGACGAATGAGTCTGGCCTGTTTCTCGGTCTCATCGAGCAAGTTTCCACGGAACCCGAGGAGCATGTCCAGGGACATCACCAGTGCTTCACGGAGCGGGTCGATCGGCGGATTCGTCACCTGTGCGAAGAGCTGGGTGAAGTAGTTGAAGAGCGGCTTCGGTCTTTGAGAAAGAAAGGCGAGCGGCGTGTCGTCCCCCATCGATCCGACCGGTTCCTTCGCGTCGTTGGCCATGGGTACGAGCACGTAGTTCATCTCGTCCGCGGTATAGCCGAATGCCGTTTGCCGCCGTTTGAGTTGCCCGTCTTCGACTGAAACCGCGGGCTCGGGCTCGACCGGACAGCGGCCTCTTTCGAAGCGAATCAGGTTCTCCCTGATCCACTGGCTGTAGGGCCTCCGACCGGCAATTTGAGCCTTGATCTCACGATTGCCCAAAAGGAGGCCCCGACGCGTGTCCACGGCGATCATCTGTCCGGGTCCCAGGCGACCCTTTTTGACGATTTTACGGTCGTCTACGTCCAGCAGCCCCACCTCGGAACCCATGATGACGAGGCCGTCATCGGTCACCTTGTAGCGTGCGGGCCGAAGGCCGTTCCGGTCCAGCACGGCTCCGACAACGGATCCATCGCTGAAAGCCACGGCGGCAGGTCCGTCCCACGGCTCCATCAGACAATCGTGATACTCGTAAAAGGCTCTGATCTGCTCATCCATGTCCGGCATATTCTGGTAGGCCTCGGGCACGAGCATCATAATCACGTGCATGGGGTCCCGACCGGACAGCACCAGGGATTCGAACGTATTGTCCAGGCAAGCCGAATCGCTGGTTACGAGCGGATCGATCATCGGCGTCATCCGATTGATCCGCCGGCCCCACGTCCTCGACCTGAGGTCCGGCTCTCGCGCCCGGATCCAGTTCACGTTTCCCTTCAAAGTATTGATTTCGCCGTTGTGCGCGAGAAAACGGAACGGTTGCGCCAGAATCCAGTTCGGCATGGTATTCGTACTGTAACGCTGGTGAAAAATCGCCATCGCCGATTCGAAATCCGGGTTTTGAAGGTCTTTGTAGAACCGGGAGAGCTGCGGGGCGACCATCATCCCTTTGTAGATGATCGTCCGGTTGGAAAGGGAGCAGATGTAGCAGTCGCGTATCCCGTGCCGGTAGACGGACCGTTCAATCTGCTTCCGAACGAGGTAGAGCGCCCGTTCGAACTCGACTTCAGACATCCGATCCGGACGCCCGATGAGGACCTGCTGAATGTCCGGGAGCAACCCGGCGGCCGTATCGCCCAGGACGGAGACCTCTACCGGTACCTGACGCCACCCGAAGAAGTTCAGGTCATGATGATCCAGGGCTTCCTCAATCGTCACCCGGCACCGGTTGTTGGCCGCCGCATCCAGCCTTGGCAGAAAGATCATGCCCACGGCCAGGTCTTCCCTCTCGAAGGCGCGGCGGCCCAGCCGTTCGACTTCGCGCCGGAACAGCATGCGAGGGATCTGGGTCAGGATCCCCGCCCCATCCCCGGTCTTCGCGTCTGCATCCATGGCGCCCCGATGGGTGAGGTTGGCCACCGCCTGGACGGCCTTACGGACGATCTCGTGGCTTCGATGGCCCGTGATGTCGGCGACGAACCCGACGCCGCAGGCATCGTGTTCGAATTCGGCGCGGTAGAGCCCCGTTCCGCCGTTGCACCGGTTCTGCATACATCACCCTTTTGGTCTACGAGAGGTCGATCTTGGCGAAAAACCAAGTCTTGTCCAGGGCAGGACCGTTACGTTCCACCTCCTGACACGCTGAGCAAAAGGCACGGTCGGAGGTTGCCCGCCTCTTTCCGGAAACCGTTCGGAGGACAATATAACACGCGGGCGGAGACAGCACAAACAAAGCGAAATGTCCGAACCGACAACCGGTCCGGACATTTTCCCAACCTCTTCTCCGCTTAGGGAGCGAGCACAGCCCTATTCAAACGCCTTCGCGTTAATTTCGATGTAGTCTCTCCACTCTTCAGGCGTATCTTCTTCCTCAAAAATCGCCTCTACCGGGCACTCCGGCTCACACGCCCCACAGTCGATGCACTCTTCCGGGTGGATGTAGAGCATCTGTCTCTGCTCTTCCGGCGGCAGGTTGGTCGCGTCTGGCTCGTAGATACAGTCTACCGGACAGACCTCCACGCAGGCCCGGTCCATAACGTCGACGCACGGCTCGGCGATGATGTAGGCCATTCCTGTTGTCCCCTTCAGTGGTATTCACAGATCCATCTTTTCTGTCGAGGAGGCGCCGAGAATCGGGATTGAAGGCCGCCTCCACACTTTAACCCTCGGAAATATAAAGCGTTCCTGTCATTTGTCAAGGATTAAAGGTCTTTGGATTTATCTGGATATTTTCCAGCAAGTTACTCGTTTTCCAATCCCCTTTTGCCCGGACCCGGAGGCTGAATCGTTGTTTGGCGTCCTCGTTCCATTCCAGGCCGTATTCCGCCCCGCCGAATAGAGACTGCAACACGGCCTCCAGACCCGGCCGAACGGCAGCGAGCGTCTCTTCGCTGTTCGGCGCCCTCAACCGATCATTCAGTATCAGCAGGATTCGGTCGCCCCGGAACCTCACGCGTCCCGCCACGATCGGGTCGGCTTCCAGACGACGGCATGCCTTGAGCGCCGCCGAGAAGACGGTGCGAAGCCGGTCACTCATCCCCCCTTCCAAACGGCCCTTGCGTTGGTAGAGCAGGCCGGGCATTTCATCCGTGTTGTCGATGCAGTAGTTCGCGTCGTTTCCGACCAGAAGCGTCACGGGTCCGGCGTGAACGTGGCTGTAATCGGCCACGTCTACCAGAATCTCGTCCGACGTGTCGGAGATCCACGAATTGAAGGTCCTGAACCACGTGTCAGGTTCGAGCGCGCTTCCCTCGTCCATGTAAAACTTGACGTCTATTCTATGTATGTCCATGTCATGGAACAGGGCCAGGGGGGCGACGGAAGCCCCTGGCCCCAACCTCATCTCCCGGCGTTTGATCGTCGGCTGCTAAGCCGTCACGACATTCATCTTTCCCTGGCAGCTGTAGGCGGCCTCGATGAAGAGCTGGGCCTCCTCGATCCGTTCACGAGCCAGGTCAGGCTTGCAGGATTGCTCATCGCCCCGGCGCTCTTGTTCGTGCGCCCGGAAGAGGTAGTTGGCGAACTTGTCTTTTGCGTATGGGTCAAAAAAGAGCGCCGTGTCGCAAAAACGCTTGCGGAACTCGTCCACGATGCGATCCGGCGCTTCGGGAACATCCAGGAACTGTGTCTTGACGAGCGCCTTTGCGGCGTGAAGCATGGCCGTGTAAGCCATCTTGGCCGCGGCCGCGTGCCTCCCTTCGTCCATAAGGATCTGGGACTCGAACGCCTCACGCTCGCTTCCGGTAAGCTCGAACTGCACGAGGGGAACCACCTCTCCGGCGCATTCACCCTTCGCCATATCCCCTGTCGTGAATTCTCGAGTGTCTCCCCAGTCCTGATAGAATGTCGGATCCACTTCGTGCTCGGGAACCTCCGCCAGATCTTCGAGCAGTCCCTTCACCTGCTTCTTGCCGATCCGCTTTACGTAGTCCTGAAAACGTTCTCCGTTCGTCCGGCCTCGAACATACTGCTCGATGATGCGAGCCACCACGTCCGGAATCCGTTTCGACGGCACGGCCGCGACGGGGAGTCCGTAAGAGGCGGCGTTTTCACTCCACTGTCCGCCCAGGATGACCTGAAAGTGGGGAACGGTATAGCCGTTTTTCTTCCGGCTGATGCCGTAAAACCCCATGTCGGCAACGTGGTGCTGGCCGCACGAGTTGAAACATCCGCTGATCTTGATCCGGAGGTTTTCCACAGCCGCATCCAGCTCCAGGCTCTTTTCGGCCAGGCGGGTGCGAAGCTCGGCCGCGAGGCCCCTGGAGGACGCGATTCCCAGCTTGCACGTGTCCGTGCCGGGGCAGGCCGTGACGTCCACGATCGTCCCGGCCCCCGGCTCGGCGAGCCCGGTCTCGCTCAGCGCGGCGTACAGGTCCGGCACGTCCGCCGCGCTGACCCACCTCAGCACGATATTCTGTTCCACGGTGGTCCGTACGGTGTCCCTCACGAACCGCCGCGAGATGTCCGCCAGGGAACGAAGCTGATTGGCCGTCACGTCGCCCAGAGGCAGCGTGACGGTCACGACGCGATAGCCCTCCTGACGCTGGGCATGGACGTTGGTCCGATACCACTCCTCGAACCCTTCGGCCCTGGCGCGGCCGTTCATGGGTTGAGCGATCTTCAGGGGCGTTTCGTCGTAAGCGTTCAGGTCGGTGAGAAAGGCCGTCCACTCCGGGTCCTCCACGAGCTTCTCGCGCTCCTCGATCACGAGCTGGCGGAACGCATCGATGCCCAGCCTGGCGACCAGGAACTTGATACGCGCGCGTGCGCGGTTCCGCTTTTCACCCAGCCGCGCGAAAACACGTGAGATCGCTTGTGCGGTCGGAAGCAGCTCTTCCTCGGGAAGAAATTCGTCGAAGCGCTTGGCCTGGTGGGGTACGGCCCCAAGCCCGCCGCCCACGTAGAATTCGAACCCCCGCTTCTCCTCTCCGTCGACCACCCGCTTGACCGCAATCGCGCCCATATCGTGCATGCTGGTCAAGCCGCAGGCCTCGTGCTTGCAGCCCGAAAAAGCAATCTTGAATTTCCGTCCGAAATCCTGAACATCCGGATGGCCGAGAAGAAACCTGGAGCAGGCCGTGGCGTAGGGCGTGACGTCAAAGGCCTCATCCTTGCACACGCCGGAAAACGGACAGGCCGTCACGTTGCGCACCGAGTTGCCGCACGCCTCCCGAGTCGTGATTCCGACGGCGGCCAGCCGGCGCATGATGTCGAGGGTGTCGTCGATATGCACGAAGTGAAGCTGAATGTCCTGGCGCGTGGTTACGTGGCAGATCGCATCCGAATACTCTTCCGAAAGATCGGCCATGACTTCCATCTGTTCCGGGTTGAGGCCGCCGAACGGGATCTTGATCCGCTGCATCCCGGGGGCGTCCCACATGGTGTCCGGGCCTTTCGTCAGATCACCGCTTGGATAGTTCAGCGCCTTTGTTCGGGCGCCATCAAAGCGCTTCCCGTTGTCATACCGCTGTCCGTAGACGCCCCGCCTGAGGCGAGTTTCGGCGAAGACCGTCTCGTTGACCTTGTCCTGCTTTCTCAGCTCGATCTGCGTCTCGAAAATGTCGACCTCCCGGCCGAGGTCTTCCGGAATCCGATCCGCCAGTTTTTCCTTCCAGGTCGTTGGGCCGCTCATGGCGAAACCGCTTTCTTATCGGGTGAACATCACGGTAAGATCTTATTGTTAAGTAACATGATCAACTTTATACTCATTACTCAAAGATAGCCAAAAAACAAGATCTGTCAAGCCCCTCGTCTCAGTTCGACGACCACGCGATCTCCTTCGAGCCTGGCCGGATAGCAGCGGACCCGGGCACGGTCGGGGGCCGACAGGGCCCGACCGGTCTTCAGGTCGTACTCCCATCCGTGCCACGGACAGACCAGGATCTCCCCGCGCCTTCCGTAAGGAACCGGGGATCCAGGCAGACAGGGGAGCGGGGTTCCGCCCACCCGCCCGTTCGAGAGTCGCGCGCCCTGGTGGGCGCACCGGTCTCTCATCGCATAGAACGCCTCCCCCTTCCGAACGAGCACGAGGGTTCGATCGCCCACTTGCACGCTGTAAGCCCTGCCCGTCTCGAAGTCAGAGGCGGCCCCGATGTCGTGGACTTCAAAACGCATAGAAGCGGGTGGCGTTTGTCGCCCTGATCGCCCGGGTGATATCGCGGGGCAGGTTCCGAGGAAGCGCCCGGTCGGGTGCATCGAAATCCCAGTGCGGGTAATCAGTTGCGAACAGCAGAAAATCCTCTCGACCGATCATGTCCAGAATCTGCACCAGATGCTGAGGATTGGGCGGTTCTTCCATGGGTTGGGTCGTTGCCCGGAAATGGTCCAGGATATAATCGCTTGGCGGTCGGGTCAACCAGGGCACTTCGCTTCGAAGTCCTTTGTAGTTCTTGTCCAGCCGCCACATCAACGGCGGAAGCCAGGCGAATCCGCCCTCGATCAACGCAATCCGGGTCTTCGGAAACTTTTCCAGGACGCCCTCGCAGACCAGACTGATGACCTGAGACTGGAAGGCTTGGGACATTCCGGTGTGATCCTCGATGTAATAGGAAGGCCAACCGCAGGCCGTAATGGGGTGGCCGCCCCCGCCGAAATGAATACCGACGGCCAGATCCATTTCACTCGCGGCCTCGAAGATCGGAAGAAACTCTCGACGGCCGTAGGGGGCGTGTGAGCGCACCAGAAGAAGCACCTGGACAAAACGCCGGTCTCGACCCACGCGGCGGATCTCTTCCGCAGCGCTTTGCGGATCGCGCGCGTTCGGGACGATAGATGCGCGCCAGCGTACATCCGAGTCGAGCCAGACCCCGGCGGTCCAGTCGTTCACCGCCCGCATCAAGGCATTGGCGAAATCGAGGTTGTGGACGGCTGAAATGTAATAGAGCGGGTTCAGGATGGCATAGTCCATATGCCAGGCATCCAGGAGTTGGGCGCGGGCGAAATCCGGGTCGCTTCCGGGCATCTTGCCGTTCGGCGGCCACGCGTCCCGGCGCGCGGCGCCCTCAAACCCTTTCGGATACTGTTCCCGGTACGGACTTTTGAACCCGGACTGCTTTATGTAAGCCCGCCACCGCTCGGAAAGGAAAGGCGTCAAATCGTCGATCGAATCGGGATAGTTGTGCACGTCACAGTCGATCAACGATGGAGCTTTGGGATGAACGGAATCTGCTTGATCCGTCAATGCGGGAGCCAGGACTTCAGACACGATGCCACCTCCCGGGAAAGACAGCGGGCAGCGTAACCTCGCAGACGACGAAATGCGCGGGCCATCGCACTCACGTCCGAGTGCTGGCCGGTCACGAAAGGATCAGCCGCCGATCTGGTACATTTCGATCTTTGGAGCTTGACCTGCTTCAGGCGTCTCGATCGTACGAAGCTCGGAATAACGGTCGTCTCGACTCTGCCAGACGGCCTCGATCGCGCCGAGGAGGTCGGCGTCGCTGGCGCCGGCCCTCACCGGTTCCCTCAAGCCGGTACCTTGGCCGGCAAACAGGCACGTATACAGCTTGCCGTCCGTCGTAAGTCTGGCCCGCGTGCAATCTCCACAAAATGGCCTCGTCACGGAAGCGATGACTCCGATCTCCCCGTGTCCGTCCAGATATCGGAAGCGGTTGGCGACCTCCCCCCTGTAGTTTGGCGCCACCGGTTCGAGCGGGTAAACGTCGCCGATTCGCTTCAGGACCTCTTCCGCCGAAACCACCTGGTCCATCTTCCATCCGTTGATGGTGCCCACGTCCATGAACTCGATGAATCGAACGATGTGACCACTCCCCCGAAAATACCGTGCAAGATCGACCAGCGTATGGTCGTTCACCCCCTTTTGGACGACCGTGTTGATCTTGAGCCGGCTGAACCCGGCCGCTTCCGCCGCACGGATGCCTTCCAGCACCTTTTCGACGCCGAACCTTCGACCGTTCAACGCTTTGAAGACGTCCTCGTCCAGAGAGTCGAGGCTCACGGTGATCCTTTCAAGCCCGGCCTCCTTAAGGGAACGCGCCACGTTCGGCAAGAGATAGCCGTTGGTCGTGAGGGTCAGGTCGGTCACTCCCTCGATCCGGGAGAGCTGCTCGACAAGCTTCTCCAGCTCCTGCCTCAACAGAGGCTCGCCGCCCGTGATCCTGATCTTCTCTACGCCGAGTCTGACGAACAGCTCCGCGAGCCGGGTAATCTCCTCGAACGTCAGGATCTCGGCCTTCCGAAGAAATTGGTAGCCTTCGCCAAAGATTTCAGCCGGCATGCAGTAGGTACAGCGAAAATTGCACCGGTCCGTCACGGAGATCCTCAGGTCCCTCAAAGGCCGGTCGAGCGTGTCGTAGACCTGTTTTTTTTCGTCTAGAATGACTCTGCCCTCGTGACTGCGCCTTCATATTGTCCGCGTTCCACAATCGCGCCCCGCAGTTTGGCTTCGTAGAGGTAGGCCCCCTTCAAGTTTGCGCCCCGGAGGTCCACGCCCCGGAAATCGGTTGCGTTCACGATGGCGTCTTGAAGGTCCGCTTCCCGGAACCGGGTGGGTCGTCCGGATGGATTCGGAAACGCCGCCTTGATCACGCCGATTTGCGCCCCTCTGAGATCTGCCCCGCTGAAATCCGCGCCTCCCACATCCGCGCCCGAAAAGAACGCCTCCCGCAGGTCGGCCCCCCGCAGGTCGGCCCCCTGCAGGTCGGCGGCCACGAGATAGGCCCGCGTCATCGTGCACCCGCTCAGGTCGGCTCCGGTCAGCTTTGCCTCCTGTAGCCGCGTCTCCACCAACCGGGCCCCCTTCAGTCGCGCGTTGTCCAGCCTGGCCCGCGACAGGTCGACGCCGGAAAGGTCCTCGCCCTCGAGGTCGATCCCCGAAAGGTCCGCCTCGACGAGACTCCCCGTGTCCCGGATCTTGGTCAGAATATCATCCCGATTCAGGTATCCGTTGCTCATCCCTTGTCCCGTGAATGGCTTCTTGCGTTCAGGGCCGCGTCGGACCCCCAAAATATAGTGAACTTGCGGATGAAATCAATGGCTCTGCTGAAGGACGGCCTCCCCCGGCTTTCAATCGATCACGATCGTTTCGTCCCGCTCGGGGCCGACGGACACGAGTGAGATGGGGACGTTCGCCAGCTCACCGATGCGCTCCAGGTAGCGCCTGGCATTCTTGGGCAGCCCGTCCAACGTTCGAACGTGGGGGGTGGGCGTCTGCCAACCCGCCAGCGTTTCATAGACCGGCTCGCAGGCCTCCAGGAGATTGAGATCGGAAGGAAAGTGTTCCACCCGAGACCCTTTGTGCTCATAGTGCGTGCAAAGCCGGATTTCTTCCAGCTCATCCAGGATATCCAGCCGCGTAATGGCCAGGCTGGAGAATCCGTTCACCCTGCAGGCCAGCCGAACCACGACAGAATCAAACCACCCGCAGCGCCTGGGCCGACCGGTCGTCGCGCCGTACTCCTGCCCGGTGTCCCGGATTCGCTGACCGAGTTCGTCAGCCAGCTCTGTCGGGAAGGGCCCGTTCCCGACACGGGTGGAATAGGCTTTGGCGACACCGATCACGGCATCTATTTTGGTCGGACCGAGGCCGGACCCGGCGCACGCCGCGCCCGCGGTCGTGTTGGAAGCGGTGACGTAGGGATAGGTCCCGTGGTCGACATCCAGCAGCGTGCCCTGAGACCCCTCGAACAGGATGCGTTTCCCGGAATCGATCGCCGCGTTGAGGTAGACGGACGTGTCCGTCACGAAGGGAGCGATGCGCTCACCGTAGGCCGCATAGGCCTCCAAGATCGGCACTTCGTCCAAGGGTTCGCAGCCATAGACCCTGGTGAGGATCTCGTTCTTTTCCCGAACGTTGGCGCGGATCTTTTTCGGAAGGAGGTCCCGGTCCAGCATATCCCCGACGCGGATGCCCGAGGACCGGTTGACCTTGTCGCGATAGCAGGGGCCGATGCCCCGCAGCGTCGTCCCGATCCGCGCATCCCCGATCTTCTCCTCGCTCGCTTTTTCAAGAACCATATGATATGGCATCACCACGTGGGCGCTCCGACTGATCTTGAGCCGGCTGCCCACCTCGATCCCGCGACTTTGGAGCTCTTCGATCTCACGGAACAGGGCCTCGGGATCCACGACAACCCCGTTGGCAATCACGCAGATCTTGTCCGGGCGAACGATGCCCGCCGGGATGAGGTGAAAAACGAACTCCTCGTCGTTGACCCTGATCGTGTGACCGGCGTTCGCCCCGCCTTGATATCGCACGACCAGATCGGAGTCGTTCGTCAGATAATCCACGACTTTGGCCTTACCCTCGTCGCCCCACTGAGCCCCGAGAACAACCCGCACGGACATACACGATCTCCTTAGCTCAAACCCTGCTCGCTTGAGGCGCGCCAAGTCGCCTCCGGCTTCCGATCCGCCCTGCCCGACTTCCCATTCTCATTTTTCCGATCCCGTGTTCCCTGCCAGCACCACCTCGGCCGCGCCGACCCCCGAGCCGGCCCGAAACGTCCAGCTCTCCTCCTTCAGGCCCATTTCCAGGGCCGAGACAGCGGTGAGGATGTCGACGTCGTCCACGTAGCCCAGGTTGGAGATCCGGATCAGTCGTCCCTTCAAGCGCCCCACGCCGCCCCCGGTGATGACGCCGTGCCGATGCCGCAGACCGTCCACAAGCGCCGCGCCGTCCAACCCTTCGGGCAGAGCGATCGCAGTGAGGGCATTGGACGGCCGCTCGGCCAACAGAGAGAGTCCGAGCGCGCACGCCGCCGCCCGGACCGCGTTCGCGTGGCGGGCGTGTCGTTCCCACACCGCTTCGAGGCCTTCCTCAAAGATCATATCAAGCGCGGACGACAGGCCCGGCAACAGGGTGACGGGCAGCGTCGCAGGCCCTCTGCCCTCGGAGAGGGCCTGCCGATATCTGTTCAAGTCCAGGTAGTACTTTGACAGATCAGATCTCTTCGAGGCCTCGAAAGCGCGGGCTCCCATCGTTATCATGCCCAATCCGGGCGGGGTCATCAACCCCTTCTGCGAGGCCGTCACGCCGACGTCCACGCCCCATGCGTTTGTGGGCAGGGGGTGAGCCCCGACGCTCGACACGCCATCCACGATAAGCAAGGCATCCGTTCGCCGAACGACTTCCCCGATGGCTTCGATATCGTGGAGTGCGCCCGTGGAGGTCTCGCTTTGCGTCGTCAGCACCGCTCGGACCCCGGCATCCTTCTCAAGGCGTCTTTGGATCGCGTCGGCTTCAATCGGGGCTCCCCACGGGAAGTCGAGCGCCTCGACTTCGATTCCGTAAGTCCTGCAAATCTCCGCCCATCGCGCTCCGAACAGCCCGGCTTGTGCCACGAGCACGCGATCTCCGGAAGAGAGCGTGTTGACCACGGCCGCCTCCATGGCCCCGGTTCCGGAGCTGGACAGGACGAAGAGCTCGTCATCGCTCGGGAAGACCCGTTTCAGACCGTGGACCACGCCCCGGAGAAGGGCAGGGAATTCGGGACCCCGGTGATAGATGGGCGGATCCGCCATCGACCTCCGGACGCGATCCGGAATCGGCGTCGGGCCCGGCGTGAACAACCGCTTTCGAGAAGGCATATGCATGGCGCAGTCCATCGGGCCAAGACCTGCACGCCAATTCCAACGGTCGTTGTCAGGTCTTCAGCTCACGATTTCGGAGTCGCACGGAAGAAACCCGGCGGGCCGCTTGGCCGACTTTCCACGGCGCCGGTCCCCCGGCACCCCGGATCGTGCTCACTACGCTCGACGCGTGACTTTCTCATCGATCCAGCTCCAGATCTCCTGCCGGCCTCGACCTGTCTTTGCGGAGAAGGCCACCACTTCACCGGATCCGGAACCGCGAAACAGCTCCGAGGTTTGATCCAGCCGCGGTTTGAGTCGGCTCCCTGAAACCAGGTCGGTCTTTGTGGCAACGACGAGAAAGGGCTTTCGAGATCGAACGAGCCATTCGGCCAACTCAAAGTCATCCGCCGTCGGATCGTGCCGAGCGTCCACGAGCTGCACGATTCCCCTGAGCGGAGGTCTGTCCTCCAGGTACGCATTCACGAGGGTCGCCCATTTCTGCCTTTCACCGTAACTCCGCCGCGCATATCCATATCCGGGGAGGTCGACGAGATAGAAGTCTCCATTCACCAGGAAGTAGTTGAGCGTCCGGGTCTTTCCCGGCGTCTGGCTGGTCTTGGCCAGCCGTTTTCGATTCAGCAAGCGATTCAACAAGGAGGACTTCCCGACGTTCGATCTGCCTGCAAAGGCAATCTCAGGCAGGCGGGCGTCCGGAATCTGGTCCGGATGTCCCACGCTCGTCACGAATCCGGCATCGCGAATCTTCAAGGGCCGCTTCCCGCTCCGGACAAAGGAAAACCGGGGTATCTCCTCCGACCCCGGTCCCCGGGAAGAATGGACGCGTCAAATTCGTAAGGCTACGCGCGCTTCTTTTGCTTTTCAAACTGCTCTCGAGAACGGCTCAGATCGAGCACCATCTCTTCGGTTACGGTGGCCTCCTTCAAGTCTGAGCTCGAAGGGCTTTCGTACATCAAGTCGATCATCACTTCCTCGAGCACGGATCGGAGTCCTCGCGCGCCCGTGCCCTTTTTCGTCGTCAGGTTCACGACCCGTTGAAGCGCCTTTCGGTCGAACTTCAAATCGACGCCGTCCATCTCGAACAGCTTCTGATACTGCTTGGTAATGGCGTTCTTCGGTTCGGTGAGAATCCTCATCAAGGCGTTTTCATCCAAGTCATCCAGGGAACAGACGAGCGGAAGCCGCCCCACAAGCTCGGGAATAAGCCCGTACTTGAGCAGGTCTTCGGGTTCCACTTTCGCAAACAGTTCTCCGATGTTCCAAGCTCCCGACCCGGCAGCCTGCGTTCCGAACCCCATCGTCTTTTGTCCAACCCTGGCGCTTACGATGTTTTCCAACCCGTCGAATGCGCCCCCGCAAATAAACAGGATATTCTTGGTGTTGACTTGAATCAAGGGCTGTTCCGGATGCTTTCTTCCGCCTTTCGGCGGAATGCTGGCCACGGTACCTTCCAGGATTTTCAGGAGCGCCTGCTGAACACCCTCTCCCGACACGTCCCGGGTGATCGATGGGTTGGCCGCCTTTCGGGAGACCTTGTCGATCTCATCGAGATAGAGGATGCCCATCTCGGCCTGTGCCACGTCGTAGTCCGCGGTCTGCAGCAGACGCACGAGGATATTCTCAACGTCTTCACCCACGTAGCCGGCCTCGGTCAATATCGTCGCATCGGCAATCGAAAAAGGGACCTGAAGAATTCGGGCGAGGGTATGCGCCATGTAGGTCTTGCCGGTCCCGGTGGGTCCGATAAGCAGAATGTTGCTCTTTTCGAGCTCCACGTCCTCGGCTGAGATCTGAGAACGAATCCGTTTGTAATGGTTGTAAACGGCGACCGAGAGCGCCCGTTTCGCCTGCTCTTGTCCAATGATGTAGTCATCCAGCCCGGTCTTGATTTCGAACGGTTTCGGCAGCTCCCTTTGGAAGGAGACAGGCCGCTGCTTGACGTCCTCCAGCAGGACTTCGTTACAGAACCGAACGCAGTCGCTACAGATGTGTACCGAGGGTCCCGTTACGATCTTATCGACCTGCTCGGCACTCTTTCCGCAGAACGAGCACCGGAGGTCCGTTCTGGACGTTCGCCGTTTCATCTGACGTTACCGGGAGCGTTAAATCGTTGACATCATTTTTCGCGTTTGACAGGGGCGTATCGTGTCAGCCGTATCGTGCTCTCCTTAATAACCTACGTTTCAGACGTTTCTTTGCCGGGGACGAGCACTTCGTCGATCAACCCATACGCTTTGGCTTCATAGGCCGACATGAAAAAGTCACGGTCCGTATCCCGAGTCACGCGCTTCAGGGGTTGACCGGTCTTCTCGGCCAGGATCTCGTTGATTCGGTCCCGCCAGGCCAGGATCTCTTTTGCGTGCCGCTCCACATCCGAAGCCTGTCCGCCCGCGCCACCCATGGGTTGGTGGAGGAGGATTCGGGAGTTCGGCAAGGCCCTTCGCTCGCCCTTCGTTCCTCCGGCAAGCAGTACGGCCGCCATGCTGAAGGCCTGACCCAGGCAGATGGATTCCACGTCATTCGAGACGTACTGCATCGTGTCATAGATCGCCAAACCGGCGGTAATACTTCCTCCA
The DNA here is from genome assembly GCA_965198095.1 of Candidatus Latescibacterota bacterium. GTDB lineage: Bacteria > Latescibacterota > UBA2968 > UBA2968 > CBDFJH01. The sequence continues at coordinate 1,006,445 of OZ240239.1, forward strand.
GGCGAATTGATGTAGAGACGGATCGGCTTGTCCGGGGTCTCCGCGCTGCAAAAGAGCATCTGGGCAATCACAAGATTGGCGATCGTGTCGTTGATCGGCGTCCCGATGAAGATGATGTTGTCCCTCAGCAGGCGAGAGAAAATATCATACGATCTCTCGCCCCGGCCGGTCTGCTCCAGTACCATGGGTACCAATGCCATAAAGATCTAGCTCCTCAGGGAGACGATGGAGGAGATGAACAGCGCCTTGGCCTGATCATCGCAAGACCTACACACGTTCCTCAACCTCTTTAACTTCGGCACTTTTTCCGAGAAAGTCCAGCGTCTTTCCCTCCAGAAGTTCCGAACGGATGCGATCGAGCTGGCCGGAGCGGTCAAGGATCTTTCTGAGACGCGGACTCTCGACCTTGTGCCGCAGAGAAAGGCTTTCGAGGTGGCGGTCGATATCTTCCTCCGTCACTTCGATGCCCTCCAGCCGCGCGACGGCTTCCAGCAAGAGATGCCGCTTCACGTTTCGAATGGCCCCCTGGCGGCTTTCGCTCCGAATGGCCCCTTCGTCTATCTTCTCGTTCTCTTTCTTGTGGTTCTCAATCAGGACGTCGAGGTAACTCTCGACCATACTCTCGGGCACGTCGAAGGCGTTCGAACGAATGAGCGAATCCACGATATTTTCTTCGAAACGCACGCGGGACCCAAAATCCGCCCGGGCATGAAGGTCTTCCCGAATGCTGCGCTTGAGCGCGTCGAGTGAATCGTAATCGCCCAGATCTTGCGCGAACTCGTCGTCCAGTTCAGGAACAATCCGCTCCCTGACCTCCTTTGCGGTCACGAGAAAATGAAGGTCACGGGTCTCGCCGTCTGCGGTTTGAGTGAAGCGAACCTTCCGCTGTTCGCCCACCCTGATGCCGATCAGCTGGTTTTCCAGGTCGTGGCTCCCGGCCTCTCCGCTTCCCAGACGAAGGGTCTGGCCTTCCTGTTTCCTGCCGATAATCGGAAGACCCGACGCGTCGGATTCCTGCAGATCCATCAGCAGAACGTCGCCCAGATCGGCGGGACGATCCACGACCTGTTCGACGGCGTGTTGATCTTGAAGGGTCTTCAGCTGTCTTTCCTCCGTCTCAGGTCCTACCTTGAAGACCGGTCGAACGACGCTCAGGCCTTTGTAGTGCCCGACGTCGAGCTCCGGCTTGACATCGACCGAGACCTTGAACCGGAGAGGCCGGCCCTCCGCGTGGTCCATATCTTCGACCGTGGCCTCGGAAACGGGGTGCAAATCCTCCGACTCTCTGGCCTCTTGATAAGAGGCGTTGATAATCTCCTGCAAGACCTCGCCCTGAATCGCCTTGCCGAACCGGCTCTTTACGAGCCTGAGCGGAACCTTGCCCTTTCTGAACCCGGGTAGGTTGAGAGACTTCCCGTAACGCTTGTAGGCGGCCTCGAACTTCCGTTCCACGGCCTCGGGGGGAACCTCTACCTCCAGCGTTCGTCGCCACGTCCCGGATTCCGTAACATGAACCTTCATGGGGTTCGCGGACCTTCCGTTCAAAAATGATTACTTTCTCTTATAGCAACGTCTGAAGCTGAATGATACGTAATCATCCATGCTTTGTCAATGGGCGGCGGCGGCCGGTTTTTCCGGCTCTTTTCGTCTCTCCCGGCCACTTCCGTGACAAAAAAATCCGGGTGCTGACCCGCAGCGCCCGGATTCGAAGACCATCGCGCAGAGGATTGCGGTCTACACGGCCGTCTCCTCCACCGGAGCCACGAGGATCTTCCGGATCTCATCCTGAGCATCGGCGCCAGATGCGCATCCGCAGCTGCCATTCCCGTTCTTTTCGGTGTCACTCAGAACCGGAAGCTCGATCTCTCCGTTCTCGTTCTCCCGCACCTTCAGGGTATGCTCCGCGTCCGGGAGGGGCATGTCGCGGTTTCCCGCGTAAACGGGGTGACGTCCGACCGTTTTGAACCACTCCGCAGTCGTCGCCGTCATGTGCATGTTCTCGATGATCTGCCTCCATCCGACCCCGGTGTTGTAGGCGCAGAAGGAGATCTCGCCTTCCTGAGTCGCGTAAGGAATCACGCACATCTCCGTCCGTCGGAAATCGTAGGTCCACAGGTCCTGAAACCACATGCCGCCGATCCACATAAACCGCCACGACCTGTCCTCCGGACGTTCGCCTCCGGTGACCGCGCCCCCCATCCTGCGGTTGAACATCCGTCCCAGGTCCTCCAGTTCGAACCCCGCGGGCGCCTTCTTCGCGTTGAAGTTTCGCAAGACCGATAGGGCAACCTGAATCTTGGTTATCTTGGGATCTCGAGCCGTATCCGTCATCACCTCGATGTCTCTCATGAACTGATCCAGATCGAAGAACTCGGTGAACGACGCCCACGCCTTCGTCTGCCCGTTCACGACGATATGGACGCTCGATCCGCAGTTCGGGTGACAGGAGCAGGTCTGCCCTCCGAACTGGATGTCGGGTCCCCGGAGATGGTCAGCCAGCGTACTGAAAAGGGTGCCTGCGCCGAGCGGGTACCAGTCTCGGTAGATATCCAGCTTTCCATCCGACCATTCGTGAAGATCCTTCGCGAGGTGTGAGATGGTGTACCGCTGTGCGTGGCGAAGCGCGTCGCTGATGTCCTCGTCCCGACCCGTGAAGGAGACGGGCTGGAAGGAGATCGATCCGACCTTGTCGCTGTTGTCGATGCAGAATTGGAGGATGGGGCCGACCTGGTCGTTGTTGATCGTGTTCAGTACCGTCGTCACCGGCGTGATATCGATTCCGGCCGCGGCCAGATTCTCCATGGCCAGGAGTTTCGCGTCGAACAGGTTGGAGATTTGGCGATGCTGATTCGCGGCGTTCGTAACCCCGTCGAATTGCAGGTAGGCCATCGTAAGGCCGGCCTCCTTGGCGGCAAAGGCGAATTCCGGATCCTGAGCAAATCGAACCCCGTTCGTTGCGGCCTGTACACACCAGTAGCCGATCTCCTTGGCATACCGGCAGGCGTCCAGGAAATGGGGCGAGATGGTCGGCTCTCCCCCGGAGTACTGCACGGACATCTGCCTTCTGGGCTTGAACGAAATCGACGCATCCAGAATGCGTTTGACTTCGTCCATCGTCAGTTCGTGCACGTAGCCCACCTGGTTTGCATCCATGAAACAGGGGTTGCACATCATGTTGCAGCGGTTCGTCAGGTCGATCGTGAGGACGGCGCCGCGGCCATACTTGATGCTGGAGGTGCCGTGGCGGTGGATGTGCTCGTCACCGAAGGTCTCGTAGTCCCGCCCTGGAAAACGGCTCTCGATGATTCGGCTGAATTCAGGGTCGATCGACTGGACATCTTCATACGTCCCGTGAACGGGACATCTCTTTCGATAGACGATCTTCCCGTTCTCTTCCAGGAGTTGCACCTTGATCTCCCCCGGGTTGCCGTCGGTCAGCTCGCTGAGATCACGCCGACCTTCGATAATCGCGTTCCGGACCTCCTTGACACAGTCCGGACACAGTGAATCCGTTTCCCGTGGAAATCCCAGCTCCGGTCTGGAGCGCTGATAGCTCTTCAACAGGGGCGCCGGCGCCCAGACAGGCTGAAAGGGCTGGCCTTCAGGGATACGGGTGTTGATGCCCTGAAAGATCTTCCAGCCGATGTCAGCCGCCTTGCTGAGGATTCGATCCCGATAACTCATTAGAAATACTTCCTTTGGATGCGATTCTTGTCGTGGGCTGCAGTGCCCCGTTCAACGTCCGGATGAATTTCGCAGAAATATAACAGAACAGGACCGGACGTCAAGGACTTTTTGGCCGATGGCGTTGCTGCCGTCCAACGGCCGAGTTCCCGCGTCATCTCCTGTCCTGGATAGCCGTTGACATTGCGCGATCCGTGCGCTTCATTGGGCGACGGAAGTCCAAAGGCCTCTGGATCAAGGGAATTGACTATTAAGATGGAGGCGTCGCGTGCTCCGAAAGGGCGCACCCATCCAGGTGCGTGACCGGGTCGTCGTTGCCGGCGGACCCAAAGGCAGGCATCGCGCCTGGCCTGCACTCGAGATGGCCGCGAACGGGGATCTGCTCGTGGCTTACGCAGAGAGCGACGATCATCACCGAACGAACGACGGCGCGCTGATGCTGGCCAGATCGATCGACGGAGGCAGAACGTGGCCTTTCAGAAAGGCGGTGGCCGCGGAGCCGGGTTGGGACGTTTACACCAACCACGGGATGACCCGATTGAGCGAAGGCAAACTGCTGCTTCACGTGGTACGGGGAAGGCGAGACCCGGCCTCGAACGGGTTCTACGCGAGGGGAAGTTTCACGCAATCCTCGGACGACGGACGGTTCTGGGAGCGCGCCGGGCCTGAACTGGATTACCCCTTCGTCTGCCGGTCCGGGCACGCCTTTTCCTACGGGCGCGTGGCCGAGCTCTCCGACGGGAGACTGATGGTCCCGTTCTACGGCGTCCCGAAAGATGTCGGAGACCGCCACTGCCGGGTCCTGGCCGTGGCCTTCTCGGGCGACGGCGGTTTTTCCTGGCCGGACTACGCCATTATCCACGAGGACCGGAGCGCGGTCGTCGGTCCGAGCGAAGCCGACCTCCTTCAGCTGGGCGACGGGCGGTTCCTGATTGTCGTTCGTGCGAACGTTCCGGGTCTCCTCTATCGGTCCTATTCCACGGACGAGGGCCGGACGTGGAGCGGGATTCAACCGACCGACATGCCGGGAAACTGCCCGGCGCTGATCGCACTCGCCTCGGGGGAGATCCTGTGCGTCTATCGCGACGTGACCCTCGGGCAACCCGGGATGAGCTGTGCGGCGAGCCGTGATCTGGGCGAGTCCTGGACGCCCCTGGGCCATCTCTACCGAGGAAAAAATCGAGACTGCGCCTATCCCTCCATGGTCAACGTCGGGGAAGGTGAGATCCTCTGTGTCTACTATACGGCGAGGGACGCGGAGACCGGCGGCTGCGAGATTCACGGTCTGTTCCTCCAGGACAGGACATCGGCCAAGTCATAAGGAGAGATGATGGATTGGGTAGAGGTACCGGGCTCGGTCGACATCAAGAACATCGGCACGCGGAAGCAGCTCTTCCTCGATGACGAAATCATCGAAACCCACAGATGGGTCACGCCACGGGCCGACAAGTCGGCGCCTCTCCTCGTCGAGACAGCCGCGGAGACAGCCGCCCTCCACGACGCCGAAGCCGCAAGAGGGGAGGACGTTTCGTCCGGCATCCCGGGACACGTCTTGCTGGGCACGCAGTTTATCCGCCGGACCCAGCATACCCCGGTCAAGCACCCTGACAACCCGATTCTGAAGAGAGACCGCCCGTGGGAGGGTTGCTCCGCCGCCAACGCGCACCTCATAAACCCGTCCGTCATGCACGACGAGGAGGCCGGAATCTGGAAGATGTGGTACGGCTCTTACGGAGGCCTGGAAGGGGGTTCGAAAGGGAGTGTGGCGCCGGGGCTGGAGAACGTCGGCTGCTTCACGATGTACGCCACGTCGGAAGACGGGATCGTTTGGGAGAAACCGGACCTGGGAATCGTCGACTTCCGGGGAAGCACGAAAAACAACATCATCTTCTTCAAGGAGGGTGTGAAGTACTGCTACCTCGCGCCGCCCTCCATCAAGGATCCCCACGACGCGGAAGCCGGAAGGTGGCGGTATAAGAGCACGGTGAAAACCAAGCCGGAGATGACCGTTGCCGTCTCCCGGGACGGCATCCGCTGGGAGATCCTGGACACGTTCGAGAGGATCGGAGACGAGAGCTGCGGCGCCGTCTACGATCGTGACAACCAGGTCTACATCTCGATCACCCGGAACCTCTACCGCAGGCCCGGCTACGGCAACCAGGGGTCGGGCAAACGAAACATCCTGCCCTACTTCAGGACGCACCGCACGATCCAGATGGCCCTGTCCAAGGACATGGTCCGCTGGTCACACCCCAGGCTGCTCCTGTTTCCCGATTCAGATGATCTCCCCGACGTGGAATTCAAGAGCCTGGTCCCGTTCAAGTACGAAGGCGCGTGGATCGCCACGCTTGGCGCCCACCGTGAGACCCACGCGCCGACTGGGGACGACTCCGACAACCAGCTCGCCTACAGCCGGGATTTCCTTCACTGGCGCCGCCCGTGCGGCCGGAAGACGTTTATGCCGCCCGGTCCGGATGGAAGCTGGGAAGACATCAACAACCAGTCGTTCAACTTTATCGTCCGGGATGACAAGATCTACATCTACTACGCGGGCAACGGCTGGCGCGATCCCTTCACCTGCTCATCCATCGGACTCGCCACACTCAGGTTGGATGGGTTTGCGTCCCTGGAGGCGCCGGTTGCAGCGAAGAAGGTGAACGACCCGCCTCGCGAAGGGACGCTCTTGACCAAGCCGCTCTGGTCGAAAGGGAACCGGCTGGTCATCAACGCGGAGACGAACGCATACGTCACGGCGGAGCTGACTGATCCCGACGGGCGAGTCATCCCCGGATTCGGGAATGCAGATTGCGAACGGTTCACCGGCGACAGCGTCCGCCACACCCTTTCGTGGAAGGGGCGTGAAGAGATCGGGGGTCTCTTTCCGCTGCGGATCCGGTTCAGGATGCGCGACGCGAGGTTGTATTCACTTCAGGTTCGAAAAGGCTGATTCACGAGAAAAGAGGCGACCATGGATTGGGTCGAACTCCCTGCGTCCGAAGACATAAAAAACGTCGGGACGCGGAAGCAGCTGTTCCTGGACGATGAGATCATCGAGACACGGCGCTGGGTCACCCCCCGGGCAGGCAAATCTGCGCCGCTGCTCGTGGAGACCGACGAGGAGACGGAAGCCAGAGTTGCTTCCGAGAAGTCTCAAGGGACGGATGTCTCCATGGGGATTCCGGGGCACGTGCTGGTCGGCACACAGCACGTCTACCGCACGCAGCACGAGCCGGTAAAACATCCCGACAATCCGATCGTCAGGAGAGACAGGCCCTGGGAGGGCGCATCCGACGACCTGCCCCGGGTCTTCAGCGGAGTCGTCCACTACGACGCACAGGAGGCGATCTGGAAGATGTGGTACTGTTCCCTCGGCGGCGCGGAAGTCGGCGCTGAAAAGGTCCCTTCGGAAGCCTTGAAAAAGGTGGGCGTTTATACGCTCTATGCCACCTCGGAGGATGGGATTCACTGGGACAAGCCGGACCTCGGCCTGGTCGAGATCGACGGCGGCACCCGAAACAACGTCGTGTTTTTCAAGGACGACACACGGTTTCACTTCGTCTACCCCGAGTTCGTTCGAGATCCCCACGACGCCGAACCGGGGCGCTGGCGATTCAAGGGGATGATCAAGACCAAGCCGGATCAGACCGTGGGCGTCTCGGCGGACGGGTTTCGCTGGAAAGAGATCGGTACGTTCGAGAGGATCGGGGACGAAAACATCTACTGCCTCTACGACCGGAAGCACAGCCTCTACGTCATGTTTACCCGAAATCTCTACCGGAAGCCCCAGGCATTTCCGCAGACTCGGGCGCAACGGACCTTCCAGATCGCGCTCTCCAAAGATATGCTGCACTGGTCACACCCCAGGATGATCCTCGTGCCCGAACCGCGCGATCCACTTGACGGAGAGACGATCCACATTTGGCCCTTCTGCTACGAGGAGATCTACATCGGCATCCTCGGCATCCGAAAAACCGCCAGGATCGGGGGCGATATCGTGGACAATCAGCTGGTCTACAGCCGGGATCTCCTGCACTGGCACCGGATGGGCGAGCATCGCGTCTTCATCCCGCAGGGTCCAAAGGGCAGCTTTGACGAGGTGAGCGTTGAGGGCTTTTGTGTCGTGGTTCTGGACGGGGAAATCCGCTTCTACTACGACGGCACCTCCGTGCACGAGAAGGGGCAGCGGGAGGAGATCGGCCTGGCGACGCTCAGACGGGACGGCTTCGTCTCGCTCGACGCACCCCCACCCCAAGAGGGAATCCCGCCCGAATCGACGCTGCTCACGAAACCGCTCTGGTCCACGGGCAGCCGCCTCGTCGTCAACGCCGCCGCAAACGGTTACATCAACGCGGAACTGACCGATCCTGACGGCAGAGTCATCCCGGGATTCGGCCACACGGATTGCGAACCCTTTACCGGCGACAGCCTCGACCATACGTTTACGTGGAAGGGGCGTGAAGACATCAGCGCATGTTTTCCGCTTCGGATCCGGTTCAGGATGCGGGACGCGAGTCTGTATTCCTTGAGCGTGAGCGCGTAAGGAGGGAAACGTGGACACAGCGAACCGTTTTGTGTTGACGGACGTGGAGCGGAACATCGCGTCCGAATCCGTTCGCATCGATGAAGGGGTGCTCTCTCTCGGCGCCGGACAGGACTGGTCCGTCGAGAAGACCACGCTCAGGGGCGGCCTTCAGGACGGGGTCGACCTCTTGACGGTAGACAACGGACACCTTTCCTTCCAAATCATCCCCACGCGCGGCATGGGTGTCTGGAAAGGCTCCTACGAAGGCATCCCCCTGGGATGGGAATCTCCCGTCAAGGAACCGGTACATCCCTCCCTCGTTGCGTTGAACGATCTGGGCGGTCTGGGCTGGTTGAGAGGGTTCAACGAGTGGATCGTCCGCTGCGGCCTCAACAGCAACGGCGCGCCCACGACAGACACGATCATCGATAACAACGGAAATGAGTCGCGAGTCTCCCTACCGCTGCACGGAAGGATTGCAAACCTCCCGGCCAGACGGGTGGAGGTTCAGATCGAGCGGACGCCGCCCTGCCGGATCACGGTGATCGGGGTCGTCGACGAAACCATGATGTTCGGCCCGGCGCTGCGTCTCACCTCCCGAATCTCGACGGCGATCGGGTCCAACGCCCTGACCCTGTCGGATGAAGTGGTCAACCTGAACCGTTCATCCGGCGAGATGCAGTTGCTTTATCACTGCAACTTCGGTGCCCCCGTGCTCGAGTCCGGATCCAGGCTCGTCGCCCCCGTCAGGACGGTCTCTCCCCGAGACCGCCGTGCTCAGGAAGGAATCCGGACCTTCGAACAGTTCGCCGGGCCCAGCACGGGGTTCGTCGAGCAGGTCTATATGCTCGAGCTCTCGGAACGCCGGAGAAGCGGCGAGACGACCGTGCTGCTCAGGAACAGGAAGGGCGACCTGGGCGTCAGCATGCGATTCTCGCTGCGCGAGATGCCCTGCTTCACGCTTTGGAAGCAGACCGCTTCGGACGGGTACGTGGCAGGGCTCGAGCCGGCGACCAACTACCCGAACCCCAAGCCGTTCGAGCGGCGCCACGGACGGGTCGTGAATCTTGAAGGCGGGGAGATGCGTCGTTTTCGCATGACCTTGACCGTTCACGACGCCCGCCGGCAGGTGCGGGACGTGGAGCGTGAGATCGAGGACCTCCAGGAGGGTGTGCGCCCGAACGTCTGTGTCGAGCCGCTTTCCCGGTTTTGCCCCGAGCCGGATCCCGAATGAACCGCACCTGCCGATGACGCGCGCGCTCGAACCTGGCCGAGTTTCTAGCGCGCGCAAGAAGGAAGGCCGGATGTGGGGACTGCCGGCGATCCGATCCCGAAAGGAGCAGGACCATGAATTTCGCGCAACCTGTCGTCGACGTGGCGATCATCTGCAGCGATTTCGAAGCCTCGCTGCGTTTCTATCACGAATGCCTGGGTCTGGAGATCGTCCACGAGACGAATATCTCGGACGCACTGGCGACGAAGACCGGACTCGCCCCCCGTGGATTTCATCAGGTGAGGGTTCAGGCAGGAGAAACGGTGATCAAGTTGATGGAGATCGCGTCTCCTCCGCCCCCGCCCGCCGAAGATCTCCGCTCGGGTGTGCGCTGGCTGAGTTTCTACGTGAAGGATGTCAGGGAGACGGTCGCAGCACTCAAGCGGAGGGGGGTTGCGTTTCTTTCGGAGCCTGCGCCCCGGCCCGACCCGCCAGGTCTGGCCGTCGCGCAGGCTCCGGACGGCATCCTGATCGAGTTGCTGCAGAGGTAGCGTGCCGGACCTGTCAAAACGGTTTCGTTTTAAGGGTCCGGAAGGAGGACGGCGGCGCCTTCGAATCTGCCGGCCCGCAGCGACTCGAGGGCGTCGTTCGCCTGATGCAGCGGATAGGTATGGACACGGGTTTTGATCGGGATTCGAGGGGCGAGGTTGAGGAATTCGATGCCGTCGGCCCGGGTCAGGTTGGCGACCGATCTGATGGACCGTTCTTCCCAAAGCAGGTCGTACGGAATCGGCGGGATCTCTGACATGTGGATGCCCGCACAGACGACGATGCCCCCTTTGTCGACCGCCTTCAGCGCGGCCGGGACGAGGGATCCCACCGGCGCGAACAGGATCGCCGCATCGAGTGGCTCGGGAGGTCTCGCGTCAGCGCCCCCCGCCCATCGCGCCCCCAACGCTTTCGCGAATGCTTGCCTGGCACGATCTCCCGGGCGCGTGAACGCATAGACCTCTCGTCCCTCGAAACGGGCGACCTGCGCCACGATATGGGCCGCGGCGCCGAACCCGTAGAGCCCCAGCCTGGACGCATCGCCAGTCATTCGCAGAGCGCGGTAGCCGATCAGTCCGGCACAGAGCAACGGGGCTGTCTCGGCATCCGACCCCCCATCCGCAATCGGAAAACAGTAGCGATGCTCGGCGACGGTATAGTCGGCATAGCCGCCGTCAATCTGATAGCCGGTAAACCTCGCCTTTTCACACAGATTCTCACGGCTCGACCTGCAGTAGCGACACGACCGGCAGGTCCAGCCCAGCCAGGGCACACCGACCCGTTGCCCCGGCGACAGGTCGTCGACCCCTTCGGCGACCTCTACGACCACGCCGACGATCTCATGACCCAGGATGAGCGGGAGCTTGGGTCGACGGAGCTCGCCGTCATAGACGTGCAGGTCGGTCCTGCAGACGCCGCACGCGTCGACTCGGATCAGGATCTGCCCGGGACCGGGGCTCGGCGTGGGGAGGTCGCAGGGTTCGAGGGGCTCGCGGACATCCCGGAGGCGCATGGCGTTCACGTGGACGCCTCCCGCCAGACCGTGACAGACACCGCGTCCGGATTACGATTTCTCGCGGTCCGGGCCCCCATCCGAGTCTCCGACGTCAGCTGGCGCCTCCCGGTTCTTCCCAATGCCCCGGTTCCCTGGTTCGAGATGTCCTTCCCCTGTCCGCCCGGTCAAAACTCCGACCCGCGCCTCAGGAATCTGTAGCCGGCATAGATAAGCACGATCGGGATCAGGAGTTTAATGAGAAGCCACGACAGTCCCAGAATGGAACCGATCAGGTCGAAAAGGATGCTGAAGGCCAGTCCGCAGCCGATGCCTACGAACACGACACCGAGGATTTTTGGAAACATGGTCGCCACCTCTTGGGATGTTGTGGAAGGAAAAAACCTCATCAAACCGCTACGCACGTCTACGGGCCTTCTCGCCCAACGCAACGACACCACCCTGTCCTGCAGATCGGCGATCCGGCGTTCCGGCACCCCTCAGCCGCCGTCTCAGCGCTTCAACCGGGTCGTCTTTCAACGGGACCCCGCTGTCATTTGCCGGATCCGCCCCTGTCCTGTTTCTCGTCGAGGGCGATCATCACGTCCCGGACATCGGTGAGGCGGCGATCGACGAACTTACCAACTCGCAGATCGCCGCGGCGAGCCCGATCACTCCAACGCCCGACCCGACTTCAGGAGGCGGTTTCGGAAGAGCTGGGCCGTTGCCACCGGCAAGAGGTCTATGCCGAGCCTCTCAAAGTTCCAGTCGCCGGGCGGCGAGACCGCTTCGATCCTGTTCTCGACTCGACGAAGCTCGCCGGCGATCTCCCCCGGGGTTGCGGGTGCGTCACGCATCGGTTCGTGCCAGCTTCTGTTTCAGCGCCTTGAGCTCCGCCTCCACGGATCCTTCTCGCTCGAGTTTTTCAAACGCCTCTTCGAGCGAAGGCCGAGGGTCGGCGAGCTCTTCGCGCGCCTCCGCTTCAGCCTCTTCGTGCTCCACGCTTCGGCAGAACCGCTCGAAGTTGGAGACGGCATCGTCCCCGATTCGGGAAATACCCTCGGCGATCCGTTTACGGGCCTCTGCGGCTTGGCAGCGGGCAATCAGGGTGCCCTGTCTCATCCGTGTCTCGTCCAGCCGGGCCTTGAGCTGCGCCAGCCGGCGCTTGAGCTGTTCCGAGGTCTTTCGGCTCTCTTCGAGCGCCGCGGAAAGGTCCGCCGCGGCCCGTTCCGCGGTCCCCTTTCGCTCCAAGGCACGTCTGGCGAGGTCGTCTTCACCCGACCTGACGGCGAGCTCGGCCTTGCCCCGCCAGACCTCGACCAGGTCGGTTTTCTCCAGGCGATGCCGTTCCAGGCGCTTTTCGCCGGCGCCGGCCGTGGCCACGGATGCCGTGGCCTTGTTGACGGCTTCCTCCATTTCCAGGATGATCTGCCGGATCATATTTTCCGGGTCTTCTGCCCGGTCCAACAGGTCGTTGATGTTGGCTCTGACGATGTCTGCCATCCTTGAAAAGGTGTCTCCGGACATGGGTCGGTCGCTCCTCTGTGTCGAGATACCGTCGTGCGGGACGGGTGGACAGCCTTCGCCCCTCAGGCATTGCAGGATCTGTGCCGGGCCGTTCCGGCGTGTTCGAAAACCATGGCAGGCGATGATTCTACCGCACGTTACGCAAAGGAATCCAGGCCGGGTTTCCGGACGCTGCCGGTGAGAGTCGCCGATCCCAAGGTGGGAAGTCCCAACCGGCGTTCCACGGACATCTCCTCACAATATTAATCGACGCGACGCCGCTTGTCATGGGGTTTGTCGGTGCGAAGGCGTCGCGCGACCCTTGCCAGTTCCGCCGCAAATGCTTATTATTTAGGTCCCTTCCCTATCTCCCGATCCTCGCTTTCTCTCATTCGTATGATCCAGCGTTCGACACTCATCGTCTGCCTCGTGCTCCTCTTGATGCAGATGGCTGCGGGAACGGCAGCAGGACTTTCACTCGTTTACGAAGTCCGCAGGGGGGATTCGCTCTGGTCGATCGCTCGCCGGTTCAAAATGCCGATCGAGGAGATCAAACGGCTGAACGAACTCAAGGGCGACCGGGTCTATCCCGGGCAGATCCTGAAACTGGGCCGAAGTCCGGATGAGATTGCAGCGCCGAACGGGCCCTACTACTGGCGCAAACCTCGCGTCTCGGAGCAGCAGAGCCGGGGCTACCGGGAGCGATCGACCCGCAGCCCGCTTGAAGACTACCGGCGCGCTCGCGTACTCCTGAAGGCGTTCGATGCGGAGATTCAGTCGAAACGTTCTCGGGACCGCCGCCGCCGGCTGCCCCTCGATGGCTGGAAGATCGTGCTCGATCCGGGACACGGGGGCATGGACCCGGGCGCCATCGTCTCGAATCGGGCCGGAAACGCGCCGGTCTACGTCGTGGAGGACGAGTACGTCTACGACATCGCCCTCCGGATGTATGAGAGATTGGGATCTCTCGGAGCGGATGTGATGCTGACGGTGATCAGTCCGAACCACCTGATTCGCGAGAACCTCCAGGCCGTGAGGACCTTCGTTCACGAACAGAACGAAGTGTATAACGACGAACGGATCAACCGGAGGCCTTCGGAGCGGGTCAGGCCCGGGGGACGCAATCTGACGCAGCGGGTGAGGATCACGAATCGCTTCCTGAAGCGCGCCCGCAAAGGGAGGAGCCTCTTTGTCTCTCTCCACGCGGACAACAGTCCGCAAAGGCCGAAAGGTCCGCTCGCGATCTACCTGAGCAGAAAGGGAAAAGTGGATCACCGGTCCCGGCGGTTTGCCCAGATCGTCCGGAAGGCCCTGGAGCAGCCGAACCTTCCGGCCCAGCTAAAGGGCCGGAATCTCGGCGTTCTGCGAAACAACAGGGCACACGCGGAGATCCTGGTGGAAATTCGCAATGTGCACGACATGGGCGAGGCCTGGGCGCTTCGGTTCCACAAGAACCGCCAAAGGGACGCAGACCGGATCGTGAACGGTATTCTGAGCTACGTGAAAGGGCGTTGAGGGGATTGGCGGCTCTCAATCCCCGCTGCCGGGCGACGGCGCCTGGAGCGAGACCGGGTCTCCCACGCGCAACCTGCCCCCCTCGATCACCCGGCAGGTGACGCCGCCGCGCCAGCCTTCGTCGAGCGCGGCCCTGAGCCCGTCGCGGGCCTCGTCCATGAGGTCGCAGGGTGTGGTCTCTCTATCGACATCCAGCAGGACGTCACCCACGCGCAGGACGCTTCCGGCTGTTTCCTCCAGATCGACGCCTTGAACGAGCAGATTCGCCCGGCGCACGGTCCAGGGAACGTGTGAACCCAGATCGGCGCACGCGAGCTCCCAGGCTTCTCGTGCCACGACGGTCACCTGGCGCGTGGGAAATCGACCCCGATAGTCCCCGTCGATCCCCGACTCGCACGTCACGCTGGCCGTCTTCAAGACTTCAATCGGCGCCCCTTTCGCCGAGGCCACGGCGATTTCCAACAAGACGGCGGGATTCTTCAACACGATAACCCCCTCTCACGGTCCACCGGCAGCAAGCTGCCCATGCTGCACGATTCGCTTTTCCGGATCCGACCCACACCTGTCGTCTGCCGCGGGCGGCTCGTCCGCCCGTGAAGAATTCATCGGTCCAAACGTCTCGTATTCCGTATGGCCCTATCTCAGATTTTCGGGATTGAGGCCGTCCAGGGCCTTCGGGAGGAACCGGCCATCTTTTCTGATGAGCGTTCCGTCGAAATAGATCTCGCCGCCGCCATAGGGCGGGGTCTGGATCATCACCATGTCCCAGTGTACGCTCGATCGGTTTCCGTTGTCCGCCTCCTCATAGGCCTGACCGGGCGTGAGATGGAAGGAGCCTGCAATCTTTTCGTCGAAGAGGGTGTCCAACATCGGGACTTGGATGTGGGGGTTGAACCCAAGGGCGAATTCCCCGACGTATCTCGCGCCGTCATCCGTATCCAGAATGTCGTTGAGCCTTTTCGTGTCGTTCGAACGGGCTTCAACGATCTTTCCGTGCTCGAACCTGAGATGAATGTCGTTGAACTCGAATCCGTGGTAGAGCGTGGGCGTGTTGAAACGGATCGATCCGTTCACCGACGCCCTAACGGGGGCCGTAAAGCACTCTCCGTCCGGAACGTTCCTTCGTCCCGCGCAGGGGACCGTCGGGATCCCTTTCGTGCTGAAGCTCAGGTCGGTTCCGTTGCCGAGGATGCGGACTTCGTCGATCTGCGCCATCCGATCCTTCAAGGGCGCGATTGCGCCTTCCATCTTTGCATAATCGAGCGTGCAGACGTTGAAATAGAAGTCTTCAAAGGCTTCCGTACTCATCCTGGCCTGCTGCGCCATGGAAGGGGTGGGCCATCGCAGTACGACCCACTTGGTTCTGGACACACGAAGGTTGAAGTGGACCGGTTTGAGCCAATGATCTTCGTAGACGCGCACGACTTCGGTTTCGATATCGGACATTTCCGCGATGTTGCGACTGCCCCGGAGCCCGATGTAGGCGTGCACGTGTTTCATCCGATACGCTTCGTAGTCGGCGATGCGTTTCGTTCCTTCTTCGTCTCCCGCACGGATCAGCTCCCGCTGGACTCGGGTCGCCTTGCTCGACACCAGAGGGATTCCCTCGGCCCGCCGAACCGCGCGCACGAGGGCGATGATCATCTCTTCCGGAATGTCGAACGTCTCGATCAAGACCGACTCGCCCGGCTGCACTTGGGTCGAATGACAGACGAGGAGGTCTGCGAGTTTGTCGAGGCGTGGATCGTGCACGGCTCAAGGTCCTCCGGGCCCGCGGTTCGGACCGCGTCCCCCTTGCCGGACGAGATCGGTCGTCGCGGTTGTGGGACGCGCATAACATAGCTGCCCCGATTTGACCGGTCAACCGAAAATCACGGCGTGACGGCCTCGTCGGAACCGGAACGGCTGCCGGGCCGGCTGCCGGGCGACGGCCCGGGTTGATTTGAACGCAGGCCGGATGTACCGTATATTGATCCGCCCTGGACACCTTACCCGTGGAGCCGTTGATGAGATTCAGGCCGTGCATCGATCTCCTGAATGGACGGGTTGCTCAGATCGTGGGGAGCAGCCTTCGTCCGAGCGGCGGGAACGGGCCTGACAGCAACTTCGAGACGCGGCGCCCGGCCGCCGAATACGCGCGTATGTACCAAGCGGACGGCCTGTTTGGCGGTCACGTGATCATGCTGGGCCCGGGAAACGAGCCGGCGGCGCTGTCCGCACTTCGCGCCTTCCCGGGGGGCTTGCAGGTGGGCGGAGGAATCACGCCTGAAAACGCGGTCCGGTTCCTGGATGCCGGGGCGAGTCACGTCGTCGTCACGTCCTACGTCTTCCAAGAGGGTCTGTTGAACGAAACGAACGTGCGGCGCATGGTCTCCGAGGTGGGTCGCAACCGACTGGTGTTGGACCTGAGCTGCCGGAGGAGAGGAGAGACCTACGTCGTGGTTACGGAGAGATGGCAGCGCTTTACGAATCTGGAGGTGAACCGTGCGGCGCTGGAGTCGCTTTCGGCGTCCTGCAGCGAATTCATCGTTCACGGCGTGGACGTGGAAGGGAGGAGGCTGGGAATCGAAGCTGCCCTTGTCGAGAAGCTGGGCGCGGAGTCGCCGCTGCCCGCGACCTATGCGGGCGGCGCGCGAAGGCTTGAAGACCTGGACCGGGTGGACAGGCTGGGCGGCGGTCGGGTGAATCTGACGATCGGAAGCGCGTTGGATATCTTCGGGGGAGACGTCCCGTATCGTGACGTCGTTGCGTGGCAGAGGAGACGGGAGAGCCGTTCCGAACCGGAGCCGGAGTAACGGAAAACGAGGACAAGGCGCGCCCGTCGCGCGACAGGTCGGCATCGCGGACTTCAGGGTCGCGCGTTGCGGGGCGTTTCTCGAAGCGATTGGCCGCCGCCTGGGTGGACGATGAATTTTAGAGACATCGGTGAATTCGGTTTTATCGAGCAGGTTTCCAAGTACGGGCTCGTACGCGAGGAGGGCGTCCTTTGCGGCATCGGGGACGACTGCGCCGTCTTCTCGATGGGCGCGGGCAGGGCGCTGTTGGTGACCACCGATCTGATCTTGGAGGACGTGCATTTCCGGGCGGGTGCGTCCGAGCCGGAGGGACTTGGATACAAGCTCCTGGCCGTCAGCCTGTCGGATATCGCAGCGATGGGAGGCACGCCCAGGGATGCGGTCGTTTCGGTTGCGGTCCCGGAGTCGGCCGACGTTGGCGATGTGGCACGCATCTACGACGGTCTGCACGCGTGCGGCCGCCGGTTTGAAGTGAACATTTCTGGGGGCGACACGACCCGCAGCCCGGGGCCGTTGCTTCTGAGCTTGACGTTGATCGGGGAGATGCGCGAGGGCCAAGTCCGATACCGATCCGGGGCCGGGGCGGACGACCTGATTTGCGTGTCTGGCACACTCGGCGATTCTGCCGCCGGGCTGGCGCTGGTTCAGGGGCTGGAGGTGGAGATCCCCTCCCGTCACCGCGATACCTTGCTCCAACGCCACCACCGTCCGGAGCCTCGGGTCGAGCTCGGCCGGCGGCTCGCAACGTCGGGCGTAGCCACGGCGATGATCGATCTTTCGGATGGCCTGACGTCCGACATGGGGCATATTTGCAGACAGAGCGGCGTCGGGGCGGTGATCAGGTCGGACGACCTTCCTCTGTCTCCAGCCTACAGCGCTTTCTGTGGCGCAGCCGGAGTCGGCGCCCTGCCCAAAGCGCTTGCCGGCGGGGAGGATTACGAGCTTCTGTTCACGGCAAGGCCGGAGGGGGCTGAACGCGTTCGCGCACTGGGGAGGGAGGAAGGATGCCCTCCGATCTCGGTGATCGGACAAATCTTGGCGGGACCGGAACGCCTCTACCTGGAGGATGCGGACGGAGGACGAACCGCGCTCCAGATGACCGGGTTCGATCACTTCAGGGAGAGGGATCCCCCGGAGGAAGGATAGAAACAGACGCGTTGGGCAGGGTCGCGGAGCGTCGTTCGCGCACCCTCACCCGTCTCCGTTGACAGGCCCGCGGGATCCATTCAGCCGCGCTAGATCTGGTTTGCGGCGAGAATGCGACACCGAAGGGTCTTTTTCCGGGCCTGACGACGCTTTTGCTCCAGCCGCCTGGCGTTCGCGGTTCTGGAAGGTCTTGTCGAGATGCGGAGTCTTTTGGTGCGGTTCTTGAGGGTGAGCTTTCGCTGGAGACGCTTGTAGGCCAGCTGCAGGTTTCGTCCCTGAACCCGGTGTTCCGCCGCGACGGCCGTCAGTCCGGATGGGATGTGGACGATCCGGACGGCGCTTTCCACCTTGTTTCTGTGTTGACCCCCTTTGCCTCCGCGTCTGAAGGGGGTGACCCTGACCTCTCGTTTGATGGCGTCGAGATCGGTTGCGTAGGGCTTCTCCAGCGACCGGGTCGAGTCCACGCTGTCCTCATCGTTCCCTTACGCGAGTCCGGCTCGCCTGAGGGCGTCGGCCATGGGCCCGCCGTCCCGCCTGTCGGCCTTCTGCCCCTGCTTGTGAAACCGCCTGACCTCGCCCGCACTCATCTTCTTTTCCCTTACCTCCTGCGCGGCCTTCATCGACAACGAGATCCGTTTCTGGTCACGGTCGATCTTGGTGATGCGTGCCTCGACCTCCTGCCCGGCGGAGAGCTTCTCCTTCGCAGGCGTGTTTCCAGGCAACTGGGAAACGTGGACAAGCCCTTCCACGCCGGGGGAGATCTCCACGAACGCCCCGAACTTCTTGACCGAGACGATGCGCCCGGTGATCACGTCTCCCTCGGAAAGGCGTTCGAGCACCTCCTCCCAAGGGTCTGGCATCAGCGCCTTTATCGACAGGGAAATTCGTTCGCCCTTTTTCCCCAGGTCTTTCAGGTCGAGGATTTTGACCTGAACCTCCGAGCCTTCGGAAACGACCTCGTGTGGAGAGCGCACATTCGCGTGGGACAGCTCGGAGATGTGCACGAGACCTTCCACCCCGCCGAGGTCCACGAACGCGCCAAACCGTTCGAGTCGCGTCACCTTTCCGGTCATCTCCTTTCCCTTTTCCAGCTTCGAGCGAAGCTCCTGGGCTTGCCGGGCGACCTCCTCGTCCAGATGGGCTCGGCGGGAGAGGACGATATTGCGCCCGCCTCCTCGAAATTCCAGGATTTTGAACGTGAGTCTCTTTCCGACGTAGGATTCGAGCGCTTCGGAAGACCCGGTTTCGATCTGTGAGTGGGGACAGAAGGCCCGGCGACCTGCCAGATTCACGACCAACCCGCCCGTGTTGAATTCCGTGACGCGTCCTTCCACCGGAAGGCCTTTTTGAAAGGCCTTTCTGACCTGACCGATGGTCGAGACGCGCAGACGGAAGGAAAGCAGGATTTCATCCGTCGTTGAAACGACGTAGGCCTCAATCGGATCCCCCGGGCCATACCGGAGGTCCCCCTCCTTGTCTCTGAGCTCCTCGAGGCGCACGACGGCTTCGCTTCGCCACCCGAAGTCGACGAAGGCGTAGGCGTCGCCGATCTCCTTTATCCTGCCGGAGACACGCTGCCCGACGGAGACGTCCTGCACGCCGCCTTTCCCGGAGGTCTCTTCAAATAGGGAAGCGAACGCCGTGCTGGGCGCGTTCTCGACATATTTCCTGTCCATTTCGTTGACACGATGGGACGGGTCCATTCCACGGGCCTCCTTCGACACGGAAACAACGACGGGGCTGAAGCTCAAATCTATTTCAAGGCGGCAAAAGTGCAACCTCTTTCTTGCGCATCTGTCGGAGGCCCTCTTTCCGGTTTCCGCTTGACTTGGGGTTTGATATCGGCGAAATTAACGCGAGTGAAGTCACGGGATCGTGCAGGAAGGAGACCGGAGGGATGATCGGAAGGCGCCGGGGATCTATGGAACTGTTCCGGCGCGGGTTTCTGATGGCGGCCGGGTGGGTTGACAGGAGGCCTTGTGGCATCGGAGCTCGGCCGGCGCGCCGCGGCGCATTTGGAGTCTGCGATCCAGGGGGCGCGTAGCAGGTTCAACGGACACTCGGGCTCGGACGAAGAGCGCGTCGACCTGCCTGAAGAAACAGGGGCCGACTCCGTTCAGCTCCGTTTCAATCGCACGGGTCTCTCCGGATCGGATTCCGTTGACAGTTCGACCCGAAGCATTGCCAACCTCTTCAGAGCCACCTCAGTTCGTAACCGGGGTGGCCGTGTTCTTGCATACGGGCAGAATGAAGAAACAAGCCGTCGGCTTGTAGGAAGGCATTCGCCCTGGCCGGTCACAGCAATCCTGAACAAGGATCCGGGCCTGGTTAAGAAATGCTTCGGGTGAAATCGTAACGAATTTCCGGGGACAGAAAGCACAGCTCGAATGAGATGGACGAAGGGTTGCGTCGTCGCCGTTCTCGTATGTGTGAGTTCGGCAGAGGGCTATCGGATGCAGACCGATGGGATCGTCTGGATCGCTGAAGGCCCTTTGGCGGCCGATTTCGACCACGACGGACGGGTCGGGTTTGCCGATTTCATTCTGTTCGTGACCCGTTTTGATACGCAGGCCGGAGAGCCGGAGTTCAGGCAGCAGTTCGACCTTACGAGAGACGGCGTCGTGAATCTAAGCGACTTCCTCTCTTTCACCGAGGCATTTGGCAGCAGTCGGGAGAGTCAGCCGTCCCGTCCTGATTACGAGGTCTATGTCGTCGATTTTGGCGGCGACTTTGTGGGTGTCCTGGATTTCAAGACCCACCTGTTTCAGGATTATCTCGCCTTCCGGAGTCCGTCCGGGATGCAAATTTCACGAGATCGAGCGTCGATCTATGTCGCGGAGGCCTTCGGTCTTTTCGTGATGAATGCGGAACGGGAGCTCCTGTATTCCGTTCCGTTGGAGTCCGCGGGGCGCGTGCTGCTGAGTCCGGACGAGAAGCTCGTCTATGTCGCGGAGGCGCTCACTTCTCAGGTGACGATTATCGACACGGAGCGGCGTGCGCCCGTAGATACGATCGGGGTCGGCGCCGCGCCCCAGCAATTGGGCCTGACGCCCGACGGCAGAAAGCTCTACGTGATGAATGCGCTCAGCTCGGACATCTCGGTGCTGGATCTGGACCGCCGGGAAGAAGCGACGAGAATCGATGTCGGCACCCAGCCGGTGGACATGCGTATCACGCCCGACGGTCGGCGAGCCTACGTGCTGAACGGGGAACGCGCGCTCATCTCGGTGCTGGATCTGGTCTCTGACCGCGTTGTCGGCGCGATTCCGATCGAAGATACCGGGAACGGGGGGCTCGCGTTTTCTCCGGATGGAGAGACGCTCTACGTGAGCTCGGCCGGGAAGCTGCTCGCCCTGGATGTCGGACGGAATCTGATTTCGAGAAGCCTGGACCTGGGGGGGCAATCGAGCGCGATCGGCATCTCGCCCGACGGCGCCCGTGCCTACGTGGCATCGCTCGTTTTTCAGAGTGGCGGGAGTGGCGTCACGGTCGTCGACCTCGTGAACTGGAAGGTGATGGGACGCATGCTGGGGTTTGTCTTCCCGAGCCAGATTGAATTCCGTGCGATCGAGGCCGGGGAAGGCACCTCGCTGCCCGTCGGGAAGGGTGTTCCAGATCCCGATGCAAACCCTGAACTGTCCACCAAACCGGGGTAGCTCCGCTGTCGGCCTGCGCGGCTGGCGGGGCCTATGTCTTCCAGGCCTTTGAGTTCGGTTGTCCACCGGGCCGGTTTCCGCGCTCCTCTCCCGGGAAGCAAGAGCCCACCCCGGCCTCGAAGTCGTCCGGTTCGTCTGCGGGCCGCAGAAGCGTGACGCCTCCCCGGTGGCTTCCCTCCTCAGTTGTCTCCCTTTTATATTATTTGATATCTTTGCCTGCGCGTAGGCCATCATCATATCGGGTGGCGTCCTATGGATGCAAAAAGCGTGAGTCTCGGCCTGGTATCGAGCGAAGGCCGGGTGAACTCCGCGAGGATTTGCGAGGAGGAACTCATGGCACGCATGGCTGTCATCGTTCTGATTCTGGGGGTATGTCTGCCGGAGGCACTCCCGGCAGGGGTGGTCCTGAAAGCGGGTGAGATCGACAGCGGCAAGGTTCGCGTGGGCGTCTTTGCGGAGGTTGTCTACGGGAAGGGGAAGCGGGATCCGGTCTCGGGGAAGTGGGAGAAGCTGGTCACGGCAAGAGGATATATCAAGGCCGTGGACGCGGAGGGCTTGACCCTTGGAGGACGTTTTCGGAAGAAGCGAATTGCATTTGCGCGTATTCAAACGCTGCTTCTTGCGAAGTCCAGCCGCGAGATGGCCCGGCTCAGAAAGACGACAGATAAGGAGTTGCCTTTTGCGAGCACGGACGCCGAGAGCTGGTGGTCGGAAGGTCAGTTCATTCGCATCCATCCCCGAGGTATGGAGAAAGGGATCGTCGCCCGGGTTCACCGGGCGACAAGGGACACCCTGTTCTTCTATAAGAAGCGTATGAGTATCCTGAGACGAGAGAAACGACCCGAGGCCATCGCGCTCACGGATATTTCCAGGCTCGAAGTCTACAAATACCGCGAGTCCTACGCCAAGGAGGGCGCCATCGTCGGTGCTGCAGCAGGGATCGCAGCGGTACTGGTCGGCCACCAAGAGGCCGTAGTGCCTCACCCGATCCTACTTCTCATGCCACCGATTATGGGTCTTATGGGCGGTGCCCTCGCCGGCTCGATGCTCGGTCACGATGTCTGGCAGGTCGTCGATCTGTCGCCATCCACCGTTGAGCGAAGACGCCGACTGTCGTTCCGATTTTGAGTGCGTCAGCGCCAATGGTATCTGCGCGCCTACGTTCCCGGCATCTGCCGGCCTCCCACACCTCTGATCGGAACGTTGAGACCAGGAAAGGAAGGCATCGTGCGACCCTTCGCTATTTTTATTCTGCTGGCGTTCGTGGGTCAGGCATCTGCCGACCCGAATGGCGAGACGGGTGGGAGCGCGTCGACAGCGGTGATCTCCTCGACCCGCTTTCCGGGGGATTTCGATTGGGACTTCGATGTCGACTTTGCCGATTTTCTGGCCTTTGTCTCGGTCTTTGGCAAGACGTCTGCAGACGCCGGTTACAATCCCCGTATGGATATGGACGGAAGCGGCGCCATTGATTTTGCCGATTTTGTGACGTTTGCCGGCGTTTTTGGTCGCACATACACACGGCCGCCGTGGGCGGCGGACCGTGATGCATTGATCGCTTTGTACCATGCGACCGACGGGGATAGCTGGACGGACAGGACAAACTGGCTGACCGACACTGATCTTTGGACCTGGTATGGCGTCAGGGTTTCAGACGGTCGGGTCACGCGCTTACAGCTTGATGAGAATAATCTGAGTGGGTCGATCCCGTCCGAATTGAGCGATCTGTCCAACCTTAGAGGTCTGTGGCTTTACGACAACGCGTTGAGTGGTCCGATCCCGTCCGAATTGAGCAACCTGTCCAACCTTAGAGGTCTGTCGCTTGGCAACAATGCGTTGAGTGGATCGATCCCGTCCGAACTGGGCAATCTGTCCAACCTTACGAGTCTGTGGCTTTACGGCAACGCGTTGAGTGGGTCGATCCCGTCCGAACTGGGCAACCTGTCCAACCTTAGGAGTCTACTTCTTAGCGGCAACGAGTTAAGTGGGTCGATTCCCTCCGAATTGGGCAACCTGTCCAACCTTACGAGTCTGTCGCTTGGCGCCAACGCGTTGAGTGGTCCGATCCCGTCCGAATTGGGCAACCTGTCCAACCTTTTGGATCTGTCGCTTTCCAACAACACATTGAGTGGGTCGATCCCGTCCGAGTTGGGCAACCTGTCCAACCTTGGGAGTCTGTGGCTTCACGTCAATGCGTTGAGTGGTCCGATCCCCACCGAGTTGGGCAACCTGTCCAACCTTGCGCAGTTGCTTCTTAACGATAATACCTCCTTGACGGGCACACTTCCACAGAGCCTGACGCGTCTGACAAATCTGAAGACCTTTCATTTTCACAACACGGGGCTCTGTGTGCCGCTCGATGATGCGTTTCAGACGTGGTTAAAGGGTATGGAAGACGCCAGGGGCTCGACTTGCCCCGGTGGAGGCACATTGTCCACCGACCGCGATGCGTTGGTGGCGCTATACCATGCGACCGACGGGGATAGCTGGACGGACAAGACAAATTGGCTGACCGACGCCGATCTTTCGACCTGGCATGGCGTTACGGTTTCAGACGGTCGGGTTACCCGCGTGCAGCTTGATGGGAATAATCTGAGTGGCACGACTCCTGCGGCGTTGGGCAACCTGTCCAACCTTACGGATCTGCTCCTTAACAATAATACGTCCTTGACAGGTACACTTCCACAGCGCCTGACGCGTCTGACAAATCTGAAGCGCCTCTATTTTCACAACACGGGGATTTGTGCGCGGCTTGAAGGCGCGTTTCAGACGTGGTTTCAGGGCATTGAAGACGCCAGAGGCTCGACTTGCCCTGATCGCGATGCGCTGGTGGCGCTCTACCATGCGACCGACGGCGATAGCTGGACGCACAAGACAAACTGGCTGACCGACACCGATCTTTCGACTTGGCATCGCGTCACGGTTTCTGACGGTCGGGTCACACAATTGCTGCTTTACCGGAATAATCTGCGTGGTTCGATTCCGTCCGAACTGGGCAATTTGTCCAGCCTTACGGACTTGCTTCTTGACGGCAACGCGTTGAGTGGTTCGATTTCGTCCGAACTGGGCAACCTGTCCAGACTTGAGGCCCTGTGGCTTTCCGACAACGCGTTGAGTGGTCCGATTTCGTCCGAACTGGGCAACCTGTCCAGCCTCCGGGAACTGCGGCTTTCCGGCAACGCGTTGAGTGGTTCGATTCCGTCTGAACTGGGCAACCTATCCAACCTTCGGAGTCTGAGTCTCGCCGGCAACGCGTTGAATGGTTCGATTCCGTCTGAACTGGGCAACCTGTCCAACCTTGCGTTTCTGCATCTTCAAGGCAACGCGTTGAGTGGTTCGATTCCGTCTGAACTGGGCAACCTGTCCAACCTTGTGTTTCTGCATCTTCACGGCAACGCGTTGAGTGGTTCGATTCCGTCCGAACTGGGCAACCTGCCCAGCCTTAATAGTCTGCTTCTTAACGATAATTTGCACTTGACGGGCACACTTCCACACAGTCTGACGCGTCTGACAAATCTGAGGTACTTTCGTTTTCAAAACACGGGGCTTTGTGCGCCGCTCGATCGTGCGTTTCAGACGTGGCTTCATGGCATAGAAAACACCAATGGCTCAAATTGCTCTGGTGAAGGCACATTGTCCACCGACCGCGATGCGTTGGTCGCGCTGTACAATTCGACCGACGGGGATAGCTGGACGGACAGGGCCAACTGGCTGACCGACACCGATCTTTCGACTTGGCGTGGCGTCACGGTTTCCAACGGTCGGGTTACGCGCTTAGGGCTTGATGAGAACAATCTGAGTGGTTCGATCCCTCCGGCATTGGGCAACCTCTCCAACCTTGAGGCCCTGCAGCTTGTCGGCAATGCGTTGAGTGGTCCGATCCTGTCCGAACTGGGTAACCTGTCCATCCTCGAGACCCTGGTGCTTTCCCGAAATGCGTTGAGTGGTCCGATCCCTTCCGAACTGGGCAACCTGTCCTTCCTTAGGTTTCTGCTTCTTTCGGGCAATGCGTTGAGTGGTCCGATCCCCTCCGAGTTGGGCAACCTGTCCATCCTTAGGATTCTGGAGCTCTCCGCCAACGCGTTGAGTGGTCCGATCCCCTCTGAACTGGGCA
Organism: Candidatus Latescibacterota bacterium; assembly: GCA_965198095.1. GTDB lineage: Bacteria > Latescibacterota > UBA2968 > UBA2968 > CBDFJH01. Next base: position 1,032,136 of record OZ240239.1, read on the forward strand.
ACCTGTCCAACCTTGGGGATCTGTTTCTTGACCACAACGCGTTGAGTGGTCCGATCCCTCCGGCATTGGGCAACCTGTCCAACCTCCAACTCCTGTGGCTTGGCAATAATGCGTTGAGTGGTTCGATCCCGTCCGAATTGGGCAACCTGTCCAACCTTGTGCACCTGTTTCTTAACGATAATTCGTCCTTGACGGGCCCACTTCCACAGAGCCTGACGGGGCTTAAAAAGCTACAGCACTTTCATTTTCATAACACGGGGCTTTGCGCGCCGCTCGATGGCGCATTTCAGACGTGGCTTCAGGGCATTGGAGACGCCAATGGCTCAAACTGCGCTTCCTCCGACTGACCCGCGCCGTCGCCCATAGGCCGGGTCACGGTCTCATATATCCTCATCAATAGGGATGAGTTTGGAGATGACCCAGGGTTTGGGGGCTTCGCATTAGCCTTGATTCGAAAAAAACAAGCAATCCACAACTTCGTAAGGCCGTGAGAAATGTGGAATTACCTCAGCTAAAATGCACTGTTTTTCTGTTCACATCCCGTGAACTAAAGAATGGCCGAATGGTGACGTAAAGACGCCTTTGTTCTTCTGGACAAATCCCAGAGAACACCGCCGAGATATTTCGAATCAAGGTTAGTGTTTGGGCCACCCATTTTCGGTCTCATGGACGCCGGTGCCGGCTGATTCCGGGGCTATGTCTGCCGGAGGCGCTCCTCGCAGGGGTGGTCCTGGCTCCCCCCTATCCCGATTCAGTGCCCTGAGCGACGCGACGCACGCGCTGCGTTTGCCCGCAGTCTTACCGGACCGCCTCCAGGATTTCGATCTTGACGAGGGCGACCCCTTCCCGGATCATGTCGAGTTTTTTGGCGGCGCCCAGAGAGAGGTCGAGAATTCTTCCCTCTATGAATGGACCGCGGTCGTTGATCTTGACGACAACGTGTCGGCCGTTCTCGAGGTGGGTGACTCGAACGACCGTGCCGAGCGGGAGCTCCCTGTGGGCTGCGGTCAGCCCGTTCATGTCGAAGATTTCTCCGCTCGCGGTGGGACGACCGTGGAACTTGTGGGCGTAATACGAAGAGAGGCCGATCTGGTGAGCGCCCTTTCTCGAAATGGGCGCCGCGTCGGGTTTGGACGGCGAGCTCTTTCCGTCGTCTCTCGGCTTCGGTGGCGAGGTCCTGTAGCGCGGTCGAGAGACGCAGGCGGGCAACGTGGCGAGATACAGGATCAAAAGGAGCCACGAAATCTTGGATCGTAAGGCAGTCAAGCGTCCGGGTCCCGAGGCTAACGTTCAGGTCTTGAGGCTTCCCACCAGGTCCTTCAAGGGATTCACGCCCTGACGTTCGCAATAGTCCACGATGCCGTCGACGATGTCGAGCGCCGCCCACGGATTCAGGAACAGGGCGGTTCCGACCTGAACGGCCGAAGCGCCTACGATCAGGAACTCGATCGCATCTTCCGCGGTCGAGATTCCGCCCATCCCGATGACCGGCACGGAGACCTGGTCGGCGACCTTCCAGACTTGAGCGAGGGCAATCGGCTTGATGGCCGGTCCGGAGAGCCCCCCGGTCACGTTTTCGAGCACCGGTCGCCTGGACGCGATGTCCACGGCCATGCCGCGGAGGGTGTTGATCAACGCGATCCCGTCCGCGCCTCCCTCTTCCGCGGCCAGGGCGATTGCGGCGATATCGGTCACATTCGGCGTGAGTTTGACGATCACCGGGAGTCGCGAGACCGCTTTGACGGCCGCGGTGACATCGTGCGTCGCCTGTTCCCGGCATCCAAAACGCATGCCGCCGTCCCTCATGTTCGGCGACGAGACATTGAGCTCGAGGGCGTCCACGCCGGGAAGGTCGTTCAATCGTCGGGCCATCTCGGCGAATTCCGTGTTCGATGTGCCTGCGATGCTGACGACCCGGGCCGTATCCAACGCCTCCAGGGGCGGGAGTTTTTCCTCGATGAACCCCTCCAACCCCGGATTGGGCAGACCGATTGCGTTCAACATCCCGCCGGGTGTCTCCGCCGTCCTTACGGGTGGGTTTCCGGAACGTGGATGGTAGGTGATCGTCTTCGTGACGACGCCGCCGATTCGACCGAGGTCGAACAGGCCGGCATATTCAGCGGCGTGGCCGAACGTACCCGAGGCGACCATCACGGGGTTCCTGAGCGTGAGTCCGCCGCCTATGGGTGTGGACAGATCGATCACGGGGCTACCAGACCATCTTGTGCGCGTCCACGACCGGTCCCTCCAGACATACCCTGCGAAATCTCAGGTCGTTCCTCACGGTTTCGCGGTATTCGACGACACATCCCATACAGGCCCCGAACCCGCAGGGCATGTGGTTTTCGAGCGAAGCAAAACAGGGCAGGCCTTGATCGGCTGCGATCGCTGCCACGCGAGCCATCATCCCGTAGGGTCCGCACGTCAAGACGAGGGCCTTTCCCGGTCGAGCGAACGCAGGGATCAGGTCCGTCACCAGGCCGTGGTGACCCGCGCTGCCGTCCTCCGTGGCCAGGTGAAGGTCGAGATCGGGCGGAAGCGTTCGGACGGGATCGGGCAGGCGCGCCTTCGAGGCGGCGCCGAGGAGAAAGATCGCGGAGGATCGCAGCTGCGGGGCGTCCCACGCCAGGAAGGCCAGGGGGACCAGACCGACGCCCCCGGCCACCAGGAGAAGCCGGTCCGCGGTGGACGGTTCGTATGGGCATCCGAGCGGGCCGATCAGGTCCAGACTGTCCCCCGCGGAGGCTTCCGACATCTGGCGGGTGCCCGGCCCGATGACGTCGTAGAGGATGTCGATCCAACCCTCCGCGCGGTTGGCCCGCAAGGCGCTGAATGGCCTTCGAAGGTAGGGATGAAGACCCGGGCCGGTCCGGATATGTACGAATTGCGCAAGACGACAGCTCCGAGCGATTCGCGGGGTGCGCAGACGCATCAGATAGATATTCTGCGCGACCGGCTCGTTTAAGAGAATCTCTCCATCTTCTTGAATCATGTCGACGGACTTGAAATGAAAGGCTCACGCTTGCGTCTTACCCTGCAACACCGCCGGAGGAGACCCGATTTCGGTGACGTCCGCGCCATCTCTCCGTTCAACCTTCGACCGATCGGCCTGCGGGGCACTGCGGGGTGCGGGGACGCGGGGTCGTTCAATCAGCGCTTCGTTCGGCCGCGTCTGAGACCCCGGCACTGTCGCCGGCGGGCGCTTCCACGTCCAGAAACCCGCCCTTCAATTTTTCGCGTGCCACTTCGGAAAACTCGGACATCGGATATCGATCGATCAATCGCTGATATTGGGCTCTGGCCAGATCGGGCGTGTTACGCTCGTTCTCATAGAACCACGCCAGAGCGTAGATGGCCTTCGCCGCATAGAGGGTATTGGGGAAGTCGGCTGCGATTTGTCTGAAAAGAGCCATCGCCTCTTCCAGCGTCGCCCCGTCCTGCCGCAGCGCCTCTGCCCGATGGAAACGTGCCTGGGCCTCGGCCTCCTGCGTCCCTTCCTCCAGAATTCGCTTCCGGGCCGAAACCGCGAACGGGCTGGCCGGGTAGCGTTCGACCAGCTGGCCAAAGTAACGACGAGCCGCGGTGTCGTCTTTCAGCGTGTCGGCGTAGACGAGACCCAGTGCGTACAGGGCCTTGGGAGCGGCGTCGGAGGTGTCGGCCGCCTTCAGAACCCGATCGTAGACCGCCACGGCGGAGTCGGGTTCCGAGAGCCCGAAGAGGTAGAGCTCGGCCAAATTGAAGGAGGCTTCAATCCCCTTCTTGCCCTTCTTTTGCGAAGCCTTTTCATATCGTTTCAGATCGGAGAGCAGTTTCTCGCGCATCCGGACCAGCCCGGCGGCCTCCGAACCTGACTTCTCCCTTTTCGCCATCTGAAAGTGCTCTTTTGCCGAGGCGTGATCCTTCCGGTGCTGAAGCGCGATCAGCCCCATCTCGTAGTATGCGAAAGCGCTGTGTTCCGTGTGGGGCAGGTTCTTCGTGATCTGCGCGTATATCCGTTCTGCGGTTTCGAACGCTTCCATGGACGTGTGGACATTTGCCTGCCTTAGACGAACGTCTCCTTCGTAAGACCGAAAGCGTTTGATCTTCAGGATCTTCCCGTAGACCTCCAGGGCCTCCTGGAATCTGTGCTGCAACTCCAACGTCCGCCCGAGCCGAAGCCGGGTGAGGTAGTCCGTGCCGATATCCGGTCCGGACTTCAAGACCTGCTCGTAGGCTGCCGCTGCCTCGTCGTAACGTTGCTGGTTGAAAGCGGCGTTTCCGATGCCGCTCCAGATTTTTGCCTTCAGCTTTTTCTCCTTCTCATATTCCGAGAGCAGCTGCTTGTAGGCATCGATCGCGGCCTGGTAGTTCTCCTGGTCGGATTCCAGCTCTGCCAGGGAGATGCGTGCCTCCTTGGTAAAATGCCCACCCTCGACATTTCCGATCTCAACAAAGATGTCACGTGCGCCGTCGATTCGGCCCTCGGCGCGGAGGGCCAGGCCGCGCCAGTAATAGGCCTCTTCGACCAGGTCGCTTTCCGGAAAGTTCTCAGCGAGCTCCTGGAACTTCAACACGGCTTCGTCGTGAATCTCCCGCCAGTAAAAGGCCTTGCCGATGAGCAGCAGCGCATCGTCTACCCATTTGCTGTCGGGATGCCTGTCCAGCACGATGGAGGCCTTGCGGATGGCGTTCATGTAAAGCTTCTTGTATGCCTGAGACCTCCGGCTCCTGTCGGAGCGGGTTTCCGTTTCACGACGTTTCCGATCGGCGTCATCGAACTGTTTGCGCGCGTTGTAGAACGTGTTGAAGTAGACGCATCCGGAAAGGAAGGTCAGCGCGGCCAAAGGCCATAGTCTTCGAAGGGCGTTCATCCGCACCGCGCGGCCTTTCCTTGATGGAATTCCTGAAGCGTGCGGACACGGATGGATTCGTCCTTCTTCTGAGATTCGATTCCGGCGACGGCTGCGGCGGCCCCGGCGAGCGTGGTCGTGTAGGGGATGCCGTACTGGAGGGCAGCCCGTCGAATCTGGAGGTCGTAAGCCTGGGACTTTTCGCCGGCGGGCGTGTTGACCATGAGGTCGATCCTCTTGTTCTTTATGGCGTCCACGACGTGGGGCCGCCCCTCCTGTATTTTGAAGGTACGTTCGGCGGGGATCCCCCGGGCCGCCAGGAACGACTGGGTGCCCTGCGTCGACAGGATCCGGAAACCGAGCGCCACGAGGCGCCGGGCCACGGGCAGCACGGCGGCCTTGTCCCGATCGTTCACGCTTACGAAGACGGTTCCCTCACAGGGCAATCGCACGCCCGCGCCGAGCTGGGCCTTGTGAAAGCTGAGCCCAAAGTCGGTGTCGATCCCCATGACCTCGCCGGTGGATTTCATTTCCGGGCCAAGAAGCGTATCTACGCCCGGGAACTTGATGAAGGGCAGGACCGCCTCCTTGACGGCGATGTGATCGATGACGATGTCGTCAGGAATCTCTTGCTCTTTGAGCGTCCTTCCGACCACCGCCCGCGCCGCGACCTTGCCCAGCGGGATGCCGATCGCCTTGCTGACGAAGGGAACGGTGCGGGAAGCCCTGGGGTTGACCTCCAGGACGTAGACCTCCTCATTCTGAATCGCGTATTGTACGTTGATCAGACCGACCACCTGAAGGGCGCGCGCCAGGGCCCGCGTATGTCTTTTGAGCTCGTCGAGGTTGTCATCCGAAATCCTGTATGGGGGCAGCACGCACGCGCTGTCTCCGGAGTGGATGCCGGCGCTCTCGATATGTTGCATGATTCCGCCGATGATGACGGCAGACCGATCGCTCACGGCATCGACGTCGAACTCGTGGGCGTCTTCCAGGAAGCGGTCGATGAGAACGGGATGCTCGGGCGACGTCCGAATCGCTTCTTCCATGTAGCTCAGGAGCGCCTCCGTCTCGTAGACGATGACCATGGCGCGACCTCCCAGGACATAGGAGGGGCGCACCAGCACCGGATAGCCGATCGATTCCGCGACGGCGACGGCCTCGTCCGTGCTCGTTGCCGTGCCGTTTTCGGGCTGTCGGAGGCCAAGTTCATCGATGAGGTTGCCGAACCGCTCCCGGTCCTCCGCGAGATCGATGCTTTCCGGAGAGGTGCCCAGGATCTTCAGTCCGGCCCGCTCCAGATCGTGGGCGAGATTCAACGGCGTCTGTCCACCGAACTGAACGATGGCCCCGTCGGGCGCTTCCGCATCCGCGATGTTGAGGACATCTTCCGCGGTCACGGGCTCGAAGTAGAGTTTGTCGGACGTATCGTAGTCCGTGCTGACGGTCTCGGGGTTGGAATTGACCATGATGGTCTCGAAACCGTCCTCTCTCAGCGCGAAAGAGGCGTGAACGCAGCAATAGTCGAACTCGATCCCCTGTCCGATGCGGTTTGGGCCGCTGCCCAGGATCATGATCTTCTTCCGTTTGGACCGAACCACTTCGGTTTCGGTCTCGTAGGTCGAAAAATGGTAGGGCGTGTAGGCCTCGAATTCAGCCGCGCAGGTATCCACCGTCTTAAACGTGGCAACGACGCCGAGTTCTTTCCTGAGTGCCCTCACCGTCCATTCGTCGGTTTGCCACAGATGGGCAAGCTGCCGGTCGCTGAAGCCGGATTGCTTGGCCTTGAGCAGGATCTCCCGGCCGATTCCGGCTCTCAGGTCATTCAGGGCGCGGGTTCTTTTCATGTTGGAAGCGCGGACCAAAGCCGATCCCGTCAGGCGTGGGTTCCTTCATCTTCGAACGGCAGGAGACAACCGGAAGGGGCGGCAGCCCGTCGGCTTCTGCTGCTGAGCGGCCCGCTGTCCGTGGATCATCCGTTCATTAATCCTGCGAGTTCTCTTTCGATCTCGATGATTTCTCGAATGTTTTCCAAAAACCAGGGATCGATACGCGTGAGTCTGCTGATCTCCGAAGTGGGCCACCCCATCACGTAGGCGGACCGTATGTAGAACAGGCGCTCGGAACTCGGCATCCTGAGCTGCCCTCTCAACTCGGCCGGATCCAGCTGCGTGACGTCCGGGTCTTTGCCGTCCGCTCCAAATCCGGCGCGCCCGATCTCGAGCGACCGGAGGCCCTTTTGCAGAGCCTCCTTGAAGGTCCGGCCGATGGCCATGGTTTCTCCAACCGACTTCATTTGTGTGCCGAGAAGGTTGTCGGCCTGCGGAAACTTCTCGAACGTCCAACGGGGGATCTTGACGACGCAATAATCGATCGTCGGTTCGAAGGAGGCCGGGGTCTCGCGCGTGATGTCGTTTCGGATCTCGTCCAGGGTGTAGCCCACCGCGAGCTTGGCCGCGATCTTGGCAATCGGAAAACCCGTGGCCTTGGAGGCCAGGGCAGAGCTCCGGGAGACGCGGGGGTTCATCTCGATGATGACCATACGTCCCGTCTCAGGCTCTATGGCAAACTGGATGTTGGATCCTCCGGTTTCGACACCGATCTCCCGGATCACGTCCATGGCTGCATCCCGCATCCGCTGATACTCCTTGTCCGTCAGCGTCTGTGCCGGGGCCACGGTGACGGAGTCGCCGGTGTGGATGCCCATCGGGTCGAAGTTTTCTATGGAGCAGATGATGACGACGTTGTCGTTCAGGTCGCGCATGACCTCGAGCTCGAATTCCTTCCAACCCAGGACCGACTCTTCTATGAGGATCTCGCTGGTGGGCGAGAGGTCGAGTCCTTGTGCGGCGACGCTCTCGAACGTCTCGGCGTCGTAGGCCGTGCCCGCTCCCGTGCCGCCGAGCGTGTAGGAAGGACGGATGATCGCCGGAAAACCGATGTCTGCCACGACCCTGGTGGCCTCTTCCAGCGTGTGCGCAAACCCCCCCCTCGGCAGGTCGAGGCCGATACGCGCCATGGCCTTCTGAAACCGTTCCCGGTTTTCCGCCTTCTCTATTGCTTCTGAATTTGCGCCAATCAGTTCGACGTTGAACTGTTGCAGCACGCCCTGGCGATGGAGGTCCATCGCCACGTTCAGGCCGGTCTGTCCGCCCACCGTAGGGAGCAGGGCGTCGGGCCGCTCACGCTCGATCACGGCGGCACAGACTTCGGCCGTCACCGGTTCCACGTAGGTGCGATCGGCCATCTCCGGATCGGTCATGATCGTGGCTGGATTGCTGTTGACCAGGACCAGGACGTAGCCCTCTTCTTTCAGGGCTTTACACGCCTGTGTCCCGGAATAGTCGAACTCGCAGGCCTGACCGATGACGATCGGGCCCGAGCCGATGAGCATGACCTTTTCTATGTCGAGGCGTTTTGGCACGTGTGGCCTCGATCTTGCGACGACGGAACGGCGTCGCCGGTCGCTACGCGATAAAAAAAAGTCCTGCGACCCTCTGGGCTGACCGCAGGCGAAAGGTGAAAGACAGGCTGTAGGGGTTCCCGGTCATATGTTCTGCAGGAGGACAAGGTAGACGAGCAGGAGCACGAGAAGCAGGGTGGAGACGTAGCAAGTTCTGAGGAGGAGAACCTTGAGCCGGCTTCGGGACTCGATTTTGACGGGGAGTTCCGAGCGCAATTCCCTTTTGGACCCTTCGGGAAACCGCTCCTGTTCGATGAGGCGTTCCAGTTTCGGATCGCAGTCTCTCATCGTCCGCAGGATCAATCGTTTGTTTCGCGCCACTCTTCGCGCAAACCGCTGGCGAGACGACTTCACCGTGCCTTCTACGGCCGGGGGTCGATCTTCTTCATCTTCCCTGCGCTCCTCGATCAACCCGAGCGTCCTGGCCCGGGCCAGTTTCTCCGCCAGAACCCGCATCTGTTTTCGATCGTGGATGTTATTGTGAATCACCCGGCCGCATATCTCGACAAAGCGGTCCAGGTCGGCACTGATCTCACTCTCGCTCAGCCCGAGGAGGTAGGACTCCTCGATCATTTCATCTATGCTTTCGCGGATGTCAGGCATTCATCCGTTTCCAAGGCGCTGTCAGTTTGAAACAAACCGCACGTAACGGTTCCTGTCCTCCCCGTTTCGAAGCTGCTGCTCGGCTCGGGGGAGGAATTCGAGGATATCGCCCGCAATCATGCCTGTCTGCCCGACCTTCCCGGCCGCCAGGTCTCCCGCGAGACCGTGCAGATAGACGCCGAGACAGGCCGCTCGTTCCGCCGGCAAGCCCTGGCCGATGAGGGCGGCGATGACGCCGGTCAAGACGTCCCCGGACCCGCCGGTGGCCATCCCGGCGTTTCCGCTCGCGTTGACGAACGTGTCGCCTTTGGGCGTTGCCACAACGGAAGGGGCCCCTTTGAGGACGACGGTCACCCCGGTGGATGACGCCAGGTCTCCGGCGGCCCCGATCGGGTCCGCGAGGACCTTTGAAATCTCCATTCCGGTCAGCCGACTGAACTCGCCGGGGTGCGGCGTGATGACCGCCGGCGGGGTCAGGGTTCTGAGATGACCGGGGTCTCCGGCCAGGGCGTTCAGGGCGTCTGCGTCCAGAACGGTCGGGATCTTCGCGTGTCGGACCAGACGTCTGACGAGCTCGACCGTTTCGCGTTGCGTTCCAAGACCGGGACCCAGAGCCAGGGCGTCCGCGCCCTCGAGGAGGGATTCGATCGCGCCCCGTGCGCGCAACGCCAGACACCTCGCCTTTCGGACTTCCGGGAGGGGGCGCGTCATCGCTTCCGAGAGCTTGACTTCCAGGATGTCGTTGAGGCTCTCGGGCGCGCCCACGGTGACGAGGCCGGCGCCGGACTTGAGCGCGGCCGTCGCGGCAAGCGTCGGAGCGCCGGTGAGACCGACGGAGCCACCGACGATGACGACGCGACCACAGTCGCCCTTGTGTGCATCCGGCGCCCGCGTCGGGAGAAACTCCGAGGCGAGCCCACCTTCGAGAAGAAAGGTGTTGACGTCTTCAGCCCCCACCGCCGACGGCGGGAGACCGATGTCTACAAGGTAAAGCCGCTTCGAAAGGCCTCGACCGGGATGGAAGAACTGTCCACGTTTCGGGAGCCCGAACGTGACCGTGCAGGCGGCCTGAACACAAGCACCCTCTGCGTGACCCGTGTCGGCGTCGAGTCCCGACGGGACGTCCACGGCGACGATCGGACAGTCTGCCCGACCGAGTCGCTCGATGAGGCTTGCAATCAGGCCTCTGGCGCGTCCCCGTATACCCGTTCCAAGGAGCGCATCGACAACGGCGTGGCCGTTCGAGAGCGCCTGCTCGACGCGCGGCAGGTCGGCCTTCTCACGCACTTCGAAGATTTGGACGCCGCAATCTCTCGCGCGGTCCAGATGGATGCGGGCATCCCCACCGATCTCGTCCGCCGAGGCCACGAGGAAGACGAGAGGGCACGCGCCCGCTTCGAACGCGAGGCGCGCCACGACGAACCCATCTCCTCCGTTGTTCCCCTTGCCGCAGAGGAGGATCAGCTTCTTGTTCCGGAGATCTCCGACGAGGGCCGCGACCACGCGGGCAACACCGCGGCCCGCTGCCTCCATCAACGCTTTTCCGGGAATGCCGGCTTCAATGGCCCTCTTGTCGATCTGGGCCATCTGCACGGAAGTAACCAGCTTGGTGTGGGCCGACCGCACGTTCAGACCCCGGGCTGGGGTGTCTCTGCGATAACGACAGCGATGGCCTGGGAATCGGTGTGTGTCAGGCTCACAAGGAAGCGGCGCCCCGCAGCCAGCTGACGCGATCGACCGTGGAGGACCATCCGGGGCGCGGAGCCCGGCCTACGCGTCACTTCGAGATCCACCCACCTCACCCCTCGCTTCCAGCCCGTGCCCAAGGCCTTCATTGCGGCCTCCTTGGCGGCGAATCTGGCGGCCAGAGAGGCGTCATTTTGGCCGTGCGCAAAACAGTAAGCAAGCTCTGCGGGCGTATAAACCCGCCTCAAGAACCGATCTCCCCAGCGCGTGACCGCCGCCCGGACGCGATCAATTTCTACAAGGTCTATGCCGATGGCGCTGATCACCTGGAGGCCTGTCCGAATCGGTTCTGAACTGGACTAAAAATACGGGAATCGATCTGTCAAAGCAACCGTTTTTTGGGGGATAAAACGGCCTCAAAAGGCCCGAAATCAGGCGGCTTGCGCCTCTCTCGACGCCACAATTTCCTTGACACAAACAGCCCCGCTTCCGTAGTATTTTTTGACTGTCTGCATTTTCTCCTTTAATTCCGAGGACCGGTGGGGTGTCCGAGCGGTCGAAGGAGACGGTCTTGAAAACCGTTGACCCTCACGGGTCCGTGGGTTCGAATCCCACCCCCACCGCCAGATTCTCCCCGTCATTCCCGGTTTGGTCTTGATTTTGCCCATGCGATTGTTTAAGCTTTTTCTTCGCGATTCCGGAGAGGTGCTGGAGTGGCTGAACAGGGCGGCCTGCTAAGCCGTTGTAGAGGGTGACCTCTACCGAGGGTTCGAATCCCTCCCTCTCCGCCATTTTATTTGTATAAATCTTGAGTCACGTCCGAAAAAGGTGTTATAGGTCATCATAAGGATTCAGCATCATGGGCGGTCAACGTATCTGAGGTTTTGCGGCTGAGTCGGTAGATTGCGTCTTCAGGCGGTCCGTCGATACCTGGACTCTCCTCTCGAGGCCCTCCCGCTGGCGCGGGTCCAGGATATATAAGGTCTGGGAGGCTATGATGAGCAAATATTGGCAGGTAGCGGCGGGATCAAGTGGGAGAGATTACTCGAGAGAATTTCTTAAATTCGGAATCGCCTTTGTTGGGGGTGAAAGACATGGGAGATATTGTTATACTGAATATGTTTTGACCCCTGTCAAGGGCTCCGATGCCTGCGGGCGGTTGAATGATGCCCAGGTGGATCCGGGTGCCTGCCCTCCCTGACGTCTGCTTATCAGGCCTTTACGACGCGTCGCCCGCGTTCGGTGCCTGTGGTCTTGTTCTGGGGGACGTGGGAGAATGGGCCGATTGATTGGAGAAAAGTATGAGTGTTGAGTTCATCAGCATCGTAGCGGTGGGAGTAGCCTTGGCCGGGGTGATCCTGGCCAGCAGTCGCGGGGTGCGGCAGGACATGCGGCGTCTGGATGAGAGGATCGGCGGGCTGGAGTCCCAGATTGGCGAACTGCGCGAGCGCATGGCGCATCTTGAAGGATTGCTTGAAGGATTGCGGGAGGCTGTCACCGGACGGGCCAGGGCCAGCTAAGGCCGCCCTTGGCGAGGCGTCGGCGCTCCAGACAACCAACATTGAAAGCCATTTGGAGCCATGAAGCGTAAACGAGACGGATTGGTTTCCATTCGGGGATGCTCTCTCTGATCCGGGCGGGCCGGTGAAGGCGATCCGCGAAGCCTTCCCATGCGCTTCACCTGCTTCGACCAAGTGAACCAGGGGCCGGAAGTCACAAACTATCTGCAACATCTCCGCCAATTTTCGATCGACGCCATGTCAGATCCCGTGCTCAGGCTTGCGCCGTCCCCGACGGGTGGATTCCACGCCGGGAATGCCCGTACGGCAGTCTTCAACGATCTTTACGCGCGCCGCTACGGAGGCCGTCTGCTGCTTCGCGTCGAAGACACGGACCGGGACCGCTTTACGAGAGATTCGCTGGCGACGATCCTGGAGGGGCTGGCGTGGCTCGGGATCGCCTTCGACGGCGACCCGGTCTTTCAGACGGGAAACGCGGAGGCGCACCGTCGCGCAGCGGAATCGCTTCTGAAGCAGGGCAGGGCCTACAGGTGCTACTGCACGCCCGACGCGCTCGAGGCGAAGCGCAAGCAGGCCATTTCGGAGAGGCGTCACGTCAAATACGACGGGACGTGCCGAGATCTGTCACCGGAAGTGCGGGGCGAAAAGGAACGGCGCGGCATCCCCTGCGTCGTGCGATTTAACGTCCGGGAGGGGGAGACGGCGTGGAACGACGCCATCCGAGGGCCTTCTGTCTGGGCGAACGGGCAGATCGGAGACTTCGTCATCCTTCGCGCGGACGGGTCGGCGACCTATCAGCTCGCCGTCGTGGTGGACGACCACGATATGGGGGTCACGCTCGCCCTGAGGGGGGCGGATCACCTGTCGAACACGCCCAAGCAGATCATGCTGTTCCAGGCGCTCGGTTGGACGATCCCGGATTATGCGCACACGACGCTCATCCTGGGGCCCGACGGCAAAAAGCTGAGCAAGCGCCACGGCGACACGACCGTTCTGGAATACCGCGAGCGGGGGCTGTTGCCGGTTGCGCTTTACAACTTCCTCGCGCTGCTGGGATGGGCCCCGGAGGAAGCCGGACGGGAGGTGTTCGAGCGAGAGGCGCTGGTGGAGGCGTTTTCGATCGAGGGGATGCTCAGGAAGGACGCGGTGTTCGACGAGAGGAAACTGGATTGGCTGCAAGGCGAGCACATCCGCGCGAAATCGGCGTCGGAGCTGGCCGACGCCGCGGCGAAGGTCTGGATCGAAGCGGGGTGGATGGACGAAGCAGAGGCGGAAGATCGCGAGGCGGAGCTGGCTCGCATCTGCGCCTTGCTGCGGGAGCGCATCCGGACCTACGGCGACTTCCTGGCCTTCGGCTATTTTTTCAAAGACCCTGAAGCGTTCGAAGAGAAGGCGAGAAAGAGACACTGGAAAGCGGACACCCCGGTTCGAATCGAGGCGCTCGTTTCCAGGCTCGAGGCGCTGGAGCGGTTTACGGAGGGAGAGGTTGAACGGGTGACGCGGACCCTGGCCGGGGAACTCGGGATCTCTCCGGCCCGGCTGATCCACCCTGCGCGGCTCGCCCTGTGCGGCGTCGGGTTCGGGCCCGGATTGTTCGAGTTGATGGAGGTGCTCGGCCAGGAGACCTGCATCAGACGCCTGCACAACGGGATGGCGTTGCTGGGCCGGGAGACGCCCGTCTCGGCGGAATGAGATTGCACTGCCCCCTCGTCTAATGGCAAGACATGCGGCTCTGGACCGTAGAATCGGGGTTCGAATCCCTGGGGGGCAGCCATCAAACAGCGCTCCTGTCTCCGAAAGCAGGGGCGCTCACATTTTGAACGGCGTTGAATTCCGGATCGGAGAGGCCCGTTTGGAGGTTGAGGAACAGGACGCATGCCAGCGCGCGACGTAAAAGTCCGTCCGGAGGAGGCGGCATCCGATTTCATCCGCGACGCGATCCGTGAGGACCTTCGAACGGGTCGTTGCGATGGCGTGATGACGCGGTTTCCGCCCGAGCCGAACGGATATCTGCACATCGGTCACGCCAAGCCGATCTGCTTGAACTTCTGGATTGCCGAGGAGTTCGGCGGGGTCTGCAACCTCCGCTTCGACGACACGAACCCCCTCAAGGAGGAAGAGGAATACGTCGATGCCATTATGAAAGACATCCGGTGGCTCGGGTTCGACTGGGGCGGTCATCTCTACTTCGCGTCGGACTACTTTGAGCAGCTTCACGCGTTTGCGGCCACACTGATCGAAGCGGGAAAGGCCTTTGTATGCGACCTCGGTCCCGAGGAGGTCCGGGACTACCGGGGCACCCTGACCCGGCCCGGGCGCGAGAGTCCGTTTCGCAGCCGGTCGGTGGAGGAGAACCTGGATCTGTTCGCTCGGATGCGGGCCGGGGAGTGTCCGGACGGGTCGCGTACGCTCCGGGCCAAGATCGACATGGCATCGCCCAACATGAACATGCGGGATCCGGTGATGTACCGAATTATCCGCGCCTCTCACCATCGTACGGGGGATCGGTGGCGCATCTATCCCATGTACGACTTCGCTCACGGACAGTCGGATTCCATCGAGGGTGTGACGCATTCACTCTGTTCGGGAGAGTATGAGGATCATCGCCCCCTGTATGACTGGTTCATAAGGGAGTTGAAGATCTTTCCCTCCCGGCAGATCGAGTTTCCCAAGCTGTTCCTCACCTATACGATGGTGAGCAAGCGGCGGCTGCGGCGTTTGGTAGACGAAGGATACGTGATGGGCTGGGACGATCCGCGGATGGCAACGCTGGCCGGGATGCGCCGGAGAGGGGTGCCGCCCGAAGCGATCCGAACCTTCGTGCGACGCGTCGGGATGACCAAACGGGATACGACGGCTGAGATCGAGCTGTTGGAGCACCACATCCGCGAATCCTTGAATTTCAGCGCGTCCCGCGTGATGGGGGTGATCGATCCGCTGCGCGTCGTGATCGAAAACTACCCGGAGGGGAAAAGCGAGGAGATCGAGGCGATCAACAACCCGGAAGATCCCTCCGCCGGCACGCGCAAGGTCCCCTTCTCGCGGGTTCTCTACATCGAGCGCGATGATTTCATGGAAGACCCGCCGCGGAGGTTTTACCGACTCGCGCCCGGGCGGGAGGTCCGCCTCCGCTATGCCTATCTCATTACGTGCAGGGAGGCGGTACACGACGAGAACGGCGAGGTGGTGGCGCTCAAATGTACGTATGACCCGGAGACGCGGGGCGGAGACGCACCCGACGGACGGAAGGTGAAGGCGACCCTGCACTGGGTGTCCGCCGAGCACGCGGCAAAGGTGGAAGTGAGGCTTTACGACCGGCTGTTCCGCGTGGAGAATCCGATGGAGACGCCCGAGGGCGGTGACTGGATCGACAACCTGAATCCGGATTCCCTCGAGGTCCGTTCGGACTGCTACGTGGAGCCGAGCGTCAAAGGGGCGGCGCCGGGCTATCGGTGCCAGTTCGAGCGGCTCGGCTACTTCTGTGTCGATTCCGATTCGTCGGAAGACGGCCTGGTGTTCAACCGGACCGTCACGCTTCGGGATGCGTGGGCAAGGATGGCAAAGCGGAGAAAAGGTTAGCCTGAATAATTCATAACCTGAATCATTCATAAAAAAGGTTAGGAAAGTCACTCGTACTCACCTTTTCTTGCCGCCCAAGAAAAGGTGACAAAAGAAGGGCGCCTGCCTGCCGCGCCCAACGCGGCGCAGGCAGGCCCCTCAAACGCCGGGGAGGCTCGGGCCGTGGCGACTCAGCCTCACTGGAAACGACCGGCGCCGCGAAAGGAATGAACTCCTCCCCCCGCCTGATGCCCACTGCGGGACCCGCCCCCACACCGCGAATTTCCATTCGCCCCCACATCCGCCCCCGCACCTGACCCCGTCCCACAGAGGGCCCCCTAACCCCTGGGGAGGAGAAACGCGGAAGCAGTTGGAGAGCCACAACGCCACGGCCGCGATGACATCTGGCCCGAATCACTCCTGAAATCTGCAAAATCTGCGTAAATACCGGGCCTTCCCGCGCCCTTCGATACACCCGAGAGACCGTTCGCCTATGATGAGCTGAGCATCTCGCTGATTGGGCACTCAGGGACACGGGGGCTTCTCTACTTGCCGCAACTCCTGCGACTCGCTCTTCGAAACCGGCCCCGTTCGTGTCGAGTGCCCGCCTGGGGGCAGGAGGGTGTCAACGATATAGTTAGGAAAGTCACTCATACTCACCTTTTCTTTGCTCGCTAAGGAGAGCACGATACGGCTGACACGATACACCCCTGTCATACGCGGAAATGATGTCAACGATTTACCGCTCCCGGTCATATCTCGCGATTCGCGTCGCTCGCAGACATGGGCGGGTGAACTTCCGTGATCTTTCGGCGTTTGCTCAGAGCTTCGGGAACCACGTGATTCGGTAACGCCAGACGTTGAGAAATGTAATCGGCCCCGGGACATCCCGTCCCGGGGCCGATCTCTTCAGCATTTCCTTTGCGTTACAACCTCATGATTTTTAGGAATTCCCCGGCGTTGTAGACTGCGATTCGGGCGGACTTATAGTCTTTTTTGTTTCGCGTGATGAGGAATTTCAATCTGCCTTCGATCGCGGCGTGGTATTGTAGCGCATCTTCAAAGTCCGTGAAGTCGGATTCCAATGCGTTTTCGACCGTTCTTTGGGTCACGGGAAGGATCGTAAGCAGGTGTTTCAGGTCGGAGAGAATACGCAAGGCATCACGGTTCGACTTCAGTTTGCGCAAGATATAGTAGAGGTTGGCGAACGTAACCGCCGTGACAAAACCCTCAATTTCCCGGACCTCCATGCGAGAGAAAAACCTTTGGGCATCGGCAGCGTGCGGTTCGCGCCGTGCCAACAGGTCCAATAGGATGTCGGTATCGATCAGTGCCCGATGTTTCACTCGTGCTTTCTGAGCAAGTAGCCTGTGATGGCTTCTTTTTCGTCCAGGTCCGGAATCGCACGCAACACGCCCGACAACCGATTCACACGAGGCGTGATTTCGTCATCCGCGTCCTTTTTCTCACCGGTGACAATGGCTCGAAGCAAGTTCTCGATCAGTCTTGAGAGGCTTTGGTTCTGCTGCCTGGCATATCTCTTGGCTTTGTCGATGACTTCCTTTTCCAGCTTCAGCGTCAGCTTTGCGTCCATTCGAAGCCTCCGTCAATGAGTTGAATGATACGTATAAATATAATACACCAATACGTATTGCTCAACCCGAAAAACGAAATCAAAAAAAGCGCTTTGGGTCGCAATAAGGGGAACCCGGAAGGGGGATGTCCCGGGGCCGCTCTTTTCGGCAGGCATCGCGTCGCGAACCGGCGGATCTGTTGCTCAAGCCGGATGGGCGGACGAGATCAGGTATTCGATCGGTGTATGGCGCGTGACGCAGAAGGCGCGGTTGGCGGTGATCATCAGACTGTCCCCTTTTCGCGCGGGGTAGGAATCCCCACCGGCACGCACTTCGGCTTCGCCCTCCAGGACCGAGAGGCAGGCGACGCCGGCATACGCGGCATGTTCGGTCCGGGTTTCGGACGGGCAGAATCGCTCGAGACGGAAATGCTCGGACTCGACGAGCATCGCCGCCTCCTCCTCGGCTCCCGGGAGTCGACGCCAGGGCGTCGGCGTGCGGGCCTCCCCGCGAAAGTCGATGACATCGAGGGCCTGCTCGACGTGAAGCGGTCTCGGTTTTCCGTCCGTACCGGGCCGGTCGTAGTCGTAGATGCGGAAGGTGAGGTCGCTGGACTGCTGGACTTCGTAGACGATCACCCCCCTGCCGAGGGCGTGGACCGTGCCGGGCGGCATGAAGACGACGTCTCCTGCAGCGACGTCAAAGGTCCTGACGACCTCCTCTACGCGACGCGCGTCGATCGCCTCTCGAAACGCCTGCCTGCTCACGTGCTCCTCGAGGCCGTAGACGATCCGGCCACCGTCGGAGTGGAGGACGTACCAGGCCTCCATCTTTCCGAAGCGACCGAGACCCTCGTCTCTCGCGTAGCGATCGCCGGGGTGAACCTGTATGGAGAGGTTGTCGCAGGCATCCAGGAACTTGACGAGCAGGGGGAATTCGCCGCGATATCGGTCGCAGACGGCCTCGCCGAGGAGCTCGCGTCCGTGCTCGGCCGTCAGACGCCCGAGGTCCCATCCGCCAAACGGCCCCTCCGACACGACGGACGCCGCGCCTTCGCAGGCGGACAGTTCCCAGGATTCGCCAATCGACTTGTCGGGCGGGAGCGCCTTGTTCAGATGCCTCTCGAGTCCGCGACCCCCCCAGATCACTTCTCGGTAACAGGGCCGCAGGGGGAACAGATCGGGCAATGGCACGTTCGGACCGAATGAGGGAAGCTTGATGAACGGGACGCCAACGGGCAAAGATCCAAGATAGCTTGCGTCAACGCTGTTGTCAACGGATGGCGGGGGCTGTTTCCGCTTGATCCGGAACAGGTTACGCATTACGTTAAGGAAATTGGCAAACCGATCCAAAGGCCTGTTTCCCGAATGAGGCGCCCATGATTTATGGAGAAGGGGACTATCGCTACGAAGAGGTGGAAGACTGGGCGAAGCTGCCCGAGGGATGGACGTTTTCGCAAGTGTCGGACACGGCGATCGATTCAATGGGGCGGATCTATGCCTTCACGCGCGGGACGCACCCGATTATCGTTTTCGACAAGGCGGGGAATTTCATTACGTCCTGGGGCTACGGGGCGTTCGGCGAGTCTCCGAACCTGGTGAGTCAGTCGCACGGGATCTTCATCGGTCCGGACGACGAGGTCTACCTGACCGATTCCTGGCAGCACGTCGTTCGACGCTACACGCGCCTGGGCGAGATGGAACGGGAATGGGGAAGACGGGGGATATCCGGGGTGACGTTTGGTCAGGTCGAGTACAACATGCCGACGGGCGTGGCGATCGGCCCGGACGGCTCGATCTACGTGTCGGATGGCTACGGCAACCGCTGCGTGCACAAATACTCGAAAGAGGGCAAGCGTTTGAAGACGTGGGGGGAAGTGGGCGGCGGTCCGGGGCAGTTCGCCGTGGTGCACAACTTGGGATGCACGAAAGACGGTCGCGTGCTGGTGTGCGATCGGGAGAACAACCGGGTTCAGATCTTCGATCCGGACGGGGTCTTCATCGAGGCGTGGGCGGGTCTGGATATGCCGGGGGATGTCTGCATCGTGGACGACCGGGTCTACATGGTCGAGCAGGGTGGACACGGCCGCGCCAGTGTCTGGACGTTGGACGGCGAACGGCTCAGCTGGTTCAAGGGGTCCGAAGGGGGCGTACTGCAGAAACCGCACGGCGTGTGCGTGGACGATGAAGGCAGCATCTACGTGGCGGAGATCTCCGACGAGACCGGGTGCGGTCAGCGGCTTCAGAAATTCGCGCGAGTCAGATAGGGAGATCGATATGCAAGCTGAACTTCCGGTGCTGGAAATTTCGGGGCGCCCGAAAGCGCGGGGACGTGCCCACGGAGAGGCCTTTCGGGACGAGATCCAGACGCTGGTCGCGGCCTATTTCAACGAGCTGGAAGAGGGCGCCAGGCACTACGACCTCAAGCCGCTGCCGAAGCGACGCGTGCTCGAGATCAGTCAGGCGTTTGCCGGTCCCACCGAGGCGCACTCACCCGACCTTTTCGATGAGGCAAGGGGGATCGCCGAGGGTTCGGACACGCCGTTCGAGGAAATCCTGGCGCTGAATGCCTTTCTGGAGACCCGGGATTACACCTCCTCGGCGTTCGCGGAAGCGGGCTGCACGAGTCTGATGGTGCCGGGCGACCGCAACGGGAACGGCGCGACGATCGGCCAGAATTACGACCTCCCCTCCATCTTCGCGCCCGCGACGATCTTGCTGAGGATCACCGATTCCGAGGGGCCTGACGCGATCGTCTTCACGCTGACCGGGATGGTGGGCTGCGCCGGCCTCAACAGCGCGGGGATCGGGGTGGTGATCAACAATCTGATTCCGGCCGACGCCGGACCGGGCGTGATCTATCCTTTTGTCACTCGGCGGATCCTGGCGAGTGAAACGATCGGCGAGGCGATGGACGTCATCCTCTCGCATCCCCGGGCGTCCGGTCTGAACTACGTGATCTGCGATCCGAACGGAGAGATCTACGACTTCGAAACGACCGCGAGGGACTACGAGGTGTTCTGCCCGTTCGACGGACCGATCGCCCACGCCAATCACTATCTGAGCGACCGGTTCAAGCCACTGGAACGCCGTGCACGGGATCAGCTCAGCAACAGCATCCTCCGGTGGGGTCGCGCGACCCGGCTTTTGCGCGCTGTCCGGCGGCCGACCGCTGGGACGCTTCGCAAGATCCTTGCAGATCACGTGAACCGTCCCATCGCGATCTGTCGTCACAATCAGGTGGTGCACGGCGCGGGGTGTGGGCAGACGATCTGCGGCATCGTGCTGGAGCCCCCGGCGCGGCGGATCTGGATCGCGCGCGGTCCGGTCTGCGAAAACGAATGGACGGCTCACGGCATTCGTGAGAGGGTTGCCGCAGTCGAAGCGCCTCGGTTTGCTGCATCCTGAGGGCGTGAAGCGTCGAGCGTCGGGTGTCGGGAATCCACGGTCACAAGAGGCTTCAGAGCTGCGCATGAAGGGATACGCAAATCCAGACCTGCTTTGGAGCGCGGACGACCTGCACGCCCGGCTGGAGGATCCCGCCCTCTGTCTCGTGGATACGCGGCCGACCCACGAATATGTCGCCGGTCATATTCTGGGCGCGCTTCACCTGGACCTCTATGGATTCAGCCTGAACGACACGAGCGAAACGGCGTTCAGTGCCTTCATGTGGACGTGTGGGTATCTCCTGGGAAGCCGGGGGATCGGATCGGACAAGAGGATCGTGTTTTATGAGAACGATTCGGGCATGCGGGCCGCGCGGGGCTTCTGGATCTGCGAGTACCTGGGACACGAAGATGTGCACGTGCTCGACGGCGGCCTGGCCGCCTGGAAGGCGAGGGGATATCCGCTGACCACGGCGTGTCCGGTGCCGGAGCGGTCTCTGTTTGAGGCCAGACCGGCGCCCGAACGGCAGATCGGCGCGGAAGAACTGAGAGACGGTTTGGGGAAAGAGGGTTTTGCCGTGCTCGACACGCGAAGTGATGACGAGTATTACGGCAGGATCGCGCGGGCAGCGCGGGCAGGCGCGATACCGGGGGCCGTGCACGTGGAGTATCTCGGAAACCTGGATGAAGAGGGGGCGTTCAAGCCGGCAGACGAGCTGAGGCAGATGTATGAGGAAGCAGGCGTCGGACCGGAACAGGAGATCGCGTGTTACTGCCAGGGAGGCTACCGGTCCGCACACGCCTACCTGGCGCTTCGTCTGCTGGGATATCCCCGGGCGCGAAACTATATCGGGTCCTGGAAGGAGTGGGGAGACCGCGCGGACCTGCCGATCGAAATACCTGAAGAGAAGTAGATCCGGTTACGAGCTTCGGGCTGCGAGTTGAAAGCATTCGTGACGGGTCGGACACGAAGGAGAAACCGGGCGGTGAACGGGAAGGCGTCGTGACGTTTCAAGAGATCTTGCAGCATATTGAGATCGATGGCTGGTGTGTCGTCGAAGGGGTCATTCCCGAGGCGCAAATCGGGCCGATCCGCCAGGAGATCGAGGCGGTCACGGCAGCGCAGGGCGTGAGCCGGACCTATCAGGGCGTGGTGAGCGCGAACAACATCCTGGGCGTCTTGCCCGCCTTCGTGTCTCACGTTGCAGACCCGCGCGTGCTGGGTGTGGCGGAGCATTGGTTCGGACCGTTCGTGAGAATCTCTTTCACGACCACCTTGATCACACATCCGGGCAACGACCGGGGCCGCTGGCACGCGGACTGGCCCTACAATCAGGAAAGGCCGGGTCGCATTCCGGCGCCTTATCCGGACTTTCCCGTTCAGCTCTCCTCCCTCTGGATGATCTCCGATTTTACGGAGGAAAACGGCGGCACGTGGATCGTACCGGGGAGCCACCGGGCCTCCAACAATCCAACGGGCGATATGGGCATCCCTCTGTTCGAGCCCTACCGGACGGAGATGACCGCGACAGGGCCGGCCGGCAGCGTGATGCTGTTCGACAGTCGGCTCTGGCACGCGACCGCGACGAATCGAAGCGCCGGTCCGCGCGTGGCCATGGTCGTGCGATATATCCCCTGGTGGTTCAACGCGGAGATCCTTGTGCCGGGATCGGATGAACGCCGGCGAATGGTGGACAAGTCGGGCCGGCCGGAGAACGAGATGCCCGCGTTGACGCCGGAGGTGTATGAAGGGCTGCCGGACGGCGTGAAGCCGCTCTATCGGCATTTGGTCAGGCGATGAAGGGCCGTAAGCCCAGCGACCCGGTCCCCAAAGGCCGTTGTTCGGCCCGCTTCCGTCGTGGCTGGCAAACTCGGCCCCGCCCCGGAGGTCGCTGAGAAAAGACCCGAACAGAGCGCATTTTCTGTTTTTTCTGAATCTCCCTTGCTTAAATCTTGATTTTTTAGTATCTTACTTTTCTAAGATCGTTCTTCTCACATTCGCCTCTGAAGATTTCCTGCGCTACTTCTCGGGATTCGGGCCTGTTTTGAATGCCTCCCAAGACCATCGCCGTTGATCTCGGGCCGTCAAGACAGGCATCCATGAATCCGAACCCCTTCGAGAAACTTTCACTATGCAGACCCCTTCTCCGAGCCCTGTCGGAAGAAGGCTACGAGAAGCCGACCGACATTCAGCGAGAGACGATTCCAAAAGTTCTGGCCGGGAATGACCTTCTTGCCACGGCCCAAACGGGCACAGGCAAGACCGCGGCGTTCGCCCTGCCGATTCTGCAGAGGCTGGATGAGCGACGGACGGGGGGTGCGCGGTTCATCCGCGTTCTGGTCTTGACGCCAACGCGCGAGCTTGCGCTCCAGGTCGCCTCGAGTTTCCGCAGCTATGGCCGCCACCTCAAGTCACGTGCGGCGGTCATCCTGGGCGGCGTGCCCGCGTCTCCGCAGATCAAGGCGCTCAAAAAGAACCCCGATATTGTCGTGGCGACGCCCGGGCGCCTGTTGGATCTGTTCGGTCAGGGGTATGTCCGTCTCGATCGCGTCGAAACGCTGGTTCTGGACGAGGCCGATCGTATGCTGGACATGGGATTCGTGGACGACGTTCGCAGGATTGTGTCCAAACTGCCCTACGATCGTCAGACGTTGTTCTTCTCCGCCACGCTTTCCTGGGAGATTGCCGAACTCGCCTCAGACATGCTGAGAAACCCTTCCGAAGTGGCGGTCACGCCCGCTGCGTCGGTGTCCGGAAGCATCGCGCAGAAGGTCTTCTTCGTTCAGCAAATGCACAAACGGGACCTTCTAGCCGACATTCTGAAAGGCGAGAACGTCGAGAGAGCTCTGG
Source organism: Candidatus Latescibacterota bacterium (assembly GCA_965198095.1). GTDB lineage: Bacteria > Latescibacterota > UBA2968 > UBA2968 > CBDFJH01. Next base: position 1,055,605 of record OZ240239.1, read on the forward strand.
TGTTCACCCGCACAAAACACCGCGCCAACCGGATTTCGCGGCAGCTTTCGAGAGAAGGCATTTCCGCCGATACGATCCATTCGAACAAGAGCCAGGGCCAGCGCCAGCGCGCGCTTTCGGCGTTCCATCGAGGCAGGATCAAGGTCCTCGTCGGCACGGACGTGGTCGCCCGGGGGATCGACGTCGAGGGGATTTCGCACGTGATCAATTACGAGCTGCCGGAGAACCCGAAAAGCTATGTGCATCGAATCGGGAGGACGGCACGGGCTGACGCGATCGGCACCGCTCTCTCGTTCTGTGCCGCAGAAGAAGTCGCGCTGCTCAGGGAGATCGAGAAGTTGACGAAGTGCGAGATCACACCCGACGAAGACCACGCGTTTCACTGCGCCACGACGGCCGAGCTCCGCGACCGGGATCTGGCGAGATCCCAGCCGCGCCAGAAAGGCCCTCCGTTCGGTCGGAGAAGACGCTTGATCAAACCGCGCGCGCGCTAAAGTCAGGTGGTGGACTCGGCGACATCCCCCAGTTGCCGGTCACCATGCGCTGCGGCCGCTTCACGTACTGGACGATGACCGGGTCGTCCAGGATCTTCCCGGACGCACCGGCCCCATGCCCGGCCCGCTACCAGGGCAGCTTCGAGCTCCGTCCCAGCCGGGCCAGCGCCTCCTCCATCGCTCCCTTGACCACGCCGAACACCTGCACGTACTCCGTGAAGTCGTCCCACATGTGCTTGCCGGCCGCCTCGACCTTGGCCCTGGCACGGGCGAACTGCTCGGCCACCCGCGGATCGGCGTGGCCGCCGGGAAGGCCCAGCGACTGCGCCATGTCCTCCGGTCCGCCGCCGAAGAAGCCGATCCCGTCCACCCGCAGGATCTCATCGAGGTTGTCGACCGCCGTGACGCTCTCGATCTGCGGGACGACCAGCGTGTTCCGGTTCGCCGCCTCGAACAGGCCGGCGCGCTCAGGACCGTCCTGACGGAGCGCCATCGGGCGGCTGGTCGAGCTGCGCAGGCCGAGCGGCGCGAAGAAGGTGTACTTCACCAGCGCCTCCGCCCCCTCCCGCGTCTCCAGGTTGGGCACCACGATCACCTGCACGCCCCGATCCAGGTAGGACAGGATCGTCGACTCGGCACCGTCCTGGATGCGCATCGAGGTGGTCATGCCAAACCCCTCGGCGATGCGGCAGATCGTGCCTGCCTGCCGCGGAGTGACAGGCGCGTGCTGGCTGTCCAGGCTGACGAAGTCCAGGCCCATGCGCCCGGCCAGCTCGGCCAGCTCCTCCGAGGGCTCGTTCATCGACAGCCCGAGCGCCTTTTCGCCCCGGGCCTTCCGCCATAGGATCCGGTTCTCGACCATGACTGTCTTCCTGTCTCCGGGGGTGATGATGGTGGCCGCGCCGGCCGCCGGAGCCGCGAGCCAAGGCACCGCCGGGCTTCGTGCCGGCTCCGCGTCGGATCTATTGAGGCATTGAAGACCGGGACACGGCGTGTCCGTCCTTCAGGCGTGGGAATCTACTCCCGCGCCTTTTCGTTTCCGGCGATCTCCTTCAGCATGACCGGCCAGGCCTCGGCCGCGAAGAATCGGTGTCCGCCGTTTCCGACGACGAGGTGACAGCGGTCCGCTGCGCCGGCGGCGGCGTAGATCCTTTTCAGGTGGCGAAAGGCCCGGCGGGTGCCGGCAATCGGGAAGATGGGGTCCGTCTCTCCGGCGACGATCACGACCGGCCTTGGAGCGAAGAGGCCCATGACGTCGGCCATCTCGGCATGCTTGAGGAGGCCGGGGACGTAGTTGTCCATGCAGTGGTAGATCGACATGATCGAGTCCTGGAAGGTGCAGAAGTAGCAGGACGGCATGGCGTAGCGAATTCTCGGGAGGAGCGCTGCGGCAAAGAGGCTCGTCGTTCCGCCGCCGGACTCGCCCATCACGCCGATGCGTCGCGTGTCGGCATCGCCCCGCGATTTCAGGTAATCGATTCCCCGATCCACGTCGAACACGCGCTCGCCGACGAGGGTACGGCCGAGCATCAGCGCGTGCATGGTCGCGTCGTGACAGCCATGCGGGCCGATCTGTTTCTGGACCTGCTCTCGCCGCTCCCCAAAGGCGCGCTGCTCGATGCAAAGCGCCGCGATGCCCCGCTTCATGCAGCCGAGTCCGAAGTCCCGATCGGGCGGGACGGCCATCGACCTCGCGTTGTCGTCGCGTTCTACCGCGATCGAGTTGTGCATGCCCGTGGAGTGCCCCTGCACGCAAATGAAGAAGGTGTAGGGCGGCTCGGCGCCCCTGGGGATACAGACGAAGGCGGGCAGATCGGCGTAGGGCTCGCTCCTGAACACGATCTTTTCGATCGTGCCGAACGGATGCTCTCGCGTCCACAGCCTGCGGACGTTGAGCGGGACGCGCTCCCTGGGCGTGTCGCCGACAAGCTGTCGGAGCTTTCGGCGGAGTCTGCGCTGCCAGGTCTTGACGTCTCCGCCGGCGTAGGCCAGGACCTGCCCTGTCTCGTTCATCACGTGACGGTGGTGCACGGATGGCGAGAGATGGACTGGCTTTGGCATACCGGTCGTCGAAGGGGTGGACGGATGGGGAGAGATGCCCGCCGGGACGTCTCTACGGCGGACTCCAGACCTCTTTCAAGAGCCGGATCCAGTTTCCGGAGAGGATGTTTCGGACATCTTCGTCGGCGTATCCCCTGCGTTCGAAGATCGCTCTGAACTTTTGGAGGTCTTGACTCGTGTTGAAGTCGCGCGGGGCCTGTTCGGTGCCGAAACCGGCGTCCACGTCGGTGCCGAGTCCGGCGTGGCGGGCGTTGCCCGCGACCTCGCAGACGTGGTCGATGTGATCGGCAACCGTCTCGAGGGTCGCTCTGGTTGTTTGTTTATACGGTGCGGTCGTGTGTTGCCACTCCGTGTCCAACATCCAGGCATCGAATGCGGAACCGATCACGCCCCCTCTTTCGATCACGGCCCTCAGCATGTCGTCGCTGAGCTGGCGCTGGTCGGGCACGAGGGCGCGGCAGTTGCAGTGGGAGGCGACCACGGGTCCGTCATAGACGTCGAGGAGCTCCCAGAAAGATTGGTCGGTCAGGTGGGTGAGATCGACGATGATGCCGAGTTCGCTGAAGGCGTCCAGGAGCGGCTTGGCGGGCGGGAGCAGGCCCCCCTCCGTGCCGCTGCCGTGGGCATAGCTGGTGACGCCGTAGTGAGAGAGGCTGGCGATGCGGAGTCCCGTGTCGTACCACTCCCGGACGTGATCGGGATCCAGGATCGGGTCGCATCCTTCGAGCGCGAGGACGAGGCCGATCGGCGTATCGGGCGCGGGGGCCTCCCAGCCGGCGACGACGTCATCCAGGTCCTGCGCGGACCGGACGATTCGGATCACGCCTTCTCTTTCCATGGCGTGGTAGTAGGCGGCGTGGCCGTAGGCGATGCCGTAACACTGCGCCTGGGTGTAGCACCCGATTCGGGTCCAGTTGTCTTTCGGGGCCAACCGGGCGGTCGCGGTCGCGATGACGAGCCCGACGTGGCCCTTGTGGAGCTCGTGGAATGTGGTCGTGCTGCTCCCGTAGGTCTCCATGACCTTCGGCGTGTCGTGGGTGCGCACGGTTGTCGCCGGCTGGGTGAGGTCGCGGTTGGCGTGCAGCGCGGTGAAGGCGAGGTCGAGATGACCGTCGGCGATGAGGATGGGGTTTTCAGTCAAGGGTCGCGTCTCCCCGATGCCTGGGCTGAAGGGTGTGTTCCTCGAAGATTGGATATGGACTGTTCGACGCTCTTCCTCAGCGGCTACGTGCTGCCTTCCTTCTCGCTCCAGGCGGCCTTCAAGAGCCGGATCCAGTTCCCCGACAGGATGTTCCCGACTTCTTCGTGCGAGTAGCCTCTGCGCGCGAAGATTTCCGCGAATTTCCGGAGATCCGCGATCGTGTTGAGGTCGCGCGGGGACTGCTCCGTGCCGTAGCCGCCGTCCAGGTCGGTTCCGATGGCGGCGTGGCGCGCGTTGCCGGCGAGGTCGCAGACGTGGTCGACGTGATCGGCGACCGTCTGGAGGGTCGCGTTCGTGATCTGTTCATAAGCCGGTCGCTCGTGGCCCCACTCCGGGTCCAGCATCCAGACGTCGAACGCGGCACCGATCACGCCGCCCCGTTCGATGATCGACTTGATCATGTCGTCGCTGAGCTGGCGCTGGTTGGGGACGAGGGCGCGGCAGTTGCTGTGGGAGGCGAGCACGGGGCCGTCGTAGACGTCCAGGAGCTCCCAGTGAGACGGGTCGCTGAGGTGGGTGAGGTCGACGATGATGCCGGCCTCCCGGAAGGCGTCCAGGAGGGGCCTGGCCGTGGGCAGCAGGCCGCCCTCCGTACCGGTGCCGTGGGCGTAGCGGCTCACGCCGTAGTGTGTCAGGCCGGCCACGCGCACGCCCAGGTCGTACCACTCCCGAACCTGTTCGGGATCCCGAATGCCGTCGCAGCCTTCAAAGGCCAGCACCAGGCCGATCGGGGTGTCCGGGGCCGGATCTTCCCAGCTCGCGACGACCCGATCCAGGTCCTGAGCCGAGCGGACGATCCGGATCACGCCTTCCCGCTCCATCGCTTGATAGTAGGCGATGTGGCCCCTGACGACGCCGTAGCACTGGGTCTGGTCGTACATGCCGAGCCCGGTCCAGTTGTCCTTGGGCCCGACCTTGGCTGTCGCGGTCCCGAAGACGAGCCCGACGTGTCCCTTTCTGAGCTCGTGGAAACTGACCGTGCAGCTTCCGAAGGTCCGCATCACCGCCGGCGCATCGTGCGTGCGGATCGTGGCCGCCGGAACCGTGAGGTCGCGGTTGACCTGAAGGGCGCTGAAGGCGAGGTCGAGATGGCTGTCGGCGATCAGCGCGGGTCTGTCAGGCATAAGACCCTCGTTTCAAGAAAGGTGTAGGAGCCAACTCCGTTGGCGAAGCAAAAAGATTGCGGATTTGTTTTGCACTCATCCAATGGCCACTCATAGGGTCGGTAGAGGCGCACACCGCGATCAGATGGTTCGCCGTCGGGAGCCTGTCCTGAGCAAGCGTCAGCGAGTCGAAGGGACGGCTCCTACCGGATTATTGGGCCTATTGGATTCACCGATGTCATAACGTCCCATATCCGGTAGGAGCCAACTCCTGTTGGCGAAGCAAAAGATGGCGACTTGCTTTGCGCCGATCCAATAAGCCAACTCCGTTGGCGAAGCAAAAGATGGCGACTTGCTTTGCGCCGATCCAATGGCCACCCATAGGGTCGGTAGAGGCGTACACCGCGATCAGATGGTTCGCCGTCGGGAGCCTGTCCTGAGCAAGCGTCAGCGAGTCGAAGGGACGGCTCCTACCGGATTATTGGGCCCAATGGATTCACCGATGTCATAACGTCCCATATCCGGTAGGAGCCAACTCCTGTTGGCGAAGCAAAAGATGGCGACTTGCTTTGCGCCGATCCAATAAGCCAACTCCGTTGGCGAAGCCGAAGATGGCGATTTGTTTTGCACCAGTCCAATGGCCACTCATGGTCGGTAGAGGCGTACACCGCGATCAGATGGTTCGCCGTCGGGAGCCTGTCCTGAGCAAGCGTCAGCGAGTCGAAGGGACGGCTCCTACCGGATTGTTGGGCCTAATGGATTCACCGATGTCATAACGTCCCATATCCGGTAGGAGCCAACTCCTGTTGGCGAAGCAATAGATGGCGATTTGTTTTGCGCCGATCCGATGGCCATCACTGCCACGCCTCCCTGAACAGCCGAACCGTGTTGCCGTGGGCGATCTTCGCGACGTCCTCCTCGCCATATCCCCGTTGACGCAGGATGTCCAGGAACTTCTGCAGGTCGGCGATGGTGTCCATGTCGGTGGGCGCGTACTCTCGCCCGAACCCGCCGTCCAGGTCGGACCCGATGGCCACGTGATCGGCGTTTCCCGCGAGCTGGCAGATGTGATCGACGTGGTCCACGACGGCGTTCATGGGTCGCGTGGAAGCGGGCGGAACGCGGTCCGAGTCGATCCACGCCGGGTTGAGAAACCTTTCGACGAAGACGACGCCGATCACGCCGCCACGCTCGCAGAGTGTCTTGATCACGTCGTCACTCAAGAGGCGCTGAATCGGAACGAGGGCGCGGCAGTTGCAGTGGCTGGCGTGGATCGGTCCGTCCCAGCGGTCCAGGATCTGACGGAGGGCCAAGTCGGCGGCGTGGGTGACGTCCAGAACGATTCCGGCGGCGCGCAGCGCGTCCATCAGCGGAAATGCGGGGGGATAGAGCCCTCCGACGGTGCGCGTTCCGTGGCCGTAGGTGTTGGCCCCGTAGTGGGTGAGGGAGACGGCGCGGAGCCCGGCTTCCCACCAGTCTTCCACATTTTCCAGACCGAGGATCGGGTCGGCGCTCTCCATCGTGAGGATGAGGCCGATGGGCGTCTCAGGCGTCGGATGCGCCCACTCCGCGACAGAGGCATCCAGGTCCGCCACCGACTTGATGAACCGGATCTGCCCGTCTCGTTCCAGGGCGCGGTAGTAGGCCAAGTGGCCCATGGCCCGCGCGTATGCCGCGGCCTGCGTGCGGTCCGTATTGCCCGACGTCGGACCCGGCTCCTGCACCCGCGCCATGATCGTCCCGAGCGCGATGCCGACGTGTCCCTTCCGCATGTCGGGAAACGAGACCGTGGCGATGCCTTTGCCGACGTCGGCCCACGGATCGTGGCGGACCAGGACGGCTTCCGGGTCGGCGGTGGGCCCGAGGAGGAAACCGTCTTCCCGCTCGCGAAGGGTATCGACCGACTGGGTGAGATCGCGGCGGTGAAAGAGGGCGTTGTGCGCCAGGTCGAGGTGGCCGTCTATGATGAGGGTAGACATAAAGCCGCCGGGAACGGGTACCGGGGACCCAAAACACGGGTACCGGGTACAGAAAGGCCGTTGTTCGTCGCTTGTCGTTCCGTCGTTCGCAGAAGTTGGATCACGAGACTACACGAAGCGCACGAAAAAATTGACAATGAATGTCGAACCGCGGAATACCGAATGTGGTGACAGCTGGACCACAGGCCACAGATTCCTTGTATCACAACCCCAACTCACGCCCCATATCCGGTAGGAGCCAACTCCGTTGGCGAAGCCGAAGATGGCCGTATATTATGCCGCCTAGCCAATGGCCAACTCCTGTTGGCGAAGCAAGAGATAGCGATTTGTTTTGCGCCAGTCCAATGGCCACTCATAGGGTCAGTAGAGGCGTACACCGCGATCAGATGGTTCGCCGTCGGGAGCCTGTCCTGAGCAAGCGTCAGCGAGTCGAAGGGACGGCTCCTACCGGATTATTGGGCCCAATGGATTCACCGATGTCATAACGTCCCATATCCGGTAGGAGCCAACTCCGTTGGCGAAGCCGAAGATGGCGATTTGTTTTGCACTCATCCAATGGCCAACTCCGTTGGCGAAGCCGAAGATGGCCGTATATTATGCCGCCTAGCCAATGGCCACTCATAGGGTCAGCAGAGGCGCACACCGCGATCAGATGGTTCGCCGTCGGGAGCCTGTCCTGAGCAAGCGTCAGCGAGTCGAAGGGACGGCTCCTACCGGATTGTTGGGCCTAATGGATTCACCGATGTCATAACGTCCCAAATCCGGTAGGAGCCAACTCCGTTGGCGAAGCCGAAGATGGCCGTATATTATGCCGCCTAGCCAATGGCCAACTCCTGTTGGCGAAGCAAGAGATAGCGATTTGTTTTGCGCCAGTCCAATGGCCACTCATAGGGTCGGTAGAGGCGCACACCGCGATCAGATGGTTCGCCGTCGGGAGCCTGTCCTGAGCAAGCGTCAGCGAGTCGAAGGGACGGCTCCTACCGGATTATTGGGCCTAATGGATTCACCGATGTCATAACGTCCCAAATCCGGTAGGAGCCAACTCCGTTGGCGAAGCCGAAGATAGCGATTTGTTTTGCACTCATCCAATGGCCACTCATAGGGTCGATAGAGGCGTACACCGCGATCAGATGGTTCGCCGTCGGGAGCCTGTCCTGAGCAAGCGTCAGCGAGTCGAAGGGACGGCTCATACCGGATTGTTGGGCCTATTGGATTCACCGATGCCATCGTGATGCGAGGCAGAAAACCTCGGATGAATCACTGCCACGCATTCCTGAACAGGCGCAGCGTGTTGCCGTGGGCGATCTTGGCCACGTCTTCCTCACCGTATCCACGCCGTCTCAGGACGTCCAGGAAGTTCTGCAGGTCGGCGATGGTGTCCAGGTCGCAGGGGGACTTCTCGCGTCCGAACCCGCCGTCCAGATCGGACCCGATGGCGACGTGATCGGCATTTCCGGTGAGCTGACAGATGTGGTCGACGTGCTCGACGATGGCGCTCATCGGTCGGGTGAGGCCGGGCGCGGGTCCGAACATGTGCACATTCGGGTTGACGAACGTTTCGGCGAAGACCATGCCGATCACGGCGTCGCGCTCGCAGAGCGCCTTGATCATTTCATCCGTCAACAGCCGCTGGACCGGGACGAGGGCGCGGCAGTTGCAGTGGCTGGCGTGGACCGGTCCGTCCCAGTATTCCAGCAGCTGCCAGAAGACGAGGTCGGAGGCGTGGGTCACGTCCAGCAGGACGCCCGCGTCGCGCAGGGCGTCCAGGAGCGGGTATGCGGGGGTATAGAGTCCGCCTTCGGTGCCCGTGCCGTGGCCGTAGGTGTTGGCCCCGAAATGGGTGAGCGAGACGGATCGGAGCCCGGCTTTCCACCAGTCTTCCACATTTTCCGGCCCGAGGATCGGGTCGGCCCCTTCCATGGTGAGGATCAGGCCGACCGGCGTCTCAGGCGTCGGATGCTCCCACTCGGCAACAGAGGCATCGAGATCTTCCGCGGATTTGATGAACCGGACTTCGCCCTCCCGCTCCAGGGCCTGGTAGTAGGCCAGATGGGAAATCCCCTGCGCGTGGGCGACGGCCTGTGTTCGCACGGAGTTGTGGCTGTCCGGACCGGGCAGCTGGATGCGGGACATGATCGTAATCAGCCCGATGCCGACGTGCCCCCTTCGCATGTCGGGGAGAGAGACCGTGGGAACGCCGTGCTCCTTGTCTTTCCAAGCGTCTTCCTTGACGAGGACCGCTTCCGGATCGGCGGAGGGGCCGCGCAGGAGGACGTCTTCCCGTTCGCGGAGGACCCTTGCAGGCTGCCTCTGGTCGCGGCGATTGAAGAGGCCGTTGAAAGCCAGGTCGAGGTGGCCGTCTATGATGAGGGTAGACATAGAGCCGTTGGCAGCGGGTACCGGGGCACCAGAACACGGGTACCGGGTACCGAAAGGCCGTTGTCCGTCGCTTGTCGTTCCGTCATTCGCAAAAGTTGCATCACAAGCCTATCTCACACCCCGCATCCGGTAGGAGCCAACTCCTGTTGGCGAAGCAATAGGTGGCGACGTGGGGTGCGCCGATCCAATGGCCGTCTCCCTGTTGGCGAAGCAATAGGTGGCGACGTGGGGTGCGCCGATCCAATGGCCGTCTCCCTGTTGGCGAAGCAATAGGTGGCGACGTGGGGTGCGCCGATCCAATGGCCGTCTCCCGACGGCGACGCAATAGGTGGCGACGTGGGGTGCGCCGATCCAATGGCCGTCTCCCGACGGCGACGCAAAAGATGGCGATTTGTTTTGCACCGATCCGATGGCGCCGGTTTTGGTGGTACCGACCCCTCGATACGATCCCCCGCGCCGCGGCCCGCAGCCGCTGCTCGGGATCACCTAGGGATGCGGTAGACATGCTCTTCGTGGAGCAGGTTCCCAGCTTCAGGAGGTGCTAAGCTAATACGCCGCATCTGTGATCGCAAGGGCGAAAGAGACCGCTTTTCTGCCCAAATTTCGTTGACAGGTCTCGCAAAGTCGCTTACTTTTTCGCCGGGGCCGGGGTCAACGTTCCACGAGATCCTGATCTCGGCACTTCTGTATCCAGTCCAGCGCCTGCGGTTGGTCGGGGCGTGGCTCAGTCCGGTAGAGCACCTGCTTTGGGAGCAGGGGGTCGTGGGTTCAAATCCCGCCGCCCCGACCAAAAGAAACGGCACCCACAAGAACCCTTGACGGTCTTTAGGAACCTGCTTATCGTAATCTCGACACAGATCCGCGCACCGCTCGTTATTCTTCACACGAAAGGGGGATGCGAAATGAACCTCATTTATCTGATCGCGGCGTCCCCGGGTGGTTTTATGTAGACTCTGATTCACAGGGTCAAACGATTCAGGCTTTGATTCATGCCAAAGGCAGAGTTGGAGGTCGTCCGAGGGGGCGGCCTCCTTTCTTTTTGCTTCGAGCCAAGGATGCGCAGCATCCCGTCGATTCCGCTCGGGCAGGCGCAATGTTCCTTGGGCGGTGGGACCCCGTCCAAATCGCCGGTTTGACCCCAGGTCGGGGCGCCACCGCAAACAAGCAAGAGGGAATGTTTATGAATTTCGATCTTGAGGCTTCAGAATTCCAACGCGCCTGGCTCCAGCGTGCTTTGGGAGCGTTTCACGAAGATGGATGGTTCACTGACATCCTGTATCGCGCCAAAGGTGGCAAGGAGGCCAATGTTTACTGCTGCAGGGCGAGCCCGGAGACAGGTTACGAATTCGTCGCCGCGAAGGTATACCGGCACCGTAGACTTCGATCCATGAAAAATTACGCCGTGTACCGGGAGGGCCGGCATGTCACAAGCGATAGGCGTGAACTCCGGGCCTTGAAGAAGAAGACAAGGATAGGCAAAGCTGTTGAAGATGGCGCCTGGATAAGACACGAGTACGATACGATGACGCGACTTTACGATATGGGGGCAAGTGTGCCCGAACCTCTGGCAAGAGGCAGCACTGCGCTTTTGATGGAATATATAGGAGACGAACACGGAGCGGCGCCCCTTTTTCACGAGGTTGCCCTCAAAGAAGACCAGGCCCAGGACTTTTTCGACCGCTTGATGTACAACGTTGAGATCTTTCTGGCCCGCGACCTGGTACACGGAGACCTGTCAGCTTATAATGTCCTCTATTGGGATGACGATTTCAGGATCATTGACTTCCCTCAGGCAGTCGATCCGGTATTGAATCCCAACGCCCTCTCCCTGTTGGCACGTGATGTCGAGCGGCTATGCCAGTATTTCTCTCGGTACGGCGTGGAGGCCAACTACGTTGATCTTGCAGCAGATCTGTGGGAGAGATTTAGTCGAAGGGAGCTCGCCGTGTGAGGCAAAGCAGACAAGAGCAGCGGGCGACCCATCGCGCCGGGAGGCGGGTGGCTGAACGTCACCGCAGGCGCAGACAATCGCGGTCTCGATGGCGGCCCCGGCCCCCGAGGGCTATCCGAGGCTCACCCTCGCCGGGCTTTTGGCCCGTGCGAATCACACTTCGAGGTCCATTCCGTAAGCCGTACACGCGTCGGCGAGACGGCCGCGACCGACTTCCTTGCCTGCGTTGTTGGCGCTCCGCCTGCGCGAGCCACCGAGGGACGGCGCCTCGGATCCTGCGCTCGTCGATCATTCGAGAGAAACCCGGACTTGAAAGGCGCTGATATATATAAAAATTATACCTTTTCTATACATATTTTTTAACACAAATTGTATGGAACGTTTCCGGGCACCGCAGGACGCGGAGCCTTGGCGTGGAATCAGGGCATGGTTTCGTGTAACGTTATCTCGTCACTGATGACCACTCCGGACTTCCCGCGTCCCGAGACCGGAATTGCTTCCAGCGCTCCTTTTCACGCCGTAGATCCAGGTCCGAGAAGAACCGCGGAAAGTAGGCTTCGGCAGGATGGCCGATCCCAATGGCTCGCATCTTGAATTCCACAGCCGAGTTGGGTATACTTCTGTACTTCTCGCCTATCGTCAACAATGTTAAGTCACGCAATGGAGGTTTGAAGTGGCGAAGAATGAGTATAAATACGGCCGATCTAAAGAGCTGAAGGTTGCTCAGTCTCTGAGGAACCGAGGTGCCAACGTTAAGACATCTAAAGGTAGCAAGGGTGCAGCGGATCTGACTGCAAAGTTTCCAAGCGGAACCAAGTGGCAGGTGCAAGTCAAATCGACACGGTCGGGCAACGCGGCCTCCCCTTCTGCCAAGGACACGGGCAGGCTCAAGCAGAGCGCTACAAAGAGGAAGGCAACTGCAGTGATAGCCAAAGTAAGTCCTAAAGGCGTAGAGTATGAATCTGCCCGGACCGGAAGATCGTTGACCCCGCCGAAATCCCGTAAGAAGTGAGCCGCTCCGAATTCGAAGACGAACTGCTGCTGAAAGCTAAAGTCATCGCTGACCTGATGGAGCAGGGCGCTACTGAGGTAACCATCGTAGGCACTGACATCAGCGTCACCCGTGAGGACTACCAGCAGATTACGGCCTCCCCACCTGGCCAGGTCGTGAATATAAACATCAGTGCCGAAGCGAATATACATATAAACCAGCTTGATGAAGCCCTGAATGAACTCCGTTCTTCGAAGGGTCTAACGAAGGCAAAAAAGAGCGAACTTGATAAGCAAGGGCGGGCGCTACGTAAAGAGCTGACAAAAGGGGAACCGAATAGAACGAATGTTAGGAAAGTATTGGTTTGGGCCTTGGAAAATAGTTGGGAAGCCTTCAAGAAACTTGCGCCAATAGTACTTGAGAAGATGGGGTAGAGATTTTTTCCGTAGTCGTCGTTGAACCGCAAGGCATTCTTAATGTTATGCCCACTCTTGGCCCCGTGGAGCAGGTTGGGCGAAGGGGTGAATGCGCCTGGCGGGAGTTTGGCGCCCGAGCGGCCGTGAGGCGATTTGGGTGCAACCTCAGTCGCTAGGTGCGACCAGGCGTATCGGGTGTGAGCTCCCGTGCCTTGCGGAGCCTCAGCGTTTCGAGGACCACCACACAGACGATGATCAGACCGCCTATGATCTCCCCCTGGGTCGGAACCTCTGAAAGGAACACCAGGGCAAACAGGATTCCGTAGATCACCTCGACAACGATGGTCAATCCCACGGTCTTCCCCGAAAGGTGTCGTTGGCTGTCGACCAGCAACATTCTTCCCAGTCCAGTGGCGAACAGTCCCAGGAGCAGAAGGTAGACGATATCGCGCGGGCTTGGCAGGTGAGCGAAATTCCCGCCGAGGATCATGAACGGGAGAAGAATCAGACCGACCAGGCCGATCTCGTAGGCTGAGATGTCCCAGCTGTTGTATCTGCCGACGAGGAATTTCTTCCGCGTCAGAATGATCAATGGGATCGTCACGCCCGCCGAGATTCCGAGAATGACACCTTGAAATTTCGTATTGGAGAGGCTGACTTCCGGGGTGATGAAAAAGATCCCGATGAGCACCAGGATTGCGCTGCCGACATCCGGAAGTCTGATTCTGCCCCCGAAGTAGAAGCGCTCCAGAAAAACCATCAGGATCGGATATGTGTAGATCGTGATGACGGCGATGGCAACGGTGGAGACCTGGACCGACTTGAAGAAAAGGATCGACTGGAGCGATATGAAGACCGCAATGGCCAGAAAGGTAAGCAGGTCTTTCCTGCTTCTTATCGTCGAGTGTCCTTCCAGGCGTCTTCCGACAAGAAACAAGAGCAGTGTCGCGGCGGCGGCCCGCCAGAACGTGATGGGCAGCGGACCCGGAGAGAGCGCTTTGCCGAGCGGCCCGACGAAGCCGAACATCAACGTGGCCACATTGAGTTGCACAAGCGCTCGGGTCCGGCCTGTCATCGGTCAGTGAAACCACTTATAGGTGTTTGCCGAACGCGGCGCGGGCGACGCAGCGTGGGTCAGCTGTTCGCAGACGCGCAAGTTTCACACCGCCCTGCGAAGTTTGCCCACTCCGGACTTGGGCTGAGTCCTGGCGAGATCGTGCAGGGACTGGAGGTTGAGCCAGAACTCGGGACTGGTGTCGAGGGCCTGTGCGAAAAGCCACGCGGTCTCCGGCGTTACGCCGCGTTTCCCACGAGCGATCTCATTGATGCGTTGCGTGGGCACACCGAGGTGCCTGGCGAGGGCCACCTGCGTGACGCCGAGCGGATCCAGAAACTCCCTCTGAAGTATCTCGCCAGGATGTGCGGGAATTCGATTTTCGGGCAGCATAGTGCGTTCTCCAGAAAGGTCGATGGTCATCAGTGAAGCGAACATCGTGGGCCACACCGGAGGACCACCGAAATACGATTCTCCATTGATCGTTGACTCGGATGCCGTGGAACCCACGTAAATCTCCCCGCAGTGCCTGCAGGCGATTGCCGGGAGGCGATCTTAGGCTGAATCATTCATGAATCGTCACGGTTAGCTGCTTGATTCGCGAGTCAATCAACTCCACCCCGGCACAGTGGCTTGTCGAGCGGTTGAGGAAGGGTGTGTGAAGGTGGGGCAGACATTCCTGTCTGCCCTTCACATTGTCCTTTTCCCGGAATCCGGAATGCAGACAGAAGAAAGGCGTGCGCCGCCTTTATAGAGCCAATACGCGTCGTTGCGCAGTCCGTCTTTTGTGGGGTTTTCCGTGATGTAGCGGATGAAGCGCCAATACTGCTTTTCGCTACGCACGATGTGATCATAGGATTCGTCAAGCCAGAACGTCCCGGTGACGCCTGTGAGTTTGTTGATTTCTCGGGCAAAGGCGCCTTTTATGCCCTGCAGAATCCGCGAAAGGTTGTGGCCTCCCAGGGGTTCCATGAGGAGGTGAACATGCGTGGGCATGATGACGGCTGCGTGAAGCCGGTGTCTTTCGCCGTCGAAACGCAAAAGACAGTTCTTGACCGCTTCACGGGCATCTATGTGCGCCAGGGCACGGGAACCAGAGCCGGCATTGAGCCAGGATTCGATCTTTTCATCGAAACGTCGGTTGTACTCTTTCCACTCGGCGTCTGTCCACGGTTCGGGGTGGCGCTTGTGCCACAGCTTACGCGCTTCCTGGAAGGTCCCGGGGGATCGCGTCAGCGAGGCGAAAGGTGATCCAATAGATCGCACCGTCTTTATTCCAGTGGGGGAGACGGCGGCGAGTCGTAGCGTGCCCGGACACAGGATGCAAAGGTTCCGGTTTGAGGGTGATGAGCAGACAGGAATGTCTGCTCCACATTTCCAACCTTTGGTTCGACGTATCGCTTGCTAACCGACACGCATATAGATTTCGAGCATTACGTCCTCCGTCTTATACGCCGTGTCATCAACTGTTATACCCATAGGCGCTTCTCGTGCTCTTCGCGATGATAACGACGACCTCGCGTCCACGGTTTTGACGCTTTTGTGCAACAAAGGACCCGTTAGGCCGGTGCCACCCAACAGAAGGACTCGCATTTCCGCTGATGGTCCCTTCCAATTCGCATCGAGAAGGGTCGGCTAACCCCAGCTTCCGTCTTTTCTTCTATGGATGAAAACAGCGTTCCCGGCCGGGTCCGAAATCATCGCGACGTGGCAGGCAGAGAGCTCGTTTGGCCCCCACTCGACGTTCACGCCCTTCGCCTTCAACTCGGCGAGTGCATGCTCGAAGTCATCCACGGCGAGAGCGACCGCGCTTCCACCTTTGCCGCCGGAAGGGGCGCCCCGTCATAGATTCCGAACAGAACGAGCGTTGTGGGAGGAATGTCGAACTCAGCCCAGTTCCAATCAGGTTTGTAAAGGTTGAGCCTCAGCCCAAGCGTATCCTGATAGAACTCGACGGCCATTTCCAAGTTGTCGACGTAGCTGACAAGAAAATCGGCGCCGCGGACGTTCATGGTCCTGTCACCCCCGGTCTTGAACGTGAACCCTCGCCTGATCGTTGCTCGAGATGGGCGATCAGCCCTCTGAGCGTCGATTGGCAAAGAAGACACCTGTATGGGAAATGTCCCGTCCGGCGAAATCGGGAAGCGTTTGCTTCATTGAAGGCGTCGCTACGATCGCGAAATTGCCCCCACCACTTCGAATGATTGTCGAAGGCCACGCCCGTCGCGCTCGTCCGCCACGCCCGTGGAAACAGCTCCAGAAAAACATCGAGGGAATTCAACCACGACGCACATCGGGCCCAATTGGAACGGGTCTCAAATCGTTTGATCAGTCGGAGCAATGACGCGGCCAGGGCGGTCGTGTCATCGAACGGCGACTCCGGTGCGACGACGTTCGCAAAGTGCAGTGCAAGGGTGGCTCCGATTGCGTTTCGCTCCACCCAGAAACAGCCCGAATGAAGGGCGTCCGCCTCACCCTCCCAGACGCACCCGTGGTGGCGGGCCCCGAGCCGGGAGCGATCTCGGCAACCGCAAAAGCCGGGCAAATAGGCAGACTCGCGTTTCACTCTTTCGTTGACTTCGGACGCTATGACCGAAAAAGAGGCCTGTTCCCAACCCTCGGCGTCATCGTGTCTACGGAACAGCGCTCGCAACTCCCCGACAACCGCGAACCATTCCGGCGGCGCCAGGCAGGCTTCGGGCGACCCGAAGTACCAATGAAGGCGGACCCGTTGGTTGATGGCCTCGTCGAACGCCACGCCTTCGTGAGTGACGAGGTGCCATACGTACCACAGCTTCAGCCGTGCCAGTTTCGGGTGGTAGTCGTCCGCGGGGGCGTTTGTTGGACGTCGGCGCATTTTTTATATTGACAATGTATATACGTCACCGCAGGTTCGAGTCATGGACACAGGGGTCCGGCTTCACGAGAGGAAGAGCTATGAAGCGCGATGAGTTGAAGATGCGACTCACCAGGAATCGGCCGATGATCCCTGTGAGCATTCGCATGCCGGAGGACGTCATTGAAGATCTCAAGCGAATCGCCCCTCAATTGGGATTCTCCGGATACCAGCCGCTCATGCGAGTCTACACAGGCCAAGGTCTCCGTCAGGATCTTGCGCGACTGCAAGATCACCCTGAACTCGACCGATTCGTCGAAAGTCTGCAGAACCACGGTGTAGACGCGAAAACGATCGAACAGGCCATGGCCGATGTGAAGCAGCCTACCTGACTTCCGAGACCCGAATCTCTCCCGACTTCGGACGCTCGTCTGCCGCCGCAATATCGCCGTGAGGCGCACCCAGGACGTGGTATCCTCCATCCACCTGAAGCACCTCCCCGGTGACGCCACTCGAAAGGTCGCTCAGGAGGAAGAGCGCAGCCTTCCCGACTTCCTCCTGACTCACGTTTCTGCGCAGGGGCGCGTTCTCTGCGTAGGCGTGATGAAATCCTCCGAATCCCTTCACACCTCGGGCGGACGCCGTGCTGATCGGTCCGGCTGAAATGGCGTTCACCCTGATGTTTCCGGGCCCCAATTCGAAAGCCAGCTGCCTGACGGCGTGCTCGAGCGCGGCCTTCGCGGTTCCCATGACGTTGTAGTGGGAGAACACCCTCTGCGAGGCCAGGAAGGTCAGCGTGAGGATCGATCCACCCTCAACCATCGATGCGGAGGCAGATCGACTCATCTTCAGAAAAGAAAACATGCTGACATCGAGCGCCGTCCGAAAAGCCACGCGGGATGTGTCGCCGAACCGGCCTCGCAACGCTTCGGGGGGCGCAAAGGCGATCGAGTGATAACCCCCACGCGCAACCATCATCAATTTACTGTATCAGGGTCTTCGTGAATAATTCACCTATGAATCATAGGTGTGTCTATGCGATGATCGTGTGCTGTCAACGACCGCGCTGGCCTATACACAGGCCGGTCATTTCCACCGGGATTTCAAATCCGCCTCGATCTCCGGCCAGGGGACGTGCAGTTTTGCCGCTCCGACCATCAAGGCATACACAACGCCGCTGAATTCCTCCGGGACTCCCGCCTCCTGGGTCAGCGCCCTCACAAACTCGGCCGATTCCTCACCCACCTTCTTGCAGATCTCGTTTTTGTCCCCCAAAAGCTTTGACGTAGACGAGCCTGTCGGGGCTTTGGCGACGGCAGCAATCCGGCGGTACTCCTCCTCCCACGGATTGAGTATTTTCCGCCCGATCAATGAGATGTCGCTGAACCGCACGACTTCGGCCACTTTCAGGCCTGCTCTGGACATTGCGCTATCGGGTGATTCGTCTCCCCGATACACGACCTCGATACACCAGTCGTGGGTGCCTTCCGCGACCGTATGCTCAGTGTCACCCGTGTATGCAACGACGCTGAATTGAAGATCTCCGGATCGGAATCGTTGCGACAGGTACTGACGCGACGACCGTTCATACTTCTTGTTTACGGCAATGGACACCGTCAGGGGCGCATCTGGCATCTGCCCTTCGCGATTCAACAGACAGAGGGCGGGCCGATTGAACTGAGCACTTGGATCGAACCAGTCATAGGTATTGAGGACCCCAAGCGGAGCGCTGCCCGCGCCCAACATGTACTCGTCGAACAGGTCGTCTCCGGTTAGACCGTACGCCACTTCGCCACGTTGGATGCAATCATCCACGCGTTGGGGCACATCCTCTCCCCGGGCTGACACGATGTCAAGGAGCCCCTCGCTCTGGTCGGTCCGATCGAACTTGCCTGTGTCGCGGACGCCGATTTCCCTGAGCAGACCGTTCACATACTCATTCAGACCCCTGTTCTTCGGAATGTAGAGTTTCGCCCTCGGCTCAGGCACGAATAGACCGATAGCCTCTCGAAACACGTTCTTCTCCTCTATAGTGATTTCCATCTCATTGAGGCGTTGCATTGATTCGACTTCCTGCCTTTCCATCCGTATCGTGCTCTCGTTGGTCGCCCCGTTCGTGTCGACTGCCCGGGCCCAGAGGCGAGGGGTGTATCGAGAGACGCGGTTCACCTGACAGGCTTTCCCGCGCCCTTCGATACACCCGCGAGACCATTGGGTTATGATCGGCTGAACATCTCGCTGATTGGGCACTCAGGGACGCGGGGTCTTTGCACTTGTCGCAACTCCTGCGACTCTCTCTTCGAACCCGGACGCCTTCGTGACCGCCGGCGAGGCAGAGCCGGACTCACCTCGACAGCGCGGCAGCCGCCTGACCCTTCAATTCCTCGATCATCGCCTCACGCTCCGCTCGGCTGGGGTAGTCCGGGTCGTCCCGGTAATCCTGCACCTCGATGAGCTTCCCGCGGTATTCCGTTTCATACAGCATCCGGACGGCGTCGAACAGACCCCGAGATTCCATCAGCCGAATCCTGGCGTCGCCGATCGGACCCATGCGCACGGTGCCCGCCTCCAGCATCGGCGGGTCCACCTTGTCGCGCTCTTCCACCTTCAGGAACTCCGCCCGCTGCGCGTTGGCACCCTCCACGGCGTTGTAAGCGGCCACCTGGGCCGTGTGGATGCTCGTGTTGTTGTCATTGCCGCACCCGATCATCATGATATAGCCATCCAGCGCCGCCAACGCGTTGAGAATGCCGGCCACGTGGTGCGCGCCGATGGCGGAACTTTCGCTCAGCCGAATCAATCCGACCGCCAGCCGCCCCTTGGCCGCCCACGGATGACGAGGCGGATGGGCGCCCCTCAGCACGTCCGGCCGGCGCCAGAACGTGTCGGGGATGAGGCCGATGTTTTTTCGGACCGGCGTCGTCCCGGGGTCGTAGCCCGCCCTGTTCGACGATCGGACGTCCGTGTGGGACGGCATGAGCAGTGTCCCGGTCTCGCCCACCGTTTCCAACAGCGCATCGATCACCGCGCCGGCTCCGCCTTCCACGTGGCCGAGACTGCTCAAAGATGCGTGCACCATCACCACGTCGCCCTGTTTCAAACCCAGCGATCGCAACCCCCGAACGACCAGAGCCTTGTCGACATTCGATTTCTTTGGTTCGGACATGATGACGAACCTCCCTTCGGCTCCCGTGGGCCCAGGGAGACCGAGGATCCCCGAACGACGACTCACGAAATCTTCAGATCTAACGGATTTGAAGCGTGAACAGCCTGGCCTTTTCGAGGGCGAGTCTGAATTTCAGGACGCGGCCGGAGTGTTCGGAGAGTCGGCGGCCGCTCCAAGACGGTTTGTGGTCAACCTCGTCTCCGAAGAACGGATCGGAGTCCTCGAGCGTGTATCCCCTGACGGGCGTGCCGTCCTCGTCCTGAAGCTCCACGCGAATCCGCCCGCCCGATTCGACCTGGGCGTTGACGAGGAGATCGGTGCCGTCAAACCGGATCGGGTGGGTGGTGAGCTCACCGGCAACGTCCAGCGGCGCCGCGTAGGCCAGTCGTCCGGGTCGGATGCGGGTAAACATGGGAAAAGAGCAGTTGGACATTCCGTGTCGCCACAGGTTTTCCCAGCTGACGAAGAAGGGCGTCTCGCTGTAGTGGGGGAACCGGGCCTGGAACGCTGCCAGTGTCGGATACCGGGTCGCCGTGGTGTGATTGTGGTGGGCGTTTCTGGCCTCGTTTCGGAGCAGCCAGACGTCATTGCCTTCATCGTCCTTGGCGGGCAGATAACTCCGTGACTGGAAGTACATGATATAGGGGAAATCGCTGTTCTCCTCGCCGGGCTTCACCAGCGGGGCCCGGCGATGGGTGAAGCGGTGCCAGTGAAGGAGGTCCCGCGACCACATGAGCTCCGGGTACTGAATGAGGTGATCGGTCGGATAGCTCCTGAGCTCGGCGACGTAGACTTCGCCGCTGTCGACGGCAACGCCCGCGGTCGCGGTCGTGCTGAGCACGGAGCGCCCTTGCTCGGCGGCCGGCAGGTCGACGATCATCCCCATGTTGTAGAACTGCATCCCCAGGGGGTCGAACTCATCGGTGCCCACGCAGAACCGTTTATGGAAATGGATTCCGTCGTCGGTCCAGATGACCGCGAGGTGGCGGAGCGGCCCCTGGTGGTTGTCCCACGGCATGCACTGAGGCGGGTACGGCGGAGAGTTCGGACGGTAGTACCAGAAGACGGTCGACTTGTCCCGGAGCTCCACTTGATGGCGAATGGTCTCGCTGCTGTGCATCAGGTCCATTCCGGGCCCGAGATGGATGAGGGGTCTGTTGCTCAGGAACTGGTATTCGTTGTCCCCTTTGTAGACCATCGGATAGTAGCTTTCCGCTACCGGCCTGAATCCCAGCGTCTCCCTGGAGGCCTCGAAGTCGTCCGGCCAGGCAAAATCGACCTTCGGGTTGTGGCCGCCCGCGATGAAGCCCATGAAGACCCTGTCCATGTCCACCGGCCCGTCCCTCTCGGGATCGTAGACACCGAACCTGTAGTTCGACGTGTTCACGCCGAGCGTCATGGCCGAGGTGACGTCTTTCGGAGGTTCCGTCCGGGTCAGATCCTCGAACGTTCCCAGGATGTTGTTGGCCTTCGAGCCGTGGAACTCAACCCTTCCCAATTCCGGTTTCTCCCAGTGGATCCCGTCTTTCGAAGTGGCCAGGCAGACGTAATGAGGGCGCTGCAGGTCTTCCGGGTAGAGCTCGAAGACCTGGGCCGCGGATTCGTCGATCCCTTCGGGAGGGGGGAGGCGGCCGCCCGGCAGCACACCGGGAACGGCGAGCATCAGATGATCCGTGTTGCGCTCCGCCTCCGGCCTCGGGTCGTTGAGGATGGCATAGCCGTGATCGAACGGCGTCCCGTCGTAGTCGAACTCCTTGACCGATGTTCCGGCGTCGAGCAACCTTCGAAGGAGCTTTCCGTATCCGGTGCCGAGCGGATCTGTCTTTTCACCGGAGGCTGACGTCCGGCGTAGGGTGATCGGGAGTGCTTCATCGCCCTGAATCCAGTCTCCGGACGGCGCTTCGGAACCGGTTTCGTCCTCGCTGCTTGCGAGATCATCCGCCAGGACGTGCCATCCAAAGGCCTTGCGAAAGGCGTGGGGGCGGTACATGGCTCGTTCGAAGCCGTATTCCATCTTGAACAGGCCTTCCGATTCATCGAACGCCGTCGACGTCGTCCACATCATCTCGAACTCCCAGGGTTTGTCCTTGACGATCGCGGGCCCGTTTTGGCCAGGATCGTAGCTCATCGGCCAGAAATCGATCCCTTCGGACGCCTCGAACAGCCAGTCGTCGACCATGTATTGGAGGGACTGTCCCAACCGGAGCGGCGGCTCGGGTTGCACATCGGGCCCGATGACTTCCTTCCAGAATTTGCGGACCATGCAGGGTCCGAACGGCCGGCCGTCCTCCAGGAGCCGGATGCGGATCCAGTACTCGCCGCGGTCCCAGCCGGCGTGGTTGAACGTGAGGGTCTGACGCGCTTCGGTCAGGTCCAGGTCGACCGGCTCCACGAGGGATTCCGACCCCTTCCGTTCCGTCACGTCGATGCGGACCCGGCACGCAGGGACCCGCTCCGTCTTGAGCCGGATCGTGAGCGGGATTTCATCGTAGTCGACGCAGACCGGCCTGAGGGGTGCGCATTCGATAAAACCGGGTGGAAAGTCGTGCCGAAGCCGTCCCTTTCCACTGTTGGCGTAGAACGCATCCTGATCCAGGTCGGCGGACTCGGTGACGATGGATGATCCGTCGTTCAGGATCGAAACTTCAAAGGTCGTGACCCCCATCTCGTAGTGCAGGGAGGATGCGCGTCCCTCGATCTGTTCCCAGGCACCGTCATCCATCAACGGGTACCGCATCCTCACTTCGGCGCGTTTTCCGTCGACCTGAAGGTCGCCGTCCATCTCCAACGCGTACCCGCTGGGCTGCGTGACCTTCACTCTGGCGGAGAGCTTTCCCCAGTGACGTGGATCACCCGGCAGCTGGAGCTTGAGGACCTGCGTCGTGTAGTCTGCCTGAATCACCTGCATTTGGATCCTCCCGTACGTGTGCGGTGCGGTTCATCCGACGTTCCCCATATCAAGTTCATAAAGGCTTCCATAGTGGCGCCCAACGATCGTGCTGCCGTGATCGAGCCTCAATCATTCGGCCTTTGCCCCACGTAGAGGATGTGTCTGGACGAAGCCACCATGCTTTTTTCTGCACTGATTTCGAATAGCAGATCCAACCAAAGGTCTCTTTGTCTCCCTTCAAGTGCGTTGTAGCTCTCGTCGTCCGCGGAGATCGCCGGCTCGATACCTGCAATCCTGAGGGTGCGGAATCCCGCACGCTCGTGCAGGGGGGCGATCTCGTCCAGCCGGACAAAATAGCCTCGGAAGCCACCCCTCGGAGCATCAGCCGGGCGGTGGCCGTGTCTGACCAGCGACCGAACCTCTTCCCGGTTCTCGATCCACGAAGGGTCTTTCTTGATGAGGTTCCCAAAATTACCGAATCTGGAAACCAGGGCAGAGAAGATCACTCCCCCCGGTTTCAGGCAGGCATAGGCTGATCGCAGGGCTGCCGTACGGTCGGTTTCAAGCACGAGATGGTACAGAGGACCCATAAGGAGAGCCACCTCGAACTTGCCACGCGGAATCCCGTCCAGCTTGCGCGCGTCGCCGGTCCGGAAATCAATCTGATCAGAAAGGTCAAGCGTTTTCGCCTTCGCCCTGCATCGGGTCACGCACTCGTCGGCAAGGTCAACAGCCGTGATCCGGTAGCCTCGCGCTGCCAGAGGAAAGGTGTAAGACCCCGTGCCGAAACCAACCTCGAGGAGCCTGCCGTGAGGCGGCAGGTACAGATTCAAGTAGCGCCAGATGATATCGGCTTCGAGTTGGTGGTACTCCAACCTGTTTGCCTCCGCGTCCCAGACGGCGTTGTAAAACTCGCGTATGTCTGTCAGGTCGTCCATGGTCATGCCATCCGCGCCGCAGCCAGGGCACGGTGTTCGCCTCTTGCAGCCGCCTTACCGACGAATCGTGGATTGACCCTGACGGGTCTTTTGGCCAGGCGGCACGTTGGCGTAGAAGTTCACGATGTTTCCGTCCGGGTCCCGAAACCAGACGGACCGGCGGCCCCACGTCTGAGTCGTCGGAGGTTTGACGACAGGCACCTGCATGGCCTGGAGCCGGCCGTAGTGCCGATCTACGTCGTCCACTTCAAACTCGATCGTATAGCCGCCACGCCCCGCGCCCTGCAGGCTCCCGGCTGCCATGTTCTCCATACCCTTCTCATGGAATATCGAGAGCGCTGCGCCTTCCGTGCCAAGGCTTACGAATGCCGTGTCTTCTGTTCCCTCGACGCCGAGGATTTGCTCATAGAAATCCGCCAACCGTCGAACGTCGGGCGATACGATACAGATTCCATTGAAGCGCATACGGTCCCTCCGCTCAAGCCGGGCGGCGCTCGGTCGATCTCGTCACTTCATACCGGGAGCGGTAAATCGTTGACATCATTTCCGCGTATGACAGGGGCGTATCGTGTCAACCGTATCGTGCGCTCCCTGGTCACTCCGGTGTGGCACCGGCAGCTTGCTGCCGGTGGGAAATGACGAGCGAATTTTGTCATACTTGGAGCAATGAATTTTTCACGGGCGGGCGAGCCGCCCGTGGCACACGCGATTAAGACCTTGTGTATTGTCGATTCGGTGATGATCAGCTGAGCATCTCGCTCATCGGGCACTCAGGGACACGGGGCTTCTCCACTTGTCGCAATTCCTGCGACTCTCACTTCTCACTTCAAACCCGGCCCCGTTCGTGTCGAGTGCCCGAGCCTGGGGGTAGGGTGTCAACGATATCGTCAGGCAGGCCCCTCAAACGCCGGGGGGGCTCGGGCCGTGGCGACTCAGCCTCACTGGAAAGTATTGGCGCCGCGAAAGGAATGAACTCCTCCCCCCGCCTTATGCCCGCTGCGGGACCCGCCCCCACGCCGCGAATTTCCATTCGCCCCCACATCCGCCCCCGCACCTGACCCCGTCCCACAGAGGGCCCGGACCCCTGGGGAGAAGAAACGCCAAAGCAGCTAGGGAGCCGAAACGCCACGGCCGCGATGACATCTGGCCCGAATCACTCGTGAAATCTGAACAATCTGCGTAAATACTGGGCTTTCCAGTTTTTTGCACCAGGACAAAGTTTTTTTACTCAAATTGGATCACTGATTGTTCTTCATAAAATGATGGAAATTTTCAGCAAATATTCAGGTTAATAACTCATATCGCTCTGACGGGCTTCCTTGTTTATGACCAGGCAACCCGCCATGATGTCGTGCAGCCCCTGTTTTCTCTTCGTGAATGCGACCATGAGAAAGCCGATGAAAATGATCAGTGCAGAGACAAACTTGCTGAAATGTCGTCCCGAAGCCTTCCCGAAGCCGATGCGAGTTCCATCGAGGTCGGTGACCTTTATCCCAAGCGCCATTTTGCCCGGTGTCGCCTGCTTGTTCGATGACTCGAAAGATGCAAAATAGATCCAGCCGACCAATAAGCTTACGACGACCGCAAGGGGCTCCAATTCTGCTTCGGCGCCATGAGGGCGTCCAAGAATGAAGCCCGCCATCATGCCGATGGCAGTGGTGATCAGACTATCGATCAGTGCCGCCGCCACTCTTTTCCAAAACCCCGCGTACGTCATGATGTCCCTCCCTTGTCGGGCGTGGTGTCCTTTCCTGTGTTTTTTGACAGTATGCCGATTTGGGAACCCCGCGATGCGGCGCAAACCGCGCCGTCGAGCCAAGGCGATGACTCAGCGTCGTCTTGTCTGGTCGCTATCTTGTCGAGCGGCTGCCTTCCCGCTCGGACTTGGGCTTCAGAAAATGCGGGTTGATGACGAATTCGTACTTCAGACCATCCGGGTCGAAGAAGAACGTCGCATAATATCCCTCAGCGTACTCGGGGCAGTCGCAGGGTGGGTCCTCCACGACGCAATGGCCCTGCTTCTCCAACGGAACCAGGACCTCTCGGTAGAAGCGATCCACGTCGTCCCGGCTCGAGGCGCAGAAGGCCACGTGATCGTGGTGTCCGACGGCGCCCCGCACGTGGGGCACGTCCGCGTCTCTCTCATCCACCTGCCAGATGCTGATTTCGTGCGGCGTGTCCAGGTCCCGCCTGCCCCAATCCTGATGTTGCGCGTCCTCTCCGCCCAATTCGTAACCGAGATGCCGAAACATCGCCGTGTAGAACGGAGCTGAGCGCGCCATGTTCGAGACGACAATGTTCATGTGATGAAGGAGTCCCCGATGTGAGCTCATTGGCGCTTCTCTCTGACAGGTTGCGGATCCACGGCGGCCTGAATCCCGGAACGTCCTGTTTCGCTCGCGATTGCCCGTATATCCTCACGCCTTCATTTTTTTTGCTCGAACACAAAGAAACCAAGGATGTCGTGACAATCGTTCATAAAACGCGGGATACTGTTCCTTGCATGCTTCAGCAGGGCGGGGCTCGATCATCTTTTCGACAAGAAAACCCGCGGGGTGTAAAGGCAGGATCATCTCACTCAGGGGACGATTAAAAAACTGCACCTTGACTTTGGGCGTTCCGAAACTGCCCCATACGTCTTCGACCAGCTCTGTCTCAAAATACTTGCCCTGTTCCAATACCGAGGGGTTGAAGGGATGGTGCGTGGAAAACACCAAATGTCCCGATTCCCGGAGAATGCGGTAGATTTCCCTGAAGACGGCTCCCCAATCTTCAATGTAGTGTAGCGTGAGAGAGCAGACGACGCAGTCGAATGATTCATCCTCCAGAAAGTCGAGCGGTTGACTCAGATCCGCTTCGTAGACATCTGCGGACGTGCCCAGCCTCTCCTTCGCGATTTCCACCATCTTCGGCGTCACGTCGATGGCCGTAACGTTGGCTCCACCGGCCGCCAAAAGCTCAGCATACCAACCCGGACCGCATCCGGCGTCAAGCACGTCCCTGCCCTTCACGTCCGGAAGCAACGACAGCATAGCGGGCCGTTCGCAGTGCACGTTATGGGGTTTGGAGTCTACGGCCGCGGCATAGCGTTCCGCCCAGCTCTCATAGGATTTTCGTCCGATCGGTCTATCATCTTTCGTATTCATCTCAGTCTCTCCGTGCGCGCCCTATCCTACCCGGTCGCTTGCGCGTAACGTTTCGCCGGTTTGCGAACCCCGGGTTTTTGCCGGACACGAACAGGTTTATTGCGATCTATGCTCTTCGAGCCAACCGGTCGCAAAGTCCACGACGTCCCGTTGCGGCATGAGCTGGCAGTCTGCAAGACCCACCCGGCCGCGGCGGACGGCCTTTCCCGCGTCCGATCGCAGAAAGTCCTCACCGATGCGATCGAAATCCGAGCTGTCCAGGTTGATGTCTTCAAAGGAGGTCCATCTCCTCGCACCCGACGTAGAGACCGGCGCGCCCTCCCGGACGGCGCGTTTGGCCGGGAAAGTCGCACGATATTCCGCAAGGTGCATGGACGTATTGCGTGCATGACGCACACCGAGAAGAAGAACAAAACCGTGCAAATCGTAGATTCTGGCGAGC
Organism: Candidatus Latescibacterota bacterium; assembly: GCA_965198095.1. Lineage (GTDB taxonomy): Bacteria > Latescibacterota > UBA2968 > UBA2968 > CBDFJH01. The sequence goes on from OZ240239.1 coordinate 1,082,652, forward strand.
GGCGAATGCTTGCCCAGGGCAAAGTCCAATGAATGATCGCTTATGATGCGCGACGCTCGAGGCCCGCGCGCACAAAACGAGTAGTGCGGATGTGCGCTGCGGAGAACGCCTCTCTGCTTGCGGAATGTCTCTGCGATCATACCCATGGAACGCGTGGGCGTAAGGTCCACGTCGAAGGCCGGCATGGTCTCTCGTATGACCGGCCACCATGACGCCGGCACGGGGGGATTTTCCCACTTGCCCGGTTCGGTCAGGTCGGTTGAGTGGGCGGGCATCACAAGCGTTCCGGTGGAGCCCAGGACGTTCTGGAGGGCCATGATGACCGCCACGGACCCTCCGCACACCCATCCTGTCGAACCCAGGGACGAATGAACCAACAAGACCATCCCCGATCTGACGCCGAGCGCACCGAGATCCGTCCGTAACGTTTCGATCGTGGCGGGCGCGTTCGTCTTTTGAACGATTTTGCGTTCACTCATGTCGAAGAAAAATTGAAGAAGCGAAGGCGTCGCAAGCGTCCCGCGAGAAAGCTAAAACCTCCTTCCAAGGAACCCTAAGCAAAAAGACAGCGCAACTTCACCGACCCGGAGTCCCGGATTGCGGTTTCCGGCGGCGCCCTCGTGCATGCCTGAGGCGCAACAGGTTGAAGGATCGAACCTGGAATTTCGAGACGGCTTCCGGGATACAGGCGGCTCATTCTCTCTCCGAGGCCCTACGGAGATTCGGGATGATCGGCTCGGGTTCGTCGGCCACGCCATGGGGGTGCGTTACGACGCAGTCGAGCAGGATCAGCTGTTCAGACGCTCTTGCAATCTTGGAAGAAGGAGGGGGCGCCGTGTATGCGTCGGCCTGGGTGACGTCCACGGTGTAGCCCAGGTCGGGCAGCGACTGGATCGTGATCGCGCCAGGTGGGTCGGGGGCGGTTCATTCCAGGACGACCAGCGGAAAGTCGCCGGATTTGACCAGGGTATAGCCGGTATGCAATGTATGCGGTGGGGGCAACTGTTCGATATCAACGCTAACGGCCGAGGTTGTTCCGAGGGTGCGAGATACCCTGAAGACATCGCTTTCGACCCGGCCTCGATGGATCGTGATGCTGCTTGTCCCACCGTCAATGGTGCCGTTCGCGATACGGATCTACAACACGATATCAAAGGGCGCGCCGGTGTGCGCTTTGGCCATGAACCGGGACGCTCCGGCCCGTTGCAGCGACACTGCAATGGGCAGGGGGTCGACGGGATTGCCTTCCAGATAAAGCTGTCTCAAGGCTTCCAATCCGGAAAAAATGCCTGTCGGCAGGGTGCTGAACTGGTTGTGGCTCAGGTCGAGCAGCTCCAGCTTTTTCAGCCTGGAGAGCAAGTCCTCCGGCAGGGTGCTGAATTGATTGTATCCCAAATACAGCCGTTTCAGCGCCGGCAGACCGGAAAACAGGTCCTTCGGCAAAGTGCTCAATCGATTCCCGCTCAGAGAGAGTACCTCCAGCACGGGCAGCCCCGAAAAGGCACGGGCATCCAGGGAACCCAGCCTGTTGCCCCACAGGGAGATCGACTTCAGGCGCGACAGCCTGGAAAATACGCCTGCGGGCAGGGTGGTCAGGAAGTTGGCGCGCAAGTCGAGGCTTTCGAGCGCGGGCAGGCCGGCAAAGATACCGGCGTTCAATTCGCTCAGAAAGCCATCGTATATCTTGATCTTTTTCAACGAGTTCAAGCCGGAAAAGACGCCGTTGGGCAACACCCTTATGTCGACGTGCTCCAACACGAGGTTCTCCATGCCCGTCAGGCCGGAAAAGTCGCCGGCGTCCAGTCCCCTTGCATCCTTGCGCCTCACGTCCAGGGAAGCAATCGCGGCCAGATGGCTTGCCGTCACGTCTCCACAAGCATCTATGCCGGGAATCGCGTTCACGATCGCGTCGCGTATCGGTGGGACGCGATCGCAGACGCTGATGAGCGGACCACGTGTCGTCCCCACGCCCGATGGCGACCAGGGGCTGTCGCCTTCGTCGTTGCGCGCCAGTACCTGCACCTCATAATCGGTGTTGGAGGTCAAGCCGGTGATGGTCGTGGTCGGTGCCGTGCCACGGTGGTCCCAGTCGGTGAACGCGCCCCCACTCGCCTTGTATTGGACGTCGTAGTCGGTAATGGCCGGCCCGGTGTTCTCCGGCTCGTCCCAGGTCACGGTCAGGCTGATGGACGAAGCTGCCTCGACCCGGGGCCTGTCCGGTGCCTCGGGGGGTTCGTCGACGTCGGCCACGTGTACCGTCACCTCGATGGCGGCGATGCCCCCGTTGCGGTCGTCGGCTTCCACCGTCACCGAATAGCTGACTTTCGTCTCGTAGTCGTAGGCCACCCCGGACCGGGTGCGCAACTGCCCGCTTCCCGTGTCGACGGCGAAGCTGGCCTCGTCGGTGCCTGTGAGGCGGTAGGTCAGGCGGTGTCCGTCGTCGTCCGTGGCGCGGACCGGGTGCTGGATGTTCCGGTTCGCCCGGGTGTTCTCGGCCACGCTGCGGGTGGTGCTCGCACCCTCGTTGAACGTGGGGGCCTGATTGGTGGTGGGCGGCCTCGGCGGGCGCGGGACAACGACGACGGCGAAGGTCGTCTGCGCGGTGTTGCCGTAGACGTCGCCCGCGGTCGCGGTGATGGTTGCGCGGCCCGCGGCCACGGGGCGCACCGTTGCGATGGAGTCCGAGACCGTGACCGTGGCGATGGCTTCGTCCGACGATGCCGCCGTGTAGGTCAGGGTCCCCTGTGCGGGTCTGGTGAACGCGTTTGCCACGTTCAGAAGAACATCGCCGCCGCCCACGATCAGGTCCTGGTCGGGGATGACGCCGGCCACCTCCGGTCCACCGGTGGGCGTGCCGGAGACCGGCGTTGACCATTGACCGGTGCCCTCGTCGTTGAGGGTGCGCACGCGCACCTGATACGCCTGGTCGTTGGTCAGACCGGTGAGGGTGAGGCTGGTATCCATACGACTGCTCAGGATCCGTCCTTCTCGCCATTCCCCGTTCTCACCGGGCCGACCTGCCTGCGCCGAGTCCTGCTCGGCAGGCAGGTGCGCCACCTCGTAGCCGCTCACCGGGGGTTTGCCGGCTTCGTCATGGGCCGCATCCCAACGGACCGTCAACGCGCTGTCGCCGGGTGCGACGACCACACCCGACGGCGGCGTGGAAGGCGGTTCGTCGGCGTCGGTGACGGCGATGCCCACCACAACGATGGTGCGGCCCCCCTCACCGTCGCTGACACGAACAGTTACGGAGTATCTGTTCTTCGCTTCGTGGTCGTAGGCGATCCCTTCCCTTGTGCGAAGCTGCCCCGTGCCCGCGTCAAAGGTGAAGCTGTCCGCGTCCGCGCCGCGCAGGCGGTAGGAGAGGGGATTGCCGTCGGCATCGGCGGCAGTGATGGGAGAGCCGATCGGCTCTCCCGCCGGACTGTTCTCGACCACGGAACGGGTCACCGTTGACGTGAACACCGGCGCGCGGTTCACTGTGTTGCCAAAGCTGTTGGCGAAGATCACGAAGTCGTCGAACGCGATGCCGCCGTCGCCGTTCAGGTCGTATCTTGCCTCATACTTCTCATCACCCTCCCGGTATCCGAACGCGCCTGCGAACAGCACGAAGTCCGCAAAGTCCACACGCCCGTTGCCGTCGAAGTCGGGGGACGGGGGCGCGGCGAGCTGCAGGGCGACGCCGAGGGCAGGGGATGCCACCTCTGACTGCCCACCCCGGGCAAGTTCGGCGCGCACCAGCCGGATCTCCGTCTCTGAAAACGCATCCGTGGCGCGAAAACGCGCCGTGCCGACCAAACCGGCGTTTACGGATGCCGGTCCGCCCGGGGACGCAACGTCGATCCGGACAGAGGTGGAGTCCTGCTCTGCAAGCGCTTGGGCATCGGGCAACACGCCGCCCGCGTCGAATCCCTCGTAGACCACCTGGGTCGAATCGTATTCAAAGCGCACGGAAAGACTGCTCGCACCTTGAATATCACTGCCGAAAATCTGAATGGGAACGACCTGACCGGGAGAGACGTCGCGCGAGGATACGGCCTGGTCGCCTTCGGAGTCATCCAGGTCCAGGGCGAGGGAAAAACGGCCGCGGGTCTGCGTGGATAGGGACCACGGGGAAATCAGGAGCGCCAGGCCCAGGAGGCCGGCGATGCCGGGCGCGAGGATGCGGGATCTGAAAAGGCGTTCCATGGGATAACGGCGATTTCCTTCGGATAGCGCGGGGTACATTCAGTCGCGAAACGACTAAAACAAGGGGATATCTCAGTCGATCCTGGGCGCGACACGCGTCCCGTTTTTCTTATAAACCCGCTTGGCGCAGAAGTAGCCTTCGCTGCGCGATGATCGCGCGCCGCTGCGCCAGTTGCCTGCAAAGCCGTCGGCGGCAATTTCATGCACTTCCAGTACTGTATAGGCTCCGTCGAAGAGCATGTCGTCTCGACGATTGGCGTCTGCGCCGAGACGCAACAATATGCGGCGAGCGCCGGTTCGGCTGCTTTCGAGTACGAGAACGCCCGGTGCCTGTGGGTCTTCACTATCGGGATCGCCGACTTCGTAAGCACCGACTGCGCGGAGATTCACATTTGTAAATCCGTACAGCGGCGTCTCTGCACTGCCCAGCGAGTCGAGTCCCGATGGCTGAGAGCGCAAGGTAAGCGTGCCCTGCGCGGAGCGGGCGTCAGTGCCGTTGACGACCTCTACGAGTGTTAGCTGGTATTGCCCAGTTCTATCCGACAGGGTCACCTTGGGGTGCAGACTATCGGAAGTTGGCATGCAGGCGGGCGGCAGGCGTTTCACCACTTTGCCAAAATTATCGACGAAGAGCAGAAAATCGGCAAACCCAATCTCGCTATTACCATCCAGATCGTATTTCGAATCATACCTCTCCCGGCCTTCCTGAGACCCAAACGCATCGACAAAGAGTAAGAAGTCGGGGATATCCACAATCCCATTGCCATTGAAGTCCGGGGAAGGCGGGCTGCTATTTTGCGAAAAAAGAGACCACGGGAAAATCAAGAGCAAAAGGCTCAATACGCTGGCGATGCCGAACGCGAGTGGGAAAATTTTAACGCAGTGTTTCATATTGGCATATTCCATAAATTGCGCCAGTGTGTAACATCAGTTACCTGCCGGCTTCACCTGAAGGACAATGGGTTCAGGCCGATCCGGCCCGGCGCCGGGGCGGGTTACGATCGCACAGCTGATCGGAACCGAATCCCCCGCGGTCTCCCGGGCGAGTCGCGTAGATGCGTCGGGCACGACGTAGGCGTCGGCCTGCGTGACGTCGACGCGGTAGCCTATATCGGCCATCGCCTGAATCGTGATCGCGCTCAGCGGTTGCGCAACGCGATCGCTGATCCTGGGCGTCATGAGTTCCTCGTCGAGGATGGACTCACGCCAGTGAGCGTCCTGGCTGCTCGCTCCCCCAAGCCTGTTCTCCACCGGCACCTTCGCGCCCGTGTAGCTCGCCCCTCCCGCGGCGTTGAAGGCCGCAATCGCGTTTGCGCCTGAGAAATGCGTATCGGGCGCGGGAACAATGCGATTGGAATACGCATCGAGGGACGGGTTCTGCAGCAGATTGTGATCATCCCAGAGTCCAACGCCGTATCCCAAAGTGTGACCCATCTCGTGCTGCATAAGGGCTGCCAGCAATCGGTCGGACAATGTATCCAGGTCGTCCTCGTCAAGCTCTATGAAGGATGCGAGCGGCAAGGCGGACGGAATGCGCCACACAGCCGTTCCCGCTTGACCGAGTGTGCTTCCTTCTCCGTCGATTTCAACGATTTCCACGTAGATCAGCAGATCATCGACGTTGTCGGGGGCGGTGTTCTCCGGATAAAGCTCGTTCAAGAAAATGCGCGTGTTAGCGGACAAGGAATGGTTGGGGATGTCGTGCGTGATGATCTGCTCCCAGCGCCGGGCGGCGGCTTCAACCGCCAACTGGTACCTCGAGGAGATGCTGCCGACGAAGACAAGGTCGATATCGAAGGAAGGCGTTCCGGCGGTGGTCGCTTCGGCAGGCGCGGAGCGAACGCCCACGACGCTGCCGCCGCAATCGGCGCCCAGGTATCCGTAATCCGCTTCATAAGTGGTGCCCGGCTCAAAGAAGTTGGAGGCCAGGATATCCAGCGACGCCGCGATGTTCCGGGAGAAATCTGCCGTGTTCGTGGTGCTGATGCATGCCCCGGACCACCGTCCGACAGGCGACTTTTGCCGGATTCTGACGTCGTAATACCGGGTTTCGTTGGCGGCGAAGTCATCGGTGAATCCGAATGAGAAGACATTGCCGCTGATGCTCAGGGTGGGCGCCGCCAGGGTCGGCGTCTGAACATTCGCGTCGAAGGTTGTCGAGGCGGTCGCGCCCCAGGGGTCGGTCGCCGTTGCGGTAATGGTCGCAGTACCGGCGGATAGCGGATCGATCAGGACCACGCCACCGATCACCTGCACCGTCGCGATGGCGCCGTTGCTCGACGTCGCGGTATATCGCAGGCGGAAATCGTCGGGATCGTCGAAGGCGTCATCCACGAACACGACCGCGACGGCGCCCCCTGCGGGCATCGTCAGATCGTCGATGCTGCCGCTGGCTATCGGCGAGGCGTTGGGGATCGTCGCCTCCGACGAAGGAGACCACTCGCTCTCCCCTTCGTCGTTCTTCGCCCGCAACCGCACCTCGTAGGTCGTGTTTCGGAATAAACCCGTGATTTCCTGCACCACATCCGGTGGCTTGTTCAAAATGGTGGCTCTGAAGGCGCCGCTGTTCTTGACGTTATACTGAACGTCCCAGGCGGTGATGTCAGGACCCGTATTCGCCGGCGCTGTCCGGCCCTCGTGCACCAGGACGACAGGCTCGAATCCACTGCCGATGCTGAAAACCCTCAGTATCGGCGCCGGCGGCCGTCCAGGAGGTTCATCTACGTCATCTACATTGACGGTTATCGTCTGAGTCGCTGTCCGTTCCCGGCTGCCCGTACCGCTGGTCGCCGTGACCGTGACGACATATCTGTTATTGCTCGCGGTGGCGGGTGGACGCTCATAGTCGGGGGCGGTCGCAAAGGTCAATACGCCCCCACTCGTGATCGAGAACTGCGCCTGGGCACCGCCGCCGGTAATCTCATAGCCGGTGATAGGGTCTCTGGCATCGGCATCCGTGGCAACCACCGTGCCGACCTCGGTTTCGTTTTCCTTTTTGTCGAAGATATCGTCACTGGTGAAGACCGGCCGATTGTTGGCGCTGACGTCCACCTCTGCAATGGTCACGGTCACGTTATCCGCGGTTACGCCCTGGTAGTTCCCGCCGCTTGCCGCATGACTCAGCGTGACCGTGTCATCCGCGTCGTCCGTGTCCGCCTGTGTGGTGACCGTTACCGTCTGCGAATCGTCCCAATTGTCCTCCGTGAACGTCAGGCTCGCCGGGTTCACGGAAGCATCCGAACCTCCCGGCACGGTCACTGCGACCGTCACGTCTTCGGTCGGTTGCAATTGCAGTACCACTGTGTACGTGTCGCTGTTGCCCTCCGGTATGGTCAACGCCGTCGGATATACTGTCACACCCGGTAGCCCTTCTATCACTTCCAGTGGCAGGTCGGTGGATTTGACGAGCGCGTAGCCGTTGTCGTACGAAGGCAAGTCCGGCAGGGTGCCGACGTCAACGGTGACGGCAGCGGTGGTACCGGCGGTGCGGGAAACGGTGAGAATGTTGCTTGTCACGCTGCCCTGGGGAATCTCAATGCTGCCGGCGCCACTGCCGATCGTGCCATTGACCACCTGGAGCGGGAGGGTCATTTCAAAAGGCGCGCCGGTGTGCGCTCTGGCCCTGAATACACGGCTGGCAAGCGATTCCAGCGAAACAGTAATGGGCAGGGGATCGACTGTATTGCCCGCCAGTATGAGCGCTTCAAGCGCGGTCAGTCCGGAAAAAACGCCGTCGGGCAGACTGCTGAGGTTGTTGCCGTCCAGGTGGAGCCTTGTCAGCGCGGCGAGACCGGAAAATGTGTTCGCGTCCAGACTGCCGAGTTTGTGACCGGATTGTTGACCGCTGAGAAAGAGTTCTCGAAGTGCCGACAGCCCGAAAAAGAAATCGGCCGGCAGACTGCTGAGCTGGTTGTCGTCCAGGCGAAGCGTTTCCAGTGCCGTCAAACTGGAAAATACGCCCGTCGGCAGGGAAGTTGGTTGCAGGTCGTTCTTCTGCAGCCAGAGTGTCTTCAGTGCTGACAGACCCGAAAACGCACCCGAAGCCACGGTGCTCAGGTCGTTCTCCTCCAGCCAGAGAGCTTCCAGTGCGGACAGGTTGGAAAACATATTCGCATCCAGACTGGTAAAGTCGTTCTCTTGCAGGTGAAGCGTTTCCAGTGCTGTCAGACCCGAAAACGCACCCGAAGCCACGGTGCTGAGGTCGTTCCTCTGCAGCCAGAGTGTTTTCAGTGCTGACAGGCTGGAAAAGAGATTCGCATCCAGACTGGTGAGGTCGTTGTCGTTCAGGTAGAGTGTTTTCAGTGCCGACAGGTTGGAGAAGAGATTCGCATCCAGACTGCTGAGGTCGTTGTCGTTCAGGTAGAGCTCTTCCAGTGCGGACAGGTTGGAAAAAATATTCGCGTCCAGGCTGCTGAGTCTGTTGAGATCTCCCAGGTGGAGTACTTCCAGTGCCGACAGGCTGGAAAAGATATTCTGCGGCAGGCTGCTGAGTCTGTAGAAAGACAGGTTGAGAGATTCCAGTGCCGTCAGCCCGGAAAAATCCCCGGCCTTCAGCGTCGATGTGCCCTTGCCATCCAGGTCGAGGACGGTAATCGCGGATAGATGGTCCGCCGTTACAGCACCGCAGGTGCTTACCGGCGCAGCCGCGACGATCGCGTCGCGCACCTGCGCGGTGCGGTTGCAGATATCAATGGTCGGGTCCCGGGTCTGGTTCGCCACTGTCAGATTCGTGAGGGCGATAGCCGGGTTCTGCGCCGGGTCGCGGATCGGATGGGTCCCCGGCGTGTAGGACAGTCTTACCGCCTGACCCGATGTTACGGCCGTGGCGAGGGTGAGCTTCACCTCGCCGCTGTTCATCGCAATCTCCGAGACGCTCCGTGCCTCGCTATCCACGGTTACCGCGAAATCGTCGGTTGCCGGTTGGGAACTGCCGTCGAGCGCCTCGCCGTACAACAGCGCCAACCCGTCGTCGTCTGCTTCCGCTACGGTGAGCGCCGGGGCGACGCCATCGACCTTGTGCCCGGATTGATTGGTCAGCGCGTCGTGCACGAGGTCCGCGTTTATGGTGGAGTTGTTCTTGCGGATGCGCCCGCCGTTGAGCTTGAGGCCGTTGGCGTTGATGGTTGCGCCATCGGTGTCATCGTCGGTGTTCTGCACGGTGTATTGGAATAGGAGTTGGGTCGTGGTCGAGCCGCTTTGATAGTCGGCCTGGCGCACGGTAGTACCTGTCGTCAGGTCGATCTGCGGTGTGCCGGTGACGGTTACCGCATCATTGAAGGTCGCGGTCACGTCGATCACGTCGTTCAATTTGTAGGTGTTGTTCTGCCCGGAGGCCGGGGTGGAGGTGAACGCGACGCTCGATACCGTCGGCGCGGTGAGCGTGGTCCCGTTGACGGAATTGGACCACGCGCCTTTCCCTTCGTCGTTCTCCGCCTGTACCTGGATCTGGTAGGTCCTGCCCGAGCGCAGGCCGGTGATCGTGCGGGTCCGGGACGGGCCGGTGTCCGGCCAATCGGTGAACGCACCGCTGCTGCCTATGCGGTACTGGACGTGGTAGTTCGCGACGTCGGGACCGGTGTTGGCCGGCTCGGTCCAGGTCACGGTCAGGCTGTTTTCCGTCTCGTCGCTCACCGTGGGCGGACCAGGCTTGCCCGGCGGCTCGTCGTCGTCCTCCACGTTGACGGTTATCCTCTGTTCCGTCCGTCGCTCCCTCGTCCCCGTGCCGCCGGTCGCGGTGACCGCGACGATGTACTGGTTGTTGCTCCCGACGTCCGCCGGACGCTCGAAGTCGGGGTCCTCCTTTAAGTGCAGCTTGTTGGTGTTGGTGATCTCGAATCGGTTCCGGTCGACCCTGCCGGTGACCTCGTAGCCGGTGACGTGGTCGTCGCTATCGACGTCCTCGGCGGCCACTCTGCCGACGAAGCGTTTGTTTTCCTTGACCTGGAGAGAATTGTCACTGGTGAAACGGGGCGGTTCGTTCACGTCGGTGACGGTGACGGTTATGATCTGCGCTACGGTCAGGGTGCGGCCTCCCGCGCCGCCGGTGGCCGTGACCACGACGATGTATGTGTTGTTCCTGCCGTTGTCCGTGGGATCCTCGAAGTTGGGGGCGTTCTTGAAGGTCAACGCGCCTCCGCTATTGATCTCGAACCGGTTCTGGTCGGACCCGCCGGTGAGGGTGTAGCCGGTGATGTCATCGGCGTTATCGACGTCCTCGGCATCCACCCGGCCGATGGACCGGTTGTTTTCCTCGGTCTCGAAGGTCGCGTCGCTGGTGAACGAGGGCGGCTCGTTGACGTCGTTCAGGTTTATCAACACGGGGATGCTGCGATCGCGGCCGTGCCCGTCGGTTGCTTTGACATTCAGGACATAGCGGGGCTTCGTCTCGTAGTCGTAGGTCTCGTCCCGATCAGTGCGGAGTTGGCCGCTGCGCGTGTCGATGGCGAAGGCATCTTTGTCCGTGCCTTCAAGGCTGTAGGTCAGCGTGGTGTTCTCCGGGTCGGTGGCGCCCACCGGATCGCCGATGTTCTGCACGCCGGTGGTGTTCTCGTCAAAGGCGCGGGTGGCGCTCGACCCGTCGGTGAAGACCGGGGGCTCATTGGCGCTGGTGCTTCCCCTGCCCGACGGCGACCAGTCGCTCGCGCCTTCGTCGTTGCGCGCGCGCACCTGCGCCTCATAGCTCGTACCCGGAGTCAGGTTCGTGATGGTCGTGGTCAGGGCCGCGCCGTTGTGGGTCCGCGAGGTGAAGCCGCCGCTGTCCCCTTCCCGGTACTGCACGTCGTAGTCGTCGATGTCGGGTCCGGTATTGTTTGGCTCATCCCAGGTTACAGCCAGGCTGGTGGAAGATGCCGCTGAGACGCTGGGTGCTGACGGGGTCTCGGGAGGTTCCTGTTGGTCGTTCAGGTTGATCGTCACTTCGATGGTGTTGCTGCCGCCCTGACCGTCCTCGACGCGCACCGTTACCTCATAGCTGTTCTTCTCTTCGTAGTCGTAGGTTTCGCTCGCTCTGGTTTGAAGCTGGTTGCCGTCGATTGCGAAGGAGGCTTTGTCCGTGCCTTCAAGATGGTAGGTCAGCGTCCCCCCGTCGCCGTCGGTGGCGGTTACCGGGTTGCCGACGTCCTGCGTGCCCGTCGTGTTCTCCGCCAACCTGCGCGTTGTACTCGATCCTTCGCTGAACGTGGGCGCCTGGTTGGCGACGGTCCGTCCATTCCCCGAATCCGACCACTGGCTCGTGCCCTCGTCACTGGCGGCCTGCACCTGTATCTGATAGGCGGTGTTCGACTGCAGGTTCGAAATCGTCGTCGTCGTGCGGGCGCCATCGTGCGCCACGTCAGTGAAGGCGCCGCTGCTGCCTTCGCGGTATTGCACGTTGTAATCGGTGATCGCCGGCCCGGGGTTGTCCGGCTCTGTCCAGCGTACGGTCAGACTCGTCAACGTCGAGGCTGTCACCGAAGGCGGGTCGGGTTGGCCGGGCCGTTCGTTGTCGTCGTCGGTCACGTCAATCGTCACTGTGATGGTCGCTCGCCCACCCTGCTCGTCCTGCGCTTCGACCCTTACCGAATAGCGATTCTGCGCCTCGTAGTTGTAATCCACGCCGGTCCGAGTGCGCAGCTGGCCGTTTTGAGGGATGATGGTGAACCGATCCGTGTCCCCGCCTGTAAGGCTGTAGCTCACCGTGCGGCCCTCGGGATCGGTCGCTCTCACCGGGGTTCCTATGTCGGATGTCCCGGTCGTATTTTCGGCCACCTGCCGTGTGGCGCTGCCTCCCTCGTCGAAAGTCGGGGCGCGATTGTTGACCGGCGGCGGTCGGGGAGGGGGAGGTCGTGGCGGAGGTGGCCGTGGCCGTGGAGGAGGACGAGGTGGCGGCGGCGGCGGAGGTGGCGGTTTGGGCTCGACGGTGACGCCGAAGCTCAAGGATGCCTCCAGGCCTTCGGGGTCGCGGGCGGTCACCGAGATCCGGGCCTGCCCCGGGCTCTTGGGGGCGATGTTCACCCCGGACCCCTCGACGGCGGCAGTGGCCACCGCCTCGTTGCTCGACGTGGCCGTGTAGGTCAGCACGTCTCCTACGTCCGGGTCGGTGAAGGCTTCGGACAGCTCCACCCGGGCCAGGCTGTCGATGCGGACCTTGCGGTCGGCCGGGGCCTGGGCCACCACGGGGGGACGGTTGGGCGGGTAGACGGTCACGGGGACCAGCAACGTGGCCGCCCGGCCGCGCTCGTCGCGGGCGGTCACCGCTACGGTGATCTGGCCTTGGGCGACCGGGGCGATGGTGACCTGCGAGTCGGCCAGGGCCGCGGTGGCCACCGCCTCGTCGCTGGAAGACACGCTGAGGGTAACGGCGCCGCCATCCGGGTCGCGGAAGCGGCCTGCCAGGTTCAAAGTCGCCGGTCACCCCCTGCCTTGAAGATCTGCGCCGGCAGGCCGGCCCCCAAGGCCAGGCCGTAGGGCTCGTTCAGGCCGGAAGTGACCAGGTCCTCCACTTGAGAGCCGTTCAGGTTGGCGCGCTGGATTTTGTCGGTGCCGTAGTCGGTCCAGTACATCTTGCCGCCGCCCGCATCCAGGGCGATCGCCTGGGGGGTCAGCAGGCCGGCGGAGGTGACCAGGTCCTCGACTCCGGAGCCGTCGAGGTTGGCGCGCTGGATCTTGTCGCTGCCCCAGTCGGCCCAGTACATGCGGCCGTCTCCCAGGTCGAGAGCGATCCCCCGGGGCTGGTTGAGCCCGGTGACCAGGTCCTCGGCTCCGGAGCCGTCGAGGTTGGCGCGCCGGATTTTGTCGGTGCCCCAGTCGGTCCAATACATCTTGCCGCCTTCCAGGTCGAGGGCCAGGCCGTAGGGCTCGTTCAGGCCGGTGGTGACCAGGTCCTCGACTCCGGAGCCGTCGAGGTTGGCGCGCTGGATCTTGTCGGTGCCCCAGTCGGTCCAGTACATCTTGCCGCCGGCCACGTCGAGGGCGATCCCGAACGGCTCCTTCAGACCCTCGGTGACCAGGTCCTCGACTCCGGAGCCGTCGAGGTTGGCACGCTGGATCTTGTCGCTGCCGTAGTCGGTCCAGTACATGCGGCCCCCGTCCCGGTCCAGGGCCAGGTCCCGGGGCTGCCCGAGTCCGCTGACCAGGGTGCGGATGTCGCTGCCGTCCAGCTCGGCGCGCTGGATGCGGCCGGTGCGGGCGTCGGTCCAGTAGAGCCGGAGCACGGCGAGGGAGGGCTCGTTGGAGGCCGGCACGGTGACCGATCCGGCCGTGGGCGCGCCGGAAACGGGCGCCGACCAGTCGCTTGCGCCCTCGTCGTTGAGGGTGCGGATGCGGACCTGATACGCCTGGTCGTTGGTCAGACCGGTGAGGGTGAGGCTGGTATCCATACGACTGCTCAGGATCTGCCCTTCTTTCCAATCACCGCTGTCCTCAAGCCGACTTGCCTGCGCCGAGTCCTGCGCGGCAGGCAGGTGCGCCACCTCGTATCCGCTCACCGGAGGCTTGCCGGCTTCGTCATGGGCCGCATCCCAACGGACCGTCAACGCGCTGTCGCCGGGCGCGACGACCAGACCCGACGGCGGCGTGGAAGGGGGTTCGTCGGCGTCGGTGACGGCGATGCCCACCACAACGATGGTGCGGCCCCCCTCACCGTCGCTGGCGCGGACGGCTACCGAGTATCTGTTCTTCGCTTCGTGGTCGTAGGCGATCCCTTCCCTTGTGCGAAGCTGCCCCGTGCTCGCCTCAAAGGTGAAGCTGTCCGCATCAGCGCCGTGCAGGCGGTAGGAGAGGGCATTGCCGTCGGCATCGGCGGCAGTGATGGGAGAGCCGATCGGCTCTCCCGCCGGACTGTTCTCGACCACGGAACGCGTCACCGTTGACGTGAACACCGGCGCGCGGTTCACCGTGCTGCCAAAGCTCGTGGCCAAGATCACGAAGTCGTCGAACGCGATGCCGCCGTCGCTGTTCAGGTCGTATCTTGCCTCATACCTCTCATCACCCTCCCGGTATCCGAACGCGCCGGCGAACAGCAGGAAGTCCGCAAAGTCCACACGCCCGTTGCCGTCGAAGTCGGGGGACGGGGCCGAGGCGAGCTGCAGGGCAACACCGAGAGCCGGAGATACCACTTCAGACTGTCCATCCCGGCCGAGCTCGGCGCGCACCAGCCGGATCTCTGTCTCTGAAAACGCATCCGTGGTGCGAAAACGCGCCGTGCCGACCCACCCTGCGTTCACCGTTGCCGGTCCGCCCGGGGATGTAACGTCGATCCGGACAGAGGTGGAGTCCTGCTCTGCAAGCGCTTGGGCATCGGGCAACACGTCGCCCGCGTCGAACCCCTCGTAGACCACCTGGGTCGAATCGTATTCAAAGCGCACGGAAAGACTGCTCGCACCTTGAATATCACTGCCGAAAATCTGAATGGGAACGACCTGACCGGGAGAGACGTCGAGCGAGGAGACGGCCTGGTCGCCTTCGGAGTCATCCAGGTCCAGGGCGAGGGAAAAACGGCCGCGGGTCTGCGTGGATGGCGACCACGGGGAAATCAGGAGCGCCAGGCCCAGCAGGCCGGCGATGCCGGGCGCGAGGGGAAAAATCTTAAAGTAGATTTTCATCTATCAATACCCGGTTCAGCCCTTATGACGTAGCGGGCGACCGGCCGGTCGCCCCTACACGGAGATGCCCGCGCCACGGCGTGCCCGGACACTCCTGCTTTCGGCTCCCGTCCGCCGTGCCTTCGCAACGCCGGTCTCTCTCACGGCCGGAATCACTCATCGACCTGGACGCCGAAGACCCAGGGACGCGCTTGCTTAATCGCCAGGATGTTGTCGCTGGTGATCTTGAACTCGATCTCCATGGCGAACGGTTCATCGTCTGCGGGGTCGTACAGTGTCTCGAACTCCTCGTGGATCACCTCGAGATGATCTCTTAACTGACGCAGTTGATCGTCGCTCATGAGGAGTTGCCCCGGCGGCACCTGGTTGGAGGTGGCAAGGATGGTGTAGGGAGGGAATAATAAAGGCGGGTTCAACAGGACCTCCTCCGGCACCGAGTGCGCCTCGGGGTTGGTGACCAGGTCCTCACCGACCTGCGTGTTGACGTAGTAGCGTCCGTCTCTGCTGTAGATGGGGTCGAAGCTGACGGCCACGCCGTTGGCCAGTTCGTCCCTGTAGCTGGGATGCACCAGCACTCCCATCGCCGCCGCCAGGTGGTCGATGCGATGGAAGTCGCGTTCGACGAAGGCGCGGAAGTTCCACAGACCGGCGTACACCTCCTTCAGGGACTTGGCGAGATCCTTCTCGTCCTCGCTGGGCTTCTGGCTCTTCGAGTCGTACAGCCCCGCGCCGTTGAAGCCCGGCAGGTCCTCGTTGTTGGTGCTGGACCGGTAGCGGCGGTTGATCCCCTCGGAGAAAGACGCATTCATTGTCTCGATTGCCGAGATGATCCAATCCGGCGTCTCCGCGTCTTCGATGGCCTTGCGCAGTTTCTTGAGTGAGTCCGCTTGGGCTTCGAAGTTCGTCTGGAATTCTTCGTCGGCCATCATGGTCTCAATTCGGGTGTAGAACCCGTTGTGTTTCATGAACTCGTCGTAGAAGTAGAACGGGATCGCAAATCCGTCGGGCACGGTCCCCGCCGGAAAACCCAGCGTCCCCAGCACGGCCACGTTGGCCGCCTTGACGCCGAACGCGTCCCACTCATCGAAGCCGATCTGACTGAGCGGCGTGATCGTCTTGACCAACAGGTCGCGTTGCGGGATCTGTTCATGGGCGGGACGGGAAGACTCGTAGTGGGCATCGACTTCCGCGGGCATGGCTGGCCGTAGCGTCCAGCCGTTCTCGGCCACCTCGTAGCGGATGTAGCTGTCCCTGAGCTTGTCGATGTTGGGCTCGTCGAGGACGTCGCGGATGTAGGCATTAGGGATGCCGTCCTGAATGGCGCGCAGGTTGACGTGCGAGAGCACCGTTTGGGGCACGGTGCTGATGATGCCGGCGACACGGGGCAGCTCGTTGGGCAGCGCCTCGTAGATCACCACATCGCGCGGATGGGGCCGCTCGTCCAGGTCCATAACCCGCAAGAGGCCATATCCTTCACCTTCGTTCAAGGCCAGGAAGCCGGATTCGGGAGAGATGTCTTCGACGAACACGAGGGGGACGCGGGATGCCTCATAGCACGCTAACTCCTCCTCGTAATTCGGTAGCGCAAAGGGTGACACGTAAAAGACCAGGTTGTCCTCGAGCAGCGGCATGCTGGCGGCGAGCACCGTATAGGCGAGATCCACGCGGCTGCATGAAAACACGGAAGATAACTGGACACTGTAGACTCCCAGACTGCCATGAGATGCATCCCCTCTCGGGTGATACACGATCGAACCGGTGGTCCACAGGAACGGCTTGATTTGCGAAAGACCTATAGCATCGTCTACAGCATTCATGAACTCGATATGTAGCTGATGCGTGTCGGTGTTCATGAAGTAGACACGCGGGACAGCATCGTGAGCAGCGTAGTCGCGTCTCACATCAATGCCTTTGAGCACGAACTTTACGACCTCAAAGCCAACGAGATTCGGGTTGATACGCGTACCCTGGTAGGAGAGCGTCTCATATGTTTCCACATCGGGAAGGGCAACGGCGCCGTCGCTGAGGTCGATGCCGACGGCGGGATTCACAGGGTTCATGCCCACCGGGTCTGCCTGTTCGGTGAGGTCGTCGATGCAGTCGCCGTCGACGTCGGCCGGGTCGGCGACGAGGTACTTCTCCACCCGGTAGCGCTCCATGGGCAGCGCCGCCACGTTCTCGACGAGCGTGGTCGTGCCCGCTTCGCCTCGCCTGACCAGGACGGGCACCTCTACCGTCGCGCCATCCACGTCGTGCCGGACGTAGAGCACGAAGTACTCGTCGGTCGTGGACGCGACTACGATGGGCACCGCTGTCACTTCCACTTCCACCGGCGTCGGGGCGTCGCCGCCTTCTGAACAGAGCCCCCTGAAGCCCGAGGCGGACCATTCGCTCTCCCCTTCGTCGTTGTGCGCCCGCACCTGCACCTCGTAACGGGTGTTGACCTCCAGGTCCGGGATCGTGGTAGTGGTACCGGGGCCGTCGTGCGGCCAGGGGAGGAAGCTGCCGCTGCCCGTCCGATATTGCACGTCGTAGTCCTCGATGTCAGGACCGGTGTTGAAAGGCTCGGTCCAGGTCACGGTCAGGCTGGTTGAAGAAGCCGACTCGACCCTCGGGGCAGACGGCCTCCCGGGCGGTTCCTTGACGTCGGCCACGTGGATGGCGACGCCAATCGTGGCCGTGCCGCCGTTGCGGTCGTCGGCTTCCACGGTTACCGAATAACGATTCTTGACTTCGTAGTCGTAGGTCGCCCCCGCCCGCGTGCGAAGCTGACCGTTGCTTGCGTCGATGGCGAAGGAACCGGCATCGTCCCCGCTGGCAAGGCGGTAACTCACAGACCTGCCCTCCGGGTCGGTCGCTCCTACCGGGTTGCCGATGCTGCGATCGGGCGGGGTGTTCTCGGCCACGCTGCGGTTGGTGCTTGCACCCGCGTCGAAGACCGGCACCTGATTGGTGGTTGGCGGCCGCGGCGGTGGCGGCGGAGGAGGTCGTGGCCGTGGTGGAGGACGAGGTGGTGGCGGAGGAGGAGGAGGTGGCGGTTTGGGCTCGACGGTGACGCCGAAGCTCAAGGATGCCTCCAGGCCCTCGGGGTCGCGGGCGGTCACCGAGATCCGGGCCTGCCCCGGGCTCTTGGGGGCGATGTTCACCCCGGACCCCTCGACGGCGGCAGTGGCCACCGCCTCGTTGCTCGACGTGGCCGTGTAGGTCAGCACGTCTCCTACGTCCGGGTCGGTGAAGGCTTCGGACAGCTCCACCCGGGCCAGGCTGTCGATGCGGACCTTGCGGTCGGCCGGGGTCTGGGCCACCACGGGGGGACGGTTGGGCGGGTAGACGGTCACGGGGACCAGCAACGTGGCCGCCCGGCCGCGCTCGTCGCGGGCGGTCACCGCTACGGTGATCTGGCCGGGGGCGACCGGGGCGATGGTGACCTGCGAGTCGGCCAGGGCCGCGGTGGCCACCGCCTCGTCGCTGGAAGACACGCTGAGGGTAACGGCGCCGCCATCCGGGTCGCGGAAGCGGCCTGCCAGGTTCAAAGTCGCCGAGTCACCCCCTGCCTTGAAGATCTGCGCCGGCAGGCCGGCCCCCAAAGCCAAGCCGTAGGGCTCGTTCAGGCCGGAGGTGACCAGGTCCTCGACTCCGGAGCCGTTCAGGTTGGCGCGCTGGATTTTGTCGGTGCCGTAGTCGGTCCAGTACATCTTGCCGCCGCCCGCATCCAGGGCGATCGCCTGGGGGGTCAGCAGGCCGGCGGAGGTGACCAGGTCCTCGACTCCGGAGCCGTCGAGGTTGGCGCGCTGGATCTTGTCGCTGCCCCAGTCGGCCCAGTACATGCGGCCGTCTCCCAGGTCGAGAGCGATCCCCCGGGGCTGGTTGAGCCCGGTGACCAGGTCCTCGACTCCGGAGCCGTCGAGATCAGCCCGCTGAACGCGGTCGGTGCCCCAGTCGGTCCAATATATCTTGCCGCCGGCCACGTCGAGGGCCAGGCCGTAGGGCTCGTTCAGGCCGGTGGTGACCAGGTCTTCGACTCCGGAGCCGTCGAGGTTGGCGCGCTGGATCTTGTCGGTGCCCCAGTCGGTCCAATACATCTTGCCGCCGGCCACGTCGAGGGCGATCCCGAACGGCTCCTTCAGACCCTCGGTGACCAGGTCTTCGACCCGGGCGCCGTCGAGGTTGGCGCGCCGGATCTTGTCGCTGCCGTAGTCGGTCCAGTACATGCGGCCCCCGTCCCGGTCCAGGGCCAGGTCCCGGGGCTGCCCGAGTCCGCTGACCAGGGTGCGGATGTCGCTGCCGTCCAGCTCGGCGCGCTGGATGCGGCCGGTGCGGGCGTCGGTCCAGTAGAGCCAGGGCACGGCGAGGGAGGGCTCGTTGGAGGCCGGCACGGTGACCGATCCGGCCGTGGGCGCGCCGGAAACGGGCACCGACCAATCGCTTGCGCCCTCGTCGTTGAGCGTGCGGATGCGGACCTGATACGCCTGTTCGTTGGTCAGACCGGTGAGGGTGACGCTCGTGTCCATACGACTGCTCAGGATCCGTCCTTCTTCCCAGTCACCGCTGTCCTCAGGCCGACCTGCCTGCGCCGAGTCCTGCGCGGCAGGCAGGTGCGCCACCTCGTAGCCGCTCACCGGGGGCTTGCCGGCTTCGTTATGGGCCGCATCCCAACGCACCGTCAACGCGCTGTCGCCGGGCGCGACGACCACACCCGACGGCGGCGTGGAAGGGGGTTCGTCGGCGTCGGTGACGGCGATGCGGACGACGAGATCGGCGCGGCCCCCCTCACCGTCGCTGGCGCGGACGGCTACCGAGTATCTGTTCTTCGCTTCGTGGTCGTAGGCGATCCCTTCCCTTGTGCGAAGCTGGCCCGTGCCCGCGTCAATGGCGAAGCTGTCCGCGTCCGCGCCGCGCAGGCTGTAGCTGAGGGGATTGCCGTCGGCATCGGCGGCAGTGATGGGAGAGCCGATCGGCTCTCCCGCCGGACTGTTCTCGACCACGGAACGGGTCACCGTTGACGTGAACACCGGCGCGCGGTTCACTGTGTTGCCAAAGCTGTTGGCGAAGATCACGAAGTCGTCGAACGCGATGCCGCCTCCGCCGTTCAGGTCGTATTTTGCCTCGTACGGCGCCTGGCCCTCCCGGTACCCGAAGGCGCCTGCGAACAGCACGAAGTCCGCAAAGTCCACACGCCCGTTGCCGTCGAAGTCGGGGGACGGGGCCGAGGCGATCTGCAGGGCAACGCCGAGGGCAGGGGATGCCACCCCTGACTGCCCACCCCGGGCAAGTTCGGCGCGCACCAGACGGACCTCTGTCTCCAAAAACGCATCCGTGGTGCGAAAACGCGCCGTACCGACCCACCCCGCGTTCACCGTTGCCGATCCGCCCGGGGACGTAACGTCGATCCGGACAGAGGTGGAGTCCTGCTCTGCAAGCGCTTGGGCGTCGGGCAACACGTCGCCCGCGTCGAATCCCTCGTAGACCACCTGGGTCGTATCGTATTCAATGCGCACGGAAAGACTGCTCGCACCTTGAATATCACTGCCGAAAATCTGAATGGGAACGACCTGACCGGGAGAGACGTCGAGCGAGGATACGGCCTGGTCGCCATCGGCATCATCCAGGTCCAGGGCGAGGGAAAAGCTGCCGCGGGTCTGCGTGGATAGGGACCAGGGGGAAATCAGGAGCGCCAGGCCCAGGAGGCCGGCGATGCCGGGCGCGAGGATGCGGGATCTGATATGGGTTTGCACGATGCGCACGGTACGCCCGCTGGTTGTTCATCCCCAGGCTCGACATCCGAGTTGTGCGTATGAAAAGAGTTCTCTTTTGCAAAATTCGTGCCAGATTTTTAAAAAACATATAACACATTGTAGATAAAGGCGTTAGTAGAGTATACACGAGGTCGATTGGAAGTGCCGACGTGTTGCAGAATGCCGCATGCAGACCGCCCATGCGACCGTGTCACGACTTTGACAGAAGCTATAAATGATTGTTTACTAAAGGATTTATGGGAACGACCGGATGGAAAGGCAGAGGATATGTCGCAATTCGCAGCGCAAGGCGCGTTTTGCAACATGAATGAGGGGTATGGCCGGTTGCCCGGAGGGCAGTCCTGGGGGAGTCCTCCGCTTGCGGGAATCAATAGCTTGTCGAACTCCGAATAACCGGCGCAAACAGCTCCTGCAGACCGGCGACCAGGTCTCCCGCTTCGGAGCCCTTCAGGCTGGCGCGCCGGGTCTGCCCGTGCCCGCGTCGGTCCAGTAATGCAGCGTCCTATCTCATCCGAATCCGCCTGCTCCCGGGCCGGTGGCTCGGCGCCGGTCCAGGCGGCTCATTCCCTTTCGCCGACCCTGCGCAGATTCAGGATGATCGGCTCGGGCTCGTCGGGTCCGGCCTCGGGGTGCTCAATCACACAGCTGAGTGGAATCAGTCCTTCAGATCCTATCGCAATTTTGGAAGTGGACGGCAGGGTGTAGGCGTCGGCCTGGGTGACGTCGACGGTGTAACCGAGGTCGGCTATCGCCTGGATGGTGATCGCGCTCAGCGGAGCGGGATCGGACGATCCTGGCGTCATCAGTTCGCTTCGCATGACGGATTGCCGCCAGTGGCTGTCCCGGCTGCCCGCGTTCAGCGAGCTGTTCTCCACCGGGACCTTGGCACCGGTGTAGCTCGTCCCGCCCGCCGCGTCGAAAGCGGCAATCGCCTTCTCACCCGAGAAATGGGTATCCGGAGAGGGATCGATGAACGATCCGAACGGAATACCGCGTGAGGGGTCCTTCAACAGGTCGTGAGCTGTCCACGGATAGGTTCCGAATCCCAGCGCGTGGCCTATCTCGTGCAGAGCGACGAGGTAATTGATCACGTTGCTGGTGCCGAGTACTATTTCGGATGCGAACGGCAGGGAGGAGGGAGTCCGGTGCGACAAGGACGTAGCCGCTGCGAGCCCCAACACGTAACCGGTTCTCACGTAGATCACGATATCGTCCACGACCTCGGGGGCGGTAGTACCTGGATAACGCCGGTTCAGGTACTCGCGATTCCTGCTGGTTAACTGATGGTTGGGAAGATCACCGGTGATGATCTCCTCCCAGCGCTCGGCGGCGTCTTCGATATGGGACCGGTTTGTCGACGAGATGCTGCCGACGAAGACGAGCTCGATATCGAAGGATGCCGCCCCGGACGTGGTCACCTCGCCGGTCGCCGACCGCGAACCCGTCAGGCTGCCGCCGCAATCGGCGCCCAGGTATCCGTAATCCGCTTCATAAGTAGCGCCCGGCTCAAAGAAGCCGGAGGCCAGGATATCCAGCGACGCCGCGATGTTCCGGGAGAAATCTGCCGTGTTCGTGGCGTGGATGCATGCCCCGGCCCACGGCCCGACAGGCGTTTTGTGCCGGATTCTGACCTCGTAGGCGCGGGTCTCGCTGGCCGCGAAGTCATCTGTGAATCCGATGGTAAAGTCATCTCCGCTGATGCTCAGGGTGGGCGCCAATAGGGTGGTTGCCTGTATGGTCGCGTCGAAGGTGGCGGCGGCGGTCCCGCCGTGGGGATCGCGCGCGGTTACCGTAATCGTCGCAGTGCCGGCGGCCACCGGCGTGATCCTGACGGCAAAACCGATCATCTCTACGGTCGCGACGGTCTCGTCGCTCGACGTGGCCGTGTACTGCAGGTAGGAATCGGGACCATCGGGATCGGAAAACACAGAAAGCGCATACGCGATTTCGACGGCCCCGCCCACCGTGCCGGTCACCGCGTCAATGGTGCCATCGACAACTGGTGCCTCGTTGGGGATGGTTATCTCGGATATCGGCGACCACTCGCTCAAGCCTTCGCCGCTCAACGCCTGAATTCTCACCTCGTAGGTTGTACCATTGATCAAGCCGGGGATATCTGTTTCCCAATCAACCTCGTCGGATATCAACAAGATCGAGTTCGCAAAGAGAGAGGAGCTTTCCATGGCGCGATACTGTATTTCGTAGCCGCCGATGTCAGGCCCGGTATTCGCCGGCGCGCCGCCCGGGCGCACCTCGACAATATATCTTTCCTCCTCGAGCCGGGTCGCCAGCAGGGGGGCTGGCGGCCTGCCCGGCGGTTCCACGACGTTCACAACCTCGACGGTAATCGTCTGTGTCGCCGTCCGTACCCGGTCGCCCGTGCCGCTGGTCGCCTCGACAGTAAGGAGGTAACTGTTGTCCCTTCCCACATCCACCGGGCGGTCAAAGTCGGCGCCATTTCCATCGAAGGTCAAAGCCCCCAGGCGGGTGATCGAGAATAGCGCGTGGTCGTCGCCCCCGCTAATCGCGTAGCTGGTAATGTAGTCTCTGGTATCGGCATCTGTGGCGATTACCGTGCCGACTGCAGTTTCGTTTTCTCCGACCTCAAAGCGGTCCTTACTGGTGAAATCCGGTGCGGCATTCGTATTGTCGGGCATCTCCAGAACAGTGACCTGCGCGGCCTAGTACCAGCACCACCTACGGCGCGGCCTGCACTCGGGCCGAGACGGCCGATACGGGCGGGGTCGGATTCGAGGCAGTGTGATGGCGGTCCCTGTAGCTGGCGGTGGCGCGCAGATATTTGGTCACATCGCCGACCTGCGGCGTGTAGCTGGCCGCTGTTACCCCAGTGATGACGGTCCAAGGGCCGATGCTGTTGTCAGACCTCTCCCACTGCCAGATGACGGCGTGGTCAGGGTTGTCCGGGTCCCGGTCAGGATCGTTCAGGGTCGCGGTCAGGGGGGTCAGGGCCTGCGGCGAGGGCAGGCTGATTGTCCCGGCCTCGGGCTCGTCGGTAACACGGATGGTCACTAAAATGGAGTCGTCGGTATCAGCCTCGTTCCCGGCCCCCGCCTCGCCGTCCTCCACCAACACCACGACCTCATAGATGTTGTTGCCATCCGCGTCCGCCGGCTGCTCGTAGTTGAGGGCGTCCTTGGTCTGTAACTCGCCCCGGGCGGTGATGGTGAAGGGAGTGTGATCGCTATGGCCGTTCCGGCCGGCCAGACTGTAGCGCAGGTCGTCCTCGGGGTTCTCATCCGCCACTGTGACGATCCCTTCACCCGCGGCCGTGTTCTCGGCCACGCTGCCTGACACCTCAGGGAGCTTCAGGATCGTGAAGTCGTCCTGGATGTTCCCGGTACTATCCAGGAATATGGCGTCAAGACGGTTCCCGTTCACGTCGAGCACCATTGACCCCAGAGACCTGAGCGAAACGGCCATGGCCGGGTGGTCCAGCCACCCTTCTGTTTTGATGACGCCCGCGGTCCCGGCTACCACATACACGGCGCCGGCGTGCGGCGCGCCAACCGTTGCGGGCTTCTGATAGGCCCCGTCGCCTGTTGCGCTGCCGTCGCCGGGATTCTTCTTCATGGCGTCGGTGAAGGTGTCGGACAGCCCGTAATGGCCATCAATGAGATAGGAACGCTCGTAGGAGTGACTATGCCCGCTGAGCACCAGATCGACGCCGTACCGCTCGAGAATTGGCACGGCGTTCTGCCGCAGGGCAATCTGTTGCCCGTCCGTGTCGGAGTTGGCCGATCCCCTGGAATAGGGGGGGCGGTGCCAGAACGCGATGATCCATTCCCTGTCGTTCGCATGCAGATCCGCTTCCAGCCAGGTCATCATCGCCCCGTCCGGCGAGAGATCGGTTTCGGAGTTCAGGCAAACGAAGTGCAGATTCCCGTAGTCAAAGGAGTAATAGGCTTCCGTCCCTGAGGCGACTCCGCCGGCTTCGCCGTTGCGAGGAAGGGAAATGATGTCGTAATAGGGACCACTTCCGGTGGCGGAGTCGGATGTGCCGGCGCCATGGTTTCCGAGGGTCGGCCAGAGCACCGTCCTGGGCAGCACGTGCGAGTAGGTATTGAAAACCGCCCTCTGGTACTCATTGTCGGTTCCGTGGTAATAGGCGTTGTCGCCCAACATGATCCAAAGGTCCGGGTCCCGCGACCTGGTGAATTCGAGAAAGGCATTACGGACGGCTCTGGCATTAGCATCGGCGGTTCCGGAATCTCCGATGACCCAGATTCGCGTCGGCTTCGCCGTGCCGGGGACGGGAGCGGTGACGACGAAATGATCGCTGTCCCCCCCGGCCAGCTGAAGGACCGATGAGGTGCCCACGGAATAGAAGTACTTGACGTCGGCGGACAAGCCCGTGAGTTGCACTGCGTGCTCGGTTGTGGAGGTGGAGTTCGATGCCGACAGCTGCAAGCCGTCCGGGTCGTGGTCGAGGCCGTACCGCACGAGGCTATTGGTCGCTTCGTCCGTTCGCCACTTGATGATGACGCCCGACGACGTACCGCTCTGCAGATAGGGACCTCGAAGTATAGTTGGCGACGGCGCGGTGAGCGTCGTCCCGTTGACCGAATTGGACCACGCGCCCTTCCCTTCGTCGTTCTCCGCCTGTACCCGGATCTGGTAGGTGCTGCCCGAACTCAAGCCCGTGATCGTGCGGGTCAGGGACGGGCCGGTGTCCGGCCAATCGGTGAACGCGCCGCTGATGCGGTATTGCATATGGTAATTGGTGACGTCGGGCCCGGTGTTGGCCGGCTCGGTCCATGTCGCGGTGAGGCTGCTCTCGGTTTCGTCGCTCACCGTGGGCGGATCGGGCTTGCCCGGCGGTTCGTTCACGTCGGTGACGTTGATGGTCAACGTGACGCTGTCGCTGAAACCACCCGGGTTCGTGGCGGTGACGATGACCTCGTATGAACTCCGGGTCTCGTAGTCCAGCGCTACTTTGGCGCGCAACTCTCCGACGGTTGCATCCGCGATATTGAAGGATGGCGCATCGGGGCCGCTGAGCGTGTAGGTGAGCGTTTCGCCCTTCGGGTCGAGGGCCAACACTCTGGCGACGACATCCGAGGCGCTGCTGTTCTCTTCCACATGTGGAACCTGGGTGTCGGTCAGGAACGCGGGCGCCCGGCTGGCGGTGACCCGGAGTATCCGGTCCGCGCCAGCGCCGTTCGAGGTGGTCACGTACAGGGCACCGTCAGGGCCGAGCATGGGGGTGCGCAGGCGGCCGTACGCACCGTCCAGGCCGGGCGCAACGACATGGCTCATGAACGCGCCGCTCGCGGAGAACTCGAAGACCCGCAGCGACCGCCCCTTCAGCGTCGCGATCGCCAGCCGCCCGTCCCACTCGCCCCAGTCTTCTCCCTCCAGGAAGATGCCGCCGCTGGTGGCCAACGTATGATTTCCCGACGACCATCTGGCCTCGACCGCACCGGGAAACTTCACCAGGTCGGTCATGGGCACGCCCTCGTTGTAGGACGGCACCGGATCCCAACCGTAGTTGCCGCCCGCGCTCAGCAGGTTGATCTCGTCGTCCACCGTAGGGCCGTGCTCTACCGACCACATCTGGTTCGTGCCCGGACGGCGCGCCAGCCCCTGTGGATTGCGATGGCCGTAGGTGTAGACTCGCGTCCCGAACGGGTTGCCCGGCGCCGCCGCGCCCGTCGAGGAGTTGACGCGGAGCACTTTCCCGCCGAGCGAGTTCCGATCCTGCGGGACTGTCCCGGACGAGGCGTCGCCGGTTGCGATCCACAGATACCCCTCCGGACCGAAACGCAAGCGGCAGCCGCTGTGCTGACTGGCGGCGGGGATGTTGTCAACGAGGGGGTCATCGGCGCGGGTGGCCGCGGTGTAGTTCGCGTCTATCGTCCAGGCAATCACCTGCACTTCCGGCCCGGTATGGGCCTGACAGGTGTAGAACCGTCGGTTGGAAGCGAACGCGGGGTCGACGACGATGGCCATCAATCCGGCCTCTCCCGAGACGAGCAGGTCGTCGAAGTCGGCGCTGACGGACTGGACCGTCCCGTCGGTCAGCCGACTGCTCAGCCTGTCTCCCCGCTCGGTGAACAGCAGCGTCCCGTCAGGCGCGAAGGCGATCCCCCACGGAACGCTCAGGCCGGAGACGAGCGGGACGACGGTCAGCTCCGGGCCGGGCTCCCGCTCGCCGACCACATGATCCGACACCACCTCGGTGGTCTTCCCGGTGCCCTGGCCGTCGGTGTAGCCCGCCGTGGCTCTCAGGTATTGCCCCTGGACGCTGTCCGTGGGCGTGTAGTCGGCCTGGGTCGCTCCGTCGATTCTGGTCCAGGCGGTCTTGTCCGAGGACTCCTCCCACTGCCAGGACACGGCGTGGAGATCCACACCGTCCGGGTCGCTCAGCGCTGCCCGGACCACCGTCCACGCCCGGAGCTGAGCCGGAAACAGCGACACGGACCCAGGCTCGTCGACGTTGGTGACCTCGATGGTCACCCTGACGGAGTCGTCGACCTCGTTGTCGTCGGGCAAGTCGTTGGTGTCCTTGCCGTCGCTGACCGAGACGACGACTTCGTACTCGTCCTCCACCTCGTAGTCGAGGGCGGCCCTGGTCAGCAACTGTCCCGTTGAACTGTTGATGTCGAACAGGTCCGCATCCATGCCCGACAGTGCGTACTGCAAGGGATCGCCATCGGCGTCGTCGGCTTCGACCGGTGAGTCGATGGGCTGGCCCGTCGCGGTGTGTTCGGCCACACGGCGGACCAGCGACGCTGAAGGAAACTCCGGGTTGCTGTTGGGCGCGGCGCCTACGGCGCCGGACGTCACGCTCTGTGCGGTCTTGCCCGGACCGTGGGTGTTGGTGTAGGTGGCCGTGGCCCGCAGATACTTGCCGATATCGTCCGCGCCGGGCGTATACGACGCCGACCGAGCCCCGTCGATGTCCTCCCAGCCGGTGACGCCGTCGTCTGATCGCTCCCATTTCCAGGTCGTGGCGGTGACGCCGCCGTCGGCGTCAGACAGGCTGGCCTGGAACGGGCTGCCAACCTGGGGCTGGGTCGAGGAAAGGGTCACCGTCCCCTCGTGCTCCACGTCGGTGACTTCGATGGTCAAGGTGACCGTGTCGCTGGTGTTCTGATCGTCGGTGGCGGTGACGGTGACTTCGTATTCCCGCCTGGTCTCGTAGTCGAGTTGCGTTGTGGACCGGACTCGCAGCTCGCCGATGTTCTCGTCCAGGATGTAGAACGACTCCCCGTCGGTGCCGCCCAGCGTGTAGGTGAGTTCGTCGTGGTTGTAGTCGGTCGCCTCGACCGTGGCGACGACCATGTCGCCGCCGGTGTTCTCGGTCACCTGCCGGGTGTCGGCGTCGTTCGGGAACTCAGGCGCCTGCTGAGGGGTGACCCTCAGGATCTCATCCCTCCAACCCCTCGTAGAAGTGGAGAGATACAAGGCATTGTCGGGACCGATCATCGGAGTCCGCAGTCGGTGGTCACGGTCACCGAAGTGGTCGAGTTCCTCCGGAACGACGTGGCTCACGAAGGTCCCGTCTTCGGTGAACTCGAAGATGCGTAATGATCGGCCCTTGAGCGTGGCCACGGCCAGCCGGCCCTCCCAGAGGCCCCATTGCTCGCCTTCGAGGAAGATGCCCCCGCTCGTGGCCAGGGTCGGGTTACCCGACGACCACCTGGCCTCGATCGCACCGGGAAACTTCACCAGGTCGGTCATGGGGGCGGTGTCGTCGTAGCCGGAGGTCGGGTCACCGTTCTCGTCGGTGGGCACTGGATCCCAACCGTAGTTGGCGCCGGGGACCAGCAGGTTGATCTCGTCGTCCACCGTCGGGCCATGCTCGACCGACCACATCTGCCTCGTACCGGGCCTCAGGGCCAGGCCCTGCGGGTTGCGGTGACCGTACGAATAGACCAACGATCCCGGGAACGGGTTGTCCGCGGGCGCGGCGCCCGTCAGGGGGTCCACCCTCAGTATCTTCCCGCCGAGCGAGTTCAGGTCCTGCGGGACGGTCCCGATAGCCTCGGTGTCGCCGGTGGAGATCCACAGATTGCCATCGGGGCCGAAGCGCAGGCGGCAGCCGTTGTGGTTGTCCACCCTCGGGATGTTCCCGACAAGGGGATCATTGGCTCGGGTGGCCGTGGTGTAGGTCGCGTCTATCGTCCAGGCGACCACCTGTATCACGGAGCCGGTACGCTGCTGGCAGATGTAGATCCGCCGGTTGTCGACGAAGTCGGGATCGACTTCGAGCCCCATCACCCCACCGTTTTCATCGGTATCCAGGTCGCTGAAGTCGGCAGACACGGTCTGGAGCGTGCCATCGGTGAGCCGGCTGCTGAGCCCTTCGGGAGGGTCGGGAAGTGGGTCTTGCTGCGGATGGCCATCCCGTTCGGTGAACAGCATCGTCCCGTCGGGAGTGAAGGCGATCCCCCAGGGATATCTCAAGCCGGACACCAGCGTCTTGACCGACAGTTCCGGGCCGGGCTCCCGCTCGCCGACTACGGCGTTCGACTCCGTCCGTGAAGTCTTGTTGGAACCTTCGCCGTCCCTGTAGCGTGTTGCCGTGGCCCGCAAGTACTTGCCCCGTCTCGCTTCCGTCGGCAGGTAATCGGCCTGGGTCGCCCCGTCGATGTTGGTCCAGGTGGTCTTGTCCGAGGACTCGGCCCACCGCCAGGACACGGCGCTGAGATCGCCATCAGGATCGGTGAGGGTGGCCCGGACCACCATCCGCACCCGGAGTTGCGCCGGAAACAGCGACACGGTGCCGGCCTCATCCACGTTCTTGACGGTCACAACTACGTCTTCCGTATCCGTATGGGTGCCGTCGCTGACCTGCACGGTGACTTCGTAGGTGCGATCAGCGTCGGCGTCGCCCGGGTTCTCGTAGTCGGGGGCTGCCGCGAAGGCCAGGACGCCGGCGGTGCTCAGCGTGAACCGGCCCGCGTCGGCGCCGCCCGCCTTTGACCACTCCAGGTCCGCCGCGGCGGTGTCCTGATCCTCCGCGGTCAAGGTCGCCACCGCTGTCTTCCCCTCATCGACGGTGAAGGTCAAGGCACTGATCTCCGGCGGCGCGTCGGTCGGCGCGGTGAGCGTGGTGCCGTTGACCGAATTGGACCACGCGCCCTTGCCCTCCGCGTTCTCCGCCTGTACCTGGATCTGGTAGGTGCTGCCCGAACTCAAGCCGGTGATCGTGCGGGTCAGGGACGGGCCGGTGTCCGGCCAATCGGTGAATGCGCCGCTGGTGCGGTATTGCACAAAATAGTTCGCGATGTCGGGCCCGGTGTTGGCCGGCTCGGTCCATGTCACGGTCAGGCTGTTTTCCGTCTCGTCCGATACGGTGGGCGGATCGGGCTTGCCCGGCGGTTCGTTAACGTCCTCCACGGTGACGGTGATCCTCTGCTGTGCGGTCAGTGCGCGGCCTCCCGCGCCGCCGGTGGCGGTGAGCACCACGCTGTACTGGTTGTTTCTGCCGTTGTCCGCGGGATCCTCGAAGTCGGGGGCATCCTTGAAGGTCAACGCGCCCCCGCTGTCGATCTCGAACAGGTCGCGGTCGTCGCCCCCGCTAATCGTGTAGCCAGTGATGCCGTCGTTGTTATCGAGATCGCGCGCCTCCACGCGTCCGGCAGACGGCGCATTCTCCGCGGAATCGAAGGTCCCGTCCCCTATGAACACGGGGGCTTCGTTCACGTCGATCAGGTCAATGAGCACGAGGATGGTGCGCTCGCCGCCATGCCCGTCGGTTGCTTTGACTCTCAGAACATAGCGGGGCTTCGTCTCGTAGTCCCAGGTCTTGCCCGAACGGGTGCGCAGCTGGCCGCTGCCCGAGTGGACGGTGAAGGAGTCGGCATCGGTGCCCTGGAGGCTGTAGGTCAGCGTGGTGTTCTCCGGGTCGGTAGCCCCCACCGGATCGCCGACGTCGACGACGCCGGTGGTGTTCTCGTCGAGGCGGCGGGTGGCGCTCGACCCGTCGGTGAAAACGGGGAGCTGATTGGGGTCGGTGCTCCCCGTGCCGGAGGGCGACCAGCCGCTGGCGCCTTCGTCGTTGCGCGCGCGCACCTGTACCTGGTAGCTCGTGCCCGGGCTCCGACCGGTGATGGTTGCGGTGCGTTCCGCGCCGTTGTGCGTCCAGGAGGTGAAGCCACCGCTGTCCCCTTCTCGGTATTGCACGTCGTAGCCGTCGATGTCGGGGCCGGTGTTGACCGGCTCGGTCCAGGTTACGGTCAGGCTCGTTGATGAGGCCGGTATGACCCGGGGTGCTGAAGGGGTCTCGGGTGGCTCCTGTTGGTCTGTCAGATTGATCGTCACCTCGATGGTGTTGCTGCCGCCCTGATCGTCCTCTGCGCGCACTATGACCTCATAGCTGTTCTTCTCCTCATAGTCGTAGGCGACGCCCGCTATCGTCTGAAGCTGGTTGCCGTCGAGAGTGAAGGAGGACTGGTCCGTGCCTCCAAGGAGGTAGCGCATTGTCCCGCCGTCACCGTCGGTGGCGGTGATCGGGTTGCCGACGTCCTGCGTGCCCGTCGTGTTCTCGGCCACCCTGCGCGTGGTGCGCGAACCTTCGTTGAACGTCGGCGCCTGGTTGGCGACGGTCCGCCCATTACCCGATGGCGACCACTCGCTCGTGCCCTCGTCACTGGTCGCCTGCACCTGAATCTGATAGGTGGTGTTCGACTTCAGGTTCGAAATCGTCGTGGTCCTGCCCGGGCCATCGTGCGCCACAGAGGTAAAGGGACCGCTGCTGCCTTCGCGGTACTGCACGTTGTAATCGGTGATCGGCGGACCGGTATTGCCCGGCTCGGTCCACCCTACGGTCAGACTCGTCAACGTCGAAGCCGTTACCGAGGGCCGGTCGGGTCTTTCCGGCCGCTCGTTGTCGTCGTCGGTGATGTCAATCGTCACGGTGAGGGTGGCGCGCCCGCCCTGCTCGTCCTGTGCCTCGACGGTCACCGAATAGCGATTCTGCGCCTCGTAGTTGTAATCGACGCCGGTCCGAGTGCGCAGCTGGCCGTTTTGAGGGATGATGGTGAACCGATCCGTGTCCCCGCCTGTAAGGCTGTAGCTCACCGCGCGGCCCTCGGGGTCGGTCGCTCCTACCGGGTTGCCGATGCTGCGATCGGGCGGGGTGTTCTCGGCCACGCTGCGGGTGGTGCTTGCACCCTCGTTGAAGACCGGTGCCTGATTGGGGGCCGGCGGCGGTCGGGGAGGGGGAGGTCGTGGCGGAGGTGGCCGTGGAGGAGGACGAGGTGGTGGCGGCGGGGGAGGAGGAGGTGGCGGTTTGGGCTCGACGGTGACGCCGAAGCTCAAGGATGCCTCCAGGCCTTCGGGGTCGCGGGCGGTCACCGAGATCCGGGCCTGCCCCGGGCTCTTGGGGGCGATGTTCACCCCGGACCCCTCGACGGCGGCAGTGGCCACCGCCTCGTTGCTCGACGTGGCCGTGTAGGTCAGCACGTCTCCTACGTCCGGGTCGGTGAAGGCTTCGGACAGCTCCACCCGGGCCAGGCTGTCGATGCGGACCTTGCGGTCGGCCGGGGCCTGGGCCACCACGGGGGGACGGTTGGGCGGGTAGACGGTCACGGGGACCAGCAGGGTGGCCGCCCGGCCGCGCTCGTCGCGGGCGGTCACCGCTACGGTGATCTGGCCGGGGGCGACCGGGGCGATGGTGACCTGCGAGTCGGCCAGGGCCGCGGTGGCCACCGCCTCGTCGCTGGAAGACACGCTGAGGGTAACGGCGCCGCCATCCGGGTCGCGGAAGCGACCTGCCAGGTTCAAAGTCGCCGGGTCGCCCCCTGCCTTGAAGATCTGCGCCGGCAGGCCGGCCCCCAAAGCCAGGCCGTAGGGCTCGTTCAGGCCGGAAGTGACCAGGTCCTCCACTTGAGAGCCGTTCAGGTTGGCGCGCTGGATCTTGTCGGTGCCGTAGTCGGTCCAGTACATCTTGCCGCCGCCCGCATCCAGGGCGATCGCCTGGGGGGTCTGCAGGCCGGCGGAGGTGACCAGGTCCTCGACTCCGGAGCCGTCGAGGTTGGCGCGCTGGATTTTGTCGCTGCCCCAGTCGGCCCAGTACATCTTGCCGCCGGCCACGTCGAGAGCGATCCCCCGGGGCTGGTTGAGCCCGGTGACCAGGTCCTCGGCTCCGGAGCCGTCGAGGTTGGCGCGCTGGATTTTGTCGTTGCCCCAGTCGGTCCAATACATCTTGCCACCGGCCACGTCGAGGGCCAGGCCGTAGGGCTCGTTCAGGCCGGCGGAGGTGACCAGGTCCTCGACCCGGGAGCCGTCGAGGTTGGCGCGCTGGATTTTGTCGTTGCCCCAGTCGGTCCAATACATCTTGCCGCCTTCCAGGTCGAGGGCGATCCCGAACGGCTCCTTCAGACCCTCGGTGACCAGGTCTTCGACTCCGGAGCCGTCGAGGTTGGCGCGCCGGATCTTGTCGCTGCCGTAGTCGGTCCAGTACATGCGGCCCCCGTCCCGGTCCAGGGCCAGGTCCCGGGGCTGCCCGAGTCCGCTGACCAGGGTGCGGATGTCGCTGCCGTCCAGCTCGGCGCGCTGGATGCGGCCGGTGCGGGCGTCGGTCCAGTAGAGCCGGAGCACGGCGAGGGAGGGCTCGTTGGAGGCTTGCACGGTGACCGATCCGGCCGTGGGCGCGCCGGAAACGGGCACCGACCAGTCGCTTGCGCCCTCGTCGTTGAGGGTGCGCACGCGCACCTGATAGGTCTGCTCGTTGGTCAGACCCATCAGCGTGACGCTCGTGTCCATACGACTGCTCAGGATCCGTCCTTCTCGCCATTCCCTGTTCTCACCGGGCCGACCTGCCTGCGCCGAGTCCTGCTCGGCAGGCAGGTGCGCCACCTCGTAGCCGCTCACCGGGGGTTTGCCGGCTTCGTTATGGGCCGCATCCCAACGGACCGTCAACGCGCTGTCGCCGGGTGCGACGACCACACCCGACGGCGGCGTGGAAGGGGGTTCGTCGGCGTCGGTGACGGCGATGCGGACGACGAGATCGACGCGGCCCCCCTCACCGTCGCTGGCGCGGACGGCTACCGAGTATCTGCTCTTCGCTTCGTGGTCGTAGGCGATCCCTTCCCTTGTGCGAAGCTGCCCCGTGCTCGCCTCAATGGTGAAGCTGTCCGCATCAGCGCCGTGCAGGCGGTAGCTGAGGGCATTGCCGTCGGCATCGGCGGCAGTGACGGGAGAGCCGATCGGCTCTCCCGCCGGACTGTTCTCGACCACCGAGCGCGTCACCGGCGTTGGCGCGAACACCGGCGCGCGGTTCACCGTGTTGCCAAAGCTCGTGGCGAAGATCACGAAATCCTCCAACCCGATCTCGCCGTCGCCGTTCAGGTCG
Source organism: Candidatus Latescibacterota bacterium (assembly GCA_965198095.1). Taxonomy (GTDB): domain Bacteria; phylum Latescibacterota; class UBA2968; order UBA2968; genus CBDFJH01. Next base: position 1,116,500 of record OZ240239.1, read on the forward strand.
TATTTTGCCTCATACGGCTTCTGACCCTCCCGGTATCCGAAGGCGCCTGCGAACAGCACGAAGTCGGAGAAACCCACACGCCCGTTGCCGTCGAAGTCCGGGGAAGGGGGCACGGCGAGCTGCAGGGCAACACCGAGGGCCGGAGATATCACTTCAGACTGTCCATCCCGGCCGAGCTCGGCGCGCACCAGCCGGATCTCTGTCTCTGAAAACGCATCCGTGGTGCGAAAACGCGCCGTGCCGACCCACCCCGCGTTCACCGTTGCCGATCCACTCAGGGACGTAACGTCGATCCGGACAGAGGTGGAATCCTGCTCGATAAGCGCGTGGGCATCGGGCAACACGTCGCCCGCGTCGAATCCCACGTACACAACCTGGGTCGAACCGTATTCAATGCGCACGGAAAGACTGCTCGCACCTTGAATATCACTGCCGAAAATCTGAATGGGAACGAGCTGACCGGGAGAGACGTCGAGCGAGGAGACGGCCTGGTCGCCTTCGGCATCATCCAGGTCCAGGGCGAGGGAAAAGCTGCCGCGGGTCTGCGTGGATGGCGACCACGGGGAAATCAGGAGCGCCAGGCCCAGGAGGCCGGCGATGCCGGGCGCGAGGGGGAAAAAGCCAGAGTAGATTTGCATCTATCAATACCCGGTTCAGCCCTTATGACGTAGCGGGCGACCGGCCGGTCGCCCCTACTTTCGGCTCCCGCCCGCGGTGCCCTTCGCAGCGCCGCTCTCTCTCACCGCCGGAATCACTCATCGACCTGGGCGCCGAAGACCCAGGGACGGGCTTGCTTGATCGCCAGGACGTTGTCGCTGGTGATCTTGAACTCGATCTCCATGGCGAACGGTTCATCGTCTGCGAGGTCGTACAGTGTCTCGAACTCCTCGTGGATCACCTCGAGACGTTCTCTCAACTGGCGCATTTGGTCACGGCTCATGAGGAGTTGCCCGGGCGGCACCTGGTTGGAGGTCCCAAGAATGATGTAGGGAGGTAGGAAAGGCGGGTTCAACAGGACTTCCTCCGGCACCGAGTGCGCGTCGGGATTGGTGACCAGATCCTCGCCGACCTGCGTGTTGACGTAGTAGCGCCCGTCACCGCCGTAGATGGGGTCGAAGCTGACGGCCACGCCGTTGGCCAGTTCGTCCCTGTAGCTGGGATGCACCAGGATGCCCATCGCCGCCGCCATGTGATCGATGCGATGGAAGTCGCGTTCGACGAAGGCGCGGAAGTTCCACAGGCTGGCGTACACTTCCTTGAGGGACTTGGCGAGATCCTTCTCGTCCTCGCTCGGCTTCTGGCTCTTGGAATCATACAGCCCCGCGCCGTTGAAGCCCGGCAGGTCCTCGTTGTTGGTGCTGGACCGGTAGCGGCGGTTGATCCCTGCGGAGAAAGACTCATTCATTGTCTCGATTGCCGAGATGATCCAATCCGGCGTCTCCGCGTCTTCGATGGCCTTGCGCAGCTTCTTGAGTGAGTCCGCCTGGGCTTCGAAGTCCGTCTGGAAAGCTTCGTCGGCCAGCATGGTTTCAATGCGGGTGTAGAACCCGTTGTGCTTCATGAACTCGTCGTAGAAGTAGAACGGGATCGCGAAGCCGTCTGGCACCGTCCCCTCCGGAAACCCCAGCGTCCCCAGCACCGCCACGTTGGCCGCCTTGACGCCGAACGCGTCCCAGTGATCGAAGCCGATGTCACCGAGGGCGGCGATCGTCGTGACGCCGAGGTCGCGTTGCGGCGTCTGCGTTGTGGCGGGTCGGGACGATTCGTAGTGGGCATCGACCTCCGCGCGGGTGGCTGCCCGGATCGAGTATCCGTCCCCGGTCACCGTGTAGTGGACGTGGCTGCCGATGAGAGCATCGATGTCGTTCTTGTCGAGGGCGCCGCGGATGAAGGCGTTGGGAATGCCGTCCTGCACAGCGCGCAGGTTGACATGCGAGAGCGCCGTCTGGGGCACGGTGGAGATGATGCCGGCGACACGGGGCAGCTCGTTGGGCAGCGCCTCGTAGATCACCACGTCGCGGGGGTGGGGACGCTCGTCCGGGTCCATGACCCGCAGCAGGCCGTACCCCTCCCCCGGGTTCAACGCCAGAAAACTGGTTTCGTCGAGGAACTCATCGTCGAACACGAGGTTGATTCGGGACTCCCTGTACAACGGCAGGTCGGATTGGGAATGCACAAGAGCGTCGTTCGATATGTAGAACGCCAGGTCGTCCTCAAGCAGCGGCATGCTGGCGGCAAGCAGCGTATGGGCGCGCGCCACGACGCTGAAGGAGTACGGATGCTGGCGATGTCGCCACCAGTAGCAGTAGACTCCCGGACTGCCGTCGGGGGCAACGAGATTCCCACGACGCATGAGACTGCCTTCGATCATCCCCTCCTGTCCCAGCTCGATGCCGATGGCCTCCAGGAACTCTTCATGAATCAAAGTGGTTCTGGTGTTCATGAAGTAGAGACGCGGGCTGTCGGCGTGCATGCCGAGCAGAACGAACTTGAGGTAGTACTCGCTGAAGGAGATCGCCTCGAATGTTTCCAGATCGGGAATGGCCAGTGCGCCGGTGGTGAATTCCACGGCAGCGGCAGGGTTCACCGGGTTCATGCCCACCGAGTCGAGTTCGGTGAGGTCGTCGATGCAGTCGCCGTCCACGTCGGCCGGGTCGGTGACGAGGTACTTCTCCACCCGGTAGCGCTCCACGGGCAGCGCCGCCACGTTCTCGGCCAGCGTGGTCGTCCCCGCTTCGCCGCGCTTGACCAGGACCGGCAACTCGACCGGGGCGCCGTCCACGTCGTGCATCACGTAGAGCACGAAGTACTCGTCGGTCGTGGACTCGACCACGATGGGCACCGCCGTCACTTCCACTTCCACCGGCGTCGGGGCGTCGCCGCCTTCTGAACAGATCCCCCCGAAGCCCGAGGCGGACCATTCGCTCTCGCCTTCGTCATTGGTTGCCCGCACCTGCACCTCGTAACGGGTATTGACGTCGAGGCCCGTGATCGTCGCGGTGGCGCCGTCGCCGTCGTGCGTCCAGGGGAGGAAGCTGCCGCTGCCCGTCCGATATTGGACGTCGTAGCCGTCGACCTCGGGACCGGTGTTGGCCGGCTCCGTCCAGGTCACGGTCAGGCTGGTGGAGGAGGCTGCCTCGACCCTCGGGGCAGACGGCCTCCCGGGCGGTTCCTTGACGTCGGCCACGTGGATGGCGACGCCAATCGTGGCCGTGCCGCCGTTGCGGTCGTCTGCTTCCACGGTTACCGAATAACGATTCCTGACCTCGTAGTCGTAGGTCGCCCCCGCCCGGGCACGCAGCTGACCGCTGCTGGAGACGACGGCGAAGGAACCGGCATCGTCCCCGCTGGCAAGGCGGTAACTCACAGACCTGCCCTCCGGGTCGGTCGCCCTTACCGGATCGCCGATGTCCTGTCCGGCGGGCGTGTTCTCGGCAAGGCTGCGCGTGGGCGCGGATTCGTCGAATACAGGCGGCTGGTTGGTACTGGTGGCGCCGCTGCCCGAGGACGACCACTCGCCCGTGCCTTCATCATTGGTTGCCCGCACTTGCACCTCGTAACGGGTGTTGACGTCGAGGCCCGTGATCGTCGAGGTGGCGCCGTCGCCGTCGTGCGTCCAAGGGAGGAAGGAGCCGCCGCCCGTCCGATATTGCACGTCGTAGTCGGTGATCGCAGGCCCGGTATTGCCCGGCTCGGTCCACCGCAGGGTCAGACTCGTCAACGTCGAAGCCGTTACCGAGGGCCGGTCGGGTCTTTCCGGCCGCTCGTTGTCGTCGTCGGTGATGTCAATCGTCACGGTGAGGGTGGCGCGCCCGCCCTGCTCGTCCTGTGCCTCGACGGTCACCGAATAGCGATTCTGCGCCTCGTAGTTGTAATCGACGCCGGTCCGAGTGCGCAGCTGGCCGTTTTGAGGGATGATGGTGAACCGATCCGTGTCCCCGCCTGTAAGGCTGTAGCTCACCGCGCGGCCCTCGGGGTCGGTTGCTCCTACCGGGTTGCCGATGCTGCGATTGGGCGGGGTGTTCTCGGCCACGCTGCGGGTGGTGCTTGCACCCTCGTCGAAGACCGGCACCTGATTGGTGGTTGGCGGCCGCGGCCGTGGTGGAGGACGAGGTGGTGGCGGGGGAGGAGGAGGTGGCGGTTTGGGCTCGACGGTGACGCCGAAGCTCAAGGATGCCTCCAGGCCTTCGGGGTCGCGGGCGGTCACCGAGATCCGGGCCTGCCCCGGGCTCTTGGGGGCGATGTTCACCCCGGACCCCTCGACGGCGGCAGTGGTCACCGCCTCGTTGCTCGACGTGGCCGTGTAGGTCAGCACGTCTCCTACGTCCGGGTCGGTGAAGGCTTCGGACAGCTCCACCCGGGCCAGGCTGTCGATGCGGACCTTGCGGTCGGCCGGGGCCTGGGCCACCACGGGGGGACGGTTGGGCGGGTAGACGGTCACGGGGACCAGCAGGGTGGCCGCCCGGCCGCGCTCGTCGCGGGCGGTCACCGCTACGGTGATCTGGCCGGGGGCGACCGGGGCGATGGTGACCTGCGAGTCGGCCAGGGCCGCGGTGGCCACCGCCTCGTCGCTGGAAGACACGCTGAGGGTAACGGCGCCGCCATCCGGGTCGCGGAAGCGGCCTGCCAGGTTCAAAGTCGCCGGGTCGCCCCCTGCCTTGAAGATCTGCGCCGGCAGGCCGGCCCCCAAGGCCAGGCCGTAGGGCTCGTTCAGGCCGGAAGTGACCAGGTCCTCCACTTGAGAGCCGTTCAGGTTGGCGCGCTGGATCTTGTCGGTGCCGTAGTCGGTCCAGTACATCTTGCCGCCGCCCGCATCCAGGGCGATCGCCTGGGGGGTCTGCAGGCCGGCGGAGGTGACCAGGTCCTCGACTCCGGAGCCGTCGAGGTTGGCGCGCTGGATTTTGTCGCTGCCCCAGTCGGCCCAGTACATCTTGCCGCCGGCCACGTCGAGAGCGATCCCCCGGGGTTGGTTGAGCCCGGTGACCAGGTCCTCGGCTCCGGAGCCGTCGAGGTTGGCGCGCTGGATTTTGTCGCTGCCCCAGTCGGTCCAATACATCTTGCCACCGGCCACGTCGAGGGCCAGGCCGTAGGGCTCGTTCAGGCCGGCGGAGGTGACCAGGTCCTCGACCCGGGAGCCGTCGAGGTTGGCGCGCTGGATTTTGTCGTTGCCCCAGTCGGTCCAATACATCTTGCCGCCTTCCAGGTCGAGGGCGATCCCGAACGGCTCCTTCAGACCCTCGGTGACCAGGTCTTCGACTCCGGAGCCGTCGAGGTTGGCGCGCCGGATCTTGTCGCTGCCGTAGTCGGTCCAGTACATGCGGCCCCCGTCCCGGTCCAGGGCCAGGTCCCGGGGCTGCCCGAGTCCGCTGACCAGGGTGCGGATGTCGCTGCCGTCCAGCTCGGCGCGCTGGATGCGGCCGGTGCGGGCGTCGGTCCAGTAGAGCCGGAGCACGGCGAGGGAGGGCTCGTTGGAGGCTTGCACGGTGACCGATCCGGCCGTGGGCGCGCCCGCAACGGGCACCGACCAGTCGCTTGCGCCCTCGTCGTTGAGGGTGCGCACGCGCACCTGATAGGTCTGCTCGTTGGTCAGACCGGTGAGGGTGAGGCTGGTATCCATACGACTGCTCAGGATCCGTCCTTCTCGCCATTCCCCGTTCTCTCCTTGCAGATGCGCCACCTCGTACCCGCTCACCGGGGGTTTGCCGGCTTCGTTATGTGCCGCATCCCAACGCACCGTCAATGCGCTGTCGCCGGGCGCGACAACCACGCCCGAGGGCACTGCAGCGGCCGGTTCGTTCACGTCGGTGACGGCGATGCCCACCACAACGGTGGCGCGGCCCCCCTGGCCGTCGCTGACGCGCACAATCACGGAGTAAGGGGTTCTCGCCTCAAAGTCATATGCCCCACGTGTCCGTATCTGTCCGGTCCTCGCGTCAATGGTGAAACGGTCCGCATCGGCTCCGCGCAGGCCGTAGGTGAGGGCGTCGCCGTCCGCGTCCGTCGCCGCAATCGGATCGCCAACAGGCAGACCCGCCTGGGTGTTCTCGGCGATGGAGCGCGTCACGGGAGGCGTGACGGCAAAGACCGGCGCGCGGTTGACCGCTTTGCCAAAGCTCGTGGCCAAGATCACGAAATCCTCCAACCCGATCTCGCCGTCGCCGTTCAGGTCGTATTTTGCCTCATACGGCTTCTGACCCTCCCGGTATCCGAACGCGTCGGCGAACAGCACGAAGTCGGAGAAACCCACACGCCCGTTGCCGTCGAAGTCCGGGGAAGGGGGCACGGCGAGCTGCAGGGCAACACCGAGGGCCGGAGATATCACTTCAGACTGTCCATCCCGGCCGAGCTCGGCGCGCACCAGCCGGATCTCTGTCTCTGAAAACGCATCCGTGGTGCGAAAACGCGCCGTGCCGACCCACCCCGCGTTCACCGTTGCCGATCCACTCAGGGACGTAACGTCGATCCGGACAGAGGTGGAATCCTGCTCGATAAGCGCGTGGGCATCGGGCAACACGTCGCCCGCGTCGAATCCCACGTACACAACCTGGGTCGAACCGTATTCAATGCGCACGGAAAGACTGCTCGCACCTTGAATATCACTGCCGAAAATCTGAATGGGAACGAGCTGACCGGGAGAGACGTCGAGCGAGGAGACGGCCTGGTCGCCTTCGGCATCATCCAGGTCCAGGGCGAGGGAAAAGCTGCCGCGGGTCTGCGTGGATGGCGACCACGGGGAAATCAGGAGCGCCAGGCCCAGGAGGCCGGCGATGCCGGGCGCGAGGATGCGAGAATTGATATGAGTTTGCACGATGGCAAAGGAGACGGAAGCCAACCTGACGAAATAGCGGCGCACGATACGCCCGCTGGTTGTTCATCCCCGGACTCGACATCCGAGTTGTACGTATGAAAAGAGTTCTCTTTTGCAAAATTCGTGCCAGATTTTTAAAAAACAGACAACACATTGTAGATGAAGGAGTTAGAGTATGTGAAAGGCCGACTGCAAAAATATCGACACGTTGCAGAATGCCGCACAAAAAACCGCCCGGGCGACCGTTTCACGGCTCTGTAAGAATCTATAAATGTATGTTTACTTAAGGACTTACGCGGAGAACCGAATGGAGAGACAGAGGATATGTGGCTATTCGCAACGCAAGGCGCGTTTTGCAACGCGGTGGCAGCGACACCGGACTGCCTCTGCAGGCTACCAAGGATCGACTTCGCGTGGATGTGACCGTGCCATACGTACCGCCGCTGAACCTCTCGCTCATCGGGCACTCAGGGACACGGGGCTTCTCCACTTGTCGCAATTCCTGCGACTCTCTCTTCGAAACCGGCCCCGTTCGTGTCGAGTGACCGGGCCCGGGGGTAGGGTACGATATGGTTAGGAAAGTCACTCGTACTCACCTTTTCTTGCCGCCCAAGAAAAGGTGACAAAAGAAGGGCCCCTGCCTGCCGCGCCTAACGCGGTGCAGGCAGTTCATCGCAAGCAGGCCGATGACGGTGACACCTTACTGTTTCGGGAAGTGGAAGCAACTACAGGCGATTTGTCTTGGATGGATGATGCATTGAAGCGATACGTCGAACCAAAGGTTGAAAAGGTGGAGCAGACATTCCTGTCTGCTCATAACCCTCGAACCGGAACCTCGGAATCCTGTGTCTGGGCACGCCACGACTCGCCGCCGTCTCCACCCACTGGAATAAGGACGGCGCTATCTATTGGATCCCCTTTCGCCTCGCTGACGGGATTCCCCGGGACCTTCCAGGAAGGGCGTAAGCTGTGGCACAAGCGCCACCCCGAACCGTGGACAGACGCCGAGCGGAACGCCTTTCTTCTGCCTGCATTCCGGGAAAAGGACAATGTGAAGGGCAGACAGGAATGTCTGCCCCACCTTCACACACGCTTCCTCAACCGCTCGACAAGCCATTGTGCCGACGTGGAGTTGATTGATTCGCGAATAAAGCAGCTATCCGTGACAATTCATGAATGATTCAGGATAGAGAGCCGAAACGCCACGGCCGCGATGGCATCTGGCGCGAATCACTCGTGAAATCTGAACAATCTGCGTGAATGCCGGGCTTTCCGGTTATTGCACCAATAATCCGGGTAATCCGTGGTTCAGACGGTGTTTTTCGGATCGCACGGATACTTCTTACGCCTGAAAAACATCGCCTACCAGCATGACAGTCCCACCATCCCTGCATCTTCTAATCTGCGTAATCCCTTAATCCCCTTAATCCGTGGTTCAGACAGTGTTTTACTCACCTCACACCGCGCAATCGCCGCTCGGATCTTCTTCTCTATATCCCCTGAATAATTCATAAAAGGCTAGGAAAGTCACTCATGCTCACCTTTTCTTGTTCGCCCAAGAAAAGGTGACAAAAGAAGGGCGCCCCTCAAACGCCGGGGGGGCTCGGGCCGTGGCGACTCAGCCTCACTGGAAAGGACTGGCGCCGCGAAAGGAATGAACTCCTCCCCCTGCCTGATGCCCACTGCGGGACCCGCCCCCACGCCGCGAATTTCCATTCGCCCCCACATCCGCCCCCGCCCCCGACCCCGTCCCACAGAGGGCCCCCCTAAGCCCTGGGGAGGAGGAACGCCGAAGCAGCCAGGGAGCCGAAACGCCACGGCCGCGATGACATCCAGCCCGAATCCCTCGTGAAATCTGAAAAATCTGCGTACATCCTGGGCTTTCCCGGCCCTTCGATACACCCGCGAGACCATTGGGTTATGATGAGCTGAGCATCTCGCTCATTGGGCACTCAGGGACACGGGGCTTCTCCACTTCTCGCAACCCCTGCAACTCCCTCTTCTCACTTCAAACCCGGCCCCGTATCGTGTCGAGTGCGCGCCTGGGGGTAGGGTGTCAACGATATCGTTAGGAAAGTCACTCATGCTCACCTTTTCTTGCCGCCTGTACAGACCGGACAGATAGGTAACACCTGTTCGGGGACATGGGTTACACCTCATTGTCCTATTGTAGACTCGGAAAGGGGGGTCTACAATGCCTTGGCAGGAGGTGTCCGTCGTCTCTCTTCGAACAGAATTTGTCACGTTTGCTCAGCGTGAAGGGGCCAATATCAGTGAACTATGTCGCCGGTTTGGGATCAGCCGCAAGACCGGCCACAAGTGGCTAAAGCGCTCTAAAACGCATGGGATGTCTGCCCTGGAGGACCGTAGCAGACGTCCCCGGAGGATGCCTCTTCGAACCTCCAAAGAGGTCGAAGACAAGGTCCTAAGGCTCCGAGATGTCCACCCTGTGTGGGGTGCGCGGAAGCTCCGTCGTCGGTTGCAGGACCTGGGTGAACGGGCCCTCCCCGCGCCCAGCACGATCACAGAGATCCTCCGACGCCGAGGACGTCTGGATCCTGCAGAGTCAAAGCAGCGCCTGGCCTGGCAGCGCTTCGAGCACCCGACACCGAATGCGCTGTGGCAGATGGATTTCAAGGGACATTTTCCGCTGCACCGCGGCCAATGCCATCCGCTAACGGTGCTGGATGATCACTCTCGCTTTGCCCTGGGGCTGGAAGCCTGTGGCCGTCAAACAGGAACCGCCATCCAACCGCGATTAGCCCAGATCTTTGAAAGATACGGATTGCCAGATTCCATCCTGACCGATAATGGGGCTCCGTGGTGGGGGACCAAAAGCGGAACCGTCACACAGATCTCGATATGGCTTATTCGACTGGGCATCCGTCTGACTCGATGTCGTCCGTATCACCCCCAGACCCAGGGGAAGGACGAACGCTTTCACCGCACCCTGAAAGCGGAGCTGATCGCCTACCGTCCCTGGAAGAGCCTGGCCCAGTGTCAGCGTGAGTTCGACCGGTGGCGAACTGTGTATAACTTCGAGCGCCCACACGAGGCCCTGAAACTGGAGGTTCCAGCGAGCCGGTATCGGCCCAGTCCGCGTCCGTTTCCCGGTCGCCTTCCGGCGATTGAATACGGCCCCGACGATCACGTGTGCAACGTCGGCTGGAATGGCTCCTTCGAGTATGAAGGCAGAAGCCTTCAGGTCAGCAGTGCCCTAAAGGGATTTCCCGTGGCGGTTCGGCCTACAACTACAGATGGACTTATCGAGATCTACTTCTGCAATCAGCGTGTTGGAGCGTTCCATCTTGATGACTCTGGAGCCACTTAACCCGCTCCAAAAAGTGTTACCCATGTACCCGAACACCTGTTACCCATGTACCCGGTCTATACACCGCCCAAGAAAAGGTGACAAAAGAAGGGCGCCTGCCTGCCGCGCCCAACGCGGCGCAGGCAGGCCCCTCAAACGCCGGGGAGGCTCGGGCCGTGGCGACTCAGCCTCACTGGAAACGATTGGCGCCGCGGAAGGAATGAACTCCTCCCCCTGCCTGATGCCCACTGCGGGACCCGCCCCCACGCCGCGAATTTCCATTCGCCCCCACATCCGCCCCCGCACCTGACCCCGTCCCACAGAGGGCCCCCCTAAGCCCTGGGGAGGAGGAACGCCGAAGCAGCCAGGGAGCCGAAACGCCACGGCCGCGATGACATCTGGCCCGAATCACTCGTGAAATCTGAACAATCTGCGTAAATACTGGGCTTTCCCGCGCCCTTCGATACACCCGCGAGACCATTGGGTTATGATGAGCTGAGCATCCCGCTGATTGGGCACTCAGGGACACGGGGCTTCTCCACTTGTCGCAACTCCTGCGACTCTCCCTGCTCTCTTCAAAACTGGCCCCGTTCGTGTCGAGGCAGGACATTCGTCTGGCCGGTCGATCATCTGCCGGGCAGCGTGCGCGGAAACCCGAACCGTCGACCTATATCGGCCATGCTTCCTGTCGATGCGCCATGTCCCAGAACATCCACTCATACCGACTGGTCGTGACGAAGTGTTCGGTCATGGCTTTCCTTGCAGCCGGTGAAATCGTCTCGGCCGTCCGATTCGTCAGGGCCAGCACTTCTTCCACGACCTTGCCGAATGCCTCGCCCCCGTACGTCTCGATCCATCTGCGGTAAAGGGCGTTCGGGGACCCCTTTCGAATCAGGACCTTTCCGACCTCCCAGTAGATCCAGTAGCAGGGAAGGAGTGCGGCCAGCCCTTCGGAGAAGGGACGGCCGTAGGCCACGGCCAGCAGATAGCTCGTGTAGGCGCGATTGGTCGGCGCCATCGGCGTGGATCGGACGACTTCCGGAGAGAGCCCGAATCCCTTGAAGAACTCGCTGTGTAATGCCCGTTCGACCTCGATGGCGCCCGCGGCGTGCGTGTTGAACATCGCGACATCCCGCTCCCCGGGGGCCTTGGCGGCGGCGAGACTCAGCGCCCTGGCGTACGCTCCGAGATACAGGGAATCCTGAACGATGTAGAATTCGAAGGCCGGCAGATCGAGACTGCCATCCGTCAGCCCCCTGATGAACGGCTGGTCCAAAATCGCACGATAGACCCCGGCAATTTCCGACCAGAGTTCCGATGTAAACTGCCGCGAGCGAGACACGGTCCCACCTCCTGTCCGTAGCTTTGTGAGCGTCGCGTTCCACACGACCCGGATCCTCCCTATCATACCTCGACACCCTGCCGGCGTCAAGCCCGGTGGAAAAGCAACTTTCGTTTGTGTTTCAGGACCCTCCGTCTTATTTTGCCCTGGATTCGAGACCTGTTCAAGTCGGACCGGTTCGACCGGCGCCCATACACCGTGCAGACGCCTCCCAGGGCCGCGTCTCGCCCTTCGCGGCGCCCCGGGCTCCGACTCGTTTCCGGGGCCACTCCCTCATCAAAGACCTGCAGAGACGCGTTCTCGACGTCGACCGCACGCACGTCCCAGGAACGGATTCCGACCCATCTGATCCCAGGTGCCCCATGGACAAGTTGATCGATCTCAGGAGCGACACCGTCACAAAACCACCCGAAGGCATGCGCCGTGTCATGGCGGAAGCCGAAGTCGGGGACGACTTGAAGGAGGGAGATCCGACCACGGGCCTGCTCGAGGAAACCGCGGCCCGGATGTTCGGCAAGGAAAAGGCCCTGTTCGTGCCCTCCGGGACGATGGCAAACCTGATCGCGTTGAAGGCCCTCACACGGCCCGGGGACGAGCTCATCTGCTCTGAGGGCGCCCACATCATGCACGCCGAAGTGGCGGGCCTGGCCGTCGTCGCGGGGCTTCAATCCCGTCCCATCCCGGCGCCGGAAGGCTTCTTCACCGTCGACCAGGTTGCAGACGCCATCCGTCCCGGCGACTTCTGGGCCCCGAGGACCGGGCTGATAGAGGTCGAGAACAGCATAAACGCGTCGGGTGGACGGATCTTTCCGCAGAGGCAGATCGACGGCATCTGCGCGCTCGCCCACGACCGGGGCGTCCCGGTCCACATGGACGGTGCGCGCATCTTCAATGCGGCCGTCGCGTCGCAGACCGACGTCAAACGGATCGCCCGGGGTTGCGACTCCGTCTGCTTCTGTCTCTCGAAGGGCCTGGGCGCGCCCGCCGGCTCCCTGCTGCTCGGCACGGCGGCCTTCATTGAAAGCGCCTTCGGGATTCGACAGATGCTCGGCGGGGGAATGAGACAGACCGGCATTCTCGCCGCTGCCGGTCTCTATGCCCTGGAACACAACGTCGAGCGCCTGGCGGAAGATCACGCCAACGCGCGACTGCTGGCGGAAGGCCTGGCCGGGATCGACGGGATACGTCTGAACCTGGAGTCGGTTGAGACCAACATGGTCTACTTCGATCCACCGGAAACCGGTCTCCCCGCCGGCGAGTTCGTGGATCGCCTCGACGAACGAGGCCTCCTGTCGCACGCGTCCGGACGCGCATCGATCAGGTTCGTCACCCATCTGGATGTTGACCGGGGGGATATTCTCCAGGCGTTGGACATCGTCAGGGACGTTGCCGGAGCCGTCGAACGCTGAACGTGCGGCCGGCGTAGGCCGTTCCACCGAAGCGCGGGCAGACCGGGAAGGCCACGGGATGCAGGCCAGAGTCCTGAGTGGAGAAGTGGTTTCGCGAGAGATGCGCGCCGAGATGGCGAAAGAGGTGGCGCGTCTCAGGGAAAGGGAGGTGACGCCGGGCCTCGGCGTCGTTCTCGTCGGCGACAATCCGGCTTCGATCTCCTACATCAAGGGCAAACGCCGCGCCTGTGAACGCATCGGCATCCACACGGTCGAACACAATCTGAGCGCAGGCGCCCGCGAGGAAGAGGTGGTGGCGGTCGTCAACGCGCTGAACGCCGAGAAAACCGTAAACGGCATCCTCGTTCAGCTGCCCCTCCCCGGGCACCTGGATGAACGGAAGATTCTGACCGCGATCGACCCCTCCAAAGACGTGGACGGCCTGCACCCCGTCAATCTCGGAAGACTCCTCCGCGGAGAGGACGGCTTCCTGCCCTGCACGCCCCACGGGATCCAGCAGATGCTCCTGAGGAGCCGGATCGAGATCGACGGCGCGCACGTCGTCATCGTGGGTCGCAGCACGCTCGTCGGCAAGCCTCTGGCCAACATCCTGCTCAGAAAGAGCCCGGGAGCGAACGCCACGGTCACGGTCTGTCACACCGGCACGCGGGACGTCGCGAAATTCACCCTGCAGGCCGACATCATCGTCGTGGCGGCGGGCCGGCCGAACACCCTCACCCCCGACATGGTCGCGGAGGGATCCGTCGTCGTCGACGTCGGCGTCAACCGCGTTGCCGACCCATCCAGGAAACGGGGCTATCGCCTGATCGGCGACGCCGACTTCGAGGGCCTGAGCCGAAAGGCGGGCGCCATTACGCCCGTGCCCGGCGGCGTCGGACCCATGACGATCGCGATGCTGCTGCGCAACACGATCTCGTCCGCGCGCCGGGCGCACGGACTCCCGGCCTCTTTTTGAGTCGGTCTCCGGGCCGGATTGACAGAAAGCGTCTTTTCGGGTATCCTTTCAGGCGTTTTGGATTTTCAGGTCAGGACCTGTGAAGGGGTCTCGTATGCTGAAAAAGACGATCGCTTTCGGATTGACGGCTTTTCTGTTCCTGGGAACGCCCGCGCATTCACAGGAGCTCACGGGCGACTTCGATGGCGACGGTCGGGTCGGATTCCTGGACTTCATCACGTTCGCCAGTGGTTTCGGCAAGCGCGCGGGCGAGCCCGGCTTCGACGACCGACTGGATCTGGACGGGAACGGCAGGGTCGATTTTCCGGACTTCATCCTGTTCGCTCAAGCGTTCGCGGCGGCCAACCAGCGACAGGAGCCGGTCAGCACCCTCCTTTACGTCGCGGATCTCTTGGGTCACAAGATCGACGCGATCGATACGGAGACCAACCTGTTCGACCTGACTCGCCGGATCCGGGTCTCCGAACCCCGGGGCATCGCCTTCTCCTCGAAAAACGCACGCATCTACGTTGCGTCCATCGATTCGTTCCATTCGGTCTTCGAAGACGGGGCTCGACACTATTCGATCCCGCTTCTGGATCCTCCCGCCCAGCCCGGAGGCCGACCGGAGACGCGCGCGGGGGGTTCCAAGGTGGCGCTCTCCCCCGACCACAGGTACGCCTTCGTGACGGAGGAATTCGCGGGACAGGTCGAAGTCGTGGATCTGTCGGCCGCGCAGTCCATCAGGCAGATTCCGGTCGGGCCTGCGCCAGTCGGAATCGTCGTCTCGAACGACGGCACGGAGGTCTATGTCGGCCACTACGGGCGCGCGATTTCGGTCATCGACGGCGTGCGGCACACGTTCAAGGACAGCATCCAGGTCGGAGGATTGGTCGACCCGCGCCGGCTGGCCATCTCCCCCGACGGCGCCCGTATCTACCTCGCCACGTATGACGGTTCGGAGGTGAGGCTCATCGCCTTGGACCCGCGGGCCGGGGAAGTGGTCGCCTCTCTCCCCGTGGGTGAGCCGGGCGACGTGGCCGTCTTCGTGAAAGACCTCGCCGTCTCGGGACGGACCGGCTTTCTGCACGCGACGCTGCAGCGCGAAGTCCCGCGCTCCTCCAATCCCGTTACGCCCGGGTTCGTGGGTGAGCTGGTCGTCATCGATCCCGTCTCGTTCGAGGCCGTCGCCAAAGTGACCGTGGCGGAAATCGTCGCGAATCTGGCCGTGACAGCGGACGGGAAAACGGCCTACGTGGGAGGGATCGCGCAGATCCTCGAAGTCTCCCAGAAAATCTTCATCGTGGACCTCGAAAACAGCGCGGTCGTCGGCTCGCTCCCGGGGTTCGATCTCCCCGCGGACCTGAAGTTCAAGGCCGGAAAGCCGGTCGTGTCGGGGATCAGGTTCCCGGAAATCTCCCTCTTCTGAGTCGGCCGGTCTCATCGCAGCGAGCTCCCGGGACAGGATGCAAGGCGTCGGGCCATACGAGATTCGGTATTGACCGGCACCTTCCAAAGCGTTAAATTCCCCGTAGATCCGGTTGCTGTTTCAAGCCCATCCTATGCACTTGTCGTGAGGCTGCATGCTCGCTTCGCTCCTTCTGGAACCAGGCCGCCTCGAGCTCCGGGACATCGAGAAGCCGAAGGCGGGGCCCGGGGAAGTCGTGGTCAGGGTCCGAATGGCCCTGACCTGTGGAACGGACCTCAAGACCTACCGTCGCGGGCACCCCAAAATCCCGATGCCGGGGCCGTTCGGTCACGAGTTCGCGGGGGACGTCTGCGAGGTCGGGGAGGGCGTCAGGAAGTTCAAGGTGGGCGATCAGGTGATGACGGCGCCAACCGCGCCGTGCGGAGACTGCTTCTACTGCAGGAAGGGCCAGGAGAACCTCTGCAGTCTGGTGATGGACACGATGATCTTCGGCGCCTATGCCGAGTACGTGCGGGTGCCCGCCCACATCGTGAGAAACAACATGTTCAGGAAACCGTCTCACCTCTCCTACGGCGAGGCGGCCATGCTGGAGCCCCTCTCCTGCGTCGTCTACGGCATGGACCAGCTGAACATCACGTCCGAAGACACCGTCCTGATCATCGGGGCGGGCGCGATCGGGCTGATGCACGTCATGGTCGCTCGCATCCTGGGGGCGAAGCGGATCATCGTTGCCGGCCATCGAGACCACCGGTTGAAGCTCGCCCGTACATTGGGGGCCGATGCGGTCATCGACGCGGAATCGGAGGGCACCTTCGACCGCGTCAAAGCGATCACGGGCGGGATCGGCGCGGACATCGTCATCGAGTGCACCGGGCAGCTGTCCGTCTGGGAGGACGCGCCGGACCTGGTTCGCAAGGGCGGTACCGTCGTCCTCTTCGGGGGTCTCCCGTCCGGCACGCGCGCCACCTTCGACACGACGCGCCTCCACTACGATCAGATCACGCTCAAGGGCGTCTTCCACTACAGCAGAAGCGCCGTCAAGAAGGCCTACCAGCTCCTCGCGGAAAAGAAAATTCAGGTCAGCAGCCTCATCTCCGGCACCTATTCCCTCACAGAGCTCAAACGCGTCTTCGACCTCTTGTTGAAGAAGGGCAGCGACATCAAGTTCGCGGTCGAACCGCCCGAGGCCGGCAAGGTCGGATAGGCGTCGCCGAATGCGCGTGGCTCGATTCTACGATGTCGGGGACATCCGGATCGAGGAGCGGCCCATACCCCGAATCGGGTCGGATGAGGCGCTGGTCAAAATGGCGGTCTGCGGCGTCTGCACGAGTGACACCCTTCCCTGGTACGTGCGCCGCAAAGCCCCCATCGTCCTCGGTCACGAACCGGCCGGCACGTTGATGGAGGTCGGTCGGGAAGTCCGGACGTTTTCCGCGGGCCAACGCGTCTTCATCCATCACCACGCCCCCTGTCTGGTCTGTCGATTCTGCCTGCGGGGGCGTTATTCCATGTGTCCGAGGTGGAAGGCGTCGGCGCTCGACCCGGGCGGCCTCGCGGAATATGTCCGCGTACCGGCCCTCAATCTCCGCAACGACACCCTCCTGCTGCCGGACGCCCTTTCCTTCGAGGACGGCGCGCTCGTAGAGCCGGCCGCCTGTGCGGTTCAGGCGCTGAAGCGACGCGGTCGAATGCAAAGAGGAGACCGCGTTCTCATCATCGGCATGGGGGTGATGGGGCAGATCCTCGCCCTCGTCGCGAGACATTACGGGGCAAGCCAGGTGATCGTCGCGGACAGGGTCCCCTATCGACTGCGAAAGGCCGTCGAGCTCGGGGCCGATCTGGCCGTCGACGTCTCCCGCGAGGCCCTGGAAGCGCGCGTCCGCGACGCCACCTCGGGCGAGATGCCCGACCTCGTCGTCGTCGGCCCGGGAACGCTCCCGGCCATGCAGTCCGGCCTGGCCTGCCTCGGCGTCGGTTCGACCCTCCTGCTGTTCACGCCTTCGCAACCGGACCAGACGCTCCGCGTCAACCCCTACGACCTCTACGCCAGAGACAACGCCATCGTCACGAGCTACTCCTGCGGGCCGCCGGATACGCGCGAGGCCCTCGACCTCCTCCGCTCCGGGGCGCTCTCGGCACGCACGCTGGTCACGCATCGGTTTCCGCTCGATCGAGCCGCAGACGCCTTCGCGACGGTTGCCGAAGCGCGGGCGTCGATCAAGACCCTCGTCGTCATCGACGAAGAGGTCCTGCCCCGGGAGCAGCGCGCTTCGTAGCATCCGCATCCCGGCTTCGGCGAACTCGGTCCACCGTAAAAATATCCCGGACATCGCCTGAAATGGACGTCTCTGCCACCCGCAGGAACTCACCGGCGGGCAAAGAGTTTAAAGATAAGCCGACGGTCACGGAAGGCCGAACGGTGCTCCGTCGGGGTGAGCGACCTGCGCCGGGACGCCCGGGGTCACAACTTGACACGTCCGAAGGGGCGGGCTATATTGCGCACTTCCTCGAGCGTTGCGGTCGTGCCTGAAAAAAATCCAATTCGACGTGGAGGGAAGGAGCGAGAAAGGTGAACGTATCCAGCGTGAAGCGGTCCCGAAATGGCCACATCTGGTTCGCGGCATCTCTGTCCGTCCTGCTTTGCCTGCCTGCCATCGAGCTCACGGCCGCTCCGGCGAAGGTCAACGTCGGTGTCTCGAAGCGGTCGGCCAAGCTCTACATCTCTCAGAGGCTTCGCGACAAGGCCATTGAGAGGCTCAAGGGATGCCTGGACGTCGCGCCCGACGACGCTGAAATCCGCTTCCTGTTGGGGGCGCTCTATGCGGAGAAGGGCATGATAGAAGACATGAACCGGTCTTTTGCAAGCTGTCTCGCCCTGAAGAAGGGCAAAAAGTACCTCAAGAAGGGAGTCAAGGTCGGCAACGCCTCTGCCTTCGTTCGTCAGGGTATCAATTACTCCAAGCAGGAAATGTGGTGGCGGTTTATGGACCGGGGCGTGGCGGCCTACAACGCAGGCTACCACGATGACTCCATCGAATTTTTCGAGCTGGCCATCTCGATCATACCCGACAGCTCTGTCGCCTACGAGAACCTTTCGGATACCTGTTTGAAGGCGGGGGACTACGACGGCGCCATCGGAGCGCTTCGAAAGGCGATCCAGTACGACAGTACCAGCGCGATGTCGCACATGAACCTGGGCATCGCCATCATCAATCACGGGGATCCGGCCGAGGCCATTCCTTACATCGAAAAGGCGGACGAACTCCAGCCGAAAAACCCTTCCATCTTGAAGAATCTTGCGATCTGCTACCAACGTTCGGGGAAACGGGAGGCGGCACTCGAGACCGCGGAGCGGACCCTCGCTTTGGACGCGGAAGATATTAGCGTGGCCAACATGGCAGGGGAGATCCACCTGCGGCTGGAAAATTTCGAGAAGGCCGCCGGGCACCTTGAAAAAGTGGTGGAACGGATGCCGGGTAAGATCGATGCGATCTTCAACCTGGCCGCGGCCTACAAGGCTATGGGACAAGACGACAGGGCGGAAGCCCTGTTCACGCGAAACGTGGAGGCCAACCCGGAAGATTCGGAAGCGTGGTATCAGCTCGGCCTGATCTACAGGCAGGCAGAGGATTTCGGCAAGGCCATTTCCGCCTTCCGGAAGGTGGTCGAGTTGGACCCGGGGGACGTCCAGGGCTGGAAGGCGCTCTATAAAGTCTATGCGCGGCAATCGAGCATGTCGGAGGGAGAAGAAGCGGCAATGTATGTGGACAAAGCGGAAGAGGCGCTCAGCATGGTGCAGACCCTGGAGGGTCTGTAGAGAGCGAAATGTACCGGACAAGTGAGAAAGTGGCGGTTTTGGGCGCGGCAGGGGCGATCGGATCCAACTTGGCGCAGACCCTTCTCGCTTCGCGAACAGCAGGCCGGGTGGCCATGTACGACCCCTTCGAGCAGGGCCTCGAAGGGGCGGCGGAAGAGCTTTACCATTGCGCCTTTCCCGAATCTGATATCACTGCGACGACGGACATCGGCGAGGCGCTCACCGGCGCGTCCTACGTCATCACTTCCGGGGGCGCGCCCCGAAAAGCAGGCATGACCCGGGAGGATCTCAGGCGGGACAACGCCAGGATCGCTCAACAGCTGGGCTCGGACATCTCGGAATACTGTCCGGATTGCAAGCTCGCCATCGTCATCTTCAACCCGGCCGACATCACGGGACTCACGGTTCTGGTCTACTCCGGCCTGCCCCCAACCCGGGTCACCACCCTCGCCGCCCTCGACAGCACTCGGCTGCAGACCGTCCTCGCCCGGCATTTCGGGCTGCGGCAGGGCAGGGTGACCGGCTGCGGAACCTACGGCGGCCACGGAGAGCAGATGGCCGTCTTCAGGCGGGGCGTCCGGATCGATGGGGTTCCCTTGGAGGAAGTCCTCGGCGGCACGCTCGTGAACGGCGTCGGTATGAGCGCGGAAGACTGGACGCAGATCCGAGAACAGGTCAAGGCCGGAGGGGCCCGGGTCATCGCGCTCAGAGGGCGCTCCTCCTTTCAATCCCCCGCGCTTCAGAGCGTCGACATGCTCCGTGGGGCCCTGGGCGAGCCTTACGAGTGGCCGTGCGGAGCCTACGTCAGCTCCGTCGAATTCCACCACATTATGATGGCCATGCCCGTGAAGCTCTCTCCGGAGGGCGTGGCGTGGCGTATGCCCGAGGGAACGGATGACGACTTGAACGCGCTCAGGACCTCCTATGACTATCTGGTCGCGCTCCGGGACCAGACGATTTCCGACGGTATTCTCCCTTCGCTCGATGCGTGGAAAACGAGAAATCCCCATCTTGAATGAACGTTCGAGATTGACCTGCCTCCCAGGGACGGTTGCAGCCGGACGCGATCGTCCCGATTCCGTTCCGGACGGCGCGTCCGACCCTTCGACCCGTGGAAACAAGACCTAAATACGACCTGCTCCTGCGAGGGGGTACGGTCATCGATCCTGCCCAGGGGCTTCACGGGACCCGTGACGTCGGCATCTCCGGGAATCGCGTCGCCGAGATCTCGGATGAGATATTCGAGGAAGAGGCCGAAAACGTGATCGACGTCTCCGGTAAGCTGGTCACGCCGGGCCTCATAGACCTCCACGTCCATATCTGGTGGGGCGTTTCCCACTACGGGATCGAGCCCGATCCGCATTGCGTGGCCCGGGGCGTCACCACCGCGTTCGACGCCGGCTCCGCCGGGGCGGATACTTTTCCGGGACTCAAGAAATACGTGATCGACGTGAGCGTGACCGAAATCAGGGCCTTCCTGCACATCTCGTCGCAGGGCATGCTGTCTCAAGAGATCGGGGAGATGACAGACCTGCGCTACGCCGACGTGAAAAAGGCGATCGACACGTGCGAGACCTTCCGAAAGGAGATTGTCGGGGTCAAGATCAGGATGACGAAGAACCTCGTCGGAGAAAACGGGAAGGAAGGTCTGAAACGGGCCCGCGAGGTGAGTGACGCGACGGGGCTGCCTCTGATGGTGCACCCCAACGCGAGTCCCCTGAGTTTTGCCGATATGCTCAAGGAGCTGCGGTCGGGAGACATCGTCACCCACTGCTTCCATCGGAGCGACACCGGTATCCTGGACGGCGGCGGCAGCCTCCGGCCCGAGGCCCGGAACGCGGCCGAGGACGGGGTCCTGTTCGATGTCGGTCACGGGAAAGGGAGCTTCGACTTCGAGGTGGCCGATGCCGCCATCGGGCAGAATTTCAAGCCGGGCACGATCTCGAGCGATCTGCACAGATACAACGTCGGCGGGCCGGTCCACGACCTCATCACCACCGTCTCCAAGTTCCTCCATCTCGGACTCTCCCTGGACGAATGTATAGAGAAGGTCACGGCCGCACCCGCGCGGGCGATGGGCATGCTGGGTGAAATCGGAACCCTCAGGCCCGGCGCACGAGCCGACGTCGCCATCCTCGAACGCAGCCCGAGTCGATTCGAAATGACCGACACCCACAACGCAACTCGAACCGTGGACGGCAGACTGAACGTCGTCTCCACGATACGGAACGGTCGACTCTACGCCCCCTCCGCCTTCGACTACGCGCGCTGATCGTCAGTCGAATCGGCTTCATTCGCATTTCAGGCATAAACGCGCGTCCACGCCCCCGCGACGCGCGTGACGCAGCATCTCCTCGCTTCCGTTCGAGGCAGGCCCGGTTCTCCGTGGGCGTTCAGCCAAAGAAGATCCTGTTCAAGGTAAACGATCTCGACGACGGCTTGCCTCTGCCGTTTCCTGTTTTGATTCGTGGATGAATCATCCACGAGCGTGTGCGGGACGGATAAACGGCCGCATCGGCAGGAGGTCGAGCGAAGCGGACCGGGCGGAAGCGATCGCGGGGCGCGCGACGGCAACGGGCGGGCGCTGTGAAGCACCCATCGCTGACACCGGAAGGGCAAAGGGTTTGAAAGGGCCTCGAATCGTATCGGACCGCACGGAGGTGACCCGTTTGACGGCGCCCATCTCACAAGGTGAACCGCCTTGAGCCGAAAGATCCTTCTCATCGGTCTCGACTCGGCGCCCCCGGAGCTCCTCTTCGACCGGTTTCAGGACGACCTTCCCAATATCCGGTCCCTGATTCAGTCAGGCGTCCACGGCGACCTGAACAGCACCGTCCCACCGATCACGGTCCCGGCGTGGATGAGTATGATGACCGGGAAAGACCCCGGCGAGCTCGGATGCTACGGCCTCCGAAACCGGGCGGCTCGCTCCTACGGCCCGATGGCAGTCGCCAGTTCCCGGCTCGTGAAAGAAGCGCTCCTCTGGGATATCCTGGGCGCCGCCGGCAAGCGGGTCGTCCTCGTCGGCGTCCCCCAGACCTACCCTCCCAGACCGGTGAACGGCTGGCTCATCTCCTCCTTCCTCGCTCCGGATACCGGGTGCGACTACACCTACCCCGCCGATCTCAAGCGCGAGATCGAACGGGTGTCGGGGGGGTACATCCTGGACGTGCCCAACTTCCGCACCGAAGACAGGGCGGCCCTGCTGCGACAGATTCACGAAATGACCGAACGGCGCTTCCGGGTGACCCGGCACCTGATGCAGACCCGGCCGTGGGACTTCCTGATGCACGTCGAAATCGGCACCGACCGCATTCACCACGCCTTCTGGCGGTTCCTGGACGAGACCCACAGACGGCACGAGCCCGATTCCGAGTTCAGGGAAGCCATACGCGACTACTACCGGTTGATTGATCGCGAGATCGGGAGATTGATGGCGCTGGCGGGGGACGAGACGGCGGTCCTGCTGGTGTCCGACCACGGGGCCAAGCGGATCGACGGCGGGATCTGCGTGAACGAATGGCTCCTGAGGGAAGGCTATCTCGCCCTCGAATCCACGCCGCGCGAACCCTCTTCCCTGGAAGCGGCGGGCGTCGACTGGGACCGGACGGCGGCTTGGGGCGAGGGGGGCTACTATGCGCGAATCTTCCTGAACGTGAAGGGACGGGAGCCGCGGGGCACGGTGCCCCCCGGCGGCGCCTTCGAGGCCCTTCGAGACGAACTGTCGCGCAAGCTCGCGGCCATCCCCGACGAATCGGGGCGTGAAATCGCAACGCAGGTCTTCAAGCCGCAGGACGTCTACCGGACCTGCAACGGCATTCCTCCGGACCTGATCGTCTACTTCGGAGACCTGTTCTGGCGTTCCGTGGGGACCGTGGGTGGCGGAAAGATCCATACCCTGGAGAACGACACAGGCCCCGACGACGCCAACCACGCCCAGAACGGCGTGCTCATCGCCCGGGCGGAAGGTCTCGAATCGGGCCGGAAGCTCGACGGTCTGGACATCCTGGACGTCGCTCCGACGATATTATCGCTGATGGACGTTCCCCTGCCCGGCGACCTGCGGGGACGCAGCCTCCTGGAAGCGGCCGAAGCGGAACGCGGATCTCCAAGGCACGGAGGCACGGCGGCGGCGGGGGAGGTCTACTCCGAAGCGGAGCGGGCCGTCGTCGAAGAAAGATTGAGGGCCCTCGGCTACCTTTGAAGGGAGAAACGATCCTCGCTTCACGTCCCGGCAAGAGCCTCAGCACCGTCGCATAGATTCACACCTGTGCGCGGACAACACGACGGCCTCTCGCGTATCATCCCATTTCGTCAAGAATACAATGGGTTAACGGGTGTATGTGATTGGCACGATTGTTGCGATCTGGCCTGCGCGATGGCCCTTCACATCCCATATCTTTCTTTGTGGGTACTGGCCCTCGCGCTCAGGGACTGCGGAGCCTATGCCTTTCACGGAGAACCGGACTCCCGTATTCGGGTCTGGCTTCTCATCGGCCCTTTCCGAACTGCTCTACGGGTCGCGACGGCAGTCATGACGCGAATGGCTGTAATCGTTCTGATTTCGGGCGTATGCATGCCGGAGACGCTCCGGGCCGGGGTGGTCCTGGAAGCCGTTGAGGTCGACAGCAGCAAGGTTATCGTGGGCGCCTTTGCCGAGGTCGTCTACGGGAGGGGAAAGCGGGATCCGGTCTCAGGAGCGTGGGAGAAGCTGGCCAGGATCAAAGGACATGTGAAAGCTGTTGATGCGGAAAGTTTGACTATCGGGCAACGTTTTTGGAAGAAGCAGATCGCATTTGGATGCATTCAAAAGCTGATCATCGCGGAGTCCGGCAGCGAATGGGACAGGCTCAGGGAGGCGACAGATCCGCGTTTCGCGAGAACCGTTGAGATTGACAGCAGCAAGGTTATCGTGGGCGCTTTTGTCGAGATCATCTATGGGAAGGGGAAGCGGGATCCCGTCTCGGGGAAGTGGGAGAAGCTGGCCGGGATCAAAGGACATGTGAAAGCTGTTGATGCGGAAAGTTTGACTATCGAGCAACGTTTTTGGAAGAAGCAGATCGCATTTGGATGCATTCAAAAGCTGATCATCGCGGAGTCCGGCAGCGAATGGGACAGGCTCAGGGAGGCGACAGATCCGCGTTTCACGAGAACCGGCGACAGGGAGGGGTTGGGGCTGGGGCTGATGTTTGAAGGCGGCTATTTTTGGGGGGTCAGAACGACTTTTCTGGACCTCTACAGCCACGGTTATAAATACGATAAGGGACTGCCTTGGTCCTCCTGGTCTGTATCTCTTCACTTGGGGCATTTTCTCTCAGGCGGGAGCCGTTGGCGACTTGCACTGAGAGGCGCCTATCGAACAGTACAGGTATTCCCGAAATCTCCCGAGGCTGAATACACGCAACGAAGGCCCTTTACGCTCGAGGAGAATTTCATTCGGGAGAGAAACCGGTATCGAGCTGGTTTCACCTACCGGTTGATTTCGATGTTGCTGGCCTACCAACGCGTTGTTCATAGCAGTGAGCGAATCATCGTGCTGGCGGATCTTGCGGGGGGTCTATCGTTTAAAGACCGCTATTACAATAGCGGAGGGGACTGCTCGATCTCTCGTCAGAGCCTTTTTCCCTGGTCTGCGGGAGTCGCTTTTCTCCTGCCTGTTCGTCCGCGTTTCGGCCTGCAGGCCACCGTGCGAGCAGACTCATTCTTGAAGGCGTATTTCCCGGATCCTTTCACTTCAGGCTTGTCGGTGGCGCTTGGACCTCTTTTGGAATTCTAGGGATTGTCATAGGCCAAAAACCACGAGTTCGATAAGGAAGCTCAACACTCTCATGAGACGATATATCTTGAGTGGGCTCTGCGCACTGTGCACGGGGCTAATGGCAAGCGAAGGATTCGCGCAGGAGGTTGTCAGGAGACGAACGGGGTTCGCTTTTCTGTCTTTGCCCACCAACGCCCGAACCGAAGCTCTGGGTGAGGTTGGCGTGGGGTTGATCGGGAGTGGATCGGCCATTCTATACAATCCGGCAGGGCTGGCCTTTATGGAAGGCCGAGAAGCGTATTTCACCTACGTGGACTGGATTGCTGGCCTCAGCAACTACGTCACCGGCGTTGCGGCCAACCTGTCGGGAAAAGGAACAGTCGGGCTTTCCGTCGTGAATTTCGACTATCCCCCCGGCAATGATATCAGCGAGTATGCCATTTCCGTGGCTTACGGGTTCAACGTCACCGATCGGTTTGCGGCGGGAACCACCCTCAAGCTGGTCCATCAGGACTATTCGGAACTGGGCTGGAGAAAGGACGATGTCTTTGCCTTTGATCTGGGCGCGTATTTCGTGACGGGGTTCCGGAATACGGTGATGGCCATGAGCGTGCAGAACTTGAGCGCCAGGGCGTTGGGCGAGCCGGAGCAGTTTGGGCTTCCGAAGCGTATCCGGGCCGGGTTGCTCATCGATCTGATCTCGATGTTGGATCTCGTGCCCTTGCCGCACTATCTGGACCTGGTCGCAGACGTGAGCAGACCGATCTATTCCGACGGGCGCACCGAACGGAACCTGGGGGTCGAGTATACGTACCTATACAAGGCCGCAGGCTACTCCCTCGGGGTCTCGCTGCGAGGAGGACACAAATTCGCAAGACGCGGGAGCCTGGAACGCCCCGAGACCTGGGGCGGTGGGTTGCAGTTCAAGACGGAAGGTGGGCGGGGGATAGAGGTGGATTACGCGTCCAGGTCCTTTGACGACTTCCTTAGCGATGATGATGTGCGTATCCTCGGCATTGCTCTCAATTTCTAAACCGGAGGTTTTTGGAAGAAACAGATCGCATTTGAACGTATTCAAAAGCTGATCATCGCGGAGTCTGGCAGCAAATGGGACAAGCTCAGGGAGACGACAGATCCGCGTTCTTTGAGAACCGACGACAGGGAGGGGTTGGGGCTGATGTTTGAAGCCGGCTATTTTTGGGGGGATCAGAACGACTTTTCTGGACCTCTACAGCCACGGTTACAAATACGATAAGGGACTGCCTTGGTCCTCCTGGTCTGCATCTCTTCACTTGGGCCATTTTCTCTCGGGCGGGAGCCGTTGGCGACTTGCACTGAGAGGCGCCTATCGAACAGTACAGGTATTCCCGAAATCTCCCGAGGATGAATACACGCAACGACGTCCCTTCACGCTCGAGGAGGTATACATTCGGGAGAGAAATCGGTATCGAGCTGGTGTCACCTACCGGTTGATTTCGATGTTGCTGGTCTTCGGGAGTCGCTTTTCTCCTGCCTGTTCGTCCGCGTTTCGGCCTGCAGGCCACCGTGCGAGCAGACTTGCTACTGGCGTATTACCCGGATCCTTTCACTTCAGGCTTGTCGGTGGCGCTTGGACCTCTTTTAGCCTGAATAATTCATAAAAAAGCTAGGAAAGTCACTCATGCTCTACTTTTCTTGCCGCCTGTACAGACCGGACAGATAGGTAACACCTGTTCGGGGACATGGGTTACACCTCATTGTCCTATTGTAGACTCGGAAAGGGGGGTCTACAATGCCTTGGCAGGAGGTGTCCGTCGTCTCTCTTCGAACAGAATTTGTCACGTTTGCTCAGCGTGAAGGGGCCAATATCAGTGAACTATGTCGCCGGTTTGGGATCAGCCGCAAGACCGGCCACAAGTGGCTAAAGCGCTCTAAAACGCATGGGATGTCTGCCCTGGAGGACCGTAGCAGACGTCCCCGGAGGATGCCTCTTCGAACCTCCAAAGAGGTCGAAGACAAGGTCCTAAGGCTCCGAGATGTCCACCCTGTGTGGGGTGCGCGGAAGCTCCGTCGTCGGTTGCAGGACCTGGGTGAACGGGCCCTCCCCGCGCCCAGCACGATCACAGAGATCCTCCGACGCCGAGGACGTCTGGATCCTGCAGAGTCAAAGCAGCGCCTGGCCTGGCAGCGCTTCGAGCACCCGACACCGAATGCGCTGTGGCAGATGGATTTCAAGGGACATTTTCCGCTGCACCGCGGCCAATGCCATCCGCTAACGGTGCTGGATGATCACTCTCGCTTTGCCCTGGGGCTGGAAGCCTGTGGCCGTCAAACAGGAACCGCCATCCAACCGCGATTAGCCCAGATCTTTGAAAGATACGGATTGCCCGATTCCATCCTGACCGATAATGGGGCTCCGTGGTGGGGGACCAAAAGCGGAACCGTCACACAGATCTCGATATGGCTTATTCGACTGGGCATCCGTCTGACTCGATGTCGTCCGTATCACCCCCAGACCCAGGGGAAGGACGAACGCTTTCACCGCACCCTGAAAGCGGAGCTGATCGCCTACCGTCCCTGGAAGAGCCTGGCCCAGTGTCAGCGTGAGTTCGACCGGTGGCGAACTGTGTATAACTTCGAGCGCCCACACGAGGCCCTGAAACTGGAGGTTCCAGCGAGCCGGTATCGGCCCAGTCCGCGTCCGTTTCCCGGTCGCCTTCCGGCGATTGAATACGGCCCCGACGATCACGTGTGCAACGTCGGCTGGAATGGCTCCTTCGAGTATGAAGGCAGAAGCCTTCAGGTCAGCAGTGCCCTAAAGGGATTTCCCGTGGCGGTTCGGCCTACAACTACAGATGGACTTATCGAGATCTACTTCTGCAATCAGCGTGTTGGAGCGTTCCATCTTGATGACTCTGGAGCCACTTAACCCGCTCCAAAAAGTGTTACCCATGTACCCGAACACCTGTTACCCATGTACCCGGTCTATACACCGCCCAAGAAAAGTAGACAAAAGAAGGGCTCCCCTCAAACGCCGGGGAGGCTCGGGCCGTGGCGACTCAGCCTCACTGGAAACGACTGGCGCCGCGAAGAGAATGAACTCCTCCCCCCGCCTTATGCCCACTGCGGGACCCGCCCCCACACCGCGAATTTCCATTCGCCCCCACATCCGCACCCGCACCTGACCCGGTCCCACAGAGGGCCCTAACCCCTGGGGAGGAGAAACGCCGAAACAGCTAGAGAGCCGAAACGCCACGGCCGTGATGACATCTGGCCCGAATCACTCGTGAAATCTGAACAATCTGCGTACATACCAGGCTTTCCAGTTATTGCACCAAAACAAAGTTTTTTGGCTCAAATTGGATAACTGATTGTTCTACATAAAATTATGAATATTTTCAGCAAATTTATGAATTATTCGGGTTAGAATTCTAGGGATTGTCACAAGATGCCGACCCCAAGTTCCAAAAAAGTGCAACGCTTGATCATGAGACGATGTATTCTGATTGGACTCTGCGCACTGTGCACGGGGCTGATGGCAAGCGAAGGATTCGCGCAGTATCTGAACGCCCGGGCCGAGGGTTTGGGTGGTACGGGAGTAGGCTTGATGGGGAGCGGGTCGGCCATTCTGTATAATCCGGCAGGGCTGGCCTTTATGGAAGACAGGGAAGCGAATTTCACGTACGGGAATTGGTCTAATGTCAGGTACTACGTCGCTGGCATTGCAGCTAATGTGCCGGGAAAGGGTACGTTCGGGCTTTCTGTCCAGAAAGTCGATTCCGGTAATAATATCAGCAACTATTCCGTTTTCGGGGCCTACGGGTTCAAAATGACCGATCAGTTTGCCGTGGGCACCACCCTCAAGCTGGTCCATCAGGAGTATCCGGATCTGCCGCAAGAGTTTGTTTTCTTTGATCCAGACACGTCGTTTCCGGTACTGGCGCACAATGTATTTGCCTTTGATCTGGGGACGTATTTTGTGACGGGATTTCGGAATACAGTGATGGCGATGAGCGTGCAGAACTTGAGTGCCGGTGCCTTCGGCGAGTCGGAGCAGTTTGAGCTTCAGAAGAGTATTCGGGCTGGGTTGCTCATCGATTTGATCTCGATGGTGGACGTTGTGGCCTTTTCGCACTATCTGGACCTGGCCGCAGACCTGAACAAACCCATCTATTCAGACAGGCGAACCAACCTGCACCTGGGCGTGGAGTATACGTACATCTACCAGGCTGAAGGCTATTCTGTCGGGCTCTCGTTGCGAGTGGGACAAAAAACTGCGGATATCATAGAATCCATCACTTGGGGTAGTGGGTTGCAGTTCAAGGCGGAAGGTCGGCGGGGGATAAAGGTGGATTACGCATTCAGGTCCGACGACTTCTTTAGAGATGACGATGTGCATATCCTCGGCATTGCTCTCAATTTCTAAACCGGAGATGCCGTCTCATTGATTTGACGGGAGGAAGAGTGAATGGCACGATTGGCTGCGATCGTTTTGATTCTGGGGGTGTGCCAGAAAGAGAATGTGCTGGCGAGGGGGGTGCTGGGAGCGGGTGAGATAGACAGCAGCACCGTTGAAATCGGTGCGTATGTGGTGGTGATCTATGGGCAGGGGGAGCGGGATCCGGCCTCCGGCAGGTGGGAGAGAATGGCGACTGCAAAAGGATATGTCAGGACGGTCGATTCAGACCGGTTGATCATCGGAGATGGTTCTTGGAAGACGGAGATTGCGCGTGGGCGTATTCTCAAGCTGATCAGTGGGATGTCTACACGTGAAATGACGTCAGATACCCTTTCCTTGAGAGCAAGGTACGGACCCGAGCTGACGTTTGAAGCCGGTTATTTTTGGGGAGTCAGTAAGGCGTACACGGGATACTTCATTTTCGGCGAAAGAAAAAAAAGGCACTGCCTTGGTCCGCATCTCTCTTTTTCGGCCATTTCCTCTCAGGCGAACGACGTTCGCGACTTGGGCTAAGATGTGCCTATCGGAAAGTTCAGATCTTCCCGGTATCTCCCGAGCTCGAACATGTAAGTTTATATCCTCCGTCGGCGGCTGAGCTTAGACGGCGTGTGGAGGGCCTCACCTCACGGTTGGTTTCGTTAATGCTGGTCTCCCAACACGTCCTCCATAGTGGCAAGCAAGTCGTGGTGCTGGCGGATCTCGCGTTTGGTTTATCGTTTGAGAGCTTCTACTACATTAGCGGTGGGGGTCCGTTCGCATCTCGAACGACCCGTCCCCGCGGTTCTGCGGGCGCCGCTATCCAAGTGCCCGTACATCCACGTATCGACGTGCAAGCTACCCTGCGGGGAGACTTTTTCTGGGAGTATTTGAACAATCCTTTCTTGTCAGGAATATCCGTGGCCGTAGGACCGCTGTTGAAGTTTTAGGGTTGCGAACCAAGTACCACGAACTCAGAAGGGGAAAGTGCAGCGTTTCGAAGAGGGAGTAATCCATGAAATCCATCGCCGTCTTTGTAACTGCAACCATCCTATTTCAGACGCTTGCCCCCACGCTTGTACACGCCGCCCGGCACCTTCAGGGCGCGGAGATCAAGCGCAACACGCGGGTCGAAACGGCCGATGTTGCGGTCACCGGTTACGCTAGCAAGAACAACCCAAAATCGGAGCGCGAAAGGGCAAGAGAGGTGGCAGACCAGGCCATACAATGGCTCTATCGGAAGGACGACGTGACGGTGATGTCACGCGGGGAGATAGACCCCTTAAAGCTCACCAAGGGGTGGTATGTGCACGTGGTCTACACATCGGGAGGGGTTAAAGGGGGTGCGACCGGCCAAGTTGCTGGTAAAGACGCCAATCGTGTCGTGATCCAATCCAGAGGCAGTGCCTTGTGGAGGTCCAGCTCCAGAATCAGGGAACAATGGGAGATCGCGTATAGCGACATCGACAATCTCGTCGTCGCTGAAGACCGAAGAGAGGTAGAACGGTGGAAAAGACGGTTCGAAGGAAAGGGTCTCGTGGTGATGTTGGCGGGTGAGCTTGATCTCTCGAAGCTGAGGAAGGGGTGGTATGCGCACGTGGTCTACACACCGGACGGGGTCAAAACAACGGTAATGGGAGAGATTGTGGCTAAGGACGCAGATCGCATTTTGATCCAACCCAGGGCAAATTCCTGGAAAACATGGAAAATTGCGTATCGGAACATCGACACCCTTGCTGTCGCTAAAGATCGACGAGACATAGATGGATGGAGAGAGGCAAGACAGGTCAGTCAGCGGCTCCAGGAAAAGGAGCCCAGAGTCCGTTTCAAAGCGTCGTCGATCTCTAAACGGTGGGTCGTTGGCAGGCTCGTCAAGGTGGCGCCAGACACGTTCATGATTCTCACCGAACGAGGCTTCGACTATGTGCCCTATTCTCAAATCTCCAATCTCGAAGTAAGCATCGGACGCCATAGAAATATAGACAAGGGAATAAAAATCAGTTTTGTCTTAGGACTTGCCGTCCTTGTTCCGATCGCGATAGAGGATGCGCGCACGCCAGGCGAATGGCAAGGGTTTGCTACAATTTTTACTGCGATGTATGTATCTCTGCCCATCTTTATTCTCTCCACTCTCATCGGTGCTGCAACAGAATCTGACAGATGGGCCGAAGTGCCACCGCAACGACTTAACCTGAGCCTCTTACCCACACCAACAAGAGGTCTTCGCGCCGCATTCTCATTTAACTTCTGACGTTGCCGGACCTCTCTTTCTGGCCAGGATCAAAGGGCGTGTTAAAGCTGTTGATGCGGAGAGTTTGACTATTGGGCAACGTTTTTGGAAGAAGCAGATCGCCACCGTGCGAGCAGACTTATTGTCGGAGGCGTATTACCCGGATCCTTTCACTTCAGGCTTGTCGGTGGCGCTTGGACCTCTTTTGGAATTCTAGGGATTGTCGCAGCTCCCACGAGTTCGATAAGGAAGCGCAACACTCTCATGAGACGATATATCTTGAGTGGGCTCTGCGCACTGTGCACGGGGCTGATGGCAAGCGAAGGATTCGCGCAAGAGGGTTTCACGCGCCGAACGGGGTTCGTTTTTCTGTCGATTCCCACAAACGCCCGGACCGAAGCCCTGGGTGAAGCGGGGGTGGGGTTGGTGGGGAGCGGGTCATCCATTCTATACAATCCGGCAGGGCTGGCCTTTATGGAAGGCCGGGAAGCGAATTTCACCTACGTGGACTGGATTGTTGACACCAGGAACCTCGTCGCCGGCGTTGCGGCCAATCTGCCGGGAAAAGGGACAGTCGGGCTTTCCGTCGTGAACTTCGACTATTCCACCGGCAGGGACTATGCCATTTCCGGGGCCTACGGGTTCAACATCACCGACCGGTTCGCGGTGGGAACCACCCTCAAGCTGGTCCATCAGGAACTGGGCTGGAGAAAGGACGATGTCCTTGCCTTTGATCTGGGCGCGTATTTCGTGACGGGGTTCCGGAATACGGTGATGGCCATGAGCGTGCAGAACTTGAGCGCCAGGGCGTTGGGCGAGCCGGAGCAGTTTGGGCTTCCGAAGCGCATCCGGGCCGGGTTGCTCATCGATCTGATCTCGATGCTGGACTTTGTGCCCTCGTCGCACTATCTGGACCTGGCCGTAGACCTGAACAAGCCGATCTATTCCGACGGGCGCACCGAGCCGAACCTGGGGGTGGAGTATACGTACCTATACAAGACTGCAGGCTACGCCCTCGGGATCTCGCTGCGAGGAGGACAAGAGGGACGCGGACGCACGGTAGATTCCAGAACCTGGGGCGCCGGGTTGCAGTTGAAGACTGACGGCGGTTGGGGCGTGAACGTAGACTACGCGCCCAAGAGCATTGAATACTTTTCCGAAGATCAGGTGCATATCTTCAGCTTTGCTCTCAACTTCTAAAGCGGGGTCCACTTCGTCTTGGCCTTAGAGCCCACTTCATAGACTTGGTAGGTGGCACGCATGACGCGAATGGCTGTAATCGTTCTGATTTTGGGCGTATTCCTGCCGGAGATGCTGCTGGCAGGGGTGGTCCTGGAAGCCGGTGAGATCGACAGCGGCAAGGTTCGCGTCGGCGCCTTTGCCGAGGTCGTCTACGGGAAGGGGAAGCGGGATCCGGTCTCAGGGGAGTGGGAGAAGCTGGCCAGGGTAAGCGGCTATATCAAGGCTGTGGACGCAGAGAGTTTGACCCTTGCCCTTAAAGAAGGTCTTGGTAAGAAGCAAATTGCATTTGCGCGTATTCAAAAGCTGCTTCTCGCAGCATCCAGCTATGAAATGGCCCGGCTCAAGAAGATGCTTTCTGTGAGAGCAGAGTCCAGCGGGATGGTCCTGGAAGCCGGTGAGATCGACAGCAGCAAGGTTCGCGTGGGCGCCTTTGCGGAGGTCGTCTACGGGAAGGGGGCGCGGGACCCGGTCTCGGGCGCGTGGGAGAAGCTGGATACGGCAAGTGGCTATATCAAAGCCGTGGACGCGGAGGGCTTGACCCTTGGACGCGGTCTTTGGAAGGAGCAGATTACATTCGCCCGTATTCAAAGGCTGATCCTTGCAGAGTCCAGCCGAGAGATGGACAGGCTCAGAAAGACGATAGATACCCGCTCCTTGAGCGCAGAGGGCCGAATTGGCCTAAAGTTGGCCACAGGCGCTGCTGCAGCTTTCGGTTTGGGGCTCCTTGGAGGCAAGCTCGGGGAGAACTTCGGTGAGGATAATTGCGGCGACGAGGAGGGTGAGCTCTGTATAGAAGAGGAAGTCGCCTGGGGCGTTTTGTATGGCTATTTGGCCGGAGTGTCTGTCGGCGTGAGCATCGTGGATCCACACGATCGATTCATCGCTTCATTGGGAGGCAGCCTGATAGGGTTCGGAGTTGGCGTTATACTGACCGTACAGCAAGACGACCTCTGGCCCTCTCTTTTGATCTGCCCCGTCGTCGGGGCTACGGCTATGTCAGAGCTCACGCGAAAATCTCCGGAGGCCCGCCGTCTCTCGGTCGGCCTGGCGCCTGATCCGAACGGCAGCGTATCCGCCGTGGCGACGCTTCGATTCTGAGTAAGATATCTGCCCGAGAAATCAACAAACTCACAGGCGTCACCGGGACGCTCTGGCTTGACGAATCCTATGGTCACATTGTGCGCAGCGAAAAGCAGTATTGGCGCTTCGTCCGCTACATCACGGAAAACCCCACAAAAGACGGACTGCACGACCACGAGTATTGGCTCTATAAGGGCGGCGCACGCCTTTCTTCTGTGTGCATTCCGGGAGAAGGACAATGTGAAGGGCAGACAGGAATGTCTGCCCCACCTTCACACACGCTTCCTCGACCGCTCGACAAGCCATTGTGCCGAGGTGGAGTTGATTGATTCGCGAATAAAGCAGCTATCCGTGACAATTCATGAATGATTCAGGTTACATCTGCGGAGGATCGCCAAGGCCGTCCACGACGGCCTTGCTGATGTCGAGAAGGATCCTGTCCGGGCGCTGTGAGACGTCGATCTTTTTGAGCCTGTCCCCGGGAAAATGTGCCAGCGTCCCTTCGGTCTGCTGATCGTAAACCTGGAACCGATTCCGAATGACCTCCTCGCCCGCGTCGTCCACGCGATCATCCTTCAACGCCCGCCCGTGGAGTCGCTTGACGAGTCTCTCTCTGTCAGGACTGTCGAGCAGGAGCACGAGACGCACGTCCAGATCCGCATCCACGGCCTCGGCCTGGGCGAGCGTCCGGGGCAGGCCGTCCAGCACCACGACGTGCGCCCCGGGGTCGAACGTTCCCGCCGACACCAGGCCATGCATGTGCTCACGCCAGAGCTGAATCGTGCATTCATCAGGTACGAGCTGGCCTTGCCGGATATACGACAGGGCAAGGGCTCCGAGCGCGCTGTCCGGAGAGAGGGCCCGAAGCATGTCTCCGCTCGATACGTGACAGAAGCCCGGAATCCGCCCCAGGATGTCACCCCAGGTGCCTTTGCCCGACCCCGGCGGGCCGAACATCAGGATCGTCCGATAGGCCATCCGGTCAACCTCTCCTGGAAAAATGGGTTGACGAAACAAACGGATTGGCGCGCGAAAATCAAGCCCTTTCTGCCGCGGCAGCAGTGAAAGTCCGCTCCCGGTGCCGGAATCCCGCACGATTCAGAACGCCGGAGACCTGGAGCTGCCGGTGGACCGTCAGCGTGGGCGGCCAGGGAATTTCTCCTGAGTCAGAATGGCATTGCGGCCGTCCCGCCGGCGCCCTATCTTCCAAAACAGCCGCTTCCAACACCCGATCCGGAGGCCGAACGGTCATGGTCATCAGGGACCCGATCCACGGCGATCTCTCCTTTACCGAGGCGGAACGCCGTGTGATGGACACGCCTCAGATGCAGCGCCTCCGGGGCATCCGCCAAACCGGCACGGCCTTCCTCGTCTACCCGGGATGCGTGCATACCCGGTTCGAGCACGCGCTGGGAACCGCGGCGACGGCCAAGCGGATCGTCGCCTCCATCCGGCGGAGCGGGTGGCACATCTCCGCCGACCAGGAAGCCGTCGTTGCGCTGGCGGCGCTCGTCCACGACGTGTCGCACCTCCCGTTCGGCCACACCTTCGAAGACGAGCGGAGGCTCTTTCCCCGCCACGACACCGCCGAGCGCCTGACCGCTTTTCTTTCACAGGAAGCGCTCAACCACGCCTTGGAAGCCTCCGGCTTCCGGGACGAACTGTGCGATCTCCTCACCAACGCGGCGTTCGACCCCCCCTGGATGCGGCAGATCGTGTCGAGCACGGTCGACGCCGATCTGTTGGACTACGTCAGGCGGGATGCCTATTTCGCCGGTTTGAGACACGACTACGACGATCGGATCTTCAGTCACTTCACGGTTGAAGCGGAAAACCTGGCGCTCGACACGCGGAAGCTCAGTACCCGCACCGAGCTGCTCCACCTCCTCCGCCTCCGCTATTTCCTGACCGAACGCGTTTACACCCATCACGCCAAGCTGATCTCCGGAGCGATGATTGCGAAGGCGGTCGAACTGTGCGTGGAACAGGGCGCAACGGAGACGGCCTTTTATGAGCTGACCGATGACAGTCTCCTTCGCCGGTTGTCGGAAAATGAAGATCGGCGCATTCGCTCCCTTGCAGACGACGTCCTGCGGCGAACGCTTTTGAAGCGGGCGTACGTGCTCACGGAAGCGGAGATCGGCCGTGGGAGTCGCGACGAGCTGATCGCAACCTACCATAGATCTGCGGGGGCCAGATCGCGGACGGAAAGGGAGATTGCAGACGCCGCGGCGCTCGAACCCCACGACGTCATCCTCTATTGTCCGGACATCTCCTTCATCAAGGAGGCGCGCGTCCTCGTCAGAACACGGCAGGGCCTCCGTCGTCTCAACGAACCGGCCGACAGTCCGCCCTTCGATGTCAAAGCCTTGGAAGATCAGTATGAGAGGCTCTGGAGGTTCTGCGTCTTCGCTCCGGAAGATCATCGAGATCGCGTGGGTGACATCTGTGCAAAGGTCTTCGGAAAGCGCGTTGCGCGCGCCTGATCCTCGAGGCTCACGACGCCGCGGATGTCAGCCGTCCCGCCACTTGCCGTAGACAGATTGACC
Organism: Candidatus Latescibacterota bacterium; assembly: GCA_965198095.1. GTDB lineage: Bacteria > Latescibacterota > UBA2968 > UBA2968 > CBDFJH01. Next base: position 1,152,822 of record OZ240239.1, read on the forward strand.
GGGCTTGCCGGCGTTTCGAAGCACCTTGTCGAGGCGATGGAGAAGGAAGGGAAATTTGCACGGATGCGGCGTCTCGAGCTGGATCGTGACCTCGACAGGATAGAGTCGACAAGTCCGCGTTCCTCGAGGACAGAGGACGACCTGCCTTGAAGTCGGCCGCCGGTTATTGAACTCAGGATTTGAACTGCCTTCTGGAAAACGGGTTGAGACCGGGAAAGGAAGGCATCGTGCGACCCTTCGCTATTCTGATTCTGCTGGCGTTGGCGGGTCAGGTATCTGCCGACCCGAATGCCAAGATAGGCGGGAGCACGACAGCGGTGGTCTCCTCGACCCGCTTTCCGGGGGACTTCGATTGGGACTTCGATGTTGACTTTGCCGATTTTCTGGCCTTTGTCTCGGTCTTTGGCAAGACGTCTGCAGACGCCGGTTACAATTCCCGTATGGATATGGACGGAAGCGGCGCCATTGATTTTGCCGATTTTCTGGCTTTTGCCGGCGTGTTTGGTCGCACGTACACACGGCCGCCGTGGGCGGAGGACCGCGATGCGTTGGTGGCGCTGTACCATGCGACCGGCGGGGATGGCTGGACGGACAGGACAAATTGGCTGACCGGCGCCGATCTTTCGACCTGGCATGGCGTCACGGTTTCAGACGGTCGGGTCGCACAATTGGGGCTTTACCGGAATAATCTGAGCGGGTCGATCCCCCCGGCATTGGGCGATCTGTCCAACCTTGAGGGGCTGCTTCTTTACAGCAACGCATTGAGTGGTCCGATCCCCTCCGAACTGGGCAACCTGTCCAGCCTCCGGCGACTGTGGCTTCACGGCAACGCGTTGAGCGGTCCGATTCCCTCCGAACTGGGCAGCCTGCCCAACCTTACGGACCTGTGGCTTCATCGCAACGCGTTGAGTGGTCCGATCCCCTCCGAACTGGGCGACCTGCCCAACCTCGAGAGTCTGGCGCTTTCCGGCAACGCGTTGGGTGGTTCGATTCCCTCCGAACTGGGCAGCCTGTCCAACCTTACGGAGCTGTTTCTTTCCAACACCGCGTTGAGGGGTCGGATTCCCTCCGAGCTGGGCGATCTGTCCAACCTTACGCGTCTGTTTCTTGGCGGCAATGCGTTGGTTGGCGCGATCCCTGCGGCCTTGGGCGCTCTGTCCAACCTTACGGAACTGGGGCTTCACCGCAACGCGTTGAGCGGTTCGATCCCCTCCGAATTGGGCAACCTGTCCAACCTTGTGCAGTTGCTTCTTCACGACAATACGACCTTGACGGGCCCACTTCCACACAGCCTGACGGGGCTGACCAATCTGCAGTACTTTCATTTTTACAACACGGGGCTTTGTGCGCCGCTCTATAATGCGTTTCAGACGTGGTTTCAGGGCATTGGAGTCACCAATGGCGCAACTTGCTCTTCCTCCGGCTGACCGACGCCGATCTTTCGACCCGCACAGCATCACGGTTTCTGGCGATCGGGTCACGCGCCTACGGCTTCGCCGCAATGCGTTGAGTGGTTCGATCCCTCTGAGGTATTTAATCGCAAGCGTTGCACTTGGTCATTGAATTCAGGGTTTGGATTACTTTCTGGAAAACGGGTTGAAGCCAGGAAAGGAAGGCATCGTGCGACCCTTCGCTATTTTTATTCTGCTGGCGTTTGTGGGTCAGGCATCTGCCGGCCCGAATGCCAAGACGGGTGGGAGCGCGTCGACAGCGGTGATCTCCTCGACCCGCTTTCCGGGGGACTTCGATTGGGACTTCGATGTTGACTTTGCCGATTTTCTGGCCTTTGTCTCCGTCTTTGGCAAGACGTCCGCAGACGCCGATTACAATCCCCGTATGGATATGGACGGAAGTGGTGCCATTAATTTCGCTGATTTTGTGACGTTTGCCGGCGTTTTTGGTCGCACATACACACGGCCTCCATGGGCGGCGGACCGCGATGCGTTGATCGCGCTCTACCATGCGACCGACGGGGATAGCTGGACGGACAGGACAAACTGGCTGACCAACGCCGATCTTTCGACCTGGCACGGCGTCATGGTTTCCAACGGCCGGGTCACGCGCTTAGGGCTTGGTGGGAATAATCTGAGTGGGTCGATCCCGTCCGAACTGGGCGACCTGTCCAACCTCGAGATCCTGTGGCTTTCCGGCAACGCGTTGATTGGGTCGATCCCTCCGGCATTGGGCCACCTGTCCAACCTTAATAGTCTGCTTCTTTCCGGCAACGCGTTGATTGGGTCGATCCCTCCGGCATTGGGCAGCCTGTCCAACCTTAATAGTCTGCTTCTTGACAGCAATGCGTTGAGTGGGTCGATCCCTCCGGCCTTGGGCGACCTGTCCAACCTCGAGATCCTGTGGCTTTCCGGCAACGCGTTGAGTAGGTCGATCCCGTCCGAATTGGGCAACCTGTCCAACCTTGTGGACCTGCGTCTTGACGATAATGTGCGTTTGACGGGCACACTTCCACAGAGCCTGACGCGTCTGACAAATCTGAAGCACTTTCATTTTCATAACACGGGGCTTTGTGCGCCGTTCGATCGTGCGTTTCACCCGTGGCTTCGGGGCATTGAGGACGCCAGGGGCTCAACTTGCCCTGGTGGAGGCACATTGTCCACCGACCGCGATGCGTTGGTGGCTCTGTACAACGCGACCGACGGGGATAGCTGGACGCACAAGGCAAATTGGCTGACCGACGCCGATCTTTCGACCTGGCACGGCGTCACGGTTTCAGACGGTCGGGTCACGCGCTTATGGCTTTCCGTCAACGCGTTGAGTGGGTCGATCCCTCCGGCATTGGGCGACCTGTCCAGCCTCCAAGAACTGTTTCTTAACACCAATGAGTTGAGTGGTCCGATCCCATCCGAATTGGGCAACCTGTCCAACCTTACGGATCTGGGGCTTTACGGCAATGAGTTGAGTGGTCCGATCCCGTCCGAATTGGGCAACCTGCCCAACCTTACGGATCTGTGGCTTGGCGGCAATGCGTTGAGTGAGTCGATCCCTCCGGCATTGGGCAACCTGTCCAGCCTCCAGGATCTGCGGCTTGACAACAATGCGTTGAGTGGTCCGATCCCTCCGGCATTGGGCAACCTGTCCAGCCTCCAGGAACTGTGGCTTTCCGTCAATGCGTTGAGTGGGTCGATCCCGTCCGAATTGGGCAACCTGTCCAACCTTAGGGTTCTGTTTCTTAGCCACAATGCGTTGAGTGGGTCGATCCCGTCCGAATTGGGCAACCTGCCCAACCTTAGGGTTCTGTTTCTTAGCCACAATGCGTTGAGTGGGTCGATCCCGTCCGAATTGGGCAACCTGTCCAACCTTATAGAGCTGTTTCTTAGCCACAATGCGTTGAGTGGGTCGATCCCTCCGGCATTGGGCAACCTGTCCAACCTTCATGGTCTGCTTCTTAACGATAATACGTCCTTGACAGGCACACTTCCACAGAGCCTGACGCGTCTGACAAATCTGAAGTACTTTCATTTTCACAACACCGGGCTTTGTGCGTCGCTCGATGGTGCGTTTCAGACGTGGTTTCAGAGCATTGAAGACACCCATGGCTCAACTTGCTCTTCCTCCGGTTGACCGACGCCGTCGCCCATAAGCCGGATCCTATGGGCTGTATGGGCGGTGCCGTCATCGGAGGGATGTTCGGTCACGATGTCTGGCAGACAGTCGATCATCTGTCGCCATCCACCGTTGAGGGAAGACACCGTCTGTCGTACCGACTGTCGTTCCGATTTTGAGGGCGCCGGAGCCGCCTTGTTTGCCACACCCTGATCCGCTCCATCTCCCCGTTTCTGGATCTCCCGGTGACCTCTCTTTCATCTTTTGTATTATTTGGTATCTTTGCCTGCGCGCAGGCCGTCGTCATATCGAGCCAAGGCCGGGTGAACACTGCGAGGATCTGCGAGGAGGAACTCATGGCACGCACGGCTGTCATCGTTCTGATTCTGGGGGTATGTCTGCCGGAGGTGCTCCTGGCAGGGGTGGTCCTGAAAGCCGGTGAGATCGACAGCGGCAAGGTTCACGTGGGCGCCTTCGCCGAGGTTGTCTACGGGAAGGGGGTGCGGGATCCGGTGTCGGGGGAGCGGGAGAAGCTGGAAACGGCAAGCGGATATATCAAGGCCGTGGACGCGGAGGGCTTGACACTTGCCCTCAGACAAGGTCTTGGGAAGAAGCGGATTGCATTCGCGCGTATTCAAACGCTGCTTCTCGCAGCGTCCAGCCGTGACATGGCTAAGCTAAAAAAGGCGACAGGTGTGGAGTTGTCTTTTGCAAGAATAGACGACAGGAACTGGCGGATTCATCGCAAGTTGGGCGCCGGCGCGCTCGTCGGCGCGGGGGCCGGTCTCGCAGGCGCGGGGTTCGTGCTCCTTTGGGACAAAGCCAACCCCCAAGAGGGAGACTTGGTTGGATTTGCCGTCGCCGCGAGTGCAGCTATATTCGGGGGGATTGGCTATGTAATCGGCGTGCCCATCGGCGTGAGCAGGGTGGATCCACACGATCGATTCATAGCTTCACTGGCGGGCAGCCTGATCGGGGGCGGAGTCGGCTATCACATAACCAGACAGGAATACAAGCTCTGGCCCTCTTGTCTTATCTTCCCGCTCGTCGGCGCTACGGCTATGTCCGAAGTTTTGCGAAATCCTCCCGAGGCTCGCCGTGTCTCCGTTGGCTTGGCTCCGGGTCCCGACGGGAGCGTCTCCGCGCTCGCCACGCTACGATTCTGAGCCGGCGGACCGATGTCTTATGTGTCGGCTGCGCCGATGCTTCGGTTGGCTCCCTTTATATTATTGGTCACACCTGTCCAAAATCGGTTTCTGTCTTGGACAGCATCTGGTTCGCTTCCGCGAAACAGCGCCTCGCCCAAGGTTGCCTGAGTTTCACAAACTGCCTGTTTCACGGGCTCAATGGGACCGGACCAGCACAATTATGGCCGCTGGAAGAGTCACTTTGTTCTTGGACAGCATCGGCCTAAAGAAGGTGACCTGGATTGGCGCTACGGAACGACTTTCAATAAAACCAGGTACTTACGCGTCCAAAATCGTCTTTTCCAAATTATCTTGGACAGCAGTGATTATTGGTATCTTTCCTGCGGACAGGCCGTCATCGTATCGAGCCAAGGCGGGATGAACACCGCGAGGATCTGCGAGGAGGAACTCATGGCACGCATGGCTGTCATCGTTCTGATTCTGGGGGTATGTCTGCCGGAGGCACTCCCGGCAGGGGTGGTCCTGAAAGCGGGTGAGATCGACAGCGGCAAGGTTCGCGTGGGCGTCTTTGCCGAGGTCGTCTACGGGAAGGGGGCGCGGGACCCGGTCTCGGGGCAGTGGGAGAAACTGGTCACGGCAAGAGGGTATATCAAGGCCGTGGACGCGGAGGGCTTGACCCTTGGAGGAAGATTTCGGAAGAAGCGGATTGAATTTTTGCGTATTCAAAAGCTGCTTCTTGCAAAGTCCAGCCGTGAGATGGCCAGGCTCAGAAGGGCGATAGATATGGAGTTGCCTTTTGCGAGCACGGACGCCGAGAGCTGGTGGTCGGAAGGTCAGAGCATTCGCATCCATCCCCGAGGTATGGAGAAAGGGATCGTCGCCCGGGTTCACCGGGCGACAAGGGACACCCTGTTCTTCTATAAGAAGCGTATGAGTATCCTGAGACGAGAGAAACGACCCGAGGCCATCGCGCTCACGGATATTTCCAGGCTCGAAGTCTACAAATACCGCGAGTCCTACGCCAAGGAGGGCGCCATCGTCGGTGCTGCAGCAGGGATCGCAGCGGTACTGGTCGGCCACCAAGAGGCCGTAGTGCCTCACCCGATCCTATTTCTCATGCCACCGATTATGGGTCTTATGGGCGGTGCCCTCGCCGGCTCGATGCTCGGTCACGATGTCTGGCAGGTCGTCGATCTGTCGCCATCCACCGTTGAGCGAAGACGCCGGCTGTCGTACCGACTGTCGTTCCGATTTTGAGTGCGTCAGCGCCAATGGTATCTGCGCGCCTACGTTCCCGGCATCTGCCGGCCTCCCGCACCTCTGATCGGAACGTTGAGACCAGGAAAGGAAGGCATCGTGCGACCCTTCGCTATCTTTATACTGCTGGTGTTTGTGGGTCAGGCAACTGCCGACCCGAATGCCAAGATGGGTGGGAGCGCGTCGACGGCGGTGATCTCCTCGACCCCCTTTCCGGGGGATTTCGATTGGGACTTCGATGTTGACTTTGCCGATTTTCTGGCCTTTGTCTCGGTCTATGGCAAGACGTCCGCAGACGCCGACTACGATCCCCGCATGGATCTGGACGGAAGCGGCGCCATTGACTTTGCCGATTTTGTGACGTTTGCCGGCGTGTTTGGTCGCACGTACGCACGGCCGCCGTGGGCGGCCGACCGTGATGCGTTGATCGCGCTCTACCATGCGACCGACGGGGATAGCTGGACGCACAACACAAACTGGCTGACCGACACCGATCTTTGGATCTGGGAGGGCGTCACGGTTTCGGTTTCCGATGGTCGGGTCACGCGCCTACGGCTTACTGAGAATAATCTGAGTGGTTCGATTCCTGCGGCCTTGGGCAACCTGTCCAACCTTACGGGTCTGTTTCTTTACGGCAACGCGTTGAGTGGTCCGATCCCGTCCGAACTGGGCAACCTGTCCAACCTTGGGCGCCTGCTTCTTGGCAACAATGCGTTGAGTGGGTCGATCCCTCCGGCATTGGGCAACCTGTCCAACCTCGAGATCCTGTTTCTTGGCGGCAATGAGTTGGCTGGTCCGATTCCGTCCGAACTGGGCAATCTGTACAACCTTAGGAGTCTGTATCTTTCCGTCAATGCGTTGAGTGGTCCGATTCCGTCCGAACTGGGCAACCTGTACAACCTTACGGGTCTGCTTCTTGACCACAATGCGTTGAGTGGTCCGATCCCTCCGGCATTGGGCGACCTGTCCAACCTTACGAGTCTGTTTCTTTACAACAACGCGTTGAGTGGTCCGATCCCTCCGGCATTGGGCGACCTGTCCAACCTTAAGAGTCTGATTCTTTCCAGCAATGCGTTGAGTGGTCCGATCCCTCCGGCATTGGGCGACCTGTCCAACCTTACGGGTCTGGGGCTTTACGGCAATGAGTTGGTTGGTCCGATCCCCTCCGAACTGGGCGACCTGTCCAACCTTAGGAGTCTGTCTCTTGGCTTCAATGAGTTGAGTGGTCGGATCCCGTCGGAATTGGGCAACCTGTCCAGCCTCCAGGAACTGTCGCTTGACAGCAATGCGTTGAGTGGTCCGATCCCTCCGACATTGGGCGACCTGTCCAACCTTACGGACCTGTCGCTTTCCCGCAACGCGTTGAGTGGTCCGATTCCGTCGGAATTGGGCGACCTGTCCAGCCTTGCGTACCTGCATCTTTCCGTCAACGCGTTGAGTGGTTCGATTCCGTCGGAATTGGGCAACCTGTCCAACCTGACGTACCTGCGTCTTAACGATAATACGTCCTTGACGGGCACACTTCCACAGAGCCTGACGCGTCTGACAAGTCTGAGGTACCTTCATTTCCATAACACGGGGCTTTGTGCGCCGCTTGATGGTGCGTTTCAGACATGGCTTCAGGGCATTGAAGACACCCATGGCTCAAATTGCTCGTCCTCTGGCTGACCGACGCCGATCTTTCGACCCGGCCCGGCGTCACGGTTTCCGGCGGTCGGGTCACGCGCCTGGAGGTTGATGGAAGGCACGTTTCAGCTTGCGGCCGGCGTCATCGACGCCGTCGTCCATAAGCCGGGTCCCGGCCTCATGTCTGTGATGACAATCCGTGATTGGCTGTGTCGTCGGCGGGGCCTCTGGCGTAAGCATGGTGGATCCACACGATCAATTCATAGCTTCACTGGCGGGCAGCCTGATCGGGGGCGGAGTCGGCTTCATGGCGACCATACGGCAATACCACTCCTGGCCCTCTCCTTTTGATCTGCCCGCTCGTCGGGGCCGTTACGATGTCCGAGCTTACACGAGACGCCCCTATCGAGGCCCGCCGTGTCTCCGTTGGCTTGGCGCCCAGTCCCAAGGGGAGCGTCTCCGCTGTCGCCACGCTTCGATTCTGAGTCGGCGACCGGCGCCTTATGCGGCGGCTGCGCAGGTGCTTCGGTTGCCTCCCTTTTATAATTACTTGGTATCTTTACCTGCGCGTAGGCCATCATCGTATCGAGCCAAGGCCGGGTGAACACCGCGAGGAGGGAGTCATGGCACGCGTGGCTGTCATCGTTCTGATTCTGGGGGTATGCCTGCCGGAGGTGCTGCCGGCAAGAGTGGTCCTGGAAGCCGGTGAGATCGACAGCGGCAAGGTTCGCGTGGGCGTCTTTGCGGAGGTTGTCTACGGGAAGGGGAAGCGGGATCCGGTCTCGGGGCGCTGGGAGAAGCTGGATACGGCAAGTGGCTATATCAAAGCCGTGGACGCCGAGCATTTGACCATTGTCCTTAGACAAGGTTTTGGTAAGAAGCGGATTGCATTTGCGCGTATTCAAAAGCTGATTCTTGCAGAGCCCAGCGGGGTGGTCCTGAAAGCCGGTGAGATCGACAGCGGCAAGGTTCGCGTGGGCGTCTTTGCGGAGGTTGTCTACGGGAAGGGGGCGCGGGATCCGGTCTCGGGGCAGTGGGACAAGCTGGTCACGGCAAGCGGCTATATCAAAGCCGTGGACGCGGAACATTTGACCATTGCCCTTAGACGAAGTTTTCGGAAGAATCGGAAGAATCGGATTGCATTCGCCCGTATTGAGAGGCTGATCATCGCAGAGTCCAGACGCGAGATGGGCAGGCTCAAGGATACCCTGAGACGACGGAAACGACCCGTGTCCATTCTCCAACTCTCGGAAGGTCGGCGCATTCGCATTCACACCCGAGGTATGGAGGAAAGGATCACCGCCCGATTTCACCGGGTGACAAGGGACACACTGTTCCTGCAGAAGTGGAGGGGTATTCTGGGACGAGAGAAGCGACCTGCATCCATCGCGATCACGGACATTTCGAGACTCGAAGTCTACAAATACCACAAGTCCTACGCTAAGCCAGGCGCCGCCATCGGCGCTTTCGCGGGGATCATGTTTGGGCTTATGGCAATCAGCGATGGCAGCAATGAGGGTGGAAATGGGTCCGGAATGGAGGGCATAGTGTATCCCTTTCTGCCACCCGTTTTCGGTCTTATGGGCGCTATAGGCGGTGCCCTCGTCGGCGGGGTGTTCTTCAGCCACGATGTCTGGCAGACAGTCGATTATCTGTCGCCATCCACCGTTGGGGGAAGACACCGGCTGTCGTACCGACTGTCGTTCCGATTTTGAGGGCGTCAGCGCCGGCTTCATCTGCGCGCGCTGATATCCGCCGGCAAAAGGTGCACCTTTTCTCCACAACCTGATCCGCTCCATCCTTCCGTTCTTGGATCTCCCCGGTGGCTCTCCTTCTCGATCGCCTCCCTTCTATCTTTTTTATTATTTGGTATCTTTACCTGCGCGCAGGCCATCATCGTATCGAGCCAGGGCCGGGTGAACACCGCGAGGATCCGCGAGGAGGAACTCATGGCACGCATGGCTGTCATCGTTCTGATTCTGGGGATATGTCTGCCGGACGTGCTCCCGGCAAGAATGGTCCTGAAGGCCGGTGAGATCGACAGCGGCAAGGTTCGCGTGGGCGCCTTCGCGGAGGTTGTCTACGGGAAGGGGAAGCGGGATCCGGTCTCGGGGCAGTGGGAGAAACTGGCCAGAGCACGAGGATATGTCAAAGCCGTGGACGCGGAGGGCTTGACCCTTGGAGGAAGTTTTCGGAAGAAGTGGAAGAAGCGGATTGCATTCGCGCGTATTGAAAGGCTGATCATCGCAGAGTCCAGACGCGAGATGGGCAGGCTCAAGGATACCCTGAGACGACGGAAAGGACCCGTGTCCATTCTTCAGCTCTCGGAAGGTCGGCGCATTCGCATTCGCACCCTAGGCGCGGAGGAAGAGATCACCGCCGGATTTCACCGGGCGACAAGGGACACGCTGTTCTTGCAGAAGTGGAGGGGTATCCTGGGACGAGAGAAGCGACCTGCGTCCATCGCGCTCACGGATATTTCCAGACTCGAAGTCTACCAATACCGCAAGTCCTACGCGATGCCAGGCGCTATCATCGGCGCTGTCACGGTCATGTTGGTGCTTTCGTCAGGCGATGACAGCAATGAGGGTGGGATCGTGTCTGCTGGGATAGGGAGCATATTGTATGGCTTTGCGGGACCCGTTTTATGTCTTATGGGCGGTGGTGTCGGCGCCCTCGCCGGCTCGATGTTCGGTCACGATGTCTGGCAGACAGTCGATCATCTGTCGCCATCCACCGTTGAGCGAAGACGCGGGCTGTCGTACCGACTGTCGTTCCGATTTTGAGGGCGCCGGAGCCGGTGGTATCTACGCGCGCGGATACGCGAGGAGGAACCCATGGCACGCATGGCTGTAATCGTTCTGATTCTGGGGATATGCCTGCCGGAGGCGCTTCAGGCAGGGGTGGTCCTGGAAGCCGGTGAGATCGACAGCAGCAAGGTTCGCGTGGGGGTCTTTGCCGAGGTCGTCTACGGGAAGGGGAAGCGGGATCCGGTGTCGGGGGAGTGGGAGAAGCTGGAAACGGCAAGCGGATATATCAAGGCCGTGGACGCGAAGAGTTTGACCCTTGCCCTTAAGGAAGGTCTTGGTAAGAAGCGGATCGCATTTGCGCGTATTCAAACGCTGCTTCTCGCAGCGTCCAGCCGTGACATGGCTAAGCTAAAAAAGGCGACAGGTGTGGAGTTGTCTTTTGCAAGAATAGACGACAGGAACTGGCGGATTCATCGCAAGTTGGGCGCCGGCGCGCTCGTCGGCGCGGGGTTCGTGCTCCTTTGGGACAAAGCCAACCCCCAAGAGGGAGACTTGGTTGGATTTGCCGTCGCCGCGAGTGCAGCTATATTCGGGGGGATTGGCTATGTAATCGGCGTGCCCGTCGGCGTGAGCAGGGTGGATCCACACGATCGATTCATAGCTTCACTGGCGGGCAGCCTGATCGGGGGCGGAGTCGGCTATCACATAACCAGACAGGAATACAAGCTCTGGCCCTCTTGTCTTATCTTCCCGCTCGTCGGCGCTACGGCTATGTCCGAGGTTTTGCGAAATCCTCCCGAGGCTCGCCGTGTCTCCGTTGGCTTGGCTCCGGGTCCCGACGGGAGCGTCTCCGCGCTCGCCACGCTTCGATTCTGAGCCGGCGGACCGATGCCTTACGCGGCAGTTGCGCACGTGTTGATGGTTTACCGCCCGTGATGACACGCAAGTCACTGTGGATCAGTTCGGCTGACCCGGATATCCAGAAAAAAGGCGGAGGAAGGGTAAGCGCCACGTCTCGCACCCCTGAAAAAGAGGCGTCGGAGCGACGCGAATAAACGCGCGAAAAAAAATTTGTCGGCAGGCCTTGACAGGCGCTCCTTCATCTCCCATACTTCTGGGTGAGCCGGATTCGAGGTTCGGCGTCCCAAGCTTAAGTACCTGAATAAAAATCAGAGCGCCAGAGAGCGCCGAATACGTCGTAGCGGGTCACAGAGGCTCGAGAAGCCCTCAACCGGTAGAGATGCCGGTCGGGGCCTTTTTTTTTACCCAAAACTCTCGAAAGGGGGAGGTCGGATGGAATCGTTTCAACCCGTGATCGATCGGCTCGTGAGCGGGCTCGAGGTGGAGCGCGGACGGAGGAGAAGGCACACCGCTTCGGTTGAAGAAAACAGCGATGCGCCTTCAGCCGGAGGCGGCTCCTGAAGGCGGGATGGGGCGCCGGGTTCGACGTCCGGTGTCCCGAACGTTCAGCTACTTGACTAACATCAGAGCGCCAGAGAGCGCCTAATAAATCGCAGCAGGTCAGAGGCTCGAAGAAGCCCTCAACCGGTAGAGATGCCGGTCGGGGGCTTTTTGTTTTTTACCCAAAACTCTCGAAAGGGGGAGTCAGATGGAACAGTTTCAACCAGTACTCGGTCGGCTCGTGAGCGGGCTCGGGGCCTTGACGCTTGGGGCCGCGGCGATGCTCCTATCGGTGGGTGCCGGCAGTCTTGCGCGGAACGCCGGCCGTTCGGAGAGGATGCGGTCCGCGTTGTTTTCCGTTGTCCTGAGCGTCGTGGCGACCCTCGTCTGCGGAAACGTCTCCGCTCAACCGGCCGCCGTAACGAACCTCACGGCGCAAGAAGACGATCGTCGGGTGACGCTGAGTTGGGATAATCCTGGGGGTTCCATCACGAACTATGAGTATCGGCAGAGCACCGATGGCGGCGCCACCTGGTCGGATTGGGCGTATATCTACGTTAATCGAGGCACGACCCGTCACACGGCCACACTGACAGAGCTGACGAACGGGACCGCATACACCTTCCAGGTGCGGGCGGTGAGCGCCGCCGGCAACGGCGCCGAGTCAGCCAGCGAGACGGCCACCCCGGAGCTTAAACCCTTGATGATCGGTCTGTCGAGCGAAGACATATCCGGCACGCTGGATGATACGATAGACGTTGCTCGCGGGTGGACGACGGAGATGCAGGTGGTCGTGACGGGCGGTCGGAAACGCTATAAGTATTCCTTGGAAAGCCCTGCCTCATTTCAGCATATCGAGATCGACAGCACCAGCGGCCTCATTGAAGTCAAACCCGATACGATAGGAAACTTTGCTATCCGGGTGCGTGTGAAAGATGCCGTTCCGCGAACTGAAACTCATGACTTCACCCTGCGTGTTACGAATACGCTGACGATCAGGTCGATACGGGCCAAAGTGGCCCTGAAGGACTCCTCTATCACACCTATTCAAGTATTCGCGTCGGGAGGGAGTACACCCTATGAGTATTCCATAACCCGCGCACCCGCAGGTGTCTCTATCGATTCATCGAGTGGCCAGATCACGGGCGCACCCACGGAGAGCGGCCATTTCACTGTTAAAGTAACGGTGGAGGATGATAACGGCACCACTGCGACACGTGAATTTCCCATGGGCGTTTACACGATGGCACTCGCCGAAAAATTTTCTCCGATCCTGATCTTGACGGAACATCCGACTATAAAGATTCGAAGAGAGTGTCGCAGAAATTGCGACAAGTGGAGAAGCCCCGTGTCCTGAGTGCCCGATGAGGAAGATGTCCGGCTGATCATCACCGAATCGTCAATACACAAGGTCGAAATCGCGTGTGGCACGGGCGGCTCGTCCGCCCGTGGAAAATTCATTGGTCCAAGTCATTGCTGTCCAAGAACGGGCGGAATCTGAGACATCCGGATTGTAAGATGGCCTGAAAAGGCGTCTTTGTATGGGATGGACCCTGACAATGGAAATGAGGTTGCTTTTTCATTGGTTTCCTGGCAGGCGTGCTGTCCGGGGAATTGGACCTCTCCCCCCGTCCCCCTCTCCTGCAAGGAAAGGGGGAGGTGGACGAAGCGTTGCAAAACACTGTTTCACATAAGCTCTAAGCAGTTCCCCCTTCCTCTCAGGAAGGGGGGTAGGGGGTAGGTCTCAAAACCGTTATTGGACAGGTGTGGCTTCAAGGAGTACAATAAATCCGCTCGTCATTTCCCACTGGAGTTCCTCAGGAGAGCGCGATACATTCGAAGAGAGTGTCGCAGGAATTGCGACAAGTGGAGAAGCCCCGTGTCCCTGGGTGCCCAATGAGCGAGATGCTCAGCCGATCGTAACCCAATAGCCTCGCGGGTGTATCGAAGGACGCGGGAAAGCCCGGCATTCACGCAGATTTCTCAGATTTCATGAGTCATTCGGGTTAGGAAAGTCACTCATGCTCACCTTTTCTTGCCGCCCAAGAAAAGGTGACAAAAGAAGGGCTCCTGCCTGCCGCGCCCAACGCGGCGCAGGCAGGCCCCTCAAACGCCGGGGGGGCTCGGGCCGTGGCGACTCAGCCTCACTGGAAACAACTGGCGCCCGCGAAAGGAATGAACTCCTCCCCCCGCCTGATGCCCACTGCGGGACCCGCCCCCACGCCGCGAATTTCCATTCGCCCCCACATCCGCCCCCGCCCCTGACCCCGTCCCACAGAGGGCCCGAACCCCTGGGGAGGAGGAACGCCGAAGCAGCTAGAGAGCCGAAACGCCACGGCCGTGATGACATCTGGCGATCCCTTCCGTCAGTTTCAGGACCCAAACATTTGAGGAACAGCTTTCCAAAGAGCTCTTGCAGCGGACCCCCTCCGCGGCCCCAGTCGCTCGAAGCTTTCACACGAACGCCTCCCGAGACAAACAGAAAAGCCTCCTGTCAAGGAAAGCCTCATATAGCTGATGCCATAACCCCGGGGCCCGGTCACTCGACACGAACGGGGCCGGTTTCGAAGAGAGAGTTGCAGGAATTGCGACAAGTGGAGAAGCCCCGTGTCCCTGAGTGCCCGATGAGCGAGAGTTCAGCCGATCACGACCGAATCGACAATACACAAGGTCTAAATCGCGTGTGGCACGGGCGGCTCGCCCGCCCGTGGAAAATTCATTGCTCTTAGTATGACAAAATTCGCTCCTCATTTTCCACCGGCAGCAAGCTGCCGGTGCCACACCGGAGTTCCTAAAGGAGCGCACGATACGGCGGCTGCAGATTCGGACCCGCACCCCTTCATTGCAGAAATGAGTTGTGCGAAAGGCGGACTCTCGTTAAATTTTCTTCCCGGAAAGAAACAACCCGGATGCATGTCACAGGAAAGGAGTCAACGCTTGCCTCACCTCAGGTCTTCGAGAAAGCGGCTCCGGCAGATGCAGAAGGCGCGCGTGCGGAACAGGAGCGTCCGCACGCTGGTCCGCGGCACCCTGAAGCGTGTCCGCACGGCGCCCGACAGGTCTGAAGCGGAGGCCCGCCTGCCTCAGGCTCAGTCGGTCGTCGACAAGGGCGTCAAAAAGGGTGTCATCCACAGGAAGCTCGCCGCCCGCTACAAGTCCAGACTGACGCGCTTCATCAAAGCGATGGAAAGCTAGCGCACCGCGACGGCATCAACGATCGAAGGGCCCGGTCACGGAGACCGGGCCCTTTCCTTTTCGTGTAAAACCTCGAACGGACGGTCCGACTCATCCAAACAGAAACGAACCGAGGTAACGCTCCCCCGTGTCACAGATCACGAGGACCATCCGCTTCCCGGCCCCCAGCTCTTCCGCCACCTGAACGCCCGCGTGGGCAATCGCGCCGGACGAAATCCCCGCAAGAATCCCCTCCTCCCCGGCCAGACGCCTCGCCATCGCGCGCGCGTCGCGGTTCGACACGGCCACCACGCGATCGAAGACATCCAGGTTCAGAACGGCGGGAACGAACCCGGCCCCCAACCCGTCGATCTCGGTCGGCCCGGGCGTGCCGCCGGACAGGACAGCCGAGTCTTCGGGTTCCACCGCCACGATCAGCGTGTCCGGCCGGACCTCCTTCAGCACTTCCCCCACTCCGGTAATCGTACCTCCGGTCCCGACGCCTGAAACGAACGCATCGGGCGCCCCGCCCAACTGGTCCAGAATTTCCCGCGCGGTCGTCCGGCGATGAGCCTCCGGATTCTCCGGATTCTCGAACTGCTGGGGCATGAAGCAGTCTTTCCGATCCGCCAGCAACTCCAGCGCCTTGTCGATCGTCCCCTTCATCCCGTCATAGTTGGGCGTCGACACGACCTCGGCCCCATAGGCCTTCAGAAGCATCCGCCGTTCCTGACTGACCCCCTCGGGCATCGTAATGATCAGGCGGTACCCCTTCACCGCGGCGACCATGGCCAGGCCGATGCCGGTATTCCCGCTCGTGGGCTCCACGATCGTCATTCCGGGCCGCAGATCTCCGCTTCGCTCCGCGGCTTCGATCATGGCGAGCGCGATGCGGTCCTTCACGCTGCCGGCAGGATTGAACGACTCCAGCTTCGCCCACGTCTCGGCCCCCCGTTTCGACACGACGCTGTTGAGGCGCACCAGGGGCGTATTTCCGATGAGGTCCAGGACCGAGTGTCCCCTGTCGTTGCCCATGGCTTGACAGCCTGAATCATTCATAAGAAAGGTTAGGAAAGTCACTTGTACTCTACTTTTCTTGACGCCCAAGAAAAGTAGACAAAAGAAGGGCGCCCCTCAAACGCCGGGGAGGCTCGGGCCGTGGCGACTCCCCCTCACAGGAAAATACTGGCGCCCGCGAATAGAACGAACTCCTCCCTCCGCCTGATGCCCACTGCGGGACCCGCCCCCACGCCGCGAATTTCCATTCGCCCCCACTACCGCCCCCGCACCTGGCCCCGTCCCACAGAGGGCCCGAGCCCCAGGGGAGGAGGAACACGGAAGCAGCTAGAGAGCCGAAACGCCACGGCCGTGATGGCATCTGGCCCGAATACCTCATGAAATCTGAAAAACCTGCGAAAATACCGGGCTTTCCAGTCATTGCACCAAAACAAGGTTTCTTGGCTCAAATTGGATCACTGATTGTTCTACGTAAAATGATGGAAATTTTCAGCAAATTTATGAATGATTCAGGCTAGATCCGGAAGACGAGGCTCTCGCGACGGACGCGGTCCCTTCGGCAGAGATCCTCGAAAGTGATGGAAGACACGACCTTTTCGATCGCATCCTCGACTTCATTCCAAACTTCACGCAGCACGTCCCCCTCCTGGCCGGCGCGTTCGCCTTCCCTCCGGCCGGCAAGGTCGATGGGGCCCTCGAGCGCGACCAGAACCTCCCCGACCGACACCTCTCGAGGACGCTTCGCCATCGCGTAGCCCCCCTTGGGCCCGCGGACGCTGCGCACGATCCCCGCCTTCTTCAACAGATTCAGCAGCTGAACCAGATACGGCTCGGGAATGTTCTGGCGCGCGGCGATGTCGGCGCGCTGCACGTAGCCCTGGCCCTCGTGCAGCGCCAGATCCAGAACGGCCTTGATTCCGTAGGTCCCCTTTGCCGAGATATGCATTCGTCGGGCCTCCGGCGGCGGTCGCTTTCGGCAAACGCCGTGCGCCTGACGCCTATCGACGGCCTCCGGCGATGGCCGGAACGATCGTTACGCTGTCGCCGTCGTCGAGAGGCGTGTCCACGCCCTCCAGGAATCTGATGTCCTCGTCATTCACGTAGACGTTGACGAACCTTCTGATCTGTCCGGAGTCGTCGACCAGCTGGGCCTTGATACCGGGGTGTCGGGCCTCCAGATTGTCGATCAACTCCCCGGTCGTCGTCGCCGAGATCTCCACGTCCGCCCGGTCGCCGGTATACTTCCTCAGTGGCGTCGGAATACGCACGGTTACGCTCATGCTGGACTCCTCCTTCGTTCCTGCTGCCTGTGATGCTCGCCTTGGATCGCCCCGGCGGCCTCTTCCCCGCCACCGAAAGGAGCGATCGCTTCCTCGTCACCAACGCATCCCGGGTCTCCTGCCGGAAAGGGTCCTGATGACCGAATCCAGAACGACCATCGGCGCCCTCCCACGCTGCGCGACGCGCGCCCGCAAACCGCCCGGAACGCCGAAATGGTCGTGTGCCTTCACGTCTCGCTCAACGCCTTCGATGCGAACCTTTCCCTCGCCGCGCACGACCGACACGATTCGAAACGCGTCAACGTCGAACGCATACCCGGCCGGGTTGATCCGGGTCAGGCTCAGCTCGAGCCCCCCGCTCCCCTCGCGGTTGGTCACCGTATGGGGGATGAGCGTCGAGCGCCAGGTGGACGGCATACCCGCCACCTTCTCGATCTCCCGCTCCAGGTAGACCATTTGACTGAAAGAAGGGCTCTCCCGGTCGACCTCCGTCGTGATCTCCTCCACCGGTCGCGGCTGAGGAATCACGTCCAGAAAGACGCCCCACCCGCTGTGCTTCAGCGAACCGAAAATGAACGGGACGTGATGGATTTCATCAGAGGTGTTGACCCAACCGTGATCGGTGTTCGGCGGAATCGGCATGGCGTAGCCTTCATCGATGTTTGCCCGATATCTGCCGAGGACGGTCTGCCCTTGCGTCGGGTTGTAACCCAGGTGAATCTCCACGCCATGCCGGTGGCGATGCGTGGGTACGTTGCGCTCCTCCCCGTCCAGGTAGGCGAGGTTCCAGGAGTGATGATCGCCGTAGACCAGGGGAACGATCGTGATGCCGAGATTCGGCACGACAAAAGCGGCCTGCGTCGGGGCCTCGACGTCCCGGGTCAGGTGAATGCCATTGTTGGAGGTGATCTCCTGAACGATGTCGGCAAAGCGCAGGACCACGCGCTCGATCTCCCGGTCCCGGGACGCGCGATAGTCGTTCTCCAGGGCCTCGATCACGCGCAGCACGCTGCGATGATACCGGTAAAGCGTGGACAGGACAACCCGAAAGTCTTCCGGCACGGGCTCCATGGCCTGGTCGGCCAGGTCCTGGAGCCCCTCGACCGCGCGACGCCGGTTCGCAGCCGTCAGCGGGTCCGCGCACCGTCTTGCCTGCAGCGCGACGCCGGTGGCGTGGAAGGTGCCGATCGTGTGCAGACGAAACGCGTAGCTGTAAAGCCGGGCCTGCATGATGTCGTCCGCCGTGATCCCTTCCGGGCTGCGACTCTTCTCGTGGCTCTGATAGGCCTTGTCGATCAGCGCCTCATACGCTGGATGCATACGCAGGGTCACGCCGCAGCTCCTGGACAAAGTCATCCGCAAGTGCCTCGAGATCGTAGCGGGGCTTCCAGTCCCAGTCGCTACGTGCGGAGGCGTCATCGATCTCCGTGGGCCAGCTTTCGATCAGATCCACGACCTCCCGGAGGGGATCGAAGCCGATCCGGGCTTCCGGAAGACGACGGCGAATGACGTCTGAAATCCGTTGGGCGGAGGGGGCCATCGCGTGGATGTTATACACGCGGCGCGTCAGTCTGTCGCCAGGCGTCTCGAGCATTCCGGCGATCGCGCGTATGGCATCTTTAACGTAGATGATCGAAGGGCGGGTCTCGGGCCTGACCCTGAAGGTGAATCGGTTGAAATGCGCCGCTTCGACGAAGGCGCGGGACGCGTAGGCACTGGCCGCGCCCGGGTGCGCCAGCGCGGAAATCACGACGGGCAGGCGGATGCAGCGAAAGTCCAGGCCGTGCCGCTCGTGGTAGTAGACGCCCAGGCGCTCTACGGCGGCTTTCGTCACGCCGTAAAGACCGCTCGGCCACTGCGGAAAGTCTTCCGGGAGCGGACTGGGCAGTTTTCCGCCGTAAGCGGCGAGGGAGCTGGGAAAAAATACCTGTTCGACGCCTTGATCGAGGGCCTGCTCGAACAGCGCGAACGTCCCGTCGAGGTTCACGCTCCAGGCGCGTCTTCGCTCCAGTTCAGACCGGCCGGACAACAGGGAAGAGAAGTGAAGGATCGACGCCGGACCGTGTTCGCGCAACGCCGCGCGGACCGCCTCCTCGGAGGTCACGTCACCTCGGCGATAGACGCACCCGTCGGCAACGGGAGCGGCGGGCGCCTGGGCGAGGTCGAACAAGACCACCCGGTGGCCCCGCGCCGCCAGGTAGAACGTCAACTGACAGGCAAGGTTGCCGGCCCCGCCGGTGATGAGATACGTACGGCCCACGCCGTTTTCCTCGAAAGACACAGTGCCGGAAGCGAGACCCTACAGCTCCAGCGCGGAAAAATCTTCCGCCCCGTCATCCCATCTGAAAGCCTTTTTTCCGCGGGGTTCTCCGTCCACGACGGAAACCACGAGATAGATCACGTCGGGGTAGGCAGGCCGTCCGAACGGGGTCGCCGCCATCCGGTCTTCCTCGGAAAAATAGGCACCGCAGTCGATATGCGAATGGTAAAACGCCGCGACCCGCCCGCCTGACTCCTCGGCGCCGGTCACGATGCGATGCACCTGAAGGTCGTCCATCCGGTAGGCCTCCCTCGCGGTTCTGGGGTGCGCCTGAGGATCGACGGAATGGAGCCGGTCCTGAACGTTGTGGCAGCGATGGACCCGATGCGTCCCCCGGCCTTCCTCGGTGACGATCCCGCAGCACTCGGCAGGGTAATCCTCCCGGGCGTGATCCAGGATGTCGTCCCACGCTTCGGGCGCGAATTCGAGCTCAGGCACGCCCCGGCCGCTCCTCCTCGAACCGCCAGAGCGGTGTGCTGAGGTACTTTTCCCCGCTGTCGGGAAACAGGGTCACGATCACGCCGGACCCGGCCCGCTCCGCGACCCGGAGCGCGGCGACGAGGGCCGCACCCGACGATTGTCCGGCCAGGATGCCCAGTTCCCGGGTCAGAACGTGGACCGCTTCATACGCATCTTCGGTCTCCACGCGAATCTTTTCATCGAAGACCGACGGGTCGTAGATTCCGGGAACGATCGAAACGTCCATGTTCTTCAGGCCCTCTATACCGTGGAATTCAGGCGGCTCGACGGCGATAATCCGGATGTCGGGATCGAATTCCTTCAGTCGCCGGCCTGTCCCCATCACCGTCCCGCTCGTCCCCAGCGAGGCCACGAAATGTGTGATCCTTCCCTCCGTCTGGCTCCAGATCTCGGGCGCGGTATGCAGGTAATGCGACTTGGAATTGGAAGGGTTGTTGTACTGGTCCGGTTTGTAGTACAGGCCGGGATTTTCTTCGACGATTTCTCGACATTTCAAGATGGCTCCGTCCGATCCCTCCACCGGATCGCTCAGGACGAGGTCGGCGCCGTAGGAACGAATCACGTACCGGCGTTCCACGCTGACGTTCTCGGGCATGACCAGCTTCACGCGGTAACCGAGCGCGGCGCCGATCATCGCGTAGGCAATCCCGGTGTTCCCCGACGTAGAGTCTATGAGGATCTTTTCCGGCGTCAAGTCGCCGGAGGCCTCGGCGTCCCGGATCATCTGAAGCGCCGGCCGATCCTTCACCGAACCGCCGGGATTGAACATCTCCAGCTTGGCATAGAGCGCCACGTCCGGGAGGTGATCGACGCACTTTCGAATCCTGAGGAGGGGTGTATTGCCGATCTCTTCCAGGATGGAGGACCGGACGGAAAACCGGTTTCGTGTTTCGGTTTCCGCTTCGGGGTTCAGCACGGCCATGGGCCAGATTCCGGTGTCAGACGGCGTGGGACCTACAAAAATGGTCCCATATGGGACCATGCCTCAACGCGCTACTACGATACTGTTTATGACCAATCTTGTCAAGAATCAACTACCACCCGCGCAGCGGGTGACCTGATGTTCCGGCCGCCTGCCTGGCCGGCAGACAGGCAGGCCGGGGCAGCAGGGAACGCCTTTTGCGTTCGTGGTTGAACGTGAGCGGTGGATCCCCGCGCACAGTGCGTGGTTTGACCCGGGGGGTCAAACCACCACCGCGAACAATCAAAACCGGGCCGGCGCCACCCCCAACGGTTTCTAAAGGGTCACGTTCGCGGAGGCAGCCGGCGCCTCCGGCGCCTCGATGCCAGCGAGAGCGGTATGAATCCCGCATTCATCCTTGGAGGTCCCGGCCCACCGCCCGGAACGTTCCCCGGCGCCCGCTTCGGCCTTCCGGGTGCAGGGCCGGCAACCGAGGCTTGGATACCCTTGATCCATAAGCGGATTGTAGGGAACCTCGTGGAGCAGGATGTAGTCCCACACATCCTTCCGCGTCCAGGCGGCCATCGGGTTGACCTTCAGTATGTATCGAGCGCTCCCGACCTGATAGGTCTCCAGAATGCGGGTCGAGCTCCGGTTCGACGACTGGTCTCGCCGCAGCCCCGTGATCCACCCATCCAGATCCGCCAGTTTCCGCTGCATCGGCTCGACCTTTCGCATCGCGCAGCACTTTCCCGGGTTCCGGCCATAGAGCGCGGCACCGAATCTCTTTTCCTGTTCCTCCACGCTCAGCCTGGGATGAAGCGTCTCGATTTTCAGCCCGTAGCGCCGCTCGACGCGCGCCTTCAGTTCTAGCGTCTCCCGAAAAAGAAAGCCGGTATCGATCGTAAACACCGGAAGATCCGGCACCTCTTTCCGAACGATGTCGATGAGGACCATGCCGCTCGCCCCGAACGCAGTGCTCATTCCGACCCGGGGTCCCAGGGTCTCCCAGGCCCAGCGAACGATTTCGCCCGGCATCGCCCCCTCGAACTCGGCCGAGAGGCGCTTGACATCCAGACCTGCAAGCCGATTCACGTCACTCAACCCCCTGCAGACGCCCTGGCGCGTTCCGACACGCCCGCTTCCGGACTCAGATAACCCAGAGCGACAAGCCGGTCGAGGATCCGCCGCGCGCTCTCTTCAACGGTTTCCTCGGCCGTCTTCAGAACGATCTCGGCGCAGTCGGGGACCTCATAGGGATCATCGATGCCCGTGAACTGCTTGATCTCTCCGGCCCTCGCCCTGGCATACAGCCCCTTCTTGTCTCTCTTTTCACACGCTTCCAAGGGGCAGTCGAGGAAGACCTCCACAAACGCCCCGATCTCCTCTCGGCACCAGGCTCGCGTCTCCCGGTACGGACTGATCGCGGCCGTGATGACGATGACGCCGTTGCGCGTCAGAAGCTTGGAAACCCAGCCGATGCGTTTGATGTTGGTATCCCGGTCCGCCTTTGAAAAACCGAGCCCCTTCGAGAGGTTGGTTCTCACGTCATCGCCGTCCAGGACCTCGACGCTGCGGCCCATCTGGCGCAGTCTGGGCGCGATCGTTTCTGCCAGCGTCGACTTCCCCGACCCTGAAAGGCCCGTAAGCCATATGGTAACGCCATCTCCCACGAGACCCGCCTTGTCAGAACATTGGATTGTTGATTAAGTTGACCAATAAGATAAACAAAATCCGGGACCTTGTCAAGTCCGCCTTTGCGGCAAGATCAGAATAAGACTGCTGTTTTACAACAGGTTATAGACTGATTCGAGCGTAAAGAAACGGGATTACCGGCTTGACTTCAACGTGGTTTGTTGTCATATTAGAAACAGGCAGGGTTGACGGATCCATTTCGACAATGACTTTTCGGCCGCTACACGAACTCGCAGGCAAAACAAAGGCCCGATGCTTCCGCAATCAGGGCCGTTATTTTTTCGTCAAACGCTGGAAAACCTGAATCATTCATAAATTTGCTGAAAATGCCATCATTTTATGTAGAACAATCAGTGATCCAATTTGAGTTGAAAAACCTTGTTTGGGTGCAATAGCTGGAAAGCCCAGTATGTACGCATATTGTTCAGATTTCACGAGTGATTCGGGCTGGATGTCATCGCGGCCGTGGCGTTTCGGCTCTCTGGCTGCTTCGGCGTTTCTCCTGCCCGGGGGTTGGGGCCCTCTGTGGGACGGGGTCAGGTGCGGGGGCGGATGTGGGGGCGAATGGAAATTCGCGGCGTGGGGGCGGGTCCCGCAGTTGGCATCGGGCGGGGTGAGGCGTTTATTCTTTTCGCGGCGCCGGTCGTTTCCAGCGAGGCTGAGTCGCCACGGCCCGAGCCTCCCCGGCGTTTGAGGGGCCTGCCTGCAGCGCGGTGCGCCTGTCTGCGTGCGGTGACGCACAGGCAGGCCGCGCAGGCAGGCGCCCTTCTTTTGTCACCTTTTCTTGGGCGGACAAGAAAAGGTGAGTATGAGTGACTTTCCTAACCTTTTTTATGAATTATTCAGGGGAAAACATGCGTGGGAATGAGCCCGGAAGGAATTGAACCTTCGACCAACGGCTTAAAAGGCCGCTGCTCTACCCCTGAGCTACGGGCTCATCTCTGCGGCTGATCGGGAATCGGCAAGACTCGATCGAGACTGAAATTTAGAAGCTCGGCCTTTCCCTGTCAAGCAAAAGGGCGCTCCTGATGATGCACAGGCGAAGAAAATACGGAGCCCTGAGGTGGGTGGGTGGGATCGCGGGCGGGTTGACGCTGCTGCTCGTCGGCCTCTCCATGATCCAGATCGATGACGTCGTACGGGGTCGCGGCATCGTGGATCCCGGACAGAAGATCTACGTCGACGCGCCACTCAAACGAGTTGTGGAAAAAATCCTGTGCTACCCCGGGACGCCCGTGGCCGCCCGTCAGCCCGTCGCCCGGCTCTACAATGCCGATCTGCGGACGAGCCTCGCCGCCGCGGACAAGGAAGTTCAGCGCGCCCAGGCGAATCTGGAGGCGGCTTGGGCAAGCCTGTCGCTTCTGAAGGAAAGACCGACGCCGGAAGCGCTCAAGATTGCGGAGTCGAAGGTCGAGCAAGCGAGAATCAACTTGGCTGCCCGGGCGCAGGACCGCGAAAGGGCCGAGCACCTCTACCTGGGCAAACGCCTGTGGAGCCGGGACGACCTCGAGCGCGCACGAACCCACTACGATCTCGCCGCAGCCAGCCTCAAGCTTGAAGTCGAGAGCTACAACCTCGTCAGAAGGGGCGCTTCGCCCGCACAGTTGCGACACGCGGAGGCCGAGGTGCGCCGGACGGAAGCCGAGCTCGACAAGTCCCGACACAGCCGGGATGCGGCCCGGGAGAAACTGGAGCTCACCACCCTCAGGTCTCCAGTCGACGGCGTCGTCGCACGGCTGGATCTGCATCCCGGCATGCAGGCCGAACAGGGGCAGATCGTGATGATCATAGCGGGCAATGCACGCGGACCCGTGATCGATGCCTGGGTTGCCGAGACGAATGCGTGGAAGATCGGACTGGGAAACCGCGTGGAAATCTTGAGCAATCTGTTCACGGACCCGGAGGCGTTTGCCGGGTTCGGAAAAGTTTCGAAGTTTTACGACTACGCCGTTCACGAAGGCGGTTCGAGAAGCTTTGAGTTGGAAGTCGACGTGAGCGACACCCCCTTACCTCTGAAATACGGTTCCACGGCTGACCTGCACATCGTCGTTGGCAAAAGAAGCATTCTGAAGATCCTGCTTGGCATCGAGAACCGAAGCGCGATTCAGGACCGCCAAACGCCCGACAGGTTTGTCCGATCGGCATACGACCCCGGAGCTGTCTCTTCCCGGGCCGACCTCGCCAAGGTCGTCTCGCCCGCTCATGCGGATTCAGGTAAAGCCACCATCGATTTTTCCGCAGTCGGCAACGGAATCGAGGCGCCGGACGCGCGGCCTTGAAGGGTCATCCGACCCGACAAATACCTTGCCCGGAGTTGGGTCTTCGTTTATATTCGCACGTTCCCTCCGCAGCAAACCCTGCAGGAGCACCTTCAATCCATATCCCCCGAACCCCTGCGGCAACAACCGAGCAGAAGAACGATGGCAATAGAAAAAGGAAGCAATGAGGCAAAGCGGCGACAAAAGCCGTATGTCTATTTCTTCGGCGACAATCAGGCCGACGGAGATGGCGGCCTGAGAGACCTGCTCGGCGGCAAGGGCGCCAACCTGGCCGAGATGTCTCGGATCGGCATACCCGTCCCGGCAGGATTTACGATCAGCACGGAAGTGTGCAGCTACTACTATGACCACAACAAGCGATATCCAAGGGGCCTCCGGAGGCAAGTGCTGTCGAACCTGAAAAAGGTGGAAGCGATCATGGGGGGCCGGTTCGGAAACCCCGAGAATCCCCTCCTGCTTTCGGTCCGCTCGGGTGCGCGCGTTTCCATGCCCGGCATGATGGAGACCGTCCTGAACCTCGGGTTGAACGACGAGATCACCAGCGGCCTCATCTTGAAATCCGGAAACGAGCGCTTCGTCTACGACGCCTACCGGCGTCTTATCCAGACCTACGGCGACGTGGTGATGGGCGTCCAGCCCACGGCCATGGAAATAGACCCGTTTGAGGCGGAAATCGAAAAGATCAAGACCCGAAGGGGCGTCCGGTTCGACACGGAGCTGACGGCCGACGATCTCAAATGGCTCGTGGCCAGGTTCAAGAAGGTCGTAAGGCAAAGATCCGGCAAGGATTTCCCGGAAGACCCGATCGAACAGCTCTGGGGGGCGATCGGCGCCGTCTTCTCGTCGTGGAACGGCAGACGCGCCGTCGTATACCGGGAGATCCACGGGATCCCTCACGGCTGGGGCACCGCCGTGAACGTCCAAGCCATGGTCTACGGAAACATGGGGCCTGACTGTGCCACCGGTGTCGCGTTTACGCGGAATCCGTCCACGGGCGAGAGAAAGTTCTATGGCGAGTACCTCGTAAACGCCCAGGGCGAGGATGTCGTAGCCGGAATCCGGACGCCTGAACCTGTCTCCAAAATGAAAAGAAAGCTTCCGGAGGCCTACCAGACGCTGGAACAGATCTACAAGAAACTGGAGCGACACTTCCGGGACATGCAGGACATCGAGTTCACCGTTCAAGAGCGACGACTCTGGATGCTGCAGACCCGTACGGGGAAACGTACGGCCGCCGCCAGCTTGAAGATTGCCGTGGATATGGTCCGAGAAGGCCTGATCGACAAGAAGACGGCAATCGCGCGAGTGGACCCCTCGCACCTGGACCAGCTTCTGCATCCCACTTTCGATCGGAAGGCGGACCGGAACGTCTTGGCGAAGGGTCTGCCGGCATCCCCTGGCGCAGCCACGGGACAGGTCGTCTTTCAAGCGGATGCGGCGGAGGCGTGGGCAGCGAACGGCAAGTCCGTCGTCCTCGCCCGGCTGGAGACCTCCCCTGAAGACATCGGGGGCATGAATGCCGCAAAGGGCATCCTGACGGCTCGCGGCGGAGTGACGTCGCACGCGGCGGTGGTCGCTCGAGGCATGGGCAAGTGCTGTGTGGCGGGCTGCGGCGATCTCGTGATCGACTACGGAAAAGAAACGATGGTCGTGAACGGCAAGACGCTCAGGTCGGGAGACTGGATCTCGATCGACGGGTCATCCGGTGAAGTGATGCTGGGTCGCGTGCAAACGCAAAAGGCCAGGCTGTCGGGGAATTTCACGACGATTATGCGTTGGGCGGACGGCATACGGAAACTCAAGGTCCGTACGAACGCCGACACGCCGCAAGATGCTGAAGTCGCCCGGAAATTCGGGGCCGAAGGGATCGGACTTTGCCGTACGGAGCACATGTTTTTCGAGGGGGATCGGATTCTGGCTGTCAGGGAAATGATCTTGGCGGACGACGAGGCGGGACGCAGAAAAGCCTTGAGAAAATTGCTCCCGATCCAGCAGATGGATTTCGAGGGCATCTTCAAAGCGATGAAGGGCCTCCCGGTCACGATTCGCCTCCTGGATCCGCCGCTTCACGAATTCCTTCCCCGGGAACGCGGTCAACAGCGAGAAATGGCAAACCAGATGGGCGTCTCCCTGAAGCAGATCGAGGAGAAGGTCGACGCACTCGAAGAGTTCAATCCCATGCTGGGACACCGCGGCTGCCGCCTGGGCATCACCTTTCCGGAAATCTACGAAATGCAGGCCCGCGCCATTTTCCTGGCCGCGGCAAGAGTCCGGAAAAGACGTATTCAGGCGATTCCGGAAGTCATGATCCCGCTCGTGGGCACCGTGAAGGAGTTCAGTCGGCTCGACGGGATGGTCAGGCGGGTGGCGACCCAGGTCATGAAGGAAGAGAAGGTCAGGCTCTCCTACCTCGTAGGCACGATGATCGAAGTCCCCAGAGCGGCGCTTGTCGCCGATCAGATCGCCGAGACGGCAGAATTCTTCAGCTTTGGCACGAACGACCTGACGCAAATGACCTTTGGCTATTCGCGGGACGATGCCGGAAAGTTTCTTCCCGAATATCTGGACCAGGGCATCCTGAAAGACGATCCCTTCCAAAGCCTCGACCAGGATGGCGTAGGCCAACTCGTTCGAATGGGCACCGAACGTGGACGAGGCGCAAGGGGAGATCTCAAAGTCGGCATCTGCGGTGAACACGGCGGTGATCCCGCCTCGGTTATGTTCTGCCATCGTGTCGGGATGGACTACGTTTCCTGTTCTCCCTTCCGAGTGCCCGTTGCGCGCCTGGCTGCGGCACAGGCGGCCGTTTCGTAGAACGCCGGCCCGTGCCGGCGTCTCGATTCCGCCTTTCTTGAAGCACGACGTCCATGTCCAAGGCTATTGCCATCGCCAATCAGAAAGGGGGTGTGGGGAAAACCACAACCGCAGTCAACCTTTCTGCCTGTCTGGCGGCAGCCGAAAAGAAGACGTTGCTGATCGACATGGATCCCCAGGCCAACGCAACGAGCAGCTGCGGCGTCTCGTTGGAGGATCACGTTCCCTGTATCTATGAAGTGCTGGTCAACGAACTGCCTCTGCCCGAGATCGTTCGAGAAACAGAAGTGCCCCGGCTGAGTCTGGCTCCGTCTCACGTCCGCCTCGCGGGCGCCGAAGTCGAAGCCGTCAGCATGATCTCGAGGGAAAGCCTCCTTCAAACTGCCTTGGCTCCGGTTCGAGAAGAGTACGACTACATCCTCCTGGACTGTCCGCCCTCCCTCGGGCTCCTCACGATCAATGTACTGAGGACCGTAGATACGATACTCATTCCGATCCAGTGTGAGTATTTTGCGCTCGAAGGGCTTGGAGAGCTTCTGAACACGTTGAAGCTGGTGCGGAGGCACCTGAATCCCGATCTCGAGATTGAAGGTGTGCTCCTTACGATGTTCGACCGACGACTCAACCTCTCCCGGCAGGTCGCGGAGGAGACGAAGGAGTACTTCGGAGAGAAGGTCTTCCGGACCATCATCGGCCGAAACGTAAAACTGGGAGAGGCGCCAAGCTTCGGTAAACCGATCATTGTCTACGACATGACGTCGAAGGGCGCGCAGGACTACACCCAGCTGGCCGGGGAGGTCATCGACCATGAGTAAGAGGAAGGTCCTTGGCAAGGGACTCAGCGCGCTCATTCCAGGGGCCAAGCCAGGCGTCTCCGCGCTTCCCTCGGAGTCACCCGACCCGTTGGGCGCCCCGGGGCGCGGCGTGGCGGAGATCGACACTGCGGAAATCGAACCCAATCCCCACCAGCCCCGCACGGCATTCGATCCGCAAGCGCTCGACGAGTTGGCCCGTTCCATCAAGGAAAAGGGAATCGTGCAGCCACTCACCGTTCGAAAGTTCGGTTCAGGTTATCAGCTGATTGCGGGGGAACGACGTCTTCGTGCGGCCAAGCTGGCCGGGATGAAATCGGTTCCGGCGGTCCTGCTGCCGGTGACAACGGATGAAGAGGCAATGGAGATCTCCCTCATCGAGAACATCCAGCGCGAGGACCTGACTGCCATCGAAGAAGCGATGGCCTATCATACGCTGATGGACGTGTGCCGACTGTCTCAGGAGGAGCTGGCAGGCAAAGTCGGCAAAGACCGGTCTACGATCGCCAACATGGTTCGTCTCCTCAAACTCTCTCCCGAAGTCCGCGAAGCGCTCGACAACGACCGGATCTCCATGGGGCACGCGCGCGCGCTGCTCGGGATTCCGGACCCGAAACTGCAGGCCGACCTGTGCCGAAAAATCGTTGCACGGGGGCTGAGCGTACGAAAGACGGAGGCCCTGATCGCGGCCTTGCAGAAAGATCATTCGCCGATTCAGAAGCTTCCTGCCAAGACGCCCGACATTCTCGCCGTAGAAGAGGACCTTCAGCGCCGGCTCGGAACGGCTGTGAACGTCGTTCAGAAGGGCCACCGGGGAAAGATCGAGATAGAATTCTACAGTGACGACGACCTCGAGCGCCTTCTCGATATCCTTCAATCGAGTTTCCTCTAATTCACCCCCTCGTCGCGCCTCGCTCCCAACCCCCCAACCAGACCCGAACGATTTGGACCTCCGGGATTCACGATGACGCAAGATTTCCTCGGGAAGTTTGTGAAAGGGCTTTCCAAGTCCCGGGAAACGGCGTGGGCAAGGATCGTGGAGGTCGTCCGCAGAGAACGCACGCTCGATACCGAGGCGTTCGACCAGCTGGAAGAGGCCCTGATTCAGGCCGATGTCGGCGTGGGCGCAACAAACCGGATCTTGGAAAGACTCGGATGTCGACGCCGTGCGTGGGATAACGCCGAGCTTCCCGGGGGGACCCTGTCGGGCGCTCTGAGGCAACAGATCCTCGAAATCGTGAAGGAAAGCCGCGTCGCCTCACCCGGTGCGGACCTCGAGCAGAAGCCCTGGGTCATCATGGTCGTCGGGGTCAACGGCGTCGGCAAGACCACCACGGTCGGGAAGCTGGCGGCTCGCTTCGGTTCCGAGGAAAGACGGGTGCTCGTGGCCGCCTGTGACACCTTTCGGGCAGCTGCGATCGAACAGCTGGCGGTTTGGGCGAATCGATGCGGCGCCGACTTCGTGCACGATCAGCCCGGCGCTGACGCAGCCTCCGTGGCGTTCGACGCCGTCGTCGCCGCCAGGGCGCGCAATGCCGACGTCGTCCTCATCGACACGGCCGGACGGCTCCATACGAAGGCGAACCTGATGGCCGAGTTGAAGAAGATCCGGCGGGTCCTGGGCAAGGCCCAAGCGGGCGCGCCTCACGAAATCCTCCTGGTCCTGGACGCCACGACGGGGCAGAATGCGGTCGCGCAGGCGCGGCAGTTCCACGATGACCTCGGCGTGACCGGCCTGGTCTTGGCGAAACTGGACGGGACGGCAAAGGGCGGCGTCGTGGTCGCGATCGCGGATGAGCTTGGCCTCCCCCTGAGTCTGGTCGGACTCGGGGAGGGCCTCGATGACCTCGTCGATTTTGACCCCGAGTCGTTCGTCGCCGCCCTTTTCGGAGACCGCTAGGCCGTGGGATGCGGGCGGGTCGAGTCGGCGGCTCGCCCCTCTTCCACTCGCCACGTTGACGTATGCGCTGAAGTTGGGTATATTGGGCCCCTTACCCGTCTGATGGCCGCTCGGGGCGACAGCGAGATCCGGGTACTGCCCGAAAGGCTTCAAACCGACGGATCCGGGCAGCCGAGTCGACGACCGTCCGAGAAGCCGGCGGCTTTCCGTTCCGCCTTCGGCCGGAGTAGAAAGGATGCCGGGCATCCGCCCGCTCCGCCCGGGACGGGCTCGGCTTTTCGAGATCGGCGAACGAGGCGAAATTTGACGTGGAGGTTACACCGCCAGCCCGAACCATGAAGCCCGAAACGCCCATCTACATGGATTCTCACGCGACGACGCCCGTGGATGAGCGCGTGCTGGAAGAGATGCTTCCCTTTCTTCGAGACGAATTCGGGAACGCCTCCAGCCGTTCGCACATCTTCGGGTGGGCGGCGGAAGCGGCCGTGGACCGGGCGAGAGAGCGGGTGGCTGAGCTGATCGGCGGCCACCCCAAAGAGATCGTCTTCACGAGCGGGGCGACCGAGTCGGACAACCTGGCCATCAAGGGCGCGGCGGCCACCCACCGCGATGGCCGCAGACATATCATCACGCAGGCAACGGAGCATCACGCCGTGCTGGACACGTGCAGAGCGCTCGCGAGGCAAGGCTGTGACATCACCGTGCTTCCGGTCGACCGGCACGGGCAGGTCAGCGCCGACGCGATTGGTCAGGCGATCACGGACCGGACCCTCCTCGTGTCGATCATGGCCGCCAACAACGAAATCGGCACGCTGCAGCCGATCCAAAGCATCGGAAAGGTCTGCAGAGACCGGGATGTCCTCTTTCACGTCGACGCCGCTCAGGCTTTGGGAAAGGTTCCCGTCGATGTCGAATCTGCGTGCATCGACCTCCTGTCGGTGACCGCACACAAGCTCTATGGACCCAAGGGGGTCGGCGCGCTCTACGTGCGGAGCCACCCTCGCGTGCGGCTGGTTGGCCAAATGGATGGGGGTGGACACGAAAGGGGCCTGCGGTCCGGAACACTCAACGTGCCGGGAATCGCAGGACTGGGCAAGGCTTGCGAGATTGCGGGCGCTGAAATGCAACAGGAGGCCGGCCGCGTCAGGCGTCTGCGTGATCGCTTGCAGAAGAAGATCCTGGACGACCTGAATGAAGTCTACCTCAATGGGCACCCGAAAGAGCGGTTGGATGCAAACCTGAACTTGAGCTTCAAGTACATCGATGGGGAAAGCCTCTTAATGGGCCTGAGCGATGTCGCCCTGTCCTCGGGATCGGCGTGCACCTCCGCCAGCTTGGAACCTTCCTACGTGCTTCGGGCGACTGGTTTGCGGGATGACCTCGCCCAGGGAAGCCTCCGGTTCGGACTGGGTCGATTCAACTCGATGGAGGAGGTCGAATACGTGGGCGATCGGGTCATCTCGGAAGTCCGGCGGCTGCGGGAGATATCGCCCCACTATGAGCAGCCGGCCCGTCAATCGTAGTCTCACCCTCTTTTTCTCTGCGCCAACGTGCCGACAGAATTGAGAAAACCGGAACTGCTTCCGGAGGTTCAACACATCGTCGCAGTGTCGAGCGGCAAGGGGGGCGTTGGAAAGACCACGGTCAGCGTCAACCTGTCGATCGCCTTGAAAACGCTGGCCGATGCGGTCGGGCTGCTCGACGCCGATATCTACGGTCCGAACGTCCCCACGATGATGGGCATAAAGGAACAGCCGACGTCGGAAGCCGGCAAGATCATCCCCCTGCGGAACTACGGGGTCAAGCTGATGTCCCTCGGATTCATCGCCAACGAAGATGCACCGGTCATCTGGCGGGGTCCGATCGTGGGAAAGATGATTCAGCAGTTCATCACAGACGTGAAATGGGGGCGCCTCGACTATCTGATCGTGGACCTGCCACCCGGCACCGGAGACGCCCAGTTGACCATAGCCCAGACCGTGCCCCTCACGGGCGCGGTGATCGTGACCACGCCCCAGGACGTCGCCCTGGAAGACGTCCACCGCAGCATGGAGATGTTTCGCAGGGTGGACGTCCCGATTCTGGGCATCGTGGAAAACATGAGCCATTTCTGCTGCCCCCATTGCGGTGACCGGGCGGCCATCTTTGGAGAAGCGGGCGGCCGAAGACTTGCCGATCTGTTCGACGTTCCGCTTCTCGGTCAGATTCCCGTCATCCCCTCCATTTGTGAAGGAGGAGACCGGGGAGAACCGATCGCGAATTCAGACGATGATGAAGCCGAAACGTTCCGCCGGGTGGCCCGCGGCGTTGCCCGGCAGGCGAGCCGCCTGCCGGGGTCAGGCCCCAAAATCAACATCTCCTGAGGTCGGGAATCATAAGTAAACGGAGGGCGCAATGAGCGTGTCATTCGAGCAGCTGATCGAGGAAGTGAGATCCGAGGTCGCGGGCGTTGCCCCTGCGGAAGGGCAGCACCGCCTTCAAAGCGGAAACGGTGTCCTGCTTCTCGACGTGCGGGAACGGGAAGCGTATGCGGAAGGCTACGTTCCAGGTGCACAGAACCTGCCCCGGGGGTTCTTGGAGCTCAGGGTCGAGAGTCTGTCAAACGATCGGGCGACACCCATCATCGTTTACGGTGAAAACGATCAAGGTGCCTTGGCCGCCCGGGACCTGAAAGGCATGGGCTACGGCGACGTCGTATACATCGAGGGCGGCTATGACGCCTGGGTGAACGCGGGGCTCCCGTCGGAACGAGACCGGGCCCTCAGCCAAGCGGAGATCCAGCGTTATTCCAGGCACCTGTTGGTTCCGGAGGTGGGGGAGAAGGGACAGGGCAGGCTGCTCGATGCGAAGGTCCTGATGGTTGGCGCGGGAGGTCTGGGAAGCCCTGCCGCATTCTATCTGACCGCGGCGGGCGTGGGTAAGATAGGCATCGTGGACGCAGACGTCGTCGACGTTACGAACCTGCAGCGACAGATCCTCCACGGCACCTCTGACCTGGGGAGGCCCAAGGCCGTTTCGGCCTACGAGACGCTGCGAGACCTCAACCCGGGATGCAGCGTCGTCCCCCACGTCGACTACCTGAACTCCGAGAACGTGATGGAGATCTTGCAGGGCTACGACATCGTGGTCAACGGATGCGACAACTTCCCGACACGCTATCTCGTCAACGATGCCTGCGTGTTTGCCGGGAAACCGCTCGTGGACGGCAGCATCTTCCGGTTCGAGGGGCAGGTCACGATTTTCCCGTGTGATTCCAGAGGTCCATGCTACCGTTGCCTTTACCCGGAACCCCCACCCGCCGAGCTCGCGCCATCCTGCGCGGAGGCAGGCGTGTTGGGGGTCTTGCCGGGCACGGTCGGACTCATTCAGGCCACGGAGACGGTCAAGCTCATCTTGAATCAGGGCGACCTTCTTGTCGAGCGGCTGCTGATCTACGACGCCCTCTCCATGAGTTTCAGGACCTTCAAGATCCGGAGAGCGCCCAACTGTCCAGTCTGCGGAGACAATCCGACCGTCACGGAGCTCATCGACTACGAAGCCTTCTGCTCCGGCGTCCACGAACCCGTCGGCTGATCTCGACCCGGGTGAGCCTGTGGGAACCCCCGACCGAATCATACGTTGGATGGCTGCCTCTTTCCTTTGGCTGGGCTGCGGCCGACCCGCTGAAAACCCACCCCTCGCAGAGGCAGAAATAGAGCCGATTCACGCCGACTCCGTGTTGATCATCCCTACGACGGCGCGGGAGATTATCGACACGATTCGGGAGGGTCGCGCGCCGGTGACGGTCGTGAACGTTTGGGCGACCTACTGCGCGCCCTGCAGGGAAGAGTTTCCCGATCTGGTTCGCCTCCACGAGGCCTACAAGGTCAGAGGTCTCCGGCTGGTCCTGGTTTCCGCGGACTTCGAGGACCAACTGCCAAATGCCCGAGCCTTCCTGGCCGAAAACGGCGTTGATTTTCCTTCTTACCTCAAGCGGGAGCCGGACTCGGAATTCATTGAAGCCATGGATTCCGGATGGTCCGGCGCACTTCCCGCGACGTGGATCTACGACGCAAAGGGCGTCCGACGCCACTTCCGGGAGGGAATGGCATCCTACGAAGTCTTTGAAAGAGACGTCCTGGATGTCCTCAACGAAACCGTCAATCACCCAATGACGCCATCAAGGAGGGGAACCTGATGCGTGGTCACAAACTCGCAATCTCTTCGGGAGTCTTTGCCCTGATGCTCGCCTGCGGGGCAGAAGTGGGCGGTGGGGAAAGGCTCCAGCTGGGAAGCATGGCACCCATGTCGGACGTCAAAATGAAAGGCGTAAATGGCCGAGAACGCTCCATTTCAGACGCGAAGGGCGAGAACGGCACGCTGGTGATCTTCTCCTGCAACGCCTGTCCCTGGGTGGTGGCCTGGGAAGACCGCATTACAGAGATCGGCAATGCCTACCAGAAGGTGGGATTCGGTGTGATCGTCATCAACGCCAACGATCCTCAAAGGGTCCCCGAGGATGGCTTTGAAGCGATGGTCAAGCGCTCGAAGGAACGCGGTTTCGCTTTTCCCTACCTCGTGGATGCCACCTCCGACGTGGCGCGTGCCTTCGGGGCGACGCGAACGCCCGAGGTCTTTCTGTTCGACAAACAGGGGTTGCTCGTTTATCACGGCGCAATCGATGACAACGCGAGAGAGTCCGAAAGTGTGGAGATCCACTACTTGAAGGACGCGCTTGAAGCTGTCCTCCAAGGGAAGGACGTCGGGCGAAGAGAAACCAAGGCACTGGGCTGTTCGATAAAGTTTCGCCCGAAAACCTGACGGAATCCGCGAGGTAGACGGCGTCCCGGCCGACTGTTGACGGTCCCGGCCCTGGCGCTACGCGTCGTGCCTGGCGCACCCAACAGAAAAGGCGCCCTTCTTCGGAGCGCCTTTTCTGTCTGTTTGTCCGGTGGCGTCCGGACCCTAGTACATTCCGCCTCCCGGCGGCGCCGGAGGAGGGGGTGGCTCCTTCTCCGGGATATCTGCCACGATCGCCTCCGTGGTCAAGAGCAGACTCGCGATGCTCGCAGCGTTCTCGAGCGCGGAACGCGCCACCTTCGTGGGATCCAGCACACCCGCCTGAATCATGTCTTCATACGCTTCGGAATCGGCATTGAACCCGAACCCTCCCTCGCCGGCCGCAACCTTCTGCACCACGATCGCCCCCTCGACTCCGGCGTTATCGGAAATCTGACGCAGAGGCTCTTCGAGCGCCCGTTTGACGATATCGACGCCGATTTTCTCCTCGCCCCGCGCCGACGCCCTCGCCCTTTCAAGGCTCGAAATCGCCCGGATGAACGACACGCCGCCCCCGGGCACGATCCCCTCTTCCACGGCCGCCCGGGTGGCGTGCAACGCATCCTCCACGCGGGCCTTCTTCTCCTTCATTTCGGTCTCCGTGGCCGCGCCGACGTTGATCACCGCGACACCGCCGGCCAACTTGGCCAGCCTTTCCTGCAGTTTTTCGCCGTCGTAATCGGACGTCGTCTCATCAATCTGGCGCTTGAGCTGATTCACGCGTCCCTGGATGTCGACGGACTGCCCCTCCCCCTCGATGACCGTCGTGTTGTCTTTGTCGATCGTAATCCGCTTTGCCCGTCCGAGATCGGACGTTGTCGCGTTTTCCAGCTTGAAACCGGCATCCTCCGACAGCACGCGCCCCCCGGACAGGATGGCGATATCTTCAAGCATGGCCTTCCGGCGATCTCCAAACCCGGGGGCCTTCACGCCCGCCACCTTGAGCGTCCCGCGAATCTTGTTGACCACCAGCGTGGCCAGCGCCTCCCCCTCTATATCCTCGGCGATGATCAGCAGCGGCTTGCTGGCCTGTGCGATCTTTTCCAGAATGGGAAGAAGATCGCGCATCGCAGAGATCTTCTTGTCGAAGATCAGGATGTAGGCATCTTCCAGCGTCGCTTCCATGTTGTCGGGATCGGTCACGAAGTAGGGCGACAGATAGCCACGGTCGAACTGCATCCCTTCTACGACCTCCAGCGTCGTGTCGGTGCTCTTGGCCTCTTCTACCGTAATGACGCCGTCTTTTCCGACTTTCTCCATCGCCTCGGCGATCAAGTCGCCGATCGACGTGTCGTTGTTGGCCGAAACCGTGGCGATTTGGGCAATGTCCTGGTGACCCGAAACCGGCTTGCTCTGCGAGTGGATCGACTTGACGGCTGCCGACACGGCCTTTTCGATCCCACGTTTCAAGTCCATCGGGTTGGCCCCGGCGGTGACATTCTTCAAACCTCCGGAAAAGATGGCCTGCGCCAAAACGGTTGCCGTTGTGGTTCCATCCCCGGCGACGTCGGACGTCTTCGAGGCGACCTCCTTGACCATCTGGGCGCCCATGTTTTCATAGGGGTCTTCCAGCTCCACCTCCTTGGCCACGGTTACGCCATCCTTCGTCACCGTCGGAGAACCGAATTTCTTGTCCAGCACGACATTCCTGCCCCTCGGTCCCAACGTGACCTTGACGGCACGGGCCAATTGATCTACGCCCTGTTTCAGCGAATCCCTGGCCGAAACATCGAATGCAAGCTGCTTCGCCATATCCTTGTTCCTCCTGATTAGAGACGTATTTCGTTAGCCTTCGATGACCGCCAGAATGTCGCTTTCCGACATAATCAGGTGCTCCACGTCGTCCAACTGCACTTCCGTGCCGGCGTATTTCCCGTAAAGTACCACGTCTCCCGTCTTCACGGAAGGCTTCAGCCTTTTGCCCGAATCGTCGAGCTTTCCATCGCCGACGGCCACGACCTTGCCGCGTTGCGGCTTTTCCTTCGCGGTGTCGGGAATGATGATGCGCCCCTTGACCTGTTCCTCCTCCTCGAACGGCTGGACCAAGACGCGGTCTCCAAGCGGTTTTACCGTACTCGCCATATCCCTGCCCTCCTTGTGTCCCGTGTTTAAAACGAGATAGACAAATTTTAGAAAGGGAGTTTAGCACTCAACTGCAACGAGTGCTAACAACACCAATATATGGATCGTGCGCGCCATGTGCAAGAAAATTTTCCTCGGAACGGTGCGGGAGCGATCACGCGCCGAGCGCCGCACGGGCGCCGTCCGCAACGCGCGATGATCATCGCATCGAGCCTTTACAATTGATTTTTCAAGTCGTTTCTTTATATTTGAGGTGCTTGAGCGGCCCATTCCATCGAAACGTGGAAAGGTCGCAACGATCGAAGACGCCCTACGTCCCCCAGTTGGAAATGTTCAAGCATGCTCCCCACTCCCTGACGATATTGGGCAATCCCGGCAAGTCTACGACGGATCCCCCGCCCAACCTCTCCACGCCGTCGCCGCCACGTCCGTTCGATTCGCCGTCGCACAACCGCTTTAAACTCCGCTCCGCGATTGGACCCGTCACGGATGCCTGAGGGGAGGAAGGTCGCACGTGAAAGAATATTGCGGAATTTTTGGAATTTTCGGTCACCGTGAAGCGTCCAAACTGACCACGCTCGGGCTTCACGCCCTTCAGCACCGGGGGGAGGAAAGCAGCGGCATCGTCTCCGGCGACGGCAATCACCTCTACGCCCACACCGGATTGGGTCACGTTGCGGATGTCTTTGGAAGCTTGGACATTTCGACCCACCTCCCCGGCCACCTGGCCATCGGACACAACCGATACTCCACGACCGGGTCTGACACGCTCCCCAACTCCCAGCCCTTCATCGCGCAATTTCGTCAGGGAAGTATCGCCGTCGCCCACAACGGAAATCTGATCAACACGGCACAGCTCCGGCAAGCGCTGGAAGACGAAGGGGCGATCTTTCAGACGACGAGCGACAGCGAGATTGTTCTCCACCTTGTCGCGCGGGCCCGGCAGGTGTCCATCCTGGACCGCATCAAAGACGCACTCGGACAGGTTCGGGGCGCCTATTCCCTGCTCATGTGTACGGAGCAGAAGCTGATTGCGTCGCGTGACCCTTATGGTTTTCGCCCTCTCTGTCTCGGTCGGTTGGGAGACGCGTGGGTTGTCGCGTCTGAATCTTGCGCGCTCGACATCCTCTCTGCGCGTTATATCCGAGACATTGAACCGGGCGAGCTGGTCGTTGTAGACGAAAACGGCCTTCGGACGAGCTCTCCGTTCGGGTCGCTCCGACACGCCTTTTGTATTTTCGAGTATATCTACTTTTCACGTCCCGACAGCATCATCTTCGGCGACAACGTAGACAAGACCAGACGCAAGCTGGGCCGACGGCTGGCCATCGAACAACCTGCAGACGCCGACATCGTCATTGCCGTTCCGGACTCCAGCAACACGGCGGCCATGGGCTACGCCGACGAATGCGGCATCAAGCTCGAAATCGGTCTGATCCGCAACCACTATGTCGGGCGAACGTTCATTACCCCGAGCGAGGGAAGCCGGACGGAAAAGGTGCTCCTGAAGTTCAATCCGATCCGGGGGGTCCTCAGGGGAAAGCGCGTCGTCGTCGTGGAGGATTCCATCGTACGAGGCACAACGCTGCGTCATCTGGTCAAGATCATTCGGGAAGCGGGTGCGCGCCAGGTCCACGTCCGGGTGAGCTGTCCTCCGATCGTATCTCCGTGTTACTACGGGATCGACTTTCAGACGGAAAAAGAGCTCATCGCCAGCAAGAAGAGCGTAGATCAGATTCGAGAACACCTGGGCGCAGACAGTCTGGGATATCTGTCGCTTGAAGGCATGCTTGCCATGGCGCCCAACACCCCTCGCCAATACTGCAACGCCTGCTTTACCCGAGACTACCCCATTCCTATCGAGTCAGAAGTCGGCAAGCTGATCCTGGAGCGATAACCCGCTTCCTCTGGAGCAACTAATTTCCTTTGCCGACGTTGAAGAGAATGGTTGCGGTCCGTCTTGACATCTTCCAGAGGAGGTGATCGTGCCCCTGCGTCTCACCCCGCCCGTCTCTGCTGCCGTTGTCCTCATCTTCTTTTCCGGAGTCCTCTTCCCCGGGCCGCTCTTCGCCGCAAAGCTCGAAGATCTTCTGGATCCGGTTCGACTGGTCAGGCACCTCGAGGCCGACGAGACGCAAAAGGCATTCGTCTCCGCCTACGCCTTGAAGCTCCGACAAACGGTTTCCGACTATCAGTGGGAGCGTGGCAAGCGGACGTGTGAGGCGGCGATCTGGCAGGCGCGGCGGCCCGACCCGCAGGCGTTGAGAACGCTTCGCCAGGAGGCTCGAAAGTCACTCGATGCGACGCTTGATTCCCTTAAGGCGGGGCTCGACGAGAAGCAAGGGAAGCGGATCGACAAGCTTTTGCGCCGAGACGAAAACGTCCTGGATCTCGAAATCGCCT
This sequence comes from Candidatus Latescibacterota bacterium, assembly GCA_965198095.1. Lineage (GTDB taxonomy): Bacteria > Latescibacterota > UBA2968 > UBA2968 > CBDFJH01. The sequence goes on from OZ240239.1 coordinate 1,192,540, forward strand.
CCGTTCCGTTCGACCATATCAACAATACGCCGCTCTTCCCTCGATTTCAGCAAAGCGTGGATGCCTATCGCGTCACGTTGCCCGGAACGCCTTCCGGCGACGGCTGGACCTATTCCGACCTGCTTCGAACCTGGACCGCACGCGGGTTTCTTCCTTCGGAACCCGGGATGGGCCATCCCGAAACGTTCGGGCTGCAAAGCCGGCCGGATCTTCAGACGCGCTCCCTTTCAAGTCCGTTCAGCGACAGGATCGTCAAGTCTCCGCTGCTTATCTCGGCAACACTGCTGGTGCCCGATCTGGGTCGCGCCGAGTCCGAGCTCCTGGGGGAGCACTACGCCGACCCTTCCGAAGACGCGGGATCCCTGTGGGATCGCTACCGGGCGCAAAACCGGTTGGACAGCGCCATCCTGATCCGGATGAAGATGAGTACGCCCTTTGCGGCTTCTTATCTGGATCTCGACACGTGGATCATCTACCTGGAGGACAGCGACGGGGTCGGCTACGAACCGGAAGAAATCGAGGAAGAGGCGCTGCACCCGGTAGAAGCCTTGGAAATCTCCGTTCCGGGCAGAGCCGTGGAAGTCACCGACGTCTTCGGCAACTATTATCCATACGTGCCGGGAAACAAGGAGATCGTCTATCTGGAAGCGCCCGCAAAAGTGGTCTACACAGGTCACGAAAAGCTTGTGAAGCTCTTCTTTCCGGGAAAGACCTTCCAAGGTCTTCCGGTCGTGACAGAGGGAACGCGTCACCTCAAGCTCATCATACAGTCGGAGCAGGAGAGATTTCTCCACACCGAGCTTGTCTGGGACCTCTCCCGTAAAAAGCGGGAGCACCCGAAGGATCACGGATGAGACTGTTTCTCCTCTGCACGTTTCTTTCCGGTTCTCTGGCAGCCTGCGCAGCGACGCAGCCATCTCCCGTTATCCCGCTCAACATCTCCAAGCGCCCTCCGGATCCAAAGGCGCTCAAGCACTACATCGACGCGAAGATCCTTGAGATGAAGGGACAGTCCGCCGCTGCTGCCCGCGCCCTCCGGGCCGCCATCGCCATCGATTCAACATCCGCAACACTCTATAAGGCACTTTGTCGAAACTTAATGACCCTGCAGAGGCACGATGAAGCCGTCGGCCCGTCGCGCAAGGCGGTCGCGTTGGACCCGAAGGACTTGGAGAGCCGATGGATACACCAAAATGCCTTGCTGAAGGGCGCGAGAGACACGGCCTCGGCCGTCGAGCAGCTCCGAGCTATCGCCCAACTCGACTCCAATCCCCTTCCCGCCTATCATGCGCTTCTTCAAATCTACTCCGCTCAAAACCGCAGCGCCGACGCCCTCCGCGTTCTGGCGAGGATGGAAACGCTCCAGACCCCGGATGACCAGACAAGGCTTGTTTACGCGGATCAATATGTGCGTCACGATCGGCCCGACCTTGCGCGGCCCATCTATGAGAAGATCCTGTCCGAAGATGCGCGACGCACGGACGTCTGGGGCAGGTACAGCGACCTGGTACTGGCATCAGGGGATACGATCGGTGCCGCGAACGTTCTCAGGAAGGGCCTTACTCACAACCAGCATCGGGTCGACCAGAGAACCGGGCCGCTCTGGGGGCAGCTTCTGACCCTCTATCTTTCCGAGGCCGCGTTCCAGGATCTTCTTTCCAGCGCCGGACAGGATGACCATTTTCTCGAGACGCTCACGAACGTTTACGTGGCGTCCGCAGCCCGGTTCTCCAACCCGCAACGGTCGAGCCACCAGTATGACCGAGCTGAAATCCTTCTGGATCGGCTGATCGGCGCAAACCCGGACCGCCACGATCTCTTGGCCAAGAAGGCCGAATTCCTCCTGATGACGAACCGGCCACGGGATGCGAGAGCCGCGTTTCAGCGGGCCGTCGAACAAAAGGGCCGGGCGGACTACGCGTTCGGGGTCGGCCGCTCATACCTCGCAGAACAGGAATGGGACCGGGCGATCCAGGCCTTGCTTCCCCTTTTCAACGAGGCCCAAGACCGACCCGGGCTCTATTCCGGCGTCGCCTATGCACTCGGTCGGGCCTATGCTGCGAGCGGTCGGATTCCGGATGCCCGTGCGGTTTATGAAAGGGCCGTTGGCGCCTTCCCCAAACAGCCGGGATTTCGATTCGAGCTCGCTCGTACGTTTGGATATGAGAGGAGTTGGAAGAAGGCCATCCCGATTTTCGAGGACCTGGTTCAGGAGACGGAAGGGGATCCTGAGCTTTTCCCCCGGGTCCTGTTCGAGTTGGGTCGACACTACGAGCGTGCCGGGCAGTTCGAAGCCTCCGTCGAGACCTTTCAACGCCTTTTGACGCTCAACCCCGAGAATCACCTGGCTTTAAACTACCTGGGCTATATGCTCGCCGATAAGGGCACTCGCCTGAAAGAGGCCCAGCGCCTGATCGAACGGGCATTGGGCGCCGACCCCGACAATGGCGCCTATCTGGACAGCATGGGATGGGTCTTCTATCAGCAGGGCCAGCATAAACGGGCCATGGAATTCCTGCAGCGTGCCGTCGACATCGAAGAGCGGAGTCTTCAGGGAGACGAGGATGTCGGAGCACGGGAAGACCTCGCGGTGATTCACGATCACACCGGAGATGCCGCCCGGGCATTGGGAGACCACGACCGGGCCCTGAGACACTGGCTGCGCGCGCTCGAGTTTGATCCGGAAAACGAAGAGATCCGTAGAAAGCTGCAGCGCGCAACCGATCGGGTCGGCGGGACTCCAGTCGAATGAAGTCCCGCCTTTTTTTCGTCTCGATCCTTGCAGGCCTTCAGCTTCTGGCCTCAACTTCCTGTTCCATACGTCCTGTTCGTCCTTCGGACGTCGGCCCCATCCAGAACGCCTTCGATCTTCTCAGAGCTGTTTCCTCTCTCACAGACAGCCTCCGAGACCTGGAAGCCCGGGCCGAGATCTCCATGCGCATCGACGGCCTCCAGCAGAACACAACCGCGCTCGTCAGGTACAAGCGTCCGGATGCCCTCAAGCTGGATGTGAGCGGCGCCCTCGGAATCGGCTTGCTCCATGCCCTCGCAGGGCGCGACTCTCTTACGGTTTACTTCCCTCGAGACAATCGCTACGTCAAGGGACGTCCGGAGGACGTCCTTTACCGCGTCACCGGCGTGGATCTGCGTTTCTACGATGCGCAGCGCGCGATTCTGGGGCTCCCCGGCATCGGCATCCCCGACCTTCCCCGTGTGCGGTCGTTCGAACCCCGGGGAGACAGCATCTTCGTTGAGATCGAGGAACCCCTCTGGCGCCGCCGGATATGTGTGGATCGACGCACGGCAACGGTTCTCCGGGAAGAGATATACGACCTCGATCAGGGCCGCCTCATTTCCCAGAGGCTCATGGAAGACTATCGAGATGAGGGGGGGGTCGTCCTCCCTCGCCGAACCGAGATCCGGCAGGGCACGGACCGAATTCGAATCGAATTCAGACGATGGAAGGTCAATGCGGGCATCCGGGAAGAAACATTCCGAATGAAGGTGCCCTCCGATGCGGTCCAAGAGGAGGTGCAATCGACGAAGCGCGGGCGCGACGACGGGGACAGCCCTTACCCAAGGGGATAGACCGGGATGCGATAGAGGCGTTACGTCTTCCGATTCCACAATCCGGCGATGCACGCGGCGGCACGCCTGACCGCCCGTTGCGAGATCGCCCTTACGGACGGGGCGACGACGGGCTCCTCCCGTCCGGTCCACCTGTTTCGCAACTCGACGACCGTAAGCATGGTCAAATTCCCGCTCGGATCCATCCCTCGAGACCCCTGGAATGCGCTCAAAGCTGCTCCCGTCGATTCATCCAGGACCCCGTCTATCTCACCCACGTCATACCCGAGACGGCTCAGGAGCATCTGGGCCTCATAAACGTGTTCCTTCCCCGCTGGCGGATCTGTCACCGTATCGTGCCGGCAAACGGCCGGGACGGCAGTCTTTTCCGAAATCAAGACCCACCTGACGAGCCGAACTTCAAAGAAGGTGGAAACCAGACAGAGGCTCGAAAGCAACACGAGGAGCAGCGCTACTCCGGGCCGAAGGACATGAATCCCTTCGACCTCTCCAATTGTCCTGAGGCCGTAAAATACTTCGAACGAGGCCAAGTAGCGGGTCCATAGCCAGACGCCGAGGTGTAGCCCGAGAAGAATCACCGGCGTCTTTACAGGGACCCGAAGCGGGCTCTGCCCGGGTCTTCTGAACAGCGCGATTCCCAGAGCCCACAGGTCCACGAGCACGACGCCGAGCGGGATTTCGGCGAGCGTACGCGCAAGTCGGTCCAACGAATCGGACCCGCACGCCCACCCCAACACCAATGCCAAACAGATTGCCAGCACCGGAACCGACCAGGTGCCCGCACGGAGAAGCCTTGCTCCTCGGGGCGACCGGTGACTCACGGCGAGTGGGCTGGAAACGGGATCCAATCTATTCATCGGGGGTTACCGAAGCTTCGGCCAGATCGAAACCCACAAGATGACGGCAAAAAGGCCGGTGATTGCAGAAGGCGTGACCGCCGTCCCGAGCGGGCCCCAGGACCCATTCGCGACCCCCCCGAGCAGTGCCCCGCCCGTTAGGAGCGAAACGAGCAGGATCGCGCCCAGGCCTTCCTGCCTCATCACCAGCAGGACGGCGTGCGCCAGCCCGCACAGCAAGAAGGGCGGAAGCGTCCACGCCACAAGGCGTATGATCTCGACCGAGGATTCGAAGGCGTCTCCGAAAACCCATAGCGTGACGGGACGGGCGGCCACGTGTACCACGGCCACGACACCCAGGCCGATGCCAAGGAGAGAGAGCACGGCACGGGCCAGAACAGGTTTGATGTCGGCAGGGACCTCAAAGCGGGCCGCCAGCCCCGAGTATATCGCCTCCAGGCTCCCACTCGCCAGTATAAGCAGGGCCGCGGCAAGACGGTAGGCGATGAAAAAGGGACCGGAGTCTGCTTTGCCCAGGGCGAGGTCGGTGGTCAGAAAATTGACGTGCAGAAGGTTCCCGAGGAAATAGACGGCAGGCGTGAACCGCAGAGCGGACGTGACGAGATTCGCCCGGACGGGATCGGCACGCAGGCGGGGACGAAGGTCGCGGGCCACCCTTGCGATCAACGCCAAGCCTGAGTAAAGGTAGCCCAGGCGGCAGATCAGGTAACAGACTGCGATGCCTACCAGCCCCCACCCCAGGCGTATGGCCCCCAGGCAGGTCAGGAACAACAGGAGATTCAGTCCCCCCACCAGAAGGGCGCTGTAGGCGGCACGCTGCAAGCCCTTGAATATGGCATTCACCGAATCTCCCACGCTCATGGCCACGGTAGACCCGCAAACGAGACCTACCGCGACCAGAGCCGCAGATGTTTTGCCGCACGCCCAGGCTCCTCCAAGGGTCAGGGCCAGCACGACCGGGGCCAGCCCCAACTTGAATCCAATCGCATCGGAGACGGTCTCTTCGGCCTTCTCTCCCCGGGCTGCAACCGTTCCGATAATGCGGTTGCTCAATCCAAGGTCCAGAATGGGAACGAAGAATGCCGTGAGGGAAATCACGAACCCGTAGACGGCCAGCCCTTCAGTGCCCATCAAACGAGCCACCGCGACCATGATCAGCAGGCCCCCGGAGAGATGGGCACCCTTCTCCACCGTCAGATAGATGGCGTTGCGACTGACCTTGCCCATTCGAGACCCCGGAACGACCTCAAAAAGAAAAGGAGCAGGTTCGCCTGCTCCAGATGACCCTTTTCCCGCCGGCCGAGGAGGGCGCTCCGGTTGACCCTATCTGGAGCCGTCGGGGTCCGTGACCTGGATGGCTACCTCGTCGGTGTTGCTGGTCAACGCCCCGGTCGTATCCGTGACATCGTCTATGACGTTGAGCGAAAACAGATAGCCGCCAGGAGCCGGGACGCTGAATGAAGGCTGTTCGACCTGCTCCAGGTTTACGGCAGGCCCGCCGACCTGACCCCACCGAAAGCGCAACAGATCCCCATCCGGATCAAAGCTGCCCGTTCCGTCCAGAACGATCTTCAATGCTTCACGATAAGCGACGACCTGATCCGTTCCAGCGTCCGCCGTAGGCGCCGCCTGTGTCACGAGGATGTTTACGCTGGATGTCGCCACGGCTCCGGACCTTCCGTCTCCCACCTCTACCATAAGATCGTAGCTCTCGACCTCGCTGGGGGCGACCCATACGACCGAAATCGAGTCCTGAAACAGGCCTATGAGCGTATCTTGTTCACTCTCCTTGAAATGGCCCCCGGACGCGACCCAGCGAAAATCCAGCTCGTCGTTGTCCGGATCGTCAGACACCAGCGTGATCGTGACCTCGTGACGACGCCCGACTTGAGGTTCTCGGTCCAGCGTGACACTCAGAATCTGCGGACCCTCCTGCCTGTCTATAAGGCTGCAACCGATCGCGCACGCCACGACAGGAATCAGGAATCTGCCAAACCGATCGACAGGACGTCCTCCAGCCGTCGAGTCCGACGGTATCACGCCTCGACAAGCCCTGGCAAGCAACTTACTTGCACGTGCAAGACAATCCATGAATACAGAATTCCCGTCTCGGATGGCGATCAGGTCGTTCGCGTCAGGCTGGGCAAGATCGCTTTCGGCAGAAGACAACGCGGCGCTTCCCGAGATGGGTGGCAGAGACGCGCCTCCGCCGTGACGCGCTTCGCGATCGCCCGGGCAAATGGGGCAGCCCCCGGTCCGGCGGCCGATCATTTCTCCCGCAGAAGTGCGTTCACCGCGGGCAGCAGCTTCTCGGACAGGTCCGGGTCCGTTCCATCATAGTAGGCGCGCACGTTTCCGCGTGGGTCGATCAGCGCGAATCGAAGGCTGTGCACGATCTGGTCGGACGTCTCATCTTCACTCATCGGCAGGTGAAATCCTTCCCTCACCGTTCGGTAAACCGCTTCCTTTTCTCCGGTCAAGAACAGCCAGCGCGCCCGGTCCGCCCCGAACCGCAGCGCGTAATCCGACAACACCCGGGGCGTATCTCGCTCGGGATCCACGGTCACGGACACGAGACGAACCCGGGGCTGCCGCTTCAGTTTCTCCTGCAGCGAGGCCATTTGAGCCGAAAGCAGCGGACAGGGACCGGCACAATGGGTAAAAATGAAATTCGCAATCCAAACCTTGCCGGCCAGATCGTCAGCAGTGACCGTTGATCCGCTTCGTTCCAAAAGCGAGAAACCGGGGACCTGACCCAGCACGGGAAGCGAATCTGCCTTCTGGCGCCGTATCTCCTCCACTTCCCTCACAAACAGGTATCCGCCCACGGCACACATCAGCAGGACGCCGAGCCCGGCGGCCATCCACAGGCGCGTCTTTCGGCTCAACGGATGCTCCCCTCTCTTACGTGGCTGACTTGATAGACAGAAACGGCAAACGTGCCGATGGCGAAGAGGGCTGCAATCCAGACGCACGTTTCCAGGGGAGGGAGCGTGCCGACGGCGGATGGGACCTCCATGTAGAGAACTTGCCGTAGACCGGCCACGCTATAGGTCATCGGGTTGATCCGAATGATCCACGCCAGCCAGCCGGGCGCGCCGGAAGGTGGGAAAAAGGCGCCCGAAAGCAGCCACATGGGAAGCAGGAACAGATTCATGATCGCGTGAAACCCCGCGGTCGACTCCATCCGCCACGCAATTGCAAATCCAAGACCGGTCAATCCCAGCGATGCCAGAAAGAGGAAAACGGCCGTGAGCAGCACGACCAGAGGCGTGAGCGGAATCCTTAAATAAAACGCAAAGACGAGGAAGATCAAACCCTCCAACGTGCCCATCGTCGTTCCGCCAAGCACCTTTCCCAAGACCAGACTCGACCGAGGCACGGGGGCCGCAAGGACCGACTGCATGAATCCCTCCCGTCGGTCTTCCACCACGGTGATCGTGGAAAAGATGGCCGTAAACAGCACGATGAGCAGTAACGTCCCGGGAAAGATATACTCCAGATAGCTCATTCCCGGAGGCTGGCCCGCCGGCTTGAACGATGCATCGAGTCCATACCCGACGAGCAGCCAAACAAGAATGGGCTGACCTACGGCGCCGATCAGCCGGTAGCGATCTCTGACAAACCGCACGAGTTCTCGCTTCCAAAGCGTGAACACCGGAAGGACGCCCATCCACAGCCTCTCGCGCCGGTCGCCCCGATCTCCGGTCAACGCCTAACTCCCTCCCGACCGAAAGGCGCGGCCGGTCTCGTGAACGAACACATCTTCCAAAGTCGGTCTCCCCACGGTTATCGACGAAATTTGCTCTCGAAAGGAGGCATAGATCTCGGCCATCAGCGCGTGGCCCTCGCCGGATTCAATCCTCAGAAAATTTTCAACCCGGACACACGGTTGGCCAAACCGCTCCGTGATGTTCTTGCTCAGTCGACCCGGACAATCGGTCTCGACGACAATCACATCCTTTCCCAAGCCGTCGATGAGTTCTTCCGGTGAGCCCATCGCCACCAGCTTCCCCCGGTCCAGAATGCCCACGCGGTCACACCGCCCCGCCTCTTCCAGAAAGTGCGTGGTCAGCAGGATCGTGACGCCCTCTCTTGTCCGCAGCGTTTCCAGATCAGCCCAAAAGGCCCGCCTGGCGGCCGGATCCAGGCCCGTGGAAGGCTCGTCGAAGATCAACAGCCGAGGCCTGTGGAGCATCCCTTTCGCCAGCTCCACCCGTCTGCGAAGCCCTCCTGAAAGCAGCTCCACCCGTTCGTTTCTCCGTTCTTGCAGTTGGACCAGGCCGAGCACCTCTTCAATGCGACGCGACAGGCGGCTTCCTCGCAAGCCGTACAGGTGTCCCTGGCACCGTAGATTCTCGGAGACGGTCAGTTTCAGGTCGACGCTGGGGTTCTGAAACACGACGCCGATTCTCGACCGAAGGCGCGTTGAATCTTTCAGAGGGTTCAACCCGAGTATCCGTATCCGTCCTCCGCTGGGACGCCGAAGCGTGGAGAGGATTTGAAAGAGCGTCGTCTTTCCGCCGCCGTTCGGCCCCAGGAGTCCGAAAATCTCGCCTGGTTCAATCCTGAGATCAATCCCATCGAGCGCGCGGCGGGCATCGTAGTCGTGATAAAGCCCGTTGAGCTCAATGGCCGAGTCACTCATGCGGACCCACTTCCATCAAGATGCCAAAAGAAAGAAAGGTGACAGGACATCGCCCATCACCCGAGTTCGAACCCGACAGAACCTTGAAGCTATACAACGAGCTTGTCCAGGATCATGACACCCCAAAGCGCCGGAAGATAGATGAGCGTGGCTCGCATCAGGTCCTTTGCGCATCGGTCCGTCCGGGTCTTGAAGAAGGCGAAGCTGACGTAGAACAGGCCCAGGCCGAGGAGGACGGAGGCGATGCCGTAGATCCATCCGCTGACGCCAAGAACAGTGGGGACAACGCCGATCGGAAAAAGTAACAGGCTGTAGAGCAATATCCTCGTCGCGGTGCGGCCGCCATCCAGGTCTTCTACAGGAAGCATCTTGTGCCCGCCGCGCGCATAATCCTCTCGATAGATCCAGGCAATAGACAGGAAATGGGGAAACTGCCACGTGAACATGATGGCGAAAAGGACCCAGGCCGTCAGATCCACCTCGCCTTGAGCGGCGGCCCACCCCCCGACGGGCGGGAGCGCGCCCGCGACGGCGCCCACGGCCGTATTCTGTACGGTCCTCGTCTTGAGTGGCGTGTAAACAAACAGATAAATGCCCCACGTCAAGGCCGCCAGAAGACTGGCCAGCCAGTTGACCACGAGTCCCATGTAGAGGATGCCGGAGACGGAAACCGCCAGCCCAAAGAGATTCGCCTCTCCGAGTCCCATCCGTCCGGCCGGCAGAGGGCGGTGCTTTGTCCGCCTCATCCGCGCATCGAGATCCCTCTCCAGAGATTGGTTTAAGGCACCCGATCCTCCAGCAACCAGCAACGCGGCCAAGAGCGTGTGAAGCAAGGTCAACAACTCGGTCGCCGGCCCCGACGCCAGAACGAACCCCACCGACGTGCTCAACGCGACGAACAGCGAGATCCTGGGTTTCGTGAGAATCGCATAGTCCCAGGCCTTCGCCCAGTTGATCGGCACGCGATACTTATCGACGTGAGCTCTGGATTTCATGAAGCCTTCACCGTCGGACCCTCTCGCCCTTGCACGGCGGGCGCCCCTTCACGCCGGGAAACACGCCGGCTCCACAGGGTCAAAACCAGGCTGGATCCCAGCACGGCGGCGCCGACTCCAACGTGGAGCGTCGAAACAGCAATCTCTTTCTGCGTCCAAACGATCATGGCACCCATCGCGATCTGAAGCGGGATCAACCCCAGCATGATGCCGGCCGGGTAGGCGAGTTCCCTCCGGTCGGCGTGTCGCCTGATGACCCGAACAGCGACCCAAACGGCCGACGCCGCCACCACCAGCGCCCAGACCCTGTGAGCGAAGTGGAGGCCGACACGCAGGCGTAGGGTCTCCGTCGAGATCGGAAAGGGCGCGTGCGGGTCCGCCTCCAAACTCCAAATTGGAGGGATCCACCGGCCGAAGGCGAGCGGAAAATCGGGAATGGCGAGGCCAGCCTCCGTATGACGCATCCACGCCCCCAGAAAGAGCTGAACGTAGATGACGACCGTCGTCGTCAAGGCTGCTTTCCATAGAGGAAACCCGCGAGACTCCAAGAGAGGGCGGGCCGACGTCCGCCAAGCCGGAGAGGTAAAGAGCGCGATCCCAACGACGAGACAGAAAAAAGTCTGTCCCAAAAGTGCGTGAGCCACCGACAATGGCGTCGGCAGGAGGTAGAGCACGGTCAGTCCGCCAAGCAATCCCTGCAGCAGAACCGCGCCCAGCGCAGCCAGGCTGACGTAGCGGACCCACCCTTCGGGGTCCTGCCGCCAGACCCAGGCGGTCAAGACGATCGTCAACAATCCGACGAACGCGGCCACCATACGGTGCCCGTGCTCGTAGAAGATTCCGCCGACCATCGGCGGAAAGATCGTGCCGTAGGAGAGCGGCCAGTCGGGCACCGCCAATCCTGAGCCCGTGCTCGTGACCAGTCCACCGGCAAGGATCAAAAGCAGGGTCGATCCGGCCGTAAAAACAGAGAACCGATGCAGCCAGGGATTGCCTTCCGACGCCGGTCCATCCATTGCCGCGCGCCCCACCATCACACCCCTCTAGACCTCCGCGCTTGTCGCCGCAAACTTCCCGTTGCCTGCGGGTAAGTCAACGTCCACGTAGCCGCCCAGACCGGTCGCCGCCTGCCTGGCGAGCAAGGTTCGGTCGTAGAGACGCGCTCGCCGCATCCAGAACAACGACACGGAACCGATCGCTCCCAGCACCACGACGACAATCCCCAGCAAGACGAGGATACCCGCGTTCGCACCCTTGACCATGTCTGAAGCGGGATCGCCAAAACAGACCGTACAGGCCGGAAGAGACTCCGAGGCAAGCAGCGTCGTCGCAAGAAAGAAGGTCGCCGGAAGGCGCCGGCTCAGTCCCTTCATAGGTCACCGATCCCTTTGAGCTTCTTGAGAAACCAGATGCCGTAGCAGACCAGCACGCCGCATCCGACCCACGCCGCCAGCCCCATCGCGAGATTCATCCCATCGCCCGACGTCGCATAGTCGTGAACGGCCCAGACCCCGAGGCCGAGGCAGCACAGAATGGAGACGGCGATAAAGAAAATGTGAAACGTTTTGAGAGACACGGCAGGCTCAGGCAAACACCGACTCGACCTCGGTGAACACGGGAAGCAGCATCAAGGCGGCAAAGAAGACCACCGTAACGGCGAGCACCCAAAAAATCACCTGTTTCTCGGACACCAGGTGCATGAAATATCCAGCCACGAGGGAGCCCTTGATCGTAGCGATGAAAAGGGCAATCAGAACGGTGACGGCGACGGATTGAATGTGGAGGTAGGAAACCCCAACGGTCACGACGGTCAACACCGTCAGGGCGGCAAAGACCGTCAGGTATACCTTCACGTGCTTTCTGACCTCTTCGGCGCTATGAGCCGCCATTCCAACCTCCTTACAGGAGATAAAGGATCGGGAACAGGAAGATCCAGACCAGATCCACGAAGTGCCAGTAAAGTCCGGCGCATTCGATCCGGTTGGCAAACCCTTCGGGATCGGTCTTCCACATCGCGCTGCCCGGGAACAGCAGATAGAGGTTCACGACGATTCCACCCACGACGTGAAGCCCGTGAAGCCCGGTCATGGTGAAATAGGTGGCATAAAAGGTGCTCGTAGAAGGCGCAATGCCCAGATGGAACTTGTGCGTATACTCGAAATACTTCACGACGAGAAAGACGAATGCCAAAAGGATCGTCAACCCGAGATAGAGCTGAAACTTTCCGAAATTGTCCATCTTCAGCGACGCCCACGCCATGACCATCGTCACGCTCGAGGCGATGAGCACGAACGTATTGAGCGTCGCCAGCGGCACGTTCAAGAGCTCCCAGCCGTGCGGCCAGGCGTCGGCGCCGACCCGGAGCAGCACGAGGGTAGAAAACAGCGCGCCGAACAGCATGACTTCCGATGCCAGGAAGAGCCACGTCCCCAGCTTCCCGTTGTAGACCCCGGTGATCGGATGAGGCGTTACGCGATAGGGAATCTCAACTGACACGATCGAAACCTCCAAGATTGAGCCAAAGTCTAGTCGCCGGGCGTCGGTTGCGCCTGAGGCCGCTCAGCCTCGGCGGCCCCGTCTTCGGTGGCATGCTGCGGCCAGTAATCCTGCGATCTGCCCGGGACGCTGTATTCGTACGGCCCCCGGTAGACGGAGGGTATTTCGAGGAAGTTGCCGTGCGGCGGCGGCGTGGGCGTGGCCCACTCCAGCGTCGTCGCCTCCCACGGATTGTCCGACGTGACTTTCTCGCCCTTCCTCATGCTCCAGATGAAGTTCACGATAAAGAAAATCTGCGCGAGCGCCAGCAGCCACGCCGACCAGGAGCTCATCACGGTCAGCCCCTGAACCTGCTCCCCGTAGGCGTACTGAGTCTGGTCGTAAAGCCGTCTGGAGACGCCGGCCATCCCCACGAACAGCATCGGGAAAAAGACGCCGTTCATGAAAATGAGGGAGAGCCAGAAGTGGAGCTTGCCGAGCGTTTTGTTCATCATCCGTCCCGTCGCTTTCGGGAACCAGTAGTAGATCCCCGCGAACAGGGCGAAGATCGTTCCCGGCGCCACGACATAGTGGAAATGACTGATCACGTAATAGGTATCGTGCAGGTGAAGATCCGCCGTCGTGAGTCCCAGCGGCAGCCCGGTCAGCCCGCCGATGGCAAACATCGGAATGAACGCGAGGCTGAACAACATGGGCACCGTAAACCGGATCGATGCCCCGTGCAGGCTCAGCGCCAGAGCGGTCAGGATGACCACCGATGGAATCGAGATGATCATCGTCGTTGTCTGGAAGAAGGTGCTCATCACCGTTCCCATCCCCGTCATGAACATGTGATGGGCCCAAACGGCGAACGACATGAATCCAAGAAAGATCAGAGAATAGACCATCGTACGATAGCCCCACAGCGGCCTGCGGGTATTGTTGACGAGGACCTCGGACACAATCCCCATCGCGGGCAGGATCAGGACGTAGACCTCGGGGTGGGCCAGGAACCAGAAGAGGTGCTGCCAGAGCAGCGGACTGCCTCCTCCGCTCACGTCGAGGGGTTGACCCGTAACGACCAATCCACTCGGCATGAAGAAACTCGTACCGGCCAGCCGATCCATCAATTGCAGGACGCCGGCGGCCTCGAGCGGCGGAAAGGCCAGCAGGAGCAGGAACGATGTCACGAACTGCGCCCACACGAAGAACGGCAGCCGGAAGAAAGACAGCCCTTCGGCCCGCATCTGGACCGTCGTGACGATAAAGTTGAGGGAGCCCAGCAGCGAGGAGGTAATCAGAAAAATCATCCCCCAAAGCCACATCGTCTGCCCCATCGGCGCGATCACGGCAAGCGGCGCGTAAGAGGTCCACCCCGACTGGGCCGCCCCGCCCGGCACGAAAAAGCTGACGAGCATCACGATGCCGCCTATCAGAAAGGCCCAATAGCTCGCCATGTTGATCTTCGGGAAGGCCATGTCCGGCGCGCCGATCTGCAGCGGCAGCACGTAGTTCCCGAACCCGCCCACCGCCAGCGGAACGACGCCCATGAAAACCATGATCGTCCCGTGCATCGCGCCGAGCTGGTTGTAGAACTCCGGCACCATCACCCCGCCCGGCATGTTGGTCTCTCCAAGCCACGCGCCGATCAACGGAAGCGCCTCGCTCGGGTAGGCCAGCTGCCAGCGCATGACCATCATCAAACCGAACCCGAAAAGGAGAAAGACGAGCGCCGTGAGGGCGTACTGGATTCCGATCGTCTTGTGATCGGTGGAAAAGAGGTATTGCTGCCAAAATCCAAGCGCCCCGTGGGCGTGCTCGTCGCCTTCGGCGCGGGCCTCGCCCGTGTGATCCGCGTGTTCACTCATAGGGAACCCCTTAGAATACGAACTCGTCCTCTTCTTCCTCGACCTGCTGCCCTTCCAGCCAGGCTTCGAATGCCTCCGATGTTTCGATCGTCAACTGCCCGCGCATGCGATAGTGCCCCAGACCGCAGAGCTGGGCGCAGGCAATATCGAACGTGCCCGTTCGGGTCGCCTCGAACCAGATCTTGATCTCCTGTCCCGGAATCACATCCTGCGTCAACCGCATCACCGGGATCTTGAAGCTGTGGATCACGTCTTTCGACGAGAGGTGCGCAACAACCGGTTTGTCGACGACGACATGCAGGTTGTTGATCGCGTTGAAGTCGTCCTCTCCGTGGGGATCGTCGGGATCCAGACCCAGGAGGTTGTCCGCGCTCACAAGCTCAGGGGCGGTCCGGCCGAAGATCCCGTCACTCCCCGCGTAATGGACGTTCCAGGCGAACTGCTCGGCCACGATCCGAACGACCTGTGCTTCCGACTGGCTTGGAAAACTGTGCTTGAACGCCGACCAGGCGGGAATCGAAATCCCGATCAACAGGATCGCCTCTACGACCACCACGCCGATTTCCACATATTTCGAAGTCTTCCCTTTGACCGGATTGTAGGTCGCTCCAACATGGGCCCGCTCGCGGAAACGGATGAGGCAATAGAAGAAATAGATCCCCCACCCGACGAACAGCGCGATCATGAACCAGTGGGTCCAGTTGATCAGGAAATCGACGGTGTGTCCGTGCGTCGAGACATCGATCGGAAGCCAGTATCCGTATACCTTCTCTTCCATCCAGATCCTCCCGCGTCAGTGATCCTCCCACACGATCTTGAACGCTACGATTTTTTCTTTTTGGGTATTTGAAACGTGAAGTCGACGGTGGCCGTCTCTCCGTCCTTCACCGTTACCTCCCGGGTTTGAGAACCGAGCCGCTCGTGCCAGGCCTCCAGCGTGTACGTCCCGGCGGTCAGCCCCGTCAATTCAAACGCTCCCCCCTCCCCGGTCACGAAGAAGAAGGGATGGTCCAACACGCCGACGTAGCTCTGCATCCAGGGATGGACGTCGCATTTGATCGGGATCATGACCTCGGCTTTTTCAAACGTCTTGGTCTTCACCTTCAGAAACTTCGGCATGGCCATGTTGAACTCGGCATTCACCTTCGGCTTGGGGTGGATATTGTGAAGCGTCCCGTCGCTGTTCAGGATCTTGATCGGCTGACCGGCCCTGACGCCAAGCACGTGGGGCTTGTACATGCACCCGTTCTGATCCAGCACGGCCGGTTCGGCTGGAACGTCGAATTTCTTGCCCTCCAGCCCCGCCTTGACATAGACAAACACATTCCTCAGCGTCCCGTCGTCGTTTACGACAACCACCTCGCTGAGGGCCGGCGCATCGGTATGCTTGCCCGCGCACACCGGGTCGGCGGCCATCTGCAGCTTTTTTCGTCCGGGCTTCTTGCCCGCGGGCAGATCCAGACTGACTTTGCCGCTGACAGCGGCATCCCCGGCAACCGCTCGTCCGGAATACAGGCATGACAGGGTGAATGCGGCGAACAAGGTATATTTCAGGAACCTCATGACATCCTCCTTCGGTTGTGTCCTCTTCGGGTCGTCTAACCTGATTAATTCATAAGAAAGGTTAGGAAAGTCACTCATGCTCACCTTTTCTTGCCGCCCAAGAAAAGGTGACAAAAGAAGGGCGCCTGCCTGCCGCGCCCAACGCGGCGCAGGCAGGCCCCTCAAACGCCGGGGAGGCTCGGGCCGTGGCGACTCAGCCTCACTGGAAACGATTGGCGCCGCCTAACGTTGACTCAGCCGTCGGTCCTGATGCAGGCCGAAAATGATGTAATCTGTCAGAAACCGGATGACGTGCTCGCTTGGCAGCATCATGATCCCATCTTCCGGCTCCACGCCCTCCGGAAGGGTCATGTAGCGCGTCAGATCGATCCTATCCGCCTGTTCAGGAAGATAGGTCATTTCGTCTCCGAAAAACGTCGGCATCTTGGTTCCGGGTTGGATCTTCTGCGGATCCCAGAGCCAGGACTCGATCCAATCCGGTTTCAAGCGCGCTTTCGCCATCGTCAGGTCGGGCGCCCAACTTGCAGGATCCCCTTTGGGCTTGATGTCGCCGCGCTGATGACACGTCCAGCAGTTGTAGATCTCCTCACTGAACAGGGCGGTCGCGGCGCGCACGTCCCTACGCGTCAAGCGCTTTTCGGGGTGTGTCCGGTAAGGGAACTGCTCGTTGTCCAAGCGCGAGAAATAGGTGACGATGTCGATGGCCTCCTGGTCGTCAAACCCAAAGGTCGGCATCCGTACATCCAGCCACGGGCGAATCGGAATCGGCGCTTTCAGGAACTCGAAGAACCAGTCGGGTTGGACCTTGCTGCCCTCGCCATTGAGCACCGGAGGCGTGAATCCGACCGCCTCCGACTCCGGCGCGCCGTCCTCTACGTAGCTGCGCGTCAGGACGTCTGCGATCGCCTGCCCTGCGCCTTCAACGACGTGGCATCCCTGGCAGTTGCGCTCATACACGAGCCGGCGTCCTTTTTCGATCTCGATCTCCGACGGCGTGAGATGCTTTTTCGCGGTCGGCGACACGTGCGACCTGCTGAAGCTCAGCAACGCCGTCGTGACCGCCTCCGCGTCGCTGTCGGTCAGCCCAAAGTGGGGCATACGAAGCTTCTCGTCAAACAGCTTCTTCTTCCCCTCGTCGAACACCCTGGGATGTTTCAGCTTCGTAAAAAACCAGTCGTGACGTGTGTGCGGGATGTTGAGGGGGTTGAGCGCAAAGTCGAGCTTGTCCACATCCTTGCCCCCCTCCTCGGTCAGCTCGGTTCCGACACGCTGCATCTCTTCGAAGCCCGAGATCGTGTGGCAGCCGAAACAGCCCTGACGCGCGATCATCTTTTCGCCCAACCACAAATCCCGTTCGCGATCGGACATCGCGTCCAACTTCGCCGCCGCATCAACGATCGAAAACCGGCTCTCGAGACCCTCCAGAACGACCTTGTCCCTCAGGGCGAGATCCACCTCGGCAGGACGGCGCATTTCGAAGTCGGGGTTACGCAGGGTCATCAGGTAAGCCGCGATGTCGGCGGCCTCCTGATCGGTCAGCCGAAGATCGGGCATCAGCGTCTCGGGGAAGTAGGCCTGGGGATCCTTCAGCCAGGCGTAGAGCCACCCTTCGGATAGCTTGCTCCCAGCGTCGTTCAGGTTTGGGCCGAAGTTTCTCAGGCCATACGTCTGCCCCAGGTCGTCGTCCTTGCCGACGACGTGACACCCTCTGCACCCCGCCCGGGCCACCAGGACCTCCCCCCGGTCCGGATCTCTCTTCACCGAGGGATCGGGGTAGGTCGGGTTCCCGGAATGCTCGAAAAGGTAGGTTACGATCCCGTTGATCACCGCCGTATTTCGAGCGATATCGTCCGCGGTACTGGTATTCGGCAGATCGAATATTTTGGGCATCTTCGTGGAGGGGCGGAACCCTTTGGGATCCCGAACCCAGTTCAGGGTCCACTCCCGGTCCAGTTTGCCGGCGATCTTTCTCAGGTCCGGACCCACTTTCCGAAGCGATTCGTAACCGGAGATCTTGTGGCATCCGTGGCACCCCAGCGTCTTGACCAGATGCACGCCCCGGTTGAGCCTTTCCGCCTTTGGCACCTCACCCACGCCTGCGTGGCACTGCGCACAGGTCGATTCAATGTACTGAGTCGGGAGCATCGGATGGTCCCAGTATTTCATCTTGTGCCAGCCGTAAAGTTCGCGCCATCGTTCGGCTTCCGCTTCATCCGACGGGACGTGGGCCGCGTTGACGAACGTGATTCCGCGGTCCCTCCCAAGGTGGCAGGTCGTACAGCCCATCTTGTCGATCGGATGGGGCGACCCGCTGCCCAAATACAGGTCCAGGTCGGGATGCGTGGCCAAGACGCGCGTGCGCCCCTTTCGCGCCTCTTCCGGATAGACATCCTCCACATAATTCCTCAGCACTTCGTCTCGGAACGTGCCGGTCTCAGGATCGACTTCATACCCCGTCTGATCGATGTTCACGTGACAGGTATTGCATCGGTCGACTTTGGGAACCTGAGTGAAATTGATGTCATTCTTCATCTCGCCCAACACGATCTGCCGGACCTTGATCGAGGGATCGATGAAATCGACCATCGGCATGTTCCGGAATCGGTTGGGAAAACTGGGCGCGATGCCGGAAAGCTGCCGCCGTAGGAGCTCCGCCTCCCGAAACAGGGTCTCCTTCAGCTTCTCGAGCTCCTTCTTGCGGCCGGTCACGTCGTCGACGGTCCCCTGTTCTGCGGCCTGCGTGGCCTCGGCCGCCTCCTTGACCTTTCGAAAATCGACGATCCGGCGCTCCATCTCGTCCAGTGCGGCGCGTTTCTCGCTGGCCTTCCGTTGGTCCCCTTTGTGCACGCTTTCCTCGTACTCATATTTTGCCACGTCATACTTCGCCTTTTCGAACCGGAGGTCCTGATCGGCTTTGTACCATTCTCCCTCCAGGCCCTCCAGCGCCTCGAGCGCCGCTTCGTAACGGTCCCTCTGCCTCTCGATCGAGGCTTCCACTTCCGCGATTTCAGCCTCGAACCCGCGCAACTGATCCGCGTCGATATCGCGCTGCGCAGAGGCCAGTTCCGCCTCAACCTTGTACTGCTCCATCGCCATCGCTTCTCGCTGCACCCCCTTCCACTCCCGGTCGTAGTCGTCCCAGACCATCCACACCATACAAACGGCCAGCCCGAGACTGGAAAGGGCAAAGATGGCGTTGAGCTTGTTCAGGTTGTAGACAAAGTCCAAAAAGCCTTGCGGTTTGCGCTCGTTCACCAACAGGCTGCTCCAGTTCTGGACGAAACGGGTGTCCCCGGGTCAAATGTTGAAGAAGTATTCCGGAATGGCGACAATGTACTTGAGGTTGAAAAGCCAGCGCAGCAGCATCTTGACGGGAAGAGCAACGAACATAAGGAGGAGAAAGATCATGACACTGTAGCGGGCGAACCCCATTCTCTTGTAGAACTCCTTGAAGACCGTTTGGGCCAGGATCGGTGGAGGGATCAGGAGGTAGAGAGCGACGAGCACAAACCCCCAGATCTCGCGCGTCAACCAGAAGCCGGGCAGGCCGACGCCCAGAAGTTGCACGTAGATGTACTCGGAGAGGTTGATATTCACGAGCGCCTCGAGCTTGTGCAGATCCCAGAATTCGTATGGACCGAAAAAGTTCCAGTTGGGCCCTCGAAGAAAGGTGCCGATCGTGATCATGACCACCCAGAGCACCACAAACCCGAACAGGAAGACCGTGATCGCAAACGACCTTTCCTTGAAGGAATAGTAGCCGGATCCCCTGGGGTTTCGGTCCATGTAGGGAATCGCCATCAGTCCGACGATGATCAAGGTCGGAAGGACCACGCCGGCGATCCACGGATCGTAGTAGACGAGCATTTCCTGCAAGCCGAGAAAGTACCAGGGCGCTTTGGAGGGGTTCGGCGTTTTCGCCGGGTTGGCCGGTTCTTCCAGGGGCGCGTCGATCAGAATCGACCAGAGGATCAACGCCACGCTGGCGAGGGTAAGGCAGATAAGCTCAGTATAGACCAGATGTGGCCACGTAAGGACCTTCTGGCGGAATTCCTGCTTCTCGACGGGGTCTTCACCCCTGGCAATCCGTTCGTCGTTCTCATACGCCTGCTTCATGGCAAACCAGACGAAGAATCCCACGAGATAGAGCAGCATGACGATCGGAATATTGTCCCCTTTGGTCACAATAATCCGAAAGTCGGGATCCTGAAAACTGGCAATGAAGAAGATGACAGAGAGAACCAGTACGGGGAGCCCGACTCGGTTGGTCCAGACGGTCCGGATACGAAGCGCGAAGAAAAACAGGACGGCAAAAAGTGGCAGGAATATTTCAGGGGCGGTAATCCAGTTGATGAATCCTTTCAGTGCCTCCATGATCTCCCCTGTAAATCCGACTTTGAGAACCCCTTCCGAGGCCCCACGTTCGGACTTCCGCACCGGTTACATCGGCCCGGAGATGCCCCCATCCTTCCGAACCCGCCAGAAATGGACGCCCATCAGCGCAGCTGCCACAAAAGGAATGGCCAGACAGTGGAGGACATAGAAACGCAGCAAGGCCCCCTCGCCCACGAACCTTCCTCCCAAGAGCGCAAACCGCGCGTCGTTGCCCGCGTGAACCAGCCCTATGTCCCCGATCTTCAAAAACGCGGCTCCCGGGCCCTCGTGCCCCAGAAAAGGCGTCGCCCTTGCCATGTTGGATCCGACCGTGATGGCCCATATCGCCAGCTGGTCCCAGGGCAGGAGATAGCCCGTAAAGCTGAGCATCAACGTCAGCAACAGCAAGATGACGCCAATGGCCCAGTTGAACTCACGCGGGGGCTTGTAGGATCCGGTCATGAACACCCGAAGCATGTGGAGCCAGACCGTAATGACCATCAAATGGGCGCCCCAGCGGTGGATCTCGCGCATGATCCCGAGCGGTACCTGCTCCCCCAGGTCGATCATGTCGGTGTAGGCATACTCCAGCGTCGGGCGGTAGTAGAACATCAGCAGGATTCCGGTGATCGTCTCCACGAGAAAAATGAAAAAGGTCAGTCCCCCCATGCACCAGGTATACCGGACGCGGATGCCCGATTTCGGTGTCCGGACCGGATGAAGATGAAGGACCACGTTGGTCAAGACCACCTGCGCCCGGCCCCGCTCCTCCCTCGGAATATCGTGTCGGAAAATAGACTTCCAGATCTGCGAGCGTTTCACGCTGTCTAAGAGGCCGGAAACCTTTGGCATGAAGGACTCTCCGTCAAGATGAGGCGATCAGATGGCGAGAAAGGACTCGGGATGATCCCACTGCCCCTTTTCGTACAGGAACTTCATGGTCTTGTCCACGAGGACTTGCCCGTCTTCGGCCAGTACGATACGGGCGCGCTCCAGAGGTCTGGGGGCAGGCCCTTCGAAGTTGATTCCCGTGGCATAAAACCCGCTTCCGTGACACGGACACTTGAACTTCTGTTCGTTGGCCAACCAGTTCGGCGTGCATCCGAGGTGGGTGCAGACGGAAATCAGGGCGAACATCCCGTCCGTGTTCCGAACGACCCAGACGGCGAACTTGTCTTTCCATCGCTCGTCTACCGCCCCAACGGCATACTCGTCGGGGAAACCGATCTTGAAGGCTTGCGGAGGCTCGAACAGCACGTTGGGAAACATGAAGCGGGCGGTCGCCAAGAGACCCGCGGTGCTTGCGGAAGCGAACGCGACCCAGGCGAGCGCCAGCCACGAGAAGAACCCTCGGCGGGTCGTGATGCCTCCTTCCGAGACCGACCGCATTCTGGGGGGACCCGGCCTGACCGACCGGGGCGCCGGAGAGGTCTGAATCACAACCTCCCGCTCCTTCGGACCCTCCTCCTTCTTGGCCGTCAGGCTTCGCGCGGCCGCAGCGCGACCGGCTGCCCCCTCAGCCCTCCTGGCCGGTGCCTTCGCTGCTGATTTCGAGGGCGCCTCGGTTCCACCCCCGCGCGCCTTGCGTATGGCTTCAGCCTTTGCCCTCGCCCTCGCCACGCGATCCGGAATGTCGTCGAACGACGAGAGGTCTACACCTTCCTCGGCCATTTGGACTCCGTTTGACGCGCATCTCGGAACGTCGGAACGCGCTTGATCTACCGAAATAATTTGAGATCGCGGGCCAATATATCCAAGCCAAAATTCGTTGTCAAGTTCAAGATTCGCAGCGCCCACGGCCGCTTTTTCCGTTCAGCCTCCTGGCCTGTTTTTCGGCTCGAACGAGTCGAGGACCTCGATGGCCGCCTGCCGTACCTGCATCCCCGGATCCTCTTCTCGCAGTCTTTCAAGCGTCGGAAGCAGCGACTCGGCCCCCACCTTCCCGATGGCGCGGATCGCCTTTATCATGGCATCCTGCTTCTGAAACTCGCTCATGCGCGGAAAGGAGTTGAGGTAAGCCCGGTTCAGCATCTCGGCCAGAACGTCCACGCCGGCATTATCCTCCATTTCCGCCAACTGTAACGCCGCGTTCCATCGGACATCGTGCGACCGGTCCCTCAAAGCGGTGACGAGAGCGGCTCCGGCTCGCGCATCCTTCAACTGACCCAGGGCCCCGATGGCCGCCTTTTGTATTCCGGGATCCTCGCTGGAAACCAGATCGATCAGCGGACGGACCGCGCTCGTGTCACCCTGTCTGCCCAGAGAGGCCATCGCATAGATACGCGTCTCGTCATCCGGATCATCCAGGGTTTCGATCAGAATCGGGACGATCAAAGGGTGACGCACGAGACCCATCGCGAGCGCGAGATAGCGACGCACCCTGGGGTCGTCGCTACGGGAAGACTCGAACGCGCTGATCAACGCGCTTGCGAACCTGGGATCGGTCCTTTCCCGTTGCTGCTGTTCAGCGAGCACCTTGGAGAGCTCGTATGCAGCTTGCCACCGGCTGTTGATACCCCCGATTTTCACCGTATTCAGATAGTCGCTCGGAGTCTGGTCTTCCCCGGTCAGGAGCGCCAGGAAGAGGTAGATTATCACGCCGATGACCACGATCGCCAGCGGAAAGAAGGCGAACTGCGCGATCAGCCGCGGCCGAGGCACGCCCTCTTCCGCCATCGGGGCAGTGGCCTGCTTGACGATTCGCTGAAGCGCTTCGGACTGCGCATCTCCGCCGTTCCCCGGCGGGGGGTCTGCCTCGTGCAACGAACCCTCTTTCGCTCATCCAGGAACGTTGAGAAATCTCAATTCAAGCCATTCCGGGGCCACCGAATCGAAGCTGTCCGAATATAGCTATGTCTATAAGCCAAGTCAAGATATTGGTATTTGAAGAATAAGAGGAATTAATCAGCCGGGCCGGCAGGCGCCGGACTTGGATTCTGCCTTGACAAGGCCCGGAAATGTCCTATATATTTCACACTTCGACGTTGAGGCCCAAGCCGGATTGCTGCCGGGCCACTCTTTTCCAAAGAGGATGAACCGTTGGTCGACGTGGATCTCTCCCAGTTCGATGACATCGCCGATCGCGTGGCCAGAGCGAAAGCCAAATCGGAGGCGCTCCGAAAGGCGAAGCGCGGGGAAACCGGTCCTTCGGAAAGCACACCCGAGCAAGTCGCCGCACCCGCTTCGGTCGTAGAGGCAGACGACGCGGCAGGCGTAGAGACCGTCGACACCGGACTCCAGATTCTGGAGTTCAAGCTCGGCACGCACTTCAAGTTGAAGGGCCGGGCGGGGAGAGTGGTCGGCACGCGCTATGACCTCGTCAGCTTTGTCTACGACGACGACCCCGGCCAGACCGTGACTGCGGACAGATACGGGCTGAGCAACGCCCACGCGGAAGGCCGTCTCGAATTTGCGCCCAAATCGGAAGTCTACCGTCCCGATCGCGTCGGCAAGAAGGATCGAATCGACTACCACGACTACGTCTGGCTAGACACGCGAAAGGGGATGACGGCCAAGAAGAAACGGCCGAGATCGATCGCGATCATCAACCCGGACTACTGCACGGGATGTAACGCGTGCATCGAGGTCTGTCCAACCGATTGTATCGAGGAAGTCGATGTGGCCGATGCTGGCCTGGACGGGATCGGAACCTTCTGTGAAGTCCGGCTCAGCGATTGTATCGGGTGTATCCAGTGCGTCCACATCTGTCCCTGGGAAGCGATCGACATGGTCGACACGGACAGCGTGGAGGAAGCCTACGGACTTCCCGCGGGCAGTCTATAGCGTTCCACGCGTCATCCTGCGCAGCATCGACAACCCCCCATATCCGACCCCGCCACGTTCTCCTTTTTCCACTGCCCTATCCGATCCGCCCGGTTTCCCTTTCCAGCTCGGCCAGCACGCGCAGCATGTCTTCCGGAGGATCTGCGCGAAACCCGAGATCTCTTCCGGAAACGGGGTGTGCAAACTTCAGGAACTCCGCGTGCAGCATCGGCCGATGACCCGCCTTCAACAGCCGCTCCGCCTCGACTCGAAACCTCGGATCGATCCCCTTGACCCGAGCGGCTCCGCCTCCGTAAACGGCATCCCCAAAGACCGGATGCCCCACGTGTGTCAGATGCACCCGAACTTGGTGCGTGCGACCCGTTTCCAGCCGCACCTCCAAGCGGGAGAGGAAATCATAGTACCGGACGACCTTGTATCGCGTCGCCGCGTACCGCCCCGATTTCCGGACGCACTGACGTTTACGGTTTGCCGGGTCGCGCCCGATGGGTGCTTCTATTCGTCCTGCATCCTCGGGGAGGTGCCCCCAGACAATCGCTTGGTATTTTCGAACCACGGTCCGGCATTCAAGCTGCTTCGAGAGGCCCCTGTGGGCTGCATCATCTTTGGCCACGACCAACAAGCCAGAGGTCTCTTTGTCCAACCGATGGACGATACCGGGACGCAAAACGCCGTTAATGCCAGAGAGCTGTTTGCAGCAGCCAAGCAGGGCGTTCACAAGCGTCCCGCTGCGTACGCTTCCAGCCGGATGCACGACCATACCCGGCGGCTTGTCGACGACCAGAAGGTGTGCATCTTCAAAAAAAATATCCAGAGGGATGTCCTCTGGATCTACGGCGAGTCTTTGGACCGGCGGAAGGGAGATTTCTACCTGCTGTCCAGGTGAAACGCGATAACTCGGACGCACGGTCCTCCCGTTTACGCTGACGTCACCCCCTAGGATGAGTGTCTGGATACGTGAACGGGAGTGGTCCTCGCAGGCCGCGGCCAGCAGCCTGTCGAGCCGCTCACCCCTGTCCTCCGGGCGAACTTCCATCCTCACGAGCCGCTTCCTTCTCTCCCCGACTGAAGCTGCGGGCGATCAATGCGAGAACGCCTGTCGTGACCGAAAAATCGGCCAGGTTGAAGACCCACCAGCGAACGGCTCCAATGCCGAAGTCGAGGAAATCAATCACCAGGCCGAACCTGACGCGATCCGCGAGATTTCCGATGGCCCCGCCGAGCACGAGCGCGAGACCGGTCACCGATCCCCGATCGTCCCCGGCGGCCCGCCAAAGCAGGACGCCGACCAGGATCAGGGCAACTCCGGACAGAAGGAGGTGGAAACCTGCTCCCCCCAGCGTGAGTCCAAACACGCCCCCCGGATTCTGGACATACGTCAGCCTGAAAAAAGAGCCGAGGATCGTTAAGGATTCCCCGACCTCCATCGACCCCGTGACCCACACTTTGGAGATCTGATCCAGCAGTAGGACAACGCCCACGATACACACGGTCTTCAGGACGCGCTCCCGGTCCGCCGATTCTCCACGCCGCATCACGTGCTCAATTCCCTGCTGCTTCTTTACACGGGACACAAATGGTTGTCGTCGGTACGGCCTCCAGCCTCTCCTCCGGGATCTTCTTTCCGCAGGCACGGCAAATCCCGAAGGTGCCGTCCTGAACCCTCCTCAGAGCCTCCTCGATCTGCGAAAGATAAACGCCGTCTCGCGACGCGAAGAGAAAAGCCTTTTCCCGTTCTATGGCGTCACTCCCCAACTCCGGCATGTGGTCGGAATAGATCAAGTCTCCTGAAGATTCAGCGGAAGTGGTGTGCATGGAGCGCTCTTCCAACAACCCCAGATCTTGCACGATGGAAAGCCGCTTTTCCTCCAGGAGCTTCTTGAATTTCCGGAGATCCCGCTCAGTCATCCTTCCTTCTCGGCGTGTAGCCCCGCCCGGCTGAGGAAGAGCCTTACAGGCTCCCCGTTGATCTTGTGTGCCTCCGCTGTCAAAACCTCTTCCGAGCGCAGGGCGAGACAAAGTGTTTCATTCCGAATATAGTCCGCGTGTCTTTCAATGGCCTGCGACAGTCGTTCGGACGCATCATACGTCAGCTCGATCCGATCCGCAACCTCCAACCCGGCACCTTTTCGAAGGTTCTGAACATAGTGCACGAATTCCCGCGCGAAGCCTTCGTCCCGCAGATCATCGTCCAGGCGCGTATCGAGTGCAACCAGCAGCGCTTCCCCCCCGGCCACGGCCAAACCGTCCCGGGCGCGCGTCTCCACGGAGACGTCCTCTGCATTCAATCTCACTTCCTGACCGTTGAGTTCAACGGCCACCCAGCCCTCCCTCTCCAAGCGCTCCGACAGGCCCTTGGCGTCCATTTCGCCGAGCGCAGACTGAATCCGAGGCACGAGGCGGCCATATTTCTGCCCCAGATTTCGAAAACTCGGCCTCAGGCTGTACGCGATGAGCCGGTCCGGATCGTCCACGAACGAGAGCGACCTTACGTTCAGCTCCTGTCGGACAAGAGGCGCCAGACGCCCCAACGCTGCCTTTCCCTGCTTCCCGACCCAGACCGCCACCCCGGGAAGCGGCTGCCGCACCTTGATTCCGGACTCCGTGCGCGCCGAACGTCCCAAACTGACAACCTTCTTCACAAACGCCATATCGACCATCAAAGAAGGGTCGATCCGCTCGCGGTCCGGTCGCGGGAAATCACAAAGGTGAACGCTCGCCGGCGCGTCGGCATCGAACGAGCGGACCAGATTCTGGTAGATCTCCTCGGACAGAAAGGGGAGAAACGGGGCGAGTATCCTCGTCAAACTGCTCAGAACTTCGTAGAGGGTGAGGTAGGCGGCCCGCTTGTCGCCGTCATTGTCACTCTTCCAGAATCGACGACGATTGAGCCGGACGTACCAATTCGAAAGGTCATCGAAGAACGTCTCCACGGTACGCACGCTCGACGGCAGGTTGTATTCCTCGAGACAGGTTTCCACATCCTGAATCGTGACGTGCAACCTGGACAGAATCCATCGGTCCATCACAGCCCTTTTGACGCCCGGATGGAGTGCCGTTGGATCCACGCCATCCAGCTTCGCGTACTGGACAAAAAAACGATAGGTGTTCCAGAGCGTCAAGAAGCGACGTTTCACTTCCGAGGCAGGACCGTAGCCGAAGTTGAAGTTGAGCGACAGGTTCTGTTCGGCAAAGAGCCACCGCATCGGCTCCGCCCCCATTTCCTCAACGGCCGCGTCGAACCAGATCGTATTTCCGAGACTTTTGTGCATCGGCTCGCCGTACTCATCGTTCATCTTCTCGTAAGTCATGACCGCATCATAAGGAGACCGCCCCTCGATCGTCACGCTCATAAAGAGCATGGAGTAGAACCAGAGACGAATTTGCTCCCGCATCTCTGTTATGAAATCGGCCGGAAACCACTTCTCCCAGTCTTTACGATCCGTGCCCAGGTATCCGAGCGTGGAAAACGGGACGATGCCGGCGTCAAGCCAGCAGTCTCCGACCTCCGGTACTCTGCGCCCGACCTTGCCCGACGGGGTCGAAATCTCCACGTCGTCAACCCACGGACGGTGAAGTTCCGGCAGCCGATCTACGACCGACGGGTCCGAGGCGCACGCCCTGAGTTCCTCTCGGGATCCAATAACGGTCAACGCGCCGTCCTCGGTCTCGTAAAACGGCAGCGGCAATCCCCAATACCGCTTACGGGAGATGCACCAGTCTCCCATGTTGTTCAGCCAGTCTTCCATGCGTTTTCCCGAATGTTCAGGGATCCAGCGGACCGTCTTCGCCGCCTCGAGCATCAGAGGACGAATCTCCTCGCAGGAGATGAACCATTCATCCACCAGGCGGAACACAAGCTCCTCTTTGCACCGCCAACACTTCGGATACCGGTGGGTGTAGTCCTCCAGCTTGTACAGATAGCCCTTCTCCCGGAGGCTCTCGAAAACAAGCGGGGCCACATCGAAAACAGATTTGAAAGAAAACGGGCCGAATTCTGCCTTGTAGAGGCCATCTTCGTCCAGGGGCGCAATCACGGCCAGATCGTTCTTCTCCGCGAGCTCGTAATCTTCCGCGCCGCAGCCTGGCGCGAGGTGTACGACGCCCGTGCCTTCCTCTTCGCCCACTTGGTCCCATCCGAGTATCTTGTGCGTGACGCCCTGCTGTGCCGGAAGCTCATCGAAAGGACCGAGGTAGGTCAGCCCGACCAGCGTTTCCCCCTTGACCGCGTCCAGCATCTCGCATTCCCCCGCCATCCCGTCCACGACCCCCTGCGAAAGGTAGAACACCTCGTCGCCCTGCCTGACGCGGGCGTAAAGGAGGTCGGGATGCACGGCCAGTGCGACATTCGACGTAAGCGTCCAAGGGGTGGTGGTCCATACCAGAATGTGCTCTCCGGTGCGCTCCCGAATCGGAAGCTTGAGGACGACGGCCCTGTGGACGGTCTCCTCGTAGGCGTCCGTCAGCTCGTGTTGAGAAAGGGAGGTGCCGCAACGGGCACACCAGGGCATCACCCGGTGGCCCTTGTAAAGCCAACCTTTTTCGTGGCACGTCTTCAGGAAATGCCAGATACTCTCTATGTTCTCGTCCGAATAGGTGTAGTAGGATCCTTCCCAATCCATCCACTGCCCGAGCCGCTTGCTCGTCTCGACCACCGCGGCCGCGGCGAGATCGACGCGCTCCCGACATTTGCGGGAGAAGCGGTCCAGCCCATAGGCGAGAATGTCTCGCTTGGCGTTGAGCCCCAGGTCCTTCTCCACCTCCACTTCCACCCAGAGACCCTGGCAGTCGAATCCGTTCTGGTAACGCTGATCGTGGCCCTGCATCGCCTTGTAACGCTGGAAGATATCCTTGTAGGTCCGTCCCCAGGCGTGATGCACCCCGATGCCGCGAGGGTTGTTCACGGTGATCGGCCCATCGATGAAAGAAAAGGCCGGTTTGCCTGCGTTCTTCCGGCGGAGTTTGGCGAAGGCGTCGACCTCCTCCCAGAAGGTCAGGACCCGTCGCTCAAGCTCTGGAAAATCTAGATTCGAAACGTCTTTGAACATGCGCTACCCAACCTCTGTGCGCTTGCCCGGCCCCGCATCAGTTCAAGGATCCGGGCCCGTTCATCTGCGAGCAGCGAGGTCTGCTCCGGCCAGAAAAGCGCGGGCAGCCGGTCGATCCGAAACCAACGGCGGCCCTTTGCGTTCTCAGAAACATCCAGGTCGTCGCGTGCGGAAAAAAGGAAGTAGGTCGTCTTCTTCCACTCCGTTTTGTCGTAGTTGAGCCGCTCCTTGACGCCCAGCAGCCCAACGAGGTCGAGATCTGAAACACCGGCTTCCTCTTCGATCTCTCGGCGCGCCGCCTGCTCCGGCGTCTCTCCAGGTTCCACGTGGCCCTTTGGCAGAACAAAGTCCCTGAAACCCGGTTCCTGAACGAGCGCCACCAGCACCTCTTGCCCGTGAAGCCTCACAACCACGCCGCCCGCAGCCTCCCCCTCGGGGATCCCGTCAGTCCGGGCGTACCAACTGTCGTCGATTACGGTCAGCTTCGCGCGCTCCCCGGCCTCTATTTCCGAAAGTAGCGACCATACAGTACGTCAAGTCTCTCCTTCACATCTTCGCCGATCACGGCCGGATCGGTAATGATGGCGTGCCTCGCCGCGTGCAGACACTCGCAGTCGGACGTCTCCGGCAACGCGCCCGCCACCGCCTTGATGATCGCATTGGCCGTTTCGGAATTGGTCTTGATCACCGCGAGGACCGCCTCGATTTCAACGTCCTCCTCCTCCTCGTGCCAGCAATCGTAGTCCGTGCCCATGGCGAGCATCGCGTAGCACAACTCTGCCTCCCGGGCCAGCTTGGCCTCTGGAAGTCCGGTCATTCCGATGACCGAGGGCGTCAGCGTGCGGCGGTAGAAATGGGATTCGGCCCGGGTGGAAAACTGAGGCCCCTCCATACAGACGTAAGTCCCGCCACGATGCACGGTTGCCCCGCATTGCACGGCAGCGTCGGCCACAACCGCGCGAAGCGCCTCGCAAAACGGGTCGGCAAACATGACGTGGCCCACGATGCCGTCCCCGAAAAAGGTGGACGCTCGGAGGCCCTTCGTACGGTCAAAGATCTGGTCAGGGACGACCATGTCTCCCGGTCGAATCTCCTCGGTCATGATTCCGGCGGCGCTCACGGACAAAAGGTGCGTAACGCCCATCTCTTTCAGTGCGTGCACATTCGCTCGGTAGTTGACTTCGGAGGGCAGGATCCGATGCCCAACGCCGTGACGGGGCAAAAACATGACGGTACGAGCGTCGATCCGGGCCTCGATGACCTTGTCGGAAGGTCGTCCGAAAGGGGTCTCGATCTCGTGCGCGGCGACCGCCTCCACCCCCTTTATCCCATAGACGCCCGACCCGCCGATCACGCCCAACCGAACCGCTGACGCCCCGCTCTCCGCCATTCGATCACACCTCCCAATCCTCTTTTTCCATACACCGCGCCGCCACCTTCAATCTCTCGGTAACCGCCCGGAGAGACGACTCGCCCGCCACCTCCACCACCTTGTTTCGAGATTTCAGACCCGAAACGACGCGGACCTTCGACTTACCGACCCGTAGCTTTCTGGCCAGCAGCTCCGCCACCCGGCGATTGACGGCACCCTTGACAGGTGCGCACGTAACGCGTATGCGAATCGCTTCCGCTTCATTGCACCAAATGATTTCATCTCGCAATGTCCGGGGCACGACCCGAACGCGGATCCGCACGCCGTCCACGCTCATTCGCGCACGCCGGGCCGCTCGCCAGAGGCTTCCCGTTCCTCTGCCGCCCCCGCTTGTCCGTCGCCACCCTCGGCGTCATCCGTCTCCTCATCCGCGGACGCGTTCACGGCATCCCCATCTCGAAACGAAAACTGGGAGAGGAAGTCCGAATGGGCTTGTACCAAGGCCCGTAATTTGGCCACAAAGAGGTCCCGGCGGTTTCTCAGGTCCACGACCTCTCGCCGGATCACCTCCACCTGCGTTCTCGCCTTTTCGATCGCCCGATTGCCGAAGATCTCCGCCTCCTTGACCATCAGGCGGCCTTCCGTCCGGGCGCTCTCTTTGAGATCCGCGGCCGTCTGCTGGGCCGTTCGGAGCGTCTCCTGCAGAATCCGCTCGATCGACCGGAACCGATCCACTTCCGACTGCAGGGCCGCCTCGCGTTCCCGGAGCTCGATGTTTTCTCGGTGGAGTCGCTCGTATTCCTCCGCGATCATCTCCAGGAAGGCCTGCACCTCGTGCGGGTCACACCCGCGGAACACCTTGCCGAATGCCTGCTTACGGATATCGCGTGGCGTCAGCTTCAATCAAATCACCTCCCGCTTGAGGAGACCGGCCATCGGGAAGGGGTGACCGTCTCCAGTCATCGAGGGGAGTCCTCAGCGGATCAGAACGTTGTAGATGGCCCGTTGGACGAAGTTAAGAAGAAAGATCAGGATGATCGGTGACAGGTCGAACATGCCCAGCGGGGGAATGAGCCGCCGAAACGGCGCCATGATGGGCTCGGTCAGCCGGTAAAAAAACCAAGCCATCCTGCCGCCACGAACGAAAGGCAGCCACGAAAGGACAATCCGGGCCACGATGAAAGCCAGAATGACCGACACCCCGCCGTAAAGGATCCAGCCCACGCTCTCCACGAAAGCCCCGGCAGAGAGCCCGCTGACCACGCCGAGAAGGGCATTCAGCACATCCCCTACGATCCATTTCAGGAAATAGGCTGACAGAACCGTGACGAGGACCAGAATCAGCGAAGCCAGACCGGTGCCGCTCGGAACCGGAAGGAGTTGCGTGAAGGGCCAGAGCATCGGATCCGTGACCCGGCCGACAGCCTGAGCGGCCCATCCAAACGGGCGCCACCGGAGCAAGACCCACCGGAGCAACACCGCGACAACGACCAAGAGGATGAACGCCTTGATCAGCAGATCCAGGGCGCCAAGGGTGACGAGGACGAACCCGCGGAACAGATCGACCATCATCGACGCGCTTCAAGCAGGTCTCGGCCCGAAAATGGCCGTTCCGATTCGAACCATGGTGGATCCTTCCTCAATGGCGACCTCGAAATCGTTCGTCATTCCCATGGACAGGTGCGCCATGCACACCTCGGGAAGTCTGGCGCCTGCGACCCGATCCCGGACCTCGCGCAGCCTCGCAAAACAGGGCCGTACGTCCTCCGGGTCTGGCAAAAACGCCCCCATTGTCATAAGGCCCCGCACGTCCAGACAGGCAATTTCCGAAATCTGCCCGACCAGATCCAACGCGCGCTCTGGCGCAACGCCGAATTTCGAGTCTTCGCCGCTCGTGTTCACCTGAACCAGAACCCGAGCCCGACGTCCAGCCCGAGCGGCTCGCGACCCGATTCGCTCCGCAAGCCTCACGCTATCGACCGAGTGGATCAGGTCGAACAGCGAGACCGCGGCCTTGACTTTGTTTCTCTGCAGATGCCCGACCAGATGCCAGGCGACCGGCGTCGACAGATGGGCGGCCTTTTCATTCGCTTCCTGGACGCGATTCTCCCCAAGGATCTCGACGCCCGCTCTCAGGGCTTCTCGAACCTCTCCGGGCGATCTCGTCTTCGAAACCGCCACAAGAGTGACCTCCTCACGACACCGCCCCGCTCGCGTCGCGGCCCTTTCAATCCGTTCCCACACGCGTCGCAAATTCTCAGAAATAAGGGACATCTCTGCGAGGTTCCGGGTCTGTCCAAAATCCGATCAAGATCTATAAATATACGGAAAAACGGGGTCGTTTGGCAACATCAAACAGGCTCGTAGCGCCCGTTACCGGTAGACGATGAGGCGCTCCTTCACCCGCGCAGATTCCGAGCCGTCCCGAGCCGTCACCGTGTAGAGGTAGACCCCGTTCGCAAGCCGATTCCCATCCCTGTCTCTGCCATTCCAGTGCGTTTGGTTGAAGCCTACGGTGCCCGAAAGCCCCTCCAGGATCCGGACCAGCCTTCCGGAAACCGTATAGATCCGGATCGTCACTTCGGCGCCTCTGGACAGGAGGAAGGTGAAGTCGGTATCCTCCACCATCGGGTTCGGCACGTTGAGCACGCGCTCGATTCGGAGCTCTGAGGACACCCTGAAGGAAAGCGCTTTGCTCGCCGGTCCGTTGCCCAACCTGTCGGTGGCAGAGATCTGCAGGGAGTACCGGTCGTCATCCAGAGTTGGACCATAAACGAAATGGAGCGACGTGCTCCGTTCCACCACGTCAGATACGGCCGATGAGGAAATCCCTTCGGAGTGCTCCTGCGTCTCTCCCGCCAGTTTGATCTCCACGGTTTCCGGATCGATGCCGCTTGAGTCCGTCATGGAGACCTGGAATCGGGGACGAACCGGAAGGAAATCGTCTGGCCGCACCTCCCCCGCGACATCCAAAGCAGCAATCTCCAGCCGCGGGGCTTCTCGGTCGCCGCTCGGAACGATTTCGACCTCTTGCGGTGCACTGACCTCCTCTGCGTAGAAACTGGGTCGGCCCAGCAGGTCCTCGACCCGTGCGTGCACGACGTGCCGTCCCGCAAAGCCACCGGTCTGCCAGGTGAACGAGACGTTCCGGGACGCCCCGAGTGGGGTTTCCGCGGGCACCGGCGCGCGTCCGATGATTCGGCCCTGCCGGGGAGGGCCCCTGTAAAACGCCACGGCAGCCCCCAAGACCCGATTCAGCGGACCTCTGTTCAGAACGTCCACACGCAACGTGACAGGTCGGAGTTCCTCCACGGAGAGCGGATCGATCCTGAGGTCCGACAGCTTTAGATTCGGAAGGGGTTGAAATCGCACGGACCACGCCGTCAACCCTGGAGACCGGTTGACGCCCTCGGCGGACAGGTAGAGGCGCAGGCGAATGCGGCGAAACGATGGATCCAGGCCGCTCAGATCGATCGTCGAACCGGGAGACAATCCGGACCCGTTCGGAGTCGGGACGAATCGTCCGAGGGTCTCTTCCCCCAGGATGTCGAGCTCGGCCCGCGCCCCGACCCTCGATGCGCCCTGGATGGAGAAGTCGAGACTGTTCCAGGTCCCGGCCGGGCCGATCGGGCTCGACGTGAGCCGGCCCGCCTCCGGCAGCTTCCGCCCGGTGTACCGGTAAATCGCGGGGCCGTTGAGTTGGCCCAACCAGACTTGGTTGTTTTGCCAATCATACTGCCCTCCCAGAATGTCCGTCTCCGCTTGGTCGCTCTCAAACTCGGTCACGAACTGGCCGTCCGTGGCGTCCACAACCCTCACGCGGTGGGTCAAACCGGTTCCGAACTCGATCAGGTAAAGATATCGACCGTCGGCCAGGATCCCGTCCGTGAAGAGGTAGGTGAACCCGGTGGACGTGGGTTTGACGACGAATTCCCTCACCAGACGCCACGTCTCATCCGGATCGAACACCCGAACGGACCACCCGGCGCGCCGGATTCCGTCGACGCCCCAGGCGATGTTGTAGATCAAATTGCCGTCGGATGTAATGAGTGAGTGTCCATCAAAGACGAGTCCGTTTTCCACATTGAGCAGACCCTCGGGCACCTTCACGCGATCCGCGGCTCCCGTAAGCGGCGAAATACGCACCAGTTCGCGGGCCGCCCCGTCGTCTGCGTAGATAAACCCATCGCTGTGATAGGTCGCGGAAATACCGATGACCGGCGTCTCCGAGAGCGTCCCGTAATTTTGTCCCGCAACCGTGCCGCTCAACCCGGTACCGATCTGCTGGAACAGGTCGCTTCCCGGATAGAGGTCATCCGATGGATTGAACCGCTTCACGTAGAGAAACCGGCCGTCCGTGCAAAGCACCGCCGTGCCGGTGACGCCCTCCGCGGAGAAGGCCGCCTCCCGGGTTCGACCTTCTACCCGCATCGGCGGCGGCTGCAGGACGCGACCCACGGAACCGTCGATATAGCGCTCCACGTCCTGACCCGATCCTGAAGTTAGCGCCTCCCGGGCCTCCTGCCGCCAGACGACTTCCGTTGGCGGGGGCACTTCAGAGGTCACCACAAACGGTTGCGGCGCGGTCCAGGCCCCGCGATCCTCACCGTCCGTCAGCCGGGCCCGCCAGTGATGCACGCCTGTCTGGAGACCGATCGGTTGCCAGACCCACAGCGCCTTGCCAGCCTCGGACGCGACAGGTCCGGAGCGAACCACGTCCGCGCCTTCGAACGCCGGGGTGCGGTCCACCTCAAACTCGCCGAGCACCTCGCCTGTCTCGACCTCACCCTCCGGACGCACGACAAGCTGAACGTTCGAAGCAGGAACCACCTGGCTTTCCAGGGGCGTGGTCGGAATCGCCGTGAGACCTCCGAAGACTTCCAGATCGAGTTCCAGGCGGTTGTTCATCTCGTTCCATTCGGCGATCCGGTCGTCGGGATCCAGCTGAATTTCCAGCCGGTGCGATCCCGCCCGTCCGCCGAGCCTCCAGATCGTCGCGACACTGTCGCGCTGGCCGAATGGAGGCACCGTCGCCATGAACAAGGTATCCAATTCCCCCCGTCCGAGATGTCGGTCCAGTATGACCAGATCCAGCCCCTCCTGCGAAGGGATGCCCCGGTTTTCAATCGCCATAGAAACGCGCGTAGAATCGCCGTCGATCAGTTTCGCCTTCCGTTCCACGTTCACCGCGACCTCCGGAAAGGTATAGTCCGGCGTTGGGAGCAGGGCCAACGCCTGAGCCGGGTCGCCCATCAAATGCATCCCCTGCGCAGAGCTGACGAGCCCGGGAAATGCCGTGAGCATGTCGATCTTTGCAAGGGCCAGGCTCCGCCCGATTTGCGGAATGCCGTCCTCAAAGAGGCGGCGAAACATCGCGTTGTTGATGAATCGATTCGTAAAGAGAAAGGCCAGCGTCGAGGCCGACACGTAGGCGATCGCCCCCCCGTCGGTCTTGTTGACCATCTCCTCGGACAGCGAGACGCGCCGGGGATTCGCAAAAAGGCCGTTGAGGCAAGACATCGCCACCACCAGAGGGAGGCGCTCCCCGTTCTTGATTCGAGCCATGTAGTTGTAGTTACCCTGTTGAAAGGTGCCTCTCAGGAAAAAGGCCATGATGGCGAAACTTCCGTGGCCGGCAAAATTGACGACCAGCCTTCCCTCGTTGATTTGCTCGATGACCCTTCGGGTGTCGTCGTTCGGTTCGGGTGTCTGATCCTCGTTGTAGACTCTGAACGTTTCCAGTCCGAACGGTTCGGTGATCTGCTCCGCCAGGGCGTCGCTTGGGCCGGTCGAGAAGATGTCTGCGTTCGCCATGTAGAGGATTCGATCGCGCCACCGATCCAACGGGAGCGCGTCATACGCCACCACTTTTCCCACGATCGTTTCCACCTCCCGTTCCCGGTCGATCGAGAACCGCCCCACGAAGAGATCCTGAAACGGATCCTCTCCGGCGACGGCGCCGTACATATGGTCCGTGTACGCCACACCACGCGTGGCCGTCTGGAACGGAAGGGCGGGGACAAAATTTCTGCGTCCGGATCTCGATTCTCCGAACAGATCCCGATAGTCATAGCTCGCCCGGCCAAGCAGGAGCAAATAGCCGGGTCGTGTCGTCCAAGTATCGAACGCGTGTGCCATGAACCGCTGAATCGCTTCCGGGTCCAGCTGTCCGAAAGAAAACTCGTCATAGATATCCTCGACGTCCACGACCATCGCCTCGAAGCCGTCTGCCGCTCTGTGCGCGGCGAGGGCATCGGCGCCCTCCCGGAAAGCGGCGTGGGTGATCACGACGTACGCGCCTCCCGCCCGTTCCCCGCGCAAGTCCGAGGGGGTGTCGGCGCGGCCGGGTTCCGGTCGAAGGATGGCTCCCGTGTCGGCCGCGATAAACCGCCCCTCCGCGTCTGCCAGTTCGAAGCGCACCCGGAAGCCCGATCCTTCGGCCGCGACCTCGAGACCTTCCAGGACCCGGCCGCGACCCAAGTCGTAAACCGTCACCGAGGCGGTCTGAAAGCCTTCGATGGACAGCGTGGCGCCGGACGCGTTGTCCGGCTCAAAATGGAGTCGTCCCGACTCGGCCTCGTAGCGCCTGGGGTAGGAGACTCGCACCCAGTTCAGCAACAGCTCATCCCGGTAGGTATCCGGAAAGTCCAAACTCCCCGGAGCGGACACGGTCACAAGAGTCGTATCGGAAAGGGCCGAGGCCGGGACCTCTCCACTCGCGATGAACGCCGTCTGACCGTTCCAGCGATCGTCGGCGAGCACCCCGCCCTCGTTCACTTCGATCGTGGTCCGGTGGTCTTGCTCGATGTCACGCACGGACGTCAATCCGTGCATGCCGACTCGCATTCGCCCCGGGATGTCCGCGCCCTTTTCGAGGCCGGGAAGGGCGATCTCAACCGTTGCCGGCAACGCGGCTGCATTCAGACCGGAGGCAGCGGACGCCACCCCGCGCCAGTACCAGTGGTCTCGCTCGGCATCCTCGGCCAGGCCCAAGGCCTCGTAGACCGAATCGACTTCGGCGTGCACGGCGGAGATGAACCAGGGCGACAGCGGGAAGTCGCTGACCGGGGTCGCGTCGGTCGGCACCATACGCTTTCCATGCCCGCCGTCAAACGTCAGCCAGTAGATCTGATCCCGCCCGAAAGGGCTCTCGAAGTCACGATGCTCCGTACGCCTGAATCTTCCGTAAAAGTAGATCCCGTCTCCTTCATCCAGGCTTCCATCCTCGCCTCCCCTGACTTCCAACGGGATCTCCTCCCCGTTCAAATTGATCTTGAGCGTGGTCAAGTCGACGGCTGACAGATCGATTTCCGAATCGGCAAACCAGTCGGCGTCCAGCCGATAGATCCCGTCTCGTGAAACCGTGAGCTTGGTGTAACTCGCCGCCGGGTCATACCACCCGGGTTGCAGTTTGCGAAGCCCGGTGGCCGCCCCCGCCCGGCTTCGCCAGTCCCTGGCCTCATCCGCATTCAGAAGCGCTTTTCGATAGATCGATTCGAAGACGTCATCCCCGACCCTGACAGCGGGTCTGGACACGCCAAACCTCCCCTCGGCGGAAAATCCGACGCGCACACGAAGCCGCTTTGCAACCCTCAGAACCTTGCGCACAGGGTTGTAGTGCAGCGGGCGAAGGGAGATGGCCGCGACGCGCTGATCACGAAGGACACCGGTCAGACCGATCGCGGCATCGTCGCCAGGATAGAACCGGTCTTCTGCATAGAAGCGATCGTCGGGCTCGTAGCGTTCCCGGATACGCTGAAAGTCCTCTCGTCCGGACGTCCGAGTCTCCGGCACTGGCATCAAGTTGACGTCGGGGATCTCCTCGTATGCCACATCCAGCACCTCCAGGGACAAGTCTGCGCCGAAAGGCACTCCGATCAGGACCCCCCGGACAGGAACGGCCGGACGCCCCGGTTCAGGCAACCAGACGGCACCAGGCAGGCCGATCCGATCGAACAGACCGCTATCCAGAACCAGGCGGTCGGCCTGATACCCGGACCCGCTGATCTCGACCACCACGCCCCGCGGGTCGGAGGATACCAGAACCGGCTCGCCGCTTCCGGGACGAGCAACAGCGAAACGTGGAGATAGGCTCGCGGCGAAAACGGCGAGGAATACGAAAGCCGGCTTCATTCTAGAACGGGATGGCATGCGTGACCTGTTCTGGCCTTTGGCCGTGGGCCAGAACGCTGACTTCAACGAGGAACCCGGGAGCGCCCGGAGCGGGAATGCAGGACCAAAACATAAACAAAAACTGGCGAACAGTCATCCATCGACGGCGCGCCAGTCGGATTTCATCGGACAGTCTTAGTGAGAACGGCGTTTCGGGACTTTCAAGTTACATTCTGCAAGCAATATGCAATGATGCGTCTCAAGGTCGTGTCGAGGCTGATCTTCGGATCGTAACCGACGGCCGATCGTATCTTTTCTACGTTCGGCACCCGGTAGTGAAGATCTTCATACCATCCGTTGGAGAAAGCCTTTTCATAGGGCACAAACTCGATAGCGGAATCGCTTTCAGTAAGGTGTTTGACTTTCTCGGCCAACGCGTTCACGCTGATCTCATTTCCCGCGTTGTCCGATCCCAGGTTGAAGATCTCCCCCGGTGTATCGGGGTGCGTGGCCAAAGCGATCAGCCCGTCTAACGCATCGCTGATGTCTATGAAGCATCGCCGCTGCTCCCCATTGCCGTGTACCGTAATCGGGTGACCCAGCAACGACTGCTTGACGAACCGGGGCACCACGCTTCCGAAATGTCCGTTCTGCCTGGGTCCGATCACGTTGAAAAATCGAACGATTACCACCGGGAGCTTCTTCTCCCGCCAGTAGGCGAGCGCAAAATACTCATCCACCGCCTTTGAAGTGGAATAACTCCAACGAATGACCGTCGTTGGACCCAAAACCCGGTCATCGTCTTCCTTGAAGGGCACTTTCCCATTCTTCTTTCCGTATATCTCGGACGTCGACGCCAGAATCACCCGCGTCTTCCTCTGGTTCGCCAGTTCGAGCAAAACTTCGGTGCCCCGAATGTTGTTGATCAACGAATGCAGCGGATTTTCGATGATGTATTCGACCCCGACGGCAGCCGCCAAATGATAGATCAGATCGCATCTGTCCACGAGCGGTGCCATGGCCTCCAGATCGAGCACGGTGCCGATCTTCAGATGAAAATGCGGATTGTCTTCCAGGTGTCGAACGTTGTCAAGGCTGCCCGTCGAGAGATCGTCAATCGTGTAGACTTCGTTACCCCTCTCTAGGAGACGCTCGGATAGATGCGACCCGATAAAGCCGGCACCTCCCGTGATCAACACATTCATTCTTCTGTCCCCTTCCTACGCACAATCCGGACTGAGTGCCCCGGCCCGTCTACCCAGCTTGCGATGAAGAAGCTCCCGATACAGACGATCCAGGTCCGTGACCAGACGATTCGCACCGTAACGCCGACCGACCTGCTTCCGAACGCCATCAGGCACGCGTTTGTTCCCTTTCAGGGCGTCCACGATCGTTGAAGACAACGCCTCGGCGTCTCCGGGAGCCACCGTGCGTCCGGTCTGCTCAGAATCGACCAGGTCCGTGGTCCCTCCCGCACGACTGGCGACGACATAACAGCCCGCGGCAATGCCCTCGATCAAGGCAACGGGAAGCCCCTCGTTGAACGAGGAAAGCACCAGCAGATCCAGCGCATCGTAGATCCTCGGCATATCCCGTCGAAATCCGGTAAAGAGGACGACGTCGCTGAGTTCCAGCCGCTTCGCCAGTGCCTCGAGGTCCGCCCGAAGTTCTCCATCTCCCACGACCAGAAAGCGGACATCCTCCAGTTCGGCAGCCACCCGCCTTGCTGCCTCCAAGAAGACTTCGACCCCTTTGACGGGCACGAGCCGTCCCACCAGGCCGACGATTTTGCAGCCTGTGTCGAGCCCCAACTCTCGACGAAGCCCCTCGCCCGATCCGTTGCCGGACAGGAAAGGCTCGAGATAAAGCCCCAGGGGGACGGTATGCAGTCGAGAACGGGACGCGATGCGATAGGCCAGCAACTCGCTTCTCTGTTGTCCCGTGACCGCGACGGTCGCGTCCGTCCAATGCCCGAACAGCCTCTCCACCGTCCGGACGAGCGCACTCTTCCAGGCGGAAAAATAGCCCCGAAACACGTGACCGTGGAACGTATGGACCGTCACGGGTACGCCCGCGAGCGCGGCCGCCAGTCTGCCCAGCACGCCGGCCTTGGATTTGTGTGTATGCACCAGATGGGGCCGCACCTTGCGAATCAGCCGATACAGGCTCACAAATGCCCTCAGATCCGTCAAGGGAGAAACCGCCCGCCCGAGCCCCGAAATCTCTTCGGGACAGATACCGGACTTGGCGATGAGGTCCCCCATCTCCGCCTCTCCCTCCGAGACGCTTCCCTTGGCCAGAACGGTCCGGTAGCCCCGGTCGGCCATCTCCTTCGTGAGGAGCACGACGTGCCGGGAAGGCCCGCCAACGTTCAGCCTGTCGATCACGCGAACGACCCGAAGAGAGACCACCGGTTTTATCGCCGGGAGCGGTAAATCGTTGATGTCATTTCCGCATATGACGGGGGCGTATCGTGTCAACCGCATCGTGCTCTCCCTGGTCACTCCGTTCGTGTCGAGCGCCCCGGGCCCGTAGGGCGAGGGGTTTATCGAGAGACGAGACTCACCTGACAGGCTTTCCCGCGCCCTTCGATACACCCGCGAGACCCTTCGGTTATGATCGGCTGAACATCTCGCTCATCGGGCACTCAGGGACACCGGGCGTTTGCACTTATCGCGGCCCTGCGCCTCTCTCTTCGGACCCGGCCCCGTTCGTGTCGAATGCCCGAGCCCGGGGGTTTATCTTGTGGCAACAGATTCAAGGATGCTCAAGAAACGCACGCGACCGGTCTCAAGGGAGAATTCCGACTCTATCTTCACCCGCCCCGCGTTCCCCATCCGTCTGCGCAGCGCAGCGTCTCGGATCAACTGCTCCAGATGGTCCACCCACTCCGACGCCGTCGACGCCAAAAAACCGTTCTCACCCGGTGCCACAATCTCCTGATTGATCCCGACGGGACTCGCGACAACCGGGATGCCGAGGGCCAGATACTGCAGGAGCTTGTAGCCGCCCTTTCCCCGCGTCCAGGGGTCATCGGGAAGGGGCATCAGGCCGATATCGAAACGCCCGAGGTGTTCGCCCTCTGTTTCAAGCGACCAATCGCGCCTGACCACCCGCAGCGACGCGACGTCAAACGACTCAGCGCCGATGAGGGAGAGCTGAACGTGCGCATACCGGTGCCCCAGTTCAGTAAGAGGGTCGCGGATCAGCTCCAGATACCGCTCGGTGCTGCGACTCCCGATCCATCCCAGCACCACCTCGGAGCGGGTTTCCTGCCGCCCCGGGCGATAACGCTCTGTATCGACGGGACCCGTAATCGTCGACACGCACCGGCAGTAGCGCCCCGCGAATTCACCGGTGTAGCTGTTCTCCACGATCGCATGCCCGGCTGAGCGAAGCATCTGAGCCGCGCCCCGAGCGTTTTGGACCCGTCGAACTCTGTCCAGCCAGCCCTTCGGCGGCGTGTCGGTCGTGAAGATCGCATCGTCAAAGTCGAAAACGACTTTTTCGCGGTGGCGACGGAGCAGCCACGGGAGGGGAAATGGGAAGACGACCTTTTGAATGAACAGCACGTGATAGCTTCTTGCCAGCAACAGACAACGCGACCCCACCCGAATCGCTCGCCATAAACACCTCAGGTAATACGTGGCGCGGACCCACCTCACACTGGAACGCCCGCGCACGAAAAGGGCATCGGGGACCACGACTTCCAGGTCATACGCGACGCCGCGGGTCTCCAGGAAAGGCAGAAATTGAAAGATCCGGGTCCGGCTGCTTGGCGCAGAGGGCCCGTAATGCGCGACAAACAGTACCCTCACGTCTGTTCAAACCCCGCAAATATAATGAGCGGCCTTTGGGAAATCAACAACAAACTCCGAAACGACGCCAAGGTCAGGGTGATTCCATCCTGCCGGATTTCGGCGGGGGGACCGGCACTATTCCTCGCCGTCTCTGGCACAGCGAAACCCTACTGTATAGTCCCCGCGGGTACCGGCGAAGTAGGCCTGCCGGTTGGCCGCGGGGAAGATCCTTGCGGCCTGGTCCGCCATCGATCCGCTTCTGAGCACTTTGAACACC
The DNA here is from genome assembly GCA_965198095.1 of Candidatus Latescibacterota bacterium. Classification (GTDB taxonomy): domain Bacteria; phylum Latescibacterota; class UBA2968; order UBA2968; genus CBDFJH01. Next base: position 1,235,300 of record OZ240239.1, read on the forward strand.
TCATCGTTCGGTTCCAGATTCACCGGATTGACGTCGGGGCTTCGGGCGTAAAAGCCGCGGTCATACCAATCCTGGACCCACTCCCAAACGTTCCCCGACATGTCCATGAGGCCGTAGGGACTCGTCCCAGCCGCTTTGAGCCCGACCGGCCAGGTGCTCTCCCTGCCACAGCCATCCCCGCCGTCGTCCATGACGATCCGCCTGCAGTCCGGACCCTCTTCTCCCCAGGGATACGTGCGTCCAGCCGTCCCTCGCGCCGCTTTTTCCCATTCCGCTTCGGTCGGCAGCCGCTTTCCCGCCCAACGGCAGAATTGATCGGCTTCGTACCAGTTGACACAATTGATCGGATGGTTTTCCCTGCCCGGCTTCTCCCAATTGCAATACGTCCTTTCGATCCTGAAACCCTGGTTCAGGCCATCGGTAGCCTCCTCGCAGCCACCTGCTTCGACGCACCTTTCGTACTGGCCGACCGTGACTTCGTGTTCGTCGATATAGAACGCCTTGAGGTAGACCGCGTGGACCGGGCGCTCGTCGCTGTCGCCCCGGTCTGAGCCCATGATAAACTCTCCCTCGGGAATTCTGACCATCTTTTCGATATTCCTCGGCGTCTCGACAAATCCCAAATCTCCCTCGGCGGCCAAAGCGAGGCGGTTCTTCTCTATCCAATCCGAAACGGCCTGCATCTCCTGGTCGATCCCGAGCGGGACGTCGAGGTCAGCCAGCGGATCGTGGCTGGATCGGACACACCTGAACCCGACGTAGGGGTACCAACGAAGCGGCTTGAATCGGTAACGGTTTGTGACTCGCGACGCCACCTGAGGAAGCGAATAGTACCACGAATCGCCTCGAAGGATTTTGTACGCTCCCGGTTCTGAATTGATCGGGTTCCGGAAAGGGCTCACGGCATAGAACGCGTCGTCGTACCAGTCTGCCACCCACTCCCAAACATTGCCGGCTGTATCCATGAGGCCATAGGGACTCGCGCCCTCGGGCTTGGATCCGACCGGCCAGGTGCCGATCCGCCCACATCCCAAATGGGGCCACATGAGCACCCCCACATCGCAGCTCGGTGCACCGTCCCCCCAAGGATAGATCCGTTCGTCCGTGCCGCCGGCCGCTTTCTCCCACTCCGCCTCCGTCGGCAATCGCTTTCCCCTCCAGGCACAGTATCGGAAGGCGTCGTACCAGCTCACACAGTTGATCGGATGATCTTCCCGGTCGGTCTTGTCCCAGTTGCAGAGCTCGCCCTGCCCCGGCGCCAGACAGGCCCCCTCCATCACGCAGGAGGCGTATTCCTCGACCGTCACCTCGTGTTGGTCGGCGTGGAACGCATCCAGAAAAACGGTGTGGGCAGGACGCTCCCGATCCTCTCCGGAGTTTGAGCCCATCACGAAGGCGCCCTTCGGGATCTGTATCACGGCCTCCATCTTGCCGTGCTCGGCGAACTGCTCCGCAAACGCCACGAAATCCAAAAAGTCGACAGTGCCGCTTCCATCCAAGTCGTATCGTGCCTCTCTGGAGCCGAAGGCAAGCCTGAATCGCACGAAGTCGGCAAAGTTCACCTTCCCGTTCCCGTCGAAATCCACGTCGGCCTGGACCTTCGCCGCCGGCATCGGGATGTTCAACGACGCCACACCGACAACGAAACAGACGAACAGCCCCGACCGGGCCGCAGCCCTAATCGTCCTTCTCGTGTTCGAAGAAGCCAAAAGCGTATATGACCCCTCGCAAAACGGGTAACTTTCTGTCCCTGGCTGCGCAGCCGGGTCGGTCGAGGATCGAACGGAAAGGATGCGCAGCATTTTCGTTTTCCGACAGCGGTTTGATTTCCAGGCCAGACCGCTACCGCGAACGATCAACTCCCGGGCTCCGGACGAAACCGTCCTTCAAGGAGCTGTTGCAGCCAGACTTCAAACGTCAGGTAGCGACAGATCCGTTCGGCGTGGTCCCTGCCGTTCAAGTGGCGGGTCCAGTCCGCCTTCACCCGTTCTCCGGAGATGTAGTCGGGGTATATCGCCTTCGAATCGTAGAACAGGTCGCTGATGAAAGAACGGGCAGGATCCCGTCTGAGCCACGTCGGGTAGTCCGAATACGCCTTCCGACCGGCCCTTCTGCAGATGCGATCCCCGACCTTATGGCCCAGTCCCACGGCCCAGGCGAAACCCTCAGGCCACGCGATGGGCACGCCGGTATCTCGCCAGGGGATCGTTTTGAAGTACGTCGGAAAGGTGCGAAGGAGCATCTGGTTGTAGGCGCGACTCCTGAACCGCACTCGGCGAGGCAGGCGCAACCAGAACTCAATCACGTCGTTGTCGAAAAAGGGCGCCCTCTGCTCGATCGAACTCCCCAGGATGCGCAGTCCGCCCGCGATGAATCGCCGACCCCGATTCTGAATCAGGTAAACTTCCGTGCCGTCCGGAGATCCGTAATCCTCCCAATTCTCGATCAGATCGTGCCGGCAGCCCAGATGCCGGGCGACCGACCCACGGGATGGTGGACCGCTTGGGAGGTTGCCGTCCTGAAGGTAACTCCCGCCCAGGATGACGTCGCCCAGAAAGCCGTGCAGGTTGATCCTGACGACCTCTTTCATCCGGTCCAGAGATTCAACCCCGTGCATGTGCATCAGATTGAGATGCCCATCCGTCCACCAGACGCCCTTAAGCCGGTCGGAAAACCAGTTCCGCGTACCGATTTCCACGACGTGATGGATGGCCCCCCTCACGCCGGCGGCCCTCCGGGCGATACGGATGTCGTCGCAGCCGGCCTTGCCGAACGTGAAGGCGTGCACCGGTTCCGCACGCGCAGGCATCGCCGCGAGGATGGCCCGGGAATCCAGGCCTCCGCTCAAGGTCACGCCCATCCTTTCACCCTGACCGGACCGCCGCGCGACCGCGTCCTTGAAGCGCCGCCCCGCCTCGTCGAGGATCTCGGTCATCGCCCCGTCTTGGGACGCCTTGGAGATCTCATCCCACCACCAGTAGCGCGTCTTCCGCAACGATCTGTCTCGAATGTCCCACGTCAGGACCGTCCCTGACGAGAGCAGCTGAACGTCCTCCAGCCAGGTTCGGTCCTCCAGCAAGTGTCCCACGTCGTGGAACTGTGCCACGGCCCTCCGGTCGATCTTCGGACGAAACTCGGGATGCGAAAGCACGCCCTTGACTTCGGAAGTCCACAGAAGTCCCCGTTCGTGGACCGTCCAGTAGAGATACCGCAAGCCGAAGCGATCCGTTGCCAAGTGTACCAACTGTCGGTTGGAATCGAAGATAACGGCCGAGAAGATGCCGTCTATCTGCTTCAGGTTCGAAAGGTCGGCCGCCTCCTCATAGAGTTGATACAGAACGGCAGGGGCGCCGCATCCGCGGTGGATCGCGTCCCCGCCGTTGAAAAATTCTCCATCCAACCAGATGTAAACGCCGTTACGATGAAAGGGCTGGGCCGCTTTCTGAGTGGCGTTGAGATGACTCCGAGACGCGTATACCGCATCCTTGCAGAAGAGACGATCCTGCGCGTAAGTCCTCCGGTGCGTGATCAGGTCACGCATCCTTTTTAAGCGTTCTTTTCCACGCTCGGGGTCTAAATCGGTTCTCACGAATCCTACGAGACCCGGCATCGACTAGACCTTTCGTCCTCTGCCCAGGACCAGATTCCACACTTCGATCAGGAGCGGCTTCTCCAACCCCATGCCCAGGACGAAGAACAGGGCCGCACCCGACAGCCAAGCGAACACGAGCGCCAGGAGGTCGTTCCTCGCCGCGCCTTGAGAGAGCACGCCCACGGCCAGCGCAAGGCAGCCCGCCGCAAGTGCCATCACGCCCGGGCGTGCAATCGATCCTGCAAAGGCGCGCCAGCCAAGCCCGATCAGCGAACGCAGGAGGACGATTCCGATCATCAGATGGACGAGTGACAAAGCAGCGTACCCGGCCGAAAGCACCAAAACACCCCGGTCGACGAGAAACCAGAAGGTGGCCGTGTTTGCAGCAAACACGAAAAGGTTGAGCTTGAAGCCGACGTCGACTCTGCCCTTTGCGAGCAGGACCGAACCGATCGGGTTTCCAAGCCCCTTGAAGAGGCCGACAATCACCAGCAACTGAATCAAGGCCACGACCGGTTCCCAGCCCTCCCCCAAAGCCAACGGAACAAAGAGGGAAGCCGTCGCGCCCATGCCGATCAGAAACGGAAAGATGGCAACGGCGAGAAGCTTGATCATTTCAAGATAGCCCCTCCGCAACGCAGCGTCGTCTCGCTGGCGCCGCGCAAAGACAGGGAAAGCCACCCGAGTGATCACGGGATTCAGCCTCTGTAGCGAGATCATCACGAACCGATAGGCAATCGTGTAGCGCCCGAGGGCCTCGGATCCGAGAAACCTGCCAATCATCACGTAGTCTACGTTGGCAGAGAGATGGTTGACACTCCGCTCTCCCATCTGATAGAGCCCAAACCGGACGTAGTCCTTGAGATCAGCCGGTCGAAACCGCAGCCGTAGCGTCCATCGTGCCAGCCCCATACACGCGAAGCAGAGTGCGCGGAAACCGGCGGCGGCCAACTGCCCCCAGACGAGCGCGAAAACACCCTGCTCTCGGAGCGCCGCCAGGACCGACACCACGGCCGACAGCATCGTAGATGCCATCTCCACCCTTGCCACCCTCGCGAATTCCAATTCGCGTTGAAAAAGCATCTGAAACTGCAGACCGATCGGCGTGATCACGAGGACAAAGGCAACCCACCGAAGCACCTCCTGAAGGCGAGGCTCGCCAAATGCCCGAGCGATTGACGGGGAACAGGCGACGACAAGACCGAAAACGATGCAACCTGAAAGGATGTTCAGCCAATAGAGGCTCCAGAGTTCGTGCCGGGACGCGTCGAGACGCTGAACCACGGCATTGCTGACCCCCATATCCCCAAAGGCCTGGACCACGCCCATCACGACCATCGCCATACTCATCAGGCCGAAGTCTTCAGGCTCCAACAGGCGGGCCAGGAGCGCGAGCTGCAACAGCTGAAGACCGGTCGTCACCGCGGCCGCTCCGCCGGTCCACCTGACGCCTGCAGCCGCAGTATGCCTGAGACCCGGAGCCTGTTCAGCGCTCTCACGGATTCCGGAAACAGGCCGGTCTGGGCGTTCTTTCATAACGAGAGCGTTCCTTCCTACCACGACCTCCGCGAAAGAGGATGGTGAAAGATTCGGGAAATCGGGAAAGGAAACGGCGTCTACTAGACAAGCCAGGGGAAGATAGATATATTCGGCTGGTCGGTTTCACTCTCAGGCGGGAGGCCTCATATTTCTCCAGCCAAGCGATCAGAATAGGGTTTGACTTACTATGGGATCACAAAATAATGACAGATGGCGCGCAATCCAAGCCGAATGCGTCTCCGGTTCGGGTCGATCGGGACGCGGGTACTCCTTACGGTGACGAAGCCGTTTCCTTGCGAAGGCCGGAAGGTTCGGTCCGCAACAGAGGGTGACACATGACCGCGCATGCCGAGCATCTCAGTCACAAATGGCTGATCCCGGCCGTCTGTCTGGGTCAGGTGGGATTGATCGCGCTGCCCTTTCTAAAGACGGAGTTGGCGCCTTTGATTGTGGTCCTGATCCTGATTTCTGTCGTCGCATTGCTCGCGTCGGTTACGCTCGCCGTGCTCTACCTGTGTGTGATCTCGGCGGTTCTGCCCACGCAGTTTTTCGACGACCATCTGTTGCTGCCTCTCGGTTTCAAGTTCTATGAGGGTCTGTTTGTGGTCGTGCTCGGCGCCGCCACGGTCTCCTGGCTCCAGGAAAGGCGGCTGAATTGGCGACGGAAAACGCGTCTGGATCGACCGGTCCTGATTTTCTTGCTGTTGGTGATCTTTTCCATGGGGCTGGGACAGGTCTATGGCCAGTCGACCTCACAGATGCTCCGGGATGCGCGCTACCCGCTCTACTTCGCCCTGTTCTTCGTGGTCACGGGTTACTTTGACGCACGAAAATTCAAGACCCTCCTCACGATGCTGATGATCTCCTCTGCCGTCGTCGGTCTGGAGTACCTGGCAGAGTTCTTCGACATCGTAGACCTCTCTGTTTCGGGCTCGTTTTATCGTGTGGCCAGAATCGAGGGCCTGATGATGCCGATCGGAATCCTCGTGATCGCGTCAACGCTCCTGTTCGATCCCTCGCGCCGCCGGCGCGCGATGAGTGCGTTGGCGTTGATTCCAATCAATCTTGCGCTGGTGCTTTCGGTCGGCCGCGGGATGTGGATTGCCTTCGCTGTAGGGCTCTGCTTCCTGGGTCTGTTGGTCCTCCGTGACCGGCAGGCCTCGCGAAGGCGCGGTCGGCGGCTCCTGATCCTGGCGCTGCTGCCCTGCCTGATGGTGGGAATGGGTGCGCTCTTTCAGGAATTGACCCGGACGGGCGTGGGCGAGGTCGCCGTCGCGCGGCTGGCGCAAGTGGCGGACTACGAGCAGGACCACTCGATTGTGGGACGCCTGATGTCCTACAGGGTTGCCCTGACGGAGATCTGGAAGCGGCCGTTCCTGGGCGGCGGACACGGCGCGACCGTGACGTATCTCGTGACCGACCCGATTCAGAGCTTCGTGCTCACGACCGGAGAGGTGGACAATGTCTACCTCACGCTTCTGCTGCGTATGGGCGTCGTCGGTCTCGTCGCCTTTCTCTGGATCTTCTTGAAAGGCCTTCGAATGGCCTACGGGACCTTCCAGAAGTCGGTCAACCCGGACGTGCGTCTGTTCTGCGCTTCATTTGTTGCAGTCTATGGGGCCATGCTCGTCTACGGCCTGGCCGACAACACGATGATGGGGAACCGCCTGATCTTCTGGCACGCAGCTTTTCTGGGCCTCCTGGCGATACGGGCGCGCGAGGAAGAGGCCGGGAAAAACGGACCTCAGGTCGGTCTGCGAGCCACCAGGAGATAGTTCCAGGTATCGCTCTCGACCCGGTGAAGCTGATCCAGGAGCACCGCAGCCGCCTGTACGAGCAGGTAGCAGACCCGGATCAGATAGGTCATCGGTCCGCGTTCGAAGTGACCCAGGTAGTAGCAGAAGCGGGATCCCGCGGTCATCCAGTATCCGGCCAGGGAACGCACCTCGATCACGTCGAGCCCGGCCTGGTCGGCCAGGTATCTCAGCCCGTAGCCGGTATAACGATAGTAGTCGTCCGGCTCCTCGTGAATCCCCCAGATGTGCGGTGCGGTCAGCACGAGGAGGCCGCCCGGTTTAAGGACACGCGCCATCTCCGACATCGCGAGGCCAGGCTCGGGCAAATGCTCCAGGACCTGGCTGCAAATGACCGTTTCGAAGGCCTCCCCTCGACTTGGGAGGGCCAACGCATCGCCGCACACATCCATCCCCGGCCCGGAGGCGCGGCTCCGGTCCACGCCCACGTAGCGACGCACCCGCGAATCAAAGAAGGCCCGGTAGGGCATCCCCCCGCATCCGACGTCCAAGAGCGTGCCCCGGGCTTCCTTCGCCAAGCCCGCCATGGTTCTCCGCATCACACGATACACCGCCCAGTTCTTTGAGAAGGGCCCTGCCTCCGTCCGTTCTGCCGTTTGCCTTTTCGGCCGGGGCTTCCCGGCCAGATGCATCCCGATCCAAACGCCCCCCAGGACGGCGGCGGCGAAGACGCCGCCACTGAGCTCGGGCGGACCGACGGTTCCCAGCAGACCGATCCCCCCGAGCAGTCCGCCCGCCAGATAGATCCTGAAAACGGCGCCGCGAACGGACCGACCGGATCTCACAAGCTGATCGGCGACGTGATCCGGGCTCGCGGCCAGGATCGACTTTCCTCCTCTGAAGCGCACCAGAGAGACGAAGCCGGCCTCGAAACAGGGAAGGCCGAGCACGAGCACCGGGCCGAGCTGCCCCTGTGGAAAAGGAAAGAGGTGTGTCAGCGCCACGGCAAGACCTCCAAGGACAAACCCGGAGAAAAGGCTTCCGGTATCCCCCATGTAGATCCGGGCCGGGAAAAAGTTGAAAACCAGAAATCCTCCGAGCCCTCCGGCCAACAATACGGCAACCGAGCTCAGCGCGGGCAGGTCTCCGGCCCCGGCCAGGACGGCAAGACAGAGGGAGGCAATCACCCCGACGCCGGCGGCCAGTCCGTCCATCATGTCGAGGACGTTGAAGGCGTTGCAAAAAAACAGCAGCCAGGCCCCGGTAAGAAACGTGTCCACGCCATCCCATCCAAAGAGCCTCGCCCGCAACCCCAGGGCAAGCGCGACTGCAATCACCGCGGCCTGCAGGAACAGTTTGCGGTAAGGACGCAACGGGCGCAGATCGTCAACCAGTCCGACGAAGGCCATCCCCACGGCGCCGACAACAAGACCGGATGGCAGTGAAGAAAGGGGCAGGAAAAGAAATACGGCGGCCAGAATGGCCAATCCGCCGAAGGAGGGAACCGGCGAGGCTGCTTCAGCGCGAGGTCGCGGGCGCCGGGCAGCGCGGACCAGCGCCCGGAGAATCGGTGTAAGACAGAGGGCCGCTACAAGGGAAGCAACGAAGCCAGGGAGAAGGCCCGACGGGACCAGATCTTCAGAGAAGATCTCCATCAGATCCTCGACGTCGTGTCCCTGCCGTTGGGTCTGAAACCCTGCACCGCCTCTATCACCTGCCCGACCTCACTGTGGGCCATGCCGGGATAAAGGGGCAACGTCACCAGCTGTTTCCAAACCCACTCCGTAACCGGAAGCGGGCGGCGGAAAGGGGCGTAGACCGAGTAGAGGTGGTTCGGTTTGAAATGGAGGCTTGCGGCAATCCCGAGGTTCGCGAGGTGTGCAATCAGGCCGTCTCGATCCTCCGCCTTGCCGACGTAGGCGTGGAAGGAACTCTTGACATCGGGCCGCTCCGCCGGTTCCTGGAACCACGAAAGGCCGGAAAAGACAGTGTCATATTGCAGAGCGATCTTGCGCCTTCGGGCGTTGCCCGATTCCAGCTTCGCGAGCTGAACGAGCCCAATGGCCGCGTTCAGATCGTTCATCTGAAATTTGTATCCGGCCTCCGACACTTCGTAGTCCCACGGGCGGCTGCTCCGCTTCTTCTCGAAACGTTCCCAGGTATTCTGGTCGATCCCCATCCATTGAAGTCGCCTGAGCCGTTCCGCCAGATCGGCGTCGTCGGTCGTCAACATACCGCCGTCGCCGGTCGAAAGGTTTTTGATCGCCTGGAAACTGAAGCAGCCTATCGTCCCCATACTCCCGGCCATCCGCCCCCTATGGCTCGCCCCGCAGGCGTGTGCCGCGTCTTCGATCACGGGGATGGCGTGCCTGCCGGCAACCTCCAGGATCGCATCCATCTCGCAGGGATGGCCGCCATAGTGCATCACCAGGATCGCTCCGGTTCGCTCGGAGATCCGTTCGGCGACCGACTCGGGGTCGATGTTCACTGTCTCAGGATCCACGTCGCAGAACACAGGTTCGGCGCCATTCTGAAGGATCGCGTGGTTGGTTGAAACGAACGTCATGGGCGTGGTGATGACTTCGCGACCCGCCACGTCCAGGACCTTCAGGGCCAGGAAGAGTGCGGCCGAGCAGGACGTGACCGCAACGGCATACTCGGTCCCCACATACTCGGCGAACCGGCGCTCGAACATCTCGACCTTGGGTCCGGGGCCCACCCATCCCGACAGGAGCACTTCTCGGACGGCCTCGACCTCCTCTTCGCCAAACCACGGCCTAAAAATGGGTATCATTTTCTCGATCCCCCGCGAGGCGACGCCCACCCTGCGCCAGCATCCGACGATACGCACGCAGCCTCGGCCCGGCCTCGTCGCGTCGTTTCGGGGACAGGAGATAGACCAGGCTCCAAAGGCTCCATCTGAGCGCCATCTCGAACGGCCGCAGTCCCCTGAGCAATGCCGCGGCAGCGCTGCCCATGTGCTTCTCCACGAAATAGTCGTGACTCGCCTCGCTGGCCATCAGCATCTCCTCATAGGCGTGCTTCGAACTCCACCCGCCAGCGTGCAGCCCCTCCGCCTGCGGCTCGTAAAACACCCGCCAGCCGGCGCGCCTCATGCGGAGACAAAGATCGACATCTTCGTAATACATGAAAAACCGATCATCCATGCCGTTTACGTCTTGGATGGCGGCGCGCCGAGAAACGAAACAGGCCCCGGTCACCCAACCGGTTTCGTCGAGGGTATCGGGGCTTCTGCGGGTGACTTTAAACAAAGGAAAAACGATATGCAACAGCAACTTACGACAGACTTCGCCCAACAGATTCAGAGACGATCCGCACGACCTTCTGATCCGTCCACACCGATCGTAAAGCCGCGGCCCGACAATCCCCGCGCGCCCCTCTGAGGCCAGAAACCGGACCATCTTCGTGAGGGCGTCCGGATTCAGGATCACGTCCGGATTCAAAACGGCTACGAAAGGTGCTTCGGACAGTTCGAGGCCCCGATTCACCGCACGTCCAAAACCGACATTTTCCCCGGTCCGGATCACGTCGACCTCTTCGCGAAGGGATCCAAGCATCCCCACGCTCCCGTCGTCGGACCCGTTGTCTACGACGACAACACGGAGGTCCAACTTCTCGCGATCGGTCAGGAGGGCGTGCACGCACGCTTGGAGCATCTCTCCGGAGTTCCAGTTGACGACGATGGCTGTCACCTCCAGCCGGTCGCGTCCGTCACGGACCTCGGGAGCCGGTCGCGGACGGGCCGGTCGCGTCCGGCTCTCCACTTGATGCACGCAATCCGCCTCCAACACGTACGCGGTCAGCGGGCCACCGTAAACGCATCCCGTGTCCAGCCCGATCAGATATGGCCGACCATCCCGATGTCGTTTCACAACAAGCCCGCGCGGCGCGTCGTGACCGAATATCAAGACCTTCTCTCCAGGCGGGTACGCGTCGTGCCACCTCTGGCCGTGTATGTTTCCGGTTGGCGGCCAAGTTCGGATCGCCAGGAATTCCTCTCTGCGGGTCCCCTCGATCCCCTTTTGAGGATGGACGCCTGCATGAACCAGGTCAAATTTCCGGTCCGCGATCCGGAGCGGAAGCCCCTCCAGCCACGTCAGGACCTCCTCGGCCACACGGCTCAGCTGTGAACGAACGCGGGCGCCGGGCCAGTCTGCCTTGCCCACCCTGCCCGACACGTAGTCCTTCAGGTGCGTCGAGAGCCAGGCGTCGTGGTTGCCCAAGACCATCTCCGCGCCTGTCTGCTCGAGAAGCCTCCAGACGCCGAGCGGATCCAAACCCCTCGTAAAGGCGTCGCCGGTCAAGAGCAGGCGGTCTCGCCCGGCCTCGAATCCACACTTCGCGAGGACCGCCTCCATTTCAGCGCAACAGCCGTGTACATCGCCGACAAAGATCGTCCGTGGGCGACCCTCCCGCTCCTGATCCTCGCTTATCCCCATCGAAGCTCGGCGAGTTTCTCGCCCGACTGCTCCGAAGAGAGGTTGAACGCCATCAGACGAAACCGACCTCCGGCGCTTCCGAGGACAGACAGATGCCCGCGGCCCATGTGGCCGTGTTCAAACGTCGGTCCACGATTCTCACATAACAGCCAAATGGCGGCCATGAAGAGCATACAGTGTCCCACGACCAGCGAACGTGGCGCCGGTTCTCGGCGGTCGAGCAGGTCAATAAATCCTCTCAGCCGGCCTTCAACCTCCTCGAGGGACTCGCCCTCGGGGAACCGGACGTCTGGTCGGCCTTGTTCCCACTGCTGAACGATCTCGTCGTGCTTGGCCTTCGTTTCCGTTTCATCCTGATCCGTCCCCTCCAGAATGCCCACGTCCACTTCTTGGAGGGCCGGATGGAACACCGGCGCGATGCCGATATGGTGGCTGACCCGCTCGGCCGTCTGCCTCGCCCGGCGCAGGGGACTCGAATGGATCTCATCGAGCCCAATCCCCGCCAATGCCCTCGCCTGGCATTCCGCCTGTCGGATCCCCGTCCCGGTCAACGGCATGTCGATTCCGGAGCCCGCATAGATGCGACCCGCGTTCGACTCGCTCTCACCGTGTCTCAGAAGAAGCAGCGTCCGAGCCATCGTGTAAACGGCCACCCGCGAAGCGCAGGTTTGACCTCCACGTCAAGGCGCCGCCGCGAACAATCCACGGCTTCCTGATCCAAAAAAGGGCCGGAAGATTCCGGCGCCTTTTTGATCGATAGCCTGTCTGGGTGGGTGTTCTCGTGCTGGATGCGTCAAGTTTTCACGCAACGCGTCCGGCGCGCGTGCCCTCCGGATCGATCGCGCGATCCCGGGAGGCTGCCTGGCCGATCGGTCTCGTTTGATCATCCAGGGTCATCGCAAGTCCGATTCGCAACTCGACGTTCAAACCTTGGCGGCAACCGCGCGTTCATACCGCTCTGCGACATCCTTCCAGTTGACCACATACCACCAGGCCTTCACGTAGTCCCCGCGCCTGTTCTGATACTTGATGTAATAAGCGTGTTCCCAGACATCGAGCATCAAGAGGGGGAGCACGCCGGTGCCGATCAGATCCTGTTGATTCATCATCGTCACGACGAGAAGCCGATTCAGGTAAGGATTCCACCCGAGCACACCCCATCCCCCTCCTTCCACCTTCGTTGCCGCCATGCTGAAGTGCTTCTCGAACGCGGCGAAGCTCCCAAAATCGCGCGTAATCGCGTCCGCAAGCGCACCGGACGGTTCTCCGCCGCCACGCCCGGCCGGTGCCATGTTCTTCCAGAAGATGGAATGGTTGATGTAGCCCCCCATATGAAATGCAAGCGCCCGACTGAGCTGCTGAATGTTGCTGAAATTACCCGAGTTACGGGCCGCTTCGAGCGTAGCGAGTGTCTTGTTCAGCCCCCGGGTATACCCGGCGTGATGCTTGTCGTGATGAATCGTCATCGTCTTCTGATCGATATGAGGCTCCAGCGCGTCATAGGCATACGGCAACGGCGGCAAGGCGTAGGGCTTGGGGGCCGCCTGTCCTGTTTCTGTCGCTGCGGCTTGGGGCACAATCCCCATCCCTCCCATCACGATCCCCCCTGTCGCCAGCGCGCCCGCAGTCAGGAAGTCCCTTCGGTCCATCAGTCGTCCTCCTTAAGCCTACAACGGCGGTCACGTTCAAAGCACAACGGTCCAGCCGGACTCGGGGCTAATATATCAGCGCGTCACCGTCAGGCAAGTCATATTTCAACCCTTTCGTCTATCTCTCCACCCGCTGTTTCAGCTTCGATGTGAAGGCGGTCACGACCGCTTCGACAAGCTGCTCAGGGGGAAGCATGGCGTCCAGGATCAAATCGGCACACTCGATGTACACAGGCTCGCGCCTCGCGAGCATCTCGGCCACCTCTTCAATGCCCCCGCTCGAAAGATTGGGACGGGTATCCGAGCTCCTGGGATCGGCCTCCATGCGGCGCCACAATTCTTCCACGGGCGCTTGCATATAGACAACAAATGCGCGCTTCCGCGCCGCCGTCCGGCTCTCCTCCCGCATCAGCGAACCTGCCCCGAACGCAACCACGCATTCATCTTCCCGACACATGTCCGCCACCACTCGACCCTCCACATCCCGGTAGTGGGCGTCGCCCCGCTCCCGGTAGAGCTGGGTGATGGTCCTCCCGCTCCTCCTTTCGATGCCCCTGTCCACGTCAAGATAGGGCCACCCCAGCCTCTTTGACAGAAGCTTGCCCAGGGTCGTCTTGCCGGCCGCGCGGTATCCAATCAGGACAATTTTCATCACCCGGTCCGTCGCACCTTTCGTCGCCTACCCACCTTCCACCAACGATCTCAACACCTTCAGGTTTTCCCGATCTTCGGCGAGGTCCTCCTCCTTCGGCGTCTCAATGACCATGGGGATCCGTTTCAGCTTCGGGTCGTTCACGACGTTCCGGAATCCGTCGATCCCGATTTCACCTTTGCCGATATGCTCGTGCCGGTCCTTGCGGGAGCCAAACGGCCGTTTGCTGTCATTCAGGTGCACCACCCTGAGCCTGTCTATCCCGACTGTTTGATCGAACCGCGCCATGGTCTTTCCGTATTCGGTCGGATCGGAAATCGGATATCCTGCAGCAAAAACGTGGCACGTATCCAGGCAGACGCCGACCTGTGCATCGTTTTCCACCCGCTCGATCATGTAAGCCAGTTGTTCGAAGGTATGGCCCAGCACGCTCCCCTGGCCTGCGGTCGTTTCCAGGCAAAGCGTGACGGCGTTGTCCGGGATGGCCTCGAACAGGGCATTGATGTTCGACACGATGCGGTCCATCCCTGCTTTCTCGCCTGAGCCGACGTGCGCGCCGGGATGGAACACCAGGTTCGGAATGCGCAGCAGGTTGCAGCGCGCAACTTCCTCTTTCAGAGATCCGAACGATTTCTCGTTCAGGGCCGCGTCGGGCGACGCGATGTTGATCAAATAGCTGGCGTGCGAGCAGGCGACATCGATCCCTGTCTGCTCGATCGTCGCAAAAAATCGCTCGACCTCTTCTTTCCCGAGCGTCCTGGCGCGCCACTGGTTGTTCGACTTGTTGAACATCTGAATGGTATCACAGGTGGCGGTCTGCCCTCGAATGATGGCGTTGTAGACGCCTCCCGCGATCGACTCGTGCGCACCGAATTTCATGTTTCTCCTCGGGGTGACTGAAGACGAACCCGGTCCCCGAAATCGGGGCGGTTCGTCAATATCCCAGATCGGCAGCGATTTCCGAGATCGTTTCCTCCAGCACATCCACGACGCGCGTGACCTCGGACTCGGTGACCGTAAAGGGCGGACTGATGGCGATGTGGTCTCCGCTCACGCCGTCGACCGGGCCCGGGGCCCCCGGCATGACCAGCACGCCCTTGTCGAAGGCTCGATCCACGACCATCGAGGTCACGCCTTTCGTGGGATCAAACGGCGTTCTCCGTGCCTTGTCCGCCACGAACTCGATCCCGATAAGCAACCCCTTGCCGCGTACATCCCCCACAATCGGGGATCTCTCCAATGTCGACAATTTCTTGAGCATCGAATCGCCCATCGTCGCACACCGGGAAACGAGGTCGTGCCTTTCCACGTAGTCTTGCACGGCGAGCGTGATCGCGCAGGAAAGGGGGTTTCCACCGTAGGTATGGCCGTGCGTGAATCCGGTCGGGCTTCCGGAGATGGCCTCGTAGATTTCCTCTTTGACGATCGCCGCCGCGATCGGGGTATACCCGCTGCTCAGCCCTTTTCCGGTCGCCACGATATCGGGCACGACACCCCAGTGATCGATTCCGAAATTCAGGCCGGTCCTCCCGAAGCCGGTGACCACCTCGTCGACGATCATCACGACATTGTAACGATCACAAATCTCCCGAATCGTTGGGTAGTAGTCCGGAGGCGGCGCCACTCCGGCAGCGGACGTCCCTAGTATGGGCTCGGCGATAAAGGCTGAAATGTGATCCGCCCCTTCTTGACGGATGACGCGTTCAAGCTCGTCGGCGCAGGCCAGATGGCAATCCGGATAGGCTTGCCCGTAGGGACAGCGATAGCAATACGGCGGCGGAATATGGGGAAAATCCAACAGGTAGGGAACGTAATCTTCACGCCAGGCCGTGCGACCCGACACGGAGAGGGCGCCAATCGTGTTTCCGTGCCAGCCCTGCCATCGGGAGATCACCTTGTATTTCTTCGGGTTTCCGGTTTCCAGGTGATACTTCCGCGCCATCTTGATCGACGCCTCCGTCGCCTCGGATCCTCCAGAGACGAAGAAGACTCTCGTCAGACCCTCCGGCGTCAGGTGGACGATCTTCTGCGCAAGATCTATCTGGGACTGATGGAGAAAACGGGTGTAGGTAAAGCAGACCTTGCGGGCCTGGTCGCGCATGGCGTCCGCGATCTCCTTTACGCCGTGTCCGATGCTCACCACGTGAACGCCCGCGCACGCATCCAGGTAGCGTCTTCCGTCCGTGTCGAACAGATAGATCCCTTCTCCGTGAGAAATCTTCTTCCGGGATTTCTTGAATGTCCTGTGAAAAAGACGATCTTCAGATTCGCGGTCGCTCATCTTCTCCCCACAACAACGGGAACGGGCGCAGTTCATCCTCAACACAAGATATGGAAAATCGGGCCACGATTGGAAACCAAATAAGGGAGGATCCCCCTACGCCGGACGCGCAACGCAAAGCCCGGAGACGGAATTCTCTTGGCTTCGGGTTGTCTCAACCGGCCTCCTTTTGTTTTCTATCTATTAACTTACTGATTTGTATATAAGATGGACAAATAATGGTTGACAAATCAAACTTTGTGGCTTATCTGTGACTTAAAGCAACATACTTCTCGTTTCCGCCGTTAATATACAGACGCTGTAAGGAGATTCGCCCCTTTGACCGCCCTCGGTCTCAGGATGCGTTCAGGTGCTGCCTGGGTGCTCCTGACGCTTTGGCTATCCTCCTGCGCAGCGGGTGGCACGAGTTCCCGCGGAGAGGCCATCTCCGTCGTGACTTCGGCCCCGGAGGAGTTCGACCCCACCACACTCGAAGACGACGACTTCCTGCTGAAGCCGTCAGCGCTTCCGGCCGAGCGGTCAGCCGTTTCGCCAGGGACGCCCACCCTGCCTTCGTCCCACAAGAAGGAAGCGAGCTATCGGGTTCAGATCATGGCCGCACTCGACAGCGAGACGGCCGAACAGGTTCGTAAGGAGGTAGAGCAGAAGTTCAAGAGCCCGGTCTACACCCAGTATGACGAGGACACGCGCCTCTACAAGATTCACTTAGGGAATTGCCGGACGGCGCTCGATGCGAAAGAAATGCTCGATCGGGCCAAGAGCGGCGGGTTTCCAGAGTCGTTTATCGTCCGCGCAAACGTCGACGTGGCCCGAAGGCCAGTCGTGGCGCGACGCCCGGAAACCGCCTTGGGCTTTCGAGTGCAGATCTTTTCTGCCTCAAGCCAGCTTGCCGCGGAAGGCGCGCAAGCCGAAGCCAGAGAACGATTGGGCAGGGACGATGTCTACGTTGAGTTGGAACATCCATATTTCAAGGTTCGGGTTGGGAACTTCCTTCAGCGCAAGGAGGCAGATGCCTTTGCAAAGCAAATCAAAGCGCAGGGATACACCGCCGCCTTTCCCGCAAGGACGCGGATCCTGGTCTCCCTGGAGTAGACGACCGCCCGCGGAGCGGGTGGCTTTCTGTTCGGGGCATCCATGTAGGGAAAGTCAACAGGAAATCATTCGTCATTCGTGGCACGTCCTCTCCTTTGTCAGAATGCCTGTTTCCGTGGACGACCGCGTGAAGGTTGTGAGCACTCCGCTACGCTGCATTTTTTGGATCCTCCCGGTCCTGTTCTACGCCGGTTGTGCGACGTTCCGGGTCCAAGCCCCGCCGCCCCAATCCACAGACGCTGCGCCCGCCCAGGTCGCGCCCGCTTCATCCGCTGATACCGTAGCGACAGTGCCTCGAGCGCTTCCCGGCGATCAGGTCGCTGATCTTTTGAGGCAGTCAGCGACGCGCTTGAAGGAAGGCCGACGGACAGATGCGAAAACCTCTCTCGATCGCGCCACCACCCTCGTGACGGCGCTCGTTTCCTCAGGAGACGAGGGAAACGCCGGGTATCGACTCGGGGGCATGCTTCGCGTCACGCTGGAGCTCTACCACGACCTGATGCCCAAGGCCTCGCCCGTAGCGCCCGATTCACCCCTTGCCCATCTCCTGCTTGCCCTCTCTCCATCGCTTGCCGCCGAACTCGAGACCCATCCCTTCTACCAGGCGTTCGGGATCCGAAGGCTGGCCGGCACGTCCGACGTGCCAATCGACTATATGCCGGAAGTCGTCGAAAGCATCCAATACTTCAAGACCGCCGGTCGAGAAGCCTTTTCCCGATGGCTGTCTCGTTCCGGCGCCTACCTTCCGATGATCCGGGAAAACTTCCGGGAAGAGGGGTTGCCTCTGGACCTTGCCTACAATGCGATGATTGAGAGCGGCTTCAATCCTCGCGCCTACTCCAGCGCCCGAGCGGCGGGGGTTTGGCAGTTTGTCCCGCGCACGGCCGTGCTTTATGGTCTTCGTCGCGATACGTGGGTGGACGAACGGCGTGATCCGGAAAAGTCGACCCGCGCGGCGGCCCGTCATCTGCGAAATCTCCACGATCTTTTTGGAGACTGGCGGCTGACGGTCGCGGCCTACAACTGCGGACAAGGTCGGCTGCAGCGGGCCATCAAGAAAGCCGGAACCCGTGATTTTTGGAAGCTGAAACAGCTTCCAAGAGAGACGCGAATGCACGTACCTCGCTTCATGGCCGCGGTGATCATCTCCAAAGATCCGGAAGCGTTCGGATTCGTGGACGTAGACTACAAGGCGCCGATGGCATACGACGTCGTTTCGGTATCCGAGTGTGTCGACTTGAAGGTCGCCTCGGAGTGCGCGCTGACCTCATATCAGGAGATAGGCCGTCTCAACCCGGAGCTCACGCGGGGCTACACACCGCCGGTCGACCTTGCGGGCAACTACGCCCTTCGCGTTCCCAAAGGCGCGACTGAAACTTTCAGGACAAACTACGCGAAGGTCCCTCCGAGCAGAAAGGTGCGGATGGTGGACTACGTCGTTCGCCACGGGGACACGGTTTCCGGAATTGCCCAGCGCTTGGGGGTCAGCACCCGGTCCGTCCTGGAAACGAACAGAATACGAAACCCTCGAAGGCTTCGAATCGGCAGTCGGCTCAAGGTTCCCGTCCGGCCGGAACGGCACGCACGTGCAAGGGAGAACGCACACGTGGACGGCAGGTTTGCAGCGACGCCCTCGTCCCTTCACTATTTCAGTCTGACCTACAAGATTCGCGACGGAGATACACTTTGGGACATTGCTCGCAAGCACGACGTGACGGTCGGGCAGCTTCGATCCTGGAACAGACTTGCCCGTTCTCACTCGATCCATCCCGGCGCGAAGCTCGTCATCTGGCAACCCCGATACGCGGTCGCCACGGCCATCCGCCTCTCAAAAGACGGCGCCGGACGTCTCTATACAGTGAGGCGTGGCGATACCCTGTGGGAGATTGCCAGGACGTTCGGGACCAGTGTGAGAGACCTCGAAAGGTGGAACGGAATCCAAGATCCATCCAGACTCCGCCCTGGAACGAGCCTAAGAATAGATCCCGTCGATAGGTCGACGACCGATTGAAAATGAAAATCATCCGCAATCTTCTCCTGATTCTGTTGACGTTGTTGCTGCAGACCACCTGGATGGACAAGATCGCGGTTGCCGGCATCAAACCTGACTGCGTGCTCCTGATGCTCGTCTACATCGGGATCACGCGAGGCCAGATCGAAGGCACGATCTTCGGCTTTATATCGGGATTCTTGCTCGACGTCTACAATCCCGAGACGATGGGCGTCAATTCGTTTTGCAACAGCCTTGTCGGGTTTCTCGTAGGCTACGGCCACATCGGTGTCGTGACGGAAGATTTCCGAGCCCAGGCGCTGATGCTCTTTGGCGCGACGCTTTTTCACGACCTGATCTACTTCGCGCTCTATTCGTTTCCGAAAATGGAGGGATTCTTTCACCTGTTGATCGGAACGGGACTCGGGACTGCCCTTTATACGGGGCTCGTGGGCCTTTGTCTTTCTCTGTTGCTTTCGATTCGGTTTGAGGAGGAGGGAATCCGCCTGGATGCTAGAAGGCTTTATGGCTAACGGAGCGCGCGAGTCCCGCGCGCGTTTTTTCCAGGGCGCGTTGTTGATCGTCTTCGGAGTCTTCTGCATCAGGCTCTTCTCGCTGCAGATTGCCGACGGGGAGCACTATCGCATCCAGTCTGAGAAAAACACGATGCAGCCCGTTTCCATAGAGGCCAGCCGAGGCGTCGTAAGGGACCGCAATGGCACCATCCTGGTCGACAATCGCCCGTCATACACGATCTCCATCATCCCGCCTCGACTTCTGCGCAATACGGAGCCCGACATCCGAGATCGGGTGATCTCCCGGCTCGGAAAGGCGACAAACCTGTCTGAGTCGTTCATCCGCAAGAGACTCTATTCCAAGAAGCGGCACTTCTACAAGCCCGTAAGACTGAGACGAGACGTCAGCTTCCGAACCGTTTCCGTCATGGAGGAAGACCTCTACGATCTCCCGGGGGTGACGATTCACGTGGAATCCCGGCGCGGATACCCCGAACTCAACGGTCGATTCCCCCTGGCTGCCCACCTTCTGGGCTACGTTGGCTTGATCGACCCTGACGACTACCCAAGGCTGGCGCCGCTGGGCTACAGCTACGACGATCAGATAGGGAAACGCGGAATAGAGCAACTCTGCGAACCCGTCATGAGAGGTCAGGACGGCATCAAATACATCGAAGTCAATGCCTTGGGCCGCGAGGTGGGGAGCTTTCCGGAGAAGACCGGGCATCCCGTTCCGGGAAAGGACATTGTACTCACGATAGACGTGCGCCTCCAAGTGGCGGCCGAACGGGCGCTGCACGACAGCCTCAGCGGAAGCATCGTGGCGATGGACCCGAAAAGCGGAGAAATCCTTGCGCTCGTCAGCAAGCCGGCGTTTCACCCCGGCACGATTCGCGATCCCGAAGCGTGGGCATCCCTCCAGACCGACCCCAGGAAACCCCTGCTGAATCGGAGCCTCCAGGGAGAGTACCCGCCAGGTTCGATCCTCAAGATGATCCCGGCCATTGCCGCCCTGGAGATGGGACTCCTCGGCCCGGACGAGCCTCGGTATGAGCCGTGTAGAGGCAGGCTGACCTATGGAGACTACGTCTTGCGATGCCATCAAGACTCGGGTCACGGGCAGCTTACGCTGCGACAGGCGCTGGTGCAGTCGTGCGACGTCTTCTTTTATCACCTGGGACTGGAGGTCGGTATCGTCAACTGGAGCCGATATGCCAGAGCGTTCGGACTTGCGCAGCCGACCGGAATCGACATCGCGGCGGGCGGAGATGGAGAAGCTCCGGGTTTTGTTCCGACCGATCGAACTTACTACGAGAACCGTTTCGGCATGTGGGTGGAAGGGTTCATGATGAATCTGGTGATCGGCCAGGGGGAAACGCTGGCAACGCCCATCCAGCTCGCAAGATATGCGGGAGGGCTGGCCGTGGGGGCGCTTCAACGTCCTTACCTACTCAAGGCAGGGGCCGGAAAGCACCGGCCGGAACCTATTCCGGTTTCGGAGAAGAGTCTGAGACAGATCCGAGACATCCTCTATGATGTGGTGCATCACAATCTGGGCACAGGCAGGCTGGCCCGGGTCGAGGGTGCCGGCGTGGCCGGAAAGACCGGTACCGCCCAGAACGCACACGGAGAGGATCACGCCTGGTTTCTGACGATGGCCCCGGTAGAAAATCCAAAGATCGTGATTGTCGTATTGGTGGAGCACGCGGGGCACGGGGGCAAAGTCGCCGCGCCTATCGCCCGCGAGATCCTGGAAGTCTATCTCGATTCGGTGGGGCCGGACCTGGATTCCGAAATAGCCGCTGCGCAAGCGCGGGATTCGGGTGCGCAGAAAGAGTTCCAACAGGCTGCGCGTCTCCGCCTCCTCGCAAATACCGAGCGCTCCGCCGAGCGAATCACGGTCTCGAGATGATTGTTCGCGGAGGGTCGTTTACGCCCACATGAATCTATCCCGCTACATCAGACGCGACCTCGATCTTCTCCTCCTTTTGGCCGTGCTGGCCGCCGTCACGTTGGGTATCGTGACGATCTACAGTGCGACATACGACTGGGATTCGGAAGCTGCCGGCAACACCTATCAGAAACAGGCGACCTGGGCCGCGATTGCCATTTTCGCCCTCGTTGTCACGATGAGCATCCCCCTGAAGTTTTATTACGCCTTTGCATACATCATCTATTCTGTCGCGATTCTCCTTCTGGTCCTCGTCCTTGAATTCGGCGACCGCCGATGGTTCGACCTCGGACCGATCCATGTCCAGCCTTCGGAATTGGCAAAACTGGCCACGGTCCTGGCCCTCGCACGATACCTGTCCTGGCGCAACCGGGATCTTGCCCGCGCCCGTTCCCTCCTATTGCCGTTGCTGCTGGTGCTCCTTCCCGCCGTTCTCGTCTACAAGCAGCCAGATCTGGGGACGTCGCTCGTCTTCTGTGCCATCCTGATGCCGATGCTCTACTGGGCCGGACTGTCTGCCGCGAATCTGTTCTTCATCATCTCTCCGGTCCTCAGCCTGATCTGTGCCTTTCATGCTCTCACCCTCGGACTCCTGATCGTCTTGATCGTCCTCCTCCTGTTTCGCGTCCGTTTGTCCCGCACAGCCACCATCACCCTGCTCGTCATCAATCTTACGGTGGCCGTAGGCGCGCCCTACATCTGGGACAACAAGCTGCGCGACTACCAGCAGCAGCGTATCCTGACGTTCCTGAATCCGGACATGGACAAACTCGGCACCGGCTATCAGGTGATCCAATCTCGCGTCGCCATCGGATCGGGGGGGTTCGGCGGGAAGGGTTTCCTGCAGGGGACCCAGACCAAGCTCGCCTTCTTGCCGGAACGGCATACGGATTTCATCTTCTCCGTCGTCAGCGAGGAGTTCGGGTTTATCGGTGCAATATCGCTTCTGACCCTCTTCTTTTTTGTGATCTTGAGGGCCATCAAGATCGCAACCCTGACCAAGAGCCGATTCGCGAGCCTGCTCTCTATCGGTCTGGCTTCGATCCTCGTCTTCCACGTTTTGGTCAACATCGGGATGACGATCGGGTTGACGCCCGTCACCGGCCTGCCCCTTCCCTTCCTGAGTTACGGGGGCTCACCGTTGGTTACGAACCTTATCCTGGTCGGACTCCTCCTGAACGTCCACGCTCGCCGCCACGAGTACTACTAAAAGAGGCCTGACCGCGAGATGCGGTCAGGCTTGCTTGGATCTCTCCCTTTTTTCCGGATGCTCAGGCTGCCTCTCCGTTCCTCGCATTTCTGATTTCGCCGTTCTCAGCCGAAACCCAAGCCCGACCTCCGGTCAACGCGACGATCTCGGAAATCAAATGTTCAGAAGGTAAGACCGTCATCCGACGCGTTCGGATGACCGTCCTCCGATCTTTCCCGAGCCTCACGTGGAGATGGAAGGCACCCCGCCCCCGATGCTGCTGCAGGACGTTCTTCAAGGCCTCGAGACGCACTTCTGAGAGGTCTTCTCGGCCGATCAACAAATTCACCGAACCCGAAAACGTCTCCCGGGCCCGCTCAATCGACATGATCTGCTCCAGCTGTATGGAAGTCCGTCCGTTGCGCAAGGAAAGCCTTCCGTCACACACCGCGATTTCATCCGTCGTAAGCGCTTCCCCCAGCCGGGAGAAGGCCTCTGGGAAGACCACGAGATCGATCGAGTCTTCGAGATCTTCCAGGGTCGCGAACGCCATGGGCTTGCCGTTGCGGTCGGTATGGGATTTTACCTCGGTGATCAACCCCCCCAGCCTGATCTTCGCGCCTTCAGGAAGTGCCTCCATCTCCCTCAGTCGCTTCACGCCGAGGTAGAACAGCTCTTTCTCGTAGCGGTCCATCGGATGGCCGGAGAGATAAAATCCGATCATCTCCTTTTCTCGAGCCAGCTGTTCCTTGGCACTCCACGGCGGCACGTCGGGCAAGACCTGATTGTTTACGATCTCGGCCTGGGTCTGCATGCCCTCGGTCTCGAAGAGCGTGATTTGACGCCGGTGTCGGTCGGCTTGGGCGGCCTGGGCAACGTCCAGTGCCCGGTCAATCCCCGCCAGCAGCTGCGCCCGGTTTCCCTCCAGAGCTTCGAACGCTCCCGCACAGATCAACCCTTCCAACGCGCGGCGGTTCACGCTGTGCAGGTCGATCCGCTCGCAGAAATCAAACAGAGACTGAAACGCCCCGCCTTCTTCCCGCGCTGCAACGATGTTCCCTACGGCGCCTCTCCCCACGTTGCGCACGGCCGCCATGCCCATCCTGAGTCCGGCGTCCGTTGCCGCAAAGTCGATACCACTCTCGTTCACGTCGGGAGGCAGCACTTCCATACCCATCCTGCGCGTCTCTTCGACCATCGTCACCGTGCGATCGATATTGCCGATCTCGGCGTTCAGACTTGCGGCCATGTATTCCTTTGGATAGTGGGTCTTCAAATATGCATTCCGATAGGCGACGACGCCGTAAGCGGCCGCGTGAGACTTCGCGAAGGCGTAACTCGCGAAATCCTCGATTTCCGCGAAGATCTTTTCCGCGAGCCTGAGCGCCACGCCGTTCTCTTGACAGCCACGAATGAATCCTTCCCGCTGCTCCTCCATCTCCTTCGGCTTTTTCTTCCCCATCGCCAGCCGCAGGATATCGGCCTGCCCAAGCGAAAACCCGGCGAGCGCCTGCACTGCCTGCATCACTTGCTCCTGGTAGACCAGAATCCCGTACGTTTCGCGTAAGATCGGCTTCAAACAGGGGTGGTCGTAGGTCACCTCTTCCCGTCCGTGTTTTCTCTTTATATAGCTCGGTATCCGTTCCATGGGGCCCGGCCGGTAGAGGGCGTTCATGGCGATGAGCTCTTCGATGCAATCCGGCTTGAACTGTCTGAGATAGTCCCGCATGCCCGAGCTCTCGAACTGGAACACGCCGACCGTATGCGCTTTGCTGAAGAGGTCGAACGTCTCCTGATCGTCCTCGGGTATCCTTTGGAGGTCGAACTCCGGATTCCGCTCGCGGATTCGCGCAACCGCTTCGTCCGCCAGACTCAGCTCTTTGAGCCCCAGAAAGTCCATTTTCAGCAGTCCGAGTTCGCCACACGATTCGCCGTCATACTGGGAGGTCACCTTTCCATCCCTCGGCGACCGGTAAAGCGGAACAAAATTCGTGAGCTCGCCGGGCGCGATAATCACCGCAGCCGCGTGCACCGAGGCGTGCCGGGCCAAGCCCTCCAGGTTGCGTGCGTGCTTCAGCAGGTTTCCCTTCTCATCCTCCGATTCGGCCGCTTTCTTGAGCTCCGGGACCTGCTGGATGGCTCGGTCGAGCGTCATCTTCAGCTCATTCGGGACGAGCTTGGCGATCCGGTCCACCTCCGGGAAGGGCATATCCAGCACCCGGCCGACGTCGCGGATGGCCGCCTTCGCCCCCATCGTTCCGAAAGTAATGACCTGACAGACGTTTTTCTCGCCATATTTCTGACTCACATATCGAATGACCTTGTCTCGATCCTTGTCTGAGAAATCGACGTCGAAGTCGGGCATGCTTACCCGCTCCGGATTGAGCATGCGCTCGAAGAGCAGGTTGTATTTGATCGGGTCGACGTCGGTGATCTCCAGCACGTAAGCGACGAGACTGCCCGCCCCGGAGCCGCGACCCGGACCGACCGCGATCCCCGACGCTTTCGCGAAACGGACGTAGTCCCAGACGATGAGATAGTAGTCCGCATACCCCATCGACTTGATGACGTCCAATTCATACGCGACCCGACGTCTGAGCGTGTCATCGATCCGTTCGTATCGTTTTTCGAGCCCCTTCCGGGCCAGGTCCGTCAGGTATGAACCCGGATCCGTGTAGTCCGGCGGCATGGGAAATGACGGCATTTTCTGTTCCCCGCCGAACGTGATCTCCTCACTGCACTTCTCCGCGATCTCCAGCGTCGTCTCCAGGGCGTTCGGCAGATCCTTGAAAAGGGCTTGCATTTCTGTTCCGGACTTGAAGTAGATCTCCTCGGGATAGCACATACGGTCCGGATCTTTCAGCGTCTTTCCGGTTTGGATCGCCACGAGGATGGCGTGCGAATCGTGTCCGTCGGCCTTCAGGAAGTGTGAATCGTTCGTGGCGACCAGGGGCACACCCGTCTCCCGGTGAAGCTGTTGAAGACCCGCGTTCACGCTTTCTTCGCGATCGATCCCGTGTCGCTGGATCTCCAGATAGAAATCTTCTCCGAAACCGTCCTGATACCACGCGACCGCTTCCCGCGCGGCCTTGACGCCTTCTCGTTCGATCAGATGGGGGATCTCGCCGCTCAGACAGGCCGACAGACAGATCAGCCCATCCGAATGCTCCCTCAAGAGGGCCTTGTCTATCCTGGGCGTGTAGTAAAACCCTTCCAGGTATCCTGCGGACACCAGTCGGACCAGGTTCTTGTAGCCGGTTGTGTCCTTGGCAAGCAGCACGAGATGGTTGGCGCCACTCTTGATGCCGCGCGCAGCCTGTCGAGAAAAACGGCTTTCGATCGCACAATAGACCTCACAGCCGATAATCGGCTTCACGCCGACCCGATGCATCTGCTGGTAAAACTCGACCGCTCCGAAGAGGTTGCCGTGATCCGTAATCGCCACCGCGGGCATGCCTTCCTCGGCAGCCAGGTCGGCGATCTCGGGGATCCGACATCCGCCGTCCAGCAGGCTGTACATCGTATGACTGTGGAGATGAACGAAATCGGACATCAGATCGCCCCTCCTTCAGGGTGGCGCGGCTGCAGACTCTGGCAGACGATTCGATTCAGTGAAAATCAGGAAACGGGGGAGCGTTTCGGGGAAGGGGAGGCCGTCGCGGTAAGGATATTACCGGGAGCGGTAAATCGTTGACATCATTTCGGCGTATTACAGGGGCGTATCGTGTCAGCCGTATCGTGCTCTCCTTGGTCACTCCGTTCGTGTCGAGTGCCCCGGGCCCATAGGGCGAGGGGTTTATCGAGAGACGAGGCTCACCTGACAGGCTTTCCCGCGGCCTTCGATACACCCGCGAGACCCTTCTCTTCGAACCTGGCCCCGTTCGTGTCGAGTGTCCGAGCCTGGGGGTATGGCGTCAACAATATAGTGCTCTCCCTAGTACGTCCGGTTTTTAATCTAGTCTTTTGCCCGACTCCAGGTCAAGCGACAGATTGACAGGCAAGGATAAAGCTCGAAATAACTGAAGGTTCGGCAACATTTTTTTATCGCGACTGCCACAACTGCTGAAGGCGCCTCGAAACACCTGCCGGGGCGCACACGGGTAACGGCATTGGAGGCACCCTTTTTTCAAAGGAAGGATGCGCGATGCCTGAGGGCCCTTTTTTGGGTTACCGCCCCTTTTCCGTACTCGGATCGGCCGGCTCGGATCGTCGGGATTTCCGGCCGAATGGCCTTGAACTCCCCGTCCTTTTGGCATACCTTTGAACCGATGGCCCAAGAAAAACTCGAAATCGAGCCGCTTCGTGGCCCTGTTGACGCTGATGTGGTCCTACCGGGCTCGAAGAGTTACACCAATCGCGCCCTGATCATCGCCGCCCTTGCCGACGGGAAATCGGAGATCTCGCGGGCCCTGCGGAGCGAAGACACCCACCTCATGGCCGAGGCCCTGAAGGCGCTGAACGTCGACATCCGGGCGGAGGGTGCAACCTTCCGGGTTGAAGGAACGGGCGGGTATTTTCCCGCCTCGCGGGCCGATCTCTTCGTCGGAAACTCCGGAACCACGGCCCGTTTTCTCACGGCTGCCCTCGGCCTGGGTCAGGGCACCTATACGCTGGACGGCGTGCCCCGCATGCGGCAGCGACCCATTCAGGACCTGTTGGACGCCCTGAGTACGCTCGGCGTCGCCGTCCAGAGCAAAGCGGGCAACGGCTGTCTGCCCGTCGTCGTTCACGCCTCCGGGATCGAGGGAGGGCGCACGTCGGTCGTCGGATCGAGAAGCAGCCAGTACCTCACCGCCATCCTCCTGGCTGCACCCTACGCCGCAAACGACGTCGAAATCCAAGTAAAGGGCAACCTTAACTCTCGGCCGTATGTCGACATGACGCTGGAAATCATGCACGCATTCGGCACCCGGGTCGTCAACGATAACTACGAGCGTTTCCAGGTCGCTTCCGGTCAGTGCTACGCCCCTGGGCGTTACACGGTCGAGCCGGATGCCTCAAACGCATCCTATTTCTTTGCCGCCGCCGCGCTCACGGGCGGTCGGGTCCAGGTCCTCGGCCTGAGGAAGAGCTCTGCCCAGGGTGATGTCGAATTCGTCAGAATCCTGGAGAAGATGGGCTGTCGCGTCTCCTATACCCACGCCGGTATACAAGTCTGCGGTCCGACACAACTTTCGGGAACAGAGGTCGACCTCAACCTTATGCCCGACACGGTCCCCGCCCTGTGCGCCATCGCGCCGTTCGCTTCAGGTCCGGTCAGCATTCACAACGTGGCCAACCTCCGGATCAAGGAGACGGACAGGATCGCGGCGCTGTCGGCCGAACTTCAGAAACTCGGCCTGCGGGTGGATGTGAGGCCCGACGGTCTCACCGTCTACCCGGCGGACCGAATCCGCCCGGCCGAGGTCGACACCTACAACGATCACCGGATGGCCATGAGCATGGCACTCGTCGGACTGGCCGCGCCGGGCGTCGTGATTCGGGATCCGGCCTGTGTCAAGAAGACGTTTCCAGGCTACTTCCGGGTCCTGGACACCCTCCGAAACGGCGCGGGCGGCGCTCGGGCCGTGCGAAATAAGGCGTAGCTGACGCGCGGAGAAGCGGTGAGACGCCGCGCCAGGCTCGGCGTTTGACGCCTGAACCGAATCGTCACCCCGCACATCGTCGATACGTGAACGGCCCGTCCGCCTCGGCCACGTTCGGTTCTACTCCCGCTCCACATGCACGATCGGGAACCTGCATGTCCTTAAAAAGCTTCCATCCTGTTGTTCGACAATGGTTTAATAAGAGCTTTTCCAGTCCGTCCGAGATCCAGTCTTTGGCGTGGCCAAAAATACTGGAAAAGAGGGATGTTCTTATGTCCGCGCCCACCGGATCCGGGAAAACGCTCGCGGCCTTTCTGTCGGTCTTGAACGACCTGTTTGAACGGAGCCTGGATGGCACCCTGGAGGACCGAACGCAGGTCGTCTATGTCTCTCCGTTGAAGGCGCTCAGCAACGACATTCATCGCAATCTGCAGGTTCCGCTCGACGGCATCAAGGCCCTTCTGGCTGGACAAGGGCGGCCCGACGCTGACGTGCGCGCCCGGGTTCGGACCGGAGATACGCCCACCCGGGAACGGACCCAAATGACCCGGACCCCGCCTCACATCCTGGTGACTACGCCTGAA
Organism: Candidatus Latescibacterota bacterium; assembly: GCA_965198095.1. Taxonomy (GTDB): domain Bacteria; phylum Latescibacterota; class UBA2968; order UBA2968; genus CBDFJH01. Next base: position 1,264,133 of record OZ240239.1, read on the forward strand.
TCCCTCTATCTTCTCCTCACAAGCAGGCGTGGGCGGGAGATGCTGAGCGGCGCAGGCACGCTGATCGTCGATGAGATCCACGCCATTGCCGGAAACAAGCGCGGCGCCCACCTTTCGCTCTCCGTCGAGCGACTCGCGCGCCTCAGCCGAACGCCGCTCCACCGCATCGGCATCTCCGCCACTCAGAAGCCGATTGAGCGGATGGCCGATTTTCTGACCGGAGGCGCAACCGCCTGCGACATCCTGAACGTCGGCCATCGACGTGAGCTGGCGCTTGAAATCGAGCTGCCAGGGTCCCCGCTCACCGCGGTGATGGCGCACGAAGTCTGGGAGGAGATCCACGAGAAGCTGGAAAACGCCATCTACGGCCATCAGACCACACTGATTTTCGTCCCGACCCGGGCGATGGCCGAGCGTCTGTCGCATCATCTGACGGCACGGCTGGGTCCCGAAATCGTTTCCGCGCACCACGGGAGCATGTCCAGGGAGAAACGGCTGGATGCAGAGACGAGGCTCAAGTGCGGCGCCCTGAGGGCCCTGGTGGCCACTGCCTCCCTCGAACTGGGCATCGACGTGGGATCGATCGATCTGGTGGTTCAGATCGGGTCCCCGAAGTCGATCGCTGCACTGATCCAGCGCGTGGGCCGTTCCGGCCATACCCTCTCGGGAACCCCAAAGGGAAAGCTTTTTCCGTTGACCAAAGACGAACTGGTCGAAGCGGTTGCGCTGCTGGACAGCGTCCGAAGGGGTGAGCTGGATCAGCTCCCCGTTCCCGAGAACCCGCTCGACGTCCTTGCCCAGCAGATCGTGGCAGAGGTCGCGTGCGAGGCCTGCACGACAGACGCGCTCTATGACATCGTCCGGAAGTCGTTCGTCTATCGCAACTTGAGCAGGGCGGCGTTCAACAGCGTCATCCAGATGCTGGTCGACGGATTCACGTTCCGGAGGGGCACGCGAAGGGCCTACCTCCACTTCAATCCGGTCACCAAGGTCTTAAGGGCCAGGAAAGGCGCACGCCTCATCGCCACGATATCGGGAGGCACGATCCCCGACCAGTTCGACTACGACGTGCGCCTCGAACCGTCGGGTGTTCAGGTTGGCACGGTCCACGAAGACTTCGCCGTGGAAAGCATCCCGGGCGACATCTTCCAGCTTGGCAACACCTCGTGGCGGATCCTCAAGGTGGAGACGGGAAAGCTCCGCGTCGAGGACGCGGAGGGCCTGCCCCCGACGATGCCGTTCTGGCTCGGAGAAGCGCCCGGCAGGTCGGCCGAGCTGTCGGCGTCGGTCTCCCGCATCCGTGAAGCCGTCGCCGCGAGAGTCGACCTGGAGGAATCGGATCGAAATGCGTCGGACGAATGGAAGCAGGATGCCGTGGCGTGGCTGCGCGACCAAGTGGGTACGAGCGAGGGGGCTGCGGATCAGGTCGTCACTTACCTGGCCGCTTCCAAAGCCTCCCTGGGCTGCGTTCCATCCCGGAACCGGATCGTTTTGGAGCGTTTTTTCGATGACGTGGGAGACCAGCATCTCGTCATTCATTCGGTCTTCGGAAACCGGTTGAACCGGGCCTGGGGCCTCGCCCTCAGAAAACGGTTCTGTCGCAAGTTCAATTTCGAACTGCAGGCGGCGGCCAACGAAGAGAGTCTGGTCCTCTCCCTCGGGCCGACCCACAGCTTCCCCCTGGCCGAAGTGATAGACTACCTGAATGCCCGCACGGTCCGCGAGGTTCTGGTGCAGGCCCTCCTGGACGCGCCCATGTTCCAGGTGCGCTGGCGCTGGAACGCATCGACGGCGCTGGCTGTGCTGAGGCGAAGGGCGGGAGAGCGGGTGCCGCCTCAGATTCAGCGCTCCGATGCAGAGGATCTGCTCGCCCTGGTCTTTCCGGACCAGCTGGCCTGCCTCGAAAACATCCCGGGCGACCGGGAAGTGCCCGACCACCCGCTGGTCGATCAGACGATTCACGACTGCCTCCACGAGGCGATGGACATCGATGCATTGGAGGACCTTCTCGGCAGGATTCGCACGGGGGAAGTCGACGTGTCGGCTCGGGATCTGCGAGAACCCTCCCCGATGGCTGAAAGCATCCTGAACGCGAGGCCGTATGCCTTTCTGGACGGCGCGCCGTTGGAAGAACGCCGGGTCCAGGCGGTCAGAACCCGCCGGTGGCTCGACCCCCGGGACGCCAAGGGCCTGGGCAAGCTGGAGAAAGGTGCGATCCAATCGGTGAAGCAGGAGGCCTGGCCGGTCGTGGGTGATGCGGACGAGCTTTACGATGTCCTGGTCGTGCACGGATTCTTGACCGACAGCGAATGCCTGGAGAGCGAACGGGGCGCCTGGCTTCCTTTGTTGGCGTCTCTCACGGCGTCCGGGCAGACCCTGCCCGTGAGCTTGAAGGACGGCCTGAAGCTCTGGATCGCCGTTGAGAGGACTCCGCAATTCGAGGTCCTCTACGGAGAACGGATCGCATCCGCCGCCACGAAGGTTCCCGATTCCATCCGGGCGTTTCCGTCGGACAGCGCTGAAGAAGCCCTGACCGACCTGATAAGGGGCAGGGTCGGGTTGCTCGGCCCGACCACGGCGTCCAGAATGGCGCGCGATATGGGCCTCCCTGAAAGCAGGATCCACCTGGCGCTTCACGCCCTGGAGTCCGAGGGTGTTGTGATCCGGGGACAGTTCTCTCCCGACACGCCTTCCGATGCCGAGACGGAGTGGTGTGAGCGCCGTCTCCTCGCCCGCATTCACCGCTACACGCTGGAAAAGCTGCGACGGGCCATCCAGCCGATTTCCTGCTCCGATTTCCTGCGGTTTCTTTTGAGGTGGCACAGCCTGACGGAAGGCACGCGAAAGGAAGGGCCTGAGGCGCTCAACGAAATCCTGGACCAGCTCGACGGCTATACCTGTCCCGCCATCGCCTGGGAGGGCGATATCCTGCCCTCGCGCGTCAAAGACTACGACCACACGTGGCTGGATAGCTGTTGTCTGTCCGGCAAAACCATGTGGGGCAGGTATTTCAGGGCTCAGAACGCCAAGGCGGCAAACACGCCCATCCGGACCACGCCGATCACCTTGGCGAATCGAGCCCCGGTCCCGGCCTGGCCGCTCCGCGCGTCGGCGTCCTCCACGCCGGTTCTCACCCCATCCGCTCAGAAGGTCCTGGCGTTCCTCAAAGCGGACGGCGCGCTCTTCTTTCACGACATCCTCGCCCGGTCGAGCATGCTTCAGAGCGAAGTTGAAGGCGCGATTGCCGAACTGGTCGCAGCCGGGATGCTGACGTGTGACAGCTTTTCGGGGCTGCGCGCGCTTCTGATACCGGAGAAATACAAGGTGAGGTCTCGGAGGCACCGGTCGCCGGTCTTCGGAATGGCGCTGGCCGGCAGGTGGTCTGCGATCCGACCCGGATTGGAAGAGGAGATCGATATCGAGCAGTGCGCAAGGATTCTGCTGAAACGCTACGGGGTCGTCTTCAGACGGGTCCTCACGCGGGAGAACGGCATCCCTCCCTGGCGCGACCTGGTCCGGGCGTTGCGGCGAATGGAGGACCGGGGCGAGGTCCGGGGAGGCCGGTTCGTGGAGCGGTGGGGGGAGCAGTACGCGCTCCCCGAGGCGGTCACTGTCATCCGGTCTTTGAAACGGGAGAAACGTCGGGGCGAGCTGGTGTCGGTAAGCGCTTGCGATCCGGTCAACCTGGTGGGGATCGTTACGCCCGGCCGGCGTATTCCGGCAGTGCCGGGAAACCGAATCCTGTTTCGCGACGGGGAGCCAGTCGCTCGTTACGAGGGGAAAACCGTGCAGTTTGAGGGGAAGCCGGGCGACGAAACAGCCTGGAAAATGCAGAAAGCCCTGGTCCGCAAGCAGGTCCCGCCCAAGCTCAGAGCCTACCTGGGGAAGACCGTTCTTCCGTAGCCTTCAAAGAAGATGCGCGATACCTTCGCCATCGGATCCAGCAGACGAGGAAACCGCTTGGACCCACGGCAAGCGGAGGCGAATGTCAGATCGTTACTGTCACGCGACACTCGATATTCCTACGTCACTGCCTCAGGTGCCTGTCGAAAAACTGAACGACGTCATGGCGATAGTCCCACTTGTCCGAAAGCAGCCTGAAACTGTGACGCCCGTCTTTAACAATGACGAGGTCGTGACGGGCCGCGACGCGTCTGGCAGCTTTGTCTAGTCGGTAAGCAGACTCGACGTGCGTAATCTCGTCTACACTGCCGTGAAGCGTCAGGACCGGGGGCGCGTCGGACGAAATCGATTCGGTCCACCTATCAGTCGCGCCGTACATGTTGACCACCGCCTGGATGTCGGTTCTCTCTTCCCCCTCCAGCTCGTAGTCTTTTTCAGCGTCCGTCAGGCCCAAACCAAGAGAGAGCCATCCACCGGCGGATGCGCCAATTGCACCGATCTTTTCAGGATTGACACCATACCTCAGACCCTCGTCGCGCAACCACAGCACGGCCCGCTTACAGTCCCGGACGATCGTAGGAATCGTTCTGTTGACTTCCCTTCCAGAGGGCGCCAACGTGTAGTTGATGCTGATGGTCAGGTAACCCGATTCAGAAAGCGTTTGGGCGATCTGTTGCTCCCGCTGCCCTGCCTTGTGGCCTCCCTTGAAACCACCCCCGTGCATCACAATGATGGCCGGAAACCCGCCCTCCGGCTTTTCGGCAAGAGGGAGATAGAGATCCAGCTTCTGAAGCGCCTTTTCTCCTTGATATTCTAGATCTGAAATGAGTTTGATTTCGTTTCGCCTGGTGTAGTTCTGGTTCTGCACGGCTTCCTTATGCGTTCGTCTCGACGCGAAGGCTACGATCTGCTGCGTGATGAACGGGACGTCCGAAACCGAAGCGAAGTGGTCGGCGATCAGGCCTTCTTTATCAACGAGGAGATAGGAAGGCAGACTGCTGACGCTGTAAGCCTTCGCAACTGCGGAGTTCCAACCGGCTTCCGCATTCAGGTGAATCCCGCCAAAGGCCTTCTCCTGTATCGTCTCCAGCCATCGCTGCCTGTCCTGGTCCAACGATATGTTCACAAAGACCACGTCGAGGTCCTCGGTCTCAGCCTTGATCCTCTCAGTGTAGGGGATGTTCGCGATACAGGGCGAACACCAGGTTGCCCAGAAATCGAGGAAGACGACCTTGCCCCTGAGATCGCTCAAGGACAGCGCTTGGCCGTCCGCATCGGCCAGAACGAACCCTGGCGCAGGATTTCCCAGTCTGAACGCCAGCGATTTTTTCTTCGCCCGGGACACCACTTCGGTGAACTCTTCATACGGATTGTCTCTTACGAAATCCGCGTATCGCTCGAGCGTAGCGTCAAATGCGTCCTGATCCTTACTCTGAAACCCCCTCACCAACGCACCAGCGAGGAACCAGTAGAGCACTTCCCCTTCCAGAACCTCCCTCGCTGCCTTATACCTGTATGGAAAAGCCGAAATCCTCTTCCTCTCTTTCGCGTCTACGCGCGAGATATCTCTTTGGATTCGCGACCGGACGATCGTGTGCAAATACTGTTGCAAAAAGATCCGGTAATTCAACTGCCCAATCGCCGCGCTATTCACGAGATCCACATCTTTCACGAAATCATAATAGTCCTCTCCTACCCATTCACTGCGAGCCCCATTCGCGAAACGGTAGTTCATTGGGTAGTAAACCATCAGGCTTGCCCATTCGTAATGGATGTCTGCCAGCATGTAGTCCACAAAGTCGGGCGAGAGCTGATATGCCTCCCTTCCTTGCGCCAGGTGCTCGAGACGGTCCTGCCGCCTCCGGTCGATCCGGGACTGGAACTCGGGGAAGCCGAGGTTCTTGTAGTCGAGCTTCAGGTCCGTTCCGAAAGTCTTTCGATGCCTGACGAGAAAATCTCCGTTGTATTCAATCGTATTCCAAAAGTCTCTCACATCCGCGCGAATGTGTATGCTGTCTCCGGGCGCAATGAAGACGTCGATCTCCTTCCCGCCGATTTCTATTGAGACCACCCTCGGGTAGGGCGTATGGAACAGCAGCTCGAAGCGACCCTCCTCGTCGGCCTCGGTCTCGCCCTCTACGACTTCGTAGTAAACTCGATTCCCTTCGTAGCGGTACTTGACGCTCCCTTCCAGATGGGCGATGCTACCTGTTACATATGCGCGATCTGCGGCAAAGGCCGGGAATATCAACGTCCATACGGCCAAAAGAGCCGCGAAGAATCCTGTCTTTGGACTGAACCGTAACATTTTGGTTCTCCGTCTTCCGTTATTCAATCTCAAAACGGCATCGCGAAACGCAGCCCGTCCTGTTTGGGCCAACGGTGCTGAGCTCGCGCCTTCCGGGGTCCATAGGATATGTAACGTTTCGACCGCCATATCGCGCCCATCAAATTGCCCAGCGGAGCTTCCAGCTGACGCGCGCCAACCTGGGTTCGCCGCACGCGCGGGGCGGATTGCGGTCCTATCGGCTGCGCAGCGCGGATCGGGCCGCGTGGACGGACCGTTGCAGGCCACGGTCATCGCGTCCTGCGTGGGTCCGTGCGTCTGAATTTATGTCGTAACTATTTTAATAGAATAAGGATAATCTTTTGGAGGGCTGGAACTGGCTGGGCGTGCTGATTGGATGGCGGAGGGCATCGCGCGACGGTGCTCGCCGGGCGCCTCTGAAAACGCCCGCATGATCAAACCTTACTCCGTTTCCACCGCCTCTTCATCCGTTCCCATCGGGTTGCGGATCCTGTCTATCTTGTCCTCGCAGTACATTCTATACCGGCGGTCCTTCAGGCCCTTTTTGTAATGCGAAATCGCCTTGTCTTTCCAGCCTTTGGACTTGATCTCCGCATAGGCATCGCCGAGGATTACGTTCGCCGGGACATCAAACTTGCTTCGAAGCGCCCTCCTCGCGCTCGCCACGGCACGTTCGTACTGCTCGGTCTCGAGGTAGGCATCGGCGAGACGGTAGTGGGCCTGTGGGTTGTTCCCGTTCAGACGAAGTGAGCGCCTGTATGCCGCGATGGCGTTCCGGTAATCTTTGTTCTGCCCGAAAGCGTAGCCCAGGGCGGACTGAGCCCTGCTGTCCTCCGGAGCGACCTTTGCCGCGCTTTGCATGATGCGCACTGCCTTCTGGGGTTGTTTGGTACGGACGTAGACGATCGACAGGCTCCGATACGCGGCGATATTCGTGGGGTCGCTGTCGATCGCCTTGCGGTAGGTCCTGATGGCGAGACTGTTCTTCTTCGTATCCCTGTAAAGGTCACCCAGGGCTCTGAGCGCTTTCGCGTATTGTGGGTCCAACTCAATCGCCCGGGTCAGTGCGGCCACGGCATCTTTGTAGTTCCTGGATTTTCGATGGGCCAGTCCGAGGTTGTAGAAGGAGAGTGGGTCCAAGGGATCCACCAGGCACGCGTCAAGGTAATGCTCGGCCGCCAGCTTGTAGTTCCTTTGTTTGTAATAGACTTGGCCCCGTTTCACGCACACAGCCTTCAGGTATTCGTTGGCTTTGCCATCTTCAAAGGTCGGATCGATCTCGATGACCTTCCTGAAGCTGGCCTGTGCCGCCTTGTAGTTCTTGAGCACCTGGTACTGGGTTTGTCCCAGGTCGTAATAGGCAGCCGCATAGTCCGGCTTGATCGTTATCGCCATCTGAAACGACTCGATGGCCTTCTGATAGTCCCGGAGCTTCTTGTGCGTCACCGCCTTGGCGCGATACGCCTGGGCGTTTCTGCCATCCAGGCGGATCGCCTCGTCGAACGATGCCAGCGCCTTCTGGTAGAGCCGTTTCTTGAAGAACTCCTGCCCCTCAACATATTTCTCCGCCGATTCGGGCGACACCTGGGCCGAGACCGGTGATCCGACACACAGTGCGAACACCAGGCTGCAGGACCAAAGAGTTGTGGCTTTCATCGATCTTACTCCATAAGACAAAAAAATAAAAACCAAACGGCCGGACTGCGCTACCCCAATAAAGCCAAATCTTTACGCCATGTCAAGGATCGAAAAGACCAAAGGGCCATTGCGATTCACGCGCCGCAACGACCCTTCCACTCGCTCCCGGACAGCTTCTACGCGACGTTACTTGCGAAGCGTGAAACTGATCGGCTGCACCATCTGAACCTGCACAGGCTTGTCGTTCTGGACGGCAGGCCTGAACACAAACTGTCTCACCGCGTCGATGGCGGCCTTCCTGAAGATCTCCGGCCCTCTGAGGACCCTCACGTTCCGCACGCGCCCGTCGGTGCCGACGATGAACTGCACGAACACCTTCCCTTCGAGTTCCGCCTTGCGCGCGATGTCGGGATAGACAGCCGGAGCCGTCTTGATCGGGACCGGCTTCTGCTCGACCTTCCAAAACTCCATGATTTCGTCTTCCATCGCCTCGCCGGGAGGCGGCGGCGGAGGCAGGTCGACAAAAGCCTCGTCGAAATCGATGTCCGTGCTCTCGATCGTGACGTCGTCGGGCACGTCTTCACTCTCGGTCTCGATCGGTTCGGCAGGCCTGGGGGGCGGGGGAGGCCGCTTGATCTGCTGCGTCTCGGGGATATCCTCCATCTGGATGATGATCTGGTCCTTCTTGCGAGCCGCCGCTGCGATGTCGAACGTCGGGAACATGACTGCGGTCGCCACGTGAAGCACAAACGAGATCGTCGTGCAGATCCAGAAGACCTTGCGGTATTTTAACTTGAGGTCGACCTCGGGGTTCTTTCCGCGAACGATCGCCACCTAGCCCTCCCGCTCGGTTGCGAAGTTGATGCGGAGCGCATCTGCCTTCCGAAGTTCTTGAAGCACTTTGGAGACCAGCCCGTAGGGTGCCCTTCGATCGCACTTGAGCGACACGATCATGCGTGGATTGGCCACGCGTCGCTGGTAAAACATACCGGCGACAGCTTTGATGTCAGCCAGCTTGTCATCGATGAAGATCTGACGATCGGCGGACACCCAGATATAGGAGATGTGCCTCCGCGTCTTGATCTCTTCGATCTTCTCCGCCTTGGGCAGCACAATGCCGGTGACCCTGTAGCGTACGAAAACGGTCGTCACCATGAAGAAAATAAGCAGGAGAAAGGCAATATCGGCCATGGAGCTTGTTGGAATCGTGCCGCCTACGGATGCCTTTCGGTTGAACTCTGGCATGTCGTCGTCTCCTGGCCGATGCGCTATTCCGGAGAGGCGAGAGAGATTCGCGTGGCGCCCGCGAGCTTGATTTCGTCCAGGACATCCACGAAGATGGCATATGGCGTTTCGTCGTCGCCCTTCAGAGAAACGATCAGCTTGTCGTTCTCGCTGAGACGCCGCTCGATATTGCCGCGCAGCCGGTTCAGCGGGACCTCATCTTCCAGGTTGATCAGAATCTGCCCGCCCGCGTTGACCCAAACGTTGCAGATGTTCTTCTTCTGGATCTTTTTCTGCTCTCCCGCGGGCGGAAGCTGCATCCCGATGCCCTTGTCCTGGTTCATGGTGGTCGTCACCAGGAAAAAGACAATCAAAAGGAAGGCGATATCCGCCATGGAGGAAGTCGGGATTTCGGCCGACGGCCGGTTGCGCCGTTCCAGATGTGCCTTCGTGGCCATCTAGGCCACCTTTTCCTCTCCGCCGTAGCCCAACGTGATGAGCTCGTCCACGAACTGCGCCGAGCATTCCTGCATCGAGATGATGAGCTTGTCGATCTTGGACACGAAGTAGTTGTGCAGCGCCTGGATCGGAATCGCGATGATCAGCCCGGAGGCGGTCGTAATCAGCGCCTCGGAGATCCCGCCCGCCACAATGCTGGGCTCCACGTCTCCTGCCTGCCGAATCGCCTCGAATGCCCCGATCATACCGCTCACCGTGCCCAGAAATCCCAGCAGCGGCGCGATGTTGGCAACCGTGGAAAGCCAGACCATCCCCTTCTCCAGAAAGGCCATCTCTATGGCGCCGGATTCCTCAATCGTTTTCTCCACGTGGTCCAACCCACGGTCGAGTCGCAGGAGGCCGGCGTGAAGCACCGACGCCACCGGTCCGCGGGTGTTGGAGCAAACCTGCGCAGCCCCTTCCGGGCCCTGCTTCTTGAGCGCCGACTGGACTTCCGAGAAAAATTTCTTGATGTCCACGGACGCCTTGCTGAGCGTCCAAAGGCGTTCCAGAGAAATCCCGATGCCGAACACAAGCATCAACAACAAGGGCCACATGAAGGGCCCACCCTTTACGAACAGATCAACCATACCGCTTCCCCTAAAGGTTTGTGGATTGTCGGTGGCGCCTCAGCGTCCCTCCCTCCGGGAATCGATCGAGCACAGGGGCACAGGGGCACGTAACTTCCGCGAAAAAGAAATCTCAGAGGTAAAAGACCGCCCCTGAAAACGATCTCATCTTTCGGGATGGTCTACTTCTTACCCTTTATATCGACTTCCTTTTTCTTCGTCTTCTTGAAGAATTCCCGCAGTTTCTTTTCCTCTTCCGTAAGGGGCGGATCGATCTCGTCGATCATCCTCTGTGCGTTCCCCGTCCACTGCGGGTCCCGTTTGGCCCTTCCGAACCAATGCAACGCCCGGGCGGAGTCCTGCTTGGAGGCGTTTGCCTTCCACCTGGTATAGTAGTGTTCCCCCTTCATGTAATTCAATTTCCCGTTGCCGGGCTGGAGCTCGAGCCCCCGATTGACCATGGCCAGGGAGCCGGTTTCGTCCGCCAGCTGTTCGATCACATTCAAATTGTCTTTTTGAAGATCGAGCATTTTATGCAAGACCTGCCTTCGAAAGTGTTTGGGCTTCCCGAGCGTCGTCCCCAGGCGAAGCAGGTGGTCCAGATACAGGAAGTTCTCCGGGGCCTGCGCGTGGAGCTTCTCATACGCGTCAAAGGCCTTCCGGAGCATCCCCCGGTCGTGGTACATTTCCGCCAGCGCTCTCAGTGTCTTGAAGTCCTCCGGGTTCATCTCCAGCACCTTCTCCAACTGCGCCATCGCCTCCTCTTCTCCCCCCGTACGCAGATGCAGCTTTCCGATCATCTCCTGGACCTCGGGGTTCCCCGGATCCAACTCACCCCAGCGCTGGGCATACTCGAGCGCTGCGACGAAGTCCTCAATCTCCACGCTCAGCGTCACGAGAGAGTGAAGGTATTGAATCTCTTTTTCCGGCGTGGGAGAAAGCTCCAGCAGGGATTCGTATGCCTGAATGGCCGCCTCCGGGTTCTCCAGCATCACCTGAATCTGCCCGAGGAAGTAGTAGGCATTCTTCAGGTTCTTACTCGACCTGGGAAGCAGTTCGATCGATCTGCGCATCCAGACTGCGGCTTCTTCATACCGCTCCGTTTCGTAATAAAGGCGGCCGAGGTAGTACGCCGCCCTCCCGTTCTTCGCGTTGAAGGCCCAGGCCTTTTTGAACTGATTTTCGGCATCCTCATACTGCTTGTTTCGAAAGTACCGGTAACCCCATCCAAGGTGGCGCTTGGACTGCGAGATCGAGTCGACGGGGGCCTCCTGCATCTGCGCGTCCGCCGCCTGGGCACCGGCCGCATTGACACCGGAAAGACAGACGGCGGCGCACAAACAGAAACGCCACCTGTAATGAACCTTGATTCTTTCCATGCCAATCGTCCCAACATACAAAAAGGACTTGACTTAAGTCATCCGCAACAGCAGCAATCTAAGGAATCGCAAAAACGGTGTCAAGCCAAATTCCTTCTATTTGTTAAACCGGGAAGAACCGGTTCCGGTTCCTTTTCCGTTCCCACCTGCTCCCTTATCCCAACCCCTCACCGTCAGACCCGAGAGAGAGGATGATTCCTTCCGGGTCAAGGGGAAGTTTCGGGAGTTTTGCCAGTCTCGAAAAAAACTGCAATCTCGTCATTCGTCATTGACCGGGCCCTTTACCCTCGGATCTCTCGACACGGACCCGGCCGCCAAGGCCGAGTTCACCCAGAATCTGCTGCAGTTCGGCCTCCATGTTCTGTGCAAGCTGCGAGCCGACACTCACTGAGAAGTCGATGCCCACGGTAAGGTCGTCCCCGGACCTCAGCTTGGGCAGAATTTTGGTTCCAAGCCGGTTCCAGACTTCGGGAGGCACAGTGCCGGCAAGACGAAGCGTTGTTTTCGGAGCGCCGGGCGTTGGCTCCGGACCGGGGCTTGGTTCAGGCTCTGGTTCGGGTTCCGGACCTGGGTCCGGCGTGGGTCCCGGATGTGGCGATGGCGAACCTTCGGGCCTTGTTTTGAGTTCTTCGGCCCTGGCCTTCGTCAGCAGGAAGAGACCCGATTCGAACGCGACCTCTTCCGGGCGGATCGGCTCCGCATACCACAGCCGACCGTAGCTACCGTCGTTCTTGGCGCCGGACGCAAAGCCGAACTCTCCCTTTGACACAAACTCGATGATCTGCCGACGAAGGATCGCGTCGGGATCGATCAACCGTGTGAGCGAGCCGTCGAGGAAGCTCTGTCGCAGACTCGTGAGCGGCCAGGCCCCGGCGTCTTCGAACGTGGGGGGCCAGTGCCGGTCGATGTAACCGGCGCCTACGTTTTCGTTCAGCAGAGCCTCGGATTTCAATGCAGCGACGATCCGGCCGCAGAGCGTTTCGCTCGCGCTGGCGTGGCCGGCCCCCAAGTCGATGATCTTGAGCCCGTGTCGCTCCTTTGTATCGGAAAGCGCGACGAAGCGATACCCGGCCCAAACTTCGTCCTTGGCGGCTTCCTCCGCATCCCTGACCTTGGCTTGAACTTCGGCACGGTCCGTGCGGTCGAACTCCACGCCAAGGACGCCTTCGGCCACCTCACGCGCCACGCGCTGCCAGGCAAGCCATAACTCAACCTTCTCGCGAAGTTCCCGTCCCGGTTTTCTCGCACACCAGACCAACGAGCCCGGATACAGCCGTGGCGACTCGCCCCGTTGCGTGGTCCAATGGCCAATGCGCTCGCTCACCTGGCTGACGGGCGTCCACTCGGTCTCGGGGTCGAGGACGATCAGCGCCAGGCGCGGAGAATCCTGGACCGCGGCGCTGTCCTCCGGGAAGACGACGGCGGGAAGGGTTGCGCCACGCCTGAACTCGCCTTCAACGAGCTTACGGATTGCCGGCCTGATCTCTCCTTCCTCGTCCAGCGAAGCGCGCCGGTCGCTGACGACTTTCTTCAACGTCGCCTGGTGGTGGATGCGATAACCGTCGGTCCCAACCTTGCGGATGAAGAACCCGGACCCTTCCAGGGCTGCCGCGGCATTGTCGATGGTCGTGGTGTCGACCTCCGGCTCGCCAAGCGCGAAGCGCAGTTCGGGCAGATGAGCCACCTTGTCCACCTGCCCGCCGGAGGACTCGAACAGGATGGCCGTACCCACACGGCGGTGGATGTCGCGCAGAGCCCCCTGGGCGTCGACGTCCAGGGCTTGAGCATGCGCCATGGGCCCGGCGAGGTCGGCTTCGATGGACACGTCGAGCCGGGCTTCTCCCAACTGGCCCAGGACCACCGCGCGGAACTCCGGTAGGCCCAACGGCGCCGATCCGAGCGTGATCAACGGCTCCGTGCGCGCCTTTTTGAAATGCTCTCGGGCCGCCCAGGAAATCCACTGCGCCAGCAGGGCAAGCGCCCCACGGGTTTGCTGAAATTGGGAGAGCGCACGCCACTTCCTTTGGAAGACGGAAAGAGTCGCTGGATGGAAGGGGTAGCACGCCTCGAACCGGCCCCTCAGGAACTCGCGTGCCCTGGTCTCCGTCGTCGCTGTGTCGACCGACAGCCATTCGGCGGGGAGGCGGGCCGTACGCTCGAAACACCAGTCCGCGTAGGTCTTGGCGACCTTCTTGCGCATACGCCCTTTGCCGAGATCCTCGAACAGCCGCCGGCGCACGACCTCGCTGATCTCGGATTCGTCATTGGCGATCAGGTCGCGGGCGACGCGGCGGACCACCTTGGTGAGCCGCTCCTGCCACTGCTGATCCCAATCGGTCATTTCGACTTGGCTGCGTGGCAGGCTGATGACTGCCGCAGCCTGCGTGGTGCCGGTGACGGCGACCGTCAGGTTTTGAATGAAGGCGTGGAAGCTTTCGGCCATGCCACGGTGGCGGTTGACGAAGTTGAGCACCTCGTCGAACAGCAGCAGCACGGGCGCGTCTGCGGCGGCAAATACTTTAGCCAGTGATTCCGTTCCCGGCGGTGTGGTCCGGGCTTCGGCACCAAGCGCGGCGACACCCTGATCGCCCGCCAGTTGGCGAGCGAGATCGATCCAGGGCGTCTCCCGCCCTTCCGTGGGGTCCCACGCGTTGCCTACGAATACGCCGACTCGAGCGGCGGGAGCTTCCGCGATCCCAGCCTCGTCAAGGAGATCCGCCACGCCGGGAAGCTTCGCAACGTCCGCGCCAGCGTTGGCCAAGTGGTAGAGCGCGGTGAGGGTGTGCGTCTTGCCGCCGCCGAACTGGGTGATCAGCGTAAGGACCGGCGCCGTGTTCCCGGTCTTGCCGTCAAGTCGCCGGAGGACCATCCCGGCATGCTCCTTCAACGCGCGGGTGAAGCAGGTGCGCGAAAAGAACTGGGCGGGATCGCGGTAATCCACGGGCGCGGTCTTGGCGACCACCTGCTCGAGGGCGATGGCGAACTCGTCCGGGCTGAACGAGCGCCCTTCCCGCACTTCCCTGCGGAGCGTCACAATCCTGTACCAAGGGTCCACGTTTTCCTCCGGTTACGGCTTTCGCATACGTTTAAACAATTCCCGGGACGACTGTTTCAGCCGTGCCAGATTCCCGTAAGCGACGGGCGCGAAATCCTTACTCGCCTCATACATGCGATAGAGGATGCCATCCGTAACGACCACGTCGCACTGAAGGCTGAGCTTCGAGACATATCCGGTTGCCTGCTTGAGTGCGCCGTCGACGCCCTCGCCGAATCGCTTGGCCTCGATCACGTAGTGGCAATGCTCCGGGATTCTCGGCAGCTTTGAGAACACGCACACGTCGATATCGCGCCACTTTACCGCAATCTGCTCAACCGGCCAACGCAGGGCACGCAGGAAAGGAACGACGTAATGGGCAACCAACTCGTCCTCCATGGGCCGCTCCCCGAAGGCATCTCTATTCCAGTAAAGTCCATAAAGGTCATGGACTTGAGCGACAATCTCCTGTAACGCGTCCGGCGGTGCTTCGAGTTCCGCTTCCTCCGCCGGCAGGCTCGGCAAGGCGCCGGTTTGCCAATCCGTCGGCTGAGACCGAACGAAGCGGGTTGCAAAATCGACGATTTCGGCGACCCGGACGCGCGATAGTCGACGTGGTTGCGCGCCAAAAATACGTCCGCCGAAGTCGTGGGGTTCGGGAAGCGGGCACCAATGCACGCGCCTGCCGTGCTGCAGGTCCCAGCCATTCACGTCGTCGAACTGCGGCAGGTACAAGTAGTCGGATGCGACCAGGCCCACCGCAAGGATGGTCGACACGCCCATCCGAAGCAGCAGCACGTCGCCGGTACGAAGCTCGGTCGCGAAACGCCGAGCGAACGCGCCTTTAAACTCCTTGTCAGATCGATCAGAACACCAGGGCCCTGTATCGCCGGGACCTATCAACGCTACGCCATAGTTCAAGAACTGATCGGCCCAGGAACGGTTGGCCGGGCCGGCGGATACCTGCCAAATTGCGTGCTCGTTTCCGCGCACCGCAATGCCCCGGAGTAGTTCGGAATCGGTTGTCATCTCAGTCCTCCGTAAGTTTATGCCGCTACTCCAACATGTATTAGGACGGTGGCTGGAAGATGCGAACCCGTTCGCCGCGGATAGTGACAACCGCCTGTATTTCCAAGGCCTGCCGATGCCGCCAAAGCAGCTCGGCCGTCATGCCCCTGGCCGCGCAGCCATTCCGCCAGACGGCGGCCGGCGCACCGATCGACGAGAAATTTCACGACTCCGCTACCGACCTGCCTGCCGAGCCTGGAGCATCGGCGCAGGCAGGTACAGCGGACAGGGTATCTTTGGCGATAATCGCGTGCGCGTAGGCGGTACAGGCGCGAATGTCGTCCGGTTCCAGTTCGGGGTAATCCTCCAAAATGGCCTCCGTCGTTACGCCCTGTGTCAGCAGACTCAGGATGAGTTCCACTGAAATTCGCATGTCGCGAATGATGGGCTTGCCGCCAAAGACATCCGGGCGCGCGGTGATGCGCTTGAGCAGTTCTGAATTAGTGTTCATGTCACTCTCCGTGGTTGACGGCACTTACGTTGTATTACGCCCGGCATAAAGTCTGCTATCCGGCTACCTCGGCACCGCCAACAGCATGGCGTCGAGCAGGCGTTTCTCGTTGCACCCCCGAGGATAAAGGGCCGACAGCGCGTTGGCAAGCCGCAGAAAGTCGGGACCGCGATCCTGCTCGGCGCTGATCAGCGACCGCAACGCATTGGCGTGGCCGCTGGCCTGCAATAGCATCGCCGCGTGCACCCGGTCCAGTGCCGTGGCGTCGAGTGCCTGAAGTTCAGCATCGCTGTCGAGAATGCTCTTCTTTCCGCGGCGACGGCTCCTGATCTTCGGTGCGGGGTCCAATTCTGGAAATAGCGTTGTCTGCAGGTTGGCGTTAGGGTCGCTTTCGATCCTTTCGGCCACTGCTGCAGCGCCGTCCTCGCCGAAGAGTTTCCCCGCCCGCTCGGCGACAGGCAGCAGGCGTACGACTCCCTTTTCCTGGCCGATGATGTGGCCGGTCCAGGTGTCGAGGTCAATGCCCATGGGTTGGGCAAAACGGCGCACGACGTCAAAGGGGAGGCTGAATCCCTTCGACGCCATTTTGACGACGGCTTCCTCGTCTTCTTGTTCCGGTTTACCGTTCTCTTCACGTGTATCCGTGCTCTGGAGCGTCCACAAGAAGAGCGCAGTCAGGCGAGCATCCTCTTCCAGTGCGCCCGCGAGCCCGTTCCGCGCTTGCGCTTCTGCCGTGCCGAGGACTTGCTCAAGGGCCGTGCGGCCGACCACCTCCCAGACCTTCTCCAGGTACTCGGGCAGGCCGACCGTATGACCGTCGGCGGTCTCGACTGTGCAATAGCGGCTGAAGATTTCGAGTGCCGGCCCGATGCAGGCGAACACCAGATCGGCGCCGCGGATGCCTTCGGCCTGAAGCCGCTCAATCCAGTCGCCGACGCGGACCGGTAGTTCCCGCAGCACATCGGCCCAATCGCCAACCGGCGCATCCTCGGACCGCGGACGGCAGATCAGGTGAACGCTGGTGGCGAGCGCGGCAGACTCGCGGGCGCGCAGGCGTGAGTAACGTTCGGTGGCGATCGGCCAAGAGCCGGTGATCGTCCAACCGCCGCGGATCACGCCGGAGAGCAGCGCCTCCCACCCCTCGGTGGTCTTGTGAGCGAAGACGACGGAGCCAACGCCGTCTTCGCTTAGCACACGGCGGCCTTCGGCGAAGGCTTTCGCCATTGTTTCCTCGAACCATGCACGGTCCTTTGGTCGGCCGCCAGCTTGCTTGGTTTCATCCTGCACGGCCTCGGACGTCTTGGGCGAGAGCGGGTTGTCCGGATCGAACGGGTCCCGCAGCAACGGGTGACCCGGTAGTGCGCGCTTGAGCCAAACCAAGAAGAAGTCGGAAAGATCGGCATACGGTACTGCGTCGTAATAGGGCGGGTCGGTAAACCATACGCCAACTGTCTGGTCAGGTAGCGGGTGATCAGTTGCGTCCACTTGCTGAGTTATACCGACTTGAATGCCATCTACCATCGTTGCTTCCACATTCCGAGAAATGTTCCCCAGTGTCTGTACGATTGACGCAGATGAGTCACTTGCGATGTTACTTTCTCCAAAATCCCAACTCATTGGAACCGCATTGCCCTTAAAAAGTTGATTGGGACACTCGACGCCAAGGCTCCAATTCACAAGGCTATTGCACCGGTCAGACAGCTTAGTACAGATCATGGATAGAATACTTCTACGGGACTCAGTTGTGGACGCTACCGAAATCGCCTCGCTTAAAAGGACCAACGCCACCTTCTGACGCGCCGTGAACAGGTCACCCCACTGGAGCATCCCGTAGCGTTGCAGACTGAACGCCCGCCCCGCACCTGAACCACCTCCAGCAGGTGTCGGCTCATCCGGCACCGGACAAAGTCCCTGTTTCCCGCCCCGCTCCCACTCGCCGAGGATGTCCGCCAGCCGCGCTTGCGACCGGCGCACCGCCGCGTAGTCCGCGTCAGTGGGCAACCGGTAGTGGCGGCCCTTCACGCCAGGCTGGAGCGTCACCACCGCCGTCATCCGCGCCCCGCCCGTCCGCCGGCCATCTGCATCGACGATCACATCCGCGCCGCCCCGTTGGGCCGCAAGCTGCGCCCGCACCCGCTCCGGCGGCAGCACCACGCCGCAGCACAGGCAGGTCGCCTTGGCGCGCGTGACCGTGCCGCCGCGCACCTCGCCATCCGTCTCCGGCTCGAACACTTCGAACTCGACGTTCGGCGGTGCACCCTCGAACCGCTCGATCCGGTGCCGCAACGCCCGCTTGCGCCTGGGCTTCTTGCACAGCCAGAACGAACGCATCAGCGGAATCTCCGCGCCGCAGTTGGGCGCTTCGCAACGCACCGTGCGCGCCCACAAATAGGCAATCGGCGTCGCCCCATCCGGGTCCTTGGGATATAGATCGGCTAACTCCTGCTCGGCTTGCCGCTTGATCTCGCCGCCGACCCGGCGCAACTCCTCGGCCAGCCCAGGCCCATGGCGCGGGATGTCCTCCAGCATCACTTTGAGAATCAGGCACACCACCGGGTTGAGATCGCTGGCGAACGCCTCACAGCCCAACCGCAACGCCTCCAGCGGAATCGAGCCCCCGCCCGCGAACGGGTCCACCACGAGAGGCGGCTCCTCGCCGTGCGCCGCTTTCACCAGGTTTCGCCCCACCCTAAGATAGACCGGATGCGCCGCCATGTCCCAGTTGGCGAACGAGGCGATGAACCAAAGCAGCGCCTTGCGCAACTCCGCGTCATTCGCCGGCGGCTGCCGCACCTCGCGCAGGATCTCCCGCGCTTGCTGCTTGAACGCTTCCGGGCAGTGCGCATCGCACGGATCCGGCAGCAGCAACGCCATCAGCACCGCTCGCGACGAGGCCAACGGCCGCCGCGCCCACCACAGGTGCAGCGTCAAGGGGTGCCCGTGCCGAATCGACTTCTCCCGCACCGCGTGTTTGGAAACTTCAGCAATGGGGAAATCCACCTCGGCAAGGCGTTTGCAGGCTCTGGGAATCATGCCGAGGCTTCCGGCTGAGTCTTGAGGGCCATGATGCTATCGACGATCTTCGCCAGTGACTTGCTGGTCTTGCCTTTGGAAACGGCGTTTTCGATGATGTGCTGAATCACCGCGGCGTTCTTAAGCGCCTGGTACCTTTTGGCTATCTCAAATTTCCCCTGTGCCTCCGAGAGCGACCGCGCAAAAAGGTTCTTTCCCACTTCGTCTTCCAGCGTTTTCTCCAGCTTGACCTTGAAGCAAGCGCATGAGTCCCCAACAAAATCGGGCCAGTCTTCCTCTGGTTGGTAAAGAAGGCGCAGAAGGTACCTATTACTTTCTGGCTTGGCGTTGTTGCCGTTGTGGTCACTATCCCATACAACGTACACAGGAACCCCAAGTTGGCGAAAAATGACTAAAGGCCGATCGAGGTTGGCCTTTCCAAAGCAAGGGATGACTGTAACTCCCTGGCTGTCGAAATCATAACTCATTGACTTTGCGACCCCGAGAATTGCCGCTCGATCGTCTTCGCCTTCAACCAACACCACTATATCTGCAAAGAATCCTTCGCTCATCCAGGGAGTCATTATCGCCTGAAGGCGAGGACGTAGTGTTTCGGCCGTATATTTTGCCTCCTGTGAGTCCTTTGCGTTCCATAACTCATCGGCTACCACATCCATATCTGCCCTCGTGAGTCGGGTGGTTTTCGGTTTTCCATTCTCGTGAGTGATTTTTCGTAAGACCCGGATATGTTCGAAGCGCTCCAAGCCGACTAGCAGCGGGGAGTGAGTGGTATATACGACTTGGGTGTTCTCGGCGACACCAGCAATCGTGCCAGTCGCAAGTTTCAAGAGGACTGATGCCAAATGGCGTTGACGACTGGGATGCTGATATAGCTCTGGTTCCTCAATCGCCAGGACGAGGCTAGGCAAACGAGGGGCTCTGATGTCCTGACTTGCATCTTCCGTAGAGGTTCCGACTTCTGATACGGTCTCTACCTCGCGTACAGCGACAAGGTGTTGTAACATCGTGACAATGAATGCTCTTTGGAGGCCGTGTCCTGTTTTCTCCACTTTCGATTCATAGTCATCTTCCAGAAGCTTGACCTCTGCCAGTGGCATTGGGATCGAGATGTCCCCGAACTCGGACCATTGCAGACGAACGCTGGCATCCGGAACATAGGATTGAAGGGTGTTAGATAGATCACGCTCTAGGTCCGTCAACTCTGTGAGCTTTTGGGGGTTCATGATTTCCCTGTACTGGTCTTGTGTCCGCTGTTTGAAATCCGTAAGGTCTTTCCGGTTTGCCAGCGCATTCCGCACTACCAGATCCATTATCTCCGTTACGGATGAACCTTTTCTCTCAGTTGCGTCTTCCAGTGCATCTCGCACTGCCGGTATGTGTATGAATCTAGTGTGCCGTCCCAGGTAGCCCTGAGCTACCTGTGTGAATCCAAAGAATTGTCCATCGTCTCTTAACGGCAAACACTGTCCAGGATTCTGGGTTTCCCACTCGGCCAATTCTGTGCGCGCATCATCTGCTGAACGAGCAGTTGGCAGCGATGAATACTTTTCCATCTGTCTGAGCTCGTTGTATTTTTTTCTCGCATCCATAGCGCTACCGGCGTTTCTGACGCCGACAAAATCAGGGTTCTGTAGGCGCATCCCGTGATAAGTGCCTGACTTCCCCGCCTGAGGGTCGGAAAAGATGCGAACAACCGTCAGGCTGTCGTTATCGATATAGGCGGAGAAAAACTCTTTTGCTTCTTGGTTAAGACCAGTAAATGTGACCGCGATCTCAATGTCCAGGGTGGTGTCCTCAGAATAAAAGTCCTCTACTGTAATTCTAGCCGATGGGTTGTAGAAAAGTTCTAATGCGCTCAGAAACGAGGACTTGCCTGAACCGTTTCGTCCCACCAATGCAGTAAGGGAATCACAGGGGAGTGATTCGTCTAAAATAGACCGGAAATTCTTCACATAGAGTTTTTGAATGAGCACTGTGTCGTTATCCCACCTGTATGAACGGATACCGATCTTTGATGTTTTGGTGGAAATAGGAACCCTTTGAGACGGCTCGCATTAGGCCCCGGTAGATCACCTCCGGCACACCAGAGTATCGGTAAACCCCACCGCTATGAAACTCCAACTCCAGCATTTGGGTTTCTACCTCATACCCGACCGAACGGATGTTGCTGGAACGAACCGACTGCCTATCCATTGAATTCTCCTTATCTCTGCTGCGGTGGCTCCTCCCCGGGTACCGCCTTTACCAAATGCGTCCAACACAAAGCGGCCGCCTTGCCCACTACAGGTGCAGCGTCGAGGGATGCCCATGCCGGGACAATGTGCAGAAATTGCGGGTTCGAGCGCGTTTAGCATAACTATCTTGATTCCATCCAAATCTGGACGATAAAGGTGACGAACGACTCTGTCCGATGCAGAAGTGCGTGCAACTGCTTATCCGAGAATCCCACTTCAGGCTGATGAATACGATTGAGTATTTCAATAAACTTTACCGTCGCTTTAGTGTCAGAAATGACAAAATCGTCCATCGGACCGTGTTCGATTTCTCGACAAAGGTAATGCAAACGAGCCTTCCGAGTCGGTCTTCCTTCGTGTAACCAATTGCCACTGCCTTTAGGAATCCATGTCAGGACGCGTTCATCAGGCGCAATTTTGCGCAGCAAATGATTCAGAAGCTCCCGCAGAGAAATCAAGAGATGCCTTCCTCTGTCGGGATTATCCCCGCGAACAACATCACGCGCTCCCGTATACATTGTTGCCAGTTGGGGATCAACAACCTTCAGAAGGGCAGTGCAATTCGAGGTTTCCTCAATTGCCTCCTCAACCAAGTCAAACTCTGCCGAATCCCGATCTAATTCACCTTCATCGTATACGCCAAGCGCATCTACGGCGTGATTGGCGATGAATACTTCACACGTGGCACTTGGCAGCACGAATTTTGGCAGGCGTGTGATGTCTGCATACGTGGAAAGGGACTCAGCCAACTTCCTATAGGTTGTCGTCAAGTCATTGCTCAAGGCGCGAAATCGCAAGATCGTGTGCTCGGGCAATGCTATCGACTGACGAATGGCAGCAACATCAGTGCGTGCGAACGCGCGTTCGGAAACAGTCAATCGATAAGCCATATTGCCTAAAGACACCTTAGCTGCAATCTCGAGGGCGGCTGCTTGATCCTGGACCGACTGGGAATATCGAGCCCATGTGCGATGTGTACGGTTCAAGTCAGTCACCATGCGAGACGAAGCAGTAGCAGCCTGATTAATCATGTGTTGCCAATGCCGATTGGCCTGGGCAATCTCTGCCATTCTCTCGGAGGCAAGTATGCTGCGTGATATCTGTTCGGTAAAGTTCCCGAGAGGTTTTAATGTGTTTTCAACCTTTAAGTGTAAGTCCACGAGGGGCTTGGATGATGGGTTGATCTGGTCAAGATTCTTCTGCAATCCCGATATCGACAATCCGACACGTCGAAGAGAAAGCTCAGTTTTCCGAAACCGTTTGACCAGCTCCTCACTCTGTGTTTCCGATTCTGCCACATATACGCTGAGCGCGCGAACAAGACGGTCGCTATCACGCTCTGCGTTGTTCTTTGAATGTATCACTTTCTTGGGTTTCACAGAGGCATCTGCATCGCCCTTTTCGCGAGTTCCAAATAACCAGGGATTGTGGACACAGACTTGCTGAGAAAATGACTCAATCTCCGTGTCGGTCAAGCGCCTAACGTCTGACTCTGATAGCCGCGTTTCTTTCTCGCTATCATCGTTTTCCCCCTGCCGGTTTTCTATTCGCCGAGCAATGCGGCCGAGCAACTTGCGCACGAGTATCGGGCTATCTAGCTCACCTGCCTCAAGCTGCTCGCGAAAAGCTTTGTCCCGTATCCCTGCGCTGATTGATCTGCACCTGACCCGTCCCAGTGCTTCTGTATTCAGATCGAAAACGGATTTAGCGAGGAAGCTATCAATTGCGTCTGCGTTGGTGGTCATCTGCCGTATGCTCGTTTTTGATATTTGAGTACAGCGATCACTGCTCTAACTGCCCCAAATCGAGTTCTCGCCGTCCATCGGACTCGCCCTAGCGAGCGTACTCCGTTCCGGCTCACGCTGCACCGCCCCATCGACGTTGCACATATTTGACTGTCTCGTTCACGGGAAGCGCCCGGGTCGCGTTGCCGATCCTCAGATAGAAGACTGCCTCACCGCCATGCTCCACGTAGCTCGCATGGTCGCTCGGCTCGACGGTGATCTGGCAGATGTCCTCACCGTCGATCTCGTGGAAGTTGACGGTCAGGAACAACGAGAACGCCGCTTCGCCGAGATCGCGGACGACGATCTCCTGCAGGTGCAGCTCGAAGCCATCGCGGTCATGCTTCCTGAGCGTGCCATAGTCGGCGGCGAGTCCGACGGCGGCGCCGGCGTCATCGACTCCGATCAGAAGCGTGCCGCCCCGCCCGTTCAGGAACCCGGCCAGCGTCTTGACGATGACGCCTTCCAGGACCTTGTTGACCCGCTCTTCCCGCCGGTCCCAGCGCAGGCTCGACTTGAACTCCACGTTCTCGCCCTCGCCCTCGACCATGAGGCGCCGAACGCCCTGCTCGTCGATGGCGCCGGGCTCGGCCTCCGGAATCCAGCTTGCGATGAATGCGTTCATCGCCTCCGCCAACAGGCGCCGGCGAGCCGCCAGGAAATCGAGGAAGCGCTCGGGCTTCCAGAGCTCGCGGTCCATCGGCACCGACTGCGCCTTCAACGCGCCCGGCTGATGCTCCTCGACCTCCGGCAGGTATTCGGCGGGCGACGATCGGCGATGTTCCCTGGGTGCAGGCTGTCCGAGGACGACCCGGTTTGCCACCGCGTTGATCCGCTTCAGGTCGTCGAATCCGGCCGCTTCCAAGACCTTCCTCGGAAAGATGGAATGGCGTTCCTCCCCTTGGCTCCGCCCCACCGCATGGTCGTAGATGCGGATGCCGGTGAACCAGTCTCGCGCGTCGCACGCTCGCGCCACGACGCGGCTGAGGCGAGCGACCGCCGAGTTGATGCGCGCCCGGTCCAGATCCGACGCCTCCAGCGTGACCCTGCCGCGCTCTCGCAGAATGGCCGCCTCCAGCTCGTGAGTCGGATCGAGGTCGTGTCCGGCCACCAGAGCCACGTCCTGCTGGAGCTTGGTTTCGCTGGACCCGGAATAGCGCGTCCATAGACCGGCCAGATGGAGCCAGCGGACGAAACGCCGCTTGACGGCGTCGGTCGGGAAACGCCCGCCATGCCGCGCCAGGTAGATGGTGGCTGGCACGAGGACGTTGTTGGTCGGCAGGTCGTCGAGGCCGCCGATGAACGTCTCGTGGCGCAGGACCCCCACCAAGTGCTCGAACGCGGGCTGCATCTTCTTCCATGCGGTCTTCAACGACTCCGCCGGAGTCCTCATAAAGGAGCCCTCGAGTACCACCGAGCCGGTGGCCACCCCCGCCAGACAACGCACCAAAAAGTTGAGATCCACGTCGAAGCCGTGCTTCTCCATCTCCGCGCTGAAGGCTCGCAATTCCGCCCGCGCCTCCGGCCAGATGCTGCAGACGTGCGCGAGGGCGAGGTCCGCTCTCGTGAGGGGCGTGCCCCTGCTGTTGACCCGGTTGAAGATGTCCACGACCTCCTTAACGCTGAAGTCGTCCCCGGACACCTGATCGACCGTGTAGGTGTAGTCGCGAACCTTGTCCAGGCGGCTCAGGCGGGCCAGGTTCTGCTGGATGATCGCGCGCCGATCCTCGTCGAGGGTTTCGAGCCGTTCGAGGAGCGCGGTCAGCCCCTCGCGCAGGAACTCGTGGACTCCGATCCAGGCCGGGTTGTTCTCCATCCGCAACTTCTGCCAGAAGCGGAACTCCTCGGTCTGGATGTTGAAGTGCAGGTCGAAAAACAGCGACTCGCCTTCGTAGAATCGCGGCGCCTCGCCCTTGAACAGCACGTAGAGCGTCGTCAGGCGCTGCTGCCCATCGAGCAGCAACAGGGAGTGGCCGTCACGCGCCGCTTCGGCACCGCGCACTAGAGACGGCTTGTAGGTGCGCCAGATCAGCAGGTGGCCGGTGGGATGCCTGCGGTAGAGCGACTGCATCAGCCCCCGAACCTGGTCGCGGTTCCAGACGTAGCCGCGCTGAAACTCCGGGAGCAGGATTTCGCCGCGGCTAATCTGGCTCAACAGCTCCTGAATTGATCTCACTTCGTGCATTGCGTTAATTCTCCTACGCTTATAGACGCCTCAGTGGCTGCGAGAATCCGTGATCAGTCATTGAGTACCGAGCATCCAGATTTCATCGCCTGCTCTTTCCGCCTTAGCGGCCTTCGTTCTCTCTCAACTCCATCAGCTACTTAAGAGCGCAGCGGCTTGGCAATCGGAAATCCACCTGGGCGAGGCGCTTGCAGTCTCTGTGGGAATCATCGCTGCCGCATCGCCTTGTCTACAGTCTAACGCAGCTCATGCGCAAGCTCTGGTGAAATTCGGGATCAAGCGTTTCGTCCTCCGTACGACGGTGCGTCTTCCCGGACCTCCATCGGCTGCTTCAGAGCATTGACGTTCAGCCAGTAGTGTTGAACCTTGGCGACCTCATGCCACGGGAAGCGAGCCGGGTCTTTGATCGGCTCCTGGAGTTCGGGCGCGCTCGCGCAGTGGGTCACCACGTAGAGCCAGAAGCAGTCCGGACGATCCTCGGCGACGCGGCGCTCGTTCGGCGTAAGCAGAATACTGCCGGTGGCGGCAGCGAGACCCTTCACCTCAATCAGACGCAGCTCGCCTGACTGCGGGTCGAGGCTGGTCACGTCGTAGCCGAGGTTCTTCTCGTGGACGTCGTAGACCTGGCACCCCCGCGCGGTCTCGTATTCCATAACCACCCGCATGGCCGTCATCTCGGTCTCAGGATGCGGCCGCAGGCGGCGGACATCCAGGGTCTCGCGTTCGGGATGGGGCAAGACGAGCACGCTGGCCAGCCGCTCCACGCCCTGCAGCGTCAACGCCTGCTGCTGCTCGAGTTCCTCGCGCCGGTGCTCGCGCCGCGCCATCACCTCGGCATGCCGGGTTTCGGCCTGCGCGAGGCGTCCCTCGGCGCCAGTGACTTCATTGTTAACCTCCTCGGCGGCGCGGCCGATCTCCTCGTCGATCCGCTGCAGCACCTCGGTCAAGGAAAGCTCGACGTGCTCACCGATGCGCTCCACCTCGGCCAGACGTTCCGCGCGCACCTCGTCGATGAACGGGATCAGCGCGTGCTCGTTCAGCCAGGCCGGGTCTTCCGGAAGCGAGGCCACAGCGGGCAAGCCATCCGGTGCGGGGGTGGGAGTCAGGTTGCCCAGGACATCCGGCTCGCGGAGGCCGGGGGAGCCGTCATTGTTCAACTCTACAGTGAACAGCCGTTCGTGGATGACCCGTCCGAGACCATCCACGACCCGCGCCCGGTAGAAGTCGAGACGCGCCGGCGCTTCGTGCGCCAGAGAATGGAAACAGGCACCCCTGGCGAAGGCAGCCTGACCAAGTTCGAGACTGCGCCGGCGCAGGGCCTCGAACAGCGGATGCCCGGGGGTCACCCACTCGAGGTTGTTTTCTTCGGCCGTGTCGCGGTCCGTTGACAGACGCGGATAACGGACCGCCAGCTCCGAGCGGTTCCAGCCCGCCTCGCGCTCGTACTTTTTCAGGCTGGACGGTGTCCGACCCGGCTGAAACGTATGAGCCAAGCTGCTCACAGGCGTCAACGCCAATGCCGCATCCTCGGCGGACTCCTTGATGAACCGCGCGATGGTCTCGGGCACGACGCGCCGCTCCTGCGCCCGGGCCCGGCGCTCGATGAGCATCTCCAGGTTGAGCTTTTTGGCGGCCAGCCCTTCGAGAGCCGTCTGGCAGATGGCCCGGAAGTGGCCTTCATCCACGTCCTTCAGGAGCCGCTCTTCGAGGTCGGCGTCGCCCAGCTTCCCCGCGTAATAGTCCCGCAGCACGCGCTCGACGTGGGCGGACGGCAGGACCTCTCCCACTACGTTGAACACCGCGTCGTCATCGAGGGCATCGCGGATCTCCTGGAGCTTGTATAAAAGACGCTGGAGCACCCGTCCCTCGATGGTGTTGCTCGCCACGAAGTTGAAGATCAGGCAATCGCGGCGCTGTCCGTAGCGGTGGATGCGGCCCATGCGCTGTTCGAGCCGGTTCGGGTTCCACGGGATGTCGTAGTTGAAGAGGATGTGGCAGCACTGCAGGTTGATGCCTTCGCCGGCCGCCTCGGTGGCCACCAGAACCTGGACGGCGCCCTCGCGGAACTGCTGTTCGGTGTAGAGCCGGCTTCCGGGTTCGTCGCGCGAACCGGGCCTCATGCCCCCGTGGATGCAGCCGACGCTGAAGCCCCAGGCTTTCAAATGCTCCATCAGGTGGTCGAGCGTATCCTTGAACTCGGTGAAGATCAGCAGTTGCTGGTCACGCCGGTCGAAGAATCCCTCATCCTGCATGATCTCCCGAAGATGGCCCAGTTTCGCCTCGCCGCCCGCGCCTTCGACAGCCTTCGCCTCTTCGGCAAGTGCCAGGAGCTCGGCGATCTCGTCACGGACCTGCTCGGCATTGCCGGCCAGCGTGATCGCCTCCAGCATCCTCTCCAAGCGCTCGCGCTCGGCATCCTCGAGCTCATCGAGCTCTTCCGGATCGGGAAGGTCCGGGGGCGCTGTCCGCACCAACTCCCGGGCGCGCTTGAGGCCTTCCTCCAGACGCCTGGCGCGGTTCTCGAGCGACCGCCGCATGGCGTAGGTACTGGAAGCGAGGCGCCTTTGGTACAACGACATCAGAAAACCGACCGCGCGGGCCCGCGGATCGTCGCCCTGCGCGGCCGCACGGGCGCTCTGCCGCTTCACGAACCGCGTGATCTTCTGATAGAGCTCGAGCTCGGGACCATCGATATTGAAGGCAGCCGTGCGCGGGATGCGCTTGGTGAATACCGGCTTCGCAGTCCACGTTCCGTCCTCCTGGGGCTCCGGGAAGTAGACCATCGCCTCCTTGGTGCGACGCAGGTAGAAAGGCGCTCGCCGTCGTTTCATCGCCTCGCGGATGGATCTCACGTCGGCGTAGGCGTCCCGGTCCAGCAGCTGCAGGAACAGCGTGAAGTTCTGCGGATCGCCCTTGTGCGGCGTGGCGGTCAGCAGAAGCACGTGATCGGCGCTGTCGCGCAGCAGCTCCCCCAGCCGGTAGCGCTGGCTCTTATGGGTCTCGTCGCGCGCCGACATGCGGTGCGCCTCGTCAACGATCACCAGATCCCAGTGCACCTGCGCCAGTCCGGGCAGGATCTCGGTACGCTTGGCGAGATCGAGCGAGGTGATGATCTGCCTCTGCTCGAGCCACTGGTTGACCCCGAACTGGTCGCGGATGTCGCCGCCCTTGAGCACGAGGAATTTCTCGTCGAACTTTTCTTTGAGCTCGCGCTGCCACTGAAACGAGAGGTTGGCGGGGCAGACGACGAGAACCCGCTCGATGAGGCCCCGCAGCTTGAGCTCGCGGACCAGGAGGCCTGCCATGATGGTTTTGCCCGCACCGGCGTCATCGGCAAGCAGGAAGCGCACGCTGGGCAGCTTGAGGAGGTGCTCGTAGACCGCTTCGAGCTGATGCGGCAGGGGGTCCACACGCGAAATGGAGAGCCCGAAGTAGGGGTCGAACTCGTAGGCGATGCCGAGCGAATAGGCCTGGAGGCCGATACGCAGAAGCCGCCCGTCGCCGTCGTAGGAGAGCGCGGAGTCGGCGATCGTCAGGTTCGAGATGTCATCCGAGGTGAGCGTGACCCGGCGGAACCGCTCGGAGCGCTGACCGACGAGGCCCGCAACCCAGACGCCGGGCCCGTTTGAGCGAACGGTCTCCACCTGCATCGGCTCGCTGAACAGCGGGCCGGTCAGGACTTGCCCTTCGTGGATGGGTACTTCAGCAGTCACCAGCGGACTCCCGGTTCTCAACCATTCTATTGGGTCTCTCGTTTTGTCTTATGGTTCGATGAGCTATTTTTCGGAACCATCTCCTCCGGCAGCACCTTCCGAGATCCCGGCCCAATTTCCCAGGGGGAAAAGGCGCTCAAGAACGACATTCAAAGTCTACGTCACACGGTTTGGAAGTGCAAGTATCACGTTGTCCGGATTCCGAAGTATCGGAGGAAAGCGCTCTGCAGAGCGCTTCGCCCGCACCTGGGCGAGGTGATTCGTGACTTGGCCCGTCAGAGTGAGAGCACGGTGGAGGAAGGCCATCTTCGGCTGGATCAGGTCCCCGTGTTGATTTCTATTCCTCCGAAGTCTCTCAGGTAGTAGAGTATATCAAGGGCAAATGTACGACGTTGGCAGAGCCGTTTTCGCTCCAACAGCTGCTGCGAGATTCCGTTGTCATTTCGCCATCCCCTTCTGCCTGCCGCGGCGTAGTGTGCGTTTCTGATCTGCAGGCTGTGAGGGATAAGCGGTGATGACGCGCCCGCCGCGCATCACGACCTTGCGATTCTCGAGGTGCTTCAGCCTCTGGATTTCCCGCTTGCGGGACGCGATCTCGCGGTCGGCGTCCTTCTTTCGCATCATCCAGGTCTCGTCGTCAATCCGCGTTCCGCATCCGATAATGAGTAGGATGTCCTTCTTGCGAATCCCCCGTTGCTGCAGGCGTGACTCGGCATGGTGGGTGCAGGGGATATCCGTCATTGGCTGTCTCCTTCCTGCTCATTTTCGCCATTGGTTTGAGAGGCGTTCTCCAACACCTTCCTTAGCTTGTCGCCAGACGGCAACGTCGCTCCCAACTCTGCGAGTTTTTTACTACTTTTGTAGATGTCCAGCAGCTTTTCTTCGAGCCACGCCGCGCGCTCCTCACCGGCCTCTTCCGCCATCAGGTCCCCGGGAATGCCGGAGAGCCTCGCACAGCCGGTTTCAAGAGCCCTCCTGGCGTTGGAGGAACCATTGGCGATGCGGTCGAGTTCGTCGCGACAGATGTCGTAACCGGGGAACTCCAACGATCCATACCTGAGATTGTCGCCCTCAACGTCGATGATTCCGGGAAGGTCGAGATCATGTGTCAGCTTGCACAAGTAGCTTGCAAAAGGGTTGCCTTTGGCGGGATCGAAGGGCGCACCTCCAAAGTAATCTGTACCGAGATGTTCGTCTGTATCGACGAGATGGTCACCGAACAGATCGGCCTTGGCGATGGAATCCTCTTCTGCCACGCTTTCCATCTCCGCGACTGTCAGGGCAACTCCGAAAATCCCATGCCCAGACGAGACTTGCTGCCAATGACTGTCCGCCTCTTCCAGTTTCTCGCGCCGCCAGGCGAGACTTCCCTCGGCGAGAAGCACGAAGAAGAGAGGCGCCATGTTGATGATGTCGGTGATATTGACGCCATATCGGCGTTTGGCGAGGTCGTAGGCGAGCCGGACCTTCGGCGCGATCTGCGCGCCGATTTGGACGCGTTCCGGATCGGAGGCCGGGGCCTCGTCGAACTTTGGAAGCGGCAGCTCGCCGGTGAGCACGCCCGCGTCGACGTCGAGGGCCTTGGCGAGCCTGTTCACAGTGTCTTCGCGGGAGGTGCGGCACCGATCAGGCTCCAGTTCCAGGCGCTGTATCGTCCGCACCGAGATTTCGGACCGTTCCTCGAGCTCCGGGCGTGACAGCCCTTTCTTCCGGCGCAGGCTGCGAAGGCGGTCGGGATCGATTTTCATGGCGAGCCTCCTTGACGTTTCGTGGCGAGGTTCCGTAGGTCGAGACACCATCAATATAGCCACTTTTGAAAAATTTTTTACAGATATCTTACGATAAATCTTCTATATTTTAACTTAAAAACAGGATATTACAGCAGAAATATCCGTGTCATGCACCTTGGAACGCCACCGAGGTCTCGTCACGGCGCACTGGAGGAGACAAACGCGGACATTGCCGCTTATTGCGTTGCAGGATAGAAAAGCGGATTGGGACGTCCAGCGGACAAATGGTATCCGCGTCTCGGCACGTCATTGGAGGTGCTGACCAGGACGTCATGCCGTTGTGGATCCCTTATACGGACGTACCATGGCACGGAACGGTGAAAGTACGGTCCAGTGAATAACCAACCATTAGCAAGCGGAACGCATAATGACGATGCATAATGCCCCCAAACAGTTGGTCGATACTTGGTCACGTCTGTATCGAGCCAAAGAGAATTATGATGCCTTAAATCATGAGGTAACGAACTTCTTGTACGAGTACGTGAAGGGAATGGTTAGAGGATGGAATCCTGAAACCGGGAGCTTTGATTTTCAACTTCGCCATCCCAGAGAGAGCGTAATGGCAGGAAAACCACGAGTGTTGGTCGTGGACATTGTAGAGGATCTACGCGCTGCACTTGACTACATGGTCTTTGAATTATCAGCACTGAACAAGCCGGACTTGAACGAAAAGGTGCCACAATTTGTCATTGCCGACACAAAGAAGGATTTTGATCGACAGAGCAAAAGCAGGCTGCGCTATTTGACCAACGAGCAACAATCGGACTTCATCGAAAAACTGCAACCCTTCAACGGGAATCAAATGTTGGGAGTATTGCGTGACATAGCAGGCCAAAGCAAACACAGGCGCCTACTATCGGTACGCGATAATACCGGCTGGAAAATCTATATGGCGGAGTCCAAAAGAAGAGAAGAATTCAAGGATTGTTTCATGTATCGGATGGAAAAAGGCCAAGCAATTTTCGCAAGACCTACTACTTTCTCCATCGTATTATTGGAGAAGTACGACGCAATGGCGATCCTGAAAGCGATGGCCGAGCATGTGGGGGATATAGTTCGTTTATCTCACTGTTTCTTCGAAGGCCGTCCGTTCAAGATGAACATCATTGGATCTACAGATTCCCATGAGGGCTGAGTACATTTTTATATCTCAGATTGTGCAGTGTTCAATTCCATGTGACCAGGGGGAAAGTGGAAATTTCGGAGAACTTTCCAAGGTCGCGAAGGAACCGGCTTTCCATGGCCCGCCTCTCCCGCCAGAAGAATCTGCTCCCGTCCCTTCAATCCCTGCGGGAAGAAAGGCTCCGGACGCAACCCCCCACGGTTGCGCCGGCACTGCGGCGGGAGCGCTTCGAAACGGAGAATCGTCAGGGGGGAAGGCGGCTCAAGTATCTGTGAACACGGCAGAAACGACAAGACCCCGGAGGGGTTGTCCCACGGGGTCCGGCGTTAAGGAGAGAGCTGCAGGAATTGGGGGTCGAGGGTGTGGCTTCCAGGCGCTTGTCCGAATGAACACCCAAATGGTTTGAGGTTACGCCACCCTTTTCGGTGCGAATTGCTCGATGCTAGAAGCCCCCGTTTCGCGCCTCATCCCCCCGTCTTCCGATTCGATCGAGCATGAGATCGGCCTGCTCCCCTCTCTTCACAGCCCGCTCAACGCGGCGGTGGAGATCTTCGGTGGCGGCAGACTGGATCCGGGGCTCCTTCGACGAGGGCCCGTCCCGCGGCAGTTCGACGCACGCCCTCAGAAGCTTCACTTCCCGACTCAGGAGCGCGATCGTCTCACTCAGGAGCCCCACGACGTCCAAATAGGAATTGAAACGGGATTCGCGGACAAGAAGGGCCCGTCGCAACCCTTCCAGATCCCGGCTCGGGTCTCGATGAGGGGAGGGCGCCGCGGTTCGCGACACGCGTCGAAAAGAGATCAGGACCTCCCCGATCCGGTCCTCTATTTCCTCCCGCCGCGCTTCCGTGTCCAGAACGGTCTGGAGCGCTTCCTCTGGAATCGGGAGTGAACGGGTCGACTTGCGTCGACGCTTCTTTTGCCGCGTCTTCCGACGCGTCACGAGCGCATCGAGAATGGGGGTTCCCCTTGACGCCAGACGAGCAGGATCGAGCCAACGATGATAACAGAAGCAAGCGAGGGAAAGGCGGATGGTCAACGGGTGGGCCTCCTGACGAGGCCAACGGCTCCGAGGCAAACTAATTGGCCTGAAACGGACTGTCAACAGGAATCTGGCGTCTGCGCATCCGAACTTTGCGGGATTTGTGGATTTGTCGGTTGACAGGAAGGATCCGAGATTCTATATTCTAAATTTATACACGATTTCAACAGCCCATCTGCGCCGGCGCTTACAAAGAGATGATTTTTCAAAGACTGAGGCGCTTTCTTTGCTCGCGGCCACCGACCCATCTCGTGGCTGAACGAGCGTCTGAATGTGAACCCCCCTTGATGCCCCCGCGTCAGGGGGGTTTTCATTGTTCGGGGTGGCGGTTCGGCCCCGGGTCAAACCGGTGTTTTGCATGGCGTCCCACCGCTCACGCCCGCCTGTCCCCGCCGGCTGAAGCAGGCGACCTGCCTGCCGGCAAGGCAGGGGCAGGCGGCAGACAGGTGTCCGCACGCAGACAGGGAAAATTGAGCCCCGCGCCGAGTGGAATCGAGGGGATGCCGCGCATCCTTTACTTCCGTCCGCTTGGGTCCGTTACTTTTGGCGCCGTCGCAGGAGTTCGATCATGGACAAAATAGCCGATAAGATCGTAAACGCAGGATTGACATTCGACGATATTCTGCTCGTTCCAGGAAAATCCGAAGTCTTGCCGAGGGATGTCGACCTGGCCACGCGGGTGACACGACGAATCCGTCTGAACATCCCCCTCGTCGGCGCGGCGATGGATACGGTCACCGAAGCCCGTCTGGCGATCGCCCTGGCGCAGGAGGGCGGAATCGGAATCGTTCACAGAAACATGTCGGTTGAAGACCAAGCGGAAGAGATCGAGAGAGTCAAGCGCTCGGAGAGCGGTATGATCGTGGATCCCGTGACGCTGCAGCCTGGAGACTACCTTTTCGAGGCGCTGGATCTAATGAAAAAGTACCGCATTTCAGGCGTGCCGATCGTGGATGACGACAATAAACTCGTGGGTATCCTCACGAATCGAGATCTTCGTTTCGAGAAGGATGTGCACCGAAAAGTAAAGGACGTCATGACCAAAGACGGTTTGGTCACGGCAAAGCTCGGGACCTCTCTCGAAGCGGCTCAGGAAATCCTCCAGGCAAACCGGATCGAAAAGCTCCCCGTCATCGACGACGCGGGCATCCTGAAGGGGCTGATCACGGTCAAGGACATCGAAAAGCGGATGCAATTCCCCAACGCGTGCAAAGATGGCCTGGGCCGTCTCCGTGTCGGAGCGGCCGTCGGCGTAGGTCCGGAATTCCCGGCGCGCATAGAAGCCCTGGTAGACCGCGAGGCAGACGTCATCGTGATCGATTCCGCGCACGGCCACTCGAGAGGCGTGCTCGAGGGAGTGGAGACGTTCAAGTCCAAGTATTCCGACGTGGACATCATCGCGGGCAACATCGCGACGGCTGAGGCGGCGAAGGACCTGATATCGGCCGGGGCGGACGGGATCAAGGTCGGGATGGGGCCTTCGGCCATCTGCACGACCCGGGTGATCGCCGGCGTGGGCATTCCCCAGATCACGGCCATCATGAACTGCATCGAAGCTGCCGACAAGGCGGGCGTACCGGTCATCGCCGACGGGGGCATCACACAGTCCGGAGACATCACCAAGGCCATTGCCGCGGGTGCCGATTCCGTGATGATCGGTTACCTCTTCGCGGGCACCGACGAAAGTCCGGGAGAGACGGTCATCTATCAGGGCCGAACGTTCAAGGTCTACCGCGGCATGGGTTCGCTGGGGGCGATGCAGCGCGGCAGCAGAGACCGATACTTCCAGTCCAATATCGACGCGGACAAGCTGGTCCCCGAGGGCATCGAAGGCCAGGTGCCTTACAAAGGATCCCTTTCCGGCTTCATCTACCAACTCGTGGGTGGGTTGAGGGCCGGCATGGGCTACTGCGGCACGAGGTCGATCGAAGAACTTCGTCAACGGGGTCGGTTCGTGAAGGTCACCTCCGCGGGCGTGAAGGAGAGTCATGCGCACGACATCGCGATCACCAAGGAGGCGCCGAACTACCGCCTCGAGTAGACCTGTCACCTGACGCCAGCCGCATTCCGCGAACATGCCGATCGATATTGACCGCATCCGGGAAGACTTTCCGGTCACCCGGAAGTGGATCTACATGAATCACGCCGGAGTTGCTCCCATTTCCCGCAGGGTAGGCCGATCCGTAAACGGGCTGCTGGAGGATGTGGCGCAGAATGGGATGGCAGGCGCCTCGGAATGGCAGAATGTCTGCGGAAGGACAAGAACGTTGGCGGCGCGCTTGATCGGCGCGGACCCCTCGGAAATCGCCTTCCTGAAAAACACGACGGAAGGTATCTTGACCGTCGCGAACGGGCTGCCCTGGCGTCCGGGGGACAACGTCGTCGTTGCCGATCGCGACTTCCCGAGTAACGTCTACCCCTGGCTGAACCTGGAGTCCCGGGGCGTGGAGACCAGGCGGGTCCCGGAGGTGCGGGGTCGCATCCCTACAGGTCGGCTCTTCGCGGCCGTCGATCGACGCACGCGCCTCCTCTCGATCAGTTCCGTTCAGTTCGTGTCCGGTTTTCGACACGAACTGAAGGCCATCGGCGATTTTTGCAGGCAGCGCGATCTTCTTTTTTTCGTCGACGCGATCCAGAGCCTGGGCGTCCTCAAATTCAACGCCGCCGAATCCGGAATCGATTTCGCCTCGGCGGATGGACACAAGTGGCTGCTCGGACTCGAGGGCGCAGGCGTCTTCTACTGCGCTCGGCGGGCGATGAGCCGTCTGGGCATCGTCAATCTGGGTTGGGCAAACGTCGTCAACCCGATGGATTTTCTGTCCTACGACACGACGCCGCTTCCGGACGCGCGTCGGTTCGAATCCGGGACACTGAACACGGCGGGGATCTACGGCCTCAAGGCCTGCTTTGAGCTGATCGAGGAGGTCGGTCTCGAAACGATTGAATCCCGGGTTCTGATGCTGACCGACCGACTTTGCCTGGGTCTCGAAGAGCACGGATTTCACGTCGTCAGCTCGCGGAGGCCCGGGGAAAAATCCGGGATTGTTACCGTGCGCCACCCCGATTTCACCGCACACGCCCTGCTGGAGCGCCTGCTGGAAAGGGGGATCGTCGCGGCTGTGCGCGGCGGAGGGCTGAGGTTTTCGCCCCACTTCTACAATACGGAAAAAGAGGTCGACGCCGTTTTGGAGACCCTTTCGTAACCGAGGGCGTTCACTAACCCGTCACCCGAGGTGGATCTGATGGAATCAGACCGGGACAAACTGCTCGAGATGTACCGCCGGATGTCGATGATTCGCAGATTTGAGGAACAGACGTGGAACGTCTACACGAGGGGCCTGATGTCTGGGTTGGCGCACTTGTACATCGGCGAGGAGGCCGTCGCCGTCGGCGTCTGTTCCGCGCTTCGAAGAGAGGATTCGATTACGAGCACGCACCGGGGTCACGGGCACTGTATTGCGAAGGGCGGGGAGCTCTACCGGATGATGGCCGAAATCATGGGGAAGGCGACCGGCTACTGCAAAGGCAAGGGTGGGTCCATGCATATTTTCGACATGAAGCTCGGGATCCTGGGGGCGAACGGCATCGTCGGCGGCAGCTTCGGCATCGCAACCGGCGCCGCCCTTTCGGCCAAGATGCAGGGGACGGACCAGGTGACGGCCTGCTTCTTCGGCGACGGCGCGGCGAACCAGGGCGTCTGGTTGGAAGTGATGAACCTGGCGGCCATTTGGCAGCTTCCGGTCATCTACGTGTGCGAGAACAACCAGTATGGCGAGTACACCCCAATGAACAGCGTCACGGCGGGAGAAAGCATCGCGGCGCGGGCGGTGCCGTTCGGCATCCCGAGCTGCCAGGTGGACGGCACCGACGTGCTGGCGGTTCACGAAGCGGCAAGCGAAGCCGTGGCACGGGCGCGTTCCGGAGAAGGTCCGGGAATGATCGAGTGCATCACCTACCGCTTCCGGGGCCACCACGTGGGCGATCCAGGACTCCATTACCGCAACCAGGAAGAGATCGACGCGTGGATGAAGCGCGATTGCATCCGGAAATTTCACAAGCGGCTCGTGGACGAAGGCACCGCCTCGGAGGAAACGCTGAAGGCGATCGACGACGAGGTGCAGCGCGAGGCGGAGGAGGCGGTCGAGAAAGCAACGGCCGACCCCATGCCCGATCCAAGCGAAGTTTTGGAGGATCTCCATGCCTGAAGAACGAATCTTGACCTTCGGAGAGGCGGTTCGCGAGGCCCTGGCCGAGGAGATGACGAGGGACTCGCGGGTCTTCATGATGGGAGAGGACATCGGAAACCACGGGTCGGTCTTCAAGATCCTGGATGGCCTGCTGGATCAATTCGGACCGGAGCGCGTCCGGGACACGCCGATTTCCGAGGCCGGGTTCACCGGATCGGGCGTCGGCGCGGCGCTGACCGGAATGCGTCCCGTCGTCGACATCATGTTTGGAGATTTCGCGACGCTGGCGATGGATCAACTCGTCAACCAGGCGGCCAAGATCCGCTACATGTCCGGGGGTCAGGCCACCGTGCCGCTCACCGTTCACCTCACGATGGGCGCGGGCCGTTCTTCGGCCGCGCAGCACTCACAGAGTCTCCACGCCTGGTTCGCCCACATTCCCGGCCTCAAAGTCGCGATGCCGTCTACGCCCCGAGACGCCAAAGGCCTGTTGAAATCGGCGATCCGGGACGACAACCCGGTGATGGTCTTCGAGGACAAAATGATGTACCGGGAGGAGGGGCCCGTGCCTCGAGAGGATTACACGATCCCACTCGGCGAGGCGGACATCAAGCGAGAAGGAGACGACGTGACCATCGTGGCCACCTCCAGCATGGTCTACGTCGCCCTGAACGCCGCGGAGGAACTCGAAAAAGAAGGCGTCTCCGCCGAGGTGATTGATCCGAGAACGCTGGTCCCGCTCGACCGTGAAGCCCTGATCGCCTCGGCCTGCAAGACCGGCCACGTCGTGATTGTGGACGAAGGATGCAGGAATTTCGGGATCACCGCGGAGCTCGCGGCGACGATCACGGAGGGGGCCTTCGACTATCTGGACGCCCCGGTTGCCCGGATCGCGGCGATGGACGTGCCCGTACCGTTCAGCCCGGCGATCGAGTTCGAGACGATTCCCAACGAGGAGAAAATCATCGCGGAAGTGCGGGCCCTTTTCGAGCGGGCGTAGAAGAGGGACGCGGAGACCGTCGCCCCGCCTCTCAAACGCCCGCTCAACCTGACATCTGCGTATCTCCTAGGATTTATGTAGCGCCTCCCCCAAGGCCTCAGCCTCCTCCAGCAATTCCCGAAGCACCGTCAAGCCGCCCGCAAAGAACCCGGCATCGGTGATGTCCACACCCATCTCCTTCAGCAGGACATCCGGGACCTCCGACCCCCCCGCGGCCAGCAGGCTGAAGTAGCGGGGAACGAACGCCCGTCCCTCCTCTCGATACTTCTGATAAAGCGCCAGAACGAGAAGCTCTCCGAAGGCGTAGGCATAGCAGTAGAACCGCGTATGGATGAAATGGGGAATGTAGATCCACCACAAGGAATAGTTCTCCGTGAGTTCCACGGCATCGCCGTGCATCGGCCGGTTGGCCTGCATCCAGAGATCCCCGATCCGCTCGGTGGAAAGCTCCCCTTCCTCCCGCCGAGCGGCGTGAAGCTTCTGCTCGAACCGCGTCAGCACTACCTGGCGAAAGGCCGTGGCGAAAGCATCTTCCAGCTTGCCGCAGAGCAGGCTGAGCCGAACTTCCGGATCCGTTTCAAGCTCCATGAGACGGTGAAAGACGAGCATCTCCCCGAACACGCTCGCGGTTTCCGCAAGCGTCAGCGGCGCATCGCACTGTAGATAGCCCCTTTCGCTCGCGAGCGATTGATGGATGCCGTGACCCAGTTCGTGGGCCACGGTCATCACGTCGCGCATACGGTCCGTATAGTTCACGAGGACATAGGGATGGACCGAGGGAACGGTGCTGGAACAGAACGCCCCGCCCCGCTTCCCGAGCCGGGGATCGGCATCGATCCACGATTTTCTGAAGAAGGCGCCAACGATCTCGCCAGCGCGCCCATCGAAGTCGGC
The DNA here is from genome assembly GCA_965198095.1 of Candidatus Latescibacterota bacterium. Taxonomy (GTDB): domain Bacteria; phylum Latescibacterota; class UBA2968; order UBA2968; genus CBDFJH01. The sequence continues at coordinate 1,303,190 of OZ240239.1, forward strand.
ATACGCAGCCTCCACGATCTGTCGACAGCGCGTCCAGTCGTACGACGGTGCGTCTGCGAAGGTCGGCGCGTAGCGGTCGTAGTCAAACAGTCGATCTACGCCCAGAAGCCGGGCCTTGAATCTGTAATACCGCTGGACGATGTCGTGCCCGGACTCGCTTGCGGCAAGGAGCGTGTCCACCACCTCCTGATCGATCTCGTTGGAGAGGTTCCGCGAAGCCATCGGCGTCGGAAAAGATCGAAGCCCATCGTCGACCTTGTGATCCAGAACGACCACGTTGAAGATGTAAGTAAGCAGCTGACGATAGGAGCGAAGCCCTTCGGTGAATCCTTCTGACGCCGCCGCCCGCTGACTTCGGTCGGGATGATAAAGCAGCGCGAGCACCTGCTGCTCGTTCATCTCCTTCACCTCTCCGTCGCACGAAACTTTGAAGCGCGCGGCGGACAGCGTTTCGTCGAACAGGCGGACAAACGCTCGCGATCCCGTATTGGCCTTTTCATCCAGAATCTTCTCTTCGGGTTCCGAAAGTCGGTGAGGACGCAGCTTCCGTTCCTTCTCCAGGTAATGTCTATAGCGTGAGATCTCCGGCCTGCCCAGGAGGACTTCCGCTGCGCCGTCGGGCACGTCGAGCCACTCAAGCTCGAAGAAGATGAGGTGCTTCCGAATCGCCGTGCTGCGTTCCCGAACCGACTGCAGCAGGGCCCCCCGCTTCGGGTCATCGCTCTGCGCGGCGTGCAGGAGATGGACATAGGCCACGGCACGCCCGACCTGCTCCAGAATCGCTTCGTAGTCTGCGAGCGCCTCGAGAAGCTTCGCGGAAGGGGTCCCCTCTTCACTGAAAACCGTCCCCCTGTATTTCCGCTCGAAATGGTTTGCCCGCTGCTCCGCCGTTTCGAGGTCCGCTCGGAGCGCAGGGTCGTCCATCCCGTCATAGAGGTCGCCCAGGTCCCACGCAATCCCATCCGCACTCGACGGCTCACGTGCACGTTCGTTCATTTCGATTCCCATCATCCTGTTGATGACTATCGGGGCAGACGAGCGCAGGCAGTGCATCGCGTCCCCCGTTAGAGCGCCTCGAGGTTTGGAAAACCTGAAGCGATTGCGTATATCCGCTGCCCGTTCCCAGTGTGCCGTTTCTCCAGATCAAGGGCCGTCTTCGACCTGCCGGTTTGATAACCCTTAATCTGCGTAAACGGCACTTTTTTGTCAAAACTGTTTACATTTGTTGTTGGAGCAATGCCCGGGACCGTCTCCGATCCGGGCGCGGAGGGTCGTCAGGCAAGTCATTACCTCTTGTAGCCGCCTGGAGCGTCTTATTTGCGCGGATGCTTTTTCGGATATCCACCTGGTAATAGCTAGAAAACATCTAACCTGAATAATTCATAAATTTGCAGGAAATCTTCATAATTTTATGTGGAACAATCAGTGATCCAATTTGAGCTGAAAAACTTTGTTTTGGTGCAATAGCTGGAGAGCCCAGTATGTACGCAGATTGTTCAGATTTCACGAGTGATTCGGGCCAGATGTCATCGCGGCCGTGGCGTTTCGGCTCCCTGGCTGCTTCGGCGTTCCTCCTCCCCAGGGGTCCGGGCCCTCTGTGGGACGGGGCCAGGTGCGGGGGTGGATGTGGGGGCGAATGGAAATTCGCGGCGTGGGGGCGGGTCCCGCAGTGGGCATCAGGCGGGGGGAGGCGTTCATTCCTTTCGCGGCGCCAATCGTTTCCAGTGAGGCTGAGTCGCCACGGCCCGAGCCTCCCCGGCGTTTGAGGGGCCTGCCTGCGCCGCGTTGGGCGCGGCAGGCAGGCGCCCTTCTTTTGTCACCTTTTCTTGGGCGACAAGAAAAGTAGAGTACAAGTGACTTTCCTAACCTTTTCTATGAATTATTCAGGCTAATTAGAGAAATTCCCGGAAATGTCTCGGATCCGTCCGCAGACGGTCGTCAGGCAAACCCTTCCCTCCCTTTGAGGCAGGACTTGCATGCAGCGTAGCATTTTCAGCGGGGGCGCATCGCTGCTCCCGCGCATTTCCGTGACCCGCCCGGTCACGGTAACCGTGTGCCTGGTCGCCCTGCTGGCCGTGGGTCTGGTTTCCTATTCCCGGATTCGGATTCAGGCGTTCGCCACCGGTCTGGATTCCTCCTTTATCTACGTCGGGGCTTACATCCCCTCAGCCACCTCGCCACAGGAGAGAGATCAGCAGGTGGGGCGGCTGATGTCGGAACATTTTCGGACGCTCAAAGGGTTGCGAAAGATCGAGGTCAAGAGCGGCGAAACCAATACCTCCGCCCGGCTTTATTTTCGCGGAGGTCTCGATATGGCAGAGGTCTACAACCGGCTCATGGACCGAGTGGATTTGTTGAAACGCGTGCTACCGGAAGAATACGAAAGCGTCGTCAGAGTCTATAAACACAATCCCGAGACAGATAATGTGGTTCTTTACGCGGGCGTCGCCCTTCCAAAAGGGGTTGAGAACGCCCGTTATCAGCTGGAACGCCTTGTGCAGCCCAGGCTGGAGCGGATCCCGGGTGTGGCCTCCATCTCGATAAGGGGGACCCCGGAAACGGCGGTGATGATCGAGCTGGACCAGGAAAAGCTCCGGACGCGCGGCGTGAATCCGTATGAGCTCGTGCACACGCTTCAAGGTGACAATTTCGTCATGGGGGGCGGTACCGTTCGTGAAGGTGGAAAAAAATTCTACGTGCGGTCGCTGGCACGCTTTGAAAGTGTTGAGGAGATCGGGAGCGCGTCCATTCCTACGGAGCGGGGCAACGTGTCGCTGAACGAAATTGCCACCATCTCACCCAACGTGCCCACGCGGTTCTGGTTCAACACACTCGACGGAAGTCCGAGCGTCGCCATCGGCGTCTACAAAGATTCGGGCGGGAACATCGTAAAACTGTGTGATGAGGTCGAGGCCGAGCTGAAAAAGATCGAAGACGAAATCGGGTTCAAGTTTGAACTGTTTTTCAGCCAGGGGAGGCTGATCCGTGAATCGATGGCGAATCTCCGGAACACCGGGCTGTGGGGCGCGATCTTCGCCGCCATTGTCCTGTTCTTTTTTCTTCGTGCGGTTCGGATGACGGCGTTGATCACCCTGGCCATCCCCCTCTGCGTGATGATTTCGGTTACGTTACTTTACTTCATAGACTGGTCCCTGAATCTGCTGACGATGATGGGCCTGATGGTCGCGATCGGAATGGTGGTGGACAACGCGATCGTGGTCGTGGAGAACATCTACCGAAGACGGGTGACGGGAGAGGACTCGCACGACGCATCCATACGAGGCGCCAGCGAGGTCGCCCTCGCGATTACGACGGCCACGCTCACGACGGTGGTCGTGTTCCTGCCGCTGATGGTGATGAGCGGCGACGTGGATCTCTCCTTTTTTCTGTCGCGCGTGGGTCTACCGGTGATTGTCGCGCTCGTCGGTTCACTTTTCGTGGCTCTGCTCCTTATTCCGGTTGCGGCAAAGCGGGTGGCCGAGACTCGGATAAAGCGAGATCCAAGAATTATCGACAGGCCCAGAGGGGTCTATCTCATCGGACTTTCCTGGGTGCTGCGTCACCGGAGGGATGCAGTGTTGATCGCGCTTGCCCTCTCTGCATCGATGCTCTACCCCATGGAGAAGGTCAAGCGGTCAGATTCCATGCGAGGCGTGGACAACAGCATTCATCTAAGTCTCCGTCCACCCCGGTTTCTTGAGTGGGACGAGCTGAGTGAAGTCGCGAGCGAGGTTGAGGCGTTCCTGGACAGCCGGCGGGATGTCTACGGGATTCGGAACATTCGGTTTGCCTACTGGCCCGGCTCAAAAGGGAAGCTGCGGTTTTGGATCCTCCTGGAGGAGGAAGGGAGCGTGCCCTGGTGGCATCAAGCTTACAGGGAGTTCAGGAAATGGACGGGATATCCTCTTGATGATCGGATGGATCGAAAGGCCGTGGTCGAAGACATCCGGGAGCACATGCCTACGTTCGTGGGACACCGGGTGCACCTTGACGGAGGGGGCATTGGAACGCCGAACCTCGCGATCGAGCTGGCAGGGGACGATCGCGATCTACTGGCCAAGCTGCGAGCCGAAGTCGCGAGAAGATTGACGGAGATCCCTTCGGTCACGGGTATCTTCACGGAGAACGACAGCGGTTCGGATGAGGTTCGTATCGAGATCGATCGGGAGTCGGCCCAGGCGTACGAGATCTCCCCTTACAGAGTCGCCAGGAGCCTGTCCTACCAGTTCGGAGGCGTGGCACTTCCCGGATACGTCTCAAGAGACAAGGAAATGGACATACGGCTTCACCTGAACAAGCTGGACCGTCGGTCGGTCCAGCAGCTTAAAGATCTTGGGTTTCAGTCCAAATCGGGGGAGGAGATTCCGCTTTCTGCCTTTGCCTCCCTTCAAATTACCGGGGGGCTGAAGACGGTATTGCGGAGAGACGGAAAGCTCGTCCTGAGTTGCCAGGTGTTTGCGAAGGAGGAAGATCTGGACAGCCTTTACGGAGAGATCGACCGCGCGATGGAAGGATTCAAGATGCCTCCGGGTTACTCCTGGGACAAAGGGGAGCGTTACGGCAAGTTCAGGGAATCGGAAGAGGCGATGCAGTTTGCAGTGTTGCTGGCCATCACGTTCGTGTTCCTCTTGATGGGCGTGCTGTTCGAGTCGTTGATCCTGCCGTTCTCGGTCCTGTTCTGCATCCCGTTCGCTTTTCTTGGCGTCTACTGGACCCTCTTCTTGACCGAAACGGTGATGGACCGGATGGCGCAGGTGGGGATCATCGTCCTGATCGGGGTGGTGGTGAACAACGCGATCGTGCTCGTCGATATGGTGAATCGGCTGCGTGCCGAGGGCAAGGATCGGATGGAGGCGATCCTGGAGGCGGGCACGAACCGGTTTCGTCCGATCTTGATGACCACCTTTACGACGGTGTTCGGGCTGGTGCCGATGTCGCTTACGTCGAATACGCTGATGGGCGTGCCCTATTCCTCGATGGGGCGGGCGATGGCGGGGGGACTGCTGTGTGCGACGTTTCTGACGCTGTTCGTCGTGCCGCTCTTCTACACCTGCCTGGATGATCTGAGAACGGCTCTGCGCGGCATCCTGTTTTCAGCCTTCTCTCGAACCGGGACGGTCTCCTTCAGGCGTCCGGAGCCGGCCGATTAGAGAGCAAACAATGGGGAGATCGGCGTATGCAGATTTCGATTTTTACGGATGAGATCGACCGCAAGCGTCCCGGGCGGGCGATCGCCCTGGCGTCCGAATGGGGCGTGACCCACGTCGAGCTACGTTCTCTTCCGGGGGGACGGTTCCCGGCCGTGGCGGACGATGAGATGGAGACGTTCTACAAACGGGCGTGCGATGCGGGACTCGCTATTTCGGCGGTCTCGCCCGGGTTTTTCAAGTGTAAGCTGGATGATCCTTCGGTCGAGGCCGGGTTCACCGGGGGGCTGCAGCGCGCCTGCGCGTGGGCGAAGCGCTGGGGGACGGACATGGTTTCCTGCTTCGCCTTCGACCGGGACGACAGGGGGCAGGTTCCCGCCGAGGTGATCGACCGTGTCGGTGAGATGGCGGATCTCATCCGGCGCGAGGGCTGTCGCCCCGTCCTGGAGAACGAAGCCGCCTGCTGGGGCGCGACCGGCCTGGAGGCGGCCGAGATCGTTCGCCAGGTCGGCGTCGAACGAATCGAGCTCTGCTGGGACCCGGGAAACGCCGCTCGCGCCGGATCGAAAAGGCCCTTTCCGGACGAGTACGAGACGCTGAAGGACCTGGTCGCTCACGTGCACGTGAAAAACTACGATCCTGCTGCGGGCCGGTGGGCGCTGGCCGAGCAGGGGATCGTGGACTGGCCCGGCCAATTCAGGGCGCTCCGCGCGGACGGCTACGACGGGTTCGTGGTCATCGAGACGCACCTGGCGCTGAGTCCTGACGCGTTCGAGGTCACCGACCCGGATTTCAGCGAGCTGGATTCGAACAGCTACCGGAATCTGGCGTTCGTCCGCGAGTGCCTCGAGATCCATAACGGAATATGAGATGAACGAGAAGTCTTCTTTGCTCCCCCGCATCTCCGTGACCCGTCCGGTGACGGTGACGATGTGCCACTTGGCCCTGCTGGCGGTGGGCCTGGTCTCCTACGCCCGAATTCGCGTTCCTTCCCTTCCGGCCGGGAAAATCCCGGGATTTACACGCAGATCGAAGGGCGGGGGAAAGCCTGTCAGGTGAGCCTTGTCTCTCGATACACCCCTCGCCCTATGAGTTGACACGATACGCCCCTGTCATACGCGGAAATGATGTCAACGATTTACCGCTCCCGGTCATAACAAAGATATGATGAACAAATCAAAGAAGAGCAAGGGTGCGCTGCTTCCCCGCATCTCCGTGACCCGCCCGGTGACCGTGACGATGTGCCTCGTTGCGCTGCTGGTGGTCGGCATCGTGGCCCTGACACGAATTCAGATGGAGGCGTTCCCATCCGGCCTGGAGCCCAAGCAGCTCTGGGTGTGGGCGGGTTCGCAAGAGAACAGTTCCCCGAGAGAGAATGACGAGCAGATCTCGCAGCCTATGGTCGAGCACCTGCAGACGGTAAAAGGGTTGCGGCTGCTATGGTCGAGTTGTGGGATCTGGGGTGCGAACGCCCGCCTCGAATTTCGCAACGACGTGGACATGGCCATTGCCTATGGGCAGGTTGTGGATGCAGTGGAGCGCTTGAAACTTGTGCTGCCTCGGGAAGTCCGCGACAACGTAGGAATCTGGAAATACAATAAAGACACCGATGAAACCACGCTCTGGATCGGGGTTTCGATCCCTGCCGAGGTGGAAAACCACCACGGCTACTTACAGGCCCACGTCCAGCATCGCCTGGAGCGGATCGACGGGGTCGCCGGCGTTCAGGTCTGGGGGGCCCCGGAGAAAGAGGTGGTGGTCGTGCTCGACCAGGGACGGCTCAAGACACGAGGCGTGGGCGCCTACGAGCTGGTGCAGGCCCTCCGGGCCGACAACTTCGAGATGGGGAGCGGCGCTGTGCACGAAGGGGGCAAGAAGCTCTACGTGAGGTCGGTGGCACGCTACGGCAGCCTGGATGAGATCGAGCGCATCCCGATTCGAAACCGCACCGGTACGGTAAGGGTGGAAGAGGTTGCGGACGTGTTCTATGAGGTGCCGTTCACCTACTGGAACGACCGGATAGACGGCCGGCCGGGGGTCAGCCTCGGGGTCATCAGAGAACCCGGAACCAACATCGTGGAGGTTTCCCGGCGTGTGGCGGCGGAGCTGGAGAGGATCGAAGCTCAGACCGACATCCAGTTCAGGATCTACTTCAACCAGGGCAAGCTCATCCGCGAGTCGATTGAGAACCTGGGAGACACCGGGCTATGGGGTGGAATCTTTGCCGCACTGGTCCTTCTCTTCTTCCTTCGCGGCGTGCGGATGACGGCCTTGATCACGCTGGCGATCCCGTTCTGCGTGATGACCGCGGTCGCCGCCCTCTATTTCATGGGTTGGACTCTGAACCTCTTGACGATGATGGGACTGATGGTCGCGGTCGGGATGGTGGTCGACAATGCGATCGTGGTCGTAGAAAATATCTACCGGATGCGCGTCAAGGCAGAAGATCCTCACCTGGCGTCGATCCGCGGTGCGACGGAGGTCGGTCTGGCGATCACGATCGCGACGCTGACGACGATCGTCGTCTTCCTCCCGCTCATGCTGATGAGCAACGAAGCTGAGCTTTCGCATTCGCTCTCCAGGATCGGGCTTCCGGTCATCGTGGCCCTGCTCGGCTCTCTCTTCATGGCGCTGTTTTTCATTCCCCTCGCTGCGAAGAAATTCGGAGGCGGGACGGCGAACGGCGAGCCGGGTTCGATCGGCCGGGCGCGAAAGGTGTATGAGAGGGGGCTGAAGTGGACGCTTACGCATCGGAAAGATGCGGTCCTGATCGTGCTGGTTCTGTCTGCGACGATGGTCTATCCAATGGGAGAGATCAAACGATCGGATTCCATGCGAGAGAACCCCAACGACATCAGAATCCGAGTCGCCCCACCGCCGTTTTTCACAAGAGAGGATATCAGCAATCTGGGGGCTGAAATCGAGGCGTTCCTGGACAACAAGAGAGAGGTCTACGGCATACGGACCGTGCAGCTTCGCTACCGATTAACCGGCTCGTCGCGGCTCTACTTTCGCGTCTACCTCAAAGAGGAGGAGAATCGTGCGTGGTGGTATCAAGTATACGGAGAGGTGAGAAAGCGTGTCGGCACCCCGATCGACAGCCGGATGGATCGGAAGGCCGTGATCGAGGATTTGAGGAAAACCATGCCCCGGTTTGTGGGAAACCAGGTCGTCGTCGAGTCGGGAAGTGGAAGCAACCCTTATATATACCTCAGGCTGTGGGGGGACGATCTGGAGACTGGGGCCAAACTGCTGGATGAGATAGAGCTTCGCGTGGAGAGCATCCCCTCGGTCGTCGGGGTTCTGAGCGATCTGGAGCGAGGAGAGAACGAGGTCCAGGTGCACGTCGACCGGGAGCGCGCTCGCAAGCACGGGATCTCATCACAGGTCGTGGCAAAGAGCATCACCTACCAGCTCGGTGGTGTAAAGCTGCCTCGATACCGTTCCGACGAACGGGAAGTCGGCGTGCGGCTCTATCTGAGAGATATAGATCGCCAGACGTTGACCCAGCTGAAGAACTTCACCTTCCCTTCGAAATCGGGTGAACTGATTCCTCTGTCTGCGTTCGCCACTTTCGAGGTAGCCAAAGGCGCGCCGAAGATGTATCGGGCGAACGGGAAGATCCGGCTGCTATTGAAGATTTTCACGACAAAGGATGACCTGAAAGGCTTGTATGAAGAGATCGACGACGCCATGGAAGGCTTCCAAATGCCGCACGGATACACGTGGGACAAGAGCGAACGCTATACCAAGTTCAAGGAGTCAGAGGAGACGATGACGTTCGCTGTTATTCTGGCGATTACGTTCGTTTTCCTGTTGATGGGCATCCTGTTCGAATCTTTGATCCTCCCATTTTCAGTCCTCGTTTGCATTCCTTTTGCTTTTCTCGGTGTCTACTGGACCCTTTACCTGACGGACACGGTGATGGACCGGATGGCTCAAGTCGGGATGATCGTGCTGATTGGCGTCGTGGTCAACAACGCGATTGTGCTCGTGGATAGGGTGAACCGGGTAAGGGCCGAGGGCAAAGATCGAACTGAGGCGATCCTGGAGGCGGGCGTCAACCGCTTCCGGCCGATCCTGATGACGAGCTTCACCACGATCTTCGGACTGCTGCCGATGGCCCTCAGTTCCAGTGAGTTGATGGGCGTTCCGTATTCCTCGATGGGGCGCGCGATGATAGGCGGCCTGCTCTGCGCGACCTTTCTGACACTGTTCGTCGTGCCGCTCTTTTATACCTATCTGGATGATCTGAGAATGGCTCTGCGCTCCATCCTGTCGGGCGTGCTGTCGCGCACTCAGCCGATGGCCTACCGCAGCCCAGAGCCGGCGGATTGAGTGTTATTAAGGAAAGCACTGATATAGGTGACGCCCTACACCCGGGCTCGGGCACTCGACACGAACGGGGCTGGGTTCGAAGAGAGGTGCAGGGGCTGCGATCAGTGCAAAGGCCCCGTGTCCCTGAGTGCCCGATGAGCGAGAGGTTCGGCTGATCATAACCGAAGGGTCTTGCGGGTGTATCGAAGGGCCGGGCCAGCCTGTCAGGTGAGCCTCGTCTCTCGATAAATCCCTCGCCCTATGGGCAGTCGACACGAACGGAGTTACGAAGGAGAGCACGATGCAGTTGACACGATACGCCCCTGTCATACGCGGAAATGATGTCAGCTATTTACCGCTCCCGGTCATAACAAAGACGTGATGAACGAATCAAAGAAGAGCAAGGGTGGGCTGCTCCCCAGTATATCGGTAAACCGCCCGGTGACGGTGACGATGTGCCTCGTGGCGCTGCTGGTGGTCGGCGCGGTGGCATACACGCGGGTCCCGATACAGGCCTTTGCGTCCGGTCTGGAGGGCAGGACGCTTTGGGTGTGGGTGCCCTCGCAGGAGAACACCTCCACGAAAGAGAATGACCAGCAGATCGCGCGACAAAAGATCGAATACCTGCAGACCGTGAAAGGGATTCGAAGGATCTGGACGAACAGCTCGACCGGGGGCGTTTTCACGACGCTCGATTTCAAGACAGACGTCGACATGTCTCTGGCCTATGTCCGTGTGGTCGACGCATTGGAACGGTTAAAGCCTGCTCTGCCTGAGGATGTAAGGGATAACATCAGTATTTACCAATTCGACAAGGACTCCGATACGGAGGTACTCCGGACAGGCGTCTCCCTGCCCGCTCACGTCGAAGACCCTCACGATTATCTGAAGACCCACGTCCTTGGGCATTTGGAGCGGCTCGACGGGGTCGCGGGTGTTCGTGTCTGGGGGGCCAACGAAAAGGAAGTTGTGATCGTGGTCGACCAGGAACGTCTCCGAACACGGGGCGTGGGTGCATACAAACTTGTCCGGGCGCTCCAGAGAGACAACTTCGAGATGGGCGGAGGCGCCGTGCACGAAGGCGGAAAGAAGCTGTATGTGAGGTCGCTCGCTCGGTACGGAAGCCTGGGGGCATTCAAGGGAGTCCTGGTCCCGAACCACGAGGGCACGGTAAGGGTAGACGAAGTCGCCGATGTGTTTTACGATGTACCTTACGCCTACTGGAATTTACGAGCGGACGGCCGGCCGGGGGTCACGCTTGGCATTTTCCGGGAGCCGCGCACCAACATCTCGGACGTTTGCCGGCGGGTCGAGGCAGAGCTGAGACGTATTGAGGCTCAGGCCGATATCAGATTCAAGACTTATCTCGACCAAGGGGCACTTATTCGTGAGTCGATCCAGAACCTGGAAGACACCGGGTTATGGGGCGGGCTGTTCGCAGCCCTGGTGCTGCTATTCTTCCTTCGCGCGGTGCGGATGACGGCACTGATCACGCTGGCCATCCCGTTCTCCGTGATGATCGCTATCGGGGCCCTCTATTTCATCGGCTGGACCCTGAATCTCCTGACGATGATGGGGCTGATGGTCGCGATCGGGATGGTCGTGGACAACGCAATCGTGGTCGTTGAGAATATCTATCGAATGAGAGTTCAGGGGAGGGATCCGCGCGAGGCCTCGATCTACGGAGCCGGTGAAGTCGGGCTGGCGATCACGATGGCCACGCTGACGACGATCGTGGTATTTCTCCCGCTCATGCTGATGAGCAGCGAGGTCGACCTTTCGTTTTTCCTCTCCAAGATCGGCGTGCCGGTCATCGCAGCCCTGCTTGGATCTCTCCTATTGGCTCTGTTGTTCATTCCCCTCGTCGCGAGAAAATTCGGCGGCAACAGTTTGAGAGCGGAGCCGAGTTCGATCGGTCGGGCTCGAAAGGAATACGAAAGGGGACTGGCCTGGACGCTTACCCACCGGAGGGATGCGATCGTGATTGTGCTGGCACTGGTTGCCACGATGCTCTATCCGATGGAGAAAATCAAGAGATCGGACTCGATGCACGGGATCGTCAACGACATCAAGATCAGAATGAGACCACCGCCCTTCTTCACAAGGGAGGAGATCAGCGACCTCGGGGCGGAGGTTGAGGCGTTCCTAAGTCGGAAAAAGGAGACGTATGGTATTCGAACTTTCCAGTTTCGCTATCGTACCCTTGGCAAATACCGCCTCTTCTTTCAGATCTTCCTGGAGGAGAACCCAAATCAGACCTGGTGGTATCAGGTTTACAAGAACGTGCGTCAATCGGCCGGGTATCCGGTAGACGGGAGGATGGATCGAACGGCCGTAATCGAGGACATAAGGAAGCACATCCCGCGGTTTGTGGGCACCGAAACGGAGATTGAGTCGGGAGGGAGATCCAATCCGTTTGTCTACTTCACCCTCTGGGGGGATGATCTGGAGACCCTTGCCGAAATGATTGAGGAAGTAGAGCGACGTGCGGAGAAGCTTCCCTCGGTCGTGGGAATGATCAGTGACCTGCAGCGAGGGGACAACGAGGCCCGGGTGCACATCAATCGCGAACGCGCCCAAAAATATGGGATCTCCTCACGGTTCGTGGCAAGAAACATCGCCTACCAGTTGGGAGGGGTCAACCTTCCTCGCTACCGGTCCGATGAGCGGGAGATTGACGTGCGGCTCTTTCTGAGTCGTTTGGATCGACAGACTTTGCAACAGCTCAAGAGCTTCAAATTTACGTCAAAAACGGGTGAGCAGATCCCCTTGTCTGCATTCGCCTCTTTCGAGGTTGCTCCAGGTTTGGGTAGCATCTATCGCGGGGATGGGAAAATCAGGCTACGGCTGAAAGTTTTTACGACAAGGACCGACCTGGCAGGGTTGTACGCGGACATGGATCGCGTGATGGAGGGGTTCAACATACCGCCCGGGTATAGGTGGGACAAAGGGGAACGCTATACCAAGTTCAAGGAGTCAGAGGAGACGATGACGTTCGCTGTTATTCTGGCGATTACGTTCGTTTTCCTGCTGATGGGCATCCTGTTCGAATCTTTGATCCTCCCATTTTCAGTCCTCGTTTGCATTCCTTTTGCTTTTCTCGGTGTCTACTGGACCCTTCACCTGACGGACACGGTGATGGACCGGATGGCTCAAGTGGGAATTGTCGTGCTGATCGGCGTCGTGGTCAACAACGCGATTGTGCTCGTGGATCGGGTCAATCGACTCCGCGCCGAAGGCCTGGACAGAGGAGGGGCGATTCTGGAGGCGGGCGCCAACCGGTTCCGGCCGATCCTGATGACGAGCTTCACCACGATCTTCGGACTGCTGCCGATGGCCCTCAGTTCGAGTACGCTGATGGGCGTCCCGTATTCCTCGATGGGGCGCGCGATGATAGGCGGTCTGCTCTGCGCGACGTTTCTGACGCTGTTCGTCGTACCGCTCTTCTATACCTATCTGGATGATCTGAGAATGGCTCTGCGCTCCATCCTGTCGGGCGTGCTGTCGCGCACTCAGCCGATTGCCTACCGCCGCAGCCCCGAGCCGGCGGATTAAGCTGCGGAGAGGCCCTGCTCCGGGGTTCTCTGGGGGTGAAAGATACGCATGCCGAATCGCAATTTGAAAGAGCGCACATCGCTGCTCCCCCGCATTTCCGTGACCCGCCCGGTCACGGTCACGATGTGCCTCGCGGCGCTGCTGGCGATCGGTGTGGTGTCATACGTGCGGATCCCGATCAAGACGTTGGTAACAGGCCTGGCGGGCACGAGGGGCACGAGGATCTGGGTCAACGTTTTCACCGAGCCGAACACCTCGCCGCAGGAAAAGGACGAACTGATCGGCCAACCGATGGTGGCCCATTTGCGAACACTGAAGGGATTGCGCGAGTTTTGGGTGACCAGCGACACGTGGCGGACCTACGCCAGGCTGGACTTCAGAAAAGGGCTGGACATGTCGCTCGTCTACAACAGGCTGGTCGACCGGCTGGAGCATTTGAAGGCGGTACTGCCCGAGAGGTACCGGGATGACATCCGGATCTGGAAGCACAATCCCGACTCGGACGAAGAGGTGCTCTGGATCGGCGTGACCGTGCCCCCGCACGTCGAGGACCGGTATGCCGCCGTGCAGTCCCGGGTGCAGCCCCTGTTGGAGCGGATCGACGGTGTGGCACAGGCGCGCATCTGGGGAGCCAATCAAAGGGTACTTGTGGTGGAAATGGACCGGGAGCGCATGCAGATGCGGGGCGTCAGTTCCTATCACCTCGTGCAGGCGCTCAGGGAGGACAATTTCGAGATGGCCGGCGGCAACGTCTTCGAGGGCGAAAAGAAACTGTTCGTGAGGTCGATGGCCCGTTACGAGAGCCTGGAAGCGTTTGAGCAGATTCTGGTCCACGGTCGCGGCGGACCGGTCTACCTGGCTGAGGTGGCGAGGCTTTTCTATGATGCGCCACAACGTATCGCCCGCTACCGGCTCAACGGTGCGCCTGGTTTGTCACTCGCGATATTCCGCGAGTCGGGAGCCAATATCGTGGAGGTCTGTGACCGCGTTGAGTCCGCTTTGAAGCAGATCGAGGCCGAGACCGGTTTCGAATTCAACGTTTTCTACAGCCAGGGCAAACTGATCCGGGATTCGATCCAGAATTTGAGAGATGCGGGGCTCTGGGGCGGTCTGTTCGCGGCCCTTGTCCTGCTCTTCTTCCTGCGGGCCCTTCGAATGACGGCGCTGATCACCCTGGCCATTCCGGTTTCAGTGATGTTCGCGGTCACAGCACTCTATTTCATGGGCTGGTCCTTGAACCTGCTGACGATGATGGGGTTGATGGTCGCGATCGGGATGGTCGTAGACAACGCGATCGTCGTCGTGGTCAACAACGCGATTGTGCTCGTGGATCGGGTCAATCGACTCCGCGCCGAAGGCCTGGACAGAGGAGCGGCGATCCTGGAGGCGGGCGTCAACCGCTTCCGGCCGATCCTGATGACGAGCTTTACCACGATCTTCGGACTGCTGCCGATGGCCCTCAGCTCCAGTGAGTTGATGGGCGTCCCGTATTCCTCGATGGGGCGCGCGATGATTGGAGGCCTGCTCTGCGCGACGTTTCTGACACTGTTCGTCGTGCCGCTCTTCTATACCTACCTCGATCTGCGGGACGATCTGCGGGTCGCGCTGCGCCGAACCGTGTCGGGCGTGCTGGCGCGCCCCCAGCCGATCGCCTACCGCGGCCCTGAGCCGGCGGATTGAGCTGCGGAGACGCCCTGCTTCGGGAGTCTCTGCGGGTGAAAGATGCGCATGCCGAATCGCAATTTGAAAGAGAGCACATCGCTGCTCCCCCGCATTTCCGTGACCCGACCGGTGTCGATCACGATGTGTCTCGTCGGCCTTCTGGCACTCGGCGCGGTTTCCTACTCCCGGATTCGGATCCAGGCCTTTGCCACTGGGTTGGATTCGCCACGTCTCTACCTGGGAACTTCCACGCAAACAGACACCACGCCGCACGAAAAAGATGCGGACATCGCCAGGCCAATGGTGGAGCATCTTCGAACGCTCAAGGGGCTGGAGTACTACGAGATCAAGAGCCACCGACGCGGAACGTATACAAAGCTTGTCTTCCGCAAGGGTCTGGATATGTCGGAGATCTACAACCGGTTGATGGACCGGGTGGAGCAGTTGAAGCGAGTCATTCCAGAGGAATACCGAGAGAACTTCTGGGTTTGGAAATACAATCCCGAGACCGATAGCGAGATTCTTTGGGCAGGGGTCGCCTTCCCATATGAGGTTGACGACGCGCGCCACGAACTGGAACGGCTCGTGCAGCCCAGGCTGGAGCGGATACGGGGTGTAGCCAAGGTGGAGATCTGGGGTGCACCCAGGAAGGCTGTGATGATCGAGCTGGATCGGGAGAAACTCCGCACTCGCGGCGTGAACCCGTACGAGCTCGTGCGGAACCTTCAGGGTGACAACTTTACGATGGGGGGCGGCACGGTTCACGAAGGGGGGAAGAAGCTATATGTGCGTTCGCTTGCCCGCTACGGCGACTTGGAGGAACTTCAGAGTCTGCCCATCCCGACGCGCGAAGGTGACGTACTACTGAAAGACGTAGCGACCGTCTCGCAGGATGTACTCCGGTTTCGCGTGAATCGACTCGACGGTCGTCCGACGGTTTCCATCGGGGTCTACAAGGAATCGGAAACGGATATCGTCGCGTTGTGCGACAGGGTTGAGAATGAAATGGAGAGGATCGAGGCCGAGATCGGATTCAAGTTCGGGGTGTTCTTCAGCCAGGGAAGATTGATCAAGGAATCGATGCAAAATCTACAGAATACCGGGCTTTGGGGCGCGATTTTCGCCGCAGTCGTCCTGTTCATTTTTTTGCGAGCCGTGCGGATGACCGCGCTGATCACCCTGGCCATTCCTCTCTGCGTGATGGTTTCAGTAACAGCTCTCTACTTTATGGATTGGTCTCTCAACCTGCTGACGATGATGGGTCTGATGGTCGCGGTCGGGATGGTTGTGGACAATGCGATCGTTGTCGTGGAAAACATCTACAGAATGCGCGTGAAGGGAGAGAACACCCACGATGCGTCCGTAAAAGGGGCAAGCGAAGTCGCCCTTGCGATTACGACGGCCACGCTCACGACGGTCGTTGTGTTCCTACCGCTGATGGTGATGAGCGGCGACGTAGATCTCTCCTTCTTTCTGTCCAGAGTGGGCGTTCCGGTAATTCTCGCACTGATCGGATCGCTTTTTGCGGCTCTGGTCTTCATCCCGCTCGCCTCAAAATGGTTTGGCGGGAGTCGGGTGACACCAGACCCAACCTACATTGCCAGGCCTCGAAAGGCTTACTTGAGCGGCCTCTCCTGGGCGCTGAGCCGCCGGAAGGATGCCGTGTTGATCGTGCTGGCCCTCTCCGCGACGATGTTCTACCCGATGGAAAAAGTCAAGCGGTCGGACTCGTTGAAAGGATCGGCCAACACCATTCGGATACAATATCGGCCGCCCAAGTTTCTCGGCTGGGCAGAGCTCGAGGGCATCGCGTCACAAGTCGAGACGTTTCTGGAAAGCAAGCGAGAAGTCTATGGGGTTCGGAATATTCGGTTCTCCTACTCTCCGGCGGGGAAATGGAAGATTCACTTCACGATCCTCTTGGAAGAGGAAGGCAGCGTAGCCTGGTGGCATCAGACTTACAGAGGGTTGAGGAAGTGGGTCGGATATCCTCTTGACAGCCGGATGCATCGGAAGGCGATTATCGAGGACATTCGAGAGAAGGTACCCACTTTCGTTGGCCATCAGCTTCTCGTCGAGAGGGGAGCGGTTGGGGACCCACACGTCGCTGTCGAACTCTTGGGAGACGATCGCGAGGTGCTGGACAGACTCAGGATCGAGGTGGTGCGGAGGCTGACGGAGATCCCGTCGGTCACTGGCATCTTCGCGGAGGGGGATCGCGGGGAGGATGAGGTTCAGGTCAGGATCGATCGAGAGGCGGCGAAGCAGTATGGGATCTCTCCGCATCGGGTGGCAACGAGCATTTACTATCAGCTTGCAGGAGTGGCGCTGCCGAGCTACGTGTCTGAAGGTAAGGAGAAAGATCTGCGCATCCTCCTGAACAAGCTCGACCGACAGACGATGCTGCACCTGAAAGGGCTGACGTTCCGGTCTGAATCCGGAGAGGAGATCCCGCTGTCTGCCTTTGCCAGCCTTCGAGTGAAAGAGGGGCAGCAGACGATATTGAGGAGAGAATCAAAGCTCACCCTGGGATGCCTGGTCTTTGCCAAGAAAGATGATCTGGCCGGACTTTATGAAGAGATCGACCGGGCGATGGAGGGGTTCAAGATGCCTCCGGGCTACCGATGGAACAAAGGGGAGCGCTTCGAGAAATTCAAGGAATCGGAAGAGACGATGCGGTTTGCCGTCATTCTGGCCATCACGTTCGTGTTCCTGTTGATGGGCGTCCTGTTCGAGTCGTTTCTCCTGCCCTTTTCGGTCCTCTTCTGCATTCCGTTCGCCTTCCTCGGGGTCTACTGGACGCTCTTCCTGACGGATACCGTGATGGACCGGATGGCTCAAGTCGGGATGATCGTGCTGATCGGCGTCGTGGTCAACAACGCGATTGTGCTCGTGGATCGGGTCAATCGACTCCGCGCCGAAGGCCTGGACAGAGGAGAGGCGATTCGGGAAGCGGGCGCAAACCGGTTCCGGCCGATCCTGATGACGAGCTTTACCACGATCTTCGGACTGCTGCCCATGGCCCTCAGCTCCAGTGAGTTGATGGGCGTCCCGTATTCCTCGATGGGGCGCGCGATGATAGGCGGCCTGCTCTGCGCGACGTTTCTGACACTGTTCGTCGTGCCGCTCTTCTATACCTACCTGGACGATCTGCGGGTCGCGCTGCGCCGAATCGTGTCGGGCGTGCTGTCGCGCCTCCAGCCGATCGCCTACAGGACTCCGGAGCCTGCTGACTGATCCGGAACATTTTTAGGCCAGATGGCTAACGAATCCCCGAAAGACAAGGGGGCCTTGCTCCCCCGCATCTCTGTGACGCGCCCGGTGACGGTGACGATGTGCCTCCTGGCCGTTCTGGCGGTCGGCTTGGTCTCCTACTTCCGCATCCCGATGCAGGCCTTCGCGACGGGTCGGGAAGTCTCCGGGCTCTTTGTCTCGGTTTCCACGCCCCAGAACAGTTCGCCACGTCAAAATGACGAACGCATCGGGCGACCGATGGCGGAGCAGTTCAGGACGTTGAAGGGCCTTCGCGACTTCTTCGTGCACAGTGAAACGGCCAGCACCTATTCCTGGTTGTCCTTCCAAAAAGGCACCGATATGTCGGAGGCCTACAACAGACTGGTGGAACGCATAGAACGCCTGAAAACCGTACTGCCGGAACAATACCGGGATAACGTCAGCGTCTTCAAATACAATCCAGAGACGGACCGGGAGATCCACGCGGTCGGTGTCTCCCTGCCGAATCGTCTGTCAGACCCGTACCGCGCAGTACGGCATCAGGTGCAACATCGGTTGGAGCGGATCGACGGTGTGGCTCAGGTTCGAATCGGGGGCGCCTCGCAAAAGGAGATCGCGATCGAGGTGGATCGGGAACGCATGCAGGCCCGGGGTGTAGATCCGGTTGGCCTTGTAGAGGCGCTCCGGGCGGACAACTTCGAGATGTCGGGCGGGACTGTCCTGGAGGGCGGAAGGAAGCTTTACGTTCGTTCGCTGGCTCGCCATGGGAGCCTGGAGGCGTTCCAGGAGATTCCCATTCCCGCCCACAAGGGAACGGTGCGGCTGAGAGACGTGGCGGACGTTTTCTTTGACGTGCCCCTGATGGAAAACCGACAGCGCATAGACGGGCAGCCCGCGCTGTCGCTCGGCATCCTGCGGGAGGCCGGCGCGAACATCGTGGAGGTATGTGATCGCATAGAGGCGGAACTGAGGCAGATTGAGGCCGAGACCGACTTCAAGTTCGACACCTTTTTCAGCCAGGGTGACCTGATCCGGGAATCGATAGGAAACCTGCGAGACACAGGATTATGGGGCGGTCTGTTCGCCGTGCTCGTGCTGTTTTTCTTCCTGCGCTCGGTCCGAACGACAGCGCTGATCACGCTGGCGATTCCGGTTTCGGTGATGGCCGCCGTCTCCACGATCTACTTTATGGGTTGGTCTCTGAACCTCCTGACGATGATGGGGCTGATGGTTGCGATCGGGATGGTCGTGGACAACGCGACGGTGATCGTCGAAAACATCCTGAGAATGCGTACGAAGGGGGCGCCCGCGCACGAGGCATCTATCCGCGGAGGGAGTGAGGTGGGATTGGCGATCTCGATGGCCACGCTGACGACCGTAGTGGTCTTTCTGCCCTTGATGGTGATGAGCAGGGACGTCGATCTCTCATTCTTCCTGTCCAAGATCGGGGTGCCCATTGTCGCCGCCCTGCTGGGATCCCTGCTTGTGGCCCTGATCTTCATCCCGATGGTCGCCAGTCGGTTCGGCGGATCCGTCTTGAAGAAAGAGCCAAAGGCGATCCGATGGATCAGAGGCGCGTATGCAGGCGCGCTGGCGTGGTCGCTCACCCACCGGAAAGACACCACGCTGATTGTTCTGGCGCTGTTCGCCGCGGTGTTCTATCCGATGGATCGCGTGAGAAAGTCTGACGTCCTGGAAGGCGTGGTCAACTCGGTGCGTATCAGGAGCACCGCACCGAAGTTTCTCACCTGGAAAGAGCTGAGCGACGTGGGCGCCGAAGTGGAGGATTTCCTGGATGGAAAGCGAGAGACGTATGGCATTCGAACGGTGCGGTTTCGGTATCGACGAAGGGCGCTGCGGCGTCTGCACTTTTACGTTCACCTGAACAAGGAAGCGCGCGACGCGTGGTGGGATCCGATCTACCGGGGTCTTAGAACCCGAATCGGCCTCCCTGTGGAACGTCGTGTAGAACGGGACGATGTTCTCAGGGACATGATGAAGACGTTTCCCAGGTTTGTGGGGCACGACGTACTGATTGAGACCGGAAGTTTGGGGGGCCAGTGGGAGACGCGGGGGTATGTGCACGTCCGCCTCCTGGGAGATGACCTTGAGACGCTCGATCGTCTGCGAGGCGAGATCGAGATGCGGATGAGGCGTATTCCCTCGGTCACGGGCATCACGAGCGACGAGGAGCGCGGGGATGACGAGATACAGATCGTGATCGATAGAGAAAGGGCGCACCGGTATGGGGTTTCCCCGCGGTTTGCGGCGCGGAGCATTGCCTATCAACTCCTGGGCGCGGAGCTGCCTCGTTACCGATCCGGAAGACAGGAGTTTGACGTGCGCCTCTACCCCGGAACGATAGACCGAAAGACCGTTCAGCAGCTCAGGGGGTTCACCATCCAGTCGAAATCCGGCGAAGAGATTCCGTTGTCCGCCATCGCGTCCCTTAGAGTCGTGGAGGGGGACCAGAGAATCAAGCGAAGGAATGGGAAGATACAGACGTCGTTGGTGATGTACACCGACACGAAGGACTTGAGGGACCTGTATGGTCAAATCGATCAGGCCATGGAAGGATTCAGGATGCCCCGGGGCTACAGCTGGAACAAGGGGGAGCGGTTTCAGAGTTACGTCGAATCAGAATCGACGATGAAGTTTGCGGTGATGATGGCAGTCGTCTGCGTGTTTCTTCTGATGGGTGTGCTGTTCGAGTCGCTGATTCTGCCCTTCTCGGTCCTCTTCTGCATCCCGTTCGCCTTCCTCGGCGTCTACTGGACGCTCTTCCTGACGGATACGGTGATGGACCGGATGGCTCAAGTCGGGATGATCGTGCTGATCGGCGTCGTGGTCAATAACGCGATCGTGCTCGTGGATCGGGTCAATCGACTCCGCGCCGAAGGCCTGGACAGAGGGGAGGCGATCCTGGAAGCGGGCGTCAACCGGTTCCGGCCGATCCTGATGACGAGCTTCACCACGATCTTCGGACTGCTGCCCATGGCCCTCGGTTCGAGTACGCTGATGGGCGTCCCGTATTCCTCGATGGGCCGGGCGATGATAGGCGGCCTGTTCTGCGCGACGTTTCTGACGTTGTTCGTCGTACCGCTCTTCTATACCTACCTGGACGACCTGAGGGTCGCGCTGCGCCGAATCGCGTCGGGCGTGCTGTCGCGCACTCAGCCGATTGCCTTTCACGGGCCGGAGCCGGCAGACTGAACACGGCGTGTTGGGGCTTGAAATCACGCCCGGGTTGGAGGATGATCCGATACGCTGCCGAGGCAACTCGAACAATACTAATAGCATCGCATGAGATCTTTAAGTTTTGCTTATTAAAATACTTATGGCGAAAAGTCGTAACGGGAATGGCAGCAAAAAGGTTTGAAGACACGGTAACGACGGCCACTGGATTCATGTTGACTTCCGCGCCCGAAAAATATATGTTGGACTATCAAATTGAGACCCTCGGATGACGAAAATGGAAGGCCAACCATGGAGGCATGTAAGATCTATATGAGGTTTATGCACTGGCATACCGGCTAGCTCCGGAGGAGAGACTTGCCGCGATTGTGGAGTCCCGGTGGGACTTTTCTCGCATGAAATCTTGCAACCCCTTCTCCAGGGCGCCAGGGTCTGGCTTTTGCTGAGCGATCCCGGTCCGGGGAAGGCGGTTACAACGTCCGTTCGACGCCGTCCTTTTCTGGATGGCGTTTTTCGTTTTAATCCATCCACCGTTGCAAGGGTCGTTGCTATCTTGTCGCGGTTCCAGGGCCGGCGAGTCCCTGAAACAATTCAGCACGGCAAACGATCAAATGGCCGGGCACGTTTGACATTAGCAGGGAGGATACGGCGTCGAATCACGGGGAACACAGATGCGACGCGCAAGCCAGGGAGTCGGGATGACAACAGCACATTTTGACAGGAGGAGCAGCATGGGAAGCCGGTGGGGAATCGGATGGGCCGTGCGCGGCGTGGACGGGCTGATCGGCACCCCTCTTATGGCGGCGCTTCTGATCTCCCTCGCGCTGGCGGCCTGTGGCAACGAAGCGGGAGAAGGAAAAAAGGCGGGGGATGCCAAGACCGATACGACCCGGTCCGGCACGACTGAGTCCGCCGAAAAGGAGGACGAGGAGGCGCCTGAAGGCGTACCCGTGAAGGTGTCTCCCGTAACGGTCGGTGAGATTTCGGACTACCTGCTCTTCAACGCCACGGTGGAAGCGGAGGAGGCGGTCGACGTCTACTCCCGGGCGACCGGGCTGGTCAGCGTTGTGGTCGCCGAGGAGGGGGATGTCGTGGAACGAGGGCAGGTGCTCGTTCGGCTCGTCGACGACGATCTGAAGCTGTCCGCGGCCGAGGCCAAGATCAAGTACCAGAAGCTCGAGAGCCAGTTTCGCCGGACAGAGGAAATATTCAGCCGGAAGCTGGTTTCGAACGAGGCGTATGAACAGCAGCGCTACGACCTGGACCAGGCCCGGATCGTGTGGGAGCGGGCGAAGCTGGCGCTGGACCACGCCGGCGTGCGCGCGCCTGTGGCGGGCGTGATCTCGGAGCGAATCGTCAAAATCGGGGACCGGATCGGTCCGAGCGAGAAGCTCTACGCCATGGTCAACATGGAACGCCTGATCTCTCGCGTATTTGTCCCGGGGCGAGAGATGATGAACGTGCGTGCCGGGCAACGCGCGAAGGTGACGACCGATTTCCTTCCCGGGGCAGCGTTCGCCGCGAGCGTGATCCGCATCAGTCCGGTCGTGGATCCGAACAGCGGGACGTTCAAGGTCACGCTGGAACTGGAAGACGATGAAGGGCAGCTGCGGCCCGGGATGTTCGTGAATACCCACATCATCACGGCCACGCACGATCAGGCGGTGCTTGTGCCGAAGCGAGCCGTGGTCTACGACGACGGACTGCCGCACGTGTTCGTGGTTGAGGATACGATTGCCAGGCAGGTCAGGCTGGAGGTGGGATTCGAAGACAGCGAACATCTGGAGGTCGTGTCGGGCCTGTCTCACGATCAAAGGATCGTCGTGGTCGGTCAGAACGGCTTGAAGGATCTGGCCAGGATTCGGATCATCGAAGGTGAGGGCCTTCGCATCCCGACCCGGGCCGATACGACGGCGCGGGAGAACCAGGGCTCATGACCGGATCGTCTGAAGGCCGACCGGCAGCGGACCGCACGACCAGGGCCTCCGGGACGTTCGCGATCACAACGCAGCGCCCCGTGGCCATCTTCATGGTGGTCGTGGCCGTTGCCGTGTTCGGATACATCTCCTATCAGCAGCTGGCTCTCACCCTGATGCCTGAGCTCTCCTACCCGACGGTGACCATCCGAACGGAGTACCCGGATACGGCGCCCGAAGAGGTGGAGAACCTGATTTCCCGCCCGATCGAGCAGCGTCTCGGCGTGTTGAACAATCTGGTCAGCATCGTCTCCATTTCCCGCGCCGGCGTCTCCGACGTGATCCTGGAGTTCGGCTGGGATACGGACATGAACGATGCCGTGCAGACGGCCCGGGAGAACCTGGACCGCCTTCGCCTCCCCGAAGGGGTCCATCGACCGCTGATCCTGCGATACGATCCGACCCAGGATCCCATCATGCGCGTGGGCCTCTATGGCAGAGGCGACCTCTACGCACTCAGACAGATCGCGGAGGATGAAATTCGGCAGGAGTTGGAGGCCCTGAAGGGTGTGGCGGCCGCGCGTGTCCAGGGAGGCCTGGAGGAAGAGATTCGCGTGGATGTGGATGAGCGCCAGCTGGCCCTGCTGGGTCTCGGAATCGCCGACATCAACCGCAGGCTGAGGGAAGAGAACGTGAATCTGGCGGGCGGAAGTCTGTTGGACGCCCAGACCCAGTACCTGGTCCGCACGCTCAATGAGTTCCAGTCGCTGGACGAGGTCGCCGGTCTGATCGTCGGAGAGCGGGAGGGGGTCGAAATCCGGCTCAAAGACGTGGCGGAGATCGGGCGCGGTCACAAAGAGCGTGAGGTGATTACCCGTGTGAACGGTGTCGAAAGCGTGGAGATCGAGATTTTCAAGGAGGCGGACGCCAACATCGTCTCCACCGCCAAGCGCGTCCGCAGTCGTCTTTTCGGGTCTCCGGAACAGCTGGACTACGTGGCCAAATTGAAGGCGGGCCAGATCGAAAAGGCCGAGAAAGGGAACCGGGGCGCCCAGGTGCGCCAGTTCGTACAGCTCAAGGAGATGACGAGCTTCATTCAGTACTCACTGCCCCACGGCATGGAGATGGGGGTCCTTTCCGACCAATCCAGGTTTATCGAAAGGTCCGTGGATGAGGTGAAGCAGACTGCGGTGATCGGAGGACTGCTCGCGATCCTCGTCCTCTACGTCTTCCTCCGGAATCCAATCAACACTGCCATCGTCGGCCTGGCCATCCCCATCTCCGTGGTGGCCACGTTCGCCCCGATGAACATCTTCGACGTCTCGCTGAACATCATGTCCCTCGGTGGACTGGCGCTGGGGATCGGGATGCTTGTGGACAACTCGATCGTCGTGCTGGAGAGTATCTTCAGGTGTCGAGAGGAGGGGGACGACATCGTCTCGGCCGCGATTCGGGGCACTGGAGAGGTCGGCGGCGCGGTTTTTGCATCTACGCTGACGACGGTCGCCGTATTCTTCCCGATCGTCTTCGTCGACGGCGTGGCTGGACAGGTGTTCGGCGACATGGCCCTCACCGTCGTTTTTTCTCTGATCGCGTCGCTGGGCGTTGCGCTCTTCTTCATCCCGATGCTGGCGTCCCGCAGAGTTCAAGTGGGAGAGGGCGCCGGACCGGGTCTGCCCGGTGGCCGCGTCGGCGAGGTGACGCGGTCGGAGGTGCTCCAGCTTTGGTCCCTCGAGAAGCTGAAGTCCATACGCACCGAAAGGGCGCGCGGAGGCAATCTCGCCCCGTTCTCGGGGTGGATTTTGCTGCTCTTTTTATGTGTCATTCTGGAGTTTGCGGGTCGGACGCTTTGGATCCTGGCAGCCGCGGTCATCCTCTTGTTGAAGATGGCCTTCGTCGTCCTGGCCGTCGTTCCCTACTTTCCCGTGGCCGCAGGCGTTCAGCGATTGTGGAACCGGGGCGGACCCGGTCCGATCTGGGACCGGATCTGCTCTTGGGGTACGGACCGCGATCTGTTCAAGCGCCGGTTTGTTCGGACGGTCTGGGACGATCTCCTTTCGTTCACGGCTCCCGAGTCGCTTGGACGCGACTTCAAACCTGCCTTCAGGTGGTCCGCTGGATCGATACGACGCGTCGTGAGTTGGGCGCTGCGGGGGCGGACCGGAATGCGTTTGCCGAGAGCCCTGCCGGCCCTGCTCGCCCTCGTGCTGCTGGCGGCCCTGTTCGTCATCACGCCGCTCTATCTGTTCGCGCGATTCGCGATCTTCCTGGCCGTCGTCTCGGTCGGCAAAGTTCTGGTCCTGGCCCTTTTGCTGACCGCTCTGGCCGGCTTGGCCGGCCTCATCCTGTTGGGGCTGGGCGTCCTGCCCCTGTTGGTCCCCGTCCTGTTCCTTTTCGAGCACGGATTCGGTCCCCTGAGCCGGAGCTACCCGACGGCCATCCGATGGGCGCTTCAAAACCGGATGCCGGTCATCCTTTCCTCGCTGGCCCTGTTCGTGGCCTGCTGGTTCCTGCTGCTTCCGAGGATCGGCAAGGAGTTGATTCCCCAGGTGCACCAGGGCGTGTTCGACCTGGAGATGGCGATGCCGGTCGGCACGCCGCTCCGCGTGACGGACGCGATGGCCAGGCGGCTGGAGACGAGGGTCCTGTCTGAAGGCGGCGTCTCGCGAGTCGCGTCCGCCGTGGGCGTGGACCGGCTTGCGATCACTTCAGAGGATCGGGGCGAACATACGGCGAAGATGACGGTCGCGCTGGAAGAGGCGGGTGATGGAGACGGAAACCCCGCCGTGCGCATCCTGCGGAAACTGGGCGCGCTGCCGGTCGAGATTTGGGGGGGAGTGACGGGTGAAAGCCTTCTCGCCCAGAGAGAGGAGGCGCTTATGGCTCGCCTTCGCGCCACTTTGAGGGATCTGCCACAGTTGAAGATCGACTTTTCGCGGACGGCCCTGTTTACGACGAAGACCCCCATCGAAGTAGAGATCAGGGGCTACGACTTGCAGAGCCTGGGTCGGCTGGGAAGAGAGGCGGAGGCGGCGCTGTCTCAGGTTCCCGGATTGTATGACGTCAAATCCAGCCTTCAAAGAGGCAGCCCCGAGGTACAGATCGTCTACGAGCGCGATCTGCTTGCGGAGTTCGGTTTGAACCTGCGTTCCGTGGCTTCCCTCGTGCGGGAGAAGATCCAGGGGGAGGTAGCCACCCGATTCCGCGAAGCCGAACGACGGATCGACATGCTCGTTCGGCTTCGCGAAGCAGACCGTGCGGGCGTGGCGGACCTTCGGCGGCTGGTCGTGAACCCGGAGGGAGAGGTGCCGATCTCCCTTTCGGCTGTCGCGGACATTCGCGTTGAAGAAGGCCCGAGCGAAATTCGTCGCATCGATCAGCAGCGGGCCGTGAGGGTTTCCGCCAATGTGAGCGGGTTCGATTTGGGGACCGTGACGGGAATGATCCAGCACGCCCTCGAAGGGATGGACGTACCCAAGGACGTCAACATCCTGATCGGCGGGCAGAATCGGGAGATGCAGACGTCCCTGAACAGCCTCGCCTTTGCCCTCGCACTGGCCATTTTCCTGGTCTACATCGTGATGGCGTCCCAGTTCGAATCCTTTACCCACCCGCTCGTGATTATTTTCACGATCCCGCTTGCGCTGATCGGCGTTATCGTGGTTCTTTATCTGCTTGGCCTGTCCCTGAGCGTCGTCGTCTTTCTTGGCCTGATCATGCTCGCCGGGATCGTGGTGAACAACGCCATCGTCATGGTGGACTACATCAACCGACTGAGACGAGACGGGATGGCCAAGTTCGACGCCATCGTGCGTGCGGCCACGGTCCGGTTCCGGCCGATCGTGATGACGACTTCGACCACGGTGCTCGGTCTGCTGCCGATGGCCTTGGGTCTCGGAGAGGGGGCAGAGATCCGAACGCCGATGGCGGTCACCGTTGTGGCCGGGTTGATCAGCGCCACCGTGCTTACGCTCGTGATCGTTCCGACCGTCTATTCCCTCGTGGATCGAGGGGATTGACGCGAATCGCACAGAGATCTCACAATCCGCAACCGTCCTTCTGAGTGAGGAACCCTATGGGGAGATTCGTCCACACCACCGTGTTCTGCTTCGGCCTCGTCATCGGGCCGTTTGTGGCTCAAGGTCAGGGACCTGAGGCCAAGCGGGTCGAGTTGACGCTCGCGGCCTGTATCGACATGGCGCTCAAGAGCAACTCCGACGTCGTTCAGGGAAGATACACGCTGGATGTGGCCGAGACAGAGGTCTCCAGAGCCTGGGGCGCCTTCCTGCCGAGCTTGGCCACGAACTACAACTTTCATCGTTCCGTGATCGGGCCCCGGGACGGGGCGCAGCTGGACGAGACGACCGGACAGCTGGTTACGACCTTGGGCAAAAGCCGCACGACCGGTTCGCAGACCGTGGGGGCCAACCTCAACGTGTCGGTTCTCGACCTGAGCAAATTTGCCACGCTCTCGGCCAGCCGGAACGGCGAGCAGGCAGCGGAGATGAACCTGAACCGGAGCCGGCAGCAGGTGATCTTTCGGACGAAGGAGGCCTACTTCGACCTGCTGAAGGCGATCAAGCTGCTGGAGGTGCAGCAGGAACAGATCCGGGTCTCCGAAGAGAGCTTGCGGCGTAATGAAACCCTCTATGAAATCGGATCGGCACACGTCGCCGAGGTATACGGCGCGAGGTCGCAGCTGCAGCGGGACCGGAGCAATTTGATCAGCCGTGAGAACGACGTGAAGGTCGCCCGGTCCAACCTGAGCTTCATCCTGGGCCTGGGAACCGACGTCGCGGTCGCGCTGGCAGACGAACGGTTCGAGGTCGAACCTCCGAAGGTGACCTACGAAGAGGCGCTCAACCGGGCGATGGAAAGGCACCCGAGCCTGCTTTCCCGGGAGTATGGCATGATGCGGGATCGAGACAACCTGCGGGCAACGCAGTTCCGCGTACGTCATCCGACTGTGAACGCGAACGCCGGATACAGCTGGACGCTGTCAAAGGATGAAAATCTAGGGGGGCTCGGAGACCTGTTCGAAAGGAACTACAATTACAACTTCCGCGTCGGCGTCAGCCTGCCGCTTTTCGACAGGATGAGCACCGAGTATCAGGTGAAGAGCCAGAAGCTCCAGCTGCTGCGAAGCGAGGAACAGCTGGAGCAGGCGCGACGGCAGACCGCGTTGGAGATCCAGCAGTCGTTTCTCAGCCTGGAGCGCCTTCGGCTTCTCACCGAAGCGAACCAGGCGGCAGTCCTGGCTGCGGAGGAAGATTTCAAGCTGCAGGACGAACGATACAATCTGGGCGCTGGGACATTCCTGGAGCGCCAAACGGCGCAGGTGAGACTGTTCGAAGCGCGCAGCGAGCTCGTCCAGGCAATCTACGACTATCAGACGGCGCTGGCGAGCCTTGAACAGGCCATGGGCGGAACCGCGGCGCCGGGAGGCGGTGAGGGATAGATTGCTGAGCCAGTCGCCCGTGAAGCCTGTTTTTGCTGACAAAATGTGCCCCGTTGCCTATCATTCTCTGGGGCCGACGCCGTTTTCGCCCCTATCGCGACGGAATCGACGGCCCCTTGCAACCAGGCGGCTTTTTTCGGAGCAGACGTGAGACACCTCGCACGAGCCCTTCAGCTCATCGGGCTGATCCAAGTGGGATTCGCCCTCGCCCTCGGTCTCATTGAAGGCGACATTGCCGGCGAGCTGAAGCTGACGGCCGCCGGAGGGGCGCTTTTTTTCGTGGGCTGGTGGCTCCAAAAGTGGGTGGAACGGGCGTGAGATCGCCCTTTCGACTGAAGTCCACGTGCATAGGAACTCAAAAAGGGTGAAAAGAAAGCTTCCAAAACGGATCTCTGTCCTGTTTATCCCCGATGACGGCTCTCGGATGCTGGCGTTCAAGGTTGGCTATTGGGTGCCGTGGACCCTCGTGGGGGTCGTTTGCACGTTGCTCTTGCTGGTTGTCATTGGGGGCGCCTTCTATTGGCGGTCACACGATTGGGAGAGGCTGGCAAGAAGTCTGCAACGGGAGCACGGTCGGATGCGACAGGATGTGGCGCAGGTGGATGAGCTGGCTCAAGCGGTCGCACGTATGAAGGGAGTGGATCAGCAGTTGCGTGCCATGCTGTCTCCCAGCGTTACGTTCAGCCCGGCGGCCTACACGGTCTCGGCTCGCACCGTGCGCGGCACCAAGACGCCCGGACCGATCGAGATGGTGCGGGGAGGCGTCCACGCCCGGCCCCGGAGAGACGTCGATCCGCGACGGATCCCCTCTGTTTGGCCGGTCTCAAGGTCCGTTGGATGGGTCACCGCCGAGTTCGTGGATCGCTCAGGCGTCCTGCAGAAGAAACATCCGGGTGTGGACATCGCCGCGTCCAAGGGTACGTTCGTCAAGGCGACCGCGGACGGGGAGGTCGTTTTTGTGGGTCTGGATGAGGTCCTCGGGCACCTGGTCACCATCGATCACTATGACGCGTTTGTCACCCGGTACGGGCACAACGCATCGGTCCTGGTCTCAGAGGGCGAGGCGGTTCGAAAGGGTCAGCCGATTGCGCTTGTAGGCAGCTCGGGTCGAAGCAGCGGTCCTCACCTTCACTATGAGGTGATTGAGGGGGGACGCCACAGGAATCCGAGACAATTCTTGCCCAGGTAGCGCGTCGCCGGAGCGACCGTCGCCGCGGCGGGGCCGCTTCGCGGGGGTCGTTGACCTACGGGTGGCTGCTCGAGCAGATCTCCCACCGATTCCGATCCCCTGATTGAGACCCTCCCGAAGACCCAAGCCGTGCAAAACAAACGCAATCAGTAATTTTGGACTTGGGGGGCATGGCCCGGAACAAGGGCGCCATACAGGCCCATAGACCTTTTTAACGTTTCGAGATCAAAAAGCTGCCCGGTAGCGCCTGTCGGGCAAGAGGTGGCGTGCATCGGGAGCCCTGAGCGTGACGCGGATGAAGACGTCGTTCCCGGAATAGCTTGTGCTCAGGACTTCACCGAGACGGTAGAGTTCTGAAAGGAGTTTCCCCTCGGCCTGAGGAACACGGAGGCTCAAGGTCACTCGCTCGCTTTCGAGCCATTCATAAATTGCCCGTCTTAGATCGTCCAAACCTTGGCCGGTGAGCGCAGAGATCCAAACGCTGTTTGGATAGGCATTCCTCAGATCCGCACGCTTTGCCCTGCCTTCGAATCGGTCCGCCTTGTTGAAGACCATGAGGGTCGGATGCTCCGCGATACCGAGTTCTTCAAGGGTCTCGAAAACGGCCGCGATCTGATCTTCACACGCCGGATGGCTGGTATCGACGACGTGCAGGAGCAGGTCGGCCTGCATCGCCTCCTCCAACGTGCTTCTAAACGAGGCGATGAGGTGATGGGGAAGTTTCCGTATGAAACCGACGGTATCGGTCAGAAGGACATCCCGGTTGTAGCCCAGGGCAATACTACGCGTCGTCGAGTCGAGTGTGGCGAAAAGCCTGTCTTCGACAGCAACGTCCGCGCCCGAGAGGGCGCGCATGAGCGTCGACTTGCCGGCATTCGTGTAGCCGACGAGCGCCACGGAGATTTCACCGTTCCGACTCTTTCGGCCGACTTCGCGCTGCCGGCGAATTCGATCCAACGCCTTTTTCAGCGTCGCGATGCGGCTCCGAATCGCCCTTCGGTCGACCTCGAGCTGCGTTTCTCCAGGACCCCGGGTCCCAATGCCGCCCGTAGCTCCGCCGTGTCCCGCCTGTTGGCGGGAGAGATGCGTCCAACGACGCGTCAGGCGGGGAAGCAGGTAGCTCAGTTGCGCGAGCTCCACCTGGGTTTGGGCTTCTCGTGTCCTGGCTCGCTTGGCGAAAATGTCCAGAATCAGTCGACTTCTGTCGACGACCTTGACCTCCGTCAGGTCTTCCAGGGTCCGCATCTGGGCGGGTGAGAGATCGTCATCGAAAATCAAGAGATCGGTGCCCAGCGCCTTGGCCCGGGCCGCCAGTTCCTCTGCTTTTCCGCGTCCGACAAAGGAGCTGTGGTCGATGCGCTTGCGCTCCTGTATCACGCGCTCGACGACGCTCGCCTCTGCCGTGTCGGTGAGGAGGGCAAGCTCATTCATCGTCTCCTCCGCCTCGAAGCGGGACGTGCCGGGAAGGCGGAGACCTACGAGGATGGCAGTTTCAGTCTTGGGTGCGACGGCCTTAAGCCGGCTCATTGTGATCGTGGAGTCTAATGCTTAGGGAGGGTATCGAGGCGGTCCCGAAGTTCCGCGGCACGTTCAAAGTCTTCCAAAGCCACGGCTTCGCGCAACTGCTCCTTCAGATCCTGCAGCAACGATCTCGGGCGGTCTTTCTTGATTTCGGTGGCCCATTCCTTCAAGAACGTGATCTCCTCGCTCTCTTCAACGAGGTCAGGACGATCGAACTTCTTGAAGAAGGTCTGAATCTCGTGAATGCCATCTTCTATGTCGCGCAACGCCTCGTCGTGAGCTCCAAGCTCGAGGCTCTGCAATACGGAGGCTCTCACGCGATGGCCAATCACAAACGGGCGATACTGCTCCAGCGCCAATCGATCTTCCTCTTCGGAGGCGTGCTGCTTGACGTAGTCGAACAGGTCCAGGTTCCGCTCGGCATCCTTGCGAGCCTTCTCGTACTCCCCCAACTCCAAGAAGCCGATTCTTCTGTGATAGTATTGAAGCGCCTCCATCTGAAGGGCGATGCAGGTTTCGCCGTCGAGTGAGAAGCTGGAGTCTGTCCTTGCCCGGGCCTTGTAGTAGTCGAGAAGCGAGTCGTAACCCTTCGGACGGTTTCCGTCGGGGCGACCCGTTGTTTCCATCTGCAGAACGCCCATTTCGATTCTCAGTTGAATTTTCCTTTTTCCGTCCGTTCCCACAATCTCCCGGACGCAGAGTTTTTCGGAATCGTAGGGCCAATCATCCAGCAAATGTTGGATGTCTTTCCTGCTTCGCAAATCTTTTTCCATCGAATGAGACCCTCGGAAACGCTTCGTCAGAAACACGATCGTGTTTTTTTCTGCAGCTGCGAGACTCTCAAAATCAGTTTACCACAATGCCCACATGTTGTCAAGGGCTTTCAAAAGCTTGGATGGACTGCGGCTTATCGCGTTTCCAACGGGCGTTCGTCGACCGTCCGAGCGAGTTCCCTGACCGCATGTCACGGCATGACAGATGCGTATCCGTCGCGAGACTTCGCTCATTTTTTCGCCACGAGTTTCGCCGTAATCGGTCACAATCACCCTAGACGCAACTCTTGGCGCAAGACAATACGGAGGAAGGCGTGCAAGCGGAAATCGTCATGATCGGCTCGGAGCTCCTTCTGGGAGAGATCGTGGACACGAATGCGAACAAACTGGCCAAGGCGCTCCGCCACATCGGGCTGGATCTCTACTACAAGACGACCGTGGGCGACAACGAAGCGCGGATCATCGAGGTGCTGGACCGCGCGCTGGATCGTTCCGACGTGATCATTACGTCCGGCGGCATCGGGCCCACGGTGGACGACGTCACGCGTCAGGCCGTTGCAGCCGCAACCGGACGGAAGCTGGTCTACAGCACTGCGCTGGAAGCCCAAATCGCAGCCAGATTCAGCAGGTTCGGCCGCGAGATGGCGGAAAACAACAAGCGCCAGGCCTACATTCCGGAGGGCGCGCTTCCGCTTGAAAACAAAGCGGGTACGGCGCCGTGCTTTCTCTCCGAAGATCTGGGCGGGCGTGGATTCATTATCTGCCTTCCGGGGGTGCCCCGCGAGCTCGAACACATGATGGAAAAACGGGTCGTCCCGCTGCTGGTTGAGCGGATGGGAGGCAGAAGGATCACAAAGGTTCGCGTCTTGCGTACGTGCGCCGTCGGGGAGAGCAACATCGATCGGGCGATCGGAGACCTGATGTTGATGAGGAACCCCACCGTGGGACTGGCCGCCCACACCGGACAAACAGATGTGCGTATCACCGCCAAGGCCGAGTCGGCGGAAGCTGCAGACGCGCTGATCTTTGGGGCGGAGGAGAAACTACGGAAACGGCTGGGTGTGGCGATCTATGGCGTGGGCAGGGAGACGGTGGCCGAGGTGGTGGGCCGTTTGATCGACGCGCACGGCCTGCGACTCGGCGTGATCGATACGCTTACGAACGGCCAGCTCACCCGGGACCTGAATGAGGCCGGATTTCCCCAACTGATCTCCACCGACCTGAGTCTGTCCGGGCCCCGGGAAGCCCTGGACCGCCTGGGTTTGGATGCGAGGGACGACGACCCGGCCGGTCTGGCCGCTTCTCTGGCGAGAGGGGTCACGCCGGATGGCGGCCTGGGGATCGCAATGCTGGGGCCCTTTGAACAGAACGCCACACGCATCGCGTTGTGTAAATCGGCCGATGTTCAGGTTCTCAACGGGAGTCGCAGGTATCAGGACACGGACTCTGCGCGCCGTTGGATCGCGACGCAGGGCCTGGATTGGATTCGCAGGGTGCTGTTGGGACAACTGAGATCTCCGGTGGACTGAAACTGAGCGGCATACCTTCCAAAGCCTTCGTAACGTTTCAACTGCGTGATGCGCCTCGTTGCCTTGAAGCCCCACTGAGCATCTCCCTTCACATTTTTCGCCCACGGCACCCGCGTGCTTGACATGTCCGGGGCATTTCATTATGCATGGGACCGCATCTCACGCCCACAAGAGACGGCAAATGCGTAGGAAGGAGGCCTGGGCTTTGGAGGGATCGTGCGCGTCTTGATTATGTGTGATATGGAAGGCGTAAGCGGCATCGTCGTCTGGGAGCAGGTGATCGGCGGAAAGGAGATGTTCGAAGAAGGGCGCCGGCTGTACACGGAGGAGATCAACGCTGCCGTCCGGGGCGCGAAGGCGGCCGGTGCGTCGGAGGTCGTGGTCGTCGATTGCCACGGGGCGGGCGGCAGTTGGAGATTCAATTCTCTCATCCCCCATCGGCTCGATCCTGACTGCGAGTGGGTGGCACACCACGAGTGGGGGCGTTATTCCGAGATGTGGGAGGAAGGATGCGACGCCTGCCTGCTGATCGGGATGCACGCTCGCAGCAATACGCCTGACGGCGTACTTTGCCACACGATTTCCTCGGTTCAATATCGTAATCTGTGGTTCAATGACGACCTGGTGGGTGAGACCGGCGTGAACGCCGCCCTGAACGGTCACTTCCACGTCCCCGTTGTGCTCGTAACCGGCGATGAGGCCGTCTGCCGGGAGGCGCGAGAGATTCTTGGCGAGCATCTTCCGACGGTGGCCGTCAAGAGAGGCCTCGGGAAGTTCAGCGCTCGCCAGATTCCGCCGACGCGGGCGCGACAGATGATTGAAGCGGGGGCAAGAGATGCCCTCAAGGACCTCGGTGTGACTCGGCCCTACGTTCCGAAGCGGCCGACGACGATCAAGATCGAGCTGCAGGGCCCCGACAGGCTTGCCGATTTCAGAGGCCGCGGGGGCGTCGAAATCACCGGACCGACGACCGTGGAAAGTAAAGGAAAGGACTGGTGGGCGGCGTGGAACCAGTTCTGGCCCTTCCCTTGATGGAAACCGGACGGCGGCTGCCTCTATTGTCGGCGTCGTGGGGTTCGGCAGCGAGTTTCCCGGGCGTTTAAAAAGCTGCTTGGGGAAGGGCGCGCAAGAGACGCTTCCCCTCATTTGAATCGATTCGCGCACCCGGTTGACCCACGAAACCTATCGAGAGGACATCGAAAATGCTGAGAGAGGGAGAATCGGCACCCCTGGACATCGTTGTAGAGGATCAAAACGGCAATCGGACATCTCTGAGGGATCACCTGGGCCAAAAAGTCATCGTCTATTTCTATCCCAGGGACAACACATCGGGCTGCACAAAGGAAGCTTGCGCGATCCGCGATGCCTGGGAAGGGTTCGACGATCTCGGGGTCCTCGTATTCGGAGTCAGTCCTGACAATGGGAAGTCGCACCTGAAGTTCATCCAAAAGCATCAGCTTCCCTTCAACCTGCTGTGCGACCCCGATCATGAGCTTGCAGAGGCGTTCGGCGCCTGGGGAGAAAAGAAGATGTACGGGAGGTCCTACATGGGGGTGATTCGCTCTTCCTTCATCATCGATCCGACAGGAAAGATCCTGAAGTCGTATCCAAGGGTCAAACCTGCGAGTCACGCCCGGGAACTGCTCGATGATCTCAAGGGGGAATAGCCATCCGCGTTTTCGGATGACCGCGCCGCGACCGTGACGTCACTTCAGACGATCCGGAAGGGTCGGAAAGGCATCGTGGGACTTTATTCAAACGTCTTCTTCCCCATCGCGTGCGATTTCTTGATGTCCAGGAGCGCCCTGGCCGAGGCGAGACAGGATCTATTGTCCAGGGTGCAGGGCGAGGTGCTCGAGATCGGCTTCGGCACGGGCCTGAATCTTCGTCACTATGGTTCCGGCGTCCGGAAGGTGATGGCCGTGGATATCAATCCGGGTATGGCAAACAGGGCCCGGAGACGTATCGAAGATCATCCGATCCCCGTGGACATACGGCTTGTAGACGGAGCGGCCCTTCCGCTGGAAGGCGATTCATTCGACAGCGTCGTGACGACGTGGACGCTGTGCAGCATTCGCGACGTGGCGCAGGCCCTGGAGGAGATCGGTCGCGTGATGAAGCCCGACGGGTGTCTTTATTTCATCGAGCACGGTTTGAGTGATGATCCCCGGACCCGGCGATGGCAGAACTGGCTCACCCCTTTGCAGAGATTGATCGCCGAGGGTTGTCACCTGAATCGAGACATCAGGGCCCTGATCGAGGGCCAAAATTTTGAGATCACCGAGCTGAAGCAATACGAGATGGATGGGGCGCCGAGAACGCACGGATACACGTATCAGGGGATCGCGCGGCGTCGCCATTCGCGTGAAGGCCGTTCACAAGGACGTTGAGATGGCGGGTGAGACTCGTTCGGCAGTCGTGTTCGCTCCGGGAAAGATGCAGATTCAGACGTTCGACCTGCCGGAGATCGGGGCGGAAGACGGACTCGTGGAAATAGAGATGTGCGGGGTCTGTGGGAGCGATCCCCGGATCTACCGCCGTCCCGACCCGAGTCGCTTTCCCGTGATCATGGGGCACGAGATGGTCGGCCGTATCGCCGAAATCGGCAACCAGGCGGCGTCCAGATGGGGCGTCAGCTGTGGAGATCGCGTCGTGGTGGAACATCTGTTCGGGTGCGGCTTCTGCCAGACCTGCCTGATCGGCGAGTACCGCTTCTGCCAGGAGCGCCTCGGTTACGGCGGACCTGTCAATTGCAGCGTGCCGCCCTACCTCTGGGGCGCGTACGGCCGTTACATGTATTTGGCCCCCAACGCCCGAGTGCATCGCATCTCGGAGGATCTGCCGGCCGAGGCGGCCGCGATGACCTGCGCCAACGTCGGAAACGCGATTCGGTGGGTGAGCACGAAGGGGGGCGTCAGCGTCGGCGACACCGTCGTCGTCGTGGGTCCCGGGGGACAGGGTCTGGCCGCGGTCGTAGCGGCCCGCGAGGCAGGGGCGGCGGAGATCGTCGTCCTCGGACTGACCCGGGACGCGCATCGTTTGGAGTTGGCCAGCCGGTTCGGCGCCACACATACAGTCG
This sequence comes from Candidatus Latescibacterota bacterium, assembly GCA_965198095.1. Classification (GTDB taxonomy): domain Bacteria; phylum Latescibacterota; class UBA2968; order UBA2968; genus CBDFJH01. Next base: position 1,339,765 of record OZ240239.1, read on the forward strand.
ATCTGCAGGAGGAGGACCCGGTCCGGAAGGTCGCCGAGCTGACGAACGGGGCGCTGGCCGACGTCGTGCTGGATCTGACCGGCGCCACGGCTTCGGCGCCCCTGTCGCTGGATCTCGTGCGCCCCCTGGGCACGGTCGTGATCGGATCCAACACCCTCGGGGAAGCAGTCCCGATCGTGACGGGAAAGATTGTCAGCAAGGAGCTCAGGTATCAGGGCGTGAGTTCCCACGATACCCCGGCGGTCCGATCTGCGATCAAGCTGATCGAGTCGCGCCGGTACCCGATCGAGAAGATGGTGACGCATCACTTCCCTCTGGAGGAGGCGGAAACGGCCGTCCTCGCGGCGGCGGGCGAAGTCCAGTTGAACGGGTTCATCAAAGGGGCGATTGTGCCGTAACCCACAGGAAGACGACCGTGGCAACGACCTGGAATTACACCCACGCACGGGAGTACGTCAGGCGGATCAAAGAGGGGATGCCGCCAGTCATCATCAGTGCGGCCGTGACAGGCGGCCACCAGAAGTGCGAAAACCGGAACGTCCCCGTCACGGCTGAAGAACAGGCCGATGCGGCCGCGGCGGTCTTTGCGGCGGGGGCGACCATCGTCCACATCCACGCCCGTCAGGCAGAGGATCCAACCCTTCCCTCCCACGAGGCGGACCGGTATCGCGAGATCAACGACCTGATCCGGTCCCGAGCGCCGGAGATCCTGATCGACGATTCGCAGACGGTTGCGGAGCTTCCGACCGAGGGTGGCGAGATGATCGGGACCGTCGGCTACTTCAAGTCTGCGCCGATCCAGGCGGGACCGGACATCATGGCCCTCAATCCCGGTCCCATGACCTTTCGGGGCGTGAGCGGAGCGCCGAGCCGGGTCTACGCGGGCACCTTCGACGATACGGAACGCACGGCGAACGTCCTGCGAGAGCGCGGAATCAAGCCTCAAGTGTTCCTTTACCACCCCGGTCACCTCGACATTCTGGAATACCTCATAGAGAAGGGCGCCCTGGACAAGCCCTACTTCGTGCAGCTTGTCTTCGGTCAGCAGAGCGGGATTCCGACCGGCCCGGACAGCGTCCTGTATATGGTCGGGAACCTGCCGGAGGAGAGCCTCTTTCAGACGTGCGCCCTCGGCCTCGAGGAAATCCAGGTCAACGTATTGGCGCTGCTTCTGGGAGGCCACGTAAGGACCGGCATGGAGGACTGCATCGACTACCAGCGCGACGAGCCGGCTCGGGGCAATGCACAGCTCGTTGAACGCATCGTGCGGATTGCCAACGACCTGGGTCGCCGAGTCGCAACCGTAGAAGAAACACGCCAGATGCTGGGCATCGATTGAGTTCCGGAGCCCCACCTGTTCTACGTCGTTTCATCCAAGGGGCCGTGATCGTACACCTCGCGTTCGTTGTCTTGGCCGTATGTACGAATCTTTCTATGGCGTAATCGAAGGGTTTTTTGGCCGACCGTGGAGCTGGGAGGCGCGAGAGGCCTACGCCGACTTCCTGAAAGAGAGCGGCTATGCATTCTACATCTATGCCCCGAAGAGAGACGCGATTCTTCGAGAGCGCTGGGAGGATGACTGGTCTGAAGATGTGAGTGAGAAGCTGCATCGGCTGCAAGCCCATTACCGGCATCGAGGGCTCGAGTGGGGCATCGGTCTGAGCCCGTTTGAACTCTATCTGAATTTCGACGCAGGAAGGCGCAGCGCGCTTCGGAGGAAGGTGGCGTCGATCAATCGATTCGACCCGGACATTCTTTGTGTGCTGTTTGACGATGTGAAGGGGGATCTCCCGAGGCTGGCTGAGATTCAGGCCGGCATATTTCGAGAGATCGTGGATCGGAGCCGCGCAAGGAGGTTTATCTTCTGTCCGACCTACTATTCGTTCGATCCGATCCTGGAAAAGCAGTTCGGCAGGATGCCGAAAGACTATCTCGAGACCCTCGGAAGAAGGATAGACCCCGGCACGGAAATATTCTGGACGGGTCCCAGGGTGCTTTCAACCGACTATCCGCCCCGCCACTTGAAGAAGGTCGCCGAGCTGCTGGGACGAAAACCGTTCATCTGGGACAACTATCCGGTAAACGACGGCGCAAAGATGTCTCGCTACCTGCACCTGCGCGCCTTCGAAAACAGGACGCGGGAGATGGCGAGCTTGACGTCCGGACACGCCGTCAACCCGATGAATCAGGCGTGGCTTTCCCGGATTCCGCTGAAGACGTTGCAGATCAGCATCCGCGAGGGAGATGCGTACGATCCGGAGGGTGCACTTCGGAAGGCCGCGGGAGCCCTCTGCGGACCGCAAGTCGCGACGGCGCTCTGCGAAGACCTCCGCGCGTTCCAGGACGAAGGTCTCGATCGTATGGATGAGAACCGGAAAGAAGCGCTGGTTCAGAAGTACCGACGCTTTGACTCTCCGTATGCCAGAGAGGTTGTTTCCTGGCTGAATGGCAACGATGCCTTCGGCCCTGCCTGTTTGACGGACTGAGGTGCAAACCATGCTCAGGACAGGGGCCGAGCTGGTCGTAGACAGCTTGGCGTCCGCCGGCGTGAAGTACCTGTTCAGCGTCTCCGGAAACCAGATCATGCCGGTCTTTGACGCGACGATCGGTCGGGGTCTGGAGATCATCCATACGCGTCACGAAGCGGCCGCGGTTCACATGGCGGACGGGTGGGGTCGCCTCACGGAGCGCGCCGGAATCGCCCTGTGCACGGCAGGTCCCGGACATCTGAATACGCTTTCCGCGCTCTACGTTGCGCTGATGGCGGAATCTCCCGTCCTGTTGCTGAGCGGCCACGCCCCGCTTGCGCAGGCTGGAGAGGGCGCTTTCCAGGAGATCGATCAGGTGGCCGCGGCAAGGCCGGTGACCAAGGCGGCCCGGGTCGTCCGGGATGCGGATCGGCTGGCCGAGGAGATCTCGTCCGCGCTCGACGTCGCACAGACGGGACGGCCCGGGCCCGTCCACCTCAGCCTCCCTCAGGACATCCTGGAAGCAACCGTTTCCTCGGAATCGAGCGACGCCCGGCGGATATCAAATCGAGCGCCCGGGGAGGGTCAACACGAAGAAATCCTGAACCTGCTGGAGCAGGCGGAACGCCCGTTGATTCTGGCAGGGCCTGCGATGGCCCGTCCCAAGCGCTGGATCGAGGTCGAGCGGTTGTCGCGCCTTACCGGGATCCCGTGTCTCCCGATCCACAGCCCAAGAGGCGTGAACGACCCTTGGCTCCACGGGGCGACGAACAGCCTCAGCCAGGCAGACCTCGTACTTCTCGTCGGAAAGGATCTTGATTTTTCGCTTGGGTTCGGGCAGCCCCCCTTCTTCTCGAAGGCCTGCCGCTTTCTACAGATCGATGCCGAGAAGGCACCGGTCCGCGGAAAGGTTGGGGTGCGCCTTCACGAGGACCCTTGCCGGGCGTTGCGCCGGCTGATCGCTCTCGCCAAGGCGCGGCCGTGGCCGTCCAACCCCCGGCGACAGGCGATCGAAAAGGCGAGGGCGGACGTACCCGCGGAATGGGCGTCACTGCGGCTGACGTCCCAAGCGCCGATCCATCCCCTTCGACTCTGCGCGGAGCTGCAGCCGTTTTTCGAGGACGGCGCCGTTTTCGTCAGCGACGGGGGCGAGTTTGGGCAGTGGGTGCAGGCCGGCCTGGAAGCCGAAGTTCGGCTGATCAACGGGCCCTCCGGATCGATCGGGAGCGGGCTTCCGATGGCCCTTGCGGCGAAGCTCGTCTATCCGGAGCGCCCGGTCTTCGTCTTTCTTGGAGACGGGACCTTCGGCTACCACGGGATGGAGTTCGACACCGCGATCCGTTATGGCCTGCCGGTGATTTGCTTCGTGGGAAATGACGCCCGATGGAACGCGGAGTACCAGATCCAGCTCAGATCTTACGGCGCGGATCGCCTGATCGGTTGTGAGCTGCTGCCCTCCCGCTACGACTTGGTGTGTCAAGCGCTGGGGGGCCACGGGGAATGCGTCCAGCGGGCCGAGGAACTCGCGGCTGCCGTGAAGCGCGCGATCGACGCCGGACGGCCCGCGTGCATCAACGTGTCCATCGAGGGTGCCGGGGCGCCGGTATTTCGCTGATGCACGGTCGACGAACACGCTGTCTCGTGCCCGTCCAACCCTGTTTTCACTGAAAGCTCAAAAAGCAGATAGATTTCCAGGCCCAACCCGTAGCGAGGAGACGCTATTCTGGCCGCAAGCCAGCGCGACAGCTGTCGGTCCATTCTCAAAAAAGGAGGAAGCCGTGACAAAAAGAATCCTACTGGGCACGTTGGCCGTGTTCGTGGCGTGGTCTATCCTGGACTTTGTCATCCACGGGCTGATCCTCATGGATGCATACGCCGCCACGGCACAGCTCTGGCGACCTATGGAAGAGATGAAAGCGGGCCTGATGTATCTGGCGGTCCTGGTGTCGAGTGCGGTGTTTGTCACGATCTACGGCCTCTTTGTCTCTGACAAAGGGCTGGGACGAGGTCTCCGATTCGGCCTCCTTTTCGGCGTTGGAGCGGGCGTCTCCATGGGCTTGGGGAGCTATTCGTACATGCCGATCCCAGCGTCCATCGCGCTGGTCTGGTTTCTCGGCACCCTCGTGGAGGCGGCCGCGGGCGGCCTCCTGGCGGGCGTGATCGTCAAGGAAGCTGAGGCATAGGCAGGATGGACCGCGGAGATCTGCGCGAAGTCCACGGTAGGGCGATGAATGCGGGTGGCGCACGCGGACAGATGGCGCGGCAGCGACTGAAGTAGGGGATCTGCCCGAGACGGTCAGGCGGTATCCTTCAGGTCGGGGTAACCGAACACGAGCCTGGGGTCGGCGGCCCGGACGTCCGCGACGGGCAATCCGAGCTCCCTGCGGACGATGTTGGTGCCCCTGACCAGCGCCACCATTTTGTAGCGCGCGATTCGACGGGAAAGGCCCTCCCGGCCGAACCCGCAGTCGGTCGTGACGACCAGGCGCTCGACAGGGATATGTTTGAGCGCCTTTCGAATGAGCGCCGCCACCTGCTCCGGGCTCTCGACCGGGGTCTTGAGGTGGCTGATCACGCCGACGCCTATCTTCTTGTCGGACGCTACCTTCCCGATCGCTTCCAGGTCCTCGCCATCGGTGCTGGCGCACTCGAAAGTGATGACATCGGCATTGACCCTGAAGAGGGCTTCCAAGCCTGTCCGGTAGGTCTTGGGTCCTTTGGTCGTCTGTTGTGCCGGGTTCCCCCAGCAGGTGTGGGCCCACACCTCTGTCCTGATCCCTTCCACCTGCCGGTTGAAGGCCTCATTCAGGACGTCCAGGTCGCCCAGTTCCGGGTCGGGGTGGCCTGCCATGAAATGCTGGAGCGGCTCCTCGATCTGGATGATCGGGCAGCCGGCGGCGTCAAGCTCCCGGTATTCGGCGTTGACGATATCGGCCAGAGCCAGAAGGAGATCCCGGTAGGAATCGTAAGCCTCGTTCCTGATCATGTGCGTGAGGCTGTCCACGCTGATGGCGCCGAACTTGACCGGCTTGGCGGTCATCCTCTGCGCAACCTGCCAGATCGCCTTGTATTGAAGTGGGCCGCGCGTCACCTCGCGGACCAGCGTGGGCTGCCGGTAGGACTCCATCAACTCCCAAATGATCTCCCCCGGGCCGGTCCATTCCTTGAACATGTCGACGACGTCGCTGTCGCCTTCAAAACCGCCCATGCGCTCCAGAGGATAAAAAAACCAACCTCGGCCCCCGACGTCATTGTCGAAGCGCGCATCCCCATCCGTGACGATATCCAGACCGGCACAGGTCTGGTCGTTGATGAAAGCCCCAACCGCGTCGAAGTACTGTTCCTGGTAAGCCCGGTCACTCAAGGCATGTTTGAAGGGGCGTCCGTAAAGGCCTTCCGTGTACCAGGCGGGTCTCGGAATCGAGCCTACGATCGCCGTGGGCAGGATCATATCCGCAGTCGTCGTGATCATCCGGCTTTCTCGATGAGAGGGCATTGTCGTCTCGGCTTGTCAGACGACATAATATGAATCCGAACCTGCTTTTGCAAGCGGATTTTGGCGTCGAGGGGCGGTCTCTCGTGCCCCGAAAGCGCCCTTCGGATGGCGCCGGGTGAACACAGGGGGAGGATCGTCACGCGAGACGTCAATGCCTTCCCTGCCTCGGCGTGAGATGAGGGTGTCCGGCGCTCAGCGTCCCGGTTGCTCGCGTTTCCGCATCTTTTCGCTAAGATGTTTGATGTTATTTTTACATACACTTGGAATGGAACCGGCCGATTCCAAGTGCCGCGTTCCATTGATGAGCTCGTCCGGGCAAGTTCGTGCTTGACACGGCCAGGCGTTGGCTTAGATTGGGTGACCGCAAGTCAGCGATCGATCCTCCCCCGTAGATTTCACCGCATACATTGGAAAACGCCCCGTGCCCCACGACATCCCGGCCGTGGACGACCGTGACCTCTTGAAGTTGCTTGAGATCGGTTTGGGCGACGCCGTGGCCGCAAAGCAGATCGAGGCTTCGCGGACGGTCGTGAACCAGATTTTGAGGGAGTTCCTGGCGCACGGTATCCTTCGCTGCGCGGGAGATCGGGAGGTCGTGGATTGGAAAGCTTACGGAGAATGGAAGCGCAACGGAAAAACGACCTCGGATACGGAAGTCGCTCAGAATCGCATCCCCTCAGCCTGAAATTGCCTCTCAGTCGCTGACCCTCACGATCTTGTCGCCCTCCGTCGTTCTGCTTCCCCCGTCCTCTTTCCGCGTCCGCATCGTGAGCGGGAACCCTCCACCCGAGAGAAGGGTGTATCGAGGACGGACGAGGGACATCTTGCGGATCCATGAAAGCGGCAGGACAACGCGACGTGCGTGCCACCTCCCCCAGCGGGCATGCGATCTACGGCACCGCCCGGACAGACCGCTCGACGCCGTTATGACGGCACTGTCGCCTCGATTTCCGGCGACACCGACGTCGGATGGGTTGAGGTTCGCGACAACGGGACCGTTGGATGGGATGCGGAATACAACCTGGAGGATTGCTGAATGCGGCGGCTCAGGGCGGGACTTGTCGGAACCGGAATGATCGCCGGTCTCGGGGGCACGGTAAATTCACACGCCGGCGGGTTCAGGTTTTGTGAAGACGTTGATCTCGTTGCGATCGCGGACCTGAATGGCGAACGCCTGCAGCAGTTCGGCGAGGAGTGGGGGATTCCTGTTGAACAGCGTTACGGCCATCCCGTAGAAATGTATGAAAAGGCCGACCTGGACATCGCAGACGTGACGACGCACAACCTTCACCACCACGAGCCGGTGATTCAGGCTGCGGAAGCTGGAATCAAAGTGATTATGGTGGAGAAGCCGCTCTCCATCAGCGTTCATTGGGGAAAAAAAATGGTGGAGGCGTGCGAGCGCAGCGGGAGTCGGCTGGTCGTGGACCACACGCGTCGGTTCGTTCCGGCCTACCGGAAGCTGAGGAGAATGGTGAAGGAAGGGGCCGTCGGGGAAGTGAGAAGCATCGTGTTTACGGGGGCCCGGCCCCTGCTGCACAACGGCACCCACACCGTGGATTACGCCTTCTACTTCACCGACGCGCAGCCGAAGCGGGTCGCCGGCTATCTGAACGATGAACCGGTTGCCGATCCAGGGGGAGGGGGGATGATCGTCTGCGAAAACGGGACGGTGATCTTCATCAACTGCATCGCGACGCGCAGAGAGTCGTATCCTTCCGCGGAGATCGCCGGCACCTCGGGAAGAATTGTCTTCTCGGACCGGAAAAATTTTTGGTTTTACGGTCCGATGATCGAGGCGGAAGAGGCCTACGGAACCCGTTTCGACTTCAAGCCGATCGAAGTAGAGTCATACGAGAAGGAGCGGTATTTCTCGTTCGCCGCACGTGAATGCGTGGACTGCTTCCTGGAGGATCGGGAAAGCATATCCAGCGGTCGAGACGGGTTGAAGGCGCTTGAAGTGATCACGGCGATTCACATTTCCCACAAGACGGGCAATCAGGTGTCCCTCCCGCTGGATGAGGCGTCAGAGAAGATGGAGATCCTTTCTACAGGGGTATAGAAAGACGCTCTCTCGGGTGTGATTTTCCCGCGAGCGCGTGGTCAAAAAGCCGAAGCGTCCGAGCGATGCGACCGATCGTGCGATCGGCAGGCGTGCGTCTGGACGGGAGACGAAGACGAGGGTGCAGCGTCGCCGATAAAGAGACGGGCCAGTGACAGAAAAAACGCCCCCGGGGCTTGCTCCCCAGGGGCATTTCCTGTCCGGGATGGATTGGGCCGGGGACCATCACCGCAGCAAACGCTTTTTCAAGACGGACTGAGTCTCGTATATCGACCCGGGTCGCAATGAAGGGGGCATCGGCATACGCACCGGAACAGCCTCCATCCGGGGCTGGACGGTCAAGGTTCCCCTCACCAGGCCATCGCTATAGCCTTCCCAGCTGTCTACCGCCCCCGTAAGGGGCCAGAGCGGCCACGCATCGGCCGCGCAATACTGAAAAAGCAGAAGGCGACGGGGTCGGGAGGAACGGTTTGGTGCGGACGCGTGAAGCAGACGGACGTGGTGGATGGAAACCCCTCCCGCCTTCACCTCGATCGGAACGGCCCCGTCCGGAGAGAAGTCCGGCTCGGTGACCGCCCCGGCAAAAAAACTGTCCAAGTGATGATCATAGATGCGTCCCTTGTGCGATCCGGGCAAGACGAGCAGACATCCATTTTCCTCCGTCATATCGTCGATTGCAATTCCCACGGCCAGGAGGTCGTCGTTTGTATGCGGAAAGAAGGTCCAGTCCTGATGCCATTCCACCGGGCTTCCAACGTCGGCCGATTTCATGTTGAGCTTCTGACCGCTCATACGGAGATCAGGTCCGATCAGCTGAGAGACGATGTCGAGCATGCGGTCGTGACGCATGACGCGATCATAATGCGGATGGTGCCACGAGGGATTCTTCAGGCGGCGCAGTTGGGGCAACGCCGACGTATGGCCCGGCTCCAGGTCGAAGACCTGATCGCTTTCCGTGACCTGACGAGAGCGTTCCACGAATTCGTCCGTGACGTCGCGCAGCTCGGCGGTCTCCTGATCGGAGAACACGCCTTCCACGGCCAGATAGCCGTTGTCGCGATAAAATTCAGTCTGTTCCCGGGTCAGCATCGCACATCCTCCGACCAACGCCGATCGTGGAAGTTGGACAGCAGTACAAGGCAATATCCGCGGGCGTCTCGCGGCCAGCTTGTTGTTCGAAACGATCCTGAATATCGTACATGTTGAACCGCGCGGCAAGAAAAATAAGCGGGTCAAGCGTTCTGGCAGAGCCGAGCCCGCGAGGCTGCAAGCCAGCCACCCCGGCTTTGGACAGCCTGTATTCGCAGCCGCCACGCCGTCATCGCCGACCCGGGGAGGAGGACCGCCCACTGGGCGAAGGTGGGCGCAATGACAAGGCGATCCGGACCGGCGGCCAGCCGACCGGCGACCCGGCTGCGCCAGGGGCGCTTCGAGCCTGCCGTCGGTCGGGGGCCGGGTCCGACCGAAGATGGGCGCACTGCCGGACGAAAAGTGGATGTCTATCACGGTTGTTCCTTTACTTTGAGGCCGATTTCCCATATGGACATGGCACTGAGGGCAATTCGGTCGGCGTCCGAGATCGTTTGCGCCGCGCTTGAGACAGCCGATCCCGGTCCAGGGTCCGGAAGATAAGGGCCGGGGTGTCCAGAACGACCATCACGGCTCCGTCCATTCGTCGGTGGTCGGTAAATGGATGTCTTCGCGATAGACGACGCTGCCCCGGATGGCGCCGAACACCTCTTCGACGGTCCTTTTTCGGACAATAGGCTGAATGCGCAAAACCGGGCGTTTGCGATCCGTGACGATCAGCTCTTCGCCGGTTTTTTCAAGGTCGCGAAAGATACGAAGCATGTCGGCTTTCAGTTTGCTTTTTGAGATGGAATGCCTGGTTTCTCCTTGTCTGAATTATGCAAGTACAAGAATCCTCTTGCCGTCAACTCTCCGGTCATTGCCAGCTCCCGTCTTCTGATTTATTCACGTGGATGGATAAACAGGACTTCAGGGGTTTGCAGTTTTGATCCAAGAACCTGGGGGAAATGGGAACCCTGTCTAACCTGAATAATTCATAAATTTGCTGAAAATTTCCATCATTTTATGTAGAACAATCAGTGATCCAATTTGAGCTGAAAAAAGCAGATAAAGTAGAGAAACGGGTTGAAAAGTTGAGCGAGCGGGGACCTATCCGGGGATCTGAGGCTTCCGCTAAAATTCCTGTCTACGAGGTTGTCCTTCCTGACTTTTAGGCCCAATAGTAGCCCGGTTTTTCGGTTGACTCAGATCTTGCCTTCGTTTTTCCCCGTAAGACCTCCGACGTGATAACTGCTGCTCCCTGCCTGCCCTGTCACATATTTAGGAGCGCGCAATATGGTTGACACCATACGCCCCTGTCATACGCGGGAATGATGTCAACTATTTACCGCTCCCGGCAATGAGTCGCAGACACCTTGCGTGTCGTCTTACCGACCGGGCGACCCGCATATCCACTACCCATCACATCAACACTGACGAGACCTACATTTGTCCCCGGGCCGCTGAACGACCTCATACCCACTCACCGGGGGCTTGCCCACTTCGTTATACACCGCATTCCAACGCATCGTCAATTGGGGATTGCCCGGCACGATGACCACCTGCGAGGGTGGTGTGGCAGGCGGATCGCCGATGTCGGTGATGGTGATGCGGACGACGAGGCTGACGCGCCCGCCCTCGCCGTCGCTGGCGCGCACGATCACTGAGTAGCCGCTCTTTTGCTCGAAGTCATACGTCCCTTCTGTCCGGACCTGTCCGGTGGTCGCGTCAATGGCGAAGTTCTCCGCATCGGCGCCCCACAGGCTGTAGGTGAGCGCGTTGCCATCGGCATCGGTCGCAGAGACGGGATCGCCAATCGGCAGACCCGCCGGGGTGTTCTCGGCCACGGAGCGCGCCACGGGACGCGGCGCGGTGAAGACCGGCGCGCGGTTCACCGTTTTGCCGAAGCTTCCGGCAAAGATCACAAAATCGCCAAATTCAATCTCTCCATCGCCATTCAGGTCGTATTTCGCCTCATACTTCCCTGCTTGCGCGCTGTCGGTCTGCGTGCTCCGCACAGGCAGGCGCGCAGGCAAGTCATCACCCTCCCGATACCCGAACGCGCCTGCGAACAGCACAAAGTCTGGGAAATCAACCACCCCATTGCCGTCGAAATCCGGAGAAGGCGGCGCAGCCACCTGTAAGACAACGTTCACGGATCGCGTCATGGCCTCCCGGGGTTCACCCCGGATGAGGTCCGCGCCCGCCAGCCGAATCTCGGTCTCTGAGAACGCTTCCGTCGTCCTGAAGCGGAGCGTGCCCACCAGACCTGCCTGCCGAGTCGGCGCAGGCAGGCCGCTGCCGACCGTGGCCTGACCCTCCGAAGACGCAAGACCGATTTCGACAAAGGTCGAGTCCCGCTCCACAAGGGACTGGGCATCGGGCAACACGTCGCCCACGTCGAACCCTTCAAAGACAACCTGGGTCGAATCATACCCCACGCGGATGGAAAGACCGCGCGTATTGTGAATATCCGCACCGAACATCTGAATGGGAACGACGCCACCGGGTGAGACGGCCAGAAACGAGACGGACTGATCGCCTTCGGAACCATCCAGATCCAGAGAAAGGGAAAAACGGTCATTCAGGATCAATACCCGGGTTCGCACCGTGCCCACGGCCGACCAGTCCCCGTCGCCCGCGGCACTGCTCGCCCGCACCTGCACCTCGTATGCGGTGTCGGGGCTCAGCCCCGTAATGGTCGCGCTCGTCCCTGTCACGTCCTGCGGGCCGTCCGTGAACTCTCCGTCGCTGCCCGGCCGGTAGCGCAGGTCGTAGCTGGTGATGGGCGGCCCGTCATCGGTTGGCGCGGACCAACTGACCGTCACGCTGGTCGTCGACGTCTCCGTCACCGTGGGCGCGGCAGGCGCCGGTGGTGGGGGCGCACGGGTTCGCCCCAGGCCCGGGTCCGACCACTCCCCGTCCCCTGCGGCACTGCTCGCCCGCACCTGCACCTCGTATGCGGTGTCGGGGCTCAGCCCCGTGATGGTCGCGCTCGTCCCTGTCACGTCCTGCGGGCCGTCCGTGAACTCCCCGTCGCTCCCCTGCCGGTAGCGCAGATCGTAGCTCGTGATCGCCGGCCCCTCATGGGTCGGTGCAAGCCAACTCACCGTTACACTGGTCGTCGACGTCTCCGTCACCATCGGTGGGTCAGCCGCCGCCGGGGGAGGAGGTGGCGGCGGCGGTGTTGGTGGCCGAGGCGGCGGTGGTGGGGGAGGAGGAGGTCGTGGCGGCGGGGGTCGCGTCACATCGTTGTCCTCGATTGTCCCGGTCGCCTCCCCGTCTGCCAGCGTCGCGCGCTGCGCATTGCTCAATGTCACCGTGAACGTCTCCTCCCCGGCTTCATCCACCGCGTCGTCAATGATCGGCACCGCGACTGTCTGCGGCTCCGTCGTATTCGCAGGGAACGTCAGCATCCCGCTTTGCGCCTCGTAATCCTCACCCGCCCTCGCCGTGCCATTCGAGGTCTCGTAAGCCACGGTCACCGCGTTGCTGCTGGCCGTGCTCAACCGTACCTCGAACACCATCTCGCCGTCGCTCTCCCCCGCACGCTCGTTCCCGATCGTGAGCGCCGGCTCGTCGTTCTCGGCGATTGTCACGGTTACGTCGTCCACCTGCACCGAGCCATAGTCGCCGCCGATCACCGTATGCCTCAGCGTTACCGGGGCGTCCGCGATGGCGTCGTCATCTTCGGCCGCGTCCACCGTCGCGGCCTGAGGACGGCTCCAGTTCGATGGCGTGAACATCAACGTCAACGGCGATCCGCGCACGCTCACGTCCCCGGACGCGCCCGCAACCGCCACCTTCACATCGCCGGTCGGCTCAGTATCCAGCGCCACCGTGTAGGTCCTGCCGTCGCCCTCCGGCACGTTCAGCGCCGTCGGTTCCACCGTCACCCCGCGCCGGTCGTTGTCGGTCAGGACCACCTTCGTGGTCGAGTGGTCCGGGTCCGCGCGAACCCGGGGCGGCAGCCTGTCGAAACCGAGTTCCACCGTCTCGCCGTCGTCATCCACATCGTCGTCGGTCGCCGTGAGGGTGAAGGTCTGCCGGGTGTCGGTGGGGTTGAAGGTCAGGCGCGTCGGCTCGACCGAGTAGTCGCCGGCCACGGCCCCGTTCCGCGGCGTCGCCGTCACCTCAGTCGTCACCGCGCGCTCCGGATCCTTGTCCAGCGTCACCGTCACTGTTACCGCGCTACCGCCCTCGGTCGCCGTATAGGTCGTCGCGTCGAACGACACGGTCACCGCCGGGTCGTCGTTATCCTCGATCGTCCCGGTCGCCTCCCCGTCTGCCAGCGTCGCGTGCTGCGCATTGCTCAGCGTCACCGTGAACGTCTCCTCCTCCGCCTCATCCACTGCGTCGTCAATGATCGGCACCGCGATCGTCTGCGTGAGACCGCTGCCCGGCGAGAACGTCAGCGTGCCGTTTTGTGCTTCGTAGTCGTCTCCCGCCATCGCCGTGCCATTCGCGGTCGCGTAAGCCACCGTCACCTCTTCGCTGCTGGCCGCGCTCAGCGTCACCGCGAACACCATCGCGCCGATGTCCTCCGCTGCGCTCGTGTCCGCGATGCTCAGCGCCGGCTCGTCGTTCTCGACGATTGTCACGGTTACGTCGTCCACCCGCACCGAGCCATAGTCGCCGCCGCTCACCGCATGCCTCAGCGTCACCGGATCGTCGGCCACCGCGTCTGCCTCTGCCGTCACCCTCACAGTCCGGGGTCCGTTCCAGTCACCTGCCGTGAACCGCAACGTCGCCTCGTCCACCGAGACCTCCGCACCCGACGGCACGTCCACCGTGACGGTCACCTCGTCCGTCGGCTCAGTATCCAGCACCACCGTATAGGTCCTGCTGTCGCCCGCCGGCACGTTCAGCGCCGTCGGCTCTACCGTCACCTCGCGCTCGTCGTCGTCGGTAATCGTCAGCGTCACCGCCGCCGCCGATATCCCCAGGCCGCCGCTCACGCTTGCCGATACCGTGACCTCCTTGTCCGGCGCATCCACGTTGTTATCCGCCGCGGTGATCGTCACCCTGCCCGTGCTCGACGTCGCATCGGCTGTTATCGTCAGCTTCCTGTTCGTGCTCAACGAAAAGTCGCCCGCCACTGCCGGGGACACCGCCACCGCAGACACCGTCACCTCCACCGCTTCACTCGACGCCCGGCTCAGTGTCGCCGTCACGGTGCTGACTCCACCTTTCTCCCCGATCTCGGCCGGCGTCAGCACCAGCGTCACCGTCGGCACCCCCTCATCGTCGGTGTTCGTCAACGTCTGTCCGGTATTCACCGACCCGAAGGTGTGGGCGCTCGGTCCGCTCCAGGAAAAATCTTTCGCCTCGGCGCCGGTGCCGGTCAACTGCAGCGAAGACCCGGCGGGCGTGGCGTTGGATTCGGCGACGCCGATGTCGGTGCTGGTCATGCCGTCGGCCGGTCCACTGGTGGCGGTAAACGCACCTTCGTAGCTCAGGAACTGGACGACCGTGCCGTTGTCAACCAGGGCCATCCCGTCGGGGGCGCCGTTCTGCAGGCCGACGACGGCCAGCGAAACCGTCCCGAACCCATTGCCCTGATCCGGCAGGACCCCGCTCAGGGACTCGGTGCGGTAGACGCTGCCGTTATTTCCGTTGTAGAGCGCCAGTTCCCAGCCCGAGAGATCCGTCCCGGCGGGCCCGGCGATCTCGATGCCTTCGCCGGCGTCCGGGCCGGCGTTGTCGTAGTGCAGCTCGTTGATGAAGACGGTCTGCGCCTGCGACATCCCCGTCACGCTCAAGAGAGATGCCACGATCGCTGACCTGAGATACCGCGAATGGTACAAGATGTCCTCCCTGCTGGTTTAAGGACTTCATCGAAAATGGTTGAAAATGTCGTGCAGACCCGGACGGCAAATTGAAAAGGAAGCGTCGGGGGGAGCGGCGATCCCCGGGCCCGGGCCGCGGGCGCGGCAGCTCCCCGCCCGGTCGGTTGCAGCCACCCCTCCTCATCGTGGCGGACACAGGCAGGACGGCCGCCCCCGGGCTGAAGACGGGGATGAAGCAAGAGCGGCGGCGTCCGGAAAACGCGCTCCCCGCGCTGCCTTACGGGTCCGGCGCGACCTTCCCGGCATCCGTGATCGCCGATCAGGTTGCCCGTGAACCGGGTTGCGTTTGCGCGACCGAGGTCGTTCCGGCCGCGCCGGAATGGTTGGCGTACGACTCAGGAGAGGTTGCGTTTGCGCGACCTCGCCGCAGGCCCGGCGAGGGTCCGTCTACGCGTCGTTGCAAATGCCGCGCCAGGCGTGTCGTGAGTTTGGGCGAGGACACCCGGCGGCGCTGCCGATCTGGAGCGTCAGCTGCTCGATCTGACGTGACTTTGAGGAGAGAAGCGATATATTCTTGTTTGTAAGACGAACGACGGGGTCTCCAGGATGGTCTCGATAACGAAGATGTCTTCGAAAGGGCAGGTCGTCATCCCCCGGGAAGTGCGCCGTCTGCTTGGACCCGGACCGGGCACGTAATTCGTAGTGATGAGCAGGAAGGGTGTCGTCGTTCTCTCGCCTGTAGCAGCGCCGGATGGCGCGGCGTTCGATGCCGAGATCGTGGACGCCGGGGCGCGACGAATGATGCTGCTCGACAGCAACATCCTCATCTACGCCACGTACCCCTCGCACGCGCAGCTTCGCTCCTTCATCGCCGAGTTCGTTCCGCTCCTCTCGATCGCCAGCTGCATCGAGGTGCTGGGATACCACCGCCTCAGCGCGCGCGCGCCGGTCGTGCGAACGCTTCTTCTCGGCGTCTCTCGTCCTGCCGGTCTCGGTCGAAGTCGCACAGCGCGCCGTCGGGCTGCGTCAACGGCGCCAAATGTCACTCGGCGACGCGATCATCGCCGGAACCGCACTCACGTACGACTTGACACTCGTCACGCACAATACTGAAGACTTTGGATGGATCAGCGGCATGGAGATGGTCGACCCGCTCGAATAGACCGGCGGCGTCTCGGGGGCCCTCAAGAGAGGGCGTGGCGCTCTGTTGCACCCAGGGCGAGGCCCTTGGCGGCCCTGACATCATCGCCGACGTTGGGCCCCGGGCGCTCAGCGCTTCCCGTGTTGCGTTCAAATCCGAAAAGTTATGTGTCGCAGAGTGGCACGTTCCGTTGTATCTTGCGAGGCCGCTTCTGACAAGCTGCCACATCGAATCGGAAAGGCGCGTTATGGAATCCGAACCTCTGAAACAGTTCATGGAAGACGGCTTCCTGATCGTGCCGGGGGTGATCCCGCCGGATCGGCTGGACGACTTGCGGGCCCGGTTCGAGGTCCTCGTCGACCGCCAGAAGGCGATCTCGGCGAAAAACCGAAGGCCGGGCGACCCGCCCGGAGGCGCTTGGGAGACCCGGGACCTCCCCCGACTCAGCGTCAACGACGGGGTCGCGCCGGAGACAGCCGAGACCCTGGAGCTCCTCCTTCACGAAAACATCATGAAAGTGAATCGGACACTGATGCGGGCCCCGGACTTCGCCCCGCAGAGGATGTTCCTCATGTGCAACCCGGTCCACGACCACGGTCCCGGCAGGTGGCACTTTGACATCAACACGGCGGAACAACCTCCGCTCGGCGGCCTTCACCAGGATCTGGCGGCCAACGGTCCGGCCAGCGTCCAGTGGAACATCGCACTCTACGATGACAGTGTCTTCTGGGTGGTCCCCGGAAGCCATCGCAGGCCGACGACGGAAGAGGAGAACCGTTGTCTGCTCGGAAGCTTGCGAAAACCGCTGCCTACCGGCAGGCCGATGGACCTGAAGGCAGGCGACGGCCTCGTCTATACGAATGCGATCAATCACTGGGGAAGCAACTACAGCTCCAAGCTCAGACGGACGCTGCTGGTCGGATATCGGTGTTTCGGCGGATCTGCCCTTCCGCTCAATCCCCACTACCGGTGGCAGGATCTCGATTTCGCCCGCCCTCTGTCGCCTTCGGCGCGACATCAGTTCGAACGGGCCCACGGGCTCCTTGAAGACGAGCTCGATCGGATCGCTTCCATCTACCGGGCGGTCATCGCGAAGGACGAACCGGCCTTCCGAGAAGGTCTGAACGCCCTTCACCCGGCGGCGGCAGAGCAGATCGTCTGTGTTGCCCTGCTGGAGAAACTGGCGAAGAAGATCCGATTCGATCCGACGGGCACGCGTCAGATTTGGCAGCACGAGAGGATGACCGAGCGGCTCGCCCCTTCGGAGGTAGAGACGCTGTGGACCCGGTTCGAGCCGCTCGAACAAGAGCTTCAATCCTGGACGATACGGTACGCAAGCGGCTTCCACGGCGATCCCGGCGGGCTCTACCCGTATGACATGCCCGCCGACTATGACGTCGACGATTTCGTTGCGGGTTGGAAAAACTGAACACAAGGGAGATCCGCGGCGGACCGCGTTGCCAAAGGGGCTACAGCCGGGATCGAAGAAGGAAAGAGGAAGCCGATAGGGAGGGAGAAGACGAATCCGCGGCCCTGTTTCAGGGCGCCGATGAGCGCCCGTCCGAAATAGAGGCCGATCTGACCCCCCCCGAGCCGGTCGTGAGGGTCAGGTCATCGCCGTAACAACGGTCGGTAAAGAGGAGATGCTCCGTGATCAACTTTCCCTGCTCGACATTTACCTGGAAGTCTCATCCCCATACGCCCGACCCCTATTACAAATATTCGGGCGGGTTCGTGGGCAAGCCGGGTCAGGCCTACCAGGTGAGATTCAACTTGGAAGCCAAGTGCGAAATCCACGATGAAGCGTCAGGCTGCGTTGCAGAGCTGTTCGTGGGGGCCCCCTGCCGGACGGAATATACGATCGCCAGACGGAACCTGTTCCAGGTCCCGAGTGCGGAATTTCGATTTGCCTTCAGCCGCGACCGCAGACTCGGCATTGCCAGACGCCCCAGCAGTGAGAAAGAAGAGGTTCGCGTCGCGGAACATGCCGGTCACTTCCTGGATCACGAGATCGACGTCCGCACCTTTCCGGCGTCGGACGAGCTGTCGGATGCAGGCGGCATCGTCCGAGCCACGCTGGCGAAGGACTTGCTGAACGCAAGGTCCACCTACCGGGACTCGAAAAGCGGGCTCACCGTTTCGGTAGAATATCCGGTCAACCTGATCAACACGAACGAAGCGGACGGAGAATTTCAGATCTGCACCGGTCCGGTCATCGTTCCCGATTTGGACACCTGGGACGGCCGCGACGTCGAACGGGTCTTCCTCGCGCACGTCGCCGTGACCGCTTTCGACTGGGTGGAGTTCATTCTGCGCCGTGAAGTCGAAGCGGCCGAGTCAGAAAAGGCGTGGCTGGACAAACCCAGGGGCCGGGACCGCCAGGAACTGCTGGACCCCGACAACGAGCCGCCCGGCTACTCGCCCATGAGGCCTCGACCGCTCGTCTACAATGAGATCTGGGAGTTCGAAGCAACGAATGTCGTTCTGCGTGCCGACAATCCGTAGCCGCGTTCATTTCCTCCAAACAAAGCAAACGACCCGTCAAAAAGAGGAAAATGGGGGGATGCATCCACCCACTTTCCGTTCAGTCCGATTGGCGAATCCGGCGAAAAGGAGATCCAGGTAATTGCCTATGTCCACACATCAGAAAGAACTCGACCGGTTTATGGATGGTTTCAGGAAACGCAACCCATACGAGACGGAGTTCCATCAAGCCGTGGAGGAAGTGGCTGCTTCGGTGATGCCCTGGTATCTGCAGCATGAGGACTACCTGAAAGCGCAGATCCTGGAACGTCTGACCGAACCCGATCGGATCGTCATCTTTCGGGTTTCATGGGAGACCGACGGCGGTGACATCCGTGCCAACCGGGCCTGGCGAGTGCAGTTCAGTCATGCTCTCGGTCCCTACAAAGGCGGTCTTCGGTTTCACTCCGCCGTCACTCAAAGCGTGCTGAAGTTTCTCGGCTTCGAGCAGATCTTCAAGAACAGTCTCACGGGTCTGCCGATGGGCGGAGCCAAGGGCGGCTCGAATTTCAATCCAAAGGACAAGAGCGAGCGCGAAGTGATGCGGTTCTGTCAGTCATTGATGACGGAGCTGCATCGTTACATTGGAGAGGATGTCGACATTCCTGCCGGCGACATCGGGGTCGGTTCACGCGAAATCAGCTACCTGTTTGCCCAGTACATGCGGCTGGAGAATCGTTGGGCGGGCGTATTGACCGGCAAGGGGTCTTCGTTCGGCGGAAGTGCGGTGCGTACCGAAGCGACAGGTTATGGCTGTGTGTACTTCTGTGAGAACATGCTGAATCGTTACGGCGAGGCGCTGGAAGGCAAAACCATGGCGATCAGCGGCAGTGGCAACGTGGCGTTGTATGCGGCGGAGAAGGCGCTGCAAAAGGGCGCCAAGGTCGTCACGCTCAGCGACTCAGGCGGTTTTGTCCATATCAAGGACGGACTCAACGAGGAACAATTGAAATTCCTGCAGGACCTCAAGGAACGTCGACGCGGGCGTATCTCGAAACTCGCCGACCAATACGATGACGTCGAGTTCTACGAGAATTCCCGACCCTGGGCTGTGAAGTGCCAGATCGCGATGCCCTGTGCGACACAGAACGAGCTCGACGTGGAAGACGCGAAGTCGCTCCTCGACAATGGCGTTGTGGCTGTTTGTGAGGGATCCAATATGCCTGCGACGGCCGACGCGATACGCTTGCTTGCTGAACGCAAGGTACTGCACGCGCCCGGCAAGGCCTCCAACGCGGGAGGTGTCGCCGTTAGCGGTCTGGAGCAGAGCCAGAACTCCATGCGGATCAGTTGGTCACGAGATGAAGTCGACAGACGCCTGCAGACCATCATGTCAGAGATTCACGAACGATGCGTTCAGCATGGAGAGGAGAAGGGTCGCGTCAACTATGTCACCGGGGCCAACATTGCGGGATTCAAGAAGGTCGCCGACGCCATGTTGGCCTACGGCGTTGTCTGAACCGGCAGGGGAGGAATTTGCGATGTCTGTTTGCGCGTCTTGTAATGCCGAGATTACTCCAGGAGTTCGTTGGTGCCCCATCTGCCACATCAATACCGTTGATCAGAAAATAGGTCGATTGGCGTCTCCCGGAAAACGTCTGATGGCCTATGTTTTCGATATGCTTAGCCCTGCATTTATTCTCTGCATGTTTGTTCTTGGCATCTTCGAAGAAACCGTTGCTGTTTTTATGATTGTTGTGCTCTTGGCATATGTTGTTGTGTCTTTGATTCTGTTCTGCAAGGGCATGACCATTGGAAAGAAACTTGTCGGCATATGCGTTGTCAAAGAAGAAGGCCAACGAGCAACATTTCTTACGATGCTTGTTCGTGAGGTTATTGGAAAGGTGATATCGAGCCTGGTTTTATATCTCGGGTTTCTATGGATTCTCTTTGACTCAGATAGACAGGGATGGCACGACAAGCTTGCGAGCACTTTTGTTGTTTCAGACTATACCGCGGGAAGTGAATAGACAAGGGAAGGAGGTTTAGATGAGGCGCGTGATCTTTTTTGCTCTCATGTTCCTGGCGGGTTGCAGTAGTGACTTTGAAAGAGGAAGGTTGGCATTTCAGAAAAAAAACTATGAGGACGCTGTTCATTATTTCTTGAAAGTTAAAGCCTCTTCTGAACACTCAGACGAGGCAAGAAAATACATCTCAGACGCCAACTATGAAATGGGAATATCCGCATTTGAAAATAAAGACTACAAGAACGCCATTGCATATTTCACGGCAACTCTGGATTATTACAAACGCTCTGATGAATATTCACGGGGCATACTGAAATATTTATCAGATGCCGAAAATGCTTTGCTTGAAAAGACACTGGACCGGTATATATCGGAGCGCAACATTGATGGATTGAATGAGTTGATTCAGATTGATCCCTTTAAACCCTTGGCTGCGCGCGCGAGAAAGGCCAAGCAGGATATACTTAAGGCTTTCCTTAAAACTCAGAGGATGTTTGAGGAGAAGCAAAAAGAGTTCGAGGCGCAATATAGTACGACGGGAAATGATATAAGGAAGTCTTACATTTTTCATGAAGCAAATCGATGGTCAATAGATTATATGAAAAAAAACCGTTATAGGATCAGATATTGGAAAGGCAAGCTTTCTTCTGCAATTGTTACTTTAGATGGAGATAACGCCTCTGTAAAAATCGACTCAAGAACCACATCCTACAGGGCCAAGGTTCATCGGTCAAGCCCAATCTATGAAAAGTTTCTTGAAATTGATGAAGGAGACAGGGTAGTCTTCAGTGGAGTTTTCTACACCAAGGACAATGTTCTTTCAGAATATAGCTGGACAGAACTTGGAAGGATGGATAATCCCGGATTTGAGATTGATTTATCCGGCATTTCACTGGAATAGGAGGGAACAAGTGCCCAGCTCCGTAATGTGCTTCCACCGCTTGACATGACGGCCGAGGAGTTGGCCAGGAGACTGATGCGTACTACTCCCATGCGCGAGACTCCTGGATTAAATCCCGATACGTCAGCCGCTTCCCGATCATCCCGTGGAAAACGTCCTGCATCTGATCGGCGGTGTCAAGATTCCTGATGTTGTGTCTACCCGAGAACTCGTCGACATATCGATGCAGGTGCGTCGTGCTCATATGGTGATAGGTTCCGTGGTAGCCTCGCTTCAGCATCGCCCAGAAGGGACTCCATGCCGTTGGTATGGGCCTTGCCCCTTACTTACTTTCCTGTTGAGTGCCTGACCGTCACGTGCTTCATATCCTTCATCTTGAGATATGCAGAGGCGTCATCCGTGTAGACGGTGGCGCCCTTCTTTGTGTGCCTGGATATGAAACCCGTGAGGGCCGGCGTGTCCACCTTGTGAGTGACCTCGGCGTTTATGCGGTTCGTCTCGCGGTCTCGAGCGCCCACAACGGCCGTCTTACCGATCGTGCCCCGCCCAGCTCTGAGTCTCTTTTCGAGTGCTTGTTCTTCTGCTTGCCGCCGACAAAGGTCTCGTCTACTTCGACGGGCCCGGAGAACAGAAAGCCGTCCGGATGCTGGAGGGCCTCTCGGATGCGGTGGAGCATGAACCAGGCTGTCTTCGGGGGGACACCGATATCGCGATGAAGCTCCATACTGGAGATGCCTTTGAGATTCGTGGTGCAGAGATAGAGGGCATAGGCCCAGTTTTGAAGGGATACCTTCGAGCACTCGAGCACGGTGCCGGTCCGAACCGAGAAATACTTCCAGCAGCCCTTGCACCTGTATGGCAGAGGACCGTTCTTGACTTCCGCGGTATGCTCATGGTTGCATATCGGGCAGGGCCGGTATCCGTTTCCCCAGCGCTTGTCCGCGAACCAGTCCGCAGCCGCTTCCTCTGTAGGGAACATCTTTTGCAGCTCAATGAGGCTGATGCCCTGCCTGTGATTTTCCTCCTGGGGCTTTGTTCCGTTGTTTATCTCATGCTCCCAAGCAGTGGCCCCTATGGCGGGAGCGGTCTTTTCAGCGCGTCTTTGCAAGGTCGGATGTCTGGTTCCATTATTACGAAGATACCGGCACTCGTCGTGGCGGCAAACTAAAGCTTGGATACGGCCCCGGTGGTCCACCTGTAATTAAAGCAGATAAAAGTAGAGAAGCTGGCTGAAAAGTTGAGAGAGCGGGGACTTATCTGGAGATCTGAGGCTTCCGCCTCAAGAGGAAGATGAATGCCAAGGGTCGGACAGACGTCAGCATTTGCGTAGAAAAGATGCGCGAAAGTCTCTGCTGAGCCGCCGACGCCGCGCCGGACGCGGGCGCCATTGCGGGAACCGGTGCAGCGTCAGCGGCCGGTGACTCCTGTAGGGTCGCCGGGCATGCCTGTCGCTCAGAAAAGGTATCTCAGCCCCAGCGTCACTCCCCGATACTCGATCCCGTCGAACTTCAGCTGACCCGTGAAGGGGGTCTTGCCGTCCGCCCTGACCGGCGCGTGACTCCGGATAAGACGATACGTGACGCTGTCGCTCATTTCGCCGAATCGCGCCCAGCGCACTTTCACCCCGATCGATGTCTTCCCTCCCAAGGCGTAGTCCACGCCGGCCAACGACTGGAAGCCGAAGACGTTTTCGGTGATGCCGGCATCCGGGAGGCTGAGCGTGCCGGCAGCTGCCGCCGGCCGGTCCGCCGGCGTGAGAGGTGCGTCCACGTCTTGATACCCCTGCTCGAGGGTCTTGCGCACGAAGCGGAAGCCGTAGCGCAGGCTGGCCCGGGCCCAGCCGACACCTATGCCCGCATAGGGCGTCCAGGGCGAGTCGTTCTCGAAATCATGGTATGCGTTCACGAAGAGCTGGTGGGCGCGGAGGTCGGAAATTCGCTCCGAGGGCGGGTCTTCCGGATTCCACTCGCCGGACTTGCTTGCCAGCACTTCATTCCCACCGCCCGCCGAACGGAGGGGCGAAGCGTCATCGCCCGGGTAGCGGCTCAGGTGTTCGACTTCGAAGCGCAGCCTGCCCAAGTCATAGCCTGCGCTGAGACCGCCCGAGAACCCGGTCCCCGGATCGAAGCCGTTGACGCGCGTTCTCGGGTTATCGTCGCTGCATTCCGCTGCGCCGATCGGAGCCATGCCCGGATCGGAATAGAGCAGCACGTCGCACTTCGTCGGATGGCTAACGTAGAAAAGGGAGGACTCCACGGTTCCGGCGTTCCCCAAGCCGTGTCCGACGCCGACGTAGAAGCCCCCCGGGCTCCGGCCGCCGCTCACCTCGCCCGCCGTGCCGAGGATGCAGGCGCTCAGCGCCACGGCGAGAAGTCCGTACAGATTTCGATGCTCGGCGATCCGTAGGGTCCTTTCCCGCCTGGAATGTTCCTTCCGGGCTTGGCTCGGGATAGCCATTCTACGGGTTTCTCCGGATCTGAGCCGTTTTTCGTCGAAGGCGTCCCGTCCGAGCACTCAGAGTCGTCCCAAATCCTCTGCACCTGCCGGTTCCGCCACATCCGCGCGTCATTCCGCGAGGTCGCGCTGAGCGGGATTACCGAGTCTTCCTCCACCTGTCCTTGAAAACGCCGGGGATCGAAACGACCATGGCGTCGCCCTCAAACGTCTGGATCTGCCACTCCTCGAGGGAAGCCTTTGCCGTCGCCCCATCTTTCGTATGGGAAATCCTTACGGACCCGTCCTCGATTGACAGCTTCCCTTTTGCGGTTTTCCCCTTGTGGTAGACGTTGATGGGATTCTCCGATGACAGCCTGTAGCCTTGACGGAGCAGCAGGTGGCGCTTGCGGGTGATCGCCGACGTGGAAATCTCAAACACGCTGGCGGCATAGTCGACCCGCCGCGGCACGTCCGCTTGCGCTTCGAGAACCAGATTCTGGGTCACGTGGGCCTTTCTGGGATCCAGGGCCACCCAGGAGAACACGCCGTGGATCTGCGGGGGGGTCAGCAGTGTTCCGTCTGGCAACTCACGCGACTGCAGGACCCAGATCCCTTCACACTTCGCCTGGATGTCCGAAAGAGGATCGCTGCATCCTGATCCGAGACAGACGGTTAGAAGTACTGCCCCCAAATGAACGCCAGGTTTCATCCATCGCTCCTTCCTGAAAGATGAACCGAATGATCTTGCGATGGTATCGATTTGAGCCCGAACAGTCAAGCGAAAAGTATCGACCCCGCCTGAAATCCGCATCAGGGACGCCGCGCCTCGGATCGTGCGTGAATCGGTCGCCGCGACGTTTCCGATTCAGCAATTCTCTTCCTCTGATTCGCGTAGCAGGCCTCCAAACAGGCGTCCATGACCCAGGCTGTTCGGGCGCCGCTCTCCCCCGTGGACTCGCAGGTCCCATCACCCAAAAGATCGTCCACCACGGTCTGAATCAACGGCAGGTGCGCGTGCTCGGGATTCCGGAACTCGAAGACCTCCTCTTCCCGGTCCGGCAAGTTGACGGTAACGGCAGCGTCCGAGAACACGGGACAGCGCAGCTCCCCCTCCGATCCGGTGAACGTGATTTGATCCTCGGCGTGATCGGCGTTGAAATTCCAGATGCCGGTTCCCACGGTCCCCGATTGGAATTCGAATACAGCGGCCGTGACGTCCTCTGCCGCGTAGGCCCCGCCCGTATTCAACGAAAAGCCCCCGACCGCCGCGATCGGACCGAGCAGAAAATCCAGCAGGTCCAGGCCGTGCGAGCCGAGATCCACGAAGAGCCCTCCGCCGGAGATGGAGGGGTCGAAGTGCCAGCTTCCGGCCTCGCTGCCGGAGGCCAGACGATTGTACTGAACGATATGTACCGAGCTCAACGTTCCCAGCGCTTGCGCCTGCAGAAGCGCCCGGACCCGCAGAAAGCGGGGCAGCGCTCGCCGGTAATACGCCACGAACAGGGGCAGGCCTTTTGCGCAAAAAGCCTCGACCATACGGCGGCAGGCTCCGTGATTCATTGCCATCGGTTTCTCGACCAGGCACGGCTTTCCCGCCTCGGCAACCGCCAGGGCCAGGTCGCAGTGAGAAGAGGGGGGCGTGGCGACGTAGACGGCGTCAACATCCGGATCGGAGATCAGGTCTTCGGCACGGCTGTACCATCTCGGCACCCCGTGCCGCCGCGCATAGTCGGCCGCCCTGTCGGCATCCCGGCGCATCACGGCGACAAGCGAGGAACGTGTCGCCTTCTGAAACCCCGGGCCACTCTTCACCTCCGTGACGTTCCCACATCCCAGGATGCCCCATCGGATCTGATCCATCAATCGAGCTCCCTCTGAAGTAGCCCGAACAAGCTGCAATGGATCTGTGCCCCCGGTCAAGAGAAAAAGGGGATGGCGAAGCGGAAACAGCAGGATTGCGACGCGACCGGCTCGCTTTTTCCGGAATGATGCGACAAAAAGGGTCTGGACTTGCGTCCAAGGCGCCTTATCTTTACTGCCTTCCCGGATGTCTGACACGAGACCCGAAAACAGGAACACGACATGGCGACCGTCGTCCGCATGCCCAAGCTCAGTTACCAGATGGACCAGGGTACGATCGTCCGATGGCACAAGGAGGAGGGCGATCCCGTCAACAAGGGCGAAGTTCTCCTCGAGTTGGAAACGGACAAAGCGATCTTCGAGTTTGAGAGCCCGGAGGCCGGGTTCGTTCGGAAGATTCTGGGTGCGCCCGACACCTCCATCCCGGTGCAGCAGGCCATCGCCGTTCTGACGGAGACTGCCGACGAGACCGTCGACCTGGATGCGCTGGACCTGAAGGCCCCGGCCGCGACGCCCGCTGCGGGGCCGTCCGCGCCCGCTCCTGCCGCACCTTCGCGCGCTGCCGGACCGCAACCCCGGAGAGGTGCGCCTCGAAGCTCACCCGCGAGCAGGCGCCTGGCCCGGGAGCTCGGCGTCGACCTGAGTCGCGTCACCGGGACCGGTCCGGGGGGGAGAATCGTCGAAGCGGATGTCAGGGCGGCGGCCGGCGCCCAAGCCGCCCAACCGGCGTCAGCGGGCGAACCGCTGAGCAGGAGAAACGCGGCCATCGCCAAGCGGATGGTCGAGAGCAAGACGACCATTCCGCACTTCTATGTCTCCGTGGATCTGGACCTCACCGACACTGAGACCTGGCGCGCCGGCCTCGGCCAGGAAGGGAAGCCGACGCTCAGCGACATCCTGCTCAAGGCACTTGGCCTTTCTCTACGCGAATTCCCGGATCTGAACGCCAGCTTTGAGCGTGATCGCATCGTGCGTCACTCAGACATCAACCCGGGCTTGGCCGTAGGACTGGACGAAGGCTTGCTCGTTCCCGTGTTCAGCCGGGTCGACCGGATGAGCTTGAAGCAGATCGCCGAGGAGCGGTCCTCAGCCATCAAGGCGGCACGCCAGGGGAAGATGCGCGCTTCCCACGCCGCGACCTTCACCCTCTCCAACCTGGGGATGTTCGGCGTTCGGGCCTTCTCCGCCATCATCACCCCCCCGGAAGCAGCCGCCCTTGCAGTCGGCACACTCGTTGACGAGCCACGCGTTGTCGACGGTGAAATACGGATTCGAAAGATCCTCACGGCCACCCTTTCCGCCGATCACCGGTTGGTCGACGGCCTCTATGCGGCACGGTTTCTCGCCGATCTCCGATCCCGCGTGGAGGATGAAGAGACCGTAAAGGCGTGGCTCTAGGATTCCGTCCTCGGGAAACGACCCGCCGCGAACCATCGCCCATTTCGGACGATGGTCGAAGAACAGGCACAACATCGCCGGCGACTTGAAGAGTCGGTCACCAACTCCAATACGAAACTGGAAACACGTGGTCAGATTCTTGGATTTGTGATCGCAATGACGGCTTTGATTGGAGGCGGTTACATCATGGCGTCCGGCCAATCCGTGTGGGGTGCTGCCGTGGCCATTTCGGCGGTCGCTGGCTTGGCAGGTGTGTTTATCTGGAAATCACGTGAGCGCAAGCGCGAGCTCAAAGAGCAGCAGATGGGTGCCGAAACCATCGCCGGACCCGTCGTCCCGCCTCCTCAACCGCCGCAGAAGCCCGAGCAGTAGTTCGGAGTTTTCCGGGAACGACCATTTCACCATCGGCGGCAAGTACAGCCTCGCAGCGACTTGCCATGTCGCGTCCGACGACACTTCGCACCCTTCTGACGAACTGGATTCCCGCAGATGCTGACCAAACTCACCATCCGCAACTTCAAGCGTTTCGATACGGCTGAGATCGAGCTCGGGAGTCCCGTCGTCTTCATCGGTCCGAACAACTCCGGGAAGACCTCGGCCATGCAGGCGCTGGCGCTCTGGGACATCGGCCTCAAGCGCTGGAACGAGAAGCGGTCCGGGAAGAGCACGCCCGAGAAGCGCCCAGGCGTCACGGTCAACCGCCGTGACCTCGTGGCCATTCCGATTCCTGACGCGAACCTTCTGTGGCGCGGACTGCACGTGCGGGACGTGCGCAAGGTCGATGGAAGGCAACGCACCAGCAACATCCGCATCGACATCACCGTCGACGGCGTGACCAGGGACCGGCACTGGACCTGCGGGCTGGAGTTCGACTACGCCAACGACGAGTCCTTCTACTGCCGGCCGCTTCGTCTTTCAGATAGCAAGACCCCCGACCGCATGCCGGTCCCTGATGAAGCGGGAACGACCCGGATCGCCTTCCTGCCGCCAATGTCCGGGCTTGCCGCCACAGAGACGCGTCTCGATGAGGGCGCCGTCAACGTACGGATCGGAGAGGGACGCACCGCGGAAGTGTTGCGCAACCTCTGCTTTCGGATTCACGAAGAGGACGCATCACAGTGGGACGGGCTCGTCAAGCAGATCAAACGCCTGTTCGGGTCCGAGCTCCGTCCGCCGCGCTACATCGCCGAACGCGGCGAGATCACGATGACCTACCGCGAGCATGGCGCTGAGCTCGACCTGTCGTCAGCCGGACGGGGTTTGCAGCAGACCCTGCTCCTTCTGGCGTACATGTACGCGAACCCGGGCACCGTCCTGCTCCTGGACGAACCGGACGCGCACCTGGAGATTCTCCGCCAGCGCCAGATCTACCGCCTGCTCACCGACGTGGCGCGAGAGAGCGGCAGTCAGATCATTGCCGCCAGTCACTCCGAAGTGCTGCTCAACGAGGCTGCGGGCCGGGACCTGGTCGTCGCCTTCGTCGGCCGGCCGCACCGCATCGATGACAGCAGGAATCAGGTCCTGAAGGCGCTCAACGAGATCGGGTTCGACCAGTACTATCAGGCCGAACAGACCGGCTGGGTGCTCTACCTGGAGGGTTCGACGGATCTGTCGATACTGCAGGCCTTTGCCAGGCGACTGGGACACGAACGCGCGGTCCAGGCGCTTGAGCGGCCATTCGTGCATTACGTCGGAAACCGGCCCACGGCGGTCCAGAACCACTACCACGGCCTGCGGGAGGCCCTCCCCAAGCTTCGCGGGGTCGCCCTCTTCGATCGCCTTGAATCGGAGGCACTCGACATCGCCCCGGTCGAGCGCCTGATCTGGAAGCGTCGGGAAATCGAGAACTACATCTGCTCGCCGGCCACGCTGGAGGCATACGCGACGGCGTCAGCGCAGGACGCCGCGCCTGGACCGCTCTTCACGGAAGCTGAAGTCGAGAAGCGCCTGGACGTGATGCGCGAAGCCATCGCGGAAATCGAGTCGGCGCTGAAGGCACTGCGTAAGGGATCTCCTTGGAGCGCCGACATCAAGGCGAGCGACGAGTTTCTGGTCCCGCTCTTCGAAGCCTATTTCCAGAAGCTCGGCCTGCCGAACCTGATGGCCAAGAAGAAGTTCTACGAACTGGCCGACTACGTCCCCGACAGCGAGATCGATCCCGAGATTCGCGAGAAACTGGACGCGATCGTGCAGGTCGCGGACAGTGCGACGCCCGTGGGAGACCGGGATTGATCCTCGACGCTCCGCGCGTCGCCAACTTCAAGGCCTTAGCAACCGCCCCGCAGGCGCCGCTACGGCCGGTCACGCCGAGCTACGGCGCCAACAGCGCCGGAAAATCGAGCGTGTTGAACGCGCTGGCGCTCGTACGTCCAATTCCGCTCGCCTTGGCTCAGCGGCTTCGCCCGGCTCATCTTCGCCGGTCCCATGGTCTTGCGCTCCAAGTATGATTTCCTTACTTCAGCACATGAAAGAAGGGGCGAGGTATCCTCGCCCCTTCGTCCTTCTGAAATTTTTCGCGTCGGAAGCTACGTCTTCTGCACCCGTCTCCGAAGAAACGTGGGATACTCCAGCTCGTCGAGCGAGATATTTTCCATCACGTTCTCCTCTCTTTTCAACACTCGTTCCTGCTTGTTCCTGGCCTGCCGCATGAACGTGGGAATCTCCCTGCCCAACCCTGAATGCACTTCCTCTGTCGCCGCGGCAGCAGATTCCGTGCTCCCGTTCATTATCGAAAACCCGGTCGCAATCACCGTCACACGCAGCTCGTCTCCAAGGCCGTCGTTCAGCACGGTGCCCCAGATGACGTTCGCATCTTCGCCCGCCGCATCGGTGACGACCGAGACCGCCTCGGTGACTTCAAACAGCTTGAGATCGCTCCCGGCCGAGATGTTGACCAGAACGCCCCGCGCCCCTTCAATCGACACCTCTTCCAGCAAAGGACTCCGAATCGCCTTCACGGCGGCATCGACGGCTCGAGTTTCACCTTCCGCCGAGCCGGTGCCCATCAACGCGTCGCCTCCCTCCAGCATCACCGTCCTCACGTCGCTAAAGTCCAGATTGATCTCTCCAGGAACCGTAATCAGGTCGGAGATGCCTCGCGTCGCCTGAAGCAGAACGTCGTCGGCCATTCGAAATGCGTCCCGCAAAGTCGTTTCCCTGGAGCTCACGTCAAGCAGGCGCTGGTTCGGAATGACAATCAGGGTGTCTACTCTCTCTTTGAGTTCCGCGATGCCGGCTTCCGCATTTCGCGTCCTCGGAATGCCTTCCATGGCGAACGGTTTCGTCACGATCCCCACGGTCAAGGCCCCGGCATCGCGCGCGATGCTTGCGATCGTCGGTGCCGCGCCCGTTCCCGTGCCCCCGCCCATGCCCGCAGTCACGAACACCACGTCCGACCCTGCCAGAATCTCGGAAACTTTCTCGCGATCTTCTTCTATGGCCCGAGCCCCCACCTCGGGATTCGCTCCGGCTCCGAGCCCCCTGGTCACGTTCTGACCAATCTGAATCCGCCGTGACGCCCTCGACAGCTCCAGGTCTTGCACGTCCGTATTCATGGCGATGAATTCCACGCCCCGCAGGTCAGCTTCAATCATGCGGTTGATCGCATTTCCTCCCGCTCCTCCAACGCCGACCACGCGCATCTTGGCCTGGCTGTCGGTATCCACAATCGAAAAAGTAACCACGTAACACCTCCCTCGTGCGAGATTAGAAGAAATCCTTGACCCAGCTCTTCATCCGCCCAAAGATCGAGTCGAAAAGGTCGTCGTCGCCGACGGGTATAAACTCCTTTCGGTTTTGCGCGCCAAACAGGACCAGTCCGACACCCGTCGCGTAGATCGGCTGGGTAACCGTGTCCACGAGACCGCTCGTCCCACGAGGCGTGCCCAGGCTCACCGGCATACCGAAGACCTCTTCCGCAAGCTCTACACATCCCTCGAGCATCGCGCCGCCACCCGTAATGACGATCCCCGCCGCCAACAGGTCGGAATAGTCCGTCCTGCGGATCTCGCGATGGACCAGCGTGAATATCTCCTCCATCCTTGCTTCGATAATGCCCGCAAGCTCGGCTCTGAACACGCGGTAAGACGGGCGTCCCGCAAGGCCCGGAATCTCAATCTCCTCTCCTTTGCTCACGAGCGATCTCAGCGCACAGCCGTGCCTCCGCTTGATCTTTTCGGCCTGCTTCCAGGGCGTGCGGAGTCCGATCGAGATATCGTGCGTGACGTTCTGCCCGCCCAGGCCGATGACCGCCGTGTGACTCACGCTTCCATCATAGAAAACGGCCAGGTCCGTGGTACCTCCACCCACGTCGACCAAGGCGACGCCCATCTCTTCTTCCTCGGGGCTCAGCGCGGCGTGGGCCGCAGCAATCGGTTCCAGTACCAGGTCCAGAACTTCCACACCGGCTCGCCGAATGCTTTTACAAATATTCTGTGCGGATGTAACCGCCCCCGTGACCATGTGCACGTCCGCTTCAAGACGCACGCCCGACATGCCGATCGGATCCCTGATCCCAGGCTGGTCGTCTACGACGAATGACTGGGGCAGCACGTGGATGATCTCGCGATCCATCGGAATGGATACCGTCTTTGCCGCCTCGATCACCCGTGACTGGTCCTGTCTGTTGATCTCGTTTTCGGGCCCGGATACGGCGATGACGCCGCGGCTGTTGAAGCTGCGGATATGATCTCCGGCAATCCCGGCGTAGACGGCGGCCACCTTTGTGCCAGACATCTGTTCCGCCTCGCCGATGGCTCGCTGAATCGACCCGACTGTCTTTTCAACGTTTACGACAACGCCCCGTTTGAGTCCCTCTGAAGGGCTGGAACCGACGCCCGTGATCTTCACGTGTCCGTTGTCGCCGCGATCAGCCACGATCGCGCGAATCGTCGTGGTCCCGATGTCGAGTCCAACAGCCCGATCGCCTTTGACCATCGTCTCTTCCTTTCCCTCACCGGCTTCTTATCGGTTCCGAACAACCACCTGATTTCGGAATCGAAGATCGACATACTCCGGATGTTCGCTCGATATGCGCTCGGCATTCAAGTAGGCCGTAAGGTTTCGAACTTGCGCGTCCGCATCTTCCAGTCGCATCCGCAACTCCAATCCGTCTCCCACGGTAAAGACACGTGCCTCCGAGGGAGCGTCGACGTGGATCTCCGATATCTCATCCAGGAAGGCAGGCTCGGCAGCTTCAATCTCCTTCAAGAACGCCGCCAGCCGTTTCAGCACCTGCGTCTGCTCAGCTTTTGGACTTGCCGTCACGCCGGTAATCGTAGGCAGGTCCAGAGGAACCTGAGGCAGGGGAAAGGTGACCGCCTCCTCGTCGATCCCCAGCAACCCTTCGGGTGTCGATATCAAACCGAGGGGACGCCGCTCTGCGATCCAAATCTCCAGCCCCACGGGCGGTCTCCTCATCAGCAGGGCCTCCCGAATCATGGGATGAGACGCCAGCGCTTTGGCGGCGGCCGAAAGGTCTGTCTCGAAAAGGTTTCCACCCGTCCGCAGTCCGGACTGTTGCACGACTTCCTTGCGTGTGAGCAGCCAATTTCCCTCAACAGAGATTTGTTTCAGGCTGAACAGCTCCGATTGCGTCAGCGCCGGATAGGTATTCTGGATGCCAACGGCAAACAGCGGATAGGCATTCTGGACGCCCACGGCAAACAGACCGATTAAAGCGAAGACAAACATCCATCTGAGAATCGGAACCGGCTTTCGATCTCTCCGGCGCTCCCTGCGCCCCGAGAGCAGGGTCTTATTTTCGAAACGGGGTGCGCTGCGACGCATGTCTGCTCCTTGCGACAAAATCAGAAGTGCTCAATCCCTTCCTCACCCACCACCCTCACCTCCAGCTCCAGTTCGGTCGCCGATTCCTTACGCACGCGTTCCCTCACCTGATCGGCCAAAGTCAATACGTCTTCTGCCGATCCTCCTCCCAGATTCACGACGAAATTGCCGTGAAGCTCCGACACTTCAACGGCGCCGACGGAAAGACCTTTGCATCCCGCCCGATCGATCAGGCGCCCTGCGGAGGCGCCCGCAGGATTCTTGAAGAGACAGCCCGCGTTCCGCTGCCACAGAGGCTGGGTTGCCCGCCTCTGTCTCAACATCTCGTTCATTCTCCCCTGAATGACTTCAGGGTCCTCCGCGACCAGGCCGAAATCGACCTCCGTCACCAACAACTGCTCCGGCAGACAGGTGTATCGGTAGCCGAACGGGATGTCTGCCTTTCGAAGCGTGATCACATCGCCTGAATCCAGGTCGATCCCGCTCAGCTGTAAGAGATTGTCCAGCGTCTCACCTCCCCACGCGCCGGCGTTGCCTCGAACCGCGCCCCCAACCGTCCCCGGAATGCCGCACCCGAACTCCATCCCGGTCATGCCGAACCGCTGACAACGTCTGGAGAAGACCTGGAGGCTGGCCCCTGCCTGGGCGAGTCCTCGATCCCCGTCGATCTCGATCCGGGTCGCCCCTTGAGTCAAGCAGATCACCAGTCCCCTGAATCCGGCCTCTCGAACGAGCATGTTGGTCCCCCCTCCGAGCGGGAGCACCGGAAGGCCGATATCGCGGATGTAAGAGACCGCCCTGGCGACGTCTTCCAAACTCTCGGGCAGGAAGAAAAGGTCTGCCGGCCCACCGGTTCCGAAGGTCGTATGCGGTCCCATAGGCTCGTCCAGACGCAGATCCCCGCGGCATGCGCTTTGGATCTCTCGTGCGAGGCGATCTCTTTTGGAATCGTCGCGCTTCAGGGCGATACCCGGGCTGCTTGTGGTTGCTAGGCGTCGGCACGTTCTCGCAGCCGTCCATAAAGGCGATGTGCCGTCTGCTCAACGTTCCCTGCCCCCATCACCAATACCAGATCCCCCGCCCTGATCTCGTCGCACACGGCGACGTCCAAATCGGCCAGCAGCGGTATGTATCTCGGTTCAGGGCCCCCGGCTTCACGGACCGAGGCGGCGATCAGGGCGCCGCTCACGCCGGGTATCGGATCTTCCCTCGCGGGGAAGACGTCGGTCAACCAAACTGCGTCCGCCGCACTCAAGGCGCCACCGAACGCCGACGCGAGATCTCGGGTTCGGGAGTAGAGATGAGGCTGAAAGACGGCCACAATGCGTCCGGTCCAACTTTTTCGTGCGGCATCCAACGACACCCGGATCTCGGTCGGATGGTGCGCATAGTCACTGACGACCAGGATACCTCCGGCCTCTCCAAGCACCTCGAATCGCCGGTGGACACCCCTGAAACCTTCAAGCCCGGCCCGGATATCCCCCCAGGAAATCCCCAACGCGAACCCCGCGCCAGCCGCCCCCAAGGCGTTGGACACGTTGTGGTCGCCCGGCGCCTGGAGCCTCAGGTTCCCGACAGGTTTCTGCTCGCAGATCAGTCTAAACCGGCTGCCGAATCCGTCCGGGATGACCTCCTCGGCTCGGATGTCGAGATCGCTCGCCAAGCCGTAGGTAATCTTTCGGACACCGGGCCCGGGAGAGAGGTCCCCCACTGCGGGATCATCCCCGCAGACGACCGCGTGGCCTCCTTCGGGCACAGATCCCACAAACTGTCGGAACGCCGACCGGATGTCACCCAGGTCCGCGTATGAATCCAGATGATCGTCATCGAGCGACGTCACGATCGCCAGATATGGCGTGAGCTCCAGAAAGGCCCGGTTGAACTCATCTGCCTCGACGACCCACATCTCACCCTCACCCAACTGCAGGTTGGCGTCCGTACCCCGCACCGTACCGCCCACAAGAACCGTCGGATCCAGACCGGCCTCCGACAGGATCGCACCGACCATGGCGGTCGTGGTCGTCTTTCCGTGCGTACCGGTCACGCCGACCACCCGGTGTCTCTGTGTGAGTGCCGCCAGGAACTCGGCTCGCGCGAGGATCGGGATCTCGCGGTCTCGGGCGACGACGAGCTCCGGCACGCCCCGCGGAACCGCGGGTGTGTAAACGACCGCCTCGGCCTCTCCCAAGACGTCCGGTGAATGACCGATCTGGATCCGCAGGCCGAGGCGCTCCAGATGCGCCGTCAACGCCGATGCTTCCCGGTCGGATCCCGATACGAGACACCCCTTCAAGTGGGCGAACTCGGCCAGAGCGCTCATACTCACGCCGCCGACGCCGACAAAGTGGATCCGGAAACCCGGTTTCAATTCCAGCATTCGGCATAAAGGGATCTAGTGTCGCGTCCCAGTAATTCGTAGAACAACTCTGTCACCAGCCCCTATGTTCGGCAGTAGGACTAGTGAACTATACAAGTGACTGATCTCAAAGGCATTAAGGGCGATAGTGTAATCACCATTTAGAAGCTGGTTTTAGGAAATCTTTATTGAAGAAACTTCCGGGACGTAACACTAGGACGGATGATCCTGAACAACACAAGCACGATCACTCACCCGTGGAGCAGGCCCGCCGCCTCCATGGCCGACCGCATTCGGTCGGCAGCTCGTGGCTCAGCCAAAGAGCGCGAGCGGGCTGCCATCTCCTTCAGCTTCTCCGGGTGGTCCATCAGCGCAGAAATCTCTCTTGTCAGACGGCTTCCGCTGAGGCTGGACTCGCGGATCATCTTGGCCGCACCTGAGCGCACCTGTGTCCAAGCGTTGCGTTCCTGGTGACTTTCGGCGGCGGTCGGGAACGGCACCAGGATGGCGGGAACCCCCAGGAGGTTCAATTCGGACAAGGTCGTCGCCCCGGAACGGGCGATCACCAGATCGGCCGCGCTGTAAGCCTCGGCCATGTTCTGGATGAAAGGCACGACGTGCACGCGACCAGGCCAAGGCTGGGCCGCAGCCGTCGCCATTTCATACTGCAGCTTCCCGGACTGCCAGATGACTTGAAGATCCTTCGTCATGAGCGTCTCGAGCGCCTCCTTTACCGCCAGGTTGATCCCTCGAGCGCCCTGACTTCCGCCGAGGACAAGCAGCGTCGGCCGTTCCGGCCTCAGGCCAAACCCTCTTCGGGAGTCCCCTGCGTCGCGTCGACACAGTCCGGGCCGTGTCGGATTTCCGACTCGGATCCGCTCGCGTCCTCCCACGCGGAGAACGGCCTCCGGGTAGGCCAGGAAGACCTGACGTGAAACGCGCGAAAGCACCCGGTTCGTAATCCCGGGAAGACTGTTCTGTTCTTGAAGGACCAGAGGACAACTCCAAATCCACGCCGCGATCCCGACAGGACCGCAAACATATCCGCCAGTACAGATCACAACGCGGGGACGAAACCTGGCGACCCGGATCAGAGAGGAAAAAACAGCCTTGAGGAGTATCAAGGGGAACTTGAAGAGATCCGGGTGCAACCCACGCTTCAGGCCAATCACCTCGATGAGATCCAGCGGATAACCGGCCTGGGGAACGGCGCGCGCCTCAAGCCCCCTCTCTGTTCCTGAAAAGCGGATCTCAACGCCGGTATAGCGTCGGCGGATGGCGTCGGCGATGGCCAGAGCCGGATAGACGTGACCGCCGGTGCCTCCTCCGACAACGAGCACGCGCAGCGGCTTCAAAGTCGATTGCTGATCCACCCCGTTCGTCCCACGTGTGGGACGAATTGCCGCGCCTTGGGCAATTCGCCGGAGTCTCGTGCGCTCTGCTTGCCGATGTTGATCAGGATGCCGGCGGAGATCATGAACAACAGCAGTGAGGAACCCCCATAACTGATGAAGGGCAGGGGAAGCCCCGTGGTGGGCAACAGACCGATACAGACCCCCACATTCACAAACGCGTAAACAAGGACCATAAAGGTAATGCCCGACGCCAGCAAGAATCCGAATCTATCGGTCGCAATGCGGGCAATTCGGAGCCCGGTGCGACCAAAGATCAAAAACAGAAGGACGAGCCCGCCGGTGCCAACCAATCCCAATTCTTCACCTACGATGCTGAACACGAAATCGGTGTGGGGTTCCGGCAGGAAGAGGTGCTTCTGAAGGCTCTGACCCAAACCGAGCCCGGTCAGTCCCCCGCTTCCGAGCGCCAGAAGGGACTGCGCCATCTGGTAGCCGGTTCCCTGAAGATCCTGCTCCGGATTCAAGAACGCAAGAATGCGTTCTTTTTTGTAGCCGAGGGTGAAAATTGTAAGATACAGAAAGGGCAGCAGCGCCAGCAGTGTCCCCAGGAAGTGCGAGAGTCTTGCGCCGCCGAGATAGAGCATGAGTGTACAGGTCAGGCCGAGCGTCAGGGCCGTTCCGAGGTCCGGCTGTAGGACGATCAAGAACATGGCGGCACCCAGGACGGCCAGATGGGGCAGATATCCGCGCCTGAAATTTCTGATCACCGCGTACCGCCGGCTAAGCGAATGAGCCAGATAGATCACGAGCGCCAGTCTCATCAAATCCGAGGGCTGAAAGCTCCCCCCCGGAATCGGAATCCAGCGGTAGACGCCGCGCACTTTGGCGATGCCCAGGAGCTTGAACCCGATCACCACAAGCAGCCCCAGAAAGCCGAGGAGAAGAAGGTATCCGGACAACGCTGCCCAGCGTCGGTAGTTCACCCGCATCACGACCGACATTGCAATCAGACTGACCGCCGTACGAAGCACCCAGCGCTTCAGAAAGAAGGCGTCGCTCTCGAATCTGACGTGAGCCAGCACGGAGCTGGCGCTGTAGACCATGACCGTTCCGAAACCGACCAGCATCAAGACGAGAAGCGTCAAGAGCTGAGCCTGCCGGTGACCGGATCCAATCGTATCTGTCATGAGAAGCCGATGCGTCAAACGGGGTGGGGCAACCGACCAAGAAAGAGTCGCCGGCGTTTACGACTGCGTGCGCCGTTCAGGTGGCGGAGGCGGCTCGAACCCGAGCGCCGCGCCTACTTTCTCCATCGCCAGTCCCCTGGAGCCTTTCAAGAGGACGAGATCGTGAGGCTGAAGGAAACCCCTGAGCGCCGCGACCAACGCCGTTCGTGAAGTAAACGCCCTGGACCGTTCCGGAGGGAGTCCCGCCTCGACTCCCCCTGTCGCAACCTCGGAAGCGAGCTCCCCGAAAGCAAACAACGCGTCCGCGCCGCGCTCTGCCGCCGTCCGACCGATCTCCCGATGCGCATCGGGAGCGACCGAGCCGAGTTCGAGCATATCTCCAAGCACGGCCACGCGGCGACCGCCTCGATCGACCGAGACCCGAAGCAGCGTCTCAATGGCCGAACGCACCGAGACCGGATTGGCGTTGTAGGCGTCGTTGAAAAGACGAATCCCTCCGCGCTCCAGGATCTGGCTCCGAAGCCTGAGGGGGCGAAAGGCCCCCAGCACCGAAGCTGAATCGGCGATGGGCACCTCCAAAGCAGCGCCCACAGCTGCGGCGGCCAAGGCGTTGTAGACGTTGTGACGCCCCGGTACGGCCAGGTGAAATGAATGGCCCTGCAGAGAGAAATGACCGCAGCCCTCCTGATCCAGGATGAGTCCCTCCCCACGAAACTGACATATCTTTTCGATGCCAAAGCCAAGGAGTCTCCCCTTGATTGTTGCTCTCTCCTTGGACAATAACAGGTCATCGAGATTCAAGATAGTCATTGAAGACTCATCCAGATACTCCAGGAGTTCCCCTTTGGCCTTGGCCACTCCCTCTACAGAGCCCAAGAACTCCAAATGTGTCGCTCCAACGTTTGTAATGACGCCGATCGTAGGATCCGCCATGGTGCACAACTGCTTCAACTCGCCGAATTTGCTGATACCCATCTCGATAACGGAGATTTCGTGCTCGCGTGACAGCCCGAAAAGCGTGAGCGGGACACCCAGCAGGTTGTTCAGGTTGCCCTCAGTGCTGTGGACGCGGTATCGCGTCTTCAACACCGCAGCCGCCATCTCCTTTGTTGTCGTCTTCCCATTGCTGCCCGTAATCGCCACGACCGGAATGTCGAATTTGGCCCGGTATGCCCGAGCCAGATCCCCCATCGCCCGGTCGGGAGCGTCCGTGATGATCAAGCTTCCCAGACGATCCGCCTCCGCGCCTTGGGATCGATACCAGGCTCGGGAGACGACCGCGGCGAGCGCCCCCCGCTCAAACGCGTCCTTCAGGAATGCGTGCCCGTCTGTACGACGTCCGCCGAGCGCAAAAAAGATCTCTCCCTCTTTTAGCGTCCGGGAGTCGATCGATCCACCTGATGGGTAGAGGCTCGACGGGTCCCGGTCTGTCTTCAGATCTCCCCGCGCAGCCTCAGCGACGTCTGAGAGCGTGAATCCTTCCATGAGCCCTGTCGCTTACGACGTCCGAACCGGTTTTCGCCACGGCGTTCCCCGCTCACACGAGATCCTTCAGCACCTCCCTTGCGATCTCACGGTCGTCAAAATGCACCCGCTCCTGTCCAATCTCCTGAGAGTCCTCGTGTCCCTTACCGGCGATCAAAACGACATCTCCCGCCCTTGCCTTCTCTATAGCGATTTCGATCGCCCGTCGCCGGTCCGGTTCGATCTCGTGGGACGCCGACCCCAACCCGGGCAGGATCTGTTGGATAATCGCATCCGGATTTTCGGTTCTGGGGTTGTCCGAAGTCACGACCGTAAGATCGGCCAGTCTGCCGGAAACCTCGCCCATCTCCGGACGCTTTCCCGGGTCCCGATCACCGCCGCAACCGAAACAGACGATCACGCTTCCCTCTGCAAGGGCGCGGGCAGCTTCGATCGCGCGCTCGAGCGCCTGAGGTGCGTGCGCAAAGTCCACGATCACGCCGAAAGGCTGGCCTTCATCCACAGATTCGAACCGGCCGGGTACCTGCACTTTCCTGATCGATTCCGAGATCAAATCGGGAGCAACTCCCGAAGCGAGTCCGACCGCAACGGCCGCTGCCGCGTTCCAGAATTGGAATCGGCCCCGGAGCGCAAGGTTCAGATCCAGCCTCCCGGCGGTCGTCTGAACGGTCAGCGCCACGCCCTGCCAGTCCGACCTTCCCTCCAGGATCCGCACATCGGCACGTTCAGAAGTGCCGTACCTCACGACCTTTCCAAGACATTTCGAGAGGAATGCGTGCACGGCAGGATCGTCTACGTTGACAACCGCGTTGGCTTCCGAATCCAGGTTTTCAAAGAGCGCGGCCTTCGCGGCCATGTAGGCTTCAGAAGAGTGGTGAAAATCGAGATGGTCTCGACTGAAGTTGGTAAAAACTGCGGTTTCGAATCGTATGCCGGCGACCCGGTCCAGCGCCAGTCCGTGTGAAGTGACCTCCATCACGACCGACCGGCATCCGGAACTTCGCATTTCAAGGAACAGGTTGTGGAGCTCGTGGGCCTCTGGTGTAGAGTTCGTCGATTTCCTGCAGAGGCCTCCGAGCCGATACTCAATGCTCCCGATCAAGCCGGGCAGCAAGCCAGCCTTCTCAAAGATCGCGTGAACGAGCGTTGCAGTCGTTGTCTTTCCGTTGGTGCCCGTCACGCCCACGACTCGGAGCGATTTCCAGGGTTCCCCCGTAAAGCGCCCCGAAATCCGCGGGAGCGCTCGCCGTGTGGATTCGACCTTTACGACCGCCGCCGAGCACGCCGGCACCTCCTCTTCCACGGCAACGGCTACCGCTCCTGCAGCCACGGCTTGGGGCACGAAGGCGTGCCGGTCGACCTCCTGTCCTCCCCGGATGGCGACAAACAGGTCTCCAGGCCTAACCTTCCTGGAGTCCGTTGCAAGACCGGTGATCTCAGGGTTGTCCCCCTTGAGAAGCCTCGCCCCTGGAAGTCCAAGAATCAACTCTTGAAGCCGCA
Source organism: Candidatus Latescibacterota bacterium (assembly GCA_965198095.1). Lineage (GTDB taxonomy): Bacteria > Latescibacterota > UBA2968 > UBA2968 > CBDFJH01. The sequence continues at coordinate 1,380,544 of OZ240239.1, forward strand.
TGGTCCCCATCCTCTTCCCATCCGCCGTTACAGATCCAGAACCGTTCCACGCTTACCCTTCCCTTTTGCTGCAAGTCACCTCACAGAAGCTGCCCCGAGACAGACGCGTGCCGGCGCGTGGCACCTGTTGCACCACCCAGCCGCTTCCGGAGGCCTTGACGCGCAGACCTTTCGATGTCAGCCGATAGATGGCCTGCCTGAGAGGGATCCCGGTCACGTCGGGCGTATGAACGGCCTCTTCCGACGCGAGGGCGGTCGATTCCAGGCCGACGGGCGCCTGTTGGGCATCGGCTCCGTCGCCAATGCTCTGCGCAACGACCCCGTCTCCCCTGCCGAATGCCCGGGACTCGATTCCGTGACGGGCCGGAACCCGAGCGACAGTCTCGCCGGTGAGCCCGGAGACCACCGGAAGCGGCCATTTGCCTCCGGGAATGCGAAACCCTTCGGCAAGTTCTGTTCGATGACGTAGCCCTGTGTTCCTGAGACCCAAAATACGCTGCACAATGCGACTGAAGACCGGGGCGGCGACCTGGCTGCCCCAGTAGATTCCTTTCGGACTGTCCACGATCACCAGACAGAGAAGCTCTGGCCGATCTGCAGGAATGAAGCCGATGAAGGAGGCGACGAACTGTTCCGGATCGTAACCCGCCTCATCTTCGAGGGCACGCTGTGCGGTGCCCGTCTTTCCCGCGACTCGGTAACCCGGAACCTGGGCTCGCTTGCCGGTCCCGTGCTTCACGGCTTCCTCCAGGAACGAGGTGACCAGACGCGCCGTTTCGGGTGTAACGACCTGCCGAACCACGTCGGACTTCCCAAGAAGGGGGGTGGCGCCGTTCGTGCCTGCCTTCAGCCTGATTCGGGGGGTGATCAACCGTCCCTCGTTGGCGATCGCGCCATATGCCGCAGCCATCTGAAGCGCAGTGACCCCAATCTCCTGGCCGATCGCGATCGTTTCAAGCGATCGCCTTGACCACGTGGAGGGATGTCTTGCCTCACCTGCAACCTCTCCAAGCAGACCGGATCCGGTCGTCGTTCCGTAACCAAAGAGCCTGACATATCGGTTCAGACCGCCGGGCCCCAGTCTCCTGGCCACCTTGGCCGTGCCGATGTTGCTGGAGACTTTGAGGATCTCACCCACATTCAGCCACCCGTGCGGCTCGTGATCTCGAATCCCTCCCCCCGGCACACCCAGAACGCCGTTCTCGCAGAAGATCGGTTCCTCCAGACCAATCTTGCCTTCGTTGAGCGCTCCCGAAACGGCCACGATTTTGAACGTGGAACCGGGCTCGTAGATGTCCGTCACCGCGCGGTTTCGACGCAGGGCCGGATCGTATCGCCCGAAGTCGTTCGGGTCGTAACGGGGGACATTTGCCATCGCCAGAATTTCACCCGTGAGCGGATTTGTGACGATGGCGATGCCGCTCCGGGCCTGGAACCTTCTTACGACCGACTCCAGCTCTTCTTCGGCAATACACTGATAGTCGAGATCGATCGTGAGGACCAGGTCCCCGCCATCTTCGGCCGGCCGCCGCAAGGCCTCCCGAGCACTCACGCGCTTACCGAGAGCATCCACTCTCAGGACGATTTCTCCAGCCTTGCCCCTCAGCAGGGAGTCGAAGGCAAGTTCGAGGCCCTCGATACCCACATTGTCTACATCCGTATAACCGAGCAGCTGTCCGGCGACCTCGCCCATCGGGTATTTCCGGCGCATCTCAGTCACCTGGCCGACACCTTCAGGGAGTCGATCGATGGCCGGACCATCCACAACCCTTCTGACCAGCCAGACGAAGGGCCGTTTCGCTCTCAGACGTTCTCTGATTTGCGAACTGCTTTCTTTGAAATTCGGGGCAAGGGCCCCGACGATGGCTCGAATTGCCTCTGGCGTCCTGTTGCTGACGAAAAAGGATTGAGATTCGACATTCCTGGATAGAATCCTCCCGTTCCGATCCAGAATGCGTCCCCGATCTGCCTGAAGGCGTGTCCGCGCTTCCTGCTGATTTCGGGCAAGCACGGCATATTCGTCTGCCGCCAGGACTTGCAACGAGACGAGCCTGTAGATCAGCACGCAAAACACCGCCAGTCCGACCGCAGAGATCGCGTTCAGCCGACGGGTATGTCGGGTCTCAATGCGCATGCACGTCCTCACCGCTCGAAGCAGTCGGTTTCGACGCCTTCAGGTAGAGATTGCGTGGCGCCTCTGAAGGGTAACCCATCCCAAGTTTGTCGGATGCAATGCGACCGATTCGCGTGCTCAACGTCAGGCCCGCGATTTTCGCATTCAAGCCTTCTTGTCGTCGCAACAACGCTTCGCGCTCCACGCTGAGCCTTGCGAGATCTTCTCTCTGACGTAAGCTCTCAACGTGACCCCAAAGGTAGGCCAGTGATCCCAGGACAATGACAACGACCAGGAAGATGTGAGAGATATATGCCCTGCCTGATGCCTCGTTGTGTCGCATCGCTTTCTTCGGGTCGGTATGCGTTCTCAATCTGAGAGCCGTTCTCCGACTCTGAGGGTCGCGCTTCTGGATCGAGGATTCTCGGCTCTTTCCTCCGCCCCGGCTCGAACCCCATCGCGAGTCAGAATCCTGAACCTCCCCGTCTGCCCGCAGGCACAGACCGGCAGGTCAGGGGGACAGGTGCAGCCTCGGACCGCTTTGCGAAATGCGGCCTTGACGACCCGGTCCTCGGCAGAGTGATAGGAAAGAACGCCGATGCGGCCTTCGGGCTGGAGCAGGTCGATCGCATCGGACAGGGCGGCTTCAAGCCGATCCAGCTCCTCATTCACCTCAATCCTGATCGCCTGAAACACTCGGGCAAGGTGTTTCTTCGCCCGCCGTCTTCCGGTTCTTTCCACAACGAGGTCAGCCAACTCGGACGTTCGGCGGAAGGCCGCCTGCTGTCTGCGTCGGCAGATGGCTCTGGCGAGTCGAGCCGCGGCCGGCTCATCCCCGAAAGATCTGAAGATCCGAGTCAGATCTCTCTGCGCGTATGAATTCACGACTCCAGCGGCGGTGCGTTCGGCTTCGGGATCCATTCGCATGTCCAGCGGTCCGTCCTTCCGGTAGCTGAAACCGCGCTCAGCCGCATCAATCTGATGAGATGACGGCCCAAGGTCGAATACGATTCCGACGATCCGGCCGACGCCCATCTCACTCAGGAGGCTCTTGAGATTCCAGAAGAGGCCCCGAACACAGGCCACCCGGGTCTTGAACCGACTCAGTCGATCGGATGCCGCGCGAATCGCATCCGGATCTCGGTCGATGCCGATGAGTCTGCTCTCGACATCCATTCGGTCCAACAAGAGCTCGGCGTGGCCGCCTCCCCCCAAGGTCGCGTCCACGTAGAAATCCCGGGGACGGGTGACGACCCAGTCCGCCGTCTCAGGTCCCAAGACCGGCGTATGATAATCCTGGGCCTCTTGAGCCATGTGCGGCCTGAGAGATCAGCCGTTCCGAGGACGGCGGCTTGGCGTGCCCATTCAACAGTTTCAAGAAGGTCCAGCAACTGAAAAGCACCCGGGGAGCCTCCACCGGGTGCTTGGGTTCGAATTAAAGCAGGTCGAACGCTTCCACAATCTCTTCGAGCTTCTGATCGGCCTCGCTCAAGTAACCGGCGCAACGCTCTGGGTTCCAGACCTCGAAGCGATTCACGGCCCCGATGATCGTAGCTCGGTCGGTGACGTCGACCATGTTCAGGTACTTCCTGGGGATGAGAATTCTGCCCTGCCGGTCGATCCTGACCTCCGTGGCGCGGCCAGCCAATGCGCGGATGAGCTGCCTGCTCTGACGCTGACCGCCGTCCAGGCCTTGCAGCTGACGCATCACGCGTTTCCAGCCGTTCGGGTCGTAGACGGCCAGACATCCCTCAAACCAACGGGCAACCACAAAGGTGGATACGCCCATCGGCAGGGTTCTTCGGAAGGCGGAAGGGACGATCAAGCGCCCTTTAGGATCGACTGGAACGTCCTCGTACTCGCCTATGAACTGGGGAGATTCCTCGGCCATCGAAACGCCTAAAATGGTTCAAGCCGACGCGACCGAAGTGGGCATACACACCACCATTCACCATTTTCCACCACTTTACACCACCAAAGTTAGTATGAGGAAATCTAAAAGTCAAGCATTTTCTATCTACTATTTTCCCTTATCTCTAACAAAAACAATGTGGTGAACAAAGGAGCACTACTGGATGCCGGGCCCGGAAACGGGCGGATGGAAATGCTCTGCAAAAGGGGGTGGGCGCCACCGCGGCCCACCTTCACCCACCGCTTCCAGCTCACAATGCAGGATTCGTGTGCCTTGATCGTCACTCATCCCGCACCGTTCGTCTCAAACGCGTGGAGAGAGGACGTCGCGGGCCGTGGCGTGGACTTCAATTTCTCACCTGCAACGGCAGGGGGGCCTGCGACCGAGCGATGAACCTTGGAAGAGGTGAACCGGCGGGAGGGTGAAACTCCTAATTTGGAAGGGATTGGGATATTCTGAGGTGATTCACGACCCCGCGCGAGCGGGTGCCGAATTCCAGGCGCTTACTGCCGCACGAAGCGTTCCATGCGCCCTCAGGCCTGCCATTTTTTCATTCCTGACCTCACTCTCAAATGAGACCATCGCGCATCTGGCGAACTTGAGCTACGCGGAGCTAAGCGACAACCAATTACGCGAACTGCCGGATGATATGTTCATCGACTTCGATAATCTTCCAGCCCTGGACTTGAGGACAACCCCGGCTCACCGTTCAGCAATGTCCAGGTAGGGGAGGACAAATTGGTGTTCCGTTAGAGGCGCGCGGCAACCGTCTCATCCCTCTCTGGCGGGGAAATAGTAAATGGGGCAGGCTCAAAGCCTGCCCCATCGTCATTTATCCGGTCCTATCCATGGTGTACGGATTCGCTAGACCGACCCATCCCGCAGAATGCTCCGCGCAATCACCAACCGCCGTATCTCCGATGCCCCCTCGTATATCTCCGTTACCTTCGCGTCCCGGTAGTATCGCTCCGCGGGCGTCGCCGCGAGATGACCGGACCCGCCGTGCATCTGCGCCGACTTGTCCTCGGCCTCGACCAACCTGCGCCTAGGCAGCGATTAGAACAGGAACCCTATGGATGACATTTCCGAGGTATCCTTTGGGATTCCACGGCTGAGTGAAAGGTTGTGCGTTACCTTTGTCGTCAAACGACCGTGCCCATATTTCGTAGTACCCTCTATTCTCAAAAGCGATTTCGATTTCCCAGTGATACCAGGCGTACCGATTCGCAGGTTGAATCCACCGGGCCTCTTGCTACTGGATGCCGAAGTCTGTAGAGATGTATACCTTTTCGACCTTGTTCTCGCCTGCCCAAGCGTGACCTCCAGCCTTGACAGGGGTCCCTGCTCTGATTTCCAATCCGCGAGCATCTGCGCCAATGTTCGATTCAGGTCTGGTGATGAGCGACTTGATGATTCCTGACGTGATCATCATCATCTCGTTTTCTGGGGGCTTACGCCCCGGAACCGGGGGATATGCCGGTTTGCGATAGGAATACCCGCTCATTTTCTCCGAGTCGTGAACTCGATCTCCGATCCAAATGCGGTTGAGCCACTTCTGCATCGCACTGCCAATCCAACCCGGCACAATCAGTCTCGCGGGAAATCCGTGCGCTGCGGGTAAGCGCCGAAGGCGCTGGGCCGCAAAGCCAATGTCGGATGAGGTTGGCACGCCTCAGTAGGTCAATTCAATGCGGGCCTTCTATCACGGGAAGTCCTTCCTGCTGGAGGATTTTGAGCGCGTTTGTCTTCTGTGCAGGCCCCTCGCGGATCGTGTAGTCAAACACCATCCGTCCATCTTCTTCCGAATCCTGGAAATGAAGATTCCTCACACCGGTCATTGACTGACCCCACTGTGCCAGTTCCAACTCGTGTGTCGATACGAGACCGGAGCCTTCACTCCTCAGAATGGCTGACAAGAAGGCCTTGGCTCCTATCAGACGCTCCCGATGGTTTGTGCCTCGAAGCATCTCATCAATCAGGAAAAACGCAGGCGTCTGTTCGGCACCTTCACAGGCGTTGAGAATCAGCTTGAGGCGTTTTGCCTCGGCTCTGAAGTAGGACGTGTCTTCGGTGATCGAATCACTTATTTCCAGACACGTGAGGAGTTTAACAAGCGCACATCTGAACCTTGAGGCGGCGACAGGTCCCCCTGCCTGAGCAAGCCGGAGGTTCATCCCGACTGCCTTCAAGAATGTGCTCTTACCCGACATGTTGGAACCGGTGACAATTCCTATCTTCCCTCTTTCCATCGTGAAGTCATTCGCGACGGACCTGCTCTGCCGGGTCAAGGGGTGGTGCATTCCCTTCGCCTCAACGAGGTGCCTCGTGTCGCGTTCTGATTGAAAGACATCGGGAAACACCGTCCGATCCGGATCGACGTAGGCAAGATTGGCCAACGCACCGAGCGCGTCGATCTCGTACCAGACGTTCAACCAAGCAGGAAGTAACGCTCTCACTTCACGCTTGAGCGTGTTCAACCGGTGGTTGTAGTAGAGATCCCAGGGCAGCACTGCGTTGATAATGGGATGGAGCGAATCAAATCTCCGAATACCGATTTTTCCGACAAGACGATCCACTTTGCTTATCGTCAGAGAGGGACGTTCACGACGACGGATTTCAGACAGAAACTCCGAGAGGTGTGGTTTGTGCCTGACGGAAAATGACTCCATTAGGCAGAGCACCTCCTTAAATGGCTCCAGAGTTTCTCGAAGCGTGTCCGCTTCCGAATGAAGAGCGCCTACGTCTTCTACCCTGTCTGTCGAATACAGTCCATAGTAAAGTAGAAGGTACAACGGGAAGGTGACCATCCAGATCGCGGGAACGATAGCAAGCCAATTGAGGCAGATCAAGATGGCGTTCAAACCGGAGAATGCGCAGAAGAAGAAGACAACCCCGCCATATGATTTCTCGGGAATGCTCCAATGCAGCCATTCCATCATGGTAGAAAAATCCCACTTGCCTGGTCCGCCAGTGGCCGAAGCGTTCAGGGCGAGTCTGTTCCTGAAGCCTGTTGAGGTGGTCAGTTCCTCCACAATGCGCTGCCTACGCCAAACCTGATTCACGTTCTCTTCGTCTGCCGTAAGCAACTTGCGCAGCCATTCGCTACCCCCCTTTGAGGTCGTCGTGTCAATAAGGTTGTGCAAGGACCGCTCTCCCACGAGAGATAGATCCACTTCCCGGTCATTAGCTTCCTTGGTGTCAGTGGTTCGATGTCGGGGGAGGGACGCCCAGCTGAGCGAAAGCCGAGCCATCTGGGCCGTCTTTAGCGTCCTGCTTCTTTGACGTTTTTCAATACCGCTGCGCAGTCTGCTCTGCGCGTGAACGATCATCCAGATCACCAGGAACAGCAACACAAAGGCAGCGAGCGCCGCCGGTGCTCCAAGAAAATGATTGGTTGCGGAAATCCCGAACACCGAGAGTCCGAGGATGCCCCACCGAACCCAGTCAAGCGCCCTTTTTGCTTTCGTAAGACGATCAGTCTGAACATCGATTCGCTTGACGGCTCGTTCATGTGCTTTCAACCGCCGCTCTCTCTTTGAAATGGTCATCTCAGTGTCCCCCGGAGAAGAGGTCAACAGTTTGTAAGCTTGGGCGTGTCAATTTTCGGATAGCGTCTCCGCTGTGTGCGAATCTGGCGCAGGGAGGTTGGTCGGAGGGAGCGTAGCGACCGCAGCCGCACACGGCCGTGTCGCTGTGCCTCTTTTGACTCCTTAATCCAACGGGACCGCTATCTAGCTCAAAAAAAGAATCGGATCGTATTCCACCGCGAACAGCACATCGAAAATCTCCTGGTCTTCCGTGGTCCAAAGGTCCTCTTCCTGTTTGGCTAGATGCAAGAACTGGTCCTTTGACAGGATGAACGTTAAGTCATTGCCGTCCAGGAAGTACTTGCCCTCAAGAGTAGACCCGTCACGGCTTCCCAACGTCACCAGGTCACCATTTACGGACCAGGTTCCGGCATCGCCAGAGTTGTCTGCATAGGTGCCGTCCGCGTTGAAACGTAAGATAGATAGGCCGCTATTGCAGATACGCCGGGGCGGTACCCCACTTCCCCGGGATGAACAGGGTCCAATGTCTGAGCACACATAAGTCTATCTCCCTAATGATAGTCTACGATCTCAACGTTGTCGTGCCTCCGAACCGCGCAGACCAAAGCGCGGGAGCACGGTGTTGGGCGTCGTGGGTCACTTCGCTTATGCCAATGGCCTCCCCCAGGAGACTCTCGTCTGTAATCGGAAACTGAGCACCCCTTCGTCATGAGCAAAGTTCGCCAGGATACGCGATAGCTCGGCGTCGAAGGCCCGGACATTTTCATCGCCCATGTGCGCCCTTGACAGGCTCTCTCTCGAATGAAATGACGCAACGTAGTCCTTTATTGGCTGAGAGAAGCAAACAGGGATCGTCCGCTGATCTCCAATTGGGAGGAAGTGCCCCCTGTTCGCAAGCTCCTGAATCAGGTCGATCTCCTCATAGTGCGGGTTGGTGGCGTATTTTCGGATGATAGGAAGCTCTGCGTCACGCCACGGCGATTCGATAGGACGATCGCCGTCGATGATTACAACATACCCATCCGCTGTCAGCACTTCCTTGAATCTCGGAAACACGACGCGCCACTCCATCCAATGAATACTCGCTCCAGCTGTCACCATGCAGTAAGGCGGGTTCAACGGTACCTCTTCAACTTGTCCGTAGATCCATTGCAGGTTCGGGTGATCGCCGTTGACAAGCGACTTTCCTACGCGAATCATTTCCTGTGAAAAGTCCACCGCATCAACACCGTTTACGTGATCAACGAGTGATCGTGCGATCTTTCCTGGTCCACATCCGACGTCCAGTAATCTCCCCCGCGATTCTCCCAGGAGATTCAGAAGTATTGTATACGTCTCATCTGGATAGGGAGGGCGGCACTCGTACGCTTCCGCCAAACTTCCATCCTTGAATCGGGATGCGTATTCATCCCAGTATTGTCGTGGCCTCGGTAAAGCGCGGTTCATTTCTGAACTCTCAGTTCAAGCGATGGTGCGACTTAATTAGCAAGCAAACCCGGGAGCTCGGACAGTTCTTTCAAGAGTGAACAGTAGCTCGTACTCCTCGAACGTTTTCGCGGAAGCGACACCTGAAAGGACAGCTATAAAGGGGATGTTCGCAGATAGAGCCGATTTGGCATCCCCTGGCTATCTCCGACATAAGCCGTCTCAGCGGCGGAATACTCCAGTTTGCCTGCCGCCAGCAACGAACCTGTCGGATCGGGTCTTTGGACTGAAACATCCTCGCCCCCTGCGATCACCTGAAACATGCCAACCAAGCCGTCTCTGCGCAGGATGCCATCAATGCGGGCGGCCACACTATATTTCGCCAATAACATCCTTGACTCTACGTACACTATCTTCGCTTATCTTCCACGTCAATCCAAGTCGTGAACCGATTTCCCTGCGCTGTTCCTCGTGGAGCTCCGCTACGTCATAGTAAGCCTTCTTGAGGGAATTCCGTGTTGGCTGAGGAAATAGGGTAGTGAATCGGTCGAGCAGGTTCGATGGCATCCGATGGCATCCGCTGCTCGAGTCTTCTGGGCGTGAATCTCTGCTCTCCCTGTAGATATGCATACCATTTCTCCACGATGTCGCGTATATCTCCAAACGACCAAGCTGCGGAATAGTACTCGCCACGCTTCGTGTGCAAAACAACATACACAAGCCAGGCCCAGAGACGCGCGTCTTCATGGATCAACAGTTCTTTACTGGGAGTCGGTCTGTTCTGCAAGCGTACTTCATCATTCGAAGCCTGGCACCACTCTCCAAGCCTGTCCGACTTCGACCATACAAGGTAAAAGGGCGCTCCCTCCCAACCTGGCAGGTCCTCCTCTATATACAGATTGATGTCTGCCTTGACGCATGGCTCGAAAAGATAGATAACGAAATACGCCTTGATGTGATCCGCATCAAATCGGTGGAACCACGGCTCGGTCGCCCAATTCCACCTTTCAGACCAGACAGCATCTCGGATTTTCTGAGAATCAAGAACGACCCCGAAATCAAGGTCCGATTGCTCGTCCATCTCCCCGGTAGCCTGACTTCCGCTGGCGAAGATGCCAATGACTCCGTCTATGGCCCGGAAGTGTCGCAGTAGACTGTCAAAAACGCGTCGGTGCTCAGGGAGATTGACTGTATCGAGCATCAGAAGAATCCTCTGCCAGTATTTTGTGGCTGTCCGCCAACGTTCTCGCCGTGCCCGAACCGCGCAGCGGTTATGCGGAGGGTCGAAGGCACGGAGGCGGAGGCACGGTGTTATAGGATGTCGGCCTCTCTGGATTTCTATCCATTTTCCCGAAAAAACGCCATCAGATCTTCTCGTACCGCACGACTTCGGTGGACAGGGCTGTGTGATTCATCTGGATACATTCGAAATTCGGCTCCGGGAATCTTCGTTGCGAGATCCTGGCCCCAATCCACCGGCACCTCTTTGTCTTTAGCTCTGTGAACGACAAGTGTGGGAGCCACGATTTGACCACATGCGACAGTTACGTCTCTGTCAAAGTACGCCCCAATCGCGGTGATGTGCCTAAATTAGTTGAAATTCAGAGGGCTCCAGACTTACGTTTGGGTATGTGAGTTGTAAGACAACGTACCCGTAAGAAAGGAGCCCGAAGTGGATAAGCTAATTGCAGGTTCAGGAGAAGTCAAGGTCGGCAGCGATGTCATTGGTGGTTTGGAGACGCGTTTGTCCCTGATCCAGGCGTTGATCCCGATCGGTCTGGAGGCTGTCTCGGACGTGCTCCAGCAGGAGGTGGGGCAGCTGGCAGGAGTTCGGTATGCGCCTGCCTGCAGCAGGCAGGCGCAAGGAGGCCGACCGGTCGGTTCGTCGTTGGGGAAGCCAGAAGGGTTCGGTGTATCTGATGGACCAGAAGCTGTCCGTAGACGTGCCTCGGGTGCGTGATGTGGCCGCAGACAAGGAGGTCTGCCTTTCTGCATACCGTGCTTTGCAGCGCCCCAGGGAGATGGACGAGGGGCTGCTCTTACGCGTGATCAAGGGCATCTCTTGCCGCAACTACAATTTGTTTCATGCTACGGTCCTCTAATTGATTCTTGGGGGTGGGAAGAATTCCTCGATAAGGCTACTGGACCAGTTTCGCCTAACGTTTCGCCGGTTTGCGAACCTGGCGCAGCCAGGTTGCCGAAGGCCAAGCGCCGAATGGCGCGCAGCGCAACACCGTGCTGTTAGCCGCTGTCGCCAAGCAATGATTCGGGATCGAGTTGCTCTACTCAAATAATTTCCGCACCGCAATGGCATTATGAACGAAAGTCTCTTCGACAGGCGTACGTCCATTCAAATTCTTGGACTCCCGTTCAGCTCCCCGATCTAATAGCAACTCCGCAACCTGTCGTTGGTTGCCGTGTGTAGCAGCATGGAGCGGTGTTGTGCCCCAGTGGGTGTTTTCGTTGTGTGCATTGATGCTTGCTCCTTGATCGAGCAGGTACTCCACTACTTCGGCATGACCCTTCCACGCGGCGCAGTGGAGTGGCATTGAACCATCCTTGTCTGTTGCGGCTAGAAGGGCTGCATCCCTGTTTATCAACAGCTTGACCGTCTTGAGGTCGCCTCGCTTGGCCGCTTTGATGACTGCTTTCTTTTCCTCGGTTCCCATTTTAGCCTCCAAAAGGTGAAATTGTGATGAATCCCAGCCCGATCGTCAAAATTCGCTTTAGGAGCTGCTACAACGGTTGACCAATATCTATCCGGTTTCCATCAGGATCTGCGATGACGAAGTCACGTAAACCGTAATTCTGATCGCGAAGTCCCTTGATTATGCGTACTCCCGCCTTGCTGAGGTGATCGTGAAGCGTAGTAGCGTCACTAACCATGAGATGCGCGACGTTATGAGTCTTGGATTTCGTGTCTCGACCCAACGCCAAGTGCAACTCTGCCTTGTCCTTTTTAACAATCACAAAGCCGACCGGATCCCCGTTTTCGAACGTCTTGCGCATTCCCAGTATCGACGTATAAAACGCGACAGCTTGATCGATATCACTTACGAGGATGCCGGGCGCCATGCGCCCAAATACAATTGCGGTAGGGAAAGTCGGTAGATCGCCCATGAACTCTGCCTCCTTCGATGCCAAACGACCCGAATCGAGGCGATGCTCAATACAAGACGATGACTGGTTTTGGGATAACCGAGGCGGTGCTCGGAGCGACAATCGGGCTGGGCTCGGCACAAAAATAACAAATCCGCTCGAGATTCCAAATTCCGTAATTCGGCGATTGCGGCTAACTACCTGTACACGAACAATCGGTTCAGGTAATCGCCGCCATGTGTGACTTATCTGACACGAACGTATGTATTGTGACCGGCTGGCCGCAGAAGTCTAAACGCTCTCCCTGGGTTTGTCAAGCTTCGGCCCCTTCAAGTTCGTGGGCCCTGGCGTGCGGGAGAGAGGGGCTCCTGAAACGCGGGCCTCGGCCATCCACCGCCTGCGCCGCCGCCGCCGAATTCTGAGAGCCGTTTGTTGACACGGGTTACGGGCCATCGTATATTCTGCCCGTCGGAGAGACGTCGCGGGTATACCGATGCAACCCCCTAAAAACACAAGGAGTTTCAAAGGGGCCGCGATCAGCCTGTCACGCATCGACACGCAGGATGTTCCGTTGACCGATTCACACCATCTTCAAGACCTGATCCTCCGCCTCGAGCGGTTCTGGGCGTCCAAGGGCTGTCTCCTATGGCAGCCCTACAGCGAAAAGGTCGGCGCGGGCACGATGAACCCGGCCACGTTCCTCAGGGTGCTCGGGCCGGAGCCCTGGTCCGTGGCCTACGTGGAGCCCTCTTTTCGTCCGGACGACGGCCGATTCGCGGAAAACCCGAACCGCATGCAGATGTTCCTGCAGTATCAGGTCATTCTCAAGCCGGAGCCCGGCAACCCCCAGGAACTCTACCTGGAAAGCCTGGAGGCCGTCGGGATCGATACTCGGCGTCACGATATCCGGTTCGTGGAGGACAACTGGGAGCATCCCGCGCTGGGGGCGTGGGGGCTGGGGTGGGAAGTCTGGCTGGACGGAATGGAAATCACGCAATTCACCTATTTTCAGCAGGCCGGTGGACTCGCACTCGATCCCGTCTCGGTGGAGATTACCTATGGCCTGGAGCGAATCGCCCTCTATTTGCAGGACGTCCGCGAGGTCTGGGAGCTGCGGTGGAACGATCGGGTCACGTATGGCGAAGTCCTGAAGCAGCAGGAGATCGACTACTGCCACTACGCCTTCAACACGGCCAGCGTGGCGCGTCTGCGGGCCATGTATGCTCTCTTCGTCGAGGAAGCCGGGGCAGTGCTGGACCGCGGCCAGATCTTGCCCGCATACGACTATGTGCTTCGCTGTTCGCACGCCTTCAACCTGCTCGACAGCCGGGGCGCCGTCGGGGTGACCGAACGCGCACGTTTCTTCCGAGAGATGCGGGAGCTTGCCCGTTGCGCGGCAGAAAAATTCTGCGAACAGCGGAGGGAGCACGCCTTTCCCCTGCTGGGCGACGAACCGGAGACGGAAGCCCCCGCGGGGCAGCGGGAGGATCCTCCCCGTCTTGCGGCTGCCGACCTCCTGCTGGAAATCGGCTCCGAAGAGCTCCCGGCCGGAGAGGTCGGAAGCGGCGAGAAGCAGCTGTTGTCCCTGCTGTCGGAGCGACTCGACGGAGAAAGACTGACTTACGAAGGAATAAAGGCCGGGGGCACGCCGAGAAGGCTCTTCGTGCTCGTCCAAGGGCTGGCCGGACGGCAGCCGGACGAGGAGCGCTGGGTCAGAGGCCCGACCGTCGGCGTGGCGTTCGATGCATCTGACACGCCTACGCGGGCGCTGAAGGGCTTCTGCCGCAGCCAGGGTGTGCAGCCGGAGCACGTTGAGCGACGCAACGACGAAAAGGGCGTGGAATGTGTCTACGCCTTGCGGAAGGAAGAGGGACGGATGACGCAGGAGATCCTTTCGACCCTGCTCCCCGAACTCATCGGCGACCTCAGGTTTGTCAGGACCATGCGCTGGAATTCGGCCGGGGTCTCCTTCCCCCGGCCGATTCGTTGGCTCGTCGCCCTGTTTGGCGATCAGGTCATCCCGTTCGGTTACGCGGGCACGGTCGCCGGGCGGACGAGCCTTGGCGTGCGAAGCGCGGATTCATCCGCGATGGAGATCGATACGGCCGGTCGATACCCCCTTATCGCGGAGGAGCAGGGCATCCTGGTCGACCGTTCCCGCCGCCGGGACACGATCCGAAGACAAGTGCGCGCCCTTGCCCACGAGGTCGGCGGCGTCGTGCCGGATGATCCCGAGCTCCTGGATGAAGTCATCGACCTGGTCGAGGCTCCCGTCGCGCTCAGGGGGCGCTTTGACGCATCCCACCTCGACCTCCCTCAGGAAATATTGACGACCGTCATGTCCAAATACCAGAGGTATTTTCCGATTCAGGATGCCAGGACGAATCGGCTCCTCCCCTATTTCATCGCGGTCGCAAACGGGGGCGCCATCGATCAGGAAGTCGTTCTGCGCGGAAATGAAGCGGTCATTCGAGCGCGCTACGCAGACGCCGCCTTCTTCTACCGAGAGGATCGTCGCAAGCCTTTGGAGGACTACCTGTCGGGCTTGGCTACGCTCACCTTTCAGGAAAACCTGGGATCGGTACTGGACAAGACGGGCCGCATCGAGAGACTCCTGCCCATCCTGGCCTCGGAGCTGGCCCTCGAAGGCGAGGAACAGGAGACCGGAGTGCGCGCCGCCCGGCTTTGCAAGGCCGATTTGGTGACCCGCATGGTGGTCGAACTGACGTCCCTCCAGGGCGTGATTGGGCGCCACTACGCCCTCGCTTCGGGTGAACCGGAACCGGTCGCCCAAGCCATCGAACATCACTACCGGCCCCGCTTTCCGGGAGATGCGATTTCACCCTCCCGTCCTGGATTTGCCCTCTCCGTTGTCGACCGTCTCGACAGCCTGGCCGGGCTCTTCTCCGTCGGCGTCCGGCCCAGGGCGACTGCAGACCCTTATGGCCTCAGGAGAGATGCCCTCGGTCTGTTGGCCAACCTGATCGGCCACCGTTGTCGCTTTTCCCTGAGAACAGGCCTCGAGGCCGCCGCTGACCTGCTTCCCGTGGAAAAGGATCCGGACCGGCTTCAGGAGGCCCTCGAGTTCATCCTCAGACGGCTCGCCGTTCAGCTCAAAGAAGAGGGGTTCAAACACGACGTCGTCGAGGCTGCGATCGCGGGCGGCTGTGACGACCCGTTCGAGCTTCGGACGATTGTGCAGGGCCTCACGAAGATGGTCGCGTCCCCGGAATGGCTGGAGACCCTCCACGCCTATTCCCGTTGCAGGCGCATCGTGAGAGATCTGTCGGATCGACTCGATCCGGATTCGGGCGTCGACCGAGAGGCGGCAACGCAGAACCTGGTCAAGGCCTATCGTTCGGCAAGTCGCCGAATGGTTCACGCGGAGGATCGAATCGCGACGCTCGGCCAAATCCTCGAAGCGCTTCGAAATCCGATCAATACCTTCTTCGACGACGTCCTCGTCATGGCGGAGGATGCGTCCCTTCGTCGCGCACGCCTCGCCCTCGTTCAGCAGATCGCCCGCCTGCCCGACGGCATTGCCGACTTGAGCCGCCTTGAAGGCTTTTGAGCGCATTCTCGCCTGGGCGGCGCAGCGGCAAGCCGCGCGTCGCCCGACATTTTCGGATCCGAAATTGACGAGACGCCACGTTGGCTTCGAGGAAGATCTTGCGACGCGCGCGCCTGATGTGGAAATGCGTTTCAGGTGAGGGCAGGGAATACCGCGCGGGGAATCCGGAGTGAAAAAGCCGGGGGTGAGGTTCGAGGAGTTCGGTCGGGTAGATGCTTCGCCGGAGGCTTGAAGGACGCGCATCCGGGTCAAAACTTCACCTGAGACTGGAGATTCAGAATGCGGCGTCTCCGGAAGCCCCCCGTCCCGTCAGGCTCGTAGGTAAATCGCACTTCCCACAGAACGAGCAGACGCTTCAATGGCCTGAGGCCGACTCTGCAGCCAAAAAGGCGGTCCGGCTTTCGATCCCCGAGCCCCGAACGGGAGCTCCGTCTCCGGTCCCGGTAGAATGCGTCGGCGTGGGAGAGCCTGGGAACGGCTTTGAGGATCAACGGTTTGAGCGAAGCCTCTGCTTCCACGCGCCGGTCGTCTTCTCCGTTGCCGGATAGATGCTGATAGGATGCCCGGGCTTTCACGAGGGGTCCCAGGGAGATCGAAAGATCTCCAAACAGCCCCCTGACAGCGACATCTTTCAGCGTGGCCTCTTTCGTGATGAGATGCCCGGTGGCCGGCTCTACAAGAGCCCGGTCCAACTCGTAAAGTGCGTCGAAATGCGTCGGGCTCAATTGCCCTCTCACCCAGCGGTGCTCCATCCGGACCTTCCCGCCCATAAACGCGACCTCCACGCCGGGACCGTGGATCCCGCTTCCCCCTTCCGCCGCCGCAACGGTTTTCAGTATCCCTCCATAGAGCGTCAACCCGGTGGAGAGTCGCCCGTGAAGGGGATAAGCCACGTCGATTCCAAGGGCACCGTAGGGATCTCTTGCCACGCCCTGTCGCAACGAATCGGCGATGCCCCTCAGTTGATCGGTGTCGAGCGCAAACGTGGCGCCAAACTGGAACGGTCCGGAAGGGTGGAACGCGAAACGCCCCCCGATGACCGCACCGCCGCGATCCAAATCCAGGACATTGTTGATGAGGACTCGGAGGGTTGCGCGGCCATCCGAAAGGTTTCCGAAACGCAGGTCCACGCCGGTCTTCTTGACTCCGGGAGATTCGAGTGTGTTCCGATAACGCCACACGATCGCGCCCCAGCCCAACGTCACGTCCTCCAGATCGCCCACCTCCAGGAAAAAGCTTTGGTCCTTGCGATCCTTCTTGCCGTACCGAAGGTAATGGATCTTCCGAAGGATGCTCTCCAGGCCTTTTCTCCCGGTCGAGAAGTCCCATCCCCGGTTCCGCAACCGGCCGCCTTCATCCAGGAACAGTTCGAGGTCCGACACCGCATCGAGTTTCTCGGAGAAAAAACGGGGTTGAAGGACGACCCGTTGCCACTGCTTTGCCTTTACGGTCACCGTTCCCAGCAACCCGTAGAACGACAATCCATCGTCCGTACCGGGAAACATTTGTGCGTCACTGCGGGCTGTCAAGAAGACCAGAGCCAAAAGGCAAACGTACGCGCGTCGATCCAAGGCCTCTCCCTTTCCCCGTTCCTCCTATCTTAAGCCATACCCCGAGCACGGGTCAAGCCAGTCTGTCCGTTCGAATGCGGATCCCTGCGAATTGACAAGTCGGGTCACGAAAAGTATCTTCTTGGCGAACCGATTTCTCTACCGCGGACACGATGCGAGTCATTACGGGCAGCTTAAAGGGCCGCGTGATCCCCTTCGACGTGGCGCAGCACGGGGAGATCCGCGTGACTTCCGGAAGGGTGAAGAAGGCCGCCTTCTCCATCCTCGGGGAAGCCCTCGCGGACGTGCGGTTCCTGGACCTTTGCGCAGGTTCGGGACAGATCGGGTTGGAGGCCGTCAGTCGCGGCGCTCGGGTCTTGATGAACGAACCGGACAAGACAAGACTTCGGTTCATCGACGATCTCGTTCAATCCTGGAACGTGCGAGCATCGGTCAAACTGTTCGGTCTGTCGGCCGAGAGGCTCGTAAACGCGCTGTCGGCCGGGCGGAGATGTTTCGAGATCGTCTATCTGGACCCGCCCTATCGTGATGAGATCGACGGGCGGCCGATCTCCATTTTCCTGCTCAACCAGCTCGCTGCCACATCTTTGCTGGCAGATTCGGGACGCGTACTGGTTCAGCACCCCGGTAAACTCGACATGCCGGAATCGGTTCACCGACTCGTCAGCGTCAAACGAAGGCGTTATGGCGACACGGCACTCACCCTCTACAAAACGACGCCCCAAGGTTTGACGTTTCGCGGTGGGAACTGACCCGCCGAGTTGAGCAGGGAAAGACCTGATGCCACTCACCGGTGTCCGAAAGCTCACGCAAGTGGCGATGGCCGCGGCGCTCGCCTTCGCCCTTGCCGTCATTGGCAAGGCGATCCCGCTTCGCCTGCCTCAGGGCGGATCCATTACGCTCGAGTCGCTCCCCGTGCTGTTCATCTCTCTGCGGCACGGTTTCTGGCCGGGTTGCTTCACGGGATCTCTCGTCGGCCTGTTGAACCTCCTGCTGGACCCGTTCATCGTTCACCCGGTTCAAATCCTCCTCGATTATCCCCTTCCGTTTGCCCTCCTGGGTACGGCGGCATGCTTCCCCGCACGGCCTTGGCAAGGTGTCCTTCTAGGGAACGCGTCCCGCTACCTGTCGCACTTCCTCTCGGGCGTGATCTTCTTCGGCAGCTATGCGCCCGAGGGGATTGGCGTCTGGCACTATTCGGCGATCTACAATTCCCTCTACATCCTGCCGGAGACGTTGCTCGCGCTCCTGCTGGTTCCTACGCTCCTTCGGCGCATCCCTGCGTATGAACAGGCCAACGGGTCGTGAGGGCTTCGCAGCTTCAACCTTGCGTTGCCGCGCGATAAATTTGATCGAGCACCGCCCTGAATTCGATCTCCTGGATTTCTTCAAGGCAAGCGTCACATCCGGAATCTCCCCGAGATCGGGGTTCTTGAGCGCTTGAAGAAGGTAATCCGAGACCGACTCGTGGATCTCTTCGACGCAGATCGTGCGTGTCCCAGGCCTGTCTCGCCCACCATCGTCTCTCACGGTCATCCCGAGGACGCACGCGCTTGCGAAAGGATCGGCCTGCAAGCCTGCGACTTGCCGTTCGATCTTGTAGACATCCCACGCCAGACCCGGCCGCGCATGAACGAGGCAGGACCCCGGGCCTCCTTCCGAGCCACGTTCAGCGCCTTCACTGGAGCCCGCGGGCAAGACCGGCAGGACGGAAACCTTCTCGGACATCCCGGTTCTTTCGGCTCCGACTCAGATGTCGCCGGGAGGGAGGCGGCGGTAGATGAGGCCGTGGATCTCGCCGGGACCCATTTGAAGGAGCTTCTCTATCTGCGTCCCGTCGGCGATCGCCAGCGCCGGGCATTCCTGCGCGGCCAGGCGGTAAGCTTCCTCAACGTCGTAGTTGACCCCCTTGAGCCGATACAAATGGGCCAGGGACTTCAGCGCGCTCGATCTTCTGAGCGAGTTGGTTACGCCAAGCTTGAAATAGTAGAGACGCCGATCCTGAGCCTCTCCCCACAAAAGGGTTTCCGGCTCGGAGATTTTGGCCATGGCGGCCGACATCTCTTCCTGAAAACGCCTGATCCGGTCGTCAAACACCTGGAGCAACGCGGTCAGGACCTCCCGACGCGCGCCCTCGGGTTCTCCCGCCATCATGTCCTGCAGGACGATCGCCGCCTTACCGCAAAGGGAGTAGCCTTCCAAACCGGTTTCGCTGAAAAGCTCCAGCTCGACCGCTTCGGCGCGACGGGCAAGCCTTTCCAGATCCAGAAATTCATCCCCGACCCGGGCGTAGTCATCGTCCGTCCGGGCGATCTGAATGCCCACCAGAAAGGCCCGTTCCAGAGCCTCCTCAATGCCACGACCCCGACGCCGAACGGCAAGGTTGGAGCGCGGCCTCACAAGCTCATCCGTCCGAAACCCCGCCACCCTCATCGCATCGGCCGAGTCCTCGCCCGCTACACCCAGCCGCTCCATGAGATCGACGAGGATGCCCCCCAAAAGAGGCTTACGATCTTGCATCTGCCTGCCGACCCGTGCATCCGAACATACGTCCAGGACCTGCTGGGCGATCCAGTCGCGTTCCTCCGCCCGGGTCTTCCCTTTCGGCCAAGGTCCGCTGCCCGTCAACCTCAGGACGATCACGATCAGCAACAGCAGCAGGATTCCGACGAGCAGCATACCCATGCCGTCCTTTCTCAAGTTCGGAACAGTTCACCCATCCGCCGGCCCAGGAAACGGCCCGCCAGGGAAAGGCTGACCATCAGCAGAAGCATACCCAGGACGCCCATGGCGCTGGCGATGTAGGGACCATCTGAAATCCTCTGCAAGAGGGAATAGATCGCCTTTGTGATCGGGTAATACTCGTCCTTGAGGGCCAGGATGAGACTGTCGCTCACCTCGAGCATCGCGAATGCAAAACAGAGGATCCCTCCGGCGATCAGGTTCGCGATGATCAGCGGAAAGGTGATCTCCAGCGCGGTGCGCATCCTGGAAGCGCCCAGGTTTTGGGCTGCCTCCTCCAGCGTGACGCTCGTCTGTTGAAAGCCGGCGTACGCGGCGCGAACCATGTAGGGCAAGCGTCGAACGGCGTAGGCGATGACCAGCAGCGGTACGGGATTGGCTCGGGCGTCCAGAAAGGTGTTGGAGTATCCGGCGAGGTAGCCGAAGGCCAATACCAGACCGGGAAGTGCCAGGGGCAGCATCGACAGTGAATCGATGGTTCCTTTGAAAGGGATGCGGGTGCGGGTAAGCAGGTAGGCAATGGTCACGCCCAGGAAGAGATCGGCCAGGGTGCTCAACACGGACAGGGTGAGGCTCATGCTGATACTGGACGAGGAGATCGGATGTTCGAAAACCTTCGCGTAATACTTCCACGTGACCTCCTGGGGAACGATCGACATGAACCACTGCTCTGAAATAGACGTCAGCACCACGCTGACGTGCGGCAGCACGGCCACGCCCGTCAGGCACAGCATGAACCCGTGAATGAATGCGGCCTGCCGCGTCGAAGCTCGCCCCAACCCGGCCGGCCCCCGTGCGACGACGTCGTAGTGCCGGCCGCCAAGAAGGGTCTTGGAAAGGAAGAAGAAGCAGGCCGTGAGCAAAAGCACGAACACGACCAACGCATACGCCATCGGGTTTTCGTTGATGTCGGAAATCGAGTTGAAGATCTCGACGGCGACAACCCTTCGATAGTTGAAAATCAGAGGGGTTCCGAGATCGGTAAACGCCCAGATGAATACGATCATCGCACCTGCAAAATATCCCGGAAGCGTCAGCGGAAAGGTTACCCTCCGGAACAGTTGAAACCCCTTGCTCCCAAGATTTCGGGCCGCCTCCTCCAGCGCAGGGTCGATGTTGGAAAGGGCCGCGGCAAGGTTCAAATACATGATGGGGTAGAGATGCAAGACTTCGAGGATCACAACCCCCGCAAACCCTCCCCCAAACCAGTCCACCGGATGATCCACAACGCCCAGTTTGAGCAGGAGCAAGTTGATCGACCCGAACCTGGCGAACATCTGCTGCATTCCGATTGCTCCGACGAACGGCGGGAGGACCATCGGCACGAGGATCAGCCCGTTCAGAAATCCCTTTCCCCGAAAGTCGTAGCGCACGATCAGGAACGCGATCGGAAGGCTGAGAACGGTTGTGGCCAGCGTGGTGATCACGCCCAATCGAAAGCTGTTGAAGATGACCTCGCGATAGACAGGATTGGTTCCCATCAATTTGAAATAGAGGACGTTGATTCGCCCGTCTATCACGAAAGCCTTGACGAAGGCGTACCAGAGGGGGTAGAAAAGGAAGAGGCCGAAGAACGCCGCAAGCGCGAGAAGGAAGGTCAGCGTGGGCCAGCCGAGGTCGTAACGCCTCAGCATTCCGGTTCTCCCGAATCTCTCAAAATCACGACGGCGTCCTGGCTGAAGCGCAGTCTCACACGATCCCCGAACCGAGCTTTTCGTCTGACGGGGTCATAGTCCAGCAGTTTGAATCGCGTCCCGTCGGTCAGATCCACGCAGTACTGTTCTACATCTCCAAGATAGATCAGATCGCTCACCTGTCCGCAAACGACGTTGTCCGATCCGCCCGGTTCGCCTTCGAGCAACTTCAAGGCTTCGGGGCGTACGGCGCACGTCACACGGTCTCCTCTCCGAACATTCTCGTAGGCTGCCCGGGCCTGGATCGTCCCGACCGCCGTCTGAATCCGAATGACGGGTCCGATATCCGAAACTTCCCCTGGCAAGAGGTTGATCTCTCCGATGAAGTCTGCCACGAACTCGCTCACCGGCCTCGAATAAAGCTCACGCGGTACGCCGACCTGGACCACGTTCCCCGTTTGCATCACGGCGACGCGGTCGGCCATGGAAAGCGCCTCTTTCTGGTCGTGCGTGACGTAGATCATCGTCGTGCCGATCTCTTCTTGGAGATGCTGAATCTGCTCACGCATCTCCAGTCGCAGCCGAGCATCCAGGTTCGAAAGCGGTTCATCCAGCAGCACGACGTCCGGCTCGATCACGAGTGCTCTCGCCAACGCAACCCGCTGCTGCTGCCCCCCGGAAAGCTGGTTGGGAAATCGGTCTGCGTAGGCCTCCATCTGCACCATCTCCAACGCGCGCCTGACCCGGTCCTCCCGCGCTTCGGCGGAGACCTTCCGTACCCTCAATCCGTAGTCCACGTTTTTCGAAACGCTCATATGTGGCCAGAGCGCGTAGTTTTGAAATACCATACCGGTGTTTCGCTCGTGTGGCGGCACGGTCGTCATCTCCCGGTCGTCGAAGAAAATGCGACCGCCCTCCGGCTGGTAAAACCCGGCGATGAGTCTGAGCAATGTCGTTTTTCCGCATCCTGAAGGTCCCAGCAGGAAAAAGAACTCCCCCTTTTTGATCTCGAAGTTCACACCGTTCAGGGCGGTCACGCGCCCGAACCGCTTCGTTACGTTCTCCAGCGTTACGCCAACCATGATCACACGTTCCTGTCAAACCGGCTTTTCATCTCGCTCGTCCTACGGTCTGCGAAGCGACCAGAGATAGCATACGGTCGCGCCCGCGAGGCCCAGTGGGAGCAACAATGTAAGCAGGTTTCCAAGCTGCACGTAGATGCGCTCGTCTCGGGACCCGTACTTCTCGCGCGCAAAAGCGGTCCACTCCGCGAGCATCCGATTTCGGAATGCCGGGTCCCGCCAGCGCCGCCCCATTTCGAGACATTCGGATTCGGTGACGGGGACGGCGAATAAGCGCTCGAGATCACTCCGGCTTGACCCGTCGCTCGCCGCCCGCTTCCAGGCCCGCTTGAGCGCTTCGTGAGAATCGATGATCAAAACACCGATCAGGTCGTTGAGAACGCCCCATCGACCGGAGACCTTCTCCGAATCGTATTTCAGATCAGAACTCCAATCGAACGGATTCAGCTTCACGGCCGCTTCAGACTTCATGTCTTCATAGAGATCGGGCAGTATGGTGAAGCGGTTCAACTGTGTCAGCCTCGGTCCCCCGGGCGCCCCCTTTTTCAGGAACCAGAGCTTTTGCCCTGCCTCGGACATGACGAATCTGACGAAGGCCTCGGCCACGGCCCGGTTCGGCGCCCCTTTGAGAATCCCGATGCCGTCGGGATTCACGATACTCAGGTTCTCGGGAATGACGAATCCAATGTAGCCTTCGCCGACCTTGTCCATCTGGGCCCAGGCATAGAAATCGATCGAAAGGCCGTATGCAACCTCGCCTACGGCAACTTCCTTGGGCGCCTGAGATCCTCCGGATCCGAACCTTCGAACGTTGCCGCCCAGCCCCGTGATGATCTCCCATCCCCGATCCCAGCCATAGCCCTGAAGGATCAGCTCGTAGGCCATGTGAACACTTCCGCTCGTCCTCGGATCTCCTGACCCGACCCAGGAAAACAGCCGCGGATCCCCAAGGTCGGCCCAGGACACGGGCGCGGGCAGATCCAGGAGTTCGAGGACTTTCCGATTGTAGGCAATTCCGAAACCGGCCAGAGTGGCGCCGTACCATCTGTAGTCTCGATCAAAAAGCGCAATGCCGCCCAGGCTCTCAGGCAACCGATCGAGCGTCTCCTGCGGAAGTCGGGTCGGTAACAGCAACCCGAGATCGGCAAGCTTCAAATAGGGATCCAACCCGCCGCCAAAGAAAACGTCGATGCCGATCCCCCGCCCTTTGCGCCCGAACTCGGATCGAATGTATCGAATGATGGCGCTCGTCCCCCCCACGTCCAGCCACTCGAGCGAGACCCGGTTGCCCGTTTGCGCGTGATACTGTTCTCGAAACGCCTGCTCGAATTCCGTTTGGACCTCATCCGGGTGTGGCGAGATGAGCACGAGTCGATCCGGGACGCTCCCGGAAACGCTCACCGACCCCAGCAAGGCGCAGGAACAGCACTGGATCACCAACACGCATTTGAGTCGCAAGTGTAGATCTCTCAGTTCTTTATCACAACTTGGGAAGCGCTATTCTAGGAAACCCCCATGGCAATGTCAATCGCTTTTCGACCGGAGCATAAAAAAAGCCCTGACCACCGAATCAGGGCATGCGTGTCGAAAGATGACGGATAACGCCTAAGATCCCGTATGCTCCAGCCGACCGGTTCGATCCTTGCCGGGTCGACAAAACGCCCCAGGGGCATCCCATCGACGACGATGTTGAACATTTTCCCGATCCAAACGCGATCACCGGAATCGACCGCGATTTCCAACGCGCCCCCGCGAGTCACGATGGGAAGCAGCGCCAGATCGGCGCAAAGACAAGTCGGATCGGCCACCCGGAAGCGCCCCGGCGTCGTGCGCGTTCCGAACGGCGAGCCCTGAGCGGCTACTCCGGCTTTGCCTGGACGGGATCGGTCCTGTAGCTGGCGACGGCCCGGCCCGCGGTATCGTACGTCTTGAAAATCCCCGCAAGCTGCGTTACCATCAGAATGCTGTCAATCTTCTCGGTAATGCCGGTCAGTCTCAGGTCGCCGCCCTCATTTCTCAGGGTGGTCAGGCTGGCAATCAGGACGCCGAGCATGGCGCTCCCTAACCATTTCACTCTCGAGAAATCCACGACAACATTCGTGATGCTGTCGTTCGCAAGTTTCTTGATGTGGCTGTGAAAGGGTGCCACATCAGGACCACTCATCAAGGCTCCGCTCATTTTCAAAATGGCCACATCTTCACGAATCTCTTCATCAATGCGCACGGATGCCTCCTCCTGGATACCGGAAACAAGCGAGTGATAAACTGGAACCGGAGCCCTGAAGTTGACGGTTCGCGGCCGCGGCGTGACCCCGGGTCAAACCGCGGGTCTTGGGGTTGCTTACGCTCATCTCAACCTGCACCGTCGAACTCCGATGCCAACTTCAGCACCCCTTTTGCCGCCTCAAACCTCACCTCCGGCGACCGATCTTTGAGATACTTTCTGAGCGTCCTCAAATGCTCGAGATTCCCGGACGCTCCCAAGCCCTCCAGCGCAAGCGTTCTCAGGTCGACATACTCGGTTTTCTCCAAGACATTCTTTAATGCTTTGTGCGCAGCGGGTAGAGAGATTCGGCCGAGCGCGTCCGCGATCGAGCGCCTCAGCGGCAACCGGTCATCGCGAGAAAACGCATCGTTGAGGGCGGCGACAGCCTCGTCGCTCTCCATGCCCCCCAAGGCCTTTATGGCCGCGTGCTCAATCGTCTCGTTTCTCGACCAGATCAGGGCTTCCCTGAGCGGCAGGACGCGCCGGACATCCCCGATCAACCCGGTCACCTCTATCCCCCGCGCCGTTTCCCGCTCGTTCCGATACCGGAGATCCTGCAACTCTGGTGAGATTTGGGAGCCGACGCCAAGCAATGCGAGGGTCCGCGCCGCGCTCAGTTTTACCGGGTTGATGGGGTCCGTTCTAAACGCCGCCAGAAGGAGCGGAACGGCGGAACTGTCCCGGATGTGGGCGAGTCCCTCCGCCGCCAGATTCCGTTCGGAAGCATTCCTGGCCGTCGAGAGCATCTCCTGCAGGTAAGGCCCGATCGCCTTGGAGCTGATCTTACCCAAGGCCTCCAGGCATCTCCGTCGGACTTCATAGTAGCGTTTTCTCTTGAATGCGTCACCCAGATACGCGGCCGCCGTCGAATCGCCAAACGTCTCCAGAGAGGTGATCAATACCATGTCGGCCGACAGGGAGTTCGGTTCCAGCAAACGCCGTCCGATGGCAGGCAGGCTTTCCCGGTCCTCCAGTCGGGCCAAGGCAACGGCCGCCGCTGCCTGCACCAAGGAGTCCGCGTCTTCTTGAAACGCCACGCGCAGGTCTGCAATCCATTCAGGATTTCCGAGACGCCCCAGACCTCCCGCGGCGTTCGATCGAACGTGGCTTGCCTCCTCGTTTCTCAGCACGTCGGCCAGCAAGCTTGCGGTGCCCGGGTTCCCCAGGCGCTCCAGAGCGATAGCCGCTTCCATCCGAAAGAAGAGGTCCCACCGCTCATCATCCAGCAGCGCCTTGAGCGGCCCGTTCGCCCTCGGATCTCCCGATTTACCCAGCGCTCGAATCGCCCGGAAGGCGAGGACGCCGCTCTGTCGCGAAAGGGCCTCGACAAACGCCCGGGTCAGACGCGGATCGTTCGTCTCCTCGAGCGCTTCAGCGGCCGCGGCCGCCAGGTTTCCTTCGACCTCCTCGTCCTTGAGCAGGTCGAACAACGTATCGGTTGCCTCCCTCCGGGATTCAGCAACCTCTTTCGGGTCGACGCCGCAGCCGAACAGCCAGAACGAGACCAACAACGCGCACGCGTATTCTGCAAATTTTCCAGGGGACAATCGCCTACCTCCCGGTTGTCTTCTCTCTCGCCGAAATCCTCTTTTCAGGCTAGGAGCCTGTCGGAATACCTCTGATAGGGTCTTTTTAAACACGATATACAGCGTTATAATAAATACAAATCGCTATATATTGTATATCAGTCGGGTCGAATAGGGGTTCTCCGACAGGCTCCTAGCTCCCGAACGCTCCGAGCATGCCCGTCAGTTCATCTTCTCCCTTGCCCATAATCATGGAGATATCCCATTCGAATTCACCCTTCCCGGGTACGACGCCGCACCCCTTGAGCCCTTCCGCAATATCCAGGCGATCGATCTGGGAAGTGGAGGGCTCCAGACCGATGTGATGAAGGTTGTTCCATCCGCCCTCATTCACCCATAGGCCGAGATAGGGCAGCTTCCTCGCGGGAAACAGAAATCCGATGAACTCCCCGTTGGGATAGAGCAGAGCACATCGACCTTGCTCCATCCGAGTCGTGAAAAGCTTCTCCGCCTCCTTGTTCCTGCTCGACCGAAGGGCGTTCCGGTTGTACGACTTATTCAGCGTCAGATCCGTAACCGACGGCCAATCGTGGAGCGTTTGCGGAGCGCCGAGTCGGTCTCCAGTGCTCGAATAGGCAACCACATTCGTGCCCTCGGGGATCAAGATTTTCGTCCGTGTCTCACCCTTGAACAGAGGATGAAACGCATACAGAAAGGGCATGTCGTATGGACTTTCGTTAACCACGCGATAGGAGAGGCGAATATAGGGGTGCGCTCTTCGAGCCAGCATCTCAAAGCTTATCTGCCGCTCGAACACATAAGGAAATCTCACCCCGTGCACACGCATGTGGACCCGACCCTGCTTGACCTCATACTCCCACGGAAGCGTCCAGACTTCCCCGTGGTCCGGCACCCTCACGGCATCCCACGGAAACGCAGGGTAAGGACAGGGGCCTACCGTGGGGAAACACTCATCGGCGCCGTCCCGCTCGTAATCCTCGAACGCATCTCCGTACGTACGAGCGCGGTAGGCGATATTGGTCCGGGACAGGAACTCCCGCTTTGTCTTCTTGTTCACCAGGGAGATCATCTTGCCGCCGAGTTCGGGGACAACGGTGAGCGAGAATCGGCTGCTGTCCATCGTGAGCGCCTTGAGATCCGGGGCGAGGTTCGCTTCCGTCACTTTCATCTTGTTCATTGCGATAGGTCCTTTCCTCGTAGATGAAGATCGGATGGCATCTCAGATGACGCGATGTTCAACCCTTCGGGTCCCGCGTCCCACTCTGGTTCCAACAAAAATATCCTGGTATAGCTGCTTCAAGAACTCGAGGCCTTCGCTTGCAAGCTGTTCCGGAGAATCGGCCAGTTGCCTCCAAATGCAGATCAGTTTGGCGATTCTTTCCATAGTGGGATCGAACGATTCAATCGTAATACACCCGTCATATCCGACCTTCTTCAGGGCTTCGAAAAAATCGGTCCAGGGAACGAGCCCTCTGCCGGGAATCCCCCGCTGGTTTTCACAGGCGTGCACGTAGCCGAGGTGCGCTCCCGTGTCCAACACCGCCTGAGGGATATCGTCCTCCTCACGAATCATGTGAAAGGTATCCAGGTGGACGACGACATTCGACATCCCGACCTCTTCGATGAACCTTACCGCGTCTGACGCGATGTTGATGAAATGCGATTCGAACCGATTGAGCGGCTCAATACCGATAATGAGCTCCGACGTCTCCTGTGCGTATTCGGCTGCGGCCCGACAGGCCTCCACGCCCCATTTCCATTCTTCTTCCGACCGCATTCTCCCGGACAGGTACCCCCACCCGCAGTAGATGGCCCCTCCAAACACTTCCGCACCCGCCTCGTTACTCAAATCGATCAAGCGCTTCGAAAAATCCATCCCGTTCCGGCGGACCTTCGGCTCCGGAGAGATGACGTTGTACTCGGGCGGCATGCCGTATCCGGTGTTGATCGTCAGACCCAGATCGCTCGCAGCCTGTCTCGTCTTCTTGGCCGGAAAGTTGTCCGGATCGAACGGAATGAGCTCTACGGCATCGAACCCCATCTTCTTGCACTTGTCGAGAACGGGCAGGTCCTTCTCTACAAACGTCTCCTTGAACAGCAGAGAATGAATCCCGAATATCATCTCTCTACCTCCGACTCGCCTTCGGCTTCGAGAGCGAGCGTGACGCCCGGCCTAGAACCGTCCATCCCTGCGCTCATACATCGTCGGCTTGTCCAACACCCTCCCCCCGTGCATCACCCACGACGCAACCCACTCGACGACTGCTTCCATATCGACCTCGGGTGGCCCGAGCAGCGAGATCAACTTATCCGCGTTGCCGAGAAGCGATGCCTCGCTCTCGGTGCCCTCGAAGATCGGCTCCACGCCCATAAAATGCCCCAATCGGGCCGCCAAACGGCGAATCGACAGGGTCTCCGGGCCGGTCAGATTGTAGACCGGGGGCGGGCTGTCGCACAGCGGAAAACACCGGGCGAGATAGGCATTCGCATCCCCCTGCCAGATCTGGTTTACGTGGCCCACCGTGAGATCGATCGGTCTACGGCGCCAGACCTTTCGGGCCACGTCCAGAACAATGCCGTACCGCAGCTCGGTCGCGTAAAACAGCCGGATGATCACCGCCGGCGTCTGCTGCAACGCCGAATAGTAGGTCACAAGCCGCTCGCCACCCAGCCTGGAAGCGGCATATTCGCCCACCGGGTCTTCATCCCACGACTCACTCGCCCCGCCCAGCGCCGTCTGGGTGACCCCATAGACATTCCCGGTTGAAACGTAGACAAGCCGGGACGTTGGAAAACGCTGGACGACCCTGGCGGGCATCAAGCTGTTTATCGCCCAGGTCCCCGGTTCGCTCCCGGTCGTACCGAACTTGGATCCAGCCAACAAGATGATGTGCGCGGCTTCCGGAAGCGATTGAAGGTCACCATCATCCAGAAGATCGCACCGGATCGTACGAACTCCACCCGCTTCCAGCCGCTCCCGAGTTTCAGATTCTGAAAATCGGGAGACCCCGACGACCCCCCTGGCCCCCGCACGGATCAGAAGCCCGGCGAGGGACGGCCCCATCTTGCCCCCAGCCCCCAGGATCAACACCTCTCCGTCGATGGCGGACACGGCCTCGACGACCTCGGGGGCAGGCCTCGTCATCTGCTCGATGAGCGCATCTTCCGTTTCGAGAGGCACCAAGGTGCGGCTCGGATCCATCGTCTTCAGTGCGATGCGGCCTCCGTCCACCACTTGGCGAGTCTTGGCCATGAGCGAGTCGGCCGTGGGAAGGAATATAAACTGATATTAAACAAATATATGGCCTGATAAGGCCACACGAACTTCGATCCTTTAATATAGAATGCAAACGGCATTGAAACAACCCAAAACTGACGAACGAGGCCCTGAAAGGACGCGACTTCGGTTGTGGGCTTGACAAGAACGGGATCAGCTTCATCCCTGCCGGGGGACGGGACGACCGGCGTGCGACGTTGTGAGAGGAAGAGAGAGGGGAAGACGAAGCGCAGGTTTGCTTCCAGGTTGTTCAGAACTCCAGTCCCAACCGCGCCCAGATCCGATCCACCTTCACCTTGACTTCATCGGTCATCGTGATCTTATCGGGCCAGTTCCGGGTGAACCCTTCTTCCGGCCACTTCCGCGTGGCGTCGATACCCATTTTTGACCCGAAGGTAAACGATCGGGACGAGTGGTCCAGCACGTCGATCGGACCGGGCGTGAAGTGGACGTCCCGTCTCGGATCGATGTTGTTCAGCGTTACCCACCACGCCTCCTTCGGATCCTGGACATTCACGTCTTTGTCCAAGATGACGATCACTTTGGCGAGCATCATCTGGCCGAGACCCCAGAGTCCGTTCATCACCTTATAGGCGTGTCCAGGATACTGTTTGTCAATCGAAACGAACACAAGGTTGTGGAAGATGCCTTCGGCCGGCATGTGATAATCCTCGATCTCCGGAAGCAACAATTTCATCAAGGGCAGAAAGATCCGCTCGGTGGCGTGTCCCATCCAGAAATCTTCCATAGGAGGCCTGCCGACGATCGTCGTCTGGTAGATCGGATCTTGACGCATCGTCATCGCAGTGACGTGGAAGGCCGGATAGTCGTCCGCAAGAGAGTAAAACCCGGTGTGGTCTCCGAAAGGACCCTCCCGGACCAGGTCCTCGGTCGGATCGACGTAGCCTTCCAGGACGATTTCAGCCTCGGCCGGCACGTCCAAGTCGACCGTTACGCCCCTGACGAGCCCCATCGGACTCCGGCGAAGGAAGCCTGTAAAGATGAATTCGTCGATCGCGGGCGGAAGCGGGGCGGTGGCGCTGTAGATCGTCGCGGGGTCCCCACCCAACGCAGCCGCCACTTCGAGCCGTTCCCCTCCACGCTTTGCAAGGTCGTAGTGTCGCGCCCCTACTTTGTGCCGCTGCCAGTGCATCGCCGTCGTGTTGCGGTTCAGGACCTGCATTCGGTACATCCCGACATTGCGCACGCCGGTTTCGGGATCTCGCGTGATCACGAGTGGCATCGTAATGAATGGGCCGCCGTCGCCGGGCCAGCAGGTGGTCACCGGGAGTCGCCCGAGATCGACCTCTTCTCCCCGAAAGACCTGCTCCTGACAGGGGCCTGAACGCACCTGCCTCGGAGGGAATCCGGTCATCTCCTTGAGCATCGGCAGGAGCGCCAGCTTGCCCATCAAAGAGTCGGGGACCTCGAGCTTCAGCATCGTTGCAAGACGGTCGCCGATCTCATCCAGATCATCCGCGCCGAGGGCCATCGAGATCCGGCGTCTGGAGCCGAAGAGGTTGATCCCCAGAGGGATCCTACTCCCTTTCACGTTTTCGAACAGCAGGGCCGGTCCGCCATCCTGGCTTTTCATGGCCCGATCCGCGATCTCGGTGACCTCGAGGTATGGATCCACCTCTACCTCGATTCGGTTCAACTCACCCTCACGGTCGAGATCGGCGATGAACGCCTGAAGGTTCTTATAGGCCATGAACGAACTCCTTCACCACGTCGTATCGGGGGCCTTGGGCAGAAGCCTTCATGACTTCTGGATCTGCCGCCTTTCCAACTCCGCCCGATAATCCTCGGGTGTGTCCAGATCGCGAAGGATTCCGGCATCCTCCACAGGCAATTCCAGGGTATCCCCGGGATGCCCCCGCGTCACCGGCTTGAGCCCCCGATTCTCGGGAAGGCGCAGAATCTCGTCTCGGTACCGCTTGAGGTCCACGAGTGCGGGATGCCCCCGCGTGCCCCGATAGGTCGGTATGACGATGCCCTTTTTCCCCGCCTTGTAGGCGGAAACGACCCGGCGCGCCACCCTTGCTTCGATCTGGGGCTGGTCCGCCAGTACGATCAGCGCTGCATCGGCCGAATCGGGAACCGCGGCGACGCCGCAATGGACGCTGGAAAGCATCCCCTTGGCGTAGTCTGCGTTCAGGCTGAACCTCACCGTCCGCCCAGCCAAACTCTCCTTGACCTCGTCCGCCCGATGACCGACCACGACCACGATCTCCTCCAAATCGACCGAAAGCAACAGGTCTACGACAGACTGGAGGATCGTCTTTTCCCCGAAGGGGAGCAAGGGCTTGAGCAATCCCATTCTGGAGGAGGTGCCGGCGGCGAGGACAATCGCGTACACCTGCTTGGGATCTGCCGCCATAACCTGTAGTATAACAAAAAGCCGGCGTTGCGCCCCAGGAATTCGCCACCATGCCGCGCATCCTTTCTGTTGGGCCCGTGGCCGAGACGGAAAGCCGCCGGCTAGGCGGGGGGCGTCGTTTACCGGGGCGAGACGGCCGATTTCGAACGTCCCTCGGCGACAGGAGGAAGGCGCTGACTCAGGCCGCGTGGAATGATGTAAGACCTGAACCGCAAGGATCTTATATCTACATGAGTCAAGAGGACGCGTGACTGCGGAAGGGCGGAGGGTGGTCGGCGATGGATGCTTCCGGCGCGCGGCGCCGTTTTCGCCCGCCCGAGACTCGGCCTGGGCTCCGGATCGCCGTGGCCCGGCGTCTGGCATATTCTTTTGTAACCTAAATAAAATCAAATGGTTTTCTAGAAAATAGAATTCATTTGTCTTGACATTTCAATTCTAGAGATTAAATTTTTTCAGATTCTCCGGCGTTTGGGCCCTCCGGCGTCCGTGCGTCGTCTCCGACCCGAGAGGCGAACGGGAGGCGCCGTAGCCCGTTCACGAAGCGCATCCGGGACGTTCGCATTTCGAACGCCGAGTTGACTTCATCGCCGAGTCCTGAGCCGTGAACTCAAAAAGTTTCGTCAATCCCCCCGCAGAATTTCGCGTCGTGCCCTTCTGGTTCTGGAATGGCGCCGTCGACGAGGGGGAGATCCTCAGGCAGATCCGAGAGATGCAAGAAAAGGGCGTGGGCGGCTTCTGCCTGGCCGCCCGCCCGGGACTCCGTCTGCCCTACCTTTCCCAGGTCTGGTTCGATCGGGTCCGGCTGGCCGTAGAGACGGCGGCCTCTCTTGGCCTGCGGGTATGGCTTCACGATGAATTCCCGTTCCCGGGCGGCAAGAGCTCGGAACGTGTTGCCCTTGGAAATCCACATTACCGTGCGCAATACCTCCTGTTTGAGGAGACAACCGTGCAGGGTGGCCAGCAGGTAGATACGCATCTGCCGTGGGCGACCGTGCTGCGTGCGATCGCAGTGCCTCTGAGACGCGACCGGAGCCTGTGGGACGAGTCCCAAGACATCCGGCCATACATCGGCGTTCACCATCGGCAGGAGGTCTTCCGGGAGTCCGGTGAGATGGATGAGTATCACGACAAGCAGTACTTTACGCTGGACGCGGTGCACCGGCTTTATTGGAAAGCCCCTCCGGGACGCTGGCGGGTCCTCGTCTTTCTGCAGAAGGAGTTTGAGGCCCCGGAGTTTCCAGGCACATATTTCGATCCATTCAACCGGGAAGCGGTGGACTGTTTCCTCGAGACGACCTTTCAACCCTACGTTGAAACGATCGGGGAACAGTTTGGCAGAACGGTCTCCACGGTCTTGACGATGGAGACCGTATGCAGGAAAGATCGCCTCCTCTGGTCGCCTCTCCTTCCTCAGATCTTCCGAGATCGAAACGGCTATGATCTTCTGGACTGCCTCCCGGGACTGATTACCGCATTCGGTCCGAATACCGCGCGGATTCGCTACAACTATTTTCAGACCTTGAGCGAGCTGATTCGAGATCATTACCACGGGGCCTGCGAAGACTGGTGTAACGCGCACAGGGTCCAATATGCGAGTATCGTGCCCGTCCTCAGGAACGCCCATCAAACACGCATCCACGTTCCAGGAACGAGCGGCGGTCGAGAAAAGATCGGGGCGCTGGAGATAAAGGGGAGCAACGGGCAAACCTCGGCCTACCGTTGGAACCCCAAGTTCGCCGCCTCGCTGGCGCATCAGACGAAACTGAAACGCGTTTTCAACGCATCCCATCAGGGCACGGGCTGGTCCATGACGCTCCAGGATATGAAGTGGATTGCCGACCGCCTCGGATCCCAGGGTTGCAATCTGTTCACACTCTATGGATTTGCCTATACGCTGGACGGACTGCGTAAGCACGATACCCCCCCTTCTCAATTCCACCAGAATCCTTACTGGAAACATTTCAGGCTGTTTTCCGACTATGCAGGGCGACTCTCCTACATCCTGTGCCAGGGTCGACACGTCGCCGACATTGCGCTCCTGGATCCGGTCACGAGTCTGTGGACCCATCTCAGCCATCCTGACCTGGGTTGGGACTACGTAGGATCAGATCCGGATGAGGAGAAACGGGCAACCCGTCTCGTGGGAGATTGGGCCTACTTGATGGATTCTCTAAGCCGGATGCAGCGAGATTACGACTGTCTCGATCCCGAGGTTCTGCGTGAGGCGAAGGTTTCCGGCGGTCGATTGCGAGTGGGAACAGCTGCCTACGAAGCGCTCGTGATTCCGCCCATTGCGAACCTGGAACCTGCGGCATTCGAATCGATCCGCCAGTTTCACAACGCCGGGGGAAAGGTGATTTGCCTAGGGCTGTTGCCCGTGGAGGATATTCAAGAGGAACCGTCCGTGGTCGAAGCCTTCTCCCGGATGACCGACATGGAACCGGGTCGGATGACTCGGGACTATCGGGGCCACGAGCTGGGGGTGCACGTGATCCAGCGCGGGAACCTCTACTTCATCCGAACGGGCGGTTCCGTCGAGACGAATCGCGGGGCGAGGGTGCTGGGCGATCTCCTCAACCGGATTCTGCCCAAACGGGTGACGGTAGAGACCGATAAACAATACAGCGCCTCCGTGCTCTGCCATCATCGCGAGGACGCGCACGAAGAGATCTTTTTCCTGACGAATTCTTCTCACGTTGCCTTCGATTCCCGGATCGGGCTCCGTCTGCCAGGCAAGTTGCGAACGATCGAACGCTGGGATTTGGAATCCGGACGGAGATATCCGATCACGTATACGCGGGAAGGAGGACAGGTCAACGTCGACCTCCCGTTCCAGCGCTTCGAATCGCACCTGATCGTGGCCTCGGAAGGTGACCCACCGAAAAAGGTCGCTGAGGAAGTCCCTGAGCAGCTTCCCCTCACCCTGGGAGGCTCTTGGAAGATCGATCCGGAGGAGGACAACTGCCTCCGGATGGATCGGTTCCGTATGCAGGTCGACCTGAAAAACAATGGGATCGAGCAGGGCTGGGACAAACCGGGCTATTCAGACCGCCGTTGGTCCTTCGTGGAACCCAAACCGTTTGTGGAGCAGTTGCGAGGCCTCCCGTCTCTGCCCAGCCTGCCGTTTGATTTCCCCACCGATGATCTCGCGCTCAGATCGCATATCAAGGTCCCCCTGGTCTGTTGGTTCCGTACGACATTCACGTGCGAAACCGTTCCTGCAAAACTGGCTCTGGTTATGGATCGAAGCGCGATTCTCGGGAACTATCAGGTCTACCTGAACGGCTTCCGTCAGGCCAGCAACGCCTTTCGACCCACCTTCAGGTACGATCACGCAAACGTAACGTGTGCGGTAGGACGGCGGGTTTTTAAGGGGAAAAACGTCTTGGCCGTCCGCGTGGAGATTGACGACCTTGCGCAGGGATTGGTAGACCCGCTCTTTCTCTTCGGCCGTTTCGCCGTTAAGCGGGGACGAAACGCGTACCTGCGGTTGACCTCCCCCGTCGATCAGGGGCCGGTCAATCGCCTGGACGAGTTGGGCATGCCTTTTTATGCCGGAACGGTCGCCTACGCGAGCGATGTTGCTTTAACGAATCTTCCAAAGACGACGGCGTTCATCGTTTCGTTGGAAAAGGAACTGAAGGGCCTCTCGGACATCTTCGAGCTTCAGATCAACGGTCATTCCCTGGGCGTGCGCCCCTGGGCCCCCTATTGCTGGACAGGAAAAACAGGCTGGCTCAAACGGGGCAAAAACCGTGTCATCCTGAGAGCGACGAATACCCTTGCTCGACTCCTCACCGGCAAGGAGTTTCAGCCCAGATCTCACCGGATGATGCCGGTGAAGATCTAGTGTCCTGTCCCAAAAATACCTCACCATTCTCCCGCCGATTCATCCCGTCTCGCTACGTTGCCTTCGCTCACCGACCTTGCCCAGGTCGCCTGTGCTCAGGCGCCTTGCGAGCCGGGCGACTCGACGGTCGAATTTAGGCAACTTATTTCCGGGACAGAACACTAGCTTCGGTCCGTTTGAGGCGAAAACGCCGGTTCGATCCAGCCGCACGTTCGCGTCCCCGATGCTTCTCTCGCCTGAGCGTTCTGCTCTCTTTTGTCGGACCCGTTTCAGCAGCCGCAACGGACCCGAACGGCATCTCCTGCCGATACCGATCCGAGCAAGAGGGCAGCTATTCATCGCATCGTTCTGGCTACGTCAATGGCAAAGTAGGTGAGAATGAAATCTGCTCCGGCCCGCTTGATGCTGAGAAGGACTTCGTCGCGCACCCTGGCTTCATCGATCCACCCTCTGTGGCCGGCCGCCTTGATCATGGCAAATTCTCCGCTCACGTTGTAGGCCGCAACAGGCACGCCGAAGGTCTTCTTGACCCGATGTAGCACATCCAGATAGGCCAGGGCAGGTTTCACCATGACGATGTCCGCACCCTCTTCGAGGTCCAAGGCGACTTCGCGCAGGGCCTCGTCGCCGTTTCCCGGATCCATCTGGTAGGATCCCCGGTCGCCAAACCGGGGTGTAGATTCGGCCGCCTCGCGAAACGGACCGTAAAAGCCGGAGCAGAACTTGGCCGCATACGACATGATCGGGACGTGCGTGTATCCCGCTCCGTCCAAGGCCCTTCGGATGACGCCCACGCGGCCGTCCATCATGTCTGAAGGTGCAACCATGTCGACACCGGCCCGCGCGTGAGAAACGGCCGCCCTGGCCAGGAGTTCCACGGTTTGATCGTTGTCGACGTCTCTGTTTGAAATCACGCCGCAATGTCCGTGAGAGGTGTATTCGCAGAGGCAGACGTCGGTCACGACCGCGAGGTCCGGCACGCCTTCCTTGATGGCTTGAATCGTACGCTGAATAATGCCGTCGTCATCATAAGCCTCGCTCCCAACGTCATCCTTCCGCTCCGGGATTCCGAACAGGACCACCGCCGGGATTCCGAGGTCTGCGACCTCCCTGCACGCCTCTACGACCTTGTCGATCGACAACTGATGGTTGCCGGGCATCGATTCGATTTCGCGCTCGACGCCCTTTCCGGGGCAGACGAAGAAGGGCGTCACCAGGTCGTCAACGCACAGTCGGGTCTCCCGAACCATGCGGCGGATCTTCTCATTCGCTCTCAAGCGACGTAAACGCGTCTCCGGAAAAGCCACACCTGACTCCTGAATCGACTCCGTGTCGTGCCCGCGAGGGCGTATGCAGGGACTTCCGAAAAATGCAACGATCGTCCCGTTCCTACGTCAGATCGGCTCCATCATTTCAAGACTCGAATCGGGTTGACCGCGCCGTCGGTGCCTCGGTCAGCGCGAGTCTATCGTTCAGAACGCCGACCTGAACATCCCCCCGGATCAGAAATTTGCGGATCAGCCGCTCGTAGATTTCGACAAAGTCTGCCCGGCCGTTGTGCAGATTGTAGAAGTAGCAGATCGGATTCGGATTCACCTCGAGGATACAGGGGCCCGCTTCGCTCAAAATGAGATCGATGGCGTAGTACCCCAGCTCGATCACCCGAGACACGGCTCTTGTGATGTCGCGCATGGAGGCAAGGCGCTCAGGTTCCAGAATTCTGAGCGCCTTGCCGTCAGAATGATGGAGGGGATTCAAGTCCGAAGCACCGTCCGACCCACGGCCCACCTTCTCGTATGCCATTAGCAGCTCGTCTCCGGTCGCAACGACGCGGACCTCCCGCCCGGGAATGAACGCCTGGAAGAGAAGCACGTTGTCAAAGTAGGTGCTGCTTTCACACAGGTGTCGGAGGCGCATCTCCAGATCGTCGCGACAAAATTCGAGGTAGACCCCCTGGGCGAGAGAGCCCCGATTCCTCTTGATCACGATCGGATAGCTGAACTGCCGCTCCACATCGTTCACAATCGCTTCAAAGGAGGTGTGTCTCTTGTAGCGGTCGAATCGCCCGTCCGCGAGCGGATTGAATACCTTCATCGTCCGGGGCGTCGGAAGACCGGCATTCTTGAAGAGCTCGCTCTGGTAGGCCTTGTCTTCTGCAAGCCTCGCCCCGACGTAGTCGTTGAAGGGATGTTTGTTCCGCAGGAAGTGGATCTTCCGATCGGCAAACGTCAGCTGCAGGATGTTTCCATCCTCGGAGACGGGGAAACAGTCGAGCCCCAGATTCCGGCTCGCGCGATCGATACAGATCAGGCATTCCAGATGGACCTCTTCGGAAAAACCGTCCCTTTCGTGCGGCAGGTCGAGGAATTCCCTCGCCTGGGCGACCATGGACAGAGAGCCCAACACGCAGAGAAAGTCCCCCTCGGAAAGGCGCTCAAATGCCTTCTTCAACGCACGAACCCCATCCGGCTCGCATCGGCTGCGGGTCGTCCGGTTCAGATGTTCACGCAGCGTCTCAGCAGGAATCGCCCTCGGGTGGCCGGTTCGCGTGAGCACGATCTCTTCTGCGAGAGGCTCGATTTCGCGAAGTATGCCAGCCGCGTCGTGGCCGGTATTTACACCCACCACGAATCGCCACCTCCTGGAACGCGTCTCGAGCGCTTCGGCCAGTCGTCGCGCAGCTGCAGGATTGTGCGCGCCGTCCAGGAGAATCCACGGCTTTCTCCGGGCCACCTCAAACCTGCCTGGCCACGTATGCGATCGAACCGTATCCACGGCGACCCCCTCGCGAAACGACCCTCCCAAAAGGTGTTGCGCTACGGCCAAAGCCAGCTGCGCGTTTTGGCGAAAGGTCGCAGGGCGATCGGCGGAATCCCGACCCTCGGGGAGGCTCCGGAACGCGCTTTCATCGGGCCCATTCACGCCTTTCGGGCCCGCGACATACAACGGCACGTTCGAATCTGCGCTCATCTGCCGAATCCGATCCATGGCTTCATCCGGCTGCGCCCCTGTCGTAAACAGCGGCCTTCCCTGTCGGCAGATCTGAAACTTCTCCGAGGCGATCTCTTCGAGCGTGTGGCCCAGCAGTTCGGCGTGGTCGATGTCAATGGCGGTCAACACGGTCAGGTCTGCATCCACGGCGTTCGTCGCGTCGAACCGGCCACCCAGTCCGACCTCGAACACGCCATACGTCACGCCGTTCGAGGCGAAGAGGTCGGCCGCAAGGGCAGTCAAGGCTTCGAA
The DNA here is from genome assembly GCA_965198095.1 of Candidatus Latescibacterota bacterium. Classification (GTDB taxonomy): domain Bacteria; phylum Latescibacterota; class UBA2968; order UBA2968; genus CBDFJH01. The sequence goes on from OZ240239.1 coordinate 1,419,804, forward strand.
CTTGCTGAAAGGACCCAACCCCTCGGGTTCAAACGCTCTGCTCTTCTCATAAAGACGACCTACCCCTTTCGTCCATTGATCCTTGGACACCACGTTGCCATCGACCTGAATACGTTCTCTGATCGTGTGGAGATGGGGAGAGGTGTAGAGACCGACCCGCTCTCCGGAAGCTCGCAGGAGTGCCGTGAGCAGGCTGCACACCGTACCTTTCCCGTTCGTACCGCCGATCACGATCGACACAAAATTCGCTTGCGGATTGCCCAAACGGCGCAGAAGCGCCCTCGTTCGCGGAACGTAAACGTCGGGGCGGCCCGAGACCTTACCGCCGCTTTCCCAATCATCCAGCGTGTCTAGAAACCGTTTGCTCCGAAAGTAATCCATCCCCTGTCCCGGACCATCGCTCCAAGTCGTTTTGCGCGACGCGTCCCTACGCACGAAAAAACTCACCTTGAATGAAGGTGAGTTTCGAACGGACGACACCTAATCAAGATACTACGCGGCCTTGGCCACACGGCCCGACTTGATGCACTGCGTGCATACCCTCAGCCGTTTCGGCGCACCGTTGACCACGGCGCGCACCCGTTTGAGATTGGGCTTGAACCGACGCCGCTTCTTGTTGTTCGCGTGGCTGACGTGGTTGCCCGTTATCGGCCCCTTGCCACAGATTTTACACCGGTTTGCCATCTGGCGATTTCCTCCGGAACACGCAGACCATCTTACAAAAGCAGAACCAAAATATAGGAAGCGGGCTGAAAATGACAAGCAATTTTTGACCCCACGAGATCCGCACCGGTTCGTTCATCTTGACAAAAGACCGGTCTTGACCGATTTTTTTCAGACGACCGCGGATTCAGGCGACCTCTGGACAGAAGGTGTCGGCAAGTGCACAAGGTCAACCTCGTTACGTTGGGATGCCCCAAGAACACAGTGGATTCCGAACGCATGTGGCGTCTGCTGGAGATGAACGGGTATACCATGTCGGACCTCCCGGAGGAGGCTGACCTGATTATCGTCAACACGTGTGGATTTATCCAGCCGGCGAAGGAAGAGTCGATCGCGGCTGCGCTGGAGGCGGCCGACCATAAACGGACCGGTCGATGCAAAGCGTTGATCGTCACGGGGTGTCTGGCTGAACGCTACACGGAGGAACTCGGCACGGAGCTGACTGAGGCCGATCGGATCCTCGGGCTGGCTGGAGAGAAGGACATCGTGAGCCATTGCGATCGGCTTCTGGGTGTGAAGCGGGAAGGCCCCGTTCGAGACGACCGAACGCGCCACCTGCTGACCCCGAGGCCGTGGGGATACCTTCGCATCTCCGACGGGTGCGATCGAACCTGCACCTTTTGCGCGATTCCCGGAATCAAGGGCCCCAGCAGGAGCGAGTCGATCGATCGCCTGGTCGCGGAGGCTGCGCGCCTGGTCGCGGGCGGCGTGAAAGAGATCGTGCTCGTGGCTCAGGATACGATGCGATACGGCGCGGACCTCTACGGCAGAATTCGCCTCACCGACCTGCTGCGTGAGCTGATCGGCCTGGAGGGTTTGAAATGGCTGAGGCTGCTCTACACCTACCCTTCCGGGTGGAAAGACGACCTGATCGATCTACTGGCGACAGAGGAGAAGCTCTGCGCCTACGTGGATATGCCCATCCAGCACGCGTCCGATCCGATACTCAGGGCGATGAATCGGGGCAGCACCCGGGCGTCCATCGGTAAGCTGATCCAAAAACTGCGGGCGCGCGTTCCCGATCTCACGATCCGATCCTCCGTCATCGTGGGCTTTCCCGGCGAGGAAGAGCGCCACTTCCAGGAACTGATCGATTTTGTAGACGAATCTCATTTCAGCCGGTTGGCCGGATTCCTCTATTCTCACGAAGAGGGCACGGCCGCCGGGATGAGGATCGAAACGGTCTCGGAGTCGGAAAAGCGGGACCGGCTCGATCGCCTGTTGTCGCTTCAGACGACGATTTCCGCGGAGATCAGCAGGCAGTTCGTCGGGCAAACGCTGAGCGTGCTCGTGGAAGGCGTCTCGGACGACCCGGCGTTCGACTTCGTCGGGCGCGCGCGGATGGATGCCCCGGAAATCGACGGCCAGGTCTTCATCTCGGGCCAGGTGGAGATCGGGGAGTTTGCCCAGGTTCAAATCACCGACGCGCTCGACTACGACCTGATCGGCCGCGCCGCCGAAGGCGGCCCCCTTCTCCACATCTCACAGCCGGAGGTCAGCGCGGCGACGGCCCTCTCGTGACCGTCATCGCCGCAATGACAAAAGAGGGTGTGATCGGCAGGAAGAACGCCATGCCCTGGAGAATCCCGGCTGAAAGCCGCCATTTCATGCAGACGACGATGGGAGGAACCGTCATCATGGGGCGGAAGACCTTCGAGTCCATGGGAAGTCGCCCCCTTTTCGGCCGGAGAAACATCATCGTCGGCCGGACGTTGTCCGGAAGGACGGGCATAGACGTTTGCGAGTCTCTGGAACGGGCGCTCGAAAAGGCTGCCTCCTACGGAAAGGAGGTGTTCGTTGCCGGAGGCGCCGAGATCTATCGCGAGGCCATTCCCCTTGCCGACAGGCTTTGTCTTTCCTATATCAAGGAAGCTTATGAAGGGGACACCTACTTTCCTGAATTCGATTCCGACGCTTGGGACGTGACTGAGGAGAAAGATCATCCGGACTTCGTTTTGAGAATCTTTCAGAGGAAACGGGGGCACGGATCCGACGGCGCCTAGCGCCCCGGGAATCCTGAGCCGCGGGGATACGAAACACGAGATACGATCGAAGATGAAACCTTATCAGGACCAGCTGCGATACATCCTGGAGCACGGCACCCGAAAACAGGACCGGACCGGCATCGGTACGATTTCCTGTTTCGGGTTTCAGACGAGATACAACATGGAAGCGGGGTTTCCTGCCGTCACGACGAAACAGCTCGCGTGGAAGTCGGTGGTCTCGGAGCTCCTCTGGTTCATCTCCGGGTCGGACAACATCAACGACCTCAAGCGGATCTACCGCTACAACAGGCTCTGGGACGGGAACTATCAGGACTATCTCAGGAGAACCGGCCAGCCCGAGAACGACGGATCGATGGGACGCATCTACGGGGTCCAGTGGAGAGACTGGCGCAACGGTGAGAAACGCGTCGATCAGCTCCAGGAGGCCATTCACACGATCAGAACAAACCCGGACTCCCGGAGAATCATCGTGAATGCCTGGAACGCGGCCGAGGTGGACCCGCTGGTTGTGGCCCTGCCTCCCTGTCACGCCTTCTTTCAGCTCTTCGTCGCCGGAGACAAACTGTCCCTGCAGATGTACCAGCGCTCGTGCGACATGTTCCTGGGTGTGCCGTTCAATATCGCTTCCTATTCCCTTTTGCTCTACATGATCGCAAAAATAACGGGCCTCAAGCCTCACGAATTCATCCTCACGATGGGTGACGCCCACATTTACAGCAGTCATATCGGGCCTGTAAAGGAGCAGCTCTCGAGAACGCCCTTTCCTCTGCCTCGGCTCGAGATCAGGGAGAGGGGTCAGGCGCAGATCGAAGATTTCGTGATGGATGACTTCGAGCTACTGAACTACAAGCATCATCCACGTATCAAGGCCGAAATGGCCGTATAACCGTTCGCGGTCCGTTCGGCCTTTGGCCGATACGGAAAGCCGCCCGCTTGGCAGGGGGTCGTTTACTCACGGTTCACCCGCTCCCGGAGCCCCATGCCTTACGCCGTCATCCTACTGGCTGAAAATCCGACCGAAGAGGCCGTGGGCACGTTCGTGTCCTCCCTCGGTGATCCAACCCGCTATCTGGTGGAAGCGGTCGGCATCGAGGGGCTTTCGAATACGCTAAAATCGGCCGTTAAAGGGGGCGCCGAGGAGATCGTCATTCTCCCCCTCTTCCTGCAGTTACCGGAAGCGCTCGATCGCGCGCTCGCTTCGGCGCTGGAAACTGCAAAATTCACCTATCCCGAAGCTCGAGTCACCCTGGCACCGGCCATCGGATTCAGCCCTGGCATCCTCGATCTGCTGGCAGACCGCGTGGAACAGGCGATTTCGAGCTTGGAGGGACGTGCCGGCGCGCCGATCCTCGAGATCGGAGGCCCCATGGTCACCCCCACCGCCTTCAGTTACCTCGACTTTCGGCAGATGCCCGGTCAGATTCCGAACGTCAGCCGGTTGAGGTCCGGCCGATCCGGCAGCGGGGTCCGGGTCGAAACGCTACTCGATCGCGTCAGCGTCAAACCGGGCGCGACACACGCGGTGTTTTATGCACGAGAAGATGGCTTTTCAGCCAAAGTCCCTTTGGAGCGTCTCCGAGAACGGGGATTGATGATCTACCAGCTCGACGGACAACCGCTTCCGGACCGAGCCGGTGGGCCGTTGCGTCTACTGATCCCCGGCGCGGAAGACCGGTGCGCGAACATCAAGGGCGTTTCCCGCGTCGAGATCAGGTCGGAACCGAATCGCTCCGGGAAGAACCCTTCGGCATGAAGGCCGGCATCCGACTCGGGCGGTCCGAGCCGCCGCGCCCTCAGCCGGGCTCGGCCCCAGGCTCCGGCAGACGGATGAACCTTCAGCTGACGCAGTCCTGACCGAGTGCCGGTCGTCTCGGGCTGCGGCCTGCCGGAGGACGCTCGCTCGAGCGAAACGAGGTGACCATGCAAGCGAATCTTGTGACGTTGATCCGGATATTCCTGGTGTTTTTGGTGATTGGGCTCTACAAGATCAACACCATCGCGTGCGGTGTGGCCGTCCTGCTGACGATCACCACGCTCTACATGGACGCGCTTGACGGGGTCATTGCCCGCCGCCTCGGGATTGAATCCGATCTGGGCGCGATGTTCGACATCGCGGGGGACCGCATCGTGGAGAACGTCTTCTGGGTCTATTTCTCGGCGATCGGAATGGTCAGCTTCTGGGCCGCGGCGATCGTCATCGCCCGAAGTTTCCTCATCGACTGGCTCCGGATGCTCGCCTATGCGGACGCGGGCAAGACCCCGTTCGGCAAGAAGACGATGATGCACGGCCGGTGGGCGAAGGCGGTCGTGAGCTCTCGCTTCAGTCGGGCGCTCTACGGCCTTACGAAGGCGGTCGTGTTCGTCTACCTGGGCGTTCTGCTGCTGATTCAGGCCGGGCAATCCGAGTACGGTTGGCCGGTCGGGATGTCCATGTCGTTTCTGCTGTTGGTCGGGCAGGCCATTGCCTGGTTGGCGGTGGTGATGTGCCTGGTGCGGGGCGTCCCGGTGATATGGGACAGTCAGGACATTCTGTTTCGCAAGATGTTCCCCGGTCTGCTGCGGGGTTAGCCGGTACCGTGAGAGCCGCGATCTTCGATCTGGACGGGACGCTTCTGCCCGGCACCACGACCGAAAGGGAGTTCATCCGATTCGCGATGAAGAGCGGCAGCTACGCCGCCGCGGAGGTGGTCCGTGCGTTCCTGTCCTGGGTCGTCCGGATCCCGGCCCGCGGCGTCTGGTCCAACAAGGCCCACCTCCGCGGCGTCCGGATCGGTCCCCTCACGGAGATGGCCGAGACCTTCTGCCGACAGCGGCTGAACCGCCGAATCCCGGATCGGGCTCAACGTCTGATCGAAGCCCATCGCGCCGATGGGGATTGTCTCGGCATCCTGTCGGGCGCACCGCAGCCCCTGATCGCACCCCTGAAGGACCTCCTCGATCTGGATTTCGTGGTTGGGACGAAGCTGGCCTGCAGGCAGGGACGATTGACCGGCGACCTGGACGGCCTTCGTCTGTCCGGGTCTGAGAAACTACGCCGGTCGGGCGAAGTGGCGCGCGCACACGGCTTCGATCTGAGCGAATCATCGGCCTACGGAGACGCATTCGACGATCGGTACCTGCTGGCAGCCGTCGCGCGTCCCGTTGCCGTCAATCCGGACGGCAGGCTGGCGCGTCTGGCCAGGGCACAGGGCTGGCCGATCCGGATCTTCGCTTGAAGGACAACCCTTCCGACCCGGGGCGGGCTCCTGCGCTCCCGGTCCCCGGCTTCACTTTCGCGACCGCCTTGCGCACGCACGGTTACGGGCGGAGTCGCTTCGGCGTTCGGGGCAGGAACGACGTCTCCCGGATGTTCGGACGATCCAGCAGGACCATCAGCAGCCTGGCCAGGCCCAGCCCAAACCCGCCGTGAGGCGGGCAGCCCCACCTGAAGAAGTCGAGGTAGAACCCCACCGAATCAGACCTCAGACCTGCTTCCTTCGCCTGCGCCGTCAATCGCCCGACGCGGTGTTCCCGCTGGGCCCCGGTGGTGATCTCAAGGCCCTTCCACAGGAGGTCGAAGCTCCTCGTCAGGTGCGGGGACGCCTCGTGCCGCATGTGATAGAACGGACGCGCCGACACCGGGTAGTCGGTGACGAAGAGGAAATCGTGGCCGTGCTCGACGCGAATGTAGTCGGAAAGCGTTCGCTCGCCTCGAGAGTCCAGGTCGCCGGACGGCGACACGTCACAGCCCTGCGCGGCCAGATATCCGATGGCCTCTTGAAACGGTAGACGCGGAAACGGCACGGCAGGTGCCGCGACCTCGACCCCCAGCTTGTCGAAGATCTCCGCTCCGTGCTTTCTTCCAATGACGTCAAGGGTGTGTGAAAGCCACCTCTCCTCGAAACGCATGACATCTTCGTGGGACCGGATCCAGCCCATCTCCACGTCCACGCTCGTGAATTCCGTCGTGTGTCGCGACGTGAACGAGGGGTCTGCCCGGAACACGGGCGCGATTTCGAAGACGCGATCCAGGCCGCCGGAAATCGCCATCTGTTTGTAAAACTGCGGCGATTGGGCCAGATAGGCCCGCCTCTTGAAATAAGGCAGCGCGAAGAGCTCGGAGCCGGATTCACTGGCCGTTCCCATCAGCTTCGGCGTGTGAATCTCCACAAAGCCCTCGGAGATCCAGAAATGCCGCATCGCGGCTTCCAGTGTGGTCTGCACTCGAAAAATGAGCTGGACTTCAGGGCGTCGCAGATCCAGGTATCGCCGGTCGAGCCTGAGATCCTGGCCGGGCAGCGGGGAGGTAAACGGATCCACGGGCAGCGGGGAGGCCGCCACGCTCTCGATTTGAAGACCGGTCGCCTCGATCTCGATTCCGCCGAGTTTCACGTCCGGATTTCCCACCACGGTTCCGGTGAGCGTCACCGCGGACTCTCGCGTAAGGCGAGAGACGCGCTCTGCCAGCTCGGGTTTCCGCAGCTTCTCGATCACCGCCTGGGCGTAGCCTGTCCGGTCGCGAAGAATCAGGAAAACGATGCGCTTCTGGTCACGGATCGCGTGAATCCATCCCTGGAGTGTCGCCGAACGGCCGATCCTGTCCTTGAGCTCGGAAATCAAACAGCGTTCCACGGGCGTGCCTCCTGTCGTGAGAAAAAAAAGGCCCGTCGTTGGATCCAACGACGGGCTGAGATTGAAGCAGGGCTGTAAGCGACACAGATGCCGGTCCCGCACGCCGTCGGATCGGGTGAGGGTTTTCATTGGGGTTGCGGTCGTGATCGGGATCGCGCGCGAGCAGGATCGACTGCGCCTCGATCTGCCTCGTTGACGGCCGCTTCTCGTGTCTCATCGATCCGCTTGACATGGCTGTTCTAGGAAACAAAAAACCCGCTGTCGAGGCGTCTCAACGGCGGGATTCGAATTCAGCTCGGGTCGATCTGCTCAGAATCGCATACGATCCCGCCTTCGCATACCGGCACGATCCCGGTTGGCATTGGCGGCCGGATTCGCGCACGCAGCGCCGAGTCGGTTCGAGCAGACGCGGAATGTCGGTTGAAGCATCATGGTTGGCATCTCCTGTTGCACGGCGACAGGTTACAAGATATCGACGGAACGGGGGGAAGTCAAGCTCGCCCGGTCAGAAAGGGTTGGCGCCTCAAGCAGCTTCGTGTCGAGGCGTCACAGTGAACAGGCGCCCGGCCCGCGAGGATCTCCGCAGGTCCCGCAGGGCCCGATCGGTTCGCTGCCCGAAACGCTTCTCCGGCCCGTGCTCACCGCAAACGCCGAGAACCGCTTCTCCAGGCGATGCCCCCCGCACGAAGGACAGCTCGGCTTTCTCGGCCCTTGCACGAGGAGCTCGAACGGGTGATCACAGGCATTGCAGACATACTCGTAAATCGGCATCTCGAATGCCCTTTCTAAAAGGAGATCCGCTCCGGATGTGCGTAGATATTGAACCCCCGGTCTCGGAGGAATCCGGCGAGCGTCACCCCGACCTCGTCGGCCAGGTCCACGGCGAGCGAGCTGGCGGCTGAAACACTCGACACGATCGGGATCCGGGCCACCGCAGCCTTTTGCACGATCTCGAAACTGGCCCGCCCACTCACGGAAAGGATCGCGGGTTGGCGCTCCCGTGCGTCCGCGCCCAGCAGACCGCCGTAAAGCAGCGTCCCGACCGCCTTGTCCACCGCGTTGTGTCGCCCCACATCCTCGTGACAGGCCAACAGGTCTCCGTCCGCCGACCATATCGCCGCGGCGTGCACGCCACCCGTCTGGGCGAATGTCGGCTGGTTTTTGCGCAATCGGTCCACGACGCTCAGCAACAGATCCAGCGACACGGCGGAGCCGGTTGGCATCGGCCGGCAGCGGGTCACCAGGTCTTCCACGCTCCGGCGCCCGCAGACCCCGCAGGCAGAGGTCGTCAGCGTGCCTCGCCGCGTGGCCGTCACCCGTTCCAGGTCCAGCGACACGCCGGGCGCCGGCAGAACGTCGATCGTATTCCCGTATCCCTCGGTCCCGGGCCGGCCGCAGTGAAACACGCGGCCCACGTCCTGGAACGAGTCTACGACCCCTTCCGCGTAGAGGAACCCCACCGCAAGCTTCGCATCCTCCCCCGGCGTTCGCATCGTGACTGCGAGCGGATCGCCCGCCACGCGAATCTCGAGCGGTTCTTCGACGGCCACGCTGTCTTCCGACGCCCCGACCAGCGCGCCGTCCTGAACGCGCGACACGGACCGCCTCGAAATCCCCGGATGCATTCGATTTTTCCTCCGCGACCCCTGCGTTCTCGGAGGCATGCCTCCGCAGTGAGATTCGGCCGCGCGCCAAGCGAGACGATCCGTGGATCTTATACCGGCTCGATCCTGACCGGACAAACCTTGAACTCAGCCGTCTGCGTGATCGGATCGTAGCCCGAGCCTGTCAGCACGTTGACAGGCACGTCGCTGAAGCTGAAGCTGGCAAACACCGTGCCCCGGGGGGACCGCGCGGTCGACTTGGCCTTGATCTGGATCGAACCGCGCGAACTCGACACTCGGCACCACGCTCCTTCCTTCAGTCCCCAGTCCGCGAGGTCGTCCGGATGCACTTCGAGCGACTCTTCGGACAACAGATAGTCGATCCCCGCAGAACGACCCGTCTGAGTACGCGTATGATAGGATTGGAGCCGGCGTCCGGTCGTCATCCAGACCGGGAACTCCGCGCTCACCGTCTCTGCCGGGTTGCGGTATCGATGCTGCGTGAATTTCCCGCGTCCGTTCACGAACGTGCCCCGGTGCAGAATCGGCGTGCCGGCGTGCCCCGCCTCGGGCACGGGCCAGTGATATTCCCCCCTCTCGATCCGGTCCCAATCCAGACCGCGATAGATGGGTGACACGTCACAGAGTTCGTTGAACACCTCCTTCGCGGAGCTGAATTCGAACCCCTCGAAGCCCAGCCGCTTCGCAATCCGGCAGACGATCCACCAGTCCGGCCTGGCTTGGCCCGGCGGCGGGACGGCTGCCCGGAGGCGCTGCACGCGCCGCTCCGTATTCGCGCACACACCGTCCGTCTCCCCCCACGCCGTTGCGGGGAGCACGACGTCGGCAAGCTGCGCCGTATCGGTCAGGAAGATGTCGATCACCACAAGGTGATCCAGGCTCGTCAGCGCGTGCTCGCAGTGTTCTCGGTTCGGGTCGGACAGCAGCGTGTTTTCGCCGTCGATCAACATCGCCCGGATCCGGTCGCCGCAAAGATCCAGCGCGGTCACCTTCGTGATGCCTTTCTCCAGGTCGACCTCGTTCCCGTAACGCGCCTTGAACTTGGCCTGATTCGCCGGCTCGGTCACCGGCTGGAAGCCCGGATAGTGGTCCGGGAGCGCCCCGCTGTCCCCGGCGCCCTGGATGTTGTTCTGGCCCCGCATCGGATTGATGCCGGTCCCTTCGCGTCCCACGTTACCCGTCATCAGGGCCAGATTGCAGAGGCTCTGAACGTTGTCCACGCCGCAGATGTGTTCCGTGATCCCCAGGGTGTAGTAGATTGCCCCCCTGTCCGCCTTCCCGTACAGGATGGCCGCCTTCTCGATCTGCTTCGCCGGGACCTCCGTGATCCGCTCGGCCCATTCCGGTGGATATTCGTTGACGTGTTCCAGGAACGCTTCTCCGTCCACCGTTCGGTCGTGGATGAAGGCTTCATCCACCAGCTTCTCACGCGCGATCACGTGCGCCATGCCGAGCAGGAGCGCCACGTCCGACCCGACGCGGTGCGGCAGGTAGACATCGGCCAGATCGGCCAGCGGAATCCGTCTCGGGTCGGCGACGATGAGCTTCGCGCCGCGCGCCAGCGCGCGCTTGAGCCGAGTGGCGGCCACGGGATGGCATTCCGTCATGTTCGTGCCGATGCAGAAGATCACATCCGGCTTTTCCATGTCCTCGAGCGGGTTCGTCATCGCGCCGCGTCCGATCGTGGCTGCCAGACCGGCAACCGTTGGAGCGTGTCAAGCACGGCTGCAGTTGTCGATGTAGTTCGTTCCGAACCCCGCCCGGATGAACTTCTGCATGGTATAGGCCGCCTCGCTCGGTGCCCGGCCCGAGGCGACGCCGTAGACGGCGTGCCTGCCGAACCGGTCGCGAGCCTTTCGGAAGCCTTCGGCCGTGCGGTCCAGCGCTTCGTCCCAGCTCGTCTCGTGCAGCGCCCCGTCTTCCCGCCTCACGAGCGGCATCTTCAGGCGATCTGCGTGCTGCACGAAGTCGAACGCGAACTGTCCCTTCACGCAGAGCGCGCCCAGGTTGGCGGGACCGTCCATCGCGGGCTGGACGCCTACGATCTGCGCCCCCTTCGTCAGCACGTCGACCGAACAGCCCACCCCGCAATAGGCACAGATCGTCCGCGTCTTTTCAATCGTCCCGGGCACGTCCTTTTTGCGGAGCGCCTTCCTGTCGGCGAGGGCGCCGGTCGGGCAGGTCTGTACGCACTGGCCGCAGAACGTGCAGGACGAATCTTTCAGCAGCCCGTCGAATTCGGTCGTGATCTGCGTCTGGAAACCCCGGTTCATCACGTTGATCGCGTGGTCTCCCTCCTGTTCCGCGCAGACGCGCACGCACCGATAGCACGAAATGCAGAGGTCGTAATCTCGCATCAGGAAGGGGTTGTCGTCCTCGGGCTTGCTCCTTCCGGACCGTTTGCCGGCAAAGCGCCCGCTGCGCGCGTCGTATCGGTCCACCCACGTCTGGAGCTCTTGAGCGGCGTAACCGCGCAGTGGATCGACGTCGATCTCCCGATTCTCGGACGCCACCATCTCCAGCAACACCTTTCGAAGGCGCTCGATCCGCTCGGTATGCGTCCGGACGACCATGTCGGGCGTCGCTTTCGTCGTGCACGAAGCGACCGGGCTGCGCGCACCCGCTACTTCGACGACGCAGAGGCGGCAGGCCCCGAAGGCCTCCAGGCGCGGATCATAGCACAGCGTCGGGATTTCGGTCTCCTGCCGCTCGGCAATCTGGTATAGGGTCTCGCCGGGCGTATAAGGCACTTCCTCCCCGTTCAACGTGATCCAAGGCTTCGAATTCGCGGTCGAACCCATTGCGTCAGTCCTTTCTTACCGGGGCCGAGGCGACAACGACCCGACGTGTTTTTTTACCGCTCCCGGGAAAAACCTCGTCAAGCTCTCCGTAATCAGCGGCGCTGCAATCCCAAGACCGCACGCGCTCACGGCCTTCATCGTCTCGCCGATCTCCGACACCTCGTCCAGCCAGAGATCGAGGTCCTGCGGTCCGGCCTCGCCCGCGAGCCGCTCCGTCAGGCGCTGCGTACCGATCCGGCAGGGAAAGCACTTTCCGCACGACTCTTCCGCGAAGAAGGCCATTCCCTCTCTCGCGACCTGAACGATATCCCGGCTGTCGTCGAACACCATGATCCCTCCGGCGCCGAGAAAGGAGCCCTGTCCGCGGATGCTGGGCTCGTCCAGGCTGACCTCGAGTGCCTCGCCCGCCAGGAATCCACCCGACAGCCCGGCCATCGTGACCGCCTGAATCGAACGCCCTTCGGGCGGTCCGCCCGCCCAGTCGTGGAGGAGCGTCTTCAGCGGCAGACCCAGCGGCACTTCGTAATTTCCCGGACGCCGGATGTCCCCCGAGAGACTGATCACCTTCGTGCCGGCCTGGCCGTTCATCCCCAGGTTTTCGTACCAGCCCGCCCCGCGGCGCAGAATCTGCGGCGTCGCCACGATCGTCTCTACATTGTTGACGACCGTCGGCAGATTGTCGTAGCCGTGCGTCACCGGGAAGGGTGGACGGTTTCGGGGAAAAGGGTGCTTCCCCTCCAGACTGTTCAGGAGGGACCCCTCTTCACCACATACGTAGGCCCCCGCCCCCCTCCGGAGATGAAGTCGGAAATCGAAATCCTTCTCCAGAATCCGCCCCCCGAGGAGTCCCGCGCCTTCTGCCTCCTCGATTGCGCGATCCAGCGTGCGAAAGGTCTCAGGATACTCGTATCGGAGATAGATGAAGCCGCGAGTCGCCCCCGTCGCGTAGGCGGCCAGCAGCATCCCTTCGATCACCGCGTGAGGGTCGTAGTCCAGGATGGCCCGGTCTTTGAAGCATCCCGGTTCGCCCTCGTCCGCATTGCAGACGATCGTCTTCGGTTCGCGTTCCGCATCTGCGACCGCCTGCCATTTCTGTCCCGTGGGAAATCCGGCCCCACCGCGGCCCGCCAGTCTGCTTTCCGCGATCAGGTCGACGACCTCCTTCGGCGTCATCTCCTCCACGGCGCGCGCCAGCCCCTGATACCCGCCGGTCCGTCGATACCCGTCGATCTCCGCGCGGTCCGGCTCCCGAATCGAGGCGAACACGCACTCCTCCAGTCTTCCCGGGCTCGGCGGCGGCAGGGGGCTCGGCCGATCTTCCAGCCCACCCGCCGTCCTCCCCACGAGCACCCCGTCCCCTCTGAGCACCGGAACGGGATCGTCGCAGCGCCCCGCGCAGGGCATGGCCCTCGCCCCGTCCCGGCTCAGCCCTTCCAGCAGATCCGGCCCCGACCTCAACGCGCAGATGGGACCCGTACAGACTTTGGGCACGCTCCGGCCGCCGGGAGTTCGGGACAGATGGTGGTAGAATGAGACCGTCCCAAAAAGCTCCGCCACCGGAATCTTCAAAGCGGCCGAGACCTGCCGGATGGCATCATCCGAAATAAACCCGTCCCGGTCCTGAAACGCGTGAAGGAGCGGGAGCAGGGGCGCCGGTTCTTCGCGCCAAGTGTCGATCAACGCCTTGTCCGTTGTCATCGTCCAGTAAGTGTGGTTCTCGGCCGCGTTCCCGGTTTTCGCCGTTTGACGAATTATCGCATCGTCCGAATCGATGTTGTATAATATAGCTCATTAAATAAGGCGTAATCAAGACCTTCCCCGATCAGGACGTGAAGATGCGCGACATCTCCAGGCGCGAGGTCCCCGTTGCAGGCGATCTCAGGAAACAGATGAACTGCCTTTGGCACGAAACGCTTCAGAAACCCCTCACCGCCATGGCGGATGAATTGGCCGGTGAAGAGCTGGAACACAACCGGTTGATCTTCTACCTGACGCGTCAGGTAGAAGCACTGGCCGGAACGACCTCCATCACCATCCCGGTCGGGAACCCGGAGTTCGGGGGGCTGGGCGAGGTGGCCACGACTCCGGCGTTTCGCCGCAGGGGCATCGCATACCGGCTCTGTGAGCGCGCCCGGGACGAATTTCGGGAAACTCGGGGCAAGGCGATCTTCCTGGCGACCGGAAACCCAGTCGCGGCGCGCGTCTATAACCGCCTCGGATGGCGCAGGCTCGCCAACGCGAACGTGATGGTTTGCGTCACGAACGGCGCGTCGCCCGAAGAGTTTATGGTCGACTACTACCGGCAGCCGGCGGAGGTCATCGTCCGTCCGGCTTCGGCGGCCGAGCGGGTCCCGATGATCCCGCTCCTCGTCACACCCCACGACGCGCAGGTGCTGGACGCGAACGTCGCCGGAATGTATTCCACGCGGCAGGCCCTCCAGAATTCCTGCATGGGCCTTTACCCGCGATACCAGAGGCCGGTCGCGGGCGGGAAGGGGGCCTGGTTCTGCGCACGCACGTCCGATGCCCGGCTGGTCGGCATGGCCACGGTTTGCCTGGACGGCGAGGGTGGATGCCGCGTGGACGGATTCGCGCACCGGAATTTCACGGCGGTGTGGGAGCCGCTGATCCAGGCGGCGGCGGGCTGGGGCGCGGACCGGGGAGTGAAAGCGTGTCGCGCCCTGCTCTCGGTCGAGGATGAGGAGAAACGGGCCCGGTTCGAAGCCCTTGGATTTCGAGAGATCGGCAGGGGCGAGGATTTCGATCTGAAGGGGCGGAGCGTCCCGTCCGTCCGCTTGGAGACATAGGGACTCACGGCGTTTTGCCCCGGTTCGACAGGGCCGGGAATCTGGACGATGGAGGCGGAACGGGCAGGGATGGACGATGCAGCTGTCATCGTCAGGGGCGCGGAGTGAGAATCGTCAACCAAGGGGGAGGGAAACGTGGCCGATAGACAAGCCCTTCGTTTTCCGAAACTGGTCTCCGAGCTCACCTCTCGGAGAGCCGTCGACTTCCTGAAATTTTTCGGGCCGGGCGCCATCATCGCTTCCGTAACGATCGGAAGTGGAGAAACGGTCTGGGCATCCCGGAGCGGGGCGATCTTCGAGTATTCCCTGTTTTGGGCCTTCAGCCTCTTCTGCATCACAAAGGCAATCCAGGTCTACACGGCCGCGCGATACATGACGCTCACCGGAGAACATCCGATCGAAAAATGGGCGCTCATCCCCGGTCCCCGCGCCTGGTTTCCGGCCTTTACCGGTCTCGTCGTGATCGTTGCCGCCCCGTTCTACCTCTCCAGCCTTCCGATCATGCTGGGCACGATCACCTCGTGGATCCTGTTCGATGACCCGGGGCGCTATCCACACGTCATTGCCATTCTCTTCATCGTCCTGCTCATTATCCTCACCCTGCTTCAGAGCTACGGGTTTCTGGAGAAGGCCCAGTTCTCTCTCGTGGGCGTGATGCTCGTTCTGATGGTCGTCGCCACGTTCGCCTGCAATCCGGACTGGACGGCCGCCCTCACGGGCGCGGTCGTGCCGACCTTCCCGCGTTATCCGGACTGGATCGTGAACTTTCCGGCCTTCACCGACCGAACGCTCATCGTCGAAATGGTGGCCTACATGGGGGTCATGGGTGGGGGCGTGCAGGACTACATCGGATACATCGGCATGCTGCGGGAAAAGGCCTGGGGGATGATCGGACGCGTCGAAGGAAAGGACGCTTCCGTGACGGAGCCTGTCCCGCTGGCCGTAGATGAGGAGAACGTCCGGGTCGGGCTGGCGTGGCTGAAGGCCCCGGTGATCGACACCTGGGTCTCTTTCGGCACGGTCCTGATTTTCACCGCTGCATTCCTCATCCTGGGCGCGGCCCTGCTCTTTCCGAAGCAGATCGTACCGTCGGGCATGGACCTCTACAATCACCAGGTGGTTTTCCTGACGCAGCTGCACCCCGGAGAGCAGATACGCCTGTTCCTCGCGGGGATCTACAAGGCGGGGGTCTTCTTTGCCATCTTCGGGACGGTCTACGGCGCCTACGAGCTCTATGTGAGGACGGCGCACGAGTGCATCCGCGTCATCAGGCCGCAATGGCGCCACCTGAAGCTGGACCGGATGAGGCTTCCCATCCTCGTCTACAACGGCGTGGCCGGCATCGCCCTGGTCCTCATCGCCTGGTGGACGGCTCACAGCGACCCGCAGGGCGTCGGGTGGAACCCGATCTCGATCATGACGATCCCGCTGCACATCACGGGCGTCCTGTTCGCCGGTCCCTGGTGTTTTGCGATGATATGGGCGGACCGGATGTTCCTCCCCAAACCGTTCCGTATGGGCCGCACGCTCGTGGTCCTCAACGCCATCTGTGGCCTGGCGTTCTTCTTCTTCGGCGCCAGGGCGCTCTACGATGACCTCCAGCCGCTCTTCAGATGGCTGGCGGGGTAACGGGCGGCCCCCCCCCCGCGTGAAATAGATCGCGACACGGGCAGGTTGCCTCTACACGAAGTGTCTGCCCGCGCGTCTACGCTCAGACGACACACCGACGCACAAAGGGCGCATCCGAGGGATGCGCCCTTTATATTTGGGAATACTAACGTTATCTAATCATCGGGAACTGCTGCTGAAACGATATCCCCATTCGTCCAGGAGCCTGTCGGAGTCCTCTATTGGGTGAAAAGTTTCTTAAAAATAAGAATATTGCCAAGAGGCCTGACGTTTTCAGGCGATGATGGACACTCCTGGGCGGTTTCGAGAATATGATCCAAATCGGTTGATGCCATTGCCTCCGGATCTGCGTCAAGATCCTAGATGCGGATTCAGGCTATCTGATTCCCAGCACGTCTCGCATATCGTAGAACCCTGGTGCGGCCGCCGCCGCGAATCGGACCGCGCGAAGCGCCCCCACCCCGAACGCATCGCGACTCTGCGCCCGATGCACGATCTGGATCACCTCTCCGACCCCCCCTATGGTCACGATGTGCTCGCCGACGATATCCCCGGCCCGGATGGCGTGGACCCCGATCTCCTCCCGCGTCCGGACGCCCGTATCTCCGTGACGCCCATAGACGCCGACGTCTTCCAGGTTCCGGTTCAGGCCTGAAGCCGCCGCCTTGGCCAACGCGAGCGCCGTCCCGCTCGGTGCGTCCGTCTTGAAGCGGTGGTGGGCCTCGACGATCTCGACGTCATAGTCCGCTCCCAGAATCCGCGTGGCCTCCTCCACGAGCTGTGTCAGAAGCGTCACGCCCACGGTGAAGTTCGGAGCGAACACGCAGGCGACGTCCTTTACGGCTTCCTCGAAGCTCGCCAGCTGGGCCTCCGACATGCCGGTCGTTCCGACGACCATCGCCGTTCCGGCGGCGCCAGCCACAGTGGCGGCCTCGACCGTACCGTCCGGCGGCGCCGTGAAGGCGACAACGACGTCTGCCCGCGCCGCCACCTGCTCCAGGTTATCCACGACCCGCACGCCGAGCGGCCTCGCACCGATCACGGCTCCCAGATCCCGTCCCACCGCCCGGTTCCCGGCCGCCTCGACGCCTCCGGAGATTTCGATATCGTCCGAGTCCAACGCAAGGTGCGCGATCCTTCCGCACATACGCCCCGCGATTCCGCAGATCGCGATCTTGATCATGGCGACACATCCTCTTCGAATTCAGCCCAACGGCGGTTCAAGCGCTCAGCCGCTGCGCCAGCGCGTCGACTTCGGCCGCCAGCTCGGCAGGCAGCCGGTCACCGAACTTCGAGTAAAATTCACGAATCTCCGGCAGCTCGGGCAGCCAGTCTTCGGTGCGCACCCTCAAAAGCGCATCCAGGTCGTCCGCGGGAAGGTCCAGTCCGTCGAGATCCAGACCCTCCCGGCCGGGCAGCAGCCCGATCGGCGTTTCCACCGACGCGGCCTTGCCGTCGATCCGCTCGCAGATCCACTTGAGCACGCGGCTGTTCTCGCCGAACCCGGGCCAGAGCCAGCTTCCGGCCGGATCCTTTCGGAACCAGTTTACGAAAAAGATCTTCGGGGCGTGCTTTCCGAGCCTGTTCCCCATCTCCAGCCAGTGACGGAAATAGTCGCCCATGTGATATCCACAGAACGGAAGCATCGCGAACGGGTCTCGGCGAAGCTTTCCAACGGCGCCGGCCGCGGCCGCCGTCGTCTCGGAGCCCATCACGGAGCCCATGAAGACCCCGTGCGTCCAGTTGAACGCCTCGTAGACCAGCGGGATCACGCTCGATCTCCGTCCTCCGAAGATGAACCCGGATATCGGGACCCCGTCCGGGTTCTCCCAATCCGGGTCGATCACCGGACATTGGGAGGCCGGCGCCGTGTATCGCGCGTTGGGGTTCGAAGCAGGCTCACCCCGTCCCGCGTCCCACGCGCGGGCCTTCCAGTCCAGCAGGCCGGAAGGGGGCTCCGGCGTCATGTCTTCCCACCAGACGTCCCGTTCTACCGTCTGCGCCGTGTTCGTGAAGATGCTGTTTCGGCTCAGCGCGGCCATCGCGTTTCCGTTCGACGTCTCGTTCGTTCCGGGCGCCACGCCGAAGAAACCGGACTCCGGATTGATGGCGTAAAGCCGACCGTCGGGCCCGAGCCGCATCCACGCGATGTCGTCGCCCACGCAGCGCACCTCCCAGCCCGGAATCGTCGGTTCGAGCATGGCCAGGTTGGTCTTTCCGCACGCCGAGGGAAACGCGCCGCCGAGGTAGTACTTTCGGCCCTCCGGCGAGGTCAGACCCAGAAGCAGCATGTGTTCGGCCATCCACCCTTCTCGCCGCGCCATGCAGGAAGCGATCCGAAGGGCGAAACATTTCTTTCCGAGCAATGCATTGCCACCGTAGCCGGACCCGTAAGACCAGATCGAGGGATCCTCCGGAAAATGTACGATGTATTTGTTGTCGGCATCACACGGCCAAACCGAGTCTTCTTCCCCCGGCTCGAGCGGCGCACCGACCGAGTGCAGGCAGGGGAGGAAGTCGCCCTCGCCCAGCGCCTCGAGCACCGAATCCCCGATTCGGGTCATAATCCGCATGCTGCACACGACATAGGCAGAGTCGGTAATCTCCACGCCGATCTTCGAGATCGGAGATCCGATGGGCCCCATCGAGTAGGGGATGACGTACATCCTGCGGCCGCGCATCGCGCCGTTGAACAGGCCGCGCAGCGTCCGCTTCATGTCCTCGGGGTCTCGCCAGTTGTTCGTGGGTCCGGCCTCCTCCTGCCCGCGAGAACAGATGAACGTCCGGTCCTCCACGCGCGCCACGTCCCCGGGGTCGGACCGGGCCAGGAAGCTGTTCGGCCGCCGCCCCGGGTTCAGACGAACGAATGTGCCCTTCCGGCAGAGCGCTTCTGCGAGACGATCGTACTCTGCCTGCGAACCGTCGCACCAGTGCACGCTGTCCGGTTTACAAAGCCGGGCCGCTTCGTCGACCCAGGCCTTCAAAGCCGCGTTCGAGACCATTGGATACTCCGTTGAAGGTTATGCGTAGGCCAGACCTTCCAGGACAGACCGATCTTCCAATCGATTCGCGATGTCTACGTTGAAGAAGGCCTCGATCGGCGCGAAGACTTCGGGGTTGTTCGACGCGACCGTTCGGGCGATGTCGAGCACTTTTTCAAGCCCTGACCGGTTCATTCTGCCGAGCGGCCGTCTGCACGGCCCGGCCGGCATCCCGAGGATCTGCATCAGCGTCTTCACCGGCAGGGGGTTTCGAGCCTTCACTTCCGTCACGCCGAAGGGCGTCTCTTCTTCCGAAAGCACGCCGACCATGCCGAAGAGCGGCTTGAGCGCATCTCCGAGTCGCTTCCCCTCCTCCCGGTTGTCTTCGAGGAGGGCCTGCGTGAACTTCTGAATCGGGCCTGGAGCGACATTCGACATCACCGAGATCACGCCGGACGCCTTGACTCGGTCGTCCGTCATCATGTCGAACGTCTTGTCGTCATCCCCGGACAGGATCGCGAAATCCTCCCCGCAGCACGTCCGGGTGCGGGCCATGTTCTCCAGATCTCCCGTCGCCTCCTTGACGGTCGCGACGTTCGGACACGACCGGTTGAGAAGCGCAAGGTCCTCCGGAAGGAGCTTCGTGCCCGTCCGGCCCGGAATCACGTATGGGATCATCTGCATCTCCGGGAACGCCTCCGCCACCGGCGCGACGTACTCCCGCCGGATTTCGAGCGAGCTCGGTCCGTTGTAGTAAGGGTCCACCAGGAGCGCCGTGTCCGCGCCGACGTGGGCGGCGTGTTCCGTCGCCCTCAGGGTCTCTTCGGTCGAATTGCTCCCGGTTCCGGCAATCGCCCGTCCGTGTCCCCTGACAAGCTCGCAGACCCGTTGGACCACCCGGTCGTGCTCTTCCCGGTTCAGCGTCGGACTCTCGCCCGTCGTCCCGACGGCCAGGATCCCGCTCACGCCTTCGGAAACCTGAAACGCGACAAGCTTCTCCAGGCCTGCCTCGTCCACGGACTTGCCGGGCGTAAACGGCGTAATCAGCGCGGTATGGCATCCGCTGAACATGGCGGGACCTCCTCGAGGCGAAAAAACGTCTGCTTCAACGCCGTCCGTCAAGGCAAAAAAAACGCCCGCGGCCGGAAGGCAGAGGCGTCGCAGGCACCCGTCCCGGGGACGGAAGATGCAAGAGAGCGCTCCACAGGTCATCCTTGTGACAGTCCAGAAGATCTTATCCCCTGGACCAGCCCTTCGCCGCGGCGACACGTGCGAGGGACTTCGGCAACCCCCCCCTTTCGTACGACGCGCTTCCAACCGCCTGCCTTCCGCCGTCTACTCTTGGGGGGCTGCGCCTCTACCCTTGCTGAGGGCAAAACTACACAAACGGCTCACGGCATGTCAAGCGAAAAGCTTCCTGAGGTTGACACACCCTCTCCTGTGACTTATTTTGGACTCGCCATTGGGGTGATCAGACCGATTTTTAGACGCCAGGTGCGAAAGGACGTTGGGTGTCTTCAGCGGCTCCAGTACTTCACCGTTTAAGAAACGGCATACGTGTCGTCGTAGAACCGATCCCGGGCGCCCAATCGATCGTGCTCGTCTTCCGTTTCGCCTTCGGGGCGAAAGACGATCCTCTCGACCGGCTCGGCATGGCGTGCGTCGTCGAAGAGAGTCTGTTCAAAGGGACGCCTTCGAGGGACGCCCGGTCGGTCTTCGACGCCTTCGACAACCTGGGCGTTCGACGGGGGGCCTCGACAGGGGTCGAATACACGGAATTCAGGGCCCAGCTCCTGCCGAGACACTTTCCCGAAGCCATCGCGCTCTATTCAGAGATCTTCAAGTCTGCCTCGTTCCCCGACGAAGCGGTCGAGGCTGCCAAGTCTCTGACCCTGGAAGAGATCAAACGGCTGGAGGACAATCCGATCCAGCAGGTCCTCTATCTCACCTACCAGGCCGGTCTCGGCGATCCCATGGGCCGAATGCCCCTGGGCCGTCCCGAAACCGTATCGGTCATCACGCCCCCGGGCGTCCGCAACTGTTGGACGACATACTGCAAGCCGGAAAGGCTCGTGATCTCTGTCGCCGGGGGCCTGGACCTCGACGAGATTCTGGACAGGGTGGACGCGATCTTCGGACACTGGTCCGCCGACGGCGAGACGCCGGATGAAGTGCATCCCCTTTCGGTGGCCTCCCGGTCCGTACACCACGAGAAACCGTCGGAACAGCAGCATATCGGAATGCTCTTTTCAGGAGTCCCCAGGGGCCACGACCTCTATTATCCCGGGCAGCTCCTGGTGACCATCCTGTCGGGAAGCGGCTCCAGCCGCCTGTTTACCGAAGTCAGGGAAAAACGCGGGCTTGCCTACAGCGTGGCCGCCTTCTATCGGGCGCGCAGGGGCGGAGGGCTCGTTGCCCTCTACGCCGGGACCACACCCGACCGGGCCGACGAGACATTTGCCGTCTGTCACAGGGAAATCAATCGTGTCGCGGAGGATCTTTCTTCCGAGGAACTGGAGCGCGCCAAGACCATCGTGAAGGGCCGCATCCTGACGACCGGGGATCTTCCCGAAGGAAGGGCGGGCAGTCTCGCGGAGGATCTCTTTTTCGAAGGGCGCCCGCGTGCACTGGATGAACTGACCCGCAGGATCGACGAGGTGACCCTGGATCGGATACCGGCCTATCTGGAGGCCTTCCCTCCAGACCCGCTTACCCTCGTCACCCTCGGCCCGAGAGACCTCGACGTGCCGGATACCGACTCTGCAGGCGAACGCCGGCGCAACGTAGCGTTTAGAGACTACGGCGTGTCAAAGGAATAACCGACACGGGTGTAGTAGTAGGCGCCGTTGAAGCCGAACGGCGAGAACTGACCGTACTGGTTGCCCACCGTGTCCGCGCCGTGCTTGTTCACCTCGGGGTAGGTGTTCAGCACGTTCTCGACGCCGAGCGCCAGCGTGGCGCCGCTGACGAGCGGAATACCGAGCTCGACGTCGAGCAGCGCCTTGCCGGAATAGGCCGGATACAGAACGGATTCGCTCACGGCGCCCAGGTCGTTCGCGTTCCGCGCATCCTCGCTGTCCCAGAACTCGCCGAAGTAGCTCAGGCGGGCCAGCAGGCTCCACCGTGCGGCGGTGTGGTTGACGGTCAAGTTCCACCGGGTCTTCGGCAGTCCCTGTTCCAGCGTATAGATGCGGAATTCATCGATGACGGTGTCGGATTCGACGTTTTTGATCGCCGTGTCCGTGTAGTTGAAGACCGCGCTGAACGTCGTGGACCCGACCGCCAGGGTCGAAATCAGGTCGATGCCCTGGGTCGTCGTCGAAAAGTCGTTCAGGAAGAACCGGAACACCGGGAAATTCCGCGCCTCGGCAATCCCTTCCGCGAGCAGCGTCTGGATCTCGCTTTCCGTCAGTTTGATTTCCTGGGCCAGGGCGAGGCGGTCGTCGATGTCGATGCGGAAGAAGTCGGCGGTGAAGGTGAGCGGCCCCTGCTCGACCACTGCGCCTGCGCTGTAGTTGAGCGACTTCTCAGGCTGGAGCTGCTCGCCGCCCCTTTCGATGGCCACCGCGGACGTGGACGGGACAACGCCGTTGTTGGTCAACTGCCCTCCGATGAACGCGGTCGTCACGTTGAACGCGTTCTGTTGCCCCGGAGTCGGCGCGCGGAACCCGCTGCTGACCGCGGCGCGAAGAGAGACCGCGTCGGTCAACCCGACGCGCCCTGAGACCTTGCCGTTCGTCGTTGTGCCGAAGTCCTCGAAGTTTTCAAACCGGACGGCTGTACCGATCATCCACCGGTCGCCCGGGTCGGTGAACTCGACGTCCCCGTAGGCCGCAATGTTGCTGCGGCTCCAGTCCCCCGCCGTCGTGTCTTCCCGGTAGCCGTTGAAGCCGTTCGAACCGGAACTGAAGCCCTGTGCGGCATACGGACCGATCTCCCACGACGGCCGCCCGCCCCCGCCGATCGTGAACTTTTCCTGGCGCCACTCCGCGCCGCCCGCGACGTGCACGAAATCGTTGACCTGGTACGAGACGTCGAAGTTGAAGTTGATATCGTCCTGCCGGTAGCTTCCCGGCTCGAACGACGTCGGCGTGTCGTAGCCGAGCGACGCGTTGACCGTATCGAAGATGAACTGCTTAACGTCGCTGGTGCCGATGTTGACGCTCGCATCCCAAATCAAGCCGTTGCTCATGGACCCGCGCAGGCCACTGACCAGTGAATAGTCGATGAGGTCGCCGCCGAACTGCGGCGTGAACCCGCCGGGGAACCGGCTGTAGAGCGTGAAGCAGTTCGGGTCGTCCTCGACCGCCCTGAGGGCGGCCGCATCCGGAACGTTGCCGACGATCGGGATCGTGGCGCAGCTGCCGGCGCCCGGTACGCCGGTCTCTGCCCAGACCCGGTCTCCGAC
This sequence comes from Candidatus Latescibacterota bacterium, assembly GCA_965198095.1. Taxonomy (GTDB): domain Bacteria; phylum Latescibacterota; class UBA2968; order UBA2968; genus CBDFJH01. The sequence continues at coordinate 1,443,395 of OZ240239.1, forward strand.
GAGCAGCGTCGGCTGGCCGTCGACCACCGGACCGCGGAACACGCCGCCGCGCGTATGCGGATTGCGGAAGTAGAATCCGCCGGTCACCCTGCGGCTCGTGAAGTTGCTGTGGCCGTAGAACTGAAATCCGTTGTCGAACAGGTAGCCGAAGTTGCCGAACAGCTTCAGGTCGTCCTCGACTTGCGGCGATCCCCAGACCTGCGCCGTGTTGCGCAGGTTTGTATTGCCGGCTCCGATGATGGCCTGCGCACCGTTGCGCTGAATGCTGCGGCTGGTCGGACTGGCGTTGCCGTACTCCATACTGAAGTTCACGAACCCGTTCGGACCGAGCGGCAGCCCGACATTGCCGGCGATCGTGAACCGGCGGCCATGTCCGCCGATCCCGTTACAGGAATGCTTGATGTCGCCGATGATTCCTTCCCCGCAGGTTGACGTGTCGCCCGGGTTCCCATCGCGGTAGGCTCCCGTGCGCAACTCCAGGCTGCCGCCCGATCGGGCATTTTTGAGTTGGAAGTTCATGACGCCGGCGATGGCGTCCGAGCCGTACTGTGCCGCAGCGCCGTCGCGCAGTACCTCGGCCTGCCGGATCGCAATCGAGGGGATGACGGAAATATCCGGCCCCTGCGAGCCGTCCGCGATACCGTTGCCGAGCCAAGCGATGACCGCCGCGCGGTGGCGGCGCTTGCCGTTGACCAGGATCAGCGTGTGATCGGGCGCCAGGTTGCGCAGGTTCGCCGGCCGGACGATGGTCGCCGCGTCGCTGATCGGCTGAATGTTGATGTTGAAGGAGGGGACGACGGTCCGCAACTGATCTGCCAGGTCGATACTGCCCTGGCGGGCGAAGTCCTCAGCCCGGATGACGTCGACCGGTACGGCCGACTTGGTGACCGAGCGCCCCTCCGCGCGACTGCCGACGATAACCAGCTCCTCCACTTCCACAGCGACCCCGCGCAGCATGATTTCGATGGCCACGTTTTCGCTGACAACCACCCTGTTCGTCTCGTAGCCGATATGACTGACGATCAAGGTCGCGGGCAGGCGGTCGACGTCGACTCTGAAGGCGCCCTGCGCATCGGTGATGGCGCCTCCCGTCACGGCATCCTCAACGACAATGTTGGCTCCGGGCAATCCGAGGCCGTCGTCGGCATCCACCACGGTGCCGGTCAATGTCACCTGGGCCGATCCTTGCGAATGGGAAAAAAGCAGCAGAGCAAAGAGCGGCCATGCAAGGTGTGCGGGCCGGATACAACGGGCGAAGTCGCGGAACATGTCAGTCACTCCTAGGTTGGCGGGTGGCAGGGCGGTTTGGGGCTGAGCCACGTGCCGGCGCCTCAAGACATCGCAAGCAAATGCCGCCGCATGGCCTTCACAACTGTCGTCTGTCTTTCACAACGGAAGAGTATAAAGCGTTCTTAAGGTCAAAGCAAGATTTTTTGATCAAGTGTGTTGCAGTTTGCAACGCAGTGGGCCAAAAACATTTTTGAGGACCGTCTATCGGATTTCCGGGGAGAATCAGGAAGTGAAATAAGCCGCCAGTGCATTGTTGTCAGAGAAGATGGAAGGACATCCCGCCCGGTGTGTTGATGTGTGGCGTCGGGTTCGTTCGAGGACGCCATGCGGGCGTTCGGAATACAGACGATCCCACTAGGCGTTGTAGACTAAGGAAATACGGTCTTGTCAACGTATTCTCCGAGCTTTGGCGGAACGTGCTTTCGTATCAGGCTCTTCTCCAACGTCCAGGCCGTTTCCGTGTCGAGCTTCTCCAGCCAGCGAAAGTGAGCGTTGCGTCCAGCGACCTGCCTGCTGCAGGCAGGCTGCGACCGGGATAGATCCGACCGTGACGCAACAGGAAGCTGTTGAGGCGCTGCCGTATGCGACGCTCTGTGTGCTTGAAGTCTTCCCGGCAGCGCTCCAGATCGCGCATCGCCTCCTGCGCTTCGTCGGGCACCCACACCGGGGTCAACTCGCCGTTTCGGAAAAGTCGCGCCAGCGACAGCGCATCTCGGCGATCGGTCTTGATGCGGTCGCCCGGCCTGCGGGGGATCAGCGAGGGCGTCACCACCGTGCAGTCGTGCCCCAGGGCCCTGAGCTGACGGTAGACGCCGTATCCAAAGGGACCGGCCTCGTAGCAAAACCGCAACGACGTCCCAGGGGTCGGCCAGCTTGGACAACGCTTCGCCCGTAGACAGCGGCATCGTGCCATACAGCCTCGGTCCTTTCCGGTCCTCACCGGCAAGCACGGCGGTGATCGGATCTTTGCGTATGTCCAACGCCACAACTTTCGTAGATTTACGCACGGCCTCCTTCTTCTCGCCGGGGATAGGTCTTTGGTTGAACTCCGTTTTCCCAAAGATAACCCCCGACCTGCCTGCAGCAGGCAGGTAACCGAGATCGGAGGAGTTCTTTCATATACCCGTCAATGCATAAGGTCTACATGACTCCCTGTTCCGGCCGCGCCAAGGGGGAGAGAGACCGAATGAAAGCCGCAGTGTTGTACGAAACCCACGCGCCTTTATCAGTCGACGAGCTCGACATCGATGCGCCGCGAGAGGGTGAAGTGCTCCTCGACCTCGTGGGCGCCGGCGTCTGTCACAGCGACTACCACCTCATCGACGGCCACGAGAAGGTGGCGAAAATCCCTTGGGTCATGGGACACGAAGGGGCCGGCGTGGTCCGAGAGGTCGGTCCGGGGGTCAGGGGCGTCGCCGCAGGCGACAAGATCATCCTCTCGCTCGACGCCATGTGCGGTCATTGTCGGAACTGCAGCAGCGGGAAGCCGGCCCTATGCGAGACCCATCCCCGGGATCCCCTGTCCCGCATGAGGAAGGCCGGAGAGCCGGTCTATCACGCAAGACCCACGTTCGCCGAGCAGTCCATCGTCCTCGCAGACGCGTGCGTCAAGGTCCCGGACGACACGCAGCTGGAGAAGGCCTGTCTCATCAGCTGCGGGGTCATCACCGGGATCGGGGCCGTGGTCAATCGCGCGAGGGTTGAGCAGGGCGCAACCATGGCGGTCTTCGGGTGCGGCGGCGTCGGGCTGAACGTCATCCAGGGCGGCGTCCTTGCTTCGGCCGGAAAGATCATCGCCGTCGACACCGTGGCCTACAAGCTGGAACTGGCCGAGCGGATGGGCGCCACCCACTTTGTCAACGCGGCCAGGGAGGACCCGGTCGAACGGATCAAACAGATCACCGGCGGAGGGGCGGACTACGCCTTCGAGGTCGTCGGGTGGCCGGCGTTGCTCAGGCAGGCGCTCTACTCGGTCCGAACGACCGGAACGGCAGTGATGATCGGCGTGCAGCCGTCGGATGAAGATGTCTCGTTCAACGGCGTTCACCTCCTGATCGATCGGACGCTGATGGGCGTCTATCACGGCAGTGCACGACCTCGAATCGACTTTCTATGGATTCTGGACTTGTACGAACAGGGAAAGATCATGCTGGACGAGCTGATCTCCCGCTACCGTCCGCTGGACGAGATCAACGAAGCGTTCGACGACATGAACCAGGGGAAGGTGGCGCGCACCGTCGTCGTGTTCGATTGAGGATGGCAACGCTCAACCCGGAGAGGCGAGCCGTGACACGGATCGAAAGGCGGAATCCAGGCGTCGTACATAAGCCGGTAGGCGAATATTCACACCTCGCACGCGCCCACTGCGCCGAGCTCATCTTCCTGGCAGGTCAGGTGGCGGTGGATCCGGAGGGCAACTTCGTCGGCGAGGGAGACATCGGGGCGCAGGTCAGAGAGATCTACGCCAACATCGGGCGCCTCCTCGAAAGCGCCGGTGCCGCGTGGAACAACGTGGTTCAGCTCACCACATACGTCGTAGGCCGGGAAAACCTCCCGGCCTTTCTGGAAGAACGGACGAGGATCATCAACGGTCTGTTCCCGAACGGGGATTTTCCGCCCAGCACCCTGCTCCTGATTGACGGGCTCTACTCGGAGGCTGCGCTCGCCGAGGTGACCGCCGTCGCCGCCATCCCGTAACCGCGTATCTCGCGGCGCGACGCCTTGTGTGCTGCGGGCGCCGGGCCACGCCTCCGCGTTGCATGCCTTCCATTCCGCTATCGTGAGTCCGCGCGCCGACGGCGGCCTCGGCCGTCGATCCGATTTACCGGCAACGGAATCCCGTTGCCAATCGTCTCCAAGTCACAGGCGGCCGTCAAGCCTGCGGCCGATTTTCTCACTGAGACCTCGGAGTAAACCGTGGCTTTGATGAGCGGCAGTCGCATCCCGTCGGGCGGATGGGTGGCTTTTGGCGTCACGCTCCTTCTTTCCGCACCCGCGGCCGCCGAAGAGGATCCCGCGGCGGTCGATTCGCTTCTTGCCGCTGCCGACCGTATCCAGGACGATGCCGTCCGTGAGAATCTGATAAAGACCGCCATCTCACACGATCGCTCCGGAAGGGCGATGCACGCCCTCGCGCGGCTGCTCATGAGGCGGGGCTCACCCCAATCCAGGCAACGCGCAGTGACGTGGCTGAAGAAGGCGATCTTGCGGGAGCGAGAGCATCCGGACTACCTCGCCACGTTCGCAGAGCTCCAATGGTATCGTTTGCAGCGTCCGAGCGCGTATGCCGAGGCACGTCGCGTCCTCCGGATCGACCCCGATCACGTGTGGGGACTCTACTGGACGGGCCGCTTCATCGTATGGTCCTGGGAGATGACCACCTTCACCGACGTCATCCGTGAAGATCCACTGCGAATAGCGGACAACACCTATCTGGCCGGGAAGACCGGATTCTACACCGAGTACCAGGATCTGGACCTGGACGACGGAATCGATTTCCTGTGTCGAGCCATCCGGGCAGACCCGGATCACTGGCCGTCGCACGTGCAGCTCGGTCTGGCATACTTCGTTTCGAATCGTCCAGACCCCTTGATCGACCTGTTCGAGGCCTATCGCCGGAGACATCCGGAGAACCGGGACGCCCACTTCTTTGTCGGACTCGGCCACCAGATGAAGGCAGAGTTGGACGAGGCTCATCGGGCCTACCTTCAGGGACTGAGCCAGATGTCCGACGACGACCGGCGGTTCGTGCAGTCGATCTTCCTGCTGAGGGAAAAGAAGGCCGAGGAGCGGGGCGACCCGCTGCCCGACGAAGCGACGATCGACAGATTTTGGCTGAGAAGAGACCCGCTCTTTCTGACTCCGGTGAACGAGCGGATGTTGGAACAGTGCCGCCGGGTTGCCTACGCCAACCTCCGCTTCACGGACCCGGTGAATGGCCGGGAGGGATGGCAGACCGATCGGGGACAGGCCTACATCCGTTACGGCGATCCGCTGACCCGGAGGATGACGCTCTCCTTTGCCGAGTCGAGAAAGGAGATCTGGCACTACGGACCGTTCCACATCAACTTTTCAAACATGAATTCCTGGGATTCCTGGCGTTCATTGAGGGCACAGGTCGGGCTGGAAACGGTCAGCTTTGTGGAGCTGACAGAGCGCATTCCCGATCACTACGAATACCCGTTCCAGTACGACGCGCCTTATCAGATCGGTCAATTCCGTGGTGAGAACGGGAAGACGTCCGTAGAGATCTACGCCGCCTTTCGGAGTGAGCAGATCGCCCACGACGACCTGGCGCCGGGCATCGGTGGCGTAGACGCACGACACGGCCTGTTCCTGTTCGACGCGGGTTGGGATTCCCTGATGTCCGAGGTCCGTCGCGTGCGTCGATTGCCCAAGGTCACGTATGCGTCCACGCGGCAGGACTTCCTGCTGGCGAGCCAGAGGCTCGACCTCGATCCGGGACGCTACCACCTCGTGGGCGAGCTGGAGGACCAGAAAACTCGGACCGTGGGGACGTTCCGGGACACATTGGGCGTGCGTGCATTCGGATACGATTCACTGGACGTGAGCAGTTTGCTGATCGCCCTGAGAATCGAGGAACGGGATGATGGGAACGACGGCCGGAACCGGTTCGCCATCCTTCCCAATCCCCTGAAGCGGTGCCCTCGGGCGGGCCGCGCCTCGTTCTACTTCGAGGTATACAACCTGGCGCGTGACGCCTACGGCGGCACGCACTATCGACTCACCTACGAGGTTCAGGTCCTCCTCGAGGATCGCATCCAGGCCGACCCCGATCCCGAATGGCTGACGGCCGTCTCGGCGACCTATCGCGGGACCCGGGACTGGGAGACCCATCGACTGACTTTGGATATGGAGGACACCGCTCCGGGGCCTCGAAATTTCCGAGTCGTCGTCGAAGACCTCTTGCAAGGCGAAAAAGCAGTGGGGATGACGCAATTCAGAGTCACCTGGTAAGTCTGTACGCTTGAGAACGCCGCTCGAACGACTGGGATAGAGGATTCACGTGCAGCCGGATCCGTCACGATGCGCCCGCCTCCTTTCAGGCATTCACCGGGAGCTCGATCGACAGTTGCTGAACGCCGAGCTGATCGACCTCGCCGGTGGTTACCTCACGCTGGATCCGGAACGACAATCGGACTACCCCTCCACGAATCAGAATCGCGCCCAGTTTCTGGGGTGCGCGCACGCGCCGGAAGCGGCCGATCTGGACGAGATCGCCGCCCGGTTTCGCGCGGCCGATGTCTCGAAGTGGTTCCTCTGGTTCAGTCCCTGCCCCAACGAGGAAAAAATCAGGGCCTGGATCGCCCGAAGCGGACTCCACCCGTTTCGGGGCACGGGCTATCCGACGCTGGTCCACACCGGCAGGAAGCTCCCGCGACACGACACGCAACTGCGCGTCGGCAAGGTCGGGAAAGAGGCGCTCACGGACGTTCGCGAAGACCTGCGCGCCATCTACGGCGCAGCTGTCGATCTCTATCTCGACAGCTGCGGGAAGCCGGGCTTCCGTCACTACCTTGCGTTTGACGGGCAGCGTCCGGTCTCTGCCGGCGTGCTGTATGTCGACGAAGCGGTTGCCTATCTGATGCTGGCGGCAACGCGCGAAACCGGGCGTTCACGGGGCGGGCAAAGCGCCCTCATCGTGGAGCGGGTGAACCGGGCGCTGGACCTCGGATGCGAGTATATCTTCGCCGAGACGCTCTACATGCTGAAGACCTCTCTGGCGAACCTGCTTCGGAAGGGATTCGAGATCGTTTACGACAAGGCGCTCTACTCGTCCTGGAAAATCGACAGGAGGCCGTGAAAGGAAAGCCGTCGCTTTTTTAGGCGTCGCAAGAAAAAATCAAACGTAGATCCGAAGTCCGCAACGACGGGCTGCGATCTTCAGGAGTCAGACCCATGCCCGATCAAGCCTACGTCGATCACGTCAGGTCCTTCACGCCGGAAGAGGCCCTTTTCCTGCACGTCGGCAGCGACTACGGGGCGACCGTCGAACTCAAGGATGGCACGCTCATTTGGTCGACAGCCGCCGGCAGGCAGCGCTCTCGGGATGGGGGCCGGACCTGGGCCGAACCCGAGTCCATGAAATGGGAGGATGGCAATCCGGTCGACGTGATCTTTCGACACTTCGTCCGGTTGAAGTCGGGCGGCATCGGCGGATTCTACCGGGTGGTCGGAAGAGAGCGATATTTGAAACGGGACTGGTTTACCCGGTCTGAAGACGAGGGCGCCACCTGGTCCAGGCCCACCCGGGTCGGCGAGCCGTTCAACAACTCGGTGCTTCACGGCGGCGTCACCGTCACGTCGACCGGGCGTATCATCGCGCCCGTCTACACACTCGTCGGCAGCACGATGCGGGAGAAGGGCCGTGCCCTGTTCGGAGACGACCTCGCCCTCATCGGCCATCACGGATATGAAAACTTCTTTACCTACTGCTGGGTCTACACCTCTGACGACGAGGGGGCGACCTGGCGCCCGAACCGGAAAAAGGGTGTTTGGGGGGGTGGAGGAGAGCTCTTCGTGACCCTGGACGAGTCGGCCGGAGGGCACTACCGCGCCAACGAGCCCGTGGCCGTGGAAGTGTGTCCGGAGCATCTCCTGATGATCCTCCGCACCCCTTTGGGCCGGCTCTACCAGTCCTGGTCGGACGACAACGGAGAGACCTGGAGCCTCCCGGAGCCGACCAGTCTGGCCTCGTCTCTCGCGCCGGCCGCCATCGGCCGGATGCCGGGATCGGATGACCTGCTCATCATCTGGAACCAGTCTTCCCCGGATGAGACGCAGCGGGGGCTGCAGCGCCACCGCCTCTCTTCGGCGGTGAGCACCGATGGCGGAGCGACCTGGAGCCACGGCCGCAACGTCTTCTCCATCTTCCAGCAGGACGGGGACCGGACCTACGTGGAGCCTCCGCTGGCGGGAACCTATCGCGCCGCGCTGAACGCTTCCAGGCTTCCGATCAACGATATGGAGGCGACCTATCCCTTCCTCGATTTCTGGAAAGAGACGGCGATCGTTCGCTACCGGACAGCGAGTCGAGCACTCTACGTCGTCGACGAACAGGGCCGGCCCCGATATGAATCCACCCCGGCAGAGACCGAACGCTACAAGGCGGACATATGCCTGGGGCTTCCCCTCTCCTGGTTCCATGCGCATCTGAGGAAATTTTGAGTGACCGTTCGCGGTGCAGCGCTACTTTACGAACATCGGCCGGGGCTCGGGTGGTATCGTCCAGAGGAGGTTTCCCGCGGGATCCATCAGGTGCACGACGGGGCGTCCGGTATTCCCCGCGGACAGTTTGACCACGACATTCCCGTCTTTGTCCGTCAGGTGAAATTCCCTGGCCCCGACAATGTCCGTGGACCTGGCGAAGACGGAACCGCCATTCAGAAGTAACGTCGAGACGAATCCCCCGAACAGAGCAGACACGATTGTCACGCCGGACAGAATCCAAAATCTTTTGGGATCCATGGTCGCACCCCCTTATCCTGAATAATTCATAAAAAGGCTAGGAAAGTCACTCATGCTCACCTTTTCTTGCCGCCTGTACAGACCGGACAGATAGGTAACACCTGTTCGGGGACATGGGTTACACCTCATTGTCCTATTGTAGACTCGGAAAGGGGGGTCTACAATGCCTTGGCAGGAGGTGTCCGTCGTCTCTCTTCGAACAGAATTTGTCACGTTTGCTCAGCGTGAAGGGGCCAATATCAGTGAACTATGTCGCCGGTTTGGGATCAGCCGCAAGACCGGCCACAAGTGGCTAAAGCGCTCTAAAACGCACGGGATGTCTGCCCTGGAGGACCGTAGCAGACGTCCCCGGAGGATGCCTCTTCGAACCTCCAAAGAGGTCGAAGACAAGGTCCTAAGGCTCCGAGATGTCCACCCTGTGTGGGGTGCGCGGAAGCTCCGTCGTCGGTTGCAGGACCTAGGTGAACGGGCCCTCCCCGCGCCCAGCACGATCACAGAGATCCTCCGACGCCGAGGACGTCTGGATCCTGCAGAGTCAAAGCAGCGCCTGGCTTGGCAGCGCTTCGAGCACCCGACACCGAATGCGCTGTGGCAGATGGATTTCAAGGGACATTTTCCGCTGCACCGCGGCCAATGCCATCCGCTAACGGTGCTGGATGATCACTCTCGCTTTGCCCTGGGGCTGGAAGCCTGTGGCCGTCAAACAGGAACCGCCATCCAACCGCGATTAGCCCAGATCTTTGAAAGATACGGATTGCCCGATTCCATCCTGACCGATAATGGGGCTCCGTGGTGGGGGACCAAAAGCGGAACCGTCACACAGATCTCGATATGGCTTATTCGACTGGGCATCCGTCTGACTCGATGTCGTCCGTATCACCCCCAGACCCAGGGGAAGGACGAACGCTTTCACCGCACCCTGAAAGCGGAGCTGATCGCCTACCGTCCCTGGAAGAGCCTGGCCCAGTGTCAGCGTGAGTTCGACCGGTGGCGAACTGTGTATAACTTCGAGCGCCCACACGAGGCCCTGAAACTGGAGGTTCCAGCGAGCCGGTATCGGCCCAGTCCGCGTCCGTTTCCCGGTCGCCTTCCGGCGATTGAATACGGCCCCGACGATCACGTGTGCAACGTCGGCTGGAATGGCTCCTTCGAGTATGAAGGCAGAAGCCTTCAGGTCAGCAGTGCCCTAAAGGGATTTCCCGTGGCGGTTCGGCCTACAACTACAGATGGACTTGTCGAGATCTACTTCTGCAATCAGCGTGTTGGAGCGTTCCATCTTGATGACTCTGGAGCCACTTAACCCGCTCCAAAAAGTGTTACCCATGTACCCGAACACCTGTTACCCATGTACCCGGTCTATACACCGCCCAAGAAAAGGTGACAAAAGAAGGGCTCCTGCCTGCCGCGCCCAACGCGGCGCAGGCAGGCCCCTCAAACGCCGGGGAGGCTCGGGCCGTGGCGACTCAGCCTCACTGGAAAGGACTGGCGCCGCGAATAGAATGAACTCCTCCCCCCGCCTGATGCCCACTGCGGGACCCGCCCCCACGCCGCGAATTTCCATTCGCCCCCCATCCGCCCCCGCACCCGACCCCGTCCCACAGAGGGCCCAAACCCGGGGGAGGAGAAACGCGGAAGCAGCTAGAGAGCCGAAACGCCACGGCCGCGATGACATCCAGACCGAATCACTCGTGAATCTGCGTAAATACCGGGCTTTCCAGTTATTGCACCAAAACAAAGTTTCTCAGCTCAAATTGGATAACTGATTGTTCTACATAAAATGATGGAAATTTTCAGCAAATTTATGAATTATTCAGGTTATCAAATGATCGGCTTGCCCTCGAGCGTTCCGTCACTTTACACGTTTCTGCACATCTTTGGATTCAAGAACCCAGGGGAAAATCTCAATGCGCGCCTTCCACGTCGAAACGCGATGTTTCCGTCTGCGACCGGTCGGATCGCTCTACGGCGTCTGTCGGAGCTCGAATCCGTTGCCTTCGGAATCCTGAAACGTGGCGACCCTCACGGGTACGTGGCCGCGGGGCTCGTGCAGTTCGATCATACGGCCTCCGAGACGCTCGATATCTGCCTGAATCTCTTCAATGTCGTCGACTTCGAGGTTCAGTCCCGCGTGCGGCAGAGGGCCCTCCGGGCCTGCGGGAAGCGTGTGCAGCGCGATCTGGATCGCGCCGAAATCGAGCGTTGTCCAACCGGGAGACTCGACCACGGGCTTGACGTCGAACGCCCCCGTGTAGAACTGTTTTGCGCGATCCAGGTCGCGCACATAGTGAATGACGATCGGATTCCTACCCTTCATCGGACCCCTCCGAGGTGTGAGATGTGGACGTCGTTTTTCCGCGAACGGTCTCCGCGGCCCTGGACGGCATCCTTCTTTCATTCACGGGAGAACAGATGAAACCTGGGGCGGGTCTTGAAGCGTGCGTCGATATCTACTGCGAGCGAACCGGTCCCGGTCTGTGGGCAGAGCCGCTCAACGCCCTGACGAACCTGGCCTTCTTCGCCGCTGCGTGGGGCGTCTGGCGCACGATGCGGAGATCGAACAGCGAACCCGCGCCCTTCGCGCTTCTGATCGCGCTCATTGTCGCGATCGGGATCGGGAGCACCCTCTTTCATACCTTCGCGACAACCTGGGCCCAGCTGCTCGATCTGACGCCGATCCTCCTGTTTCAGTCGTGCTTCATCTGGCTCTACGTGAGACGGATCATCCGGCTGAGCCGGCCGGTGTCTGCCTTGATCCTGATCGGATTCCTCGCAGCGGAGCTTGCCGGCGGGCGGTTCCGAGAGATCCTGAACGGATCCCTCGCCTATGCGCCCGGCCTCCTGCTTCTGAGCACATTCGGCGCCTACCACTACCTCACGGGAAAGCGGGCACATCGGGTCCTGATCGCCGCGGTCGCGGTCTTTCTCGTGGCGGTCACCTTCCGCAGCATCGACATGGCCGTCTGTCCCTTTCTTCCGTTCGGGACCCACTTCCTCTGGCACCTGTTGAACGGCGCCGTCCTCTACCTGGCCGTGAAAGCCATGGCGCTCAGCTGGCAGGACAGGGCTCTGCCCGCCTAGGGCCCCGGGACCTGGCGGTCGATGCTCGATCCTCGACCCCTTTCTCAGATCGGCGGTCTCACGACCGGCAGACCGTGTGCCTCGCACCAGGCTCTGAGGGGGCTGTCTCCGCCGCTGATCTGGTACTCCCGGGTCGCCTTCATGGGTTCACCCAGGAGGTAGCGCCCCAACGGATCGACTTTTTTCAACAGTGACGCAGGCTGCGTGCGATAGTCGATCGGTGCCGCCCAACGATAGCCGTAGCCGAACATCACCGCTTTGCGGGTGTGGCCTGAAAGGTTCACGGCGCCGGCGTGCCAGGTGCGATTCTCGAATATGAGACAGTCTCCGCGCTTCAACCGCGGTTCCAGGACCCCGTCAGGATCGGCCTCGTCCTCCGGGATCTCCAGCGGCACGCGAAGCAGATTGCTCCCCGGCGCAACGAGCGTGGCGCCCGAGTTCGGCTCGATTGAATCGGTCAGGTAGTAAGCGCACTTCAGCATGGCGCGCGGAACGGCCGCGTGGCCCAGGTCCTGATTGAGCCGGCCGTAGTCGCGATGCCACCCGGGCGAACGGGCCGAGGGGGAGGCGCCGGGCGGATCAGGATATTTGTAGATCAGGTGTGACGTCGTCAAATGAAGGTAGGCCCCCAGAAGCTGGACCACGATCGGAAAGATCTTCTCGTGGACCAGAAGTGGAATAAAGGCATCATCCAGGGCCAGGCAGTTGCGAAAGCTGTCGTACCGACCCCCGCAACTCGTTTGGCGGTTCTCCAGGCGATCGCCGGACACGAGGCGGTCGCCGGCTTCGGCGAGCCGGTCCACGGTTTTCTCCGCGAGCGCGTTGCGAACGATCAGGTATCCTTCTTCATCGAACTGCCGGATCGTCTCCCCGGAGAGGCGCCGGAGATCAAGATTAATCTCCATTTTCGACCCCTTTCTTTCGTATCTTAGCGCATGTATGATCGGCTTCGGGCGCTTTGACGCATCGGCTGATGATAAATCTGGCAAAGGGACGTGTCAATCAATTACCGCCCGCGTAGCGGGTGGCCTGATGTTCCGGCCGCCTGCCTGGCCGGCAGACAGGCAGGCCGGGGCAGCGGGGAACGCGTCCTTTTGCGTTCGTGGTTGAACGTGAGCGGTGGATCCCCGCGCACAGTGCCTGTCTGCGTGCCACGCACAGGCAGGCGGGGGTTTGACCCCCCCCGGTCAACCCCCGCCGCGAACAATCAAGATTGTAGCGCGGATATGCTGCCGGGGCGGGGCAGACAAACGGGCGTCCAATGGGCGGATTCAACGAATATGGTGATTTCGACGGGCTCGGCCTGGCCGATCTCGTTCGGACCGGACAGGTCTCGTCCGAGGAGTTGCTGGACGAGGCGATCGCCTGCACGGAACGGGTCAATCCGGCGATCAATGCCGTCGTGGCCAAGTTCTACGATCAAGCGAGGGAGGCGATTTCCCGTGGCCTGCCGGACGGCCGCTTCGCCGGTGTGCCCTTCCTCCTCAAGGACATCCACGTCCTCTACGCGGGCGTCGCAACGACGAGCGGGAGTCGTTTCCTGATCGACAACGTGCCCGACCACGACACCGAGATGGTCTGTCGCTACAAGCAGGGCGGTTTGGTCATTTTCGGGAAAACCAACACGCCCGAATTCGGTCTCAACGCAACGACGGAGCCCCAGCTGTTCGGCCCGACGCGCAACCCCTGGGACACGGACCGCATTGCCGGAGGCTCGAGCGGGGGCTCGGCGGCGGCGGTCGCCGCCGGCATCGTCCCGGTCGCCAGCGGGAGCGACGGGGGCGGCTCGATCCGCATTCCGGCCTCCTGCTGCGGACTGCTCGGCCTGAAGCCGACAAGGGGCCGCAATCCGGCCGGGCCCGACCGCGGCGAGGGGTGGAGCGGGATGAGCGTCGAGCACGTCATCAGCCGCAGCGTTCGGGACAGCGCCGCGATGATGGATCTCACTTCCGGCCCGGACGTTGGGGCGCCCTACTGGGCGCCGCGCCCGGAACGGCCCTTCATCGAGGAAGTCGGCGCCGACGTCGGGCGGCTGCGGATTGCATTTTCGTCCGTGCCCCCGTCGGGCGCCCCGGTCGACCCCGAATGCGTCCGGGCCATGGAGGGCGCCGTAAGGCTGGTCGCCGACCTGGGTCACGACGCGGAGGAGGCATCCCCCGAGGTTTCCGCCGAGGAAGTCTTCGAGGCCATCCGGATCATCATGGCTGCCGGCGTTGCCTCCACCGTGGCGCAGTACGCCGCAGCCAGGGGCCGGCCAGCGAGCCCGTCCGAATTCGAAAACGTAACCTGGCAGATCGCCCAAATAGGCAGCGAAGCCCCGGCGTCCGCCTACGTGACGGCCGCACAGACCCTCCACCGGGTCGGTCGTCAGGTCGGCCGCTTCTTCGAGAAATACGATGTGTTGATCACGCCAACCCTCTCGAAGCCCCCGTTGCAGCTCGGAATCCTCGACATGATGTCGGAAGATGCCGAGGCCTACATCGAGGCGCTGTGGGGCTACGCCTCCCTCACGCCGTTGTTCAACGTGAGCGGTGGGCCAGCCATGTCGGTCCCGTTGCACTGGACGCCCGACAACCTCCCGGTCGGCGTACAGTTCGTGAGTCGATACGCAGACGAGGCCCTGCTGTTCAGGCTGGGGGCGCAGCTGGAAGAGGCCAAGCCGTGGGCCCGCAGGCGGCCACCGGTCCGTGCGTGAAGGCTTCCGTCCATACGGATGAGCGTCTCGGAACGGGTGCGGCCCGCCCCGTGCCGAGCAAAAGGAGCGGTCTATGTGCACGGACGAGAAACTTTCCCTCAGCACGATCGGTCAGATTGCCCTGGGCGTCCAAGACGTTGACAGAGCCGTCGAATTCTACGGGCGGAGGCTCGGGATGAAACTCCTTTTCAAGCTGGAAAAAATGGCCTTTTTTGACTGCGGCGGCGTGAGACTGATGCTCTCCGTCCCGGAGCGGCCCGGGCAGTCCCGCCCGGGGTCCGTCATCTACTACAAAGTTGCCGACATCAACGCGTCGTTCCGTGTGCTCGAAGACAGGGGGGTCGCCTTCCAGGGCGAACCCCACATGATTGCGGACATGGGGGACCACGAGCTCTGGATGGCTTTTTTCAAAGACCCGGACGAGAACGTCCTGGCCCTCATGAGCGAAGTACCGAAGTAGGCGTCACCTTCTCCGCCGGGTGAAGCGTCGCTGTCCCAAAGGCGATCCGGAAACCGTTGTCACCGCGTCTCTTTACATACGCGGCCCGATTCGAAACAGGGAGCTCTATCGTGACGATACCATCGACGCACTGGTCCAAAGACAGAACATCCTTCGGCCATAACATTCCCGACGACCTGCAGTGCAAGACCCTGGAGGAGGTCCGGGGCGACCTCGCGGATGCAGGCCTGGAAGTTTCGCGAGGCGAGACGCAAGTCATCATCCCTCAGGAAGATGCGGGTGGGATCTGCGTCGGGAGCATCGTCAGATTTTCCAACGGAGACCTCGTGGTCTCCACCTGGAACGCGCAGATGCGCTCCACCGACAGGGGCAAGTCCTGGCGCAAGGTCGGCACCCTGTTTTCAGGCTACGCCTGCACCCTGTCGGACGGCGAAACCGTCCAGTTTGTCAGGCGCGACGGTCTCGCGTGCGAGGCCGCGCCTCCGGATGAAAAGAGCGACAAAGACGGGTTCAGGAAGTCGTTCGGCTGGCTTCTCCGGTCCCGAGACAACGGTCTGACCGAAGAGAGAGCGCAGATCGCGATCGAAGTCCCGGAGAAGTTGACGTTGAGCGCCATGAGCCACGCGCGCATCGTCGAGCTCAAAGACGGCAGCCTGCTTGGCATCGACTATGCCCGGTGGGCCGACGACCCGATCGTCCCGTTTGAAACCTCCGTCTCCAAGGAGGGCATCGTCTACAAGCGCGACCTCTCGAAGAGCCGAATCTTTTGCTTTCGCTCAACCGATCGCGGGCAAACCTGGATCCATCTTTCGATGGTCGCCTTCGATCTCAGCAGAAACAACCGGACGACCCTGGGCGGCTTCACGGAGCCGGATGGAGTCATCCTTCCGAATGGAGAGCTGCTCTGCTTCATGCGATCTGTCGCGGGAGGAGGCATCCGGCCCCTCCGCATGAGCAGATCCAACGATGCCGGCCGCACGTGGAGCATGCCCCTCCCGGTCGCGGACCGGGGCGTGATGCCCGTCGCCACCGTGATGGAAAACGGCGTCGTGGCCGTCATCTACGGCAGGCCCTATAACTGGCTGATGTTCAGTGCCGACGACGGAGACACCTGGGCCGGCCACTTTCAGTTCTATCATGGCCCCAAGGCGTGGGACGCCTGGAACTACTGCGCCGTGGAGGAGGTTGCGCCGGACACCCTGCTGGCCGTCTACGGCAACGCCGACCCCGACAACAGCAAACTGGGCGAGATGCTCGGGACGTTCTTCACGGTCAAAAGAAAAGGCTGACGGAGACCGTGGCGCGGGCCGGCGACCCTGCGGGTTTCCGCTTCTCGCGCCGCAACGGTATGGGAGAGACCGTCACCGGCAGCGGACCGCGCGCTACGACCGTTCCGGTCCGCTGAACGGCCTGAGGAGGAATGGAAGCGAAATGTTTACGGTCACGAAGGACAAGGTGCTGCCCACGACCATGGTCGGTTCCTATCCGCGTCCCCATTGGTACGTAGAAAACTTGCGCGGCAGGCCGTTCAAGCTGGCCCTGGCGGATGAACGATTCCGGGAACAGTACCTGGATGCGGTGACGTGCATCCTGAACGACCAGGCGCGGGCCGGACTGGACATCCTGACCGATGGAGACGCCCGGTTCGACCAGGATGTCGGGGGGCGATCCTGGTTCTTCTACCCGCTCGAGAGGATCGAAGGCGTTGCGGGACGCCGGGACCGCTCTCCGGGATGGTCACGGCGTCTGGACTTGAGGCCGGGCCAGATCCTCTGGGAAGTTCAAGAGGCGTATCAGGCGCCGGAGGCAGTCCGGAAATTGAAGCGGGGGCCGATCGAGTACTCGGCTGTCTGGCAGACGGCGCAGCGACTGACGGAGCGGCCCGTAAAATTCGGCTCCATAAGCGCGCAGTCCCTGTCAAGCATGCTCTGGAACCAGGCCTACGAAGACCCGCGCGAGATGATCCTGGACCTGGTCGAGATCTTCAACGCGGAACTGAAGACCTTGGCGGACGCAGGGTGTCGGCTCATCCAGGTGGAAGAACCCCAGCACCACTTTCGTGCGCTGAACCCGGAAACGACCGATGAAGAGCTCCTTTTCCTGACGGAGGCGTTCAACAGGGAGGTGGACGGGGTCGATGCGGAGATTTGGGTCCACACCTGCTGGGGCAACCCCAGTCAGCAGGCGTTGTTCTGGGAGCGGCCGACCTACGAACGGGCGCTTCCCTATCTCTCCATGCTCAACGCCGATGCGATCACCTTTGAATGCGCCAGCACCGGGGGAAAGGACCTTGCGCTCCTTGAATCCCTTCCGAGCGACAAGAAGGTCGCAATCGGCGTCGTCAGCCATACCAACACCGTCGTCGAGCCGCCGGAAGTCGTGGCGGACCTCATCCGGAAGGCGCTGAGACATATCCCTCCGGAACGATTGATCATCACGACAGACTGCGGGTTCGGCCGGGAGGGGATCTCGAGGCGGATCGCGTTCTACAAGTGCATCGCGCTCGTGGAAGGAACGAACATCGTCAGAAAGGAGCTCGGTCTGCCGGAGGCGGAAGTCCGTGCGGCGGACCGGTCGCTCGCCTTTGCGGGACCGGGGGTGAACGGCTGACGCTTCCGGGGGCGGTGACTGCCGGGAATGAATCCGGTCGAGCAACAGTCCCCGCGCCCGAGCCCGGATCGTCGCGTCAATACATCGCGCGGAGCAAGTCGTGAGAGGCGTTGTCTTCCTGGGGGACCGCAGGGCGGAAGTCAGAGACTTCCCCACGCCGGATCCGGCCCCGGACGAAGTGCGCGTCCGGATGAAGGCCGCATCGATCTGCGGGTCCGACATGCACGCCTACAGGAAGGGCCGGGAGGATCTGATCGCCTATCGGCGCCTCTCCGGAGGGTCACTCGACACGATTGCCGGGCACGAGGCGTCCGGCATCGCGGATGCCGTCGGGCGTCAGGTATCCCGCGTGAAGCCCGGCGATCGGGTCACCGTGTTCCTTCACTGGGGATGCGGACACTGCGGACCTTGCCGGCGGGGAGACGTGACGTTCTGCCCGGAGCGGGGGGCTTACGGCGTGATTCGCGACGGCTCGTCCGCCGACTTCATCCTCGCGCCGGAGCGAGACTGCATGCCGATTCCGGATGGCCTCGACTTCGAACGGGCCTCCCTCGTCGCCTGCGCGGGGGGCACCGCCTATCAGTCGATCCGGCGGCTGAGCCTCTCCGGGGCCGACACGGTCGCGGTCTTCGGCCTCGGCCCCGTCGGTCTCTGCGCCGTGATCATGGCGGCGGCGCACGGGGCCAAGGTCATCGGCGTCGACCGGGTGCCGGAGCGGGTGGCGCTGGCCCGAGAGGTCGGCGCCTCGGAAGCGATCGATGCGTCCCGAGACGATCCCGTCAAGACGATCGAAGACCTGACCGGAGGCCGCGGCGTCGACGCAGGCGCGGACTACTCCGGAAACTCGAACGCGCAGGAAGCCATGATGGCTGCCGCGGCCAAGGGCGCGCGTCTCGCGATCGTGGGCATCGGGGATGCATTTCGCGTGGACACCATGCAGATCATCTCCAAGCAGCTGACGCTGCTCGGATCGTGGATCTACAACCGGGCACAACACGACGAGATCGTCGATCTCGTCCTGGAAAGAGACCTGCCGCTGGCGTCCCTGATCACGCACCGCTTTTCGATCGTGCAGGCCCCCGAAGCCTATGCCTGCTTCGACGCGGGCAAGACGGGAAAAGTGCTCTTCACGTGGGAGGAAGAAGGACGATGACCGGCGCCGAGCGGATCGCCGACCATCTCGCTTCATGGGGCGTTCGCCATATCTTCGGCATTCCGGGCAGCGGCTTTTCGCTGGATCTCATCGATGCCGCATCGCGACTGGGCATCGAGTTCGTGGTGACCGCGCACGAAGGCTCCGCCGCCATGATGGCCGCGGTCCACGGCGAACTGACCGGAATCCCGGGCGTTTGCCTTTCGATCAGAGGCCCCGGCGCGGCCAACGCGAGCAGCGGCGTCGCCTATGCCTGGCTGGAACAGGCCCCGATGCTGGCCATCACCGAAACCTACGCACGCAACGCCTCCCGGCCCCCGGCCCTTCAAACGCTGGACCACGAGGGCGTCTTTGCACCGACGACCAAACGGCGGACCCTGCTCACGCCAGACACCTGCCTTGCGAGCCTCTGGCGGGAAGCGGTCCAGGAACGTCCGGGCCCGGTCCACCTCGACGTTCCGGACGGCCCATCCGATGTCGACGCCCGTCCGGACGACCTCTCCCCGGCGGAAAGCCCGGCCCGGAAGAGGCTCGACGTGGATGCGGTCGTTAAGAGACTGAGCGCGGCCCAAAGACCTGTGGCTGTCGTCGGCGCCGCCTGCGCGCGCGCCGCCGGCGGCGAAGCCCTGACCCGTCTGGCGGAATCCTGGTCGATCCCCGTAATGACGACAGTCAAGGCGCGAGGGCTGTTTCCGGAAGACCATCCGCTCTTCGCCGGACTCTTCCTTGCCAACGGAAGAGCAGAGGAGCATATGACGGACCGGACCGACCTTTTCCTGACGATCGGATTGGATCGTCGCGAGCTCATGAAGGAGTGGCGCTACGAGCAACCCGCGCTCCTGCTGGACTGCATCGATCAGGGGGATGACCGCCCCTTCGATCCCGAAGCGCGCGTCATCGGAAACCTTCCCGACATTCTGAACGCCCTGGCCGACTTCGGCTCGGAGAAGTGGGCGGCGGAAGACGTCGCCGCCGCACGGCGCAGGCTGCGGGCCCGGGCCTCGCCCGACGGCCCTGGCTTCTGGCCTCAGCAGGTCGCTTCGATCGCGCGGAGCCTGAGCCCCCGTGAGACGGTTCTGGTGCTGGAGACCGGCATCTACCAGGCCGTCGTCGAACACGTCTGGATCAGCTATGCCTTCGGGACGTATCTGGGAACGCTGTGCGCCCGGACGATGGGGCTGGCGCTGCCTGCCGCGTTGACGGCCGGCCTCCTGTTTCAAGACCGGCCCGTCGTCTGCATGGTGGGCGACGGAGGGCTGCTCATGCGGGCAGGAGAGCTCGAGCTGGCCGGTCGAATGAACGTTCCGCTCATCGTCATCTGCTTCAACGACGGAGGACTGGGCACGATACGCTCCCGCCAGACCACGCGCGGCCTCCCGCGCGGCGGCGTAGCGCTGGGACCGGTCAACTTCGCCAAAATGGCGGAGTCCTGCGGCTGTCACGGCGTCCGGGTCGCATCCGAATCCGCATTCGAACGGACGTTTTCCGAAGCCCTGAAGGCAGACGGACCGGTCGTGATCGATGTGGAGATGGATCCCGACCTCTACGACAAGACGCTCGTTCAGATACGGGGTGGAACCCCTTTGAGGCGTTAGGACGGCGGCCGTGAATCGATTTACGAAGAGAACAAGCCCGTGAAAATCACCGGGGTGAACGCCCACGTCGTCGTTCCGGACTACGGCCTTCAGCAGGAAGCCGAAGTCATTCGGGATCTGCTCAGCGACTGGCAGTGGACCTTCGTCACGGTCGATACGGACGAGGGACTGCAGGGGTGGGGCGAGGCCTCGTGCGTCCCGCGCAACACCTCTCTCCTGACGGGCGCGGGCGTTCACGCGGTGAGAGAAGCGCTCGTCGGGGAGGACCCGGGCGATATCGAGCGGTTGTGGCAGAAGCTCTACCGGCGGTACACCTACCTGGGATCGCGAGGCTTTCCCAGCACCATCCTCAGCGGCATCGACATCGCCCTCTGGGATCTGAAGGGGAAGGCCCTGGGAAGGCCGATCTACGACCTCCTGGGCGGCAAAGTTCGCGGCAGCCTGCGGCTTTACGCCAACAGCTGGTTCACGGGCTGTCAGACGCCGGAGGACTACGCCCGGGCCGCGAAAGTTGCGGTAGAGGAAGGTCACGACGCGCTGAAGCTGGACCCCTTCAAAGAGATGCTTCCCTTCTTCACCGACTACATGGGCGGGCAGATCTCCGCGCGAGGCGAAGCACAGGGATGCGACATCGTCGCGGCGATACGCGAGGCCGTGGGGCCTCACGTCGAGATCCTGATCGACGCGCACGGGCATTTCAACGTTCCCACGGCCGTGCGTCTTGCCAACCGGCTTTACGACGAGTCGAAGATCGCCTGGTTCGAAGAGCCGCTCCCGCCGGAGAGCTTCGGCGCGTTGCGCAGTGTGCGGGAGCAGGTCCGGCCGGCGATTTGCGTCGGAGAGCGGCTGTTTACGCGGTTCGATTTCATCCCGATCTTCGAGCAGCGGCTGGCCGATTATATTATGCCGGACGTGGTCTGGACCGGCGGCATCTCCGAGCTCAAAAAGATCGCCACGCTTGCCGAGGCCTACTACGTTCCGGTCAGTCCTCACAACGCCCAGGGCCCGGGCCAGATCCTCGGCGGCGCCCACGTCGCTGTGACTGTCCCGAACTTCTACCGGCTGGAACACGCCGTCAGCTGCAAGCCGGCATACGACGACTTCCTTCAGGAACCGTTGACGTGGCGCGGGAACCGCCTCGAAATCCCGGACCGGCCCGGTCTGGGCGTCGACCTGAACATGGAACGGGTTCTGGCAGAGCTTCACCCGGCCTGGAGAGACTCGGAATGACGGCAGGAGAGACGACGCAAGAGGTGTGGACATGAAGGTCGATCTCACGGAAGACGTCTGCATGGTGACGGGTGGCGCCCACGGGATTGGACGGGCCATCGTCCAGGTCCTGTCGGAAAACGGCGCAAAGGTCGGCATCGTCGATCTCGACGGCGCGGCGGGCGCTGCCGCTGCCGAGGAAGTGAACGGGACGGGAGGCGTCTGCCACGCGATCCAGGGCGACGTCTCCGACGCCGAGCAGATGGAGGAGGTCGTATCCAGGTTCGCCGAGAGATGGGCGCGCATCACCGTGCTGGTCAACAACGCAGGCATCAACACCGGCCGGGACCGTGCGATGATCCACGAATTCACCCTGGAAAACTGGGACCGCATCCTGCAGGTCGACCTGACCGGCGTCTTTGCGTGCAGCCGAGCCGTCGTGCCGATCATGCTGAAAGCAGGAGGGGGCCGGATCGTAAACATCAGCTCCGTTGCGGGTCTCGTGCCGCTTCGTCTGCAAAGTGCCTTCGTTTCAGCCAAGGCGGGGGTGGTCAACCTCACCCGTTCGATGGCCATCGAGCTTGGTTCGAAGGGCATCCTGGTAAACGCGGTCGCGCCTGGCTCGACGCTCACCCGGGGCACGGAGAAGATGTTCTACGGAGAGGATGGGTTCCAATCCGAAAGGGCTGCGAGTTTGCTCTCGCACATCCCGTTGGGTCGTCCCGGAACGACCGGGGAGATCGCCAATGTCGTGCTGTTCCTGGTCTCACCCGACGCAAGCTACGTCAATGGCGCTGTCCTTCCAGTCGACGGAGGCTGGACCGCCGGCTATACCCGCGACTGGTGACTCGATAACAAGGAGTTCAAACGTGGCCAAGATTACGCAGTTCAGCGGATATCAGGGTGAACCCCCGATTCCCAAGCCGGACAAACCTGTCCCTGCCAACGTCGTTACGGTTCAGGAGGGCGTGCCCGTAAAATACTCGGGGTGCGATGGCATCGGGGTGCGGGTCGTCCATCCGGCAAACCCCAGGGCCCCCGCTCAAAGCTTGGGACTCGTGAAATTCTACGTTCCGCCTCACGTCGTGTTGGAGCCGGGGAGTCACCACACCGAGGAGTGCTACGTCGTCCTGCGGGGCCGGGGGACGATGACCCTTGCCGGAGAAAAGCGCGAGGTCAAGGAAGGGATGTTCATTCACCTGCCGCCCTGGTGTGAGCACGGTGTGGAGAATACCGGCGACGAAACGCTGGAAATCCTCATCTGTACGTCTCCGCCCAACCCGTAGCGGCAGGCGTCGGGCGGGCGAAAGATCTTCCCCGTGCGGTGGATCTCGTCTCCGGAATCTCTCGACAAGAGACATGAACCTGCATTACTTCCAGCACGTCCCCTTCGAAGGTCTCGGCAGCATCCGGGACTGGGCGACCGACAACGTCCACGAGGTGGCCTGCACGCGATTCTTCGCGGATGAGAGGCCGCCCCCGCCGGAAGCCTTGGACTGCCTCGTCGTCATGGGCGGACCGATGAACATCTACGAGGAAGAGCGCTATCCCTGGCTCCGACGCGAAAAGCGAGCCATTGAGCAGGCGTTGAACGCCGGCAAAGTGATCCTGGGCGTCTGTCTCGGGGCGCAGCTCCTCGCCGACGTGCTCGGAGCGAAAGTCTACCGCAACGCGCACGCGGAGATCGGCTGGTTTCCGGTCGAAAAAGTCGCGCCGGCCTCCGACGCACGACCGTTCGCATCGTTTCCTCGGGACGTCGAAGCCTTCCACTGGCACGGCGATACGTTCGACATTCCGGCGGGCTGCACGCACGTCGCCAGGAGCGACGGCTGTGAAAACCAGGCCTTTGCCTGCGAAGATCGCGCGGTCGGCCTGCAGTTCCATCTTGAAACGACCCGCGCGGGCGCAGGGCGACTGATCCATCACTGTGCGGATGAAATCCGTGAAGGGCCGTTTGTCCAGACGGGCGCGGCCATGTTGTCCGACGAGGGTCGCTTCGGGCGAATCAACACGACGATGCGCACGCTCTTGGATGCGCTCACTGCCCGAATCTCCGCCTAGTCGCCGGTCGGCGTTCCGATACGCCGTACCGGGTGTCGACGAGACAGAAGATACGTTCTCCTGGAGAGGAGCCACGAATGATCGACAGGATCCACAAAGTCGCGCTCGTCACCGACGACGTCGAAGGCGCGGTGAAGTTCTACACCGAGACCCTCGGCATGGTCGTTTCAGAGCGTTTCCCGAACGAAGATGACGAGGACTTCGTCTTCCTGAAATCGGGCGACTTCACGCTGGAGCTCATGCCGAAGAAAACGATGGACGCCGACGTCGGATTCCACCACATCTCGTTTCGCGTGGACAGCGTGGACGCCGGCGCTCAGGCGTTGCGGGAGAAGGGGGTGAACATGGAGGTGGCGCCGTTCGACGCGGGCGTGGGAGGGATTCGGCTCGGATTCTTCAAGGGGCCCGACGACGTTCTGCTGCAGCTTTTCGAAAGAGACCGGTGACGGGCGTCGCGCCCCTGCGGAGATGTTCTCGTCACAGTTTCAGGCCGGATGACTGGCCGATCGGCGATCCGTGGTCTTACGCATCCAAGACCCGCTTGAGAAGCGCCATCCGGATGTAGAGACCGTTGTGGGCCTGCCGGAAGTAGGCGGCTCTCGGATCGGCATCGACCTTCGGGTCGATTTCATCCACCCGCGGAAGGGGATGTAAGACGCGGGCGTGCCGCGGCAGGGCCGCCATGACTTTCGAATCGATGACGTATCGGCCTCGCGCCTTCTCGTAGTCCTCGGTTCGGTCGCCGAATCGCTCGCGCTGGATGCGCGTCTGGTAGACCACGTCGACCTCCCGCACCACACTCATCAAATCCTTCTGTTCTTCAAACATCACGCCGTTCCGCGTCAAATACTCCTTGATGTCGTCCTTCATGCGAACGACGTCCGGCGCCACGAAGTAGAGTTGCACGTCATCATACTTCGTCATCAGGTAGGCCAGCGACCTCACGGTGCGTCCATTGGCAAGGTCTCCCACCATCGCCAGCTTGATGCCGTCCAGCCGCCCGATCTCCTTCTGAATCGTGTAGACGTCCAGCAGGGCCTGCGTCGGGTGCTGGCCCGGCCCGTCCCCCGCGCTCAGGATCGGAACGGATGCCACGTCTGCCGCCCGTTTCGCGGACCCGCTCTCGAAATGTCTCAACACGATCACATCGGAGTATCCCTCCACGATCCGGATCGTGTCTTCCAGGGTTTCTCCCTTTGCGGCGGAGGAGAACTCGCGCGCGCTTTCCGTCGTGACCACACCTCCCCCAAGCCGACGCATGGCGGCTTCGAAGGAGAGGCGGGTGCGGGTGCTCGGCTCGTAGAAGAGCGTTGCCATAATCCGCCGGTTCAGGATGTTGGAACCGTACCGGCTCACGACCTCTTCCATTTCTTTGGTCAAGGCAAAGATCTCGGACAGCAGGTCCTTGTCGAACTGCTGCGCCTCAATGACGTGGAAAAGTCTACCCATGGGAACTCCCGCGAACGAAAAAAGCCCTCCCTTTAAGGAGAGCCTTCATCCAGAACAACAGCCGGAAACCTCGACGTGAGTCTCATTTGAAGCGAAAATATAGGCCCAAGCGTCGTTGCGAGCAAAGGAGAAATTGTGGTTGACGCGTCCTCTCTTTCCAATATCTTTGGTGTGGACCGCGATGAGGACCTGGGCCGTTCCGAGCCTGGGTTATTTTTTATTCAAGACTCGAGGAGGTTCCCCGCCATGTCTTTCCCGTCCCCCTTGGCCGACTATCTCGCCTCGGCTTCAGACAAGCGCCCGGATCCTGGATTCATCGCCTACCTGGCTGCGCTCGAGAGCATCCACGGGTCGTCTCCCGAAGTCGCGAGGGCCATCGTGTCCGAGCTGGCCGACCAGCGCGCCAACCTCAAGATGATCGCCAGCGAGAACTACTGCTCGCTTGCGGTGCAGCTGGCCCAGGGCAACCTCTTCACGGACAAGTATGCCGAGGGATATCCTCACCACAGGTTCTATGCGGGCTGCGACAACGTCGACGCCGTTGAAGCCGGCGCGGTCGATCTGGCCTGTGCCCTGTTTGGCGCCGACCACGCCTACACACAGCCTCACTCGGGGGCCGATGCGAACCTGGTGGCCTACTGGGCCATTCTCTCGGCCCGTATCCAGACCCCGATGATGAAGGCGCTCGACCAGACCGACCCGTCCAAGCTTTCGGAACGGGAATGGGCGGAGATTCGATTCGCCCTGGGGGACCAGCGGCTGTTGGGGATGGACTACTACGCCGGCGGCCATCTGACTCACGGCTACAGGCACAATGTCTCTGCCCGAATGTTCCAGACCGCGTCCTACGGCGTCAACCCCGAGACCAGCCTCGTCGACTACGACGAGCTGAGGGCGCAAGCGGCGGCCTTCAAGCCTCTGATTCTCCTTGCCGGTTACAGTGCCTACCCACGGAAGATCAACTTCAGGATATTCAGAGAAATCGCGGATGAGATCGGCGCCGTCTTCATGGTGGACATGGCGCACTTCTCAGGGCTCGTGGCGGGCAAGGTCTTCGAGGGCGATTTCGATCCGGTCGCGCACGCCGACGTCGTGACCACGACGACCCACAAGACGCTCAGGGGCCCCCGAGGGGGTCTGATCCTCTGCAAGGAGGAATTCGCCGAACAGGTCGACAAGGGCTGCCCGCTCGTCCTTGGCGGCCCGCTCCCGCACGCGCTCGCGGCCAAGGCCGTGGCCCTCCGGGAAGCCAGCTCGGATACGTTCAAGGACTACGCGGCCCGAATCGTGGAAAACGCGCGGACCCTTGCCGAAACCTGCATCGAGGAGGGCATGAAGATCCTGACGGACGGGACGGACAACCACCTGATGCTCCTGGACGTCACCCCCTTCGGCCTCACCGGGCGTCAGGCCGAATCGGCGATGCGCGAAGCCAACATTACGTTGAACCGAAACGCGCTTCCGTTCGACGCCAACGGCCCGTGGTACACCAGCGGCCTCAGAATCGGCACGCCTGCGCTCACGACCCTCGGGATGGGGACGGAAGAGATGCGGGAGATCGCCTCCGTCCTGAAGCAGATCCTCTCCGCAACGCGTCCGTTGAAGATCCGGAAAGGGAGAAGCGCGGGAAAGCCGAGCCAGGCGAGATACCGCGTGGCAGGGGAGGCCCTCGACGCCGCGAGGTCTCGCGTCGGAGACCTGCTCCGGCAGTTTCCGGTCTATCCCGAGCTCGATCTGGGCTATCTCCAGAGGTGCTTTTCGCAGGGCCTTGTTGCAGACGGTCAGGAAGCCTGACCTGCCGCTGCCGAGCAACTCACCAAACCCCGTCAGACTGTATTTCCGAAAGACCGCCTGCCCCGCTTTGATACCCGGGCGGGTGAACGGCGTCCGTTCAACCTTGCCTGCTGACGAGGCCATGTATGACTTGGATAAGATCAAACAAGATATTCGAGGGCAATTCGCGGGGCTTGGATGTGAAAAGAACTGGAGTCGTCGGCGATGGTTTTCGCAGTATTGCAGTCGAGTCGGATGGCGAGTTGGTCTTTCTCGTTGGCAAACATGCTAAAGCGGGGCGCCCGGCGAACGCCGCATCTCCTTCAGCCGCGGCTTCAACCTGACCGTACGGGCAGGCGCGTTTTTTTGGCGTCTGGCGCGCCGCCCCAGGGCTGACGCTGTCGACGACCTCTGAAGCGACCCGTTTGTCTGCCAGCGGGTTGAGGGCCCACCGCTTTCGTCCCTCCGGCGGCTGGCTGCTTCCAGGCCTTCCTCGACGAAACGTTTATCCCGCGTCTCCGACTTGATGACTCACCAGTCTTCCATCTCCGTCTCGGGCTCGACCGGATCGGGTGCGACCGTTGTGGAGGCCACTTTCATTTCGGGGAACTGACGCAAGACAAGCTCGGCCACGCGCCAGACGGCGCGTTTCACGCCATAAAGCGGCCTGGGACGACCCATCGCGGAGAGTTTGATCAGGACCCGCGCGTCGGGACGGGAGATCACCGAAACGCCGAACTGCTGGGAAAGGTCCCCCTCCTTGACCATCACCTCGACCAGGTGGTGTCCCTCCCTGAGGTCCCGGTAGATCCCGACGAGCTTTGAGACAACGGGCACGCCCCGATGCGACTCCTGCCACGTTTGCGGCTCGAACTCGGAGAACAGCCGGGTCGGATCGATCGGCCCTTCAAGGATTACGTTCGGCATTTCTCCCACGTCCTCAGAGGTTGGCGATAAAGACAGGCAGGCGTCCCGGCGCCAGACAAAGTAGTAGATCCGAGATCCGGCCGTCCTCGCCTTTTGCTCATACTTTGTGGGTCTCCGGCCTGGAAGGTCGTGCACGAACGGGGCACTGAATTTCGATCGAAGAAGCGCCTGGTCCTCCAGCACGTCGGCGATCCACGCCGCGTAGGCTGCGTGGTCCGTCGAGATCGTCGCCTCTCCCCCAGGCTTCAGTCTGCTCCCCAGCAGACGGACGAACCCGGGTTGAATCAGGCGGCGCGCGTGGTGCCGCTCCTTGGGCCACGGGTCCGAAAAGTTGACATAGGCCTCGTCGATGTCGTCCGGCTTGAAGAGGTGTTCGACCAGGCAGCTCGCGCTTCCTTGCAGGACCCGGATGTTGTCCAACCCGTTCCGCTCGATCCGTCTCAAGAGACGCGTGACCGAGCCCCAGGACCGCTCGATGCCGACGAAGTTTTCTCCGGGGTTCGTCCGGGCCTTTTCCGCAACGAACCTCCCGTCTCCGAACCCTATTTCCACGACCAGCCGCCCCGGCCGCCTGAAGATGGCTTCCCAGTCGAGCGGCCAGGAAAGCTCCAGCCAGGGAATCAGGAACCTGCAGACTGCGCGACTCAAATGAAACACGCGGCTCTCCGCCGGGACCTTACGGGGCCAACCGTTTCCTCACCCAACGACGCTTCCCCCGGCGATGGTAGATCAGGCGGTCGTTCAGACGGTCGGAACGGGCCTGAAAGAACTCCAGGCTGGCCGGCACCAGGCGATATCCGCCCCAGTAGGGCGGCCTGGGCACCTCCCGTCCTTCGTAGTCCTGTCTGAGCGCCTCCAGCCGGCAATCCAACTCCTCCCGTCCCGAAACAACCCGGCTCTGATGGGAGGCCCAGGCACCGAGCTGGCGTTCGCGCGGCCGACCCCTGAAATAGGCATCCGCCTTTTCATCCGGCAGCTTCTCCACACGCCCTTCGATACGCACCTGACGCTCCAGCGCACCCCACCAGAAGACAAGCGCGCCTCGAGGATTTTCCTCCAGCTCCCCGGCCTTCCGGCTCTCCAGGTTGGTATAGAACAGGAATCCGGCATCGTCGATCTCCTTGAGCAGCACAACGCGCGCAGACGGCACGCCTCCCTTCGTCGACGTCGCCAGCGTCATCCCCTCCGCCAACAGGAGACCCGCCCTCCGCGCATCTTCAAACCACCGACGAAAAAGAAGCATCGGATCGCTCCCCGCATCCGATTCCCTGAGCTCCCGCTCCATACCCCGTCCTCAGTCGAATATCATCCGTATGGCTCAATTTTCCACACGTGTATCGAATCTTTCATCGCCGACCGGGAATCCCGGCCTTTGGTAAAAGGCGATCCCCCGGGTATCGATCTCAGTACCCGGAGGGTCACAGCCTTCCCCTGAGCGCCGGCATCGCGGAGAATGCGCCTCATGCACGCTGAACCGATCCCTTTCTCCTGCGATCTGTCGACGGCAGGATTGACGGCGCGACACACGGTCCAACACGCGGTATATGCCAAAATAGCGTATATCTACTGACATTTTGGCATATACTCCCAGGCAGGTCCGGCGCGGGAAACGCTCCCCGTCCGTCCGAGATCTCGTTCAGCGATCAGATTCCCGACGCTTCAGGCAGAACCTGTCTGCCCGCGAACCGGCGCGAACGAACAGATGGCGGACGGTTACGACGCGCCCTCGACCTGAACCGCGATAATGTCCAGGTCGTGATACTTCTGGTGGCGCACCGAAGAGGCGTAATGCCGCAAGAGACGGAACGAGATCTCGCGCTCGTCCACGAGTCTGGGCTGCTCGCTCAGATAGGCCAGCCGGTCTTCCAGATTCTCCCCCGCGGCAGTGGCCGAAAACTCCAGCTCCGCCGCCCCGTCCGCGAGGCGCGCGGTGATGATCACGCGCCGCCCGCTATCGCCCGCACCGTCCTCAGCCTGTTGGAGCAGGATCGACAGCGTCTCCTCCCCCGCGGCGCACAACCGCCCGGTCGCCGGGTCGTTCCATCCGAGCTTTGCGGCAAAGGCGCGTAGGAACGCCTCGATTCCGGGCAGCGCGGCGACGTCCAGCTCGACCTCCAGGCGCCGCCGCCGCGGAGCCGTCATCTCCATGAACGCGGTCAGCACAATCGCCGCAAGACCGCCGGCGGTCATGCCGTTGCCGAGCAACGTTCCCCACGTCCCGCCCAATAGATCCGCGAAGACCGCCTGACTCTGAAAGCCCACGCCGATCCAGAACGACAGCCCCACCACCGCGGCCTTCCGGTGATCGAGGCCGTCCTCGACGACCAGCTTCATGCCCTGCGCGAAGAGCAGGCCTATGAGCAGGGTGACATAGGCCGCTGCCACGGGGTTGGGAATGGCGATCAGGAGGGCGGTCACCTTGGGCGATAAGGCCAGTACCACAAAGACGATCCCGATATACACCCCGACGCGACGCGCGGCGACCCCGGTGAGCTCGGCGAGCGATATACTGGTGGAGTAGGTCGTATTGGGGGGCGTCCCGACGAGCCCGGACAGCAGGTTGCCCACCCCATCGGCGTTGAGAGCGCCCTGCACCAGGCGAAAATCGGTTGCCCGGGGGCGGCGCCGCGAGACCCGTTGAATGGCAACGCCGTCGCCAATGGTCTCAATCGCGCCTACCAGGGTCACGACCACGAACGCCGGCAGCAGCGCCCAGAACTCCGCACCCAGCGCCAGGTCCAATCCCGGCCAGGCGTTGCCGGGAAGACCGATCCAGGGGGCTTCGATTACGGAACTCATGTCGTACAGTCCGAAGAGGGCGGCCACCGCGCAGCCCACCGCGATGCCGATGAGCGGCGCCCACAGCCGCCAGGCCGCCGGGGCGCGCAACGCCAGCACCACAAGGGCAGCGAGCGTCGCCCCGGCCGCAACCGGGGCCGCGGCCGGCGGCGTGCCGTCGGGCACATCCGTCAGCAAGCCGAAAATGATCGGCATGACGGTGACGGCGATCAGCATGATCACCGTTCCGGAGACGACCCGCGTGATGATCCGGCGCAGTAGCGAAAGCCGTGCGGCCAGGGCAAACTGAAACAGCGACGAAACGACGATCAGGCTCGCCATCAGGGCCGGTCCGCCCTTCGCCAGCGCCGTGATGCAGACCGCGATGAAGGCGCCGGAGGTGCCCATGACGAGCACGTGCCCGGCCCCGATCCGCCCGATCCGGACCGCCTGCAGAACCGTGCTCACGCCACTGATCACCAGCGCCGCGAAAACGGTCCACAACAGGTAGCTCTCCGCCTGGCCGGCCGCCCGGACGATAATGACCGTGCCGAGCACCACCGGCGCCAGGACGACCGCCGCGGCCTGAAAGCCGACCCCGGCGGCGACCAGGTGGGGGGGCTGTTCATCCGGCTCGTAGCGGATGTTTTCATTTACGTGCGTCGTTTCCAAAGCCATCCATCCCTCGCAATCCGGTACACGATCACCTCTTCAGAGGCGCCATACCAGCAGCAACTGGGCCGTGCTCTCATCTTCGTCCGTTCCGAGCTTGTTACGCCAGTACTGATACTCGATGCCGACCATGAACTGACGGGGCGCTCCCGCAACCGCCTTGCCCAGGTCCCAGACGAACTGCGGCTGAGCCAGAATCGACCCCTTGACGTCTTCACCGAGTTCGTTCGTACGGCTGCCCAGGTACTCGGCATGGCCCACGACGGCCAAAGACTGACTGCCAACCTCGAAGGGCAAGGCCCAGCTGACGTCGAACATGAAGCTGTTGCCGGTCTTGGGGGCACCGTCACCCGCGACGCCGGTATTGTCGTCGATATAGGCCGTCAGGTCCGTATTCAGGAACAGGAATCTCGATACGCTCCAGGAGGCCCTCACACCGGGCAGGTACTTCACGACGTTGGCGTCGCCGCCCACGTTGACCCCGGCAATCAGGGCGAAATCCCTGATTGCGCCGACGCGCAATTCCCTGTTCGCCAGCTTGCCCAAACTCAGGGTCGGATACCACTCGGCATAGAAATCTCTGTCGTTGAAGCCGTCGTTTCCGCCGTCATCCAGGTAGTCGAGAAAGAAGAAGCTGTCACCATATCTCCACTCCGAAGCCTGTTGCACGGTAACAATAAAGGTTGCTGTCCGGCTTGTCGAGAATGGATTCTTGTGCATGCCGTATTGCAGGTGGAACTCGGTTTGCGCGAACGCCGCGGTCCGGGTGGCCAGCAGCACCGCCACGAAGCTACCGGCGTATAATGTCCTCATTGCGCTATGCTCACCTTGTTTCGGATCTCCCATTCGATGGGGTTGTGATATGGGAAATGTCTCTGCTTAAGTATTACAAAATTCGCTCGTCGTCTTCCACCGGCAGCAAGCTGCCGGTGGAAGACGGTATGTCTTACCCTATTCCTTCACCTGTGCCACAGACGGCGCCCCGCCCGCGCAGTCTCCGTCACTCTGAATCATCGACAGATTCAGCACAAACAGGATTCGCCTCAATCGCCAAACGCCGTGGCACACTGTTATGTCTTGCCCTATTCCCTCACGCGTGCCACGGCGTCGAGGGTCAGCCCATTTTTTGGCGCCTCATAGTTGAGTCGAGGGTTCTCCTGACCGGTCCCTTCTGTCCCGGTTCATTCTCTATCTCAATACATAAGGTCTAAATCACGTGTGCCACGGGCGGCTCGCCCGCCCGTGAGAAATTCATTACTATTTTTGTACAGGCTCTAAGCCTGAATAATTCATAAAAAAGGTTAGGAAAGTCACTCATACTCACCTTTTCTTGCCGCCCAAGAAAAGGTGACAAAAGAAGGGCGCCTGCCTGCCGCGCCCAACGCGGCGCAGGCAGGCCCCTCAAACGCCGGGGAGGCTCGGGCCGTGGCGACTCAGCCTCACTGGAAACGATTGGCGCCGCGAAAGGAATGAACTCCTCCCCCCGCCTGATGCCGCCTGCGGGACCCGCCCCCACGCCGCGAATTTCCATCCGTTCCCACATCCGCCCCCGCACCTGACCCCGTCCCACAGAGGGCCCCAACCCCCGGGGAGGAGGAACGCGGAAGCAGCTGGAGAGCCGAAACGCCACGGCCGCGATGACATCCAGCCCGAATCACTCGTGAAATCTGAAAAATCTGCGTACATACTGGGCTTTCCAGCTATTGCACCCAAACAAAGTTTTTCAGCTCAAATTGGATCACTGATTGTTCTACATAAAATGATGGAAATTTTCAGCAAATTTATGAATTATTCAGGCTAGCTAGGCACCAGGGCGGAAAACGGTGTGGTGGGACTGTTCAGCCGGATGAAGGACGTCTACTGCTCAACCCACACTATTAACCACATTATGCAGATTTTGGTTATTCCTTCGTTGCCCAAAGGTCGACACTCATCCCGAGGTGTCGTTTGGCTGCGAGAAAAGCTATCGGCTTGACGACGTCCACTGCGTGCCGTGCCAGCCGCGATACGAGTTTGAATCCGCCATCCTGAGTCCCGGAGCGAGAGTTGGAGAATCTCCATGGGATCAGCGTGGCGGTCGTTTATGCCGCCGAAGCGGATTACAAGACGGGCCTGCGGAGCGGCTCTCTTGGCACAATGCCGCCACACACGGTGAAGGTCAGCAGCGAACATCTCAGGACTCCCATGTTGCAGCTGACCTTCCTGGCCATAACCTACTTGGTCTCCCCCACCTAAAAACCACAACCTCAGCCATTGGTCAGGCACGTAGGTCCGCATCCCGTAGTAGGGAGGTGACGTGATAAACCACCCAACGTTTCGTGGCGCACAAGAGAAAGCCTTAGCAGTCCGAGCGTCTCCAAGCCTCACGGTACCGATGCCTGGTTGTAGCACCGTCTCATAGTAACGGGTCGCTCTGTGAATTTATTGATCTCTCTGCCTGGCAGTTCCTCGTCGTCACCTCGAGCGTATTCAGACCAAACGTAAGCCGCCTCCTCAAGACCGTGCGGTACGGATAAGTAAGCAGGATACTCAGTCGTAAGGACGTTCTCCAGAGCCATTGCCAAACGGTATCGGTCAAGCACCTTGCTACGTTTTGCCAAGCCCACGAGGTAGATTCGGCGTCGATTGTTCGACCGCTGTCGACTGATCGCTTCCTCAAGGTGTTTCAGATAGCGACGAAACAGATCCTCGGCAAAGACCTTGCTGCGGAGCAGGCCGTCACAAACGATGATTGTGTCCGTCCCAAAGTCCTTATCCTGAATTAAGCTCAACAGCACCGCCCATTCCATTAACTCTCAATAAACTTGCACCCAGGAGGGGCTCGTAGGACGATCGTCGTCATTCAGGCGAATCATGTGACTGAGTTTCGTCAGGTCGTCTCCAACGCCCAGTGCGTCCATGAGCTTGCCAACGGGAGTCTGTGGCCTGCCAGCGGAATCAAATTGCTCGGCACCAAGGTTTCGGACGCTAGTGGAAGGCGTTACGGCCTCGAGGCAATACTCATTGTTGCTGGAGTCTACGACTCGGACAAGCTGAATGAGAAACGGATCGAACTGAACCCGGTTGTTCCCGCCGTCCGTACCCACGAGTGAGATCGAGGTGGTCTCTCGGGGCTGGATTCGTCGCACCTGGGTCCGAAGTGGCTTAACTTCTGCTCGCAGCTCTTGGAGGAGACGGTAGTCATCCTGTATGCGACTATGGATTTCCTGTTTAAGGACTTCGTGGCTCGTTGGATCCATCATGTCGCCTCTCGAAGGACAATATCCTTCTCATTGTGAAATTCGATGTAGATCTGAAAGAGAGTGCAGTTTGTGGCGGTGTGCCACCCTATCCGCAGAAGGAGAGAAAAATGAGCAAACTCAAAACGATCATCGGAATTTGCATGATTGTTATATGCACGAATAGCTGTGCAACGTCAGAGCATGCGCCATCCCAAACAGAGAAGGTAGCGTGGGGCTACGAAGCAGAGAACGGGCCGGACGTTTGGGGCCGGCTAAGCCCGGAATACGTCCTTTGTGCCGAGGGGACGCGCCAATCTCCGATCGGCCTTGTAATCCCCACGTCGGCAAAGCTTCCTGCTCTCGTCTTCAACTACCGGCCAACAGCCCTGAATATCCGCAATAATGGCCACACGATTGAAGTCGCGTCCACTGAAGAAAACTGGGTTGAGGTTGATGGCACAAGGTATGAACTTCTGCAATTCCATTTCCACGCGCCAGGCGAACATACGATGGCCGGCAAACCATTTGATATGGAGATGCACCTCGTTCACAAAAATAAGGATGGCACGTTGGCTGTAATTGGGGTGCTAATTGAGCACGGTAGCGACCATGCCGCATTTAATCCTCTATGGGCGCATTTGCCAGGCGCCCCGGGCGAAGTGAAACGCATTGAGCATGTCACCATGAATGCCGACGATTTGTTGCCGAGCGCGAGGCACGCCTATCGCTACGATGGTTCGTTGACTACCCCGCCTTGTTCGGAAGGCGTCAAATGGTTTGTGCTAACAACACCCATTGAACTGTCTGAAGTGCAAATCGCCGCATTTGAAGCCATTGTCCATGACAACAATCGGCCGATACAGCCGTTGCATGGGCGTGAACTTCTCGTGGATATTGCAGAAAGCGAGTAAAAGTATATCAATTGCTGACTCACATGGCGGCAACCTGCTATGCTCCTGCCCCTGCTTCCGAATCGGCATCGCTGCGATGATGCCGCGCGGCGTCAGGGAAGAAGACGCTCAGCACCTGCCGGGCAATGCCCTGTGCGTCCAGTTGCAGCCGATGTCTTTGGTCGGCCGCAGTGCCGTGCTCGATGAAGGAATCGGGCATGCCGATGCGATGCACCGATACATCCCCCAGTCCGGCCTCGGTGAGGGCTTCGAGTACGGCGGAGCCGAACCCTCCGGCAAGCACATTTTCCTCCACGGTGACGATACGCCCGACGCTGCGGGCTGCGTTCAGCAGCAGCTCCCCATCGAACGGCTTCACGAAGAGCGGATTCACGACGCCGCAGTCGATACCATACTCGGCAAGCATTTCCGCTGCGTGCACGGCTGCGTCGGCAGGCTTGCCCAGACCGAAGACAACGACATCGCGTCCCTCCCTGACAACATAGCCCTTGCCCAGCGGCAGCTCCTTGAGGTCGCTGTCGAGCGGCGCGCCCGTGGCGGTTCCCCTGGCGATGCGGATCGCGAAGGGTCCCTGGTGTCTATAGGCGGTATAGACGAGATGTTGTAAATCGTTTTCGTCCATCGGCGCCGCGACGACGGCGTTGGGGAGACACCGCAGGTATGAGATGTCGAACGCGCCGTGGTGCGTCTTGCCGTCCTCTCCGACGATGCCCGCACGATCGGCGATCAGCGTCACGGGCAGGTTCTGCAAGCAGACGTCGTGCACCACCTGATCGAACGCCCGCTGGAGGAACGTGGAGTAGATCGAGACGAAGGGGGTGAGTCCGGCGGATGCCATCCCCGCCGCCATGCTGACGGCGTGCTGCTCCGCGATGCCGACATCGAAGACTTTGTCCGGGAATTCGTTCCGCACTTCCGCCAGCCCCGTGCCCTCGAGCATCGCCGCAGAGATGCCGACGACGGATTCGTCCTCGCGCATGAGGCGTGTGAGTGTCCGGGCAAACACCTTTGAGTAAGTGGGCGCTCCCGACGCGTCTCCCAACGGCGAGCTTGGCTGGTGAAACTTGACGGGATCGTCCTCGGCAGGTTCATAACCGTGCCCCTTATGCGTAACGACATGTACCAGAGGCACGAAGCCGGTGGATATTTTGGCTTGCCGAAGTGTGTCTTCGAGCTGCTTGAAGTCGTGCCCGTCCACGGGTCCCAGGTATTGAAAACCCATCTCTTTCCAGAACATCGTGGGCAGGATGACACTTTCTACCCCGTCACTGAGCCTTTTGACAAGCTGGTAAATCAGATCGCCCGTGGGCACCCGCTTCGAAAGAGCGGTCATACGCCTGATCATCGCGTGATACTGCGGGTGCGTAATCAGACGCTTGCGCCAGTTGGTGAGGAAGCCGATGTTCTCGGAGATGGACATCCCGTTGTCGTTGAGGACCACAATCAGCTTTTCAGGGTTGAGATGCACGATGTTGTTCAACGCCTCGAAGCTCGAGCCGGAAGTCATCGCCCCGTCCCCGACCACCGCGATCGTCCACGAGTCCGTCTGTCGGTTCACCGCGCCTTGCGCGATGCCCAGGGCGATGGAAAGTCCCGTGCCGGCGTGCCCCGCGCAGAGTGTGTCGTGCGGGCTTTCGCTCGGCTCTCCGAACCCTGACAGCCCGCCCTCCAATCGGATGTCCTTGAACTCGTTGCGGCGTCCCGTCACCAGCTTGTGCGTGTAGAGCTGGTTGGTGGTGTCCCAGACGATGCGGTCCGTGGGGCTGTCGAACATGCGGTGCAGCGCCAGGGTGAGCTCGACCACGCCCAGATTGGAAGCCAGATGACCGCCGCGCTCGGTGATCACGGAGATGATGGTGTCTCGCGCCTCCCGCGCGACTTGCGCCAACTCTCCGTGGTTCAACGCCTTGAGGTCACTCGGTGCGTCAATCCTGTCCAGGATACGGCTGGCCATCGAACACCTCTCTGTTGGCGGCTCAAGGCGATTTCGAATCGGCCCCTCGAGGTGGAAGGGACGTTGGTGTATTGTATATGGTGAAGGGTGGCTTTCCGGTCGTCGCGAGAGGGCG
Source organism: Candidatus Latescibacterota bacterium (assembly GCA_965198095.1). Taxonomy (GTDB): domain Bacteria; phylum Latescibacterota; class UBA2968; order UBA2968; genus CBDFJH01. The sequence continues at coordinate 1,480,834 of OZ240239.1, forward strand.
CTCGTGAGGCGCGTGGCAGTGGCGTCGACGGGCGTCTACCGGCTGACGGTGCTCGGTTGACCCCGCGGCATGGAAGTGCGTCATGGCCAGCACGGGCACGATCATCATCCTCGTTGGCTGTCAGGTGTGGATGGCCGGATCAGACGCCCCGAAGGATGTCAGACCTTCCCCGGCACCGGAATCCCATACCGGTGAAGCGTGCCCTCCAGCGTCGGCCGGCCCAGGCGAATCCGGCCGTCGTTCAGCAGGTAGGAGAACAGGTACCCGGCGCCGAGCATGAGGATCCCGATGAGGAAGCAATACATGACGGCCCTGTCGGGATACACGTCCTTCAGATATCCTACGTAGAGTGGTCCGGAGATCCCGGCGGCGGCCCACGCCGTCAGGACCGCGCCGTAGATCGTGGACATCTTCCTGGTGCCGAAAACGTCGAGAACGAAGGGCGGCATCGTCGCGAATCCACCCCCGAAGCAGAGCAGGACGTAACAGACCAGGACGGAGAAAACCCAGGGATTGGTCTCCGTCATGAGAACCCCGAAGACGACCATCTGGCTGGCAAGCAGCACCCTGAAAATCGTGACCCGGCCGAAGCGGTCCGAAAGCAATCCCCAGAAGAGGCGCCCCAACCCGTTGCAGATCGAGCTGACGGCAATGAGCGTCGCGCCGTATTCGGCAAGCGTCGTCGGCTCGATCGTGGTATCCGCCAGGCCCCAGATCTCCTGAACGAGCTCCGACTGGAAGCTGATCACCGAGATCCCGGCGGCGATATTGAAGAAGAAGACGATCCACATGATGACGAACTGGGTGGTGCGCAGGTACGTGCGGGCGAGCTCCGGCTCGCTGAATTCCGGGGATTCATCCGCGGCGGCGGTGGAAGACGCGGACGCCGGGGGATCGCTCAGGGCAAGGCTGCAGGGAAGCAGAATGCAAGCGAATACGACGCCAAGCCATATGAAGACGAGCGGCAGCTGCCCGCCGGCCTGCACGATGAGCAAGGGCGCCAGACCTTTGCTCAGAAGAAACGCCCCCACGCCAAAGCCCATCACCACAATGCCGGTGGCCAGCCCCTTGCGGTCGGGAAACCACTTCGCCACGGTCGCGACCGGCGTCACGTAGCCCAGCCCGATTCCCGCGCCGCCGATCACCCCGTAACCCAGATAGAAGAGCGGTATGGAATCCAGATGAAGCGCCGCGCCCGCGATCAGGTAGCCGATCGAGAACATGATGCTGCCGGCCACCGCAAGCCGCCTCGGACCCGACCGGGGCAGCATGTTTCCCGCCCAGGCCGCTGATACGCCAAGCGAGAAGATCGCGATACTGAAGGCCCAGGCTGTCTCGGTATGGGTCCAGCCAGCCTGCCTTACCAGCATCGTCTGGAAGAAACTCCACGCGTACACCGTGCCGAAGCAGACCAGCAGCACCGTGCAGAAGAGTGCGATGGCGTTTCGAGGAATGCGCATCCACCGCTCCTCCCGCTACCGAGCGCTCACAGGCGGCGCCCCGGACCCCTCCGAACCGGACGAATGTCCGGAAACGTGACGGAAGAGGCGAGCCAGATCCCCGACTTCATCGTCGCGGACCAGGAGCGCGTCGTCCGGCGCCCTGTCCTTCGTCCGGTCACCGGCCAACGCCACGGCGTAGGCAAGAAGCCCTCCCAGCGGTTTTGCGGCCAGGTTGACCAGCCAGGTCGAAGCCAGGACGCCAACGACGAGAAAAATGCAGATGAGGATGACCTGCTGGCCGATGGCTCGCTGAATCTTGAGCGCAACGATGTCCATATCCATGCCCACGTGTACCGTGCCGGCGACGCCGGCGAGGATCGGGCTGCCGACTTCGATGAAATCGCCCATGCCCGGGATGCTTCGCTCCACCGGCTCGGTGCTGGACGGATCGCTTGCGAGGATCTGCTCGGGTATGCCGGGTACGAAGGTATGAGCCAGATATTCGCCTGTCTCGCTGGTGATGTAGATGTAGCGGATGCCCTGAATCTCGACGAACTGGTCGATCAGCGACTGCAGCGTCGCCAGGTTCCTGTTCAGAAGGATGTCCACGCTGGAGTCGGCGATGCTCTTCGCGATGTTCCTGCTGTTGGTCTCGTACTCCGCCGACAGCTGAGTGTCAACGGTGTAGATACACAAAGCGGACGTTGACAGGACGATCATCCCGAAGAGCGCGAAGATGCCGAACCGGGTTTTCTGAAAGAGCTTCTGGATTTTCATTTCACGAGAGCCAGCTTTGCCAGTCGTCCAGGGTCACGAAGCGGCCGTCCTGCACGACGGTATAGTAGACGGTTTGGAGCCCCTGTCGGCGGTCGGGCCGGAAAGAGACCTCTTCGCCGATCCCGAGGTCGAAGTCCCGCACCGAGAAGACCGCCGCCTCCAGCCTGGCCCTGTCGGGCGCTCCTCCCAGACGCCGCAGAATCTCGGTCATCAGCTTGGCGTCGAGAAAGCCCTCCAGGCTGACGAAGCTCTGCGGGAATGGGCTGTAGGGCTCCTTGACAAGCTCCCCGGGGACCTCGGGATCGTAGCGCGCCATCAGCTCGCGATACTCCCGCACCGCCGGAATGGAAGTATTCTCGTAGCTGGGAACGACCTGGGAGTTGACCAGCAGCCGCGTATAGGGCTCGGCGTCGTCCCGGGCCTCGGTGAGCAACTGGAGGAGGTTCTCACTCCCCACGAAAGAGAGGTTGGCCATCGGGACCCGAAGGTCCAGGTCAACGGCGTCGCGCGCGAAGCCGGCGCACGCGGCGTACGACCCGATGCAGATCACTGCGTCGGGCGAAGCGGCCTTCAGGATTTCGACCTGCCGCCTCATGCTGCCGGTGAACCTCTGTCCGCGGCGGTAGGTTGCCTCGCCGACGAGTTTCTCGCCGTGCGCCTCCAGGGCCGCCCTCACACCCGCCCATCCGCTCCGGCCGTACGCGTCGGCCTGATAGAACACGGCGATGCGCCTTCTTCCGGCCCGAACGAAGTTATCGACGAGGCCGGCGGTCTCCTGACGGTAGGACGCCCGGAGATTGAAGGCGAAGTCACCGTACGGAGGCTCCCTTTGCGGCTGAGCACCGGTAAAGGGGAAGAACAGGTAGACCCGCTCGTCCTGAAACTTCTTCAACAGGGGCAGCACGCGGGTCACGGTCGGCGTCCCCACGTAGCCGAAAAGCAGGAACACGCGGTCCTCCAGCATGAGCTTCATGGTGTTCTGAACGCACGGGTCAGGCTGGTATCCGTCGTCGTAAAGCTTGAGGACGATCTTGCGGCCGCTGACACCGCCGTTGTCGTTGACGTGACTGAAGTAGGCTTTGGCGCCGCGATAGAGCTCGCTGCCCAAACCCCGTGAGGGGCCGGAAAACGCGGCCGACATACCCAGGACGATCTCATCGTCGACCGACCCTTCTCCACTCCTTTGGTCCTCTGCTGAAACTATGTCCAATCCTCCTATTTCGGCTCCGGCGTTCCTCCAACTCCCCCAGGAGATCGCCAGCAACCCGGCAAGGCCGCGACGAAGCAACGATCTCCGCGTCAAGACCGGCCTTCCCGCGCGTCACCGTCTCCTCCGGCACTGTCGTGAACACTCATTCCGTTCCTCGTCTCCCGGGGATCCGTTTTCCACGAATCCTCCAGGCCCGGCGACAGCTCAACTGCCGCCCGGCGGCTTCTCAGTAATAATAGCTGAAGTGGACATCCACCCGGTTGGCTGTCCCGTCGTCCAGTTCCTTGTACTCGGTCGTCCAGTGCAAATACTCGACCGCCGCCTGGAAATTCTTCCAGGGCCGGTAGCGGCTCACCACGTAAAAGGCCTGATTCCTGATGCGCCCGCCCCTGGGCACGGCCTCCTCATCGGGCGCGTCTATGGTCGCCCCGGCGTAGAGCTTCCACCGGTCGGCGGGCTTGATCGCGACCTGGGCCCAACCCCCGGTGGAGGCGGTCTCCTCGCCGGTCTCCCGGTTGATCCCCTGGCCGATGCCGCCGCGTATATCGGTGAGATTGCTGCCGGTCCAGCATTCTCCTTCGATAGCCAGTTTGTCAGTCAGGGATACCGAGACGTCCAGGCCCACCGCCACCGAGGTGAAACGGGTCTCGCCGCCCACCAGCGCGGCCGTCTCCTCCGTTCCCCAATGGGCCCACGCGCCGGCCTTGATTTCTTTCTTCGCCAGCCCCACCCGCGCTTGCAAAAAGGGCTGCGCCGCATTGTCGAGCGCGCGCTTGTGCTGCGGGGGAGGGCCGTGCGGACGCGATCGTTGGGGACGCGCAGGCAGGCCTACGGCTTCGAGACAGGAAGGAATCGAACGAGGCGCTGCGACGGTCCGCATACGCCCGGCACATCGAAGGCCCCGGGCCAGAGGATGGGGGGCAGGGCCGATGCCGGCGACACACCGACGGTACCGCCCGGAATCCTGCCCGTCGTTGCTTCAAAGCGTCTATTGCTCAGCCGTCTCCTCTGCGTCATCGCCATTGCGGCAGCGAACCCGGTCCACGTATGACCGGCCCCTGCTGACGGCCTGACCGACGCCGCGGCGCACGAATTCACGGGATTCCCGGCCGCTCCGGGGAGTCAGCAGTATGCCGGCGACCAGTCCCAAGACCAGGCCGAGGACCGCGCCGATGCCCAAAAGTCCTACGGACAATCCTACGACCTTTACATAGCGATTCGCTACATAGCGATTCACTGAAGCCTCCTGCCGTGGTAGTGAAGGATCTTGATTCGCCAGGGAATGAGGTTCCTCCAGGGCATTCAATATGCGCATTCCTCCGGAAATGAGATGAATACCAATATCAAAAATAAACGGTAACTCTCTAATAAATAATGAAAAAGAGTCGATTAGTCAATACATTTGGTTGGGCTTTGTCGCACGAAGGTGCAGAAGATCGTTGAAAAAGAAAAGGCTCCATGTTAAATTGGGTCAACATTCTTGCCGGAAAATCCGACCCGTTTGACCCGCCATAAAGAATGGCATCGAGCCCCTCCCCAGGCGCTGACGCGCGCCCTCGATCTGCGCCGTAACGATGTCTATGCCGTGATACTTTCGGTGGCGTGCCGAAGACGCGTAGTGCCCCGACAGGCAGAACGGTCTGTCGTCTTTATTCGGGGTCTCGGCCCGTTCGCTCAGGTACGCCGGTCGTCTTCGATGTTCTCCTCCTCGAAGACCGTCAGGAACGCCATCTCCACTGCCCCGCCGTTGGGACGCAACAATGATCGGGCGCGGCGCCTTGTCAGCCGCGTCGTTACCATTCAGCCGTAACGGACTCGACAGCGTCTCCTCACCGGCGGCACGCAGCCGCCGGGGCTCGACTCGCCGGGCGTTGCCTCGACGCCGCTTTATGGAAGGAAAATGTCCGAATGTATGTAGAAGGCAAACAACCGCAACTGCTGGATGACACGGGCTACCGCAAGCTATTCGGTTTGGATATCTACATGACCCCGGTGTTCGTAATTTCCAGTATCGCCATTGTCGCCTTTGTGATTGGGACATTCGCCTTCCAGGAAGCTACGACGGAAGTTTTCAAAAAAACCCGCGAGTGGCTTACGACGAACCTCGATTGGTTTTTTATGATTGCTGCCGATCTCGTCTTGCTTTTTTGTCTGTATCTGGCTCTATCGCCCCTCGGTAAGGTGCGCCTGGGGGGCACGGATGCAAAACCGGAATACTCCAATTTAACTTGGCTTGCCATGCTCTTTGCGGCAGGTGTGGGCATAGGTCTGCTGTTTTTCGGGGTGGCGGAGCCGGTCTACTACTTTCAGAAGCCGCCGCTCGGCATTACCCCCGGAACAGAGGAGGCCGCGACCGTCGGCATCGCGGCGACGGTCTTCCACTGGGGACTGCACGGTTGGGCCATCTACGGAGTCGTTGGACTCGCCCTGGGGTTTTTCGCGTACAACAAGGGATTGCCTCTCACCATCCGCTCGGCGTTCTACCCCTTGTTCGGCGACCGCATCTGGGGCTGGCCCGGCCATATCGTTGACACGTTCGCCATATTCGCAGGATTGTTCGGGCTTGCGACCTCCCTCGGTTTTGGGGTTCAACAGGTGGCATCCGGGTTCAACTATCTGTTTGACGTTCCCGCGAACAACACCACCATGGTGGTGCTGATTGTGGTGATCACGTCCATCGCGCTGGCATCGGTGCTGACGGGTATCGATGTCGGTATCAAGCGTCTCAGCCAGTTCAACATGATTCTCGCGTTTCTGTTGCTATTGGCTGTTATCCTGCTCGGTCCGACGCTCTACATTCTAAGCGGTATGTTCGCTGTGCTCGGCAGCTATCTCTCGAAGATCGTGCCACTCAGCAACTGGATCGGGCGGGAAGACACCGGCTTCCTGCACAACTGGACGACGTTCTACCTGGCGTGGTGGTTTGCCTGGGCGCCGTTCGTCGGCACGTTCATCGCCCGCGTTTCAAAGGGGCGCACGGTTCGTGAATTCATAGTCTTCGTGCTCCTGATGCCGACGCTTCTATGTTTACTGTGGTTTGGTACCTTTGGCGGCACTGCGTTCTACCAGCACATCGTTGAGGGCTATACCGGCGTAACCGAGAATATTGAGGCCTGGAAGCTCGAAATTGTATTGTTTAAAATGTTTGACAAACTGCCGATGACGACACTACTCTCATCTGTTGCGATGCTTCTGACCATCGTATTTTTCGTTACCTCGTCAGACTCCGGATCGTTGATTGTTGACACCATTGCAGCCGGCGGCAAGGTTGACGCCCCGGTAACGCAACGTATTTTCTGGTGTACGATCGAGGGGGTCGTCGCCATAGCGCTCCTGCTTGGTGGAGGATTGCATGCGTTGCAGGCTGCCTCGCTCGCAACCGGCTTTCCGTTCGCCATTGTCGTCCTGGGAATGGCAATCTCCGTCTGGATGGGGCTTCGCAGCGAGACGCGTGAATCGCACGGATGAGAATATCAGGCCGTCGGATATGGAAGCCGTCCCTGCAGTAAGGAAAACAGGCAGGTCTCATTCGCACAAGTGTGCGGGACGCCTGAAACGACTGGACGAGGAGGTCCTATGAAGCTCCTGGGCAGGTATAGTTCGATTCTGGTATGCGCGGCGTTGTTTTTTCCCGCGTATGCGGTTCGGGCGCAATCTGTCGGAACCGTCACGGGCACGGTGGTTGATGCGGAAAGCGGGGACGGATTGGAAGGGGTGGAGGTCTATATTTCAGCCCTGAATCTGGGCGGGGCGTCGGATGCGCAAGGCCGTTTTATCATCCACGACGTGCCGCCCGGCACGCACGACCTGGTGGCGGACCTGATCGGCTATGCGAGCGTGGAGGTTAGGGTCGTTGTGGCTGCCGGGCAGACCGTACCGATCGCGTTGCGGATGGATTCCGCCGCGCTTTACCTCGATGAGCTGGTGGTGACCGGCACGGCCTTCAAGGAGTCGCCCATCAATTTGCCCTATGCGGTCACCGTGGTCGGCCGGGAAAAGATGGCGGAACAAGGGTCTCCGCAGGCGGTTGATTTCTTCAAGAACCTGAGCGCCAGCCACGGCGTGATCGGCGAGCGGAGCAGTTGGTACAACGCCAACCAGGCCGCCACCCTTTCCGAGAGCATTGCCAACGTCAATCTGCGCGGACTGGGGGCCTCGCGCACCCTGGTGCTGATCAACAACCGCCGCCAGACCTATGTCCCGGCCCGCTTGATCGGCGGTCGCTTCGTCGATGTCAATGTCATCCCCGCCATCGCCGTTGACCGGGTCGAGGTGCTCAAGGAGGGGGCCTCGGCCATCTACGGCTCGGATGCGGTGACCGGCGTGGCCAATTTCCTGACCCGCCACGACTTCGAGGGTTTTGAAGTCTCGGCTGCCCACGACTATTTCGCCGGTGCGGGCGATACCAACGCCGGCGCGATATGGGGCGGGAAGCTCGGCAGGGCCCACGCGGTTGTTGCCGCGGAATGGAGGGGACGCCAAAAGTTGCCGGCCACCGAAAGGGACTACCTGCTGCAGCCGTGGCACGGCAGCGGGCAGCGCCTCGGATGGTCGAGCCTGGGGAACCCGGGCACCTTCGCCGTTGGCGCTCCGGCCCCGTGGACCGCTGCCATCCACGCCCCTCTTTGCGAGCCGTTTGGCGGCTTCCGGGAATCCTGGACGTGCCGCTTCCGCTATCAGCAGTATGAGAATCTGATCGAGGACATGAGCCATACCCGCGCTTTTGCCGAGATCAACGGTGCGCTGGACAATGGCACGGAGTATCACTTCGAGGGCCTGTGGGCCGAGGCCAGGATTGACGACTGGTACACGACCCCTTCGTACCCTCCCTTCCCCCTGACAGACACGAGTATCCAGGAGGTCGCGCCCGGCCACCCGGGCCGGCAGGCCTTCTGCGAGGACAACGGTGCCGGGCCCGGCGACCTCTACTACGACGAATGCCAAGGCGGCGAGAACTGGTATTTCAACGGCCGCCCGTTCGGCAACTCGGGCCCCGGGCGCACGCTGGACCGCGACTCCCGCACGTGGCGCGTGGCGGCTTCCGCGAATGGCGACTTTGCGTCATTCGGCGATCGAGAGACCCATTTCGACCTGGGTCTGTCCTATTCCCGCACCGAGGGCAACTACAACCTGCCGGGGGTGTACATCGAGCGGATATTCCTCGGCTTCCGCGGTTTTGGAGGGCCGAATTGCGGCGTCGGCGTCTTGGCGGATCCCACGTCCCTTGCCGGGATGCGGCTCGGCGCGCTCAACGGCCAGGTGGCGGGTCAGGGCGACTGCCAGTACTACAACCCCTTCAGCAATGCAATCGAGTTCGCGGATCAACATGGCGCGAGTTTTGCAACCCAGGCGAATCCCGATTACCGCGCCGGCCTTGCGAACAGCGCCCAGTTGCGGCAGTGGCTCAATCAGGAAGTCGATCTGCAGAGCACCGCGGATCTGCTGGTCGCCGATGCGACGCTGACCGGAACCTGGATCGAGGACGTCGCCAGCTACGCGGCCGGCTACCAGTTCCGTCTGTTCAATGCCAGCGGCGATCCCAACAATCCCGGCGACGTGACCGTCAACCCCTGCCCGGTTGTGGGCGATAAGAGCTGCTCGGCAGAGGACATGTTCGGCCCCTATGCGTTCACCAATGTGAATCGGCCTTATGATGAGTCTCAGACGGTGCATCGCTTCTTCGCCGAGATTCCCCTGAGCCTGGGAGAGCGTTTTGACGTGCAACTCGCCGCGAACTACGAGTTCCACGACGTGGCGAGCAGTTTCGATCCCAAGCTCGGCTGGCGCGCGCAGCTTTCGCAATCCCCGACCCACTCCCTGTTCATGCGCGGCTCGGTGCAGACGACGTTTCGCACGCCAGCGCTGGACGATGTGAATGAAAGCCCGCTTTCGACGCTCGAGTGGATCAATGAGACGGGCGCCTACCAGACGGTGGACCGATTCGGGAGCAAGGACCTCAAACCCGAACAGGCATTTACCTATAACACGGGCTTCGCCCTGATCACAAAGGCGGGCTTTGAAGCGACATTCGACTACTGGAGCTACGATTTCAGTGATGTCATCGGCTCCATGCCGCACGGGGCCATTACCGCCCTATATGCCGATGAAGCGAATAAGGACGCCCTGAAGCAATTCATTGTCTGCCCGGACGGGATCGGCACCGGCACGTGCGCGGCCTCGGAGCTCGAGCGGGTGCAAGTCGATATCGTCAATTGGCCGGGGGTCAAGACCTCGGGATTCGACCTGCATCTGGGCACGCGGGCGCGGGCGGGACAGGGGCAGTTCACGGCCAGTCTGGACGGCACCTATACGCTGGCGTACGAGACAAAGGCCCTGAGGCACGGCGATCTGGTGCTCCAGGAGGAGGCGGACGCTGCCGGCTACCTGAACTTCGGCAATCCCATTGCGACCTCGCTTCCCAAGTTCAAGGGCCGGGCATCGGCGGGCTATCACTGGAAAACCCACAGCCTCGTGAGCTACCTGAACTACATTTCGTCGTACGAGGACCGGGGGTCAATGGGGTCCAGTAATGCTGAGATTAAAAGGCTGTTCGGCACCATCGACCCGTTCGTCACCTGGGACGTGAGCTTTCTGTGGAACCTGGCCAACGGGGTCGACATTGCGCTTTCGGGGATGAACCTGCTCGATACCAGGCCCCCTCTGGTGAACATCGAGCAAGCCTACGACGGCTTCACGCACGATCCCAAGGGCCGGCGGTTCAAGATGGCGGTTACCTATCAACTCGGGCGTTGACGAGTCGGTCTTTTTGAACGATTTCGGAACAGGCACGGCCTCGTGGCCGTGCCTGTTCTTTTGACAGCCTGGAGGTGCGAGTCCTCTATCCAGCCTGACGGCGGGGAAGGATTGGCGAGGCGCAAGGGCGTCGTTGCGAGGCGGGGTCTGAAGGAAGCGTGGGGCAAACCGCGACCCGATGGACAGAAACCGGATACGAGGCCTACCCGGTCGGACGCGCGAGCGAATGACTGCACGATCGCATCCGCATCATCAGGAAACGCGCGAAAAAGCCGGGTGGCTGCCCAACGTAAAGTGGACAAGCCCTCTCCCTATGTTTCATCGCCAAAACCCGGAAGCAGCAGCTTATGACGCAGGAGCTTTCCAAGTACTTTGCGCAAGAGCAGCTTGACAAGTGCCGCGTGCTCAGGCGTTATGGTCCAGATAGCACGAACGGCCGTCTCTACGGGAGACGCCTTTCCTGATCCCAGCCACTCGCGTAGCGTTTTCATGACTATCTCTCACCGATCAACTACGAAAGAAGGGCTTTGAATCCCAAATCCTAAACTGTCCACGAAAACGAGGTCACTCCAATGTCGGTTGTGCGTCATTTTCAGAAATGTACCAGATTCGCGTTAAAGAGTCGTTGAACCCGCCAGCGCCTTTGCGACAGGCGCGCGGCAAGGAGGTGTACGAGTTCGGGTGACCTGCGCCAAGCTCGGCGGGAGAGGGTAAGGGCTTGACGATGATATCATTTATTAATATCATTATCGTGTGAGAAAGAAACATCGCAGGACTCTGGAAGCGATATTCAAACGGAACACCCAATCGGGAATCCACTGGACTGATATCGAGCTGCTGCTGGTGGCCTGCGATGCTGATATCGAGGAGCGAGCCGGTTCGCGAGTCGCTGTCGAATTCAACGATGTGATTGCGATCTTTCACCGACCCCACCCACGGAAAGAAACCGACAAGGGAGCCGTCGTTTCCATGCGAAAGCTCCTGACGGAAGCCGGGATCAACCCGGAGGACGAGACCGGACAGCCATGATGGAGTACAACGGATACCGAGCAACCGTGACCTTTGACGATGAGGCCGGCATCTTCCACGGCGAGGTCGTCGACACCCGGGATGTTATCACCTTCCAAGGAAAGTCGGTCGTGGAGATGCGAAAGGCCTTCAAGGGTTCCGTCGATGAGTACCTGGCCGTTTGTGCTGAGAGAAACCGGAAGCCGGACAAGCCCTTCTCCGGAAGGATTCCCCTTCGAGTTCCTCCGGAGGTTCACCGGGCGGCTACCGCAGCTGCCAGAGCAGAGGGAAAGAGCCTCAACGCCTGGCTGGCAGAGACGGTGGAGAGAGCGTCCGGGAAGACCCGCCTGACGTCGTAAGAGGCCTGCACACCGGATCGCGGGCCCGCCCGTGGACGACACCGCGACTCCTCAGCAAGGGCCCGTCACGAATCAACTCTTTATTAAGAACCTGTACGGAAACCTGCACAGTTAGGCCTTGGTGACCTGCCTGCCGCGCGCAGCTTGGCGCAGGCAGGCCTATAATCTCTTTGTCTTCCCTGCTCGTATCAGGGGAGAGGAGCTATGGCCACCAAGACCCAATTGGAAACGCTGTGGAATGTCCCGGACGAGTTGCGGGCGTTGATCGCACCGGTGCCGGGCTCAGAGAAAGCAGCCGGCATCGTAGGGCGTCCTCCCCGTCCTAACCGACAGATCTTCGACGGGATCCTCTACGTGCTGCGCACGGGTTGCCAGTGGCACGCCCTTTCCCGCAAGCTGTATGGGCCTGCATCCACCGTGCACGCCCGGTTCAGCAAATGGGTGCGATCCGGGGTGTTTTCCCAAGCGTGGCAACAAGTGCTGATAGACTACGACAAAGCTGTGGGTATCGATTGGAAGTGGCAAGCTCTCGACGGCGCGATCACCAAGGCGCCCTTGGGAGGCGACGCCACCGGCCCAAGCCCTGTAGACAGGAGAAAACGAGGGACCAAGCGCAGTGTGTTGACGGACCGGCGGGGTGCCCGTTGTCGATCGTCGTGACTGCAGCCAACACGCACGACAAGACCATCGCTCTGGAAACCCTGGATGGCATTGTCGTTGAACGGCCTGAAAAAAGGGTGTATCGTCTGCATCACTCGAGTCTCGACAAAGGCTACGATGATGACGATGGGGTTGCCGGAGTTCTGAAACGTGACTTCATCCTGTACGCCGGCGGGTCGTCGAACGCACCCACGCCTGGCACAACTGGCCTCCACTCTCCGTATCTTCCGTCTATCAACGCTGTACACATGACCTGGCTGTACACATGACCTGTTTTTGTACAGATTCTTACTCCGTTGCGCAACGGAATCGTGGCTCCCGATCGTTTTGCTTCCGTGCGTCAAGTCAATCGTCGAGCATATGGCCTCTCTTCTCAGGCCCACAGATTTCTATCCAAGCTCCTGTATTGAATCGCCTCGCCAACGTGTTGAGGGTTGATCTCCGTCTCCTCCTCCAGGTCGGCGATCGTTCGGCTCACCTTCAAGATCCGGTCATACGCCCTCGCGGACAATCCGAGTTTTGTAATGGCCATCTTCAGGAGCTCTTCCCCTTTGCCGCCCACCCTGCAGGTCTCCCGGATCTCCCGGGGTCCCATATGCGCGTTGCAGAAAAGATGCTCCCTGTCGCGGAAGCGGTGAAGCTGGAGCTGCCGCGCGGCATTGACGCGCTCGCGTACCGCCTCCGAAGATTCCCCCTGGGCACCGCCCGACAGCTCCCGGTAGTTCAGGGCCGGGACCTCGATGTGGATGTCGATTCGGTCCATCAACGGCCCTGAAATCCGGGACATGTAGCGCTGAATCGCCGAGGCCGCACAGGTGCACCTCTGGTTCGGATCGCCGTGGTAACCGCAGGGGCAGGGATTCATCGCGCAGGCGAGCATGAATTGAGCGGGGTAGGACAGGGTGATGGCGGCCCGGGCAAGGGTCACGAGCCCATCTTCCAATGGCTGCCGGAGGACCTCGAGCACGCCTTTCTTGAACTCCGGAAGTTCGTCCAGAAAGAGCACGCCGTGATGTGCCAGAGAGACCTCGCCAGGCCGGGGATAGCTGCCGCCGCCGATCAATCCGGCATCCGAAATCGTGTGATGGGGCGATCGAAAAGGACGGGCGGCGACCAGGGGCGTATCCGGGGGCAGCAGGCCTGCGACGGAGTAGATCTTCGTCGCCTCGAGGGCTTCATCCAGGACGAGGTCGGGAAGGACCGTCGGGATTCGCCTTGCGAGCATCGTCTTACCCGAACCGGGGGGTCCGACCATGATGATGTTGTGGCCGCCCGCCGCCGCGACCGTCAGCGCCCGTTTGGCGTGTTCCTGGCCTCGCACGTCTCTGAAATCGATCGGATAGTCGATGGCCTGCCGGAAGACCGCGTCCACGTCCACGTCTGCCGTCCCTAAGGATCCGTAGCCTTCCAGGAAATCGAGGACCTCGATCAGGTCCCCGACCGGCCTGACGTTCAGCCCCCCTGCGATCGCCGCCTCTTTCGCGTTTTCCTTCGGAAGAATCATCCCTTCGAAGCCCGACTTGCGCGCCTCGACGGCCATGGGCAGCACGCCCTTGACCGGCCGGATCATCCCGTCCAAAGCGAGCTCGCCCAGGAAAACATAGTTGGAAAGAACCTCGGACGGCATGGAACGGGTGTGGGCCGCAATAATCCCGATCGCGATCGGAAGGTCGAACGCAGACCCTTCCTTCTTGATATCTGCGGGCGCCAGATTGACGGTCACGTGCCGGTTCGGAAAAAAGCGGCCGGAGTTCTGGATGGCGGCGACCACGCGGTCCCGGCTCTCCTTGACGGCGTTGTCGGGCAGGCCGACGACGGAGAATCGGGGGAGCTGGTTGTCGAGATCGGTCTCGATGCGGACGACATACGCCTCTATACCGAGCGTCGCGCAGCTCAAGACGCGGGACATCATGAAAAAGACCTCCTGGATGGACAGAAGCGAAACAGGGCTCGCGCAGTCCACAATCAAGGAGGCAAAGGGTATGCCAGAACAACGTCTGGAAATGTTCCGGGGATTCAGGGGTTCGGAACCGGGGGGCTGCGCAGGGTCGTGGAAGAAGGTTTCACGGCGTTGAAAAGGATGAGCAATACCGATGGGATGCGGACGTCACGCCGGCCCTGAAGGGATCCGCCGAGGTCACCGACGACGCCCCGCGTGACACCGGTCGCGTGAACCGGTTCAGGCGGTGATTTTTCCGATGCGCCGCGCTTTCTCGACCCCCTCCCGGTCCGCGTCAGCCTTTTCTTCGCGTTACGGCGATGCTCGGGTCCTGCCTGGTCCCCGTAATGCGGACGCGGAGCGGGATTACCTCGGCCCCCAACAAGGCCGCAAGGGCCCGTTGGAGCCCCAAACTCTCCATCTTCAGGCTTGGGACCGGCAGGTCCACGTCCAGGACGAAGTCCAGATCCGCGGGCCCGATCGAACCGCTCATCCGGCAGGCGGCACCCGCCACGGTGGCGCGCATCTCCTCCAGAAAGGTCGTCCTCTCTTTCGTCAGCCTGAAGGTCGCGCGCAAATCCTCGACGGGAATCTGCCGAAGGTCCGTCAGGCCGGCGAAGGGCAGCTTCGACGTCATCGCCGCAAGCAGCGGCCAATTTGAAATTTCGCCGTCGCGCATCACGACGCGACCCTCCGTTTCCACGCCGGTCGAATCCAGGAATCCGGACAGGGACAAGGCAACGTCTATCCTCCCCCGGATGGGCAGGGCCCATTTCAGGCCTTCCTCCACGACGCGGCTGGCGTCGAGGCGATCGCCCCGGAACGTCGCGCGGACCGGGAGGCGGCCTTCCGCCGGGGATTCGACCTCGATTTCCCCCGACAGATTCCCGCCGTAGGCCTCGGCCCGGAAGTCCTCCACCACGGTGCGCCCATCCCTCGTCCGTCTCCCCTTCGCCCGGACGTCGCGACAGGTCGCGCCGCCAACCGCCAGCCGCTCCATCCGGAGCGTTGCCGCATCGAATGTCCCGCTGAGCAACGCCCACGTTTCCATAGACAGCTCGGCCTCCTCGGCCGCGAGGAAGACCGCTGAACGCGGGGCTTCGCCTTCCATCACTCTGAGCGCCCGGGCCGAGAAAACCACGTCCGACCCCACGCTGACGTCGAGTCCATCCAGCTGGACCGGCCTTTCAAGGACGTCCCGCAGCCGTGCGACGATGCCATCGCGAACCAGATCCCGTCCGAAACCGACCCACGCCGCGGCCAGACCGGCGCCGAGCAGGCCCACGAACACCAGGACCCGCACACCCGTGCCGGCACCCTTTCCCCGAACCGTGTTCCTGTCCATCCTCAACGAGCGTTCCCCAGCAACGAAGCGCCCGCCAGCGGCGGGCGCGAATCAACGGCCGCCCCGCGGACTCTCGATCCTTCAGCGGGGCGCGCGCCGCTGGCGGCCTGCTTCCCGGTTCGCAATGCGCGCCCTGATCGACCGGAACCGTTCCGAATCCCGTTTCAGACCCGGCTTGGCAGGCAGCGTTGCGATCCTGTCACGGACCTTCCGGATCCGCTCCCGGGTGGCCGGATGCGTCGAGAACCAGGCCGCCGCGCCCTCTGGCTCCGATGCCTGTCCCGCGAGCAGCTTTTCGAAGAACGTGGCCATCCCCTCGGGGTCCACCCCCGCCGAGTAGGTCTCCTCCACTGCAAGCTGATCTGCCTCCCGTTCCGCGTCCCGTCCGTACTTCAACAGCGCGAGCCCGGTGCCCAGCTCGGCGAACTGCCCGGCGATCTGGCGGGCCAGCGTCGGGTCTCCGCTTCCGACCGCCAATCCGAGCAGCACCGAGAGTCCGAACCGTTTCGAGATCCGGCGGGCCCCGTGCCGGCCTACGATGTGACCGATCTCGTGGCCCATGACGCCCGCCAGCTCAGATTCGTTCTCAGCCGCCGTGATCAGACCCCGGTTCACGTAGAGCCAGCCACCTGGAAGCGCGAAGGCATTCACTTCGTCCGTGTCCACGACCTTGATACGGTAGACAACGTCCGTCCGCCTGGCGTGCCGGGCCAGCGCCTGCCCCAGACTGTCGATGTAGCCCTGTACAATCCGGTCCCGGTAGATGGGAAGGGAGCGCTCGATCTCGTAGGCCGCCTGCCTCCCGATCTCGACTTCCTGCTGCGTCGAAAGGAAGTTCAGTCGCCCCAGCGCGGAACAGGACACGCCCGACAATCCGGCGGCGACCGTCATCGTCCAAACGCGAATCCAGGTGCTTGTCCGATTCATTTCGGCGGGTCCGTCTCCCATGTCATGCGACCGGCTTCGTGGACGCATACAGGGAGCCCGACGGGCAAGACGGCCCGACCCCGGCCGTGTCCGTAGGGAAGCCCGGTGTAGACCGGACACGAGACCGTCTCGGCAAACGCCTTGAAGAGATCCATCGGGGATCCCTCCTCGTTCGCCTCGGTGTCACAACCCTCGAACTGCCCGAAAACGACCGCTCCGACACGGTCGAAAACGCCGGCCAGGCTGAGCTGAAGCAGCATGCGGTCCAGCCGGTAAGCCGGTTCGTTGACATCTTCGAGGAAGAGCACGGCCCCTTCCAGGGAGGGTAGATAGGACGTCCCCACGAGCGAGACGACCAGAGAGAGGCAGCCGCCGAGCAACGGCCCTTCCGCCCTCCCGGCCCTGAGCGCCCGCAGCCCTTCAATCGGAGAACATCGGCCCTTCGTCAGCGCATCCCAGAGCCTCGCCTCCGTTCGCCAGGCCATTCCGTCCGGGCGCACGTCCTTACAGAGCACCACGCCGGAATAGCTCACGAGTCCCGTTCGAGCGTAGAGCGCGAGCTGGAGGGCGGTCGTGTCGCTGAACCCGACGAGAATCTTCGGATCCTTCGGGACGAGGTCGTAGTTCACGCGATCGAGCAGCCTCGCGGATCCGTATCCCCCCCGAGCCGCGAAGATGGCGCGTACGTCTCGATCCCCCAGCATCCGATTCAGGTCGGAGGCGCGGCTCGCATCGCTGCCCGCGAGGTAACGCATTCGCGAATAGACCGACGCCCCCGTGCGCACCTCGTAGCCCTTCTTTTCGAGGTAGGAAAGCCCGGCTTCGAGTCGTTGCGGATCGACCGGCCCTGAGGGCGCGATGACGCCCACGGTTTCTCCGGGCCGAAGGAGGGGCGGAAGGATCACGAACCTTCCTCCCCGGCGAGCCGGCGTGGCCTCTCTTTCGCGAATCGACGCAACAGCCCCTGGGCGAATTCGGTCAAGGTATCGTCCCTCGCCCCCATCACCACGACGCGATCTCCAGGCTGTACCGTCGCCTCGAGCCGCTCCGCGATCGCCTCCCGATCGGGGATGAATTCCGCGCGGACGCCGCGCTCGGAAATCGCTTCCGCCAGGTGCGACGACGAAATGTCGCGCGATGCCGTCCCCCCCGCGTAAAAGATCTCCGGCATCAGAAGCAGGTCGCGCCCGTCGAGTCCCGCGGAGAAGGCCCCGATCAGGCCCGCTTTGAGGAGGCGCGTCGGGGCAAAGCCGTGGGGCTGGAAGACGACGAGCAGCCTTCCCGGAATCGCTTTCAAGGTGTTCAGAGAGGCGGCGATCTTGTCCGGATTGTGCGCGAAATCGTCGACGACCGAGACGCCGGCCGCCTCACCCAGGAACTGCAGCCGTCGCTGGATCCCGCGAAATCCGACCAACGCGTCCACGGCCGCCTCGATAGAGACGCCGAGCAGTTGGACGGCGGCAATCGCCGCCGCGGCGTTCAAAACGTTATGTCTTCCGGGGACCCGAAGCCGGCAGGCTGTTCCGTTCGCGCGGAAGCGGATCCCGTCCTCGGCCGGCGCCAGATGCGTCGCCCTCACGCCCGCTTGGCGCGCCGTCCCGAACGTGACGACGTTC
Source organism: Candidatus Latescibacterota bacterium (assembly GCA_965198095.1). GTDB lineage: Bacteria > Latescibacterota > UBA2968 > UBA2968 > CBDFJH01. The sequence goes on from OZ240239.1 coordinate 1,498,870, forward strand.
CGATTCGCGCCGAGCAGCGCGGCCGATGCCGGGCAGTCCAGGTTGACGACCGCGGCCTTTCCCGCCCGCCCGCAAAACGCCTCGAAAAGCGTGATGAGCTCCGGCACCGGTTTGTGATCCAGGGCGACGTTCGTGACCACCGCAACTTCAGGATCGTAGAGCGCGATCGTGCCGTCGCTCTCATCCGCCTCGATGATCACCCGGTCGGAATCACCGCAGACCGCATTGCCGAGGTAGGGAAACCGCCGCGCGTCCAACATCATCCCGCCGTTGATCACCGTCGGATCTCCGCCCGCGGTCTTCAGGACGTATCCGATCATCCCGGTGACCGTCGATTTCCCGCTCGTTCCCCCTACGGCAACGCCTTCCCTGCCGTTGAACAGCGATGCGAGCAGCCCGGCGCGCCTTCGAATCGGGATCTGCTTCGCAAGCGCAGACCGGACATCCCTGTTCGAATCCTCCACCGCCGTGGAGACGACGACTTCGTCCACGGACGCGGTCACGCCCGACCCGTCCTGCGGGTAAAGCTCGACCCCCTGGGCGGTCAGCCGGTCGTAGAGGTCCCGATTCTCACCCCGGTCCCGACTCCGGTCCGAGCCCCGGACAGTATGGCCCCGATGCCGCAACACCTGAGCGAGGGCGCTCATCCCGCTCCCGCCGATTCCGCAGAGGAAATAGGTCACGCTTCTGTCCGACGAGGACAAGGCCAAAGGAGATGGAAGAATCCGAGCCTATATATTAAGGAGAGCACTGGTATGTATTGACCCCTGTCAAGAGCTCCGAAGGTGGTGTATGTCCAACGCCACGATTTTCGTAAATTTACCCGTGGTTTCCTCCTTCTCGCTGGGGACAGGTCTTGGGTTGAACTTCCGTTTTCCCAAAGACAACTCCCGACCTGCCTGCAGCAGGCAGGTCACCGAGATTTGGAGTGACGGATACTGCGATCGAAGGAGGTCATTCTCGTCAATACACAAGGTCTAAATTACGTGTGCCACGGGCGGCTCGCCCGCCCGTGAAAAATGCATTGCTCCAAGTATGACAAAATTCGCTCGTCATTTTCCACCGGCAGCAAGCTGCCGGTGCCACACGGTTATGTATTGACCCTGTCAAGAGCTCCGAAGGTGGTGTATGTCCAACGCCACGACTTTCGTAGATTTACCCGTGGTCTCCTCCTTCTCGCTGGGGACAGGTCTTTGGTTGAACTTCCGTTTTCCCAAAGACAACTCCCGACCTGCCTGCAGCAGGCAGGTCACCGAGATCGGAGGAGGTCTTTCACATACCCGTCAATACAGAAGGTCCAAGGAGACCACGATACAGTTGACACGATACGCCCCTGGAATACGCGGAAATGCCGTCAACTATCTGCCGCTCCCGGTAATATCTCCGGCCGCCAGACCGTGCTTCCCCTGGCCGCTTTCTTGTCCACTGCTACGGGTATATCTCTTTGGCGTCTTTGGGCAACTGGCGAACATGCCTGAGATGTTCGGTCACTCTGCGATCATCCTCTTCCGGGTATCCAAATCCGCAGGTATTGACCACGTATCGGCTGATTGTCCGAAAGAGATCAACCATCTCGAATAGCGACGCCCAGATGTTCTCGAACTTCGAGTCGGCGTAGGTGCCTCCCAGCTTTGACCAAAGCCCGGGTTCAAGCGCGGACTTCACATACCTGGCATCCTTGCCGGGGGCCTTCCTGAATCCTGTTTTAAGGCCGAAATACCAGGTGACCATCTTCATCAGCTGCGGCCGAAGTATTTCCTCTATCAAAGACTTCGACGGTATCAGCTCTTCTCTCCATAGCGCCTTCGCGACATAGGGACAGACCCACCAGAACTCGTTGCAGCAATCATCGAAAGACTTCTCCGTCGGTTCCTCCGGCAGGAAGTCTCTGTCGCCTGGCGGAGGCACGTCACCGGCGATCCCGTCCTTGTCGATGAGAACCTTCGAAAGGGATCCCGGTTTCTCACTCAGGGACTCTATTGGCGCGAAGCCCAGATCGATCCGGTTCCCATCCGTGAATTGCATCAGGTATCCGTAGTGGCCATCGTTTGCAGGAGGGGGATCATCCTTGTCCTCCGGTATTTGCATGATCATGATTTCGCCGAAATGCTCCAGAAAGGTCCTGTCCGTCCTGTAGGCATCTACATTTGCCACATAGCAGCCGACATCATAGTCCTGGAATATATCTTTCTCGACGTCCGGATTCGCACGGGAGCCGGTGAGCACCGCAACACGTATGTTGGGGTCCGCGGCTACGAAATCCATGATCAACGCCATCATCTCTTCTTCACTTCGCATCGAACTCGCCCTTGTTCCGGATGACTTCAGGAAATCGACCAACGCAGCGGCTCGCCCCAGACAGGTCGGCGGGGTGAGTTTGAGCACAACCGACGCGACCACCTGATTTTTCGATCTGTCCGTCTGTCAGACTTCGCTTCCGGGTTCCCATTCATTTTCTATATACTTCACAACGCTGTCCTCCTCGTTTGCGCCAATGACAGCTGTGGCCTGCCGTTTCAAGATCTCGTCAGAATTCGACACGGCATAGCTCCGGTGCGCGACTTCGAACATCTTCAGGTCGTTTACATGGTCTCCAAACACAACTGTTTCTGCGTGTGTGAGACCGACCCTCCCCAGCAAACGCCTGATCGCCCGGCCTTTGGTCGCCCTCGCATCGTGAATGGTCAGCCAATGCCACCCGGGGTTATAACGATTTTCCATCAGGTGAATCTCGATGCCCCCTGGGATCTCTTGCTCAACATGCGACCGAATTCGCTCGACTTGAGGCAGTCGATCGATTACCGTCAGACAAACAACGTGCTCCCCGAATCGGTCGGTTACGTCCTTTACGACTGCAAAACGATCGTCACCTGCGGCTTCCCTGTCGTGGATGTACCACCTCATACCCTCATTTTTCGCATCACTGTAGTACACCCAATCCGAAGCGCCGTCGAACGTTGAGACGAAAAGCGATGCGCCACAGGCACGTATGACTCCGCTCGCCGTATCGAGTATGGATCTGTCGAGATCGTTTACGATAAGCTTCCGGCCTGAAGCCACGTCCGTGACGAAAGCTCCGTTGAATTCGATCACGGGGAGCGGCAATTCCAGGCCACGGAGCATTTGTCGAATGGATACCACGCTGCGTGCGCTTGCAACAGTGAATTTCAAACCGGAGTGAATCATTCGGGATAGGGCGCGATATGAGTACCCGGAAAGCGTCGCGTCGTTTCTGAGCAACGTTCCGTCAAGGTCAGAGATATAGACGACCACGGTCACCCGACATCACTTAGCCTGAACAATTCATAAAAAAGGTTAGTAAAGTCACTCGTACTCACCTTGCTCGCGCACGGGATAATTGACATCACGCTCAGCCGCGGTCTCGGCAGTAGCGGATTGCTGATCCAGAATTTCAGCGATGTTGGACATCAGATTCCGATACCGGTGCCCGGGCGGCCGGAGAACGTCGCCCTCACGGCAGGGGGCATGGCCTGTAACGTTTCAGTGCCCGAACCGCGAAGCGGTTGGGAAAAGCCGGCCGAACAGGGAATTGCGATGCCGGTCTGCGCACGCCAGGTTCAAATCAATTCCCGAATCTGGGAAGATTGTATTTGCGCCTGATTTCCTGCCCGCGCTGCAGTTGTCGGATCCTTCTCTCGATGAGTTTCATGGCCCGGTCGATCACCTGAAGTACGGCGGTGTCTTCAATGCGTGCTTCCTGATCTGACTCTGTGAGGGTTTCTGTCACTATTTTCAATGCGATCCTTACAACTTTCGGCTCTGTCGTTAAGAACCAAAGACGTTCCAAGGCCTCCGTGATGACCTTGCGTTCTCCCTCCTTTGCCTCGGGCAGATATGCCTTTGTTGCGCCCAGGACCTGATTGATGCTCATAAGCATCTTCAACTCAGCCTCCCGATAGGCGCTTTCAGTCTCCGAGGTAGACCGAAAGGGCTGTGACAGCGCCGCAGGCAGACGGAGGATGTCGGTGGGTTCTGAAACCGCAGCCCCTTGCTGCGCTACCTCCGACGACGAAACCCGCCCCACCAGGAGCACTGCCAGAGAGACTGCCGTGTATGAAGAGCGTCGTAACATGTGCCTGGCCTCCTTGTTCCTGGTAAGCGGCGAATTTCGGATTGCGGCCGTTTTTGGCTGATGTTTCACGGTTTGCGAACCCGCGAAGCGGCGCAGCGCAAACCCCGTGTTACCTGAAGCGGATTCCCGGGCGGACGGCCGTGAACGAAGATTATTGCCGGCGCTTCAGCAGGAATATCATCTCGGGCGCTTCGGGTCCGATCGGTCTCCGGTCAAACGACCCGAATTCCGCCACACTTTCGAGACCCACAGCGGAGAAAAGCACTTTAAGGTGAGGATAAGTATAGACGCTCATCTTCAACGGCTGCACTTCCTCAGACAGCACCTGATCACCTTCACACAACCGGAAGATGAACCTGCCCGAGAAATTCAGATTGACAGGGTCGACCTCGTCCTTTACAAAGTAACGCCGGACTATCCGATCCGTGCCATCTTCCGCGGGCCACTCCAGGTCCAGGTATTCGTCTCCGACGCCCGACAGCAGTTTGTCGAGACGGGGATTGAACACATCAAACGCGAGGATACCGCCATCTGCCAAATGTTTACCGGCGTTCTTCAGGGCAGCCAGCTGGTCCGCCGTGGTGTACATATGCTGCATGGGTCGGAATGGAATCGCGACCAACGGAAATTGATTGCCCAAATCATGGGTCCGGAAGTCTCCCTCTATAGTTCGTATCCTCCGTCTGACGGCTCCAGCCTCTTCGGAGAGCTTTGCGCGTAAGACCTCCAGCATCGCACGAGAAGCATCCAGACCGGTGACATCGAGACCCTGTCGCGCCAATGGCAGGGTCATTCGCCCGGTGCCGCAGCCAAACTCGAGCACAGGTCCGCCATACGTATCGGCCAGATCGAGATAGAAATCCCTGTCCACCAGGTCCGTCTTGGCGCTGTATGCGGCGTCGTAGTGCTTCGCGCCCAAACTGTAGGAATCATCCATCATTGTGCGCTGCCTGGAGGGAAGCTCTACAAAATGGCTCGACCCCGAAGCGCGTATCTCCAACGTTGGCAGGTTTTGCGAACCGAGCCTGTCGAGCGGTTGCCGGCCGAATGGCAGACCGACTCAAACCTGCCTGCACATTTCATGCTCGAACAGGTTCGGGTCGTTGGGATAAGGTTCAGTACGCCCCGTGAACGAGAATTCCAGACTCCGGTAAAATCTGATCGCCGGGTCGTTGTTGCTTGTCACCATCAGACACAAGCGCTGAACCTGCTTCGTTCGAGCCCAATCCAGAGCGGCATTGACGAGCGCGCGTCCAACGCCGGTGCGGCGGTGTGAGGACGACACCCACATGGATACCAGGTGCGCCTGCAACGCGTCCTCGCTGTCGAGAAAGCAGCCCGCGATCCCACACGGCATTTCGGAATCCAGCGCCAGGAACGTCGCGCAGCGGCGCCCGCTGCCACCGGTCGGCCCGCTCCTGCCAATCATCATCCGTGAGTTGCGATTCCTTGGCGTAGGTGGACCCGAAAGCGCTGGGCGCGTCCCGTAATGCGCGAAGCCGTGCGTCCCTGAGTGCCGGGGCGTTTTTCTTGGCAATCAGTTCAATCGAGACCATTCAGCGATTCCAAATATTCGGCCGGTGATCCTCGGTCCGTGACAACCCGTGAGGTCCAAGCCGGACGCCGCTCCCCTTATGGACAAAGATCGCGTTCTCGTCATACTCGCCATGAAGGAAGATGGGCTCGAATCCAAAAGATCCCACCTCGGCCCGGAGCCTCCTCCAATCGCGATAACACCTCTTGGGAAGATAGGTCTTGCCGTTGACCACAATCGTGTCTTCGCACGCTTCGATCCGCTCCCGTTCCGAGGGGAATTTTTCGAACGGTTCGTAGTAGCCGTCTGTCGACGGATCGTAGAGGCAGTCGCCGTCATAGATGTCGTACGTCCGGCCCGTTGCGCTGTCGACGACTTTCCTGTTCGAGGTATGCCGGGAGGCGTCGTAGACCGAGGAACTCACGAGGTAGTGACCCTCAGGCTTCAGTCTGGCCTTGACGCTTTCGAAGACAGATTGGCGCTCTTGTGCGAATACGATGTGATTGATGCAGTAGCTGTCGACGATCAGATCAAACCGGTCCCCATCGTGCGGGATCCGGGTCACGTCCATCACCTCATACCGAACGGGCAAACCTCGAACGGCGGCGATTTTCCGGGCGACGTGGATGGCTTCAGGTATGAGGTCGTAGCCGGTGACCCGGTAGCCCCGCTCTGCCAGAAACAGCGCGCCCGGTCCCACACCGGTCCCAAGCTCGAGGGCCGTCGGATTCGGTGTCTGAAACCGGAGCCTCGGCAGTGCCGTCTCGAGGAAGCAGCGCGACGAAAAGTCGTGCAGATCCATGCCCCCGTACGTCTCGTTTGCCCATTCCTTCAGACCCGTCCGCGTCATGATTTCGTATCGCCGGATGTTCTCACGGAAGTAGTATCTCATTTTCTTGGCACTTCAAAATAAATGATGCTTCGAGGTCATTGGGAGGCGCGAGTGAAGCTTCTCGCAGGATCACTCTTGTGCCTTTCGGCGGGCGCTCGGTGCTGAGGACAGGGCACTCACGGAGGTGCGGTTCACCTGCCAAGCTTGATCCCGAAGTCGATGAAACCCCCTGGAACGATCCTCCGGATCCATGATCTCTCTCGTGCGCATATTGTATCGGTCACCGGCCTTGAGGAAGTAGAATCGCCCCGTTTTTCCAAAAATCCGCCGGTTGTCATAGATCGCGACATAGCGCGTCCCAATAACCTCCAGCTCATCCCCACGAACGACAATCGCCGTGCCCTCATCTATTCCAATGCCCAGAAGCTCCGGATGTGCCTCAACGACCTCGACCATGTCAAAGTGGCGATTGCGGGCCAGATGATGCTGGTCAACTGAGACATTCCGAAGAAATCCGAATCCTTCAACATGGTCCCCGATGATCATCTCGTGCCCACTCGTATCGCCCCTGATCATGAACGCACCCTGCAAAGTAGCCCCGCCGGAAGAGCCGCCAATCACGCCGCCCCGGTCAAGCAGAGCAAATAGCTCTTCGTGTGTCCGCGTGTTCAGATAGACATCCGTGCATCGCCAATGCCGTCCCCCCGTAAACCACACCCCTTGCGCGCCTCGAAGCCGGGTGAGGAACTCCTCTGAATCTGCAACATTCCTGTCTCGAGTATGCAGAACGCTCAGGTTGAGCCCTCCAGCCTCCACGAACTCTTCCATGTATGGAGAATACGGTCCGTAGTAGTCCTCTTCGTCGCCGGTGGGGACGATCGTGATGGGCGCGCTCGGTCCCCCAGCCAAGGCAATGAACTTTCGGAGGATCTCAGGACCCAGTGATCCACCCCCGGCAGCCAAGAGTGCGCCATTCGACGGACCGACGCGCGTTTGACCTGGCAAGCTGACCACCTCCCAAGCGGACCACAATGATGAAACACAGTTGACGTACGATGTGGAATACTCACCCCGAGGCCGAAAAAAACCTCGTAACGCTCGCCATGACCGGCCCTGCAGAACAACGACGAAGAACCGAAGTCTTTCACTTTCTGACGGCGTTGCCAGTCCGATGAAACACCAGTTGGGCGACGAACCTACAATATGCGCCATCTTGGAATAGCCTTCACCTCTTGGATGTGAGCCATCATGCCTCGACACCTCCCGTTTATAGGCATCATCCGAGCAAAGAGCAGAAAAGAGATCGATATACGGGACTCCAAGCGCTTGTGCCTCGCGAGCAAAGGCAAGCGAGAGCGCTTTGATTCTTTCGTTCTGTTCGTAACGAATGAATCACCAACGAAGCAGATTCGTATGTCCTGTCTCATTTCGAACTCGCGGAGCTATCGAACCCTATTCGTTATTGGACTGCGACGCAGAATATATCTTTCCATGAACCTTGCCGGTCCGGGCGGTCGCCGGGTTCCAGCTTCATCTCCGTGAAGTACGGAGCAAACCCAAGTTTTGACCAGAAGGACTCGGCCCTCGGGTTCGTTGAAACGACATCACGCGACACTTTCAGAAGGGCAAGCCGCCATAGGCGCCGCATCGCAAGCCACTTGAACGACGTGAACCTGCCCTGCGCCTTGTTCTATACGAATACCGAGGGTGAGACGCCAAAGCGTTTCGACAAAGCACGTATCTGCCGGACGTTCAGCTCCCGCCTTCCACCCAGAATCTCTGAAATCACCCCTTGCGAACCCACCTCCGGCAAATCCGACTGCCTCAATCCATGTTCCTCCATGAGGAATCGAAGGGAGTCCGCGCCCTTTATCTTGGGCATGGGATGGTGTTGTTCCTCCCAGGCATGGACAACGGCGCCCAGTGTATCGAGCAGGGAATAAAGCGGATGACGCTCATCCGTGCCCACTTCATCAAGCAGGCTGTTGAGACGTTCCACGGCCAAATCGTATTCCTGCTCGTTCTGAATCTTGAGCAGGGCGCTCACTTGCGTCCAGGATCGCTGAAGCTGTGGCGTAATGACACTCATGTCGTCCAACCTCCGCGGTCGTAGGCTTGGTGTGTAAGCACGTGACGGACGTATACTTTGCCCCGATTGAAGTGAATAGAGACAATCAGGCGGTACTTGTTGCCGGCGATATTGAAAACGACGAATTCTCCGACTTTGTCGGCCGAAGGAAAAGTGCGGCGCGGGGCCGTGAAACTGCCAAACTGAGTCTGCTGCATGATTTTGAACCAGCGACTCAGAGGCTTCTCGCTGTCGGGATGCCGTGCCCAAAAAACCCGGAGGGCTTTTCGTGAGATTACGTGCACCTATCTAATATATCTCATTATGAGATATATCGCAACCTGCTTCTACACCGGTACTCTGTTTACAAGGTGCTTCATCAATGCCTCTCGCTGATGCTCGAACATAGGTGCTCACTTCGGCGACGCCTGCGTAAACGCAGCGGCTCGAAACAGGACTGAGCGCTGCCCAACCGGCAACCGCGGCACCCGCGACCGGGCAACAAACCCGCACGCCTTTAGGTGGCATCGATCCCACGCACCGAGGCCACCGGCAGGGCATTAGACGAAGGCGAATTCCTCGGAGAGGCCCGCATCAGCGTTTGCCAACGCCGTATTCCAGATCGACACGGCAGTGTCCATGCGCCGTGTCACAGCTGACGCATCGGTCCCCAGCCCGACCCAATGAGGATCGAGTTCTCCCCTTCGGATGGCGTACCACGAAAACGCGTAGAGGACATCGCGTTGGTCGTCAATTTCCCGGACTGCCTCTCCGATGAACTTCCGAGCCGTATACGAGCGGTCGTGTCGCTCAACGACGTGCGGTGGCGCTGATGCAAAGCGGCGCCCGACGTCGCTATCATCGAGAGCGTAGAGGCCGAGAATCTGAGACGCCATGCCACCGGCCCCGCGTCGAACGGCCTCGCGGAGGAAGCGAGTGAACACTCGGCCAAAGGACCTGTCGCCCTCACGCCAATGCTCGAGTAGAAACGGAATCAACGGTCTGGCAAGCTGCTCGACTGAGGCGGCCGCTGCAACCGGATCGTTCAGTTCGAGGTGTAGCCTTGCTTCCTGCAAGGCTACAGACGCGCATCTCAATCGCTCCCGTTGACGAGCGAGAACCACAGGCTCGGTGAAGCGCTTCTCGGTGAGCAATTCAGCGAGACGCTCGGTGTCACAACTTTTCGACACGAAGGCCGGTCGTCCTCCGTAGCATTTGTCCAACGCGTGAAACACTCTCTCGCGGCCCATCAACTCTTCCACGGAACTGCGACCGGCGATGAGATCGCATGCCTCCTCGTGTGTCAGGAAAAGCTTCCCGACGTCAATTGACGTCGACCAGCCCGCATCGGCACGCTCATCACGCAGTCCCAAGCCAATCTCATCTACCCTTTCCGGCAATTCCGGATCGTGAGCATCCGCGGCGACATAGATCAGATCGATGTCGGACAACGGCCACGTTTCTCCTCGACCTACACTGCCACCCAGGATGATACCCGTTACCTGCGGAATGGCAGAGATTGTCGCCACGGCTTCCGTTACCCGCAGGTCAACGGTTTCGCGCCAGCAATCCAGATAATGGAGGAAAGAACCACCTTCAACGCAAAGTCGGTCCTGCATAAAAATGGTCTTCATGCTCTAAGCGATTCCGGTTTTTTTAACCTGAATAATTCACAAAAAAGGTTAGGAAAGTCACTTGTGCTCACCTTTTCTTGCCGCCCAAGAAAAGGTGACAAAAGAAGGGCTCCTGCCTGCCGCGCCCAACGCGGCGCAGGCAGGCCCCTCAAACGCTGGGGAGGCTCGGGCCGTGGCGACTCAGCCTCACTGGAAAGGACTGGCGCCGCGAAAGGAATGAACTCCTCCCCCCGCCTGATGCCCACTGCGGGACCCGCCCCCACGCCGCGAATTTCCATTCGCCCCCACATCCGCCCCCCCACCTGACCCCGTCCCACAGAGGGCCCTGACCCCTGGGAGGAGAAACGCGGAAGCAGCTAGAGAGCCGGAACGCCACGGCCGCGATGACATCTAGCCCGAATTCTGAAAAATCTGCGTACATACTGGGCTTTCCAGTTATTGCACCAAAACAAAGTTTTTTAGCAAAAATGTTCCAGAAAGGTCCTGTCAGTCCTGTAGGCATCGACATTTGCTACATAGCAGCCGACATCGTAGTCTTGGAATATATCTTTCTTGGCGTTCGGATTCGCACGGGTGCCGGTGAGTACCGCAACACGTATGTTGGGATCGGCAGCTGCGAAATCCATGATCAACGCCATCATCTCTTCTTCACTTCGCATCAAACTTCTCCCTGTTTCGATTACTATAGGATCTCGTAATTGCCTTGGCAGATAACGTTCTCGGGCGATACGACGTTCCCAGACCCGCCGGAGCGGGTTAGCGCAAGGCTTGCGTCAGCAAGACTTGTGACAAAGGGGAATGTGCCCGGAAGGCTGGAGGGAGCGAAGCGACCGGAACGAATAGTCTTATACGAAGTTTCCGGGGTGGTTGCCTCTCTCGGTATTGACATTCAGGGCGGTGACAATGCTCGCACCATCACTGGTGCTCACTCGCTTCGCCGGACGTGTACGTCACGGGCCCTTAATCTGTCGGGGATGAGTTTGAGCCCCAGTCCAGAGCCGTCGGGGGCCGAAATGCGTCCTTCTTTCAGCGGCGGCAGATGGGTGACCACCTCTTCGTACCAATCGTAGTAGAAGGCCCGCACGATTTCCTGAACGAAACAGTTTCTGGCGTTGAGTGCCAGATGGGTCGAAGCGGCCAGCACCACGGGGCCGGTGCAGTCGTGGAAGGCAACGGGAACATGCCAGGCTTCGGCCATGGCCCCGATCTTTCGTGCTTCCGAAATGCCCCCGCACCAGCCGACGTCCATAATCACCACTCCGCACCCATTTCGCTGCAGCAAGTCTTTAAATTGGGCTCTGCCTCCCAGCGTCTCACCTGTAGCGATGGGCACACGGGTCGATGCTTGTACCTCACCCAGGCTTTCAAGCTGATCCATCCGGACGGGGTCTTCGATCCAGAGCGGATTGAATTCTTCCAACGCAGCAACAATTGTCTTGGCTGTAGGGCGATTCCATAATGCGTGCAATTCGCACATGACGTCCATGGAGTTGCCAACGGCGTCTCGAATTCGGGCGAACGGCAGTAGTGCTTTCTCCTGATCGGCTGCGGAGATATAGGCCCCGTTCGAGGCCTCTGCGGCTGCATCGAAGGGCCAGATCTTCATCCCCGTAATCCCCATGGCCAACAGGCTGTGCGCGAGTTCGCCTGCGTGGTTGAGGAAGGCGTCCAGATCCTCGTAAGGACCCTCAGCACCCGTGTCGGGTAATTCGAAACTGGATGTATCGTAGACCGGCCTCGAGCGAGCATACCGATAGCCACCGCAGGTATTATAAACGCGAATATCCCCCCGTACGGCCCCACCCAACAACTGATGAACGGGTTGGCCCGTGGCCTGTCCCCACACGTCCCAGAGCGCTATATCGACGGCCGAGCGCCCTCGCTGTTCAGCGCCGGATCCGTTGAATCCAACGTAGCCGATCAGATGACTGGTGTGGCGATCGATTAACAGCGGATCCTGATCGATCAGATAGGGCGCGATGATCCCGTGGATATGGCCCTCTACGGACTGTGGTCCGTATAAAGTCTCACCGAGCCCTACCAAGCCCTCATCCGTATGGATCTGTACCCACAGCATATTGGAGAACTCTTCGATCCGAATCGTGTCGATGGCAGTTATTTTCAAAATATCCCTCCCCTATCCTGAATCATTCAGTGCGCCGTGAAAAGGCGCGGATCTCCATTGGGTGAGAGTCCCACCCGACAAGTGTTGCTCCCCAGCCAGCCTGCCGAGTCGGCCTGCCTGCCGAGCACTCGGCGAGTTTGCAGGCCGTAACGTGAGTGAACGTTGAGCAGGCCTACCAGTGACTTCGTGGTAGGCAGGCCTCGAAAAAGGCAATGCGGGAGCCGACCCATGCCCGGATCTATTCCATTGAACTCGGCATCATACACCATTACGGATTCGAGGCGGCCATCGACGACTGCAATAAACGATTTCGAGCCATCGTAGTGTTCGTGAAGTTGCGCGAGCAGATCCAGCGAGGTGGCCACGACAACAACTGATGATCCTGGTGAAAACGGATTCTTCCCTACGATCAGGCCGCCAACGTCACCCGAAAAATGAGGAGCTTCCTTTCGGAGTAGGTCCCCGATCCACGTGTCGCGAAAAGCGTGGAATACCGGATTGTCCTCTCGCATCGCAAAGGTTCCGTATAGAACAATGTTTCCTGGCGCAAGGTGCCGGCGCTTTGAGAGGTCGTTCGCAGACACCACGGTGACGTCCTGAACATTGCCTTGCATTTTCCAGAAGTGTTCCAGGCTTTGAACGACGCTGTTGTGAAGATCGGGGTCGAAGTCAACCACGACAGTCAGGGTCTCTTCGTATGCGACGTGTGACAATGTCAGCGGCTCGGTTCCGGTGACTGCCGAAGCTGAAAAACAAACGAGCGCGGTCAAGATTCTAATTGGGGTTATCATTGCGTGCTCCGGTCCAATCCTTGTGATTGTGGATTCTCATCCCTTTGCCGATGGTCTTGCTCCATTCGGTCGCTCTTATGATCAGCCGCTTCACGAATTCGTCTTTCCCGCGCATATACCCAATGTTGTCATGGGGAAACTGCTTGGCCAGACAGCTCTTCAAATCTCCGTACTTGGCGGCTTCGTCGCAATGAGACCCGAGATATTCGCGCAGGACCAGAAATTCGGAAATCTGAAAATGCCCGACGTGACAGACGTGCACGTGGCAATACCGACTTCCATCAACATTCTTGCTGAAATAGAAACGACCGGGTGTGCCGGGCATCACAGCTGCAAGACACTCGCCGCGGCAATCATATCCAAGTTGCCTCATTCGAGGATTGAATCTGTCGACGGCGATACCGGGTTCAATCTCGATCAGGATGTCGATGACTGGCTTGGCCCTCATACCGGGAATAGCCGTGCTCCCTATGTGATGAATCCGGACCAGGGCCTCGCCGAAGACATCCCGAAGCAGGCCGGCTTCCCCTTGGTAACGCTGCGCCCAACCCGCCCGATAATTGACAACCTCTATAAGTCTGCCCACCGGCGACCATCTCCGAAGACGATAGGATAGCAACTTGTCATGGCAGGTAACGTCGCCGGCACTCGCGAGCGCATGTCGCGGGTTGAGCGAGGGGAAATCCCGAAGCCGGGCGTGCTCGTTATGCGGCGTTTTGCAGTCCTGCTCTCAAGGTGCGATAGTACTCGTTCCATCGCACGAGCTCGCCCTGGACGGTCTCTTCATCCCACATGGTCGTCCAGCAGGTGACTCCATGAATGAACATGAGCATACGCTCGATCCCGAGGGCCTTCGATTCCTCCCGACGCCACGGAGGTTCACAGATTTCCTTGTACCCGGCGAGGAACGAGGCTTCCACGCGTTCGTCTACAGGCCGATACCGGGCCGGTTCGCCCAACCGCACGTCAGAGCTCGGGTCGAGGTAGTAGATGGAAACGCACACTTCGAAAACTCGCCGGCCTCTCACCGTATGGGCGCAGTCAATGAACCAGAGCTGGTCTTCGCCGTCGATGATCATGTTCTGCGGTCCGGTGTCCAAATGCAGACCCGTTTCGACCAAACCAAGACGCATGCGGTCGATCACTTCGACCCAGCGTTCCGTCTCCTCTACGTAGTTGATGTACTGTTCGTGAAAGGCCTTCCCTTTGGTCGACTCCCGCTTCTCCCGGACTTCCGCCTGCAGCCGATTGACTGCGAGATGATTCTGAAAGAGACTCTCTTCGCCGGGCAGTTCCGGGTATCCGTATCCCGCACTGTGCAGTCGAGCGATTTCACCCCCCACCAGACGAACGTCCGACGTGTTGCCCCTCCCGGGCGACCTTCCCTGCACAAATGGGAAGACCTCGATTGTCATTCCCTGCTCCGTCGTCAAAAAGGTCTCTCCTCCAAGCGTCTTCAGCGGTAGAACCGTCCGCACGCCTCGAGTGCTCAGGTGAGCCTGGAACCGGTGGATCAGCGACAGCCGGTCCTGGGAGATCCGCTTGGGATCGGAGATCCGGACGACGTACGATCCCCCGGCATCCTTCGGCTCGATCTTGGCGACATGGGCGAGGTTGCCGCTCATGTCGCAATACTGCCCATCCCAGAGCATCCCGTACTTCTGACGGAGCCACTCGGGGCCTGGCAGCCTGTCACTCAGGCTCAACGCCATTGCACCTCGTCTCCACTCCGATGTGATCCGATGTTGCGGCCGGGGGTCGGGCTTCCGCAGCCGTGTCTTCGGATTGTCACTTTGTGCCGACCGCCATGACATGCGCGCTGACCCCCATCAAGGGCTTCTCAGCCTCCACTCTGCGCACAATCTTCAGAATTGCCTCCTGGACCTCCGGTCTCGGCCAATTCTGCGTGTATTCCTTGAGGAGTCTGGCCGGGCCTTCCACGGCCAGGATGGCGAGGACACTGAAACCTGCTTCCTGTACTTCGCATTCCAGTTCGTCCGGATGATGAAAGAAAGCCGTCGCGCTCTGCAGTCAATGGTCTCGTTGTCTCGACTTGGAAAGGAAATCCAACGTCCATTTTCCGGGTCCATTCCTGCACGTAGAAAATGCCTTTCAGGAAGTTTCGATCACACACTCGCGTGTAACGTCCGCCGGTTGCCGAAGGCCAAGCCGCCAACGGGCGGCGCTGCGCAACACGGTGCTGTCGTATGTGTTGTGTTCCCAGGGGGTATGACGATGGGTGGATCGGGAATTACCGCAACCTGAGTTCCAGGCGACGACCAAGGGCGTCAGTCACCTTTCGCAGGGTGGAGAGTTTGATATCCCCGGCATGGTTCTCCAAACGAGAAATAGCTGTCTTCTTGGTGCCAATCCGGTCCGCCAACTGCTCCTGCGTAAGACCTGCCGCTTTGCGAGCTTGCCTAAGCACAACGCCTATTTCAAAATCGCGATACCCCTCCTCAAACCCCACGGCGAACTCGGCGTCCACCTGCTTTCTATCAGAAATATACCGCTCAACATCGCTCATATCGAGGCTCCTCTCCCACGCGTCAAATATTCCTGCCGATACCGTTCAGCCCGACGAATTTCCCGCATATTCGTTTTACTTGCCTTTTTCGAGTATCCATGGGTAACGATCAGATTGCCCTCCTCAACGAAGAAACAAAAGAAGCGATAAGCGCCGGCGGCTGTCCTCACCCGACACTCCCAAATACCATCGGTTCCGGCCAGCTTCTTGAGATACGCCCCCGGGACGCGTTCAATCCGCTCGATCAAACGGAACACCCACAGAACCTTCCGGGCATCACTCCCATCCAAGCGATCGATAAATTCTCTGACAGGACACTTCCCATCCGTGGTCCAGTAGAATTCAACGGTCCTACTCATAGGATAACATACAGGTTAACTTATGTCAATAAAGAACATGACACATAACGACCCGTACACGAACAACCGGTTCGGGTCGTTTCTGGCTATGTGTTACCTATCTGACACGAAGTTACGTAAGGTTGTATGAACAGCCGCGATCTGTCCTCTTGACCTTCTTGGCCGTGTTCTTCCGCCCCGCGACGTGCGCCGGCAGGCCCCTCAAACGCCGGGGAGGCTCGGGCCGTGGCGACTCAGCCTCACTGGAAACGACCGGCGCCGCGAAAGGAATGAACGCCTCCCCCCGCCTGATGCCCACTGCGGGACCCGCCCCCACGCCGCGAATTTCCATTCGCGCCCACATCCGCCCCCGCACCTGACCCCGTCCCACAGAGGGCCCCAACCCCTGGGGAGGAGAAACGCGGAAGCAGCTGGAGATCCGCAACGCCACGGCCGCGATGGCATCTGGCCCGAATCACTCGTGAAATCTGAACAATCTGCGTGAATACTGGGTTTTCCAGCTATTGCACCAAAACAAAGTTTTTTAGCTCAAATCGGATCACTGATTGTCCTACATAAAATTATGGAAATCTTCATCAAATTTATGAGTTATTCAGGCTAGACCTTCCTCCCCCCGAAGACGGCCAGGTTGAGGTATTTCCAGAAGCATTCCACGTCCCGAAATCCGAGGTCTCGCAGCCAGGCGAGCTGCGCTTCCATCGGCGCGGGAATCTCCAGTTTTCGGTGCTCGACATATTGCTTCCGGATTTGCTCCTCGGACAAATTTCGGTCTCTCATGTAGCTGATCCGAAGCGCGTCGAAGATCTTGCCGTAGAACGGAGACGCGGAGCCGACAAAGTCTGCGTTCATCAAGCACCCTCCGGAACTCAGGCAGGAGAAAATCCGCGCGTATGCCGTGCGCTTGGCCTCGTCCGGAATATGATGGAACGTGAATGAGGTCACCACGAGATCGTATGGGAGAGAAAAGTCGAAATCGGACAGGTCGACGCGCGCGAGAGAAACCCGGTCTTCGTGTTCGGACAGCCTCCTTCCTGCAATATCAAGGAAGTCCTGTAGCATGTCGATACCGGTGAGATGCGCGTCCGGAAAAGTCTCGAGAAGCATATGAGCCAGGTTGCCCGTGCCGATACCCAGATCGAGGATTCTCGCGGGGTCGAGCCGGCTGTGCGAAACGACATCGGCCAACGTGTCGAGCGCCTGATCATACAGCGGAATCGCGGTCCGGATCTGATGATCGTAATCGCTCCAATCGCGCTCGAAGTGGCGAGCGACGCGGTTTGAGTGCTTGCCCAACGGCATAGCCCCTGCCACGCTTTTTCAACGCGGCGTTGAACGCAACGGGAAAGCCTTCACTCGCGACATTTGCTCAAATCAAACGAGGGGCACCGCGCAGCGGGTCCCCTCTATACGGATGATCTAAATTGCTTTCACCTATGCGGCCCTGATCATGCTCCTCTTGTCGCGCCCCTGAACCCCTCTGAGAAAAGGGCGTCGCAGCCGTCTAGGTCCGACGAAAGCCGCCCTTTTTCACTTCCCTCGCCGCCAGGCGGAAACCCTTCGTCTTGGTCCCCCTTACGGGAAAGTCGTCGACCGAAAACGCCTCTTGAAGGATCCGGATCCTCGGTTTGGGCTTGTAGTCGACGGTCACCGTCTTCACGGGATCCGTCGTCAACTTCAGCACGCGGCATCCCTCCGGAATCAGGCTGTATCCCCGGTTCAGGATATACTTTTCGATCTTGCATCGTTTGAAGTAGGGATGGCCGGTCTTCTCATCCTTGTAAATGATGCTGTAGGTCCGTTCCGGATCGACGAACCCGCAAAACAGCATCCCCTTGTCCACGAACATCTTCTCCGGGACGTCGTGAACGGCGTAGGCCCCGGTTTTCCGAATCACCAGGACACGATCGTAAATCGAGACCTCCAGGACGACTTTCCCGTTGACCTCGTGACCGAGGTAGCCGGAGGCCTTGTCATACCGAAGCTTCAGGTTCTTTTGGGCGGCCTCCCTCGCATCCACCTGTTCAAACGCGAGGACCTCGGTCTTCCTGGGGTAGTCCGATCCGTAGCTGTCAATCAGTCGCTTCAGGAATGAGATCGCGAAGGCGCTCAGGTGATGCAGATTGGCCTTGATCTCCCGCAGACGCTTGCGGATCTCCGCCATCTCGTTTCTGGCTCTGTTGATGTCATACAGGGAGATCCTGCGAATCGGGATCTTGAGCAAGGTCTGGATGTCTTCGTCGGTCACCTTCCGCTTGGTTCCTGTCTGGAACGGCACCAGTCCGTCCACGACCGCCTGCGTGACCGTCTCCGACGTGGTCATCTCCTCGATGCGCTTGTAGATTCGATGCTCGATGAAAATCTGCTCGAGCGTTTTCGCGTGCAACCTGTCGCGCAGCTTGCCCGCTTCAATCTCCAGCTCCGCCTTCAGAACCCCGGTGAGGTTCCGGGTGTTCGTCTTTACGGCCTCCGTGAGGGACGTGATGTGAGGCCGGCTTTCCTTGATCACCATCATATTCACCGGAATCGAAGATTCGCAGTCCGTGAACGCGTAGAGGGCATCCACCGTGTCCTCGGTCTTGACCCCCCTCGCCAGCCGAATTTCGATTTCAACCTTGTCGGCCGTGTAGTCGCTCACGCCGGAGATCTTGATCCTGTTCTTTCGGGCAGCATCTTCTATCGAGGCGATCAGGCTCGCCGTCGTGGACCCGAAGGGCAGCTCGCGAACGAAAATGCGCTTCGCGTGCCGCGTGTCCAGCTTTGCGCGGACGAGCACCTTGCCGTTTCCGTCGGCGTAGTCCGACACGTCGACCTTCCCACCGGTCGGGAAGTCCGGAAACAGTCTGAACGTTTCCCGCTGCAGAACGGCGACTTGGGCCTCCAGCAGCTCGATCAGATTGTGCGGAAGCACGCGGGTCGACATCCCCACTGCAATCCCTTCCGCGCCGTGGGCGAGCAGCACCGGAATCTTGGCGGGAAAGGTGACCGGTTCCTTGCTCCGCCCGTCGTAGGAGTCTTCGTAGCTCGTAGTCTCCGGGTTGAAAAGCGTCTCCCTGGCCAGGGGCGTCAGGCGGCACTCGATGTAGCGGGCAGCGGAAGCCTCGTCCCCCGTAAAGATGTTCCCGAAGTTGCCTTGCCTGTCGATGAACAGGCCCTTGTTGGCCAGGACCACGAGCGCCGCATAGATCGACATGTCGCCGTGAGGATGATAGCGCATCGTCTGTCCCACGACGTTGGCCACCTTGTGATACTTTCCATCGTCCATCTCGTACAAGGTGTGAAGGATCCGCCGCTGTACGGGTTTCAGCCCGTCCTCCAGGTTTGGAATCGCCCTGTCCTTGATCACGTAGGAGGCGTATTCCAGAAAATTCCTGTCGTACAACGCGTCTATATAGGCCATCAGATCAAGTTCCGAATGATGTATTCCCGCCGTTCCGGCGTATTCTTTCCCATGTAGAACCTGAGGGTCTCCGGAACCTTGGACATCGACCTCAGGTTGACCTTGACCAAACGCATTTCGTCCCCGATGAACTGACCGAACTCGTCGGGGGAAATCTCACCCAGACCCTTGAATCGGGTCACTTCCGGATGCGAAAGCTCGCTCAGGGCAAGGTTCCGCTCCCTTTCGTTGTAACAATACCGGGTCTCCTTCCCGTTGCGCACTCGGAACAGGGGCGTCTCCAGGAGGTAGATGTGGCCTGCAATCACAAGCTCCTCGAAGTAGTTCAGGAAGAACGTCAGAAGAAGATTGCGGATGTGAAACCCGTCCACGTCCGCGTCCGTGGCGATGACGACCCGGTTGAATCTCAGGTTTTCGATCCCGTCTGCGATGCCCACGGCCATCATCAGGTTGTAAAGCTCTACGTTCTTGTAAAGGGCCGCCTTGTCCCGGCCGAAGACGTTCTGCGGCTTTCCCTTGAGCCCGAAGATCGCCTGCGTCTTCACGTCGCGAGCCGAGACCAGGGACCCGGCGGCGGAGGGCCCTTCCGTGATGAAAATCGTGGATTCCTCTCCCAGCTTCCGGTCTCCGAGATGGTACTTGCACTCCTTGAAGTGCGGGATGGTGATCTTGATCTTCCGAGCGGCCTCCTTCGCCTCCTTCTTGGCCGCATTCAGTTCCTTCCGAAGCTTTGCGTTCTGGGCGATCTTCGATTCGACCGACTTCGCGACGCCCGGGTTCCTGTGGAGGTAGTCCACCACGCCCGCCTTGGATTCGGAAACGATCCAGCCGCGGACGTCCGTATTCCCGAGCTTGTTCTTGGTTTGTGACTCGAATACGGGCGATTTCAGCTTTACGGACACCGCCCCCGACATCCCTTCCCGCACATCGACGCCGTTGTAGCTCTTCTTGAAATACTCGTTGATCCCCTTCAGAACGCCCTCTCTGAAGGCGCTTTGATGCGTGCCTCCGTCCGCCGTATGCTGTCCGTTCACGAACGAGAAAAAGGACTCCCCGTAGTTGCTCGTATGCGTGAACGCGAATTCCAGATGTTTGGCCCGGTAGTAGACCGGTTCGTAAACGGCTTCGTCGCCCACCTCGCGCTTCAGAAGATCCAGCAGCCCCTTCCTGGAGACGAAATTTTTCCCGTTGAACGAGATGTTGAGTCCGCTGTTCAGGCAGGCATAGTTCCAGACGCGCTTTTCGATATAGTCGTGGTTGAACTGGTAGTCGGCGAAAATTTCCGAATCCGGCACGAACGCCACGTAGGTTCCGTCCCGCTCCCCGGGGGCCCAACCCTTCTTCCGGCGTTTCAATTTCCCTCGCTCGAAGACCGCTTCCGCGCACTTCCCGTTCCTGTAGGCCACGACCTTGAAGCTCGAAGAAAGCGCGTTGACCGCCTTGCTCCCGACACCGTTGAGGCCCACGCTGAACTGGAAGACGTCGTCGTTGTATTTCGCACCCGTATTGATCACGGAAACACAGTCCGTCACCTTTCCCAGAGGGATCCCCCGGCCGTAGTCCCGGACGAAGACCTGATTGCCCTTGACCTTGAGATCGATCTTTTTCCCGTGCCCCATGATGAATTCATCCACCGCGTTGTCGACGATCTCCTTGAGCATCACGTAAATGCCGTCGTCCGGATCGTCACCCGTTCCGAGGCGGCCGATGTACATGCCGGTCCTCAGCCGGATGTGCTCCAGGGAGCTGAGCGTCTTGACCTTGCTTTCGTCGTATTCCGATTCCGTCGACCGCGGTTTCTTCCCGTTCGTATTCGTCGCTCCGGACCTCATCGGGATGTTCATCTGACGGACGGACTTGTATCTCGTGGCCATGACGATATCCTGCCGCCTTCTCGAAAAAGGGGAAGCCCGAAGGCCCCCAGGGGGAGCTCTGCGATCGTGCTTGTAAGCCGGGGACAAACGAACTCGGGCGAAGCGGGGTGCGGCCTCAGGTCGAACCCCGAGACCCTCCATCGTGGGGAGGTCCGAAGGGGAAGTTCCGAATAATATAGAGCACCACGGCGACGCTTTCAATACTTTTCTTTGAACGTCTCCGGCGTCTCCCGGGGACCGCGGTCTCCATCTTCCCTCCAAACCGCCGCGCGATCTTCGTCGTTGAAGGCGGCCGTCTACGCAGAGGCCCCGGAATAGTTTCTCACGCCGTGCTTCCAGAACCATCTCGCCAGGACGAAGATGGCGACCGCAAGACAGACCGCCGTCGTGACACGGCCTTCCGTCAGTCGGCCGGCCAGGGCCTCCGCAGGGACCGTAACGGCAAACGCAACCGGGACCAGAAAAGTCAGAATGAACCGAAGCCAGTGAGGGTAGATCCCGATCGGCCATCTCCCGGCTTCGTACATGCTCTGAAAGATGAACAGGATGTTATCGATTCGAATAAGCCAGAAAGAGAGCGTGGCGAGGATCAGCCAGAAACTGTAGATAATCGTCCCGCCGCAGGAGAGCACGAGACAGAACGCCGCGGCCTCCCGGAATCCAACGTCGAGTCCCAACGCGACGAGCGCAACGGCCAGAACGCCGGATCCCAGGAAGACGTCGATAAGCTTCCAGGTGTTCACCTGTGCCACGCTGACCAGGAGCTGCGCATCCTCAGGCTTCGTAAGCGTAAAGTCCAGCGATCCCTGCCGGACATCCTCCATCAGCAGCTGCATGCTCGGTTGAATCACCAGTTGGATCACGCCGCCGGCGAGCAGATAGACGCCCAGCAGGGCCACGAGCTCCACGGGCTTCCAGCCCCCGAGGGAGTCGGTGTGCGAGAAGACGACCGCCAACGCCGCGACCGCCGTTCCCAGTGAGAGGAGAGACTGCAGGGACTGGACATAGAAATTCACGCGGTAGGCCAGCTCGTTCATCAGCCCGATCCTGAAGAACGTCCAGAAGAGTCTCAGGAGCGACATGTCGAGTTCACTTCTCCGTCTCTCCGCAATCCGTATTCTGCGACTCGCCATCGACGCGCCTTCGCGGGTTGCGCGACGCGGCCATTACGCTTCCCGATCGACCGATCGCGACCGCTCAGCCTCCCACCGCCGAATACCGGCCGACGCCGGATCGCCACGACAACGACAGGATGACGAGGCCCAGGGCCAGCCAGGTCCCCTGCATCGCAAACCCGGTCCACGCCTCGTGCGGCGTGAGGCGTCCCAGAAAGAGCTCCACCGGAAACGCGAGCGTCCACCGGAACGGCAGGATGTCGGCCACAGTCTGAACCGGGCCGGGCAGCAGCGCAAGGGGCGCGATCCGCCCTGACAGAAAAAGCGCCAGGACAAAGTGCATCTGGTTGATCGCCGAGACCCTCGTGGTCCAGAATGCCGCCAGCGAGAGGGTCCATTCCAAAAGGAAGCGGACGGCGAACGCCAGCAGCAGGGCCGGGAAAAAAGCCGCCACGGCCCAGGCCTCCAGATGGAACCTCGGATCGAAGATCAGGATCATCACGCCCGCCGTGGGAAAGATGATCACCGAAGTGAGCGCCTTGTAGGCGATGTTCTTGGCGATGTCTTCGTGAATCGGGTGAATCGGCCTCAGGAGGAGGGCCGAGAAGGCGCCGTGACGTACCCGGTACTCGAACTCGAACATGATCCAGCTGAAGGTGAACTGGTTCACCACCATCAGCACGACGTAATAGGCCGCGAAATCGTTCGCCTCGTACCCACCCACCCCGCCCCCGCGCGACGCTGCGACCGTCGACCAGACGACGAGATAGATGACCGGCTCGAGGATCCTCCCGATCATCCAGATCGCCATGGCCGCACGGTACTGAAACTGAATCGCCAGGGAGGTCTTGAAATAGATCCAGTAGATGCCCAGCATGCGATTCACGCCGCCTCTGAAAACACCTGTTCGATCACCTCTTCGATCGGGGGGTCCTCCACGGTGAGATCGATCACCGGGAGACTCGACAGGATCCGGCTCGTCACGGCCGCGGTCTCCGCCTTCGGAACGCGCAGCGTGACCCGGCAGCCCTCCACGCCGATCACCTCGCCGTAGGCACGCAGGTCCGCGGCCTCGGATTCCAGCTCGACGACGATCGTCTTGTGGGGAGAAAACCGCCTCACGAGGTCATCCAGCAGACCGTCGAAGAGGATCCTCCCGCGATGAATCACGATCACCCGCTTGCAGAGCGCCTCCACGTCGGCCATGTAGTGGCTCGTGAGCAGCACGGTCGCGCCGTAACGCCGGTTGTAGTCGCCGATGAAGTTTCGAATGCGCCGCTGCATGGTCACGTCCAGCCCGATGGTCGGCTCGTCGAGGAAGAGTACCGCCGGACGGTGAAGGAGGGCGACCGCGATCTCGCATTTCATCCGCTCGCCCAGGGAGAGGTTTCGAACCGGTTTCGTGAGGAGCTCGCCGATCTCCAGGAGCTCGACCAGCTCATGGAGCGTCTCCCGGAACAGGTCGGCGGGCAGGCGATAGATGGCCCGGTTCCGCTCGAGCGAATCACTCACCGGAATGTCCCACACGAGCTGGTTGCGCTGCCCCATCACGAGCGTGATCTGTCTCAGGAACGTCTTTTCCCGCAGAGAAGGCGTATGATCGAGCACGCGAACCGTGCCCGCAGAGGGGCAGAGCAGCCCGGACAGCATCTTCAGCGTCGTCGTCTTCCCGGCCCCGTTCGGCCCCAGAAATCCGACGATCTCTCCGGGGCGGACCTCGAAACCGATCTCGCTCACGGCGTGGACCTCCCGGGAGCGCCGACGAACAAGGCTCTTGAGGGCCGCGGAAAGCCCCGGCTCCCGCTCGGGCACGAGGTAGGTCTTGCTCAGGTTCCGGACCAAGATGGCGGGCGAACGTGAGGTCACGCGTTCATTTCCTCGAAGCTGCCGTGAACGATGCCTTTCCTGCGGCAATCGTCAATCCAAACCTCTTTGAGGTGATCACGGACGACGATCAAGGGAGATACCGCTTCGGAATCTCCGCCCCGGCCGTGAACCCGAGATAGCCCAGCTTGACGCACTGATAGACGTGAACCCGAAAGTCGGGGTTCAGGGTCGGATGCAGATAGGCCTCGCGCGCGTCCATGCCCAGGTCCACCATCCAGTCCATCAACGACGTCACCGCGTTGATCACCGCATCCTCCAGGGGCCGGCAGGAGTGCAGCGCGATCAGGCTCTCTTCCTTCTCCAGCCGTATCCACGGCACGCGGGTCCCCTTGATCACGCCGCACGAAAACTGCACCGTCGCGCAGGATTCATCGGCCGTTCCCGTGAATTCCGTGTCGCCCTGCGACCCGTGCACGTCGCCGGCCCAGAACAGCGCGCCCGCGTGGGAGACGGGCAGGTGGACCTTCGTCCCTTCCTTCACGTCGCGCACGTCGAGGTTTCCTCCCCACGCACCCTGACCCATCCCGCTGCTGAACACCTCCCATTCCGGACAGACGCCGATCGTGCCGATGAAGGGCGCCAGCTTCCACTGAACCCGCTCGTTGAAGACACCGGTGCCGTCGCGCGTCGTCCCGCTCGGCCCCGGCAGATGTTTGATCACGTGCACGTATCCCGCGTCGTTGACCGCCTGCCATTTCCTGGAGTCGCCCAGCGGACCCAGGCCGGGCCGGAGCCAGGTCGCCCCCTGCCCGGCCACCTCCACCCGCTCGATCGTCACGACGAGGGTATCCCCGGGCGCCACGCCCTCGACGTACACGGGGCCGCTGATCGGATTCGCCTTGGGCGGGTGAAATTTCCGGATGGAGAGGGCGTCCAGCCGGTCTGCATCCGCCTCTGATCTCACTTCCCCGGCCGAGGCGTCCCACGTCTGCATCGCGAAGGACTCGCCCAGCGCAACGCGAAGCTTGGGCGACACGCGGTAGTCAAACAGATATTCCAGTGATTCGTCGCGAGGAATCGTTTGCATCACCCTCTCCTGTCCGGGAGAACCGAGCCGTCCGTGGATCGCGCGGCAGTCACAAAGAAGCCAGCTCCTCCTTCGTCCACAACATTTTCAATTGCCCCCCCGTCCAAGAAGACTGTAGCTCTGACCGGTCGGCCCCTTGTCGGGCAAAGTTGCCGGAAAAAGTGCCAACGGCGTCACGTCGCGTGGCTCTTTGATCCATTCGCTTCCAACGTGAAACACCGAGGATTCGGACGCTGCGTGATACGCTGAGCCGACAGCGCTCTCGACGGGCCATGATGTCGCAGTTTCTGCGACATACGCTCGACAGGGTCCCATACTTCCCGCGCCGAGGAGTTGGGCAAGCTGACCACCGCTCATGCCTTGGGCAATCAGCAGAATGCCATGCAGTCGGTGATTGTAGCGAGATTCCGGGGAGCGCCGGATCTCGTCCTGTAAGGCGAGGATGACGGTCTCTGCGTCCTGTATCGTGAGTTTTTTCATACGTACCAAGATAACAAATCTCTCAAGCTTGTGTGATGGTCAAACTTCCGTACCCGACGTCCTGAAGACTTTTCAGCTCTTCATCCTATTTTGGCCGCCGATGTGCGGCAGAGCAGTAGCTTCTCGCGCATCGGCAAGGAATCGGCGGCAGCCCTTGAGAAGGTTGACGAACACCCTCGGCCCGATGCGGATTCCAAACGCCTTTCAAGGGCTCCCGAAACCGGTGTCGCTGCCAAGGCGCGTTGCAAAACGCGCCTTGCGCTGCGAATTGCAACATATCCTCTGTCTCTCCATTCGGTTTTCCGCGTAAGTCCTTAAGTAAACATCTATTTATAGACTCTTCCAGAGCCGTGAAACGGTCGCCCGGGCGGTTTTTCGTGCGGCATTCTGCAACGTATCGACATTTTTTCAATCGGCCTTGTATATACTCTAACTCCTTCATCTACAATGCGTTGTCTGTATTGTGAAAATCCGGCACGAATTTTGCAATGTGACAAGATGACAAACCTCTTACGTATGCGCAATGATTATGACGCTGTGTATAAACACATGAATCCGACACTGGACATCCTGTTTCGCGTCACCGGCACGGAAGTGCGCACCGACCACGGCTACGCGCTGTACGGCGCGCTTTCCCGCATTCTGGAGACGGAGGAAGATCGCTGGATGCACGGCAATCCGCATATCGGCCTGCACACCCTCCGCGGCGCGCGCCTGGGGAACGGCAGGCAACTGGTCGGCCCCAACGCCCGCCTCGGCCTGCGCCTGCCATCCGATCTGTTGCCGCGCTCCCTGAAGCTGGCCGGAAAAGGCCTTGATCTGGATGGGTGCAAGCTGCGCGTTGGCGTCAGCGAGACGCGCACGCTGCTTCCGGCGGCAACATTGCATTGCCGGGTCGCGACCACCAGGAACGGGCAGGACCCTGCGCGCTTCGACGCCGAGATCGCCCGTCAAGTGGCCGCCCTCGGCGTTCGCGGCAAGGTGTTCCGCGTGCCGGAGGGTTCCCCGGGAAACGATGGCCGCGATCCGAGCCGCCGCATCGTCCGCGTCAAAGGCAAGCGAATCGTCGGTTACGCCGTGCTGGCGGCGGAACTGACGGCTGAGGAATCCATCCTGTTGCAGGAACGCGGCCTCGGTGGGCGGCGGAGGATGGGGTGCGGGATTTTTGTGCCGTTCCAGCCCCGAAAAGCCGGATGATGACGTGACCAAATTACTGGCTAAATCGGGCCATAACGCCCCCCCGCTGGCGCAACACTCCGAAGATGTTGTAACAGCTTTTGGTGCGTTGTTCGGCGGTATGGGTGAGCCATCCTACTTGGGAAAACAGTGTTTGCGATTCTTCCGGCTGGATACCGCAGCTTTCGCGCGTTTTTATGCTAATGGCGTTATGGCTTGCGCTGTACATGACCTCGGCAAGGCGAACGACACTTTCCAGGACGCGCTGAACCAAAGCAGCAGACAGTTCATCCGCCACGAACATTTGAGCGCATTCTTGCTAGATCGCGGGGATTTTCCCCGATGGTTGGAGAGCGGCAATACGGATACGGATGTCGTCATTTCCGCTGTGCTGGGACACCATCTCAAAGCCGCATGGGGGCATCCTGTAAGCGACTCTTATCGCGGACTTTACAATCCTGTCATTGAAGGCGAGTCCATGCGGGTTCTCGCTGACCACGCCGACTACGCTGCCGTCCTTAAACTCGCTGTCCGTAAAGCCGGATTGTCCGCCTCCTTGCCGAATTGTGTAACGGATGCAGGGCGATGGGACGAGGAACAGGTTTATGCTTGTGCTAAATCCCTTCAAAGGCGAGCGAAAAAGATGAAAAAGCGCGAGGACTTCGCTGATTTGTGGCAAATGACGAGAGCGGTCAAGGCAGCCTTGATTGTCGCCGATTCGGTCGGATCCGCGACCTTGGTACGCGAAGATGGAAAAATCGCGGACTGGATCGCCGAGCGATTTCCACGAGACGATGAGGATGAAAAGGTCCTGACTCCCGGAGCGATAGCAGAAAAAATCATCGTCCCACGCATCGAGGAAATCAAGCAAAGCAATCCGGATGCGGTGGTCCCCGACGAATTCCAGCAAGCGGCCGAGAACTTGGGCGAACGGACGAGTCGAGCATTGATGCTCGCGCCATGCGGAGCCGGAAAAACGTTGGCAGCGTGGATGTGGATCAAGGGCACGTTGAGGAACACAAAGGCATCGCGTGTCCTGTTCTTATATCCCACTCGTGGCACGGCGGTGGAGGGTTTTCGCGATTATGTGTCACACGCGCCGGAATCCGATGCCTCCCTGTTGCACGGAACCGCGAAATACGACTTGCGCCATGAATTGTGCAGCATTCGCCAAAATCCGGACGATTCGGCCAAGAACTACGAAGCGGACGACCGCATGGCCAAACTCGGCTACTGGAACAAGCGCGTTTTCAGCGCGACCGTGCATCAGTTTCTTGCTTTCATGCAGCAGGACTACGGCAGCATTTGTCTCATACCCTTGCTCGCGGACAGCGTTGTAGTTGTGGACGAAGTCCATAGCTTCGATTCTAAAATGTTCTCCGCCCTCGTCAGCTTTCTGCGCGAGTTCGATCTTCCTGTCCTGTGCATGACGGCGAGTTTGACGCGCCATCGCTGCGAAACATTGGAAGGAGTAGGCTTGGAAATTTACCCGCAAGAGGAGCAAAAATTCGCTGCGCTTACGCGGTCGGCGGAAATGCCACGCTACCATGCAGAAGTCATTACGCCGCAAGCTAATCCTGAATCGGCTGGTGAAACCACTACTGCGGTTGTCGAGGAGGCATATCGCATCGCTGCCGAATCTCTCGAAGATGGCAAGCGCGTATTGTGGGTGGTCAATCAAGTCAGGAGATGTCAAGACATCGCTCGGGAATTGTCCAGCGAATTCCCAGGGTTGTTCTGCTATCATAGTCGCTTTCGGTACAAGGATCGTGCGAAGCGACACAAAAAGGCGGTTATGACGTTCAAGCGTGGTGAAAACGCCCTACCTGAACCTGCTCTGGCAATCACCATCCAGGTGTGCGAAATGTCTCTGGATTTGGACGCAGACGTTCTAATCAGCGAGTTGGCTCCGATACCGTCGCTCATCCAGCGGATGGGACGATGCAACCGCCGCGCTCAAGATAAGAAAAGCGGGGGTCGTCTGGGGAGGGTGGTCATTTGCAAGCCGGCTGACGGCAAGCCTTATCGTGACGACGATCTGAAGGTTGGATGGGAATTCGCCGAGAGGCTAGCGGATATGGGCGAAGTGTCGCAACGTCAACTGGAGGACCTGCTGAAAGATTTTTCGCTACGTATTCCGGTAGATGGAGCCGGGTGGGAGGCGTTCATTGAAAATCGCTTCTGGTCGGAGGGTGGCGGATCCTTCACGGAAGAGGATGGCTGGAGCGTATCTGCGGTTCTGACCGGGGACTTATCCGATTACAAGGCGTTGCGTGAGGCCCGCGAACCCGCCGACGGGTTGATCTTGCCCTGTCCGAAATTTCTGACGCAACCGGCTGATAAATATACTGCGCGGGCTTATAATCTACCCCGTTATGTGCGCCTTACACCGTCGGCGCATTATTCTCCCTGCTGGGGCCTGCTGAACGAGCCTGTCGGGCGCGAAGTGGAGATCATCTGATAGACATGAGTGAAGCGTTGGAATACCGTGAAAGCGACAAGAGCGTACTGGTGCCGTGGTCGCTGCCGGACTTGCCGACCGCCCAGCACAAGGCGGGATTGGCAGGGCTTTTCGTCTATGTGAGCAAGATGCCGAAGTTCATTCAGAATGCGCCGTTTCCAGTCGTCGAATCTGTGTCCTCGCTGGAATTGAGCATCCGCTTTACGCAGGCATCGCTAAGGACGCTGATGGATAGTGTCTACGCGGGAGAAGAGCATCTGGTAGAATCCCGAAAGAAGTGGAGCGGGCGAACGCCAGTCGGCGAGAAGACTGTGACGGTGGAGGAGAACGATCAGCAGAAGCAAGTCAAGATTTTTCTATATGAACTCGTCCGCCCAAAAGCCGAACTCATCGCTTACTGGATGGGCGGCGATGGCGATGACTCGTGGGTGGTTTTGTGGCGCGAGGCTGTGCGCAGAGTCTTACGCGCGGGCGGTAATACGGAGAAGATATATGAATTTACCCCAAAGCAAGAAAGTCCGACTGAAAAATCCGGCGATCTCAAAAGGTTGTGGAGTGGGCTTGTCGCTGCTACCGGAAATCGCCGGGAGACGGTACAGCCCGTGCCAACCTCCATGTTCATCGGCGCGGAAACAAAGAGCGCCGAGCGCGTGGATTTCAAGGGCGAAGTACGCCACAATCTTCTTCTGCACTTCTGGCCGTTCGTGTCCCCGGTTTTCGTTCCTAAGACCCTCCAGCGTGAAAAGGGACAATGGAAGCACAAAGACAGTGGTTTTGTCTTGGCTGTTCCGGAAATAGGAAATATGACTGAGTTTGCATCCGTCATTGATGCGCATTGGCGTCGGGCACAAGTCACAGACGACAACGGTTCCGGATATCGCCTGCAGCAGTCCCGGATCGACACCGCCGTGGAAGGTGGCATGGCCTTTCTACACTCGCTCGCGATTGGCAAGTTGGAGAGTATGGACGACGGTGATTTCTTTGATCCTGTACCACAAGTGGAGTTGTATCATTTGGAAAAACGCGGGAACAGCGTGCGGATGCTTGCCGCCGAATCTGTCCGCCTTTCCGCCGGCACGCTAAGAAAATTTGACCAAATTCGTCGCCGTACACGCTTGAATGTCCTGTTCAAGCGACTGCTTCTGCGCAATCTGCTCGATGGTTTGCCGTGGCACGCCCGAGTGGCGGATACGCTTTTCAACCGGTTTCCAGTCGAGCTATTCATCAGATCAGGCAAATCTCCGAGTTTTGCACAAAACTTCGGGCAGTCGGCGAGAGAACAGTTCAGGAACGAGAGGAACGACATGAGCGATCAAATCAATATCGCAAGCAAGGTCTATCACATGGTAGGCGAGTTTGTCGCCCAACGAGCCGAGAAGCGCAGCGGATTCAAGCGAGACGAGTTACCAAAAAAAGACGACGGCAAGATAGACTGGAGCAAACGTAGCGAGAAAACAAATCGCTACCTCGAGGCCCAGGAAAAGGTGGCGACCGATGCTTTCCTCGCTATCAGGGGTCGGAATCCTGATGAGTTCATAGACTATTTCATCGGCTCCATCTGCTCAGTACCGCAGTTCATGGGGGCAAAAGGTGTTTCTCTTGAGCAAGGATTTATCGCCATCTCAGAAGCGCTTCACGAATCCGAGGGCAAGCGAACGGAGATGAAGAATCTTGCGATGTTGGCCCTATGCGCTCACGCTTGGCGGCAACGCTCCCAGACGGAAGAATCCAACAACACTCCCCAACCTGAGTGAGGCAAAGAATGAATCTTTTTGCGACAGTAATGACGCATATCGCTCCCAGCGCCAACTACCGCGGCGAGTCGCTGGAAAATGTCGCCGCGATGCAGAAAATTACGATAGGGCGTTTTGAGTATCCGGTCATCAGCCCGGAGGCGATACGGAACGCCATCCGCGAAATTCTGCGCGGATATCCCGACATTGAGTGCAACCGGGAGCGCCTCGGCGACGAGGAGCAACTGGCAGTGAAATTTGCCGACTTCCCCGATGCGGAAAAGTATGCCGACGACTTCCTGATGGGGTGGCTCATTGCGCAAAGGGCCACGGATCGAAAAAAAACGCTCGATACGCTAAGAGAGAACGGACGTGACCCAGAGAAATTTACTTTCAAGCGAGATTCCGTCCTGCGAATGAATCTTGCGGTTGCCCTAGAGCCGTTCCGTCACTCTACAGTGTTCACCCAGTCGCCGCAACAGGTGGACAGCCCTTGGAAAAATGCCGAGCAGAGCCAACTGCTACACCGAGAAACAGCGGTAACGGCCTTCCAATATCCGTTCGCTCTCAATTTGAACGACTGCAAAACCGGAAAGCAGAAAGAGTGGACGAAGTGCTTGTTGCAAGCGATTGGTGAGTTGAACGGAGTTGCCGGAAACCATGCGCGCAGTTATTTCGAGATGGCCCCCGCATCCGTCGTCGTCCGCTTTACTGAACAATTAGTCGCGGGCTACGATACTTACGGTTTCGAGATCGAAGACGTTGGGACGGGTGGTATCGGCAAAGGTGTCCATCGTTTGCCAGAGATCGTGGACGGTATCATGCAAAGTCCGCCTGACTTTCCTGGTAACGAATTCTTTCTCGGCGGCAATTTAGTCAAAGACTTGCCTATGGAAAAATTCGAAGAGTTGGTAAAGGCCGGGGTTACTCTGGACCGTAGCTCACAACGGCTGTTGAAAACAATTGCCGACATGATATTCCAGAAGAAGGAATAGGGCATGTTTTGCCTGTTGATTGAATCCCGTTTCGCGGCTTTTCGTCCGTTCATCACCGGCAGCTTTCGCCCGACCGCTCCTTTCATCACGCCATCGGCCGCTTACGGCCTGTTGCTGAATCTGGCTGGCATAGAGATGCGCGAGGACGATGGTAAGTCGGCGATGACGTTGATCAAGAAAAGCGGTTTGCCGGAGATGGATATCGCTTTGGGTGCTCCGATTGCCAACAAGCCGTGGAAGTGGGGCCTGTCGCTGGAAAAAGCCGAGTCGTCGATTTTTCCGACCATGCAGCAACTTTATCAACAGTTGCATAATTATCCTGTTGGAAGACAAGGATCTGAACATGCGCCTTACGCGATGGGCAACAAATACAATATCACTCCCGTCCGCCGCTCTTTTCTTTGTGGCTTGCGGGCAGTGGCATGCTTTCGCAATTGCCGTAATCCAGAGGACATCGGAGAGCTGGCGTGCGCTGGACTGCGGGGCGAATTGAGACGGGAATATGGCCTGCCATTCCTTGGAGATAGCAACTTCCTGCCGGACCGCATTGAGATTTTGGAGCGTTCGCCGCCGTGCCATTGGTTCGTTCCCGTTGTAGAGGGCGATGGAGAACTGCCAGACCAAAGTATCGGTCGGCTTACCATAACCATAGACCGCGCAGATTCTTCGTGCACGCAGTCCAAACTTTTTGGCCCATGGCCTGAACAGAGGGATGAAATCCCCAACCGTGCTTGGGTTTCCGTCGTCTACTCCCGCGCCTGATATTGTGGCAGATAACCACGAGGATTTTAGCGGAAATCCACACGTCATCCGCGTCTCAGCCCTTCATGCGCTGACATATTGTGAACGACTGTATTATCTGCAACATGTGGAAGACATCAGTACACCCGACCACCGCGTTCACTCCGGGCGCACCCTGCATGACGCCGAAGTAGACAAGCGTCGCGAGTGGCAGAGCCTGGAGCTTTCGAGCGACGCATGGGGCATTCGCGGCAAGGTGGATTTCGCCCGCTACCGCGACGGGCAGCTCGTCGCCGTCGAGCACAAGAAGGGCCGTTCCAAGGGCGACGATGCCTGGGATAGCGACAAGCTTCAGGTGACGGCCTACGCCGCGCTCCTTGCCGAGCACTTCGGCAGGCCGGTTCCCGAAGGGCGTATACGCTATCACGCCGGCCTGCAACTTGCCGTGCGGGATTCCGACGGTAGAGAGAGGAAGTTTCCCGGAATGGACGTAGGGGCCGTCATCCTACACGGCAGCGCGCAGATCACGTCGCAGGCCATTCACTTCGCCGCGGCCAACGACATCGCCGTGCACTGGATCAGCGGCGGCTGGTACGTCAGTGGCATCGCGCCGCCCGCGGGCGCGCAGCGCCGCCTGCGACAATACCGGGCGTTGCAAGACGACGGGTTGCGCCTGCGCCTGGCGCGTCGTCTTGCAATCGCCAAAGTGGAAAACCAGCTGCGGTTCATTGCCCGCCATTCGCGCGCCCGCGACGCACGGGATGAAGCAAGGAAGTTCCTGATCGCCATAAGTGGTCAACTCCGAGGCGTGCGGTGTTGCGCCGGCGCGGATGCTCTGCGCGGCTTTGAAGGCATTGCCGCGCGCAATTACTTTCTGGCTCTTGCCGTGCTGGTTGACCCCGGAGAGAAACTCATGGCGTTCTCCGGACGCAGTCGACGTCCGCCGCGCGATGGATTCAATGCGGCACTCTCCTTCGGCTATGGCCTGTTGTACCGAGAGGTCATGGGGGCGATCCTTGCGGTGGGGTTGGACTCCACCGTCGGGTTCTTCCACGCGCCGCGCACGGCCGCCCACCCGCTGGCTTTGGATCTGATGGAACTGTTCCGCACCACCCTGTGGGATATGCCGCTGGTGGCGTCGACCAACCGGCGGCAATGGAAGGAAGACCATCTTGCGGTGAGCAGGAAACAGGTGTGGCTTTCAGATGAGGGCAAGCGACTGGCCGCGAGGCTCTTCGAGCAACGCAAGCAGGAAACCTGGAAGCACCCCGTGCTGAATTATTCCTTGAGCTATGCGCGCGCCATCGAACTTGAGACGCGGCTGCTGGAAAAAGAGTGGAGCGGCGAGAAAGGGCTGTTCGCCCGCATGCGCCTTCGAGGATGAGTGAACGGCACTGGTACATTTTCGGCTACGATGTTCGCGACCCAAAACGGTGGCGCCGGGTGCACAAGATCGTGAACGGTTACGGCGAGCGGCTGCAGTATTCCCTGTTCCGGTGTCACCTGACGCGGGTGCAGATGGAAAAGGCGCGGCATGAACTGGAGAAGGTGATGGCGGAGGAGGATGATCTGCTCGTGATCCGGCTGTCGCCGCGCTGCCGGATCATATCGCGGACCGAGGGGAAAACGTGGGCCGGGCCACCGCGCTTCGATATCATTTAGCGCTTGTAGCGGCAAGCACCACCGGTCGGACCGAACTGCAAGAGGAGAGGAAGCGAAATAACATGAGCGATTTCAATGGCTTAGGCTGGTGTGGCTGGCCGTGAATCGCTTGTATACGTGACGGGCCTTGAAATATCTGCATTTTCGTTCGAAAAACAGGAGGATCATAACGGGAGAAGCGTCAGATCCGGGAGGTACATTACGTGTGGGTCTGTTTGCCCTTCAGCGACAAGCAGTTACAAGTGTAGTGCGTGATTATCAGTGATGCCGAAAGGCGTTGAGCACTATGGGTAACCTAGCCACCTTTCCAGGAATGCGCAAAGGCGTGATTATCAGTGATGCCGAAAGGCGTTGAGCACTGGCGGGCAGTCCGTGAAGGTCCATGGGACCAAAGTAGCGTGATTATCAGTGATGCCGAAAGGCGTTGAGCACCAGGCGAAAACCGTCGAGATTCGGAGCGCCGCGCCCGGCGTGATTGTCAGTGATGCCGAAAGGCGTTGAGCACTCAGGAATCTTGGTGATATGCGAGCGTCTGTTGGGCGCGCAAGCCGGCCTTGTCGGCGGACCGCCCCGCCTCTTTCGGCCAGCAATCTCATCTCCCTCTCCCGAGAAGCAAGAGCCCGCGCCGGCCTCGAAGTCGCCTGGTTCGTCTGCCGGCCTGAGCCGACGCCCATTCGTTGGAAAAATGAATTGACCCAAAGACCTATCCCCAGTCAGTGAGAATGAGGAGGCCATGCGTCTAGAGGAAGTAGCGTGTCGGCTGGATGCAGGCAGCAATCCCGTAGAGGTTGCCGGTTACGGTCGGGAATCGACCCACAAGGGTTATCTGACTTGGCTTTTGAACACTTCGCGCTGGTCGGAGGCGAAGGAGGGCCTGTGCCGTCTCGTCGAAGCTGCCGACTGGCCGGGTAGCAGTAGCAGGCGCAGGTCGGCGACAGAGTGGGTTCGAAAGTTCCCAGAAGACTTCTGGTCTGAATACGAAAGGAGAATTGGAAGAAAGAAAGTTGACCTCATGGTCACTGCGGGACACGACGACAGCTCGCAGAAGTCGCTACCAATCGAACTGAAAACTGATAACGTAGTCGGCGAGAGCCAGCTAAGCGAAATGTCAATTAACCCGGAGCAAGACATCGGCCTGGTTCTTTTACTCGGCACCTCGGCAGTGCGCGACGACAGCATTCCGAAAGAGAGAGGGTGCTTTGCACCCGTAACCGTCGACAGGATACTGACCGCGTGGGAAGGGTTGGAGGCCTCCCTGCCGCCAGTAGGGCATCACTGGCTTGAAGCTTTACGATACGAGAATCTAAGACTCAATAATGCCTTCGGTCTGTCCTCTAAGCAACGTGAGACGTACGGTTACCGCAGCGAGAAACACCTGTTTTATGCCCTTCTGAACTCGGTGAAGGAGATACTGAATGAGAATAACTCGAAAGGTTGTTGGTCGCTCTACGACGGTGGTCACAACACTGTCTTGAATCTGAAACCATGGAAGTCGGTTGCTGACGGCAACGCGTGTGTCTACTGGGAGTTCAATGACAACAAACTGTGTTTGAAGGTCGCGCAATGTGGGAAAGACGAAATCACAAGGAAATGGGTAGAGGAGACACAGAAGAGAGCTTCGAGCATCGGACCATCGTGCAATATCAAACCACGGAAAGCTCGTGCTGGGAGTACGTATATAAGCGTAATGCGATGGCCTCTTTGTTTCGATACGGCACATAGGGTAGCCGAGCGCAGTTGGGAGATCATCAATCTATTCAACAAAGAACTACAACTGTAGATTTCGAATGAAGCTTTCGCCTGTTCCTCCAGTGTCTCAGCGCATTGATTGTCGCTGGATATGATCGGGCATGCCGCCTAGCCGGCATCCACCGATCGAATTCTACTCACAAGCTCTTGGGACCGCCTCTCCCATCGCTGCGAATTCTCTGTCTCGAAGCGCTCCCGCCGAGGTGGGGGCCCAAAGAGATCTCTTCCGGATTCTCCTGCTTCTCTGTTTTCCGCGCCGGCTTGTTTCACGGCCCGGTGGCGACCTGCGCCTGCCCTCTCGCTCCCGATTTCAGGGAGGAAGAGCGGTCAGGTTC
The DNA here is from genome assembly GCA_965198095.1 of Candidatus Latescibacterota bacterium. Taxonomy (GTDB): domain Bacteria; phylum Latescibacterota; class UBA2968; order UBA2968; genus CBDFJH01. Next base: position 1,535,465 of record OZ240239.1, read on the forward strand.
GAAGTTGATTCCGGACCGTGGATCCGCTAGCTTATTTCGCACGCTGTTCGGCGTTTCCCGCGCGTTCGTCAATCCGGCTTTCCGTCTCGTATGCAAACGCTCCTCGATCTCCTCTCCGAAATCCGCGCGTTGGACACCCGCGAAGCCATTCGCTTCTTTGACGGCTATCGAACGCAAACGTTGTCCTACCGTCAGCTCTACGCCCGCGTCGGCGGCTGCGCCCGTCTCCTGGACGCGGCGGGCTTCAAGAAAGGCGACCGCCTGCTGCTCTGGGCCGAGAACCGTCCGGAGTGGGTGATCGCCTTCTGGGCCTGTCTGGCTCGCGGCGGCGTGGTCGTCCCCATCGACTTCCGGTCATCGCCCGCCTTCGTGGAACGCGTTCAGCGAGACGTCAACGCAACGCTGCTGGTCAGCGGAAGCGATGACGTTCCGGCCGGCGTCCGCGCGCGGCACCTGTCCCTGGACCGGATCGCCGCCGTCGCCGAGCCGGATCGTTTTGAGGTTTCGGAGGCCCGCAGAGACGACATCGTCGAAATCGTCTACACCTCGGGCACGACCGGAGACCCGAAGGGCGTCGTCCACCGCCATCGCCACATCTGCGCGAACCTCGCGGCCATCCAGGCAGGTATTCAGCCATACAGGAGCGTCTTGCGTCCCTTCCAGCCGCTCCGCATCCTGGACCTGCTTCCTCTGAGCCACATGTTCGGACAGTCGCTCGGCGTGACGGTCCCCGTCTTGCTCGGCGGCGCCGTCGTCTTCGTGCGCGACCTGCATCCCGACACCGTCATCGAAACCATCCGCCGCGAACGCGTCTCCGTTCTGGTCGGAGTGCCTCGCGCGCTTCAGGCCCTGCAGCGCCACGTCGGCGCCCGATTCGACCTGTCCGCGGCCGGCGCGACCGAAGACGCAGGCCTGTTGAGACGCTGCTGGCGCTCCAGACGCCTGCACGGCGCGTTCGGCTGGAAATTCTGGTTCTTCGTCGTCGGCGGGGCCCGTGTCGACCCGGAGATGGAGGCCTTCTGGTCCCGGCTCGGATTCGGTGTCGTTCAGGGCTACGGCCTCACGGAAGCGAGTCCGGTCGTGACCTTGAATCATCCGTTCCGCACGCGACGAGGATCTCTCGGGAAGGCCATCAGGGGACAGGACGTCCGAATCGCGCCGGACGGGGAGATCCTCGTGCGGGGGGAAAGCATCGTCTCCGAGGTCGTGTCCGGCGCCGCGATCGAGCGAATCACGAAGGACGGCTGGCTGCACACCGGCGACATCGGCGAGACCGACGCGGAAGGGCGCCTCTACTACCGGGGGCGGAAGAAAGAGGTGATCGTCACCTCCGAAGGCCTGAACGTCCATCCCCAGGACGTGGAGGCGGTCCTCGGCCGGCTCCCCGGGATCCTGGAAAGCGCCGTGGTCGGCATCGACGATCGGGTCCACGCCGCCCTCGTCCTCGCCGACGGGAAGGCAGACCCGGAAGCGCTGATTCAAAGGGCCAACGCGGCGCTGGAGCCCCACCAGCGCATCCGAAGCTGGACGATCTGGCCCGAAGCGCGGCTTCCCCGGACCCCTTCGACCATGAAGGTCCTGAACCACGAGGTGGCCCGGCGCATTTCGGAGACGTCTCGCTCCGCGCCCCGGACGCGAACGGAGACGTTCGAAGACCTCCTGAGCAGGCTCACGGGACGCAGGGCGCCGGACGACCGGCACAGGCTCGTCGAAGACCTCGGACTCTCCTCCCTCGATCGCGTCGATCTCCTCTCCGGCCTGGAAACGATCTACGACCTGCGCCTGGACGAGGAAGCCTTCGCCCGTCTCGCCACGGTCGGCGAGCTCCGAAGCTGGCTCCAAACGGTCTCGGCAGGCGGCCTCCGAACGCTCGCCGAAGGAGCGGGCGACGGTCCGCCCTGCGAACCCGAGGCCTCCGGCCGGGAGCGGCCGCGTCCGAGGGTCGAAACACCTCCCTGGTCGGCGCCGGAGTGGCCCAGATTCCCCCTGCTTCGCGCGATCGGCATCGCGAATCTGGAAGGGCTCGTCCTCCCCTTCCTCCGGCTGCCGGTCCGCCTGTCGGTGGACGGTCTGGATCACCTCCGCGCGGCTGCGCCGCCCCTCCTCTTCGCGGCCAACCACACGAGCCACCTGGACACGCCCGTGCTCCTCTCCGCCCTCCCCTCGGCCTGGCGCCGAAGGGTCGCGCCGGCCATTGCGCAGGACGCCTTCAACCCCTATTTTCAGACCCGGAGCTTCCCGCTGTGGCGGCGGGTGGGCGCCGCGGTCCGGTATTGGACGGCCTGTGGTCTGTTCAACGCGTTCCCGCTTCCCAAAGAGGCCGTGAGCGTGCGACGCGTCCTGAAGTTCATGGGCGGCCTGATGGATCGAGGCTACTGTCCCCTCGTCTTTCCCGAGGGGGCGCGGGCGGCGGATGGGCGACTGCGTCCGTTTCGTTCCGGCATCGGGCTCATGGCGCTGCGCCTCCGCGCGCCCGTCATTCCGGTCTGCATCTCCGGCCTGGAAAAAATCCTTCCGCCCGGTCGCGGATGGCCGGTGGCGGGAAAGGCGCGGGTGAAGATCGGCCCACCGCTGGACCTCTCATCGGAAAGCGACTACGCCGCGGCGACCAGACGGGTCGAGGCGGCCGTCCGTTCGCTGCGTGAAGCTCCCTGACCACCCGAAATCGCGGAGATGGACCATGCCTCTCAGGAAAGTGCTCGTAACGGGAATGAGCGGGCTGATCGGAAGCGCGGTGCGTCGCGAGTGCGGCGCCCGCTACGACATGTCCGCGCTGAACAGACGCGACCTGCCCGGGGTCCCCTGTCACTGCGCCGACATCGGCGAGCTGGACGCCATCCTGCCCGCCTTCGACGGCATCGACACGGTCGTGCACCTGGCCGCGGTCGTGTTCGAAACGTCCCCCTGGAAAGCGGTGCTGCACCACAACGTCATCGGGACGTACAACGTCTTCGAGGCCGCCCGGCGGGCCGGCGTGAGGCGGATCGTCTACGCGAGCAGCGGCGCCGCGGTTTCAGGTTGGGAACAGGAGAAGCCGTATGACGCCCTCGTGGAAGGACGGTATGACGAGGTGCCTGAAACCTGGGACATGCTGAGTCACGACACGGCCCCGTGGCCCAAGGGTCTCTACGGTTGCAGCAAGGTGTGGGGGGAAGCGCTGGCCAGGCACTTCACGGATACGTCCGATCTCTCGATTCTGTGCCTGAGAATGGGTAGCGTCGTCCGCGAAGACCGGCCGACAACGGCCCGCCACGCCTCCGTCTGGTGCAGCCAGCGCGACATGGCGGGGATCATCGAGCGATGCATCGAGGCGCCGGACGACCTGAAATTCGACATCTTCTATGCGCTGTCCGACAATCGGTGGCGCTACCGGGATCTCGAGCGCGCCAGGAATCTGCTCGGTTTTGCGCCGCAGGACTCGGCAGACGACTTCATCTGAGGGTCCTGCGTTCCGTCGGGAGCGGTGATGATGCGCACGAAACGCGACTTGATCCTGTTCGACGGGTATGGAACGCTCTTCGCGGGTGCGTTCGACAACCTGCTGGCGATCTGCGACCGGATCGCCCGGGAGAACCGCCTGGACATGGATGCGCGAAGCGTCCTGGAGCTCTGGGACGGCTACTTCTTTCCCATGGTTCGAGAGGGGACATTCGTTACGATGAGGACCGCCACCAGGATCGGCCTGGAGCGGGCCTTTGCGGACCTGAACGTCCACGCACCGGCGCAACCCTATACGGATCAGCTCTTCGACTGCCTCGCGGGCGCCTCGACCTTCCCCGACGTTCACCCGACGCTCGCCGCCCTGGACGGGATGCCGCAAGGGGTGGTCAGCAACGCGGACTCGGACCACCTTATGGCCGCCATCGAAAGGAACGGACTCGGATTCCCGGTCGTGGTCACGTCGGAATCGGCCCGGAGCTACAAGCCGAATCCGGAGATCTTCTCGGAGGCCCTGACCCGGTTCGAACGCGGGCCGGAAGAGGCCATCTACGTCGGGGATTCGCAGGAAGACGACATCGTGGGCGCGAAGGGAATGGGCATTCAGGTCGCTTGGCTGAACCGGACCGGTGAAAGGCTGAAGCCGGAAATCCCGGAGCCGGACTATGAAATCCGCTCCTTGCGGGAGTTGTTGAAGATCCTGCGGAAATAGCAGGGGAGACGAACCGCGACTCCGGTCCACGGAAAAGGCCCGCGCCTCCTGACGAGATCGCAAGCCTTTTCGCTCGGCACTACGCCGTAAACTCTGTAAGCCATTGATAGTAATTTACTTAGCGAATATCAAATGGCATCCGTCTCCCTTTTGCATCCCTATTCCACCGTGTTCCCTTGGCCAGACCGCAATGTTCAACATTGCGTAGGCGGACCGCAGGTGGCGCAAATCACGGCAAGAAATCTTCTAAAGTCATATAGGACTGCACGATCTGCGTTTCTTGCCGTGGGGCGGCGTAGGACTCCACCCTGCGCGAACTGCGGGAGAATCGCCATCAAGTGGCGGGAAGTGTCGGGAACCGCTAACGGACGATCCAGAAGCTGACAACTGATCGTAATCCCGTAACCTGTCCGTTATTCGGGCGTGCACGCTGACCGGGGTACGTATCGTGGACTGAAGCCATAGGAGACGGCAGGCTTCCGCCTAGCTTAGCTTGGGTCAGCGTGGCGTCATCGGCCCGGTGTGTCTGGAAGCTGCGGACCTAGATTCCGTCGAGCACGGCCCCTTCGGCGATGTGCCTCTTCGCACGGTCCAATCGTCTGTCCGCCCGCGTCGTCGCACGACAGGTTCATGCACCCGCAAGCGGCCTCTACTTCGGTGCCGGACTGAACCTTGTAGGCCACGACCCCACAGCCATACCTTCTTCAGGGATCGCAAACGCACTCCGGCGGAAAAGCACAGCGCCACCGCACGGAAGGGACCCTCTATCCATGTATCCAGACGAAATGCCGTTGCTCACTCGCCTTTCCTCGCCACCTCAGTCGCGGGGCGACCTGCGAGCCACGCCGTGCAAGCAACTGGCGCGGCTCCGCTGCCGCTGCTGACCTTGCCCATGGATGCCAAGACACCGACAAATGCCCGTCGAGAGCCACATGACTGGGACCGAAAAAGGACCCAGATCCTCGCCTCCAACACGGCACAGGGGGTATACAAGCACCTTCGGGCCCTGGAGGCCGCCCGCTTGCGAGTCCTCCCGCGATGGATTTGGGAGCTCCTCCAGAATGCGCGGGACGTCTCGGCCGGAAACGCCAGCCTCGACGCCTCGGTGGAGGTGCGCAACGACGAGCTGACCTTCCGCCACAACGGGCGCGGATTCCAACCCGACGAGATCACGCACCTCATCTACTACGGCTCGACGAAATACGAAGACCCCGACGCGCTCGGCCGGTTCGGCAGTGGATTTCTGACCACGCACCTGCTGTCCCTGACCATCGAGGTGTCCGGGCAACTAACGGACGGCCAAACTTTCGCCTTCGAGCTCGACCGGAGCGGCGAGTCCGTGGCCGACTTGCAGTGCAACATGGACGCCTCGTTCGAGGCCTTCAAGTCCTCGCTGGCACCTGCAGGGATCGGCACCGATCGGGGAGCAACCACCAAGTTTCGGTATCCGATCGATCACCGCGCTTCGGGGGCCGTACAGCAGGGCGTGCAGGCGCTGGCGCTTACCGGACCCTATGTGACCGCCTTCAACCAGGAGTTCAAGCGCATACAGATCCGGACGCCCGAATCCGGAATCGTTCTCGAGCTGCATGACAGGCGAGAGCTCGCAGCACACATCGAGGAGGTTGAGGTCGACGTCTCAGAGCACGGTAGCGCGCCGCCGAGGCGTCGTAGCCACGTCGTAGCGGAACTCGAAGGGGTCGCCGTGGGCATCCCCTTCGTGCGCCGGGACGGGAAGGTGGCCTTGGAATCGCCGACAGATTCACCCAAGCTGTTGTTGGGATTCCCCCTGATCGGAACGGAGGACTTCAGCTTCCCCGCCATCGTTCACAGCCTGCGGTTCTCGCCCACCGAGGAGCGGGACGGCGTGTATCTCGGACAGAGCGAGGATCACGTCAACCAAGAGAATCAGGCGGTCCTCGTGCAGGCCTGCCGGCTTCTCCTTTCGATCGCCGAGTTTGCGGCGGAATCGGGCTGGTCGCGCATCCATGTGCTGGCCGAAATACCGCGCGTCCGTGCGAAAAGGTGGCTGAACGAAGCTTGTCTGCGTGATTGTCTCAAGACGCGTCTGGTCGATCGGATCCGCGCCACGCCGTCGGTTCTGACAGAGTCTGACACCGCTCTCGCGCCGAACGCAACCACTCTGCCGACGGCCGACACCCCCGAGGCGGTGGACCGGTTGTGGCAGCTCGCCCGCGCTCTGACAAACCTGAAAGAGACACTTCCTAGGCAGGCAGAGGCACAGGGCTGGTGTAACGCGGCTCAAAGCTGGGCTGCCCTGTACGATTGTCCCCTCGGTGAACTCGAAGAGACGATGAACGGGCGCGATCTCGCACGCGGCGCAGAGGCCGCTGGATCGATTGAGGAATTACAGGCCCAACTCGGAGACGCGGACGCGGTCCCTTGGCTGGACGAGCTTCACGGGTTCCTGTCGGCCAACGGTTTTGACGATGAGCTTCGAGGTCTGAAGATCGTCCCCGATCAGAACGGTGGGTTCAGCACGCTTCCGAAACTGCATCGTGACCAAGACATCCCACCGGAGTTGAAGGAGATCGCGCAACTCGTCGGCTGGGACCTCCGTTCCGAGCTGCGCGATACGCGCTTTGGTGCTCTCTCCGACGAGCCTGGGGCGGGGGACATCGATAGTGACCTCATCATCCCGAAGCTGATCGGCCGCCTACGCGAGCGCATGGAGGGGGATGCGCTCGACGACGATACCAAGGTCGCCAGCGTCCGGCTCTTCGGTTGGATCGCGGCGCAGGGCCAATGGCGTCAATTAGAAGGACTCCCCGCGTTCTCGGACGAGGGCACCTCGAGCACCCCTATCAAGCTGATCCAGCACGAGGACGACACCTCCGAGCGGCGGCCCCTCGCGCCCGTGCGAACATGGCCGGAACCACTCAGGCCATATGCAGACCTGTTCCCTCGGCGCCGCATACTCGCTGACGACTTTGCCGCCGCACTTGATAGTCCCTCTGTGTGGTCCGACCTTGAACAGCGCGGGTTCCTTCGCACAAGTGTCCTCTACACCCGGTCGGTACGGTTCGACACGTTTCTTCCGGACGAACCCCTTCCCGAGGGTGAGGAGGGTAAGATTGAGCACAGAGCAGAGGCCCGCGTTGAGGTCACGAACGTCGCCTTCCTGACAACGAGCGACATCGGGGTGCTGCCGCGGGTACGTCAGAGCCGAAAGCAGGCACAGCTCTTCTGGGATTTCCTCACTCGATGGCTTGCAGCCGAGGGCGCCGAAGGACTGGCAGCACAGGAAACGATGTGTGTCTGCGGATCGCCTCACCGCTACTACCCGGCCGCGTGGCTGGTTCCCCTTGTATGCAATCAATGGGTTCCGTTGGAACGTCGTCGGACCGACCTCGCCACTGCACACTCCCTTGGGAACCTCGTCCGCGACGCCGGATGGTCGACGGATCTTCTTCAGAATGCGCAGATCGTTGCACTCCTAAGGGCGCTCGGGGTCGGCGTACCCGAACTCCTCAAGGAACTCCTCACGACGGACGACGAGCAGCGGGAGGCGTTGGACAAGACGCTCGCAAGGCTAATGACGTCGGTAGGCAGCGACTGGGACCGGTTGAATGTCCTTGCCAAGGACATACAGGACGACGAGCAACTCTTCGATCACCTCGAAGAACGTCGGCAGCGTCGCCTCATGGTGCGGGAGAATCAGAGGCTAGGCGCGCTCGTCGAGCAGCTGGTCAGGGAGAGCCTTGAGGGAGAGGACTTCGATGTTCGACGTACTGGCAAGGGACATGACTACGAAATAGAGCCCAGAGCGGCTGCCGAAGACGAGCAGGTCCGCCTCAAGTTGACCCGAGATGAGCGGACTTGGCTCGTCGAGATCAAGTCCACCCGCAACGACAGCGTGAGGATGACATCCGTCCAGGCGCGGGAAGCCGCCGCGCAGAAATCGCGCTACCTGCTTTGCGTAGTTCCGATCAGCGGGCCAGAGAACCCGGACATCGAAGCCGTTCGCCAACGCATGCGCTTCGTGGACGACATCGGCCACCGTCTCAAGGACATCTGCGCCAAACTGGACAACGTGGAGAGTTTACGTGAAAGCGTCACCGTAGAAGACGCGGACGGCCTCCGTCTAGAGCTGGATTCGGGCTCGCCGCGGGTTCGCATCCGAAGCACAGTGTGGGAGGCCGGATTCGGCCTACAGGACTTGGCGGGCGTGCTTCGAGACTAAAGCAGGCGGTCGCAGCCGGGCGATAGCGGGCCGTCGCGGCTTTATCCGAGAGCGAGTCACGGCTGGCTCCCGACCTGTTAGTGGCCGGGAGCCGCGCTCCGGTGGAGTTCGCCGGCGGGAGCGTCGCCCCCCTTCCCTCCGTGGCGGCGCATCGTGGCCCCGGCGGCCAGACCATGGCTCGTGGCCTCCAAGGGCTCTTACGCCCCGGACACGCCAGAGCCTCGGTCCACCCGTCTGCGGAGAAGCCTCGACGGTTGGAAGACCGGCACATCGCGGGCCGCGACCTCGACCGCCTCTCCCGTCCTAGGATTGCGGGCCGTGCGGTGCCGCACCTTGAAGGTGCTGAAGCCCCGGAGCTCGATGCCGTCGCCTCGGGCGAGCGCTTCCTTCACGGCATCGAGGAAGGCGTCGACCACCAGCCCGCACTCCTTCTTGGTGACTCGCTGTCCGATCGCGTCGGCGACCTGCTCAACGAGGTCGGCTTTGGGAGTCAAACAGCGAGAACCCGACGGGCGAATCCCGGCTCGAACCGTGCCGCATTCGAGCGGCGATGCAGCCACGTCCGGCTAGAAGAAGCGAACCAGACCCAGGCTCAGGCCAACTTCGCTTGCGTCCATGCCCGATGTCACCGTGACCACAACATCGTCGAACGGCGTCACCCATTCCTCGCGGGCGTAGATTGCATAGCCCGCCTCGGCGCGGATGGCGACGCGTTCCCCCAGCGACCTCTCCAACCCGATTCCAGCCCTCCACACTGTGAAATCGAGGTCAAGATCCTCTCGGCCGGATTCGAACTCGGAAGGCTCGCACGGTTCTGGAGAGAGGCAGCCGGTGTAATGGTTGGTGAACTGCACACCGGCGAAGCGTACGCCGGCCAGCAGGTAGACGGCCAGACCTCGGGAGTCCAACCCGCCCGGACCGCCGCCGAGTCTCAGCGTCGCGCCGTAACTCCTCTCCTTTGTCAGGCTCCACCGGTCGGGCCAACTCTCCCCAAGCTGTCGGCGCTCTGCCGAAACGCCCACGCCCGCGAACTGAGCCTCGGTCGCACCCCCATGCCACTCCACGCCCACCTCGCCTTCCAGGAACCAGCGGCCGCCGGGCAGCGGCAGGCGATTTCCGCCAACCGCACCGAACCCGTACGCGAACCCGTCTCTGGAGACCTCGTCGCGAAACACCCTGCCGCGCCTGGGCTCCGGTACCAGCGTGTTGGGGGCGGTGTTATCCACGGACTTCTGCATCGTGGCGCCGAGCCGATCGGCGGGCAGCGTCAGACCAAGGTGGAACCCCCGCACGGCTGTCTCCGCCTGTGCCGGCGCAACAACCGGGCAGCCACCGCAAATCCCGACAACCACGGTCCACCACAGCCCACAAGTCGTTCGTCTGAGCACGTTGTTTCGCGTCTATGGAATGCAATTGACAGCAGTGGATGATCTACGTCCTTTTCGCGTTCCTGGAAGCGCGTCGACGGCCACCCGCGAACGATCACTTCTCGATCGGGGCGCGGATCAGGTTCCCCCACTCGGTCCAGGACCCGTCATAGTTGCGAACCTGGTCGAAACCGAGCAGGTACTTCAGCACGAACCAGCTGTGGGACGACCGCTCGCCGATCCGGCAGTAGACCACGGTCTCCCGGTCCCCCGCGACCCCCTGGTCCCCGTAGAGCGACTTCAGGTCGTCGTAGGACTTGAACGTTCCGTCCTCGTTCACGGCCTGCGCCCACGGGATGTTCGAAGCGCCCGGAATATGACCGCCGCGCTGGCAGGTCTCGTTCAGCCCCGGCGGCGCCAGAATCTTGCCCGTGAACTCGTCCGGCGATCTCACGTCCACGAGCGGTCCGCCCTGGCCGACGTGCGCTTCCACCTGCGAACGGTAGGCGCGGATGTTCTCGTCCGGTTCCGCAGCCGTGTAGCTCGCCGGCGCGATGGCCGGAGGATCCTTCGTCAACGCCCGGCCCTCGGCGATCCACTTCGCCCGTCCCCCGTTCATCAGCTTCAGCCTGCCGTCCTCGTGGCCGTAGTACAGAAGCTCCCAGAGGGCCCAGGCCGCGAACCAGTTGTTGTTGTCTCCATAAAGGATGACCGTCGTCTCGTTGGAAATCCCGGATTGGCCGAGCAGAGATTCCAGATCTCCCTTGGACGCCAGGTCGCGCGTCACCGGATCCTGCAGCTGGGTCTCCCAGTTCCATCCGACGGACCCCGGAATGTGACCTTCCTCGTATGCGGCGGTATCGACGTCCACCTCCACGATCCGGGTGTCGGCCTCGCCGAGATGGCCTGCCACCCACTCCGTGGAGACGAGCGCGTCGGGCCGCGCGTAGTTTGCCATGATCGATTCCTTTCGTTGGGGGAGTTCGAAGGGGTGGGCTGGCATCATGTTCGGCCGCGAAGTAAATGTCAAGCCAAAAATGGCCGCGAAGTGCCTATATTGTATGGCAGGAACGCCGACACGTTCGAGCAGCGGAGCCACGCGCCGCGGGCGGGTCTCCGGCCGACCCGAATCCGTTTCGGGCCGGGCGTGCGGGCGTTCGTTGATTTTCCGGCGACGCGGCCTTGTTTTTCCGCGCACCCTGTTCCACGCATAACGGAGAGGTCGGCCATGGAATACCGCAGGTTGGGACGCTGCGGCTTGAAGGTATCCGAGTTCTGTCTGGGTACGATGACGTTCGGTCAGAGCACGGGGGAAGCCGAGGCGATCCGCATGGTTCACGCCGCGTTGGACGCGGGCGTCAATTTCTTCGACACGGCCGATACGTACACCGGCGGGCAGTCGGAGGCCATTCTCGGGAAGGCGCTTCGCGGGAGACGGCGAGAGGCCGTCGTGGCGACGAAGGTCTTCAACCCGGTCGGCGGGGGCCCGAACGATTCCGGCACGTCGCGTGTCCATATCATGAGCGCCATCGAGGACAGCTTGAAGCGCCTGGACACGGACCACGTCGATCTCTACTACGCGCATCACGTCGACGTCCAGGTCCCGATGGAAGAGATGCTGCGCGCCTTCGACGACCTGGTGCATCAGGGTAAGGTGCGCTACATCGCGTGCAGCAACTACGAGGCCTGGCGCCTGAGCGAAGCCCTCTGGACGAGCGAGGCGCACAACCTGAGTCGATTCGAGTGCTACCAGCCCCAGTACAACCTGGTCGTCCGGGACGTCGAGCACGGCCCGGTCCCGCTCTGCCGGAAAAAGGGGGTCGGCATCGCGGCCTTCAGTCCGATGGCAGGGGGATTCCTCACCGGCAAGTACAAACCGGGGGAACGGGTCATACGGGGAACCCGATCCGAAGACCGGAGCGACCCCTTTTTCGCAGTCTGCTTCGCGCCCAATGCGGACGAGACGCTGAGTCTCCTCCTACGGATCGCCGACGAGCTGGACCGCGATCCGGCCCAGGTGGCCATCCGCTGGACCGTTCAAAGACCCGGCATCACCTCGGCCATCGTCGGCGCGAGAAACATGGAACAGCTCAGCTGCAATCTCGGTTCAATGGGTTGGAAGCTGACGGATGCGTCGATGGCGCGCTTGAACGACGTGTCCGAGCTGCCCCCCCGCTATCCGGAGTCGACGGAATGGAAGATGGCGGCCAGGCGCAACGATGCCGTCGGCGTGCGGGGTCGGAAGGGTTGAATCCAACAGGGAGACAAGCGTGATCCAGGGTCATCGGGTCGTCTTTCGGGAAGTGGAACGGGTTGAGGTCGAGCCGTTCAGCGTCGAGTCGCCCGGTCCCGACGGGATTCTGATCGAGACCGGCCTCTCGTTGATCAGTCCGGGAACCGAGGGCGCCATTCTCAAGGGGCTGCCCAACGCGCCCCGGCAATTCCCGATCTGCCACGGCTACTCGAACATCGGCAACGTGCTGGAGGTCGGGGCCAACGTGAAAGAGGTGGCGCCGGGGGATCGCGTGGCCACCCACACGACCCACGCCAGCCACGTGTGCGTCGGGAAGGATGCGCTGTGTGAGCCGGTGCCGCCGGACCTGTCCTCTGAATGCGCGGCGTTCTCCACGTTGGCCTCCGTCGCGATGCAGGGCGTGAGAAAGGCCCGAATCGAGCTCGGGGAGTCGGTTCTCGTCATCGGACAGGGCCTCGTCGGCAACCTGGCGCTTCAGTTGGCCCGCCTTCAGGGCGGATATCCGGTCGTGGCGGCCGACCTGGACGAGGGTCGGCTGGGACTGGCCCGCCAGGTGGGCGCGGACCACGTGATCCGTGAAGCCGATGTCGCGGCCGCCGTCCGGGAGCTGACTCGAAGCGACGGCGCCCGCGTCGTCATCGAAGCCACCGGACATCCGGAGGTGATCGTCACCGCGCTCCAGGCCGCCGGATGGTGCGGTCGCGTCGTCCTCCTGGGCAGCACGCGCGGGGAAACGGAACGCGTCAACTTCTATCAAGACGTCCATATCCGGGGGGTGACCATACTGGGCGCGCACGGCCCGGTCCGTCCGGTCAGGGACGCCTCGCCCGGGTTCTGGCCTCTGGACGCCGACGTACGTCTCTGTCTGAAGCTGCTGGCCGCCGGCCGGATTCAGGTCGAACCCCTCCTTTCGGAACGGATTCCCTTTCGCGATGCGCGACGCGCCTACGACCTGGTCCTCGACCAACGCCGCGATGTCCTGGGCATCATCCTGGACTGGAGAGGCGCGCCGTGAGTGGCCCGCGAGCCCTGCGAAAGCGGGCCTCCACGCAGGCCTGGAGATCCGGCACCCATATGGAAGATCGTCGGTCAGGGGGTCGAACCCTGCGACGCTCGACGAGCACGCATGTCGAATGAGACCCTGAAGAACGCCCGGACCCGGTCCCGTAGAAAGCCCTACGCGGACGCGAGGCTCCTGTTCGTCGTCCTCGGGGCGGTCCTGCTCGGATTCCTCCTGTGGAAGATCGGCGTCGGAAACGTCTTCGAGCACGTGAGACGGGTCGGTTGGTGGGCGCTGCCGGTGCTCCTGATTTCCCTGCTCTGGAAAGCCGGCAATACGGTCGCGTGGGGACTGACGTTCCCCGCAGACGATCGTCCGCCCTTCCGGAGGCTGTTCCCCATCTTCGTGGGCGTCGACGCCGCCAACCTGCTCCCGACGGCGAACCTCGGCAGCGAAGTCACGAAGGCCTACTTTCTCCGCCCTTATACCCCCCTCTCCAGCGCCGCGTCCGCGGTCGTGGCCAACAAGACGATCGAGCTGCTCACCGGAGGGCTCTTCGCTGCCGTGGGGGTCGTCATCGCACTGCTTTCGCTGCCCGGAAACGGACAGCTGCACACCGGCTTCGGGATCGCCCTGCTCGTCTTCGCGGTTTTCATCACGTTCGCCTTCCTGGTGCAGCGGGCCCGTCCGCTTTCCAGGCTGGTCCGTCTGCTGCGGAGGTTCGGGATCGCACCCCGGTTCCTGGACCGGCGCCTGCCGGCCGTGGAGCAGGTGGAAGAAAACCTGATTGCCTTCTACAGCGGGAGCCACGCCCGGTTCTTCGGCTGCGCGGCGCTCCGCCTGGCCAGCTTCGTGCTGGGCCTGATGGAGAGCTTCTGCCTCGTGAGGTTGATGGGCGTAGACATCTCTTTCACGACGATCTACATCCTGGGCGCCTTCGGCTTCCTGCTGAGAATCGCCTTCTTCTTCATGCCGGCCAACCTGGGCACATTCGAGGCGGGTAACACCTATCTCTTTTATTTGGTCGGTATCGATCCGGCCATCGGACTCTCCACGGCGGTCCTGGTTCGGGCGCGAAAGCTGTTCTGGATCGGGTTCGGGCCCCTCCTTCTCTACACCCTGAACCGGATGGGAGAAGGCGGCGGCGACCGACGGACCGGTCACGTTCCGCGCCCGCCGGTGTCTCGACAATCACGGAACGAACAGGGCGTCGAAGTCGTCGAAGCGTCCAGGCGGAAGGGATGATCGGCGTGAGGTGTGGGGGTCGTTCCGGACAGGGCCGGCGCGATCGACGTGCGTGACCGGGAATCGGGTCTTCAGAGGCGGGCGTCCAGAAACCTCAGGCTCTGCGTCATCCATCTGTCGTGCGCCTTGCTTTCCGGCGGCACCCGAAGCTTGATCGCGACCGTCGTCCCGGCCGGGTCCGGCAGTTTCTCCGCCATCATCTGCAGAATCCTCCCGAAATCGACGGATCCCCGACCGATCGGCGTCCCCCAAATCGTGACCCGGTTGGACCGCTCCGGATAGACGCGGACATCCTTGAAGGCCACGGCAATGGCGTGAGGAAGCACCGCTCCGGCCGCGTCCACGGGGTCTTCGCAGACCGGAAACGCGTTCGCCGTGTCGAACGCCATCCCCAGGCCCGGATGGTCCACCCGCTCCATCACCGACACCAGCTCCTTTCCCCGGTAGTCCAGATGGGGCAGCAGTCCCAGCCGGATCTCCCGCGCGGATGCCGCCTCCGCCACGGGCCCCAGGGCATCGGCCATCCGCTTCAGCTGGTCCGTTAAGGGGGGGTCCTGCGTAAACCGGTTGTGCCTGTCGCCCCGCCCGAAGACGATCAGGCGCCGTATCCCCCCCCGCGCCGCGACGTCCAGCGCTGCTTCAAGCCGGTCGCGCAGCCCTTCCCGACCCCCCTCCGGTGTGACGAAGTCCTGCGACCAGTAGCCGATCCAGCGGATGCCCATTCCGGCCGCCGCCCGGCCCACCTCCGCCGGATCGTCCGCGCCATCGAGCGGGAGCGGCGCCTCCAGGGCCCTCAGACGATACGCCGCGCACCGCTCCAGGAGCCACATGAGCGGCTTGCTCGCGGGTAGAATGCGGCGGTAGGTCGGAGAGGCAAGTCCGAGGATCACACGTTTGTCCTATGTCGAGCGGGCGACGTGATGCGCCGGAGCCACGCGATACGCGATGACGCGGCGCTGCGCCCTTCGGGTGGGCGCTCGGGGTCCGTCATTCGAAAAAACGGCCCCCGAAGGCTCCCTCCCGGAGTCCCCTCGGAGGCCGAATATGGCCCGTATCTCAAGAAAAATAGGACCGTGTACGAGTCTTGTCAACAGGAAAGAGACGGCATCCCGATCCTGGAAATGGATCCTTCCGGGTGAGGGCAGGCCCGGTCACCCGCTCTTTTCAGGCGCATTCCGCCCGGCCCCGGCGCCGAGGGCCAGCAGCTCGACGATTCGGTCCGCATCGTACACGCATCCGCCCCACGTTCCTCCGCTGACGTTCTGCAAGGCGGCCCAAAGCCGGGTATCGGCGTGCAAATCCGGATCGGCGGCGAGATCTTCCCGGGACGACCGCCTGCTCAGGAGGCGCGTGCCCGCTTCGATTCCGAACCGTTCACCCGCGTGCCCGACGAGATTCACGCTTCCGGTCAGATGTCTCCGGTCGATGACGATTTCGAGGATATCCCCCTCCTCCAGTTTGCCGATCGGTCCCCCGGCCAGGGCCTCGGGCCCGACGTGGCCGATGCAGGCCCCCGCCGAGAACCCGGAGAAACGGGCATCGGTCAGCACGGCGACGTGCTTGCCGAAATCCAGGTACCTGAGGGCCGTCGTGATCTGAGCGATCTCTTCCATGCCCGCGCCCATGGGACCCCGGCCGGCGAGGACCAGGACGTCGCCCGGCTTGATGCCCGCCGGACCCGGGTCTTTCACCGCGCGGACGGCCGCTTTCTCATTCGTGAACATCCGGACCGGGCCCTGTATCCGGTAGACGTCGTCGCCGTCCACGACGGACGCGTCGATGGCCGTGCTCTTGACGACGGAGCCGTCCGGCGCGACGTTTCCCGTCGGGAAGCAGACGGTGCTCGTAAGCCCCCGGGACCGCGCCGTATCGGGGTCCATGATGACGCCTCCGGGATCCACGCCGTCCAACCTCTCCAGACGTTGCCGAAAGCGCCGCCGGCGCCCGGATTCGGCCCACCAGTCCAGGTTCTCTCCGAGGGAACGGCCCGTCACGGTCATCGCCTCTGCCTTGAGCAGCCCCATTCGGCGCAGATGAAGCATCACCTCCGGCACCCCGCCCGCGAGGAAGGCCCTCACCGTCGGATGGGAGACCGGTCCGTTGGGGAGGACGTCCACGAGCCGCGGCACCTGCCGGTTGACGCGGACCCAGTCCTCCACGACCGGTCTTCGGAGATTGGCGCTGAACGCGATCGCAGGGATGTGGAGGAGCAGGTTCGTCGATCCGCCGAAGGCCGCGTGCGTGACCATGGCGTTTTCGATCGCATCTTCGGTCAGGATCCGGCGGGTCGTGAGACCCGCCTCGTGAAGCGACGCGACGGCCCTCCCGGAGCGCTTCGCCATATCGAACCAGACCGGCTCGCCGGAAGGGGCCAGGGCGGAGTGGGGTAGCGCGAGACCCAGGGCCTCCGCCACGACCTGAGACGTGGCCGCGGTGCCCAGGAACTGGCATCCCCCTCCGGGGCTGGCGCAGGCCCGGCATCCCAGGTCCTGGACCTCGTCGAGGGTCATCTCGCCGTGCGCCAGCCTGGCGCCCACGGACTGGATCTCTCCGGCGTTTTCTCCCTGCTCCGGAGGCAGCGTGACCCCGCCCGGGACCACGACCGTGGGCAGCTCGTGCGCGGCGGCGAGCGCGACCATCATCGCGGGCAGGCCCTTGTCGCACGTCGCAACGCCGACCACGCCCTTTCGCGTGGGCAGGGAGCGGATCAGGCGGCGCAGGACCAGCGCCGCGTCGTTCCGGTAGGGCAGGCTGTCCAGCATCCCGGTGGTGCCCTGGGTCCTGCCGTCGCACGGGTCCGAGCAATAGCCGGCGAACGGGATCCCTCCCAGGCGGGAGATCTCACGGGCGGCTTCCTGCATCAGCAGGCCCACCTCGTAGTGCCCGGTGTGATACCCCAGGGCAATCGGCTGCCCATCCGGCGCCCGGATGCCGCCCATCGTGCTCAGGATGAGATACTCGGGCCGTCCGAGCTCGGCCGGATTCCATCCCATGCCGGCGTTCTGGCTGTAGCCGAAGATGTCGCCGCTCGGGGCGTTGATCACGAGCTCTTCGCTGAGGGGCAGCCGCCCCTCGGGACCGGGCGCGCGGGTTCGGACCTCGTAGACCGCGTCGTCTTCGGAGTCGACAACGTCTCGAAACGTGATGGAACGCTTTGACGGGAAAGGCATGGCGGTGCTCATCCTTTGATCAGGTACACGTTACGTCGTATAACTCCAAGTTTTGCCAGCACGAATCGTGTTTTGGAAAAACCATCCGGTCCGTTGTTGCGAGGCGCGATCTCCGACGCGGATTTCGTTCGCTTGGAAATCGAACCCTATCCAGTCTCCGCTGTGCGGAATTCGGCTCGAGGAGGCTGCCCCCGTCTCGCTTCGGCAATCTCGGGCACCGGCGGCGCCGGACGACGGCGGGGTACGCTCACCTTGCCGATGGGCACCTCGTCGAGGCGGCGGAGGGGGTCGGGCACATTATCGCGAAGTTGATGAAAGGTCCCGAACTAGCCGGATCTCCCGACTCCGGGCCGCTCTGGGGGCCATCGGGCGGCGCCTGCAGGTGAGATCGAAAGACGCTTCCTCTGCGCCCATGTAGACGCACCGACGGCCCCGGCTTGAGCGAGGCGCCGCGTCTCTGCCGGGCTCTCACACCAGCCCGGCTTCGAACCGCGCGAACCGCCGCTTCAGAAAGGCGGGACTCGGCCAGTCATCCCGGTCGGACGGTAGGCGAAGCTCGGTTCCCTCAAGGCCCTTGAGCGTCGCTAGCAGGTTGCCGTCCTGCCGCTCTCGGAGCTGTGGCGAGATGTGAATCCGAAAGTCCGGATCCACCCCGATCAGGTGCGTATCGAAGGCTGCATGATGCAACGTGGACATACAGATCCCGTTCTTAATAGAGGCTGGGCCTCCCTCGGCATCCGGAACGATATGTGCTCCCACCAGAAGTTCACGCACCGGAAGGCTGCTGAACGCGCACCGGTATCCGTAAGCGGCCTTGGTGCACACGCTGAACCATGCCTGGTGGTTCCTCGATCGGGTCGTCGTAAATGAGTACGACCGTTCCGCGCCTTCTCGCGAGACGGACGCCAAGTTGTCCGTGGTGGCGAGAAGCACGTCGTTCTCGCGAAACGCTTCGACCCAGACGGGAAACACTGGCTGATACTCCGAGGGGGCGAAGCCGGCGAAGTAGATCAGTGGTGCGCGGCGCTCCATCGCTTTTCGCAAAGAAAGATTGGACGGCTCGTCGGGTCCGCCACGCGCGAGGTCGTAGTGCAGGAGGCCCGTTTCATGGTCCAGATTCTGTGCCGCGAGACCCTGGTCGCGATACCAGGCCTCCCGGCCAGACCGGGGGATGACGGTCCTGAGACTGAGCGCGGCGCTCATCTGCCTCGGTTTGAAAATGCCCTTTGCGCGGGTGGCGAAATGTACTCGTTCGCCGTCTACGTCGAATCCTTGCTGGATGTCGGCCCAGCGAACCCTCCCGCCGTGCTGGCGGGAGAGTTGCTCGATGGCGGCGAGAGCCGCAGCGCGAACGCGCTGGTCCGGGTCGGTCATCACGATGTCGCGTGCCAGATACATTCTGGACTTTCGGGTCCTTAGAGTGACAAGCGTTGCAGAGACGGCGCGGGTGGCTCAGCCCCTCTCAGCATCCGGCCGCTACACCTCGTCCTGAATTTCGTTCATCAGTACCACCAGATCGAAGACGTCGTGGTTGGTGACGGTGTCCAGGAACTTGCCCGAGTCCTGCTCCAGGACCGGGATGCCGCGCGCCCTGATCGGCCATTTCGCCGACGCAGAACACCTTCGGTTTGAGTGTTGCGCCGACGGCATTCAGCAGATTGGCGAGCGGTCCGTAGCTCGACCTTTCTCGGTCGCGCCACTTTCCGCCCGTGCTTCCGGTAGACCTACCCCCTGGGTTCGAGGATCTCCCGCGAGCCCACGTAGGGGCGCAGGGCCTTTGGAATCGCCACGCTTCCGTCCTCCTGCTGGTGGACCTCGAGGAGCGGAATGAGGATTCGAGGAGACGCGACAACGGTGTTGTTCAGCGTGTGAACGAATCGCAGCTTCCCTGCCGCGTCCCGGTAGCGGATGTTCAGGCGACGCGCCTGGAAGTCGTGGAAGCTGGAGCAGGAGTGGGTTTCACTGTAGCGCTCCCGGCTCGGCATCCAGCATTCGATGTCGTGCATGCGATACTTTCCGAGACCCATCTCGCCCGTGCAGACCTCGGCGACGCGATGAGGAAGCTCCAGTTTTCGCATGACCTCCTCGGCGTTTTTCAACAGGGCCGCGTGCATCTCCGCCGACGCTTCCGGTCGATTCTCGCAAAGCACCACCTGCTCGACCTTGTCGAACTGGTGCATTCGGTAGACGCCGCGGGTATCTTTTCCGTACGTGCCGGCTTCCCTGCGATAGCACGGACCGTTGTTGACCAACCGGACCGGGAGGTCCTCCAGGCTCAGGACTTCGTCGGCGTGGTAAGAGGTGAGGGAAACCTCTGCAGTACCGACAAGAAAGCGCTCGTCCTTTTCGATTTCATAGGCTTGATCCCGACCCTGCGGGAAATAGGTCGTTCCGACCATGAAAGATTCTTTGACCATCACGGGCACGGTGAGGGGCACGAAACCCCGATCCAGCATGTGATCGAGGGCGAGTCTCAAGATCGCCCAATGCAACAGAGCGCCTTCGTTCTTGAGGACGTAGCTCCTGGATCCGGCGAGCTTGACGCCGCGCTCGATGTCGAGAATGCCCAGGTTTTCGCCCAACTCGATGTGATCCCTGGGCGTGAAATCGAAGTCGGGGGGATTGCCCCACCGCCGAATTTCGACGTTGTCTTCGTCCGAATCCCCCTCGGGGACGTCTTCGGCGGGAGGCAGCGGACAGTAGAGCAGAAGGTCGCCGATCTCGGATTCGAGCTGTCCGTGCTCAGGCTCCAGCGCCTTGAGGTCCTGGACGACCGTCTGCATGTTTGCGATCGCCCGTTTTCTTTCATCACCGTCGAGGGTGGCGATTGCCCTGGACCCCTGATTCCGCCTGGCACGCAGGTCGTCGATCTTCATACGGAGCCTCCGCAGCCTCGCATCTTTCTCCAGTAGACCGTCCAAGTCGAACTCCAGGCGCTTTTTGCGGGCCGCCTCTCGAATCTTCTCGGGGTCTTCCCTGATCATTCGCATATCTACCATCTGCCGGGCGGGTCTCCTTTCCTGCGGAACCGGGACAGGCGCCTCTCGCCGGACGATCTTGCGAAAGACTGCAATTTTGAGCGCGTTCAGGCGGCCGAGCGACCCAATGTGGCAGGTTTTGCCATCAGGGGGTGAGACTTGGCCAGATTTTATCAGTTTTCAGGAACCTTTCCACACGCGGAAACTCCAAAGGAAAGGTTCTAGTCATCCGTAATTACACACAGATAGGGTCGAGTCGAGACATACGTACGAGATTCAGGTACATCTATTGCTTTCAAAATGACCGCAAGTCGATTTGTCAAACCCGTAGGGAGGTGAGGTCCGTGATTCCATCGTCCGATGTTGATCGGCGAAATCGATTGGCCTACTTGGCCCTCTATTGCGCGATTCAGGGGGACGAGGTCAGATCGGAGCAGATCCGGCGCATGGTTCGGTTGTTTGACGGTCGGGACGAAACGCTCCAATGGCTCGAATCGGCCGAGGGCGTTCCCGTAACGTCCTGAAGCCAAACCGATACGTTCTGTCATCCAAAGCGCTCGTCGGCCGCGTGGCCGTGCAAGAAAGCAGCGTCGTAAGCCGTTGGCGCAACTCCCCCCTTTCTTTCTCAGGCGATGCAAGACCGTCTCCCGATGCTTCACGAACGATAGGGTTCTGTGAAGCTGTGACGGGTGTCACATCGGTCTCTCCAAGTTCTGCCTGCAGGACCTGTATTCCTCGACCAGCCGGTCCGTGATTCGGTCCCAACCGAAGCAATCCTGAGAAAACCGGTAGCCGGCCTCCCCCAATCGCGCGGCAAAATCGTCGTCCGAAAGCACGCGGACGATCGCGTCTGCGAGGGCCGCCGGGTCTTTCTGGGGAACCAGCAGGCCGGTTTCACCGTCCTTGATCACGTCCGGTATGCCCCCGACATCCGATCCGATGACCGGTTTCCTGTAGGTCATGGCCTCGAGAAAGACGACCCCGAGCATCTCCGTATCCCCTCCGGAGTCCACGATGGCCGGCAGCACGAAGACGTCACACGCCCGGTAGCGTTGCGCAAGCCGGTCGGGGGGCACGCGCCGCTCCATGGTGACGAAGTCGCAAACGCCGGCCTGCCGGATGGCCTCTTTCACGAGCGCTTCGCGATCTCCGCTGCTGTAGACGATCGTCAGGTGGGCATCTATGCCGAGCGCGCGGACGAGGGGAAGCGCGTAGACGAGATACTCCGGCCCCTTTCTTTCAACCAGGCGAGCGACGAACAGAACCTGTTTCCGGGGAGACGGCCGGCGAACGGCCGGACGGCCCGCCTCGATTTCGAAGGGCGAGCCGTAGGGGATGATGTTGATGTCCCGATCGTGAATCGCCCTGGCTTTGGCGGCCGTAAAGGAGGAGATCGCATCGACGGCGTCGGCCTTTTTCATGAAGAATCGAATAAACGCCTTCGCAGGCGGAAGACGATCGGCCAACATCAGCTCCGCGCCGTAGAACCTGAGCGCGAACCCGGCCCGTTGCAGCCGGGATCCAACCCACGCGAAGAGGGCGTGAGGAAAGGGCCAGTGGGCCTGAAACAGGTCGTAGCGCCGTGTGGCGCAGAGCCGGACCATGGCCAGCGTGCCGAAGATGATATAGAAGACGCCGAGGAGCGCAAAAAGGGGAGAGCGCCGGATCTTGTTGGGCGCCCCCTCCTGATGCGTGAGGATCTCCCATCGACGCAGGAAGTATCGAAACCGGTGCACTCGGACGCCGGAGACGGAGTGGGATTTCAATCCCTGGTAGGAGGGTGCGAAGATCTCCACGACGACGCCCCGTCTTCGGAGGCGTTTGACCGATTCGAGCAGCCAGGGAACTTCCTGATCGCCGTCGAATCTCGGGAACGTCGAGACCGCGTAGCAGACTCTCATCTGGAAGTTTCGACCGAGGTGGCGTCACCCGGGGATGGCGTGCGTATGGGGAACCTAAGCCCGTATCTTTTTAACGTTGAAGTTCTCGTTGACCCCCGAACTCTTTGCGATCATGTCGGCGATCAGGCCGGTGCAGACGAACTGTACTCCCAACACGGTGAGCAACACGCCGAAAAAGAGGAGCGGGTATCGATGCTGGATGTTCCCGAGGCGGATCCAGAGGGACGCGATATACCCATTGACCGCGCATCCCGAAAGCGCCAGGATCACGCCGACCGTGCCGAAAAGGTGAAGGGGGCGCCCCATGAATTTGCCCAGGTACATCACGGTAAGCAGGTCGAGAAAGCCCTTCAGCAGTCGGGTCCATCCATACTTGGTCACCCCGAATCGCCGGGGATGATGCCGGACGGGACGTTCACCGATTCGATAGCCCTCCAGATGGGCCAGCACCGGAATATAGCGGTGGAGCTCCCCGTAAATTTCGATGTCCTTGACGACTTCAGCCCGGTACGCCTTCAGGCCGCAGTTGAAATCGTGGATGGGGATGCCATAGAAAAGTCTCGTGGCCCAGTTGAAAAACCGGGATGGCAGGACTTTCGCCAGAGGGTCCTGCCGTTTCTTTTTCCAGCCCGACACCAGATCGTATCCTTCTTCAATCTTGGCGATCAACCCGGGGATCTCGGCCGGTTCGTCCTGGAGGTCCGCATCCATCGTGATCACGTATCGACCCGCCGCGCGTTCAAAGGCCGCGGAGTAGGCCGCGGACTTGCCGAAGTTGCGACGGAACTGGATCACTTTCACCGCGGCGTCGGATTCGTGGAGGTCTGCAAGCACTCTGTCGGAGCCGTCCGTACTTCCGTCGTCCACGAATATGATCTCATAGGGCCGTCCGTCCGCCTCCATGGTGGCCTGAATCTTTTGACTCAGGGGTCTGAGGCTCTCCCTCTCGTCGAGCAGAGGAATGACGATCGAGATGTCAACGGGCTTCGCGTCCGCCGCCGGTTCCGGTCCATCCTTCATGGCGAGCTCACACCTTCGTCGAGAAATTGAGATCGGTAGATTCAGACCGATCTGAAGATATCAAACCGGCGGGGGTTTTACAAGCGCCTCGGCGTGGAACGCCGCCGCTTTCAGGCCTCACGTTTCGCGACGAGGCGTTCGAACGCTTCGATGACGTGATGGACCTGAATCCACGGCATCGCCTGCGCGTTTTCGGGAATTTCGGGCGGGGCTCGACGACCAGGTTGTTCTGCCCGTTCGGACAAGGTCCCCATTGGCGGCTTGACGTTGCCCCGAAAAGGGCCACCAGAGGCGAGCGAATCACAACACCCAGGTGCATGGGGAACGAGCCGAGCGTGACCGGACCGGCGCTCCCTTTGAGCAACCCCGCAAAGCGAGCCAGGGCAGGTCGCAGGCAATGACTCGATCGGCGTCGGGGTTTCCTCTGAGGAGCTCGGTGGATCAGGCGCCCGGGAGCAGGCTGAGATAGGCCTCCGGGAATCGCTTGCGCACGCCGTGAATGAACGGTGTGGAAAGCAGGACGTCCCCGAGGTGGTTCGGCTGAAGGATGAGAATCTGTTCGCGGGTTCTCAAAACGGTAGATCGCGGTCTGTCTCGACGTGACTCGGCATCGGGCCTGACCCGAACGCGCTCTCAGAGAAGTGGACGCCGTCGATTGGAGGAGAGACCGAAGGGGCTTTGGGCGATTGCCGCCACGGATCTTGGAAAATGGAGTGCGGCGCCGTCGCGCAATCGTCTACGGTGATCCCTTCACGTTGCATTCGGGGGGAGAAATCCACCCCGCCGTTGCCCGACGCTTGCGTGATGACCCGTCGTTCGTTGAGTACGGGTATGCGGATGCGCAACGTTCGAAAGTTCATCGTTCACGCCTCAGGCCGCGCTGGTATTTTGTCTCCGACATTCTCGATGGACCCGGATTCGGAGCTCGCGCGTCCGATTCGGCCCTCAGGTTTTGCCTGCGGATCATGACTTGGATTTCGTCCAGACGCTTTCCAAGGGCATTGAGCACAATACCCATAGCGATGAGAAGGGCTGAGAGGAGAAAGAGACCGGAACGCATCGGGAGCTGCCATTCACCACCGGGGGAAAGAAACCCCAAAGCCAGGCCCGCCGCAAGGGGCCACGTGGCCAGAAACCCGAAACAGGCCAGGGGTCTTTTGTTACTCATGAGGACCACCAGGGTTCGAAGAATTCGGTAACCGTCCTGAAAAGCATTGAGCTTTGAGTCGCTTCCCGGGGGGCGGTCCCGGTATCCGATCGGGACTTCCGCCACGGAATAGCCGTGGCTGTGGGCTTGAACGTTGAGCTCGGTCTCAATCTCGAATCCTCCGCTCACCAATGGCAGATTGAGAATGAACTCGCGGCTCATGGCCCGATATCCGGAGAGCGGATCGCGAAGTCGCGTGCCGAAAAGCAGGTTGGCAAGACTTGCGATCATCGCGTTTCCGAGCCGACGGATCGTTGGCATGTCCGACCTGGACGCCCTCCTGTTTCCGATGACCATGTCCGCCCGGCCCGAGGCTATTGCCCGGGTAAGGCCGTGAATGTCCTCTGCCGGATAGGTGTCGTCACCATCGACCATGACGTAGATATCGGCCTCAATGCTTTCGAACATCCTCTGGACGGCATAACCCTTGCCCTGCCGCTTTTCGTGTATCACGTGGGCTCCGGACGCCTCGGCACGTTCCGCGGTGGCGTCGGTCGAGTTGTTGTCGATGACGTAGATTTCTGCGTTCGGCGCGCTCGACTTGAAGTCGGAAATAACTTTTCCGACCGTTTGTTCCTCGTTGTAGCAGGGGATGACCACGGCCAAGCGCGGGTCTCCTGACAGTCGCTTATCAGCCAATTTCAGTTGTCCTTTCGAATGGATCGCGATCGACCTGCCGATCAGGAACTTGACGACCCGCATATATCGCAGGTGGCTCCTGCGATCCGGTCGTTCGTGTCGTATCGAAGGCAGCCTTCCTTTCCGCGCCGGCCCGGTTCGATGCGCAGTGTCGGTTCTTCGACGAGTCTCCCGAGGATTCGCGGACCAGAGTTATTCCACTCTCCGCAGGTAGCCTCTCGGGTTGAAGGTCAGCAGGAGCTTTTCTTTCGCCGTGTCGACCTCGAATCCCTTGTTCGTCTCCAGGAATTCTTCTATGGCCTCCATCGGGCCTGGTCCATGATCGGGGAGAACCGGATGCCCGTTGACGTTGGTGTCCTCCACGATGAGATAGCTCCCTACTGTTACGAGCTTGCTGTAAATGGCCAACTCTTTGAGCACGTGATCCTTCTTGTGATCGGAATCCAGAATGACCATAACACTGGAGCAGCCGTTTAGCTCCTGATCGAGCTTCTGCAAGGTATTATCGGCTGTTGACGATCCTGTAATTCCTGTAATGCGTTCGTGTTTGGGGCGAGATTCCCTTTCCTCGATGTCGATCGTCACGATTTTCCCGTGATCAACCAGATCGAAGAGCGATGCGATGTAAAGCGCACTGCCGCCGCGGCAAGTTCCCGTTTCGATGATGAGATCCGGTCTCAGTTCGAAGATCATCTCCTGGTAAATCCAGAGGTCCAGAGGGCACTTGTAAATCGGTACACCCAAATAGGTCGTGTTGGTCCACGTTTGGCCGAACGCTTCAGAGTCGTAGTAGAGCCGGTGAAACTGATTGATGACGTCAGCCCTGACCTTGGGCTTGAGGTAAGCCGCCTTGAGTAGACAACGACGAAATGTTCTTGCTTCGGCGATCGCACGGTGAAACAGGTATCTCGCGATTCCCATCGTCTATCCAATCCCTTTCTGCCTGCCGAGCGATTTTCCAATGCTCTGCGTAGGGCATGTTTCAAGGACCTGAACCGCATCCAGAGCCGTCTCCAGCGTTGCTGCCAACATTCGATAGACAAAACGCGTTCTGAGTAGAACCTTTGCCAGCGTGCCCGCGAGCAGGTTGATCGGGCCCACATCGATCACGTAAAGCAGAGAGATTCTGTTTCGGGACAGTCCGAAGATGCCGATTCTCATGGACGTTGGTCCTGGCTCGGGTCGGGGCCCGCCCGGAGGGCGGTCCACACCGTGCGTAGCTCATCGAGCAGCGCGCGGCGCTCGACAGCGAGGAGGGTGGCGGCATATACCGAGGAGAAGATGGCGCCTCCGGCGATCACCGCCAACGGGAGAGGAAGCTTCGCCGTCACGTCTGCAACGCCGAGGCGCACGGCCCCGCCCGCGCACCCTGCGACAAGCGGGGGCACAAACGTGGAGACCAGGGGCAGGTCTACGTATCTTCGGATGAAATACAGGGCCAGGACCAGCCCGACGAAGGCCATGAGATCCATGCTGAGCGCCGTGCCTTCGATGCCGACGCGGGACGTGAGCAGAGGCGCGGAAAGCAAAAGGAGGACGGCCTGTACGGAGGTGAATCCGACAATGCGCTTCGGGTCACCCACCCCGAGGAGCAGCGCGTAGATGTCGTCGAGCAGCGGCCTGCACATGGAATACAGAATCAGATAGCGAAACGCCGGGACCATCGGCAGCCAGTTTTCGCCCAGAAGGATCCGGGTGAGGCCTTCGGCCTCCAGGACGAGAATGAGCGAGACCGCGACGGCGGCCCTCAGGATGAGTCTCAGTGCCCTGCGAAAAGCGGCGGAAAGGCGCTGCCGGTCTTCCTGATAGCGCGAATAGACGGCGCCCGTGACGATCAAAATCGCGTGTGTGACGGCGCCTGCAGGGATTTGTGCAAAGGCATGGGCTCGCGCGTAAAACCCCAGGGCGGCCGTCCCGAGCAGTGTGCCCACGATGAATTTGTCGGCCTGAAGGATCAAGACCCGCATGACGCCTCCGATCCAGAACCAGAGCCCATAACGGATGAGCCTTCGCGCCCCTGCGGGCTCGAACTCACGCAGACGACCCAGTGGAAGGGGTTGGCGGGACCAGAGCAGGCCGCAGTAGACGACGACGTAACCGACGCTGTTGGCCCAGTATCCGAAAACGAGGGCCCAGGCGCCCCCTCCCAGGTAGGCGGTCGCCACCCCGATGATGGCCGCCGCGATGGTGGCCAGGGCGTGAGAGAGGGCCAGAGGACCGAATTCGAGGTTCCGCCGGAGCTGCGTCTCCGACGTCGTGGCCGCGGTGCGAAAGAGATCGAAGACGGCGAACAGGACGAGTGCCTGAGCCGTGATCCCGCTGTAGTAGAAAAACGCGAGTCCCAGCGCCGCGAACACGCTCAGGCTACCCAGGCCGAGGCTCAAGGCCAGGTGCGTGGGCGCCAGTTGGTCGATCCGGTCCTGCTCGTGAAGCAGCGCCCAATAAAGCCCGAGGTTCCTTAGGGCAACGAGCATGGCGAACACGGCCAACGCCAGATCGACGCGGCCGAACGCATCCTCGGTCAACGCGCGGGCCAGCAGGAAGAAGGCGGCCAGGCTGGTCAGGCGACCGAGGTAGGCGCCGCCCATCGTCTGAAACGCGCCGCGCACGATCGAGCGGACAGGGACCTGCGTTTCACGCATGCCTGACGTCCCCACGCGCCTCCGAAGTCCGGCGGCGCCACCTGGGTCCGGCGATGCAAGCGGCGAAGCCGATGATCAAGAGCCCGGTGGACGCGAGCGTCACCCGCCGGCAAACGACGACGACCGGGTCTTCGTATCGAAGTTCCACGCGATGGTTCCCCGCGTGGAGCGGAACCGCCTTCCAGAGGTAGTTCGCCCGGAGGACGGGCCTCTCGTGCCCGTCTACATACGCCCGCCAGAAGGGGTGGTAATTCTCGGAGATGACCAGCAGCCGGGGTCCCGGGGCGTTGACGCGGAGCTCGATGAATCCCCGGCGGGGATCGTAGGCGATCTGTTGGATCTGCCCCGCTTCCCCTTCCTGAGGACCCGGAGCCAGGGATGGACGTTCTTCGAGCAGGGCGATTCGAGAAGGATCGTGTTCGGGGTTCCTGAGGCGTTCCAGAACGCGATCTTCGTCCGTCTCGAAGATCGCCCCGGAGGCAAGATAGAACCACGGCAGGGCGTCTTCGTTCCGGTATACGTGGAGGCCGTCGAGGCGGGCCACCTCCGGCGCGCGCGGCAGTGAGAGGGGCGCCTTGGAGACGATGTATTTCGTATTCACGAGGTTCAGGATCGGCCGGTGGTTGAGGTCTCCCGATTTCAGAATCCGGTCGTAGCGGCGGATCGTGAAATCGTTGAATCCGGTGACGAGATCGATCCCGTGCAGGGGCACCTGCCTCCAGTGCGGGAGCGGCAGCACCCGGTAGAGCGCCTTGTCCTGGCTGAGGAATCGCAGAACGCCGGCGTTGACCTGCTCCGACGGGAGGACGCGATTCGGGTTCGCGAAGCGCAGGAACTTCCTGTCGACTCTCCAGGTGTCGAAGAGCAGGATGCCGAGCAGACAGACCACAAAGGCCGCATTCTGCATCTGTCCCCGGATGCGCAGCACGCAAAGCAGTGTCAGAAGGCACACGAGCAGGGCTGCCAACAGGGCGCCGTCGCCGACGTCAGGGAGACTTGCGCGGGCCAACTGAAGCCTCTGGCTCGGCATGTCGGGCCAGACCCCTTCCTTCCAGAGGGTGATCAGCGTTTGTGGACGGAAAGCCGCGAGGAGCAGAATGAAGGCAGCGACGCTGCCCCCGATCGTGAGCCGTTTCACGGTTTTCGGACCGACATCCGGTTTCGGTTGAAGGAGCCTGTGGAGACCGAAGGCGGCCAGGGCGCACATCGCGAAGGAGAACAAAAAGGCGATCATACCGGGTGCGCGAAGGACGCTCATTCCAGGGATGAATTTGTAACAGAGGCGGTGGACCGGCGTGTGCGGGCCCAGTGAGAACGAGACGGCCAACAGAAAGAGAAGGAGCAGGAACGAGATTCCGGGATCTCTGCGAAGCCGACTCAGGGCCAGGATCGCGAAAAACAGGACGACGATTCCGACGTACTCCGAGTTGATCTTGAAGGCATTGCGGCCCCAATAATGTTGATTTCGGACGTCGAAGCCCCCGAACTCCGGGATGATGAGCGCGGCGATTTCCTCGGGGTGGAGCGACCAGGATGCCGCGTAGTCATAGCCGACCCCTTTTTGATCTTTGCCGCTCCTCTTGGAGACCGTCTTGGCGTTCCAGTACTGCGGAAAAAGGCCGTCCGCTCCGATCCCGAGACCGAAGCAGACGGCGCCGGCTGCCAGCAGGGTGCGATGCAGGGCGGCCAGGCGGTCTCGTTCACGTCGGTAGAGGAGAAGGAGCTTGAACAGGAATAGAAGGCCGACCGCCAGAAGGGAAAAGAAGACGATCTGCAGGTGCGGTGTGTAGATCCCGACGCCTACGCCGGCTGCGAAGATGAGGAAGTAGATGAATCGCCTTGTCTCCAGACCCCGGTCGAGCGCCCAGTAGAGGAGTGGAAAGAGGCAAATGGCGGACATCTTGGCGAAATGTCCAGCGTGGGTAAACGAGAGGAAGGCGGGTGCGCAGGCATAGGCGACGCCGGCGAGCAGCGCGGCGACAGGGTGCAGGTTGAAACCACGGATGCAGAGAAACGTGAAGTAGCCTGCGCAGAACATGGCGATGACATAGCGCCAGAGGAAGTAACGGTGTTGGCTCGTGAACAGGTAGATGGCGGTGAGGGGGTGGTACTGGGCGCGAAGACTGCTGGACTCCGGCGTGCCTCCCAGGTTGCGGCTCCAGTCGGCAGGCGGGAGGGTTTTCAGTTTCTCGAAGAAGGGTTCCTTGCCCTTGTGAAACGCCACGCCGCTGTCCGATCCGAGCACGACCTTGTCCGTAAAGAGGCCCTCGGAAAAATAGACAACGGTGAGCAGGGCGAAGCAGACCACCGGCATCCAGGGCGAATGCAAAACAGCGCTTCGCACGCGTTGAGGCGTTCGGCGTTCCGTCGGCTTGTGCTTGCGTCCTGCGCTCATCGGTCCGTCCGGAATCCCGCGCCTGTTTGATCGGCTGCAATCGGAACCGAACGTCCCGGGCCGGGAGCGTGAAGGTGAAAAAGGTTTGGCAAAGCAGCCGGTCGCCCCGGCCATTTGTTGGATCCGCACCCGAGGTCCGGAATTCGCACGGCGTCCATCCTCGCCTACCTTTCTCCCACGGCTGTCGTCCCCGCCCATTTGATCACCTTCCGGGCGGAGAGGACCCACGCGACCAGAAGCAGAGCCACGACCACACGGAGGCCGACGGCCGCCGGATCGCTCAGGAGCCCCGTGCGGAGCGCGTTGACCCACCAGATGTCGATCAGGTCGTAGGATGCCATCGAAGCCAATCCACCCTCCGTCCAGGAGGGAACCGGGTAGGATAGGGCCTGTCCGGTGACGAGGCGCGAAATGGCTGACGCGAGCTGGTAAAAGGCACCCGCGATCGGAGAAAGACCGGGTGAAAAAAGCAGGTCCCCGGGCTGCCTTGGGAAGTAGATGAGATCCCCGACACGATGCTCGTGTACGAATCGAATGAACAGATGGAAATTCGTGAGCGCGGCAGGGAGCTGTATGAGGCCGCCTACGATGCCGACTGCTTTGACGAGCGTCGCCCGTGCCGCGGCCTCCTTGAGCAGGGCCGCCAGGGGCAGGATCAGGAAAGGCACGATCGGGAGCAGATATCGCGGGCCCCAACACGATCCGCCGTGCCACGGCCTGAAGCTGGAGAAAAAAAGGAGGTGGAGGAGGATCAGCGACGCGAACAGGAGGGCCTCTTGCGGGTGCGCCCTTCCGAACCGCTTGAGCGCCATCGGGGTCAAAAATGCGACGGGAAGGAAAAAGAGCAGCCCGCGTCCGGAGCTGAAGAGCAGACCGTAGAACGCGATGCCCACGTTGAAGGGCGAGAACGTGAAGTAACCCCCCTCTTTTCCGGTCCACAGCTCGGAACCGATGTCGTCCAGGTGGTAGCCCGTGTAGGCGATGTTCCCATATCGCGTCCAGTTATGCCAGGCGATCAGGATTCCGAAGAGGACCAGCGGCAGCATCGGGACGATCCAGGCCGAGCGCCGTCGGCCTTCGGGCTCAGACCTCGTGCCAGCCCAATGGTAGGCGGCCAGGAAGGGCAGCGTGATCACGATGTAGAGTTTGGTGGCCGCGGCAAGGCCCACCAGACCCCCGGCCACCGCCAGCGTCCACGGCGCCTTCGAACTGCGGTAGTGGTGGAGCGCCCAGACCGCGCCCAGGAGCGCGAGACCGACCAAAGGCTCCGAAAAACCGTAACCGGCGTAAGGAAACAGGAGAGATCCCGCTCCGAAGATGCCGGTGATCCAGAGGCGTCTCTTGCGATCCTGTTCGAAACGTCGGGCGAATCCGAAGAAGACGAGACACCAGAGGGCACAGATCACGACGTTCGTCAGGGATGTCGTGAACATCGTGACGTAGTCCCTGGGGACGCTTGGGAAAAGCAAAGCGAGGAGGTGACCGACGGCATAGAAGGGGACTTCGGTCAGCGCCAGTCCGAGCCCATATTTGGAATAGCGTCTCCCGCGTGCGGCCGCGACCCCGCCGTCTCCCGCAGGCGCATACTGGTTGACCATCTCCTCGATCAGAAAGGGGCGGTCGCCAATCGTCAGGTCGCGGTCGAGGACGATGCTTTCCGCGGTCAGATAGCTCCAGAAGCCGTCTCCGCCGTAATGTCCGCCGGCGGTGAGGAGGTAGAGGCAGAGGAAGCACAGCCCGACGCTCAGGGAAACGGATCGGTCAGACATGGGACGCATCCCGTTTCTTCAATCTCGACAATACCTGTTCGTAGAGGCGCTCCTGGTCTCCGGCCACCCGGTCCCAGGAAAAGCGCTCCGCCCGGCGTCTGCCGGCCCGGCCGAGCCGCCGGCGGTAGGCCTGATCCTGAAGCAGCCGGCGCATGGCCCCGGCCAGTCTCTCCGCGTTTTCAGGAGGCACCAGGATCCCCGTCTCTCCTTCGCGGACCGCGTCGACGAGACCCGGAATCCTCGACCCGATGACGGCCTTGGCGGCCGCGCCCGCCTCGATCGCCACGATGCACCAACCTTCATAGCGGGAAGGTGCGCAGACGAACAGGCACGCCTCCAGCAGCTCCCGCTTCACTTCTTCAGAAACGGGGCCGAGCACGGCGACCTGTCCCGCGGCGCCCGCCGAAACCGACAGCGACTCGACGCGTCTCACGCGGTCCGGCGTCGCCCGGCCCGCCAAGACGAGACGGTGTTCGGGAAAGTCCCGGGCAACGCGCGCAAACGCCTGAAGCAGGATATCCATGCCCTTGCCGTAGATGTCGAACCGGCCCAGATAGAGCAGGTAATCTCCCTCCCTTTCGTTCCGGGGCAAGGGGGGGATGTCGACGCCGTTGTGGACGGTTTGAACCGAGGTCGCAGGCCCCAAACGCCGCCGCAGCTGCGCGGCCGCGCCGGGCGAAACCGTGATGATCTGACCGTAGCGTCGAACCATGAGCAGCTCGGAGATCCAGGACAGAAGGCCGATTGCGGGGTGCATTTTGAGGGCGTGCGCCGACATCGTGTGGTGAAGGAGGAGGATGGACCGTCTTCGAACGGCCGACGGGAGCCAGAACGGTGCGTAGGCCGAGAAGTCGTGCACGAGGATGTCGAAGCCCATTCGGCCGATCCGGCGGGGAGCGAGGAGCGTATACGTCAGGCGACTGAGGGCATGGCTTCGGTCGGTGCCGACGCGGACGATCCGCATGCCTTCCCGCTCTTCGACAGGCTTTGCGCCCGGAAAGTTGCCCGTGAGGAGCGTGACGTCGTGCCGACGGGCCAGGCGGCGGTTGATTTCGAAGGCCCTGATCGCTCCGCCGCCGCCGCACCAGGGATTCCGCACGTCGTCGTATATGGCGTGTAGAATCCTCACGCCTGCAAAC
This sequence comes from Candidatus Latescibacterota bacterium, assembly GCA_965198095.1. Classification (GTDB taxonomy): domain Bacteria; phylum Latescibacterota; class UBA2968; order UBA2968; genus CBDFJH01. The sequence continues at coordinate 1,568,545 of OZ240239.1, forward strand.
CGCCGGCGGCCTGGAGCAACTCTTGTGCGGAGACGGCCGCGACGCCCGCCTTTCCGACAACGATGCCGCCGGCAAGGTTCCCGACAAAGGCGGCTTCGGTTTCCGACGCCCCGCCCGCCAATGCCAGGGTATAGACCGCCGCGGTCGTATCTCCCGCGCCCGATACGTCGGAGATCCTGCGCGCCGTCGCTCGGAAGTGCGCGACCCGGCCGCCCGTTTCGAAGAGGCTGACACCCTTTTCGCTTCGCGTCATGAAAACGGCCTGCAGGTCGAGCTGTTTGACCAGTTCGTGACCCGTGGCGACGACGACCGCTTCATCCTCTCCATCCAGATTGAGGGCGCCGAGGGCTTCGGACTGATTGGGCGAGATGGCCGCCACGCCGTGATATCTGTCAAAATTTCTGCCTTTCGGGTCGACGACGGCCGGCCGGTTCAGCCGCGCGGACAGCGTTCTGACGGCGTTCATCAATTCGATCGTCACGACCCCCTTGACATAGTCCGACACGAAGATCGCATCGGCGTCACGCACGTCGCCGATCCGTTCGATCAACCGCTGCGCGACCGGCCCTGAAACGTCACTGCGCATCTCCCGGTCCGCTCTGACGAGATGCTGGCCCCTCACCCGCTCTCCCCCGTGCTCCAGAATTCTCCGGGCGATGATGCGGGTCTTGGACGTCGTGGGTCGCGTGGCGTCGTTCACCACGCCGCTCAGGTCTGCCCCTTCTGCTGCCAGGAGCGCCCTCAGCTTCTCTCCTTCGGCATCGTCGCCGATGACCCCTACGGCTGCGATTTCCGCATTGAGCTCGCGCAGGTTGCGGATGACGTTGGCTGCACCGCCCGGGCGATAGGTCTCCGACTCGACCTCGACGATCGGGACGGGGGCCTCGGGTGAGATGCGGTCGACGCGACCCCAGAGGTAGTGATCGAGCATCAGGTCACCGATCACCAGGATGCGTTTGCCCGAGGCAAGCGAGAGAATCTCGCTGAGACGCGGCCGGTCCAACCCGCCTTACCTGCCGCCCCCGCGAATGCGCCGGACGATATCGCGCGTGGCGCCGCCTTCCACGAGAGGCACGGTGACGACCCGACCGCCGGCAGCCTCGACCTCCTTGCGGCCGACGATCTGATCCAGGGTATAATCGCCGCCTTTGACGAGCGTATCCGGCGCGATGGACTTGATCAGGTCGATGGGGGTATCCTCCTCAAAGATGCAGATGTGGTCTACCGCCGTCAGGCCGGCCAGGACGGCCGCCCTTTCCCGGACCGGGAGAATGGGTCGTCCCCGACCTTTCAAGCGGCGGACGGAGTCATCGCTGTTCAGCCCCAGGAAGACCAGGTCTCCCAGGGCCTTGGCCTTTTGGAGACAGGTAACGTGTCCTCCGTGGATGAGGTCGAAACAGCCATTCGTGAAGACCGCTGTGGCGCCCACGGATCTCAGGCGTTGCCGGATCCGGACCGCGCGATCCCGGGAGATCAGCTTGCCCGCGGCTGTCTCCGAAGGATCTCCCAGCGCCTCGGCAAGCGCCCCGTACAGGAGCGGGACGAGGAGCTCGTGATGGCCGGTGAATGCATAGCCTCGCCCCCCCTTGAGCGTGGGCCTTCGCACCACGTTGACCCGGGGACGGTAATGTTGGATCATGTCGAAGTTGGCCGTGATGAATGCCGACGGATTTCGCTCCAGATTGCGGGCCACGGTGAGCGCCTTCAGGAAGACTTCCGGCAGAAGCACCGCCGAACCGATGTTCAGGTAGGCCCCGCCCTCCAGGCTCGACACGACCGAGCACAGGATTCGAAAGTCCTCGAACGAGGCCCGGCCGATCGCAGCCCCGTCGGCCGTGGGTTGCTGGTGAACGATGTCGGTGCCCACGGCGACGTGGACGGTCGCCGGAATGCGCGACTCGAATGCCGCGGCCAGAAGGCTCTCCTGCTTGAAAGGCAGATCCTGCTCCACGATTCGGCGACCGAGGGAAGCGCCGTACCCGGCGCCGGCATCCGCGGCAGCGCCGTTCATGAGTTCCCCTGTCTCACGCGCCATGCCGAACGACCCGTCTTCCAGACCGTCCGCCACCTCTTCCGATGTCTTCCCGGACAACGCGATTTCCACATCGTGGATGGCCGTTGCCCCGTTCATGGCCAGGGCAGAGACCCAGCCTCGACGCATCAGGTCGATCAGCGCGGGGTTCAAACCGCATTTGACGACGTGAGCGCCCACGCCGTAGAGGACCGTCTTCTCCGACCGAATCGCACTCGAAAGGTCGCGCACGAAGCTTCTGAATTCCGAGCCGGCGAGGATCTCGGGCAGACCCAGAAGGAAGCTTCGAAACGAGGCCCCGGCCGCGGGCGGCTCCGCAAAGTTGGCCGCAGACACCTTGCCGGCGCGCGCGTCGAGAGGTCGGGTCCGGACGCCGGACAGGTCCAGGGGCTCGAATCTTCTCTTCACCAACGTCCCTCGCGGTCTCTCTACAGTACACCCTTCGTGGAAGGGATACCGGATATTTCTGGATCGCGCTTCACCGCGCCTCGCAGCGCCCGGGCCACGGCTTTGAAGATGGCTTCGACCTCGTGATGCGCGTTCGAGCCCCTCACGAGGTCGATGTGAAGGTTGATCATCGCGTGATCCGCGAGCGCACGGAAGAACTCCCGAGCGAGTGCCGCGGGAAAAGCGCCGATCGTTTCTTCCGATGGCGTGACGTTGTAGATCAGGTAGGGCCTTCCTGAAACGTCCACGACGGCCCGTGCGAGGGTCTCGTCCATCGGCACATAGCTTTGGCCGAAGCGCGCGATCCCTGCCTTGTCGCCCAGGGTCTGCGCGAGCGCCTGGCCCGCGCAGATGCCGACGTCTTCCACCGTGTGGTGGGCGTCGACCTCCAGGTCACCCGAGCAGCTCAGCTGGACGTCGAACAACGCGTGCCGCGCGAAGGTGGTGAGCATGTGATCGAAGAACCCGATGCCGGATGCCGTGCTGCAACGTCCCGAGCCGTCCAGCGTGAGAGACAGGACGATGTCGGTCTCGGTCGTCTTTCGCTGGACCCGGGCCGTACGGGGGTTGGACATGGGAACCCTCCCTAACGCTCTCTCAGAAGTGGCTTCAGCGCATCGAGAAACCGGTCGTTCTCTCCCGGGCTGCCGATGCTGACCCTGAGCCCGCTGGCGAGCATCGGATAGTGGGTGACGTCGCGGATGAGCACACCCTGCTCGAGCAGACCGTCGAACACCCGCCGGGGTTCGGAGACCTCGAAAAGGATGAAATTGGCGGAGGAAGGATATGCGCGCACGCCTTCCATCTCCCGGAGCGTCGCGAAGACCCTTTCGCGCTCGCTGCAGATGGCGGCGACTCTCTCTCCGAGGAGGCCGGTGTGCTTCAGGATCTCCAGGGCCGCGGCGTGTGAAAAGATGTTGATGTCGAAGGGGACCTTTCCCTTCAGGATCTCACGAGCCAGCTCGGGATGGGCGAGCAGGTAGCCGATACGGATGCCGGCCGACGCGAAGGCCTTGGAGAATGTCTTCAGGACGATCAGGTTGGCGTGCGCGGGGAGCAGGTCGACGGCGGTGCTGCGGCCGAATTCAGCGTAGGCTTCGTCCACGACGACCAGGGCGTCTGTTTTCTCGAGGACCGTTTTCAGGTCTGCGTTCGATACCGCGCAGCCCGTCGGGCCGTGGGGCGAGCAGAAGAGGATCACGTGCGCGTTTTCCCGAACCGCCGCCCGGCGGATCGCCGGAATGTCGAAGGTGAAATTCGCCCTGAGATCGACCGGCAGGACGCGACCCCCGAAGATACGGGTGTAGAGGCCGTAAAGAGAGAAACTGGGCGATGGGATGACCACCGGCGTCGCCGGTCCGACACTCACCGCGAGTACGAGCTGGATCAGGGTGTTCGATCCATTGCAGACGATCAGGCCGTCCGGATCCCAACCGGCGTGCTGCGCCAAGGCAGCGACGAGGTCCATGGGCATGGGCGCGGGATAACGCGACCAGGGGCGCGTTCGCACCGTCTCCAGGATCCGTCTCTTGACGGTTTCGGGCAGGTCGAACGGGCTTTCGTTCTGGTTGAGCTTCACGGGGCGGTCGAGCGCGTCGAGGTGATAGCCGCCGACCGCGCGAACCTCGGGTTTGATCCGGTCCAATGGAGAAGATTTCAAGATTTTTCCCGATCCGTGGCGAATGTTTCGCGAAACGTCGAACCGACGGCCCTGCTATTGCCGGCGCACGCGAATGGCGTTGGCGTGCGCGTCGAGCCCTTCCGCCTCGGCCAACGCGATGATATGCCCCGCGGTCTTTCGGAGTCTTTCGTCGGTGTAAGACACGACGTTGATCGTTTTTCGAAAGGTCTCGACGCCGACGGAAGAGGCAAACCGGGCCGCGCCGACGGTCGGCAGGATGTGATTGGTGCCCGCGTAGTAGTCTCCCACGGGCTCCGCAGAGGCATGGCCGAGGAAGACCGCGCCGGCGTTCCTGATCGCCTCGAGATGGCGCCAGGGCGCTTCCACGAGCAGCTCGATATGCTCCGGGGCGATCTGGTTCGCCAGGTCGATCCCCTCGGAGAGGTCTTTCACGACGACGATGGCGCCGAAGGTGTCCAGGGCCTTCTGAATGGCGTCCCGCCGGGCAAGATCGGACAGCTGCCGCTCTACTTCCTCCGCGACCTTTTGCGCGAGATCTTGCGAGGGGGTGATGCAGATCGCAGCCTCCAGGCCGCTGCCGTGCTCTGCCTGAGCGAGGAGGTCTGCGGCCACGTGGCGCGGGTCGGCCGATTCGTCCGCAAGGACGACGATCTCGCTCGGACCGGCGACCATGTCGACGCCGACGGTCCCGAAGACGATCTTCTTCGCGATCTGCACGGCGGGATGTCCGGGACCGACGATTTTGTCGACTTTGGGGATCGTCTCCGTGCCGTAGGCCAGCGCCGCCACGGCCTGCGCCCCGAAGACGCGGTAGATCTCGCTCAGGCCGAGCACGCGGGCCGCGGCCAGCACAGCGGGGTGCACCGACCCGTCTCTTTGCGGGGGCGTGGCCACGCAGAGGCGGCGGACACCCGCGATCTGCGCGGGGATGGCCCCCATCAGGAGCGTGGAAAAGAGCGGCGCGCTGGCCCCCGGAATCAGAATCGCGACCCGGTCTATGGGCACGGACCGCTTCCCGAGGGAAACGCCGTCGCCGTCTTCGACGAACCAGGACGTCTCCGGATGAGATTCGTGAAATCGACGGATGTTGCCGGCCGCCGCGTTCAGGATTTCAAGAAAATTCGGGTCGGCCCTTCGGTAAGCGGCCTCGATTTCGTCCTCCCGGACCCTGAGGTTCTCCTGGCAGAGCCGAACTTGGTCGAACCGCTCCGTGTGGTCGACGAGGGCGCGGTCTCCCCCGGTTCTGACATCCGCGACGACTTTCCTGACCACGTTCTCGAGCTCGGGGTCGTCGTCTGCGGTCCGGTTCAGGATCGCCTGGATTCGATCGGGTATCCGGTCTGGTCTGTAGGCGGCGACTTTCACGGGTCAATAGATCACTTTGTTGAGGGGATACTCGATAATTCCGGTGGCCCCGGCCTTGATGAGCGCCGGTATCACGTCTCTTACGATCTTTTCATCCACGATGACTTCCACGGCGATCCATCGTTCATCAAGCAGGTTGGATATGGTCGGGTTGTTCAGGGCCGGAAGATGCTTCACCACCGCGTCGAGGTCGGTGCGGCGCACGTTCATCTTGAGGCCGACCTTCTCTCCCGCTTCAAACGCCCCGATGAGCAGGGTGGCGATATTCCGTGCCTTTTCCTTCTTCCACGGATCTTCCCACGCTTCGCGATTGGCGATGAACCGGGTGGTGGATTCGAACAGGGTTTCGATGACCCTGAGTCTGTTGGCCCGAAGCGAAGAACCGGTCTCGGTCAGCTCCACGATCGCGTCCACGAGACCCGGGACCCGGACCTTGGCCTCCGTAGACCCCCAGGAGTACTCCACCTCGGCCTCCACGCCCTCTGCCTCGAGGTAACGGCGCGTCATTTTCACCAGCTCAGTCGCGATGCGTGCCCCCTGAAGGTCCTGAATCGTCCTGATGGGCGACTCCTCCGGGACGGCGATCACCCAACGCACCGGCCGTGCGCTGGCCTTGCTGATGCTGAGGTCGGCGATCTCGACGACGTCGGCTCCGCTTTCGAGGATCCAGTCCTTGCCGGTCAGGCCCACGTCCAGCACGCCCCGCTCGACGTAATGGGCGATTTCCTCCGCCCGGATGAGAAGGCCCTGCAGCTCGGGATCGTCCATGGCAGGAGTATACGATCTGGGGCTGACGCGAATGCGATAACCCGCCCTGGCAAAAAGCTTCACGGTCGATTCCTGGAGGCTCCCCGAGGGAAGTCCGACTTTCAAGAGGGACATAGTGACTCCCGTCCGCTGAGACGGCTGCGATTCTGAATGAGGATTGGGGTTTTACGTCAATGCACGAATTCGGACAGACAGGTATCGCTCTGGATGAGGCGCGCTGATCGCCGGTGTCGCGATTTCTGTATGCGGAGCGGCGCGGGGCTACCGGAAGTCCGGATGAGCGTGGCGGGAGGGAGCATCGGGGAACGGATTGAGGCTCCGAAGATCGGGAGATGAGCAGAAGCGATTCATGATTTGGGCTGAGCAAATGCAGGGGTTCCCCCCCGCGTCTTCACGAGGCTTTTGAACCGATTGAACAGCGTCACATCGGCCCCAACCACCGAATCCATAATGGCATACGGCTGTGTCGCATGTTTTTGAAATTTTACCATAATGGAGACCGTTTGTCAATCACAAACTTTGAGCGTTGATGTTGACAAACATGGGGCTGCGGTTTAAGTTTCGACAAAGGTGGCGGGATTGTGATCAGACGCTTGAATCCGGCCGGAAACCGCGAAGACGGCAAAGGAGACGCATAGGATGTCCAACCAGGTCGGCCTCATGGCGGACACGCACGACAACAGGGATGCGGTGGAGAAGGCCGTAGCCCTGTTCAATGCCAGGGGTGTGGGGCTCGTGCTTCACGCAGGGGACTACATCGCCCCTTTCAACGCCAGGTGGATGGCCGACCTCGAGGCGCCCATGATCGGGGTCTTCGGGAACAACGACGGGGAGCGGTTCGGGCTGCGGGCTCAGTTCGAGAAGATCGGACCGATCCACCGCCCCCCTTACCGGTTTGAAGCCTGCGGCAAACGGATCCTTCTGATGCACGAGCCTGATGAAATTGACGCACTTGCGGAGAGCGGGGCCTACGATCTGATCGTTTACGGCCACCTTCACGAGATCGATCTGCGGCGGGAGCAACCGGCCCTGGTCGTGAACCCGGGGGAGGCCGGAGGCTGGATGACGGGCCGGACGACCGTCGGGGTGCTGGATCTGGATTCACTCGCGGTCGAAATCGTGGATCTGTGAGCCGAGGCGGCCATTTTCGACGTCCCCGGTGAACGCCCGTCGTGAGCGCAAGCAGACGTGCCGTGAAGCGAAGAGGAAGAATAAGTGGGTGCCCTACCGGCTGACTCCAAGCCAAGCCGCGCAAGTCCGGGTCGGGGTGAGGCCCGCGCGGACATCGCGGAGATCCTGGACCACCTTCCAAAGGCGCCCGGCGTCTATTTGATCAAGGATGGAGAAGGGAAGATCCTCTACATCGGAAAGGCCAAATCGCTGCGGAGCCGCGTCCACGCCTACTTTCGGCCGTTCGCACACGACGGCCGGCCCCAGCTCGAGGCCCTCCTGAAACACGCGCGTGATCTGGAAACGATCGTCACGGACACCGAGCTCGAGGCGCTGATCCTCGAAGCCAACCTGATCAAGGCGCACAAGCCGAAGTACAACATCAATCTGAAGGACGACAAGAAGTACCCGTTCGTTCGGATCACGAAAGAGCCGTTTCCCCGAATCATCGTGACGCGGAATCTGGTTCGGGATGGGTCTCGCTACCTGGGCCCCTACTCCGATGTCAAGTCGCTGCGGAGAACGATGGATACGATGCATCGCCTCTTCCGGGTTCGAAGTTGCGATTTCGCGCTCCCGTCGAGCCACGTTCGCCTCTGTCTGGATTACGAGATCGGCCGATGTGACGGGCCGTGCGAGGGGTTGATCTCACGGAAGGCGTACGAGAAGATCGTCGAGGAAGCCGTGCTCTTTCTGACCGGCCGCCACGTCGAGGTCATACGAACCTTGAAGGAACGGATGCAGGCGCTCTCCGAGGCGAGGCGATTCGAAGATGCGGCGGCCTGCAGGGACCGGATTCGCGCCCTGGAGCAGACCACGAGACGACAGAAGGTCGTTTCGAACAGCTTGTCGGACTGGGACGCCATTGCCGTCTCGCGCGAAGACGAAGCGGCCTGCGGGGTCGTGATGGAAGTGCGGGAGGGACGCCTGATCGGCCGACAGCACTACTTCATCGACGGCGTGCTGCACGCTCCGATGGCGGAGATCGTATCGGCGTTTGTCAGGCTTTTCTACGTGACCGCCTCCTTCGTACCTGAGGACATCCACCTGCCGTGCGACATCGAAGACCGGGAAACGGTCGCGGACTGGCTGAGGGACAAAGCAGGAAGAACCGTAGAGATTCATACCCCTCGAAGGGGCGACAAGGCGCGTCTCCTGAAAATGGCTGAGCGGAACGCGGCCCTGCTGCTGTCGGAGCGCCGTTTGAAGCGCGAGCGGCGGCGAACGCGGATCCCGGCCGCCGTGGCTGCGCTCCAGCGGGATCTGCATCTGGGCCGCCCGCCTCAACGGATCGAAGCGGTGGACATATCGAACCTGCAGGGAAGCGATCCGGTCGCTTCTCTCGTCTCTTTCGTGGGCGGCCGGCCTCGAAAGAAGGACTACCGCCATTTTCGGATCACGGGTGTCGCGGGACCGAACGACTTCGCGATGATGGAGCAGGTGGTGACGCGACGGTTCAGACGTCTGAGAGACGAGGGCCGAGTCTATCCCGACCTCCTTCTCGTGGACGGAGGCAAGGGTCAGCTCTCGTCCGCCCTGTCGGCTTTGGAGGCCCTGGGACTTCGGGATCAGCGGGTTGTCGGCTTGGCCAAGAGGCTCGAAGAGGTCTTCCTTCCAGGCCATCCGGATGCCCAGAATATTCCAAAAACCTCCTCTTCCCTCAGGTTGCTCCAGGCCATCCGGGACGAGTCGCACCGTTTTGCCCTGACCTACCACCGGAAGCTGCGCAAGCGACGTACGCTGGCTTCGGAGCTGGATGACATCACGGGAGTAGGTCCGGCCCGTCGGCGCGCCCTGCTCCGACACTTCAGCTCGCTGAAACGGGTCAAGGCGGCAGAGGTTGCGGAAGTGGCGGCCGTAGAAGGGATCGGACCGAAGCTTGCGAAGCAGATTCACGATGCGCTCAGGCCAGGAACCGCGAGGAAGGACCGGGGAGGGTAGGCCGTGGCCGACAGCGAGGCGAAGGTTGAGCTGCGAACCCATCTGGGTGCAGTGACGGTCGCTTGGGATGAAGCCGGGCTGAGACGCGTTCGTCTCGGTCCGTTTGAGCCCGACAGGGAGTGTCGGCCGCACCTTGCATCCGGGACCCCTCCGAATGCGGAGGGAGAAGCGGTTGTATCGACGCTCCTGGATTACTTCTCAGGGGCGCCGGCCTCGTTCGCGTCACCCGCGGGCACCGTGGGGACCGAATTCGAACGCGAGGTGTGGAAAGCGACACGGGAAATTCCTTACGGGCGGACGCGCAGCTACGGTTGGGTGGCCAAGGCGATCGGTCGAAGCGGTGCCGCCCGGGCGGTCGGCGCCGCGCTGGGGAGAAACCCGTTCCATCTCGTGGTGCCGTGTCACAGGGTCGTCGCGGCTTCAGGGGCGCTGACCGGATTCGCGCGCGGTCTGGAGTGGAAGGCTGCGCTTCTGAAGCTGGAGCACGGAAGACATGCCTGAAGCGACAACGGCCGAAACGGAGATCGCCCCGGCGTTTCAGGAGGCGCTGAGTCAGTTTCTGGACTTCGTCTCTCTGGAGCGAGGTCTTGCTTCCAACACAGCCGAGGCCTACGGTCGAGACCTCATTCGCTATGTGGTGATGCTGTCCGACCGGGGCGTCACGTCTCCCAAAACGGCATCCAGCGAGGATGTTTCGGCACTGCTGCGTTTCCTGGGAGAGGTGGGCTTGGAGGCGTCGAGCGTCGCCCGCAACCTGACCGCGGTCCGGATGTTTCACCAGTTCCTCGTGTCTGAAGGCCTGGCGGATCGGGATCCGACCGAGCACCTGAAACCCCCCAAGCTGGGAAGAAAGCTTCCGCGGGTCTTGAGCGTGGAGGAAGTCGAGCGGTTGGCGCTTGCGCCGGACGTCTCGACGCCACTGGGTCTGCGAGACCGGGCGATGCTGGAAATGCTCTACGGCGCCGGATTGCGGGTCTCGGAACTGACCGGGCTGGAACGGATGCACCTGCTGTTCGACCTCGAGGTGGTCCGCGTCGTCGGGAAGGGAAATCGGGAACGGGTCGTGCCGATCGGACGAGAGGCGGTGGTCTGGGTCGGGCGATACCTCGACGAGGGCCGCCCGCAGATCGAGCAGGCCGATTCGCGCCAGTGGGTCTTCCTGAATCGACGGGGGCGACGGATCACGAGGATGGGGGTCTGGAAGCTTCTGCGCCAGCACGCAAGGAAGTCTGGAATCGAAAGGGAGGTGAGTCCGCACGTCCTGCGGCACTCCTTTGCGACGCACCTGCTCGAGGGCGGTGCGGACTTGCGCGCCGTGCAGGAGATGCTCGGACACGCCGACATCTCGACGACGCAGATCTACACCCACGTGGATCGAAAATACCTCAAAGAGGTACACCGGACGTTTCATCCCAGGGCGTGACGTGCGTGGATCAGGGCCCGGCCAGGCCCAAGTCGGACTCAAACACCGCGATGCCAGACCGCTTAAAGGGTTGGGTGCCAATGTCCTGGAGGTCTTCTCCCGTCACGACGGAGGCACCTGCCGGGCGGTGTACTCCGTCCGGTTCAAGGCAGCCATCTATGTCCTGCACGCCTTCCAGCGCGGGCGACGACCCCACCTCCGAGGCGGCGACCCCAGGACCGGGCCCGCTGGAGGTGTCCTTTACCTTCCGGCCCGCCAACAAGCGCGGGAACGGCAACCGCACCGACCCAACCGTTGAACCCGGGCATTTGCCGCGTATCTCCAAACTGATGGCCCCGGCCATCCGGTTAGAGGGGCTGATACGGCGCGGCGACCGGGGCTTTCAGGGCGTTTCTCGTTTGTTCTCGCCACTTCATGGATGATATGACAAGCTGTCGATATATTTGGGGTTTGAGGATCGCAACCGTCCTCTGTTTTTTACTTCTGTCGCGTCAGCCGGTGTGTGTAGCGGGAGATGTAGCGCGTCCGGGGTATGACGTGGTGGGTCGGCCGGAGCTGCTGGAGGCGATGCGGCGGTGTGGTCCGTATGACCCGACGGCGACGACCAATGGCGCACGGTTTCAGGCGGATGTGGTGCTCTATCTTGCGCGGCACGCAAGGGAGCGCGATCCGCAGGGACCGCCGCTGTTTATCGGGTATGAGGACTGGTTCCGGGCGTTTCTGGAGGTGACCGGACGCACGGAGAACACGGCGCCGTTGTACGCGCTGCTGTCCTATCGACACGGAAGTGATATGGAAGTAGATTATCGGGCGGACCGGGTCATCCGGAAAGTGGAAAGAGGGCCGATGCCTGAGCTGGCAGTGAATGTGAGGATCTGGTGGGAGAACCAGCCGGGCAGGCCGGATCGGTATTCGTACCTGGATACGCTTTCAACGCCGCACTTCAAGGTCACCAATCGGCGGTTGATCGCCTATCGGTTGCTGGACTTCGGGGATTGGTTTGCTTATGATGAGATCGAGGGAGTGACAGGGCGCCCAACGTCCGGCTTGCTGGGTTTTCTTTTTCGGATTATCGGCGAGGGACGTATCGAACAGTCTCGCATGGCAATTTCAAAGGACGGCGCCCAGGTGTCTCGAGCGACGGCAAAAAAGGGGTTTATGGAAAGGACGACCACAGTGACGGTGTATCCGGATGGGAAGATGGTGAAGGATGTACCGGCGGGCAGGCCGGATCTGCTGGAACTGCAGAAGCGGATCAGGCAGCCGCTGGAGATTGACTATGTGAAGTTACCGGGCGATAGATAGGGAGTAAGATGCGCATTGTCCACGTCAATCAGTTCCATATACCCGGACTGAGCGATCAGGAGAATATCCTGCCTCACGAGCAGGCAAGATTGGGACACGAGGTGTGGGTCCTGACGAGCGACCGCCTGCCGCACCCGAAGAAGTACCCCGGTTCTCAGGGCCGGCTTCCCCAGGGTATCGCGAGAGAAAACTCCGTACGCATTTGGCGGTTACCCGCCATTGTGCCCATCAAAAGCCGGGCGCAGGTCTATCTTCGGAATCTGAATCGGGCAATTTACAGAATTCAACCCGACGTGGTGAACACCCACGGGCTGTGGTTTATTCCGGTACTTCAGGTTCTGTCCAAACGCCCCTTCTTTGTCCATGTTGGGGGTGACCATTCGGACAACGGTAATCTGCCGTCAGGATCCGGCAACGTGATCAGGTTCCGGGTTGCAAAGCAGGTGTGCAAGCACCTCGGCCGTCTGGGGAGTAAGATCTTCACGTCCAATCCCTTTGCGCAATGGTTCGTAGAGGAGATGTTCGCGGCGCGGCCGGAGAGCGTTCATCTGCTGCCGTTGGGCATTAATACATTCACGTTTTGCCCCGATTCCGCGAAACGTGAGGCATGGCGAAACAGACTGGAAGTTCCCGAAGACGTTTGCCTGTTTATCACCTCGGGACGGCTGACGCCGGGTAAGGGGTTCGAGCTCTTTTTCAGGGCCTTTGCGGACGTCCACCGCCACTGCCCGGCCACCAGACTGGCGATCGCAGGCTCCGGACCTCCCGAATACGAGGCGCAACTCCGCCGTTTGGCGAAAGACTTGAATGTAGAAGGAGCCATCGATTTTCTGAAGTGGATGGCAGAAGGCGACCTTTGCGCCTGCTACAATGCCGCCGATGTCGGCGTGATGCCTGGCAAACTGGGCGGAATGAAGGAGATCCTGGGTGTCGGCCGCCCCCTCATCGCACCCGATCACCTCGCAACAGGCTATCTCGTTGAAAGGGGAAACGGCCTGACGTTCAAGCCCGATGACCGCGTAAGCCTTGCCCGGGCGATGCGGCGCTATGCGGAGAATTCAGATCTTCGGAAACAACATGGTGAAAAATCCTTTGAGGTATCTCGAGATCACCTCTCCTGGGCAAGAGTCGCACGGGACAGCCTGCAGGTGTATGAAGACCTGCTCGCTGAATTCTCCAAAAGTCGTTGAGGGGTCTGTAGAGGCAGTGCGCCGGGATAAGCCGGCGATCGCTTATGGATGAAAGATCCGTATGGCCAAAGCGTAGCGTGCGGGCCGGGACTGAGTCTTGCGGGCGTGGACGCGCTGTCTTGAAAACGACACCCGCAATCAGATTGTGAAAAAGATCTGTGACATTTATCGATCAACACCGGGTCCCGGATTTGTTCAACCTCCTCGAGGCTCGTAGCGTCCTCCAAAAATGTATCCTGTGTGGGGAAATCTGTTGGAGCAAGAGCTGAGAAGAAGGCAATCAGCTAAGGTTTTACAGGAAGATATTGTATGAGTCAAACATCCGGAGGTCACCAGGCTCGGTATACAGAAGGAAAAGCGGCCGAGAAGGCTATGCTCGCTGCCCTGAAGAATACCGAAGATGTAAGCCTCGACTCCGAGGAATTGATGCAGAAGGTGAGGGATATACCCTCATACCATCACCTGGGAGTCGGCCGGTCAGCGATCTTGAGGTGCCTCGATCTGCCGGCCGAAAGCCGGGTGCTGGAATTGGGCGCGGGATGTGGAGCCATCACCCGGTACCTGGGTGAAACCTTTGCCTGCGTGGAGGCTATAGAGGAAAGTCCTATCCGCGCCGAGATCGCCCGGGAGCGGTGTCGGGACCTCGAGAATGTGTCGGTTCTATGTGAGGATCTGAGAAATGAGCGTTTTGCTCCCAACTACGATATCGCCGTAATCGTTGGCGTTTTGGAGTACGCTCCGGTCTTTATCTATCCGGAAGAGGCTCCCCGGGATGCCTGTTTGAGGCTTTTGGAACTGGCCAAAAGCGCATTGGACTCCAATGGATACCTGGTCCTGGCAATAGAGAACAGGATCGGTCTGAACTACTGGGCCGGCGCTCCGGAAAATCACACCGGAAGGCCCTACGATGGTGTTCACGAGTATCCGAATGCCGGGTCGCCGATTACGTTTACCAGAAAGGAATTGCAGAAACTTCTGGCCGATGCAGGATTTTTACGAACGGCGTTTTATTACTGTTTTCCTGATTACCACTACGCAAGAACCATCCTCAGCTCAACGGGAGATGAGAGGAAACATTTCCTCCACAACTGGGTGGATTTTCCTCTTGACGCGCTCTCGAATCCAAGAAAACCGACGTTCAACAAGCCCCTCGCGGCGAAGGCACTGTGCGAGTCCGGGATGCTCAGGGAGTTTGCCAACGCCTTTCTGGTTGTCGCAGGCAGCGATAATGTCCCCACCCCGGGTTGGGTTGCCAAGAAATACAACATGAGACGTAAAGAGCCTTTTCGGAACGTGACCACGCTATACGCGCACCCTGAACCGTTTGTTCAGAAAACACCCCTGCATTCGGTCGCGAGGGACTCCTGCGATGCTTCAAGCAGCCAGGTAAAACAGCAGACGGGTGATGCTGACTGGCAGCCGGGCAACATGCTTACCTTCGAGGTCGAGCGAGCCGCCCTTGGACGGAATTTCTCTGAATATGTGAAGGCCCTGATTGATAGATACCACAAGGAGCTCAAGGATCACTTTGGAACGGGAGAAAGGGATGCGGAAGGTTATCCCCTCCTGAAACCCTCAGATGCCGTTTTCACGAATATCATCCAGAACGAGGCGGGAGAGTGGCATTTTATCGATCAGAACGAGGCGGGAGAGTGGCATTTTATCGATGAGGAGTGGTATGCCGATTCTAAAATCTCCATCGACTTCATGCTCTACAGATGCCTCCGGTTTTGCCTCTATCGCCACGGAATCCGCGATGGTCAGGCGAGAAAGATGATCCAATCCCTGTATCCATCGTATAACCGCAGCAGACATAAGAAAAACCGGGCGCTCGCGGATGCCTTTCAAAACGAAATGTTCCTGAATCCCATAAACCCGAAGCTGCTTAAAAAGAGTCTGTTGGGACGTATCGCCAGAAACGAGATTGTCCGGTTTTACCTGGAGAAAGTTTGGTTCAGAACACCCCATCGTATTCGGTCATTCATAAGGGGTCGCCTCTGATCACTCTACAAAGCGTGATATCCGTTGATCATTATCAATACTCAAAAGCGACACCTCACCGACAAATTCAGTGCATAATAGCTGATTTTATAGGGGCAAAACGTGGAATTCGGCCAAGAACCGAGGACTTCGTTTTACGGTCTTGGATGTGCGTAAATTACTTATATGCATTTGTTTGAGAAAATCGCTTACTGCCCGTCGCTTTTGAGAGGCAGGCAGGACAGGCAGGCGTATCGTGTTCCAACTGAAGACCGTAAAAAGGAGACGAATGAGGAACAGGTTGTCGAATAAGGGAGCGCCAAAAGGGGGATCGCCTGATTTTCAACCTGGGTATCTCTCAAACCACACCCAAACTTTGCCTCGAGGCGCTTGTCTTGTCTGATACCCCACCCTTGCTTTCCGTCATCGTCGTCAATGTCAACACCAGGAATTGGCTAAAGCCATGTCTGGAATCACTGGAAGAACAGGATATTTTCGAATCTCTTGAAGTCGTGGTTGTGGACAACGGCTCCACGGATGGATCTGCCGACATGGTGCGGCGGAACTTCCCGGCCTGCAAGCTGGTTCAGCTGGACAAAACCGTCGGTTTCGGCATGGCGAACAATATCGGCGTACCGCACAGCACGGCCCCTGTCCTCCTCTTTTTGAATCCGGACACGATACTCCGCGAAAACAGCTTACCCGTGATGTTGCTCCGGTTTGAGGAATATTCCCAGTGCGGCGTCGCTGGGGGTATCATCTTCGACGACGAAGGCGAGTTGGCGCGTTCCGTGGGGTCGTTTCCCTCGCTGTTCAGTATGGGGTTAGGCCGTCTGCTTAGATACCTGCCGCCGGCCCGACCGATATTGGGACGACTTTCTCACGAGCACTGGGTGGGCTACGACAAGCCGCACAGCGTAAACTGGGTTACTGGAGCCTATCTGTGGATTCGCCGAGCGGTCTTTGAGGAGGTCGGGGGGTTCGACAAGCATATTTTTATGTACTGTGAAGATGTAGATCTCTGTTATCGGGTTTGCCAGCTCGGATTCGAGTGCTGGTTTTTTCCGGAGGCGCCAATCGTCCACTACAGAGAGAAAGCCCCCGTGCCGCGCCCTCGAAGGAAGATGCTGTGTGAAAGCCTGCTTTACTTTGCCAACAAGCACTACCGGTCTCCCAAATATTGGGTGACCCGATCTGTCTTTTGGATCATGTCAAGACGGGCAGGCCATGTCTGAACTCCGAAACGCGGCTACGAGGCCAACGCTTCGCCCGTTGAAGGTATCCTTCACTTTCCAGACCCCCAACAAACGCGGAAACGGCAACTGCACCGACCCAACCGTTGAACCCGGGCATGTGCCGCGTAGCGGCAAGACTCGCATCCCGGCAGGTTGGATGAATAACGAGGGTTGAAATTGGAACTCCTGGACAAATGCAACCTGTGCAACAGTGGAAGGATCTCTGCCGTAGACGTCCGTCACAATCTGTTTAAATGCCACGGTTGCGGATGCATATTCGACAATCCAAGACCTGCGTTCGGTGAAATCGAGGCGTTTTACTCCAGAGGGAGCCAGTACGATTCGTGGCTTGGAGAAGAGAGAGAGCGTGATGCCCTCTGGCTGAGGCGGACAGAGATGGTGAAGCGGTTCAAGAGCACTGGCGCGCTCCTGGATATCGGCACGGGAATAGGACAGTTTCTACACTTCGCGAGAGATCATTTTCAGGTGGAAGGAACTGAAGTCTCGGAAAGCGCGATAAACATAGCGAAGGAAAAATATGGCCTTGACCTGAAAAGAGGCCAGGTAGAGGATATCGACTTTGGTGACCGCAGGTTCGACGTGATCACCTTGTTCCACGTATTGGAGCACGTACCGAACCCCTCCCTCGTCATAAAAAAGTGCTACGGCCTGTTGACCCCGACGGGCGTTCTCGTCATTGCGGTTCCCAATGAAATTCATTCTTTCATAAAACGCCCGATCAGACGACTGCTTTCAATCCTGAAAATTGGAAAATTCAAAAACTACGGAACATTCGGGCTTCCAAGATTGACGCTGAACGGCACCTTGAGAGAAATACACCTGTCGCATTTTACGGTCTCAAGCCTGAAGAGAGGGCTTTCGAACGAAAATTTCACCGTGGTTGAGGACACCCTGGATCCCTACTACTCCGCGGCAGGAATCGCGAAAATCGCTCACGGATTTCTCTACTCTGCATCTCTTTTCATCAAGAAGGCATTCGAAGTAAATCTATACGACACGATCTTGATGGTCGCAAAACGTGCATGATCCACTCGAAAGGTGAAGGCAGCGGGCCCTCTTCTTTGGTATTTTGTCGAATGTTGTGGTTAAGGCAATAATTAGCCAGTGTTTTGTTGCAAAATGCCAGGAGTCATTCTCTCTCGAGTCTGACGGTGAGGGTTGGGAAGAGGGTGCGGGTGGGGAGGATCCTTTATTCAGACCTCAAGCCGCTTGGGATAGGTCGTCAGGTTTTCGCAGCCGGAATCCGTGACGACGACGAGGTCTTCGATTCGTACCCCGCCCCGACCCGGGTAGTAGAGTCCGGGCTCGACCGTGACGACGTGGCCGGGCTGAAGTTCAGCGTCAGCCTTGCCGATGCGCGGGGGCTCGTGGATTTCGAGGCCGACGCCGTGTCCCGTCCCGTGAAAGAAGCCCTGCATCCGTCCGTCGATCTCGCCGCTCTCGAATCCCCGCTCTTGAAAGAGATCCATCACGGCGCGATGGATCTCTTTCCCGTTTACGCCGGCCCGAATGTTGTCCAGGGCGAGGTTCTGGCCTTCGAGGACGACGTCGTAAAGTCTCCGAACGCCTTCCTCGATCGGTCCCTTGGCGACCGTCCGCGTGAGGTCGCCGAAATATCCCGTATCATCGGAGCGGGGGAAGATGTCGATGATGATCGGCACGCCGGCGTCGAGGGGGCCTGTGCCCTGATCGTGAGGATCGCAGGCCTGGTCTCCGGGCGCGACGATCGTGTGCCTGGCGGCGCACGCGCGTTCCAGTAGCGTGAGTGCGATCCGACGCTTGATCTCTTCGGAGGTCAGCGGGGATCCATTCCGGCAGAGCACGCCATCCCGCACATCGGCCTCTTCGATGGCCGCAATCGCGACCTCCATCGCGGCTTCACAGTGCTGCTGCACCTGCCGGATCTGTTCGATCTCTTCTGAGGTCTTGCGCGCGCGTTCCGAGAGGAACGGACCCGGGACGAACTGAACGTCGTATCCCACGTTCCGGAGGTGGTCCGTGAATTCTATGGGAAAGCTTCTCGGGACCTGAAGGTTTTGAATCTTCAATTCTTTGAGAAGCACGACCAGTGCGGCGACCGGCGTCGATTCGGTCGATCCGGACGAATCGGCCCGTTCCTGGTAGCGCGAAAGCGAGAGGACCCGGTCGACGCGTGCGGCCGCCCGAGCCCGATCCAGCTCCAGGTCGGACACCAGGAGCAATCTCTCTGAGTGCGTCTCGAGGAAGATGAAGGGGTCCGGGGCCAGGAACCGGGTGGCGTAGTAGAGATCTGCGTCGGCCTCGCTGGCCGCGATGATGAGGCGAGCCTGATCGGACGGTCGGTCTGGCATCGGGCTCATTCAGGGACCTTCATCGTCAGGAACGAGCGGTTTCCGTCTCGCCTGACCGAGAATGCCGCATTTCGGCCTTTCTCGAGGCGAGCGATGGCGGTGTTGAAGTCCTTCACGGACCGGATCTCCTGTTCGATGCTCCCCTGCCGAACCTTGAAGATGACGTTGCCCGGCCGAAACCCGGCCTCGCGGGCAGAGCCGCGGTCTACCCTCACGACGACGATGCCCTTCGTGTCTGCGTCCAGGCCGAACCGGGTTGCGGTTTCAACGGTGATGTCCTGGACGGTCATCCCGAGCCGGCTCTCTTCAACAGGCTGCTCCGGGGCAAGGGCCGCGACGTCGGAACCGGGTTCTCGCTCGCCGAGGGTGGCTTCGATGACCGACGTCCTGCCGTCACGTCTCACCTCGAGGCTCACCCTGTCTCCGGGATGTCTTCTGGCAATGAGGCTCTGAATCTGGTTGGGTCGATCGACCGGCTGCCCATCGATACTCAGAAGGATGTCTTCCGGCTCGAGTCCGGCGGCCCGGGCGGGCGTGTCGATGACGTCAACGATCAGCACGCCTTTCGGTCTTTCCAGCCCGAAGGCATCTGCCAGAGAGGCATCCACTTCACGGAGGGACACCCCCAGGTAGCCTCTTCTGACATAGCCGTGGGCGGCAATGTCGTCCATCACCTTCTTGGCCAGGTTGATCGGGATGGCGAATCCGTAGCCTTCAAAGCGGCCCGTTGAGGTCGCGATGGCCGTGTTGATGCCGATCACCTCTCCTCGGAGGTTGACGAGCGGACCGCCGGAGTTGCCGGGATTGATCGCCGCGTCGGTCTGAATAAAGTCTTCGACGCCGAAAGTGTCCCGGATGATGTCCAGGTTGCGCCCAATCGCACTGACAATGCCCGACGTGACGGTTGAGCGAAGGTGAATGCCGAGTGGGGCCCCGACTGCAAGCACCCACTCGCCGATTTCGATCTTGTCCGAATCCCCGATTTTAGCCGGCCTGAAGTTCCTTTCTTCGATCTTGATCACGGCAACGTCGGTCAATGAATCGGAGCCGACGAGCGTGGCCTGGAATTCGCGGTTGTCGTGAAGGATCACTTTGATCCTGTCCGCTCCACCGGCGACGTGGTGGTTCGTCAAGATATAGCCATCTTCGGTCACGATGATCCCCGAACCCAGACCCTCCCGGTCCGGCTCCTGCCGAGGCATTCGGAAGAAGGGATGAAACCTGAATCCCGGGTCGCGACGTTCCCACACCTCCGGATCGACGGTTTGTCGGGTGCTGATCGTCGCGACGCTCGGCGTGACCTCCTTCGCGATGCGGGTAAACACCTTGTTGAACGCCTGCAGCTGGGCACGCAACAGGTCTTCCTCGGCCCGTGCCGAATCTTGTTCAACGAAAAGCAAAAGAAGAACGCAGCCGAGGCAGGTCTGGATTCGAAGATTTCTGCTCACTGTGACTCCTTGTTGTTGACGCCCGGGTTTCACGACGTCCGCCCCCAGCCGGCGTAAAGGGGTTTGCTTCCCGGCCGTTATGGAAGACGCCCTCAGAGGCTGTACTGCTGGATTTTTCGGTACAACGTGCGCTCGGGCATATCGAGGAGTTTCGCGGCCCTCTTTCTATGCCCCCCTGTCACCCGGAGCGCGAGGGCGATCGTGTCCCGTTCCACCTCCCGGAGGGGCTTGACCTCCTTGTGAAGCGGGGGGCGCGAATCGGTTTCTCGGTACTCCACCTCCGTGCCCTTTTCCGTGAAAGAAGGCGTCTTCGAGGTGTAGACCGGGAGGGACCGCACTTCCGATTCGGCCTTCTTCAGCAAGGCCTTCAACTCCTTGACGTCGCGGGCCACTTCGAGGATCGCCCAGTAGAGAAGGTCGCGCTGCGATTCCTCGGGCGTCTTGGACAGGTGAATCGGGAGGTCCGTCACCTCGCCTGGGGCGGGACCTCCGTCGAGATCCTCGAGGTGTTGAATCACGTCATCCCTCCCGATCCGGCGGTCCACGGAGAGGATCATCAGCCGCTCGATCAGGTTCTTCAGCTCACGCACGTTTCCCGGCCAGCGATAGCTTTGAAGCGTGTTCAGGGCATCCTCATCCAGTTCGATCGGAGGGACGTTGTGCTCGCTATGGTATCGGTTGACGAAATGTTCGACGAGGATCGGGATGTCTTCCTGTCTCTGGCGTAGCGGCGGAGCGGAGATCACGACGACCTTGAGCCGGTAGTAGAGGTCTCTACGGAACCTGCCGTCCGCCACAGCTTTCTGGAGATCCGTGTTCGTGGCGGCAATCAGCCTCACGTCGACCGGTCTCGGCTGCGTGCTTCCGAGGCGCGTGATCTCCCGGGCTTCCAGCACGCGGAGGAGTCGGACCTGAGCCGCGGGGGACATCTCTCCGATTTCGTCGAGGAACACGGTGCCTCCGTTCGCCGCTTCGAAGATCCCCCGGCGGTCGGTCCGCGCGTCCGTAAAGGCACCCTTTTCGTGTCCGAACAGCTCGCTCTCCAGCAATGTCTCCGGGATGGCGCCGCAGTTGACGGTCAGAAATCTCTCCTCTTTTCTCGGGCTGAGCTCGTGGATGACCTGCGCAATCAGATCCTTTCCGGTGCCGCTTTCTCCCGTGACGAGCACGCTGACCGGTGTGGGCGCAATCTGGCCGATCGTCTCCCAGATCTGTCGGATCGCCTCTGAGCGACCCAGAATCTTGGTCGTCTTCCGGCTTCGGCGGCCGGCCTCGAACCGCCGCACGGTCCTGATCAGATGATCGGCGCTGAACGGGAGGTCCAGGATCGCACTCGGTTCAAGGCCCCGAAAGTCGGTCTTCTCGCCGTTCCGGCCCGCCAAGACGAGGATGGCCGGTTTCTCGGAGACCGATTTCAGCGGACGCGACAGGTGGAAAGCCGCTTCGGCCAGGAGCGCTCCGTCCAAGATGAGCAGATCGATCTTCCCACGCCTGATCAATTTCCTGGCAGGCATCACGCTGTTGGTTGAAACCGTCCGCCATCCTCGATCTTCCAGTTCGGAGCGGACCGAACGGACCAGATCTTGCGCTTCGGAAATGATGAGCGCGTTGCCTCTGGATGCTGTCGTCTCGTCTTCCATGTCGCTCAGCGGGGTTGATCGTCCTCCAGCCCGACGATGAGGAGGGTCTTGAGACCGTTTCCCGGGTCGCGGCCGACCTGCGCGCGCATCCGGCACGGGGCGCTCACCGCGAACGCCCTGACGCTTTGGCGCGCGCTTCCAGGGCGCGAATCCGTTCCTGGGCGTGCAGGCCGAAATCGCTACTTGAGCCGAATCGGTCTTGTATCTCTCTGAGCTCCTGAATCGCCTGCTCGTATTCACCCTGGGCCTCGTAGCTCTCCGCAAGCCCGTAAAGGGCGCTCGCCAACCAGTTGACGCTGCCCTTGAATTTGTAACGGAGTTTCAAGAATTCCCTTCTCGCGTTCTCGTATTCACCCATCTTGAGATAACAGTTTGCGATCGTGTGTTGCACGCTCGACCACGCATTCTCATCCAGGTCGCGCAGCCGGGGACTGAGCGCTTCTATCGCCTGTCTGAAGTCTCCCTTGTGGTAAAGCATGTTGCCGATGTCGATTCTGGCCTCCTTGGCCAGTTCGTGATGCGGGAACTCCCGCACGAGCTGGCGCGCGTAGCCGATCGCGGCGCCGTAGATCTGCAAGCTGCTGTAGATTTCCGAAAGTTTCACGAGGACGAGCGGCTTTTCCGCTCTCGCAAGGCCGCTGCTCAAGGCTGTCTCGTAGGCCTTCGAAGCGCTGGCGTAATCTTCACCCTTGTAGTAGAGATCGGCCAGTTCGAGCGTGGCGCTGGACCCGAGTTGATGCTCGGCGTGGTTCTTCACGAACGAAACCAGGGCCTCCAGGTATGCCTCCGCTTTGCCTGCGCGGTGAAGGGCGCGAATTTGATAGTAGCGGGCCTCGACGACGGCCTTCGTGCCGGGGTAGCGCTTGACGACGGCCTTGAAGATCCGATCGGCTTTTTTGAAGTTGCCTGCTTTCAGGAAATGTTTTCCCTCTTCGACCTCAAAAAGGGCAAACCACTCATTGGCGGTCTTGTAGTCCTTTCTGAACTGCTTGACGCCCTTACGGGCCTGCTTGATCCGCCCGAGACGGAAGGAGCCCAAGACCTCCCGGGCAGCCGCGATTTGCGTTCGAGCCGCAGACGGAATCGTTCTGTAAACCGAGAGCGCTTGATCGTACGCACCGGATTGAAAGAGCAGATTTCCGACCGTGCGCGCCGCCTCTCCGTTGAGCGAACTCTGAGGAAATTTCTTGGAAAATGCGCGGAAGGCGTCAAGGGCCTCCGCGGTCCGGTTCAGGTCAGCGAGGAGCTCGGCGCGTCGAAACGCGACGCTGTCCGCGTCGGCGGCGTCGGGAAACGCGCGCAAGTAGACGGCGTAGGTTTCGAGCGCCCGGGCCTCCCGGCCAGATTGCTGATACGAACGGCCGAGTCGCCTGAGCAGGGCGGGATCTTCTCTTCTGGAAAGGAGGGTGCTGTCGACCTGTATCGCCCGGTCATAATCGCCCAGTCGAAAATAGCTCTCCGCCAGCAGGGTTCTGCCGGTGCGCTCCAGCGCGAGGGTCGACGGCGCGGTCAACAGCTCTGAAAGCGCCTCGGCCGCGCTTCCATAGTAACCTCTCTCCAGGAGGATGCGACCGAGCTCCAATCGCGCGTGATCGGCCAGGCGGCTTTGTGGGAACGTGAAGAGAAAGTCGCGCAGCGTTTCCTCGGCGTCGGCGTATCTCTTCGTACGGGCGAGGCACAGCGCGACGCCGTAGTTGGCCTGCTCCAGATGGATGCTCTTCGGGAAATGTTCGGCGAGGCTCCGATAGGTCTTGATCGCCGTGGCATACCGTGAAGGGTCGGTTTCTCCAAGCAGAAAGTGCGCGTCGGCCACTCCGAGGAGCCGGGTGTCCAAGCGGTCGCTTTTCGGGTAGGTCACCAGAAATGCCTCGTAGGCATCGAGCATGCGAAAGGCGCGCGCCGAGTCCGGCTCCGGCTCCCTCAGACCCTCATCGATCAATGCCAGGGCCGCATCGTCGGACCACTCGCTCTCCCTGTGGCCCGAGACCACCGCTTCGAGTGCGGACAAGGCGAGCGATCGGTATTCGCGAGATCGATTTTCCTGCCCTTCCAGGCTGGCCATCGATGCAAGTTTCTGATAACATCGGCCCAGCAGAAGCCCGGCCTCGGGGGCGAACGGCGAAGGCGTACCGCCGGACAGGGAGGCCGAAAGACGCCGCGACGCGAGCAGGTAACTGCGCCGCTCGTAGAGAAATCGGCCCAGTATGAACTGGGATCGTACATCTTCAGAGAGGGCCGGGAGACCGGAAAGCAGCTCGAGAAACTCCTCCGACAGGCCCGCTCCGGATTCGGGCGTGTAATCACGAAGGATTCTGATCCGGGTTTCGGCTTCCTCCGCTCGGTCGCCTCCCGGATCGTGCGCCAGGTAGGTTCGGTATTCGCGAACCGCGAGGTTGGGACGTCCCATCTTTTCAAACGTCGAAGCAAGCCCGAACCGGGCTTCGGAAGCGAGCGGCGCAGACGCATCCAGGACGCTTTCGTAACTCTTCACGGCGTGATCGAACCAGCCCAGATGACGGGCCTGAAGCTCTGCGATATGAAGCCTTGTCCGCGCCTTCCTCCCGGGGTCGCTCACGCCGTCCTCGTAGCGTCGGTAGAAGGCAAGGGCCTTCTTCGGCACGCCGAGGTCGCGCCAGACGTGGCCCATCTCCTTCAGGGCTTCGGTCCCCGTGATCGTGCCCGGGAAGGCTTCGAGCAGACGCTTGAAGGCCTCCAAGGCGCTCCTGAAGTCGCGCAGGTCGGCGTGGACCTGTCCCAGCCCGAGCCACGCCTCCGCAGCGAAGGGGTTCGACGGATAGACCCTGAGGAATTCTCCGTACAGCGCACGCGCTTCTTCGTTCTTACCCATCTTTCGATAGGCATTCGAGAGGCCCAGGACGGCCTGCTGGCGTCGCTCGTTTCTGGGTAGGGCGGCACGGGCCTCGGCATAGATCCGCGCCGCTCGCGGCCAATCGCCCTGGTCGGAGAACCATCGGGCGCGAACCAGGTAGGACCTCTCGGCGGAGGTGCTGTTCGGAAAGGCCTTCCTGAGCTGGGAGAAGACCCGCTCCGCCTCGATTGCGTCTTTCCCGGCAAGGGCCAGCTTTCCGATTTGGAGGAGTGCATCCGGTTTGCGCTCCGCCGATCCCTCGAACCGGGCGAGCGTCCTGAACTGGTCCAGCGCCTCCGCGTCGCGTTCGGCTTCGAGCAGGACGCGGCCCAGATCGTAGACCGCCTCGTGAAGCAGAGGTGTGGCGGGATGTCGGTCGATGAGTCTGCGAAAGGAAGACTCGGCGCGACCCAGGTCTCCACCCTTGTGGTAGTGACGACCGGCTGAAAGGAGATCCCGGAGGGCCGACGCTCCGGCGGGGAAGGCGTCGTGCACTTCCTGGAAGGCTGAACCTGCTCTGATATGTTCACCCAGCGTCGCGAACGACTGGGCCATGCGACGCATGGCGCTCGCGACTTGAAGGTGCGCCGGGAACCTGTCGACGAAGTCGGAGAAGGCCCGGATGGCCTCGGGATGGGATTCGCTCAGAAAGTGGGACTCGGCCAGGCGGAAGACGGCCGAGGGGAGCTTCTCACTGGTTGGAAAGTTGAGGATGAACCGCCTGAATTCTTGTGCCGCATTGACATACGATGCGTCCTCAAAGAGCCTTTGAGCCAGGTCGAAACTGTCCCTCTCGTCCCTCAGATCCTGGGCCGAAAGGACAGCGGTCAAACCCACGCCCACGAACCATCCCGCGAGCGCCGACGAGCGTAAAAATCGGGACACCGGCTTCTCTAAAAGGTTATGATCTTCAAAATGTTAGACCCCTTACCAGACAGACGGCCTGTCTCTCTTCAATTTAGAGTATTTGTGGATAACGGTCAATCTCTAATTTGGATGATCCGTGAATCTCCGCGGCTCGCCCCCGGCGCCGCTTCAAGGAGAGGCGCACGCAACGCGTTGGCGCTGTCTGCAAGTTTGGCAGCATAGTCGAGGACGACCGCGCGCCGACGTCCAAGCGCGACGAACGGCGGTCTTGATCCCGGAACCTGGAAGGGTTATACTAACCGCGTTTCGTTCGCAAATCGAAATTTGAATTCCTGCGAAGGGCAACGCAAAACGAAAGCGATGTCGTGCGTATAGAACCCCTGATCTCACCCGACGAATTCGTTGGACTCGACGGCGTGACACACCTCGGCTCCGGCGGCGAGGGCCCTTGGCTGAAGGCCCACGACGCGGTCTACCGGACGTTCAAGGCGTGGAAGAGTGCCTCGTGGGAGGGACGGAACAAGCTCATTGCGCGCGTGGAACGCTGTCGGCGGCGTATGGGTGAGCTCTGGGACGTTCCAGCAGAAAGGGTCGCCTTCATGCCTTCGGCGGCAGAAGGGTTGAACTGGCTGGCCAGAGGGTTGGACTGGCGGGATGGGGACAACGTCGTGACCTCGAACCTGGAATTTCCCTCCGTCGTCTACGCCTGGAAGCATCTGAGAGATCGTGGCGTGCAGGTCCGAATGGTGCCGCACCGGGATCTGAACGTTCACGAGGTGGACCTGCTGGCGGCTGTAGACCGTCGGACCCGCGTCGTGGCCGTCAGTCACGTCAGTTTCTACACCGGGCAGTGTCTGGACCTGCGACGGCTTTCCGAGGGGCTGAAAGATGTGCTTCTGGCCGTCGATGCAACGCACTCCTCGGGCGTATTGCGCGTCCCGGGAGAGGTGACCGATCTGACGGTTAGCAGCAGCTACAAGTGGCTGCTCGCGACGCACGGTGTGGCCCCCTGCTACTTGAGCGAACGGGCGGAGGCCAGGACGGCCGCGACCTGCTTCGGCTGGCACAACGTGGATATCTGGCCACTCCAGAGACCGGAGCGTCCAGCCGACTGCGGTGAGAAACCGATGCCCGAGCGACTCGAGCCGGGGAATGTGGCCAAGCTGGTGGTGATGTACCTGGATCGGTCTCTCGAGCTCCTGCTGGAGATCGGCAAGAAGCGGATCGAAAACCACGCCAGGGACCTCTCTGAGCAAGTCTACGCCGGTCTGGAACGGCTCGGCCTGACGATGATCAGTCCGGGAGAGCGAGAAGCGCGTTCCGGCAATACCTGTTGTGTTTTCGACGACGCGGAGTCCCTCAACGACAAGCTGGTGAAGCAGCGCGTCCTGTGCGATGGATACGGCGGACGGATGCGGGTCTCGACGCACGCGTTCAACGGGAGCGCGGACGTGGAACGATTTCTCGACGTGCTGGGTAGACTGATTTGATCGCGGATCGAAAGGCGGAAGGGATGATGGACGCGTCCGTCGCAGCGTCTCGAAAGCGTTCTGATCCGGCGTGCGGCGGGCGCTGAGAACGGTTCGCGGACCGTCGGAACCGCGTCCGAAGCCAACGGTTTTCCGACGCCTTCCGCAGATGCCGCAACGCAGCGTCGCACCTGAAGCTCAGGGCGATGCCAGGAGGGACGCGATGGCGTCGGTGAAGGCCTTGGTAAGCGCTTCGAGGCTGCCTCTGGCGAAGGGGGTCTGCCAAACCTGGTAGACCTCCCTGTCGTAGAGTTCCGCAGGCGGCGTGTAGCCGATGCATCCGTTCAGCAGTCCGAGGAAAAGGATGGGGCGCTCCGGGAAACGGCGGCGCAGCTCCATCTGCAACCGGGAATAGGCCTCGACGAGGCAGCCCGCCAGGACCGCGTCGCCGACCTGCCATACCCAGATAGGCAACGGATAGGTCGAGCCGTCTCCGATCGCGAGCCGGACGTCTCGCTTTCGACGCAGCCGTTCCTTCAGGGCCCGATCGCCGGTGGTCCGGTATTCCCTGTCGAGCTCCGCCGCCGGGGGCCAGTCTTTCAAAGGAAGATCGACGGTCGCCGTGGCCGCTCGCAGCCTTCCATTGCAGGTGATCGCCCGCCGCTTCCAGACCGCCAGGGGCGCGCCCGATTCCACGACCCGATCGAAGACGAGCTCGGTGCCGGGCGGCTCCATGTCGGCCAGCGCCGCGAGCGCGGCGTAGCCGAGATGCCTCCCGTTGGCGTCAGCCACCGCGGGATCGCCCACATATTGATAGCGCGGCGCCAGCTCTCCCGACGCGCCCTGCAGAAACAGCGACGGGGCTCCGCCCGTCTCCTTTTCGATCGTCTCACGCACGGCGCCGACATAGTCGGGCGAGACGAGCCGGTTCTCCCACGCCAGCGTTGTCGGGTGGCAGGCGTAGTTGACGATCGTGGCGATGATCCTGCCGTCCGCGTCCGTGACCCGGCCGACGACGACCGTGTCGTCGGCCTCAACCTCCGGGTTGAACCCGCACACCAGCCGATCTCTTCCAGGCTGCGTGTCCACCAGATCCCGATTCGTCGCCAGGTTGCAGCGGCCCGTATGCCAGGTCAACGTTGCCGGAACGGCTTCGGCCAACGCACGTCGCGCGGCGTCGCAGAGCGCTTGACGCACCCGTCGCCAGTAGGGTTCGATCAACGCGCCCCCGGGCCACTCCGGCTCGGCCTTGGCGGACAGGTAGTGGGAGGCGTGGCTGTGTCCGAAGGACAGGATGAAACGCGCCGGTGCGAGAGAGAGTTCGTCGAGAACACCCGGCATGAATCTGTCGACGTCCTTCTGGTCTCGCAGGCAGCTGAGGTCCGATTCGACGAGCACGAGAGGATCCCGGTCCGGTCCGGTCCGAAGCGTGATCGCTGTCAGCCACAGCGGCCGATGAACGCCCTCGGCCACGTCGTATCGCGACGCGCCCCAAAGCCGCCAGTAGATGCCGGCTGGAGGAGTGATCTCCTCTCGGGCGACGCCGATCTCTCCCTGAAACGCCGGGAAACGGAGAACCCGGTCCATACCTGTCGCCGACGGGCCGTCACTCATGTCGTAGCTGCCTTCGCGCACACCTGTTGCTTGGGGTCGAACGGGCTGTCTCGCGTTACCGATCAAAATATTAAGGGGAGCACCCTATCGTTGACGCCATACCCCCGGGCTCGGGCACTCGACACGGGCCAGGTTCGAAGAGAGCCGTGCAGGGGCTGCGGTAAGTGCAAAGGCCCCGTGTCCCTGAGTGCCCAATGAGCGAGCTGTTCAGCTGATCATAGCCGAAGGGTCTTGCGGGTGTATCGAAGGGCGCGGGAAAGCCTGTCAGGTGAGCCTCGTCTCTCGATAAACCCCTCGTCCTACGGGCCCGGGGCACTCGACACGCACGGAGTGACCAAGGAGGGCACGATACGGCTGATACGATACGCCCCTGTCATACGCGGAAATGATGTCAACGATTTACCGCTCCCGGTAATATATGACTTTCGCGCCGGACGTAAGGGTTATTTGCCAACCTCAACGAGGCATCCTGATCGACGCGCTTGCAGGCACGAGGGCGCATGTGTATCTTGCACGTCAACGCCGATGAGGATCCTGCTACGACGAAAGGAGGGATTTCCGTGTCATCAGAAGAAAGACTTGCAGCACTTGGCGTGACGCTTCCGGAACCGCCGCAACCGGCCGGGGCCTACGTGAGGGCCAAACGGGTCGGTCGCCTGATCTTCGTATCCGGAATGGTCCCGATGACGGAGGGAGTACTCAAGCATAGAGGAAAGGTCGGGGCAGACGTGAGCGTTGAAGAGGGCTACGAAGCGGCACGGGTCTGCGCGCTGAACATCTTGAGCGTGCTGAAGGCCGAGATCGGGTCTCTCGACCGTATCGTCCAGATGGTGCGCGTCGGCGGGTTCGTCTGCTCGGCGGACGGATTCACCGACCAGCCGAAAGTCATCAACGGCGCATCTGACCTGTTTGTCGAAGTCTTTCAGGAGCGCGGGACGCACGCCAGGGCAGCGATCGGAGTGAGTGAACTTCCTCTCGGATCGGCGGTTGAAGTGGAGGCCATCGCGGAGGTGGCATAAGGGCCGCAGCGCGTGAATCGCCGTTCGGAACAAGCCTCATCGAGAGAGGGAGAGGAAGAAGCGCACGCAATGGATGCTTGACGTCACGATCCAACCTGATCGAGGGTATGTGAATGGACTTGAACCTACCGAAGGTTGCCGTGCCCGACCGTGTCACCGTGATCAAACGCATGTCTGCGAACGGGCGAACGACGTTCGCCGACCTCGAGGGTCCCGGCTGCATACGGCACATTTGGGCAACGGCCGGCCGGGCGGGGAACGGGCGCGATCTGATTCTCCGGGTCTATTTCGACGAGGAGCCCGTCCCTTACATCGAGGCGCCCTTCGGGGACCTGTTTGGCGTGATGCACGGATTGCCCTTCTATCCGCTGAATTGCCCTTATCTGTCGGTGCAGGGCTTCAGCGGTTACAACTGCTATTTCGCCATGCCGTTTGCCCGGTCCGCCCGCATCGAGATGGAACGCGGCGTGGGGCAAAGTCCGGTCTCTCTGTTCGTGAACTGGCACCGCTTTCCAGACCAGGAACTGGAGGAACCTCGTCGTTTTTGCGCCCGATGGCGGCGAGAAGCGCCCACGGAGCGCTACGGAGACGATTTTCTTCTTCTGGACGCAGACGGTCCGGGCCGGCTGGTCGGGTTCGTTTACGGCGTTCGCCTTTACGATGACGTGGACCGGTGGAGTCACGGAGGCGGCGACAACATCTACATCGATGGCGACGGCGCGCACCCGGCCTACCTTCGAGGGATCGGGGGCGAAGACACGTTCGGCGTTTCGTACGGCGGTGCGCTGCACGCCCCCGAGACGCATCTCTATGCCGGTTTGCCCTATTACACGCACGCGGACGTCGGCCAGGCTCGTCCGGCACAGCGATTGGTCGGTTACCGTTTCTTCGAGCGCGACGCGATCGAGTTCAGAACGTCGATCCACGTGCGGTTCGGTTCGATGCGAAACGACATCTGCGCGACCTCCTACTGGTACCAGGAAGGGCCCGTGCGGCCGTTTTTCGAGATGCCGGACTGGCCGATGCTCCAGCCGGCACAGCGATTCGAGTCGCCGTGGGGCGAGCTGCCCCGGGGAACGTGCGACCTGGATCTTCCGGACAGCGGGACCTGGTGGCTGTGCGGGCCGTTCCGGAATCGGGAAGATCGCGCGATGGCGTCCGACCTGGAAGCGGAGACCGGGTTCGATGCCAACGCGACCTTCGACGCCACGCACGAGGAAGACTCTCCCTGGCTGACAGAAGGATCCCGAGCGCTGGGTCGGGATGTCGCGCGCTGGGTGCGGCGGTCCGCGTTTCGTGGATTCGTCGATTTCAATCACGTCTTTCGGCCGCACGTATTGGGGACGCCCCAACACAGCGGCAACGCGGCGGCCATCGCAAGATGTGCGCTGGATGTCGCGGAGGATACGACGGCGAACGTCCGACTGGCGTGGGATGATCGGATGATCCTTCGCGTGAATGCAGAAGATCCGATCGATCTGGGGCACCAGAACGCCTTTCGGCAGCGCACGCTGCCGATCCGTCTGAAGCAGGGTCGGAACCTGGTCGTCCTCAAGCTGAGCAACACGGTCGGGTCCAACTACTGCGGTTGGACGTTCGCCTTTCGGGCGACGCTACCCGACGGCAGTGTCGTTCTGCCGCGGGCGGAATAGACAGAGAAGGGCAGAAAGGTCGGAGATCGTGATGGCCCACGTCAATCGACAGATCAAGCTTGCGGCGCGCCCGGTCGGCATGCCGAAGGAGACCGATTTCGAGCTTGTCGAATCGGCGATTTCTGAACCGGACGAAGGGGAGGTTCTGGTTCGGACGATCTACTTGTCTGTCGATCCGTATCAACGGGGGCGAATGAACGAGGGTCGATCCTATACGAGGGGAGTGGAGATCGGAGAGGTGATGATCGGGGGTGGGGTGGGCGCGGTCGTTGCCTCCGGACATCCCGATTTCCGGGCGGGCGAGTTCGTGAATGGCGATGTGGGATGGCAGACCCACGCCGTCCTGGACGGCATGCATCTAAGGAAGGTCGATCCCGATCTGGCGCCCATTTCTACGGCGGTGGGTGTCTTGGGGATGCCGGGGATGACGGCCTATTTCGGCCTTTTGGAAGTCGGGCGTCCGGCGCCCGGAGAGACGGTCGTCGTATCCGGCGCAGCCGGCGCCGTCGGTTCCCTGGTCGGACAGATCGCAAAGATCAAGGGCTGCCGCGTGGCTGGGATCGCCGGAACCGGACAGAAGGTCGGCTACGTCGTCGACGACCTCGGATTCGATGCCGCCTTCAATTACAAGGAGACGAACGATTACGGGCGCGAGTTGAAACGATGCTGTCCGAAGGGGATCGACGTCTACTTCGACAACGTGGGGGGAAAGATTTCCGATGCCGTCTTTCCTCAGCTGAATTCGAAGGCGAGAGTGGTCGTTTGCGGGCAGATATCCCAGTACAACCTCGAGCGGCCCGAAAGGGGGCCGCGCTTCCTGTGGCACCTGATCGTGAAGCGCGCGAGGGTGGAGGGATTTCTGGTGTTCGACTTCCAGGACAGATTTCCGGAGGCTCTAAAGCAGATGGCGGCCTGGGTCCGGTCCGGGAAGGTGAGCTACAGGGAGGACGTCGTCGACGGGCTCGAGAATGCGCCGAGCGCGTTTATCGGCATGCTCAACGGGGAGAATATCGGGAAGCGGCTCGTCAAAGTGAGCAGATAGCGTGTCGTGTTCGACCGATTTCAGATCGCCATCTGGTGGGCCTTCGTGAAGCAGCGTCTCCGGACGACGTGAACGACGAAGATGGTACCGATCGCCGTGGCGGCAACGAGCATGAGCATAACCACGATCTGGTACTTGATCGCCGTCATCGGGTCTGAGCCCGCCAGGATCTGGCCCGTCATCATGCCGGGCAGCGAGACGAGCCCGACAGACATCAAGGCGTTAATGGACGGGATCATTCCGGCCTTGACGACGTCGCGGAACAGATCGCTCGTGGCCTCCTGATAGGTCGCGCCCAGGCTGAGAGCGAGTTCGATCTCGTCCCGGCGCTTCCTGATGTCGGACAGGAGACGCTCGAGGGAAATCGTAATCGCGTTCATGGAGTTACCGACGATCATGCCGCCCAGGGGTATGAAGTACTGAGGCGTGTACCACGGTTTGACCTGAACGATGGCAGATGTGACGAGTAGGGCGACCACCGTGTAACTTGCTGCCATCGAGATGAACGTGGGGAGGAAAAACCGGACTTCCTTTTCCCGGATGCGTCCGTGAATCGTCTGGGCGGCCCAGAAGATCATCCACAGAAAGAGCAGGAGGATGAGATAGGGGTCGTGGAGCCGGAAGACGAACTTCAGGACATAGCCCACCAGGAAGAGTTGCGCGAAAGTGCGCACCGTGCCCCAGGCCAGGTCTTTCTCCAGTCGCAGCTTGAATACGACCGAACCTGTTCCGGCAATCAGGACGAAGATCAGGCAGAGCGCGAGCTGAAGCGGAGAGATTTCGATGACGTTCATCACCCGGCCTCCTGAAGTCCATCCCGGCCCAGGTGGAACCTCCGGGGTTGATTCTGTATCGGCCGTATGTCGAGATGCGTCACGAGCACGACCGTCATCTCACGTTCGGTGTTCAGACGTTCCAGCCAACGATCCACGATCTCCCTGGACTGTGGGTCCAGGGCAGAGGTCGGCTCGTCACAGAGCAGGGCCTTCGGTCGGATCAGGAGGTTTCGGATCAGGGTCAGGCGCTGCTTCTGACCGACCGAGAGCTTGCCCGCGTCGTCTCCCGAACGCACATCCTCCAGAAGAAATTCTTGCAGCCAGTGTTGCAGTTCCGCGTGGGAGGGCACTTTGCCTTCCTTGTCGGATCCGAACCGAAAAGGGAGGTTGAGGTTGTCGGCGACGCTGCCCTGAATCATGACGGGCGTCTGCTGCATGTAGCCGATTCGCCGGCGCAGTCGCGTCACGTCGTGATCCTTCACGGCGCAGCCATCAATCAGGATTTCTCCCGAGGAAGGATCCTGAAGACGGTTCAGAAGACGGAGCAGGCTGGACTTCCCGCTTCCTGAAGGACCCTGGATGATGATGAAGTCGCCCTGGCGGATCTTGAGGTCGAGGTTCTGAAAAAGGGGCGGCTTACCCTCGTAGCGAAGTAAAATGTTTTTGAGTTCGATCTCCATCTTGTCACCGTCTTTACAAGATAGGAAAAAAATCAGCGATGTCCGTAGTTCCTGAACCCGCGGAGAGACGTTTTCTCAACGGAATGCAGGATCCGTCCTATATTTGGAATAGGCGTGTCAAGCCGGCTCAAGTCACGACAACGGGGAGCGATTCGGGATGAGTACGATTGGCATTATCGGTTACGGTTACGTCGGCAGAGCGGTCGCCTACGGGTTTCACGACTACGATCTGGAGCAGGGAAGGAAGCCCAAGCACCGCGTCCTCTACTACGACAAATACAAGGAAAGCGACGGACTGGAAAAGGTGCTGGATGAGGGCGAAGTCATCTTTATCTGTCTGCCAACGCCCTACCACGAGGATGAACTTCGAATCGACCTTTCCATATGCGATCGGATGATCGAGGCGATCGCCCCACGGATGGAAGGGACGGGGAAGCTGGTCACGATCAAGTCGACGGTGGTGCCCGGGACGACGCGGCGATATGCATCGACCTACCCGGACGTCCACTTCGCCTCCAATCCGGAGTTTCTCAGAGAGTCCAATTACCTCGAAGACTTTGTGAAGGCGGATCGGATCGTCATCGGAGCGGATAACGACTGGATCGGGCAGAGATTGACCGATCTTCACCGGGTCTGCTTTCCGAGGACGCCGCTCGTGAGAATGTGCACGACCGCCGCGGAAATCGTGAAGTACCAGTGTAACGCCTTACTTGCAGCGAAGGTGGCCGTTTCGAATATCTTCTTCGATATTTGTCGAGCCGAGGGGATCGGCTACGACGACGTGAGGCAGGCTGTGGGGATGGACTCCAGAATCGGGACGAGTCACACGGCGGTGACGACGGAGAGAGGATTCGGGGGGAAGTGCTTTCCCAAGGATCTGGGGGCCATCATCGGACGGTGTCGAGAGCTGGGGGTCGACCACAAGCTGCTCGAAGAGATGAATGCCTACAATCTGAGGATCCGGAAGGTCTATGACTGGCACGAGATTGCGGGGGCCCGAGTCGGCGGCAGACTTTACGACACGGAGATTTCGGAGTAGGAGATCGGGCGCGAAGAGATCGCGCGTCCCTTACGAGCGGACGGCTTTACGATTGCGGAATGAATGATGCATCGTGGCGATGGCATGCAGGCGTTTCGAAGTCTTGTATCGCGCCGTCATCGTATGCCCGTAACGCGCCTGCATCTTACCTGCTGCCCTGATACGAAAACGACACGAACAAGCGGACGGTTTGCACATCGTCCTCGCGTCTCCCCTCCTGCTGCCGGTACTGATTCAGGACGAGCGCCGCGTCGACCGACAGCGCGTTCTCGATATCTCCCCCAACCCCGAACGTCAGGCCGCGCCTTGAATCGAAAACCTCAACGTCGGGCAGGCCGTCTCCGCCGATGTAGTTCAACGGATTGCTGAAATACCCGGTACGAACCCGAATCGGAACGTTGCGGGCCCGGTATTCGACACCCACGTGGATTCGGGGTCTCGCGCGGTACTGCGTCGCGAAGTCGTCGACGTTCGCCGTGACGTTCCGCGGCTTCTGTCCGTATTCGGCGTGGCGAAAGTCCGAATAGACGACGTCGCCGGCCAGCGTCAGCCCGCTCCGGGTCCAGGCGAACCCGAGGCCGAATTCCCACGGAACGGTCAGTTCATACGCATCGGAAAACTGCTCCGTGGGATAAGAGTCAACCCCCCCGGAGGCCGACTCATCGACGAACTCATCCTCCAGGGCCGAGCTCACCTTGACGCGAACGGGAGAGCGGGCGGAAACACCCACGCGGGCGCCGGACGGATGGGCGTAGAGCAACCCGGCCCGAATGCCGCTCGATTCGAAGTCATCCTCCGAAGACAGGCGTTCGAACAGCTGAATCGTGTCGGCGTGGGCGTCCCGGGTATCCGTCAACGTCAGCTGCTGATCGAACCGATTCTTTCCGGTCCAGAGAAAACGGGCAATGCCGAACGACAGGCCCGGCGCGAGATCGATCGCGCCGCCCATCGAAAACGATCCGACGTAACCTCGGTCACGTGACAGCCCCTCCTTCTCGAACTGGACCTCCGCGTCGTAGCCCGAGATCCGGATCCCGCCGTCGAGCGCGCCCGTCCTGGCGTATCCGGCGGCCATCACGAGGCTTCCGCGATAGACCGGAAATCGATAGGCGCCGGTCAGTCCACCGAGTCGCGTGCTTGAGATCACGTCCCGCGAAGACGATCCGAAGAATTGCGTGTTGTTCTCCACGTTCGAGTGGATGAAGGAGGCACGCAGCTCCGACCTCCGTATCCGGGCGAGCCCCGCCGGGTTGTGATAGAGCCCCGCTGCATCGTCCGACAGACCGAGAACAGCGCCGCCCATCCCCATTGAACGTGTCCCGACCCCGACGTAACTGTCCAACAGGATCTCCTGAGCCGCCACCGGCGACATCAGGAGCAGCGTGCCTATCGCAAAACTGACGCGTTTCATTTCCCTTTCCGGCGCCTGGATTCCTTCCGTTTCTCACGCCGCGCTCGTTTCTTGTCCTCCTTCTCCTCGCTCTCGCTGATCGCCTGCTTTTGTGAGGACGGTTGCGGCCCGCTCGAACTCGATGGCGACGGCCGCTTTTGCACTTGCTTCGATTCGGGGTTCGCCGACGGATCCGCCCGTCCTGACCCCGATCCGTCACGCCCGCTCCGGCCGCGTCTGTCTTCCCGATATCGCCTGGCGGGTCGCCGGGTCTGAGGCTCGTTCTTATCCCCGCGTTCCGCGATCCGACCCCCGCCCCCGCCGCTCACGGCACCGGGCGCCTCTTTCGACGGGACGGATTCGGGATCCGGTCTCCACGCCCTTCCTGCCGTCCGGATCGGTTTCTCCGGCCGCGAAGCAGACCTGCCGCTGCGCCGATCAACGCCATCGGCGGCGTCTCCCGGGCGCTCCCGATCGCGCACCGGGGATGCCGGCGTCTCGCCTCTCCGCCGGCCGTGAATCGTATCTCCGCCAGCGAATCCCCGGCGTCTGAACCGGGATCGAAAGACGGCGTCCACATCAAGACTTCCGACCTCCGGGTGATGGGGAACGAACCTCGGCCCCCGGCCAGAACGTGGGAGGTAGGCGCGGACCGGCCACCCGTCGTGCCAGACGGCCGGACCGTAGTCATCGTAGACCTGTCGGCGCCGGTCGTAAACGTTGAACCACCAATAGCGATCCGTGAAGCCACACCGGTAGATCCAGGGACGGTGTCGTCGATAGCGTTCGAGTTCCCATCCGTATGGACCGCAATGGACCAGGTAATCGAGATAGCCGTAGTGCGGCCGGACGAAGACCGGCGTATGCACGTGCGGGACGTCGGTCTCTTCACGACTTGCCGTCGCGTCGTCCTGCTGCGCGGCTCGGGGCGCAACGTCGTCGTGCACGGCCCTGGGCGCGCGAAGCCGGGTGTAGCACCCTGTCGCGAGCAGGGTGAGGCTCAGCGTGAAAGCGAATCGGATCCGTTGCATACGTCACCTCCTGGAGAGGCTGATGAGACCGATGCTCTATCGCTTGGACGAAGTGTTCATCCATCTGTTCCTTCAAAGTCGACAAGCGTATGCGCGCCGTATTCCCTGGTCATATCATCAACGGGAACGTTCTTCCCGTCTGCCGTTCAGGTCGCGTCCTGATCCGCGCCCGGGACGCCCCGCTGGCTCGGGCACGGCAATCCTTTTCGAGATCGCCGAAGGTAGAGGGGTTAACCGATCATACCGAAGATCTTGAATTTGTCAACCCTGTTCGCGGCGAATGATCCGGTGACCGACGGTTCGTCGGTTTCAGGGTCCTGAACCGTTCGTCAAGGTCTTTCAAGCGCGGGGCCCGGAACGGGTCGTTCTGGGTTCCGGGTTGACGATCCTCGAGGCGTCACACCCCGAGGAACCGGTCCCGAATCTCCTGCAGACCGGCTGAATCGCCGATGACGGTGATGCGATCTCCCTCCCGAAAGACCGTCCTCCCACTCGGCGCCACCATCTGACCGCCCCGTCGAAGGAGCGCCACAAGACAGCTCTGAGGTAAGTCGAGGTCCCGAAGCGCCCGCCCGATCATCGGCCCTGTCTTCCCATCCTTTCTGACATAAAAAGAAAGGAAGCGCTCGTCCCGGAGGAGCGCCTCTTTGAGTTCCTGTTCGTCGTTGGCGGCATTCCAATCCTTCTCAAAGGAGGCCTCTTCCACCCGCCCGGCGATCTGTGCGAGGATGCGGAGGTGCTGTGTGGGATTGGTCTCCGGGCTGAACAGGAAGAAGAGCGCGGTCAGCGTCTGTTCGGCCCGCTGGGCGTGCGTGAGGGGATCGGTATAAATGATGTGAATTCCCGGTCTCGAACGGACCAGGACCATCTCTGCGTGTTGGATTCCGTCGATCCGAAGGTGGGGCAGACCGACGCCGTGGGCAACCGGCGTGGCCCCGATGTGTGTCCTTTCCAGGATCTGATTTTCCACTTCCTCCGCCTCGTGCGGCACGTGTTGGGCCAGCCACTCGGCCACCTGATGAACGACCGCTTCGAACTCGGCCGTTCCTTTGAGATCGATCACCAGGCTTCTGGCGACCACTTCATCGAAGGGGTCCTCTTCGCGAAGGCCTTTTTCTTTCATGATCCCCCGGAGCTCGTAGTCCAGCCCCACGTAGCGTCGGTGGCCGAGGCGTTCGAAGATATGGTAGATGGCCCCCGTTCTATTCACTTTGTCCCTGACATAGTAGAGGTACCAGAAGAGACCGAGAACGACCAGTCCACCCGAAAAGAGCTGGAGGAGCGTGCCCATCTCGATGATCAGCCAGATGGAGGCCAGGATGCCGAAGATCTGCATCCATGGATAAAATCTCGATCGATAACCCGGATCGTAAGAAGCCAATCGGCTCTCCCGCATGACGATCACGGCCAGACATACGAGGGCGAACATCAGGAGCTGGAAGGCGCTCGCCAGTTTCGCGATACGCACCGGGTCCATCAACGCGATGACCGCGACGATCAAGGCGACGGTGGCTGCGGTCGAATAGACAGGCGAGGTCCCAGACGTCAAGCGTCCGAAGAATCCGGGCAGGATGTGATCTCTGCTCATGGCCAGCGGGTACCGGGAAGCGCTTAGGGTGCCTGCGTTGGCCACGGAGATGAAGGCGAGGAGCGCAGCCAGAGTTACAACGGCTTTACCCGGCGGCCCCAGGAACACCTCGGCTGCCGAGGCCACGGGCGTCAGGTCCCCGGAGAGCCGGTCCTGGGCAAGGACGCCGACCATCACTGCGGTGCCGAGGCCGTAGATCGCGATGGCCGTCCCGATCGCCAGAAAGATGCCGAGCGGGATGTTGCGCTCCGGATTTCGGACCTCTTCAGAAAGGCTGGCGACGTTCGTGACGCCCACGTAGCTGATGTAGACGAGTCCGGCCGTCGCGAGCAGGGAAGCGTGTCCAACCTGCGATCGGGCCGAGAAGTGAGCGGTCTGAATCGCGGGTAGGCCGCTCGCGATGAATCCGATCAGAATGACCAGGAGGAGCGCGACCAGGAACATCTGAAACCCCCCGGTCTTTCTGGCTCCCGACAGGTTCAGCATGCCGAGGGCGACGGCGAGGAGAACGGCGACCGGTACGATGGGGAGCTCGGGCAGGTAGAGAGAGATGTAAGCGCCCATGCCGACGAGCGCGAAGGCCACTTTCAGCACGAGGGCCAGCCAGGTGCCGAGCCCTCCGATCGTTCCTGCCACGGGGCCCAGTGTGCGATCGAGAAAGTAGTAGACGCCTCCGGCGCGCGGCATCGCCGTAGCCAACTCTGCGATGCTGAACATGGCCGGAATGAGGGGGACGGCTGCCAGCAGATAGGCAGCGACGATCCCCGGCCCGACCTGGGCGGCGGCGAGGCCTGGCAGCAGAAAGAAACCGGAGCTCAGGGTTGCCCCGGTCGCTACGGCGTAGACGTCGAGGAGGGCAAGCTCCTTTTTCAGTCTTTTCTTTTCCGAATCGGCCATGGCGTTGGGGTGCGGGATCCGGATGCGGTCGTCACGCGGCCGGTCCAGACGGATGGGCCCCGAAGGAAGTGGAGGCACCTGCGCCGTTTCCGCGATCAGGCAGCGTGGGTCGCCCTGGACCCGCCCTGCAGATTCGGAAAGGGCCACACGGACCTCGTTGCACGCTGCGATGGGTGAGGACGTTGCGTCCTACCCAGTTATGATCGAGGAAGCCACTGAAAAAGTCAACCGATTTGCTGTTTCCGAGGCCGCCCGACCATACGGATGCTCAGGTCTTTTTGTATTGACACCTGCCCTGTTCCCCGCTTATCGTTCAGGGTCGACGGTGGAGAAGCGAAGCGGGCCGGGCAGGAGCCGGATTGGGAAGGGGCGGGATTGGACGTTTCATACGGTGAACTCCTCGGGCTGACGTGCGCGTGCATCTGGGCCGTGACCGGACTGATTATGCGCACGCAGCTGCCCAAGGTTCCGATCGCGCTGATGAACGCCGTCCGCTGTGGCTCGGCTTCGCTCTTCTGTTGGATGTTGCTCCCCTTGGAGCCGCCCCTCTCCGGCCTTGCCGAGGTGTCCCTGCGGGACTGGGCCTACCTGTTCGGATCGGTGCTGATCCCCATCGGGATAGGAGACACGCTCTACCTCGCTGCGATCAAGGCATTTGGCCTGTCGCGCACGCTGGCGCTCGTGGGAACGCACCCCCTTTCGACCCTGTTCTTCGAATGGATCCTGTTTCGCCAACCTGTTTCCGCCAACTTTTTCCTGGGATGCTGTCTGGTCGTTTCGGGGGTCGTTTTCCTTTCTGGACGGTCCAGACATGCGGTCTCGACATCGGAGCAGGTCCCGAACCGGTTGACGCCCGGGGTCGCGTGCGCGCTTTCGGCTGCCGTGATGTGGGGGCTGGGCACCGTGCTGATGAAGCCGGTGCTCGCGCGTATGACGCCGATACAGGCCAACAGCTTTCGGCTGCCTTTCGTGACCGCGCTGCTTTACTTCAGCCACCGCATTGGGGGTCGAAAGGTCCCCACGGAACGCACCGACCGGAGGGCGTTGATGCTGATCGCCTTCGTCGGAACTCTGGGTACGGGCGTGGGATCGCTGGCGTTTCTGAAGTCGATCCTCTTGATCGGGCCCGCGAAAGCGGCCACCCTGTCTTCGGTTTCACCGGTGATCGGAATGTTGCTCGCGGCGCTTTTTCTTGAGGAGGAGGTCGGATTGCGCCTTCTCGCGGGCGTGCCAATTTGCGTGGGTGGGGTATGGCTCGTGCTATAATCCCATAAGGCCGTGAATCATCGTTCGAAGAGGCAGACTCAATCAGGTCGTTCGCAAGTTCTGAACATGGACATCTACCGACATTTCGCGGATCACAACATCGGATTCAGACGGTATGACCACCCTGCGGTGTTTACCTGCGAGGAGGCCGAGCGGATGCTCCCTCCCCTGGACGGGGAGAAGAGCAAGAATCTCTTCGTGCGGGACAAAAAAGCCAGGCGGCATTTTCTGATTGTCGTCGGCTACGAGAAGGAGGTCGATCTGAAAGCGCTCGGTTCGCATCTGGGGACGAGTCGGCTCGGCCTTGCATCCGCGGAGCGACTGAAGACCGTCCTTGGCGTGGAGGCGGGGTCGGTAAGCATCCTGGCGCTCATCAATGATGCGGAACAGAAGGTGGAAGCAATCATTGATGAGCGGATATGGCGCTCGGATCGAGTGGCGTTTCATCCGCTGGTCAACACGAGCACCGTCGTTTTCTCTCACGAAGACCTCCGGCGGTTTCTGGATCAAACGGGGCACACCCTGCACGTGATGGACGTGCCCGGGCGGCCGAGCAGACTGGCGCAAGGATCGCGTAAGGAACAGGAGACCCGATGAAAGCGTTCGGACTGACGCTGAACCTGAAGGACGACCCGGAGGCGATCGAGACCTACAAGGAATACCACCGAAGTGTATGGCCTGAGGTCGAAGCAGCACTGAAGACCGTCGGGGTCCGCGCGATGAGGATCTTCCTGCTCGGCAGAAGATTGTTCATGTATTTGGAGACGGGAGACGACTTCAATCCGGACATCGACTTCCCGAGATATCTTGAGCAGCATCCAAGGTGCAAGGCGTGGGACGAGCTGATGTGCACCTACCAGGAGAAGGTCCCGGAGGCCGGCGACGACGAGTGGTGGGCGGGGATGGAGGAAGTGTATTACCTGGGGTGAACGACGGGTCGCAGGATCGGGTGAGTTGCAGGGATGGCCCTCGACGTGGAAAAATTCGATGTCATCGTGATCGGAAGCGGTCCGGGTGGGGAAGGCGCGGCGATGAAGGCTTCCAAAGCAGGAAAAAAGGTGGCCGTGGTGGAGCAAAACGCGGAGGTGGGGGGGAGCTGTACCCATCGAGCGACGATCCCGAGCAAGGGCCTGCGGCACGCGGTCCAGCACCTGGTCGAGACCGGCAGACACCGAGAAGCCCATTACCAGGATCTCCTGAAGTCCGCCGAGTCTGTCATCCGCGCACAGGTCGCTTTGAGGCGTGGGTTTTACGATCGAAACGACGTCGACGTCTTGGTGGGCCGGGCCGCGTTTCAGGACGAACATACGATTGAAGTGACCCAGCCGAACGGTGGAGCGGCGCATTGTCGCGCCGACGGGTTCGTGATTGCGACGGGCTCGAGGCCCTACCATCCCCCCGATGTGGACTTCTCCCATCCCCGGATTGTCGACAGCGATTCGATACTGGACCTTCCGGAGCATCCCAGAACGTTGACAATCTATGGCGCAGGCATCGTAGGATGCGAATACGCATCCATTTTCAGAGGACTACGCATCAAGTTGAATCTGATCAACGCTCACGACAAGCTGCTGTCCTTTCTGGACGATGAAATCATCGATGCGCTTGCCTACCATCTGCGCGAGCAGGGCGCCCTGATTCGCCACAATGAGCACTACGAGAAGGTGGAGGCGGATGACAAAGGCGTCAGGCTCTTTCTCGAATCCAACAAGCAGATCGTAAGCGATGTCCTGCTCTGGGCAGAGGGGAGGACCGGCAACTCGGACGACATGGGACTGGAGAGCCTCGGGATCGAGACCGACCAGCGCGGCTGCATCGAGGTCAACGAAGACTGTCAGACCGCGCAGCGCCACATCTATGCGGTCGGAGATATCGTCGGCTACCCCAACCTCGCGAGCGCGGCCTACGATCAGGGACGATTCGCGGCCACGCATCTGATTTTCGGCGAATGCGAAACGCACCTTGTCGAAGACATACCCACGGGGATTTACACCATCCCGGAGATCAGTTCCGTCGGGCTGAATGAACGCGACCTCACGGAGCAGAAGGTGCCTTATGAAGTCGGCCACGCCTTCTTCCGCCATCTGGCCCGTGCCCAGATTACCGGTCGGACAACGGGGATGCTGAAGCTCCTGTTCCATCGGGATAGCTTGAAGATCCTCGGAATTCACTGCTTCGGCGCCGAGGCTTCGGAGATCGTCCATATCGGACAGGCCGTTATGTCGCAGAAGGGTGAAGGAAACAGTTTGATGTATTTCATCAACACCACGTTCAACTATCCGACCATGGCGGAGGCGTATCGCGTCGCCGCTCTGAACGGACTGAACCGGGTCCGATAGTGGGCCTCCGGAGAACGCCTTCCGCAAGAGACGGAAGGGGGAAAGGAAAGGTTGGGATGGCGAACAGATATCGAGCGTGCATCGTTGGACTGAGCGGAATCGGGGCCGGCAAACCGAGCGCCGAAGGCCCTGCCGGACTCGGGCAGCGGATGCCGCACTCGCACGCAGATGCCTACTGCTTTCATCGCGATACCGAAATCGTCGGCGTATGCGACCTCGTCCAGGAAAAGATCGACGATTTCTTCGCGAGCTGGGGTGATGAAGTCCCGGAAGCAAAGGGGTACACCGATTACAGGGAGATGATCGACGCGCAGAAGCCCGATCTCCTCAGCGTCGTAACGTCGGACAACCGACACGCCGACATCGTCGTCTACGGCGCGCAATCCGGGGTACGGGGCATCTACTGCGAGAAGCCGATCGCGACCACGCTGGCGGACGCGGATCGGATGATCGAAGCCGTCGAGGCTTCGGGCACGGTGATGAGCATCAACCATACGCGACGCTGGCTGCCGATCTTTCATCAGGTCAAACAAGAGCTGGAAGACGGGACGATCGGAGAGCTCAAACGGATCGTCCACGGTTGGGGCGGACCGAGGGCGATGCTGTTTCGGAACGGGACCCACAGGGTCGATATCGTCTGTTTCCTGGCCGGGTCCGATCCGGAATGGGTCTGGGCAGAGCTGGATGAAGGATACGAAGACTATTGGCCCTATCAGGGAGACGGAGGAAGAAATCCTGACCTCGAGCCGGGCTGTTCCGGCTATATTCACTTCAAGAACGGCGTGCGTGCCTTTTACAACGGCACGAAGAACGTCCGGCCGCGGCACGGCTACGAGCTGACGGGAACGAAAGGGTATATCTTTTTGTCTGAGCAGACCTGGGATGCGGAGATCCACACGGAGGGCGGTGCGCGCCGGATTGCCAACGACCCGCTCGTCTGCTTCGATTCGGCCTCGGCCGTGCGTGAGCTTATCCACGCGATGGAAAACGGCGGGCAGACCATCTCTCCCCCCCGGGAGGCCCGAAAGACACTCGAAGTGCTCCTGGGGTTCATGGCCTCGCAGAAGAAGGGGAACGTGCGAGTCGATTTTCCCCTGGATGAAAACGCGGTTTAAGGGCCACGAAGACAGAAGAAGGAGACCTGCATGAGCAGCCCCATTCAGAAGCCGTTGTC
Organism: Candidatus Latescibacterota bacterium; assembly: GCA_965198095.1. GTDB lineage: Bacteria > Latescibacterota > UBA2968 > UBA2968 > CBDFJH01. The sequence continues at coordinate 1,613,194 of OZ240239.1, forward strand.
AGAAGTCGAAGTCGACAGGGACCACCTCTACCGAGAGGAGTCCTTCACCGATCTCAAAGTGGCCACGATCCGGCGGCTGGTGCCGATCAAGCCGGACGGTTCCGAAGACGATACGCGCGAGGCGATCTTTACGGGACAGGCTCAGATTATGTCTCAAATGGGTCCCCTCCCGATCCAGTGTCAAATCGAAGCCAGGACGCTGGAGGAAGCCACGCGGAACTTTCCCGAAGCCATCGGACGGGCGGTCGAGAAGATGGTAGAGGAGGCGAAAGAGATGCAGCGTCAGGAGGCCTCGCGCATCGTGGTCCCCGGCGCCCAGTCGGGCGTGGGACTCCACCCTCCGGGGGGCGCGGCCCCTCTCGGCGGAAAGATCCCGCTGAGATAGTCCGCCTCCTGAACGACGGCATTCATTCTGGCCTGCAGGGTAGGACCTTTTAACGGGCCGGTGCAGAGCGCAAACCGCCTGGCGGGGGTCTCACGCAGAGAGATCCTCCAGCGCTGCCCTCCGGAATCGTCTCACCCCGCCGCTTCGCGCCTGGCGGCCAGAGCGGCCTTCCGCCGTCTGCACGTGTATGGGTCATTGAAGGCCACGTCCGTCGCGTACGGATGGGCGGCACACGGAGACGACCGGCTGCGCTACGGTTGGGGAACGGCGTGATTGAATGGGACGACCGACACGAGAGTCGCTGAATTGAATCCTTCCGACGCGGATCATCCGGACGACGGAACGGCCGGATTCCTCATCGATATCTTTCACCGGACTCAGGGCGGAAAGACGACGATTTTTGGCATCGGCAAGCTGGAGACCGGCGAGACGTTCGGCCTCGTGGAGGACCGGGAGCCGCCCCGGTTTTATGTCAGGGCGTCCGATTCCGGGAAGGCGGAGATCCTGGGTCGCAGGCGCCGGATCGCAAGTGAGGCTTGTCCCCTGTCGACGATGGACGGCGAGTCCGTCGTTCAATTTTTCGGAGGTCAGGTCTCCTCTCTTCGGGATCTGGCAGATGAGTTGCAGCAGGACGCCATTCGTACCTACGAGGCCGACTTGAACCCCGCGCTCCGCTACCTGATGGACCGCGATCTTTTGGGATCCCTCCGCGTCAGCGGGTCCTGGAGACGCGGGACCGGCGTGGATCGCGTCTATGTCAACCCCAGGGTCGTCGGTTTCGCGTGGGAACCGGAACTCGCCGTGCTCGTTCTGGACATCGAAACAGACCCCAAGGCATCACAAGTCTACGCGATCTCCCTGGTGGGGACGGGGCCTGAGGAGCGGCACCGGTTCGAGGAGGTTCTGCTGGTCGGCGCTCCGCTTCCGAATGATCCCCCGAACGCGACCTGTTTTCAGGGCGAGTCGGAACTTTTCGAAGCCTTGGTCGAACGGATTGGAGGCGCAGATCCTGATATCATCACCGGCTGGAATCTGATCGACTTCGACCTCACCGTTCTCCGGAATCGTTTCAAGGCGTATCGCCGAGAGTTCAACCTGGGGCGCACGCGCGACAGCTCGTGGTTCCTGGATCGATCGGTGTGGGGCAGCCGTCGCGTGATCGTCCGGGGGCGGCAGGTGCTGGATGCCCTCCACCTCTGTCGGGCGATTCCCAGACGGTTCGAGGACAACCGCCTCGAGACGGTTGCGCAGTCCGTGCTCGGGCGGGGAAAGACCCTGCAGGCCGATGCAGGGGAGACCATGCCGGTCCGGATCGAGCGGGCCTATCGCGAGGACCGCCGGGCGTTCTGTGAATACTGCCTGGAGGATGCCCGCCTGGTCCGAGACATCCTGGAGGCGGAGGGGCTGATCCGCCTCAGTCTCCGACGAAGCAGGCTCACGGGTCTGCCCGTGGAGCGGTCTTGGGGCAGCGTGGCGGTCTTCGAGTTCATGTATATCCGGGAGCTGCACAAACGAAACTTCGTGGCCCCCACCCGGGGTGTGGATCGGGACGCGCCGGTCGAGACGCCGGGCGGTCTCGTGATTGCAGAGAAGCTGGGATTGTTCAGGAATGTCCTGGTGTTCGATTTCAGGAGCCTCTACCCGTCGATCATCCGAACCTTCAACATCGACCCGTTGTCACACGTAAAGGCCAATCTCCAAATCGAGCGAGGATCTGCGAAGGAGGGGAGGTTCGCGACTGCGCCCAACGGCGCGCGATTCTGCCGTGAGCCCGGGATCCTTCCAGGCATGCTGGAGCGGTTCTTCGCCAATCGAAGCCGGGCGGTCGCAGATGGAGACGACGTCGCGTCCGTCACCTACAAGATTCTCATGAATACCTTTTACGGCGTCCTGGCGACGGATGCCTGCCGCTTTGCCTCCAGCAAGCTGGCGGGTGCGATTACGGGATTCGGACAGCATCTCCTGCTCTGGACGAAAGAACGTCTGGAAAAGGAGGGCTGCCGCGTCCTTTACGGCGACACGGATTCCCTGTTCGTCGACCTGGACCTGCCGGATACGGTCGGAGTCGCGGGGATCCAGGAACGGGGAAACGCATTGTGCAGCGCGTGCAACGCGGCCTTGGCCCGCTACGTAAAGGCCGAGTTCGGCGTGACCTCCTACTTGGAGCTCGAGTTCGAGAAGGTCTACCGCAGGTTCTTTCTGCCGGCCAGTCGCGCGGAGGAGGCGCGCGCACGTGCGAAGGGATATGCCGGTCTCCGGGTGGACGGGGCGGGTGAGCGGGTGGAGATCGTCGGCATGGAGGCGGTCCGGCGGGACTGGACCGGGCTTGCCCACGCCCTGCAGCACGAGCTTCTGGACCTCCTGTTTCACGATCGGCCCGCCGAGGAGATCGAGGCGTGCGTGACGAAGTGGGTGGATGCCGTGCGGTCTGGACGGAAGGAGGATCTGCTCGTCTACCGGAAGGCCCTTCGGAAACCGCTTTCGAAATATGTCAAGTCGGAACCCCCTCACGTGAAGGCCGCAAGGCTTTTGTCAAGGCCGTCCGGCGTGATCCGTTACGTTATCACCACACAGGGCCCCCAGCCGATCGGTCGGGTGTCGGCAGGGCTGGATTACGATCACTACGTGGAAAAACAGATCGCGCCGATCGTTCGTTCGATCGCCCGAGTGACGGACGTGGATGTGGAGACGGCCATAACCGGGGAGCAGCGCCTGTTTCGCGGATTCGGGAGAAGGGCGTAGCCCTCGGGGAGCGCTTATGGACAAGCAGGATGGATCGACCGGGATCGTTGAGGTCACGAAGGGTGAAGCCTCTTTTCGTCTGCCCCCTCGCGTGCCGGAAGGGAGGGTCTGGGTCTACCAGATGGGGTTGCCGTTTCAGGTGGACGAACGAAAGGCGGGCCTGATCTGTAACCTGAGGGAGGGGAAGATGAAGGGGGTGGACTGGGAGAACGGGGCGGATGTCATTCTGTTCGATGATCTTTCCGACCTTTCCGCCGAGGATGCCGTGGAGGTCACGCGTAACCACGAGGAGCCGAATCCGAACACCGATCCGCCCGGGCAAGTCGCGACCATGATCAAGTACCCCGTACGGGCCGGTTTCGTCCCGCTGGGGGCGAGGCGTGCCGATGGCTCTGCCCATCCTCACGCTGGCACCGGATTCGGCATCGGCCGGGTGCACGCGTGGAGCACGAAGGCGCCGGGGCCGCCGCCCTACAACCTGGATCTGAGTTCGGGATCGGAAGCCTACCATTACTTCGAGATCCACCAGTTCTCGTTTGACGGCGGCCGGTTTCAGGTTGCGAAGACGGAACGTGTCTGGACGCGGGATCTGGTTCCCGGTTGGCACGTCGGAAACAGCGGGATCACGAACGCGATCTCAGATGGCGACGATTTGCTCTTCGCCATGACGGGAGGGACGCCTGACGGGGGTTCAGGAGCCGGCGTGGCGCGGTGGCGCCGACAGGGCGCCGACTGGCGTCCCGTCTCTTTCACGCCCGTGACGGGTGAGGACGGTTCGAAAGAGCCCAGCATGATTCGGGACGTGGACGGGGCGCTTCTCTTCTGCGTGCGCGGAGGTGACGAGCCAGACTATCAAGATATCCGGGTCTGGCGGTCCGCGGTGGGCGAAGCGGAGTGGACCCGGGCCGTCCATGTGCGGGGGGTGGTGTCCAGCACGCCGATCAGCGTGAACCAGGCCGCGGACGGCACGCCTTACGTTGCGGCGAATCTCTACGAGGTTTTCTTGCATCCGGCAGGCCTTGCAAGGGTCAAGACCGATTCGGAGGGACGGCTGCGCGGCGGAGGTTGGACGCGGGAGACGTTGTGTATCTGGCCGTTGAATGAAGGTCGGACCGGGCTTGAGCAGCCGATGGTGGCGATGGATGGCAGCAAGGAGTTCGGTCGACCGCCAGGGAAGTCGGCGTGGCGCGTGGACCATCCTTCGGGGATGACGGTGCGGCTTTCAGACGGGGCGTGGCGCCACGTTCTGGCCTTCCGCGTGCTGGAAGACGGAGAGATGAGCTATGCCATGGATCCGACGCCCTACACGGGCTGCTTTCTGGAGGAAGTGATCTCCAGGGGCGAGCCGATCCCGGTCTGGAACTTCTGAGGGACGACCGGCGGCGTTACACTGGTTGTACTGCGTCGCGGAATCCGTTGTTTTGCGGGCTTCGAGAGTCGGGCCCGGATGCATTGCAAGACCATAGAAAGGAGAAGCCATGGGTACTGTCGCACCTCTGCCGCTAAAGCCGCACAAGGCCACACCGGACCGCGTGCGCGTTCACAACCCGGACCGCCCCGAGCTCGGGAAGATGACCCCCAAGGAGCGCGAGATTCAGCGAATCGCGAGGGAGGGCATCGAACAGACCCGACGCGTCTTCACGCGGAAGGCCTACGAGTACGTGGCGCCCTTCCAATACCCGAACTGCAACTGCGAGCTGGGGCGGGAGCAGACGGGCACCGGGCCACATCCGGAAGGGATGGAGATGGATGTCCCGCCTTTCAGCGCGCTGACGATCGAAGAGGAGGAACCGATCATCGCTGTGGACGTGATCGGCACCCCCTGCATCCCGCCGGCGACGGTGCTGCTTTGGGGGGAGCCTCTGGAATGGAATCTGGCGCGCCCGGGCGTAAGGTTCAAAGTGAACAATCTCTGGGGGGAGCACCTGATGGGGTGGGGCGCCAGCGACAAGTTCGACACGGGAAACCGACATTCCGGCCTTGTCAACGCCCATTTCGAGATGCCCGACTGCAGCAAGATCACCGTGATGGGCTATGGTCAGCTGGACCCCCACATCAGCATGCCGGGCAAAGGGATCAAGGTCGCGAATGAAGTGGTCCAGGCCGGAACAGGAGAGGAGTGGTGGATGGATCCGCATTTCAATATCTACGCCGTAAGGGTCACGGTGCGGGTCGAGGAGAAATAGAACGGGAGCAAACGAAAACCGTTTGTTCGCGGCAGGACGAGGGGCTACGCGGGAACGTGTGGCCCCTTCGCTATGAGACCGGGGTGCTCGGATCCAGGACAAATCTCACGGCGGAGGCGGAAGTGTCTCTGATGCGGAGCGCGGAGGTCGCAGAGGATGCCGGTTCGAAGCCGTCTGCCCCCGCTCCACCGTTGGAATGGCACGGGGCATTTGCCGGACGGCGCGCTTACTCCGGTGCTGTCATCGATGCGAGCATCTCGTCTGTAATGTAGCGCCCCAGCGCGAATGTCTTTCTGTCGACGTACCAGAGAATGCGCCGCCCCTCCTGCTCGGTCAGACTGGCGTACATCGAAAGCCACTTGTAATAATGTGGGTAGATGCCCACGCTATGGGTATCCATCAGCAGCGACGGCTCGCTGAACCATATCGGCTGGCGCGCCCCGCCACGATAGGCGCCGAGAGAGAAAAACTGCGGCCGCCGGGCGTTGAGGTCATAAGGTCCCTCCCCGCCGTAACCATAGCCGTCGTGGTTCTGGAGGAACTGCAGGTAGCGGCCGTCCTCCAGACGGTAGATCGGCGCGGGTGACCGGGGGTTCAGCATCGGTTCGCCCCCGTCGCGGTAGCGCAGCATCTCGGTCTCCCGCCAGGTCCGCCCGTCATCTTCGGAGACGGTGTACCAGATCTGTCCGTTCGGCGTCCGCATCACGGTGAACAGCCGTCCGTCGGGGAGCAGTGCGAGTCCAGGCTCCTCGCCGAATCGATATCCCTTCGAGGCCTCGGGCTCTGAAAGCAGGGGTGCGGAGATGTTGGACGCGTCGTCCTGCAGCCAGGTCAGCTCCAGATCTGCCAGGTCGGGTCCGGTATCGATGTTGTCGAAACGCACGAACTCGCAGCGGCTGTCTCGTTTGTGCGGACGGACGTAGTGGCTGGTCCAGCGCGTGAATCCGACGACCGGCCGATCGTGCGCGTCCCGGATCGGCTTTTGCCAGACGATGCAGTTCGTGCCCACATTCGGGTCGGGATGATCGTAGACGCTCCGGCGGAACTCAATCTGGAGTTCGCCTCCCGCCCAGGTGCGGCCGTCGTCGTCCGAGACCTTGCAAGACATGCGGCTGGTGGCATAGCTGTCGCCGAAGCCGAATCCCTTGGTGTAGAAGCAATAGATCCGTCCGCTGCGACTGACGATCGGAAACCCGAAGCAGCTGACTTGGCCGGGCTTGGGGCCGGGTCCGTCGATCACGCGCGGATCGGTCCACGTGAGGCCGCCGTCCTCGCTGCGCGCGCAGTAGACGCTCTCGTCCTCACCCGTGGCCTCTACCGCCATCGTCCAGATGGCCAGGAGGTGCCCGCGAGGTGTGCAGTCCACGAGCAGGTGGTCCACTGCTTCGGGCCAGTAAACAGGCGTCTTGGGTAGATAAAGGACAAGGTCCGGATTCGTTCGGCGCCAGTCGTCGCTGCAGCAATCATATTCTCTGTCGGAAATCATGTCGGACGCTCCGTCTCCTCGTGTCGAGACCCACCGGTTTTTTCCGAATACATAAGATGATATTGAACAGGACGCGGGGTCACAATATGGATAGCAATGGAACGGCCTTCGAGCAAATGAAAAAAGGCGGGTGTGGATCAACGGTTCAGCTTTTGTGCTTTGGCCTGAGCCTGGTTTGATCGTAAATTGGCCGGGAATGAAAGGCCGAGGCTTCGCGACGGCGGTCTGACGCCGTCGCTCGCGAGGGGGTTTTGACCATCGTGAAACGAATCATTGTCGGAGTTGATTCTTCCGTTGAGCGCTTGATCGTCGTGAGCGATCTTCACGCCTTTTCAGAGCCGCTTCAGGAGATTGACAGCTACCTGGATCAGCTTGCCGATCGATATCAGGTTTTCGCGAACGGAGATCTGTTCTCGGCAGGGGTGGACTCGGCTGAAACGGTGGACTGGGTGCGCTGGCACGCTTCGGGGCGCACGACGCGGGGCAATCACGATCTCTCGGTATCTCGCGGGATTCGAAGGCCGGCGTCCGAAGCGTCGGAAACCGTCTGGCCCGACGACAGCGAGTACGGAAACCACGCGAAGCTGAGCGATGACCAGCTTCGTTTTGCGCTCGAACTGCCGGATCAGCTCTTGATCCAGTGGCGCGGGAAACTCATCCGCATGATGCACGGCCATAGAAGCCTGCTGAACGCGTCGGACGTCGACTGGAAATTGCGTCCGGATCAGCTTTTCCCCTTCTTTCGCGATACCGGCGTCGATCTGACGCTGGTGGCCCACACGCACTTTCCGTTCGTCCACGAACGGGATGGATTTCTTCTGGCGAACAGCGGTTCGGTCGCCGGATCCCTCTTCAGACTTCACGGACGCAGCGGGGAGATGATCGACCGAAGCGAGGGATACGATTATCCGATCCGAAGAGGGAACAAGAGCAGTTTTCTCTCGATTACCGAACGGAACGGAAGCCTGACCGTGGAGATTGTGTGGTTCGATTATGACCGTCAAGGTCTGCTCGACCGGTACGGAGAGCAGGAAGGCCTGGGATTGCCTTTCAGCGCCCGAAGGGCCTGGATCGCAGACGGATGCCAGGATCCATCCGAATGACGACCCAAGACCTTGACCGTTCGGAACAGGGCCGGGGATCCAGATCCGTGGCCCTGTTGTCTTGTGATGGTGTCGGGCGCAAGACCCGACGTTGAAGCCCATACTCCGGAGGGATGGTCTGGCGCGATGGATACGACCGGTGTCAGGAACCCGGACGTGCCGCGTGGCGCGGTCCCGTTGTTTGTGTTCATTACGTCCCTCTACTGGGTCTCCCTGTATGTTTTCGTGCCGGTCCTGGCGCCTTACGTGGAATATAGCGGTGGGACGCTCGGCATCACGGGCATCGTGCTCAGCGCGTACGGGTTTGTGCAGATCCTGCTTCGCGTCCCGGTGGGCATCGCCTCGGATCGAAGCGGGCGACGAAAACCGTTTCTCGCCCTCGGATTCATGACCTGCGTGTTTGCCAGCCTCGGCTTTGTCGTGGCCCCGGGGCCGTGGTACATGGTGATCGCGCGGCTGACGCACGGTTTTTCGGCGTGCGCGTGGGTGGCCTTCTCCGTCCTTTTCGCGAGCTACTACAGGCCGACGGAGACGGTCCGGGCGATGGGCTATCTTACCATCTGCCAAGGTCTTTCCGTCCTCGTGTCTTCGTTTATCGGGGGACGCCTGGCCGACCTCTGGGGCTGGACAGCCCCGTTCTGGGCCTCGGCCGTCGTCGCACTCGTCGGCCTTCTGGCGCTCGGGTTCGTGAAGGAGCAGCCTTCGGGAGGCGCTGTCCGCGTCTCCTCGTTTCATCGACTCCGGAGCGTCCTTCGCCATCGCGAGCTGGTCCTCGCGAGCGCCGTGGCGGTGATGACGCACTATGTCATTTTCTCCACGATTTTCGGGTTTGTGCCGATGTACGCACAAAGCATCGGGGCAAGCAAGACGGAGCTGGGCATGCTGACGATGGTCGGGACCCTTTCCGGTTCCGTGGTTTCGTTCATGACGATTGCCTGGCTTTATCCGCGATTGGGCTCCAGATTTACGGTGGTGCTGGGGCAGGTCCTGGCCGGGGGCGCGACCGTGGCTATCCCCTTTCTCGAACGGGTTGGGCCACTCTACGTCACTCAAATCGTGGCCGGTTTCGGGCGCGGCGCCGCCTATCCCGTGCTTATGAGCCTTGCGATCAGGCGTCTTCCGGAGTCGGATCGTGCGACGGCGATGGGATTTTTCCAAGCCGTCTACGCGATCGGCATGTTCTCGGGCCCGATCGTATCCGGATGGATCGGAAACGCCGCGGGATACTCGGGACTCTTCCTGTCGGTCGGAGCCGTGGCCGCGTTGAACGCGCTGTTCGCCCTCTGCCTTCCCGGGCGAGATGAACCCCGCAGATGAACCGAGCGAGAGAATGACCGGTCCGTTATGCTTCATCGACACGTCGCCCGGAGCAGGACGTCTGTGACCTTCGACGCGATTGTGATCGGAGGTGGGGTCGTTGGAACCTCCGTTGCCTACCACCTGGTCGCCGAAGGGGCGAAGACGCTCTTGATTGACAGGGGCGATCCCGGGCGGGCGACCGCTGCCGGAGCGGGGATCATCTCGCCCCACACGAATACGCGGGACCCTGACCCCTGGTATCGTTTTGCCGCCAAGGCCGGCGCCTACACCACCGCGCTCATTCCTGATTTGGAGGCAGCGTCCGAAGCGGAGACCGGTTTTGCCGTTTGCGGCATGTTGCGTGTGGCGGTTTCCCGGGATGAATGGGCCGCCTTTCAGGCAGCGAAACGTCTGATCTTGGGTCGTCGAGGTTCCTCGGGGCGTCAAGCGGACCTTTTCGAAATCTCCGCGAGCCAGGCAAGCGGTTTGTTCCCACCGCTGGGAAACGTGCTCGGGGCCATCTATGACCGCAAGGCCGCTCGCGTCGATGGTCGAAGGCTCAACCGGAGCCTGACCCATTCTGCGGAGCGCGCGGGCTTGAGCCGAGTGGCTGGAGGCGTGGACGCGTTGATCCTGGACGGCGCCGCCGTAACGGGCGTCAGGGTTGGCGGAGAAACCTTTTCCGCAGGGGTCGTCGGGATCTCGGGAGGCGCGTGGTCGAACGCGTTCGGGGAACAGCTTGGGATTCGAATCCCCGTGGAGCCCCAGCGGGGTCAGATTGTCCATCTGGGTCTGAAAGGGACGGATACGAGCCACTGGCCGATGGTCAGCGCGTTCCGGGGCCACTACATGGTTCCCTGGCCTGACAACCGCGTGGTTGTGGGCGCCACGCGAGAGACCGGTTCAGGTTTCCGGGTGCATACGACCGGTGAAGGTGTCAAGGAGGTGCTCGACGAAGCGATTCGGGTGGCCCCCGGGTTGAAGGATACGGAGATTCGGGAGGTCAGGGTCGGGCTTCGGCCCCTGAGCGAAGATGGCCTTCCGGTGCTGGGACCGGTGCCGGGCGTCGAGCGCATCTTTCTGGCGACCGGACACGGACCCAGCGGACTTCAGCTCGGGCCGTACAGTGGAAAGGTCGTGGCCGATATGATGCTGGGCCAAAGTCCCGAGCCCGAGCTATTCCCTTTTCTGGTCGAGCGGTTCCTTTAGCTTGCCAATTTCAGTACGCCGCGAGGCGCGTACGGTCGACTGAGGCGTGGCCCGATTCTGCGGGTGACAGAGCCCGCCTCCCGCATTGATGAGATCATTTCGAAGACTCCTCCTTACTCGTATCACAGTAGGGGACACGTGACCCATCAATCCACGACTGTTTGTTGATGTTCGGTGATTCGAAGGAACCTCGGTTCTGCTGGGCCATCGATCGCTGATGCCGTGTATCCATATTGGGGCCTGTAGCACAAGTCCCCCAGCGCCTTCACTTCCCACCCCTCCGGTATCGGCCCCAACGCCGAGTCCACGAGCCGGTCGGAAAGAGGTCAACGATGCTGTCGTCCATGCCGGACAGACCTGCCTGCGCCAAGCCCCGCGCGGCAGGCAGGTAGGCGCGGGCCCGTTCGACGGTCCAATCACTCCCCCCTCGAGGGGGAGTCACCTGCCTGCGTCCGCCTGTCTGCAACAGGCAGGCAGGACAGGCAGGCAGAAGCCGAGCCGACAGGCGACGGCTGATGCGGTGGGGGGGATGTCAACGCCTCGTACACCCGCTCCAGCACACCAAAACAGTTCTCAAGCACTTCGTCGTTCCAGAAGCGCAGTACCCGGTAGCCTTTCTTCTGCAATAAGTTGTCGCGCTTCTCGTCGTAGGAGTACCTTTCCGCGTGCTGGCTGCCGGCCAACTCGATCAGCAGTTTCCGCGACAGGCAGGCGAAATCCGCAATGTAGGGGCCTATGGGCTGTTGGCGGCGGAATTTGTAGCCGTCCGGTTGTTTGTTGCGCAGGAAGTGCCAGAGGAGGCCCCGGCGTCGGTTCGGGTTTGGCGGAGGGATCGGGCTTTTTGCAGGGTTTGAGGGGAGTAGCGACGTTTGATTTCCCCCCACCGGCGCGCCTGCCTGTCTGCGTGCGACGCACAGGCAGGCGGGCTGGCGCCCTTGGCTTGCCGACTCCCCCTCAAGGGGGGAGTAATGACGGCTGCTTTGGCGCGGACGGGATCGAAGTCCACGAACCACGACTTGAACAGCGCCCGCGACCGCCGGCTGTCCATAGTGGATGTGCGAAAGCGCCGGGGAGGCTGCCGTCTTGATCATGGAGAGATCATCACGCGCCGGCCGGATGCCGGTCCGCCGCAAGTTCTCGTAAACGCCGAGGGCGTTGAGAATTGATAGACGATCTTGGACGGGTTCCTTAGAAGTGTGTCCGTCGAAACGGCTGGCGCACAGTGTCCGAAGAGGGATCAGAAGGGCTTCTTGACAAGGAGGTCGATCCCGAGATGGAGTTGGGTGGTGCTTTCGGATCCAGGAGACAGGGATGGAGATAGAAACTTGCGGAATGCCACTTTTTTTGGTACCGTACAGGTTGTCATGCGAGCGAAACATCGGCGCGCTACGGCTCGCACGTAGCATCGCGAGTGACGGGGCCGTTGCCGTACGCATGGCAACTCCAACTTTTTCTCTCCCTCCCGTAGCGGAATCGACCGGATGTCTTCAAGGCGGGGCCAAGCCGCCCCGTCTGGAAGGCGCAAAACCGGTGAAGCGGTTGACAGGTCCCGGTGTCCCGATTAAACTTAGACGACGCGGTCGGTCGAGCCGTGACGTGGAATCGCGGCGCCCCCAGGCCATCACCCCCGCGAGAGGACCATTCAGCTGGCTGACTCCGTGTTGAACGTTCGCATCAGGCGCATTGATTCGTCTCTCCCGCTTCCGAAGCACGAGACCTCCGGATCCGTCGGGTTCGACCTGCGCTCCAGGAAGTCCATCACCGTACCCCCCTCCGAAATCCGCCGCGTGCCCGCGAACGTCATCGTGGCCGTTCCGGATGGGTACATGCTGATGATCGCCGCCCGCAGCAGCCTGCCGTTTCGAAAGGGGCTGATGATTCCGAACGGCGTCGGCGTTGTCGACCGGGACTACTGCGGACCCGAGGATGAAATCCACGTGCAGGTTTACAACTTTTCCAAACGCCCGGTCGAAGTCGCGCGAGGGGAGCGGCTCGCTCAGGGGATTTTGGTCCGCGCAGACCGGGTCGCGTGGGACGAGGCGGAGGCGTTGCGCGAGAAGAGCCGGGGCGGATTCGGAAGCACAGGAGGTGCGTGACCGAATGCCCAGACAGTTCGACATTCCGGAATTCTACAAAAGTTCGATCATTTCCCGCATCAAGAAGGCCCGTCAGACGCAGGACGCCAGGAAGCGGAGTCTGTCGCCGGCGGAGCTCGACTTCGGCCCCGTGAGATTCCTTCTGGCACGCCATTTCGGGTTCTGCTTCGGGGTGGAAAACGCCATCGAGATCGCCTACAAGACCCTTGAGAAGCATCCGGAGCGCCGCATTTTTTTCTTGAGTGAGATGATTCACAATCCGGATGTGAACGCAGATCTGATCGCGCGAGGGGTCCGGTTTATCTTTACGCCTGCAGGAGAGCAGCTCATACCGTGGGACGCGCTCCAGCCCGACGACATTGTCGTGGTACCTGCCTTTGGAACGACCATCGAGATCCAAGAGGCCCTATCGGGTCGCGGCATCGATCCCTATACGTTCAACACGACCTGTCCCTTCGTGGAAAGGGTCTGGAATCGGAGCGCCGAGCTGGGCAGGTCGGGATTCACGGTTGTCGTCCACGGCAAGGCATGGCACGAAGAGACGCGCGCCACGTTTTCACACAGCATCAGAGGCGCGCCGACGGTGATTCTGCTGAACTTGGACGATGCACACTGGCTTGCCGACGTTCTCAGGGGGAAACGATCACGAGACGACTTCCTCGAACGGTTCCGGGATACCTGTTCGACCGGTTTCGAGCCCGACCGGGACCTGGAGCGAATCGGCGTCGTGAACCAGACGACGATGCTGGCGGTGGAAACCCGTGAGATCACCCGCGTGATTCGAGCGGCGCTTTGCGACCGGTATGGCGAGGACAACATCGGGGACCATTTCGCCGACACGCACGACACCCTCTGTTACGCCACCAACGAAAACCAGAACGCCACCTATGCGCTGATCGATCGGGGCGCAGACCTGGCGCTCGTCGTGGGCGGCTACAACTCTTCCAACACGTCCCACCTCGTGGAGCTGTACGAGGCGGCGATGCCCACCTATTTTGTCAGGAGTGCCGATGAGGTGCTGTCGGACCGCCGGATTCGTCACTTCGATCTGGGGCCGCGTCAAGTCACCACGACGGAGGGTTGGCTGCCGGAGAAACGCCCCGCGGAAATCGTGGTCACCTGCGGGGCGTCCTGTCCGGATACGATCGTGGATGGGGTGTTGACCCGGGTGCTCTCCTTCTTCGAGGAGACCCGGCCCGTGGAAGCGGTTCTGGAACCCTATCCCGCCCAGTTTTCAGATGATCGTGACACGCAGGTTTTTCTGGAGGAAGGCACCGGGTAGGGCACGCGCTTCTCCGGGAAATTCGACGCTGCGATCGCCCACGCTTCCAGGCGGGGCGTTTTTTTTCGCTCCGTGGCCTTGTCGAACGGGCTATTCATCAAGGGATTCCACCGGACCCGAGGCAACGAGGGCCGGTTCCCCGTCCAAAGGATACCGCTCCAGGAATTCGGCGATGCGCCGAGGCGTGACAGCATCGATTTCGGCCAGCGTCTCCTCCAACGTCTTCAGGGGACTGTTCGTGCTCAGGTCGCCCACGACTTGGGAGAATCGATGAAGTCCGTGTTCGCCGCTGCAGACCAGAGAAGTGGCCTGTTTTGTTCGGGCACGCGCCAGCGCCTCGGCATCCACGCCTTCCTTCAAGGCCTTCAGCTCTTCCCGGACAATCTCCAGGACCTGACGCGCCTTCGCAGGGTCGACTGAGACGTAGACGTAAAACAGTCCCGCATCGCTGAACCCGCAGTAGTCTGCCGAGGCCTCGTCAGCCAGCCCTTTCTGGACGATCGACCAGTAGAGCCGGCTGTTCGTGGCCGCGCCCAAATAGGAAGCCAGCAGGCCTGCAGTCATCGCCCAGTCGTGGCTTGCCGCCGGAGAAGGGAGGGCCAGGGCGATATGCACGCGCGTCACATCCTCCCTTCTGATAAACCGTGTGCCCGTTTGGAACCCGGGCGCGGGCTGCTCCCGGCCTGCGTCCAGAGCGGCCCATTCGCCACAGTTCTCTTCTACGACGCGAATCACCTCGTGCTTGTCGAAACGGCCGGTGATGATGAAGCTCAGGTTATCGGCCGCATAGCGTCGCGTGAAGTAGTCGACCATTTGGTCGCGCGTGAGGTTTCCAACGGTTTCTTCCGTTCCGATCACACTCTGCCCCAGAGGGTGACCGGAGAAGGCGTCCTGAATCAACTCGTCGATAATGAGCGCGTCCGGGCGATCCTTGTACATCGCAATCTCCTCCAGAATCACCTTCTTCTCCACATCGAATTCCTGACTCGGGATCGTTGGTCGCATCATGTCGCTCAGGATCTCGATCGATTGGGCGACGTGATCGCTTTGAACCCAGTGATAGTAGGCCGTGCCTTCCCACCAGGTGTAGGCGTTCCACATCGCGCCTAAATCATCCACGTCGAGCGAAAGCCGGCGCCAGTCCCTCTTGGCGGTCCCCTTGAAGCACATGTGTTCGAGAAAATGCGAAACGCCCAACCTGTCGGCCGGCTCGTCACGAGAGCCCGTACGGGCGAGGAAGCCGACTGCTGCCGACCGGATGCGAGGTATGGATTCGAAAACGAGTCTCAGACCGTTTTTCAGCCTGTGTTCGAAAAAGGTGGCGTTCACTTCACACTCCTGAAGGGCCGTGGATCGAGGTTCGTTTGGGCTTGGTTCAAAATCCGGATCACGATCGGCACAAACCAGCTACGTGACCTGCCCCCACGACCGACTCCACTGTTTTAGGTTAGGGTAATTAGGTGGAATCTATGAAGTGATCAAGATCAAGAGATTGCATTTGCAGTCCGGAACCGGGAAAGCCGGCAGATCCGATCGTAGATGGCCCCGACGAAACATTGAAAAGACTCGGTGGCTGGTCTTTAACGAAACGTTCACATAGCGCCGACACCGATAGGCGGGCACACCGGGCGCGAACAGATACAGGAGATGCGCCATTGAATGCAATACGGATCGACTCAAGATAGGCGTTTGTACGTGGGGCGTCAATTTATCGTGAGACGACCCGATATGTCCGTCGGGTCGCGCGACCGGAACGGTTCGCTTTCCGCTGTCCCGGTCAGACTCGTATTGTCGATAGCGCTCGGTGACTTGTGCCGGACCGGCCGGTTGAAACGCGGCCGAGAGGTCTTCGAAGTCGCGATCTCCGGCGATCCCCGCGCGAAGGGGAAGAGACGTCAGTTCAGGACCTCCGCGATCGCGATCCCGGATTCGCCGGCCACCGTGTAAAGGAGGTACGTCCTCCCGTTCTCTTTGAAGATGGCCGGGTCTCGGAGCTCCCGCACCCTGCCGGGCGGGGCGTCTCGCTCCGAGGGCGCCAGGGGGAGATCCGCACCCTCATAAGACCTTTCCGGCACCAGGACCGTCACCGGTTCGCTCGCGGTCCAGGTCGTCCAATCGGCCGTCAGGTCGACTGTCGAAAGGAGGATCGTCTCCGGGCAGTCGTGGGCATTGGAGAAGTAGACGTTCAGTTGTCCGTCTTGGAGGTCGACCGCCAGGTGGCGGAGATCCCCGGTGAAGAGGGTCGGACCCTGCTCGAAGTCGGTCAGCCCGTCCCTGGATCGGAAGAACAAGCCGTACATGGCCGCCGCATAATAATATTCGCCCCAACGGAAGACGCGGAAATAGGCGCCGCCATGGTCATCGGCATCGGTGCCGAACACTGCGTCCGTCGGACGAAAAAGGAGTCCGTCGTCCGACAGAGAAACCTTCGATTTCTGGCGCCACGTGTTGAGGAGCGTGGGTTTGCATCGGGGGCCGGGGACGACACCGTGATAATACATTCGGAGTTGACGCCTCTTGTCATCGATGTGGACATCGGGTGACGCGACGTGATGCTTGCACCCGGATTGGTCCAGGGCCAGCACGCCCGGTTCATACAGCGTCCAGGGTCCGCAAAGATCGTCCGCATAGGCCATCCGGATGCTGCTTCCGGCATGACTCGCAAAGTAGAGATAGTAGGTTCCCAGGCGCGTATCGAGCCAGCTCGGTGCGCGAATCAGGGAAGGTCCCGTAATGTTGGGACCGATCCTGGCGTGCGTCTCGGGCGTGATGATCGGTCGGTCACAGAGCCTTCTTATCTTCACGAAAACCTCCGGGCTTCCGCGCCCCGATCGTCGAGCGTGTTTCGAAGCATATCCAAAAATATACTCAGAAAGCCTCTCGCTGAAGAAATCAGCTGGCTGAACGTCCGCGTCATCTTTCGGTCGACTCGTCGAGATGCCTGCCGATTGTGCCTGAGAGTCGTGGATCATCGGCGATCAAAGTCGCGACATTTTCCTGAACCGTTCGCACGATGGCTTCGGCGGTCGTTTTTCTGACTTCCCCAAGGCCTCGAACGATCTCTTTCAAGAGTCCCGGCATCCCGATTTCTTTCGTCAGCCACTTCGCTCCGCCGGGGTTGTCAGTCTCCGTGAGCAGCTGCCGCGACGGTATTCTCCGCGCGATGGTTCGGATCGCGTCCGTGTGGAGCACTTCAACGCCAACCGTGAAATAGGCGCCCCACGACACGAGATCGTCCAGGACGTCCAAGGGCCCCGAATACCAGTGGACGATCGCTCGTTCTATACCGTAGGCACGAAGCAGGTCGAGGATTTCCCGCTCCGCCCCTTTCGTGTGCAGGTTGAGGATCTTTCCCTGCGTCTTGGCCGCATCAAGAAAGAATTCGAAGACCTTTCGTTGTGCCGGATACTGCCCGGCATCTTCCACGAAGTGATGGTCCAGTCCGATTTCACCGAGCATTGGACTCTGGTCTATGTATCCATTCAACTCCTCCAGGTCGCCGGCATACGCCGGTGCGCGCCAGGGGTGGATGCCAAACGTGGGAAGCACGAGGTCGCACCTCTTACCTATCTCCAGGGCCCGCCTGTACGAGGGAGGGTCCATCGCAGTGCTGATGGTGTAAATCCCGTACTGGACGATCTCCTCCAGCACCGATTCCAGATCGTCCCCATACTTGTCCAGATGTGCGTGCGCGTCAATGAGCACTTCGCCGGCTCCTGTTTCCGCGACGGTGCGGCGTCCGCGTCAATATCTACGTCTGAAGAAAGATGCGGTCGCCTTCCTGCGCCAGGTGATGGAGGCCGACAACCTGCCCGGGTTGCGCCACGGAGTCTCCCCACACCCGGGCCGACTTGAGGGGTGTGTCGCCCGGCGAGCCCGATTCGGCCGCGACCTCCGCCACCGAGCTCGCACGGGGCACCAGATGCGCCGTCTGTTCCGCCCCGGCCATCGGTTTCTGGATCGCATAGACGCGAATGAGCCCAAGCAGCGCCAGCGAGGCTTCGACGACCTGTTCAGACTGCGTCTCGGCGAAAAAATCGGTTTCCAGAACCCGGTAGTCCGGGTAGGCGGCGCGAAGGCATTCGGTCTTGGCTTTGGCCCCCGCAACGTCTCGCTTGTTTGCGAGGACGAGCGCCGGAATGAACTT
This sequence comes from Candidatus Latescibacterota bacterium, assembly GCA_965198095.1. Classification (GTDB taxonomy): domain Bacteria; phylum Latescibacterota; class UBA2968; order UBA2968; genus CBDFJH01. Next base: position 1,631,129 of record OZ240239.1, read on the forward strand.
CCGGTGCTCGATGTGCGCGCGGACTTCCTCCTCGCGGAATCGGTGCCGGATGACCACTTCGGCGTGACGAACGCCCGCGTTCGCAAGGATCTCGCTCGCCGCGTGCCGGTCGCTCCGGGCGATCTCCAGCCCGGTAAACCGGATGCCGCCCCGGCCCTTCGGCTGAATGGTGGTCGCGAGAGGACCCGGTATGGGCTGGATGTGAGCCGTGGACAGCTCGTCGAGGACGGTTTCCATCTGCGCGCCCGGGTCGGCCGACAGGTCCGCCACGATCGCGACCGCATCTGCCGCTCCGATCAGGTGAAGCAGCGCACGACCCGCCCCTTCGCCGTCGGAGAGCCCTGCCACGACCGGGGGCGTGTCCACCAGCTGTAAGGCGCCGCCCTCACAGGCCAGCATGCCTGCGACCGGCTGCTGCGTGGCAAAGGGGTAATCAGCGATGACGGTGGGACCGCCCGTAAGCGCGTAAACGAGGGCCGACTTGCCGCTGTTGGGCAGGCCGACCAAGGCGACCTGAGCGGCGCCCTGACGTTTGACGTGCAGCGACGCGGCGGGGTCGTGAGACCGCACCGATTCGGTCGTTTCGAGCTTCTGGACGCGTCTCAGCAGCCGCTTCTTCAAATCGGCGTAGGGACCCCGCCACGAGTCGTGCCAGCCTTCGAGGTAACGCCGGAGGATGCGGCATTGCTCGCGGTCGGTCTTACCGCCGATCTCCCTCTGGATCTTTGTCCAGAGATCTCTTGCGGGCATCGGCACGTCGACTCAGGCTCCAGGTGTGCGCAGGTGTCGTTCGTGAGGTGGCAAACCGCGTCTCTCCAAGGGCGAGATGCGATGTGCGGTCGCGCTCAAAATTTCCCGCCTGCCGTATTGTCCGCTGTTTCGAAGCGCAACTTGGCGCTTGCCTTGCGACCGTCAGCCTCAGGCGCACGCATCGTCGGGCTTTCGGCCAACGTAGAGGAAGCGTTATCCATCTCGTTTTCACCCTGTCAAATCAATCTCAATTCAGGTCTGAGCGCAACTTCCACTTCGGAGTTCGAAATCATCTTGAGTGTTTCAAGATCCAGTCTTCGACTCGAATTGATACAGCTGGCGATATGGCTTCCTTAAGATCTCTGTACTCATCCGGCGAGCCCGTCTTTGCAGTCTGGAAGCGATGGTCTCGAAGAGGCTTGCTTGTTGACCTGTTTATGGCCTATATTTGGTCCGAAAGGAGGTGGCCTATGAAACTGTCCAACCGGATCAAGCCGATCAGTTACCTCAAGGCCCACGCCGCCGAGATCGTGCGCACGCTCGGAGACCGGCGGGAACCCCTGATCATCACCCAGAACGGCGAAGCCAAGGTGGTCATGCAGGATATCGACAGCTACGAGCAGACGCAGGAGACTGTTTCGTTACTCAAAATCCTCGCGCTGGGCAGCCGCCAGATCGAAGCGGGTCAGGTGCAACCGGCCGCCGGTGTCATCGCGCGGATTCGGGAGCGCCGACAGGCGCGCTGATGCCTTTCCTGGTTCAGTTGACCGATGACGCGGCACGCGACTTGGAGGAGATCTGCGATTACATCGATCAACACGATGCGCCGGGCAGGGCGGATCACGTGCTGGAGCAGATCGAAAAGTCGTTCAGCGGCCTATCCGAGCATCCTCACCGGGGAAATTACCCGAAGGAAATGCTGGACATTGGGATTCGGGAGTACCGTGAGATCTTCTTCAAGCCCTACCGCATCATCTACCGGGTGATGGAAAACAACGTCTATGTCGTCGTGATCGCCGATGGGCGGCGTGACATGCAGACGTTGCTGCAGCGGCGCTTGCTGCAGGCATAACTCCCTCTGCGTGGCCCATCGAGCCGGTCTTTGCGTCTTGGAAGCGATGGTTTAGACCTGGCAACACCTCTACAAGAAAATCTACCGAACTTCCTTTCTCCAGCGCCTGCTCTGTCGCTTCACGATTCTGCTTTGACGTCACCTGCCAATCCTTGTCGGCGAATAGCGCGCAAAGGAGACGCAATGGGACAGGTCTACTCCCGCGAGGCAGAGACCGATCAGGACGCTCGTCGCCATCGGGATGACCGATCTCGTGGAGGGTAAATTAGACATACCAGCGATTTGCCGAGCGGCAGGCCGACGATCAGAGCGGTTCTCTGGCCTTTGGTTTGGTGGGATCGCGTTCTTCAGCCCAGGCCCTCAGCGGGACGTCGTCCCAGTTCCGAGTGATCCAGTACTGCGACGCAGGGTGAAACTCGGGGTCCCGGCCGAGGGGTTGGGGACTCACGGCCAACCCGCCGAGCAGCTGACGCCGGATGGGCGTGCTGCGCGCGATCAGCTCAGGGGCCTGCTGAACGTAGTCCGTGGGGCGAAGCCATCGGTAGTGGTAGCCGATGTGCATGACCTTTCGAATTCTGTCGGACAGGTTCGGGCCGACGGTATGCCAGGTGGCGGTACGCCAGAGCACGGCTGCGCCCGGCGCCAGCTTCAGCTCGACGGTCTCCCCGGGCGCGAGGTTCCGGTTCGTATCGCGCAGCTCCTGGGGTTTGCGTTTGTGACTGCCCGGCACCATCCAGAGGTTTCCGGAGTTCGATTCGCGCAGGTCGGACAGCACGTAGAAGGCTTTCACCTCCATGAAGGGGAGCCGTCCGTCGAGCGAAGGCGCCTCGAAAAGGAAGTCGCCCGCCAGATCGGGATGCCATGCGATGTTGCGATAGCCGACTTCTCTGTCCTCTCCGCCTCCCAACCCGACGTCGCCCGCGTGCATCGCCGTCGGGTAGGGCGGCCGGTAGTCCACGTGCGTGGTTCGGATCTGGATGTTCCAGCCGATCGCGTCGACGACCAGGGGCAGCATTCGAGGGTGGTCGATCAGGTCCAGGAAGGCGTCGTGGTGGGCGAGCGCGTTTCGAATCGCGAAGGGGTCGTTCGGTCCGAGGCCCTGGGCTTTCCGGATCTTCTCTGCCACGTCGTCGACGGCCGAGAGGAGGCGCGCCAGCTCCGGCGGCGCCAGGAAATCCTCCAGGATGATGAACCCCTGCTCCTCGAACGCCCTTTCCTGCTGCTCGGTCATCGCGATCGACATATGGCTACTTCTACCTACCTGGTCTTGTCGGTCAGGAAGTCGAAATGATCGATGCTTTCGCCGTCGACGGCGATCAGAACGGGGGCCATACCGCCTCCGATCGCAACGGTCGACTATTTGTGCGGGAGAATGGCCACGTCATAGGCGTAGCGCCAGTCTTCGAGGTGATTCAGGAGGACGCCCCGGGTGATCGTTCGGTCGCAGCCTGTGAGATCGCAGATCTCCGAGCGTCTGGCTTCGGGATGCTCCCGGTCGAGCAGGCGGGTCTGAAATGCGTCGACCCGGGCGCGATCGACAGCGCCGATCCGGGCGACCACCCAGGCCTCGAACTCGGTGCAGGCAGGCAGGTGATTGCGGAGGTATTCGAGCGTCTCCTCTCGGTCCAGTCCGAGCGCATCCAGGACGCGCCGGTCCAGCCCATCGCCGCAGGCCGGGTAGTCGCTGTTGAGCAACCCCTTCGCTTCGAGGAGGACCTTGTGCCAGGTGCGCGCCAACTGCAGCACGTTGAGCACGCCCATATCCAGGCTGCTGACGAGAGGCGGCATGCCCGGCGGGATATCGCAATCGTCCGAGCTGTAGTCGCGCGCGTGGAAGAGCTGAAAGTCCTGCAGCGTGTTCAGCAGCAGGGCAGACGTATAGGTATCCACGTCGGGATCCAGCCCGATGTCCGCGTAGGTTTCCGTGATCTTGCGCGGACGGATGTGGCGTCGGTAGCGCACGATCTCGTTGAACCTGGCGACCGGCGCGGCAGGCAGCTCCCCGCCCTTCTTGTCCATCACCCAGCGTTCGAACGTCACGTAATCCGGTAGCTCGGCACGCAGATAGCCATACGTCTCGTCGATGTCCAACCCGACGGCCTGAAGACACCAGGCATCCAGGCCGCCGCTGTTGTCCGGGTAGGTCGGGTCGAGGAGGCCGACGGCACGCGTGACCGTCTTCCACCAGGTGCGGGGAAGCTGACGGACGCCGATGCTGCCTTTACAGATGCTGCCGATCAGAGGGACCATTTCTGCTCCTGGGAAGTAACAACCTCCAGCCTTTCATGATTTGGAAGATATGTACCCATTAAACCGGGTCAACTCCAAAAACAAAAGCTTGACTCGGGACAGCGATGATCGTATCTTCAGCGGAGATTTGATTCATGACGCCATCGAGGTACAGAAAAATGAATAGCTACCTGACCGGATTGACTGGAAAAAGCGGCTGTAGGGGTGTTGCAGGGCAAGGATCTGCATCGCGGCTTACGCTGCAGACCATCGACCATGCTGGAAAAATTCGATGGGGTGAAACTTAGAAAAAGAGATAAATTTTTTTCTTGAGGGCCCGCCATCGAGTGACTTCGATGGCGGGTTTTTTGGTATGTGGAGGAGTTGCAGACAATGTCAGGTTACTTCAGCCTTTCAATCATGCTGCTTTTGGTACTGATCTCAGGAAGAGAAGCTGTTTGCTATGCTCAAAGCTATTTCTCAGAGCGGAACGATGAGACGTACTTGATACTGGCACTGAAAAAGCAGAAGGCCCAGTACGATGCAGCCAAAGCGGAATATGCCATTGCACTCGAGCTGAAGAAACAAAATCTAATTTCCAACGAAGAGTTCCAGCGGAAGCGGGCAGCCTTCGTCAAAGAGGAGGTCACGTACCAGCAGGCGATGCTACGCGTGATTTTCGACCAACCCCATATCGTAATTGAAGAAGCCGTGAAGTATCAGGCAAAGGATGGAAGAAAGAGGGTGCGACTGACACTGGAGAATACGACTGGCGGGGTGGCAGACTATGGGAAGCTGGCGGAGACAGATGAGGATCTATTCGACGTCTCTTTGCAGCCGGACAAGATCAACAATGTATTCATTTCTCTTCACGAGAGTCCTCAAACGGGTGGAATAGGACCGATTATCAGCCAGCCATATGAGGAGAAGGTGGAGACGATCCGATTTGGAGATCGGGCAGAAGTGGATTTTCTATTGCTCAAGGACGTAGAAGCGGTTGTGGTGAGTATGACCTACGCCGGGAGCGTAGATCAGAAACACATCTACCTCCAGAAAGATGCCAGTGCCAACCAGGTCATCGTCAGCTCACCAAATTTCTCGCAGGAGGCAAATCTCGGGGAAAGCGCGACCTATAGCTTGGAACTGGAGCGGTTTTCAAGTGAGAACAATGTTTTCAGATTGGCGGTGATCAATCTGCCGCCTCAAGTTTCCCACACCTTTCTGGATCCGACCTCTGCGCAGACCCGGAGACTGTCGCAGGTGAATTTCACACAAGGGGTAACCAGCAAGCAGCTTGCACTGACGGTATATCTACCCGATCGAGTGGACGAGCAGGTCGCAATCGATCGGACGATTGAATTCTACGGTCTCGTATTATCTCAGCAAGTATGGAGCGAGATGCAGCCGTTAGAGGGTAAACGGTTTTCGCAGGGCCCGATCGATGAGATAGAAGCAGGAAAAGTCAAACTTGAGCTGATTCCGCGCGGCGTGGGACGGATCGAAGTGCGTGCGCTGAATCTGTATCACGAAATCAAGACCGACGAGCACGTGGAGATGGAGATTACGGTCTACAACGAGGGAACTCGTCGGCTGGACAATATCCGTATCCGTACAAACCTGGCACCTTACTGGCAGTCGACGATCGAACCGGACGTGATTTCGACGCTCATGCCAGCCAAAGAGGCCGTCGTCAAGCTTGGATTTCTTCCACCCGAAGGAGTGGATGTCGGGGACTACGAGGTGCAGATTCAAACACAGGCAGTGTCAGACAACCGGCCTATCGAGACACAGGACAAGACGGTACGGATTCACGTGAGTTCGCGCACCAACCTGCTGCTGAGTGCAGTGCTTGTGCTGTGTGTGGTCGGGATCGTGCTCGGGATTGTACTGTACGGTGTGAAGTTGACGAGGAGATGAGAAGCAGAGATAAACATCGGCTATACCTCTTAGACAAGGGCAGCGGCAGTGATCGAGGCAATTGAACTGACTAAACGCTATGAAGATGGGACTTTGGGCCTGGACTGCCTCAACTTGAAAGTCAGCCCAGGTGAGATTTTCTGCCTGCTGGGCGCAAATGGGGCCGGAAAGTCAACAGCCATCAACCTGATGCTGAATTTCATTGAGCCCACCGAAGGGACAGCCTCGATCAATGGCGTCGATGTAACTCAAGATCCCCTGGAGGCAAAGAAATTTGTGGCCTACCTTTCCGAGAACGTGATGTTGTATGGAGATTTTTCGGCTCGACAGAACTTGGATTTCTTCGCCGGCCTTGCTGGAAAGCAAACGGATCGAGAAGGCTATTATCAGATTCTCGGGAGAGTGGGTCTGCCCGAGAAGGCGTTCGAGCAGCGGGTAAAGGAGCTGTCAAAAGGGATGCGTCAGAAGGTTGGGATTGCAATCGTGATCATCCGGGATGCACCTGCGATCTTGCTGGATGAGCCGACTTCCGGCCTGGATCCGGAGGCAGCAGCCGAGTTCCTCAAGCTACTCGAGGAACTTCGAGAGGAACGAAAGGCGGTCCTTATGTCGACCCACGACATCTTCAGAGCGCACACGTTGGCGGACCGCGTAGGGATCATGAAAGCGGGCCGATTGATCTTGGAACGGACGAGAGAGGAACTTGAGGCGGAGAATCTGGAGAGACTCTATCTCGACTATATGTATGAAACAACCCTGGAATGAAGGATGCTACTGAATGTGATACGTAAGCAGATTCTGGAATATCTGCTAAGTCTCCGTTTCCTGATTGGCGCCGTCTTGTGCTTGGGAATGGGCGTAGGCGCCATCTGGGTGCGCACTCACGCATACGGGACCGCGCTGACGGACTATCGTTTGAACCGGAGCGATCACAGTACCGAAGCGGCGTCATACGTGGATCCCTATCCGCTGACTTATTCGGGTTTGTCAGCAGATAAGCCGCCGAACCTTCTCGGCATCTTCTACCGTGGCCTGGAGCCCTCTCGTCCTATGAGTTTTCGTATGACCGGGAATCGTGATCCGATGACGGAGGATCAGTACGAGCGTGTAAATCTGGTCTCCGATCTTTTCCAAACAGTAGACATGATCTCGTTCACAGCCATAGTGATGAGCCTCTTGGCCCTGGTGTTCAGCTATGACATCGTTTCAGGAGAAAAGGAAGGGGGGACCCTGAGATTAGCGCTGTCATTCCCGATACCAAGAGATATGCTGCTACTGGGCAAATGGATTGGAGGGTACCTTGTGCTTGTATTGCCATTCCTTCTAACGGCCTTTTGTAGCCTTGGCGTTGTCGTGCTGCACTCAAGGACAGAAGTTTCGGGCAGCGATTTGGCCGCCTTTTGTCTGCTGGTCTTCATATCGTTGCTTTACATCAGCGTCTTCTATTCATTGGGTTTATTGGTTTCGGCATCGACTTCAAAGGCGTTTACATCGATGACGGTGCTGGTGGCGCTCTGGGTGGGTTTGACCGTCGGACTGCCGAACTTGAGCCCATATATTACTCACGCACTGGTCCGGGTGCCGACAATCCAAGAAATCGAACGAAAGAAAGGGGCGGTCACTCACGAAGAAAACCAGGTAAGACGTCAGCGGATTTCGGCATATAGAAAGACGACTTCAGACTCCAGAGTTCAGCAGCGGGTCGTCGTCAGCGAGCTGTATCGAGATTGTTTTCTACAGATTGCCAGACGCCAGGAGCAGATTCAGGCGGAGTACGAACGTGCGGTGGGCCGCCAGGTATCAGCAGCAGTTTGGCTATCGAGGCTTTCACCTACCGCCTCGCTCATTTACTCGGCGGGGGAGGTCACCGATACCGGAATCTGGGCGTGGCGTCGATTCAGGAGGGCGCTTCAAGTATACAGAGTGAGATTCCTCAACTATGCCGAGGACAAGTGGATCGAGCAAGCCAAACTGGGTTTCGGGGATATATCTACAGAAGACTATCCACGATTTTTTTCACTGAGGCCAGGACTGGATGAGCGAGTGCGTGTTGCACTGGTAGACATCGGCTTGCTGGTCGTTTGGAATCTGATCTTTTTCGTCACGGGCCATGTGGCGTTCTTGCGCTACGATGTCAGGTAAGAGATGAAACTGAGACAGATTGTTCAAAAGGAAGTGCTGTTGCATCTCAAGGAGGCTCGTTTCGCCTGGGTGGCAGGCCTCTTCTGTGGGCTCGTGCTTTTAGGACTTGTGCTTATGAGCCTGGACTACAGTCAACGACGGCACGGCCATCAGGCAAGTCTGACAGCCGAACGGCAGCAGATGTTCGCGGTAGACGGCAGCGAGCCGATTAGACGGCAGGTCCGAGGGCTGACAAACGCACGCGGAATCTACGCGTTCAGATCACCTCAAGTCCTTGGAGCTTTGTCGTCCGGATGGGAGTCATTCACCCCCACTCAGATCCACGTCTCCGATACAAGGTCATGGTCTCGTCAGGCCAACGAGACGTTCTACAGGAATCCTCTGCTCTCATTGTTTCCGCGACCTGATTTCTCCTACATTGTCGCGTCGATCTTGAGCCTGGTTGCACTCTTTTTCACCTTTGACGCAATTTGTGGAGAGAAAGAGAGTGGCACGCTAAGACTGGTGCTATCCACGGGCGTCAGCAGGGATCAGTTACTTGTCGGGAAATGGGCGGGGTCAATTTTGACATTGGGTATCCCTTTCGTGCTGGCGACGACCCTGGGAATCTCTCTCTTCGTGCTGGTCGGCGGCGTGTCTTTCGATAGCGCACTGCTGGTTCGGATCTTCGGGATTGTGGTGATTGCTCTCATTTATCTCTCGCTCTTCGTCACCTTCGGATTGATGATCTCAGTGCTCGTTTCCCGGCCGGCCTCGTCGCTTCTGATCTGTCTGACACTCTGGGTGGGCGTCACTTTTGTGCTACCAAACATGCTGGCATCAATGGGAAGATTTCTCTCTCCAACACCTACGTTTCAGCAAATCAAGATGCGAAAGCGGGCATTGGATCTCGAACGCGAGGAAGAAGAGAAGGGTCTCGCCGTTTTAGTAGAGAACGGAACCATTTCAGATGAGGAGCGTAAACGCCGCCGGGAGATCCTGAGACAGGAAAGCGAGGCCGAGAAGGGACGCATCGACGGGAGCTATTTGAGAAAATTGGAGCAGCAGGTTGAGGTCAGTCAGGCTGTCTCCCGAGCCTCACCCACGGCATGTTTCGTCTATGCCACTGCGGAACTTTCTGATACGGGTCTGGGATTCTATCGGAGGACACACGAAGCTTACGACTTCTACCGAACAGCTTTCAGAGATTACGCGCGGGATCTGAAACGTAAGGCAGATAGTGATCAGTTAGGGGAAGATTGGCTGAAAACGCACGAGATACCCCTGTTAACAATTGGTTCTCAAGGACTCGGTGAAGCTTTCGGGACCCTGACGACAGAGCTGATCGTTCTGCTTCTGTTTCAACTTGCTGCGTTCATAGCGGCTTATGTGGGTTTCTTGCGTTATGATGCGAGATAGTCTGGCGTTCGATAGTTAAAACGCCAAAGAAAATATCAATAAACTCCGGAGGAGGTCACGAGATGACCAGGTACCAAGAAGACAGACACGTCGTTAGGCCACACTTTGGTATTCAAGCTCCTCGAGGCTCAAATGGCCCAGAGCCGAATTTGGGCGATGACAATTAAAAGGTTTCGATATAGTCGAAAATAGCAGCCCTAGCAACCCTTCGATTGTCGTAGCCGCAGTTGTCGACTTCTGTATAGACGACTCAGATACCGGCCTCAGCCAAACCGCTCGTTCGCGAACCTCTGGGGAATATCTGTGTCGTTTTTTTATGTCGATGATTCGCGGCTTTCTTTTTGGGTAAAGTCAAATAGGAATCTCCCATGAAAGTTCCTCTTCGGGAGTATTGGAATTTACTTTTCACCTATCTCACTTCGCTGTGGAAGAAAGTATTGTTGTTGGCCTTCTTGTTTTTTAGTGGCATAGGCTTGGAACTCATTAATCCTCAGATCATGAGGTACTTTATCGACATTGCAACGTCAGGTGGCGCCTTAGAAAGATTAACCGCAGCCGCTATGTTATTCCTCGTTGTGGGGCTGATTGGTAAGGCAGTGTCTGCATTGACATCCTACGTGAGCGACGCTGTGGGTTGGGAAGCAACCAACCGGTTGCGATCAGATATGGTTCTTCATGCGCTACAGCTTGATATGTCCTTTCACAATAACCATACCCCTGGTGAGTTGATAGAACGTATTGACGGAGATGTGAGTCGGTTGGCAAATTTTTTCTCTCAATTTGTGATTCAGCTGCTAGGTGGCCTCCTTTTGTCGTTCTGCGTTTTGATACTACTCTATTACGAGAACTGGAGAATCGGTCTTGCCATGACTGCCTTTGTAGGAATCTATTTATTTACCCACATCCGAGGGCAGCGAATCTCCGTTCCATACTGGCGCGCTGAACGCCAAGCCACTGGGGACCTGTTTGGCTTTCTGGGAGAAAGGTTCTCCGGGGTGAGAGATATCCGGACGAATGGCGCGGTAGCATATGTATTACGCCGCTTCCACGAGCTGATGCGCCGGACGTTTCTGACAGGTCTTAAAGCGGACATCGTTACTGATGTGGGGTGGACCATATCGAACATAGTATTCGCCTTAGGTTATGCTGTTGCAATGGCCCTTAGTGCCTATCTGTTTGAGCTGGAAGCAATTACCATCGGGACTGTCTATCTGATCATCCACTACATTCATATGTTACGAATGCCGCTAAATACGGTCACACGGCAAGTAGAAGACTTACAAAGGGTCAAAGTAAGCGTAGAGCGAGTCAAAGAACTTATGGAGACCCAACCTGAAATCCAAAGCGGAGAGAATATTTCTATACCAGGATCAGCCTTGTCAGTCGAATTTGAGGATGTATCCTTTTCTTACGTTGGGGGAAGACAGGTGCTCAAGGATTTGTCTTTCCGTTTAGAATCTGGCAGAGTACTGGGTCTGCTTGGGCGCACGGGGAGTGGAAAGACCACCTTGTCCCGGTTGCTTTTTCGTTTTTACCCTTCGAATAAGGGGACAATCCGATTAGGCGACGTTGATGTGCGTCAGATGCGGCTCTTTGACCTCAGGCAAAGAGTGGGCCTGGTAACACAGGAAGTACAGCTCTTTCAGGCATCCATTCGTGACAACTTGACAATGTTCGATCAAACGATTCGAGATGAACAGGTTCTGGATGGACTCAATGCATTGGGCTTGGAAGAATGGTACCGTCGCTTGCCTGAGGGGCTCGATACTGTGCTAGGCCCAAGTGGAGAGGGACTTTCTGCGGGTGAGGCCCAACTCCTGGCTTTCACGCGGGTTTTCTTGAAGGATCCAGGGTTGTTGATCCTGGATGAGGCCTCTTCGCGACTGGACCCATCCACAGAGGGACTCCTAAGCCACGCGATGGATGGGCTCGTTAAGAATCGTACGGCTATCATCATCGCGCACCGTCTTTCCACCGTTCGGCAAGTAGACGAAATTATGATTCTTGAAGCAGGCGAAATCAAGGAACACGAGGCATATCATCGACTTGCATCTGAGCCTGGTAGTCTCTTCTATCGTCTTCTGAAGACGGGATTGGAGGAGGTGCTTCAGTGAAAACGGGATTGTGTCTGTGGCGACTGGTTTGTTTCAGCCCCGGGCTATATATCCTTGGTTTTGTCCTCTCTCTATTTTATTCCGGTATGCCTCTAATCATCGGTCTAATTTTGCGTGAGTTCTTTAACGCACTAACTGGTGAAGCGGAGGTCCGATTTGATGTGCAAACAATCGTGTGTCTTTACTTGGTCACTCAGTTAACCATTCAAGCATCTGAGCAAGGATACGCCGCGACGTATGTATACTTAGAAGGCAGAGTCAAGACGCTGGTACGCAAAAACGTGTTCGAATATATTCTGAAAGACTCTGATGCCGCTACTGTCTATAAGCCAGGTGAGGTTATAAATCGTATTGATGACGATGTGGATGGAGTTGTCGCCCCATTAGGGACCTCCATGACTCTATTCGGCCACGCGATAGCTGCAGTTATTGCACTTGGTGTGATGCTGAGTATAAACCCACTCATCACAATTTTAGCCTTTCTTCCGATTCTAATGATTGTCGTCATCACGAAAAAGGTGGGAGAACGCATTCAGAAATACCTGAAGGCCACTCGCGATGCCACAGGGAATGTCACGGGTTTTATCGGCGATGTTTTCTATGGTGTTCAAGCAATCAAGGTGGCGACTGGTGAGATGCGTTTAGTCCATCGCTTTGACGCCCTTAGCCGTGTTAGGAAGAAGGCGATTCTCAAGGAGCGCCGGTTCAACAGTTTGTTGAGCTCGATGAATTCAACAGCTATTGATTTAGCAACAGGTATGATTCTCATATTGGCTGCTGGACTCATCAGGTCGGGGTCATTTACTTTGGGAGATTTCGCGCTATTCGTGAGCTACTTCTCTTCGGGAGAGATAACTGTTTCAAATTTTTCCGGATGGCTGGGTAACCTCCTAGCGGCTTTTAAGCGCGCTGAGGTTTCTCTGAAACGTCTCCTTAAACTGATGCCGGGTTCGTCCAAGGATAGGTTGGTAAGACATGGAGAGATATACCTGCGCGGTCCCTTTCCTGATGTACCCCATGTTGCCAGGTGCAAGACTCAACGACTCATGAGTCTCGAAGTAGAAGGACTGAGCTATCGATATCCCGACTCAATTCATGGTATCGAAAAAGTTAGTCTGGGACTGCGGAAGGGGACTCTTACAGTGATCACAGGGCGGATCGGATCTGGAAAAACGACGTTCTTGGACGTGTTACTAGGCTTTCTGCCCAAGAAAGAAGGTGAAGTTTGGTGGAATGACAGGAAGATCGAAGATCTGGCAACTTTTTTTGTATCTCCTAAATGCGCTTATGCGCCACAGGTCCCTCGCCTTTTTAGCGATACATTAAAGGAAAACATCCTGATGGGATTGCACGAGGACAAGGCCGACCTCGCCGATTCGATCCGTTTGGCGGCGATGGAGCAGGATGTCGAGCAATTGGAAAACGGCCTAGACACCCTTGTTGGTCCCCGAGGAGTCCGACTCTCCGGTGGGCAGGTGCAGCGCACGGCAGCAGCACGAATGCTTGTCCGAGACCCGGAACTGCTCGTGTTTGACGACCTTTCTAGCGCGCTCGACGTTGAGACTGAAAAGAAATTATGGGAACGAATCCTTCAGCGACATAATATCACCTGCTTGGTTGTTTCGCATCGCAGATTTGTGCTGCGTCTTGCTGACCATATTGTGGTGCTCAGAGATGGAAAGGCAGTGGCAGAGGGACCACTGAATCAACTCTTGCAGACGTGTGATGAAATCCAGCAGCTGTGGAGAGGTGACTTTGGTGAGAGAAAAAGTTAGGAACGAGTTGGTGCCGTGTTTTATTTCCAGACTTAGCCTAGCTCTCAAAAGTTCGGCGAAGCGTTCGGGACCCTGACGACAGAGCTGATCGTTCTGCTTCTGTTTCAACTTGCTGCGTTCATAGCGGCTTATGTGGGTTTCTTGCGTTATGATGCGAGATAGTCTGGCATTCGATAGTTAAAACGCCAAAGAAAATATCAATAGGCCCCCGGAGGTCAGTACGACACTGGGGGTTCTTTTTGTTTAGCAAATTGCTCAAATATTCTAAACAGTCTCACTATGACGGTCGTTGTATGGATGGAAGCCAAAGGGAAAGTCGTGACCATCCAGGATCTATACGACATCTTTGAAGAGGAAGTGCATACCTACGCCCTCAACCTTTCAAAGAATTCCGAGGATGCGGATGATATTGTTCAAAACGCCCTGATCCGGGCGATGGGTCACCTGGCCCTGCTGGGTCAGCTTAACGAATTTGAGCAAAGGACATGGCTATTCACCACGGTTCGGAATCTGTTTTTCGACAGTTTGAGGGCTCGCCAACGACAGGAGAGCCTGCAAAGGATCTTGTCAGAAGAGGAGGCAAGGAAGGTAGAGCCCGAAGCAGCTGTCGTTCACCCCGATCCTTTCGGGAGTGTGCCGGAACAGTTCCGAGATATCGTCGAAATGAAGTTCAAAGAGGGAATGAGCAGCGAAGAAATTGCCAGGGCGTTGGGAATACCGGCAGCTACGGTGAGATCGCGCCTACATCTGGCGATGAAGAAACTCCGTGAAAAGCGATGGAAATGGGGTAGATAAGGAGATTGGCCATGGCGAAAGTGAAAGCTCTCAACAACGTGGGCGTGCTCGATCTGCGAGAAGCCACAGAGGAGTCCATTTCAGGTATCAATAAGGTCAGCAATGTGGGGATCGTGTTGCTATCCCCGGAAACTGCAAACCTGCTCAGCAGAATCCCGAAAGTGCAAAATTTGGGCGTGACCCTTCAGGTATCAAAGAGCGCGAAACTGTTCAACGGCCAGAAGATACTGACAAGGGACTCTTTCAAGGATCAATCCGATGCGCTCCAGATCGTCGCGAATGGTCAGATTATTTTTAACCCCGATATTCCCCTCGAAGATGTGCAGAAAGGGTTGGGTGACCTCTGGATAAACGGGCAGATTCTCTACCCTGAGCACCTTGCGGGAGCTGTAGAGGGCAAACTTCGAAGCGTGAACGGTCAGTCCGTAAGTTATATGGATTGTTCAGCGCTTGTCGTTGGTAATTTGAACCTCGATCCTGCTTACCTCAAATCGTTAGGGGAAGGCTCGAAACTGACCGTTATCGGCAATCTCCGCGCCTTCGACGTTCTGGATAACGACGAAGTCAGTAAAAGAATCTCGAAAATACAGGTGATCGGCTCGGTAATGTGTCGAGAGGAGAATGCTGAAGCTTTGCTTGGGCGACTCTACAGAAAGGGCGCAAGCTCGAAGGTGAAAACGATTCCATCTGGTTACGAATTTGTGAAATCATCTATTGTGATTGATGAAGAAACACTCGGTGCCCTGCCAGGCAGAAAAATTTACTGCACAGGATCCGTTCGAATCGAGAAGAATGTTACTGCCAAAGCCCTGGACAAGCTACTGGATTCACTCATAATCGGGGCAGATCTCATTTGTCCGACATCCTTAAGGGAAGTGGTCTCTAGAAAATGCAATATCCTGGAAATCACCTCAATCTTTTACGAGGGTGAACTCTGGCTCGAAGAAGGGAAGACGACTATCCATCCATCGAGATTCGAATATCTAGAAGGTAACGCGACACTGGTTGTTAGAGGCAAGGTGACCGTGGACGAGAAGATCAAGCCTCGAACGCTTGTTGAACGTTTGGAAAAAGTTCACATCTTCGGGCGTATCATCTGCAGCGCTGAACAAAAAGGAGTTATCGAGTCAAAACTTGGGATCAAGAAGGGAGTACTGAGTGAGACGACCCCAAAAAAACGGGACCAAGAGCGAAAAGCGGAAGAGAGCGTTCTTAGCAACATAGGGTCGTTGCGGTTGTAGGCAGATTGGCAGAATCGCCAGGGGAGTCGCGACCCGAAAGCCGGTGGCGCCTTCAAGTTCGGGCTTCGAGGAGGCGTCACGGACGATCCGGTCGCAAGCTCTCGCGGACCGGCTCGTCATAGGCGGAGATCGGCGGCGTTTTCCTTCGGGCGACCTTGGCCTGATCGTCGAAACGGCGGAGAGCGAGCGCCTGCTGCAAGGAGGCGTTCTCCTCCAGCTTCGCCCGCTCGTCGTCTGACATCCTCCCGCCCTGGACCTCGAAGCTGCGTTTGGACGCCTCCGACAGACTGTCGAAATAGCCGGAATCGACGGTGCAGAGATACCGCTTGGCGGGCACGTGCAGCCGGATCGGCTCGGTCACTTCCTCCGGGAAGTAGGGGGCCAGGAAGGCGGCGCCGATCTCTTCGTGGTCCAGATCTTGCTCCAGAAAGTTGCTTCGCTGATCGTGCTCATCGACGAGCAGGTGGCCAATGTCGTGGAAGAGTGCGCCTGTAACGGCGCTCGCGCTAACGCCCTGCGCCTCGGCCAACGCCGCGCACTGGAGCCCGTGCTCGAGCTGTGTGACGCTCGGGTCGTAGTGCGACTGACCCTGATTCTGCATAAAGTCAAACAGGCGGCCTACGAACTGAGGGTCCGTCGTCCCGGCCAGCTGCGCCCGCAGTCCCTCGATGACGGTGTGGGACATCAGTCAATCCCCTTGCCCTGAAAGTGACCAATCGTGCTGATGCGCGGCCGCTCCATGCCCGCAGCCGCATATTCGGCGAACACACGGCGCTTGTCGGCGTAGTAGGCCTCGCGAAGATCGCCCTCACTCGCCTTGTTATACGTGACGTAGAGGACGCGGCGCGGACGGTCTGTCGTGTTGGGGCCGCTGCGGTGGGGAATGAACGAGCTGAAGAAGAGGACCCCGCCCTGGGACACGGGCGCCGGCGCCCACGCGAAGCGGGCGGCCACCTCCTCGGCAATGCATCCGCGCTCGTTCAGGCCGATGAAGGCCTCGCGATGGCGGCCGGGGACAAAGCTGAGGCAGCCGTTGTTTTCGTCCGCATCATCGACGGCAACGAGGCACGTAATGTGCTCGCTGCCATACTTGTAGGCGGGGGCATCCTGGTGGGGAGCATATCCCCCGCCGCCCGGGTGTTTGTAGTTGATCTTCTCCTTGAAGACGACAGCCGGCTCACCGAACAGTTGGGACACGGCCTGAATGATCGGCCCCTCCGTCAGCAGCTGACGTATGCCCGCGTGATAGGGTATGAAATTCTCGCTACGCGACAGGACGGGGCCGGAATCGGTCATCTCGTGATGGTGCATCCAACGGCCTTCCGCCTTCGGCCACCGGGAGATCTCGTCCACCCACCCAGGCAGCTGGAATGTCTGACCGGTCGTCAAGAACGGATCGACGGTGAGATATCCTTCGCGATGATAGGTCTCAAGCTGCTGATCGCGCAATGGGCCTTGCATCGAATCTGTCTTTCCAGTCTGCTGGCGCCTGGCTCAGGTGCACGAATCGTGCAAGAGGGGCAGCGCCGGGATTCAGCGCGGTTAATTTAACGATACGCAAAACGACTGTCACGCAAATCCTGCAATACGGACGTTTCCCGGGAGCCTGTCGGACGACTCCTATTGGGCGAAAGTTTCCTAAAAGTAAGGCGTATCGCCAAGAGGCCAGATGTCTTGAGGGGATCGTGGACACTCTGACCCGACAGGCGCCTAGCCTGAATAATTCATAAGAAAGGTTAGGAAAGTCACTCATACTCACCTTTTCTTGTTCGCCCAAGAAAAGGTGACAAAAGAAGGGCGCCTGCCTGCCGCGCCCAACGCGGCGCAGGCAGGCCCCTCAAACGCCGGGGAGGCTCGGGCCGTGGCGACTCAGCCTCACTGGAAAGGACTGGCGCCCGCGAAAGGAATGAACTCCTCCCCCCGCCTGATGCCCACTGCGGGACCCGCCCCCACGCCGCGAATTTCCATTCGCCCCCACATCCGCACCCGCACCTGACCCCGTCCCACAGAGGGCCCCTCTAAGCCCTGGGGAGGAGAAACGCCGAAGCAGCTAGAGAGCCGCAACGCCACGGCCGCGATGACATCTGGCCCGAATCACTCGTGATAATCTGAACAATCTGCGTAAATCCTGGGCTTTCCAGTATTGCACCAAAACAAGGTTTTTCAGCTCAAATTGGATAACTGATTGTTCTACATAAAAGTATGGAAATTTTCATCAAATTTATGAATTATTCAGGCTAGGCCAACACCAGGCTTCGCGCCACTTCCCCCCGCTCGAGTGCGGCATAAGCCGCGTTGATCTCCTCCAGGGGGTAGGTACGGGTCAATAGCTCATCCACCATGAGCTTGCCCGCCCGATACATCTCCATCAGGTTCAAGATATCGATCTTCGGGCGCGACGAGCCATACAGCGAGCCTCTGAGTGTTTTTTCGAGATAGACCATCTCGTTGGCGTTGATGCTCACGCGCAGGTCGGTCGGCGTCACGCCGATCACGACGCAGGTGCCGCCCTTACGTATGGCGGCATACGCTTGCTGGATCGTCACGGCTAGACCGATGGCCTCGAAGGCGTAATCGACCCCACGACCGCCTGTAAGCGCTTTGATCGCCTCGACTGGATCATTTTGTGAGGCATCCACGACGTGCGTGGCGCCCATCTGCCGGGCGTAGTCGAGTTTCTGCGGTGCGACGTCGACCGCGATGACCTTCAGGGCGCCCACAATGCGAGCGCCCTGCACCGCGTTCAAACCGATCCCGCCGCAGCCGAAGACGGCCACGCTGCTCCCCATCTCGACCTGGGCGGTGTGGACCACGGCGCCCACGCCGGTGATCACCCCGCAGCCCAGCAGCGCGGCCTTGTCCAGCGGAAAGTCTTGGGGAATCTTCAACACCCCGGCTTCGGGGAGGGTCGTGACTTCCGAAAAGCTCGAAACGCCTGAAAAGTGACGTATTGGCCTTCCGTTGACCCGAAAGCGGGTCGTGCCGTCGGGCATCAAGCCGGTGGTTCGCATCTGGGTGCCGACGTCGCACAGCGCCGGGCGGCCTCCCGTGCAGTAGTCGCAGCTGCCGCAGGACATTCGCCAGATCGCGATCACGTGGTCGCCGGGTCGGACGGAATCCACCCCTTCTCCAACGCGTGCAACGACGCCTGAACCTTCGTGCCCCAAGATGATCGGCGTGGGCATCTTCAGGTCCCCCTTCATCACGTGGAGGTCGCTGTGGCACACGCCGCCCGCGTAGATGCGGACCTGGACCTCGCCGCGTTGGGGCGGCAACACCTCCACCTCTTCGAGACGCAGTGGCGTCCCTGCTTCGTAGAGCACGGCTGCCTTGGCTTTCATCGCGATCGCCTCCCGTATTCGTTACCGATACGCCGCCATTCGCTCGCTGCCCTGGCCACGGTCGCTGAGGACATCACGGAACGCCTCGAAATTGACGCCGCCCCGGGCCGGCTCGCAGAACAAATCCATGCCCGCCGCCGCGAAAGGGATATGCCCGGCTGCGACGCGCCGCTGGAGTTCCAGTACTGCACGCTTGAGATAGGGAATCCGGATACTCGTGGCCATTTGATTCACGAGGGGTGCACTGCAGTTTGGCTCAAAATCCGTTGTCGTGCACCATTTAATAGTAAAATCGTTGCAGCGACTCACGTTCCTGCTCGTAAGCGCCGCGCAGTGCCTGCGTGACGGGATCGCCGCTGACTTCCGCCGGGGCGATATCCCACCAGACGTCCGAGCCGGGAAGATAACGGTGCGGCTCGGTCTCGGCTACGATGACGCAGGTGCGCGGTGTGTCGCGCGCTTCTGCCAGGGCCTCTTCCAGGGCGTCCGGGGTCTGAACGTGCCACGCGCGTGCTCCCATGCTCGCAGCGTTTTGGGCCAGATCCAGCGCCACGTATTCCCCCGAGAGCCGATTCGTGCCGGTGTCGCGATGTCGGAACTCATTTCCAAAATCGCGGCCGGCCCGGCCGTCCTGAAGCTGCCAGATCGACTGGAATCCGTGGTTCTCGGAGATGACGACCGTGATCTTCAAATCCTCCTGCACCGAAGTGGCAATCTCGGTCGGGTTCATCAGATAGGTGCCATCACCGATGAAGACGTAGATCTCGCCATCCGGTTGCGCCATCCGGACGCCGATTCCGGCAGGAATTTCATAGCCCATGCAGGAATAGCCGAACTCGATATGGCAATTGCGCCCGCCCGTGGCATCCCACATTTTGAGCAGATCAGCTGGCGGGGTACCCGCCGCCCCAATGACGGTATCACCCGCCTGGGCAGCCTGATTGAGGGCGCGGATCAACCGACCCTGGCTCATCGTCTCATCGTCGGATTCATGGTCTACCGCTTCCTGAACCTGCTTGCACCAGGCCGCTTTGGCAGCGGCGATTTCTTGCCGGTAGACCGGGTCGGGTCGAATACCGGCCAGCTCCGCGGCTTCGGCCAACATCCGCAACGCTTCCCGCGCGTCGGCCACGATTGGCAACGCGCCTTGCTTGTAGGCATCGTGCCCGCAGACGTTGATGCTGATGAACTTGACCTCCGGGTTGGCAAACACCGATTGTGACCCGGTCAGGAAGTCCTGCAATCGGGTGCCGACCATAATCACCAGATCGGCCTGGCCGGTGATATTGCCCGCCGCGCCGGTCCCGGTGACGCCCTGACCGCCGAGCAACAGCGCTTTCTCATCGCGTATCGCGCCCTTGCCGGCAAAGGTTTCGCTGACAGGGATACCGCACCCTTGGGCCAACGCCTGGAGTTCTTCCTGGGCATCCGAGTAGTGGACGCCGCCTCCTGCGATCATGACTGGACGCCGCGCCGCTTCCAGCAGGGTCACGGCTTCCCGGATTCCGTGCCGGTCCGGCGGTCGTCGCTCCACCCGCCAGTGCCGCCTATCGAAGAAGGATGCGGGATAATCGTAAGCGTGAGCTTGCACGTCCTGCGGCAACGCGATGGTGACCGCGCCGGTGTCGGCGGGGTCGGTCAGGACCCGGAGCGCCTCGGGTAACGCGGTAAGCAGCTGTTCGGGCCGCGTGATTCGGTCAAAGAAACGGCTGACCGGACGCAGACAGTCAGTGACGCCTATGTCGGCGGAAACGGGATGTTCAAGTTGCTGCAGCACGACGCCTTGGTGGCGGGTAGCATAGTGGTCGGACGGGAACAGCAGCACCGGCAGCCGATTGACCGTGGCCGTCGCCGCACCGGTCACCATATTGGTGGTGCCCGGGCCGATCGACGCTGTGCAAGCCAACGTGGCGAGCCGCCGATTGGCCTTGGCAAAGCCGCTTGCCGTGTGGACCATCGCCTGCTCGTTGTGCGGCTGGTGATAGGTCAACTCCGCGCCGTATTCGTAGAGCGCCTGCCCGAGACCGGCAACGTTGCCGTGCCCGAAAATCCCGAACATCCCAGGAATGAATCGGCGGCTCTGTCCGTCGCGTTCGCTGTACTGCTGCTGCAGATATTCGACGATGGCCTGAGCCGTCGTCAAACGGATGGTTTTCCTGTCGGAACTCGCCATCATCCTCTCCTTCTGTCACGCGCCCTGAGCGTCCGCTTGACGGCAACAACCGTAACCGTCAGCTGCTGATCTGCTCAGGAAGCGGCCGGCGTGGGCCTTCCCCAGACGATCTCCCCGGTGCACGTGCCCTGAATCCGGCCGTCGATCAGCTTGACGGTGCCCTCAGCCGCCTGTCGTTCAATCCGTGTGCGGACACGACCGTCAAACGCGCTGGCGCGCGCCGCTCCCATCCCGTCTCGCGACAGCCCGTTCTGGGAATGCCGACAGTCCAGATATTCCTCGACGGTCGGGTACCAGGGCGTGCATCCCGCGTCGACCGCGCCGACGCGCTCGAAGAGGCCGGCTTCTTGAATCGCGTTGACAAGGTCCCACGGAAAGTATTGCCGGTTGGTGGAGTATTCGGCAACGATGTCGCGGTCCTCGATGCCGGTCTGCCAGTCGCGCTCGACGACGGCCAGGTAACCCGCCGGAGAGAGGAGACGGGCGAAGCGCGGCATCGCCACGTTCAGGTCGAACCAGTGCAGACACCCCGCTGCCGTAATCAGGCCGTAGGGACTGGTGACCGGCGCCGTCTCGACGTGGGAGACCGTCCAGGTGATCCCCGGATGGTCGCCGCCCGGAAGCGATTTCGCCCGGGCGATCATCCGTTCCGAGAAGTCTACGGCGTCAACGCGCCCGACCCGCGCCGCCATCCGCCGAGCGATCTCGCCCAAACCCGTGCCGACGTCGAGCAGCGCATCCACATCCGGATCGACCAGGTAAGCCAGCTTGTCGTAGACCTCGTCGGGATAGGGCGGACGGTGGTGATAGACCTGAACCACGCCGGCATCCTGGAAGCACCTTGCGTACTTTTCGTCTCGAAACTCGGGCTTTTTCAGCATCGGAGTCCGCTGCCAGGCTGCACGCTTTCCCGCGCCCTTCGATACACCCGCGAGACTATTCGGTTATGATCAGCTGAACATCCTGCTCATCGGGGACCCAGGAACACGGGGCCTTTGCACTGGTCGCAGCCCCTGAGCCTCTCTCTTCGAACCTGGCCCCGTATCGTGTCGAGTGCCCGCCTGGGGATAGGGCGTCAACTATATGCTAATCTCCTTAACAGGCCTCGTCCCGTCACGGAGAGGTCTTTTGTTCGGACTTCCGCCGATAGAACCAGATGGCTGCGCTCCGTCTGGGGAGCGCGAACGTGAAGCCGTCCCGGTTCAACGCGTCGCCGGTGATGTCGCGCGCGTCGCCCGTTTCAGGGTTCTCGAAGGCATAGGTCGCCTCCGGACAGATCTCCTTCGGATGGATCGTGAACGTCTCGTCCGGAGACTCCGGGAACCGGACGCCCTGGACGAGCCCGCAGCCTGTCTCCGGGCGGTCGAACTGCCAGGCCACCCATTCCCGGGCGCTGCGATGGAATCGGGTGAGCGGGTAGTAGTCTCCATACAGGATGACGTCGGATGCCCTTCGCCAGAGGTCGATCATCCGGTTGGCGAGCGCATAGTCGTAGTCGTCCCGCCGGATGTCCCACGACGGAGACAACATCGCCGCCATGCCGCAGTGGATCGAGTAGCTGTCGATTTCGTGGTTGTAGCGACTTTGCCCGTGCAGGTCATAGGCGTGTGTGCTCGACTTGAAGTAGGGGATCCACTCGAAGAGCGTCCGGTGGTAGGCCAGCTTTATCGGATGCACCCCGTAGGCGTGGTCGGTGTAGTGCAGCGGCACCGAACGCCGCAGGGTCTCGAGATCGTTCCGGCGTCCACCGCCCGCGCACGAATCGATCCAGAGGCCGGGGTTGCGCTTCAGCAGGTCGTCCCAGAACTGCAGGTAGCCCTGGACGTGCAGGTTCTCGTTCATCCCCTGGCGGTCCGGGTCCTCATTGTCGCGCCAGAATTTTAGCGGCTGGTTGCCTTCATCGTCCACGAAATTGAAATCCTGCCGGTAGATCTTGATGCCGTTCTCCTTGATCAGCCGGCAGAGATGGTCGGTCAGCCACTGGCGGCATTCCGGATTGCCCAGGTTCAACAGCCGCGAGTCGTCGTCCTCGAACCTGAGCAGCCATTCGGGATGTTCCCGGTCGATCTGGGTGCCCAGGTAGACCCTTTCCGGCTCAAACCAGAGCAGCAGGTCGGCGCCCGTTCGAGCCGCACAGTCGGATACCGCTTTGAACCCGTGGGGGAACCTCTCGGGATCAGGCTCCCACGTGCCGACGTTCGTACTCCAGGACCTTCTTCCCCTGGCGTTCCTGGGGCAGGGATACCAGCCGGCATCGATCCACCAGACGTCGAAGGAGATGCCGTGCCTTCGGGTCTTTTCCATGTACCGGAGCTGGTTCTCTTCGGTGGCGTCCGTAAATTCCTTGCCGTCATCCGTGCCGCTGGAGGACAGCAGCGGTTTCATCGGCTGACCGTTGGGCTTGGGAAGGATGTGGGTGAGATACCACCGGCGCCACAGGTTCAACGCCCTCGACCGATCTCCCGTCCAGGACAGGAGGGTGATGCGCGGCGTGCGGATCGTTTCACCCGGCTCGAGGCGCAGGTGCGTCTTCTCCTGACCCGCCCGGATGTGTACACCCTCAGCCAGCCGCTGGAAACCGACCGACCACTGGCCGGGCCAGCCGATCGCCATCGACAGACCGCAACCCTCGAACATGACGCGGTAGTAGGGGAATGCGCGATCGCAGGGGCGGCCTCCGTGGGGCGCAAACGCGAGCGTTTCTCCTCCGTTCAAGGCCGTCTCGACCGGTTCGTAACACTCGTCACTCCGGTAGTCGCCGTTGCAGTGATACACGGTGGGGGCGGCGCCCTCGAACGCGCCGTCGATCGCGAGGATGTCACGGATGATGGGCGTGGCCTGCGTGCCGCTGTTCGTAAACCAGGCCACCCATTCGACGACCGGGAAGTCGCGGTATTCCGTGCACTCGACCCGGACGTTCAGGCCGGTCCCCGCGTCGGTGGCTTCGAAAATCGTTTCGAAGATATTGGCGTCGATGCGGCGCCATCTTGAAGTGGGCCGCCACGCCTCCGGAATGCCGGAGATGGCGCGTCCATCGAACGTGAAAGAGATGGGAAGCGCGGCCGGGCCGGAGAGGCAGCGACCCGTCCACGCCCGGCTCTTCCGCATATCCTCAGGGCTTGTGGCGGCGGTTGGTCTCGTCATGTCGGTTCTCCCTAGCGAAGGATGCGCTGGTCACGCAGGTCCTTGCCGCCCACGGTTTTGACCATGGAGGCGCCCACGTATTCCTGGATCTCCAAATCGGCGAAGGCGTTGACGATCGGATAGAACGTGGGGAGATCTTCCCACCGCGCCCGATGCCATTCGACGGCGCCCTCGCCCGACCAGGCTTCCACGACCCTTTTGTTGCCCGTCGCCGGCGTGATCACGGCGTAAGCGGCGTCCGGGCTGCCCCACGCGCCGGTCTTGGGCATGTACTTATAGTGGAGCCTGCCGTCACCTTGACCGGCCCCGTCAGAGCCGGCGTCGACCGGCTTCCGCGTGAGCGCTTTGACGCTCATGTCCATGAACTTGAACCCGAGCCAGCCGGCCGTGGCGTGGACCTCGCCCTCGCAGACCCTGGGTTCGGGGAGCTCGCAGTAGATCTTCGAGTATCCCAACTCTTCGCGGCCGGTGATGATCGGATCGGCCAGGTTTTCCCAGAGCACGGTGAGGAACGGGCCCCTGGCGACCTCTCGTTCGCCTCTGAAGACAGCCGGAAAGGTAAGCCCGAGCGTGTTGTAGCCCCGTCCGGCCAGCCACTCGATTTCGGTCATATAGGAGGCGGTGACGGTGACGATCGGTCGTTCTCCGACCTCGAAGCCTTCGGGCAGGAGGGCGTCGAGCTGGGCAGGATCGGACAGGAAGGAGACGGAAATCGACGTCGACTTGGGGGTGTCCTTGCAGGCGAACCTCCTGCCCTGAGGACCTTGACGGGGCCCCAAAGCCGGTCCGAAGTGGGTGGGCATGCGATACATCATGCCGGGCTGAAAGGTGTAGGGCACGGTGGTCCTCCTCTGTCTGCACGGACGAGATGAACGCTCGCTGAGCGCCGATAGGTCAACTTCCCAATGCCGTCGCGACACGTGTCGTTCCAAGGCGCCCCTGAAATGATGGGGTCCGGAACTTCCCGCCTTTTCCGACCCGATCCGCGAAGATCGCCGCGCGCTAGAGAAACCGGTGGAGGATGTGAAGATCGACGTAGGTATCCGCACTGTTTCGAAACGCTTTCGGAATCCTGCCCACGACGGAGAAACCCAGTTTTTTCCAAAGCTTCAGAGCCCACCGGTTCGTCGCGACGACGGCATTGAACTGGATCGACCTGAAGCCGAGGCGGCGGGCGGTCTCAAGGGAATGCTCGCCCAGGCGCGTTCCGACGCCCTGTGACCTCGCGTCCGGCCGGACCGCGTAGATCGCGTTCGCCACGTGAGCGCCCCGCCCGGGGCTGTTCGCGTGGAGGAAGTAAACGCCGACGATCTCGGCGTCCGCCTCCTCGACGAAGCAGGCCGGTTCGCGCCGCATCCACTTCCACACCTCGTCGACCGGAAATGGCGCTTCGAACAGGAAGGCGTCACCCTCGGCGATCACCTTGTTCAACACCTCGCAAACAGATGGCGCGTCCGACTCGCGCGCCGGTCGAACCTGTGTCATGCTCGCGTCCAAACGTTCGGTCTAGTCCGCGACCGGCGAAGGGTGGGGCTCACCTCACCCGCCGGCCGGCCTGGAAGACGGCGACGACCCTGCTGAATGCGGCGATGTCCCGGGTCGGATCGCCGTCGAAGGCGGCGAGGTCGGCGGCCTTGCCGGGCTCGATCGTCCCGATCTGATCGCTGACGCCTGCGGCCTCGGCCGAGATGCGGGTGGCCGCGATGAGGGCCTCGGCCGGCGTAAACCCGGTCTGGGACAGGAGCTGCAGGTCGTAGTCGAGGTGGCCGAACTGCAGGTTGGAGACGCCGGAGTCGGTGCCGGGGACGATGCGGTCGCGCACGCCGTAGTCGAGCATGCGTCTGACCACGTCCAGCTTGATTTCGGCCTGCGCTTCGAGGGCGTGGAGCGCCTTCTCCTCCTTGGAGGAGATCGACGCCAGCTCACGCTTCTCCCTGAGCTGGACGATCGTCGGATATCGGGTGAGGGCCTGGAGAGTCGGACTGATCCAGATACCGGATTCGGCCATCATTTCGGCAAGCTTGGGGTCGAACCGGACCCGGTCGTCCGCGTCGAGGAACTCCGCGTGTTCCATCAGGTCGATGCCGGCGTGCACGGCGCGCACCATGGACGTTTTGGCGCGGCAGTGGGCAGCGGTCAGCCGGTGGAAGTCGTGCGCCTCGTGCACGGCGGCTTGCAGCTCTTCCGTCGTGTAGGTCGCGACGCCCGGGACCGTGCCGACCGTGCCGCCGCCCGAGGCCATGATCTTGATGTAGTCGGCGCCCTCGTGAACGAGCCGGCGGACCGATCTCCGGATCTCGGCCTCGCCGTCGGCCGTCTCGTTGCAGAAGTGAAAATGTCCGCCCGTGCAAGTGATCGGTCTTCCGCTCACGAACATGCGGGGGCCGGGGATGTAGCCCCTCCGGACGCCCTCTTTCAGCGCGAAGCCGATCCGGTTGCGGGCCCCGTGTTCGCGGACCGTCGTGATGCCGGCGTTCAGGTGGCGCCGCAGGTTCAGCGCGCCGGCAAGGACCATGACGTCGTCAGAATCGACGATATATTCGGCATAGGTGCGGCCGTCTCCCGCGAGAGAGCAGTGGGTGTGGCCGTCGATCAGACCGGGGGTCAGGCAGGCCGATCCCAAGTCGATCTTTTCCGTCTCGGGAGGCATATCTTTCAGGACGGCCTCGCGCGCTCCGACGGCGGCGATTCGGCCATCCCGAATCAGTACGGCCCGGTCGGCCCTCGATTCCGCGCTGACGCCGTCCGCGAGACGGGCGGCAAGAATACAGACCGGCCCGGAAGGTTTGCGGCTCACGTTCCCGGCTCCGAAAAAGTGGATGAACTTTTCGATCCCTCCGAATATATAGCCCCGGAGCCACGGGTGACAATGGAATATTCCGGGTCGTTTCCCGAATTCGCCAGGAGGCAGAGATTTGCGAAATGGGAAGCTCGGATGTTGCGTGCGACACCGACCGCGGGTTGCCGGACTGCACATTCGATCCGGGGCTCGGCGGCGGACGAGGCCACTGCCTTCGCAACCGGCCTTTTCTGTTGACAATAGGTCGCGTTTGCTCGCATGTTCGGCCCGGAGGACGGTCTTGTGATCGACGTAGGCTTTGGGTTCAAGCCGTCGGGATCTCTGTCGGCTGTCGCGGCAAACGGGCCGCAACCGAAGACGAAGGACGAATGAGAAAATTTCGAGCAGCGGTCGACATCGGAGGCACGTTCACCGATGTCGTGCTTTTGGGCGAAGACGGCACCGTGACCGTGCGGAAGCTGGCCAGCACGCCCGATGACTACGCCCGGTCGGTCCTCGACGGCCTGGACAAGGCGATTCAGGATCTCGGGATCGAACCTTCGCAGATATCGGAGCTGGGCCACGGCTTCACGGTGGCCACGAACGCGATTCTGGAGGGCAAGGGGGCGCGGACGGCCCTCGTGACGACGGAAGGGTTTCGGGACGTGCTCGAGATCGCGCGCCTGCGCGTCCCCAGGCTCTACGATCTGGACTATCAGAAACCGCCTCCACTGGTCGAGCGGCGACTTCGTTTCGAAGTGCGGGAACGGATGAACTTCCGTGGCGAGGTGGTGTTGCCGCTCGACCTGACGGATGCGGCGCGGGTCGCCGGACAGATCTCGGAAGCGGGCGTGACGTCTGTGGCGGTCTCGCTGCTCCACGCCTACGCGAACCCGGCGCACGAGGCGCGGGTCGGGGAGGTCATCCGAGCCGGGATTCCCGACGTGGAGCTGTCATTATCGAGCGAGTTGCTCCCGGAAATGCGGGAGTACGAGCGCACGAGCACGACGGTGATCAACGCCTACGTCAGGCCGGTCGTGTCGCACTATCTGACGCGCCTGAGCCGTGGCATCCGGGAGATGGGCATCCAGGCGCCGATGAACGCGATGCAGTCGAACGGCGGCCTGACGCCGGTGCGCGCGGCCATCGCCAAACCGATGACCTGTATCGAGTCGGGCCCGGCGGCCGGTGTCGTCGGCGGGTTTCATCTCGGGAAGCGTCTTGGCGAAGAGAACCTGATGACGTTCGACATGGGGGGCACGACCGCGAAGGCCTCGATGATCGAGTCCGGCCGGATGCTGATCTCTCAGGAATACGAGGTGGGGGGTGGAATGAGCGTGGCTCACCGGCTCATGAAGGGGTCCGGCTACGTGCTTCGCGTGCCGTCGATCGACCTGGCGGAGGTGAGCGCGGGGGGCGGCAGCATCGCGTGGGTGGACAAGGGCGGCGCCCTTCAATGCGGACCTCACAGCGCAGGCGCCGTGCCCGGACCGGTCTGTTACGGCCGAGGCGGGGAAGACCCCACGGTGACCGACGCGAATGTCGTCCTGGGTTACCTGAATCCCGAACAGCTGCTGGGCGGCTCGTTTCGGCTGGATGCCGACCGGGCTTCCCGCGCGGTGAAGGAGCGGGTCGGCGGCCGGCTCGGACTCTCCGGGAGCGAGGCGGCCTACGGGATTCACCTTCTGGTGAACGCAAGCATGGCGCGGGCGCTGAGGGCGGTGTCCAGCGAGCGGGGACGGGATCCGAGGCGGTTCACCCTCGTCGCGTTCGGGGGCGGGGGTCCGGTTCACGCGGCAGGCCTCGCGGAGATGCTGGACGTGTCTCGCATCATCATCCCGCCCCATCCCGGCGCGTTCAGCGCGTTCGGCCTGCTGTTTGCAGACGTGAGGCACCACTTCGTCCGGAGCCATCACCGGCCGTTTTCCGACCTCGATCTCGACGCGGTCAACGCGATCCTGGAATCCTTGCTGGACGAGGGCGGCCGGCTCCTGCGCGACGAGGGATTTTCAGATGCGGACCAGCGCCTGGTCGCACAGGTGGACATGAAGTACGAGGGGCAGACCTCTGAGCTGACGGTGAACGTCGCGGAACGTCCGCTCACCGCGGACGGCCTCTTTAAACTGGGCGCTGCCTACCACCGGGAGCACGAGAAGACCTACGGCTACCGCGTGGACGAACCGTTTCAACTCGTGAGCATCCGCGTGATTGCAACGGGTGTTTCAGGGGCGCGGCGCGTGCCGGATCGGATCGAGACGGGCAGCGATCGGGAATCCACAAGGCCAGGAAGGCGCCGGGTATACTTCGGCCCCCGAGACCGATGGATGGAGACGCCGGTCGCGCCCCGGGCAGAGCTGAGCCGTGGAAAGATCTCAGGACCCCTGGTGATCGAAGAATACGATTCGACGACGGTCGTTCCGCCCCGGTGGGACGCGTCTCTCGACGCTGCGAACGACATCCTGTTGTCTCGATAGAAAGGATCTCTGAACCGGGAGAGGATCGCTTGAATAAACCGGAGAAGGTGGACCCGATCACACGGGAGCTGATTCGGAACGCGCTCAGCGGCGCGGCCGATACGATGACGGTGGCCGTCGTCCGCACCGCGCGATCCGCCGTCGTGAAGGACGGCATGGACTTTTCCACGGCGGTGTTCAACGCGAGCGGCGAGCAGGTGGCCCAGGGGCTGACGCTGCCGCTGCACATGGGCGCGATGCAGCCTGCCCTGGAGGGGGTGCTCCGAAAGTTCGAGGGCAACGTGAAGCCGGGGGACATCTTCGCGAACAATGACCCGTACGAGGGGGCCAGCCATCTCCCCGACATCTTTCTGTTCAAGCCGATCTTTTTCGGCAAGACGCTGACGGCGTGGCTCTGCGTGATCGCGCACCAGACAGATATCGGCGGCAGGGTCGCCGGAGGGAACGCGTGCGACAATACCGAGATCTACCAGGAAGGTCTGCGTCTCCCGCCCCTCAAGCTGATCGAGCAGAACGTCCTGAACGAAGCGATCTGGCGCCTCATCGAGCTGAACGTGCGGGTCCCCGGGATGGTGCTGGGCGACGTAAAGGCCCAGATCTCGGCCCTGCGTCTCGGAGAAAGAGAGATCCTGAAGCTCGTCGAGGCGTACGGGTTCGAGACCCTCCAAGCCTACATGAAGGACATTGTCGATTCCACCGAGGCGCTGACGCGCGCCGAAATCGAGGCGCTCCCGAACGGGTCGTGGTCGTTCGTGGACTTCGTGGACGACGACGGCTTCAGTCCGGACCCGATCGCGATTCGTGTGGCGGTCACGATCGACGGCGACGAGATGAGGGTGGACTTCACGGGGACCTCGCCGCAGGCCAGGAGCTCCATCAACCCGAACTTCGCTTTCACCCGATCCGCCGTCTATGCGGTGTTGAAGTGTCTGACCGACGCCACGCTTGCGGCGAACGCCGGGTTCTTCCGTCCGATCCGGGTCACGGCGCCGCCGGGCTGCTTTGTGAACCCGCGGCACCCGGCGCCGGTTGCCGCGAGAGGTTTGGCCGGATTCCGTATCGGACAGGCGGTGTTCGGGGCGCTCGCCAAGGCCCTTCCCGACCGGGTGCCCGCGGCCTGGGGGGGTGGAGAGGTCGGGTTTACCTGTGCCGGCTATTTTCGTGACGGAAAGCCGTTCGTCTTCCTGGAGTTCAACAACGATGGACCGCGGGGGGGCGGGCCGCATCGAGATGGCGCGGACGGGGCCTCCTGCCCGATCCACAACATGGCGAACACGCCGATCGAGCGGATTGAGGCGGAGCAACCCCTGTTGATCCGACGCTACGGCTATGCGCCGGACTCGGGTGGGGCAGGCAAGCACCGGGGCGGCCTGGGCATGGTCCGAGACTACGAAATGCTTGCGGATGAGGCCATGGTCCAGCTTCGCTCCGACCGCTCCCGGTTTCTGCCGTGGGGCGCCCGGGGCGGAAAGCCGGGAAGCCGCACGAGGAACATTCTGAACCCGGATGGAAATCGCGAAGACCTCCCGTCCAAATTCCTGAAGTGGTTGAAGAAGGGCACGGTCTACCGGCTGGTGCAGGCGGGGGGCGGGGGTTGGGGGGATCCGCTGGATCGTGCCCCGGAGGCGGTGTTGGCCGACGTCATCCAGCAGAAGGTGACGCGAGAACGGGCGGAGTCGGACTACGGGGTCGTGATCCCGCCCGGTGTCGAAGCCGTGGACGCGGCCGCCACGCGACGGCTTCGGGAGAAAACCCGAGCCGGGCGAAGCACGCTTCGTTTGGAGCCTCGCGTCGTCTCCGTAGCAGAATCGGACTCGGGGTGATCGGTTTTGCCTTGATTCCAACCTTCAATTGCGTCACTTTTGGTCAGGATCTACCGCCGTGAACCGGATAGAGGGAGGAGACAATGGCGAGCGACCTGAGCCGCGACGTGCATCCGATCAACTACGGCATGTTCATCATGCCGTTCCACCCGCCGAGCAAGCCGCTGTCGCAGTGCTTCAACGAGGACATCGAGCTGGTCATTCGGGCGGAAGCGCTTGGGTTCGACGAGTTCTGGATCGGTGAGCATCATACCATGAAGTACGAGCCGATCGTCGTCCCCGAGGTGTTCATCGGCCGCGTACTCGGAGAGACCGGGCGTATCCGTCTGGGACCGGCACCGGTCTGCCTCAATCAGCACCACCCGGCCTATGTCGCCACCCGGCTGGCCTTTCTGGATCACCTCTCCGAGGGACGGCTCAACATCTGCTTCGGACCGGGCAGCGTCTCCACGGACCAGGAACTCTACGGTCTCGATCCGAAGCAGGGCAGCGCGATGACCTCAGAGGCGATCGACGTCATCCTGAAGCTGTGGGCGTCGGAGCCGCCCTACCGTCACGACGGCGAGTTCTGGCGTTTCTCGCTCGAAAAGCACGTGGATGAGGCCACGGCGATCGGTTTCATCCACAAGCCGCTGCAGCAGCCGCATCCACCGATCGCGATGCCCGGCATGAGCCGGAATTCATCCAGCCTCAAGTTGGCCGCCCAGCGCGGGTTTTCTCCCTTCTCGGCCGCACTCCTCACGGGCAATGTCCTGGCGGACAACTGGCGGACCTACGCCGCCGCGGCGGCCGAAGCGGGGCGAAAGGCCGACCCGGCGAACTGGAGACTCGCGCGCGCCATCTTCCTCGCTGATACGACCCGGGAGGCGGTGAAGCTCGCACGCACCAACTCGGTGGGCAGGAACTACGAGTACATCGCCGCGTTGATGGACAAAGGGCTGGGCCGGGGCATCCTGAAGCGCGACCTCGACATGCCGGACGCAGACTGCAACATGGATTTCTGGCTCCAGGAGCAGATCATCGCCGGAGACGTGGACGAGGTGCTGCGGCGTTTGCTGGCGCTCGTGGAGGAGACCGGACCGTTCGGCACGCTCATCCTCATGGGGTTCGACTGGGATGACAAGGCGAGCTGGATCCGAAATCTGGAGCTGTTCGCCAACGAGTTGATGCCGGCCCTGAACAAGGCCGTGGCGGGCGTGACGACATGAGTGGCGCCGGCGCGGAAGAGAGCGGGAACGGCCCGGAAGCGCGCGCTTCGGGGCGCTTCGCTTCGGACGGCTTCGTCGTGATCCGGAGTCTGTTTTCGGCGGCGGAGGCCGAGTCGCTGCGGGATCACTTCATGACCCTGCGAGCGGCGGGCAGTTATCCGGGAGACAATGCCGGAACGGCATCCAAGCCGGACGACCCGCTCCGAAAATATCCCCGGATGATCCACATGCATCGCTGGGACGAGACCAGCCTCCGATGGCTAATGGATCCGCGACTGCGATCGTGGACGGAAGCGCTGTTGGGCATCGAGCCGTTTGCCGTGCAGACGATGCTCTACTTCAAGCCGCCCGGCGCGCGTGGACAGCTGCCGCATCAGGACAATTTCTTCTTGAAGGTTCAACCCGGCACCTGCCTGGGGGCCTGGTTGGCACTGGATCCGGCGGACGTGAAAAACGGCTGCCTCCACGTCGTTCCGGGCACCCACCGGCAGGAGATCCTGTGCCCGGAAAAGGCGGATCTGGAGCAGAGTTTCAGCAGGATCGTCGTTCCGATTCCGGATCGGATGACGCTCGTCCCCCTGATCATGGCGCCCGGAGACGTTCTGTTTTTCCACGGATCGCTCATCCACGGCAGCTTTCCGAATCGGAGCCGGAAACGCTTCAGGCGGTCGCTGGTGGGTCACTATATCTCTGCAGAGGCGGCGGAAGTGTCGAAGTTCTATCACCCGGTGCTGCGGATGGACGGGACGGAGGTCGCGTTGGGCGAGAGCGAGCTCGGGGGGCCGTGCGGCTTATGGACGGAAGAAGGGGGTGCGCCGGCCGTGAAGACGGTGAGCCGAGAGACCGGATTTTGGGATGCCATGGGCCGGTATCATCCACCGGGCCCGGAAGAAGAGACCCGGATGTAACGCGTGACAGGGAAACGTTCGGACGGGGAAGCGGTCGCGTCGAATGTCGGGTCGGCCGTTTTTTTTGCGCTCGAAGTCGGGCCGCGGTTAGCGGCAGGCGTCGATTCGATCCCGGAGTCGGGGAACGACATAGATCTCGTCGATCGGGAGCCGCGCGAATGCCCTGCAAAAGATTTCGATCTGGCTCGTGACGTCGAGCCTCTTGTTCAGAATCATGCGACGCTCGCCCTTGAGCGTGCATAGGCCGCCGGGTCTTCCCGCAAGGTCTTCGCGGGTGACCCGCACCCCGAGTTTCTCGGCAAGGACCTCGCATTCCTGCAGCAGCCGGGTGTCGGTCATCTGTCGGGAACGCCCCCAGGCCTCTCGGTTGCTGCCGGAGACCGTTTGATTTCGCCCGCCCCGCTTTGCCTCGTAGAGCCTCTCGTCCACCAGGCTGATCATCGACGCGACGCCCGAAATGCCCGGAGGGGGGGGATCCTCCGGGTAGGTGGCCGTACCGGCGCTCAGGGTGATCCGGAGCGGTTGGTTTATCGTCCGGTTGAAGATCTGCTCGTCAACCTGCGCCCTCAGACGCTCAGTGAAAGCGTGCGCGCTCGAGGGTGCTCCAATCGACGTCGCACTCACGATTTAGCCTGAATAATTCATACAGAAAGGCTAGGAAAGTCACTCATGCTCACCTTTTCTTGTCCGCCCAAGAAAAGGTGACAAAAGAAGGGCGCCCCTCAAACGCCGGGGAGGCTCGGGCCGTGGCGACTCAGCCTCACTGGAAACAACTGGCGCCGCGAAAGGAATGAACTCCTCCCCCCGCCTGATGCCCACTGCGGGACCCGCCCCCACGCCGCGAATTTCCATTCGCCCCCACATCCGCACCCGCACCTGACCCCGTCCCACAGAGGGCCCTGACCCCTGGGGAGGAGAACGCCGAAGCAGCCAGGGAGCCGGAACGCCACGGCCCCGATGGCATCTGGCCCGAATCACTCCTGAAATCTGAAAAATCTCCGTGAATCCTGGGCTTTCCAGTTATTGCACCAAAACAAAGTTTGGCTCAAATTGGACAACTGATTGTTCCACATAAAATTATGAAGTTTTTCAGCAAATTTATGAATTATTCGGGTTAGTATAGGGCCAGGTTTGCGAGGGTGTCAAGAGATACGCCGGGTCAATTCAGCATCTTTCATCAGACATCCGGGCAACCACCTCCCTGAGCCGCCTGTAGTGGGCCAGCTTTTCTTCCCGTCGGATGGGCAGTGCGCCGCTCGTGGAGGGCGCGACAAACAGGGTTGTGCCGTCGAGGGTCTTTTCCTGGAGACCGTAGCGGCAGGATGGACCCAGGACGATTCGGCAGCCCGTTTTGCCGTTGAAACAGACGACGCCGGGACGAAATCTTCCCACCTTTTGCCGGAGGGGATGGAAACCGGACCTGAATTCATCTCGATCCAAATCCGCGATTCCCCGGGTCGGGCGTTTGACCAGATCGGTGAGGCCCAGATTGTAGGTGAGGATCAAGTGGTCTTCCCGGGGCGTGAGGAGCCGGTCCGTGAACCCGGCCTCGTGAAGAAACGACCAGAATTGGTTTCCCCTTCCCGCGTAGTAATGGCCGATTCGGGCTGAGTGGAGGCCGGGGTTGAGGCCGACGAAGATGACATCGAGTCCCGGTTTGAGGTAGTCTGGAAGCGTTTGCAAGGCTGCGTTTCCTCCTGGCCCGAGTTGACAGGCCGGAGCGATTGGATTAGGTTACGTTCCTTGAACCCATTAATATACAGTGAAGTTAGGAGATTTCCGTCCCCCCCCGCCGGGGCGTAAGGAACCGACCCCCGGAGGGCAGAAAGGGTCCGGCGTGTTGAACAAGTTCAGTTCCCGGGTCACTCAGGTGAAGGCCCAGGGCGCCTCTCAGGCCATGCTGCACGGAACCGGCCTGTCCGAGTCGGACCTGGAGAAGGCGCAAGTCGGGATTGCGAGCGTTTGGTACGAGGGCAACACCTGCAACATGCACCTGCTGGATCTGGCCGAGAAGGTCAAACAGGGGGTGACGGAGGCCGGCCTGATCGGGATGCGATTCAATACGGTCGGCGTGAGCGACGGGATCTCCATGGGGACGGAGGGCATGAGCTACTCGCTGCAGTCCCGCGACCTCATTGCGGATTCGATCGAGACGATGATGTGCGCCCAGTGGTACGATGCCAACATTTCGATTCCTGGATGCGACAAGAACATGCCGGGCTGTCTGATCGCGATGGGGCGCGTGAACAGACCGTCCCTGATGGTCTACGGCGGCACGATCAAACCGGGCTTCCTGGAAGGGAACAAACTCGACATCGTATCCGCGTTTCAGAGCTACGGGGAATACATCTCCGGCCGGCTGGATGAGGCGGGCCGGAAGGGTGTCGTTCAAAACGCCTGTCCCGGAGCCGGTGCGTGTGGCGGCATGTACACGGCCAACACGATGGCCTCGGCGATCGAGGCGATGGGGATGTCCCTCCCTTTCAGCGCATCGGACCCTGCCGAGGATCCGAGGAAAATCGCGGAGTGTCGGGCGGCCGGCGCCGCGGTCCGAACGCTGATGGAGCGGGACTTGAAGCCGCGGGATATCATGACGCGCGATGCGTTCGAGAATGCGATGGTGATCGTGATGGCGCTGGGGGGGTCGACCAACGCCGTGCTGCACCTCATCGCCATCGCCAAATCCGTCGGCGTCAAGTTGACGATCGACGACTTCAAGACCGTGAGCGGGCGTGTGCCCTTCCTGGCAGACCTGAAGCCGAGCGGTCAGTACGTGATGGAGGACCTTCACAAGGTCGGGGGCACGCCGGCGGTGATGAAGTACCTCCTGGAAGAGGGCTTTCTGATCGGAGACTGTATGACCGTGACGGGACGGACGCTGGCAGAAAACGTGGCTGACCTGCCCGGGCTTTCCGAAGGTCAGGAGGTGGTCTATCCGGTGGAGCGCCCGATCAAACCGACGGGACATATCGAGATCTTGAGAGGGAATCTGGCGCCTGAGGGGGCCGTCGGCAAGATTACCGGCAAGCAGGGAACGAAGTTTGTCGGCCCGGCGTGTGTGTATGACTCGGAGGAGCGGGCGCTGGAGGCCCTGGAGCGGCACGAGGTCCGGCACGGTGACGTTCTGGTGATTCGCTACGAAGGGCCGAAGGGCGGTCCCGGCATGCCGGAAATGCTGACGATCACGTCCGCGACCGCGGGGGCCGGGCTTGTCCAGTCGGTGGCGTTGATCACGGACGGACGGTTTTCGGGCGGGTCTCACGGGTTCCTGGTCGGACACATCACGCCGGAGGCGCAGGAAGGGGGTCCGATCGCGCTGATCCAGGATGGGGACCGGATTACGATTGATGGAGATGCGAACGAGATTCGCGTGGACCTGACCGACGACGTGTTGGCGCGCCGACGGGCGGCGTGGACTCCTCCGCCCTACAAGGCGACGCAGGGAACGCTCTACAAGTATATCAAGACAGTGACGTCGGCCTCCGAGGGCTGCGTGACGGATGAGTGAGCCGCGATTTTCGGCAACGCGGGTGAGCCGGCGTTGTTGAATCGGGTTTCGCGTTTCGGGACGGACCCGGGTCCGTCCCGTTTTCGTGCGCGGCCCCCATTCCGCCAGCCCCTTTTCTTCCCAAGGGCGGGCGCGCAAGACTCGACCTTACCGCAGGCCGAGCTCGGCCAGGCGCGCTTTGTCCCCGAGCGGAAATCCCCGCTTCAAAAGCTCCTTCTGTAGCTGCTTGACGTCCAGGCGGCGAGGCTGTACGCCCGCCTTGGCGGACATCGCCGCGGCCACACCGGCCGCTTCCCCCAATAGCATCAGCGCGCCCCGGGCCCGGGCGCTTCCGGGGTCGTGCCCCCGTCGGATGTAGGAGGAGGCCCTTCCCGTGGCGAGGAGGCCGTCCAGCCCTTTGGGCAGGAGCGTCCGGTAGGGGGTGTCGAAACCGGAGGCCTCTGCGCCCCGGTAGCTGGCATCGTGTGTGTTCCTGAAGAGCGCGTCATCGAATCGCCTTCCGGACCGGATATCTTCGGGCGTGAGGACCACCTCCCCGTCGATGAACGGGCCGCCTCGGGCCCCGAAGTAAGGCGCAGTGAGAATGAGATAGGCGTTTTCGAACCCGGGGAAGTAGCGGCGGAAGAACTGGACCGTGTCGAAGACGTGGCCCCGGATGGAGGATTCCAGTCTGGAGTGCTGCAGCATGTCTTCCCGCCGAATCTCCCCGCCCATGTTGATCCGGCTCCCGACGATGCCATCCTCCGTCGGCTCTCCGATGTCCTGGACCGAGACGTGCACATTGTGCTCGACGGTCCTCTGGTAGTAGTAGTCGCCCCGCTCCCAGGCCTTCCTGAACAGTGGAACGAACGGGTCGGGAAAGCGCAGCCCGCAATAGGCCATTCCCTCGTGGGTGAACTGATTTCGCGCGTCCAGCCACTTCCGATCCACGTCGCTCAGCGTCATCTTTTTCCTTCGAAATGCCCGAAACGCTTCCGTATCGATGTTCGCGACCGCATAGAAGATGCCGGTATCGTTCCAGACCTCGTACTCTTCGTGCAAATAGTGGGGCTTGATGATCGGGTCGTAGGATGCATCCGCGGGGACGCTCGTGATGACGGGCACGCCGGCCCGCCGGGAGATGTCCGCGTCGGCGGACCCATCGATGACCACCTTGGCCTTGACGGCGACTCTTCCCGACTTGCCTTCGACAAACAGCCCGGCCACGCAATGCGCTTCGATGATCGGATCGGCCGCCCAGACAGAGAGAAGGAGGTCCACGCCCGCCTCCTCGGCCATCCGGACGCCGAGGTAGGAGATGATGTTCGACTCCTCGGCGTAGTTGGATTTCCTATGTCGCTTGAGCCGGTCCATCCTCGTCACGAGCTCCTTCGGGATGCCGACCAGGCCGTCCGGCAGGGTGATCGGGGTCTCATCGTAGACGGAGCCGCCCACGATCATCGCCGGACCCAGGTTGCCTCCAACAACGCCGAACCGGTCGACCAGGAGGGTTTTGACCCCGAGACGCCCCGCGGCGAGTGCGGAAAAGAGACCGGACAGCCCTGCACCCACAACGGCGACGTCCACGTCGTAAACGACGGGGATCTCTCTTTTCGGTTCAGTCACAACGCCCAATGGGCGGGTGGGTGTCGTCATCCAGTCTCCCTTCGGTCAGACGTGCAAGACTCGTTCGAATAGAGCGTGGGTAGCGTGTGGTTGAAGGCGACGGCCGTCGGAGCGCCGGATGCAGGAAATCCGCACGTCCGGTTCGATGAGCGGGATGTGGAAACGGAGCAAGGAGAGGCTATTGAGGCACCGCCAGACGAAAGGGGCGGAAACAGATAGGCCGCTCCTAAACCACCGCGCCACATCTCGACCCTACTAAATTTTCTGAAAATTCCCATCATTTTATGTAGAACAATCAGTGATCCAATTTAAGCTGAAAAACTTTGTTTTGGTGCAATAACTGGAAGGCCCAGTATGTACACAGATTGTTCAGATTTCACGAGTGATTTGGGCCAGATGTCATCGCGGCCGTGGCGTTCCGGCTCTCTAGCTGCTTCCGCGTTTCTCCTCCCCAGGGCTTAGGGGGGCCCTCTGTGGGACGGGGTCAGGTGCGGGGGCGGATGTGGGGGCGAATGGAAATTCGCGGCGTGGGGGCGGGTCCCGCAGTGGGCATCAGGCGGGGGGAGGAGTTCATTCCTTTCGCGGCGCCAGTCGTTTCCAGTGAGGCTGAGTCGCCACGGCCCGAGCCTCCCCGGCGTTTGAGGGGCCTGCCTGCGCCGCGTTGGGCGCGGCAGGCAGGCGCCCTTCTTTTGTCACCTTTTCTTGGGCGGCAAGAAAAGGTGAGCATGAGCGACTTTCCCACCTTTTTCTGAATTATTCAGGCTAATGAGGACGAGCGAACTGCTCAGCGATAGGTTGGACCATCCGATCAGAACGATTCGGTTTACGGGGCAATCCATTCCTTGAGGGATATGTCTCCGTTTTCCATAACTGCGTAATGATTCCTGTAACGCCAGTCGCCGAGAAACAGGATGGTTGCGCCCTCCAGCGACGTTCGAAACGGACGGTGGTAGTGTCCGGAGACGACGACATCGAATCGACTCGCGATCTTATCCCGATCGATCCGTACGAGGACCTCCCCGATCGGATCGACCGTGCGGCCCGGGCAACGGGTGGAGAGGCGAGACGTGGCGCGAGCCAGGAGGGCGCCCAGGTCCGGATGGAGCAGGCGGAAGAGTGAAATGCACAGCCGGTTCTTCAGGACGAATCGCGTGATCCCGGACTTCCAGCCGGCGTGAAGCTCATCTCCGTGGGTGATGTAGATCCTGCGCCCCTGATGCTCGACCGCGACCGGACCGCCGGGCAGCTGAAGACCGACCTGTTCCGAAAGGTAATCCCCCAGCCAGACGTCGTGGTTGCCGGGAAGACAGATGACGCGGACGCCCGCCTCCACGAGGGCATGAAGGGCGAAGACCGCCTTGCCGCCTCGGGAGGGCACGACCGTGCGGTATTCAAACCAGAAATCGAACAGGTCCCCAACGATGTAGAGGACCTCCGCCCGGTCCCGGATCGACCGGAGGAAGGCGACGAGGGAGGCCTCCTGGTCGCCGTTCGAACGCCCCGAAAGACGGGCGCCGAGATGGACATCGGAGATAAAGTAGATTCGATTCCTGGGCATCGCGCTTTGAGAAGGTTACGGACCGGGCAATATCACGTCCGAACATGCGCCGGTCCACAAGCACTGCGGAGTCCCGTTCAGGACGCCCCTTGGGAAATCCGTTCCATCGTGGCGAGTTCCGCGCCAATCTCCTGCCAGAAGCGGGACGGCGCAAGCGTTCCGCCCGCGCGACGTCTCACCCGGGTGATGGTGAGCCGATCCTTCGCCCGCGTCATCCCGACGTAAAGCAGCCGGCGCTGCTCCTCCATCTCGCCGCGGTCGCCGCTCTTGACGGCCCGCCTGTTGGGCAGCAGCCCATCCTCGAGCCCGCAGATATAGACCTCCCTGAACTCGAGACCCTTGGCCGCGTGGAGGGTCAGAAGAGAGACGGCGTTCCGGTTCGGGGTCTCATCTTCGAATCGATACAGATCGGCGAAGTCGAGAAAACGCTCGATCTTCTCCTGGAGCGGGCCGGGCGCGGCATCGAACGCTTCGGCCATCTCCCGAAAGCGCTGCAACTGCTCCGGCACCCGGGAGGCAAGGAGATCCGGGCCAGGGTCTTCCTGGAGCCACGCGTGGACCCGGTCCTTCAGTCGGTGGAGGCTGAGACGTGGAAACCGCCGGATCAACGACTTCAGGCAGCCGTTGTCGGGGGCGAGGAGTCGCCGGGCGCCGAGGTTGAAATGGAGGTCTTCTTCCTCGGTGAGCCGGTTGTGGCCGCCCGGGCGTTCCTGAAAGAGCATACAGAGCGCGACCCTGTCCAGCAGCCCTTCGTGCGCCGTCCTGCGGGTGCGCGAGGCGCGTTCCCGCTTGAGCCCTTCGAAGACCCGGTGGAGCACCCGCGCATCATCGAGCGCCCGGTGACGGGCCTCCGGTGTCTGGATCCCGTAGCGTTCACGGAGGGCGTCGAGGCCGTTCGGGGCCCCTGGAAAATAGCTGCGCGCCACGGGCAGCGTGTCGAGCGTTGCGTTGGGGATCCGCGGCAGGCGCTTGCGCCGGGCCTCCCGGTGGAGGACCTGGAAATCGAACCGAAATCCGTTGTGGGCGACCAGCAGATCGTTGCCCGCGAACGCTTGAAGCTCCGGGTAGACCTCCCGGAGCGGTGGCGTCCGGCTGAGCTGCGCCGCTTCGATGCCGTGAACCGCACTGGCCGCCGGGGAGATCGCGCCTGCCGGACGGACGAGGGATTGAAAGGCCGCCACTTCGCGTCCGCCCCGCACGCGAACCGCTCCGATTTCGATGATTTCCGCCCGGTCCAGGTCCAGGTCGGTCGTTTCGATGTCGAACGCGACGTAGTCGGGCAGGTAGGGTGGAACGTCGGCGCGAACGATCGCCTGACACAGCTTGAGCGCCACCAGGGCGGGGCCGATTCCGGCCTGTTCCACGACTCGGCCGATGTGAACGAACCTGTCCCCCGCGGCGGGCGGCTCTTTGTCGAAGGCCAGGACGCTTGCGTTTTCGTCGATTTCCAGCCGGCTGACCGGCGGAGGATCCGACGAGACCGCCAGACCGGGCCGCGCGAGCGCACGACGGAGGATCCGCGTGAGGGTGTGGCGAAGAACTTCATCCCGGGCGGCGACGTAGAGGATCCCCCCGCTCCTGCAGACCGGGAGAATTCGGGCGATCGCTCCGTCCAGTCCGGGCAGCAGAAGCGGATCCTCGATTCGGTCGACACTGTTCTTGATGGACATCGCAGATGAGGTGTTCAACTGATCCAGGATGTCATTCACCAGATCGCCGAGCGGCGCCTCCCCGCCCCTGCCGACCCCACTCGCAACGGTGCCCGCGAGTCCCAGGGCGCGTTCCACCTCCTTCTCTTCTTCGGAGGCCTCCTTGAGATAACGAAATGCGGCCTGTTTGAAGCTCCGGAGCCCTTCCCGCTCCTGGAGTGAGCGGATGGCCGGATAGAGCGTCGGGTCGGCGACGTCAAGCTCTTGCCGCAGAAAGCGCTCCAGACTGGCGTCGTTGCCTCGATTGAGGGCGTAGCGCAGCATGGAGAGCGTTCGCCCGACCTCGGGCTGCTCGAAGAAGCCCTGTTTTCGGGACACGTGGCACGGAATTTCAGCCTCCATAAACGAGTGCTCCAGATCCCTGCCGACGGTGTGCTGAGGGTAGAGCACGGCGATGTCCCGATAGCTCAGGTCGGGGCTCTGGGCGACGCGAGTTCGGATGTCCGCCGCGAGGTGCCGGCCCTCGTCCCGAGGCGTTTCGAAGGTGAGACGCAACACGTCCGCGCCGTGTCTTCGGGGATTCAGCTCACGCTCGTAGCGCACCTCGTTCTTTGCCAACAAGCGTCGCGCCAAGTGAAGGATTTCGCGCGTCGTGCGGTAGTTCTGGTCGAGCAGGATCGGCGCGCCGCCCTGAAGGAACGCTTCCTCGAACCGGCGTATGTTCTCTCGATCCGCGTTTCTCCAGGCGTAGATGCACTGCTCGTCGTCGGCCACCACGAAGATGCTGCGATGGCCCTGAGCCAGGCGGCAAATGAGCGCGTACTGGACACGGTCGGTATCCTGGAATTCGTCGACGAGAATATGTCGAAACCGGTCGCGGTAGGCCTCGAGGACGTGCGGAAAGTTTTCCAGCAGGTCGTGGGTCAGAAAGATGAGATCGTCGAAGTCGACGAGGTGATTGGCGCGGAGCTCGGCTTTGTAGGATCGAAGCAGCCGCCTCTCTCCCGGCGAGTGTGGGGCATCGGGGTTTTTCCAGACGATGCGCTGCATCCTCTGGAGATGCCGGAGCGCATTCGTCATGCTGCCCTCCTCCCGGCTCAGTTTCGGGAGGGCCCGATGGAGGACGATGCGCTGCAGCTCTTCGTCGGCCACGGTGAAGCGAGGGGAGAGACCGGCCCGGCGATGATGCGCCCTCAGGACGCCGATGCAGAACTTGTGAAAGGTCCCCATCCGAGGTCGCTTCGGACCCGGCAGGGTCTGCTCGAGGCGCGACGACATCTCTTCGGCGGCCTTGTTCGTGAAGGTGAGGGCGAGAATCCGATCCGGGGGGACGCGGCAGACGTTGGCGAGGTAGCGGATGCGTTCCGTCAGGACGAGCGTCTTCCCGGCGCCGGGGCCCGCAAGGACGAGCACCGGACCG
Source organism: Candidatus Latescibacterota bacterium (assembly GCA_965198095.1). GTDB lineage: Bacteria > Latescibacterota > UBA2968 > UBA2968 > CBDFJH01. Next base: position 1,674,152 of record OZ240239.1, read on the forward strand.
ACCGGGGCGGTCACGGCCGCGAGCTGTTTCGGATCCAAGGCCACGGCGTCCGGATTCGTGTGTTGGAGATGCATGGGTCTATGGTTAATATAGCAATATGGCAGGTCTTGGATACCGCTTGAACCGCATCGAAACGCGCGGAGGAAAAACCTGATGTCTGACGCCAACGCCATCGACCGCTTCCGCCTCGACGACCGCGTGGCGATCGTCACGGGCGGATCCAGGGGCCTGGGATTCTCCATCGCCCTCGGCCTGGCCCAGGCCGGCGCGACGACGGTCGTCTGTTCGCGTCACGGCGACCGGTGTGAAGTCGCCTCCGGCAGGATTGCCTCGGATACCGGGCGAGACAGCCTCGGACTCGAAACGGACGTGCGCGTGAAACGGGACGTGGACCGCCTGGTGGATCGCGTGATGAAAGCGTTCGGGCGCGTGGACATTCTGGTCAACAACGCGGGCGTCAACGTCACGCATCCGATCGAGTCGTTTCCGATCCACGACTACAGGCGGCTGATCGACGTCAACCTGACCGGCACCTGGTTGTGCTGCAGGGCCGTGGCTCCGGTGATGAAGGCGCGGGGCCGCGGCTCCGTGATCAACGTGGCGTCCACGGTGAGCGCGGTCGGGATCGCGGAGATGAGCGCCTACGCCGCCTCCAAGGCCGGCGTGGTGGGCATGACGCGATCGCTCGCACTCGAGTGGGCGCCGTCCGGTGTCAGGTGCAATGCGCTCTGTCCCGGCCCTTTCCTCACGGAAATGACGAAGCGGTCTCAGCAGGACCCGGAACGGTCGGCCTGGGTGGTCGGCATGACGGCATTGGGGCGATGGGGGGAGGAAGACGAAATCCAGGGCGCCGCCCTGTTCCTGGCCAGCGACGCCTCGTCCTACGTGACAGGCACGACCCTGTTCGTGGACGGGGGATGGACGGCGGCCTGACGCCGAGGCCCGCCCGGATCAGTCTTGTCTCCCGACGCTGGCGCGATAGACGCGAAGCCGTTCCTCTTCGGGGAGTTTCATCAGGTCGAGAAATTCCTTGAGAGAGAGGGACGGTTTTTTCCTTAACGGTTGCGGCGCCTCGGTCATCAGGACTTTGACCCGACAGTTCAGGGCCGCTGCGATGCGCAGCAGCATCGACAGCGAATGCCCGCGGTAACTCGGGTCCTCGAGGCGACTGATCACCGATTGGGTCGTCCCGACCTGCCTGGCCAGATCGATCTGTGTCAGACCGGCAGCCTTTCTTTGGCCCTGAATCAGCCGCGCCACTTCCGCATTCACGGTCTCAGGCATCGGGGCCGCCTGCCGACGTCGTCCTTCCGACTTCATCGCTTTCCCTTCATCATCCTAAACATATCAATATAGATATATACTAATTTTGAGATATTTCTCGAAAGACGCCGATTCCGGTGATCCAGAATCCGCTCGCCGCGACCGGCTCGCCGGTAATCGACCGCCAATGCGAAGCGTAGGCCTTCAACTGGTCCGCATATCGATCCGGGATGCCGGCAACGTCCGTATCCGTTTTGTAGTCGATGATCTTCCAGCCCTCCGGCAGGCGGTAAATCAGGTCTATTCGTCCCCTCACGACCTCGCGCCCGCCGTTTCTTCCGTCGGCCGCGGCCAGGGGCACTTCGGTGTGGACGGCGCCGGAGGCCTGGATCTCGCGCCATTCGTCCGAGGCGCGGAAGGCAGCCAGGACGGACGCGACGTCCGCGGTCAGCGAACCGTCCAAACCCGAGACGGCCAGAAGGTGACGGATGTATCGTTTCTCGTCATCCGGGAGCCGATGCCGGACCGCCCCTTCGAACAGTCGGTGGATCAACTTTCCGTATGCCACGCCCCTTCCGCCCGATGTCTGAAACATGTCTGCTTCAGGATCATCCTCTCCCGACAGGGTGCCGAGGCCAACGGTGGGCTGCCGGACGGCGCGCCAGCGTTCGGCCCGGTCCTCACTTAAACGGCGCCACGCTTCGTCCGTGACCGGAGGGTCCGTCGGGGTCGGAGCGGCGGGCCGGGCCGCCGGAAGCTCAGGCACGTGTCGGAGGAAGGGGTAGAGCGGTGCCCACGGCCCGTCTTCCGGTCTGCCGGCGTAGCAGGAGACGACCAGGAGGTTGCGGGCGCGCGTCGCGGCCACATAGAGCAGCCGGAGGTCTTCCGCCTCCAGGAACCTCGTTTCTTCCGACGCGTCCTCCGTCCAGCCCTCCGGTTCGGCGATGATTTCCTCACGAAACTCGCCGACCTTCCTCCTGATCGGCAAGGAGACGAGCGGCCTTCGGCCCGTTCTCGAGACGTGGAATTCAACGCCGTGGCTTCGGAAGCTCCTGTCGGCGGGGTCGGCCAGGAAGACGACGTTCGCTTCGAGCCCCTTGGCTTGATGGAGGTTCATCAGCCGGACGACGTTCTCCTGTCCCGTTTCGAGTGTCATCCCCTCGATTTCCTGGCTTGGCGCTTCGATCAACGTGCGCAGCTCGGACAGCACACGCCCCCAGTGCATCCCGGCATCCTCCCATCGCTTCACGAGCGCGAAGACCCGGAGCAGACAGCCCGCCCGGGAAGACCCTTCGGAAGAGGCCGCCGAAAAGGGGACGATGCCGAGGTCGTCCGCCACACGCTCCAGGGCCGCCGCGACTGTCTTCTCCTTCAGCCACCGCTCGGCCCGCCCGAGCCTTTCGAAGGCGTCCCGGAATCGCTGGAAGCGTTCATCCGACACCCCCGTCGAGAGCGGAACCCGGTAGTTGAAGGCGCCTCCCGCCCTGGAGAATGCGTAAAGCTCGTCGTCGCCCAGTCCTACGAACGGACCCCTCAGGTATGCGACAAGAGGCACGGGATTTTCCGGCTCGTAGACGGACGCCAGCATCTCGACGAGCGCCCGAAACTCCAAGACGTCTCCGAGGCGCTTGCCCATGACGTCGTAGGGAATGCCTCTCATTTCGAGCGCGCGGGCGTACGTCCCGAGGAGCGATCGCGTGGATGTCAGGATCATGAAATCGCACGGATCCGCCCGCCCGGCCAGGATCGCCCCCGGTCCCGACCCGTTGAATTCGGTCTCTCCTTCAAGCGCTGCCGCGATGAAGTCCGCGATGCGGTCTGCGTCACGTGAGGCAACCTCGCCCCGCGCGTGGTGAGGGATCGCGTCGATAGAGATGCGCCGCACGCCGACGGGATCGTCTCCGTCCGTCCGGACCTTGGAAATGGGGGCGAATTCAGCCTGGTAGCGCGGATCTTCTTCTGAAAAGAGAGAGGAGAACGTCCGGTTGATCCAGTCGCACAACCGGCCGAGCGAGCGAAAGCTGGTGTCGAGCCGGAGGACCTGGCCCGACGTCTCCTCAACACGATTCCTGACCCACCGGAAGGTCTTCACGTCGGCCCTGCGGAAGCGATAGATCGACTGCATCTCGTCGCCCACGATGAAGAGGCTGCCCGGACGCGGTTTGAGCCGGCGCCAATCTCTCTGGGCGAGATCCTCTCCGGTCAGATAGAGGAGGAGCTCGGCCTGAACCGGATCGGTGTCCTGGAATTCGTCCACAAACAGGCATTGATAGCAATTTTGAAATGTCTTACGGATGGAGGGATGGTCCCGAACGAGGGCCGACGTCCTCGTCAGAAGGTCCTGGAACGTCACCTTTCCGGCCAGGCGCCGCTCGTTTTCATAGTAGACGGTCGCCTCGTCCAGGAGACCGGCGACCCGGGGATACAGGTAGCGCCGCCATCTGGAAAGCGCCGGCTTCAGAACAGTGTCCTGAAGCTGAGGAAGGAGGTCGTCTCTCACGCTTCGAGCGTAGGCCTCGTTCGGCCGCCAGCTCTTGAGCTTCACGGCAGACGTTGCAGATCGGGCATCGAGGAGAGACAGCAGTTCGATCCGGTCTCCATCGGTCGTCAGCCCCCTGTTCATCAACAGGCAGCGCGCCTTCAAGAGCGCTTCGATGACGGGGTCGGCGCCCGTCGAGAGCGGATCCGGGATATGGGCCGACGCCTGCCGTATGAACGCGACCGCAGCCTCGGCCGCAGGCTCGAGGTCCGGCCGCTCGGCAGGATCGGCTTTGAGGGAAAGTTCGTCGAAGCGGCCTCTTGTCTCGAAGCCGTCGAAGAGGTCCCGGGCTCGAAGCCCCAGGGCTTCGAGCCTCTCGAGGCGTTCGTCCCTCTGCTCGAGGCCGTGCTGGAGGAAACGGTGCCAGGCCTCCGTTCGAAGCGCGCGTTCCTCACGCTCGTCGACTTCGGTGAAGTCCGGAGGAAGCCCGGCCTCGAGGGGCCGTTTCCGGAGGAGCTGAGCACAGAAGGCGTGAATCGTGCCGATAAAGCAGCCGTCGATCCGTTCCAGCGCGCCGCGGAGTCGCCGGGCTTCAAGTCCCGAGGTTTCTCCGGCCGCTTCTCTCAGGCGGTCGTGGAACCGGTCGCGCATCTCCGTAGCCGCCTTGTTGGTAAACGTGATGCCCGCCATCCGGCCGACCTCCGCGTGTCCGGAAGCGACGCATCGCACCATCCGTTCCGTGAGCGCGGTCGTCTTCCCGGATCCTGCCCCCGCGATGACCATCGTGTTCCGCGAAAGCTCCGCCGCGATCCGATCCCGTGTGGCCTGATCCGTTGGCGTTCGGTCAATCACCGATCCATCTCCTGAGGTTCGCGACCAAATCGGGAAGCTCGGACGTCGCCGAGCAGATTTCATCCAGATGCCTGCGAAGACGATGCTCCGGGGCGCAAACCCGCGCATAGTCGCAATATCTGCACTGTTTCTCCTTCTGAACGTGGAAGAAGCCACCTCCTGAGACCAGCTCAAACAGCGGCTCGAGCAGTCTGGCCAACGTCGAGCGGGATGGGAGCACGGATATGGACCGCTTCCCGTACTCCCGTGCTCCCACAAAGAAGTATCCTGCTGATTCCACTGCTCCTCCCGGCTCCGGGCCGTTCAGAATATGATCCAGCACATAGGCATACAGCGCCCATTGGAGGTTCAGCCCGCCCTTGAGGAGGTCTCCCGCCGGGTAGGGCGCGGACGAACCTGTCTTGTAGTCCCAAATCTGGAGCTTTTCACCCACTCGGTCGACTCTGTCGATGCGACCTCGGAGAAGCAGGATCACCGACTCGGAGAGGCGGAGCAGGACGGGGTCGGGACGATGGGTCCCATCCCTTTCCTGAAATCCAAAACTGATCTCGAAATCGAAAGGTTGAACCTTCCGACCCGACTCCGCCCGCAGGAAGAGCTCGCAGACCTGCGCCAGTCGTCTGCAGTCGGCCCGGTAGCTGACCTCGTTTGGAGGCGGTGACGTCGCCGCCCATTCGGCAACGTGCTCCCGGAGCATACCGTTGAGCAGATCGAGGTGCTTCTCAGGGTCAGGCTGCTGCTTTCGGGCCTTCAATGCGCGCATGAAGTCGCGGAACAGGTCGTGAACCAGCCGGCCGAACTCCAGCGGGGTCAGCCAATGGCTCGGGTCCTCGTCGGGTTCCTCCGGCGGCGCCACCTTGAGGACGTACTTGAGAAAATACCGATAGGGACACCGCGTCAGCGTCTCCAGCCGGGAGGCCGAAAGGGGCGTACGGCCGTCCGAGATCCCCAGCTCGGGTGTGGGCCGGCCGAGCCAGCCGTCGAAACGGGTCAGCGTGGGCCTGTCGCGGACCGCCACGGCCTCCTGCCCGCGGGCAAGCCACGGGTAGGCGAGGCGAAGTCGATCCCGGATGCCGCGAGAGCCGCGGACCGCGGTGAGGGCTTCCGCATCGTCGAGGGCCGCATCGAGCCGGGGGGCCACTCCGTCGGTTTCGATCCCCGTCTCATGGCCGATTCCCGGAGCGGCCTGTCCGAACAAGGCTGAGGGATAACACGCCTCTGCGAGACGGTCCGAGCGAGAGACCAGCGTCACGGTGCGGTGGTTCAGCCCCAGGAGACGCTCGATCTGCCAGACCTTCCGGTCGGGTGCGGCCGATTGAAGAACCAGGTCGCCTGGGAGCTGGGCCCGCTCCCGGTCGAGGAGGATCGGGTCCTCGAGCGCCGGGCCTGGGAATGAGGCCGCATCCATGCCGAGGATGAAGAGGTGGCTGCGGGCTGTATAGCCCGCCCTGTCCAGCGGAACCACATTCAGGCAGCCCGGCCTCGCGACGGAGGCGCCTGCCTTGTGCAGCCTGAAGAGCCCATTCAGGTGGCTCAAGAGGGGTTTCAGCGCACCTTTCATCCGGACGGTCCGGCCGATTTCGTCCAGACGGTCTTTCAGGGACTCGAGCGCCTTGGCGTCCATATCGCCCCGGACGGGGGCAAACGCGTTCAGGAAGGTGACGCACGCCTTGCAGACCGCCTCCAACGTCGTCGGTCCTTCGGGCACGAGGCCCAACAGACGTTCGATCCCGGCGATGATTCGTCTCTCGGTTGTCCGGCCGCGCGTTCGCGGCCTCTCCTCGTCCCGGAGGCGGCGGAAGGCCGCGAGATACCGTTCTCTACCTCGCCCGACCCGGGCCTGCCGCAGGAGCGCGGCCGCGTCCTGCGCCGGGGCTCCATCCCCGAAATCGATCAGTCCAGCCCGACAGGGCCCGATCAACTCTGCCGCCGAGAGTCCGGACAGGACCCAGGCGAAAAAGCCGAGAAGCGCCTGTCCCGGACGGGTCAGCCTGACCGGGATGCCGGAGGCGAAGGTGACCGGAACGTCGTAGCGCTCCGCGGCGCCGTAGGCGCGCGCGAGGCAGGGCCTTTCCGATGTGTAGGCGATTTCGACCTGATCGAACGGGATTCGAAGCCGGAGAATCTTCCGGAGCACGGCATAAATCTCCGTCTCTGCTCCCAAGGATTGAATCCCGCAGATTTTTGTCAGATGGGAGCACGACAGCCTTCCAAGCCGTGCTCCCTCCTTACACGTCGCGGATTTCAGCCGAGGACTTGCCGAAAAACGCACAACGGAAGCCTCTTTCGGCGGATCGGTTTGGAAGCCCGTCCTGCCGATCCGGACGATAGTGTCCCGGCATACGGCCGCCACAAAACGATGCGCAAGGGTTGAAAGCGGGGTTTCGTCGAGGATGGCATAAAGTCCGTGCTCCCGAAAAACGGATCCGGATTTGTCGTGCTCCCGACGTAGCGCCTCGATCGCGCGCTCGAAGAGGCAGGCCAGGTCGAAGAGGCGCGCCTCGGCCAGCTTCTTGCAGTATGCTTCATAGAGGGGGGCCAACTGCCGGGTTCTGAGTCTCGGCGCCGATCTCAGATGCTCGGCGCGGAGGCCGCCCAGGCGCAGGGCGTGGAGTGTACGCAGGAGGGACTGCTTGAGCCCGGCGCTCTGCGATTGGGCGTTGAAGAAAGTCTCCGGATTTGCGGCGAGCGTCTTCGCCAGGAGGTCATCCAGGAAGAAGAGATCGGTGCCCTGGACGAGGCGCTTCCAGCCGTCGGCCAGGAGCAGGGGGGCGACACGCGCCTCGGCGAGGGCGGCAGGGGTGAGCGCCCGCAGGTTGGCCCAGGCGCAGCCTCGGGCGGCCATTGCGGTCGTGAGGTTGTAGCCGACCTGGGGGGAGGGCACGAACAGGATTTTGGGATTCGCGGGGTGGGCCTTGCAGAAGGCGGAGAGTTGATCCAGATGGTAGGGAGGGGGCTGAGCGGTTGCACGCCGCAACGGCAGGGGCAGATCCATCTGGACCGGCGTCATCCGGGCGTCCTTATCGTGAAAAGGAGATCATTCTGATCGGTTCAATCCCTGAGCCGTGTCTTACCGTCCAACTTTGCGTGTTGGAGCCCCTTCATCGTGATTCCGACCGCGTCTCTCAGGTCGGCGCCCCTCAGGTCGGCCCCGTTCAACTTTGCCTTGTAGAGATCGGTGTTCTGGAGCTTGGCCTTTCGGAGATCGGCGCCCCGGAGATCGGCCTGGGCGAGGTCTGCGTCCTGGAGCTTCGCGCTCCTGAGGTCGGCGTCACGCAGGTCGGCGTTCTGGAGGTTGGACGCCCGCATGTCCGCTCCTCTGAGGTTCGCCTCCCTGAGGACCGTATTCGGCAGGTTGGCGTCCTGAAGGAGGGTTCTGGACAGGTCTGCGCCGGTCAGATCGGCGTCACGGAGGTTGGCCCTGTGGAGGTTCGCCGAACGGAGAGAGGCCTGGGTCAGCGTGGCCAGGCTCAGGTTGGCCAGTTCCAGATCGGATGGAGAAAGCCGGGCGCCGTCGAGGTGCGCCTTTTCCAGGTCGGCGTTCTGCAGGCTCGTTCCGCTGAGATCTGCGCCACCGAGATCGGCCTCCCTGAGGTCGGCGTCGTATATTCGGGCCCGCCGCATGTCCGCCCGACGAAAGTCCCCGCCTCGCAGCGTCGCACTGCTCAGGATGGCCTCGCTGAGGTCTGCATCCTTCAGATCGGCGCCGGAAAGGTCTGCCCTCCCCAGGTTGGCGCCTTGAAGCGCGGCCTTTCGCCCTTTTCGGCCTTCAGATTCCAGCCAGTCGGCGTGGGCGCGGACAATGTCCCGCAGCTGCGAGGGGGAGAGCGGACGACGAGGGCGGAACGGACTGGCCTGATGCGAAGCTCTCATATCTGGCGTTTCGTTCGACATGAAGACCGAACCGTGGTCCCGGCTGTGGGCGGGCGCGACGCGCAACCGACTCAGACGGAACGAAACATCCTGGAGCGTGTGGAAGACCGGGTGCGGGGGATTCTGAAGGGGAAGCCGATGCTTGAGATAAAGTTAGCTTCTGAACCGAAAGAATGCAACTGTTTGATGCAGAAAATATCGCTTTTTTCCGTTTGGGTCCGCCGGGGCCCGACCGGGATGGGTCTTCTGATTCTCCGTTGCCAAGTCGGGAAGTTTTTTGTATACTCTCGCGGACCCCATAACCGTCCGCCCCGCCGCGCAGACGCGGTGACGTCCGGCCGGTCCCGATACCCTTTCAGGAGGAGAATCTCGTGTCTCTTTTGTCTCAGTCCGCTCTCGACACGTTCGACGAGCAGGGATATGTGGTCGTCGAAGGACTTCTGGATCCGGAGACCGACCTGAAGGCCGTCGTAGACGAATACGCGGCTCTCGTGGATTCGCTTGCGGAGGGATGGTTCGCCGAGGGGAAGCTCTCTTCAACCTACGCCGGGCTGCCGTTCGGGGAGCGGGTGACCCATATCCTGCAGGAAGAGATGCCGCTCTTCCAGCACATCGATATCACGCTTCCGCCCGGGATGACCAGGGAGACCCCCATGCATACCGGGCCGGCGGTCTTCAACCTGCTGCGCCACCCCCGATTGCTCGACGCGGTCGAGTGCTTCATCGGGCCCGAAATCACCTGCAATCCGGTGCAGCACGTTCGTCTCAAACCGCCTCAGCGGTTGCTTCCCAAGGCGGCGTTGAACGGGCTGACGCGGTTCACCGATTGGCACCAGGACCTGGGCGTCGTGAACGGTTCGGCCGATGCCACCGATATGCTCTCCGTCTGGATTGCCGTGACGGACGCGACGCCCGAGAACGGCTGCATGGTGTTCGTCCCGGGCAGCCACAGGGGCGACGTCGCCCTGCATTGTTCGAGCGGGGAGACCGGGGGCACCGGGTTTGCTCGAAACTTCACGATTCCGAAGGCGCATCGCGGCCCGAACGAACCGGTCGTCCTGCCGATCAACGCCGGCGACACGATCTTTTTCCACCGGCGGATGATACACAGATCCCTGCCCAACAAGAGTGATGACGTGCGTTGGAGCCTGGATCTTCGCTACAACCCGACCGGCCAGCCGTGCGGCCGGGACTGGTTCCCGGGGTTTGTGGCGCGGAGCCGCGCCCATCCCGAAACGGCGTTGACCGACGCGACGGCGTGGGCCCGACTCTGGGCGGATGCACGGGATGACCTGGGAAAAAACGGGACGCCGGAGTTTTTCCGGTGGAAGGCGAGCGACCCGCGCTGCGCGTGAAGCCGTGGATCGCTTTTTTGTGGATCGGAAAGCGAGCCTCATTCTCGACCGCCGACGCCTGCGGCGCTCTCCTTGACGCCAGACCCCGGGGGACCACCCCTTCGGGGTCTTGTCGTTTCCGTGGCAGGAAGTGTCGTTTGCGCTGCGCGGCGCCTAATCCACACGAACATCGCGAAAGTCTTTGGCCAGCGCATCGACAATACTCGAAAATTCTCCCTTCATGAACGCCTGAAACCGATTCTTGACTGTGCCCAGGACTTCCGCTATCGGTTGCTTTTCGAGCGTGGCTCGGTCGACCAAGGTCTTGGAATAGATCTGCGTGTACATGGCGGAGAGGTGTTTGCTGGCACCGGGAAACAGGTCTCGTTTTTGATGACAGAAATCCAGGATTTTACGCCGCAATCCTTCCTCGGCAGGTCCGATCACGATGACCATTTTGACGTGGTTGGTCGTGTTCCGGAACTCGAAGAGCAGGCTGTGTCCAGTCTGCGTCCACTGGTCCGCTGGAGTTGCGTTGAACGCCGGGATGTCAGTCCAGGCGTTTGGAAAGAAGTCGATGTAGGTTTTCACGCGTTTCACCACTTCGACCCGTCCGTCCTTTGACGCGAGTTCGGCAGCACACTCGCTGATCTCGAGCTGGTCGTCCTGCCGCTGCTCGAAAATGAAATCGAGCGCGGTCCTGTGCTTCCGGTAGATGGCCTTCGCAATATTCACGAGTTCGTCGGTCACGATGTTTCTCCTCAACATGCGAGCGTAGTGATTCAAGGCGATAGCAACGGCGTTGCCCAAGCTCCCTGCGTGCTTCTTGGCAAGATTCTCCACAATCGACAGAACCTCACCGTAGCCGACCGGTGCATAGGCTTCATCGGACGGTGCGTCCTTGTCGGGGGTTAGGTAGACCAGGACGCGGCGGAAATTCGGATACTGGGTCTCCAGAAACGAGCGGTATCGTTTCAATTGGTCGGAATGTTCGCCTGTCCCGACCTTGTTCTCGATCGCCAGCAGAAATTGCTGCGTCTCGTCGATGCACAGGATATCGACTCGGTGGAACTCACGCAGCACGAGACAGCCTTCGAGATCCATCAGTGCGACCTCGCTCAGGGACAGAGGTCTGGGCTCAGGCGGCATCACCTTCTTGATGGCTTCGATGACGAACCGAGAGATAAACTCCGGACCGAGACCATGAGATCCATTCGGGTCGAGAAGGAAGGCGAGAAAATCAGAATGGCGTTCTTCGGAGCGGGTGTGCCCGATCGCTTCGAAGATGTTGAAGCCACCCAGATGCGCCTCGATACTCTCGATGCCGTCATTGTCCAGCAACAGTGCTTCGATGTCCTCAGACGTGCAAGTCATGAGAGATTTGCCTCGTATCCAACGGTGACCATTGGTTCTTTAGTCCACGAGGGACTGAATCTCCAGTTCAAAGTCCTTCATCTGATTCTGATCAGTATGAATGTAATCAAATCTTAATGTTCTGGTTTCACCAGCTTTGAAGTTTTGGATCAAGTTTGTCCCGGTATTGACAATGGTACCTTGGCCGTCCCTGATCGTCACCATGAATCCAACAAAGCTAAATTTCTTACCTGCTAGATTTCTTACTTCGCCAAATACAGACATTCCAACCACTGCCTTTACTGAGTTGAAGTTGCTATAAGCGAATTCCCCACCATCAGTCTTTTTCCAGCCTTGCGCAAGATTCGCCTGAGAGGAAGAAGCTTTCTGTACGGCTTTCATTGGTGTAGGAGATAAAGAATCCAGAAAGTTCATTGCATTATCTGAAATGTCTAGAGCAAGTCGCTTGATCATATCTGTCATCATAATGTTGCCATCCTTCAAATCCCGTCTTGCATTGAATCTCCGCTCAACATTGCCAAGTGCCTCATAACTTGCTTCCTTACTCCAAGGCCAAGCCTTTTGCTCTACCCATAGATAGCTCAGGTCGCCATTGTACTCAGCATGGACTTACCCCGGTTTGGTGGACGGTTTAGGGTTTGGCGTTAGCCAGCGGCCCGTGTGTTCTTCTCGAAACTGAGGGGAGACTCGTATTCGAGGGCTGAGTGACGTCGATGTGGATTATACCATCCTTCGATGAAATCGAATACAGCTATCTTGGCCTCGTGTTGTGTTCGGTAACGGTGTCTGTCGAGGAGCTCGCATTCGAGCGTGGCGAAGAAGCTCTCACAAAGGGCGTTGTCGTAGCAGTCCCCGCCTGACCCCATGGAGGGGCGGATCCCCGCTTCCTGGCAGCGGAGCCCGAAGGCGATCGAGGTGTATTGGGTCCCTTGGTCGGAGTGGTGGATCACCTCTTCGGGGTGCCGCTGAGCGATGGCCATGTTCAAGGCGTCCAGAACCAGCTCGGTGCGCAGATGCGTCGCCATCGCCCAGCCGATGACACGGCGGCTAAAGGCATCAAGCACCACGGCCAAGTAGAGGAAGCCGGCCCAAGTGGGGATGTAGGTGATGTCGGCCACCCACAGCTGGTCCCCTCCGTCGGCCGTGAAGTCCCGATCCACCAGATCAGGAGCCACGCGGCCATTTCTGTCCCGACGAGTCGTCTGAGAGCGCCTGCGGCGACTCACGCCGGCAAGACCGGCTGCACGCATCAACCGTGCGACGCGCTTTTTACCCACAAAGTCGCCCTGAGCCCGCAGTTCGGCGGTCACCCTGGGTGCCCCATAGGTGCGGCGGGAGCCCTTGTGAATCTCAGTAATGCGCCGTGTCAAGACCCTATCTTCTTGTTCTCTGGAGGAGAGGGAACGCTTGCGCCACGCATAGTAGCCGCTGGTGGAGACCTCCAGCACACGGCACATCGTGGCGATCGGATAGTGGGCCTGGTTGGCTTTCACGAACCCGTAGACTTCCGGGGGACTGAGTCGGTCTCCCGAGCGAACCAGGCTGTTGCTTTTGCCAGGATCTCCCGCTCCATACGGAGTTGACGATTCTCCCGGCGGAGCTTCCTGAGCTCGTCACGCTCTAACGTCGTTAAACCGTCACCGCGCCGACCCTCGTCCAGGTCCGCCTGGTGGACCCAGTTCCGAATGGCCTGCGCCGACGGCTCAAACTCCCGACTGAGTTCCCCCGGACTGCGCCCAGAGCGCACCAGTGCCACCATCTGTTCGCGGAACTCGGCCGGATAGGGAAAATGCATCTTTGGCATCGTGGACTTCTCCTTTCTGACTCAAAATATCGGCTGTCCACGAAAACGGGTCAACTCCAGCATATTCCACAGCGTCGGAATCTTTCTCCGAGAGAACATCACTTTTCAAAACACTCCCAGTAACTGTATCCAATATCTTGTAGCTTACTTCACAACTGACCTGCATTTGTTTGGATATGAGATAATAGGTTTTTCTAGAAGTTGGAACTTTTCGCTTTTTCTTTTTTTCACCATCATAATACTCTTGCTCAACTACTTGAAATGCCGTTTGGCCCCTTCTATCTGGTGACGATTTGTCTATAGATGCAGTTAAGATGTTTCCCACTATCACAGCCCGTATATTTGACGACCTAGCTGCTTTCAAGGTTTGTATAGGATCTACAACTCCCAAGTTGATCCCCTGATTCGCAAACAACATATTCAGCGTACCTTGATCAACAAATTCAACAAATGGCGATTTGTAATTCATTAGATCCATAAGCATTGTCTGGTAGAGCAAATCAGCATTAGCGCCATATACGCTGGTTTTAAAAGGATACACAGCAACGCGGTAACGCCCATTTTCAAGAGCCTCTTGCATCTTAGCGGAAGCATTTTTATAACCAGGTATTGTGTTTAAAGCAGAATTGAAATCATCGTACGCCGCTCTATACAATCTCTGTCTCAGTTTGTTCTGACCTGAGGCATAGAAACTTGATGCAGTCAATGCCTTAGAATCTTTATAATCTGCAACGTGGGCTACAGCGTTCGTAAATTCCTCAATTGCTTTCTGGTAATTGCTAGTCTCAAACGCTTCCTTAGCAGCCTTATAGTGTTTTTCTGCCACCTTTTCTAACTCTCCAGGCACCAAGAGTTTAGAAATGGCAGGTACAGTTACCAAACGAGCATTTCCAATCAAAGTCGCAGCATGACTTTCTGGACCGTCATCTGGTATCCTTTGGCCTTCCCTCCTGTTGAAGCGCCAATATCCAACCAAATCTTGCTCTCTTCCTGTCAAAAGGCGATTCATCATTGACTTAATTTCTGTGTGAGAACGTCTTACGTTCCAAACCTTAAATTCAGCAATGTATCCCTGGAACAACTCATCTGTTGGCCAGTTGGATTTCCCAATATAGTTACGCCCTCCTGCAACTACATCAAGACCTCCTTCATATTTATCGCTGCCAATGAGCCTTCCATTGATATAAAATTTCATGCCACCAAAGCCGGCAACAACTGCAATGTGGTACCAAGCGTTGCTACTGACGACGTTCTTGGCCTCCACGCCGTACTCTTTCGCTCTTTTGTCAAAGATTCTATAATTTATCTTTGACTTTGTCTTTTCGTTCGTGACAAGAATGGCGTTTCTCTGCCGTCCAAAATCCAACACACGTGACCAATTATTGAATCTCTCCCATTTTACCCATGCTTCTATGGTAGCCTCTTGTGCCTGATCAAATATATTTGGCTGCAGTTCTACATAGGAATTCCTCCCATCCAGATAGAGCACGTCCATGGTCAACTCTGACACGGCTTGTGCAACGCTAACGATGGGTGTTGCAAAGTTCAGCAGCACAAGCATCGGAAATGCGAATATCCTTTTCATTGCTCATTTCCTTCCAGCATACCTTCAATCTTGGCTACTGGCTCAGCCAAATTCAGCACATAGCGCAAAACAGCTGCGGAGATCGGCAAAATCAAGATCGCCATAGATAAATAGAGCGAACGGGTATCAAGCAGTTGTTCCGAAGTTTGCTGCAAACAGCAGGAAGTCTGAGAAACCCACCTCGCCATCCGAGTCCAAATCCAACCTTGAATCAAAACCAGCGTCCGTAGACTTTTTTCCAAACGCTTGAGCGAATTGAAGGAAATCGGAGAAACCAACGGAAGCGTCACCATCGAAATCACCAACGAGTGCTATTTCGGCACTCAATGTGAGGCTGCCACTTCGTGCGGTCTCCAGCAAAGTGCCATCGCCAAGTGAGAAAGTCACGTTCGTCAGATTGATATCAGTGCTGTCAAGTTGCTCGAAGTCTTCGGAGACCACGAAGCTCAAGGTCCCCATCAAACCCTCGCTAATTTCGGATAACGATGATCCGGTAGCCGCTGCGCCTATGGTCATCGAAGCCTCGGAGAACTGAGTGGAGTTGACCCGTTTTCGTGGACACCCGATATTTTGGGTTAGAAAGGAGAAGTCCACGATGCCAAAGATGCATTGTCCTTATCCGGCCGAGTTCCGTGAACAGATGGTGGCGCTGGTGCGCTCTGGGCGCAGTCCGGGGGAACTCAGTCGGGAGTTTGAGCCGTCGGCGCAGGCCATTCGGAACTGGGTCCACCAGGCGGACCTGGACGAGGGTCGGCGCGGCGGTTGGAACGCTACCAGGGCTTACGTACCCTGCGGACGTCTTCCCCTCTGCCAGATTCTATAGAGATGCTCTAGTCGGTGGCGCGGTAGGTGAAGGTCTCCGTGAAGACCCTGTCGAGGGGCACGTCGTTCGGTTCTGAAGGAATGCGATCCACGGTCTGAAAGTCGTAGGCCAAACCCACGCTCGGAGCGGATGCGGCGGCCAGAAACCGGTCGTAGTAACCGCCGCCGAACCCGATGCGATACCCTCTTCGGTCGAAGGCGACGACCGGAACGACAATCAGGTCGAACGCGTCGACGGAGACCGGTATTCCTTCCTTTTCAGGCGGCTGCAGAAGCCCGAACCGGGTCAGTTCCAGGTCTTCGAGGCCGTGCACCTCTCGATGGATCATCTCGCCCGGTCGGGAGGTCAACACGGGCGCGGCGACGCGCTTGCCCGCGTGGATCGCGGAGCGAATCAGCGCGTGGGTGTGGACTTCGTTTTTGACGGAAACATAGCAGCTCAAGCAATGGGCTCGCCGGTAGAGATCGTTTTCCATCAGCCGTCGGGTCGCAGCCACCCCTTTTTGCCGAACCTGGGCGGCCCCCAGCCGCTCGCGTTCTTCGAGCAAACGTTTGCGGATGTGTCGCTTTTCCGATCTCAACCTTGTTCCACCCATGCGCAGGTCCTGAACGCGAATAATACCTTCGCGCCCCGGGAATGTCAAGTCGGCCGGAGATCAGGCATAAAGTTCGCTTGACTTTGGGCTGTGCGATTGTGAAATTTATAATTGCGTATATTGATTCTTGGCCAGTCTGCCTAAAATCCCGCACAACGTTGAGTTTGTAGTTCTTTTGCCCATTGAAATGTTTCTTTCCCCCTCGTGCCCAGGGAGGTATTGCAATGGGCGATTGGATCCTCAACAACTTAACTCTCATAGCGGTTATTCTGGCTGTGGGTGGTCTTGTCTTTAAACTGGGCAGGTGGGTCGAAAGCATCGATAAGGTTAGAGAGTTAACGGAAGAGCTCAGTAAAGATGTAAAAAAGATCGGTGAACAGATTCTGGAAATCTTCAAACGCCTACCCCCACCCGTTCCTGTTGCTGGAGAAAGCCCACTCCATCTAACGGATTTTGGAGAAGAGATTTCCGAATACATCAATGCCACGGAATGGGCTGAGCAGATTGCTCCAAAATTGCGTGAAAAAGTTGAAGGAAAGAGCAAGTATGAGATTCAAGAACTTTGCTTCTCTTACGTTCAAGGAGTTGATCTGGATCAAACTCATGAACAATTTACGAATGTGCATTCTTGTGCTTTTGACAAGGGCATTGAAGTCAAAGCGGTCCTTAAGGTCTTGGGGGTTGAATTGCGGGATAAATTATTTGAAATCATGGGCCTTGATATCAATTCAGGATAAAGGCGGGGTTGGGTAGGCCTTAAACTTAAATAATTGCGAAATTTATAAGCTGCAAGATCTTGAAGGTGGATCAAGGTCTTTTCGTGGCAATGCGGGATGAGACATGGATCCTCGGGACGCTGACATCCAAAGGGCCTTGAAGGCGAACGGCAACGTGCCCGGACACGTGGCGATCATCATGGATGGGAACGGGCGTTGGGCCGAGAAGCAGGGGCTGCCCAGGAGCGCCGGACACCGATCCGCGCGCGAGTCCGTCCGGGATATCGTGCGGGCCTGCGGAGAGCTTGAGATCGAGATTCTCACGCTTTTCACGTTCGGCACGGACAACTGGAAGCGTCCCTGGATGGAAGTGCTCTCTTTGATGCAACTCCTCCGAGACGCCTGCTCTGAAGAGTTGAACGAGCTTAACAAGAACGACGTCAGGCTGATGGCCACGGGCGATACGGAGCGGCTCGCGAAACAGGCCAAACGTGCCCTGCTTTTCGCCATCGATAAAACCACCGGGAATACGGGTCTCAGACTGAACCTCGCTCTGAGTTACGACGGTCGAAGCGAGATTCTCGATGCCGTCAGGCGGATTGCGGAGGCGGTTGAACAGGGTGTCCTCAGGCCGGATCAGATCAACGAAGCGGCGTTTTCCTCCTCCCTCTACACGGCAGATCTTCCGGATCCCGATCTGTTGATTCGGACGAGTGGCGAGATGCGATTGAGCAATTTCATGCTCTGGCAGTGTGCCTATACCGAGCTCTGGTTTACGCCGGTCCTGTGGCCCGATTTCAGACGCCATCACCTTTATGAAGCCATCCGGGTCTACCAGTCTCGCGAACGTCGATTCGGACGCACGAGCGCCCAGATCGATTCGGGCAAGGCGGCGGAACGGGGAAACGGACACTTGGACCGTGTCGACCTTTCCACCGCCTGAACACCGTTCTCAAGTTCGGGGGTGAGGAGCGCGTTTGTCGGAGCAATCAGGGTTGTACCGGCGGGTTGTCGCAGCAGCGGTTTTCGGTCCGATTCTGGTGGCACTGTTCTGGTTTGGCGGGATTCCTCTCATCGCCGGGCTCTGCCTTCTCTTGGCCGGCGGGACTTGGGAGTTCTACAGAATGGAGGCGCGGCGGGGGCTGCAACCCTGGACCCCGTTTGGGATTGCGGCCTCTTTGGTTTGGTGCCTTCTGGTCTTTCGCTACCGGATGGACGCCCTGTCGATGCTTTTCGCTGCGCTCCTCGTCATCACCTCCATACCGTTCCTTTCCGAGAGACTGGAAAGGCTCTCCATCCGTCACGCGGTTTCGACCCTTCGAGGGGTTCTCTACGTCGGGTTCCTGGGAAGTTTCAGCCTCATGGTCCGGAACTTCCCCGGCCCGGGAGACGCGAACCCCAAGGCTGCCCCGGTCGCGATCATCATTCTCGTGGGCATATGGTCGACGGACATCGGGGCCTACTTTTCGGGTCGAATGTTCGGCCGGCATCGCCCGTTCCCGCGAATCAGTCCGGGAAAGACGGACGCAGGATTCATCGGAGGGCTGTTTTTCGGTGTGGCTGCGGTGATGGCCGGTTCGCTGATCTTCAACGTCGTTACATTCTGGATCGGCGTCGGGTTGGCGGTCCTGGTCGGGTTCGGATCGCTCGTCGGAGACCTTTTGGAGTCGATGATCAAACGTCGCGCCGGCATAAAAGACAGTTCGAATCTCATTCCCGGGCACGGCGGCATCCTGGACCGGTTCGACGGGTTCCTGTTCGTCTTTCCGCTCGTCTATCTCTATCTGTCTCTACTGCCCCAGACCCCTCCGTGAGGGGCACGAACCCGTCCCGCAGCTTTCGTGAGTAAGGCATATGGCGATTCAGGTTGCCCTCCTCGGCTCTACCGGGTCGATTGGAAGAAACAGTTTGGACGTGCTTGCGCGTCTGGGGGACAGGTTCCGGGTCGTCGGTCTGAGCGCCAAAACGAACGTGGATCTGCTTTGCGAACAGGCCTCGCGTTTTCGCGCGAAACAGGTCTGCCTGCACGAAGTTACGGCGGCGGCCGCTTCCCGATTCCGCGCGCTGGGCATAGAGGTGCTTGGCGGATCCGACGGGCTCCTGCAGCTCGCAACGGGATCAGACGTCGATCTCGTCTTGAACGGCCTCGCGGCGGGGGCGGGGCTCAGGCCTACGCTGGCTGCCATCGAGGCGCGGAAAGACGTTGCGATTGCGAACAAGGAGACGCTCGTCGTGGCGGGGCATTTCGTGACCGACCTCGCGGCCAGGCACGGGGTCAGGTTGATCCCCCTGGACAGCGAGCTGACCCCGCTGTGGCAGACGCTCCAAGGGTCTGTCGGCGCCGACGTGAAACGGATCCTGCTCTCGGCCTCCGGGGGTCCGTTCTTCGGGCATTCTCTCGAAGAGATGACTCGGGTGACGCCGGAAGACGCGTTGCGTCATCCTACCTGGGAGATGGGATCCAAGATCACGATCGACTCGGCCACGTTGATGAACAAGGGGTTCGAGGTCATCGAGGCCCGCTGGTTCCTGGGGCTCCCGATCGATCAGATCGATGTCGTGATTCACAGACAGTCGATCGTACATTGCCTGATCGAGTTCGTCGACGGCGGAATGACGGCGTATCTGAGCACGCCCGACATGCGGCTGCCGATCCAGCAGGCGCTGACCCATCCCGAAAGACTGCCGACGTCCATCGCGCCTCTCGATCTGGCTCAGGTGGGCGAGTTGACCTTTTTTGCCCCCGACTTCAACCGGTTTCCCTGTCTGGGCATGGCCTACGAGGCCGCTCGGGCCGGAGGAACGGCGCCGGCCGTGCTGAACGCGGCAAACGAAATTGGCACATACGCTTTTTTGGACCGCAAGATCGGGTTTATGGACATTGCCGGCGTGATTCGGCGAACGCTGGATGCGCACCGGAATGACGCCTGCGGCGATCTGGATGCGCTCTTCGAGGCGGATCGCTGGGGCAGAGAGACGGCAAGAGGTTTTGTTTCAAAACTGGCCTGAGCGCGATAGCGCGATCGTCGCTCATTCCCGGATAGGATCCTACGAGCCGTGATTACTTTCATTTCGTTCGTGTTTGTGCTTGGCGTCCTCGTGTTCGTTCACGAGCTGGGGCACTTCCTCGTTGCCAAGCGGGCCGGTATCCGCGTGGAGCGGTTTTCCCTCGGGTTTCCGCCGAAGGCCTTCGGGGTCACGGTCGGCGAAACGGAGTACTGTATCTCGTGGCTCCCGATCGGCGGCTACGTGAAAGTGGCGGGTATGGACGATTTCGGGAACGGCGCGCCGCAAGGCAGGCCGTGGGAGTTCCAATCAAAGCCGATCTGGGTGAAGATGGGGGTGATGGCGGCGGGGCCCTTCATGAATTTCCTGCTCGGGTTCCTGATTATCCTGGCGGTTCGTATCGGGGCGGGCGAATACGCCTTCCTGAACTCGACTCGTATCGGCAGACTCACGGCCGAGTCTCCGTTGAAGACGGCCGACGTCCGGCCGGGCGACCGGATCATCTCGGTTTCGGGGCGGGAGGTTGAGGACTGGGCGGAGCTGAGCCAGGCGCTTGCGGACGCCCGAGGCAAGCAGGCCGTTCTGGAGGTGCTCCGGGAGGAACGCTCGTTTGTCGTCTCCGTGAGCGTTGACGCGGACGCGACGTCACTCGGGATCGATCCATTCATCCCATCGACCGCGGGCTCCGTGCTTTCTGGGCGTCCGGCGGAAACGGCCGGGCTTCTCCCGGGCGACCGGATCGTGTCCGTGGACGGCGTTCCGGTGGCCCAGTGGTGGGAGATGAGTCAAAGAATCTCCGCCCGCCCTGAGCAGGAAATCGAGATTCGGTGGCTTCGAGACGGCGTGGAATACGCGATTCAAATCACGCCGGGCGCGGAAGAGGTGCAGGGGAAGACGGTCGGGAGGATCGGCATCGGCATGTCGCGCACGCCTGTCGGGTTTGGCAAGGCGGTGCTCGGAAGCGGCAACGAGATGCTGCGATTTACGACGGCCATTTTCCTGTTCATAAAGCAGCTTCTTTCGGGGGAAGCGTCGGGGCGTGCACTTGCAGGTCCGGTGATGATCGCGCAGATGGCGGGCGAAAGTGCCCGTCAGGGGTGGGAAGCTCTGCTCTCGTTCATGGCGCTCCTGAGCGTGAATTTGGCCATTCTCAACTTGCTTCCGATTCCGATGCTGGACGGCGGGCACTTGATGATTTTGACGGTCGAAGCGGCGATGCGGCGCCCGCTCTCCGCAAGACACAAGGAAGTCCTGCAGCGCGCGGGGTTTGCCTTTCTGCTCTTTGTGATGCTCTACGTCACGCTGGGTGACATCACGAGAATCTTCGGCTGGTTCAATCAATGACGCAACGTGTCGACTGCTGATCCTCGCTTCTTCTTTTCCTTCTCGGCGCGCAGTCTCTCGTCCAGGTTTCCGAGGACCGCCTCCCAACTCTCCTTAAGATCGATTTCGCGTTCCAAGTCATCCCGAGTCACGCCGAATCGCTCGAAGAGCCTGTCTCTCTCCGCGGCCAGGCTGTCCGGACGACCGGCGTATCTCTCCTGAAGCTGGATCGCCTCCCAGACCAGGTCTGCCAGCTGGTGATCGGAGAGACCGTCCCCGGGCGGAGCGGGTTCGCCGCACCCGTTCGCGACCCACGTCAGAAGGAGAACCAAAAGGGCCCATAGCGAAACCGGGGCCCTGCGGGGGCGTGCCGCACGCGACCGGATTCGGAACGTTGATTCGGGCGGACGATCCACGGTTCTTGTCACTCCAGCGGCGGTCCAGGGGTTGCGCGCGGACGTTTCGTCGTCGATGCGTTCCGGGGCGATCTGTCCAGGCGGCTGAAGTTCCCGGTCGCGCGGGCGACGGATCGCGATGAGACAGGGCTGGAGATGCGCGCCGACCAGGAGAGACGGATGTCTGGGCGCCTTGTTCGCGCCCGGTCATTTGTCTAGATTTGAAACGCCGCGCCCCGGCGGCTCAAAGGGTATGCATGCTGTTTAATTTAACGGTTGACGAGGGAGGGAAAAACAGAATTTCGGGCCCTCGAAAGATCATTCACCTCGATCTGGACGCCTTCTTTTGCGCGGTTGAGGAACAATACACGCCCTCGCTGAGGGACAAACCGTTCGCGGTCGGCGGACGTCCCGAAGACCGCGGGGTCGTGGCCTCCTGCTCGTACGCCGCCCGAACGCATGGGGTTCATTCCGCGATGCCCATGGCCCGCGCCGTCAAGCTCTGTCCGGGTCTGGTCATCGTTTCGAGCCGACACGGCGACTACGAAAGGATCTCCAACGAGGTGATGCGAACGCTCACGAACCTGACGCCACTCGTCGAACAGGTATCGATCGATGAAGCCTTCCTGGATGTCTCCTCGAGTCACAAGTCGGGCGCAGGAATCGCCCGGGACCTCCAGAACTCGATCCTGGAAACGTTCAAGCTGCCGAATTCCCTCGGCGTTGCCTCGAACAAGAGGGTCGCGAAGATCGCCAACAACATCGGTAAATCGGCCGCGAAGACGGCCGGTCCCCCGAACGCGATCATGGTCGTCCCCCCCGGACAGGAGGCCGCCTTCCTGGCGCCACTGCCGGTTCGCGCCCTTTGGGGCGTCGGGCCGAAGACGGCCGACCTTCTGAAGGGGCGGGGCATTCGAATCGTCCAGGATCTGCTCGAAGTCTCCGAAGCGGAGCTCGTCCGGGTTCTCGGCGTCTACGGAAGCAGCTTGAAACAGCACGCGCGAGGGATCGACGACAGCGTGGTGGAAGCCGATAGAGAGACTCGATCGGTGAGCAAGGAGACGACTTTTGCTCAGGATGTAGGCGATCCTGAAGTCCTGCACGCAACGCTGCGCTCACTCTCCGAAGGTGTGGGCCGAGGGCTCCGAAATGAAGGTCTGACCTGCCGCACGATCTCTCTGAAGTATCGCCTTCCCGATTTCTCGACGCTTTCCCGGCAAATGACTCTGAAAACGCCGACGAACCTCGACACCCCGATCTACGACTGTGTCAAGCAGCTCCTCAAGCAGGTATGGCATCCGGACCAGAGGGTCCGTCTGCTGGGCGTGAGCGCGAGCCGGCTCGGCCCCGAGGAACGCCAGCTGACGCTTTGGGAGTCGGACGCGGAGAGGGATGAACGACTTCAGAAGACCCTGGACTCGCTGAGGGACAAGTTCGGGTTTTCCGCGGTTCGGTGGGGAAAGTCGCTGAAGGGAGAGGATTGATCGCCGGCCCGTCAGTGCGCGTCCAGCCAGTTTTCCCCGAAACCGACCTCCACGACGATCGGGACCTTCATCGGGATCGCGGTCAACATCGCCTCTTTGACCAGGCCGGGCACGACATCGGCTTCGCTCCGGTGCAGATCGAAGACGAGCTCGTCGTGTACCTGGAGCAGCATCTTGGTTTTCAGGTCGCGCTCCTGAAAGGCCCCGTGGATCTTGATCATCGCGATCTTGATCATGTCCGCGGCCGTGCCCTGTATGGGCGAGTTGATGGCGTTGCGCTCGGCCGCCTTCCGGGCGATCGCGTTGCGTGAATGGATATCCGGAAGGTAGCGGCGGCGGCCCGTGATGGTTTCCACGTAGCCGTTCTCCCGCGCAAACTCGATCGTCCGGTCCATGTAGTCCCTGACGCCGGGATATTGCTCAAAGTACTGATCGATCAGGCTCGCCCCTTCCACCCGGCTGACGTCCAACCGGTCCGCCAACCCGAAGGCGGAGATTCCGTAGATGATGCCGAAGTTGACCGTTTTGGCCTTTCGTCGCATTTCGGGCGTCAGGTCCGCCTCATCCACGCCGTAGATCTTCATGCCGGTCGTGTTGTGGATATCCTCTTCGTTTTGAAACCCCTGCAGCATCCCTTCGTCGCCGCTCAGCTCGGCGGAGATCCGCAGTTCTATCTGTGAATAGTCCGCGGACATGAGCAGATAACCCTCCTGGGACACAAACGCCTTGCGAATCTCACGGCCCTGCTCGCCCCGAATCGGAATGTTCTGAAGGTTGGGGTTGCTGGACTGCATCCGCCCGGTTGCGGTGACGGCCTGCTCGTACGTCGTATGGACGCGACCGGTCTCGGAAAAGACAGATCCCGGCAACGTGTCCAGGTAAGTTGATTTCAGCTTCGTGGATTCCCGGTACTGAAGCACTTTCCGGGCAATCTCATGCCGGTTGGCCAGACGGGTCAGCACCCTTTCATTCGTCTGATACTGTTTGGTCTTCTGCGTCCGCCTCGCGTGCGGGTCGAGTTTGAGCTTCTCGAAGAAAATGGTGCCCATCTGCTTGGGCGAGTTCAGATTGAACGCCTCGCCCGAAAGTTCGAAAATCCTTCCCGCCGTCCGATCGATCTCACGCCCCAACGCCTCCGAGAGGATTTCCAGCACCTCCACGTCGAGACGTATTCCGTGGTACTCCATGTCGACGAGAACCGGGATCAGAGGACTTTCCACTTCACTGAAGACCTTCTTCTGGTTCGTCTCGTCCAGCCTGGATCGCAGCACGCCCCAAAGCTGGAACGTAATGTCTGCATCTTCCGCGGCATATTCCGCCACCCGTTCGGCGGAGACATCCCGCATGCTCAACTGGTCTTTCCCTTTCTCACCGATCAGGTCCGAGATGGGCATCGGCCGATATCGGAGCAGGGCCTGGGAAAGGGCGTCCAGATTCCGGCGGAGGTTGGGAACGGCCAGATGCGCCGCCACCAGCGTGTCGTAGAGGGGCCCTTCCACGCGGTGGCCGTGCCACCTCAAGACGCTCAAATCGAACTTGAGATTGTGTCCGATCTTGGCGATGTCCGGGTCCGTAAAGACCCCGTGAAACGCCTCGAGCATCCTGATCGCGCCCTCTCGATCTTCTGGAAGCGGCACGTAGAAGCCGGAATGGGGCTTGAAAGAGAACGCAAGACCGACCAGACCGCACGCCTTCGCGTCCAGCTTCGTGGTCTCGATGTCGAAGCAGAACGCCTTCTGTTCGGACAGCGCTTTGATCAGATCTTCCCGCTTCTCTTTCGAGTCCGCGAGCCTGTAGTCGTGGGGCGTATCCCGAATCGTTCTGAGTTTATTCCCGGCTTCTTCCCCTACCGAAGCAGGGTCCGCGTCGAAGTCGTCTTTGAACAACCGCTTCCCCAGCGCGTTGAATTCGAGTTCCCTGAAGAGGGCCTTCAAAGCCGCCTCGTTCCAGCGCTTCAGCTCGAGATCGCTCGGCTTGACTTCCAGGGGCACCTGTCTTTCGATCGTCACCAGGCGCTTGGACAGGAGCGCCTGGTCGCGGTGGAGAGACAGGTTCTCCTTCTGTCTCCCTTTCAGGCAGTCGAGGTGATTCAGCAGATTCTCCACCGTTCCGTAGTCTGCAATCAGCTTTTGCGCCGTTTTTTCCCCGATACCCGGGACGCCGGGAACGTTGTCGCTGGCGTCGCCCGTCAGGCCGAGGATGTCGACGACCTGCTGAACGCTGCCGATCTTCCACCGCTCCAGAATCTGTTCCGTGCCCAGGATATCCATGCCGCCGCTCGTTCGACCCGGCCTGCAGAGGACCGTTTTCTCAGAGACGAGTTGTCCGAAGTCTTTGTCAGGCGTCACGATGAAGGTGCGAAAATCCTCCGCTTCAGCCTGCTCGGCCAGCGTGCCGATGACGTCGTCCGCCTCCCATCCCGGAATTCTGATCACGTCCATGTTGAAGGCGTCGCAGAGCCTGAAGAGGTATGGCATCGCCGCGCTCAGGTCTTCGGGCATGGCGTCGCGCTGGGCTTTGTATTCCGGATAAATGCGATGACGGTGGGTGGGCTCGGGGGTGTCGAAGACGACGGCCAGATGGGTCGGTTTGGCGTTCCGCACGATGTCCAGGAGGGTATTCGTGAAGACAAAGACGGCCGCCGTGTTCATACCGGTGGACGTCGTGGGCGGGTTTCTGAGCATGGCGTAGTGGCTTCGATAGGCCAGCGCCATCCCGTCCAGAAGAAACAGTTTTTTTACCGGATCAGACATCAGTCCATTCGACTTCCTGCAGGTTTGAAACCGGTCGTGGCGGTGGACGAGGAAGCCGGCCTTCGAACGTCCGGCGCCGACGGAAGCGTCCCCCGGGTTCTCTCGTGAGTACCGGGCTTTGCGAAGATCGGACTACGCCGAACCCATCTGGCATACTTTGTCGAATTCGTCACGGGTCACCGGTTGGACGGACAGACGCTGCCCCCGCTGCACGACTTTCATGTCTTTCAATTCCGGCGTCGCCTTCAACTCTCGAAGCGATACGAACCGTTTGAATGCCTGCTTCCATCGGACTTCGACCATGAACCAGATCGGTTTGTCTTTCGTCGACCGCGGATCGAAATGTTTGTCATTCGGATCCCAGGCCGTGTGGTCCGGGTAGGCTTCCTTGACGACCTCGGCAATCCCGACGACGCCGGGCGGGTTGCAGTTGGAGTGATAAAACAGGACGAGGTCTCCATTTTTCATCTCATTGCGCATGAAGTTTCTGGCCTGATAGTTGCGCACCCCGTCCCAGTAGGCCGTCGAGTCGGGCTCCGATTTGAGGTCATCGAAAGAGAACTCGTCCGGTTCTGATTTCATGAGCCAGTATTTTTTCGGCATCTTGCGTGGCCTCCTCATGACCTTGAGGGTCGGCGACTTCCGGGACTCAGACCGTCGGATCAGACCCCTGAGCACGGGGTGGACCGGCGGATTTCCCGAATCGATCAGGCAGGAAATCCTGCGGTCCGAAAGAGATGGCCGGGCTCCGGCGGATCCGTAAGACTGTGTTAATAATATCGCGAGGAAGGCGGGACATCAAGAGAAAATCCGGATCGAGGCGGCGTCGCCGGAGTGGATGCCTGTTTGCTTCTGTTGCTTTCGGTCTCAAAATCCGTAGGTTAATAATTCATAAATTTGCTGAAAAAATTTCCATCGTCTTATGTAGAACAATCCGTTTTTGGTGCAATAACTGGAAAGCCGAGTATTTACGCAAATTTTTCAGATTTATTCGGGGCCAGATGTCATCGGGGCCGTGGCGTTTCGGCTCTCTGGCTGCGTCGGTGTTTCTCCTCCCCAGGGGTTAGGGCCCTCTGTGGGACGGGGTCGGGTGCGGGGGCGGATGTGGGGGCGAATGGAAATTCGCGGCGTGGGGGCGGGTCCCGCAGTGGGCATAAGGCGGGGGGAGGAGTTCATTCCTTTCGCGGTGCCAGTTGCTTCCAGTGAGGTTGAGTCGCCACGGCCCGAGCCTCCCCGGCGTTTGAGGGGAGCCCTTCTTTTGTCTACTTTTCTTGGGCGGTGTACAGACCGGACAGATAGGTAACACCTGTTCGGGGACATGGGTTACACCTCATTGTCCTATTGTAGACTCCGGAAAGGGGGGTCTACAATGCCTTGGCAGGAGGTGTCCGTCGTCTTTCTTCGAACAGAATTTGTCACGTTTGCTCAGCGTGAAGGGGCCAATATCAGTGAACTATGTCGCCGGTTTGGGATCAGCCGCAAGACCGGCCACAAGTGGCTGAAGCGCTCTAAAACGCACGGGATGTCTGCCCTGGAGGACCGTAGCAGACGTCCCCGGAGGATGCCCCTTCGAACCTCCAAAGAGGTCGAAGACAAGATCCTACGGCTCCGAGATGCCCACCCTGTGTGGGGTGCGCGGAAGCTCCGTCGTCGGTTGCAGGATCTAGGGGAACGGGCCCTCCCCGCGCCCAGCACGATCACAGAAATCCTCCGACGCCGAGGACGTGTGGATCCTGCAGAGTCAAAGCAGCGCCTGGCCTGGCAGCGCTTCGAGCACCCGACACCGAATGCGCTGTGGCAGATGGATTTCAAGGGACATTTTCCGCTGCACCGCGGCCAATGCCATCCGCTAACAGTGCTGGATGATCACTCTCGCTTTGCCCTGGGGCTGGAAGCCTGTGGCCGTCAAACAGGAACCGCCATCCAACCGCGATTAGCCCAGATCTTTGAAAGATACGGATTGCCCGATTCCATCCTGACCGATAATGGGGCTCCGTGGTGGGGGACCAAAAGCGGAACCGTCACACAGATCTCGATATGGCTTATTCGACTGGGCATCCGTCTGACTCGATGTCGTCCGTATCACCCCCAGACCCAGGGGAAGGACGAACGCTTTCACCGCACCCTGAAAGCGGAGCTGATCGCCTACCGTCCCTGGAAGAGCCTGGCCCAGTGTCAGCGTGAGTTCGACCGGTGGCGAACTGTGTATAACTTCGAGCGCCCACACGAGGCCCTGAAACTGGAGGTTCCAGCGAGCCGGTATCGGCCCAGTCCGCGTCCGTTTCCCGGTCGCCTTCCGGCGATTGAATACGGCCCCGACGATCACGTGTGCAACGTCGGCTGGAATGGCTCCTTCGAGTATGAAGGCAGAAGCCTTCAGGTCAGCAGTGCCCTAAAGGGATTTCCCGTGGCGGTTCGGCCTACAACTACAGATGGACTTGTCGAGATCTACTTCTGCAATCAGCGTGTTGGAGCGTTCCATCTTGATGACTCTGGAGCCACTTAACCCGCTCCAAAAAGTGTTACCCATGTACCCGAACACCTGTTACCCATGTACCCGGTCTATACAGGCGGCAAGAAAAGTAGAGCATGAGTGACTTTCCTAACCCTGAGTGACTTTCCTGACCTTTTTTTGAATGATTCAGGTTAAGGACTCGGAACACTCGACGACAAAAAACGTGGCAACGACACAGGGATCGGTGCGGCACCATGAAGGGGCGCCTCGGCTTCCTCAGAAACTATTTTGGTCCGTTTGAGATTCGGGAGTACGACGTGCCGGACCCGGAGCCGGGCGCGATCCTCATTCGCATCCTGTCAGGCGGGGTCTGCGGTTCGGATCTGCACGTCTGGCGGGGTGAGCAGGAACCGCGACTTCGTCTTGACGCCGATGGACGCTGCATGGGCCACGAAATGGTGGGCCGGGTCGAGAAGTTGGGTCAGGGGGTCTCCACCGATTCACTCGGTCTCCCCCTGGAAGAGGGAGACCGGATCACGTACGGTTACTTTTTCCCCTGCAATCGCTGCGCGACCTGCCTCGAGGGGCTCCGCGCCGCCTGCCCGAACCGGTTTCACGCGTCCCTTTCCCCGGAGGTATGGCCCCATTTCAAGGGCGCCTATGCAGATTACTACTACCTGAAACCCAACCACTACGTCTTCAAGGTCCCCGACGGGCTGAGCGATCAGACCCTGACGCCGGTGAACTGTGCCCTGTCTCAGGTCATCTACGGATTTGACAAGGTCGGTCTGAGAATCGGAGACACCGTGGTCATCCAGGGGGCCGGCGGCCTCGGTCTGAACGCCACCGCCGTCGCCAAAGAGCGGGGCGCGGACCGGATCATCGTCGTCGATCGACATCCCGGCCGCCTCCAGCTGGCGACGGCATTCGGGGCCACGCACACGGTCAACTTCCAGGATCACGAAACCGTGAAAGCGCGGGTCGATCTCGTCAAAGACCTCACGCGATCCCGCGGGGCCGACATCGTCTGCGACTTCGTCGGCTACCCCCAGGTCATCCCCGAGGGCCTGGAGATGCTGAAGAACGGCGGAACTTATCTGGAGATCGGAAACATCTCACCGGGCGAGGTGAATCTCGACCCCTCGACCCTCTCTCTGGGGTTCAAGCAGATTCAGGGCATCGTCCACTATGACCCGTGGGTCATCCCCAAAGCGATCTCCTTCCTGGAGAAGAATATCGACAAATATCCGCTCGACAAGGTCATCTCCCACGTCTATCCCCTTGAAGAGATCGATGAGGCCTTCGAACAGGCCGAATGGCGGGGACGAGAAGGGGACCCGACGAAAGTGACGCGGGCGTGCATCGTTCCGTGACGCCGTTCCGCTGGCCCGCTCACGAAGACCGCCGCCCCAGCTCCCTGATGTCTACCGGCGTGATGCTGACGTGTCCCCGGCTCACGACTTCCGCGTCCGTATTCTCCTCTCCGCCGGCCATGAAGAAATCGACTTCGTGATAGAATCGACGCCCTTCGGCTTTGAAGCAGGATCCATACCGGTTGGACGCCAGTGAGGTGATGACGACCTTGCAATCGGCGGCGGCACGATCGGGCATGTTCACGTTCCACATCACGGGTTGCTTCCAGAAGCCCGCCCTCTGGAACAGGCAGGCGAACACTTCCTCCAACTGGCTGAAGATCTGTTCCCGCAGTCTTGCCAGCGTCTCTTCGGGGAACGCGCGCCCCTTCGCCCAGGTCCTGAACACGCCCCGTTCCAGTTCCTGGGACAGGGCCACTGCGGGAAGCCCGGCGATGTTCGCTTCGAGACAGGCCCCGACGGTTCCCGATGCCAGAAACGCCCCGATGCCGGCGTTCAAACCGAGGTTGATCCCCGATACGACCAGGTCCGGCTTCTCCTCGTACAAATGATAGATACCCAGGTTGGTGCAGTCGGAAGGCGTTCCGTCCAGACAATAGACACGGCCGCCGTCGAGCGATATCGGCTCAAGGTGAAGGGATCCGAAGCGCGTGATCGATTTCGAGGTCCAGCTCTGTTCCTCCTTCGGCACGAGAATCGTCAGGTCGCCCCGTTCCTTCAGCACGTCGATCACAAACCGCAGCAGGGGCGAATCCCGGCCGTCGTCGTTCGTCACGAGGATCTTCGGGCGGTCGGTCGTGGACACGGATTCTCCAGGTCGATGAAGCGAAGCGCGTGCAGCCGGGATTCACGCAACCGGTCACGAAATTTGAACCGTGAGGTCGATTTCCGGATTCGAGTCTACAAGGAGACAAAACGCGCGTCCCTTGTCAAGAATCGCAATCGGGGGATGGTCACCCACCTCCTGTAACCCGTAGCAGCGGGGAGAACACGATGGAAAAAGTCAGACTGGGGCTGGTCGGGTGCGGCGGAATGGGGACCCGTCACCTGCTCGGCCTGAAACACCTCCTGCAAAGTCCGTTCAACAACGTCGAACTGTGTGCGGTTTGCGATATCAAGCGCGAAAACGCCGAGATGGCCGCCTTCGAAGCCCGTGAACGGCTCGATGTGAAGACAGAGGTCTTCACCCGCCTCGACGACATGGCGCGCAGCGTCCCGGACCTCCGCGCGGTGGACGTCGTCACCGATCCCTCGACCCACCACGACGTCGTCTGCCAGGCGCTCGATCTGGGTCTGAACGTCATGGTCGAAAAACCGATGGCGATCACCGTGAGGGGGTGCCGGAAGATGCTGGACGCCGCCGCGCGAAGCGGGCGAATCCTCTCGGTCGCCGAGAACTACAGACGCGACCCGTCGGCCCGACTCGTCCACCATCTCCTTCGGGATGGCGCGATCGGCGATCTCTACGCCGCCATGTTTCACTACGCCAGGCCGGGAAACACCATCCTCATCACACCCTGGAGGCACCTGAAGGTCCGCGGCGGCCAGCTGCTCGACGTGGGCATCCACTTCGCGGACATGGTGCGCTATCAGCTCGGTGAGATCGCGGAGGTCTACAGCGATGCACGGCTGCTCGAGCCCGTGAGGAAAAAACCTCAGTCGCTCCGGTCCCCTTTTGCCTTCTACCAAAAGCGCTTCAGGTCCATGGCGTCGGAAGTGCGGGCGGACGCCGAGGATGCGTCCATGGCCCTCTTCCGGATGCGGAGCGGTGTCGCCGTGAGCTGGATCATGGCCATGGGCGGGCAGACTTCGTTGAGCCTTCAGCGTATCTGCGGCGGCAACGGCACGATCGAGGGGTTCGGCGGGAGAGGAGATCGGGTCTCCATGGTTCTGCAAGGCGAAGAGATGAGTCAGGAAGCCATGTTGGACGCGGCCGACGGATTCACGCTGAGTCCACTCGAAAACCATCTCTTCCCGTCGGGCATTACGGAGGGCGACCCGGAGGTGGATGGGAAGCTGATCGCCCTCGAATACCACGAGCTGGCCGAGGCCATCCTGACCGGAGCGAAGGTAGAAGTGGACGGTGAGGAGGGCCTGAAGGACGTGGCGGCCCTCTACGCGATCCTCGAATCCTCCAGGTCGGGAAGGGCGGTCAAAATGGAGGATGTCGAAGGCTGCCGGGTCTACGGCTACCAGGCGGAGATCGACGAGGCGCTCGGGATCACGCAGTAGGCTTCGCGGTGCGCCCCGGAAACCGGCTGCGCGTCACGCCCGGGAGAGCGGGAACTGGAACGCATAAAGCTTCGCGTCTCTCATGACGAACCGCAGTCGAACGGGACGGCCGGCCAGCCCACCGACCTCCGTCCTCCCCTTCCAGGTGATCGTTTTTCGAATTCCGTTTCCCACCAGACCGTCTGCGTCCGATAACGCGTAGCCCGGTAACGGCTTGCCGTCGGCGTCCTGGATCTCGACCTTCAGCCATCCCCCCGCGCTCCCGTCGAAATTGACCTCCAGGCGATCTCCGGCAAACTGCAGGACAGGCGTGCGGAATGCCCCTCCGCCATACCCGGCATCCAGAGAGACGAACCCGTCCCGGCGCATGGTCGAAAGAAAGAGGCCGTTTCTGACAGGCGCACCGGCCCGCGCGCCGTGCGTGTGCGCCGTACCGGTATAGTAAAGCCAGAGTTCATTCCCCATCGGAATCAACCAGGGATTGGCGAAGAGCATTCCGCCCGTGGTGCTCCCCTCAAACCCCAACCTGAGGAAGGGCCTCCGCTCGCCCTTCCGGTCCCAGTGAATCCCATCCCGGCTGGTCAACAGCTGGACGTCCATCGTCGCCGGATGGTCGTCTTCGCCCCAGTGGTAGAAGAAGGATGGCATCATCAGGTAGACGTCTTCCGCGCTGTCATACTTCATCGCGCAGCTCGTGTAAACGTCGATGTTGGGCCGAGGATCGTCGCGCTGATCCGGAACCGGCATGTTCAGATCGTCGGCGTCGGCCTCCAGCACGACCTGCGTCTTGGACCAGGTCCGGAAATCGGGCGACGTGATGCGTCCGATCGAACGGTATTTCCCCCTGCCCCCGGCCTCTGCCGCCTCGTCGAGCCGCTGTGTTTCCCGCACACGTGTATATCCGGCGTATTGCCCGATCCGGTCATCCCAGAAGAACATGTTCTGGGTATCGCACATCTGTTGCCGAGGACTGGGCTGATCCTCGTAGACCTCCCAATGGATGCCGTCGGGCGAACACATGGCCCAGAGGCCCGGCAACACGCCCGCGGCCACCTGCTCGTCGGTCGGCTGAAACTTGCTCCAGAGTTTGTAGCGTTCCGTCTCGGGCGCGCGGTCGTCCCGGTAGACCGTCGCCCCCTGCATGCTCTGTCTCTCTTCGAGCGGCGCGACCAGATTGTTGTCGTTTGACCCTTCGTAGGAGATGAGCCCGAGGGAGGGTTTTGTCCAGTGGCGTCCGTCCTCCGATTCGGCGTAGCCCAAACGGATCGCCCCCTCCTGAGGCAGCCCCATCTTCCTCGTCGCGCCGTACCAGAGCCGAAACCGTCCCTCTCCTTCCTTCATGACCGTGTTGTAACCGCAGATACCCAGCCGCTCCCACGGACGATCGCACACCAGCACCGGATCGGCGTGCTGGTGAGGTGGATTCATGCACCATCTTACGCCCTCGGATGTCTCGACGAAACGTTCATCCATGAACAGCTGCTTGCGCGTGCCGATGTCCATGCGGAAAATCTCCTTTGGCTATAAGCTCAAGCTGGTTCGAAGAAAGCATTCGGTTTCATCATCGATCAGCCGGCAGACCGCCCTGGCTCAACCTGGATTGATCCGTCAGCCGCCTGACCACCTCTGCCGGATCGCCGCTTTCCTGAAACAGGTCGATCTGCCGCTGCGCCCAGTTCGGCTGCCTTGAAAAGGTGAGCACGTGATCCAGATATCGTCCGCAATCCAGAACGTCGGCCGTCTCGCGCAGCTCCTCAACCATCTCGACCACGACGCTGCGTGCCGGCTTCAGGTCGTGCGTGGAGGAATCCACGAGTTCCGCTTCCAGGCCGTAGCGTCCCGCCCGCCACTTGTTCTGGCGAATCAACATGGGATGACAGTCGTGCTGGTAGGCCCCTTCGTCAATCAGGTCTGAAAGGCCCTTGACCACGCATTGAATCAGGGCAATCAGGCCCAACGTGTCTTCCAGGTTTCCCGGAATGTCACAAATGCGCACCTCCACCGTGCCAAAACTGTGATGGGGCCGGACGTCCCACCAGATCTCCCGCATCGTCTCCACGTAACCGCTTTCGACAAGGTGATTGATCAACCAGACATACTCGCTCCAGTTCCGCATCAGAGGGGGGAGTCCGGCGGTCGGCAGGCCTTCCATCACCCGAGACCGCCAGGAGGCCAGCCCGGTGACCCGGCCTTCCCAGAACGGGCTGTTGCAGCTCAGGGCCAGCAGGGTCGGCAGGTGGCGAAGGATGCGGTCGCAGATCATCACCGCCTTGTCGCCCGTGTCCACGCCCACGTGCACGTGCAGCCCGAAGGTGACCAGCTGACGAGCCGTATCCTGAAGCAAGTTGACGAGGCCTGCGTAGCGATCGTTGACCGTCACCTTCTGTTCTCTCCAGGTCGAAAAGGGGTGACTTCCCGACCAGTAGGGTCGGAGCGCCAGGTCGTCGGCAATCGATTCCAGAAGATGAAGCTTCTCCCTGAGATCCTGCTCGGCTTCCGACACGGTGTCGCATATCCCGGTATTCACCTCCACGTAGCACTGCATCAGCTCCGGCTTGATTTTACCCTCGAAGGCCGGTGGCACCCGCTCCAAAACGTCGCAGTTCGCGTTTCGTAGCGCCATGGTCTCGGCATCGACCAGTGCGAGCTCAATTTCGACGCCGATCGTAGGATTCGGGCTGCCGTTGAATTCCAGTCTGCTCACGTCGGACCTCCCTGAGCCCGGCAGGAGACCGGGTCCCAATATTTGACGACGGCGCGTGCAAGGATCTTCGCACCGATACGCATGGCCTGTTCATCGATGTCGAACTCGGAAGCGTGCAGGGAAGGGCCTCGGCCATCATCGCGCGCGCAGCCCAGTCGAAGCAGGCTGCCCGGGACGTGGCCGAGATAGTTCGCGAAATCCTCTCCGCCCATGCTCGGCCTCGAGATGCCGCTCACCTTCTCCTCGCCCAGCAGATCGACCGCGCAGTCTCGAAAGAGATCGGTTAATTCCGGATCGTTGTGCACAGACGGAGGCCCCACCTTGAAATCGATGTCGATCCGTGTCCCGGACGCCTCTGCCAGTCCCCGGCCCAGCTTTCGAACGTGATCCATCGTGCGCCGTTGGAGATCCGTGCTCAGCGTCCTGAGCGTCCCCCTCAGAAACAGGACGTCCGGGATCACATTCGGGTTGTCGGCGCCCTCAATCTGGCCGAACGTCACGATCACGGGGTCGTGTGAAGTCACCGCGCGGGGGATGAATTGATAGATCGCACCGATCAGCTGGGCGCCCACGGCAATCGGGTCCAGCGCTTCGTGGGGCCGTGCCGCGTGCCCGCCGCGCCCCTGGATCGCGATCTCTATTTCCGCGCATTCCGCGGTGATCCGACCGGCCTGGAGCCCCACTTCGCCCGCAGGACGCGTGGGATCCACGTGAACCGCCAGCAACGCCCGAACCCCTTTCAGCGCCCCGGCGCTGACCATGTCCAGCGCCCCTCGATTCAGCTCCTCCGCAGGCTGAAAGATCGCCCGCCAGCAGAGCGGCCAGGGGAGGGCGCCGGATTTCTCGGCATCGGCCAGGGCAAGCACGGCGCCCAGCACCGTTGCCGCGTGCGCGTCGTGCCCGCACGCGTGCATCACGCCCCGTGCCTGGCTCCCGTACGCCACCTCCTTCGTATCCTGAATCGCGACCGCGTCGATGTCTGCCCGCAAACCGATGGACGGCTCGCGGCCCGGTCGGAGGGCGTCCACGATAAGGCCCAGCCCTTCGGTCCCCTTGCGCGTCTCGAAACCGGCCTCCCGACACAGTCCCTCCAGATACCGGGTGGTCGCGACTTCGCGGCCGCCCACCTCGGGGAATCTGTGCAGGTGCCTTCGCACCTGAACCATCTCGGGGAACAGGCGATCGACGGCCCTGTCTATCTTCTTCTCCCAACGCATCCAGCAACTCCCGTAATCATCCAAGATGCGCCACGCGAAAGCCAATATAGCGATCTGAACGCCTGATCTCAATGCCCTGCCGCGTCGCCCACCGGTTGACGCCGCGCAACCTTGACAAGCCAAGTGGGAATTGTGATATTCCGCTGAGTCCTCAACGAACCAGTCAGGGGGACGTATGGGCGAAACCGACGACCGGATCTTCCTGATTCACTATCACGAAATTGGGCTGAAAGGCCGGAACA
Source organism: Candidatus Latescibacterota bacterium (assembly GCA_965198095.1). Taxonomy (GTDB): domain Bacteria; phylum Latescibacterota; class UBA2968; order UBA2968; genus CBDFJH01. The sequence goes on from OZ240239.1 coordinate 1,710,034, forward strand.
GAGCTCGATTCGAAGCACAGCTGTGCCGAAACATCGAACGCGCGTTGAAGAACGTCCCTCACGGTCGGCTGCGTCGTATCTCCGGCCGCCTTCTCCTCCGGATCCGGCCCGATTCACCGACGGGGACGATCGCAGATCGTCTTCGGTGCGTCTGTGGCATCGCCAACTTCTCCGAGGCAACGCAAACGGCCTCGGCCATGGATGCCATTCGAGAGACGGCGTGGGCCGTCGTTCAAAAGGTGCGCTTCGACTCCTTCAAAGTCGCCACCAAGCGTTCCGACAAGACCTTCCCGATGACCTCCGAAGAGATCAATCGAGATGTGGGCGCCTACCTTCAGCACCGGTCCCAGGCACAGGTCAAAATGCTGAACCCTGATCTCACCTGCTTCATCGAGCTGTCGATGCAGGGGACCTTCATCTACACCGAGAAGTGTCCCGGGCCCGGCGGGCTGCCGGTGGGCGCGTCCGAACGCGCCGTCTCTCTCCTTTCTTCCGGCATCGATTCGCCGGTGGCCTCCTACAGAATGATGAAGCGGGGGGTCCACCTCGTCTTCGTCCATTTTCACAGCCAGCCTTACACAGACCGCAACTCGCAGCGAAACACGGAATTGCTGGTCCGAATCCTGACCCGATATCAGTTCTGTTCCGACCTCTACCTGATCGCGTTCGTCGAGATCCAGCGGCACATCATGACGCACGCCCCACCCGAGTACAGAGTGATCCTCTACCGTCGCGCCATGCTCCTCATCGCAGAATCGATCGCTGCGAGCGAGGGAGCAAGCGCCCTGGTCACCGGGGAGAACGTGGGTCAGGTCGCCTCTCAGACCCTTTCGAACATCCGTGCCATCGAAGACGCGTCTTCGCTCCCGGTGCTCCGGCCCCTGTCTGGACACAACAAAGAAGAAATTATCACCGAAGCCAGACAGATCGGCACCTACGAGACCTCGATCGAACCCTACGAAGACTGCTGCGCCGTCTTCGTCCCGAAACATCCCGAAACCAAGGCAGACCTCGAGACCGTCCAAAAGATCGAATCCCGGCTCGCCCTGGAGCCCCTGATCGCAAAGGCCCTGGAAAACGCGGAGACGAAACAGTTCACCGGTTGAGGTCCGCCGCAACCTGCCTTCTCGCGAGATCGCTGCCGTCACCGAGATTCGTTCTACGCCCTTCGCTTCATCCACGCCGCCTTCCCGCCGTATCGCTCGAAAATGGCCTCCAGCAAGTACCGAACGGCGGGGCTGAAATACCGTTTGGACCGCCAGGCAATGCCCATCTCTCGATCGATCGTCAACCCCTCTACGTCCACCACTTTCAGCGTGCCGGACTTCACGGATTCCGCGACCGTCAGGAAAGGCAGAAAGGAGATCCCGACCCCTGCCTCGACCAGTTTTCGCATGGCCTCCGGGCTGCCCATCTCCATGATCACGCCCGGCGACACGCCTGCCTCCGCGAATCGCTCGTCCAGGATTTTTCTGGAAACCGACGCGGCCTGAAAGAGGATGAGCGGATGGGCCATCACCTCCGGCAGCGATATCGGTCCCTTGCCGACGAGCGGATGGTTGGGACGCACGACCAGGGGCATGAAATCCCGGTAGACGGGCAGCGTTTGCAGTCTCGGGTTGCTCACGGGCATCGTAATCATGGCGAATTCCAACCGGCCTACGAGGATGTCGTCAACCAGGGTCCTCGAAGGGGCAACCTGCACGGAAAGCTCTACGCCCGGGTATTTCCGGGTATAGCCCTCCAGGATTTCGGGCAACAGATAGGTGACGGCTGCATCCGTCGCGCCGAACTGAACGCGCTCGCCGGAAAGGCGTTCCCCCCGTTTCAGCCGATCTTCCGCCTCGTCCAGGAGGTCCTGAATCTGCATGGCGTAGTCGACCAACTCCCGCCCCTCCGCCGTCAGCGTGACCTGTCGGTTCCCCCGATTGAAGAGTTTGACCCCGAGCGCCCGCTCCAACGCCATGATGCCGCTGCTCACGGTGGGCTGGGTCACCCCTTCCTGACCGGCGGCGCGACTGAAGCTGCCCGTGCTCGCCACGGTGAGAAAGTATCTGAGATGATTCAGATTCATCCGCTGCTCCTACCGGCCGATCGCGTGAACCGCTTCCGGGCCGTGGACGGCCCGGAATCACGGAAGAAGAACGCGATCCGGCACTTGGTCCTGTCATCCTGATGGACCTTCCAGGCATCCGGACGACGGGGTCGCCTCGACTCGGCGGTTCGAGATCCCTTAATCTGGGTACACAGCCCTTTCTTGTCAAAAACTTCACGAAGGGGCGGCAAGATCATCGCATCGGAGCGCAGTCTCCGAACCGTTTGACGGGAGGATCCCGTTTCGGAAGCCATCCCAGGCCGCGGCGTCGGTTTCGTCTGTCGCCAGGAAGGGGCGCGCGTTGAATCGAGGAAGGGACATGTCGGTCAAGATCTATCAGGTTGATGCGTTCACAGACACCCGATTCACGGGGAATCCGGCAGGGGTATGCCTCTTGTCCGAACCGGCCGATGAGGCGTGGATGCAGCAGATTGCGGGTGAAATGAACCTCTCGGAAACGGCATTCGTCCGCCCGAAGGAGGATCGATACGAGATCCGCTACTTCACGCCCGAAACGGAGGTGCCCCTGTGCGGCCACGCCTCCCTCGCCTCGGCGCACATCCTGTATGAATCAGCCGTCGTAGAAGCAGGTTCATCCATCCTGTTTGAAGCGCCCGACGATCTGATCGAGGTCAGCAGGCAGGAGGGCTGGATCGCGATGGACTTTCCGAAGGATGCGTTCGCGCGCGTGACAAACGCGGGCGATTTGTTGGACGAACTACGGATCGATCGCTGCGAAGAGATCCTGAGGAGCAGGTTCAATTACGACATTGTGCGGCTGGACAGCGAGGCAGAGGTCTCCGGCCTCAGACCTGACTTCTCTCGAATGAAGGCAAACGGACACAGCTGCACTGTGACCGCGAAGGGCGAGATGGAAGGCGTCGACTTCGTTTCGCGATTCTTTGCCCCGCCTTTGGGCATCGACGAAGACCCGGTGACCGGCGTGGCGCATTCGACGCTGGGACAGTACTGGGCAGAGAAACTCGGAAAGAACGAGCTCACGGGGAAACAGCTCTCACGAAGGACCGGTTGCGTCCGGGTCCGGGTGGAGAAGGATTCGAATGTGATCATCGGAAAGGCGATGACGGTGTTCGAAATCGAGGTCGTGTGACCCCTCTTTGGGAGACGCAACGGATGACGGACTGGATCGTTCCGACCCGGCGGTGCGTGCTCCCCGAAGCGCGTGACCGAGCATCGGCAAGGCCCTTATCGCACCTCCCCTTTCGGACGGAGTAGCTCCATGGCGAAGGCGCCATCACGATTCCTGGCCCTGCTGCGAGGCGTCAACGTCGGCGGGAAGAACGTCATCGCGAAAAATGCGCTCAAGCGCTATTTTGAAGACCTCGGGTTCAGCAGCGTCCGGACCTACATCCAAAGCGGCAACATCCTCTTTCGATCCGACCGGACGCGCGTCGAGGCACTGACCGAAGCGATTCAGCACGGCCTGTCGGATCGGTTTTCCTACGCGGCGCGGGCCGTCGTCCTGTCCCACGGGAACTACAGGTCCGCCGTCCGGGCAGCTCCCGACGCGTGGGGACACGACGACGCGCAAAGACACAACGCGCTCTTCATGCTCACGGGCATCACGCCAAAGCGCGTGCTCGCGCGGCTCCCTTCACCGAAAACGGACGTTGAAACCGTGACGGCCGGGCCCGGTGTGATCTTCTGGTCGGTCTCCAGGGAGCACGTGACCCGGTCAACGTGGATCAAGCTGCCGGCGTCGCCGGTCTATCAGCAGGTGACGGCCAGGAATCACAACACGGTCTTCAAACTGCTGGAACTGTTCGAAGAGATATTACCGGGATCGGGAAATAGTTGACATCATTTCCGCGTATTACAGAGTATTACAGGGGCGTATCGTGTCAACTGTACCGTGCTCTCCTTGGCAACTCCGTTCGTGTCGAGTGCCCCGAGCCCAAGGTGTCATCAACGGTGTAATCTTTGACAAATTCACCGGTATAAAATTGGACACTCCGCCGGGGTACAGATTGGTGGACTGATCTGGCCCCACGAGTGATAGTCCTCATTCGTATAGTTTGGCAGTGCTGTTTTCCCAACAGAGGATCTCCCCGACTCCAAAGAGGGCTTGTGATGACCCTACCGGAGAAGATCATGGAAATCAAGTATCTTGCCAGCCAAGGGGTGTCGAAGGCGCAGCTTGCGCGTCAGTTTGGTGTGAGTCGTCAGACGGTCTACAATCTCCTTGCGCGGTCGTCGTTGACGCCTCGTCGGCGCCGGGTCTCCAAGCTGGATGCCTTCAGGGGGTATATCCGTGCCCGTCTTGAGAAGTTCGACCTTTCTGCTTCCAGTCTTTGTCGGGAGCCGAAGCGCTGCGGTTACACGGGCGCCTCGGTTCGAGACGGCATTCGAAATTTCTTTTGACAACCCGTGTCTACGGCGAGATGATGGTGTTCGGCGCATCATGCGAAGCGGGGCCTGCGGCAGGAGATCACGTGCGCGGAAAGAACGACATTGTCGGGCAGATGCAGACTTACTATGGGAAGAGAGCGCCCGTCTACGATCGGTCCATGGGGTATGACAACCCGGAGACGGTCGAGTCTCTTGCCCCCGTGATCGGGAGAATGGAAGACCTCCTCAGAGGGCGGAACGTGCTCGAAATCGCCTGCGGTCCCGGATTCTGGACCGGCATCGTGAGCGAAGTCGCCGAGTCGGTTCTCGCCACGGACTACAATGCGTCGGCATTGGATCAAGCGCGAAACAAACCCCTGGATTGGGACAAGGTTTCGCTGCAGGCCGTCGACGCGTATGATCTCATACGAGTGAGCGGATGCTTCGACGCCGCGTTTGCCGTTGACTGGTTCGCACACGTTCCGAGGTCACGCTTTCACCCATTTCTCCAAGGGCTGCACGGACGGCTGGGACGAAGGGCCAGGGTGGTCTTCTGCGATCAGTTGCCGCGCGATCACAGTATCACCGGCCCGTATGATGAGGAAGGAAACCACATTCAGACGCGCGAGCTGCAGGATGGTTCTCGCTATCGGGTGGTCAAACACTATCTCTCGGATGAGGAGCTGAGGGACATTCTACGTCCTTACTCGAATGAGATCCGTATCGTTCGGTTTCCAGAATCTTCGAGAATCGTGGTGAGCTATGTGGCGACGTAGGCGCTTGCCGAGGCCGACGGCCTTGGCGTCACGTTCGAGGTCTGCGCTGCCGAAGACGTGGATGCGCCCGCCCGGAAAAGGTGCACCCTGCAGAGGTTGTATTCCCTCTATTTTCCTGGTCCCGCGATCTTCTGAGGACGTCTCATGTTGAACACGTGCCGACGGCGTTTGGCGCAGCAGGCCCGCGCCGGTGCCACGCAGGCCGGGAGGACTTTTGAGCATGAAGCGGCGTGAGGACGGCGACGCGACCGACCCGGAAGCCATCCCGATGAAGCTCTCGTTCCACGGGCGTGGAGGCAGCCTGTTCGGGATCTACGTCGTCAACATCCTGCTGACGCTCGTCACCCTGGGGGTCTACTATTTCTGGGGCAAAGCCAAGGTCCGCCGCTACCTCTTCAGTCAGACCGAGCTCGACGGAGACCGGTTCGCGAACCACACGACCGGTGGTGAGCTGTTCGTGGGTTGGATCAAGGTGGCCGTCCTCCTCCTCCTCCTCACGCTCGCGATCGAGCTCCCGGGCTTCTTCTGGGAATCTTCGACGCTGGGGACCGGGACCCGCGCCGCCTTCTTCGCGCTGTTCGTGCTCCTCCTGGTGCCGCTGGCCATCATCGGCTCCTGGCGCTACCGTCTGAGTCGATCCGAATGGCGCGGCATCCGTTTCTCATACCGGGGAAGCGTGCGCCCATTCCTCGGGCTTTACTTCGTCGGTCTGATAAAGCTTTTGTTCTCTCTGGGCCTCTACTACCCCTTCTTCCAGACCGAAATCCGGTGGTACCTTACCCACCAGTCCCGGTTCGGCACCGGTGAATTCGACTTTGACGGCCACGGCAGCGATCTGTTCCCTCACTTCGTCCTCGCGCTCCTGCTCACGCTGCCCACGCTGGGCCTTTACTGGTTCTGGTACAGCGCGAGGAAGACGCGCTACCACTGGTCTCGGACGACGTTTCAGGGGATTCCGTTCCGGTCGACCGTGACCGGCGGCAAGCTTTTTTTACTCCGGCTCGGCAACTTCCTCCTGAGACTCCTGACGCTCGGCCTCGCCTCGCCGTCGGCCGCCGTTCGGAACAGCCGGTTTCTTTGCAACTATCTCGTCCTCTCGGACACGCCCGACCTCGGAGCCGTCATTCAGGCCCATGACACGGCAACCGCGACGGGTGAAGGACTTACCGATTACCTGGATTTCGATTTCGAGTTCTAACGGAGCGTGTCCGGACGGTTCAGGTGCGACAGTGCCCGCGATGTCTCCGCGCCGGACCTTCGTGATGTGCGCCTTGCTCCGGAGTTTCCTCTGCTGATCGACTTCAACCGAGGCTCGACGTGAACCCTGTTCGTCCACCGGCATGGCCGGGCCGATACTACGACGGCCGCAGTCCCCGGCCCCATCTTACGCAGGTACGACCGACGACAACCGGCCTCGAATTCGAGGCCGGCGGGGAACGACGATTCTGGACCTACGACGAGATCCGGCAGACGCAGGGCCACCACGTCGGCGAAGTCGCCCGGTTCGAGACGCGGGCGACCCTTCCCGAAGCCCTCGTCGTCGAAGATGTCGGCATCCTTGAGTCGATCGGGGAGCTGCGACCGGCAGGCGCGCCGCGATTTCATGGCCCGAGCGTACGCCGGCGCAGGAGGCTGTTCATTTCGATCGCGGCGGTCGGAATCGTCGTCGCTTCGTGGGTGATTTACAGATACGCGCTTCCGCTGACGGTGGGGATCGTCACCGCGGCGATGCCGGTCTCGTGGGAAGAGGCCCTCGGCCGTTCGGCGTTGTCCTACATCGCGCCCGTCGAGAAGCGGTCGGGCGAAGAGATCCACGCGCGGGTGATGGACAAGATGGTCGCCCGGCTCACCGGCGCGGCCGACTTTCCGTATCAGTTTACCGTCTACGTCGTGGACGATCCGGCCTTCAACGCCTTCGCGCTGCCCGGCGGCAATATCGCCGTCAACACCGGTCTCATCCGGAAAATGAAGCGGCCTGAACAGCTGGCCGCGATCCTCGCGCACGAAATCCAGCATGTGGTCCAGCAACACGGCACGCGGGCCGTTCTCCGAAACATGGGGCTGCGGGTTCTCATCGCGGCCGTCGGTGGAGGGGGTCTCGATCACGTTCTGGATTGGGCCGCCTTGGTGGGCGAGATGAGGTTCTCCCGTCAACACGAGGCTTCGGCAGACAGGCAGGGCATGCGGCTGCTCCTGGACGCAGGTATCGACCCGAATGGGATGGTGGACGCCATGAAGATTCTCCTCGATGCCACGGGCGACCTGGCTCGCGAGTGGACCTACTTGTCGACGCATCCCCTGACACGCGACCGCATTCGGATGCTCGAGCCGTATCTGGATTCGCTGGGCGCAGATCCTGAGCCGATCTTGTCGGAGGAAGAATGGCAGCAGTTCCTGAAAACATCCGAACGGCACGTCGAAGATGAGGAAAGCAAGGATCCCGAGGATGAGACCGTGGAGATCTTTAGACTTGAATTCTGATCCTCACTTATAATAAACTGTCTTGAAATTCGCTCCGTATGACTTTTGCGTCCTCCTCGCGTATCCCCTCAGCGTCAACTCCGATTCCATTTTGTTCAGGAGAAGGATCTGTTCACCGGGCAGACTCGCGTGTCGTCGATATCTCCGCACGGTTGTTTCCCTCCAACAATGGCCTGAGATGCCAGAGAAAAATTCGTCCCACGAGCGCTCCAATAGGAATGATGTCGATATCTTTATATTCAACAGTCAGTTATGCCAGGTTCTCTCCCGCAGACGTTGCGACCGTACGACAAGATATGTAGCTTTACATCGCATATATGACACATTTCGAGCAGTACACGAGTTGACTGCTCGTGTATAGGTAGTTATATGCAACCGTGGTCGAAGAGAACACTGCGTGGATGATCTGACTGACATACGCGAGATGTACAACGCTGGGTGGGAGATCGAGGCGACCAGACTACAGCGCCACCAACTCGAGGGTGAGATCACCTGGCGCTATTTGGATCTGCACCTTCCACCCACTGGCCGGCTTCTGGAAATTGGCTTCGGGACAGGGTTCTACACCTTTGCCCTCGCGGAGCGGGGCTACCAGATAATAGCTGTCGATCTCGCTGATGAATATGTTACCCGTTGCAAGGCGAAGGCGGAAGAACTCGGCCTATCTGGTAAGATTGATTTCCGGACAGCTGACGCCCGAAAGCTGGATGGTGTACCGCTTCACGACTTCGATGCGGTGCTCCTTATGGGACCTCTCTACCACCTGGTGCTCGAAGCTGATCGAACAGCAGCTTTGCAGTCTACGTACGCCTGCCTCAAACCTGGGGGAGTAATCTTCTCAGCACTGCTTTCTCGATTCGGAGTTCTCGGTAATCTTATCAAAGAGAATCCCTCTTGGATTGAGGACCAGGAATACGTTAGGTCACTCGCCCAGCACGGCCGCCGCCCCTCCGGTGCGCCAAAAGGAGGATTTCGAGGTCACTTCGTACGTCTTAATGAGGTGGCCCCCATGCACGTGGGGGTCGGATTCCGCACACTCAAGATCGCCGGCGCCGAACCAGCCATTTCTGCAGACGACGAGAGCTACAACAAACTTGATGGAAAGCAAAGAGAACTTTGGTTGGATCTGCTATTCGAGATCAGTGGAGAGCAAAGCATGGTAGCTTCCTCGCGGCACATACTCTACATAGGTGAAAAGCCAAAGGACTGAGACGACCACGGCAGCATATAACACGACGGGCTGCGGCTCCGGCGCGTCGCGCCTACGCACCAACCTGCCTACGGCAGGTTCGCAGCCCGCGAGAACGTTACCTGCCATGGCAGATTTGGCTGGAACAGTCTCCAATCTAGTTAAGTAAGGAGAGAATAGTGAATCAGCAGCCAGACGATTGGCCTGAATATTCGGAAGTGTCTAACGAGGAGTGGGAGAAGCAAGCCGACATTTGGGATAGTCGAATGGGAGAAGAAGGGAATGATTTCCACTTGGAGCTAGTCAGGCCCGCTGTTGATGAATTGCTCGATCCCAAACGAGGGGAAGTTATCCTGGATGTAGGTTGCGGGAATGGAATCTACTCTCGTCATCTGGTTCAAATAGGTTGCAAGAGGGTCACGGCGATTGACGTAAGCGCGGTGATGATCGATAACGCGAGGCGGCGAACTCATGAGCCCGAGGGGCAAATTACCTACAAGGTCCTTGATGCTACGTCCGTGGAGCAGCTAACATCGCTCGGCGAAGATACTTACGACGCGGTTGTGTGTAACATGACACTTATGGATTTGGCTGAGGTCCGTCCTTTGGCCGAGGTCATCCCCCTAATCCTGAAAAAGGAGGGGAGATTCGTTTTCTCAGTTGCGCATCCATGCTTCAACAATTCGGTCGGAACGTCGAGGGTGGTGGAGGAAAGCTATGATCAGCATGGGAGACGCCAGATCAACTCAATAAAGGTTAGCTCATACATCACACCAAAATCGGGGACAAGCAAGGGTATCTGCGGGAGAGACGCTCAACACTATTTCCACCGACCTTTATCATCGTTGCTTTCAATCTTCTTCGAGACTGGACTCGTCATGGATGGGATCTCTGAGCCCGTATTTGAACCCCAGGAGGAGAGGGAGTTAGGCCAATCAAGATTCAGCGAGATCCCTTGGGCTTTCGTCGCCAGAATGCGACAGAATGTTGAGATTGCCACGGGCAGGTAACACGCCGGTTGCGGCTCGTGCCTTCGGCCCTCGACCAAACCGCCTACGACGGTTCGCAACTGGCGGAAACGTTATGTGCAACGCAGGTTGTTGAATCGTCAACACCTTATAGGCGGCTAGCTCTCAATGGCTAAGTAGCTGTCGCATTATCCATAGGATAGTCTCAATGCAACCCAACGCCAACGCTGTAGATGAACTGAGAGAAGAAGGATGGGTCCTCCTGCAGAGTTTCCTTTCGAACGAGGATGTATCCAGAGCCCAGGCGGCAGCCGACGCCTATTATCCCTCAGCCGAAAGATATGAGGAATGCTCCGAGGAGTTTGCCTGGCTGAAGGCCGGTCCATTTGCCGGCGTGATCAACTTTCCTTTCTCGGATTCGTACTTGAACCACCTCATTTTCGATCCTAAAATACTTTCGTTGACAGAAGAAACCCTCGAAATCCATGATTTCGTCCTTCTTCGTGCACATCTCCAAGCCAAGTTCGCCGGTGCCGCGAACTACGATCAACCCCTACATCGGGACTACGGCAACCATACCCTTGCCGTGCCGGGGCAGCAAGGCGAGTATCGCCAGCTCGGGTTCTTCCTGTACCTGAGCGATGTTACCGAAGATTTGGGGCCAACCCATCTCGTTTCGAAAAAACGGTGTAAGGATTTACCGACGGGCTATACTCATTTTTTTCGGGACGCTGAATCAGCAACAAGCAGGCACTTCTACAAAAAAGCGCCTGAGCTTTATGAGGTTGAAGTCCCTGCCGTAGGGCCGGCGGGTTCGCTGCTTGTCTTCGAACTCGACACGCTCCACAGGAGCTCGATCATTACTGCTGCATCAGGAGTGCGGTTGACCCTTGGTTTCGGATACGGCGGATCCCGGCCCTGGCAGGGCTACTAGCCTTGGGCAAGATTGGCAGAAGAGGCGGATCTGATGGATTTCATCACTACCGCGAGTCCTCGAAAGCGCGAGCTTCTGGGCTTTCCTACCATTGGAGATCCTTACTGGAATGAGGAAACCCTTGCAGGGGTTGAAGCTCGAAACCCCGGGATAGATTTGAACCCATATCGGGCTGCAATACACCAATCTTAAGGACTTAAAATCGGGAAAGACAGCGGACAACCATTCTTGCCGCCCAATTGCTTCACTTAGCACAACAACCTGCGCAGACACATAACACGACCGTGCGCGGCTCGGTGCATCCGTACCTCGTGAAACCCCTTCGGGGTTCGCGCACGGCGGGAACGTTATACGCAAGTGCAACTTTATGTGTCGTTGTACGGAGGTGTCTTGATGAGATCTCTTGATGGGAAGGTTGTTGTCGTAACAGGGGCGAGCAGAGGGGGAGGAAAAGGCATTGCTCTCGCTCTGGGGGACGCCGTAGAATCGCCTTTTTCGTGATGCCCGACAGAACCCGTATCCTCTTTCTCGCCCGTCGATTTCCACCCAGCCGAGGCGGGATCCAGACCTTCTCCTACAAGCTGTCGGAACATCTGAGCCAGACCCGTCAGGTTCGGCTGCACGCGCTGGGTCACGAGCACCTCGCCGGCCTTTCCTGGTTCGTGCCGCGAACCTACGTGGCTTCGCTGATCGAGCTCGCCCGCGGTGTCGACCTCGTCTACTTCAGCGACGGCGTCATCGCCTGCCTCGCCCCGTATCTGCGTCCGTTCACGAAAACGCCATTCGTCGTCACCGTTCACGGCCTGGAACTGACGTTCTCGAGCGGGCTGTTCAGCCGGCTCGTGGACCGGGGCATCAAGGCGTGCGACCGCGTGTGCGCGGTTGGAGAAAAGACCGCGGCGCTCACGAATGAAGCCGGCGTACCGAACGAGCACATCCGCATCGTCTACAGCGGGATCGAACCGCCTGCGATCTCCGACCCGCGGTGCGCCGAAGTCAGGTCATCGCTCGAGCATCGGCTCAACATCATGTTCGGGTCGACCCCCTGCCTGCTCAGCCTGGGTCGTCAGGTCGGTCGCAAGGGCATCGTGGAATTTCTGGAGCACGGATTCCCCCTTCTGCAACGCGACATTCACCTGATCCTGTGCGGCGCGGGTCCCGAGCACGAACGCATCCGGTCGGCCGTCGATCGACTCGGCCAATCGCGTCGTGTTCACGTCCTCGGTGTCGTGGATGACGACGTCGCGGCCACGCTGAGACGCGCGTGCGATCTTTTCCTCATGCCGAACGTTCGCTACCCCAACGACGTCGAAGGCTTCGGCATCGCGCCCCTCGAGGCCATGCACGACGGCCTGCCCGTGGTCGCCTTCGCCGTCGACGCCCTCGCGGAGAGCTGTCGTGAAGGCGGCTACCTCATCCCCGAAGCGGATTACGCGGCGTTCGCCGCGGCCGTTCACGGCTACCTGCAGTCCAGCGTCGCGGCGAAGGAAGCCAAGCAGAAGGAAGCCACGGCGTACGTTCGACGGGAGTACTCGTGGCGCAGGACGGGGGATACCTACATCGACATCTTCGACGCCATCCAGCCCTCGGATCGCGTAGAAAGCAGATGACGCGCCGTCGCTTGGTTCAGTCACGGCTGCGACCGCCAACCCGATCGGCGGCCATGATCCAGGAGCACATCTAGCGGACTCTCGATCCTCGCGAGATCCTTCCGCGTCACGTGCGTGTAGATTTCCGTCGTTCTCAAGCTCCGGTGGCCCAACAACTCCTGTATGCAACGCAGGTCAGTCCCTCCCTCCAGGAGGTGTGTCGCAAAGCTGTGTCGCAGCGTGTGCACCGTTACCCTCTTCCGGATACCCACGGCGCAAACGGCGCGCACAAATACGTTCTGAACCGAGCGTTCGGTCAGATGCCGGCCTCGGCGTCCACCCGGGAACAACCACGTCGAAGGCCGGTATGCTTTCCAGTAACCTCGTAGATCTCCCAAGATCGATCTGGGTAACAGCGTATACCGATCTTTTCGGCCTTTGCCCTGGCGCACCCGGATAAGCATCCGTTCGCTATCGATGTCGCTCACCTTCAGGCGCACCACCTCTCCGACGCGCAACCCCCCAGCATATAGCAGAGCCAGAATCACTCTATGTTTCACGTTTCGTAGCGAGTCGAGCAGTCGGAGCACCTCCCGCTGGCTGAGGATCTCCGGCAGATGGCGCTCACCCCGAGGCCTGGACAGACCCTTCATCGGAGCAGGATCCTTCAGCACCTGTCCATATAGAAAGCTCAGAGCGCTGTAGGCGCTGTTGAAGGTCGCACGACTTATGCCCCTTTCGACGATGAGCCATTCCAGATATGGTCTCACCGCTGACTGCGTGTCACCCTGAAAGTCCCGTTTCCACTGCAGAAAACGCCGGCAGTAGCCCACGTAAGACTTTTGTGTCCTCCTCGCGTATCCCCTCAGCGTCAACTCCGATTCCATTTTGTTCAGGAGAAGGATCTGTTCACCCGACAGATTCGCGTGTCTTCGATATCTCCGCACGGTTGTTTCCCTCCGACAATGGTCTGAGATGTCAGAGAAAAATTCGTGCCACGAGCGTCCCAATACGAATGATCCCGATATCTTTGATATTCAACAGTCAGTTATGCCAAATCCTCTCCCGCAGAAGTTTGCGCCCGTACGATAAAATATGTAGCTTTACATCGCATATATGAACATTTCAAGCAGTACACGAATTGACTGTTCGTGTATAGGTAGTTACACGACATTGACTGGCTCAGGATCTCGGAATTGATATGAACCGCATACACGAAGCCAACCGTCAGCTGTGGAATGATCAGGTCGCTATCTGGGAAGAAAGGAGCAACCGAGAAGGTCGGTGGCACCGATGCCACAAAGATCCTGATCTGGCGTTCGAAGGTGGAGCTCTTCAACTGATTCAGACGGTTCCTGGCGGGTTGAGCAACAAGAAGGCATGCGTTATCGGCAGCGGTGACAATATGGCAGCGTTCGCTCTTGCAGGCCTGGGTGCGCAAGTCACGTCGACGGACATTTCGGAAGAGCGATTAGCGATGGGGTCACGTAGAGCTGAGCAGCTCGGTCTATCAATCTCATTCGTTCGATCGGATGCAGCTTGTCAGGAATCGTTGGCCGATTCGAGCTTTGACCTCGTATGCTCCACAAATGGTTTTTTTGTGTGGATCGCCGATCTCGAAGCGGTTTTCGGGGAGGTCGCTCGAATTCTAAAACCCGGTGGCTCTTTCGTGTATTTTGATGTCCACCCATTTCAGCGACCCTGGAAGGACCAGGCGATCCCAATTGAGATGGAAAAGCCGTATTGGTCCACAGGTCCATTTCAGCCGCGAGATAGGGACTCTTATGAATTCAACTGGACTTTGGCTGACCTTTTGAACCCAATGGCTGCGTCGGGACTTATGTTGGTCAAGGTCCTGGAGAGTCCGGCTCGCGACACACGGTATTGGAAGGAGTCCTCAATGGATTGGAGTGAGAATCCCCGATCTGGACTCCCCGTATGGCTGACCGTTGCGGCGCGTAACGATCAGTCCAACGGATCAGTATAGCCATCATGCACGATAGTGTCTCGCTGCGCATCGGGATTGATGTCGGTGGTACCAATACCGATGCCGTGCTGATGGCCGGCACGGCCGTGCTAGCCACGCACAAGACCCCGACGACGCCCGACACGACAACCGGTATCGCCAATGCGCTGAAAATCATTCTTACGGAGACGAAGATCGCGCCCGAGGCTATTTCTGCGGTGATGTTCGGTACTACACATTTTATCAATGCCGTGGTTGAACGCCAGCGCCTCACCCCGGTGGCGGCTGTGCGTTTGGGTTTACCGGCGACCAGCGCCCTGCCACCTATGGTCGATTGGCCCGACGATCTGCGTCAGGCACTCGGCAACTGCAGCTATCTGGCGCATGGGGGTTATGAGTTCGATGGACGTGAGATATCGCGTCTGGATGATACGGAACTATACGCCATCGCGGCCGATATTCGTGACCGGGGTATTCGCTCGATAGCCCTCTCCTCGGTCTTCTCCCTGGTTAACCCGCAGCTCGAAGAGAGTGCCGCCGATCTGCTGTGCGCTGAAATTCCGCAGGCATCGATTACCCGGTCTCACGAAATCGGACGCATCGGTCTGCTGGAACGGGAAAATGCCGCTATCTTGAACGCCTGTCTGCACGATCTGGCAACTCAGATTGTACATGCCTTCAGCACTGCGTTGCATGATCTGGCTATCCACGCGCCCTTCTATCTGAGCCAGAACGACGGTACCCTGATGAACGCAGCCTTTGCCGAGAAATACCCGGTCTTCACCTTTGCTTCGGGGGCAACCAACAGCATGCGCGGCGCTGCGTTCCTGTCGGGGATAAAAGAGGCGATGGTGGTTGATATCGGCGGCACCACCACGGATGTCGGGATGCTCATGCAGGGCCTCCCGCGGGAGGCTTCTGTTGTGGTCAATGTGGGCGGCGTGCGCACCAATTTTCGCATGCCGGATGTCTACTCGTTTGGTCTCGGTGGGGGTAGCCGAATTCATCATCAGGATGGTCGGTTGCGGGTTGGGCCGGACAGCGTCGGCTACGCACTTCAGGAACAAGCGCTGGTATTCGGTGGGACAACACTTACCGCTACCGATATCGCGGTGGCTCAAGGCGGTGCTGAGATTGGTGACACGAGCGCAGTGCAGGCGTTGGATCGCCAGCTGGTGAACGATACCGTAGACAACATCCATGAGCAGGTCGCTGTAGCGGTTGATCGGATGAAGACCAGTGCCGCCGCCATCCCGGTGATCATCGTGGGCGGTGGGAGTATCCTGATCGATCGATCGCTTCTGGGTACCACAGAACTGATCAAACCACCACATTTTGCCGTGGCCAATGCCGTTGGCGCGGCCATTGCCCAGGTGGGCGGCGAGACCGATCGGATCTTTTCGTTGGAGAAGACAAGCCGTGAAGAAGCGCTGGCGGACGCCCGCTCAGAAGCCACTCAAAAGGCTATCGAGGCTGGGGCCGATGGGGCTTCCGTGCAGATTGTCGATGTTGAAGAAGTCCCCCTGGCCTATCTACCCAGCAGCGCAACCCGTATCCGTGTCAAAGCGGTTGGCGATTTGGTGCATTAGTATAAAGCCATTGGTTCGCTATCTAGAAACGGTCCATAATTGCCCTTTTCTATCGGATTCACTGTTTAATTAGGTACTATGAAAATGCGTTTGATGTATCCGGAAAATCTGGAGGATCTGGCCGTTGGCGCGGCCGTACTGGGCACCGGTGGCGGCGGTGACCCATACATCGGCAAGCTGATGGCGATTCAGGCGATTCAAAAGTATGGTCCGGTACACCTGATCAGTCCGGAGGAGCTGGACGATGAGGCGCTGGTGGTGCCCTCCGCGATGATGGGAGCGCCTACCGTGACGGTCGAAAAGATACCCAGTGGCCAGGAGATCATCCACGCTTTCGAGGCGCTGCAGACCTATCTGGGCAACAAGATCGACGCTACCGTCTCGATTGAAGTCGGTGGTCTGAACTCGACCATGCCCTTTTGCGTCGCCGCCCAGATGGGTATTCCACTGGTCGATGCCGATGGCATGGGACGCGCCTTTCCGGAGCTGCAGATGGTCACCTGCACCCTGCACGGGGTGTCGGCGACACCGATGGCGCTGGCCGATGAAAAAGGCAATTCGTCCATCCTGAATACCATCGACAACCTGTGGACCGAGACGCTGGCCCGATCGTTGACCATCGATATGGGTGCGGCGGCGATGATGGCCATCTATTCGATGTCTGGCAAACAGCTTAAGCTGGCAATGATTCCGCACACCATGACTCTGGCAGAAACGCTTGGTCGCGCCATTCGTGAAGCGCGTGCTGCCCATAGCGATCCGGTGCAGGCGGTACTGGGGCTAACCCGCGGCTTTGAGATATTTCGCGGCAAGGTGGGTGATGTGGTACGGCGAACGGTGGCCGGATTTGCCCGTGGCGAGGCGACTCTGTACGGCATCGAGACCTATAGTGGCAGTGACCTGATCTTGCGGTTTCAAAATGAACATCTGGTCGCGATACAGGATGGTGAAATCGTGGTTTCAGTGCCGGATCTGATCACCGTACTGGACATCGAGACCGGTGAGCCGATCACCACAGAGGGCTTACGCTACGGTTTTCGGGTGGTGGTTCTGGGCCTGCCCTGTACACCGATGTGGCGAACCCCGGAAGGTCTGGCATTGGTTGGACCACGCTACTTTGGCTATGACATCGAGTACGTTCCGGTGGAAGTGCGTTACGGTGGGTAGGAGAGCGAGGTGGGAAACCAGGACAGTGCGCGGCGCTGCCCCGGCGTCTGTTACACGGGGTTATCCGTGTTCGACATAGAACGGATACGACAGGAATTTCCGATCACCGAGGAGGGTCTCTATCTGAATCACGCCTCGGTCGGCCCCATTCCAAGACGTGCGCAGCGGGCGATGGAAGAGCTGAATGCGGAACACCTGCGAATCAGCCTGACACTGTACGAACAGTGGCATGTGCGCTATCGGCAGGTACGCGAACAGGCGGCCCGACTTCTGCATACAACGGCCGATCACATCGCCTTTATAAAAAATACCTCGGAGGGCTTGTCGTTTGCGTCCAACGGTATCGATTGGCGTGATGGCGATAATGTGGTGCTCCCGGAGATCGCCTTTCCGTCCACCTTCTATGCCTGGAAGCCGCTGGCCGATCGCGGTGTAGAGATGCGACTGGTGCCGGCGCAGGGCAAACGCATTCGGGTCGACGACATACGGGCCCTGATCAACGATCGCACCCGAGCCATCTCGGTCGATTCTGTACACTTCGACAGTGGTTTTCGCCACGATCTGGCCGCTATTGCCGAGCTGTGCCGCGCACATGATCTGCTGTTCGTCGTCGATGGCATTCAGGGAGTTGGCGCGCTTGATCTGGATGTCCAAGCGTGCGGGATCGATCTAATGTCGGCCAGTGCCCACAAGTGGCTGATGGGACCACTTGGGATCGGCATTCTGTACTGTTCAGAACGGGCTCTGGAGCGGCTCAAGGTGAACATGGTCGGTTGGCACAGTGTACAGAACCCGCACCAGTATGATGCCTATCAGTTCGAGTTGGTACCAACTGCACAGCGTTTTGAAGCGGGCACGGAGAATAGCGTCGGCATATACGGCCTGGGCGGCACGCTCGATCTGATCCATGAGATCGGCATCAACACGATCGAGACACGGGTCCTGGGGTTGAGCGAATTTTTATGCGCCGGTCTGCAGCGTAAAGGGTATGAGATCGTAACCCCGCGCGGCGCTGGTGAGTGTTCGGGGATCGTGGTCTTCACCACCGGTACGCCGGATAGCAACGAGGCCCTGTACACGCGTCTCACTGATGCACAGGCCCGCGTATCTCCACGAGGCGATGGTATCCGCGTGTCACCCCACTACTACAATACCGAAGACGAGCTGGAACAGTTTTTGGAAATCCTGCCTTAAACTCTAAGCTGGAGCGAGTTGCATGGTTCACTCTGAAATTCGCCGTTTCCTATCGACGATATCATGTATATCACTACCAACATGAGACATCACGGTCTGTGTCTGGTAGCTGCCTTACTCATGCACCCGGAAGAACTCGCTCGACTCGCAAAGGAACCCTTGAAGAAGGCAATCGCGACGGTGATATCACCCAGTTCCACTGTCTTAGGTTCGACAGTTGTCTCTAAGCCGGCCTGGCGCACGTGTTCAGTAGAAGCGACCGTATCGGTGGTAGTCAGCTGAAAGGGTAGCGCCAGCTTCGCATAACACGGCACCCCCAGCTCGGGCCTGACGGCCCTCGCCCAACCTGCCCTCGGCAGGTTCGTGGGTGCCGGGAACGTTAGTCGCAAACCGGATTCGCATCGTAGGCTGAAAGGGAAATGATTAAGGGCTTACACCACGCCCAGATTACGGTGCCCAAGGGCGCTGAGGATGCTGCGAGGAAGTTTTATTGCGGCATTTTAGAGTTACCCGAAATCGAGAAGCCGGAATCGCTTAAGGCCCGAGGTGGGTTGTGGTTGCAAGTCGTTGATCGCCAAGTCCACGTAGGAACCGAGGAGGGCGTGGATCGGCTGGCTACCAAGGCACACCTGGCCTACGAGGTAACAGACATCTCTTTTTGGAGGTCTCGGCTTGCTGAGGCGGGCGTCGAGATAGAAGAATCCGTCGCAATTCCTGGCATCGATCGCTTCGAATTTCGGGATCCTTTTGGGAATCGAGTTGAAATCCTCACGCAGACTTAGCATGAGGCGGTCAGCGTGTAACACGTCCGTGCCCGGCTTCGGCGCTGACGCGCCTACGCGCAATCGCTTCGCCGTTCGGGCACGGCGGGAACGTTATCTGAAATCGCCTCCAGCAATAATAACGGTTGACGTTAATAATGTTATGCGTTATTGTTGTGTTCGATGATCGACTCATTCCTCGACAGTGACACCGAAAGAGTCTTTCTGCGTCAGCGCCCGCGACGGTTTTCTGGAACACTTGCCCGCGCAGCCCTAAAGAAGCTTCTGTTGCTAGACGCCGCGGATTCCATACAGGATTTAGGGTCGCCACCGGGTAATCGCCTTGAGCGGTTATCTGGCGATCGTAGAGGCCAGTATAGCATTCGAATAAATGAACGATGGCGGGTCTGCTTCGAATGGAAAACAGGCCATGCCGAGAACGTCGAAATTGTCGATTACCATTAGGAGGAGGACATGTCCAAAACTGTAATGAGCCCAATTCATCCAGGAGAACTGCTGCAAGAGGAGTTTCTCGAGCCACTTGGGCTTAGCCAATATCGCTTGGCGAAGGACATTTCGGTCCCTCCGCGTCGGATCAATGAGATCGTACACGGCAAGCGTAGCATTTCAGCAGATACCGCCCTTCGGTTGGCTCGTTACTTTGGTACCACGGATCGGTTCTGGCTCAACTTGCAGTCCAGATATGACCTGGAGCTAGAGAAGGATCGCCTTGGTGCGCGATTGGAATCTGAGGTGCTGGTGCTCGAGCGTGCCGAATAGTTCCTGAGGCGACTTCAGATAACAGCACGTTTTGCGTTGCGGCGCATTAGCGCCTTGGCCTTCGGCAACGCCTCGACAAGCTCGGCGTTCGGCAACCGGGAAACGTTATGCGGCATAGGGGTTCGAAGGGCATTGATTTCATTGTTGTAGCAGGCAAACCCCGGTATCGGAGCAACAGATGGATCCGAAGGTGGTCAGACATTACGAGACGGTTAAAGACGAGGCCACTCGCCTTGCCCAGGGTGCTTGCCAAGTGGAGTTTGAAAGGACGAAAGAGGTTCTGCTGAGATACTTGCCTCCCCCACCGGCTCAAATTCTGGACATCGGAGGTGGGCCAGGTGCCTATTCCTTTTGGCTGGCGGAAAAGTCGTACAAAGTCCATCTGATCGATATTGTGCCCCTCCACGTGGAGCAGGCCAAGGGCAAGGAAGGTGGGGCACTTCTTGCCAGCATCGGCCAGGGAGACGCCAGAAGACTTGACTTCGACTCTGACTCGATGGATGTGGTGCTCCTGCTCGGACCACTCTATCACCTTCCAGACCGCTCGGATCGAATCCAGTCGCTGAAGGAAGCTCATCGAGTCCTGAAGAAGGGAGGCTTGGTTTTTTGTGCTGCCATTTCTCGGTTCGCATCCCTCCTCGACGGATTGAAACGGGATTTCCTATCCGATCCGGAGTTTCGTGAAATTGTGGAAAGAGACCTGAGAGATGGAAAACATCTCAATCCGAAGGAGCTGCCCGATTATTTCACCACTGCATACTTTCACAGGCCAGAAGAACTGAGAGAGGAAATCGAAGAAGGGGGATTTAGCCATTTGGGGACGATTGGACTGGAGGGGCCAGCGTGGCTCTTGGGGGATTTCGATCAACAGTGGGTAGATCCAGGCCGGCGAAAGATCATGTTGGAAGCTCTAAGCTTGATAGAAGAAGAGCCAGCACTTCTGGGCGTGAGTGCACACCTTCTAACGATGGGCAAAAGGAAGTGAAGAATTGCTGCTGGCTGGCAGCCCGCGAAAACGTTAGGCGCCATGTTGTTCGCAGTGCGACGGAAAGCCATATGGGAGTTGCCTGACTAACTCCGTCATGGCGTGGAGAAGATATATGGCGGTTAGACCTGAGTATCTGGAAAAGGGGCTGTGGGGACTAAGCCGAGCTCATCTTGTGGATACCATGACGGGACATTTGGGCGCTACCCTTGTCGCTGGCTGTCTCTTCAGTGAGGAACACCGTGAACTAGACAGGAAGGTTCATGCAGGTATAGAGAAGGAACTGGATCGTGTCCTCAAGGGAGAGTCGGCATTTGACCCGGGCGAGGGTGGATCCATCACAACATCGGACCTGTTTGTGCCCTACCCAGACGAAGACACGCACGTAGATCAGATTGACCGCATCGCCCAGGTCCTATCCAGGAACATCGGAGGAACACGCTCCTCAGGTCACAACGTGATCTTCGCCTCTCTGTCCATTCGGGCGCTCCAGGAGTACCCCCAGCACGCAACATCGTCTATCATCGATGGCATATGCAGATTGATCGGGGGCTTTGACCAAGCATCAGCTGGTAGCGGTTACTACGGGAGGGAAAAAGGTCGGATCGACGGAGACATGATCGCGTTGCCGGAACATCCGGATTTTCGACCGTATTCCAATCTGGAGGGCATGATCGAAGCAGTGTTGGATGAGCTACTTGAGACAGCCGCCGAACGGAGACAGGGATTCGGGGGATTGTGGCACATTATCAACCATGCCGCTTCGCTGATCGATCTGTCTGAGTGTGGCTACGTTGACCTGGCGCAGAAAGGACTCGAGGCCCACCATCGTCATGTTCGCCTGTGGAGATCCCTACCGAATGTCGAGGACGAACTGGGGACCGAAGAGCCGGCTGAAGAAGATCCCTGTACCCCCGTCTATTGGGAATCCAGCACCCTGAGGAGGGATCGCGCAAGGCTTACTCACCGGATTAAAACGCTCTATGGCTTCTACAGGTTGGTTTGTCTGGTTGATGATACGACCAAGTTGCAGCAGGCCAAGGATGCGCTTCGCTATCTCATGTAGGAGACAGGAATACCGATGTCCGCTCCTCTGTTCCCTCCTGGGTGACGGGAACAGCACGGCGCCTGATACGTGCACCCATGGCTCCGGGGCTTTCGCCCCTACGCCCAACTTGGCTTCGCCAGGTTCGTGGGTGCCGAGAACGTTAAGTGACATCGAATCGGCCTTAAATTGGATATGGACCTGTGAATGTAGAGGAAATACGGAGGAGGTTTCGGACTCCAAGAGCTGAAGACTACCCCGAACTGAGGGGTTATTCGCGCGAAGCGATCTACGAAGGAAAGATGGGGCCGGGCGGTCTCTATCTTGCCGCACAAACCTCCAGGCGGTTAGGTCTCTCGCATGGGCAGCGGGTACTTGACCTTGGATGCGGACAGGGGGTCTCGTCGGTTTTCCTGGCGAAGTATTACGGCGTTGATGTGATTGCCGTGGATTTGTGGGTCAGCGCTACAGACCTGTATCGGCGTCTCGAAGATCATGGCGTAAGTCGCAGTGTTGTACCGCTAAACCTTGATATCACTAAAGGCCTTCCATTTTCCCATGATTACTTCAACGCGATCTTCCGCATGGATTCGATTCACTACTACGGTGGCAGCTTGGAGTTCTGGGGGCGCCTACTACCGCACCTCAAGTCGGGAGGACAGCTGTCTATTGGGAGCCCTTGTTTCAGCGCGGAATTCTCTCCTGATGCGCTTCGCAATCTACCACCGGAATATGACGATGGTACTGAGCTTTGGTCTCAAGAATTCTCGCGGTACCATTCCCCGCCATGGTGGGCAGACCTTCTTGACCGTACTGGCCTCCTTAGCCCGAATAATTCATAAATTTGCTGAAAATTTCCATAATTTTATGTGGAACAATCAGTGATCCAATTTGAGCTAAGAAACTTTGTTTTGGTGCAATAACTGGAAAGCCCAGTATTTACGCAGATTGTTCAGATTTCACGAGTGACTTTCCTAACCTTTCTTATGAATTATTCAGGTTAGCGTAAGGGAAGCACGAGCATTGAAGGATGGCATCATCTTCTAGGAAGATGATGTGCTTCACAACTTGGAAATAGGGCGGGACCCCGCTAACGAGGAGAAGGATGCGGACCAAGTCACGTTTCGGGCGCCATCAATTCCCTTCTTGACGCACTTCATTCTCCACGCAGAGAAGCGACATACCTGAGCGGCCGGGTGGATCGCCGGCCGTGGGATGTGTTTCGACGTCACTTAACGACCAGTTGCCGTTGCGCGCCTTTCGGCGCTTGGCCTCCGGCAACCCGCTTCGCGTGTTCGCAAACCGGCATAACGTCAAATGAAATTCGCCTATTGGGTCCTGACGCTCCTCGAAACATGACGCTGGAGTTCTATGTCTGACTGGTTTGAAAACGAAGACTTCTGGACGGAAATGTATCCCTATATGTTCCCAGAAGAGCGATTTGAATCTGCCGAGGAGGAAGTCGAGAAGATTCTTTCGCTGGTGGAGTTCAGCGGGACACATATCCTTGATCTGTGTTGCGGCCCCGGCCGACATTCCACGGTCCTGGCCGAGCGAGGATTTTCCGTAACGGGCGTTGATTCTACGGCGTTCCTACTGCAAAAAGCTGCAGCGCGAGCAAGCGAGCGGAAATTGGACGTTGAGTTTGTGCAGGATGACATGCGTCGTTTTGTCCGGTCCTCATCGTACGACTTGGTGCTCAACATGTTTACGTCCTTCGGCTATTTCGATGACAAGGACGAGGATCTGCAAGTGCTCGGAAATATTTACGAGAGTCTCAGACCTGGGGGAGTCCTCGTAATGGAGATGGCGGGTAAAGAGGGGTTGGCCAGCGTATTCACCGCGACCACCTCCGAAGTGCACCCCGACGGGACATTGATCGTTTATCGTCGAGAGATTTTCGATGATTGGACAAGGGTTCGAAACGAGTGGCTCCTGATCATGGATGAGCACGTAAGATCGTTCAAGTTTCACCACACGTTGTACTCTGGCCAGGAACTGAAGGACCGTCTCTTGCAAGTTGGGTTCAGTAATACGCAACTATATGGGGATTTGGAAGGCAGTGCGTATGGGACTAGCTCAAAGCGGCTGATTGCTCTTGCGCGCAAAGAGGCATTATGAACTTCCGACATTTTGGGGCAAACTTCATTTAACACGTCCGTGCCCGGGTGCGGCGCCGAGGCGCCGTCGCGCAACCGCTTCGCGGTTCGGGCACGGCGGAGACGTTATATGCAATCGTGCCTGACGAGTCTTGTTCCGACAAAAAGAGTTTGATTTGAGCAGAGATCCGGTTAAGGTCCGCGAGGCCTCCCTGGTCGACATTCCTGCGATTTTTGATATTCGGACGGCTTCAAGAGAGAATGCGATGACAGAGGAGGAGCTGAGGGAATCGGGAATAACTCCTGAAAGTGTCGCGACCTTGCTGCAAACCAGCGGCAAGTGCTGGGTGGCGGACGCTGATGATCGTCTCGTTGGATTCTGTATTGCCAACTGCGGTTCGAAGTCCATCTGGGCTCTATTCATTCTCCCAGCATACGAAGGTCGCGGGATAGGGCGAAGGCTATTGGAGATAGCGGTTGATCGGCTATGGCAAAATGGAGTCGAGGAGATTTGGCTGACAACGGGGACGAAGACCCGAGCGGAGGGTTTCTATGAGTATCTCGGTTGGCAAAGGGGACAAATCGAGTGGAACGACGGCTACAAAGAGGTCCGGTACACCTTGAAGAGAAAGATTTCCTAGGCCGATTGGCTGTTCGATACTCCTGAAGTATTCGTGGTTCCGGGCTTCGATCAGGGTCACAAGTAGGGCGCCACTGCATATGACACGACCGTGCCCGGCTACGGCGCTGAAGCGCCTTCGCGCAACCGATGGGCGGTTCGGGCACGGCGAAACGTTATAGGACATGGGAAACAAACACTGTGATTCCATAGCTCCCCGAATTACGATGAAAATCCGTCACAGAGCTTACGCTTATATCACCAACGGGAGCCGCCTGCTCCTCTTTACTCACCCCGAGGCACCGGAAGCTGGCATTCAAGTTCCAGCCGGAACGATTGAGCCCGGAGAGAATCCTCAGGATGCGGTGATGAGAGAAGCAAAAGAGGAGACCGGTTTAACCGAGCTCAGATATGAGCAGTTCCTGGCCCAGGATACCCGAGACATGCGGGATTGCGGGCGCGATGAACTACAGCACCGCTGGTTCTTTCATTTGTCTGTAGAAGGGCCAACAGAAGAAACGTGGCGTCATGGAGAATATGCGGAGGACGGATCTGTGATCCATCCATTCGATTTCTTTTGGGCCGATGTCAGGGCACTTCCTAAGCTTCCCAATTACGACGACAAGATCGACTTACTGGTAGAGTCAATGAACGCTCGTAAGTAGAGCACACGTCCTATAACGGCACGTTTTGCGCTGCGGCTCCGGCGCATACGCGCCTCCGCACCAACCCGCTATGCAGGTTCGCAGCCCGCGGAAACGTTTAGCGGACATGCATCCACACATGAGCAATAGCTTTCGCTGAACAATCGCTAGCAACATGAGGCATCCAACATGATGAATGTCGAAAACATGCGGCTGGTAGTAGATGTTCTGGAGTCAACGAAAAAGTTACCAGCTTTGACGGAGATCGCTGCTCGAAGGTGGTCTCCTGAACCCGATCCCCTCTCCTATGTGAGGAGCAGTACCACTTTCATCTTCACATTCTTTCAAGGCGACCAAAAGAGGATTCTCAGACTTCAACACTCGGAGGACACCACGCTCGAACGAATTACGTCTGAACTGGAGTTCGTCCGCCACGTTTTCGAGACTGGAGTCCAAGCTGCCAAAGCGATCCCGTCACGAAATAACCAAATCGTGGAGGTGGTGGACTGGGAGGGTCACACCTTCTACGCAACCGCGTTTGAATACCTGGTCGGCACGAGCTGCGAAGTTCAAGATCTCACATCCGATATGTTGTTTCAGTGGGGCAAGACACTTGCCCTCATTCATCTGGCTTCACGCAGTTTTGTGGAACCGGATGGTTTTGCCATTCCATCCTGGGAAGATGAACTGAATCGATTGGCTGAATACATTCCAGAGGATGAAAGTTGGACACAAGGCGAGTTAGAAAGGGTTTGGGAGTGGCTCGGACGGCGGGAGAGGAGCGGAAAAAACTATGGCTTGATCCATCGCGACCTTGAATTGGACAATATGAAATGGGATGGTGAGCAGTTCCTGGTGTTTGATTTCAACGATCTAATGTACCATTACTTCGCAGCAGACGTCGCATCTTCTCTCGAGGAAGTGCTTGGGGCGGAAGGTGCTGAGAAGAACGCGGCGAGGTTCCTTAAGGGATACGAGCATCACATGGACGACCTCGAAATCGATGTAGGCGAATTTCCAATGTTCTACCGAGCCGCCAGACTGCGCAAGTACCTCAGGCTCCTTGCATCGTATTCGAAAACGCGTCCGGAATCTGATCCGGAGTGGCTGTCGGGGATGCGCAATTACCACGAAGGCCTAATGGATCACCTCCGGGAGTCGATCGCAACTCCATTTAGCTGGGAATGAGCCACTGTGCACGCCCGCTAACGCGAACATCCACGGCTCCAGCCCATTCGGGCTTCCGCCCAACCTGGCTCCGCCAAGTTCGTGGGTGCCGGGAACGTTATCGGTCATTGAATGATAAAGGCACTGATTCTTGACTTCGACGGTTTGATTCTGGACACCGAGGGTCCGGAGTACCGTTCGTGGAGAGAGATCTATCAACGACATGGGTGCGATCTATCGATTTCCGAGTGGGCGATTTGCATTGGAACTTCATCAAGTGGTTTCGATCCCGTTGACAATCTCGAAACTGAATTAGGGCGCGTAATCGATCGAGATCGAATCCGTGCCGAGCAGCACGTGCGTAATCAAGAGCTATTGGACCGCGAGCGTGTCTTGCCCGGCGTTCGCGATTATCTCGATGCGGCTAAGCGCCTCAATCTCGGGATCGGGTTGGCGTCTAGCTCTCATCGCCACTGGGTCGAGCCCCATTTGTCACGTTTGGGGTTATTACCCTATTTCGATGCGATAAAGACTCACGATGACGTAGCATTGTCGAAGCCGGATCCTTCTTTATATGACCAAGCGCTTGATGCACTGGGGGTGGCCCCGAGTGAAGCGATTGCTTTTGAAGATTCACCAAATGGTGCGTTGGCCGCAAAAAGAGCAGGGGTGTACTGCGTAGTGGTGCCAAACGAGATTACAGCTCAATTGTCGATCGAAGCGGATTCGAGCTTGAGTTCTCTAGCTGACTTGCCTCTCGAGAACTTGATCGCTCAAATCGAGTCGGGATTCAACGACCGATAACAGCGCGTTTTGCGCTGCGGCGCGGAGTTTATCCTGAGCTTGCCGAAGGACGCCTTGGCCTTCGGCAAGCCGTATTCGCGGCTTCGCTAAACCGGCGAGACGTTACCTGCCATGCAAGTCAGCACGAGAGAAGGCGCCGGCCGATTTAGGAGATAGCTTTTTGTGTCCAGAATATTCAGAAGTGCCCATTCCGATGATGTGAGGGGTATCGCTGAAGTCCATGTTCGTTCCTGGCAGGCCACTTATCGAGGACAGATTCCTGATTCGTATCTCGAAGGGCTGTCGGTTGCGAAACGGGAGCTAGCGTGGACTCAAATTCTGAAGGATCAGATGCGTAGTGTTCTGGTAGCAGAAGATGAAGCGAGAATCGTTGGATTCTCGAACTTTGGTCCTTTCCGAGGTGAAGAGGAAAACAGACTCCTGACTGGAGAGATATATTCGATCTACGTACTGGAAGATTTCTGGAATCGCGGAATCGGCAGAACACTGACAGAAAACGCTTTGACAGCTCTGGAGAGAGATGGCTTTGGCTCCGTAAAAGTCTGGGTTTTGGAAACCAATCAAAGAGCCAGATCCTTTTACGAGAAATTCGGATTCAAAACCGAGGGTTTAACGAAGACTGAAAAGCGAGAGGGTTTTGAACTGCGAGAGATCCGGTACGGTATGGTCCTTTGAATGAACCTGACGCTAACGCCTCACCATATGGCGTCTATGAGAGAATGAGCACGGCGGCTAACACGCCGGGCTGCGGCTCGGTGCATCCGCACCTTCGCCCTACTGCCTGCGGCAGTTCGCGCACAGCGGGAACGTTAGTGGCCATGGGGGGTTCACGGACATCAATTCAAAGCGAATGAGGACAAACCCAAGAAACCCAAGATCAAGAGGCATTGTTGCCTGAGATGAAGTTCGCAGTCGAGGAAGCTGAAGATATTGTCGAGGCAGTGGCCGACGTCTACCACTCCCATACGAGGGAATGGTTCTCCGGTCTGATTGTATTCGGTTCTGCCGTCAAGGGAGGCTTCATCCCAGGATGTAGTGACATCGACTTTCAACTCTTCTTGGACAGTGCTGCTTTTGATTCAGATGAATGTCTGTCTCTGACCTTAGGTTTGGCGATACACCGTGATCTTTCGACGATTGATCCTTGGCCATTCCAATATATCCAGTGTACCCCGACTTCCACCCAACGACCCGCAAAGGAGAACCTTGGTCCAGTCCCCGGAACTTACCGAATCGTCCGCGGTCATCTGCCGGTATCGGAGGCTACGGCAGAACAGCTTGTTGGATCTGCTAAACAAGGATTGTCGGTGCTCGATCCGGCGCCAGACTTCCTACGGAAAGGTCTTCTTGACCACGGGGCCGGACGACTTGAGAGGGATGTGAGACTGCTTTGCACGAAAGTCTGGCCTGTTCTTTATCACGTTCTGAGTTTACACTCCGAGGATCCGATATCGGCCTGGCAACTTCCAAAGGATAGAGCGTGCGATGAGCTCCCTGAAGACCTCGGACTCAGACGGGGGATGCGTGAGTTTTATGATTCAGTCCTAAAGTATTATCGTGAAGAAAGACGTGGGCCCGACGCCTTGCACCTGGTCGAAAAAGGGGTTGTGTTCCTATCTACGGCAAAGAGTTGGTGGGAAAGCAAAGACGAAATGCAGGGAAGGGGTTGAGGGAGTCCAATCACGCTTTTTTATCCTAAACCCCAACAGGCCACTAACACGACCGGCTGCGGCTTCGGCGCATTCGGGCCTCCGACCTAACCTGCCTTCGCTTCGCTTCGGCAGATTCGCAGCTGGAGGAAACGTTAGCTGAAATTGAATCAGGAATGCAGAGGTAATGTGATATGTCGCTGGGAAAGGTCACTTGTTTTATAACGCGTAGCTTGGACGGTCGAAAGCACTTTCTCCTACTAAAGCACCCCTACGCCGGAAATCAAATACCTGCCGGGACAGTGGAAAAGGGAGAATCCTTTGTCGCCGCGGCACTCCGGGAGGCCCGCGAGGAAACGGGTCTAGCCGCATTGAATGTTGTCGCGGAACTTTCGTCGGAACGGGAGAAGCTACCTCCCAACACAGCCGTCATTCAGAAGACTTCCACTGTATACTCTCGACCGGACACTGGCAGTTTCGATTGGGTCACGATTCGAAGGGGGATTCGCGTTGATACCCGAGAGGCTGAAAACGGTTTCGTGCAAATCGATTATGTAGAAAAAGAGTTGCTCGGTTCGGATAGGACCTCGTTTCAAATAACCGGCTGGATACCACAAGATGCTCTGACGACCACTGTTGAGCGTAAGCACTATCACTTAAGTTGCGCAGCAAGTGATGAGGTTGAGTGGGAAGTCTTTTCTGATCACCACAAGTTTGTCCTAATGTGGCATCCGTTGACCGAAGATCCCAAATTGCAGGAACCATTTGGGGAGTGGTTCGACTCCATCAAGGAGCATCTCGTTGATTAGCTAGACAGATCAACTTCAGCTAACACCGTGCCCGGCTGCGGCGCGTTCCCGCCTTGGCCTTCGGCAACCACTCCGCGGTTCGCAAGCCGGCCAAACGTTATACGGCTTGGGAGAAAATTGGTAGTTGCTGTATACCAACCGGGACACGTGATATCATCCTCGCTTAACCGTCACTGGTGCCATATGAAATGCGCTGAACTACCCTCACCGGTCAGAGATGTCTGCCAGGCGTTCGTTACCGAGTTGGCAGAGATCCTGGGTGCGAACTTGCATGGCATCTATATGTATGGAGCAACCGTATTTCCAGACTCGGGAACAATACAGGACATCGACTGTCACGTGATTCTGGAAGGCCCACTGTGTGATCAGACCAGAGACGCTATTTTTCAATTGCAGAGCGATCTGTCGGAACGCTTCTCTCCGTTGGGAGAAGAGTTGGATGCATATTTCATACTGTATAAAGACGCCAAAAAAACATGCCCGCCAACGCACCAGTTGCGGCCTGAAATACGAGACGAATCATGGGCATTGCATTGTGCGCACATCAGGGCCGGACGCTATATTTCTCTTTACGGACCGGCCCCTGAGAGGATATTCCCAGCTCCATCGTGGGATGAAATCCGGGTGGCTCTTGAGCGCGAGTTGAGGTTCATCAAGGAAAACCTCCGATACCCCGACTACTGTGTTCTCAACCTGTGCCGAATCATGTACAGTGTTCAAGAGCGGGACGTGGTCGTATCGAAGTTTTTCAGTGGCGAATGGACACGTGATCGATTCCCTGGATGGACACCCCTCATCGAGGCGGCAGTCGCTTCCTACCAGGGGAGGGGGACGTCAGATGAGGCTGAGCTGCTCAAGAGGGAGGTGGAATCTTTTGTCGAGTTCGGTTCTGCCCTTATTCGTGAGGAGTCCAAAGTCGCATAACTCGTCCGTGCCCGGCTCAGGCCACAAGGGCCTTCGCCCAATCGCTTCACGGTTCGGGCACGGCGGGAACGTTATCTGACATGAAATGAATATCCATGCCAAAATGTGACGAGCGTGATTGGTTCACGACGCTCCATGACAGCCTGTGGCTTCGCCCGGATGAAGGGGGCGAGGAGGAGGCAGATTCTCTCCGCCGGATGCTATGCATCCGAAAGGGCCAGCGCGTCCTGGATGCTCCATGTGGGGCAGGTCGTGTAGCTTATCATCTGGCAAAGCATGGGGTGAAGGTCGTCGGCATCGACCTACGATCGACCTTCATCAACCGGGCTAAACGGCGATTTAGAAGAGACGGTATCCGGGCCGATCTCACGATCATGGACCTGCGATCAATCGAGTATGAGAACGAGTTTCACGCCATCTACAACTGGTTCAACAGTTTTGGATACTTCTCTCACGGGGAGAATTTCGACGTGGTGAGGCGATTTTCTCGTGCACTGCGCCCAGGTGGGCGACTTCTGATCGATCAACTGAACCGCGAGCGAATACTTCGAAGTTTCCATCCTGAGGACGTCAAGCATGGTGTGCTTTTCAGGTCAAAGTGGGATCCTCGTACGGAGCGCCTGCACGCGCAACGTGTGATTGACGGGATTGCGGAGAGCGAGAGCGGGTCTTCACAACGCCTCTACACGCTGTCGCAAATGCGCAGTCTGCTTGCCGGGGCTGGGCTGGATGTGGAGATTGTCTATGGTTCGTTGGACTGCGAGCCGTACCATCGAGGCAGTCGGCGGATGATCGTCATCGCCCGTAAGATCCTCCAGGGAAGCGGGCGCAGATTTCACGTCAGATAACACCGTGTCCCCGGCTCCGGGCCGTTCGGCCCTCCGCCCAACCGCTGCAAGGAGGAGATTGTGTCAGCACAATTCCTGAAAGGCAGGCCGGTTGCAGATGCAGTTTTGGCAGATGTTTCCGAACGTGTGAAGAAGCTCAAACACAAAGGAATTGTCCCTGGTCTAGGTACGATCCTGGTTGGGGATAGCGCCGGAAGCGCTGGGTACATTCAGAAAAAACACGAGACCTGCCAGCAGGTGGGCTTTGGTTCATTTGACGAACACATCCCGGTGAATGCCACGCAAGAAGACTTGTTGGGAGTCGTCAGGGAGTTTAATGAGAGACCGGAAGTGCATGGATTTTTGATCCAGTTTCCTGTACCTGAAGGTTTCGACTATGGAGAAGCGGTCAGGTCTATGGATCCAAAAAAAGATGCTGACGGATTACATCCATCGAACCTCGGAAAATTGGTATTGC
This sequence comes from Candidatus Latescibacterota bacterium, assembly GCA_965198095.1. GTDB lineage: Bacteria > Latescibacterota > UBA2968 > UBA2968 > CBDFJH01. The sequence continues at coordinate 1,741,922 of OZ240239.1, forward strand.
AGGAACCCGGCCCCATTCCCGCAACTCCAGCAGGGATACAGGCCATGTTGATCCACTACCAGATACCCATTGAGGGTCGAGAAGTCACGATCGTTGGCCGCGGACCCACTCTTGGGCGTCCCTTGGCACTTCTCCTATCCCTCAAACGTCCAGGGGCGAATGCGGCTGTCACCGTCGTGCATAGTGCTGTATCCGACATTGCGGAATTCACAAGACGAGCCGACATGGTGGTAGCTGCGGCAGGGGTTCCCGGTATCGTTAAGAAGGACATGGTGAAGCCCGGGGCCGTTGTGATCAGCGGAGGAATCACCTGGAAGGGTAAGCGGCTTGTGCCCGATGTTGAGGAATCGGTCTGCGAGGTGGCCGGGTGGATAACGCCCCGACGTGGTGGGGTCGGTCCGATTACTGTTGCGATGCTTCTGCGCAATACTGTGGAATGTGCGGAGAATACGACTACATAATTCCCAATTGAAGGAGCTTATTGACCCCGGCAACGCCTAACACGTCCACTTGCGCTGCGGCGCGGAGCTTGTCCTGAGCTTGTCGAAGGACGCCTTGGCCTATGGCAACCCGCCTCCGCTGTGCTTCGGCGGGTTTGCAGGTGGCAGAATCGTTACGTGAAATGAATTTCAGGCCATTCTCGAACGCAGGTTGACGTTGATGGTCCAAGATCTACCAGATCCGGTCCAAGCTCATCTGAAGGGTTTCGCCTCAAATGGCGACAACCTCAGGACTGAATCGTGCGCCGATGTATTCTCATTTACGCACCCGAGCAAGCAGGGTTTGTTCCTCAAGATCAGAGAGGCGCTCGCTGCGCCACAAGAATCTGATCTTCGCGCCGAAAAAGCGGCCATGTCCTGGTTGCACGACAAACTGAGTGTGCCTGGCGTGGTCTGCTTCCACGAGGAAAACAACACTCAGTATCTGCTGATGACCCGAATCGCCGGCGTCTCTGGTGTCCACGAAGACGCCAGGACAGATACCCCAGGTCTGATACCTATGTTCGCTCATGGACTTCGCGAGATTCACGCAATTCCAGTCGACTCCTGCCCATTGGATTGGCGCTTTGAACGCTATTTTGCGTGGGCGACGGACCTGATTGATTCAGGAGTGCTGGATGGGCAGATCCCCAAAGGCGGCACTAGAAATGTCCTGCGGGATGAACTGGCAGGCATACGGGCCGACCTGCCGCCAGAAGATGTGGTGTTCATCCACGGGGATTATTGCCTTCCCAACGTCATGATCCTCAATGGCCACCTGAGTGGCTACATTGATTGGGGCTATGCAGGAAAAGGAGATCGATATCTCGACTTTGTCGCCGCGTACAACACGATTCGCAGAAATCTGGGTGGTGAGTGGGTTCCCTTGTTTTTCCGGGAGTATGGGCAAGAATTGGATCAGGCCAAGTTGAGCGTGTATCAAAGGATCCTTGACTTCGTAGACTAAGAGGGAAATCGTGTACTTCACATAACACGTCCCGTGCCTGGATGCGGCGCTGGCGCGCCTTCGCGCGACTGCTCCGCGGTTCGGGCACGGCGGGGACGTTATGAGAAACGCGGATCTTCATATGTTGAGGCCCCGGGCTCGCATCGCATCGCTGGGAGACAACAGATGAGTCTCGCCTTAAGGATCAGGGAAGCAGCTGAAATTCGGGGAGATTTCACCTTACGCAGCGGTAAGAGGGGTCGTCTGTACTTCGATAAATATCGCTTTGAGGCCGATCCGATTTTGCTTTCCGATGTGACGAGGGCAATGGTAGGACTAATTCCTGGAGAGACGCAGGTTCTTTGTGGTCTAGAGATGGGCGGAATCCCTATCGTCTCACAATGCTTAGCTACCACTCCCAGATTCCCGCAGCCTTCATTCGCAAGGCACGTAAGGAATATGGCACGTGCAACTATGTCGAGGGCGCGGATCTGGCAGGGAAGAGGATCGTCCTTGTTGAGGACGTGGTTTCCAGCGGCGGTGCCATCATCGAAGCGGCCAACATGCTCAGAAGCGATGGCATCGCTGTTGATACGGCAATCTGTGTCCTTGATAGGCAGACAGGAGGGCTCGGGAACTTACGAGAAGCGGGGATCAAACTAATCAGCCTATTGCAAGCACGCGAGATAGACGAAGCATCGAACAAGCCATGAGCCGAGGTAAGGGACCCGTTTCCAACGGAGATAGATTTCCTTAAGTGAAAACATGAGAGTCCTTGGTCTACGTTTCTCATAACAGCACGGTTCGCGCTGCGGCGCGGAGTTTATCCTGAGCTTGCCGATGGACGCCTTGGCCTTCGGCAACCCGCTTCACAGGTTCGCAAACCGGCGGACGTTAACAGAAAGCACGCGCAAAAGTTAAAATCGCTGGACAACGCTGCGGCAACTAGGAGACGCTGAAGATGATAGAGCCTGTACAGGTAATGCGAGGCCGTCACCATGAGCCGGATGACCTATTTGGTCCGCTGCCTGGATACCGGGCGGGCCAGGCAGTCGCATATGAATTTGAGTTGCCCGAGCGATTTGAGCCGTGGCGAGGGAGGTCCCGTATCGAACGTACGTTCGTGCTGCTCGACGTTGGTGTCAGCTTTGCCAACCCCTGCTGGGTCCGGTCTCGAGGCGCTGACGGCACCGTCACGGAGATCGACCCGAACGGTCTCGACTCCTGGTATGTGGATTTGATTTCGGTCGATGCCGATGGCGATAGTTATATCTTCCGCGACCTGTATCTTGATTCAATTGTCCCGACCGATGGCCGCACATATCGAATACTCGATTTGGACGAATATGCCGACGCAATGGCCAGCGGCACGCTTGGCATGGATAAGGCAATTGATGGTCTCAGACGGTGGCAACGCTTCTTGGATCGCTATCTCCACGGAGGTAGGTGGCCGCCATCAAGCTGGGCAGATTTTCCTCCCAGTAGCATTCAAGAGCTACGTAACGTCACGGCTCCGTTTGGAACGGTTGTTCGATGGGAGGAATGAGAGGATTGCGGAATAATGATGCGCATGCAGCGGTATTATACTTGAAGACGCAAGACAAAGAGGCCCATTGACCACCCCGGCGCGCGCCATCTGTTAACACGGTGTGTGCGGGCTGCGTTCGCTTCGCTCTCTCCGCCGGTGACCCCTCGGGGTTCGCACACACCGGGAACGTTAGGTGGCACGCAGGAAGACCATTTGGACTAGTGAGGACAAGAACAGGTGGGGGAATCTCCTTTGGTAGGACAGGTCGTCCTTCGCGAGCTGACCGACGAAGCCTTCTCTGTCTGGTCCAGGATGCGGCAGGACCTTTGGGACGACTGCGACAACGAAAGAAACACTAGAGACTACGGAACATATCTCAAGATGAAAGCCACCGGCGACGCGCTTGTCCTGTTGGCGATCCTTGAGGGAAACGCCGTCGGATTTGTTGAATCCGAGCTACGAAAAGATTACGTCTATGGCGCCTCAAAAAGGCCAATCTGGTACGTCGAAGGAATATTCGTTGATCCTGAGTTCCGCCGGCACAATGTTGGGACTAAACTCGTCCACGGCTTAGCTGAATGGGTGGAAGCAAAAGAACTCGCGAGCGACTGTGAACTCGGGCAGGAAGATAGCCGCCTATTTCACGAAGGTGCTGGATTCCAGGAAGTCGGAAGAAGCCTTCACTTCTGGATGGACCTGACGAGAAAAGGCGATGAAACGTGATGGCAGTTAAGGCCGTCCTCTCGTCCCGCTTCTGAAAGACCTGAACGGCACCTGACATTTTGTGTGCGGTTCGTGGTATCCGCCCCTCACTGAAAACCTGCTCACGGCAGGTTCGCACACACAAAGAACGTTACCGGAAATGAGTTTAGGAAGTGGCAACGAGTTCCAAACCACGTCGAATTATGATCGCGGTCGATGACCTCACTCTCGCAGCTATCTGTCGTCAGAATGGGTATGGGATCGAGATCCAATCTTTTCTCGAGCCAGAGAGGGTGCCGGAATTACAAAGAACGCTGGGAAAACTTCAGCCACGGTCCCTGCACGGTCCTTTCGGCGATCTGTGCGCTGGAAGCTATGATCCCATGATCCGGGAGGTGACCAGACATCGATTCGAACTGGCGTGCCGCTTCGCCCGTGAACTAGAGTGTCCCGACATCATTCTGCACCACGGGTACGTCCCAGGCACGAGCACACCCCGGAATTGGTTGCGTCGATGTGTTGCGTTCTGGCATGACTTCCTCGACGGCAAGGAACCATCTGTCCGCTACCACGTTGAGAACATGCTCGAATGGGATGCCCTTCTGCTCGCTGAAGTGATCGATACGATCAATGATCCGCGAGTCGACGTGTGCCTCGATATTGGGCACTGCCATTGCAACTCTCGTGAGACTCCCATGGCGTGGATCGAACGACTTGGACCGAGAATCGGGTGGGTCCACATGCACAACAATCACGGTGGGTCAGACGAGCACCTCGCTCTCGACCAAGGGACCATCCCTATTGGTGAGGTGTGCAGTGCACTTCTGGAGCGGGCGCCGGAGGCTGTGTGGAGCTTGGAAGTTCTTGACGAGGGGATCTCGCCCTCAATCGAATGGATACGGGCCAATGGGTTTGGGTAGGTCGAGATTTCAAATCCGGTAACCGCCGGTGGCCACTGCGGCGGCTTGGCCTATCGGTAACCCGCTTCGCGGATTCAGCAACCGTAAAAGCGTTATCGGAAAATCAAGAAAAACTGCTGATTGATTATGAATGAATCTAAAATACTGGAATTGCTGGATCAGGCGATTTGGCAGGATCAGGTCACTCCTGCTCTCAGAGATATTGCAGAAAGGGTGGATCACACCCCTAAAGGCCCATTCAGATCAGGCTTTGTTCTGGGAGCCCGTTCCGCTGAGTCTCTATGGAGTCGATTTCCCTTCCGGGATAAAATCAAGCTGGGTCTTTGTATTGCGAGGCGGCATAGGAAACGCCGAACGTCATCCCAACAGCCGTCAACGGGTAATGTCGTTTCATCGCAAGGCCGATCTTCAAACCTACTCGGACGAAACATGGGTCTCAAATGTTCTTTCAGATGACCCAACTGAGCCGTTGGAGAATCGATGGCTGTCTATTCCGCCTAATGTTTGGCACCGGCCTGTCGTTCCGACGGGTGACTATTGGACTGTAGTATCATTCCACACAGTCAAGCAAGACGAGCTTATAGAGGAAACACCAAAGGGGAACGAATTGGATATCACAGGCAAACGGAGATATTTGGCGTTGGAGTAGCGTCTTGACCATCCGATAACATTGAATGACTGGCTTCATTTCATTCCGCCCAACAGCCCCGCAGTTCAGTCATTCAAAGACCGATATCAGAAATGAGAAGCCGCTGATATCAATGGAATCGCGTTAGAGTATGTCGCTTTCTTATCCAATTCTAGAGTTCGACGAGGAACGGGATGCAGTTATCGAGCCGTCTAAAGCGATCAAGCATCGTGATGTCCCGGAACACTGTGTCATCTGTTTCTTTTGGGAAACAGTTGAACACGTGACAGAGCAGCTAGCGCTTCAATCATTGCGCCCGGTCAGGACTGAAATGGGAGACATTCCCGTTTATTCCGGCGCTTATGATGGTCAGACGCTGGCGATCCTTCTATCCCCAGTCGGTGCTTCTCTGGCCGCGGGCTGCCTTGAGGAAGTAATAGCTCGAGGCGGTCGTAAATTCATCGTTTGTGGAAGCGCGGGAGTTCTTGACCGGTCGATCGCAAGTGGGAATATCGTTGTCCCGACGTCCGCTTTGCGGGACGAAGGCACATCGTACCACTACCTACCGCCGAGTCGAGAGGTTCATCCAACATCTGAAGCGGTCAAAGCGATCATCGAGACCCTCAAAGATCATGGTTGCAGTTACGTCACAGGCAAAACTTGGACTACGGATGCCTTTTACCGAGAAACCAGATCAAAGGTAGCAAGCCGTCGCAATGAAGGATGCATAACGGTTGAGATGGAAGCGGCAGCGTTCTTTGCAGTCGCTCAATTTCGCGGTGTACAATTGGCGCAACTGCTTTATGGTGCTGACGATGTTAGCGGTGCCGAGTGGGATCCTAGGGTAATGGGAAAAAAGGGGTCTGTGAGAGAAGCGCTTTTCTGGTTGGCAGTAAATGCTTGTCTGAGACTTTGATGGTCTCAATCCGATAGCAGCACGGTTTTCGCTGCGGCGCTGATCGCGCCTCCGACCCAACCTGCTCCGCAGGTTCGCAGCCCGCGAGAACGATACATGAAACTGGCGTAAAAAGAGTCCAAACCCATCCTGTGAGCAATGGACGCCTGTGGACAATCGCGAAAACGAGCTCTCGTCAAGAGGTGTGTAAAAAGGTCAGGCAGCCAGCTTCTCTCCCAAGTCGATGGTGATCTTGTTTTTACGGTGGTGCTGTGCGTAGACATCCGGTAGCAGATGGGGTGCATCAAGTCGTCGGAATGTGGATTGAAAAAGGGCTACCCACGTGATGGATGCCCAACAAATCTTGATAAAGCCATTTGAGAGCGAGGATCAAGACGCTGTCCAGAGTCTAATTTTGGCTGGACTTGCCGAACACTGGGGAGAAATTGGTCCAACATTAAACCTGGATTTGAACGACATCGGTGCCAGCTACAATGATGCCACATTTCTGGTCGCTTGGCTTGATGGCAGAATTATTGGCTCGGGTGCACTGATCCCCAGGTCAGACCAGGTAGCAGAGATAGTCAGGATGTCCGTGGCACCGGAGTTGCGGAGACGAGGAATCGGCGGAAAAATACTGGAAAGGCTCTGTCGAGAGGCTAAAGAGTCAGGATTTCAACGCATTGTCCTGGAAACGGCTTCTACCTGGTCTGACATTGTCGGGTTCTACAAGCGATTCGGTTTTCGTGTCACACACCATCAGGAGGGTCACTTTGGCGGCGACGTTTACTTTCCTGGCACGTTTTTCAGAGCTATCCAAAAGCGAGATTCGTCCTTTTTGACGTGGCTTCGCAGATGCTTGAAGTGGGGAGAAATAGGTTCAAGGGTTCAAACCAGTTTACATTTCGTGAAGCTGACTACCTTGGTGTAAACGAATCTGAAGCATATGATCTCATAATCTCGAGTTTTTCAATTCATCATCTCTTGGATGAACAAAAGAAAACGCTTTTCCGGTCGGTGTATCGTGCTCTGAAAAGCGCCTCCGCCTTCATCAACATCGATCAGATAAAGGGGGAGACCAAAAATCTGAGAGCTCTGTATTGGGAAAAATGGCTCAAAAGAGTGCGCGAGGCGGGCGCTGAAGAAGAAGAGATCGAAGAAAGTATCAGACGCCGTTGTGAGCTCGACCGCGACGCAACGCTGGCTGAGCAGCTTGGCTGGTTGAAAGAGGCTGGATTTCAAGACGTCGATTGCGTCTACCGGAACTACTTCATTGGCGTATTCTTTGCCTTAAAAGAGTAAGAGTGGAAAGAGAAAGAGGAGCAAGTTTTACGAGCGCCTGTTTGGGTTATCGAGGGCAAAACAGGTACAGCCGCCTAACATTATGTGTGCGGTTCTTGAAAACCTGCCTTCGCCAGGTTCGCGCACACAAAGACCGTTAGGCGATACTGGCAAGAAAGCCCAATCACAGGCAGGTCCAGAGGAATCCGCTCGGATGGCGATCATATGTCTTGAAGGACCGAGCGCAGTGGGAAAGACGACTACGTCGGCTGCACTCGCCGAGCAGGGGAATACATACGTAGTAAGTGAGATCGCCGAACTATATGGTCCGCCGCCTGCCGAACTTGGGGGATGGGATCGCACACAGTGGCTGCTCGACAGACAGGTATTCAGATGGGAGACCGCAGCACGGATGTCCTCAAGTCACGAACTGGTCGTCCTCGATTCTGACCCCATAAACTGTACTACGGATGGTTGACCGAGAACGATCGCTCTGTCTGGAACCGCGAGTACTCGTTCCATCGAGAGATGGTCCTGAATCACAAGCTTGGTTTCGCTGATCGGTATTACGTACTCACTGCAAACGAAGATAGGTTGCGGGAACGTAAGGAGGGAGATTCAATCAGGACCAGAGGAGACTTCGAAAAGCACGTGAAGATGATAGAACCACTGAATCTCTACTATGAAGCGATCGATGAGATTTCACCGGGTCTTGTCCGTATTCTAAAAGCGAGCATTGTAGAGGAAACAACCGCTGAGATAATTTCCGATTATGTAGATCCCAACCCGGATCATTTCTCGGTTCACTTGCTGGAGGAGATGAAGGGCTGGATGGAACGCAATTCCGTCGAACCTCTTTAGAGGTCATCGACCGCCAGTCTACTTGCTTTGCCAAAAGCCGCGCCAGCATCGAAGTTCGGCCGCACCCGGAGAGGGGATAGGTAACTCGTCCCTTGAAGGACAACGTCTGCTCACACCGTGCCCTCGGCTTCGGGCCGTTCGGCCCTTTGCACAACCGCTACGCGGTCCGGGGGCACTGAAACGTTGGGCCCCAGTCAAATGGATTCGTATGAATCGCCCCGGAAGCCTGCGATGCTCAAGGTCCGTGCAGCGACTGTCGATGACGCCGGCACGATCTCCGGCTTGAACGATGAGGTTCAAAATGTTCATGCCGAGGCTCTGCCGCACCTTTTCAAGCCGGCATCGAGGGAGACCTTTTCTTCAAAGAAGATCGCAGAGATTCTAACCCGGCCGGAAAATCGCATGTTCCTGGCCTGTTTCGATGAGGAACCTGCAGGCTATCTCTATTGCGAAATTCGACGTCGCGAGGAATCACCTGCCACGTATGCACGGGATCAGGTTTACATCCACCACGTGTCGGTCCACCGCTCGCATCGGAGGAGGGGGGTCGCTACGGCACTGTGTTCTGCCGTCACAGCGCTGGCAAAGGACATCGGCATTCGACGATTGGGGTTGGATGTCTGGTCGTTCAATGCAGATGCGATCGCCTTCTTTGAAAGCGAAGGATTCGAGATCGCCAGGCACGTCATGACAAAGCGTCTGTGACCGGCACCTGGCCTCCGGCAACCGGAAAGCGTTAAGCCCCAGTGCGTGATCGAAACTTTCGAGAGGCGCTTGCTACGTCCAGGAATTGATAAAAAAATTGGGCGATAAATTTCCTTTTCAAGTCGAGACAACGAGACCGTCGACTGCAGAGCGTGAAGGACGAAAGTGGCCCATTCGGTTACGTCGCAACAATTCAATGGAACCGGGCCGGACGTGGATTTTCACAGATGGAGGTGGAGGGGGCAGGTTTGCAGCCGCGATTGTCCGTCCTTGCATTGAGGAGTACCGTACGGGCCGGCGAGGAATCGACTCCAACAGCGCCGTCGCCGAACTCGATGGAGTCATTCTGGGCCTGGAAAACACCGTCTTGGGGGAAAGGGTCACGATTGTATCCGACTATCTCTGGGCAGCTTACTACATCAACGGGTGGTGGAAGGTGCATCACGCGTGTCTTCGTGAAGGGGTAATTCGCGCAAGAAAAGTCGTCGAGGGCCAAGAATTGAAGGATGTCGCATTTGTCCACTATGGGGAGGAGAACGAAGATGATGAGTGCGAATTTTCCAAATGGAATATGATTGCCCATGACCTGTGTCAGGAGGGAAGTCAGCTGAAAAATCGTACGAGAATGACGGCACGAAGCGCCATCCCGGTCCGGAGTCCGGTGACATCTTTTCCTGAAAGCAAACAGACGTGACCGACGAATTAAGGGCTGATCCTGAAACCGTGCCGGTTCGGCAGGGCTACGCTCGCTGGTCTGAGACGTTCGATACGCAAGACAATCCGTTGATCATTTTGGAAGAGCCGCTGATGCGATCTTTGTTGGGAGACGTCCAAGACCTCCGCGTTGCTGACATTGGTTGCGGCACCGGTCGGAATACGGTTTACTTGTGTGAAGCAGGCGCCTCCGTGACCGCAACGGACTTCACTCCTGAAATGATAGCGCAAGCCATTGAGAAGGCGAAAGACCAAGAAGTGCGGTTCGTTACCCACGATCTGGCGGAGGGCTTTCCTTTCGCCAACGACGCTTTTGATCGCGTCCTGTGCTGCCTCGTCTTGGAGCACATACCCGATTTGGACGTCGTGATCGGCGAAATGGCGAGGATCTGTCGGCCAGGAGGCTTCATTCTAATCTCAGAACTCCACCCAGCGATGTTTCTCCGTCGCCTGCAAGCCCGTTTCACGGATGCAAAGACGGGGTTGAAGGTCAACGTCGAGAGCTATCGCCACCAGACCGCGGACTATGTCAACGCGGCCCTGAAGGTTAAGCTGCAAATCGATCGAATCGAGGAGCATCTCGCCGACGAATGCCTACTCGAGAAGTCGCCGAGAGCGAAGGAGTACTGGACTGAATTTCGCGATGATTTCGACCTTGGTTGGCCAATGCTGCTCCTCTTGAAGCTTAGGAAACCCCTATCTGGGCCGGCACAAGGCGCTTAACACACCGGGCTGCGGCTCCGCCGCGGGGCCGCCGCCTTCCTATTCAGCTTCTCTCAAAGTCTCGGAAATGATGACGAGCTCTCGCGCGGCCACGCATGGGGACCTGGCTTCGAGATCGTTCTGACGGGAGAGGACATGCGGCGATTCGATACGACAGGGGCTTTGCGCTACGGTCGCTTTCACTCCCTTCGGCCTCCGGCAGCTCGCCTCTGTGACGGCGGTTGAAAACAGGTCAAATATTTTGACCTGTTCAGCTGCCGCCGAGCATCACGACTTTTCTAACCTTTTTTATGAATTATTCAGGCTCGGAGAGCCGCGAGGTACTGGGTTCTTACGTGATGGCAGCCGTCGCAGTCGGATCGCTTCCTGCCGGTGGTTACATCCCTGGCCGAAGTGACATCGATCTGATTGTCGTCGCGAGGGATGTATGCCCGGATGGCCTTCTGTCTGGAATCAAGAAGATGGCCGAAAGATGGCCGGGCAATACTGGATGAAGTACAGATTTCGGAAGGGTTTTGGAGGATCTGCCATCCGCGAACGCGATCTCAGACCGCCCGTTTGGAAAGCGCCGCGATATGGCCTTTGAATCCTCCAACTCAAGCGGCAAGGGCGGGTGATCTCGGGACATCCGGACTTATCGGCTGTCTACCGGGAGAAAAATAGCACCTTGCTGCGGGATAATCCGTTCCTCGATCCGCAGATGGCAGCATAGGATGGAGCCCATTGACTCTGCTCAGAATGTTCGTTCCCATGGTCTTCCTGGGTATTCCCCCTGCCCTTTTTGGACCTGCCTGCGCCCTGTCTGCCGGACAGGCAGGCGACTCGGCAGGTAGGCAGGCGGCCGATCCTCCTGTCGTTGAAGCGATTACGATTGAAGGAAATCGTGTCCTTTCCAAGGGAGATCTCAAGCTGCTGATGCAGACCCGGGTGAGCCGGTGGTACACGATATTTCCGGGTGTAAAGCCCCGGCGGTTCGACCCGGCCGTGTTTCGATCCGATGTTGCGCGGATTGCTGCGCGTTACGGAGACCTGGGCTATTTTGACGCGGTTGTGGATACGGTGATTAACCGGTACCGCCCCGGGTTTGTGCGCATCCGGCTCCGCATTGAAGAGGGAGAGCCCGTGCTGGTTTTCAGCGTCCGGCTGGAAGGCCTGCCGGTAGATGTCGCGCCGGACAGCCTGCACCTCCGGGAGGCGCTGAGCACCAAACCGGGTCGGCCGCTGACCCGGACCGGCCGGGAGGCGGATCTGAACCTCATTGCCGACCGGCTTCAGGACAGCGGCTACGCCTTTGCCCAGGTTGCAGCCCCCGTAACCCGGCAGGCCCGCCGGGCAGACGTGATGTTTCGGGCCAGGCCAGGGCCGAAATGCCGGTTCGGACAGGTGCGGGTCGAGGGCAACCGGAAGGTTTCCGAAGGGCTGATCCGGCGGGGCCTGACCTTCCGGGAGGGAGAGGCCTACCGGAAGCGGGACCTCTTGGACACCCAGCATCAGCTCTACCGGTCGGGGGCATTTCGGTCGGTTTCACTGAGCCTGCCCGACACCGCCGCTCAGACAAGCCCGGTGGACGTGGACGTTCTGGTGCGTGAGCGCCCGCTCCGGAGCCTGAAGCTGGGGGCGGGATACGATACGGAGGAGCAGGTGCGCGGGTTGCTGGCCTGGCGGCACCGGAATTTCCTGGGCGGGGGTGCGCGGCAGCTGACGATCGAGTCCGAAGCGTCGGCCCTGGAAGCCCACGGGAAGATCGGCCTGCGGCAGCCCTACATTTTTGGAAGCAGGACCTGGCTGGACGTGGTGGGGTTTGTAGAGCAGGAACGTCCTGAGGAGATCCGGGTGAAGCGGGCGGGGGGCAGCGTGTCTTTGGAACGGATGTTCAGGGTCACGGGCAGAGTCGTTTTTCAGGTGCGGACCGAACTGGTCGACTTCAAGGTTGACAGCACCCGCACCAATTTTCTGATCGACTACGTGGAAGATACGCGGGACGATTTCTTCGATCCCCAGCGGGGACTGCTGGCTTCGCTTGCACTGAAGGCGTCGGGGGTTGGGGATTTCCTCAAGCTGACGGGTGAAGGGCGCTGGTACCGGAAGGTATTCCGGAAAAACGTGCTGGCCTTCAGGGTTTCGGGGGGGATGATCCTGAGCCTGGGGACGGCGAAAGCGATCCCCAATTTCGAACGGTTTTTCGCGGGCGGGGCGAACAGCGTGCGGGGATGGCGCCTGAACCAGCTGAGCCCCCGGGACGCATCCGGCAATCCGGTGGGCGGGCGGAGCCTGCTGGAGGGGAGCATCGAGCTGCGCACCCGGCTGCTGCCCGTGTTGGGGGTGGCCGTGTTCCTGGATGCGGGCAATGTCGGATCGGATCGGTTCGGGGCCTTCAGACCGGGCGGGTTACACCTGGCCGCAGGCGCCGGGGTGCGCTATTTGAGCCCCATCAGCCCCGTGCGGATCGATGTTGCGTACCGGCTCTCCGAAGACCGGTTCGTGCCCCGCAGGCGGATTTATTTCAGCCTGGGACAGGCGTTTTGAAGCGTAGCAGGTGGCTTTCGGATTGGGTATTGTTTCCTCATGAGACCTGTCGTTAAAATACTTGCCCCCCTCCTGGCCGTGGGGGCCGTGGGAGGCGGGATCGGGTTGCTGGCGCTGGGGTCGGGGTGGGTGAACCCCTATCTGCGGGACTATGCGGAGGGGCGGCTTTCCCGGCACCTGGGCATGGCCGTGGAGATCGGCAGCCTGCAGGGCAACCCTCTGGCAGGGTTGCGAATGGACCGGGTGCGCCTTGGCGAGGGGCCGGAACCGCTGCTGGTTCTGGATGCTCTGGATGTCCGGTACCGGCTGCCGGGGCTGCTTTGGGGAGCCGTGATCGTGGATACGCTCCGTTTTCGTGCCCCCAGGGTACGCTTCCCCGAAGCGGCGGGTGGGGCAGATTGGGCCGCAGGGGTCTTGTCCGCGGCCGACTCTGACCGGTGGGCAGGGGGCCCGGGGTGGAAGATCCATATTGGCCACGCGGAGGTTGTGGACGGAGATTGCCTGTGGGGCACCGAAGGCCGGGTGGACAGCCTGAATCTGGTCGTGGGGTTTCAGGCCGGTCCGAAGGGGTATGAGCTGGCGCTGCGCCGTTTCCGGTCTCTGTTCTTTGACCCCCCACTGGTGATTCGGAATCTGGCCGGGCTGACCCTGCTGCGGGACGGACAACTGGTGCTTGAGGGGCTGCGCCTGCATACGCCGGGGTCCCATCTGCAGATAGATGGTAGGGTGACGGGGCTGTCCCGGCCGGAGTACGATTTTGCCCTGCGTGCGGATTCCCTGGCGTTTGGTGAGATGGCCCGAATCTTTCCGGGGACCTACCCCGGGGGGAGCGTGGCGGTTGAGGGCCGGGCGTGGGGGAACGCCTCCGGGATGAGGGGAGACTTCAGGCTCAGCTACGGGTCGAGCACCGGTGCGGTGTCCGGACGGGTGGATTTTACCGGGGAGGGCGTTGCTTACGATGTACAGGCGGAAGGCCGGGGGGTGGATCTGGCGCAGATCGGGCCGCAGTGGAACCTGGACGCCCGGTTTGACACGGTGATTCGGCTGCAGGGGCGGGGCCTGGATGCGCTGACCGCCGAGGGGACGGTGAGCGCGGGGATGGCCCGGGCGTATCTCTTCGGCACGGCTGTGGATACGGCGAACCTGGTGGCGACGTTGAACGGTGGACAGGTGGTGATGGATCTGAGCGCGGAAGGGGAGGCGGGCGGGCTGGCCGCAGACCTGGAGGTTGACCTGGGGGCGGCGGCTCCGGTCTATGCGCTGAGGGCGCGTCTGGCAAACCTGGACCTCTCCCGGGTTTCAGGAGCGCCCGGAACGGTGACCGACCTGACCGGGGAAGTCCGGCTGCGGCGGGCGGAGGCCGGTATGTGGCAGGGTGAAGCCAGGTTTGACGCCCTGAATATCCAGGGGTTGCCCCCGGCAACCGGACTCGTGCTTCGGGGGTCTTCCCGGGGGGGCCGGGTGCGGCTGGACAGCCTGGGGGTGAGACTGCCGGATGGGTACGGGGTGGTTCGGGGGAAGGGACGTGTGGATCTGGGCCGGCTCTGGAGACCCGGCGGAAAACAGCCGACGTATCAGATGGGGTTGCGACTGGAGGGGCTGGCGCTGGAGCGCCTGACGGGCGACGCCAGGCTGGGGGGAGACGTTTCGTTCCAGATTTCGCTTGCCGGCGCGGGGTTTCACCCGGATTCGATGCAGGCCCGGGCGGACGTGGTGGCGGAGGCGCCCGATTTTTTGGGCGGGGAGCTGGACAGCGCCAGGGCGAGCCTGGTGCTGCAGGGCCGCCGGATGGTTCTGGACCGGCTGATGCTGGCGGCCGCATCGATGCGCTTTGACGGCCGCGGGTGGGCGACGCTGGGCGACAGCCTGGACATCCGCGGGACCGGGCAGGTCCACGATTTCGAGGCGTTGAGCAACCTGCTGGGGTGGGGACTCTCCGGCAGGCCGGCGCCCTTTGTCGTCCAGGTCGGCGGGGGCTGGGAGCAGCCCCTGGCTGTGGTGGATTTGCTGGCGGACAGCCTGAATTACCGGGGTATTCCGATGCAGGGGGTGCGCTTTCGGATGAGGTGGCCTGCGCTCCCGACGGGAGGCTTTGTCGTCCGGGTGGGGTCTCTCGTGTGGGGCGGACGCGTGGTCCGCGACCTGTTTCTGAATGTGGGCCTGGATGGAGAGGGGATATCCTTTCTCCTGGGGAACCGTTCGGAAGATGCCGACCGCGTCTATCTCTGGGGCCGGGCTGGGCCCCAGGACGGCGGATATTACCTTGAGCTGGACTCCCTTGCGGTTCAGGTGGACCGGATGGCCCTGTTTAACGACGGCCCCTGTCGGGTCAGGTATCACCCCCGGGAGGGGGTGCACGTGGAGCAGTTCCGGCTGGCCGGGCCCGGCGGCCGGGTAGAGGCACGGGACCATTCCGGGCAACCGGGCGCCGTGGTGGTCCGGCTGCGGGATGTGGACCTGCCGACGTGGTCTTTTCTGCTGGGGCTGGGAGGTGAGGCGAGCGGGGTGCTGAGCGGAGAGGCCACCCTGTCCGGCACGCCGGACGATCCTCGGATCGAGGCGCGGGTGGAACTGAAGGACGGCGCCGTCGCAGGCGTCCGGTTTCAGAATTTTTCGGGCACCCTGGCCTACGGGAACCATCGCGCAGCGGTGGATTTGAAGCTGGTGCAGTCGCCCGGCCGAGAGGCCCTGTTGCAGGGGAATTTCCCGCTGAATTTGTCGTCCGGTGGGGAGGACCTGTTTCCCGAAGCGCCTGTGAGCGTGTTGCTCAGGTCGGACGGCATCGAGCCTGGCTTTCTCCAGGCCGTGTTTCCGGAGGTCCGGGACGCGGGGGGAATGCTGGCGATGGACCTGAGCGTGGAAGGCACCCCCCGGCGTCTGCGTCTGCGGGAGAGCGGATGGATCCGCCTACAGGATGGGGTCGCCCGGATTGTGCCCCTGAACAGGACCTTCCGGAAGGTTCAGGCAAAGCTGAGCTTTGCCGAGGACCGGATCGTCCTGGAGCAGCTCGAGGCCGGGGAAGGGAAGGGCTGGCTGGCACTCAGCGGAGAGGTGAGGCTGGACCAGCACGCGGTCGAGGGTTTCGGTGTTCGGGATTTTGATATTGCGCTTCAGGCAAAGGATTTTGAGGCGATCAACCTGCCTGAGCTCAACGCGACCCTGCGGGCCGATCTCCGCCTGAGGGGGAACCCGGAGGCGTCCCGGGTGGAAGGCAAGGCAGGGTTGACCCGCGCGGTGCTCAGGCTGTCCGATTTCATCGAGACTCCGACCGGCGATTTCCGGGTAACCTCTCGTTTTATCCGGAATCTGAGTTGCAATATTCGGGTGTCGGCCTCTCGAAATGTCTGGATCCGGGACAGAGATCTCAATATTGAGATTTCCGGGGATGTGGATCTGGTCAAAGACCGGGAGGGGGTTCGGATCTACGGGTCTCTGGACAGCCGGCAGGGACGCTACGAGTTTCAGAACACGAGTTTTAACATCAACCGTGGAGAACTCCAGTTCCAGGGAAAGGCGGATATCAACCCCGATCTCTACATTTTGGGTACACACAGGGCGACGCTGGTTTCCAACGAGCCTGCGGTGATCAGCGTGATCGTGGGCGGAACGCTGCTGAATCCCCAGATCACCTTGGAGAGCGATACCACCCCTCCTCTGTCCGAAGCGGACATGCTCTCTTATCTGATCGTCGGAAGGCCGGCCGAAGACATCGGGCGCAGCCTGGAAGGGCAGGCCGCAGGCCTCGTGCTGGGTGTGGCTGCGAACCGGCTCAAGCGGACGATCGGCCGGCGGCTGAATCTGGACGTTGTGGAGATCGACCTGGGCGAGGGGAACGCGGCTACCCGGGTGCGGGTGGGAAAGTATTTCGGGTCCAGGTTCTTCATCAGCTATGCGCAGGATATTTCCTCGGCAGGGGGACAGAAGGTGATCGTGGAGTACGAGCTGCTGCCGCAGGTTACGCTGGAGGCGCAGCAGAGGGCCGGGCACGAGCAGGAACGGGACCGGAAGTCCCTGGGGCTTTTCTGGAAGATGGAATGGTGAAAAATCGGGTGAGTGTGGCGACTTCTGTTTGATGTATATCCGGGTTTCCGCGCTGAAGAAGGGGCCCGGCACCGGCCTGTTCGCCGCGGCAAGCGTGGAGAAGAAGGCGTGACCGGGAGCGAAAGCGACATGGACAAGCTGCGGGTGGGCGTCATCGGCTGCGGCAAGATGGGGCGGTCCCATTTCGGAGCCTACAGCCGTGTGCCGGACCTGGTGGAGGTCGCGGCGCTGTGCGACGTCAGGGAGGAGGCGCTCGCCGCCGCGTCGGAGCGCTGGCCGGCGGCCCGCGCGGCGAGGGACTACCGCGAGATGCTGGAGCCGGGCGATCTCGATCTCGTCAGCGTGGTCACCATGCCGCAAACGCACTGCGAGATCGCGGTTGCCGCGCTCGAAGCGGGCGCCCACGTGCTGTGCGAGAAGCCGTTCGCGATGAACCTGGCCGAGGCGGATCGCATGCTGGCCGCGGCGGAGCGCGCTGGACGGCTGATTCAGGTGGGCACGAACATGCGCCACATGATCGAGGCCGGTATCCTGAAGGAGCTGGTGGAATCGGGCGCACTCGGCAAGCCGACCTACATCCGCGCCTGGACCTATACCCACGACATTCCGTGGTGGGGGCCGCACCAGATCAAGCGGGTCTCGGCCGGCGGGGCGCTTGCCTCATCGGCGATTCACCTTGCCGATGTGGCGCTGTGGGTCGCGGGAAGCCCCGGCCCGGTTGCCGTTTCCGGATCGACCCACCGGATCTTTCCGAAAAAGCGGGCGGAGACGGCGCCCTCCGGCGAGGCGCGCGACAGCTACGACGTCGAGGACATCGCCGCCGCGCACATCCGCCTTTCCGACGGCGGCACCCTCATCCTCGAGGGCACCTGGGCCCACGACCGGGCCGAGAGCGAACGCAGCTTCGAGATGATCTGCGAGCGCGGCACGATCTGCTTCAATCCGCTGTCGGTCCTGATGGACGAGGCGGGGAAGGTCGTCGACCGCACACCGGCCGACTACGCGGAGCCGGAGGCGCGTTATTCGTGGGGAGGCAGCGTGAGCAGGGAGATCTCCCGCTTTGTCGCCGCCATTCGCGAAGGGACCGAACCGTCGCAGAGTCCGCGCGAGATCCGCAACCTGCAGCTGATTCAGGATTCGGTCTATGAATCGGCCCGGACCGGTCGCGAGGTGCGGCTCGACGCATAGTCGGGCGACGGCGCGCTTGACCGGTGCCGCGCCGGCTCGGCTGAGTGCTCGCCCGGACAAAGGAGAAAGTGCTGCGACGACAGGTGGCGCTGCGGGGCCGGAGCCTCGAAGATCTCAACACGTGGTATCTTGAATGGCCACGACACACGTACGGCACGAGGTCCTTGTTTATCGCAATTTTGGAATGCTGCACGAAGGCTCGAACAACCGGACTCGGCCGATGAGCGGCGGGACCCGCGCAGTTCGCCTGGCAGTCGTCTCGAGGTCTGGCCGGGCAGGCGGTCTGGACAACGCAGCCTTCGGCCCCATGACTCTAACGAGAGGTATCGATCGTGGTGCGTGTTCCGACGGGTCGTGCTCCCACGACCTGCAAGCTCAGTACAGCTCATTGATCCCCTGTTTCACGCCGGCAGATCCGGGCGACGACGTCGAACTTCCTCCAGAAGTTCCGGATTCAGTCCCGACACCGCTTTGAGCGACCGGGCCTCGAGCAGTTGCTCAAGCACAAGGCCTTCGACGCGTTCGAGATGGG
The DNA here is from genome assembly GCA_965198095.1 of Candidatus Latescibacterota bacterium. GTDB lineage: Bacteria > Latescibacterota > UBA2968 > UBA2968 > CBDFJH01. The sequence continues at coordinate 1,760,591 of OZ240239.1, forward strand.
CGCCGGACAGATCGGCGTCCTTCATCACCGCGTCCAACAGGTAGGCGCGCGTCATCTCCGCTCCCGACAGGTTTGTCTCCGAGAGATCCGCTTCCTTGAAGGTGGCTTCCAAGAGTACGGCGCCTGTGAAGTCGGCCTTCCTGAAGTCGGCCCCGTAGAGATTCGCGCAGCTCAGATCCGCACTCCTGAAACTGGCCCGGCTCGCGCTCGCATCGCTCAGGTCCGCGTGACCGAGATAGGCACGGTCGAATACGGTGCCGGTCAGGGTCGCGCCGCTGAACACCTGATGCTGAAACGACATCCCGCTCAGGTCCGCGCCCGACAGATCTTCGTAGACGAACGACTCCCCTTCGACGTCGGGGATGACCCCGGCGTGCGCCTCGCGCCAACGGTTCCAGACCTCGGCGCCCTGTCTCAGCAGTTCGACGTGTGCGGGGTTGGCCACCGGGTGGCTCGCAAGTCACGGCATAAGAGGGAAACGCAATTTCCGTACTCAATCTACGTTGTGTTGAAGCATGCGGCCAGAGAGAATCGACCCTGGATTGATTCAACCGCTCCGCGCGATGCCGCGCCCGTAGATTGCCGGCAACAAGGCCCGATGAGATTTGTATATTGATTTGTGGTATTCGGGGGCCGGCTGGAAAACGCGTCAGGCAGATTGGCGCCGCTGCGCTCCGGCAGCGTCGGGTATGACGAGGACATAATGACATTTAAGGAGAGCGCTATATCGTTAACACCCTACCCCCAGGCGGGCACTCGACACGAACGGGGACAGGTTCGAAGAGAGAGGGCAGGGGCTGCGGTAAGTGTAAAGGCCCCGTGTCCCTGAGTGCCCGATGAGCGAGAGGTTCAGCTCATCAAAACCGAAGGGTCTCGCGGGTGTATCGAAGGGCGCGGGAAAGCCTGGTATTTACGCAGATTGTTCAGATGTCACGAGTGATTCGGGCCAGATGTCATCGCGGCCGTGGCGTTTTCGGCTCTCTAGCTGCTTCGGCGTTTCTCCTCCCCAGGGCTTAGGGGGGCCCTCTGTGGGACGGGGTCAGGTGCGGGTGCGGATGTGGGGGCGAATGTAAATTCGCGGCGTGGGGGCGGGTCCCGCAGTGGGCATAAGGCGGGGGGAGGAGTTCATTCCTTTCGCGGGCGCCAGTTGTTTCCAGTGAGGCTGAGTCGCCACGGCCCGAGCCTCCCCGGCGTTTGAGGGGCCTGCCTGCGCCGCGTTGGGCGCGGCAGGCAGGAGCCCTTCTTTTGTCACCTTTTCTTGGGCGGCAAGAAAAGTAGAGCATGAGTGACTTTCCTAACTATATCGTTGACACCCTGCCCCCAGGCCCGGACACTCGACACGAACGGGGCCGGGTTTGAAGAGAAAAGAGAGTTGCAGAAGTTGCGACAAGTAGAGGAGCCCCGTGTCCCTGAGTGCCCAATGAGCGAGATGCTCAGCTTCTCATAACCGAAGGGTCTTGCGGGTGTATCGAAGGGCGCGGGAAAGCCTGAGAGGTGAGCCTTGCCTCTCGATACACCCCTCGCCCCATGGGCTCGGGGCCCTCGAGACGAACGGAGTCACGAAGGATAGCACGATACAGTTGACACGATACGCTCCGGTCATACGCGGAAATGCTGTCAACGATTTGCCGCTCCCGGTAATAGGTACGGTCGCCTGACCTGCTTGAGAGATGGTATGAAATGAATCGGCCCTTCGTTGTCTCGATCAACTCGGTCTCGGGCGGAGGGAAGACCGCCCTGTCGGCCGCCCTGCATCGCTCACTGCCGCAATCGGCGCAGTTTTGCTTCGACGACTTCGATGACACCAACGTTTATCCTGAGGACTTCTATGAATGGAGCCGCCGAGGGGCCGACATTACGGAATTCGACAGTCCCGGGATGAGAGACGCGGTCGACGAAGAGATTCAAAGGGGAAAGGCAAAACAGATACTCCTTGATTATCCGTTGGGACGTCGCCACCCCCGGTTCGCTGACATCATTGACCTCGCCGTGTTCATCGATACGCCCCTCGACGTGGCCATGGCGCGTCGAATCTTGAGAGAGACGAATCCCGGCAAGCGCCAGGCGTCCTCAGAAGATGCGTTGAAGCATCTCCGGAATGAGTTGACCCATTATCTCGCGAAGGCTCGATATCCGTACCTGGACACCTGCAGGGACAAGGAAGCGAGTGATCTCGTCCTGGATGGATCTCGCAGTCTTGACGACTTGAAGCGCGAGGTCTTGGACCGGATCGGTTCGGCACAGCAATCGTAGTTTGGTGTTGCGCAAGGGCTTTCTTGCAGGCGCACTGTTAACTCACTCTGGGAAACAGCAAAGCGCCCTGCCGAATCTCTGCTGCAGAGAATCTGCGGCGGATTTCTTCGCCCGTTTTTGGCAAGAAGGGCGTCAATCCATCCCCAACAGACCTGATGGAATCGACCCACTTGGTCAAATGCTGCCGAGCGACTGAAGACTTACCTTCCTTAAGAAGGTCCCAAGGACGGACACGTTCCATTTGTCGGTTGAGTTCCGTGACAACCTCTTGGAGGATTTCCAGCGATCTGTGGAAGAGAAATCTGTCGGCAAAGTCCGAGACACTTGATGGCAGCCTTGCCCCCTTGTCGGGTGTGACTTTGATGCCTGCCCTCTCACATAGCGTTTCGAGGCGTCGGACCAGGTTGCCAATGCCGTTCGCCAAATCGGACGCGTAGACGTCCCGGAACCGACGCAGGGAGAAGTCGCCATCTGCACCACTTGGAATGGAACGCAACAGGAAATAGCGGAGTGCGTCTGGTCCATACGCTTCGATGATCGGGATGGGATCCACGGCATTCTCTAGAGATTTGCTTATCTTCTTGCCGTCTATCGTAAGGAAGCCGTGTACAACCAGCCTATCAGGTAGAGGGAGTCCTGCGGACAACAGCATCGCGGGCCACAAGATGGCGTGGAAACGAAGGATGTCTTTGCCGATCGCGTGTATTTTACGGGATTGGTCGTTCCAGAAGCGCTCAAACTGGCCGTTCTTTTGGCCAAAGCCGAGGCCTGTAACGTAGTTTGTGAGCGCATCAAACCAGACGTAAAGCACCTGGGATGGATCGCCAGGGACAGCGATCCCCCAGCCACCAGACCTCTCGGAGGGCCGGGATATGCTCACATCTTTCAGCCCCCGACGCACGAACTCCAGGGCTTCGTTCTTCCTTGTTTCGGGGAATATCTGGAGGCGTCCACGCGAGATAAGGTCCTCGATTTGTCGCTGATAGGCAGACAGGCGGAAGAAGTAGTTTGTCTCTTTTACCACCTCAGGTTTGGTGAGGTGCGTCGGACAGAGGCTCTTCTGAAGCTCCTCCTCTTCATAGAAGCCTTCGCAGCCTGTGCAATAAAGCCCTTTGTAGCGATTGAGGAAAATGTCTTCTTTTCGGCATCGTTTCCAGAATCTTGAAGCGCCGAGATGGTGCGCCTTCGTGGATGTTCGGATGAAGTTGTCCTCTGAGATGAGTAGTTTACCGGCTAGCCACCTGAACGCATCGGCGTTTCGATTGCAGAATTTCTGTGGCGTTAGGCCGAGTTGTTCAGCGGCCTGAACGTTCTTCAGTGCATTTTCGTCCGTTCCAGTGAGCAAGAAGGTGTTGCTTCCCCTTAACCTTCCCATTCTGGCTATCACGTCAGCCTGAACGAGCTCAAGAGCAAATCCTACGTGAGGGCGCGCGTTCACATAGGGGATGGATGTGGAGACGAAGGTGGTGGCCATGGCGCGTCCTTTCTTTTGGAAGTATCTGCTCGCGGTGACGGTCTTAACGTGCTATGCGCTCCTAGACCGCCAAGGGCATCCATAGAAAAAGGCCCGCTGCCAAATCTTGACAGCGGGCCCTAAGATCGATTGATTTGAGTCGGTTTACGTGCTGTTGTCCAGAGGGGATTCCACTGCCACGGAGATCGTGTCGCGCATGGACATAGGCATCCCCATGGAACTCCGGACGGTGGACTTGCACGTCCAACCGAGACAAACTGAGTGGAAACCAGATGTGGCACGCTTGGCCATTGAGCTCTCCTTTGAACAGGTCAAATTACCTCAATATTGAGTCTATGTCAAGCTGGCGGCAGAGCTTAATACGGAATACAGGTTCGTGAGGTTCCGGGAACGTCAACGGAAAGCTGGCGTAAACGAGATTTTGAGCGCGTAAGAGAACTCGAAGAATATGAAGGAGGGTATCACTTCTTCTCGGTGCGGAAGTAGCCTGTAGGAACAAAATGGCCATGCCCCTCAAGAGTAGGATTGTTCTGGTAACTGGCAGTAGTTCAGGAATCGGAAGGGCTTCCGCGTTAGCATTCGCAAGAGTGGGAGCGAAAGTTGCTGTTTCTGATGTAGATGTTGAGGGCGGGAACGAAACAGTAGCGATGGTCAGGGAAGCCCGAGGTGAAGCCACGTTTATCGAAGCAGATGTATCAAAATCGGCCGAGGTCGAGACTCTGATAAATCGAGTCACTCAGGTCTATGGAGGATTGGATTGCGCCCACAACAATGCGGGGATTGAGGGAATTCAGGCATTCACTGCCGATTATCCTGAAGAAGATTGGGATCAAGTCATGGGCGTCAATCTCAAGGGCGTATGGTTATGTATGAAATATGAAATTCGCGAAATGCTTGCGTCAGGAAAGGGGTCGATTGTAATTACGGCCTCAACATTCGGATTGGTTGGCAGCAAAATCGGTTTGCCAGCTTACATTGCGAGTAAACACGGAGTCGTAGGTCTGATGAAAGCCGCAGCATTGGAGTACGCGCAGAGGGGCATTCGTGTGAATGCCGTGTGTCCGGGTACCATTCAAACGCCGATGTATGAGCGCGTCAATCCTATTGTCATTGGCGATCGTCTTTCGGCAAGGAAGGACGCAGAAAGACAAACTATCGAGAGGGAGCCAAGTGGTCGCATTGGACGTCCTGAGGAAGTTGCTGAAGCAGCCGTATGGCTCTGCTCCGATGCAGCCTCTTTTGTAACCGGCCATACTCTTGTGATAGATGGAGGTTTGATGGCTCAGTAGCCTATTCGTTGGGTCATCATATGGAAAGTGGCGGATCTAAGTTGGACCAGATCATCATCAAAGTAAAGGTGAGCGCTGTATTCCGTCCCGTTAGGGCTTCGCGGTTCGCGGGCACGGAAATGTGATGTGCCATCGCAGCAACGGGAGAACCGCCGCGACGTGAAGGAACGAAACCCCACATCGGCTGCGCCCGTGTCCGTACACGGCGGACACAGCGGCCAGTTTTGCACTCACGCATCTGATTCGCTCGAGGAGATCGTCCGCGCGTACATCCGAAAGGGCTTCAAATGGGTCGGTTTGACCGAGCATATCCCCCCTGTCTCGGAGGCGTTTCTATATCCCGAAGAGATTGAGGAAGGGCTCACGCCCGAGCGCATGCACGATCGATTTTCCGAGTATATCTCGGTGGCGCGTGAGCTGCAGGTCAAGTACCGGGATTCCCTCCGGCTGCTGGTCGGATTCGAAACGGAGTGCTATACGGGCTATGGCGCTCACGTCGCCCGTTTGCGGCGTCGTTTCCAACCGGACTACATCGTGGGCTCTGTCCACCACGTCAGGGATATCGTCATCGACGGGACCCCCGCGTCTTATGCGGACGCCGTGGCGGAGGTCGGGAGTATCGATGCGCTGTTCTGTGAATACTTCGACCGGCAGTACGAGCTCCTCGAAGTCCTGAAGCCGGAGGTGGTGGGGCACTTCGATCTGATTCGGATGCACGACAAGGACTACCGTCAGCGACTGGAGAAACCGGGCATAAGAGCGAAAGTCCGGAGAAACCTCGAGAAGATCAAAGCGCTGGGGTCGATCTTGGACTTCAACGTGAGAGCCTTCGAAAAGGGAGGAAACGAGCCCTATGTCTCCGGATCGATCCTGGAGATGGCCTTGACGCTTGGCATTCCCTGTGTCCCGGGGGATGACTCGCACGGCGTCGCCGGCGTGGGCCGGAACCTGGAGAGAGGGATCGATATTCTGGCCCGACACGGGTTCAGCACCGCGTGGCCGATGCCGGGCGGCTGCGGCACATAACCAGGCGCGGCGGAAGGCGAAACGTTCGACGCCGGATATGGACGCGAATTTTTTTCGAGGAAAACGGCACGGAAATCATACCCTGTCAACCCAAGAGGTGATCCGGACTCACGAGGGATCAACGCTCAGGCGCCGAAGCAGCGCATTTTTTCGAAGTCGCTTCTCGGCACATTCACAACTTTTGCCAACAAGACCATCCGCGAGCGTGCAGTCTTGCCAGAGCAAGTAAGCTTCAGACGAAACATCGGTCTGTTCATGGCGGTGATGATCGGCATCGGCGCCACGATGGGGCCGGGGATTTTCGCCCTGCCGGGGGAGCTGGCCCATATGGTCGGTCCGCTCGGTATTTTCGTCTACCTTGCGATGGGCATTATAACGGTGTTCACCGCGCTGAACTACAGCGAGCTGGGCGCGGCGATTCCCCTCGCCGGCGGCGGCTATTCCTTTACCAACAGAACGATGAGCCGGCCCGTGGCCTTCTTTGCCGGCTGGTTCTTCTGGATCGGAAACACACTCGCCTGCGCGATGTACGCGCTGATCTTCGCCCTCACGATCCGCGCATACATCCTGCCCGGCGCCAATATTGCCCTGATCGCCTTTGCGGCCACCGTGGTGTTCACGGCAGTCAACTATCTCGGCATGAGGGAAGCGCTGATTGTCATTACCGTCATGAACCTGGTGGAACTCGCGGTTCTCATCGGCGTGGCCGTGCTCGGCATCGCCGACATCGAGCCGGTCAACCTGGAGCCCATCGCGCCTATGGGATGGAGCCCCTTTGTTCCGGCCATGGCGCTGATCTACATCTCCTACGTGGGATTCGAACTCATCTCGAATGCGTCCGAAGAGATCATCGAGCCGCACAAGAACATTCCCCGATCCATAATGATCACGCTTGGGATCAGCCTGGCGATCTACGTCCTGGTGGTCGGGGTGATGATGACTGTCGTCAACTACAAGGAACTGGCCCAAAGCGACGTGCCGTTCATCTTCGTCGCGGACCGACTTTTCGGGGGCTGGGGACGCTGGGCCGCGATCGTCGCGACGATTATGGCAAGCCTTTCAGCGTTCAGCGTTACCCTGGGCGCCAGCGCTCGAATCCTGTTCGCGTTGGGGCGGGATCGCCATTTCCCGAAGTTCTTCGCCCGGCTGCACCCGAAGCATCGGACCCCGGACATCGCCCTTGCGGTCTGCGCCGTGATCGTAAGCATCTTCAGTGCGTCCGGGATTGTGAAATTCGTGGCATCGCTGAGTGATTTCGGCTACCTGATGGGGCTGGGGATCATCAACTACGCCGTGATTCCCCTGCACCGGAGGATGCCCAATCTGCGACGTCCGTTCCAGACGTGGTTTTTCCCCCTGGTCCCCATCCTGGGCGTCATAACGACGTGGATGTTCGTGCCGGCTCTGGAGGCGAGGAGCTTCGTCCTGGGAGCGGTCCTGACGCTGGCAGGGTGCGCCATATACCTGACAAGAGCGGAGAATCGCGCTGAAGCTCTGGAAATCCCGGCGGCACTTGCAGAAAAAATCAAGCTACTCATCGCGAGATTGAGGAGAAGACATATGCGCGTGTTAATCATCAGCGGGAAGAGACAGGGACAGAACATCGCGAACAGGCTGTTGGCGAAAGATGAGGTCCGCGTGATGTTCCGGTCGGCCGAGCATCAGATCACCTTTATCGAAGAGGACCAGGCGCTGTGCGATGAGCTCGAGCGACGCTTCAATACGCCCATCTTCCAGGGGGACGGAACCAAGCAGGAGCTGCTCGAACAGGTCGGCATCGAGAACATCGATGTCGTGATTGCCGCGTACGAGGACGATGGCCGGAACGTGATCGCCGCCCTGCAGGCGAGACAACTGGGACTTGAGCAGGTCATTGCCATCGTGCAGGAGCCTGAGTATGCACAGCTCCTCGAACAGAACGACGTGGTGGCGATCAGTGCGCCCTGGGCCACGGCGGCCATGGTCGAGAGTCTCCTCGACAGGCCCGGTCTGGCGCAGCTCTTCGAGTTCGGCATCGGAGCCGCCAGCGTTCTGGATGTCGTGGTGCCGGGGAAGTCCCACGTAAGCGAACAGCCCATCCACGACCTCGAAATACCGGAGGCGTGCGTCATCGCGGCGATCATCCGGGACAATCAGTTCGTGGTGCCGCGCGGCGGCACGGTCATCAAGGACGGCGATCAGGTCTACTTCATCGGCCCAGCCGCTGCGATTCGGAAAGCGTGTGACATGTTTATGCGTCGGGATTGAGTGCGCGGGACGGCGATTTGCCCGGACCGAAGGCAGCGACAGGAGGATAGCCTGAATCATTCATAAATTTGCTGAAAATTTCCATCATTTTATGTGGAACGATCAGTGATCCAATTTGAGCTAAAGAACTTTGTTTTGGTGCAATAACTGGAAAGCCCAGTATGTACGCAGATTTTTCAGATTGTCACGAGTGACTTTCCTAACCTTTTTTATGAATGATTCAGGATAGACGTGTGGAGGCTTCCCCACGAGGGTGGTATTGCAGGACTGTGTTTTTCGTCGAAGACATTCAGCAGTCGATCGACTTTTACGGAGAGCGATTGGGATTCTCGGAGAGGTGGAAGCACGAGGATGTTGCAGCGCAAGTCGATCGAGAAGGCCTCGAGCTCATTTTGAACAGAGACGGCCAAAGAGCCGGGAAGGGACGCGTCTTTCTGTCTCTCGGCCCCGGTCAAACGCATCGGTTGGAGAAAGAGCTCAGGTCTTCAGGCACGGAGGTGTCGTTTACGCGATGGGGAATGAACGTGATGGTCGTCGCCGACCCGGACGGAAACGAGCTCTATTTCACCGGTGATGAATTGACGGATGGCTGATTGTTCCCCGTCGTTGCGTAAACATCAGCCTTTATGGTCCAGCTTCCGCGATTGAAGAGGCCGTTCCGCCGCACCTCGACCGGCAGGCGCAAGACCGCCTCGCCGTCGCTTTGACGCCCGCCGGAAGATCTCATCCGGCGGGAATTCTTATGCCCGCCGAACCACGCGCGACCCGGGAAGGCTTTGCGTCTGCGACGGATTCGTGGTTATATTCGCACGACCTCGCGGCATCGACGAAAGGACGGAGAAAGGCATGGCGGATCCTATGAAGGGCGCAAAAGCAAGGGTGCTTTCCGGCATCCAGCCGTCCGGCGACCTGCACATCGGGAACTACCTCGGTGCGATCAGGCGGTGGGTGGCCGAGCAGGGCGGGAAGGAGAACTACTTCTGCATCGTGGACATGCACGCGATTACGGTCATACACGACCGGGCGGCCCTGCTTCAGCTCGTTCGGGATGCGGCCGCGCTCTATCTGGCGTGCGGACTCGATCCCGAGAAGAGCACGATTTTCGTTCAGAGCCACGTGCCCGCACACGCGGAGTGTTTTTGGATCCTGAACTGCGTCACTCCCGTCGGCTGGCTGGAGCGCATGACCCAGTACAAGGCGAAGGTGGCCGCGCAGGCGAGCGTGGGGACCGGCCTGCTGACCTATCCGGTGCTGCAGGCTGCGGACATCCTCCTGTATGACGCTGATGAAGTGCCCGTGGGCGAAGACCAGAAGCAGCACGTCGAGCTGACTCGGGATATCGCACAGCGCTTCAACCGGCTGTTCGGGGAGACATTCGTGATTCCGGAGCCGGTAGTTCCAAAGGTCGGGGCTCGAATACGGGCGTTGAACGACCCCACGATCAAGATGAGCAAGAGCCAGGCAAACATCCGTGGACACGCGGTTCGCCTCACGGACGAGCCGGACGAAGTCAGGAAGCTCTTCAGGCGGGCCGTGACGGACGCCGGCCGGGAGATTGTCTTCAGCGATGCGCCGGAGAAGGCGGGAGTGAACAATCTCCTGGAGATATACGAGCTGCTCAGCGGGCAGGAGAGGCAAGAGATCGTGGATCACTTCGCAGATACAGGCTACGCGCAGCTCAAGGGCGAGGTGGCGGAGGTCGTGATCGAGGCGCTTCGCCCGATCCGAAAACGGTACGATGAGTTTATCGCCGATCCGGCCGAGCTCGACGGGATTCTGTGGCGAGGCGCCCGGAAGGCCAGAGAGGTGGCCGATCCCAAGGTCGAAGAGATGAAGGACAAGGTCGGCTTCATTCGGATTGGCGCGGCCGGCATTGGATGACCGCGAATCACGCGGCCGGAGAGGTCCTCGGTTGGCGACGCGGATAAAACTTGCCGATTCGGAGCCCGTGTACGAAGATGACTCGAACGGACAGCCGGTCGCTTTACTGGAGGCGCTCCAGAGGATATCCACGGCCCGGGCAAAGATCCCGGAGCCGGGCGAAAACGAAGTGCGAATCAAGGTCGAATGGGTGGGCGTGTGTGGTTCAGTTATCGAGGTCTATCGAGGAACCCGCCAGAATACATGGCCGGCCCGGTCGGGACACGATGTGGCGGGCGTGATCGACAAGCGGGTGGCCGATCTCGGAGGTGACCAGCGCCGATGTCCTGGAGATCCTCACGCCTATTTGGCACGTGAAGGTGCCCACGGCCCGGTGCGTGCGCCAGCGCGTGCTCGCGGTGTTGGAATGGGCCGTGGCGATGGAGTTCCGGATCGACAATCCGTGCGACCGGCTCGGGCCGGTGCTCGGCATGTTCTCGGCAATACCATCCACAATCTAGACCGGTGAAGGTCCGTTGAGGTGGATCGGTCTAGATGTGGTTGAGTTCAGGCCGCACTTTTTTTCAAGGATATCTCGGAAATTTATGAAGGCTATGCCGTTTTTGTTTTCGCGGGATTCATGGATGATGAATTGCTACTTATTGACAACAATACACTTAAATTAGAGCCGTGATATTACACGCCAGACTATAAGCGCCATTCAGACTTCGGTATCTAGCATTCGAATCACTGCGGGCGTCGCGCGGTGAGGACAGACCAAGATATGGAACGACAGCACTTGCCTGAATTCCTCGTATACCGCCGGAATAGCTGAAGTGTCCAAAGATTCCGAAACGAGAGATTCCCAGCTTTGTGTCTGATTCGGGAAGCTAGACGCGTTCTTCCCATCTTTCGTTCGCCAAGCGAAGATGTCCTCCGTTCGATCCGGAATGAACTCATGCTGTTGGCAATATGTGAGTCGGGGCCATACCTCTCCAAGCAGGTGTCGTCGACCGCGTCGGACAAGCATTTCGAGAATAGCTCTCAGGACATAGGAACTTCCCCTGTAGCCATCAAAGTCTGCGTTCTGGAGACGGTCTGGGATGGAAACAGCCAGAACGTTTTCGACTCCGAGATAGGGGCTTGGGAAAACTGGTCCTTGCTGCTGACAGTTGGCTTCAACGAGAGAAGTGAACAGGTCGTCCAGCACCTTTCGCGCGAGTTCCCGTTTGTTTCTTGCTTCAAGGAACTTGACGGTGGAGAAGATGTAGGGGAAAGCCGAATCCCCCCAAAAGCTCTGTCGGTTGATATGCTCGCGAATCAATTTCGACACTTGATCTGGCTGTCTGTCGGGTTTCATCTTTCCGGTCGGAAGAAGCTCGTGACAGGCAAGTGCTCCAAGAACGATAGTAGTCCTGGCGTGAAGCATCATTCCGCCATCGCCAAGAATGTTGTCTTCCAGAAAATCTTTCCTGCTAAGGACGTCGTTCCGAAGCAGCGCGAGATTTGCGTCTATCTCAGCCACCACTAGATCCAACGAGGTCCGCCATTGGTCCGCAGGAATTGAATGTCGGGTCACGTAGCGCGCGATACACGCGGCAAGAATCGACCATCCTTCAGCCATCGCGTAGTAGTTTTCAGATTCTTCGAACGAATTCAGCAGGTAGCTTACGATAATCAGGCTGCTCGTGATCGTGTCAGCGGCGTCGGACTTCTTTACCGGTGATTGGCCAAAGGAAGTGCCGTCGAGAACCGCAAACATCTTGTCCTTGGGCAGCATTCCACGCCCATCCTCCAGATACAGTTCAAGGAAGGCGCGCATATCTGGAAGTTCCCTCGGCACGAAGCGTCCCTGGGCATCGACAAAAAACTTCAGAAGGGAGTCTGCGCCGATGACTTCTAGGTGGGCGTACTGACGGCCCTTCCGCCTGTTGTCTTCATTACGGTCATTGATCTGAGTCCGGACCGGATCCGTAATGGAACCGTTCGTGACGAGGTACGCGCGGTGCGTGCTGGACTTGTCCACGCCAGGATAGTCAATAGGCAGTTCGAGCAACTCTTGAATCTCACCGGCAATGCTGCGCCACTCATTCAGACCAATGTCTCCGGTCTTGGTCTGATAGGCGTGATACTCCCCGTCGGGTCCAACTGTGATGATGTCCTTGCCCTGTTCCATCGGGCCGTGAGAAGAGGAGTAGAGTACGCGGTGGCTTTTTTGCATGAGCATCTGGCAGAATGCAGCCTGGTAGTTGCGTTCGTTAGTTTTAGTCAACCAGTTTTCGATTGCTCTCTCGATCACGCCACTCTTCTCGCTTCCTGAGCATCGTTTCTCTGTACCTGCGCTGAAAAGATTCGTCAGTCTGCCACTGAGTCATGAGTGACTGAACACGCTCTGCCTGGCTCGGATGCATAACCAACCGCGTACCTGAAATGTCAGGTCGACCATGAGAATCGAAGTCAATCTGGACGGTCTCCAGTAGTTTGAAGTATAGATCCATGGAGAAAGGTTCTCCCGCGGCGTCGATTTGGTTGCCGACCCTCGCCGTTGCTTCGCTATGCTTCCGAAACAGCATTTCGTGCATGGCCTGAACCTGGATCTCTGCTGCCTTCTTGTAGCTTTCCACAAGCGCATCTATTCCTTGCTCAATAATTGATGATCTATCAATCTCGCACGGAATTTCCATTACCTCCGCAGTGGATTCCTCCACGTATCCCTCAACATCACCTGTGACGAATCTGTCGCCCTCGAAATAGGGGATGGCTCGAATCCTTCCGATCAGCTCATCTGCCTCAATTTGCTGGTTGTAACAAAACTGAGCCAGCCGAAGCAGTCGTTTTTTCAGCTTAGGAAAGTCGGGCAACATCGTTTTTGTGATTATCGATGATAAGACTGATTCTTACCAAATCTGCGGCTCACCCTACCTCCCTCCAACCAGAAGGGGGCACACTACGTTCAGAGTTGGTTGCGCTTACGCAGTCAATCCCACTTACCCTCGGCGTCCCGCTGGAGGGCTTCGGCGAGTCCCGAGTCGCGCCTTCGCCGCGGCGGACCGAGCGCTCCACCAAGCCGACCTGCCGCCCCCAGACCGGCGCCCAGTGCTCCAAGCACCCGGGCTTGGGCGGATCTTGTGGCGTTGAGCACGAAGCCGACGTTGACCTTCGTCCGGATGGATGGGGAGCGGTAGTGAAACGTTGGAAATGTAGATAATTACCAACTTTTTTATTGTTGACACAACAAGATAATGCTGTCTTCAATTCCCCTTTGGCACCTCTGACCGCCCAGTTCAATGCGCGAGTGGGGAAGTTTCTCCAACGCGCCGGCTTAAAGCCGACGGAATTCTGGCGGCAGGCCATCGACGATCCGACGTTGGTGGTAGTTGATCTCTGCGCCGGAGGTGTTCGCCCAGGTTGGCGATGTGCGACGGGATCCTCGCCTTCATCGAGGCCGATGGGCGGAAGAAGCAGGAGATCGAACCGGAATAACGGACGTTCATGCTGAACGAGTGTGGCGATCTGAAAGCCGCCCTGAAACGAATCGTCGCGTCGAAAAAGCTCGCTCGGAAGCCCAGCAACAAGACGATCATGCGAGGGTATTTCCACTTGGTGGTCGAAGAGGGTTCTGGAGGGGGATTTTGAGCGTTGGATCGGGAGGTCGCATGCCCGATCGGGACGCGCACAACGACAAGCGGGTGCGTTTCACAAAAAAGCCTTTTCAAGGTGCACGGCGGATTTTCCTTATGTTGCTGTTTTCCTTGCGGTTCCGTCCCGATCTCCGCACCTGCCGCGGCCGATCCGGGTACTTTGGAGGTGGACGGGAGCGACCCCCCTGTTTGAGGCCCTAGTTCGGGCGCGGGACTGTCTCTGTTTTCACAGCACTGCCCTACCCCCTCGGAGGGTCTCTCCCGTCCAAATTATCCCTGCGGGAAGGCCGTCGATCCATCAGGAAGCTGGCGGGGGAAGCGCGGCTCATCGCCAGCGACTGGATTCCTTTTTGAGATTCCCCAGGTATCTGAAATCCATTGCGTTTTCGGCCAAATGTGGCCAAAATTGGTGCGACAACCAATGGGGAGTCGCATGCAGACCCTGAGCGCGAAAGACGCCAAATACGGCTTCGGACGGCTGATCGATCTCGCCCGATGCGTTTCTCCGATTTGTGGAGGCGAGCGGCTGAAGGCGCTGGAGAGCGCCAGTGCCGGAGAAAAAGGCGAGAGCGCAGGAAAGACCGATAGCGAATGATTGCGGACCACCTGATCGGCATCGAGCAGTTCGAGACGGACCTCTGGAAGGTCGCGGATAACCTGCGAGCGAATTCGAACCTCGCCTCGAACGAGTATTTCATGCCCATACTGGGCCTGATCTTCCTGCGGCACGCGACGAACCGCTACTACGAGGCGATGGCGTCGATCAAAGAGGACAGCGCTGCCGGCAGGATGCCGGAGCGCCCGCTGATCGAGGCCGATTTCACCCGGCGCCGCGCCCTGTTGCTGCCCAAAGCGGCGCGCTATGACGTTCTGCTCGAAATGCGTAAGGACGGCAATCTCGGCGCCGCCGTGACCGCCGCCATGGAAGCCGTGGAAGGCCACTTCCCGCCGCTTGCAGGCCAGCTTCCGAAGGACTATGAGCGCTTCGAGGACGATGTCCTGGAAGAGATGATGCGGACCTTCGATTCCGAGGCGTTGCGCACAGCCTCGGGCGACGTGTTCGGCCGCATCTACGAATATTTCCTCGTGGAGTTCTCGAAGCAGGGCGCACACGACAACGGCGAGTTCTTCACGCCGCCTTCCATAGTCCAGACCATCGCCAACGTCATCGAGCCCGACCACGGCGTCGTCCTCGACCCCGCCTGCGGCTCGGGCGGCATGTTTGTGCAATCGAGCCACTTCATCGAGGACGAGGGCGAGGACACGATGAAGCGGGCCACGTTCTACGGCCACGAGAAGAACGAGACCACCGCGAAGCTGGCCCAGATCAACCTCTCCGTTCATGGGCTGCAGGGCGCCATCCGGGCCGGGAACGAAGCCATTACCTATTACAAGGACCCGCACGAACTGGCCGGCAAGTGCGACTTTGTCATGGCCAATCCGCCGTTCAACGTGGACGAAGTGGACGCGGAGAAGGTCAAGGGCGACAGGCGCCTGCCGTTCGGCCTGCCGGGCGTCAACAAGGCGAAGAAGATCTCCAACGCCAACTACCTGTGGCTCTCCTATTTCTACAGCTACCTGAACGAGACCGGCCGGGCCGGGGTCGTCATGTCGTCGCAGGCCTCCAGCGCCGGGCGAGACGAGGCCAAGGTGCGCCAGAAGCTGGTCGAGACCGGCGCTGTGGACGTGATGATCGATATCCGCAGCAACTTCTTCTACACGCGAACCGTCCCCTGCCAACTCTGGTTTTTCGACCGCGCGAAGGAGCGAGACCCCGAGCGGGCCGATCGCGTCCTGATGCTCGATGCGCGCAATATCTATCGCCAGGTCACGCGTGCCATCTACGACTTCGCGCCCGAGCAGCAGAAGAACATCGCCGCCATCGTCTGGCTTCATCGGGGGCAGTCGGACCGCTTCCTCGAGCTGGTCGAGAGTTACCTCGCCCAGGCCGTCGCGGAAGGGCAGGCGACCGGCGAGCCGCTCGCGGTGCTCCAGGGCGCCCTCGGCAAGCTGATCGATCAGGCCGAACCCTTTGCGACCAGGAAGCGCGATCCCAACCCGCTGGCCGAGACCTGGGAGGAACTCACCTCCGCACAGGCCACGTTATCAGCCCAGGTCGAGGCGTTCGCGGCCGAAGTTGCGGCGCGAGCCGCCAACTGGAACGAGGGCGGGAACGACGGGACGCGGGACAATGCCGCCCTTCATGCGGCGCGTGAAGACCTGCGTGACATGGCCGATCGATGCCGGGACCTGACCAGGCAGATCGATCTCGCGACAAAGCTCGCGGGGCGCGTGGTCGATACGGCCGTTAAGGACCTAGAGGCGGGAAAGTCGGACCTTTGGGCCAGTACCGAGGTGAACCGAGCGCGCAAGGCGATGGATGGCGCGCGGGCCGAAGCGGTCGATGCGCTTAGGCGGGCGCGGTATTTCGTGCGGCAGGCCGACTGGCTGCAGGAACGTTTCCCAGAGGCCGAACTGCGCGATGTGGAAGGGTTGGTGAAGCGGGTGGACCGCAGCGAGGTCAAGGCGCACGACTGGAGCCTGACGCCCGGCCGCTATGTCGGCGTGGCGCCCGAGGAGGAGGACGAGGATTTCGATTTCGAGGAGGCGCTGCGGTCCATTCACATCGACTTGAAGGGGCTGAACGAGGAAGCGGCGGAACTGGCGGCGCGGATCGCCCGAAACTTCGAGGAGTTGGGGGTGTGAAAGACCCAGGAGCCGGTTCAGAGGGTGCAATGACGCTCGATGATGTTTGCGAATTTATTGTCGATTGCTTGCACAAAACAGCACCTTTACAGTCGACAGGATACCCATCCATTAGGACTCCTAATGTTGGACGAGGACGGCTCATTCTTGATGGTGTAAACCGGGTTTCAGAGGAAGTTTATGAGGAATGGACGAAACGAGCTGTTCCGGAACCCGGTGACTTAATCTTGGCACGCGAAGCCCCAGCGGGAAACGTAGCAGTAATAAAGGATGGACAAACGGTTTGTCTCGGGCAGCGCACTGTCCACCTACGACCAGATCGAGAGACAGTAGATTCCGATTTCCTTTGCTACTACTTGTTGGCTTATCGGCAACAGGGACTTCTCCTCGCTGGAGAAACTGGAGCAACTGCCGCGCATGTAAACATGCGTGACATACGCCGACTAGAAATCGGTCGCTTACCTGACCTCGATACACAAAAGACACTAGGTCAGACCCTCTCCGCCTACGACGACCTGCTCGAGAACAATCGGCGGCGAATTGCGTTATTGGAGGCGGCGGCGCGGCTGCTCTACCGGGAGTGGTTTGTCCACTTCCGCTTCCCCGGCCACGAACACGTCAAGATCACCGACGGCCTTCCCGAGGGGTGGGAGTCTGCCCCTGTAAAGTCCGTTTGTAGCACGTACGACGATGGTGATTGGCTTGAGACTAAGGATCAAGGTGGCAGCGACTATCGCATCCTTCAGATCTCGAACATCGGGAGCAACTCGTTTGTTGAAACTGGTAATTGGCGATATATCACGGAAGAAACATTCCGGCGCCTGAATTGCCACGAAGTTGTTCCAGGCGACATCCTCATATCCCGTATGCCCCGACCAACTGGTCGGGGCTGGATGGTAACCCCTATGCCATTTCGTATGGTCACCGCTGTCGACGTTACAATTGTTCGAGCTGATCAGTCGCGGGTCGAACCATACTTCTTGTTGCACCACATCAATTCTGATCAGAACGTGGGCCGATGCGAAGCAAATGCTACGGGCGCAACACGCCCGCGGATCTCAAGAAAGAATATGGGCAATTTAGCGATCGTTTTGCCTCTAATGGAACTACAGCACCAGTTCGCGGAGATCGCTTCAGAAAATAACCTACTCCGAGACAATCTCTTTAAGCAGAATGAGAGTCTCGCCCAAGCCCGCGACCTTCTCCTGCCGCGCCTGATGAACGGGGAGATCACCGTCTGATGGGAGCACCCGGCACCACCACAAGAGGGCGGACACCATGGCGGTGACGCCCATCAACAGCGAGGATCGGTTGGTGCAGGCGACCTTCGCCAAACATCTTGAACAAGCGCTGGGCTGGGACAGCGTCTATGCCTGGAACGAGGAGACTTTCGGGCCTGATGGCACCCTCGGCCGTGCCGATACCAAGGAAGCGGTGCTGACCCGCGACTTGCGTGCGGCACTGGAACGTCTGAACCCCGACCTGCCGCCCTCTGCCATCGACGACGCAGTGCGGGACCTGACGGTGTACGACGTCAGCCGCTCAATGGTGCAACACAACCGCGATTTCTACCGTCTGCTCCGTGGTGGTGTACCCGTGGAATACCGGGACGCCCAAGGGCACCGGAAATCCGCCCGTGCCCGGGCGATCGACTTCGACAACAAGCCCGGCTCGAACCGCTTCCTCGCCGTGCGCGAGCTGAAGCTCACCGGCATCCGTACGCCCAGCTACAACCGTCGCGCCGATCTGGTCTGTTTCGTCAACGGCCTGCCGCTGGTCTTCATCGAGCTGAAGGCGGTCTACAGGAACATCCGCGAGGGCTTCGACAACAACCTGTCCGACTACATGGACGAGAACGTGATCGCCCACGCCTTCCATCACAACGCCTTCCTGATCGTCTCAAACGGCGACTGCGCCTGCTACGGCTCGATCACCAGCAAGTGGGAGCATTTCACCGAGTGGAAGCGGCTCGACGAGGCGGACAAGGGCAGCCTGGACGCCGAGGTGCTGCTGAACGGCATGCTGGCGCACGATCGGCTGTTGGACATTGTCGAGAACTTCCTCTTGTTCGATGAGAGCAAGCCGGGGGCCACGCGCAAGGTGGTCGCGCGGAACCACCAGGTACTGGGCGTCAACCGGGTGGTGGCGTCTGTGTCGCGGCAGGAAGCGTTGAAACGGGAGTTCCCGCCGGAGCAGCGTCTGAGGCACCGCGTCATCGAATTGCCGCTTGAATCTGGAAAACTGGCCCAGGAATCACCAGACCGAAGCCGGGCGACTGCGCGATCGCCGTTCATTCCCGAAGGACCGATCGACATCATCGAACGGGCGCATCCCGACCTCGGCCGGCTCGGGGTGTTCTGGCACACCCAGGGCAGCGGCAAGTCCTATTCCATGGCCTTCTTCGCCGAGAAGGTGCGGCGGACGCTGGAAGGCAATTTCACGTTCCTGCTGATGACCGACCGAAACGATCTCGACGGCCAGATTTACAGGACTTTCGTCGGCTGCGACATCGCCGACGACCAGACGCCTCGGGCCGCGTCGGGTGATGATCTGGAAAAGCTGCTGAAGGAAAACCACCGCTACGTCTTCAGCCTGATCCACAAGTTCAACAGGGATGTCGATCCGAGGCAGCCCTACAGCGAGCGCGACGACATCATCGTGATCTCGGACGAGGCGCATCGCACCCAGGCGGGCCGGCTGGCGCGCAACATGCGCCTCGCGCTGCCGAACGCGGCCTTCATCGGCTTCACGGGCACTCCGCTTTTCAGGCAGGACGAAATCACCAAACGCATCTTCGGAAACTACGTCTCTCGATACGATTTCAAGCGGTCCGAGGAGGACGGCGCGACCGTCAAGCTGGTCTACGAGAACCGGGGCGAGAAGCTGGGCGTGGCGCGGACGGATCTGAACGACCGCATCGCGGCAAAGATCGAAGAGGCCGAGCTCGGTCCCGACCAGGAGGCGCTGCTGGACAAGCTGCTGGGTCAGGACTACGAGGTCATCACCGCGCCCGAACGGCTTGACAAGATTGCCGCAGATTTCGTCGAGCACTGCGCGACCCGCTGGGAATTGGGCAAGTCGATGCTGGTCTGCATCGACAAGATCACCTGTGCCCGGATGCACCAGCTCATCGTTCCACGATGGCAGGCGAAGGCGGCGTCGGTCCGGTCAGCGGCCGACGCGAAACGCGCGAAGGCGCAGGCAGCGGGTGACGAGACCCGTCGCGCCGCGCTTGAGGAGGAGGCGCAGAAGCTCTCAGCCCAAGCGGCCTGGCTCGATGAGACAATCGTGGAGATCATCATCAGCGAGGCGCAGAACGAGGTCAGAGACTTTGCGAAGTGGGGCTTCGACATCGTCCCGCACCGTGCCCGGATGAAGCAGGGCTTCGAGACCGGAGACGGTCAGCGGGTGGATGCAGATACCGCGTTCAAAAACCCAGCGCATCCCTTCCGCGTCGCCATCGTCTGCGCCATGTGGATGACCGGTTTCGATGTCGAGTGCCTTTCGACGCTCTACATCGACAAGCCGATGAAGGCGCACACGCTGATGCAGGCGATCGCGCGGGCGAACCGGGTGTATCCTGACAAAGATTCCGGCCTGATCGTCGACTACAACGGCATGCTGAAGAGTCTGCGGGAGGCGCTGGCGCAGTATGCCCTCGGCGACGCTCGTCGGATCGACCGGTTTCGCGCGCATCAAGGGACTGAAGGATGCGGTCGAGGCCGTCTATTCCAGCGACGAGGCCAAGCGCCGATTCGAGATCCTCGCCCGACAGGTGTTCGTCCGTTTCAAAGCATTGCTGATGGAGCCGTCGGCGTTTGGATACGCCGAGCGGCACGACAACATCGAGGCGATCTACAAGAAGCTGACGGAGCGGCGCGATACTGCGGACGTGACAGAGCTCCTGAAGGAGTTGCACCGGATCGTCAACGAGGCGATCCGCACACAGGCGCCGGGCGATGATCAGGCCGAGGGTCTGACCTTCGACCTCAGCCAGATCGACATGGAAAAGCTGCGCGACGAGTTCGCGAAGAAGGTCCGGCACAAGGCAACGGCGCTTAAGGACATCCGCGAGATCATGGAGCAGAGGCTCGCCGAGATGCTGGCGCTCAACCCTTTGCGCATGGACTACCAGCAGAAGTACGAGCAGATCGTCGCCGACTACAACCGGGAGAAGGACCGCGTGACCATCGAAGAGACCTTCCGTCGGCTGACGGAACTCGTGGACGAGTTGGACGCGGAGCAGAAGCGCGCAGTCGAGGAAGGCCTCAATGAGGACGAGCTCGCGCTGTTCGACTTGCTGAAGAAGGACGAACTCGCAAAGGCTGAGCGGGAGCGTGTCAAACAGGCAAGCCGCGACCTGTTGGCGTCCATAAAGGCGCGTCTCTCGGAGCTCGACCGTTTTTGGGAGAAGGAGCAGACCAAGGCGGATGTCGAGGTGTTCATTCTCGACGAGGTCTACGCCAGCCTGCCGACGCCGCCGTTCACCGCCGAGGAGAAGGAAGCGGCCGCGGCCGAGGTCTATGCACATATCTGGCAACAGGCCATCGTCGGTGAATTTGCGAGGGTTGCGTGATGCGCCAAGAGCCCATACGGCTGGTCGATGCAGGATGGGGTCGGGAACTGACGTCGGCTATCCACGCGGATCCCAGCGAGGTCCGCATTATTTGCCCGTTTATCAAGAAAGGTGCACTTGAACGTCTGCTATCACATCGGCCCGGTGACGTTCAGGTGATTACCCGATTCAATCTGGCCGATTTCGCTGACGGTGTCAGCGATGTCGAGGCCCTGCGAATGCTACTCGACGCCGGCGCCTGCATCCGCGGTATCCGGAATCTCCACGCCAAGCTGTATCTCTTTGGGACAAGCCGAGCGATCATTACGTCGGCCAATCTCACAGAGGCCGCGCTCACCCGAAACCAGGAGCTCGGCGTTGTCGCCGAAGACGCAGCCGTCATCAAGGCCTGCCAGGGCTATTTTGACGGGCTTTGGCGACACGGCGCGGACCTATCCCGCGACATGCTCGATAGCTGGGAGAAGACCGTTACCCGGCACTGTGAGGCTGGTGGGAGGCCCAATCGCACGACGGGGCTCGGCGATTTCGGCGCCGATGCGGGGTTTGCGTCCACACCACCCGTTTCCCTTCCCGCTGTTGTGGCGGATGCAGACCAGGCTTTCGTCAAGTTTCTCGGCGAAGGTGATAACCGGGTGCCGGTTTCTTTCACCACCATCGAGGAGATCGAACGGGCGGGCTGCCATTGGGCCGTCGCCTATCCTGCGAACCGACGGCCCAGAAGCGTCAAAGACGGCGCGGTCATGTTTATCGCGCGGATCACGGACGAGCCTGACATTCGAATTTTCGGCCGGGCCATCGGCATGAGGTATCATCCGGGCCGGGACGACGCGTCGCCCGAGGACATTGCGCGTCACTGGTGGAAAGAAAAATGGCCGAGATATATACGCGTTCATCACGCCGAGTTCGTTGCCGGGACCATGGCAAACGGCATTTCGCTGAACGAGTTGATGGATACACTGGGAAGCGATTCATTTGCGCCGACCCAGCGTAATGCGGCCCGCGGCACCGGAAACACGGATCCTCGGCGTGCATATAGGCAGCAAGCAGCCGTCGAACTTTCTCCGCGAGGGATTTCCTGGCTCGGCGAGCGGCTCCAGGCGGCGTTCGACGAACACGGTAAAGTTCCGCAAGACACGCTCGACCAACTCGACTGGCCTACGCTGTGACTAGAGGCATAGGCCGGAAGATTGCTCAAACGTCAGGAGATGATGAACCGGAGACTGGAGAAGATCGTCGACGTGCTGCGCGTCCCGGCGGAGGGGGATCCGTTGCGGGCGGTCGTAGCGGTCGAGCCCGGCGCGCCCGTTCGTGATACATCGTGCGACATCCTCGTCGTGGGCGGCGGAATGGGGGGTGTGGCTGCCGCGTGGGCGGCGGCCCGGCGCGGGCACGACGTCTGCCTGCTGGAGGAGACCGATTGGCTTGGCGGGCAGATGACCAGCCAGGGTGTGTCGGCGCTCGACGAGCACGACCATATCGAGGCGTTCGGGGGCACGCGGTCCTATTACAGGCTTTGCGAAGCGATCCGCGATCACTATCGAGGCTTGGCGGGCAAGCCGGGGGGTGATGATGCGCCCCTGAATCCCGGGCGATGCTGGGTGAGCCGCCTGGCGTTTGAGCCGCGCGTTGCGGTCGACGCGATCGGCGGGCTGCTTTCGCCGGAGGTCGAGGCGGGGCGGTTGCGCCTCTTTCTGCGCACGAAGGTCACGGAGGCGGAGACGGACGGAGACCGCGTCGTAAGCCTCAAGGCGACCCGCCTGGACGATGGGCGCGCCGTGCGTTTTGCGTTTCGCTACGTCCTGGACGCGACGGAGTTGGGCGATCTGCTGCCGCTCACGCGCACGGAATATGTGGTGGGCGCCGAGTCCGCATCGCAAAGCGCCGAGCCGCACGCGCAGCCGGACGAACCGAAGTCGCACTGCGTGCAAAGCTGCACCTACACCTTCGCCCTGGAACGCAGGCCCGAGGGTCAGGACCACCGCATCGCCAGGCCGAGTGCATACGAGCACTACCGCGACCGCCAACCTTACGGCCTGCGGATTCACGTGCACGGCGGCGAGATCTACGGGGAGGCGACCGGCTGGCTGGATTACCAGGTCTTCGAATCTACGCCGGGCACGAAAGGGCCGCTGTGGGAATACCGCCGGCTCGTCGAGGCGGCGCAGTTCCCGGATCGATACGCGCACGACGTGAGCATGTTCAACTGGCCGGGCAACGACTACCGGGACGTGCCGCTGGTGGATCAACCGGCCGAGAGGCTGGCCTCGGCGCTTCAGGATGCAAAGCGGGTGAGCCTGGGGTTCGCGCATTGGCTGCAGACCGGCGCGCCGAATCCGCACGGCGCTCCAGGCTTTCCGAATCTGTTGCTGCGGCCGGACGTCGTGGGCAGCCGCGACGGGCTGAGCAAGCATCCCTACATCCGGGAATGTCGACGGATCCGCGCGGTCAAGACGGTTGTCGAGCAGGAGGTCGCCGTGGCCCACCAGCCCGGACCGCGCGCGGCCCATTTCGACGACTCGGTCGGCGTCGGCTGGTACCCGATCGACATCCATCAGGTCAGCCCGGACGAGGTGGGCACGAGCACACGGACGAAGCCGTTTCAGATCCCGCTGGGCGCGTTGATCCCGGTACGCGTCGAGAACCTGATCGCCGCCGGCAAGAACATCGGGACGACGCACATCACGAACGGCTGCTATCGTCTGCACCCCGTCGAATGGAACATCGGCGAGGCGGCAGGACTGTTGGCGGCGTTTGCGATTGAGCGGAGCAGGAGACCCAGGGCGATCCGCGGAGACCGGACGCTGCTGCGCGCCTTCCAAAAGGAGGCCGTGGCCGAAGGCGTGCCGCTCTGCTGGCTGATCGACGTGCCGGTCTGGAGCGCCGACTTCGCGGCCGTGCAGCGTCAGGTGATGGCCGGCGGCTACGGCGGCAAGGGCGACAGCCTGGCGTTCGAGCCGGACGCGCCGGTGACGGCGGAGGATCGGGCGGCGTGGTGCGCGGACCCGGCACGGCACGAGGGCGATGCGCCGGCCGGCGGCGGAATGCTCAGTCGTGGGGCGTTTGCAAGGGCGATGCTGAAAGCGGGCCGGATTTGAGTGGCGAAACCTTCGCGTGATCCGTCAAAAGGTGACGGGACATCCTCGGCCCAGGGCCACGTGGCTGGTCCACGAGTTCGTGAGTGCGATTGCGGAGAACCGGATCCCGGCCATCAACCCCTGGGGAGGCCGGCCGCACCGTGGCCATGGGCGTGGCGGCGCACCAATCGGCGTTGAAGGATGACGAGATTCTGGCCGTGCCGGACCGGGCGACGCGCCTGAGTCACTGCCGGGCTGTCGAGTGATGATAAATGAGCGAATCACAGGATAAAGTGCGAAACGGATTCTCGTTGGGTGTGCTGATCATCGGGTCGCTGTACTGGGACCTTGACTGTGACAGGAAGAAATGGCGCACCAAGCGACTCAATCTGGACAGTAAGCGATTCGTCCGGGCTCCGATTCGGTACGGAAGACGGTCCAGGAAACGAGGATGTTCCTACACGATGGTCTTTTCCTCGGGTCTCGGTCCGGATCAATTTGGCCAAGCGATCGTCGTACCATACAAGCACCGTGTGCATGACAAATACGATCTCATGCGCGAAGCCGAGTGTCTATGGGCAGCTGAAGCTAAAGCGAAACCGGATGCCAGAAAAGCCCTATCTGCCGAATGGGGGTGCGTTGCACTACTAGTGAATCCGAATCTCACCAAGTCAGATCAACTGTGTACGATACTCGATGGTTGGAAGGAACGGGTTTCTCGTGAACGGTGCTACGGAGAACTGAACTCAGCGGTTGACGAGGAGACCGTAGTTGACGAATCCGGACGCATAAGGATTCCATGGCCGGAATCTCAGGACCGTTCGGATCTCAAGATCGACATGTTGCTGGCAACAGCGACGAATCCACAGATCGTGGGCGGGCACTATCCTTCGGCCCAACGAGTCGCTGCGGCATGGAATACCGGCAACGGACGACACCACATCGACTACTTCTGTAAGAACAGGGCGAATGGAATAAAAACATTTCAGGACGACTGCATCCAAAAACATTTGTGCGCACTATGGCAATGATCAGGGTACGCTTTGGCTAGCCTTGATTCGAAATATCTCGGCGGTGTTCTCTGGGATTTGTCCAGAAGAACAAAGGCGTTTTTACGTCACCATTCGGCCATTCTTTAGTTCACGGCATGTGAACAGAAAAACAGTGCATTTTAGCTGAGGTAATTCCACATTTCTCAGGCTATGAAGGCAGGTCAGGCCTAGTGGATCTGTGGCCTTTTCCGCCAAAGAAGGCCTGATAGATGAAGTCTCGCTCCGGGACCGCGCGACGCTCGAACTGTTCGAACAGCGCGCGATCATCGTAGGGTACGCGACACATTTTCAGCTTGTAGCGGTTTTTTTCGGCACGTAAGAATGGCAAATCGTGCGATCGGCTCCGTATGGCAACCCAGGGATCCTGGATTGACGTATCTGGCCCGTCCCGCCAAGTCTGACGATGAATGGTCGTGACCATAGAATACGATGTCCGATTTCAGACCTGCGAAGAGTTCATCCAAATCAGACGGGTCGGGATCCTCGATGGCGGGCACGAAGCCCCTTTGGGACTCGCGAAGCCCGTAGTGGACGAATGAAATGCGAACGCCCTCACATACCTCTTGAATCAGATAAGGCCATGCTCCGACCACAGTTCGCAGCGACGGATCAAGACAGGAATGAACCCAGCGCTGGTGCGCCAATTCACCGTCGCTCATCCACGAAGGTCGAGGGTCCGGAAGCCCGAACGAGAACCAGGCGTCGTGATTGCCCATAACCGGACGCACGCGAGGCGTGTTCAGGAGCAGGTCCAGGCATTCCGCCGGACAGGGACCGATGCCGATGGCATCGCCGGTATGGAAAATCGCGTCACAACCCTCTCGCTGAAGGGCTGCAAGCGCGACTTGAAGGGCCGGCAAGTTGCCGTGCGCGTCGGTCAGAACCGCGATTCTCACGTTGTCTCGTCCCGATTTCCGCTGACGGGCCGCCGGTCCCGGATTTCAAGCGGGTTCTCCTGTCTTCGGACGACAAGGCCGCCGGCGGCTATTTCCTCCTGGGTGTATACAGCATCAGCGTGCCGATCTGCCTGTATCCCACGGCGGGATACAGTTTGGCGCCCGTGTGGCTGGCGGTGAGGACGGCCAACTCGGAGCCGCCGGCGCGATCGTCGCGCAGCATCCGCGCCATCATCGCGCGCGCGATCCCAAGACGGCGAAATTTCGGATTCACATACATGTTCGAGCACCAGGTCGCCTGCCCGACGTCGATGCTGCGAACCCAGCCGACCGGCTTGCCGTCGACCAGCGCAACGTATTGACGCAGGGGGGAATCTTTCGCGAAATGTTCGGGCAGGACCTGGCGCGACCGGGCTGTCTTATTCAATCGTTCGGCCAGATCCCGGGTCGCGACGCGCGCGATCTCCACAGGTGCGTCGAAGCGCGGAATCCGTCTCAACTCGTGTATCATCACCGCCTCTGTTGCCCCAAGTCGATAGTTCAGCCTCCTGAAACCAGTTCGCAACGGCTCGTCGGATTCACCAATACCGTAAAGCGCACACACGGCGAATCGGCCACGCGTATGTCCGCGGGCCACCCGGTCGATCATCTCCGGCGTTGCTCCGTGTGCGATCCACTCCTCTCTGCGGTAGCTCCCCCGTCTTCGCGGTGCGTCACGGACCACCCAAATCTCCCCGACGCGCTCTGCCAGATAGGGATGTGTAAAGCTGCGCGTAAAACAGAACCCACGTACGAACACCTCCATCGCACGTTGTAACGACCCGGTCTCCGTTCCCATATCCCCCTCCGGATCCGATGCCGGCACGGCCCGGTTCACTCGAAGCCCAAGCGCGCGGTCATAAGACCTGACTGTCTCTCATTGGAATGCCCCTGGCCCCGGCGAACGCCTTGAGCGCGGAGATCATTCGAGGTTTGACGGTCTGGTTGTCGCGATAGGTTATGACGCTGAAATCGATCTTCTCACGCCTTCCTTGTTTTACCTGAATTTCCACGCTCATCAATTGGATCCGAATGCCCGAAATCGATGCCCAAGGAATTTTGCGGTGTCTGAAGAGCCCTCTATGAATCCCCACGTTCTCGTCACGTAACGAAATGACGTATCGGTTGAGATGCTGCATGAGAGGACCGGAAGGCAGGATAATGATACCTGAGGCCAGTTGTAAGCCGCCAAGAATGGTGTCTCCCCGTGAGATATTAATGAGCCCGCAAAAAATCTGCAAGACTGCGATAGTGACCCAAAGGATTCGAACTTGACGGATTACAGGTACCGTGATCGAATGTCCGTTCTTCCATCGTTTTGATCTCCTGCTTGATACGTCCGCTGACAACTGGGTGTTCGACGACGCTTGCGTTGCCTACTTCATCTAAGCGCTGGCCCGCGGTCATAAGGCCTGACTGTCTCTCACTGAAACCCCCTCAGCATCGACGAACGGACTGAATTCAGAGATCATTCTGTGTCTTACAGTCTGGTTTGCACCAAAACTCATTTCGCCGAAGGTGATCTTCTCACGCTTTCCTTGTTTTACCTGAATTTCCACGCTCGTTGATCCGATTTGAATTTCTGAAATCGACGCCCAATCTATTCTGCGATGCCTGAAGATCCCTCTGCTAATTTCCAGACCGTCATCGTGAAACGCGATGATGTGCTTGTTCAGTTGCCTGGAAAAGAAACACCAAGACAAGATCACCACACCAAGTACCAGATACAAGCCACTCGAAAGACCGTGTCCCCGGCTCATAAACAGGATTCCGCCAACAATCTGGGCGACGCCAACGATGCCCAGAATGATTTGAACGTTACGGGGTGCAGTTACCGTGAGATCGAATGTCCGTTCTCCCATCGTTTTGATCTCCTTCCTGATGTGCCCGGGAGATATCCGGCTCGGTTCGGGCAGACCCGGGTCCCAGTCTTTCCGCGATCCAAACCTTGATGATCGACTGTCGCGTGACGCCCAGTCGCTTGGCTTCCTTATCCAGGGAATGGATCATCCAGATTGGAAAATCTACATTTACCCTTCTCCGCTCCTGGGCGGGCCTCCTCGCCTGCTCGAGATCCAGGGATTCGGTGATGATTTCTCCCTCATCAAACTTTCGATCCAGCTCTCTAGCTTTCATGGATTTCGATCTCCTCCTTCCGGGAGCGGCGGACGGAAACGATCCGGATTTTCCTCTCGCGAAAAGTGACGATACCGGACCAGTAGCTTTTCTCAATCCTTCCGATCACCAGAAATCTGGGTTCATCTTCGGTACGGGCCGGAATCTCAACAAAGTCGGGATCTTCCCAAAGGCGTTGGGCTTCGGCGAAGTCGATCCCGTGTTTCCTTCTATTTCTCTTACGCTTGCGTTCGTCGAACTCAAATGCTGGAGATGGCATCGGTTGTTATTTATAGCGTAATCAATATATTATAAAATATTATAAAAATCATGTCGAGAGAAATCCCAACTCGAAGGGCTATTTAGGTATATAAAGTATACCTTTTTTATACATATTTTGCAACGTAAATTGTATGGACGTTTCCGGGCACCGCGGGACGCGGCGCCTTTGGCGTGGAATCAGGGCATGGTTTCGTGTTGTATCTTGAGTTTCGACCTTCGTCTCGTAGTTTGCAGGGTCAACCACAGTATGCCGGGGAGGCCGTTTTCCGTGAGAGGCACTCACGTCGGACGTTAGGTAGGCGCCCCACCTCGGCCGTTCATACCGAGGAAAACCCGAGACCAATCGAGTCTGTATTTTCACGTTCGGCAGGGACGGACAAAGGTGGGAGACCGGCGCGATCAATATATCGCGGGAGGTCATCATGCACAAGGCAGGGGTACGACGTGAGTGCGGCCACGCTGGATGTCGTTGCAATGTGACCGTGGGCAGCGGGTTCCCCTATCTTCGGACGGGTCCCGACAGACAGGGGTTGTTTGTGCGGGCCTTGGTGTTTCCGCTATGCAGAAAGAGTAGATAGGAGGCCTTTTGAAATGGATACCGGATTCATCCATGGGATTATCCCTGCTATGATTACCCCGATGACCGAGGATGAAGCGCTGGACGAAGGCGGGGTTGAGCGGCTGTTGGATCACCTGATCGACCAGGGTGTGCACGGGGTTTTCACGGGGGGGACGGCCGGGGAGTCCTGGGCGCTGACGGTAGAGGAGAAGCAAAAGCTCTACAAGTGGACGGTCAAGTACACGAACGGACGGGTGCCCGTTTATGTGGGAACTTCGGCCAATACCACCCGGGAGGCCGTCCTGCTGGCTGAATGCGCGCAGGAGGCGGGAGCGGATTGCCTGTCGGTGTTGACGCCTTATTTCATCACGCCGGATGAGGAGGAGACGTTCGCACACTACGGAGCAATTGCCGGGGCCGTGGATTTGCCGGTTCTGCTCTACAACCTGCCCGCTCGAACGGGCAATCGCCTTTCGGCGGACCTTGTGATGCGGCTTGCCGGGGCTTTCGAGAATATTGTGGGGATCAAAGACAGTTCCGGAGATTTCACGCAAACGCTTGAATACCTGCGGCGCGCGCCGGAAGGGTTCCGGGTGATTATGGGTCGGGATACGCTGATTTACGCGGCCCTGGTGCACGGAGCGGCCGGGGCGATTGCGGCCAGCGGAAACGTGGCGCCTGAGCTGGGCGTGGCGATATACGAAAGCCATGCAAAGGGAGACCTGGAGGCGGCGCTGGATTTTCAACAGCGTCTCTCGCCCTTGCGCCAGGCATTTGCTCTGGGAACACATCCGGCCATGCTCAAGGCGGGGGCGGAGCTGATGGGGCTGCCCGGAGGGCCTCCGCGCCGGCCTGTGAGCCGGCTGTCGGAGGCAGACCGCCGGAAGTTGCAGGAGGTGCTCGTCGAGATCGGCTGCCTGCGGGAGGCGATGGTCGGCAGGGTTCCCTGAGCCTGGGAGAGAAAGGGTTTGTTCTTCGACCGGGTCAATCACGACATCCTGACGGGTCTGGTGGCGAAGCGGGTGGACGCGCATCCAAGCGACGCATTGCGCCGCAGGCGGTGGCGGAGGAACGTGATCGATCAAGAGAAGGATCAAGGCGCCTGCCACGAGCCCAATATCTGGTACCTTCATCAGACAGCATCTTAGCGACCGAGTCCAAGGCCTGCACTTCACGTCACACGTCCGTGCCCGCCTTCGTGGTCTGGCGCGGCTGTGGCATCGACGACAGAGGGTGATCCCACCGACAGCGTTACCACGTCGACGTCATCCCTGACAACGCAATCGTGAGTGACCGTCCTCCGCCTTGCGCGAGCCGGACTCGGAGAGTTCCAGACAGATGACTTTGGACAACTTTGCGGGCCACAGTGTTCACTTGAAAACTGCACGCTTGAGGCTTCGGCCGTTTGAAGAGGCCGACTTTGATACGGCCGTGCCTTTTTACCGCGATCCCGATTTTCTAAATGCCATGGAAGGGGCGCCCCCTGAAGAACCCATGACAAGCGACGCCCTCAAACGGGCGGGCAAGGCGATGGTAAAACAGGGACTCCTGTTTGCGATCGTCGAAAAGGCGAGCGGGCGAACGATTGGCGAGGTCTGTTTACAGCGGATGAATTTGGAACGCGCGAAAATCGAGGGCGAGAAAGTGATGCGCTTACCGATCGGTATCTGGGACAGGTCCCTGTGGGGCCGGGGCTACGGAAAGGAAGCCGTGCGCTGCCTGATGGCGTACGCGTTCGAGGAATTGGGCGCTGACCGGCTCTGCCCGGTCGATGTCTCTGCCGGCAATGCGCGCTCAAAAGCGCTGTGGCGGTCGTGCGGACTGAGGGTCTCGAGGAAGGTGGATGGCGGGAAGACGCTGGACTTTGAGATCACAAGAGCGGAATATGCGCGGACTGGCCAAAGCCTCGCTTGAAAAGCGTCGAGAACCCATCCTTCCGGACTTGCGCACGTTCCGACTGGAACGTACCGTCGATACCGGGGATCGTCCGTCTCGCGCCGCACGTACGTGATACGGGTGAAGCACTGAGCAAGGCGCATCTTGGCTGCGTCTCGGAGGGCAAGCATGAAAAGACTCACGCCGGCGGCATTTCAGAGCGCGAAGACCTTCGTCCTGGATCAGGGGAGGGAACTGGACAGAAGGCGTTTTGAGTTTCACTTTGAAGCCGGGTCTGCCGATGCCGTCGTGGCCGCGCTGGCATCCTACCAGAACGACGACGGCGGTTTCGGCCACGGCCTGGAACCGGATGTCCGGACACCGGTTTCGTCTGCGATTGCGACCACGGTAGGCTTTCAGCTTCTCAGGGAAGTTCGGGCATCTGAGGACCGGGCGATCGTGCGGAAGGGAATCGGGTACTTTGTCGCCACGTACGACGAGTCCCGGCAGGCCTGGCCAATCGTCCCCCCGGAAGTGGATGACGCGCCCCGCGCACCCTGGTGGAATTACGGGAAAAGCGAGGAGGCCTTTGGCCGGTTTCGGGTCAACCCGCGCGCCGAGGTCGTTGGCTATTTGCACGACTACAGCGACGGCGTGCCAACGGAATTGCTGGAGACGACAACCGCCGCCGTTCTGGAACATCTGGACTCCCTGCCCGACGAGATGGAGATGCACGACATCCTCTGTTTGATCCGCCTCGCCGAGACCGAAGCGCTGCCGGACAGGGCTCGGGTCTGGGAGAAACTGGCCCGGGCGGCGGCGCGGGGCGTCGCCCGGGATAGAGCGCAGTTGGCCGGCTATGCGCTCAAGCCCCTGTCTCTGGTTTCCGCTCCGGAATCGCCTCTGGCCGCCGGGCTCGGCGACGAAGTGGAGATGAACCTGGACTTTGAGATCGAGCAGCAGGGCGAGGACGGCTCCTGGTCCCCGAATTTCTCGTGGGGAGATCCCGATTCGGAGGCGTGGCGGACGGCCGAGAAGGAATGGCAAGCCAGGCTCACGGTCGATACATTGAAGGCGCTGAGAGATTTCGGTCGCATCGAAACCGTCTGAGTCGGCCCGCGGTTCGGGAACGCCGAACCGTTGGCGGAAGGAAGGGACGACGGATTCCGTTCAATGGATGAGACGCACGGAGGGGGCACGGCAATGCTGCCGGAACGGATCGAGACGGACCGATTGAAACTCAGGCTGTATCGCCTGGAGGATGTTGAAGATATTCTGTTGTTCGCGTCCGATCCGGAATGGGCGCGCTACCTTGCGGTTCCCCAACCGTACACGAAATCGGACGCCGAGACGTTTGTGGCAGGTCAGCTGTTGCGGGACCGCAAAACAGAGCCATCCTGGGCGATCGAACACGCTGGATCCGTCATTGGCGGAATCAATATCGGGTTTGATGCTGATCATCGCGTTGGCGAAATTGGCTTCAGCATTGCCCGGAGTTTGTGGGGAAAGGGTTTGACTACGGAAGCCGCGGGTGCGGTGATAAACGAAGCGTTTTCCGTCTATTCAGACTTGAACCGCGTTCACGCACCGGCCGATGAGAGAAACGTCGGGTCCCTCCGGGTGATGGAAAAGCTGGGCATGCGCCGTGAAGGTGTCATGCGGCAGAATAGATATGTGAGAGGGGAATTTATAAACACTGCGTGGTGCGGCATATTGCGTGATGAATGGAAGGTTTGTAAAAAAGGCAGATGAAAGAGACGCCTCCTGGAAAGAGACCTTACGCCCCGGCGATGAAAGCGCTACAGAAATGAGAAGCAGCCACGTAGACCTTTACAATCACGACGAGGACGCGGCCACGTATGATCAGGATGTGCTTCGGTCTGACGACCCCATCAGGGAGGGCTACGCCGAGGTCCTCGACTGGGTCGTGAAGGCCGCCGGTATCACCCCGCAATCGGCCGTTCTGGAATTGGGTTCAAGGGACCGGCAATCTGACCGTGCGGTTGCCAGCGTGCCGCTTACTCGTTTGTGTCGATGTCTCCAGGGAAATGAGCAAAATTGCGAAACAAAAGCTCCGTGGCATGTCCCACATCTCATTTTTGCAAGCCGATATCCTGGACTACTTCGGTGGCGATCCGCCCCCGTTCGATATCGCGTTGAGCACGTACGCCCTGCATCATCTCACGGAGGCGGAGAAGGAACACCTGTTTGACCAGCTCGCGGGACGACTCTTGCCGGGTGGCCGTGCGCTCTTCGGGGACCTGATGGTGAAAAGCGCAAAGGAAGAGCGGGTCCTGGCCGATCATTACCGCGCCATGGGTGACGACGCCACGGCGACGGCCATCGAAGAAGAGTTCCCCTGGCACGTCGACGCGTCAGTCAGCTACCTCGCCAGTCTGGGTCTCTCGGTAGAGACGACCCGGTTGTCGAGTCTGTCCTGGGGAATCAAGGCCCAGCTGCCACAAGTCGCCGGCGTATGACGGCACGGCTCGCGCTACAGTCGCGGAGCTTGCGCTGAGCCTGTCGAAGGACGGAATACTTCCACCGGAACCCATATCAATCCGGAGTAGCGTCAGCTGATTCCGCGTTCCACGAAACGCCTCCCCACGCACACGACCGGGCCGGTCGCCACGGCCTCCCGGGGCCAATCGATGAGGGCCTTGACCGGCATTTGCCGGAATAAAATGCCAATGACCCTTGCCCTGATCCCAAAATGCAGCGGTCTGCACGCGCGGGCAAATGGCGTTGACTTGCCCCTGTCGATCCCCTATATTTGCCGTTACACGGAAAGGAGGTGGTCGAATGAGCGATGAGACCAGTGGAGGTGGCTGTAGTTAGATGCGCTCGCCAGGAAGCGGGATCGCATCTCGTTTGGCAGCGCACCTGGCGAATCTAAACAGTCACCGAACGGCACGCAATCCGTCCTTTTTGGCGGTCTTGGTTTTGGCGGACCGTGAGATGGATGCGGTCGAAAGATATGCGTCGCACGGAGATGGACCGGGCTCCCGGTTTCCCGTCGTGCGACGCTTTTATTTTCAACAGGTTCGGGGTGCTTATTGCTTGACAAACAGGGGCGAAATCGTATCTTTAGAAGCTGGTTTGCTCAACCCCCGGCCCAAGGAGAAAATCTGATTCAAATGAAGACGTTCAGCGCCAAGAAGGAGGCTGTGGAACGGAGGTGGTACGTCGCGGACGCGAGCGGACAGATCCTCGGTCGGTTCGCGAGTGAAATCGCCGGGATCCTCAGAGGGAAGCATAAGCCGATCTACACGCCTCACGTGGACACGGGTGACCACGTTGTGGTGATCAATGCATCGGGCATCAGGGTCACAGGCAACAACAAGCCGGTCCAAAAGACCTACGCCCGTTACAGCGGCTACCCGAGCGGTCTCAAGAAGCAAACGTTGAGCGTGCTGCTCGACAAGCGCCCGGAGTTCGTAATTCAGCATGCCATAAAGGGGATGCTGCCGAAGAACCGGCTGGGTCGAAAGATGATCAAGAAGGTGCGGATCTATGCCGGCCCTGACCATCCACATCAGGCCCAGAACCCGGATCCGATCGATATCGGCTCGACCCGATTGCGTGGAGGGGACCGTGAGTGAATTGATCGCCTCGGCGACGGGCCGCCGGAAGCGGGCCACTGCCTACGTTGAGATCTTCGCGGGGTCCGGAAAGATCACGGTCAACGGAAGAGAGGCCCTGGATTATTTGAAGCGCGAGACGCTCGTGATGATTATCGGACAGCCGTTTGGCGTCACCGAAACGACGGGCGCCTACGACATTGTCGCCCGTACCAAAGGCGGCGGCTTGAGCGGCCAGGCCGGCGCGATTCGCCTGGGAATCGCGAGAGGGTTGGTGGCGATTGACGAGGAACTTAGAAGGCCTTTGCGCTCCGCAGGCCTGCTGACACGGGATCCGAGAGTCGTGGAGCGACAGAAACCGGGACAGCCCGGTGCTCGGCGCCGCTTCCAGTTTTCCAAGCGGTAGGCTCGGGCTGCGTTCGAGACGGACTGTTGCTTGTTGGAGGTTGAATGGCCGTTGCGACGATAAAAGAACTCCTCGGGGCCGGTGTGCACTTCGGACACCAGACCCGAAGGTGGAATCCGAAGATGAAGAAGTACATCTTCACCGAGCGCAACGGTATCTATGTCATTGACCTTCAAAAGACGCTGAAGCTGATCGACGCCGCCTACGAGGCCGTTCGCGATGCTGCGGAGAACGGTGAAGCAATCCTGTTCGTGGGCACGAAGAAGCAATCCAAGGAGATCGTCCGCCGAGAGGCCGAGCGGTGCGGGATGTTCCACGTCACGGAGCGCTGGCTGGGTGGCATGCTCACCAACTACCAGACGATACGGCAGTCCATCCGGCGTCTGGAGGCCCTCGACAAGATGAGCGGGGACGGCACGTACGAGCATCTGACGAAGAAGGAAGTGCTTCAGCTGGAGGCGGAGCGCGAGAAACTTCAGAGAACTCTGAGCGGCATCCGGGACATGGGGCGCCTCCCGGGGCTCGCTGTTATTGTGGACACACGAAAAGAGAAGATCGCCGTCGGAGAGGCCAATCGATTGGAAATTCCGATCGTCGCCATCGTGGACACGAACTGTGATCCCGATGAGATCGCGTATCCGATTCCGGGCAACGACGATGCGATTCGGTCCATCATGCTGATCACCCGGACAATGACCGACGCCGTTCTCGAAGGCCAGAAAATGCGTGAGGAGCGGATCGGGCAGGCGTCCGCCGTGGCCGGGAAACCGGAGGCCGGCGCGATGGTGGGCACCGAGATTACCGAAATCGTAGATACGAGGTGATATCTAAGGGCGGCTGATGGGGATTTCTGCGAAACAGGTTCAGGCGCTGCGCCAGAAGACAAACGTCGGGATGATGGACTGCAAGCGGGCGCTCGAGGAGGCGAATGGGGACACGGAGAAGGCCGTTGAGATCCTGCGCACGCGGGGAATCGCCAAGTCCGAAGATCGGATGGGTCGGGTTGCCAGGGAGGGGGTCATTACGTCTTACATCCATACTGGAAACAAGCTTGGCGTCATGGTCGAGGTAAACAGTGAGACCGACTTCGTGGCGAGGACGGATGAATTTCAGGCGTTCGCCCGCGATTTGGCCATGCACATCGCCGCGAGCGCGCCCCTGGCCGTGAGTCGAGATGATCTGAAGCCCGATCTGGTGGAAAGGGAGTGCGCGATCTACAAGGAGCAGGCTCTGAGGGAGGGGAAGCCCGAAGGGGTGGTTGACCGCATTGTAGAAGGACGCCTTGAGAAATATTTTGAAGATGCCTGCCTGCTGGAGCAGCCGTTTGTAAAAGATCCGGAGAAGACCATTAAGGACCTGCTGATGGAGCTGATTGCCAAGTGTGGTGAGAACGTCACGGTCCGGCGGTTCACGCGATTCGTGCTCGGAGAGGAAAGCTGAGGAAGGATATGGTCAAAGAGGTTCTCTCGGAGACCAGTAAAGAGATGCGAAAATCGGTGGAGGCCTTCCAGAACGAGATCCTCACCGTCCGGACCGGGCGGGCGAACGTGGCCCTCCTTGACAGCATTCGAGTGGACTACTACGGGTCTCGCGTGCCGATCAATCAGGTGGCCAACGTGGGCGTACCGGAATCCCGTTTGATCGTGATCCAACCCTGGGACAGGACGATCATCCCTCAGATCGAAAGGGGAATCATGAGTTCGAGCCTCGGCCTCGTTCCCAGCAACGACGGGACCAACATCCGACTTCCGATTCCGCAATTGACGGAAGAACGTCGAAGGGATCTGGTGAAGGTTGTTCGGCAGATGGCCGAAGAAGGGCGCATCTCCGTTCGGAATGCCCGCCGGGCCGCGAACGACCTGCTGAAGGTGGCCCAGAAAGAGGGGGAGGTACCGGAGGACGAATCCAAGAGGGGACAGGGTGAGGTGCAAAAGCTGACCGACCAATTCGTGAAAGAGGTCGACCGGATTCTGGCGGAAAAGGAAGCGGAGATCATGGAAGTTTGAGCACCTTTCACCCGCCGTGTGCATCGCCGCTTCCGGGAAGACTGGAGGCGGCGTTTTTCGTTTCGCGCGCCGCGTAGGACCGTTTTGACATTGTCCGAACGAGAATGTATATTCCGACGTTTCCGGGATCCCCATGGCTCGCATCAACCAAAATTTCAACAAGTTGGTTTCAGGTTACCTCTTCCCTGAGATCGCGAGAAGGACTCAGGCCTTCGCGGCGTCGAATCCGGGTGTGGAGGTGATGCGCCTAGGGATCGGGGATACGACCGAACCGTTGACGCCGGCGGTGCTTTCCGCACTCCAAAGAGGGGTCGGGAAGCTCGGCTCGGCGGAGACCTACACCGGTTACGGGGACAGCTGCTCGGAAGGAAGTCTCGAACTGAGAGAGGCGCTTTCCACGCAATATCGAAAGCTGGGTGCCCGAGTGGACCCGGACGAGATCTTCGTCAGCGACGGGGCCAAGTCCGACTCGGCCAATATCCAATCGATTTTTAGCCTGGACAACGTGGTGGCCGTGCAAGACCCGTCCTATCCGGTTTACGTAGACAGCAATGTGATGGCGGGCCGGACGGGGCGCTACGTGGAGGATCAGTACGAGGGGCTGGTCTACATGTCGTGCACCGAAGAGAACGGATTTTTTCCGGAGCTGCCTGAACGGAAGGTCGACCTGATCTACATCTGCAGCCCGAACAATCCGACCGGTGCGGTGGCAACCCGGGAGGCCCTGGAACGTCTCGTGGCGTTCGCGCGCGCACACCTTGCCGTCATCCTTTTCGACGCGGCCTACGCGCCTTATATCTCGGACCCGAACCTGCCGAAGAGCATCTACGAAATCCCCGGAGCCAAGCACTGCGCGATCGAGGTGAACAGCTTTTCCAAGATTGCGGGCTTCACGGGCGTCAGGCTGGGCTGGAGCGTGGTTCCGGCCGACCTGGTGGCGGAAGATGCCGAGCCTGGGAAGCTGAGATCGATGTGGGCCCGAAGACAGAATACGGCCTTCAACGGGGCCTCCAACATCGTGCAGGAAGGTGGGCTCGGCGTCCTCACGGAGGCGGGACAGCGTGAGTGCCGGGCGCTCGCAAGCTACTACATGGAGAACGCGAGACTGATTCGACAGGCGCTCGAGGCCTTGGACTTCGAGGTGTTCGGGGGAAGGCACGCACCCTACGTGTGGATGCGGACGCCCCGTGACATGAGTTCGTGGGCGTTCTTCGACAAGCTCTTGAGCGAGGCGCACGTCGTGGGTACGCCCGGGTCCGGGTTCGGTCCGGGCGGGGAAGGTTATTTCAGGCTCAGCGCCTTCGGGCATCGGGAAGATGTGGAGCGGGCGGTCACGTGTATACAGGCGAATCTCAGGTTGTCGCCTTGATCCGAATCGACGTTGAAGGGTGTGCTGAATGATGGTGCGGGCGCTTCGATTTTCGATCGTACTGTTTCTCGTTCCGGCCGGCCTGATCGCAAAGGAGGCTGCGCCGCCCCAGGTGGCCCTCCAGTTCGTCGCTTCGTTCGGCCAGGAGGGAAGCGGCGAGCGGCACTTCCATCAGCCCGGGGGGATTGCCGTCGGACCGTTCGGCGTGGTTTATGTCGCAGATACGGGCAACGACCGGGTTCAGAAGTTTGATTCGAAAGGAAACTACCTCGCGGAAGTGGGCGGGTTCGGCTGGGAGGACGCCCAGTTCAACGAGCCGGTCGGCCTGGCCACGGTCCGGGGGATCAAGATCCACGTTGCCGACCGGGGAAACAACCGGATTCAAATCTTTGGTTCTCACCTCCAGCTCCTGGCGGTCGTGGGGGGTCGGGACGTGGAAAGCCCGCTCCCCCTGGCTTCACTCGGCGGCATCGCCGTATCGCAGGACGGCGAGATTTATGTGAGTGACACCGACGCCGACCAGGTGATACAGATCAGCACCTACAAGGCCTCGGATCGAACGTTTGGCGGATACGGATACGGTTCTGGCAGACTGCGCCGACCTCTCGGGATCGCCGTGGGCGAGAACGGGGAGGTCTACGTGTGCGACAGCGAAAACGGGCGCGTCGCCGCGTTCGACGCATTCGGAAACTTCACGGGGAGTCTGGGTGACGGGTCACTTTCGGAGCCCAGCGGGGTCTGCCTCGGGCCCAAGCAGACGCTCTTCGTCGCGGACACCGGTCACCACCGGATCGTGGTGTATGACTTGAAGGGCATGGCCTACGTGGATCGGATCGGGGGCCCCAAGGCAGGGGATGAGCCTCGGACCTTCAAGCATCCAAGGGGGGTGGCGATGGGTCCCGACGACACGCTCTTCGTATTGGATTCAGGAAACAGTCGCATCCAGATGTTTCGCGTTCTCGTTCTGCGAAAGTGAATGAAGCGGGACACGGATTCAGATACCGGGATATTCTGCCGAGAGGCAGGTATCCCTTTTTCATTCCACGCCTCCCTGCGTCCGTTTTTCCGAGTCGGCATCGGTCAGACGTCGCGAGACTTGCCGCGTGGCAGGCCGCATCGACGTTGACGGGCAGACCCTCTTCCGAGAGATCGGCGCCCGAAGCAGATCCCATGGCACGACGTTCCCCTGACAGACGCCTCGCGTTCCTGCTTCTGCTCAGCCTGTACGGCGCAGCCTGGGGCGACGTCCGGCCGGAGGCGTCGGTCACGCTGTTCGACGCGGAGCGCACCTTCAGGGCGGACGGGAGTCGAGGTCCGTATCGCGTTTCCGAACGCCCGATTCTTGTCGGCTCCGAAGCGGTCTGGGTGGCGGGCCGCCGGCAGCAGCGGGGTCTGGATTACCTGATCGAGGAGGACAAGGCCCTGCTGCGATTCTTCGAGGATCTTGCGAGGGGGACGTCCATCACGGTGAGGTTCCGGCAGCTTCCTCAGGTGCTGCGCCAGGTTTACCGGCGACGGCAGGACGCCGAGCGGACGATCGAAGCGCGTCGCTCGAACGGCCGCGCCCGCAGCGTCAAACGATACCCGGCGAGGAAGACGACGACTCGGAAGGTCGTCGCGGAACCGAGGCTGGAGATCGGCGGGAGCAAGCGCATTCAGGTCTCCATGAGCTCCGATCGGGGTGCGGAATTGAACCAGTCGCTACGAGTCCAGGTCTCCGGAGAGGTCGCCGAGGGCGTGGAGCTGCTTGCGATGCTCTCCGATAGAACGCTTCCGTTACATGCCGAGGGCCGCACCAAGAGCCTGCGAGAGATCGATCGGATCCATTTTCAGGTGAGGTCCAGATCGATCAAAGCAGGGCTCGGAGACCAGGATATCGTGTTTGACGAGACGACGTTCGGACGATATCGGAGACAGCTGCAGGGCGCCAGCATGGCGTTTGCGCTCCCGCACGGGACAGTCAGGGCCTTTGGCGCCGTATCGAGGGGTCGATCGGTTTCTCGCCGCCTGGCCCCGGTCGAGGGCTATCAGGGCCCCTA
Source organism: Candidatus Latescibacterota bacterium (assembly GCA_965198095.1). Classification (GTDB taxonomy): domain Bacteria; phylum Latescibacterota; class UBA2968; order UBA2968; genus CBDFJH01. Next base: position 1,800,956 of record OZ240239.1, read on the forward strand.
CCGGCTTTCGGGCGCCGACGCAGGAGACGCCTCCGTTGAGATCGTGCCCGGATCGGAGCGCGTCTACCTGAACGGACGGAAGCTGAGGCGCGGAGAAGGGCAGGACTATGTGGTGGACTACGAGCGGGGTCTGCTGACCTTTACGCCCTTCCGTCCGATCTCCCTGGAGTCTCGGATCACGGTGACGTATCAGTACGTGCACGACGGGCATAAGCGCCGGTTGATGGGGCTGCGGAGCGCCCTCGACCTGTCCGAGGGGCGGCTTCGGATCGGGACGACGTTCATCAGGGAGTCGGACCTGCCGATCGGGAGCGGGGAAGATCCCGGCCTGCCGTCTCGTCACAAGGTGACGGTGCTGGACGCCTCTTATGCACCGTTTCGGGGGATGAGGCTGGACGGTGAGGTCGGCTTGAGCGCCGGGCGTCCCGGCGCGCCGGAATCGGGTGTCCGGGATCGCCGAGGCCGCGCCTTCCGGTTTGGTGCCGACCTCGCTCCCGGGCCGCTGAGCCTGTCGGGGCTGGATGTCGGGCGTGTTCGACTGCGCACCGATTACCGACAGGTCGGATCGGGGTTTGCGGCGTTCGATCGAATCGATCCGGTGGAGGTCGAAGGGAAGTGGGGATGGCGCCCGAACGGGGAACGACAGGGCGAACGGTCTGGAGAGCTGGCCCTGGAATACGTGCCCCGGACCGGGATGAAGATGAACGTGAGCTATGGGCGCAGAGACGGACACGATCCGGCATCGAGACGGGAGATCGGGTTCGACCTCTCTCGTGCAGGCGCTCCGAGGGTCAGCTATCTGTTTGAAGCGGTCTCGCGAGGGGTGGGAAGGCAGGTTCGCCAACGCGGAGAACTCTCCGGAACGATCCGGGGCGTCCGACCTCGCTTTCGCTTTCGATCCGAAACGGCGCTGGGCGAAGCGGTGGCCCACGCGTCGATTTTTTATGCCTCATCGCCTGGAGGCTTCGACGTGCCGGAGGGGGTGAAGACCCGGGAGATGAGGTGGGAGGTGAGCACGGGAGACGCCAAAAGATGGTCCTGGACGACCGATCTCGGGCTCAAACAGACACGACGATTGCGTGGCGCGTGGCAGGACAGCCTGAAGCGCTGGTCGCTTGTCAACCGGGTCAGTCTGAGGGGTTGGAAAGACCTTTCCCTGTCGGGATCCTACGGCCGAACCCGATCTCTCACGCCCCGAAGCTCCGATCGCGATACCGACCTGGCCAGCGTCCGCCTGTCCTATGCCCCCTTTTCCGGCGCACTCTCGCAGCAGGTCAGCTACCGGATATCGACGACCGGTACGCCCAGGCGCAAATCGGTCTTCGTGTTCGTGGGCCGGGGAAAGGGGCGTTATCTCTGGGAAGACGTGGATGGCGACGGGGTGAAGGACCACGAGGAGTTCGTGCCGGACGCCCACGGCGACTTTGATCCTTACTACGGGTTCGAAGGCGGGTTTCAACCGGTTCGTGAGGCAGCCCTCGCGCTTCGGTTCGAGGTTGCCGGCCGCCGTCTCTTGAGGTCACCTGGCGCGCCGTGGCAGCGTTTCCTGTCGGGGCTGTCCGCCGACCTCTCGCTGGAGGCCGCGCGAAAGGTCTTTCCGGGCGCGCGCGGCGCGGCCCCGTGGGACCTGACACGATTCCGAGCAGGGCCGGAGGTCTTCGACGCGTTCCGGGAACGGCGCGTGAGGCTGTATCTGTTCCGGCATCACCGGCGGGCCTCCTTCCGGATCAGTTCGAGAAGGCGCAGCGGCCTGGATCGTGGCCTTTCAGAAGACGGGCTGACCCATCTCTCGGAATGGGATGCGCGCGGCCGGCTTCGACTCGGCACGGGCCTCGATCTGGAGACCGGTTTCACCGACGGGCGGCGCCGTCGTGAAGGGACGGGACCGTTTGCCTACGGGATCGAATCGAGGGGCGTTTCCGTGCTGGGGCAATGGCGGATTGACCGGGGGTGGCGGACCGGCCTGCGCCTGGGGATGGGGTGGGACGAGGAAGATGTCCGGGGATTGAAGGCGCAGGTCTTTTCCCTGGGGCCGGAGCTCCAGCGGGCGCTGCCGGGAAGAGGCAGGGTCCGGGGGCGCCTGAACTGGGTGCGCGTCTCCAGCTCGGAACCGATGCCCCTCTTCCTGCAGCTGGCCCAAGGAAATCGGCAGGGACAGAACGTGGTCTGGCGTCTCGGCCTGGACTACCGGCTGGCGAGGTATCTGACGGCATTCGCCACCTACGACGGTCGGGTGCGGCCGGAGCGTCCGGCGATCCACACCGGCCGCGTTGAAATGCGGGCCACGTTCTGAGCGCACGGATCGACCTTGGGAGATGGGCCGATTCGCGGACCCACAAGATAATGAAACGGATCGCACGATACACGATGCAGCGAAAGATGGTCCTGACCCTCTGCGGTCTCGGCTTCGGGCTCGCCTGGAATGCGACCCCGATTTTCGGGCAGCCTCCCGCCCGGGCGGAAATTCTGTGTTGCGTGCGGGTTGAGGGGGCGCACAGGATGTCCGAGGATCGCGTGAAGGACTGGCTGCTGACCCGGCCGGGAGCCGCGTTGAACAGGCGGGTGCTGGAGCAGGATCTGGATCGGATCCTGAATGGCTATCGATCGGCGGGCTACTGGCAGGTGTCGATTCAGCGTCCGGAGGTCAAGCTTTCGGGAGGCCGAACCTCGGTCGTCTTCAGGGTTCGCGAGGGGGAGCCGACGCGGATCGCGTCGGTCGACCTGATTGGAAACCGTCAGGTCGCACGTGACGCGTTGATGGACGTGATGCGCACCCGACCCGGTATGCGGCTCCAGCAGAATCGTCTTGAAGTGGACCTGGAGGCGATTCTGAATCTGTACGAACAGCGAGGCTACCCCTATTGCGTACTGCGCCCGGACGTGTCCGTCAGGCCCGGGAGCGACGTGACGCACGTGCGCGTCGCGATTGAAGAGGGCCCGTTCGTGCGGATCGACACGATTCTCTTCGCGGGGAATCACACCACGAAGGGAGAAGTTCTCGAACGCGAGACGAGGCTTCGGTTGGGCGAGTCCTACGACCAGCGACGCGTAGATCGGGCGGTGCAGAACCTGCGGAGGCTGCCCTACCTCCTGGCCGTAGAGCCGCCGCGATTGGACCGCGTCTCCTTTCCGGGTCGAACGGCGCTGGTCGTGGACGTCCGAGAGCACGGCGCGGGCCGGGTGGAAGGCGGTCTGGGGTATGCGCCTGACCCCCGGGGCGCGAGCCACGGACTGATGGGTCAGTTCGCAATCGACTTCCCCAGCTTCCTGGGGACCGGCCGGGGGATTCACGCCTCGTGGGGGCGTCGAGGTCCGGAGGCCTCGGACTTGGCGCTGCGGTATCGTGAGCCGTGGGCGTTCGGCTATCCCGTCTCGGGCGCGTTCCGTCTCCAGGTGCGAGAGCGTGCCGGCTACGTGGAAAACGAACTGGGCGGCTCGGCCACGTTTTCGGCCACCCCGGCCCTCAGCGTCCGGATGGGGCTCCGCCGGGAGCGTGTCAAGCCTGGCCCGAGTGAACTTCCGGGCGAGATCGGGAGCCGGCTCTGGGGCGTCGAAGCGGGCGTGCGATACGACACTCGCGACGATCTGTGGAACCCGAGGTCGGGCGTCCTCTACGTCGGGACGTTCAACTGGGGTATGGCCAGAAAGGGCGAAGACAGAAGATTGCGCCGAGAATACGCCGTTGCGCTGGCGCACGTTCTGCCCACGGGCCGGCGGTCCGTCACGGCGGTCTCGATTCAGACGCGAGGCGTGATGCAGGGCGGCGGCGTGCCTCCCGAGGCGCGTCTGCCCCTGGGGGGCAGCGCGACGGTCCGCGGCTACCGCGAGGAGGCCTTCCTGGCGACACAGGCCTCGTGGATGAATCTGGAGTGGCGCCTGCTCCTGGGACGGCGTTCCCGCGCGTTTCTCTTCTGCGACCTGGGCGTCCTGCGGGAGCCGGGGTCAGACGGAGATGCCGCGTGGATCTTCCCCGTTGGATACGGGGCGGGCGTTCGGGTCGAGAGCCGGATGGGCGTGATCGGGCTTGACTACGGCCTCTCCAGAGAAGAACGCCCGGGCCAGGGAAAGGTGCATCTGCGCGTGGCGAACGCATTCTGAAAGGCGTGCGTCCCGGCGCTCCACGTCGGCGGGGATGACGCAGTTGCCGGCCGCTTCGCAAGCTTCCTTCACGACGCGCCTCCATGCATCGGACGCGGCGCTGATCACGTCCCGGCCCCGTGCGCTCCGTTTCGGCTGTCTGAGCGGGGTCCTGCGCGTTCCGGGCTCCGACCCTCCGAATTTCTCCTACGATAACCTCTCCGGGGAATTGTCTGCGGGCCGTCGAGGACGCAGGGTCCGCGTGCCGGGGATGGGTCGTTGAAGCGTCTGCTATCGTTTCGCAACCCGCTCGGCGATCGCGTCGATCATGCGCCTGCTTTCCGCCCGAGCTTCGGCCAGACCCTCCGGCGTCACCGATCCGCCCGTGGCGTAGTTGAGCACGACGGCTTCAGCCGCGGCGTACGGCTCCAGAACGTGGGCCAGGTCCGAGGCGATGTCGTTCGGGATCGTGGTGACCCCGTTCCAGTCGCCGTGGATCAGATCACCGGGGAAGACGGCGGTGCCGCCGACGCGAACCTGGACGTTGATCTCCAGGGTGTGGGAATAGGCGTGGGCGCAGATGGCGCCGTTGCTGAAGGTGGGAAACCCGATCGCCCGGACCTGTTCCAGGTCTCGCGCGGCGCCGCTGGTCACGAGGCCGACCGCCCCGAAGGCCTGGAAGCAGGTGCACATGACGTCGCCGAACGTGGCGGCAACCGGAGGGTCGTCCAGGTCTTGATAGACCACGACCACCGGGCCGGGCAGGTCCTGGAAGGTTGCGACTTGCTTGTCGATCGTGGCGTAGACGTCACCCTCCCGGGACGGCACGTCGGACCGGTAGGTGGCCGTAGTCGCGTAGCCGACCATCGGCGGCATTTCCGGGAAGTTGCACTTGATGCGGCTGTCCATGTAGCCGGTGTTCTGGGGGCGGACCTTGAAGCATTCAATGGCGTTGCAGACCGTGGGCGTGTCGTATTTGCGAAGCAGGTCGAGGTCTTCCTTGGAGAGGCCGGTAGCCATGTGTTGCTCCTTTCCGGGTGAGATGATCTTACGATGGGGCGGATGCGCGTCTCTTGGAGCGCATCGTCTCGTTAAGCGGAACTCGCCTGATGAGCCGGATCTTATGAGATGCCTGTCCGGCCTTTCGCGGTCTGCCGTCCGTCGTCAGGTTCTCTCCCATCGACTGGGGTCGATGCCCGGCGCCACGCTTTTCATGTCTGCCGGTTTGTGGCCGCCGTCGAAGACCCACTCGCGGGTGTTGCGGTCCTGGAAGAAGGGTTTCACGGCGTCGGGGAGCGCAGCCAGTTTTTCCGGATCCCACGGCTCGACTTCACGCAGGGGTCCAGCCCAGCCCGGACGGTAGGCGATGGCGAGCATGGCGCGGGGTTGGTCGCCGACGTTGGGGAAGTTGCCGTGGAAGACCCTGTGGTTGATGAAGCAGGCGCCGCCGGCCTTTGCGGTGACCATCAGCGCTTCGGGATGATCCTCGAACCGCCGGTAGGGATTGGCGTCGGCGTGGAAGGAGAGGTGGGAGCGGGGAATCACGCGGAACGGGGAGATTTCCGGCGTGAGGTCGTCCAGGTAGTAGAGGACGCGTACCATCGCGGGCACGCTGCCGAGGTAGCCGAAGATCTCGGAGCCGTAGGGCTGTCCGTCGGTGTGGAGGCTGATGCCGGGGTGCCCGGGCTCGGAGCGGGCGTAGTTGTAGTGCGAGAAGACGATCGTGTCGCCGAAGAGCTCGCGGAGGAAGGCGATCGTGGGTGGATAGGCGATGAGGTCGGTGAGCGCCCCGCCGAGCCACTGGAGGTCGCGCGCGCCCCGCTGACGCACGCTGTAGTCGGTATGGCGGGTCTCCAGGCTGTCCGTGATCGACTTCAACCGGGCGAGATGATCGGGCGGGAGCAGGTCGGGAATGACGACGTAGCCCTCGACTTCGAGCTGGCGGATGCGCTCGCCGAGGGTGAGCCTGGACCAGTCGCGGTCGTCGATTTTGGGTGATGGCATACGGGCTCCTAAGTTCGGTTCCACCGGCTCGGATTCATCCCCGGCGCCCCGCGGGCCATACCGGCCGGTTTGTTGCCCCCGCCGAAGTCCCAGTGCCGCCTGTTCGGATCTCCATAGAGCGGCCGTATGTGATCCGGGAGCTTGGCGACTTCGGCCTCGTCCCAGCGCGGGACCTCGTCTACCGGACCGGCCCAGGCAGGGCGATACGCGATGGCCAGCATCTCGCGAGACCGGTCGCCGGTGTTGGGATAGTTGCCGTGAAAGGTGAAGTGGTTCAGGAAGACGGCCGAACCGGCCTTCGCCGGGACCATGACCTCTTCGGGATGGGAGGCGTAGCGGGTGTAGGGATTCCGGTCGACGTGAAACGAGAGGTGGGACCTGGGGACGACGCGAAAGGGAGAGACGTCCTGCGTGAGGTCGTCCAGGTAGTAGAGCACCCGTACGATCTTCGGGCAGGTCCCCTCGTGGCCGAAGATCCTGGAGCCCCAGGGTTGGCCGTCCGTGTGCAGGCTGATGCCCGGGTGGCCCGGCTCGGAGCGCTGGTAGTCGTAGGAGACGACGAGGATTTCCTCGCCGCAGAGTGCCTTCAGGAAGGCGATCGTCGGGGAATGGGCCGCGAGCTCGGTGATCGCCCCGCCCACGAATTCGATGTGTGAGCAGCTCTGTTTGTAGACGCTGTAGTCGACGCCGACGGTCGGGAGTTTCGCCGTCTGGGCCTTGAGCTCAGCGATCCGGTCCGGTGCGAGCAGGTCGGGCATGACGAAGTAGCCCTCGACTTCGACCTGACGGATGCGCTCGCCGAGCGTAAGCCTGGACCAATCGCGATCATCGATGTTCGGTGATGACATCATGCCCTCCGCCTATCGTTGGCTATCCGTTTGTATTTCATTCGCCTCGACCGTATGGACGCGCCCGGCCAGGCTGTCCCGTCCCATTTCGATCCTCAGTGCGGAACTTTCCGTAACCACGGCCTTTACCGCGGCGTTGTCCACAAGAGACTTGAGTTGCGCGTCCCAGTCATCGAGGTTCTGGACCTCGTCGAAGAAGAGATAAGCCTTCCGGCCGTCTCGCGCCAGTGCGTTGAAACGATCGTCCGTTATCTTCCGTTCAAACCAGTTGGAGATGGAGAGAATCGGCGCCTCAATTCCTCGCAGTGAGGCCAATTCATCGAACTGGACCCGGAGGATGTTCGTGGGAGGCACACCTTCGTCAAGCAAGTCCGCGATGATCTGAAACTGTGCTGTCGTCTTTCCAACCTGGCGAGGTCCGCGCACCACGACAATCGGAGCGATCTCAGCTTCCAGAAGACGACGTATCTGTGCGACCAGGTGGCGGCGCGTCCTCGGCGGCGGGGGCATGGGCGCGTCCTCCCACCATGGGTTCAGACGACGTAAGTCAGCGGCCAATTGCGGCGAAATTCCATGATCAAGAAAAAGTGAGCCCTGCGTTCTCACCATTTTTGCTTCCCTCAACCCAATGCTGGTTGTTTCGCCTACAAGCTGTACAGCTCACAGACCAGCCGGGCTATGTCCGCTTGCCGCGCGCTCGTTTCGACAGGCTCGACGAGCGCGACGAGCATTGCTGCCCCGGATCCCGGACCTGTCTATGCGAGCTTGTCGAGGTCGTCGAAGTGCGCGCCACAATGGCAATTTCCCGTCTTTCCTGACCTCGATGGAGACAGCTCTTTTCCGAGCGAGTCATATCATCCATCTGCCGGCTTGCCTGGCGGCTTTTTCTGTCCAACGGATAGGTGAAAGATAGCGAATTTTCCGGAAGGAGGTAAAACCATCAGGCCGGCTTGATCTGCATCAGCGATGGCGGCGGGTGTGGGTTGAAGGAGAGGACGTCCATCGGGCAGACGGTGACGCAGATGCCGCAGCCGATGCAGGAACTGTTCGAATTGTCGAGCACCTCCTGCTTCAGGGCGAAGGACATCACGTCGATCCCGACCAGGCAGTTTCGGGAGCAGTCGTTGCAGGCGATGCACTTGTCGTTGGCGGTGATGTGGTATCGACTGACGCCCAGCTTGACGTAGAGCTTGGACATGAGGTCCATCATTTTGGCGAGGGGGCACCAGTAGCGGCACCAGATCTTGCCTCCGAGGAAGGGATAGAGCGTGACCGGGAGGATGCCGATGAGCCAGACGTCGACCGAGATGCGGTAGACCGTCATGGAGAGGTCGGCCTGCGCGTAGAGCAGACCCCAGATATCCTTGGCCAGCATGAGGACGGTAACGGCGGCGGCCATGATGAGGACGGCCATGTTCATCCGCTCCCACTTCAGGGCGGCCTTGCCCTTCGGCGCCATGTGCCGCCACCGGTCCCCGAAGGTCTCCGCCAAGCCGCCGCATCCGCAGATCCAGGAGCAGTAGCGCTTCCCGTTGAAGAGGACGAAGATGGGGATGATGACGAAGGAGAGGAGCACACCCCAAATGACCCAGATCTGATGCGGGTTGTAGAAGAAGGTGTAGAAGAAGAGCGGCCAGGCATAGACGATGCCGTAGCTGCGCCACGCCTGCTCGGAGAAGACGGGGTCGCTGGCCAGGTCGCCGACCCAGCGGAACCTGACGGCCCACTGAAACAGGAACTCGGGGATGATGAAGAAGAAGACAACCTGGAAACCGATCAGGCAGACGAAGCGCCAGACCTGAAAGCGGTCGTTTCTGTCCAGGCCCCAGCGTTTCAGGGCCTGGATGCCGAAGACGAGCATCAGCAGCGTGTAGAGCACGGTGTACCAGAAGCTCCACGGGCGATCGAGGAAGGAGAGCGCGGCGTAGCCCCAGTTCCTGAACGGCCAGAACTCCTCTCCGGTCCCCACTTTGACCCCGTAGATCGTGTACCAGATCAGGAAGGAAAGGCAGAGCCAGGCCCACCGGTCTCCGGCACGGCCGAGGAGAAGGAGGGCGACGACGGAGACGCCGGCGAGCAGGAGGCCGGCAACCTCGGAGAGGGAACCGCTGGCTTCGGGAAAGAGATCGGTCTGCCCGCCCGCGAACCAGAGGCCGGCGAGGGCGGCGAGGGCGATGGCAAGGCTGCGGAGGAGCGAGCCGCTCCATTCATTCTCCAGCCGGATACCGAGCGATTTGAGGAAGGTGACCGGGACCTCCGATCCGATCAGGACGAAGGCGTGGTCGATCGGAACCGTCACCTCGGTGTCACCCTCGACGGACAGGAGCGCCGAGCCGTTGTCGAAACCCGCGACGTTGGAACTGAGGATGAGGCGGATCCTTCCGGCCTCGACGGCCTGATCCAGCGCGCTGCGGTTGTCCTTGAAGAGGCGGGAGAACGCTGCCGCGCGATAGGAGAGGATGACCCGGTTTTGCTCACTGAGCGTCAGTGCCGCTTCGACGGCGCTGTTGCCGCCGCCCACGACCAGGATGTCTTCACCGTGATAGTTGCGCGGGCTGTAGAGCCTGTGGTAGACCCGCTCCTGTTCTTCGCCCGGCACGCCGAGCTTGCGCGGGTTGCCTCGCTGGCCGGTCGCGAGGACGACCCGGCAGGCGCGATAGGTGGCCTTCGGCGTCGTGATCGTGAACAGGCCGAACTCCTTTGAGAGCCCGGTCAGAGGTTCTTCGGCGCGTACGTCGATCCGATTTTCATCCACGATCTGGTGCCACCGTTTGATCAAGTCTTCCTTTCGCGCCCCGTCCAGCCAGAGCTTGCCCTTCGGGGGCGCCGTATCGGGCTCTGCGTAAACCCATTTGCCTTCCGGGAAGTTTTCGATCGTGTTGGCGATCTTCCCCTTCTCCAGCAGGAGGCAGGACAGGCCCTTCTCCTTGGCGGCGAGTGCGGCATTGAGGCCGGCCGCGCCGGCACCGACGACGATCACGTCCAGAATGTCCTCGCGCGGCTTGCTCGGGCGAGGCAGGCCGGCGATGTGCTCGATCGTGTCGACGCCCTGCGCCATGGCCAGCTTGATCACGGGGGCGCCGGCCAGGTCCCCGACGATGAAGAGACCGGGGATATTGCTTTCCCGGTCTTTGGAGAGCTGTGGGCGTCGGGACGGGCCGTCCGCCGTCGCAAAGAGATGCGTTTCCAACCAGGTCTGAATCTGTCGAAACAAGTCAGACGTTCCTTTCAGATCGTTTGACCGGAGGGGAAGGGCTAGGGGTCGAGTCCGCTCCGTTCCACTTCTGACGAGAGGGCCGGGTTCAGGGCGGCTCCGCACGCCGGACACTGCTTCGCGGAGGGGTGATTCGCCGCGTTGCACGCGGGACACCGCGCCGGGTTGGCCGTGTTCGGAATCTTGGCCAGGTTCGGCGGCAGAGAAACCTCGCTATCCGGGCGGCGTCTCAGCGCGAGCAGCAGGCCGACGAGGTGGGTGGCCAGCCCGATCGCAAACCACCTCGCGGGTGGGAGGCCTTTGCGCAGGGCAATGTGAGTACAGAGCGCCGCAGAGATCAGGCCTGCCGCCAACCATATACTCGACCATAGCCAGCCCGAGCCCATCGCCGTCTCGAGTATCGCGTCTTCCTGGAACAGGGCGCCCTTGGGCTTCAGCTTGGAAATATACTTCAGGGGATGCTGGAAAAACGTTTCGACGTGAAGAGCGTCGACAGTGACGCGTTTGCCCCGGTAGATAAAGGCGATCCCGCCGTCGACCAGCTCGACGCCGCAGACGAAGCAACGGTCGCCCTGTTTGAGCGGAACCGGCTTCGTGTCGGCGATGTTGTCCGCGGAAAGGGATTGGAAGGAAACGAGGATCGAACAGGCCGCGGCCGCGGGCAGCATCTTGAATCTGAAACGGGTCGCGGGCATTGCGATGGGCCTTCCCGGAATCGGTCGCCTGGTCGACCGGCCGTATCAGGGGCAGGCCAGAAGCGCCTGCCAAGCGCGTTTTGGACAGCACGCGTACAGCGTAGGGGGTTGACGGTCTCGCACGCGGTCGGAGAGGCCAACCGTTCAGCCCTCTCCGGCGTCGAGATGCGGTCTCACCTATGATTCTAAGAAAATGAACCCACGCGTGCAAGCCCATTGTGACGATCCTGCGCGTGCGGGGACAGAACGCCACGCGCCCGGCGGAGATCGTGACCTCGAAAATCGCTTGACACACGTGATTCGCAACGGGATATTGGCTCGCTTTTTCGTGTTTCGGCGGGTGTCGAAGATCGCGTGAAGGAGAACCGGGATGCAGGTGGATTGGGATCGCGTGGGTCAGGAGGGTGTGGCCCTCTTGCGGGAGCTGCTGCGGTTCGACACGACGAATCCGCCGGGGAACGAACTGGCTCTGGCGCGCTATCTGGAGGACCGGCTGAAGGCGGAGGGCTTCGATCCACAGATTCTGGAGTCTGCGCCGAACCGGGCGAATCTGGTGGTCAGGATGAACGGGACCGGACGAGAACGCCCGATGCTGCTTTTGTCGCATACCGATGTCGTGCCCGCGGAACCGAGCCAGTGGACGCATCCTCCCTTCGCCGGGCACGTCGCGGATGGATACGTATGGGGCCGCGGTGCGTTCGATTCCAAGCTGACGGTCGTCGTCGGCATTCAGGTACTTCGACTCTGCAAGCGTCTGGGCCTTCCGCTGGAACGAGATCTCGTCGTGGTTGCCGCCGGGGATGAAGAGATGAGGGCGACCTGCGGCGTCAGGTGGCTGGCCGAGCACCACGCCGACGTCTTCGACGCGGAGTTCGGGATCAACGAAGGGGGCGGGTATGCCGTCAAGGTCGACGGACGTCCGATCTATACCTGCCAGGTGGGAGAGAAAGGGAGCGCGCCGGTAGACCTGATCTCGACGGGGCGGCCCGGACACAGTTCCGTTCCGCACGACAACAACGCGATTGCGCACCTGGGCAAGGTCCTCCGGGCGCTGGGTGAACGGAAGATGCCCCACCGGGTGACGAAGAGCGGCGGCGCCTTCATTCAGGGGGCAGCGGCGGCGCAGAGGCATCCGGAAGTGAGGGCGTTGCTGCTGAAGCTGCTGGTCCCTGAAGAAGCGGAGGCCGCGCTGAGGGCCCTCCCCGTGGATGAACCGACTCGGCTGATGCTGGATGCAACGCTTCGGAATACCTGCGCGCCCACGATGTTGAACGCCGGATTGAAGCGGAACGTGATTCCGTCGGAGGTCCGGCTGTCACTGAGCGGACGGACGCTCCCGGGGACGGACGAGGCGACATTCATGGAGGAGCTGAGGGAGATCGTGGGGGACGAGATCGAGGTCGAGATGAAGGGCCCGTTCAGTTCGGGGAACGAGTTCGATCACGAAACCGACCTGTTCGAGGCGATCCGGACCTCGTTGAAGCGGTTCGATCCGGAGGGGACGGTGGCACCCCATCTGACGACGGGCGGGACCGACGCCAAGTGGCTCGCCCACCTGGACATGCAGATCTATGGGTTCATTCCGATGCGATGGGAACCCGGTTTTCACTTTTACGAGCTCGCGCACGGCCACGATGAACGGATCTCGACGCAGAACGTCCGGTTCGCGACGCAGGTCGTGTTCGATACGGTCTGCCGGTTGAACGGATGCGACGTGCGTTAGAGCCGCAATGGAAGCAGCGAAGATGACCCGTGGGCACGTTGAACAGGATGAATGTTTTTTTAACAGCAAGACGCCGGGAGTTTCGACATGAGAAGCCGTAACGGAATCCCATTTGGGGTCGGAGCGGTACGAATCTTCTCCGGGCGGGAGACGGCGGAAGATCTGCTCGACATCGTGGAGAACAGTTTCCCAAGGATGGAAGCGGAGCTCGCGAGGGTGGGCCTGGACCCGGTCTGTGAGGTGCGCCTGGTGGGTCAGGTCTTAGACGGTCTCCTTGTCGAAGATGGAGACGGCTACGTTGAGACGCGCGCGCTCGGACGCCTCAAGGAACGGCTTGCAGACCGGCGGCTGATTGCAGTGGGCATTTCAGGGACGTCGATGAAGGGGGGAACCGCTCGCGAGGACCTGATCGCGAGGAACGGCGTGTCGTGGGCGGAAGACCGAAAGTTCGAGACGATGCGCAAGGGGCTGCATCTGCTGCCGCATCTGCACAACGGAACGGTCCCACACCTCTTTGTGCAGTCGCTGGCGGGGATTATGCGGCGCGAGATCGAGGGACGGGAAGCGGAGTTGAATCCACGGATCGCGAGAAACGTCGCGCGCGTCGCGGCCGAGCTCTTCCGGCTGTCAGAGGCCTCGGGAAAGCAGCTGCAGCTGGGTCTGGACCCGACCCGGGGTCAGAGCCTGATGTACGCGCACGAAGTCGTGGCGTTTTGGGAGGAGCATCTGTCGGTCGAGGGCAGCGACCTGCTGATGGAGGAGCTCGGGGTGGGACCCGCAAAGGCGGACGAGATCCTGAGGGCGTCCGTAAAGATCCGGCTGGACGCCGGACACAAGCGAATGAATTTCGCCGATCCGACCGAGGAGGCCAAGACCTACGCGGATCACGGCATCGGTGTCTGCGGGATCAATTTGGGGAACTCCACCCGGATGGCGCGTCCGTCGGCAGACCCGAGACTTGAAGACTTTATCTCACACTACGCTGACGGATCGCCGATCCTCGTTCAAGTGCAGGGCAGGCGGGGAGACTGGCGCGGTTTCATCACGGAACACCTGACCGACCTTCGCGAACGGCCCGACCTGATCGACGGGCTCGACGAGATGCGCATCCACGCCCATCTGCGGCTGGACCAGGACCGGGACGGGAAGTTCGGGTTCCCGCATCTGCGGGCCGAGGCGATGGACGACTTCCGGGGACTGTGCGGGTTCTACGGATCGCGAGGCCTTCCGATGCCGCCGTTCTACTCGCACGTGATCGACTACCGGGATGAGCGCGGCGAGCGTATTCCGACCCGCGAGCGGGATCAGCTTTATGAAGCGGTGCTGAATCAGGCCCTGTATGCGGGGGAACAGATCAAGGAACGGCCGGTGGTGGCGGGTTGAGACAGGGACGTCAGACCCTTGCCACACGCGGCCGGGGGCAGGACAGAAAGCCAGACACGCGCTTCACGAGGGGTCGTTTACGCGCCCCGGGAATTCATCCCGGAAGGCGTCTGATTTTGCATCAAGGACAGTATATTAGATATAACCTGAATCATTCATAAATTTGTTGAAAATTTCCATCATTTTATGTGGAACAATCAGTTGTCCAATTTGAGCTGAAAAACTTTGTTTGGGTGCAATAACTGGAAAGCCCAGGATGCACGCAGATTGTTCAGATTTCACGAGTGATTCCGTCCAGATGCCATCGCGGCCGTGGCGTTCCGGCTCTCTAGCTGCTTCGGCGTTCCTCCTCCCAGGGGTTAGGGCCCTCTGTGGGACGGGGTCAGGGGCGGGGGCGGATGTGGGGGCGAATGGAAATTCGCGGAGTGGGGGGCGGGTCCCGCAGTGGGCATCAGGCGGGGGGAGGAGTTCAGTCTCTTCTCGGCGCCAATCGTTTCCAGTGAGGCTGAGTCGCCACGGCCCGAGCCTCCCCGGCGTTTGAGGGGCCTGCCTGCGCCGCGTTGGGCGCGGCAGGTAGGCGCCCTTCTTTTGTCACCTTTTCTTGGGCGGGCAATAAAAGGTGAGTAAGAGTGACTTTCCTAACCTTTTTTATGAATTATTTAGGATAAATAAAATAAAAACAATATAATTATGAAATCTTTCCTCTGCCGTCTTCGCCATGCCTTCCTGGCGTCCAGCCTCCTGCTCTCCACAGATGGAAGCGGAAAAAACGATCGGTTCAGCGCTTCCGCGGCCATCCCGCCTCACGCCCGCCGACGTGCCGACCAGGCTACAACCCCATCTCGAGATAGGCCCGGGAGATTCTCTCAATGGCCAGCACGAATGCGGCCGTGCGGAGATCCGGCACGTCGTCGCGGGCGCGATAGATGTCTCGGATTTGCTGATAGGCCTCGCGCATGGTGTCGTCCAGGCCGGAGCGGACCAGATCGATCTCATTGGGCCCCTGGACGAGTTTGGATCGAAAGCGCTCAGGAATCTTTTTTCCGGTCGCGTTTTCGACCGCGTCCATCATGTTCTGCCCGCGCATCTCTTCGTGCCTGCGGCCCAACCTGCCGAACCGGATGTGAGAGAGATTTTTGATCCACTCGAAATAGGAGACCGTGACGCCTCCCGCATTCAGGTATGCATCCGGGATGATGACCTTTCCGTGCCGGCGAAGATAATTGTCCGCCTCATAGGTGACGGGACCGTTCGCGGCTTCAGCGATGAGGGATGCCTTGATCTTCGGCGCGTTTTCCGGCCTGATCTGGGCCTCGAGGGCGGCTGGGACGAGAATATCGCAATCGGCTTCGAGGAGGGCGTTTCCCGTCTCGACAGTGTCGGCGCCCGGGAAGTCTTTGACGCCGCCCGTCTCTTCCATGTATTTCGAGACCTCATCCACGGAAAGTCCGCTCTCGCTGAAGATGCCCCCGTCGCGCTCGATGATGCCGATAATGCGCGCATCATCCTCCTCTGAGAGAAATTTCGCGGCGTGGTAGCCGACGTTTCCCAGGCCCTGAACGACAATTCGTTTGCCACCGAGGCCGCCCTTCAGGCCCGCGTCGGAGACATCTTCGGGATGTCGAAAGAACTCTTGCAGGGCGTACTGTACACCCCTTCCGGTGGCCTCGACCCGACCGGCGATCCCTCCCTGGGTGATCGGCTTACCGGTCACGCAGGCGATGGCATTGATATCGCCGGGCTGAAGCATTCGATAGGTGTCGGCGATCCAGGCCATCTCCCTCGGTCCCGTTCCCATGTCCGGTGCGGGGACGTTGAGGCTGGGGTTGATGTAGGCCTTCTTGACCAGCTCCTGGGCGAACCTTCGCGTGATGCGTTCAAGCTGAAAGTCATCGAATCGCCAGGGCGCGATCGTGAGCCCCCCCTTCGATCCGCCGAAGGGGACATCCACGATCGCACACTTGTAGGACATCAGCGCGGCGAGGGCTTCGACGTCGTCCTGCGTGACCGAGGGGGCGAAACGGACGCCCCCCTTGACAGGCAGGCGGTGCTCGCTGTGGACGGCTCGCCAGCCCGAGAAGACGTGATAGCTATCCTGAAGCTTGACGAAAAAACGGACCTGGTAGACGTTGTTGGTCGTCTTGATCTGCTCCGCGAGGCCGGGGGGCAGGTCGAGCGTAGCTGCGGCTCGGTCGAACATCAAGTCGACATTTTCCCGGAAAGAGACCTCCTGTTTCGCCATCTTACCTCCATCAAAAGTAGCAGATCGGGCCGTTGTCGGCTTCCACTGGATCTGGACGATTCTCGCGTATCTCTGACGCTTACTTAAGACAAGCGGATTACGTCTTCAAGCGGCGTTTCGTCGACATGGCCGTCATTTCTCCAGGATTTCTCGGAGAGCGGATGCGATGTCAGGATGCCTGAATACATAGCCCGAAGCCTCGAGGCGCTTCGGCGCCGCCCGCGTGCTGGCAAGCAGGAGGGCGTCGGCCATTTCCCCGAACGCGAGACGCGCGGCAAAGGCCGGCATGGGGAAAAGCGTGGGCCGGCCGAGGATCCGTCCGAGGGTCTTCGTAAACTCGCGATTGGTCACCGGGTTTGGTGCGACGGCGTTGATCGGGCCGCTCAGGTCTTTCTTGGAGATCAGGTGCTGAACGATTCCGGGCAGGTCGTGGATGGAGATCCAGCTGACGTATTGATCGCCGCCGCCGATCACTCCGCCCACGCCCATTCGGAACGGGACGTGCATCCTGGCAAGGGCGCCGCCGTCGAGGCTGAGGACGACGCCGATTCGCAAGTTGACGGTCCGGATGCCCCTTTTGACGGCGGGCTGAACGGCCGCTTCCCAGGCTTGGCAGGTTTCGCCGAGGAAGTCCGAAGCGGGCGTACTGTCTTCGGTCATCACCGCATCCCCCCGGTCGCCATAGTAGCCGATGGCGGAGGCCGCAATCAGGGTGCGGGGCGGAGAGGTCAGACCGGCCAGAGACTCGGCGAGGAGTCGGGTGCCGTTCACCCTGCTGTCTCGGATCCGCGCCTTCTTCCCATCGTTCCATCTGCCTTCCGCGATGTTCTCGCCCGCCAGATGGATCACGGCGTCCATGGCCTCCAGACCGGAGGTATCGATCTCGCCCGACTCGGGATTCCAGCCGACCTCCGAACCGTCGGATTCGGGCGCCCGCCGGACGAGGCGCACGACACGGTGCCTCTCGTTTTCGAGCTGCGCGACGATCGCGGAGCCCACCAGGCCGGTGGAACCGGAAATGAGAATGTTCATGGGAACTCCCTCCGAAGTGTTGCGCTGCGCCTCAAAGTCGGTAGAGCATCAGGTAAACTCCCACGCCGCTGACGGAGACGAACATCCAGACGGGCCAGATCCAGCGGGCCAGCCTCCGGTGGGCGTCGAAACGTTCCCGCAGCGCGTGTCTGACCAGGAGCGGGACAAGCGGGACCATGGCGGCGGCCAGGATCACGTGGGGGACCAGGACCGCGAAGTAGAGGGGACGGGTCCAGTCGAAGTGGGGGTAAGGGACCGAACCGACGCGGGCGTGATAGACCAGGTAGCTGGATAGGAAGAGGGCGGACACCCCGAGGGCTGAAAGCATCAGCCCTCTGTGAGCCTGAACCTTTCGCCGCTTGATCTGAATGAACCCCACGGCGAGCAGGAGGGCGCTCAACGTGTTCAGGATCGCATTCACCGTGGGGAGGTCTTGGACGTTCATCTGGGCCCGGACGACGCGTTTGGATGAGAATCGCGTTCGCTATAGTACGCATCTTTCGGGCCTTTTTCAATCACTTCCGGAGCGCAGGCTGTTGAGCCGTCTTGTTTGGGTTCGGGTCAGTGGTTATATTCATAGGTTTCTTGGGCGGCAGATTGACACTCGGCGCCGATTGGGTTGAGGTTCTAAATGAGGTCAGAGCGTCGATCGATTGACAGGGAGGATGAGACGATGTCGCAAGGGGCCAACCCGTGGATGACGCCGAAGGAGGTAGAAAGGGCCTTGGGTCTCAGGAAATTCAAGGATGTCTTCGAAGATCTGATATACAAACGCCGGGAGCGGAGAGAGATTTTGGATCTTCTGATGGAAGCGACGGGCTGCAACGAGTTCTCCGCGGAGGATTTCCTTCGAGAGATCGTAAAGTCTCCACCGGAATAGGTTCGCTTTGGCCCGGGCGAAGGAGCGCGCCAAAGGAGAAAGATTGTTCGCGATGGCGGTTTGACCCGGGGTCAAACGGGTGCTTGGTACGGGGGTCCACCGCTCACGCCTGCCTGTGCGCCTGCCTGTGCGCCTGCCTGCGCCGAGTCGCCTGCCTCGTCGGCAGATAGGTGCTCGGCAGGCAGGGCAGACAGGTGTCCGCACGCAGACAGGGAAAATGGAGCCTGCTCCGGGTGGAATCGAGGGGATGCTGCGCATCCTTTCTGTTTCGCCTCGGCATCCGATTCGCCGCGCGATATCGCGCGGCGACCCGAATCGTTCCGCTACTCGGAGGCCAGGTTGCAGAGAAGAGGTGATGCGACGTTCTGCATCCCGGCTTCGGATTCTTTTGGGTTCTTGCATGCGTAGCGGCATTGCCGTCCTCGACTTCGGTGGGCAGTACGCCCACCTGATTGCAAATCGTGTGAGAAGACTTCGGGTCTACGCCGAAATCTTTCATCCGGCCGTCGATCCTTCCGAGCTTCAGGGGGCCTGCGGGCTCATCTTCTCCGGAGGTCCCGCCAGTGTCTACGATTCGGAGCCACCCGACTACAATCCCGATCTTCTCACTTCGGGACGGCCTGTCCTGGGCCTGTGCTACGGTCACCAGTTGATCTGTCAGCAGCTTGGCGGAACGGTTTCCCCGGGTGAGATCCGGGAATACGGCTCAGCGGAGCTTCAGATCCGGCCGGGGTCGGCGTTGTTGGATGGCCTGGGTGAATCTCAGGTGGTCTGGATGAGTCACGGAGACGTGGTGGATCGCCTACCCGAAGGGTTTCGCGTTCTGGGCGAGACCGTTGCCTGCGCAACCGCGGCGGTCGGCGATCCGGATCGCCACATCTACGGCCTGCAGTTTCATCCCGAGGTGACGCATACCCCGCGGGGCGTGGAGATCCTGGACAATTTTCTCGGGATTTGCGAGGCCCCTCGCACGTGGACGATGGCGAACTATGCCGAGACCGCGGTCCGCGAGATTCGAGAGAAAGCGGGCAGCCGGAATGTCTTTCTGCTCGTTTCGGGCGGCGTGGACTCGACCGTATCGTTCCTCCTCCTCAACCGCGCGCTCGGGCCGGACCGCATTCTGGGGCTTCACATCGACAACGGCTTCATGCGGAAAGGGGAGACGGCGGACGTCGGGGCATTCTTGACTCGCGAGGGATTCGAAAATCTCGTGATCGAAGACGCGGTGGATGAGTTTCTGTTGAACGTGGAAGGGCTGGTGGACCCCGAGGAAAAGCGGCTGGCCATTGGCCGAACGTTCCTGGAGGTCAAAGATCGGGTTCTGTCACGCATGGACCTCGACCCCGATCAATGGATTCTGGGACAGGGAACGCTTTATCCCGATACGATCGAGTCGGGCGGGACGGATCACGCGGCGAGGATCAAGACGCACCACAACCGAATCGATCTGATCGATGAACTGATCGCGACGGGGCGTGTGATCGAGCCCCTTGCCCAGCTCTACAAAGATGAGGTGCGCGAGCTGGGGCTCCAGCTCGGACTGCCTCACGCGCTCGTCTGGCGACATCCGTTCCCGGGCCCGGGGCTCGCGGTGCGCTGCCTCTGCTCGGCCGGCGACCCTCCCCGTGAGGATCTCTCCGAGGCGGAGGCGGTGGCCAAAGCGATGGCGGCGGAGTCGGGGCTGGACCTGAAAATTCTGCCGATCCGCAGCGTCGGCGTACAGGGAGACTTTCGGACCTATGCCCATCCGGCGGCCCTTTGGGGCGAGGCGGACTGGAAGACGCTGGAGGCGGTGTCCACCCGGATCACGAACCGTGTCCGGGCCATCAACCGCCTGATCTATCTGCTGTCGCCCGCGGAGCTGCCGAATCTGAGGGCGAAGCGCGCGCTGCTCACACGGCGGCGGCTGGACCTGCTGCGAGAGGTCGACGCGGTCTCAATGAAGGCGCTCGAGACGTGGGGCCAGGTGCGGGAGGTCTCGCAGATGCCCACCGTGCTCCTGCCGCTCACGTCTGACGGTGTGCGGGAATCGATTGTGCTGAGGCCCGTCCAGACGCCCGATTTCATGACGGCGCGATTCTCCGAGCTTTCGATCGATCTGCTGGTCGGACTGGCCGAGGCCATCCTGGCGCGTGACGAGGTGGAGGCGGTGTTTTACGACGTGACCCACAAGCCGCCCGGCACGGTCGAATGGGAGTAGGGGGCCGGCATATCTCGGCGCTATGGATGGGCGGGGCACGGCTTCGGGTGATATGCTCCGGAGGGTCGCAGGGGTATCGGAATCAGATGACAAGCGTGCTGCCGTGATCTCCGGGGCCCACTTCCTCATTCACATCCGGGCCCTCTCGCTTCCCTGTCGGCGGTGTCTTGCGGGACGAGACCGGCAACAAGACCGACGGGGTCGGTCCGATGCCGAGCGAGCAGCTCCTGGAGCTGAGCGAGGACCTTTTCGCGGCTGGACAGTCCATACATATAGATTCTCATCGGACCGATCAGTTTGAGATAGTAGTGGTTCCCCGCAGAGTACGCCGTGGAACAGGCGCCCGGGTTCTGGGCGACGCGGAGCTGTTCTCCGAAGACCTTCCCAAATTGGGCGAGCAGCGGTTCCTCGTGAAGGTCTTCAGGAATCTCTGGAAACCTTGCGACCAGTTCTTGAAGTGTCATCGGCTGCCTTTCCGTGCATTCGGGACGTGGGACGCATCTACGCAAGAGCAAACTGCTCCTCGGTCGGTTCCGCTCAGCAATACCAGGGCTCTGTCAGGTAGGGAACCGTCGCCAGGCATCGTTGGATCCCGGGGTCGTAATCCGGATGGGTGTGGGCCAGAGGGGGGTTCGCACCCTGCCAGACCGCCCCGAACGTCTCTCTCCTGGACGCCGTCCCGGCCAAACCCCCTTTGACGATTTCACTGACCTCCTCCTGCAGTCGATCGACCGCCGGGTCCGGATGCTTCCACGGGTAGCTCAGGCTCGCCGGATGGAAGGGCGCGATCACGTCCCGAATGTCGTCGAGCGCCAGGAGTCGGGAGCCTTCCGGGATCAGAAGACGAATGGCCAACTGAGCGGGTGAGACGTGCTCGATCAGCTCGAGGTCGCTGAGCGTTTGCAGGAAATCGGCGTAGCCGTCGCGCGTCGTCCAGGGCGAAAACGGGATGAACGTGGGGTTCAGAGTGATCCCGTGCGCTCGGCAGAGCTGGAGCGCCTGGAGAAAGTCTTCTCGCGTATGACCCTTTTCCAGCAGGAGGAGGACCGGATCGTCGAACGACTCCACGGCCGTCGTGATGATCTTGCAGCCTGTCTCTTTCAGGACGGCGAGCTGTTTTTCGTGCTTGAGGAGATGCTCCACCTTGATCGTCGCGTCGTAGGTGAGGCCCGGGAAGGCTTCGTGGAGGGTCTCAACCACCCGAAGCGCGTGGCCGATGCCGTTCAGAAAATCGGGATCCCCGAACGTGATGTGCCTGGCCCCCGCGGAGACCTGCCGGCGGATGTCCTCCAACACGATTTCCGGCTGAACGATCCGGAACTTGCCGTCGTAAACCGGGACGACGGGGCAGTGGCGGCAGAGGTGCTTACAGCCCCGGCTGGCCTCCGCATAGCCGACCTCTTTTTCTGAACCGTCGACGTCCTTGAGCCGGGCATAGCTGGAGAGGGGGGGCAGGCCGGTTCTGTCGGGGACCCGGTGCTGCTGTCGCTCCAAGGAGACGACCGGCTCCGGCTGCGGTCCTCGGATCGATCCTGAATCGCGGAGGGATTGAGCTAGGTGAAGGAGCCCGGCCTCGAATTCGCCCCCAAGGATCGTCTGGGCGCCCAAATTTCGAAGATAGGGTTCGTTCACGGAGGCGTAGAGCCCGTAGAAACAGATGTGAGCGCCGGGATTTTGAGCCTTTACGCGCTCCAGGACCGGCACGGCGAGGCGGGTTGCGGTGTGCATGGGGATGTAGAACGCGACGAGATCGGCTCGGCGCACCGCCGCTTCGGGCAGATCTTGCACCGAGAGGTCAGAGAGGGCGACCTCCATTCCGACGCGCCGCAACCAGGCGGCCGGAGAGGCCAGACCGAAAGGCTGACGGCCCAGCTCGTAAGTCGAAATCAGAACGACTTTCAGAGCTGGGCCGTCGGCCTTTCCGGCGCTGATGTGCGTTCCCCTATTTGGTCGGCTGATAATAGGGATTTCTTCCGTCTGCGTGCTCGGTAACGTCCATGATTTGCTCGATCTCCGGAACCGCCTCTTTGATCATTACTTCAACACCCTGCTTGAGTGTGACATCGACCATGCCGCACCCTTGACATCCCCCTCCGAACTGGACGTAGGCGACGTTGTCCTTAACGTCTACCAAAGAGATGAATCCTCCGTGGGAGGCCACGCCCGGATTGATTTTATCGTCGATGATCTGCTGAACCTTCTCCGCGGCCGTGCCCTTCAAGTGGGGCGGGACCCGGTTCGGGTTGTCTATTTTGAAACCCCTTCCGGTGAGCCCGTCCATGAAGTCGAGCTTAATGTCCCGGCAATAGGGCGCGCTGCCGGAATCGACGTAAATGTTGAAGCCCTCGAACGCGATGACTTCGTCGTCGGGGGTTTCCTGGCCCTCCGCAAGGAAAGCCAATCGGTAGTTCGCCTGGAGGGGAGACGTGGCCTCGGCCTTCACCCTGACGCCAAGCACTTTGGCATCCTGGCTTTCTATCAGCTTGGCGATCTCCCTCTGCGCAACCTCGGTAACGGTAACCATCTCTATCCTCCGGCAGGTGGTAGGACAGCCTCACCTTGGCCGTCCCTTTG
The DNA here is from genome assembly GCA_965198095.1 of Candidatus Latescibacterota bacterium. Taxonomy (GTDB): domain Bacteria; phylum Latescibacterota; class UBA2968; order UBA2968; genus CBDFJH01. Next base: position 1,823,828 of record OZ240239.1, read on the forward strand.
GGTCGGATGTTCCCGGTCGATCTTTTCTTGAATCTTCATCAGCGCGTAGAGCAGATCCTCGGGGCGAGGGGGACAGCCCGGGACGTAGACATCTACGGGAAGAAACTGATCTACGCCCTGAACGAGGGTATACGTGTTGAAGACGCCTCCGGAGGAGGCACAGGCCCCCATGGAGATCACCCACTTCGGATCGGGCATTTGATCGTAAATCTTCTTGAGCACGGGCATCATCTTGAGGGAGATGCGGCCGGACACAATAAGCAGGTCAGACTGCCTCGGAGAGAAACGGACGGCCTCGGCGCCGAATCGGGCCATGTCAAACCGCCCGGAGAGCGTGGCCATCATTTCGATTGCGCAGCAGGCGGTGCCGAAGGGCATCGGCCACAGCGAGCTCTTCCGCGCCCAGTTGATCATCCTGTCCAGCGTGGTCGAAATGACGTTCTCGCCCAGATTCGTCTCCAAACCCATCTCGATCTCCGATCGTCGGATGATGACGCGCTCAATACAAGATACGAAGAATCGGGAAACGCGTCAATTATCGATGACTTGAAGGACCTCGCCCGCCATCTCCTGAAAGCATCCTCTCAGCTCGCGCTCCTCACGAACAAGCAGATCCTGGAGTGTAATGCGGCCGAGCACCTGGTCGATCGCGAACTGCACGGCGTTCCAAAGCGAACGGATGGAGCAGTCTACGGAGTGGGTACAGAGCTCCACGACCCCAGTGTGCTCGTCGCAAAAGTTCGGGCCGAAGAGCCTGCCGCCCAAGACCGTGAGGACGTCGCCGACCACGATCTGATCCACCGGCCTGGAGAGACGGTAGCCGCCCGTTTGACCCCGGGTGCTTTCCACGAAGCCCCCAATCCGCAAAATGCGCATCAGCTTCGCCACGTTGGGAATCGAAAGCCCCTCGGCCTGACTGATTTCCGGAATCGTGAGGCCGCGACCGACATCGAGTTCATTCCGTCCAATCTGAATGAGGCACCGCAGTCCGTATTCTTCCTGAGCGCTCAGCTTCATTCTCCAGTCCCCGTTTTGATCGAGCGTTTACAGCATGCCCAGCTCGAGTTTCGCGGCCTCGGACATCATATCCGGATTCCAGGAGGGCTCGAACACGAGGCTTAGAACGACGTCTTTCACGCCGGGCACGCTACGCACCTTGCTTTCCACCTCTGCGGGAAGGGTGGCTGCGGCGGGGCAATTCGGCGACGTGAGGGTCATCTTGACGTGCGCCATTCCAGACGGTTCGATCCTGGTTTCATAGATCAATCCAAGCGCATGGATGTTTACCGGAATCTCGGGATCATAGACCGTTTCGAGAATCTGCACGACCTTCTTTTCCAACTCGGTGATGTCCAAATCCGGCTCGGGTGAGGCCTCCAACCGCGCCTTGCGGTCTGCAACCTCCTCCGACTTCTGGTCCGCATAGGCGGTCAACGCCTGGATGTCGATCGGGGCCGTCTCTTCCTTCCGAGGCGTTTGATACGATTCCGCCTCTTCCGGCGGGCCGCCACGAGAGCCGAACACGCGATGCTTCAGCCGCTCGAAAAGTCGATTCGGAAATTTCGGGGCCACCTGTTCTCCTCCAGGCTGTTTTTTCGGGCTATTCCGTCGTCGCCGGTGCGCCATTTCCGTGGAGCGCCGCTTTTAGCGTGTGCCAGGCCAGGGTCGCGCATTTGATTCGCGTCGGAAAGGCCCTTACGCCCGAGAACACGGCAAGCTTTCCCATTTCATCCAGATCCGGGGCGGCGTCATCATCGCCTGCAACGAGATCGTGGAACTTGCCGAAGAGGGCCTCGGCTTCCTCTACGCTTTGTCGCTTCAGAAGAGAGGTCATCAACGACGCCGATGCCTTCGAGATCGCACAGCCGGACCCCTGGAAAGTAATCTCCTCGATCCGGTCATCCTTCAGCTTCAAGTAGACGTTGACGTGGTCGCCACAGAGGGGGTTGTAGCCTTCCGCCGATCGATCGGCATCTGCGAGCGCCCTGAAATTGCGAGGGCTTTTGTTGTGATCCAGAATGATCTGCTGGTAGAGCTCACGCAGGTCGAGCATGTCAGAATATCTCCCGCACCTTATAGAGACCTCGGGCCAGGGCGTCGATGTCGTGCCTGGTGTTGTAGCACGCGATGGCTGCACGGGTGGTCGCGGAAATCCCGAAGCGCCGCATCAAGGGTTGTGCACAGTGATGACCGGCTCGGACAGCGATGCCTTCCTGGTCAAGAACGGTCCCGATATCGTGTGGGTGGATGCCTTCGACGACGAACGAAAGGACGCTCACCTTTTTGTCTGCCGTACCGATAAGCCTGAGATCCGGTATGTCCGAGAGGATCTGCGTGGCATACGAGAGGAGGTCCGCTTCATAGGCCGCGGCGTCGTTCAGACCGATCTCTGCCAGGTAGTCGATGGCCGCCCCGAGCCCGATTCCGCCGGCGATCTGAGGCGTGCCGGCCTCGAATTTATTGGGGGGCTCGGCGTAGGTCGTCTTTTCAAAGGTGACAGACCGGATCATACTCCCCCCTCCCTGGTAAGGGGGCATGGACTCGAGGTGCTCCGCCTTTCCGTAGAGCACGCCGATGCCCGTCGGGCCGTAAAGTTTATGCCCGGAGAAGGCGTAGAAATCGCAATCCAGAGCCTGGACGTCGACTTCCAGATGAGGAACGGCCTGCGCACCGTCGAAAAGCACGGGGACGCCTCGTTCGTGGGCCAGGTTCACGATATCGGAAGCCGGATTGAGGGTGCCGAGGACGTTTGAAACGTGCGCGACCGAGACGAGCTTCGTTCGCGGGGTGAGCAGCTTTTCATATTCCTCCAACAACAGCTCTCCGCGGTCGTTGATCGGAATGACGCGAAGCCTCGCGCCCTTCTCTTCACAGAGCATCTGCCAGGGAACGATGTTGGAGTGGTGTTCCATTTCGGAGATAAGGATCTCGTCGCCCGTTCCCACCTGCCGCCTGCCGAAGGTCTGTGCGACGAGATTGATCCCTTCGGTTGTGCCGCGCACGAAGACGATCTCCTTGTCGTGCGTTGCGTTCAAGAAACGCCCAACCCTGTGGCGCGCTCCTTCGTAGGCATCGGTGGCGACTTGGCTCAGGTGGTGCACCCCTCGGTGAACGTTGGCGTTTTCGAGCGCGTAGTAGCGATGAAGGGCGTGGATCACGCGCCGCGGTTTCTGGGCCGTGGCCGCATTGTCCAGATAGACCAGGGGCTTGCCCCTTACCCGCTGCCCGAGGATCGGAAAATCAGCGCGAACCGCTTCCGCGTCGAACGGTCCCGGTCTCTGGACCCGCGGGAAGGAGGGATCCTCCGCGAGGATGTGGGACGGCAGACTCATCTATCGTGGCCTTTACCCCTGAGGGAGGATTGGAGAACGTTCGAGCTTCGCCTTGACCCAGTCGTTCAGACGCGTCCGCACGGCGTCAATTCGGACGTTGTCCAGGATCTCGTCCGCAAACGCCTGGATCATAACCTGCCGGGCGGTTTCGGGCCCGACGCCTCGAGACCGGAGATAAAAGATGGCCTTTTCGTCGATCTGTCCGATCGTGGCTCCGTGAGAACATTTGACGTCGTCCGCGTAGATCTCGAGCTGGGGTTTCGCGACGACCGAAGCGTCATCGGAGAGAAGCAGGTTCTGGTTGGTCTGGTAGGCGTCCGTCTTTTGCGCGGTCTGATGGACGTAGATTTTGCCACGAAAGACCCCCTTCGACCTCCCGTTCAGGATGCCTTTAAAGAACTCGTGGCTGGTGCAGTGCGGCGCCACGTGCTCGATCAACGTGTGGTTGTCCACGTGCTCGGACGCGTCGAGCAGGTAGAAGCCGTTTACCGTCGCTTCCCCCCCCTCGCCGGCCAGTCGGGCGTTCACTTCGTTCCGGACGAGACGTCCTCCGAGTGAGATCGTGTGGGTGGAGACGTTGCTGGCGCCGCCCTGAGAGGTCTGTGTGGTGGCGACGTGAAAGGCCGCTTCGTTCTCCAGAACGAGTTTATAGTGATCGACAACCGAACCTTCCCCCGCTACGATCTCGGTGACCGCATTCGTGAAGTAAGGGGCGTTCCCGAATCCGACGTAAGTTTCAACGATCGAGAGCGCGCCGTGCGCTTCCGTAAGGACGAGGCAGCGGGGGTGGGAGACGATCGGCCGTTCGTCTGCGGTCGAAACAAAAAGGATGTGGACAGGCGCGTCGAACGCGACGTTCCTCGGAACGTGGACAAAGGCGCCGTCGTGGACGAAGGCGGTGTTGAGCGCGGTGAACGTCTGGGCTTCATAGTCTGCGTATTGGCCCAGGTGTTTGGACAGGAGGGTGTCTTCCGGGTCGAGGTCGGCGCTTAAGCTGCCCGCTCTGGCTCCGTCGGGCAGGTGCTCGAGCGACGAAAGCTCCGGGGCGTAGCGTCCGTTCACGAAGACCAGCTGGATGGCGTCGTAAGCGAACGGTTCGATCTGCTCCGGGCCCACCGCAACCGGCCTGCCTCTGAGCGCCGGTTGGAACCGCGTCGCGACGATGGGCGCCGCGTTCGTGTAGCGCCACGCCTCGTCGCCCGTCGTCGGAAAATCCAGGCGCTCAAACCGATCGGCGGCCTGCCTGCGCAGACTGCGGAGGGGGAAGCGGTCGGCTCCGTTCAGACCTCTCTCGAACGCCCTGTGGGCGGAAAGGTAGGCTTCTTTTGTTTGGGCCGCGGGCCGTGCCATGGTTGCGCTGTTCTCCTAAGGGGTGAGGGCTTCTTCCCCGTGCGCCTTCCGAATCCAATCGTAACCCTTTTCCTCCAGCTTCAGAGCGAGGTCCTTACCGCCCGACCTGACGATTTGGCCCTGGATCAAGACGTGGACGTAGTCAGGGACGATGTAGTTGAGCAGCCTCTGATAGTGCGTGACGACGATGACCGAGTTTTCGGGATGCCGTGCGTGAAGGGTGTTCACCCCGTTCGCGACGATCTTGAGCGCATCGATGTCGAGCCCTGAATCGGTTTCATCCATAACCGCAAGCCTCGGTTCCAGAACCGCCATCTGGAAGATCTCGTTGCGCTTCTTCTCTCCCCCTGAGAACCCCTCATTGATAGAGCGCCTGAGAAAGCTTTCGTCCATGTCGACCAGCTTGAGCCTTTCCCTGGCCAGAGACAGAAAATCCACGGCATCCAGCAGTTCCTCACCGCGCGACGTCCGGATCTCGTTCAGGGCCGTCCTGAGAAAATAGGCGCAGTTGACACCCGGGATCTCGACCGGGTACTGAAAGGCCATGAAGATGCCCTTTTGAGCCCGTTTGTCCGGATCGAGGTCCAGAAGGTCTTCTCCATCATAGAGGACCTCACCGCGGGTCACGTCATAGGCCTCGTGTCCGGCCAAGACCTGTGCGAGCGTGCTCTTTCCGGACCCGTTCGGGCCCATGATCGCGTGGATTTCGCCCGGCCCGACGCTGAGGTTGACGCCGCGCAGAATCTCCGTCTCTTCGACGCGCGCGTGCAGGTCGTGGACTTCCAACATGCGTGTTCCTCCTGCTCTCCTAGCCGACACTGCCTTCCAGGCTGATCCCGAGCAGCTTCTGAGCTTCAACCGCGAACTCCATGGGCAGCTCGGCGAGCACTTCCTTGCAGAACCCGTTGACGATCATGGAGACGGCATCTTCGGTCGAGAGCCCTCGCTGGTTGCAGTAGAAGATCTGGTCCTCGCCGATCTTGGAGGTCGAGGCCTCGTGCTCGGCTTGTGCCGAGGGGTTCTTGACTTCAATATAGGGAAAGGTATGGGCGCCGCACTGGTCCCCGATGAGCAGTGAGTCGCACTGTGTGAAGTTGCGGGCCCGGTCCGCGCCCTTGAGGACCTTCACGCCGCCTCGATAGGTGTTTTGGCCGTAGACGGCGGAGATGCCCTTGGATACGACCGTGCTCTTCGTGTCCTTACCGATATGGATCATCTTGGTGCCGGTATCCGCCTGCTGACGTCCGCTCGTGACGGCCACCGAATAGAATTCTCCGATCGAGTTGTCGCCCTGAAGGATGCAGCTTGGATACTTCCAGGTGATGGCGGATCCGGTTTCGACCTGGGTCCAGGAGATCTTGGCGTTGACGCCCCTGCACGCCCCCCGCTTGGTCACGAAGTTGTAGATGCCGCCCTTGCCTTCGCCGTCGCCCGGATACCAGTTTTGGATCGTGGAATACTTGATCTGCGCGTTGTCGTGGGCGACCAGCTCGACGACAGCTGCGTGGAGCTGGTTTTCGTCACGCATCGGCGCAGTGCATCCCTCGAGGTAGCTGACGTAGCTCCCTTCGTCGGCGATGATGAGGGTCCGTTCGAACTGGCCCGTCTTGGATGCGTTGATCCGAAAATAGGTGGAAAGCTCCATCGGGCAGCGCACCCCCGCGGGGATGTAGCAGAATGAGCCGTCGGTGAACACCGCAGAGTTCAGCGCGGCAAAGAAGTTGTCGTTGTAAGGGACGACGGATCCGAGGTATTTCTTCACAAGGTCGGGATGTTCCTGGACGGCCTCGGAGAAGGGACAGAAAATGATGCCCGCCTCGGCCAGCTTTTCCTGGAACGTGGTGGCCACGGAAACGGAGTCGAAGACGGCATCTACGGCAACGCCTGCCAGCATCTTCTGTTCTTCGAGCGGGATGCCCAGCTTCTCATAGGTCCGCAGCAGTTCGGGGTCGACCTCATCCAGGCTGCCCGGTCCTTCCGTGCCCTTGGGCGCCGAGTAGTAGATGATGTCTTGGTAATCGATGTCGGGATAGTCCACCCTGGCCCACTGTCGGCGCTTCGCCCTTCGGGTCGGATCGTCCATCTTGAGCCAGTTGCGATAGGCCCTGAGACGCCATTCCGTCAGCCAATCCGGCTCTTCCTTTTTCGCGGAGATGAATCGGATGATCCCTTCATTCAACCCGGGCGGCGCCGAATCCTGCTCGATGTCGGTCACAAACCCGTACTTGTATTCCCGCTCCGCGAGTTCTTGCAACTCTTTCGCTTCCGCGCTCATGCGAAGGGTCCCTTTCTCCAAAGGTTGGAATGGCGGAGAAACCGGACGTTTCTTACGTTAACGCTCGTGGGCTGGTCCCGCCTCCAGACCCCACAACATAACTTAACCACACTTTATTGTCAAGTTTAAAAGTGGCGTCCGCGCCCTTCTCTAATTTTTTTTATAAGATAATGTTATAATTAGACATATATCCTCTCACCGCAGGGTCGAAAAGGAGACCGGAGCGGGAGGCGCCCGGGCCGCCGTTAAGCGTTTTCTACTTGACAGGCGCCCACACGATTAGGTATTTTAAAATTCATTCCAAAATCTGCGTAACCTTTTGTTTTTTTCGGTATTTCCCTACTTCACATCTGGCTTTGAGGATCGTCTTATGCTGTTTGATTATGCTAATGTGTTGATATTTCTGGGCATTGGCGCCTTTTTTATCGTTTTCAACCTGTTTATGGGGAGTCTCATCCGCCCCAAGAACCCCTCGCCCGAGAAACTGAGCACGTATGAGTGCGGCGAGGAGCCGGTCGGGGGCTCCTGGATCCAGTTCAACATTCGGTTCTACATCGTTGCCCTCGTGTTTATCATCTTCGACGTGGAGATCGTCTTCCTTTACCCGTGGGCTGTCGTGGTGAAGGACCTGATGGCCTACGGTTGGTTCGCGTTCGTGGAGATGATGATCTTTGTGTCGATTCTCCTCGTCGGTTTGGCCTATGCGTGGAAGAAGGGGGCGCTGGAGTGGGTGCGCGCCCAGGCCCCAAGCTCGCGTTGAGTTGTGGCCGTTGTCGAAGCGCTGAACACACGGCGCCGCGCCCATCAGTCTCCCACGCGCAATTCCGGAGTCTCGCGCGACTGACCGGTCGGCGTGTTGAGGCAGGCGCCCATCCGGGTCCTGGCTTCCCGCGACGCCGATACGCCGTTCCCCGTGACTCCAGCCCCAGCTTGGTTTCTTATCTTACTTAGGAGGTGAGTGAATCGTGGGTGTCGTTGAGGGCCGTTTTAACGACAACGTCATCGTGACGTCGCTCGATTACTTCATCAACTGGGCGAGGCTCTCTTCCCTGTGGCCGATGACGTTTGGGCTGGCCTGCTGCGCGATCGAGATGATGGCGACGGGTGCTTCCCGCTACGACTGGGACAGATTGGGGCTGATTCCCAGGGCAACACCCAGGCAGTCCGATTTGATGATTGTGGCCGGTACGGTCACGCTCAAGATGGCCACGCGCGTGAAGAAACTCTACGATCAGATGGCCGAGCCACGCTACGTGATCTCCATGGGGTGCTGCGCCACCTCCGGCGGGCCTTATTGGCAGCACGGCTATCACGTCCTCAAGGGTGTGGATCGGGTCATCCCGGTAGACGTCTACGTGCCGGGCTGTCCGCCGCGCCCCGAGTCGCTCCTCGAGGGCGTCTTGAAGCTTCAAGAGAAAATCCGCCATCAGTCGATTGCGAAGGTGGGATGAGCCATGACGCCTCAGGAGATTTTCGATCGATTGAAGACCAAGTTTGGAGACGCGGCCATCGACCTCGTCGACAACGTGGACCCGTTTATCCGGGTGAGGGCGGAGGCCATCGCGGCGGTCGGCGCGTTCTTGCGCGACGCCGAGGGGTTGAAGTTTGAATCTCTGATGTGTTTGAGCGGTGTCGATTATCCGGAGCATCTCACCGTCGTCTATCATCTGTGCTCTATGGCGCATCGACACAGGATCGTGCTTAAGGTCGACGTTGAGCGGGAAGAGGCTCACGTTCCGACGGTAGAGCACGTATGGCGCGTGGCCAACTGGCACGAGCGGGAGACTTACGACATGTTCGGGGTCGTGTTCGATGGGCACAGCGACCTGCGCCGCATTCTCTGTCCGGACGATTGGGAGGGGTTCCCGCTGCGTAAAGACTACGAGGTCCAGGAGTTCTACCGCGGCATCAAGGTTGAGGTGTAGGATGGCGGACGTCGAACCCGGCTTGCCGGAGGCAGAGGCCCGAATCGTTGTCGAGCGTCCCGGGATTCCTCCAACGTTCGATCTGGAGGACGATTCTCTGAAGAGCGACACGATGACGATCAACATGGGGCCTCAGCATCCGAGCACGCACGGCGTGCTGCGTCTCGAACTCAAGACGGACGGCGAGATCGTCGAAGCGGTGCGGCCGCACATTGGATATCTGCACCGCTGTTTCGAGAAGCACGCCGAGAACCTTCCCTATCCGCAGGTGATTCCGTTCACGGACCGGATGGATTACCTGGCCTCGATGAACAACAACCTGGGTTACGTGGTTGCGGTCGAGAAGCTCCTCGACCTCAAGATCCCGGAAAGGGTGGAATATATCCGGATCATCGTGGCCGAGCTGAACAGGATCGCCAGTCATCTGGTCTCGTTCGGCACATATGGCATGGACATCGGGGCCTTCACGCCGTTTCTGTTCGCGTTCAGGGAGCGGGAAGAGATCTTCGACCTGTTCGAGATGACCTGCGGCGCCCGAATGCTCTACAACTATATCTGGGTCGGCGGCGTGTCGCACGACCTGCCCAACGGATTCGTCGAACGAACGCGCGCCTTCCTGAGAAAATTCGACGGGAAGATCCAGGAGTACAACGACCTTCTTTCCCACAACAAGATCTTCGTTGGGCGGACGGCCAACGTGGGCGTGCTTCCCGTCGACAAGGCGTACAGCTACAACATCACGGGTCCGAACCTTCGCGGGTCGGGGGTGCGCTGGGACCTGCGGCGGGACGACCCCTATTCGATCTACGACCGGTTCGAGTTCGACGTCCCCTGCGGAAAAGGGGAGATGGGCACCGTGGGAGACTGCTGGGACCGGTACATGGTGCGGATTCGGGAGATGTCGGAAAGCGCCAAGATCGTGAGCGCCGCGCTGGATCAGCTGCCCGAGGGGGACGTGCACGCCGCAGTGCCCAAGAACGTGCGCCCCCCGAAAGATGTAGAATGCTATTTCCGAACGGAGAACCCGAGAGGGGAGCTCGGGGTCTACCTGATTAGCGACGGGTCGAACGTACCTTATCGGGTTCGGGTGAAGTCTCCCTGTTTTACGGCCATGAGCGTCTTCAACGAGATCAGCCGGGGACACATGATTGCCGATATGGTGGCCGTTGTTGGGAGTCTGGATATTGTGCTGGGTGAAATCGATCGCTAGCGCCGGAGACTGGGAATGCAGGAGATTGCGAAGGATCTGATCGGTTGGGCGCCCTTCCTTGAGGGCGTGGAGGTGCTCTGGGTGTCCCTGGCCCTGGGCATCGTGGCGGGCGTGATCATTTTGACCCTCATCGCCGTCCTGGGAATGGTTCTGGTCTGGCTGGAGCGAAAGGTGTCCGCGCACATGCAGGACCGGCTCGGCCCGATGAGAGTCGGCGGTTGGCACGGCTGGTCTCAAACCCTCGCTGACGGGATCAAGCTGCTGCTGAAGGAGGACATCATTCCGGCCGCCGCGGATCGATTCCTGTTCAAGCTGGCCCCCGCAATCGTGTTCGCGGGGGCGTTCGCCATCTTCGTGACGATCCCGTTCGGCGAAAAACTGATCGTGAGCGATTTGAACATCGGCGTTTTTTACATTCTCGCCGTCTCTTCTCTGGGCGTGATCGGGATTCTGATGGCGGGTTGGGCCTCCAACAACAAGTGGGCGCTGCTGGGCGCCATGCGTTCGGCGGCGCAGGTGGTCAGCTACGAGATCCCCGTTGCGCTCGCCCTGCTGAGCGTCATTCCCCTGGTGGGATCGCTCAGCATGCAGGAGATCATCGCGGCGCAGGCCGGCGGACTCCAGCACTGGTTTGTCTTCAGAAACCCGTTTACGTTTCTGGCCTTCTTCCTCTCTTTCGTCGCAACGCTGGCTGAAGTGAATCGGACACCCTTCGACATCCCGGAAGCGGAGTCTGAGCTCGTAGCGGGATATCATACGGAATACAGCGGGATGCGATTTTCGTTCTTCTTCATCGCGGAATATGCCGCCATGACGGCGGTCAGCATCGTTGCGGCAACGCTTTTCCTCGGAGGCTGGCAGGCCCCCTGGGGCGGGTCGTTCCCGGGCGGATTCTTCTGGGTGATGGGGAAGGCGCTCTTCTTGGTTTTCGTCCAGATGTGGCTTCGTTGGACCCTGCCCCGACTTCGGGTGGATCAGTTGATGTACGTCGGGTGGAAGGTGCTCACGCCGGCGGCCTTCCTCTGTATGGTCGGATCGGTCGTCTGGGCCTTCGCTGCCCCGGAATGGCTGAAGTTTGCAGGCTCGACGGTCTTGATGCTGTTGATGGCGGCGCTGCTGCTTCTCCTGTTCCGCTCCGCGTCCCGGGGGCTTATGGAAGGGCGACACCAGCAGACGGAGATGGCTCGGTAGCGAGAGGGGACGTTTATGGGTCGGTATTTCAGGAACATCTACGATTCCGTTTTCTCGATCTGGATCGGGATGAACGTGACGCTGAAGCACCTGTTCACGCCCTCCGTCACGCTGCAGTACCCGGAAGAGAAGTGGGAAATGCCCGAACGGACCCGCAACCAGCTTTTCAACGACATGGACGACTGCATCGGGTGTGACCAGTGTGCGCGCGCCTGTCCGGTGGACTGCATCTACATCGAAACGGAAAAGGCAGGGCCGAACGAAGACCTGGGATTGACTTCCAAGGGAACGAAGAAGCGCCTGAAGCTGCTCAGGTTCGACATCGACATGGGGCTCTGCTGTTACTGCGGTCTCTGCACCTATCCCTGCCCGACCGAATGCCTGGTGATGACGCCGAATTATGAAGCCTCGGTCTATGACCGTACAGACCTGATCTACCGGTACGCCCGCCCGGAGGACTACGAAAAAATGCCCCAGAAGGAAGCGACTCCACGGAAGGTGACGGCCTGAGCAGCCTATGGAGCTTTCGACCTACGTCTTCTACATCTTCGCCGCCATCACCGTCGGTTCCGCCTCCCTGGTCGTCTTCGCCAATCGTCTGATTTATGCCGTATTCGCCCTGCTCTTCACCTTTTTTGGGGTGGCAGGGCTTTACATTTTTCTGGATGCGGAGTTCCTCGCTGCCGCTCAAGTCCTGATCTACGTCGGGGGCATCCTCATCCTGCTTCTCTTCGGCGTGATGCTGACCCATCGGATCTACGACCTCAGGCTGCTGGCTGAACGGGTGCAGTTCGTCCCGAGCCTGGTCGTCGTGGGCGCCGGATTTGCCCTGCTGGTTGCCGTCATTTACGACACCCCGTGGCCGACAACGGCCGCTGAACGGTCCGCCGGGACGACGACCGAGATCGGAAGGCTCCTGATGACCGATTACCTTCTGCCGTTTGAGGTCGTATCGGTCCTGCTTCTGGCGGCCCTCATCGGGGCGGTGGTGCTGGCCAGCAGAGAAGACGAAGAAGGTGAGCAGTGATGATCGGGCTGGAGCACTACCTCGTCGTGGGCGCGATGCTCTTTTGCCTGGGCATCCTTGCCGTCGTCACCCGGCGAAACGCCATTGCCGTGCTGATGGGCGTGGAGTTGATCCTGAACGCCGCGAACGTAAACCTGGTCGCCTTTTCCCGTTTCTCGGATTCCGGGATCGATGGTCAGGTCTTCGCCATCTTCGTGATTATTCTGGCGGCCGCCGAGGCGGCCGTCGCCCTGGCCATCGTGCTGAACATCTACAGAAACTATGAGATGGTGAGTGTCGACCGTCTGAATTCACTGAGCGGTTGAGGGGAGCATGCTTCCATACACCGTGCTTATTCCGGCTGTGCCGCTTGCCGCCTTTGTGATTCAGGTCTTCTTCGGACGGAGGCTGCCTCGCGGCGGGGACTGGGTGTCGCTTTCCGCCATCGTTCTCGCCTTTTGTCTTTCCGTGCCGGTTTTCTTTCTGGCCCTATCCGCTTCTGATCCCGACTTCAGGATTCCGTTCGACCGCTGGACGTGGCTGGATCTGGGTACGACCCAAATTGCGATCGGCCTGCTCGTCGACAACATCACGGCGATCATGTTGATGGTGGTGACCCTCGTGAGCGGGCTCGTGCATTTCTACTCGGTCGGCTATATGCAAGGAGATCCGAGATACGCTCGATTCTTCGGGTTTCTCTCCCTGTTTTCCTTCTCGATGCTCGGCCTTGTGCTTTGTGACAACTTTCTCTTGCTGTATGTGTTCTGGGAGCTGGTCGGGTTGAGTTCCTATCTGCTGATCGGTTTCTGGTATGAAAAGCCATCTGCCGCCGCCGCCTGCAAGAAGGCCTTTCTGGTCAACAGGGTTGGCGACCTGGGCTTCTTCATCGGTATTCTGATCCTGTTCTGGAAACTGGGCGTGCTGCACTTCGATGGCGTCTTCGAAGGCATCGCTCAGGGCAAAGTCGGGGGCCCGCTTCTGACCGCGGCCGGGCTTTGCCTGTTCTGCGGGGCGGTCGGAAAATCGGCCCAGTTTCCACTGCACGTCTGGCTGCCCGACGCGATGGAGGGCCCGACGCCGGTAAGCGCCTTGATCCACGCGGCCACGATGGTCGCCGCCGGCGTCTATATGGTCACCCGCATGTTCCCGATCTTGACGCCCGATGCCCTCCTGGTCATCGCCTATATCGGCGCGATCACGGCGATGCTGGGCGCCACGATTGCCGTGGCGCAGTATGACATCAAGCGGGTGCTGGCTTACTCGACGGTGAGCCAGCTTGGATACATGATCATGAGCTTGGGCGTGGGGGCCTACGTGGCCGGCTTCTTCCATTTGATGACCCACGCCGCGTTCAAGGCCTGTCTCTTCCTCGGCTCGGGGAGCGTGATCCACGCCATGCATCACGCCTTCCACCAAACCGGCTCGCACGAGGATCCACAGGATATGCGGAACATGGGGGGGCTGAAGGCCCGCATGCCGATCACCTTCTGGACCTTTACGATCGCCACGCTCGCACTGGCGGGCGTTCCGTTCACCTCCGGATTTTTGAGCAAAGACGCCATTCTGGCCGGGGCGCTGGGGTTTGGGCTTTTCGATCATCCCACGCATCTCCTGATCCCGATTTTCGGTTTCGGGGCGGCCGGTCTGACCGCCTTCTACATGTTTCGTCTGATTTTCATGACGTTCTACGGGACGGCCAAGGATCGAAAGGTGGCGGAGCTGGCTCACGAGTCGCCGAGGGTGATGACAGGTCCCCTCGTCGTGTTGGCGGCCCTGAGCCTCTGGTTTTGGTACAGCCCGAGTCCGATCGGCGAGGGTTGGTTCCACACGCTGGTTCAACAGCCTCAGAGCATCGCGACGCCGGAATCGCCTCCCGCGGCGTCGGCGGACGCGGAAGCGCACGCCAACGCCGCGCACCGGGCGCACTATCCAGCCATGGCCCTGTCGATCCTGATCGCCGGTGCGGGCATCGTCCTGGCCTACCGCCGCTACTACGGCCGTCAGTCCGAGATGATCGCGTGGGAAGAGACCCAAATCGGCCGCAACAAGCTGTTCCGGGCGCTTCACAACAAGTGGTATTTCGATGAAATTTACGACGCGACCGTCATCCGGGCGACCCTGGGCATCCGGAAGGCGCTCGACTGGTTCGATAAACGGGTGATCGACGGGCTTGTGAACGGGGCCGCCACGGTCACGAGAGGCATATCGTTTTGGGAGGGCCTGTTCGACGCCTGGGTCGTGGACGGCGCCGTGAATCTCGTGGGTCGCATCATTACCTGGGCCGGGGCCGGATTGCGGCGAATTCAGACAGGCCGGCTGCAGACCTACGTCGTGCTCGCGATGGCCGGGATCCTGGTGATCATGGTCATCCGAATCATCTGACGGGAACGCTTCGAATCGTGGATTCTGCACGATCCTGAAGGAGGACGTTGCGGATGGATGTGTGGATCTTAACGCTCTTGACATTTTTGCCTCTGCTCGGCGCGGGGGCCATTCTGCTCCTGCCGGGCCGGATGTTGAGTCCGATCCGATGGACCTCCCTGGTCACGACGGCGGTCTGTCTGATTCTGGCGGTCTGGCTGTTTGTGACCTTTGATCGCGCAGAGCCCGGAATGCAGTACCGGGTACAGGTGGCCTGGATCCCTTCCTTCAATATCGATTATCACGTGGGAATCGACGGGTTGAGCGTGACGATGGTCCTGCTGACGGCGCTGCTTTCGTTTCTGTGTATACCGGCTTCCTGGGGGGTCGACAGGGGCGCGAAAGGCTACTTCGCCCTCTTTCTGCTTCTGGAAACGGGGATGCAGGGCGTGTTTGTCTCGCTCGATTTCTTCCTCTTCTACGTCTTCTGGGAGGTCATGCTCCTCCCCATGTATTTCCTGATCGGGATATGGGGCGGCCCCAGGAAGGAATACGCGGCCATCAAATTCTTCCTCTACACCCTGTTCGGAAGTATGCTGCTCCTGCTCGCGATGCTGGCTTTCTATTTCAACGTCACCGATCCGGAGACGGGCAGACACACGTTTAACATGCTCGTGATGATGGAGCAGGCGAACCACTCCGAGTGGCTCCGCGCCGGGATTGTTTTCGGACAGTCCGCACCCGTCATGGTCTGGATGGCGATGTTCGTCGCGTTCGCGATCAAGATTCCGATGTTCCCGTTTCACACCTGGCTGCCCGATGCGCACGTGGAGGCCCCCACCCCCATCAGCGTCATCCTGGCCGGCGTGCTCCTGAAGATGGGCGCCTACGGGATCCTTCGGTTCAACTATCCGATGCTTCCGGAGACGACGACGGAACAATGGGTGAGCACGATGATCGCCGTATTCGGGGTGATCAACATCATCTACGGGGCACTGGTCGCGATGGCGCAGCGAGACCTGAAGAGCTTGATCGCCTATTCGAGCATCAGCCACATGGGGTTTGTGATGCTCGGGATGTCGGCGTTCACGCCGCACGGAATCAACGGCGCCGTGTTCCAGATGTTCAACCACGGGACGATCACGGCCATGCTCTTCCTGTTGGTTGGCGTGATCTACGATCGGGCACATCACCGCTACATCGTCTTTCCAAGGGACTATGCGGATCCGGAGCTCCGCGGTGAGCTGGGATTCGGGGGGCTCTGGTCGCACATGCCGATCTACGGAAGCATCACGATGCTTGCCTATTTTGCAGCGCTGGGCCTGCCGGGGCTCTCCGGGTTCATCAGTGAGGCGCTCTGTTTCCTGGGGGCGTTCCAGGTCCACAGGACACTCACGATTCTGGGGACGCTGGGCGTGCTCCTGGGGGCCGCCTACATGCTCTGGACTTTCCAGCGACTGTTCATGGGGCCGCTCAACGAACGATGCCGTAGTCTGCCCGAAATCAACGGCCGGGAGATCTTTACCCTGGCGCCCCTCGGGGTGATCGTGGTGCTGCTGGGGTTCTATCCGGCGCCGGTCCTGAACCTGATTGGCGCGTCGCTCGGGGAACTCGTGCGGGCGCTGGGCGCCCCGGCATCTCTGGCCGGATTCTAGCGTAACGGAGGCTTGGGTCTGTTGGCCAATGTTATCGAAAACGCGGTTGCCGTCAACTTGAGCAGCCTCTCGTATATCTGGCCTGAAGTGATTCTGACGGCGGCGATCATGATCATCGTGGTCGTTGACCTGATCGCCAAGGGCAAAAAGAAGGGGCTCATGACGGGGATGACGCTGGCGGCGCTCGTGATTTGCCTGATTGCCGTGGTCGATCTCTATGACGAAGCGCCGCGATCCCTGTTTCTGGGCATGGCCGCACTGGACGGGTTCGCCCTTTTTTTCAAGGTGCTTTTCGTGGCCACGACGATCCTCGTCGTCCTCTTCGGGCTTCAGTCGCCCGATGTCGGGGAGGCGCACATCGGAGAATTTTTCGCCATACTTCTTTCGGTCGTGTTGGGCGGGTTCTTCATGGCGTCGTCGACCAACCTGTTGATGATGTACCTTTCTCTGGAGCTCGTGAGCCTGCCCTCCTTCATCCTCGTGGGCTACCAGAAGCGGGTGCAGCGCTCGAATGAGGCGGCGCTCAAGTACGTTGTCTACGGCGGGGTCTCTTCCGGGATCATGCTGTTCGGATTCTCTTTGATCTACGGCCTGACAGGTACGCTGGATATCTACGAGATCGCCTCCGTCTTGGCCGCCTCTCCGCCTTACGGCTTGACGCTTTTTCTGGGTGCCGCGCTGGCCATGGCCGGATTCGGCTACAAAGTGGCTTCCGTGCCGTTCCACTTCTGGTGTCCGGATGTCTACGAAGGGGCCCCCACCCCGGTCACCGCTTTTCTTTCCGTCGCGCCGAAGGCGGCCGGCTTCGCGCTGCTGGCCAGGTTCTTCTATCTGGGGTTGTCGGAGTATGACGGCACATCCGGGACCGTCATTGGCATCGCGTGGCCTCAGCTCCTCGCCGTCATCTCGGCCTGCACGATGACCCTGGGCAATCTGACGGCCATCTGGCAGCGCAACCTGAAGCGCCTGCTGGCCTACTCGAGCATCGCGCACGCAGGCTACATGATGATGGGGATCGCGATGCTCTCGGCGTCCGGTCTCAAGGCGGTGATGTTCTATACGGCCGCCTACCTCTTCATGAACCTGGGGGCCTTTCTGGTCGTGCTGGTGCTGGCCGTCCGGATCGGGAGCGAAGAGATCCAGGACTACAACGGGCTGGGGTGGCGTTCTCCGTGGGTCGCGCTGGCCATGACGGCCTTTCTCTTTTCCCTGACCGGCTTGCCGCCTACGGCGGGGTTCGTCGGAAAGGTCTATCTCTTTGCGTCCGTGATCGATGGGGGTC
Source organism: Candidatus Latescibacterota bacterium (assembly GCA_965198095.1). Lineage (GTDB taxonomy): Bacteria > Latescibacterota > UBA2968 > UBA2968 > CBDFJH01. Next base: position 1,841,415 of record OZ240239.1, read on the forward strand.
TTTACTGGTTGGCGGTGGTGGGCGTGTTGAACAGCGCTGTCTCGCTTTATTACTATGCCCGAATCGTCAAGGCGATGTACCTGGAACGCCCACTCTCGGACACCCGCGTGATCCTTCCGCGCTTTTCGGTCGGGATGCTCGCCTTTCTGTTCGCCGGAACGCTTCTGTTGGGGGTCTACTGGGCCCCGCTCGCAGATCTGGCCGAGCGTTCCACTGAACTGTTTCAAGCGCGGGCCGTTCGCGTGGTAACAGAATAGCTGGACGCGGCAGCGCACGGAAAAGGCCCCGCGGGCTTCCGTCCGCGGGGCCTTTTCGCAGTCAACCCGGAGACTCCCTATCCCCAGGCCTTTCCGCTCGGATTCCGGCGGCGCTTCTTCTTACGGGGAAGGTCTCCTTTCTCCACGATGAACCCGACCAGGCGCTTCTGTGCCAGCTTCTTCAGGTAGGCCAACAGCGAGATTTCGGCCTCCTTCTCGTTGATCTTGTGGTTCCGGCTGAGTCGTCGGATCATCGCTTCCACGGTCGTGCGGCCGTCACACATCTCCCAGACCTGCGTTCCAATCTGGTCCAGGATGAGAGTTCTCTGCTTCGGGATCCAGAAGATTTTCGAAAGGATCCGAACCTTCCAGTTGTCCCCCCGTTTCATGGTGATGCTCGCCTCACCGTCTTCGGTCTTTTCCCACTCCAGAAGGTCGTTTCGGGTCGGCTTGGAGCCGAACATCGCCTCGCGGCTGATCTTGGGTTGTCCTCTGAGCATGGAGTGCCTGGTTCAGTATCCGAGCTTGCCGAGATATGCGCGCATGCCCTTGCTTCGTCTGGCATCGCTGCGAGGATCGTCGAGGAAGGGTTCGCCGGGGCAGCAGGCGATCCATCTGGAGAACCCGACCGCTTCCAGGGTCGCCAGGACGTCGGGAAAGTCTACGTTTTGCGCCTCGCCCACGTCGGCCCAGGTGACGATGTAAGTCCCATCCTCTGCACGGGAACTCGACGCGAAATCCTGTAAGTGAACGTAGTCCAACTCGTTCCGGTAGTCGCGGATGGCGTCGGAGGGATCGTAGCCCCAGAGCTGGGCGTGGGAGACATCGATGCAGAGTCTGGTTTTGTCGACTTGCCGCATGAAGAAAGCCAGGTCTTCTTTGGAATCGATCGGCGTGTTCGTGTGGATGTGGTAGCAAACATCGAGCGCATATTGAGCCGCGTAGTCGGCCAACGCTTCAGCGCCTTCAGCAACGCGCCTGAGGTCTTCTTCCGTCGCCTGTCTGCCTTCAGGCTTCAGACCGCTCATGGCCATGAAGCAGTCGACCTCCATCTCCGCCGCATAGTCGATGCGGCGCATGTTGCGTTCCACCCCTTCCGGGTCTCGCCTTTCCGGGGGTGCGTCTGAGCTGAGCACGGCCAGCGGAAGGCCGACGTTCTTACAGATCCGTCGGAGTCGAGCGGGAGGGCCGAGCTGATCCAACGGCAGGCGTCCTTCCCAGCCATCCCACCCTGCCTTTCTGACTTCTTCAAGCGCGGGTTCCAGGTCAGGATCCCGCCACCTGATCGTACAATAGGCGAACTTGAAGGACACGTTATCCCGACTCATCTTCCGAGTGACAGGGAAGCGCGTTAGAACAGGTATCCAGGTCTGGAACCGAGCCTCGATCCTTCCAGAATGCGTGCAGGGTGAAGATCTTGTTCGAACGCTCGCAGGACCATACCCGGCCTTCGATGCTGAAGCGGGGCTGAACGTTCCAGACGGGCAGCGGGCGAAGCAGGCCCCGAAGTCGGCTTTTGGGTCGACCGTTCACCGAGAGCGCGGCGTGCGCCCTGACCGAGCCGTCTCCTATTTCAAAGTCGTAGTGGCGGAGGTCTTTCTTGAAGAATGCCCGGTACCAATCCGAAAGCGTCTGTGTCCGAAGCAGGACTTCCGCGAGGCTGACTCGGTCCACCTGAAGCAGGTTTCGATCGTTTTGGAAACAGAGTTTGATGTGACCCGATTTGAGTTCGTAACTTTCCAGCTCGTAGCCTGATGGGGAAGTGAACTCCAAATCGTAGAGCGCCCACAGCTTCGGGGCTCCGGGGGAGGTGTCGCGGACGGAGGTGAAGAGCTTCGGCAGGATCTCCCCCAAGTCTTCCTCCGGGCGCCCCATGACCCTCAGGAAGAACATCCGGTCGCTTCTGGGGCTGTAGCACGCCAGCGTCGTCACCCGAAATTCTGCTTCCCAGCGAAAGGACTCCGCGGCGCCCATGTCTGGCGGGCTGAGTACGGGGGAGCCCAGGTGACGTTCCACGTTCAGCCCCTTCCCCTGCTTTTGGGCCTTCTTGGCCAGCCCCTCAACGTAGCGATCCACGAGGCGTCCCAACGCGTCATCCCCTCGTGCCTCACGCCATTCCAGCTCGAGTCTGACGATTTTTCGGTCGTCCAGACGGACGCTCCCAGACTTTCGGTCTCCCACGATCTTGCCTGGATTCCAGTCCCGAGGAATGTCCAGGCACACACCTTCCCAGCCAAAGGGGGTCCACTCGGAATAGCGCAGTCGTTTCACGGCCCGTCTCCAACACAGCATGCGTTTGAGGGTTTCGGAACGTTTAAATATATCGACGTTCATCGAACTGTCAAGCCGTTTGTCAAAACAATAACCTTTTTCAGAACAGTTGTTTAAAGAAAAACTGGCCCAGAAACCCGGACGTCGAAACGAATCGTGGGACAGCCCTCGGTTTAAGGATCTCGCTGCCTTTCAATCGGTTTTGAAAATTCTGGCTTGACGGTTGCACTAATGTGCACTATATTCAGATGAGCACTTAATTCGATCACCCTTTGCCGCGGGCAAGCCCATCCCTGGGGATGCAACCATGCGAGGAAAGCTGACGGCCAGACAGAGCGAAATCTATGAATTCATCGCAGAGTCGATTCGGAATATGGGTTATCCGCCCACGATCCGGGAGATCATGGGGGTCTTTCAGATTGCCTCCACGAACGGCGTCAGGACGACGTTGGCGGCCCTCGAGAAGAAGGGGTACATCCGCCGGAGGCCGATGCTCTCCCGGGGCATTGAACTCACCGATTACGTGGAGCGGGAGCTCCCACTATCGACCGAGGTCCGGGAAGTTCCCGTAGTCGGCCGGGTGGCCGCAGGCCAACCGATCTTGGCCCAGGAGAACTTGGACGGGAGGCTCGTCGTCGACCGTTCGTTTTTGACTTCCGACAAGGTCTTTGCCCTTCACGTGAGAGGGGAGAGCATGCGGAATGCGGGGATTCTGGACGGAGATTACGTGCTCGCAAGACAGCAGGAGAATGCGGAGTCGGGAGATATCGTCGTTGCGGTAATCGGTGAAGAGGCGACCGTGAAGCGGTATTATCGAGAAGGGCGCAGGGTGCGTCTGGTGCCTGAGAACGAAGCGTTCGAGCCGATCGTCGTCGATGCCCACCGGGATGCCTTTCGGATCGCAGGAAAGATCATCGGTCTGATGCGTCGCTTCTGAGTCGTTCAACCCCTGTCGAAGACGCCAATGGACCCTCCGTCCGGATGGACGGAGGGTTTTTTACGCCTGCGAGGCCACGCTCACCGGAGCGACTTGCGCAGGAATCGTTTTCCCGGGAGCTGTTCCACGAGGTCCGAGAGCTCAAGGCCGAGGAGGATGCCCAGGGTCTTTTCGACCGTAAGTCCGGCCTTGGAGGCGATGACATCTACGTGAAGCGGGGCGCTTTCGGCGAGGCAGTCGCGGACGTTTGTCTCCGCATCCGAAAGTGCCACCTCCGGAACGGACGGGCGGGGCGAGGCGGTCTCGGGTCCGGGGCGAGGCAGTGAAGGCCCGAGCTCCTCCAGGATGTGTTCGACCTGTTCCACCAGGACCGCACCCTGCCTGATGAGTCGATGTGTCCCAGTGCTTCGGCCGGAGTGGATCGGCCCAGGCACGGCAAAGACCTCTCTGTTCTGTTCCACGGCGTGGCGCGCGGTTATGAGGGCGCCACTGCGTCGGCCTGCTTCTACGATGAGGACACCCAGGCTGAGGCCGCTGATGATTCGATTGCGACGCGGAAAGTTGTGGGGTTCCGGACGCGTGCCCAGTGGAAATTCGGAGACGACGGCGCCGCGCTCGCAAATTTTCTCGAACAGCCTCAGATTTTGCGGAGGATAGGGCATATCGAGACCGCTTCCAAGAACGGCCGCCGTGTGGCCGCCCACGGCCAAGGCGCCTCGATGGGCCTGCGTGTCGATGCCCTTGGCCAAGCCGCTCACGACCGTCATCCCGCGCATCGCAATTTGGGAGGCGAAGCGGTGCGCGTTGTCGCGGCCGTAGCTCGTGAAGGAACGCGAACCGACGACCGCCAGGGTCGGCCGATGCAGGAGAGTCATATCTCCTTTGACGAACAGGACCGGGGGTGGCGCGTGGGTCTGCTTCAGGAGCGGTGGATATTCGGGGTCGGAAAACGTGAGAATCCGGACCTTTTTGGACGTCGCGATTTCGATTTGGAGGGCGGCCCAGTCTTGATCCTTTTGGGCTGCGATGGCGCGGGCGACGCTGTCGGAAATGTTTGCGCGCCCGCACAGCTGGACGCGAGGTGCCTGCAAGGCCGTTCCCGGCGTGTCAAACTGGCGCAGCAGCTCCAAATAGGCCGCGGGGCCCAGGCCAGGCACGGAAAGCAGGGTCAGCCAATCCTGGAGATCTTGATTCATTCAGGTTGCGACATCCGAGCCGCGAGTCTGTCTAACCGCGTCTCCCAGTCGGGAGACCAGCGCGGGGACACCTTCGCCGGTGACCGAAGAGAAGGCCAGCTCCGTTTCAAGTTCCCTGAGCAGGGAGGTCCGTCCGTCGGGCTGCAGGAGATCGATCTTGGAAGCCGCGACGAGCATCGGCTTTTCGAGAAGCTTCGGGCTGAAGTGGCCCAATTCCTCGCGGAGAACCTGGAGGTCGCCCCGAGGTGCCGGGCGAGAGGCATCGATGAGCAGGAGGAGCACCCTCGTGCGCTCGATGTGCCGAAGGAACTGGTGACCCAGCCCCCGTCCTTTATGCGCCCCTTCAATCAACCCCGGGATGTCGGCGGCGACGAAGGTGTCGAAGTCACCCGATCTGACGATTCCCAGACAGGGCTGCAACGTCGTAAACGGGTAGTCGGCGACCCTGGGGTGTGCGGCGGAAATGCGAGATAGAAGGGTCGATTTCCCGGCGTTTGGATGGCCCACCAGGCCGGCATCGGCAATCAGTTTGAGTTCCAGTTCGAGGCGTTTCGTCTGGCCGTCTTCTCCAGGCTGCGTCCGTTCCGGGGCCCGGTTGGTGGGCGTGGCAAAGCGCGTGTTTCCCCGGCCCCCCCGGCCGCCTCTCACGAGGGCGAGACGCGCGCCGGCTTCTGTCAGGTCCGCAAGGATTTCTCGGGTTTCGAAATCCTTCACGACCGTGCCCGGCGGCACGCGAATCTCCGCATTCCACCCCCGCTTCCCCGCGCGCTTCTTGCCCGTTCCAGGTCCGCCGTGACCGGCCCTCACCTCCGGCCTGTATCGATAGTCCAGGAGGGTATTCAGGGAAGGATCGACCAGAAGGACGACATCTCCGCCATCTCCGCCGTCGCCACCGTCAGGCCCTCCGCGCGGCTCGTATTTCTCTCTTCGAAAGCTTCTGCAACCGGCCCCTCCGTCACCGGATTGAACGCGTATCTTGACTTGGTCAACAAACATCGGCGATCGGTCTACGTCCTCGAATCCTATTTTGTCAGATTGGAAACTTCGCGCGCAGCTTCCCGGCGACCTGCGGGGACACGAACGGCGTGAGGTCGCCACCGAACTCGGCGATCTCGCGCACGATGGTCGAGTTCAGGTAGGTGTATTCTACGCTGGGCATCATGTAAATGCTCTCGAACCTCGAATCCAGCTGGCGATTCGCCACGGCCATGGGCAGTTCGAGCTCATACTCCATCGTGCTTCGGAGGCTTCTCACGATCGTGTATACACCCATCTTCTCGGCGCAGTGCACCAGCAGTCCTCTAAACTGGATCACTTCGACCTGAGGATAGTCGCGCGTGACATCCCGTACCATGTCCACGCGTTCGTCTGGCGCAAAGAGGGGTTTCTTCTGCGGGTTGTGCCCTACCGCCACGATCAGCCGGTCGAAGATCCTGATCGCCCGCTTGATGAGGTCCAGGTGGCCGTAGGTGATGGGATCGAACGTTCCGGGATAGAGTAGCTTGCTCACGGGAATCCCCCTTCCGTTCACGGCGCCGAAACCAGAACCAGGTGTCTGAGCTTCGCCACCGTCTTTTTTCCGATGCCCTTCACGCCTTCCAGGTCTTCCACGCGTTGAAAGGGCCCGTGACTGTTGCGGTAGTCGACGATCCTGGCCGCGGTTCGGGGTCCGATTCTGGGCAGTCGCTCCAGTTCTTCAGCCGTTGCCTTGTTCAGGTCGATCCGCTGCGACGTTTCCTCCCGGGGTCCGGATCCGGATTTGGCCGGGTCCGTCGGGACCTGGACCGCACCCTTTCGGACTTCGAAGTCGGGAAGGCCGTCATCCATATAGTGATTCAGCAGCCGCACCCCGGCGCCCACGAGGAGCGTTCCGGTCAGCAGCAGTATCACGATCCGTTCGTTTCGATTGAACGAGAACATCAAAATCCCCACGGGCGAATCAGTTGAAACGGATTTCGCCCCAAAGCTTGAACCCCCATTCCTTGTTCGTGGAAACCCGGAGGCGATCCTCAATGTTCCTATGGTGAAATCTCGTGCCTCCAGTGAAGGTGTTGCTGAATTTGTATTGCGCCGCCAGATGGGCGGACCAGGTGCTCTGATCCTTCCGCATCACGGGCTCGGCCGGTTCGTCCTCAGACGTCGTCCTGGGTATTTCGGTCACCCGACTCGATCCTCTGGTGTAGTCCAAATCGACGTTGATGTTGCCCTTAAGGCTCTCCAGGAACCCGGGCTTCCAGTAGTAAGTGAGCGTGCTCTTGAAATCTGACTGGTCGGTGATCGTCTTGCCGAGCAGCCGGGTCTGGAGGGGCGGCGCCTCATCTCCGACGTTGCGTTGATACCGCAGGTCGGTCCGCTCACTCTGATCGCCTCTGAAGTTCAAGGTCATCTTGTTCTTCAACCGGGCCGTCCACTGATAGAGCGGCCTGTAGATCGTGTTCCGGCTGTCGCTCGTGACGGAGAGCGTATCCAGCCCGCCCTCTCCGATTTGGGTATGGGTCTTCGCCACGTTGAGCTGAAGACTGGAACTGGCCAGCACGGCACGTAGGAGGGGGAGCCGCTCCAGGCCTCGCCAGTTGGCCGTAAGGCGGGGCAGGGTGCGGGTCTCCTGTTCGGTATTCACGTTGCCGAAGTTGCGGTTGCGCGTGTAGCTGCCGGACGTCTGGACGCTGAGGCCGCCCGGGAATCTCAACCCCGTCGAGAACATTGCGTTGTCTTTGAGAGCCCGCCTGTCCACGCGGGTCACCCCGCTTGAACCGAATCGATCGACGGTTGTGGTGTCCGAGAACCCGAACTGAAACGGGAGGCGGGGCCTCTGCTTCAACCCGAACAGGTTGAACGTGCTGGTTTGTCCGACGGAAGTGGTCAGCGCCTGGAACGAACTGCCAACGCTTCCCACGACGCGACGGAGCGAGAACCCTTCGGTCCGCTTTCCCTTGAGCCTCCGGAACAGGAGGGGGAGGTTGAAGCTCGTCCGGGCGTTGATGCTCTTGCTGCCGTTGACGGTCAACCCCTTGCGTCGGCTCCCGCCCGGTACGGTCTGCCCGCCTGTTTCAAGCCGCTCCCGGTAGGTGGCGTTGTACTGGCTGCTGAAGTTGACCCAGGAGAGCAACCGGGTCGTGTAACCAAAGCCGAATTGCTGAGAACGGTTCGTTTCCCGCCCGAACTGGAGCCGGGTGAGGCCGAACCCGTTTCGCAGGTCGCGATTCAGTTCGAGGTTGTAGCTGGCATTCAGACTTCTCAAGGGTTTCATCGTGACACGGTAGACTTCGTTCATGCTGAATGTCTCTCGGCGGGTTTCGGTAAGATCCGAGGTGTCGCCCACGACCGCGGTGAAGGCTCGCTGGTCGTTCAGGTTGCGGCTGACGCGCGCCGTGTATCGGACGTTTTCGGGAAAGTAGAAGACCTCGGTTTGCCTCACCCGCTTGAACAGGGGCAGCCACTTGAAGATGCGCGCCCCCTTTTGCGTGGGTCTCAGCTCGTAAGCAAAGTTCCCGTTCAGGTTCTCCGTCTTGCGGATTCTTCTGCGGGTGATCGCGCCGCCCTCGGAGTTGTTCCTGGAGAGGCTCATGGACGCATTGATCCTGTCGAAGAAGAGAAGCGCGAACAGGCTTGGATTCCTGGGCGCGGGTCGCTTCCTGAGGGTGATGTTGAGCAGGGAGTTGGACTGAACATTGCTCTCGTCACGCTGCTGTTCCGAGGTGAGGACGACATCGGACCCGGGTCTGATGCGCGGGACCGACGCGGAGCGATTGTAGTTGAACCTCACCGGGATCGTGGCATTCCAGCCGCTCGGCAGGAATTTGTTGAGATTCACCTGACCGTTCACGCGGAACCGGCTGGTGGTGTTTCCGGAGGCGCGGCCCCGGAGGTCCTGGAAGTCGCCGCTGCGCCGCTCGAGCTCGACGGACAGGTTGCCCAGGTCCGCCAGGGTGGCCTGGAGGTTGAAGACTCCGGACAGTGCTCGCTTCTTTCGGATCTCATCTATCCTGAGTTCGTTCACCCAGACCTCGTTCTTGCCATCCAGCGTCCGCGTGCCCCGGTTGCGAACGCCGATCGTGAACGACCTGATACTCGAGAGGGACGGATTCCCGCGAACGAAATAGAACTTGCCTTTCTCGTCCCGAGTCCCGATGCTGTTGTCGTCCGCGTTGAATCGGGCGAAGTATTCCCCGGACGAGAGCGAGAGCGTGAGGCTGTCGGAAGCGGCCCCGGAAAGCTTCAGGTCCGAGAGCCGGCCTTTCAGCTGAGACAGCAGCTCCAGATCGATGGTTGCGGCATTCGCCTCCGGGGCCCAGCCCCTGTAGGTGGGGGACCGGTATTCGTAGATGTTCAGCGTGTCCTCGGCGATCGGCGCGAACCGGATAAACAGCTCCACCGGGCTCCCCCCCGTGGATGCGCTGTCTTCCACGGCCGGAAAGTTGCGGATGTGGGTCGGGCTGCTGGGGTTTCCCCCGTGTACGTCCATGCGCATCAAACGGTAGCGGGTGTAGTTCTGGCCCTGGAGCAGGGCTCGCGAGGCGGAGACCCGATCCCCGGGTGCGAGATCCTCGAATTGCAAGGCGAGAGAGCGCTCCAGCTGCTCCAGGCCGGTCTGTGGGTCTTTTTCCAGCTCGATGTCGGGCGGGGCCTCGTACACGGTGTTGTCCGTTCCGATGCTGGCCACGCTGAACTCTCCGGACGTGACCGGAACCGGGTCCTCCAGCCAATTGCTGCCGACGACGTCGAAGGCGTAGAGCTGCATCGCCGTCGGCTCGTCGTGCTCAACCCAGAGGCGTACGAAGTCGACGGCATCGGCAAACGTCGGGTCGGCCGCCCCCTCCGCGGACCGGGGCGCGTCATCCCCCCGGAGCGGAAGGCGCAGGAGTCGCCACGGGCTGCTGCTCGAATCGGATTGCGTCCCTTCCACCCGGAGGATCGGGCCGTCGTAGAGGCCCGTGGTCGGGTTGAAGCCCTGGTCGGTCGCCAAGTCGACGCTGTAGCGCAAATATCGATTCGTGACGTCCAGGATGCCGTTTCGGTTCAAGTCTTCCGTGTCCGGGAGGGCATTCCGCTCGGAGTTGTTGCCCTCGGAACCGTTGACGCCGGGAGGATAACGGTTCGAATAGTTGCTCTCGTCGAGGTCCACGTCCGAAAAGTTGTCCCCCGAAGGATCTGAGGGCGGCACGGCATCTTGTCCGTAGATCAGCTTGAAGACCGAGGCCTCCTGGGCGTCGGTGAGACGGTCGAGACCGATGTCCTCTTCCGGGGAAGCCAGCTGGTCTCCGGTGCCCAGGCCGGGCAGCTCCTCGTCTTCCGTGCGAAAGCCCGATGGGGGCGGGTTGTGTTCCGTGTGATCGAGCGGGAGACTGACGCGCTCCGCGACCTCGCCCAGATCGATATGCATCACGCCGGCGTTCCCCCGCACCCAGACCTCGATCGACTTGGAGTTGGAGAGGTCGAACCCTCCGAGGTACCGCATAATCCCTCCCCAAGATGCCTCCGCGCTCCCGGCGTTCGGGTCCCGGGTCGTCACCGGAAAGCCGCTCGTTCGTCGGGGTTCGAATCTCAACACGAGGACGTCCACGAGGCTTTGATCGAGCGGAATGTCCTCTCGATTCGGCTGGATATGGAACAGGTTGATTCGATCATCCCGAACCGGATTGTACCACGTCAGCCTTGCCTGTGGCAGGGACAGCCCGCTGCCCTCCCGGGTCGGCGTGCCGGCGCGCGACCAGCCGAGCTTTGAAACGCCGAAACCCAGCCTGTTTTGAGCCCCTTCGAAGTCGTCGATGTAGGCGACGTTCTTCGTGTTCGGGTTGGGCAGACTCTGCGCGATTTCCGCCTCGATGTTGAGCCTGGACGGCGCCTCGGTTGCGACGAAGGGGAGCTTGTTCACGAGATCGGTCATGAACTCGGGTTGGAAATGCAGGCTGGCGTTGGTGTCCCAGATCAGGGTGCGTGCCGGCTCCTCACCCACGCGCACGCGATGCGACGGACTTCCCTGTTTGCTGTAAAGCAGGGTCATGCCCAGCAGCGACTGATTGCCGCCGAGCGGGTGTTCGGCCCGGACACCGACGAGGCTTTTCTGCGACCCAAGGCCGAACAGGCTCTTCGATGCGTAGTTGATTCTAAGGTTTGCGGCCGGATCAGAGACGAGATCCGTGGCGTCTCCGATGAACTTAAGGGTGCCGATTTCGTATTGAATCTGGTAATCCCTTCCGCGGGCGAGGCGCCGGTTGTTCAAGATCACCTCTTCGCTTCCCTCGACGATGCCAGGACCGAGGGTGTACTGAGTCGCCCGGCTCTTGGACCGAATGCGCAGGATGAATCGGCTCTTCAGGCTGCGGGTCTGGTTGTTTGTGGTCGTGTAAATTTCGGGGACGCGGGCGTCGTCATCCAACCCCCCCGCGCCGCCGGACACGGACCCGAACGGCTCCAGCTGTGAAAAGACCAGGTGTCCGAGCGCCAGGTTGAGGCCCGGGAGGTTGTTCCCTCCGTCGATATCGATCAGGTTGTCGGGAGGGGAGGAGGCTGATGACCCGTTGGTGTGGGTGTCCAGCCCGAAGATCTGCAGATAAGGCGTGCCGCCCTGATTGTCCACCTGCTCCCGACCCGGCACGTCCCGAACGATTTGAACCTGGAACCCTTCCGGCTCGATATTTCTGCCCGCGAGCCCGTAGACGTTTCGCCAGGACAGCTCCCAGCTGGGATCGTCAGGTCTTTGTTGCCGCGACTTGATCAGCTTCAGCTCGATTTTTTCGTCCGGATTTGCGGCGTCCGGTATGAATCCGATATCCCCGAACTCCCGTCCATCGACCGTGCGGTAGGCCACGGCCAGAACGAACCCCCGGTTGACCCGCCCGGATCGCATGATGAGATAGCCCCGGGCGTCGACGAGGAACTTCTCCGTGCTCAACTCGTGAAAAAAACCTTCTTCCACGATTCTGCCTCCGGACAGATTCAGGTCTGTCGTGGGTCCCGAGCCGCCGCCGATGATCGGGTCGCCCTGGGCATCGGTTGGCTGACTCGCGTCGTTCCAAAAGGCGTAGGCGATACCGGGACCGGCCCGGTCATCCAGGTCGTTGATGTCGTTGAAATCGTTGATAAAGACCCGTATCGAATGGGTATCCACGAGGTCGGCTTCGGAGGGGTCGTTCGGAAACCTGTCTCGGTACCGCTCGTCCAGGAAGAAATAGGTATCTTCAAGGTACTGGTAGTCGCGGACCTCGGTTGCGAACTCCTCTGCCTTCCCCTGAAAGGTCCTTCGATTGCTCGCCGCCTTGTCCTGAGACGTGACGACCGTCAGGTTCAGCCCGCCGAGCTGGCCTCTGGCCTTGATCCCGAACAGGCCGCCGCGGCCTTGAGCGGAGAACCCGACCAACCGCGCGCCGGGAAGCCGCAGCGAAGTGCTTCCGGCTTCGATCTCTTGGATGATGTCGTCTTCGTCTCCGTCGTACCTCAGGCTCAGCGACTCCCCAAGCTCGACCCGGCTGTGGCTGTCCTGCTGCAGCGCAATCGTGATTCGCTCTCCGATCGTGCCTTGCACATTGAGTTGGGAATCTTGTTCGAAGTCGATGCTCGGGAACTTCGAGTTGCGTCCACGGGTTTGCGCCTGTCCCGTGGTATAGTTACTGATTCCATCCAGGTCGATCCGGCGTGATCCGGTGATTCGTATGTCTGTCTCCCCCTCTCCCGTAATCGCGCTCAGACCTTTGGGCACTTTGACGGGGATCTTGATGTTCAGGAGCCCTCCCCCCTCACCCGGCGCCATCCTGGGCTCCTCAGCCAGACCCTCGTCCAGAAGCCGCTTGCGGTCCGTGACGTGCTGATAGGCGGCAAATTCTTCGAGAGAGAGGAGGGCGGGGAGGCCGTAGATTTGTCCTCCGACTTCGCCGTAGAACAGCACGGCGCGGAGATCGCCGTTGAACGGGCGCACGCCGGTGTCGAAGAAGCGGCCGGGGTCGGTCCGGGCGGACGGGTGCCGTTTTGGCTTCTTTTTCGTCAGGAAGGCATCGAGCGTCGGATGCTGCGACGGAATCTGGATACTCGGCGGCGCCCCCAGAGCCTCCTCGGCCGTCCATAGGGCCAGGAGGACCCACGGCACCTGACGCGCGACCCACGCGACGCCCGGGCGCCCTTTTGAGGAAGCCCGTCGACTTCGTACCCAAACTATGTGTATAGAACGGATACGTTTACCCTTCGAGTTCATGGGCATCTGGGGGCCGAAGCCGGGGTGAAGGCGCGCAAGATTGGGAAAAACGGATCAAATTTTCGGGAAGAAAGAATGGAGATGCTGCCTGGAAAAAATCAAAAGTATATATACCCCAACCCCATGGAAAGATCAAGGGGAAACGGCCCGAGAGTCTTCCTGAGAGAGGCCGGACCCAGACGGCTCCAGCCTCCGTTTCAGGGAGAAAGACCTTTCACCAGACGTTTAAAACGGCTATATTTAACTTAACCCGCCACCGGAAATCAGGTTCCCTGATGGAGATATGGTATGCGCTTGAAGCGTTACGTGCTGTGCGAGCACTTGGCGCCGTTCTTCTTCAGTTTCGCCGTGATCATATTCCTGCTGACCGTAGACCTGGTCCTGCAGATGCTCGATCTCATCCTTGGAAAAGGTGTGGACTGGGTCGTCGTTTTGGAGCTTTTTTTCCTGAACACGGCCTGGATGGCGGCCCTTGCCGTCCCGATGTCCGTGCTGGGCGGCACCTTGATGGCCTTCGGGCGTATGAGCGGAGACAACGAGTTGATTGCGGCGCAAGCGCTCGGGGTCGGGCTGCACCAGTTGATCTGGCCGGTCTTGGTGTGCGCAGGACTGCTCGGGGCCGCTCTGGTCCTGTTCAACGACCGGGTTCTGCCGGAGTTCAACCATCGCGCCCGGCTGCTGGCCACGGATATTCGGAGGAAGCAGCCTTCCGTTGCACTTGAGCCGGGAATCTTCATCAAGGATTTTGACAGCTACAAGATCCTGATCGGCGAAATCGATCAGAAGAGCTCAGCGCTGGAGCAGGTGATCATCTACCGGTACAAGAGCACCGGATATCCCGTGACGATTTTTGCCGATCGGGGCCGGCTCTCTTATGATGACCGGAGTGACGAGGTCTCGCTCGTGCTCCGGAAAGGTGAAATTCATCGCGTGGACGCGTCCGATCCCGGCATCTACGTGAAGGCCAGGTTCGAGAAGCAGGTGTTGCGACTTGGGAAGGCCGGGCGACGACTGTCCCGCACCGTTTCGAGCTATCGCAACGATCGGGAGATGAGCATCAGCATGCTTTCCGAACGGGCCGCCGCGTACGGGCAGGAGTTCCGTCAACTGGAGGCGGACCGAAAGGCGTATCTCGTCGATTTCTTGAAAGCAAGCCTGCTTGGGGACGTGCCCGGGGAACGGGCCCCGCTCGGGTTGCGGGGATGGTTGGCCCAGGCCAAGGTTGACGCGGCGCTTGCAAGACACAAGCAGCGTGCGGCCGACCGCAACTGGGTCGAGGTCCACAAAAAGTTTTCCATACCCGCCGCGTGCTTGGTGTTCGTTCTGGTCGGCGCCCCTTTGGGCCTTCAGGTCAAAGTGAGGGGCGCGGGCGTCGGTGCCGGCATCAGCATTGTCTTCTTCCTGTTCTACTGGGCGTTTCTGATTGGCGGAGAGCGGTTGGCTGACCGAGGCTATCTTTCGCCCTGGCTGTCCATGTGGGCGGCGAACCTGGTTGTGGGCGCGACCGGCGTCTGGATGTCTCAGGGGCTTGTGACAGGCAAGCCCCTCCGTGCGTTGGGGAGGCGCGTATGCCTATCCTGAGCCGCTACGTCCTGAGGCAGTTTCTCTCTCCCTTGGGTCTGGGACTTGTATGCTTCCTGGCGATTTTCATCGTCATAGACCTCGTGGATCGACTTGGGGCCTTTATCGATCGAGATGTGGAAGTTGGGCTGATTGTCACCTACTATCTCTGGTATGTTCCCTACGTCGCCGTCCTGATTCTCCCCATGTCTTTGCTGCTTGCCAGCCTGTTCAGCGTAGGCGGACTCGCGCGTCGCCAGGAACTGACGGCGATGAAGGCGACCGGTGCGAGCCTGTATCGAATTCTGCTGCCCGTGCAGCTGTTTGCCCTCCTGCTGAGCATCGCCGCCTTTTTTTTTTCCGACTCGGTCCTTCCCACGGCCAACCGGCGGAGGCTGGCGATCGATAAGGGCGAAAATCCCTTTGTCAAACCGTTCGTGATGTCGCAGGTGACGATCCGGGATGTAGACGGGCAGATCATGTCCGTGAGAGAATATCGCCCTGAGGCGCGCCGAGGCGTGCAGGTTACGGTCGACCAATACAAGGGGCGGAAGTTGGTTCGGAAGACAAGCGCGGATGCCATGGTTTGGAAGGAGGAGCGGTGGCACTTCCTCAACGGCGAGGTGAGAGATTTTGACGCGGGCGAGGTCGAGAGGGTAAGAAGATTCCGGGAGATGCCAGGGGAAACGTTGGCGAGTCTTCCCGCTGATCTTTCCCGGAAGTATCGAACGATCGAGCAGATGAGCTATTCAGAACTTGGAGATTATATTCGGCGGCAAATGCGACACGGGCGGGATGCGAATCGGGAGTTGGTGGAGCGCCACCTTCGGATCAGCTTTTCATTTGCCGGTTTCGTCATGGTGATCTTCGGCCTGCCCCTTGCTTCTCGATTTCGGGCAACGGGCAGGCCGTTGCAGTTTGGGATCTGTCTGTTGGCTTCGTTCCTTTTCTACGGATGCATCCAGCTCGGCAGGACGATGGGATGGAACGGTTTGGTGCACCCCTTTTTGGGGGCGTGGGCGCCCAACCTGCTCTTCCTGGGCATCGGATGCCTTCTGCTCGCAATGGCTCACAAATAAAAAGGAGGAACCGACGGATCCTCCTTTCGACTGCGCGGTATGCCTTGCGCGCCTAGAAGACCGGGCTAACGCCTCTTTGATAGAAGATGTAGCGCTTCGGATTTACAGCACGCCCATCAACGCTGATGGCATAATGTACGTGAGGGGCGGTCGCCTTGCCCGACTTGCCCATCTCTCCGATCACTTCGCCCCGTTTGACCGTCTGGCCCACCTTGAGTGTCGGCATTCTCCGCAAGTGCCCGTAGACGGTACGAAAACCGTGACCGTGATCTATCGCAATGTAAAACCCGAGGTGTCGGTGCAGGCCCAAGCTTGCCCTGCCTACGACACCGTCCGCCGTGGCCAGGATCGGTGTTCCCATGTGGCACGCGAGGTCGATTCCGTTGTGGAAACGCCGCTGTCCCGTGAACGGGTCTGTTCTGTAGCCGAATCTGGACGAGGTCCAACATCCAGCGTCTGGGGAGACGGGTAGAATCGAGGGTGTATGGCGTCTCAACGCCTCGTCTCTGCCGAGCAGAACGCCGATGCTGTCGAAACTGGCGCTCAGAAAACGGGCCTCCCTGAGGATCTGGTCCATCCGCCAATGGATTTCCATCAAGCTTCGAGAGGTTGCCGCCGAGACTTTGCCTCCCCACGGAGGGGAAGGGTCGGCGAAGCCGCCCACACCCATCTTCCTCACGTCCTCCCCCGGCTCCGGCAGGCCGGTCCAGGACCGCATCACGCGGTCTGTTTTGGAGAAGTCATCGACGCGGTCGTGCGTGTGATCGAGCGTTTTCTGAACCGATTTCACACGGTCCCTCAATTCTGCGTTTTCACTCCGCATCGCGGCCAGCTTGACTTCTTGGCTGCACTTCGTGTAATACCCGACCCCGTAAAACGACAACGAAAGGATGCCGGCGGTGACGAGTGCCAGAATCCCCCACAAGGAAGGCTTCGAAAGATGGAATTTGCAGACCCGATGCGCGTCGTGGGTGATGACCTTGAACGTCAGGTGTCGGCTTACGGGCAAACGCTCTCCTCAGCTTCGCCGGTTAGGTTCCGGGTGTTCCGATCGTAGATCTGTCATACGATAAGTAAGTGTTTCAGAGTCGTTTGTCAAACCTGAATCTCGCTGTGAGGGAAGCCCGACATTTGCCCCGCCTCGGCGTTCAGCAGATCCTTGATGTTCGCTCTTACCGCCCTCAACAAAAGGGGCTTGTCTGAGCAGAAGACTCTCACAACCTTGGCCTGGGCCTCGAAGTTGCCAATGAGGTAATCCTTCAGCAAGGAGACCTCGGGATCGTCGAAGGAGAGCGGATCGGATTTCCCTGTCGGGATATGCGATCCAAAAAAAACCCTCAAGTCGACCTCCGGGCTTTTGCCGAAGCGGGGGATATCGATCAGGATTTCGTCTGATCTCAGCGGCACGTCGATCATTTCGGAAAACGTGTTACAAAGCCGGGTCTCCAGTTTTCGGCGCTGTTCCGGGTGGTAATACAGGTAGGCGAGTATCTTCATCAGACCGGGCTGGCGTTCGTGAGAAAAAAAGACACTCCCGACCTTGTAGAGCTTCCTCCGTTTGAGGCGGGCGATCATGTTTGAACGTCGATCCACACCGAAGCGCTCCATTTCCCTTTCCAGGCGATGGATGAGGTCTGCCTCGGTCGCCCGATCGAAATCGGTCTCCTTCAAGCGGCATTCAGGATGGGCAAGCAGATCCTGTATGCCACGCTTGAGCATGGCGTTCGCGGAACGCACCGCGTGGTGCCAGTAGACGTTTCTGTACATGAGGTAGTTTGTGAAGATGAGGGCTTCTACGGCGGAGACGCCCTTATAGGTGATGGCCGGCCGTTCACTCGCGGGGTCGAACGTAATCGATCGCACGAGGCGGTCCCGGTTGACGCTCTCGCCGAACGGGACGCCACAGTAACGGGCATCCCGAAGGAGATAGTCGATCTTGTCGGGGTCGAGCGTACCGCTCAGAATATGGGCGAGCCTGAGGTCCCGGGCCGGGATCTCCACCTTTTCGTTCTTGTAGTCGATCACGTTGGATACTCTCAGGGGATCGATGTTTGTCTCCACAAGCGCCGCGTGAATTTCGGTCGCAGGGTCCATGAGGATCTGTCGGCCACGTTCTTCGTGATACACGAAGAACGTTTGCATCTCCTCAAACAGATGAGAAAAGGGATAATGGCCGATGTCGTGGAGCAGACCCGCGGCCAGAAGCACTCTGGCGTCTTCCAAGTCGATGTCGAGAGGTTGCTCCGCCCTGAGCAGCTGGCCCAGAAACTGTCCGGTAAGATGAAAGACGCCGAGCGAATGCTCAAAGCGGGAATGCCGGGCGCCGGGATAGACGAGCAGCACGTGTCCGAGCTGAGAGATGTCTCGAAGCCTTTGGAATTCCCGCGTGTCGATCAGGGAGACCATGTCCCACGGGACGTGGATAGATCCCCATATCGGGTCTCTGATGGCCTTTCCCGATTCAAGAAATTTGAGATCGACGTCCATAGAATGCGCTACGAGGGGGGATTTCGGACGAGGTCGGCCGGCAGGGGGCCACGCTTCGGCCGGACCTTCTCTGAGTTGTGCGATTCAAGCACCCGGTTGCGCCCGTTCTTCGTCTGCAAGTCGGTTGGCTGTCGTATGATAAGATCGATTCCGATCGGATCGCTTGTGGAAATATCGTGATAAGCACTTGGCGTGTCAAGGTGGAGAACAAAGACAACCGTTTGTAGAACAAGGCCGTTCGCTATCAGGAGATGCTGCCGGAAATGGACCGGGATGCAGGGATTCGAGCAGGTCTTGTGAGAAAGATGCTTCGCGTCCTGGACCGAAGCTACGGCGGCGTGGGCCGGGATCAGGAACGTGTGGGCCGGGATCCCGTCGACGTGCTGGTCCGCACGATCCTCTCTCAGAACACCACCGATCTGAATCGAGACCGGGCCTTCGAGCGTCTCAGGCAGCAGTTTTCCACCTGGCAGGAGGTGGCGCGGGCCGATCTGCGGCGGGTCAGGGCTGCCATTCAACCGGCGGGGCTGTCCGATCAAAAGGGCCGGACGATTCTGTCGTTCCTGAGGTGGCTGGAATGCGAAACGGGAGGGTTTGACCTGGGTTTTGTGGACGAGCTCGGGGATGAGGCCGCCGTCGAGCTGTTGATCCGTCACAGGGGCATTGGCCTGAAGACGGCCTACATCGTCCTCGCGTTCGCCTTTGACCGCGATTTGTGCGCCGTGGACACGCACGTGCACAGGGTGTTACGCCGCGTGGGGGTGATCGGCGAACGCGTGGGTCGAGAGCAGGCCCACCTGGAGCTTGCGGGGCTCATTCCCGCGGGAAAGGCCAGAGGGTTCCACCTTGATCTGATCGATTTCGGAAGATCTGTCTGCACGGCGCGAAACCCTTCGTGCCACGTCTGCCCGATCAGCGATGTCTGCCGTTACTACCAGACCGTCGTTGATGGGTGAAACCCGGTACGTCCCGCGTTGCAAGCTTTCTTGCTATACGCACGACGCCACGACCTCATGACCCGAACGCGATGCGAACGCCAATCAGGGCGCGGGGAGCCATGCCGAAACCGCCAACGACCATCCGCGAGCAAATCGCCCTCAGCTACGCGAACCTGCGACCAGCATTTCCCGCGCCACCAGGGCCGGTCAACGGGCTTCTGCTTTATGGCCGCCCCCGGTGCGAAGACCAGACTGCCGGCTGATCAACGCCCAACCAGCAGTCTCCAGGTTCGGCAAGCGGCCAACACTGCCTACTGTGTCTCGCGTCCCATCCTCGCGGTTTACCCCGTTCGCCAGCCCGTTCCGGGCGGAAGGGACTCCCTGTCGAATTCTCCTTGAGCTTCCTGAAATCAAGGATCAGGATACGGGCGTCTCATCCGACAACGTTACCAACCCTTCTCACTTTTTCCTTCTTGCGTCTAGCCGGTTCAAGGGACAACCTCAAAACCCATCTGTCGGAAATGATGATCCAGCGTCATTACCCGTTGTATTCGCAATTTCCGCATGAGAACGAAGCTGCAGCAGTCGGTATAGGAGAATTCCTTGTCCCGATATCCGAAAAACAGTGACCGCGCCTGTTCTCTTCGCGTTTCGTCCATGGACTCGATCCTCAGACGAGATGAACCGTCAATTTGGACCCACCAGGCCTCGGCGGCATCGAGACCAAGGCGGAACCGGATGGTCGTGAGCGTCTCGTCGATGACGTAGTCGGTCGTCGTCAGCCGACCTCCGGACGACAGCCAGCGGTCCCGAGCCTCCCGCACAGCGGACCCCGCAGCATCGCGGCCGTCCGCCGCCGCAACCCATCCCGCCGTATCCACGAACATTTCTTTCACCGGTACAACACCTCGTCATGCCGTGCGGCAACGTCCCCGGATTCCGATGCGCCTACAGGCGGGGCCTGGTAGAGGGAATCGGATTCGAGCGGCGTGCTTCCCATCGTTGGACTGCCAACGGGGACGATGTCAAAAGCCGGACGACTGCGGTAAAGCACCGTAAAGCGCTCCCCGTGCCGCACCTTTGCAACGACCTCCTTCAGACGCGTTCGAAGCTGTTTGGCGTTGATAATCTCTGGCATCACGGATCCTTTCTAGCCTGAATAATTCATAAAAAGGCCAGGAAAGTCACTCATGCTCTACTTTTCTTGCCGCCCAAGAAAAGTAGACAAAAGAAGGGCTCCCCTCAAACGCCGGGGAGGCTCGGGCCGTGGCGACTCAGCCTCACTGGAAAGGACTGGCGCCGCGAAAGGAATGAACTCCTCCCCCCGCCTTATGCCCACTGCGGGACCCGCCCCCGCGCCGCGAATTTCCATTCGCCCCCACATCCGCCCCCGCACCTGACCCCGTCCCACAGAGGGCCCCCTTAAGCCCTGGGGAGAAGAAACGCCGAAACAGCTAGAGAGCCGAAACGCCACGGCCGTGATGACATCTGGCCCGAATCACTCGTGAAATCTGAATAATCTGCGTACATACCAGGCTTTCCAGTTATTGCACCAAAACAAAGTTTTTTGGCTCAAATTGGATCACTGATTGTTCTACATAAAATTATGAATATTTTCAGCAAATTTATGAATTATTCAGGCTAGAGTTTAACTTAAGATAAACTTTTTCGAAGAAGAACGCAAGACGGCAGCAAGTAGCTTTCAGCGGTCAGCGTACAGCAGATACCTTGAAGCAAAAGGCAAAAACCAGATTCAAAATCCACATCTCACCAAATTCCCTGCCTCCGGCGGGTTCCTTGGGTATAGAGATCAGCAGATAGCGTACAGCAGGCAGCAAAAAGCGGTTAGCGATATGGACCGGCAATGTCAACCGGCGATATCTGCGCCATTACGTGGGCATACCATAATGGTTGCCCCTACAAATGCAACGACGGTGCGGAATAGCCCGCAGCTTGATGGGTCCTCCTGTCACGCGAACGGTCTGGGAGTTGAGGGTTTGTTCGCGGCAAGAAACGCACCGCTCACCATCAACCTCGAACGCCAGAACCAGGCGTCCCCTGTTGTCCCGTACAAACCCCACGGAACAACAGGTCACCCGCTGCGCGGGCGGAGATGGATTCTCCGCGCTTTAACGTCCAGCATCATCATTGTACGGAAAAACTTGCAACTTTTGTTGTAGAGGGCTTCGCCCGCTCCCGGGTTTTATCCCTCGTGCGACCGGTGACGGACTTGGGGGTTTTTCCGTGTTATTCCGTCCAGCAACGGTGTTCCGGGAAAGGGCGGCGACTCACCAGCCGACAAAGATTGAGCAAAAAGCCGTAGCCGGCGTTGCCGCGGTGAATCTGCACGCGATCGAGGTCCGGGTCGGTCCCCAAGCGGCGCATCGCCATCTTGACGATCCGAGTGTGGCGAACGTCTCGGCCCAACTTCTCGTAGCGCACGTGCACTTGACCTCCGATCCGCAACGCGCTTCAATGAGGCCGCCTGCCTGCCGTGCACCTGTCTGCCGACGAGGCAGGCGACTCGGCGCAGGCAGGCGATCCAAGGATCGCGGAAATCCGGGTGATTTTTTCGGGACGTTTCCCGATCACACCGCTTCAATGAGGCCGAAGTTAACTTGTTGAATATACGTATGTTATAGCCGTATCCGGATCGACCTGGAGGTTTTAGAAATGTCGCAAAACGCATCTCTAAAAACGCCCGGACGAACCCGTCAGACTGTGGCAGATGAGTTACAAATGGATGTTAATAAAAGGTGGGTACCGCAGGCCAAGCTGCCGTGCCCGAACAGGCGATCAAAATTGATGCATCGGGCAAATCTCTCGTGCGCGGTTTCGTTGATATGCGGTACATCCAAGCGGCCAAGCAAGGGATCTGCTGCTCGATCTGGCAAATGGCGTAACAACGGTCCGAGTGATGTGGGGGTTTCCGTTATCGCGGCCATCCGGCTGCTGAAGAAAGTTGCTCAACGGCGATCGTTCACGAGCAACATTTCCAAGGCGTTTTCCTGCAGCAGTGTCGCACGCTTGGCGGTGAGTTGCGGCCCGGCAGACATCACTTCAGATCGAGAACGCGGATGCGGCACGAGCGCCCGGTCATCCGGTTTCAAGCTGATCGAACCGCCCTCATCCACTCCGTAACGCAGTCTCCTTAGGGGTAAGGATGAAGAATACGCAACAAATAGATGGATGAGCGTCTCGTCATGGATGAAAGAACGCAGTGCCCGGACAAAAAGCGTAAAGTGTTCCTTGTCCAGGAAGTTCAAATAGTCCCAGAGAAGACAAACGTCAAACCGCTCACCCGCCGGTATATTTTTTAAGGGAACGTGGCCGGCATCCGGTGGTTTGTCGAAAAGATCCAAGAAGTACAAGCGACATGAGAACTGGTTGAAGAAACTAACGGTCCCCGACATGCCGGGTCCGACGTCCATCACGGTGAACGGCCCTTCGAAGTCGAGGTGCCCCAATATTGAAGAAAGAGAAGTGAACCTGCCGCGTGTCTGTTCAATCGGCGCCTCCATGCCACTTTCGGCTCCTGAATAGGGCTCTGACAATCCGACCTGACATTCTCCAGTAGATCTGTAAACATGAATGATGAAGGTGGCGTCTTCCGGAGGGTCTGGATCAAACACACACCATGGCCATCGCCGCCGCGATGATCGGTGAATCCGTTAGGCTGTCTTTTTGGCCTGAGCAACGGGTTTCTCGACGGACGTCGCTTTGACCGGGAACTTTGCCGTGGCCGCTACTTTCGCAACGTCCGTCAGGTTCATGTCGATACGGCCGCTGAGCTGTCCACCATCCTCCAAGACCACGCGTGGGCTCGAGATATTGCCATGTATACGGCCGGTCTTCGAGATAATGACTCTCTCAACGCCGTTGATTTCACCTTTTACGTACCCTTCGATGGTCACCACCTTGGCTGTAATATCAACAGTCACCTGACCTGTTTCGCCGACCGTGACATCGCTGCTGGGCAGGTCGACCGTACCTTCGAACTTGCCGTCGATCCGTAGGGACCCCTCCCCGGACAAATCGCCCTTTACGATTGTATTCGCCCCGATTACGGTCGTTGATCCGGTCTTGTGGCGTGGCTCGTGACTCGGGCCTCCAGCAGGCACGCTCGGATTGCTGTTCTTCATGTCCTGGAAGTTCCTCCTATCGTGATCCAAGATTCGTTTAAAACGCGCGAAGATCTTGAGCTTTTCGGACATCGTATGAGCCAGGTCTCAGCCAGGGTAGCCATCAGGACAAGCTTCACTGCCTCGAGGCAAATGAACGGCATTTGGCAGCCGCCGTCGTGTCATCCGTTTGCCCTTAATCCTATAGGAACATCTTCCTTTTGACAAGAATTTTCTTGAGGAGTGTTTCTCAGGGTGGGGGTTCTTGAACCTCTCGTCAATCTTGTCCCTCACCTTCACGGCATCCCCTCGGCCAACAAAAAGTGGTTTTCCAGATCGTCGCCGAAAAACTGGCTGTTCACGATACGACCGTTGCTTCTCGATGTACGAGACGTTTGGATCTTTCAACACAACAGTTTATCGAACATGTCCGGAGCGGCCGGATTGTTCAAATTGTAGATTTCCTCAACAGATTGAACTGATTAACCGCGAATTGGCGTCGCCGTATCCATAGCATCCGCGAATCCACGCGAAACTCGAATGACCGGCGGGACCCGTGGATGGTTTCAGGATCGTCCTGATCCGCCGCAGTTCTGTCAGATTGGCGCCTGCCGAGCGGTTGCGACGGCCCGCGGCGCGCTCAATAAAACGTTACAGGGCCTCCAGTCCGAACCGCTCGGCGGTCTCCAGGGTTTCCCGCACGTCGTCCCAGGTCGTGTTGTGGTTGATAATACACAGCCTCAGGGAGAACGTCCCGTGCAGGAGCGTCGACGAAAGAAACGCGCGGTCTTCCCAGAACACGCGCGCAAGCACCGTCCTGTTGATTTCTTCCAGGGCCGCCTCGTCCCGGTCCCCGTCGCAAGGATTCACGCGGAAACAGACCACCCCCAACGATACGGGGGTCAGGAGTTCCAGGTTCCGGCTCTCCGCCACGTACTCTCCGGCGCGGGCGGCAAGCTCCATCCCCTTCGACACGGCGCGACGGAACGCCGCCATCCCGAACGTCTGCACCGACATCCAGATCTTCAGCGCGCGCACTGACCGGCTCAACTGCAGGCCCCGGTCCGAGATGTTCGGATGGTTCGCGCCCCACACCGTATCCTCGGAACCGTCGACGGCGGTATCGGCGATCTCGTCGTCGCGGGATTGCCGGTGGCGCGCACGGCGATGACCCGTGTCCCCGTGAAAAAATGCGGGACCGGCCGGGCATAGACGGCTGCCTGAAATTCGGCCTGTTCAAAATCAGAGCCGAGAGCCTGAAAAAGTGCAAACATTTGCACGAAATGAGTTGACGTCTCCAGGGAAAAGGTGCATATATCGCAGGGGAGAGGCGGTGATGTAAACCAAGACGGACCGGATCAGGCGCTTTCTGGAAAGGGACGGATGGTATCCGGCGCGCCGAGGCTCCGGTCACGACATCTTTCGGCACCCGTGCATCAGGGGAATCACTACCCTCCCGAGGCACGAAACAGTATCTCCCGGCGTTGCCCGCTCCATCGTGAGAAGGGCGGGTTGGCTGGAATAATCGATCCCGACGGAGGACCCGCGCATGGCTCGATATCCCGCACTGATCGATGGCGAAGAAGGCGCCTATGGCGTTACGTTTCCCGACCTTCCCGGTGTCGTCGCCATGGGAAACACCCTTGACGCGGCATTGGTAAACGCCGAGGAAGCGCTTCGCGATTGTGCGATCGAGGCGGAAAAGGAGGGCGAGACGATTACGCCGCCAAGCGCCCTGGAGCGGGTGAAAATTCCGGCAGGGCGGGCTCTTGCGTCCGTGCCGTTGATCCGTATCTCGGGCCGGAGCGTTCGCGCCCACATGACGCTCGACGAGGGCGTCGCGGCTTTCATAGACGGCGAGGCGCGAAGGCGCGGCATGACCCGCAAAGCGTACGTTGAGTGGATGGCCCGGCGTATCGCGGAAATGGGCGGATAGGCGCTCCGGACTATGGCAGAACGGCGCTCATTTCACCAGGAGCCGCCGCCGGGCGCCGCCGCCGCTTGAATGAATCGGCCGATGGAAGTAAACGCCGCTGGACACTTCGCGACCCGGCATGTCCGTGCCATCCCACTTGGCCCGGTACTGGTCCGGAGCGAGGTTGTCGTGCACCAGAACGCGAACCTGCTGCCCCAGCGTGTTGTAAATCGCCAGGGACACGTGGCCGGCCTCGGGAATCCGGTAGGCGACTGGCTCTGCCTCCGTGTTTACCCATTGAACGGCAGCTCAGAGCTTCGCGGCACGAACCGATAGACCACGGGCAGTTGCGCGGGATCCGTAATGCTCGGATCCGCGTGGTGGTAGATGTTGATGCGTCCGGTGCCGCAGTCTCCGAATTCGTCGCAGGAAAGTGTGCCGACCAGACCCTGAAAGCCGGACGTCGCGTGGAGTTCCCTGCGCAGCGCGTTGCGGTCTACGATCAGCTTTCCGCCCTCCCGCCTCGAAACGGACTCGATGGCGCTGAGCAGCAGCGTTGTGGCGTCATAAGAGTGCGCCCAGTACGGAGTGCCTGGAAACCCGCCGTACGCGGCTTCATACGCGGCGAGCACTTCGTCCACGCTCTTGCCGGCTACGACATTGATATTTGAGCCGAGGTCCGCCTCCGGTCCCGCGGCGTAGATACCTTCCGACTGCGGAGTGGCGAGGAACTCCGAATCGAGGAGGGCCGCGCCCGTGATGAGCGTCACGCCTTCCAGTCCGTCGAACTCCCGCGCCTGCTTGGCAAAAGGGATGCCTTCCTCGTCGAAGAGAGGGAAGAAGATGCCGTCCGGCCCCGCCTCCGCGAATTCAATGAGGACAGCCGTCATGTCCGTCTCCGCTTTCTCTATCCGGGCGCTGACCGGAACCTCGCCGCCGATGGCGACGAATGCATCGCCAAACGCGCCGACGAGAGCCGTCGTGTACGGATCGCCGTCTTCGAGTGATACGATGCGCCTCAGGCCCAATTCGTTGTATGCGAAATCGGCGACTGCCCGCGCCTGGTAGAGATCGTTGATCGCAACGCGAAAATACCCGGGATGATAGTCGGTACTTGCGTTGCCCGCGAGGTCGGACGTGAGTCTCGGCGAGGTATTGGATGGCGAGATCATCACGAGACCGGCCGCGCTGATCAGCGGTGAAGCCGCCACTGCCGCGCCCGAACAGGACGTGCCGATGACGCCCAGCACCCGTGGGTCGGCGATAATCTGCTCCGCGCCCGTGCGTCCGCCTTCCGGTCCGCACATGCCGTCTACGGGCTCGCCGAGTTCGACCGGGTGACCGTGGATGGTGCCGTAGTCCCGAACGGCCAGCTCGACGGCGTTAAGCGACGGTCTGCCAAGCGACGCCGAGATGGTATGTGTAAGCAGGGAACGGATCTGAACGGCCTCGCCCCCGCCAATCGTCACCAGAACCCGCACGGATGAACCCGTCACGCGCGCCCTGCCGCCAACGGGCAGATCGAGCATCACTTCGTAGCCACGGTTGATCGGTATGCTGGACCACGAACCCAGCAGGCTCCCATTTCGTGTGGCCCGGGCCTGATAGTAGCCGCCCACCGAGCCGCCCCCGACCTCCACCTGCGCCCGGCCGCGCGCATCGGTCGTGCCCGACCATTCGTAATTGGGGGCCCGCCCGGAGACGGAACGCGAGAATTCCACGGTGACCCCGCTCAGTGGCGTCTGATCCTGCCGAACGCGGGCCAGCACCGCGGCCGGTGTCATACTTCCACTCACCGCCAGTTTGCCCAGGGGCCGGGCCATCGCGTCCTCGGCCCCTGGCGCCTGCGACGTCGTCACGCGGTCACCGCCGCAGCCCCAGATCACGGCAGCGACAAGCGTCAACACACACACACTGCGAATACTGCTGAACATGGCAAGCCCCTCTATTTTGGAAATTACCGGCGAACGAACCGGAAAAATGAGTCAATCGCTCCGTAAGGTCACCTGTGACTTCAGAGACAACACGCTCCGGGCGCAGGGACTTCCGAAGCCGCGAAACCCGCATTCACTCGAAAATCTCGAATTTCGCTGAACTTCGCCTCGGCCTCCCCCAACTTCCGGCCGGGGCGCCGTGTCGGATCTGTAAGCTCCACGAATGCGGCGCTCCTTTCCATCCTTCAAAGGCGAGCCGCCGGAGAGATGACAGGCTTCCGGGCCATTGTCGTTCCATCATGTGTATCGCTCGCGGCCTGGTTCCCGGCTGAGCCGGTTCACTACATCCTTCACCCGCTGTGTCCGATCCCTGGGGCAGATCAACAAGGCGTCGGACGTATCGATAACCACCAGATCCTCCACGTCGATCAGCGCGATCAGCTTCCCGTCGGGCGCGTAGGCCGTGACGTCGTGCGCGTCCAGGGCCAGTACGTCTCCCGAGAGGAGATTGCCTTCGCGATCTTTCGGCAACAGATCACCCAGGGCGCCCCAGGTGCCGATGTCGCTCCAATCGATGTCGGCCTTCAGGGTCGCGAGCGGCTGCGCGCGTTCCAGGATCGCGCTGTCGATCGGAATGTCCTTCATCTTGGGATACTCGTCGGCGATCACTTCCGCTTCGTTTCCCCGCGCCGCAGCCCGATGGATTCGGTCGAGGATATCGTAAATTTCCGGCTCGAATCTGGAAAAGAGATCGAGCATGGTCCTGGCCTTCCAGGCAAACATGTTGCTGTTCCAGAGGTACTCTCCGCTGTGGACGTAGGCCCGAGCCTGCGCCTCGTCCGGTTTCTCTGTAAACCCCTTCACTTCAAAGATCGGTTCTTCCAACACCTCGCCGAGGGGGTCGCCGACCTGGATATACCCCAGACCGGTGTCCGCCGCGGTCGGTTTGACGCCGATCGTGAAAAGGGTCTCGGGCATCTCTTCCAGCGCCGCCTCTGCCACGCGGAGGAGGCGGCGGAACTCGTCCGGCCTGCCGACGTGATGGTCGGAGCCGAGGCTCGCCACCGTACAGCCGGGGTATCGCGCCTCGAGCAGCGCGCACTCGAGTCCCACGGCGGGACCGGTGTTGCGAATGGCGGGCTCCACAAAGAGGTGGTCTTCGGGGAGGTCCACGAGCTGTTCGCGGACCCGCGCCACGGTCCGGACGCCGGTGGAGACGTAGAGGTCATCCGGGCCGGCCAGGGAAGCGACGCGTGCGACGGCCGTCTGGATCATGCTCTGGCCGCCCACGAAGGCGTGGAACGGTTTGGGCCGATTCTTCCGGCTGTAGGGCCAAAGCCGGGCGCCGATCCCCCCGGCGCGGATCACGATTTTCATCGGCGGCCTCTACGCGAAAACCGGGAGTGGATTTTGGCGTTTATCCGGATTTTCGGATCCCATCGGTGCCTTTCCAAAGCACGTTGGAAGCGGTGAGGAACGGTCATTTGTCTGCGGAAGTGGACATTCGCAAGATAGTGCACCCCGAGCGCCGGGACAAACTCAAACTCGATGCGGTTCGGCGTTTTCGATTCAGGCCGGCAACTTTTGGCGCGATCCGGCGTCCAAGGTCGGGGCGCCGTCCGGTCGATAATTTGATCTTGACGGATCGGTATTTTGGCCTAAATTATCTGAAATTTATTGTTGACGGTAACCGTTCGACCTGGGGTCAAGTTGGCCGGAGGTCGTTTACGCCCGCGCAGGACGGAGGCGCCGAGCCGGATGATACGGATTGAGAGTCTCGTAAAACACTACGGGCCGATCGAAGCGGTCCGGGGGATCACGTTTGAGGTGAAAGACGGGGAAATCCTCGGCTTCCTGGGCGCGAACGGGGCTGGAAAGTCTACGACGTTGAAGATCATTACGAGCTATCTCGCACCGACGTCCGGGCATGTCTTCGTGGATGACCTCGACATCGATGAACACTCCGTCGAGGTCCGAAAACGGGTCGGCTATCTCCCGGAATTGAACCCGCTTTACGGCGAGATGCGCGTCTACGACCTGCTGTCGTTCGTGGCTCAGGTTCGTGAAATTCGGGGTCCGGCATTCAAGGATGCGCTCGACCGGGTCGTGCAGCAGTGCGGACTCAACGGCGTCGTGCATATGGACGTGAACACCTGTTCCAAGGGGTATAAGCAGCGCATCGGGCTGGCATCCGCGATGATTCACGACCCGGACATCCTGGTGCTGGACGAGCCGGTCACAGGCCTCGATCCCAACCAGATCGTCGAGATCAGGGAGTTGATCAAGTCGCTGGGAAAAGAAAAGACGCTGATCATATCGAGCCACATCCTGCAGGAGATCGAGGCGACGGTGGATCGGATCGTGATCCTGCACGAGGGGGAGATCGTCGCGGACGGCACGCCGGATCAGCTGATGTCCAGCTTCCGGGGCCGGACCCGGCTGATGCTGGAGGTGAAACAGGCCGATCCGGACAGCATCCACCGGCTCGAAGAGGAAGTGGGAGAAATCACGGTCACCGCTGTCAAAGAGCAGGATGGAAAAAGGAACATCGCGATCGAGTACGACCGGACCGAGGACCTGCGGGAAACGATCTTCCACTTTGCAAAACGGAACGATTGGGTCATCCTGGAGATGAGTCAGGTGCGGGTGCAGCTGGAAGATGTGTTCAGGGGCCTGACGGTGGAGGGGCCGGACCGTGCATAACACGCTGGCCATCTACAAAAGAGAGCTGAAATCCTATTTCAACACCCCCATGGCCTACATTTTCCTGGTCCTGTTCGGGATCTTGAACGGCTATTTCTTCAGCAACACCTTTTTCCTGTCCGGTCAGTCGGACCTTCGGTCGCTGTTCAGCATCGTGCCGCTCATCTACCTCTTTTTCGTACCGGCCATCTCCATGAGTCTCATCGCGCGTGAAAAGAACCTGGGGACCATGGAAGTCGTCTCGACCCTGCCGATCAGAGACCTGGAGTTCGTGCTGGGCAAGTACTTCTCTGCCGTGACCCTGATCATCGTCGGGCTGCTGTTCACGACCGTGCATTTTGCGACACTCGTCTACGTGGGCACGCGCATCGACTACGGCGCCGTTCTGACGGGATACCTGGGGCTGATCCTGCTCGGGTCGTTTTACGCGGCCCTCGGGACGTTCGCGAGCAGCCTCACCGACAACCAGGTGGTCGCCCTGATCATCGCGGTCTGCGTCGTCTTCGTGCTCTACATGCTGGATCAACTCCTCCTGTTCATGCCCTCGGACATCTCCCACGTCGTCCAATATCTGAGCGTAAACTTTCATTTCTCCAACATTGCCCGAGGGGTCGTGGATTCTCGTAACCTCGTCTATTTCTTGAGCGGCATCTGGTTGTTCCTGGCCGTGACGGTCAAAGTCCTGCAGATGCGTAAGTGGAGGTAGCAGATGTTGAAGGTTCACGACCGTCGGACTTTCCTTGCGTTTCTCGTGGGCGCCGCGGCGGTGGTCGTCGTGCTCAACTATGTTTCTCGTGATCTCTTTTTCCGGCTGGATCTTACGGATAGCCAGATCTACTCGCTGTCGGGATCGAGCAAGGCCGTGATCGGCAAGCTGGACGACCGACTCATCATGAAAGTCTATTTCACGGAGAACCTGCCGGGGCAATACGGAAACAATCGGCGTTACCTGCAGGACCTTTTGGAAGAGTATGAAGCCTACTCGGACGGGAAAATCCGTTTCGAGATCTACAAGCCGGAGACCGACGATGCCCTGATCCAGGAAGCCCGCCGATACGGGATTCAGCCGGTGCAGCTGCAGGTGATCGAGAACGACAAGCTGGAAGTGAAGCGCGTCTTCATGGGCATGGTGTTCCTCTACGGGGATGCCCGGGCCACCCTCCCCGTCATTCAAACCACGACCGGGCTCGAGTACGACATCACGAAGGAAATGAAGCGGCTCGTCGAGAAGGACAAGCAGACGATTGCGCTGGCAACCGTGGACGACGGCGAGGCCGGTGCGCAGAATATTCGAGATGTTCTGGGCCAGTCTTACAACGTGAGGACGGTCGATCTGGGCGCCGACGTGCCGGAAGACGTCCAGCTCCTGCTGATCGGCGGCGTGGAGGATTCGCTCAGCAGCGAGGCACTGACGAACCTCCGGACGTTCGTGGATCGAGGCGGAAATCTGTTTGTTGCGCAGAGCCGTATCAAGGCGGACCTTCAGACGCAGGTGGGTCGTCCGGTGGCGTCGAATATTTTCGACTTCCTGGAAGGCCTCGGATTCACCTTGAAGGAGAACCTGGTTCTGGACCAGCGGTGCAGCCACATCACGGTCACCCAGCAGCGCGGCATCTTCCGTCTGAACTCCCAGGTCCAGTATCCCTTTTTTCCGCTCATACAGTCGTTTGGAGACCATTTGACGGTCGAGGGGCTCGAGCAGGTGCGGTTGTTGTTCAGCAGTGAGATCGCGACGAATGGATCCGACAGCCTGTCCAATGCCGTCACCCCCCTGTTCGTCACGTCGGATCGATCGGGCGTCGTGAGCGAGTCTTACAACCTGCGCCCGGTGGAGAATCCCTCCTTCAGGGGAACGAATCAGCCGGGCAAGGTCGTGGCCGCCCTGTCGACCGTGACGTCGAGCACGACGTCGAACGTAAGCCGGGTGATTCTCGTGAGCGATTCCTATTTCTTCGATGACAGCGGGGGAGGCGGCTTCGAGGAGAACTTCGTTTTCATCGCGAACGCCGTCGACTTCCTGATGGGGGACAGCGGTCTCGTCGCCCTTCGTTCGAGGGAGATCACGACGCGGCCGCTCGCCGAGCTGGGCGATGCGGAAAGGGCGAGTTGGAAGTGGGTGAATATTCTGCTGCCGCCGATTCTCGTCGTCGGATACGGCATGTTCAGGTGGAGACGGGAGCTTGCCCGATCCCGCTACCTGGAGGCGCTCTATGGGTAGGGGAAGGCTTTGGATCGTCGTGATCGTGTTGCTCGCCGTTGGACTGATTTACGTCCAGCGTTCGAAGCGTCATTACACGACGCCGACCGACGGCATCTTCTCCGGCGACAGGGATGCGGTCGCGAAGGTGGCGATTCATCAGGCCGGCGAGAAGCTGGAGCTGGTCGAAGAAGATGGCGCCTGGCGGATCGTAGGACACGATACGCTGCAGATTCGGCACGACCGCATCGATGGACTGTTCGACGATGTCTTGACAGCCAAGCGAAGCACCGCAATGACCGAGGATTCCGGCAGGTGGTCGACCTATTCCGTGGATGAGGCATCGGGCATTCAGCTCACCCTGTTTGACGGAAACGGGAACATACTCGGCGTCTTCGTTTTCGGGTCCTCCCGGAGCGATTGGAGCAAGAGCTATGTCCGGATCGAGCCGTCGCCGACGGTCCATCTGACGGACAGAAACGTGGTCTACCGGCTGAGTGCCCGGGAGACGTTCTGGGGTGAGGTGCCTGGTCCGATCGGCGTGGAGGCAGACTCTCCGGGGGGCGTCGAGGTGGATCTGTCGACGGAGTCGGAGGAAGATTAGACCGAGCCGCCGAGGCCGGACCGAGCGTCCGCAAGACAAAGCCCGCACGAGTTTCAGCGCCTCGTGCGGGCTTTCGTGCGCGCCAGGCATGGCGCGAAGCACCGCTGGCGCGAATAATTTATAAATTTTCTGAAAATTTCCATAATTTTATGTGGAACAATCAGTGATCCAATTTGAGCTGAAAAACTTTGTTTGGGTGCAATAACTGGAAAGCCCGGGATTTAGACAGATTGTTCAGACTTCACGAGTGATTCGGGCCAGATGCCATCGCGGCCGTGGCGTTTCGGCTCTCCAGCTGCTTCGGCGTTTCTCCTCCCCAGGGGTTAGGGGGGCCCTCTGTGGGACGGGGTCGGGTGCGGGTGCGGATGTGGGCGCGAATGGAAATTCGCGGCGTGGGGGCGGGTCCCGCAGTGGGCATCAGGCGGGGGGAGGAGTTCATTCTATTCGCGGCGCCAATACTTTCCAGTGAGGCTGAGTCGCCACGGCCCGAGCCTCCCCGGCGTTTGAGGGGCCTGCCTGCGCCGCGTTGGGCGCGGCAGGCAGGAGCCCTTCTTTTGTCACCTTTTCTTGGGCGGCAAGAAAAGGTGAGTACGAGCGACTTTCCTAACCTTTCTTAATGAATTATTCAGGCTAGGGTTTGGTGGTGCTTTCAACCCGGCTTGGAGGACTCGACGTGCCCTGCGCATTTCTCAATGGATTCCGTTTGTTCTTCGACGTGCGAGGATGTGGCGAGGTCGTCGCGTTCATTCACGGAGGCTTTCCGTCACTCGACGTGCATTTGAGGGCCCTGGCACTCGACGCGGACCTGAGGGCCCAGGAAGCCGGGGACTGGGATTGGGAGATGGATTTCGTGGATCGGTTTCGATTCCTGATTTATGACCGCCGAGGCTGTTGGAGATCGTCGCGCCCGGACGAGGGCTATGAGATTTCGAATCAGGCCCTGGATCTTGCCCGGCTCCTGGACGACCTGGAAATCGACGCTGCTCACGTCATCGGTTCCTCGGCGGGAGGTCCGATTGCCGTGTGGTTCGCGGCCACTTATCCGGAGAGGACCGGAGCGCTCGTGCTGGCGGGCACCGGAGCGGATCTCTTTCCAGCTGAGGACACGGTCACGCCGATCGTGAGGTCACAGTTACGCGTGCTCGAAACAGAGGGCGCCGAAGCTGCGTGGAAGAACAGGCCGGAGGGCGTCGAGATCTCCTTGGACGTACTGTGGGAACGTGAAGAGATGAAGGAGCGTGGGACACTGGAGCTCTACGAATCGGGCCTGAGATCACAGCTTGAGACAGCGTCGCGATTTCCGGAGTTTGAGCGCATTGAATGGCATGCGACTCAACTGCGGGCGATGCGCGCCTATCTGGATGCTGACATCAAACAGCGTTGCGGAAGGGTAAGAGCGCCGACGCTTGTTGTCCACGGCGGCCGAGATAAGATCGTCCCCGTTGCCTGGGGCGAGGAACTGGCATCGATGATTTCTGGCGCGAAACTCCGAGTTTATCAAGACGTGTCACACGGACCGGTCCATCGCAGCGAAGCGGTTCGGCAGGACGTGATGAAATTTCTTCGGGCGCACTCGTGAAAGCGCACTGGGCCTGAACGATCCATGGGCTCCGCCTGCCGCGCGCGACCGCGAAGGGAGCGAACGCATTTCGCGCCAAGCGGGGGATGGACGATTCCCCATTGACGCCTGCGACCGATCACAAAAGAATATGAACCCATATCAGTTCACCGACACCGACCTCGCTGCGGCCCGGCTCGCGTATGTCGCGAAGATCTACGCCCCCTCGTCTGAGGCGTTCATTCGCAGGACTTGCCGCGATGCGCCCCAACTTGCGGTCGATCTGGGATGCGGGCCCGGATTCTCTACCCATATGGTTGCCGATGCGACCGGCGCAACGCGAACGGTCGGGTTGGACAGCTCCGAGACGTTCATCTCGCTCGCCCGGCAGAACGCGTCCGGGCATACCGCTTTCTTTGAGCACGACGTGACCTCGACGCCGTTTCCCGTGGGTCCGGCGGACTTCGTGTATTGCCGCTACCTGTTGTCCCACTTGAAGGACTTGGCCGGCGCGGTCGGCGTGTGGGCCGACCAGGTCCGGCCGGCCGGCCTCCTCCTGATGGAGGAAGTGGAATCGATAGACACGACGGTCGAGACCCTTGCCACCTGTCTGACCATCGTGGATGCCATGCTGACAGATGCCTCGACCGCGCTCTGCGTGGGTCCCGCGCTCGACAACCTGGCGCCGACCCGGCAACTGCGGCGCGTGTCGAGCGACGTTGCGCGGGTGTCGGTGGGCGTCCGACAGGCCGCCCGCATGTTCCACATGAACATCCGGTCCTGGAAAAAGCAGCCGTTCATTCGCGAACACTACGATGAGAACGATATCGAGGACCTTCAGACCGCATTGGGACGCCTTGCGTCCGCCGGGGGCGCGGATGGAGAGATCGAGTGGGGAATGAGGCAGATCGTCTTTCAAAGATATTGAAAACGGTTTCCGCAAGACGATTTTGCCTGTAATTTTGTGATCGAAGGCGCTGAAGCGGTGCCGGAGAACCGCTCGGCCAACGACCAAGCCGTTACCTGCCTGACGCAGGGCGTGGATGCGGTCGCGAGGCTCGCGGATGGCCGTGACCGGGATCTCTCGCGTCATCTTTCACATCCGACGGACCGGCCGCCGGTCCGCTCCGGGATGGAGGCACCTTATTTAGGTATGACCGCTGCTCAGACCCCACGCCTGATCCTCCGCGAAGTGACACTGGATGACCTTCCCCGGATCGAGAAGATCTACACCGATCCTGCCGGGATGGCATTCAAAGGCGGGCCTCGAACCCGCGAGTCCATCAGGAAGATGGTGGAGGGCACGATTCGGTTTTACGAAGCGTTCGGCTACGGACGCTGGGGCGTGATCTTGAAGACGGAAGAGCGGCTTATCGGCTGGTGCGGGTTGATGCACCAGGAAGTGGAAGGGACGGAGGAGATCGAAGTCTCCTACCATCTGGATCGCCCGTACTGGGGGCGGGGGCTTGCCACGGAGGCCGCGCGGGCGGTGAAGGAATATGGATTCAACACGCTCGGCCTCAAGCGTCTGATTTCGCTGATCGATCCTGGCAACGCGGCCTCTCGCAAGGTGGCCCTCAAGAACGGGATGCAGCTCGAAAAAGAGGTGATGTGGAAGAACAGGCCGACGCAGGTCTACGCCATGGGCCCGCCCCGGGCGTAGCGCTCTGAACGAGCGACAGCTGGCGGAAATGACGGCCGGAGACCGGACGGCGAACGCCGCGCCGTGGGGCTTTCAGGTCGCGTTTCAGCGCGGGTTTGAGCTTGTCTTGAACCGTAGGAGCCTTTATATTTGTCAAAGATTCGATGAAGTCCATCGCAGGTTCCTTTGTGCTCCCGTAGCTCAGGTGGATAGAGCAACTGCCTTCTAAGCAGTAGGCCGCAGGTTCGAGTCCTGCCGGGAGTAAGACGACACGTGTGGTGAGTGTAGCTCAGGCGGTTAGAGCACCTGGTTGTGGCCCAGGAGGTCGGGGGTTCAAGTCCCCTCACTCACCCCATCTATCTGAATTCGTTACCGGCCTTTGGCTCACGGCGAAACGTCTGAAGGGCCAGGGGCCTTTTTGTATCCACGGGGTGGATTCCGGTGAGGATTTTCCGTCCTTCGCGACGAAAACGGCCCAGAGCCGTGATCATCGGGCTCGACGGCACGCCATACAGTCTGATTCGGCGCCTGGTGAAGACCGGCAAGATGCCGAACCTGGGCGGGCTTTTCGAGCGCGGCTCGATCTTTCCGATGAAATCGGTCGTGCCCACCGTCTCGTCCGTGGCCTGGGCTTCGATCGTGACGGGCTGCAATCCGGGAAGGCACGACATCTTCGGATTCATCGACCGCCATCCCCAAAGCCACGAGATGTTCATCCCCAGCTCACGCAACCTGAAGGCAAAGACGTGGATTGACGTCCTGAGCGGCATGGGGAAACGGGTCTTCTCGATGGGTGTGCCGATGACCTACCCCCCGAAGGCCGTCAACGGCGTGCTGATTTCAGGATTTATGGCGCCCAGCCTCCGGAATGCGACCTATCCTCTGGACGTGGAAAAGGAACTCGAGGCCATGGGCTATGTCATCGACATCGACGCGTGGCAGGCTCGCGAGGACAAAGCCAAATTTCTGGACGAGCTCTTCGGGGCGTTCGAGCGGCGCTGTGAGGCCATGTTCACATTTCTCGCACGCGAGCCTTGGGACTTTTTCGTGACGCACGTGATGGATACCGACCGGCTGAACCACTTTCTTTGGGGCCCCATGGAAGACGAGCGTGAGGATCTCGCACCCTGGTTCTACAAGTTCTACGCACGCGTGGACGAGGCCATCGGCGAGCTGGTGCGGCGGCTTGACGAGGACGTCCTGTTGATGATCCTCTCCGATCACGGGTTTTGCAGATTGAAGCAGGAGGTCCATCTCAACCACTGGCTTCGGCAGGCGGGATATCTCCGCTTCAACACGGAGACGCCTCGGCAGCTTCGGGACATGCTGCCCTCCACGCGGTGCTATTCGCTTCTTCCGGGCCGGTTCTACGTCTGCGTGCGCGGGCGGGAGCGTTTCGGGTGCGTGGGAAAGGGAAGGGAATACGAGTCCGTGCGCGGGGAGATCGCGGGGGGACTCCTCGAGCTGCGAGACCCGGAGAACGGGCAGAAGGTGATTCAGGAAGTCTTGATGAGAGAGGAGATCTGCGACCGCCCGATCGAGGACACGCCGCCCGACTTCCTCGCCATACCTGTCCCGGGCTATGATCTCAAAGGCGGCTTCGACAAGCGCGTGCTTATGGAGAAGAGTCCGGTGACCGGGACGCACACGTTGGACGACGCGATGTTTTACGTAAACCGGAAGGCGAACGCCGACGCGTCACTGTGTGTGACCGACGTGATGCCGACGCTGCTCGGCCAGATGGAGGTTGCCGTGCCCGAGGGGGTTGATGGGCGAGCGATAGACATCGGATAGGCCGAGCCGGATATCCCGATCATCCTGCCCGGGCGAAAGAGGGGAAGACATGAAGGTTCTCGGCTTCAGCTTCGTTGCGCTGCTCTTGCTCTACGGTTGGTCCGAAGATGCTTCCGGACACGGAGAAGAAACCCACGTGCTGGATACCAGCGAAGAGAACATGAAGCGCATTGCCAGGTCGCTGGGCGTGGAATGCACGCATTGCCACGTTGCCGAGACGCCGGACGGAAAACCGGACTTCGAACCGTCCTCCCCTTTCAAGGAGACGGCGAGGTACATGAAGATTCACTTCGTAGACAGCCTGAAGACGGTTTCGGGCGAATCGTTGACGTGCGCGACGTGCCATCAGGGAAAGGCGCGCTTTCTGCCCCGGGACCTGAAAGGTGCAAGGCGTTCAAGTCTGTCCGAGTTCATGCCCCGAGGAGAGATTATCACCCTCATGAAGGGCATTTCCAAGTCGCTCGGCGTCAAGTGCGGCTACTGTCACGTGAAGGGTGAGGATGGCCGGTTGGACCCCGCCCAGCCGACCGAACACAAGCTCATCGCGAAATACATGATGGATCATTTTACTTCGGGGTTGGTCGGGCGAGACGGGTCGGAGGTCACCTGCTATTCCTGCCATCAGGGAAAGGGGCACTTTCTTCCCCGATCCGAGGCACACGAGGAATAGCCGGGCATAAGCTCCGACGAGCCGATAGAGGCGGCCGGACCGAACGTCCGACCGCCTTTTATGAGGTGGGAAGGGATGGGATGGGAGTTTGAGGCGTCTTTAAGCTGAGCTGCCCCGGGCGGAAGCGAGGGGATGCCTCGCACCCTTTCCGTCCGGTCTTACGAGCAGCCGACAGAGCTTCCGCAGTTCAGGCATTTGTAGCACGAGCCGTTGCGGACGGTAATGTGACCGCAGGTGTCGCAGAACGGCGCGTCGCCCATCATTTGGGAAAGCTGCTCATCGAGGATCGACGTCCGCGTTTGCACCGGTTGTTGCGCGGGCGCTTCGTGGGCATTGGACCCGCTCGTCGGTGGCAGGCTCCCGTTGATCTCGGCGGCAGGGGTCTCGCCGGCAGGATGCGAGCGCGCCGTCTCGTCTTTCGGCACGGGCGGAGCGCCGTTGGATCCTGCGTGTGCATCGATCGAAGGCGACACCTCGGCTCGGTCGGTCTCGCCGTCCGAGACCGGCCTCGTGTGGATGTTCGAGGCCAGGTCTTCCGGCTTGACCTGGAGGAAGTCCGTCTGCCCCAGGTACTCATAGCCGAGCACGCGAAAGACGTAGTCGATGATGGAGGTCGAGAACTTGATGTTGGGATG
Organism: Candidatus Latescibacterota bacterium; assembly: GCA_965198095.1. Classification (GTDB taxonomy): domain Bacteria; phylum Latescibacterota; class UBA2968; order UBA2968; genus CBDFJH01. The sequence goes on from OZ240239.1 coordinate 1,880,101, forward strand.
ATCCACCGACCCCCACGGCTCGAATCGGGTGAAGGTGAAGAAGTCGACAAACTCCTCGAGCGGCACACCGTACTGCAGCCCTTTGGAAATGGCCATGGCAAAGCAGTTCAGCATGCTCCGGAAGGGCGCCCCTTCCTTGTGCATGTCGATGAAGATCTCTCCCAAGGTGCCATCTTCGTACTCGCCGGTGCGAAGGAAGACTTTGTGCCCCGCGACTCTTGCCTCCTGCGTGAAGCCTTGTCGCTTGAGCGGGAGATGGCGCCGAACGGCCCGGCGCGCATCGGCGGAGGTTTCCGCGGCCTCGGCGGCACCGGCCTTCTTCTTTTCGGGCTCGGCCCCTTGGTCGTCGGCAGACGCGTTGAGCGGCTGGGACCCTTTGGAGCCGTCTCGATAGATGGCCGCCGCTTTCAGACCCAGTCGCCAAGCTTCCACGTAGAGCGCTTCGATCTCCTCGGCCGGAGTCTCTTCCGGGACGTTGATCGTTTTCGAAATCGCTCCGCAGATGAATTTCTGTGCGGCAGCCATCATCGTGACGTGGGCCATGGGCGCGATGAACCGCCTGCCGTCCCTTCCGCATTTGTTCGCACAATCGAAAACCGGAAGGTGTTCCTCTTTCAGGTGGGGCGCGCCTTCGATCGTCAGTCTACCGCAGATGATGCCGTTGGCCTCCTGAATCTCCGCGTCGGAGAAACCGAGCTCCCTCAAAAGGTTGAACCCGGCTCTGCAGGCCGCTTCGGTCGTGAATCCCAGACGTTTGATCGTCTCTTCGCCCAGATTGAAGACGGAGAACGCGTAGGGGAGATCGAAAATCGTGGGCAGGGCTTTCCGGACCCGTTCAAGGTCGGCTTCCGTGAGGCCTCTGGCCTTCAGCGTCTCCACGTTGACGTGCGGTGCGTGCTCCAGAGAAAGCGTCCCGCGGATGTAGGCGACGATCTCCTGGATCTGCGCAGCCGTGTATCCGAGCCGCTGAAGCGCCTTCGAAACGCTCGTGTTGACGATCTTGAAGTAGCCCCCGCCGGCCAGCTTCTTGAATTTGACCAGGGCAAAATCAGGCTCGATTCCGGTCGTATCGCAATCCATGAGCAGCCCGATGGTGCCGGTGGGCGCGATCACGGTTGCCTGCGCGTTTCTGTAGCCGTGGACCTTGCCCAGCTTCAGGGCCAGATCCCAGTCTTCGCGCGCAGCCTCCAGAAGGCCGGCCGGGCAGACAGACGCATCGATTTCGTATGCGGCATCCCGGTGCATGCGGATCACGTTCAGCATCGGGTCCTTGTTTCGCGCATATCCGGGGAACGGCCCCTTGCCCGCAGCCATCTCGGCCGAGGTTGCGTAGGCGTGTCCGCCCATGATGGCCGTAATGGCCGCGCAGATGGCCCTTCCCTCGGGGCTGTCGTAGGGCAGCCCAAGGATCATCAGGAGCGTGCCCAGGTTGGCATAGCCGAGTCCCAGGGGCCGGTAGTCGTGGCTGTTTTGCGCGATCTTCTTCGTTGGATAGGAGGCGAAGCTCACGAGGATTTCTTGAGCCACAAGGAAGATCCGACAGGCGTAGCGGAACCCTTCCACGTCGAAACTGCCATCTTCCCGGAGGAATTTCGTGAGGTTGATCGAGGCCAGGTTGCAAGCGCTGTCGTCCAGGAACATGTACTCGGAGCAGGGATTTGAGCTGTAGATGCGATCCGTGTTGGAGCAGGTGTGCCACCTGTTGATCGTCGAGTCATACTGAACACCCGGGTCTGCGCAGGCCCAGGCCGCCTGGCTGATCCGGCGCATCAGGTCGCGCGCCTTGTAAGTTTTGTGAACATCCCCTGTGGTGCGGAAGCGCGTCGACCATTCATCATCGTCGAAATAGGCCTTCATAAACGCGTCCGGGATGCGGATGGAATTGTTTGAGTTCTGGCCCGAGACCGTCTTGTAGGCGTCGCCGTTGAAGTCGGAACTGTAGCCGCCCCGGATCAGCGCCGTTGCCTTGCTCTCTTCTTCGGCCTTCCAGTTGATGAATTCCACGATCTCGGGATGGTCCATGTCCAGACAGACCATCTTTGCGGCGCGGCGCGTGGTGCCGCCCGATTTTGTCGCTCCCGCCCCTTTGTCGAACACCTCCAGGAAAGACATCAGTCCCGAGGACGTACCGCCGCCCGAAAGCTTCTCCATCTTCCCGCGTATCTTGGAAAAATTCGTGCCGGTTCCCGATCCGTACTTGAAGAGTCTGGCTTCGCTCTTCAGGAGGTCGAATATCTGCATCAGGTCGTCATTGACGGACTGGATGTAGCAGGCCGAGCACTGGGGGTGGGAATAGGAGTCCTTGCATTCCATCACCAGATCCCTTTTGCGGTCCCAATGCCAGTTGCCTCCGCTTCCCCGGATGCCGTACTCGTGATAAAGTCCGCAATTGAACCAGGTCGGAGAGTTGAATGCGCCCGTTTGGTGGATCAGGTGGTAGGCCAATTCAGATTCGAAGGCGTCGGCATCTTCCCGGCTGTCAAAGTATCCTCCCTGCTCCTCGCCCGACTTGCGAATCGTGTGCGCCAGGCGGTGAACCACCTGCCGGACGGAGGTCTCGTGGCCCGTCTCAGGCACCCCCCTCTTCCTGAAATACTTGGAAGCCATAATGTCCGATGCCAGTTGCGACCAAGCCGTCGGCATCTCCAGGTCATCCATTCGAAACACCTCTGAGCCGTCGAGGTTGTTGATGACCATGGTCCGCCTTTCCAGGGCGACTTGATCGAGGGGGTTCTTTTCGCGCACTGTGTTTCGACGGGCAAACCTCATGGTTGCTTGACCTCCGAATTTAGGCAGGTTGTTGAATAAAAGACGGTACGGGTTCCACCGTGCAGGGAGAAACCTCTTTTCTGTTGAGGCGTACAGGCGTGACGGAAACGGTGCGGCTGGGAGAAGGGGCTAGGGAGGGGGAATACGATGCGCCCGGCCAGGTGGCACTCACGAGCTGGGTGGGTCAGCTGAGTGAACCCAACTGGCGGAGTTCCTTCTCGAAATCTCGAAGATCCTTGAACTGGCGATAAACTGAGGCAAATCTCACGTATGCGACGTCGTCGAGCTTCTTCAGTTCGCTCATTACGCGCTCGCCGATGTGTGCGTTTGTCTCGAGCTCCCGTTCTCCCAGCCCGACCAGCTGACCTTCAATCCGATCCACGACTTCTTCGATCTGGGCCGTGGATATCGGCCGCTTGTTGCACGCGAGCTGGATTTTTGAAAAGAGCTTGTTCCTGTCGAAGGGCTCTCGCCTGCCGTCAGATTTAATCACCGTGAGGGGAGTGTGTTCAATGTACTCATAGGTCGTATAACGCCGACCGCAGTTCAGGCATTCCCGGCGTCTCCTGATCGCCATCCCTTCCTTGCTGGACCTGGAATCCACAACCTTGTCTTCCAGCGCTTCGCAATAGGGACACCGCATAGAGACGCTCCGGAGCGCGCTCTTTCAAACCTCGAAAATCGACAGGGAAAGGGTCCGGAGAGGGACCCCTATATTGTGGCACAAGTCTAATTATAATACAAAATGTGGGGTTGTCAAGGAAAAACTGGTCGCTATTTCGGGAAGGATTCAGATAAGAAACTGCGGGTCAACCAGTTAAGAAATCTCTGAAAAACCCATCCGTCCCGTTTCCCCCTCCGCGTCCCCATCCCTCCGAATCGGGGCTGCGGCAACACGCGATGATTCGCCGTGGCCGTGTGACCCAGGGGTCAAACGCCGCGTCTCGCGCGGGACCGCACGGCTCGCGAAAGATGACATCCCTCTCCCGTGCCGGCGACTAGAGCGCTTCCGGGCCGGTTTCCCCGGTACGGATCCGAACCGCCTGCGTCAGATCGGTGACGAATATCTTGCCGTCTCCGACGTTCCCGCTTTTCGCACACCGCTCGACGGCGTCGAGCGCGCGTTCGACCTGATCGTCCACGAGGGCGACCTCGAGCTTTATCTTCGGGAGAAAATCGATCATATACTCGGCGCCGCGATAGACTTCGCGATGCCCTTTCTGCCGGCCGAACCCCCTGGCTTCCGTGACGGTCATTCCCTGAATGCCGACGCCGGCCAAGGCCTGCCGAACCTCATCCAGCTTGTGGGGCTGGATCACTGCGGTAATGAGCTTCATATGCCCTCCTCAGACGATATTGCCGGGTTATGAAACCGACCTTGCTGAATCGAACGCTTCGTTTCCGCAAGACGCCTCAACGGAGGCGAGTCGGGCGGAGACGAGAAGGTTGAGAAATGACATGATGATTATGCCATATCCATATTTCGGGTTCATTTCGCTGAAATGAAATGATTATGAACAGTTTGTTAAGGCTTCGTGAACTGAGCGCGGGGCCTGACGCGCCGGAGGGGAGGCAGGAGGGCCGGACATGGCCCGCTGTAAGCACACAACGGATGGGCCGGAGGGCTGAATGGCCGGTTCCTGCCCGAAGTCGAATGTTTCAGGAAGATGAACAGGCCGGATCGCGGATTCCGCGGATTGCACGGATACGGTTGTCCAGGCGGGGGCTGAAGGCCGCCTGGACATCGTGCCGGAAAAATACTATACTTATGTGCAGTGATTGTTTTTTAGCTGCGCAGGGGGGCGTCATGTCTCGCAAAAGCGCCATCGAGTGGACCCACAGCACCTGGAACCCGGTGACCGGCTGTACGAAAGTCAGCGCCGGCTGCGACCATTGCTACGCCGAGCGCCTTTCCGAGCGTTTCCGCGGCGTCGAGGGGCATCCTTTCGAGTCCGGCTTTGATCTGACCCTTCGCCCCGAGCGCCTCGGTCAGCCCACGCGCTGGCGGCGTCCCCAGCTCATCTTCGTCAATTCGATGAGCGATCTCTTCCACAGGGACATTCCCGTCGAGTACATCCGACGCGTGTTCGACACGATGGAGGGCGCCGATTGGCACGTCTACCAGGTGCTGACCAAGCGCAGCTCGCTGATGCGCCGTTTCGTCCAGGCCCGCTACCAAGGCCGGGCTGCGCCCTCGCATATCTGGCTGGGCGTTTCCATCGAGAACGAGGCGGCCTTGACGCGCCTGCGGCACCTGAAACAGACGCACGCCTCCGTGCGCTTCGTTTCATTCGAGCCGCTGCTCGGTCCGATGGGCGCGGTGGATCTGGAGGATATTCACTGGGTCATCGCGGGAGGGGAGAGCGGGCCGGGTGCCCGTCCGGTTCAGGCAGCGTGGGTGCGCGCGTTGCGCGATCAGTGCCGGGCCCAGCGCGTCGCCTTCTTCTTCAAGCAGTGGGGCGGGCGCACGCCCAAAGCGGGCGGCAATACGCTGGATGGACGGCAGTGGCTAGAGTATCCGGAATTTGAGTCCGGCCGGCAGCTTGGTGCGCCGTTACAGGCGGTCGGTGCGCCCGCGTCTATCCACAGTTTCTGACAATATCCGAGGACGTTCTACTTCTTGAGAGCAGCACGAATCGCCCTCTCCATTTGTGGACGAACTTTGTCCATGCTCCGACGGGCGGAGTCTTCTGCCATCTGCAGGATGTCCGCAAGCTCTTCACCCTCAGGTTCGGGCGGAGTCACTATATCAGGCGTGGGATGCTTCTCCTTGCGCATCTGCGCCGTTTTCAACCGGCGTGATGTCCGAGCCATAGCGTGTCCTCCTATATGAAGTTCTCGCGAAATAAGATGGGTTCAACTCAGGTGAAAAATAGTGTTTACGCTTAATCCAAATCAACCCATCGCCCTTGGTAATCAATGCAACGTCAGTTGGACCACCTACGGTCTCTTCCTCGCTCGATACGCGTCTCTTGAGGGCGGTCAGACTCACAAGTGACTCAGCCATTTCCGCCAGTTGTTCTTTGGGGAGCGTGGCCACCACGTTCACGATAGGTTGCGAGAAATGTCGCGCACCAAACCCTTCGACATCTTCGACGAAGGAATCAGCCAACTGCGCGTGATATTGATCCAACACCCCGCGCAATTTTTCTATATCTATGTCTGTATATTTTTCCAGTGATTGCAGCAACTCGTCGGTATATCTTCCCAAGTGTGATACTACAGATTGATGAAGATACGGGAGGTAATGAGGTGCTATTCCTTCCATGAATTGATAAACCATATCTACCTGCGCGAACGGCACGATCATCGATGGATTGTCAGGGCTAAGTACGACTTCACGTTTGTCAGGATGTAGCTTTAGTCTGTTTTGTACCATCCCTTCAACGCGTACTCGTGAAATGGCAGGGAAGATGTCCTGGTCGCCGAAACCGGAGACGACAACTCCGGAACTTAGTCCAGATGGGTAGCTCGTTACCTCATCAAAGAAGCCGCAAACGGCTTTTACGGCGATATAATTGAGCTTTTGCGGGATCCCTCGTCGAAGATTAAGTTGTCTAAACACCGATGCCCGTGCGCTTCTCAGGTGTCTGCGCAGCGATTCACGTACTGTTTTTTCAAAATCCTGCGGAGCGCCTTCGATTAGATTAGCCTTCTTGGCTCTTGAGTGATACTCGTTCACAACTTCCTCTGTTAACTCATTTTCTAACTGCCCAACTTCATCAATTTCGAATCGGCCGCTGTCTTCGATAGCTTGCGTGATCGTTTTTTTTAACCGTTGCTGTATTTCCTGCCTTATCTCAGAGAAAATCTGCTCGGCTAGGCGTTTGGCATAGTCGAGTTGCTGCTGGTCGCTTACGCGGTTGCCTACTTCTTCTGCCACAAATCTGCAGAAATCCGCGGCGTACTCGTGGAGTCTAACAAAGGTCTTTCTCCCCAGAATACATCGATACTCCTTGACTATCGTTTCCCATGGAATTGACATGAAACCAGCGTTGCCATACACGAGAATCCCAACTGGTGCGACCTCTGAGAGAGCAAAAAGTTTATTTGCGGAAGAGAATATCTTCTGATTGCCGCCTGGATATGCTGTAATTGCGCTATCAGCTGCCAATGCGACAGCTTGAAGATTCAGGATTGCTATTTCAGCGGTCATAGTGTGAAGAGCCTAAATAGCTACTCGATTCCCGGTGTCGTTTGTAGTTTGCATAAGCATCAACACCAAAAGGATCCAAGTGCTTGTGGGACGCTATGGGTACCCTGGTAGCTTTAGCTGCTGGCAGAATATAATTACAAGACAATAAGCATAAAAGTCAAAATCTCGTCAGCCCTGCCGCCATCTCCTCGAAGTACGGCGCCTTTTAGAAGCTGGTTTGTAGGAAATCTTTATTGAAGAAACTTCCGGGACGTCACACTTCTGCGTCACCTTCAAATGCCGGGTCAGTTCTCTACTAGGATATAAGACGATCCTTTATGGCTTTCAATTGTTCTGTCATTTCCGATTCCGGCACTTGACTCATGGACAGAAGGGCACCGATGCCATGCGTCTTCATGTCGTCCATATTCAAGGAAATCAACGCCAGTGCCAAGCAATGGAGGATCTGCACATCGCGTCGGGAAATCTCCCATTCGTTTTTCAATCTCGCTTGGTTAGCTTGCGTGACTTGTGCAGTAGTTGTGTCTTCACTCGCGGGCTTCGTTTCTTAATCATTTTCCACCTTTGTCATCGCTGGCACGCTCTCACTCCACACCCGCCCGATGGCCGCCTGAATCTTCTCTTCTACATCCCCGTCATATCCCCCTCACACCCGTCCAATCGCCGCCCGGATCTTCCCTTCCATCCGCCTCAGGCTAGCCAACTGCGACCTCCACCTGCGTGACGTACACTTCCTCGTGCCGCCGATGCTGAATTTCGGTGGCTGATGCCGTCTCGAAGAGCAACTCCAATGCCTCCTTCAGATTTTCCCGAGCCTCAGCCACGGTTGCTCCCTGACTCCCGATGTCCAACTCGGGGCAGAGGGCGACGTAGCCATCGTCTTCGCGTTCGATAATTGCTGTCAACTGTCTGGTCATCACCAACTCTCGTCTTCTGATTTTTTCACATGGATGGACAAAATGTTAGGGGTGTCAGTGCTCATCCTGTCTATCCTGTTTATCCACGTTACTCTGCTCATCAGCCGCATTATATCTCCATCCGTGTAATCCCTTAATCCCGGTAATCCGTGGTTCAGACAGTGTCTTGCTCACCCCCACACCCGCCCGATGGCCATCCCGAATCTTCCCCTCCATCCGTTGGTAGCCAAGCTCACGCCCAATGAGCACGGGGTGGCCGTTACTTAATATGAGACCGTCTCGAAGCGATTTTGGTGAGGATTCGAAACGGTCTTGCGCATGTGACGGTGCTCCACGCGACGATGGCCTCCGCTTCGGCGAAGAAATCTGGTTGGATGGGATGCTCGTGGTAAGAGCGATGCAGTTCGCGAGCCGCTATGATTCTGTGGGCCGGATATCCGGATATAAGGAAAGGCTTACGCAGATACGGATCAAGGTGGGTGATTTTGACGTCATTCATAGGCACTCACCTTGGGTGTTTTCTGTCGTCTCAAGATTTCACTTACGACCAAATTAAGGTCGTGAAAGTGTCGAAAATGCTTGGCAGTTCCATTGACGGAGATAAATTTCGCGAATTTCACTTTTTTTCTCTTGTCGAACGAGAGGCTGATTTCCTTGTCTGTTGCATATTCTGCAGAACGAATTGCATACGGTTTTATGTACTCCTCATCGTATTTGTTTTCTATACCTTTTGGAGCAATTTTGCTTTCTCGTTTTTCAAACGCGAAAGCTGTTACATTTGCTGTTTTGGGCAGGTCATCCGCTAGTTCCTTAGCGGTACTTTTCGCATCACAGTCCCACACAATCAGGAAGTGTGAGTTTGTGTTCATCTGTGCGAGAAGCTGGCCATAGGTTTTTAGCTGAATCGCACCTGTCTTGTCTGGGAGACTATCAAATACGTCAACTTCGTCAGGATAAAACAGGCTTGCCCATTTCTTGAGATGAAGTGCGTTATTTCCTTCCGTCAAAATTGTGATCGGAGCAGCAGACGAGGCGATACTCAATCCAGCGTCAATAGTTGCAAAACCCTCAGACAGTTCGGAAATCGCTTCGGATTTCGTGACGGACGCTACGTCGACCTTGTTGTCCCTTCGGGAAACGCGATAAATCTCGCCCTCTTCCAACATCGCAACTGTCGTTAATGAATGTGTCGCCATTATGACTCGCGTCCCGTTCTTGACAAATTGGTTCTTGAGGCCGGCAATTAGCGCGGAAATCATTGAAGGATGAAGTACGACATCCACTTCATCCAGCAATACGAGCTTAGGCAGGCGACGTCCAATGCTATGGTTAAATGCGGCCAAGAATAGCGTCATCAGGATTTTTTCGCCAGATGAGAGGCTTTCGACCGGGTACTGATCACCCGTGCCCTGATTCGTAAGTTCTGCTTTAAATGAATATTGCGAATGAGTAGCAAAGTTAATTTTGTCTTCTTCCGGGTCGGAAAAGTCGAAATTAAACAACTCAGGGTCACCGGCAGCCTCACGCATCTGGTCGAAGTGTTCTCGCAAGATTTCCCATGGTGGTCTATTCATTTCCCTGTATCGCGCCATAAGGCTTTGGATGCTCAGGTGACCCTCCTCCTGGTTGTGAGCCCATGAATACTGCTCAACTTTGTACCTCGTAAATACTTCACTTAAAGTGTTTTCGACGATATTCCCCTCGAAGTTGGCAGCCCGCAGAATATCGTCGCGACAGATTTCGTGAGGTAATCTGTTGTACAATTTCATAGCTAAATTTATGAGAAGTGCCCAGTCGTTTTTGGTATTTCGATTACGTAGGTTCGTTTTCTTTAGAGGATTGATGACGGCATTTTGAATTTTTCGACAGTAGCTTGATAGCGCTTCACTACCTTCTACCAGAGGGAAATCACCAAGCCGTACTCCCGCAATTCCAGCTCTTAGCGTATCTTCAAATTCGCGGCGCTCCTCAGAGCCTTGGGTCAGCCCGAATTCCTTGACGGTATTGCAAAAGATATCTTCAGCTACTTTCACCGGAATCAAATTAGACCTTTGTGTGAAATATTTCTCTGCCGTTTGTTCAGCGAAAGAGGAACTTGCCCAATTTGCATGTGGTGAATCATGTGGCCTAAAGGAATCAAGATTGTATAATTCTATTTCCGAATTTGGAACATCCAAAACGGACACACGACCATTCTTGATCGCCTCGAGTAGCTGCGTCTTGCCAACGCCATTTCGGCCTATCAACATTGTGAAATCCGGTAAATCAATCCTGTTAAGGTCTTTTATCGAAAGGTACGGTTGCTTGAGTTCGATCCGCGTCATATTGGTCCAATTCAGCATTTGGTGTGGTCTGTACCATAAGCCACGGCTGAACCGTGACTCGCTATGTCCGGGGCGACGTCGCCATTGCCTTCGTGTTCGATAATTGTTTTTGGCTTTCTACCCACTGCCGTCTTCTGATTTTCGTAATCACAGGAGGTACGGTATGAACAGGATTAAGTAGGTTTACATTCTCATCCTGTCTATCCTGTTGTTTATCCGCGTTCCTCTGCCCGTCAGCCGCGTCATATCTCCATCCGTGTAATCCCTTAATCCCGGTAATCCGTGGTTCAGACAGTGTTTTGCTTCACCCCAGACCCGAGCGATAGCGTTCTGAATCTTCCCTTCCATCCGCTTCACCAACTCCCGACTATGTCGCGGCCACCCCGTTGGGCATGTCCGTGTACAACTCCTTGTTATCTCCACAGTGCTGACGGACCTCATTTATCCATCGATCGTACCAATACCAAGTGCGAGCGACGAGCACCCCATAACCTTTACCAGGGTTCTTCCCATCCATTTTCTTCCAGAGTTGGGTGTGGTGGTGCATGTTGAAGTGAGCGTATCCTTCTTCATCCATCAACTTGACGATTTCGCTCGGAAGATGCTTGGGACGCTCGACTTCCTTCAACAGCACTTGCTGGTGCCTGTCGTTGATTGCCTTCCCGAGATCTGAGTGGAACGGCACAAACTGGATTACCTCATCGGCTTGGGCTTTCTTGCTGGTCACCGTAGGAGTAAAAAGAAGCCGACACCGAAAGTACTGCGATTTCATGTCTTCATCGGACAGCTGTGCATCAAACTCCTGAAGATACTTGGCCACATTGGACGGCAACGGGGCCGCGGCTTCTTTAGGCAAGGTCGCATTGGTAAAATCACGAAACTGGAGCGTGAAGGCGACCGCCGCATCGAGGGAGTATTGCTCACCGAACAGATTACAAATGGACCGTTCGTAGTTGAGGCAGCAAGCGAGATAGTGTCCTGAGAATTGTTCGTCGGCTCCAGCAGACTGATGATGTTCAATTTCATGGCGTAAACCGATAAGAAATTTAAGGTTGAGTTTGGTTGGCTTATCCAAAGGACAAGCCCTGTCGTTGAGGCAACGCTCAAGTTCCCAGTACCTGAAGGCTCCCGATTTGGTCCGGTCGAACTTGCGTCGCTTCGGTCCCTTGGTGTGGTAGCGGTATTCTACTCCTTCGCGCCGGTAGTATGCGTGCAGGAGGTACATCCAGGCGATGTTCATAAGAACAATGAACGTTTCGGCTTTGAAGGTCGTAAGAGGATTGTTGAAAGTCTGGACTGCGTTGAGGGCCGCCTCGCGTGACTTGTGCAGTAGTTGTGTCTTCACTCGCGGGCTTCGTTTCCTAATCATTTTCCACCTTTGTTATCGCTGGCACACCCTCCCCCCTCGTCTGAATCGCGGATTCCCGCGGATTCCCGGATTGCACGGATACCCCTTGTCGCTGAAAAAGCATCGCCTGCCAGCCTGACCATCCTCTAATCAGCGTAATCCCTTAATCCCAGTAATCCGTGGTTCAGACGGTGTTTCGTTCACCCCACACCCGTCCAATCGCCGCCCGAATCTTCCCTGTCATCCTCTCATCCGGATCGCGGATTCACGCGGATTCCCGGATTGCACGGATACCCCTTGTCGCTGAAAAAGCATCGCCTGCCAGCCTGGCTATCCTCTAATCAGCGTAATCCCTTAATCCCAGTAATCCGTGGTTCAGACAGTGTTTTCCTCACCCCAGACGCGGGCGATAGTGGACTGAATCTTCTCCTCGAATCGCTCAATCAACTTCCGGTTGGCGCTGACAAGGGCTTGCTCGGCTTCTATTTCGGCGACGATTTCCTTCTGACATTGAATAGGCGGAAGTGGAATCTCTGCTTGACCGATTTTCGTTAGCGTTAGCCTTCTGATAGCTACACCTGACATCATTGAAAGTAACCTATTCCGTCCCTCCGTCGTATTCAGATAGAAGCATAGGAATCGGTTGTCGAGGCAGATAGACTTTCCGCGTAACACGGCGACACTTGAGAGTAGCGAAAACTCCTCATCCAAAGTGTTTATTGCAGCAAGACCCGTATTGGCGCCGTCCTTGATGTATAAAACATCTCCCTTGTGAACCGGGCATCGCGTATAAATGGATTCGTGGTCTGCTTCGGACACGTAACTGACGTTGGAAAGGTCAAGGTGGTTCTCTCGAACATTCTTGGAGGTGAGGTACAGCCGAGTTCCTCGTTCCGTATTTTTCGGGGAGAAGTGCGTCCCGTCCATAATTAATTCGCATGCATCACCAAGCCGAACCATCGGCCACTCAGGATCAACCGCAATATGCGGTCGGTAGTTCTCCACCACCGCCCGCGCTCCGTCTATCACCCGCTGGCACCCCTCAATCTCCGCCACAATCTCCCGCTGCACCTCCAGCGGCGGCAGGGGGATTTGGAACTCGCATAGAGACTTTTTATTGATTCCGGCCTGCCCTATCCATTTATTCGCTCGCTCAAGAAACTCTCCTTTGCGCCAAGCACCGTGAAGAACATAGGCAAGGAAAGCGGATTTGCAGCGCTCATCCACGACACGAATCCTAGTCATGTGATTCGAATATCCGCCATTGATAAGCTCTGCGATGAGGCAAGTTTTACCAACCAACTCCTTGCTGTTCGTGTTATTAAAGAGGACATCTCCAGGCAATAGTGAGTAGCTTTTTTTATCGACATAATCTTCTTTGGTGATGCGCTTCAAGCCATTCCAAGTAAATTGACCATCCTCAGTTATATTCATTGGGCGGATATGCGGAACGCCCTCCGTTTCCAAGCTCCCTTTGCCGCAAGCAAAGCCTGCCTTGACATCTTTGGCTATCTCCTTTAACTCCACCATCGGCCATTTTGTTCTTGTATGAGTCCCGCGCTCCCGATACCGCTCGCCACTCAGATTATACTCCCCATTCGCTGCGATCTTCTCTTTCTCGGCGATCAGCCCAAGCGTGGCTGCGTACTCCACCCCGGGTTCCTCGACACGAGCGGTCGGCACCGGCTCGAAGTCATCCATTGCTTCGCCCGCCCGCAGCCGCCTTAGGTATTCGCCGAGTTCCTCCGTCACCTGCGGCAGGTCGTTCTCCGCAATCTCCCGCCGCTGCGCCCCCAGGTCGTAGCCATCGTTTTCCACCTTGAAGAAGGCGATGCGGTCGGTCTTCTTCGCCAGCGACCTGTCCAGGATCAGAATGGACGTCTTGACGCCCGAGTACGGATTGAACACGCCCGAGGGCAGGGAGACGACGGCGACCAGGGCCTCTTCCACCAGCATCTTGCGCAGCTGCCTGTAGGCGGTCTGGCTCTGAAAGATGATGCCCTCCGGCACGATGATGCCGGCGCGCCCCGCAGGCGTCAGGTGCTCGGCCATGTAGTCCACGAACAGCACTTCGCTGCGTTTGGATCGCACCGAAAAGCGGTTGTGCGGGCGGATGCCGCCCTTGGGCGACATGAACGGCGGATTGGCCAGAATCACGTCGGCGTACTCGTTCCAGCGGTCCTCGCTCGTCAGCGTGTCGTACTCGAAGATGTGCGGATCGGCAAAGCCGTGCAGGTACATGTTGACCAGCGACAGGCGCACCATATCGGGCGAGATGTCGTAGCCCTTGAAGTTGGCGGCGAGCCTCCCTCGCTCGTCCGGCGTCAGCGTGCTGTCGCCTCCGTCGGTGGTGTTGGCGGCGTGGATGTGCTTGTAGGAAGAGATGAGGAACCCGGCCGTGCCGCATGCCGGGTCGAGCACCACGTCGTCCTTCTTCGGGTCCACGACGGCGACGATGAAGTCGATGATGTGCCGCGGCGTGCGGAACTGCCCGGCGTCCCCCTGGGAGCCGAGGACGGAGAGCAGATACTCAAACGCGTCGCCCAGCCGCTCGGAGTGGTCATAGGTGAACTCGTCGATCACCTTGAGGAACGCCCGCAGCGTCTCGGGGTCGCGGTAGGGCAGGTAGGCGTTGTTGAAGATGTCCCGGAAAAGCGGAGGGATGCCCGGGTTCTCCGGCATCCGGGTGATGGCCTCGGCGTACAGGTTCAGGGTCTCGTGTCCGCCCAGGCCGGCAGACATCAGCTTGGCCCAGCCATAACGCGCGAAGCCGCCGGCAAGGAACTTTCGCCGCCCGCCCAACTCCTCGCTCTCCGCGTCCAGGTCGTCCATGAACTTGTAGATGAGCGCGATGGTGATCTGCTCCACCTGGCTCTTGGGGTCGGGCACCTTGCCCACCAGGATGTCCCGGGCGGTGTCTATGCGGCGTTTGGTAGCGGTGTCGAGCATGCGATTTCCTCGACGTGCATGGATGGACAGGATGGCAGCGTTATGAGTCTGTATCCTGTATTATCCTGTATATCCCTGTTCTTCGTCTCTCCACACTTTATTATGTTCGCCCGGATATTCTCCTTCCTGGACGCCATTGCGGAAGCGGACGGACAGTCACCCGCATTTGCTTCTAATCACAGTCCATCACCTTAATCATCTGAATCATAGTCTGGACTGTGATTTATGGGATTCCGGGATGACCTTGATTTCTGGCTTGAACGTTTTGTTGGTTACTGCATTTGCTTCTAATCACAGTCCATCACCTTAATCATCTGAATCATAGTCCGGACTGTGATTTACGGGATTCCGGGATGGCCTTGATTTTTTTGCTTGAACGTTTTGTTGGTTACCCTTTTGAACTCGAGGCTTCTTGCGCCAAAATTGATCAGCAAACCCACTTCCAGGTCATAAGCCTCGAGGTAATTGATGGCCTGCGCCAGATGGACGTCTTCCAATTGGATAATCGCCTTCAGTTCAACAGCAACAACGCCTTCTACCAAAAAATCAACCCTTCTCGTACCTATTTGTCGCGCTTTGTAATAAATGGGCATTTCATGCTCGCGGCTGAAGGAAATACCCTGATCCGCCATTTCTATCCTCAACGCCCTTTGATAGATCACTTCCTGGAAGCCATTGCCCAACGCGGAATGAACCGTCATCGCACATCCGATAATCTTCCCCGTCAATGCTGAATACTTGTGTTCTCCCTTAATCATAACCCATCATTTTGCTTTTAATCACAGCCCATCATTTAATCACACGAATCACAGTCCAGACCGGGCTTCCCCAATCTTCCAAACGCCCTTCTCGCGAAAGGCGGGAAGGGTCTGGCGACGGGCGGCGTTGGTGATCCGCGGACCCGAGAATCCATTCTTTTTGATGTATTCCGACAGTCTGACGATCACCTCGCCCCTGAGGTAGCTCAGTCTCTTGTGGAAGGACTCCAGGAGCGCCAGCGACAGGATACGTTCCATTGCCTTCGTCGTTCCGGCGTGCCGATACTCGCTGAACGCCCTGTAGTAATGCTCCTTGTCCGTGTTGCGGATCATCAGGCATGGCAGACCGAGCTTCAGGAGCTGAAAGTTGATGATGACGCGCCCCATTCGGCCGTTACCGTCGCAAAAGGGATGGATGGTCTCGAAATCCAGGTGAAATCGGGCGATCTTGTCCAGGAAGTAGGACCCGAGGTCGCTGGAGTAGTCGACGAGAATGTCATTGATCATGCGCGCGACACGCTCGGGCGCCGGTGCGATATGCGTACCCACCCGGACATACTCCCCCTGCCGCCGGAAGCGGCCCGCGATGGCATCGTCAATGCCGCCGATAAGCATCTGATGCAAGAGCAGGATCAGGTCTTTGCTCAGCTCGCTATCCCCGGCTTTCTTGCGTTTGTATTCCGTGACGCGGGCCAGGTTTTTCGCCTCAAAGACTTCCCGCACGGACACGTTTCGGGACAGCATCTGCTCCAACAGGATTCGCTCCGTCTCCTCCAGGGTGAGGGTCGAGTTCTCGATGGCGTTCGAGTTGTACACGCTTTCAGGTATTTCCACTTCGTCGATCATCGACAGCAGCGATCCCTTGCCTTGGCGCAACGTATCGTAGTCTCGCTTCAGCGCCTGAATGCGGTTTCTTATCGGTTGCGTCGTTGCCATGTCTTCATGGTAGCATATTCACTATATATTGTCAAATATGAGTGAACAAGATGACAAAAATGACGTCCGTTCACTGTTTTTTACGTGTATCGAAAAGGATATAACCTGAATAATTCATAAAATTGCTGAAAATTCCCATCATTTTATGTAGAACAATCAGTGATCCAATATGAGCTAAAAGACTCTGCTTTGGTGCAATAACTGGAAAGCCCAGTATGTACGCAGATTGTTCAGATTTCACGAGTGATTCGGGCCAGAATGCATCGCGGCCGTGGCGTTTCGGCTCCCTGGCTGCTTCGGCGTTCCTCCTCCCCAGGGGTTAAGGGCCCTCTGTGGGACGGGGTCAGGTGCGGGGGCGGATGTGGGGGCGAATGGAAATTCGCGGCGTGGGGGCGGGTCCCGCAGTGGGCATCAGGCGGGGGGAGGAGTTCATTCCTTTCGCGGCGCCAGTCGTTTCCAGTGAGGCTGAGTCGTCACGGCCCGAGCCTCCCCGGCGTTTGAGGGGCCTGCCTGCGCCGCGTTGGGCGCGGCAGGCAGGCGCCCTTCTTTTGTCACCTTTTCTTGGGCGGCAAGAAAAGGTGAGTACGAGTGACTTTCCTAACCCTTCTTTTATGAATGATTCAGGAAAAAAAATTCGACCAGGGTTCTCTTCCGTCACATCCTGTCTATCCACGTCGAGCCTTCTACGCGACGAACTGGTTCAAGGAGACGTAATCCTTGACATACTCGGGAACGAGCGACCGGTATTCCCGAGGTACGGCGCGGTAGTCCCCGATGGAGAAGACGGCGTTGGTCGCCAGGTCGGTAAGCTGTCCGGCATCGACGATGTGACGGATGAGGTCGCTGGTGACGTAGGCCTTGAAGTAGGTCTTGATGGCCGGGATGGACCTGACCTCTTCGGGCTTGTGATCGGCCACGAACTTGTCGAATTCCTCTTCTAGCAACTCGTCCCTGGACTTGAAGCCGGGGATCAGGTCGAAGACCTTCTCGAGGATCTCCCGAAGGGTCACGCGGCGGTCCACGGCCGCGGCTTGTCGCAGCTTGGCCAGCGTGTAGTACTCCTCCGGCTTGTCGAAGACCTCCCGGTTTACGTAGTCGAGGACGCGGTCCCACTGTCCGGCCTCGACGGCTGCTGCGATGACCTCGTTCCGGCGCACGGCGCCCTCGAATTTCTCGAAGAACATGCGGTCGATCCTCATCCCCTCGGCACCGATGGTCTCCTCCTGGATCGTGGAGAGGATGTCCCTGCCCAGGTACTCGTAGGCGCCTGCGTCGAAGGAAACCGATTCCTGGCCCTCTCTTTCATGGGCGTCTTTATAGACAGGCAGCTTCAACACCTCGTCGTAGTTGAACCCGGTCTCGAAGTACTCGCAGTTGGCGAAGAAGTCGAAGAGCTTGAATGCGGTCTTCTCGGACTGGACGACGCGCTCCGCCAGGCTCGAATCGAGCGTCTGGTCGAGGAAGCTGTGCTTCCGAGTGCCGCGCCCCTTGATCTGGACGAAGTCGGTGGGGGAGAAGATAGGCCGGAACAGACCGAGATTCAGGACGTCCGTGCAGTCGTAGCCGGTGGTCATCATGCCGACGGTTACGCAGACCCGCGCTTTGCCCGTCCGGTAGGCGGGGAGGAAGTTGCCTGAGCCCATCAGGTTGTTGTTGGCGAAGTTGATGGTGAACTGCTGGGCGTCCGGGATCTGCGACGTGACCTGCACGGCGAAGTCCGATTGATACTTGCCCGGAAACATGACGTCGGCCATCTCGTTGAGGGTCTGCGCCAGCCTGGCCGCGTGGTTCTGGCTGACGGCAAAGACGATCGACTTGCCGACCTCGCCGCTCACGGGATCGCGCAGCGCGTTCTCCAGGAAGGTCTTGCAGAAGATCCGGTTGGTCGCTTCGGAGAAGAAGCGCTTCTCGAACTCGCGCTGCTTGTACGTCTCTTCCTGCTCCTCCCCGGTGTCATCGGTGACGGAGACGACGAAACCCTCGTCCGCCAGCAGCTGTGTCGTCATTTCGGTACGGGCGTCCACCACGGTGGGGTTGATCAGGTAGCCGTCCTTCACGCCGTCGAGCAGCGAGTACCTGAAGGTGGGCTGCCCGCTCTCGCAGCCGAAGGTGCGGTAGGTGTCCATCAACAGCCGGCGCTCGGCTTCGCGCGGGTCCCGCGTCGTGGGGCCGGTCCGGTCGAAGCCCTTCAGGTAGTCCCTGGGCGTCGCGGTAAGGCCGAGCTTGTAGCCGACGAAGTAGTCGAACACCGCGCGGGCGTTTCCGCTGATGGAGCGGTGCGCCTCGTCGGAGATCACGAGATCGAAGTCGGTGGGTGAGAAGAGGGTTTGGTACTTGTTGTTGAACAGCAGGGACTGGACGGTCGTGACCACGATCTCGGCCGGGCGCCAGTCGTTGCGCCTCTCTTTGTAAGTCACCGTCTGGAAGTCCGCCGAGAGCAGGGCCGCGAAGACTTTCCTGGCCTGCTCCTCCAGCTCGAGGCGGTCCACGAGGAACAACACGCGAGAGGCGTTGCCGGAGCGAAGGAACAGCTTGACGATGGCCGCGGCGGTGAGCGTCTTGCCGGTTCCCGTGGCCATCTCGAACAGAAAGCGGTCGTTGCCCTCTTTTGCCGACCGCTGTAACGCGTGAACGGCCCTCAGCTGATAGCCGCGCAGAAAGCGCAGGCTGTTGGAACGTATGAAGCCGGGTCTTTCGGCCTCGTTTTTCCACGCCGCTTCGGAGGCATAGCCGGGCCGCTGGCTGAGGACGATGTAATCGGCCTGGACCCGTTCGTCGATCAGGCGCTTCGGTTCCGGCTTGCCTCTGGCGTAGCCGGTCACCGACTCCGGCGTCGGGAACGAGGTGAGGATGTAAGGATTGCCCCGCTCCAGGTCCCAGAAGTAGTGCAGGTTGCCGTTGGAGAGCATGACGAACCGGCAGTTCTGGGCGCGGGCGTACTTCCGTGCCTGCTCCTTTCCGGCCAACGGCTGCTTCTCCTCCGACTTCGCCTCCAACACGATGAGCGGGAATCCCCTGGAGTCCAGCAACAGGAAGTCGATGAAGCCGTTGGTGGTCTTCTCGAAGTCCTCGCCCATCGCGTCGAGCCCCGTCTGCGTGACGGCAACGCCGGCCTCGACCCGGACGTTGGCGGGCTCGTCCCCTTCCGGGAAGAAGCGCCAACCCGCCCTTTCCAGGAGCCTGTTGATCTTCAGCCGTGCCGTAGCTTCGTTCATGTCGGATCCGGCTCGGGAATGTCGATGGTCGCGCCCGTCCCGAGCCATCCTGCCCGGCGGCCTGCGTTCGGAGTCATCTCCGCCGCTGCTTCTTACCCACTCGCCTGCTTCCGGCCGCTTGAAGCGGAGTCTTTCGGGAGACCTGCCGGGCCGGGTCGGGAAACGTCGATTTCGGCCACCCGTGGGCAATGGGTGTGTTAGAGCAAGGGGGCTCGACAAACGGGGAATGGGAGAACTCGCAAGCGAGATGGGGAATCGGAGAAGATGCGTGGGGCGGCGCAAGTGCTCGAAAAAGCGCCGGATAAAGCAAACCCCTGAGGGGATGATCCTCGGGGGCTTGCTTTAAACGGAAAACCGCCAAAGTTGGCAGTCGGCAATTTGGTAGCGGGGGGAGGATTCGAACCTCCGACCTTTGGGTTATGAGCCCAACGAGCTACCGGACTGCTCCACCCCGCGACATTTGTTTTCTCAAGCTCGTGGACCCCAAAACTACAAAAGCGCCGGCAGAGGTGTCAAGGGATTTCTTGGGCGCCTTCCTTCTTCTCGCCCCTTGCCTCGCATTTCCGGACCCTGACGGTCGTGATTCTCTGCCCTACCACGTCCTCGATCGAGAGGTGGAGCGTCTCGAACTCGAACGTCTCCCTCGGGTCCGGGACGTGTCCGAGATGGTTGTAGATGAAGCCTCCCAGCGTTTCATATCCGTCGTGGGGCAGGTCCACATTCATGAGGAGGTTGAGGTCCTCAATCGAGATTCGGGCGTCCGCCGTGAGGGCCTGGCCCTCCTCGTCCCATTGAAAGAGGTTTTCTTCCTCGTCGTATTCGTCCTGGATTTCACCGACGATTTCTTCGATGAGGTCCTCCATCGTCACCAAACCGGATGTGCCGCCATACTCGTCGACGACGATGGCGATGTGGACCCTCTCGGTCTTGAACTCCCTCAGGAGCGCGTCGATTTTCTTGTTTTCCGGAACGAAGTAGGGCGGACGCATGATCCTGGCGATCTCCCAGTCCTGACCCCTGCTCAGGACGTGCAGCAGATCTTTGGCATAGGCCACGCCCTTTACGTCATCCACCCTGCCCTCGTAAATTGGAATCCGCGAGTGGCGCGACGTCTGGATGAGCTCCAGAAGCACGTGAGGCGGCTTAGAAATTTCGGCGCACGCCATGTCGATCCTGGGGACCATGACTTCCTTTACCGTGGTGTCGCCGAAGTCGAACACCCCTTCGATCATCTCCCGCTCTTCGACCTCGATCGTTCCCTTTTCGGTCTCGGATTCGACGAAATGGCGGATCTCTTCATCTTTGCGAGCCTTCGAATCGGCTTCGCTCACAAAGAGATTGCGGCTTCGCTCAAGCAGGAGACTCGGCAGCACGAGGAAGAGATAGAGGGGGTAGCAGAAGATGAGGAGGCGCGGCAGGGGTTGATTGGAAGCTTCTTCCCGCCGATAGGCCTGGGGCAGGTTGGCGATCGCGATCGCGATCAGCGCGAAAACAAAAATGGCGATGATCCGCCAGATCATGGGTTGCGGAAGGCGGTCGAAAACAGGATGCGCGAGGGCCAGGAAGGCCACGCATCCGGCAGAGATCGACACGATCTGGCCATAGGCCACGATCTGCCCGAGAATGTTGTAGGGACGGTACATGAAGAGGAGGAGGCGCGCACGCGGCACGCCATCCTCCGCCAGACGTTCCAGAGAGGACCGAGACAGTGCGTTGCCGATGGATCCGAGTCGTGCGAGGATGACTGTTGTGGCGAGCGAGGCCATCAGAACAATGGCCTGGGGCCACTCGGATTCGTCCAAGGAAACCTCACGCTCCTTTCATTTTGAACCGGACCCGGTAGCGGGCCTCCTGGCGCTGCATTCGAAGGCCCTCGATGTCCGTGTCGTGATCGTAGCCTGCCAGATGGAGAAACCCGTGTATGGCGAGGCGCGCGACCTCGTCCATCAGGTTCCCGGACGCGGATCGCGCCTGAGTTCGGGCGCGATCGAGCGAGATGTAGACTTCACCGACCTCCCCTCCGGCGAGGTCGTCCTTCAGATCGAACGAAAGCACGTCGGTCGCGCGGTCGACGCTGCGGAAGTCGCGATTCAGACGGCGAAGTTTCTCGTCGTCGGCCAATATGATCGAGACCGCGCCCCTCAACCCGTGGTCGCTCGCGATCTCTGCGAGGGTCTCCCGGATCGTATCGCAATCGGGGTGCGCCGCGACGAGCGGCACGGCCGATTCGATGTTGATTTCGGCGCCGATCTCTTCAGCGTCTCTTGCGGGCGGCATCGGGGCGCCTTCGTCCCTTCGCGCCGCGTTTCTGGCGTTCTTGCCAAGGATAGGCTACGCGCGCGTGTCGGGTGGCCTGCAGGATGGGGAGGAAGGCCATCTGGATCTTGTTCAGATCGCCGAGGGTCAGCTCGCATTCGTCGAGTTCCCCGGCGGTAAACCGTCCCTTGACGAGCGTCTGGACCATCCCCTTGATCCGGTCGGGCGTTGGGCTCCTGAGGGTTCGCGTGGCCGACTCCACGGCATCCGCCAAGTTGACGATGCCGGCTTCCTTGGTTTGCGGCTTGGGCCCGGGATATCGATAGTCTTCGTCGCGAACGGTCTGTTTGTCTCCACGCTCCAGGGCGCGATGCTTGAAGCTGGCGATCTCGCTCGTCCCGTGATGCTGCGGAATCAGATCGGTGATGGCGCGCGGCAGGCCTTCGTCCTCGGCGATTTCGACGCCCTCTCTTACGTGCGATATGAGGATCAAGGCACTCATCTTGGGTTGCAGACCGTCGTGTGGATTGACGCCCTTTTGGTTCTCTATAAAGTAGTGAGGGCGGGTCATCTTGCCGATGTCGTGATAGTAGCAGCCGATCCTCACCAAAAGCGGATTGGCGCCGATCGCGGATGCGGCCGCCTCGGAGAGACTCGCCATGATTATGCTGTGGCTGTACGTCCCGGGCGCCCGAATCGCCAGGTTTCGAAGAAGTGGGCGATTCAGGTCGGAGAGCTCGAGAAGCGTAATCGGTGTAACGACATTGAAGACAGACTCGAAAATGGGAAGCAGTCCGATCGTGAGCACCGTCGAAGCGCAGGCCGCCAAAATGCCGAACAGGATGTCCCATCGGATTTTATCCAGGAAGTCCGAAACGTTCGTATACTCGAACTGGAGCAGGCCGGTTGCCGTGATGCTGAGGGTGTAGGCCCCGACAAGGTAGACGACGGACAGATAGAAGTCGCTCCGCCTCAGGACCCGATGCACCGAAAAGGCGCCCAGAATGCCCACGATCAGGTAAACGAGCATCAGGGGCAGGCTGCCGAGCAGATTGGAGCAGATGGCCGCCCCCAGCAGGGAGACGAGGAGACCGATCTCGACGTCGAACAGGACCGTGGCCAGCATGGCCGAGAGGGCAATCGGCACCAGCAGAGGCGTTATGGAGTCGTTGGCAGCGACCTGGGAGGCCACGAGCGCCGGCATGAGAATAAGAATGCCGAATAAGGCGATGCTGGAGGTCTGCCTGTAGACGCTGGGCTTGGAGAGCTTGATGAAAGCGAAGAAGATGCCGACCAGCAGCGCAATCAGGACAACCCGGGCCCCGGCTTGCAAGACCGTGACGTAAGGATCTTTCTGCAGGCGCTCATTCAGGTGCTTCGCGAGCGAGCTGAGCTTGTCGGCGTGTTGAGCCGTCACTCGCTCGTGCTTGTCGATGATGCGCTCCCCCTTGAGGACCGTTCCCTTGGTCCTGGAAACATTTGCCTCTGCCCGGCTCCTGCGGCGTTCGGTTTCGGTTGCGTCATACAAAAAGTTGGGCATCAGGTAAGCCGCCACAAGCTCATAGGCGGCCTTGACGTCGCCCGGGGAAGGTTTGCGCAGGGAGGCCGCGATCTCTTCGGGGAACGTAAGCTTGAACGCGTCCAGGTCCCTGATCGCGTTTGCCTCCATCAGACGCTCTCCTTCTCCTTCCAGGACGGTGATCCAGCCGCCATCCTCCCCGACAATTTCGGCCTTTCCCGACAGAATCCCCGAACCGTAGCCAGCGGAGAGAAGGTCCTCGGAGGCCTTCCGAAGCTCGCCGAGGCGTTTGTCTCCGCTCGACGCGAGGAATAGCAAATACTGAATCGTCGACTCGGAGACGGGTGCGATCCCCGGATGGGAGATGCGGAGCTGATGGACCTTGACGGCGTCGGAGAGTTTCGTGTCGCTCTGGACGGTCAGATCGTGAAACAGGGAGTTCAAGCCTGTTTTCTGCTGGCTCGAGAGGGTCGGGTCGAAAACGAGCAGAGGTGGGATCCTGTTTCGCACGGCCGCCGCTTCGCGTGCATATTCCGATTCGTTTTTCTGAATATCGAAGGTCTCCGGCGCGATGACCTCGGCCAGCGCGATCGCGCCCTGCTCGAAGGCGCTGTACTCAACTCGCTGCCTGGACGGGTACAGCCACGCAAGGACCGCCACCAGAATCGCGAACAGGCCGAGGCTGATGATCTTCTCGCCCTTCGTCCGAGGAATGCCGCGACGGTTTTCCGTCACCCGACCGGGTAGATCCCTTCTTGCCGGGGCGGGTCTGTGGTTACTCTGCATCATTGCCGGATGGTGAGGGTTCGGGCGGCTCCAGAGCTTGGCGGGCGCCTTCGAACGATTCGTAAGCGCTGATGATTTTCTGCACCAAGGGGTGCCTGACGACGTCGCGCTCCGTGAAGTAGATGAAACGAATCGCCTCGATGTGTGACAACACGCGTTGAATGTGCAGGAGTCCGGATTGGGTATCCGGGAGGAGGTCGATCTGGGTCACGTCGCCCGTCACAACCGCCTTGGAATGGGTTCCCAATCGGGTGAGAAACATCTTCATCTGATTGATCGTCGTGTTTTGCGCTTCGTCCAGAATCACAAAGGCGTTGTTCAGAGTACGTCCTCTCATGAACGCGAGGGGTGCAATCTCGAGCGTGCGAAGGTCCATGAGGTGTCGCAAGTGATCTGCGGGGACCATGTCGCGCAGCGCGTCGTAGAGCGGCCTCAGATAAGGGGTGACCTTTTCCTGCACGTCACCCGGAAGAAAGCCCAGACTTTCGCCGGCCTCGACGGCCGGACGGGTAAGGACAATCCTGGAGACATCTTTTCGTTTGAGGGCAGCCACGGCCGCGGCAACCGCGAGGTAGGTCTTCCCCGTTCCTGCGGGCCCGATGCCCACGACGACGTCATAGCTTTCGATGGCGGAGATATACCGGAACTGGGCTTCGGAGCGGGGCCGAACCAGACTCTTGCCGGTGGCCAGCACCGTCTGGGAGAGATCGTGACGGCCTTCGACTTTGGCGGTTGCCAGTTGAGTAGCGTCAGGCAGACCCTCTCTCCGGAGGCAGGAGATCATTTCCTCTACCAGGGCCGAGACGTAATGGACCTTTTGCGGCGGACCGGCGACCCTCAGCGTATCGCCTCTTGCGGTGAGGCGAACGCCGTAGCGCCCTTCGAGCGCAATCAGATTGGCGTCGTTATGTCCGTAAAGCGCGAGGAGATCTACGCCTTGGATTGAAATCTGTCGAGAGTGTGCAAGCTCCTCCGGGTCCGTCGTTCATCCTCCCCCGCAAACCGCGGGCGGGCAAAAGAAAAACTCTCGTTCTCAGCCAAACTTCGAGAACGAGAGTTCGTAAAGGATCAGTCCAGATAAAAAATCTGCTGCATATATGTAAGAGCCGGAGCCCGACCGGCGACTTGGATCAGTTTGCGGGCGTGTTAAACACCTGCGCCGGAAAGACCATGTTGGGATTCAAGATCTGAGACTTGTTGGCCCGATAAATCTTGTGCCACTTGCTGGCATCACCGTAGACCATATCGGCGATACTCGACAAGTGCTGTCCGCTGAGCACCAAGTGCTGATTCATCTCGACGCCGAAAGGCAAGTCGAGAACCCAGTCCGGAAAGATCAGATCCGGATTCTTGATCAGAGTTCGATTTTCCACGTAGATTCGAGGCCACATATAGGGGTCGGCGTAAACATCGGGACTCATGGCGATTTTCCAGAGGCTGTCTCCACGGAGCACCGTGTACTTATCGATGCCTTTGGCGGGGAGCATCGCCTTCACCTTTTCGAGCAGCGCCTCAACGTGTTGAATCTTTTCCCGCGCCTCCGGGAGGTGTGCAATCTTCATGGCCTTGAGCCCGTCCAGCTGCTCTTCGAGGTCCTCTATCTCTCTCCGCCTCGCAAAGAGCTCCATCTCGGAAAGGTTCATCAGCCCCATGAGCTGAGACGCGATCTGGTCCAACTTATTCAAGTAGTCTTGTACGCCCTGCGCGTCGGACTCGACCAGGCGGTAGATTTCTTCCTGGACGGCGGCGGTCTGAGCCTCCGTGTCTGTAATTGCCTGGCTCAGTTGGTCGCTTTTCTGATTGCATTCCGCAAGGGCCGCCTTCGTATCCGAGGTCCGTTTCTCGAGGCCCACGAGCTTCATCTCGTATTCCGCGTACGTCATTTCTTGCGTCATCTCCTGGGCCCGGGCATCGCTCAAACCCACAGCTCCGAACCCCGCGACTCCGGCGCAGACAACGAAAACCCGGGAAAGCTTGGAAAACTTCATCCGGAAGACTCCTTTCTTGAACGTCGTTACTCGCTCAGAGCTTGCTGCACCGTATCCCGCACGTCTGTAATGTCGGCCAGTTTCTGCTTCCTGTCGGCCAACTCCTGTTCCAGATTGGCGTGGTTTTGCTGGCAGGCGCTCAATTCCGCTTCGGCCGCTTCGGCCGCCTTTTCGGCGGCGTCCAACATACGAAAATTCTCCATTGAGGCCATCTTTGTGCAGCCAGGCAGGATGGAGAACAGAACCACGGCCAAGCTCAGACTGCTTCCGACCGTCCGTTTTAGTAAACCGCACCTTCTCATAAAAGTCTCCTTAGCCCTGTATGCAACCCTGGAAAAGACGATCCTGTGCGGCAGATCCGGGCCCCGCCCACGGGGACGGACACCGATCCTGCGGACCGGTTACGGTAGGAAGGGTACTATAAGAAATGCCCAAAGTCAAGAAAAAAAATCGGGACGTCCGCCCTCCTGCCATCGCATCAAAAAGCGGCTTGGAATGGACTCTCTTCGCCTGTTTTACCGGAGCGGCCTCAAGCCGAGCTCCCTGAGCTGAACCGGATCCACCTCCGAGGGCGCGCCGTCCATGAGCGACGCCGCCGTGTTCGTTTTCGGGAAGGGGATTACGTCCCGAATGACGTCCTTGCCGGCCATCAGCGCGACGAGGCGATCGTAGCCGAACGCAATGCCGCCGTGAGGGGGTGCGCCGTAACGAAAGGCATCCAGCAGAAAGCCGAACCGCTTGTCGCCCTCTTCGGGTGAGATGTCGAGCAGGCGGAAGAGTTGTTCCTGGACCTCTCTGCGATGGATACGGATGCTTCCCCCGGCAATCTCGTTTCCGTTGAGCACCAGGTCGTAGGCTCTGGACCGCACGCGCGTCGGGCCCGAGGCCATAAGATGCAGGTCCGCGTCCAGGGGTGCGGTGAAGGGGTGATGGCAGGCGACGAACCGTTTCTCCTTGGCGGCCCATTCGACCAGGGGAAACTGCGTCACCCACAAGAGGGCGAAGTCGCGGTGCCTGGCCAGGTCCAGTTGCCTGGCGAGCTCGAGGCGAAGGTTGCCGAGCGACTGGGCCACGATGCTGGGCTCGTCGGCGACGAACAGGAGCAGATCCCCGCATTTGGCGTTCAACCTTTCGCGGAGCTGCGCCTGGACGCCCGTCGGAAAGAACTTGACGATGGAAGACTCGAGGCCCTTCTCGGTCACCTTGATCCACGCCAATCCCTTGGCCCCGAAGCGGGCCGCGTGCTCAGCCAGATCATCGATCTGCTTTCTGGAGAAGGATGCGCACCCGGTGGCGTTGATCCCGCGGACCTGGCCGCCGGCGTCGCGCACCTTCCTGAAGACCTGAAACTCGGACGCATCCGCCGTCTCTCCGAGGTCCGCGATCTCCAGACCGAACCGGGTGTCCGGCCGGTCGCTGCCATAGCGGTCCATGGCCTCCTGATGGGAAATCCGGCCGACCGGAAGGGGAATATCGACGTCGAGGATGTTTTTGAAGAGGTGGGCGACGAGGCGGCTGGACAGGTCCATCACGTCGCTCTCGTCGACGAAGGCCATCTCTATGTCGATCTGAGTAAACTCGGGTTGGCGGTCTCCGCGGAGGTCTTCGTCCCTGAAGCAACGCACGATCTGGAAATAGCGATCGAAACCGGCAACCATCAGGAGCTGTTTGTAGGTTTGCGGGGATTGGGGAAGCGCATAAAACCGGCCCCGATGAAGGCGGCTGGGCACGAGGTAGTCCCTGGCCCCTTCGGGCGTGCTCGTTATGAGGAAGGGCGTTTCGATTTCAATGAAGTCTTCCGACGTCAGGAAGCGACGCACGTCCTGGGAGGTCCGATGGCGCAGGGTGACGGTCTCCTGCATGTCGGGCCGGCGGAGATCCAGATAGCGGTAGGACAGCCGTAGTTCCTCATTGAGATCCAGATCTCTTTCGATCGGAAAGGGAGGCGTCTCGGATTCGTTGAGGATTCTCAGCTCGGAGCATTCCACGTCGATCGCGCCCGTTGCCAGCCGCGGGTTGGCCATGCCCTCCGGCCTGGCCTCCACGCACCCTTTCACGGCCAACACGTACTCGTTCCGGATGCCTTCCGCCATTCGGTGAACCTCGGGGTTCACGTCCGGCCGGAAGACGACCTGGGTGATCCCCCATCGGTCTCTCAGGTCGACGAAGATCACGCCCCCGTGATCTCTGCGGCT
Organism: Candidatus Latescibacterota bacterium; assembly: GCA_965198095.1. Lineage (GTDB taxonomy): Bacteria > Latescibacterota > UBA2968 > UBA2968 > CBDFJH01. The sequence goes on from OZ240239.1 coordinate 1,908,217, forward strand.
GTTCACCCACCCCATCAGCGTCACCGCGCTGTCCATATCTCCCTCGCGCAGGTCGGCGCACGTGTGCGTGCGCTTCCAGTCGCCCAAGGCTTCCGCCATAATCTCTGCTCCCCTCGTGTTTCAGGACACCGGACGGGCAGCGGGACGGCCCGCCAAACCCGCGAATCGCGTCACCAGCTCATCCAAAGGGAATTCAGTCTGCTGGCCCGAGGCCATTTCTCTACACGCAATCAGACCCTTCTCCATTTCTTCATCCCCCAGGATCAGGCCGTAGGGCGCGCCCGAGCGGTCGGCGTGGCGCATCTGGGAACGCATGCTGCGGGCCCCGTAAGAGGCCGCTGCCCGATATCCCTGCTTGCGCAGGAGGCGCAGAAGTCCGGGGGCGCTCCGACGCGCACGTTCACCCAATGAGATGAGGAAGACGTCGGGACGGATCTCGTCCGAGGTCGAAACGCCCTGCTGCTGCATGGAGAGGATGACCCTGTCCAGGCCGATCCCGAATCCGATTCCCGGGGCCCTCTGCCCCCCGAGGCGTTCGGCCAGGCCGTCATATCGCCCGCCGCCGCCGATCGCCTTTTGTGCCCCGATGCCCTCCATCCAGAATTCGAAGACGGTCTTGGTGTAGTAGTCGAACCCGCGAACGAGCCGCGGGTTCACGGCGAAGGGGATCTCCAGACTCCGGATGTGCGCCTTGACGGCGCCAAAGTGGGACCGGCACGCCTCACAGAGGAACGCGGTGATCTCGGGCGCCCGGTCTGCGACTGCCCGGCACGTCTCCTCCTTGCAGTCGAGGATGCGGAGGGCGTTCGTCCGGAATCGGTTTGCGCAGTTCCCGCAAAGGTCCTTTTCAAAGTCCGAAAGATACTCGTTGAGTTCGCTCAAGTAGATGGGCCGGCAGATGCTGCACCCCACGCTGTTCAGCTGCAGCTTCACGTTTGCGATGCCAAGGGCGGCATAAAACTCCGTACCGAGTGTGATCACCTCGGCGTCGAGGGCGGGGTCGACCTCCCCGATGGCCTCCGCGCCGAACTGGCGGTGTTCCCGGTAGCGACCCGCCTGGGGCCGGTCGTATCGAAAGATGGAGGTGATATAGTAGAGCTTGACCGGCTGGGGAAGCGTGTGCATCCCGTGTTCCAGGTAGGCCCGGATGACGGGAGCGGTCCCCTCGGCCCTCAAGGCCAGGGCGGCGCCTCCGTCCGCGTCGGGGCCTTGCGCGTGTCGCCTGACCGCGTAGATCTCCTTCTGGGCGATGTCGGTCTCTTCACCCACGCCTCGGAGGAAGAGCGCGGTCTCTTCAAAAGTGGGCGTGTCGATCCTGCGGAAGTCGTATCGCCCGGCCAAAACGCGTGCGGCCCGTTCGACCCGGTCCCAGCAGGGCCGATCTCCGGGGAGCAGGTCACGCGTGCCGCGTGGCGCGCGGAAGTGCGGGGGCATGGCGCGCTAACCTCGCCGTGATATCCTCATAACTCAATAAATGACAATTAGATATACAACATAAGTAGAAGGGCGGAAAATGTCAAGCGTCGGCGGACGCGATTCGGAAGGCACCCTCGAGATGTCTGACATCGGTACCGCTTTCGAAGATCCTCACGACCATGACGTCGAGCCGGGGGGTCAGCTTGAACGGGTGGCGTTGGAGGTATGCGCGACACGCCTTTTCAATCTGCCGCTGTTTTTCGGGGGTGACCCATGTCTCGGGCGGACCGAACAGGGGGGAGGTTGCCGTCTTGACTTCGATGAAGGCCAGGACACCCTCGCGCCTGGCGACGATATCGATTTCGGCCCCCGCGGCGCGGTAGCTCCGCTCGACGATCCGATACCCCCGACGCGTGAGATCGTCCGCCGCGATCCGCTCTCCTTTGGCGCCCGTTCTGTTCAGCCGGTCCCGCCGTCGGGCGAAAAGCGATCTGAGTGCCTTGATTTCAAGGGGAGGGAGGTGGTCGCGCGCGCCGGCGATACTCCTTCCGATGGCCTCCAACGCGTTGAGGTCCGCCGCCTGTTCAATGCCCTTCTCATAGACGGCGAAGTCGTCCGACCGGCCTTGCAAAAGGCTCGCAACGGTGCGGAAAGAGCGCCGATGGATCGGGCAGGGCCCGAATCTTCGGAGCGCTTCGAGGTGATTCGAGCTGCCGTAGCCTTTGTGACGATCGAACCCATACTCCGGGTATGCCTCGTGATAGGCCTTCATCTGCCTGTCGCGGGTCGTTTTCGCGATGATGGATGCGGCCGCCACGGAGCAGGAGGAGGCATCTCCATCGACCAGAGCGATCTCGGGAAAGGGGCCTCCCGGGAGTCGGTTTCCATCCACGATCACGCGATCCGGGCGGACGGCATGTTTTTTCAGTGCGCGGCGCATCGCGAGCAGGCTCGCCTGAAGGATGTTCAAACGGTCGATCTCTTCCGGAGTCGCGGAGCCGACCGTCACTTCAACGGCGACGTCCCGGATCTGCTTCGAGAGAGAGTCCCTCTGCTCGGGCGTCAGACACTTCGAGTCTTTCAGGCCGGGAAGTATCGTGTCGGGACCCAGGATGACGGAGGAAGCGACGACGGGACCGGCAAGGGGCCCCCTCCCGACCTCGTCGACGCCTGCGATGTGACGGACGCCCTGGGCTCTGAGTCTCCGCTCGAAGCGGCGCATGTGCTCCAGTCTGGCCCGTTCGGACGCGGCGGCCCTTCGCCGTCTGCGTTCGCGGACGGCAAGGCGCCTCACCCCTTGCCTTTTGTCCTTGGCGAGCATGTCGAGGAAGCTGTCTTCAGGTTCGGACTCGGTGAGCAGGAGAGACCGGATCTGAGCAATGGCGAGTCTGGAGATATCAGCTGGAGAGGTCAATGCCGGACACCCGGGTGGCCGATGCTGGCAGGGTTTGCAGTTTCGATTGCAAATGTAGCTTCTTGCCTCTCAGGAGTCAAGAGCGGCCGGACAGATCTCGGCCTCGGCTCCGGCCGTCACGGCTGGGCCACACTTTGACTTATCATCCGCAAGGTTTTATATTAGCTATTATAAAATCTTGAGTTGTGAACCGTTCGACGATCGGAGTGCTGGGCCGTATGGAACCTCACGACAGGTCCGGGCAGTTCCGGAGACTGCTCCTCTTTCTGACGCCACACAGGCGCCGGTGCATCCTGGCCGTGACGTTCGTGGCCGGGTTCTCCGTCGCCCGCCTCGCACCCCCCCTTGTGTTCATGTACATCGTGGACGAGGTGATCGTGGGCGGACGATGGGGCATGCTGGAGCTTCTGGTTTGTCTCGCCCTGGCCCTTCCGCTGATTACGGCGGGTCTCTCGATGGGGAGCGGCTACCAGATCGGATACGTATCCCAGAGACTCATTCTGGATCTCCGCGTCAGGATGTACCAGCATATCCTCCGGCTGTCAATGCGGTTTCGGGAAGAGATGGGAACGGGCAGGATCATGGCCCGCATCATGGACGACGTCGCCTCGGTCAGGATGGTGATGTCTCGACGCCTGCTTCGGCTGAGCGCGGAATTCATCTCGTTCTGGATTGCGATTGTCCTCTGCTTCGGCCTGAATTGGAAGCTGACCCTCGCGCTGCTTCTGGCGCTTCCCCTTTACGTCCTCAATTTCAACTTGTTTCGGGGCGGTCTGCGTTCCGCCTGGAGGCGCTGGCGCCAGAAGATGGATGAGGTGTCGGCCGGTCTTCAAGAACGGCTCAGCGGCACCCGGCTGGTCAAGGCGTATGGGCGTGAGGGTCGGGAAAACAGGATCTTTGCAGAGGCGACCCGCGATGGCCTGGGCTACGCCATGCAGGGCGCCGTTCAGACCGCAAACATCGAAACCGGCGTCTGGGCCGTGAGCGGTCTGCGCAATGCCCTGGTCTTCTGCCTGGGTTGTTATTTCGTGATCGAAGGTGAAATGAGCTACGGTGCGCTGATGGCGTTTCAAAGGTATTCGGCGATGGCCTTCGAGGCCATCTTGAGCCTGACGACGCTGGCGACGGCGTTCGAGCGCATGTTTCTGTCCGCCGGTCGCATCTTCGAGGTCTTGGACTGGCCTGTCGAGATCCGGCAGCGGAGGGACGCAAAGCCTCTCCGCCGGTTTCGAGGTCACGTCGAGTTCGATCACGTCTGGTTTGAATACAACGCGGGCGAGCCGGTGCTGAAGGACATCTGTCTGGAGGTCAAGCCGGGTCAAACCGTGGCCCTCGTCGGCCAGACGGGATGCGGGAAGACGACGCTCACCCGTTTGTTGGCGAGGTTCTTCGACGTGACCGCCGGGTCCGTTTCCGTTGACGGTCACGACGTTCGGGATCTTCAGCTCAAACGCCTTCGAAGGGAGATCGGTCAAGTACCTCAAGACACTGTGATGTTCAACATGAGCATTCGTGACAATTTGAGCTACGGCCGCTCTGACGCCACCGAAGATGAGATGATCGAAGCGGCCCGCACGGCCGAGATCCACGATTTTATCCTGCGCACGCAGGACGGCTATGACACGCTGCTCGGAGAGGACGGCATCAAGCTGTCCGTCGGGGAGAAGCAGCGATTGGCCATCGCCCGCGCGGTCCTCGCCCGCCCGGCCATCTTGATCCTGGACGAGGCGACGTCTTCACTGGATTCCCTTTCGGAGGCCTCCATTCAAAGGGCCATGGCGACCGTGATCGCAGACCGGACGTCGATCGTGATCGCCCACAGACTCTCAACGGTCGTGAATGCAGACCTGATTGTCGCTATGGACCACGGGGAGATCCTTGAAACGGGGACACACGCGGAGCTCCTGCAGAGACCGAAAGGTCTTTATCGAAGGCTTTATCAGCAGCAGTTCCGCGGGACCGCAGAGGATGAGACGGTCGCCGAGGGTTCGACGTAGCGGGGCGAACGACCCAATGAACGACATACAGAGATTTGTCCGCCGATACGTTCGGCCGCTGATGCCCCGGGTCATCCTGGCGGTCTCCCTGGCCGGGATTCTGTCGTCCTACTTCTTCCTGCTGGGTTTCATCACCAAGATGACCGTGGACCACGTGCTCCAGATCAGACCGGGCAGCGTCGCGGCAGAGCGGTCGGACTTCCGCGGCCGGGGCGGAGACGGCTTCGAGCGCCGGGACGTTGACGCGGGACTTCGTGATCCTGCACGCCGCCTGCGCGATCCCAGGGTCGCGCGACCCGGGCTGCAACCCCCCCTTGGCCCGTTAAAGAGCAGAGGGGAGAAGATTCGCTGGCTCTGGATCGTCTTCTTCTGCTATCTGGGCGTCAGGCTGGTCTTTTCCCTGACGAACTGGCTCTACCTCTATACCCTCAGCTTCATCGGGCAGCGCATCGTCTACAGGGTTCGCCTGGACCTCCACAAGAAGATTCAGAAGCTCCAGATGACCTATTTCGATCGACAGCAGACAGGCAAACTGATGTCCAGGGTCCTGGATGACATCGGCCTGCTTCAGACGGAGGTGACAACGACGGTCGTGCAGACGGTGCGCCACGTGGGTCGAATCCTTATCGGCGTCGTCGTACTGCTGGCGATTCACGCGAAGCTGGCGTTGTTGGCACTGATCGTCCTGCCGATTTACGTCCTCACGTTCAAGCTGTTCCAGAAGGGCCTCTCTTCGACGGCCGTGCGCTGGAGAGAGGCCTACGCAGACGCGTACGGGCTTCTCGAGGAGCGGATTCGCGGCATCCAGGTCGTGCTTTCGTTCGTCCGGGAGCGGTCGGAGCTTCGCCAGTTTTTCAAGAAGGTGGCAAGGGTGTTCAGACTCTCCGTGCGGAGGTTCATGCTGAACTCCGGGCTGCGAGCGGCCTGTATGACCGTGAGCGCAGTGGCCACCGCGTTGGTGTTTTATTGGGGCGCCTTGCTCGTAAGATCGGGGGAGATGACCTTGGGAGAGCTGATCTATTTCAACGTCTCGCTGGGCATTCTTTTCCAGCCCCTGGTCCAGCTCTCTGAAGTCAGTGCGGTGTTTCAGGAGATGGCCGTGGTCATATCGCGCGTGTTCGAGGTCTTGGACGAAAGAATAACGATCGAAGACCGACCCGATGCAGCCGACCTGAAGCAAATCCGGGGCAGGGTCGTGTTCCGGAAGGTGGGCTTCCAATATCGCGAGGGTTCGGAGCCCGTGTTGAAAGACCTGAGCTTCGAAGCGAAGCCGGGGAGCGCCGTTGCCGTGGTTGGGCCTTCCGGCTCCGGCAAGAGTACGCTTCTGAGTCTTTTGCTTCGACTTTACGAGCCGACTGAAGGATCGATCCTGGTTGACGATTACGAAATCCAGGATATCAAGTTGTCATCCCTCAGGAAGCATATCGCCCTGGTGCCTCAGGAGCCGATCCTCTTTTCCGGTAGCATCGCCGAAAACATCTCTTTCGGGCGGAGGGATGCGGCTCCGGAAGAGATCATGAAGGCGGCCAAGGCGGCCGAACTCCACGACTTCATCATGAGCCTTCCCGAAAAGTATGAGGCCCGGGTAGAGGAACAGGGCATAAATCTGTCCGGAGGGCAGAAGCAACGCCTCGCATTCGCGATGGCCCTGCTGTCGAATCCCTCCATTTTGATTCTCGATGATACGACGTCGGCACTGGATGCGGAGACCGAGGCGCGCATTCGAGCGACTCTGGAGCGGATCATGCGAAACCGGACGACGTTCATCATTACGCACCGAATTTCTACGGCGATGCGCGCAGATCGCATTCTGGTCCTGGACAAGGGCCGCATGGTCGGCTGGGGTCGACACTCCGATCTGGTCAGCGGCGTGGATCTCTATCGCCAGATGGCGGAACAGCAGCGGAAGGGGGAAGCGGGGCGGGGTCCCGGGCCGGATGCGGGCCTGGAGCCCCTGGGCACGGTCTCTTAGGCGGGCTGGAGCACGGGATCAGACCGTTGCTTCTTCGAGGTGCTTGAGGAAGGTTTCATCCTCTCCCGTATATTTCTTGATACAGAGGTCGCAGTCGATGCAGGAACGGTGGTAGCAATTCTTGTGAACCCGGACCGGGTACTGCTTTTGAAACGCCTTGTTGCAGCGCTCCGAGCAGAAAACGTAGCGGTCTTGATGATTTCCGAACGCGGCGTAGACGATGACAGGGCTCTCCTCGGCGTCTGAATCGCTCAGCTGATTCTCGCACCAGCAGCAGATGCCTGCCTCTTCCTTCAGGCGAACTTCGCGCTTTTTTGCGATTTCCTCGTCTGTCCACACGAATTCGATGTAATCGACGTTTTCCTGAGGGACCTTCGCACGGACAACGCCGTCCGTAATCCCCAGGATGTAGCCACCCTTCGTGTCGAACGTCGTGCCGCACACGACGCTGCCCGCGTTCTTGAGATGGATAATGGACTTCCCTTCCTCCGGAGAGATGAACGAGAACCACCCGCAGTGCGCACAGACACTCGTAAAGAGGAATTGATGCGTCTCGTGTCCGCAGTTGGGGCAGCGCCCCTCCTCCATCATCCGAATGTCGTGGAGGGAGACCTTGGCGGCTTCCTGAACGGACTCGTTGATCTCTTCCATCGTTCGGTCAAGTCTGTCCCGTCCCTCCCGGGCGATGACCGACATCGCCTCTTCCGCCTTCTCCTCTTGACCCTCGATGACGACGTGCTTTTCACGGCTGCCCGGCGCCCCGTGCTCGTCGTCGTTTCCCTTGAACAGCCCCTTCAGCATACAGCCGTATCTCCTAAGGACCTCGATAACCAGTGACTTTGCAAACGCTTATCCGTAAGTACACGACCCATCAGCCGTTTTCGCGCAGCGGCCGACTATGGATTAAGTATACGCATTCCGCGGACATACGTCAACGCCTCGGCCGTTTCGAAGGAGACCGGCTCAGCGCTCCCGATCGAGGCGGCGTCTACAGCCTCCGCAGGTGAAACCCCCCGTCCACGGGGATGGCGGCCCCGGTTGTGAAGTCCAGATATCCCAAGGCAATGGCGGCCACGGCCTTCCCGACGTCCTCGGGTTGGCCCCACCTTCGGATCGGCGTGATGCCCTCTGAAATCTTGCGGTCGTAGATCTCCCTTACCGGAGCCGTCATGTCGGTATGCGTGATGCCGGGCTGAATTTCGTTTACCGTTATGCCGTATGGGCCGAGCCGGTCCGCGAAAAGCTTCGTCATCATGTGCATTCCCGCCTTGGAGACGCAGTATTCGCCTCGATTCGTGGACGACGTATAGGCGGAGATGGATGAGATGATCACGATTCTGGGTCTCTTCGAGATGCCCCGCTCCTGAAGCTCGATCATCCGGTTGGCTGCATACTGCGTGAGGAAATAGGCCCCTTTGAGGTTGGCGGCCATGACCTCGTCATAGCTTTCCGGAGTGGCTTGGAGGATGTCCGCGCGCACGGACGGCGCGATACCGGCGTTGTTCACGAGGAGGTCCAGGCGTCCGAAGGCCTCCAGGGTCGCATCGACAAGGCCGCGGCCTTCGTCGCGCGACGCCACGTCTGCCTTCCGGATTTCGGCCCGGCGGCCCTTGTCCCGGACGATTCGAGCCGACGCTTCCGCGGCCTCCCGGTTCCGGACGTAGTTGATCAGAATGTCATATCCGGCCTCGGCAAGGCAGGACGCGATCCCGCGTCCGATACCCCGGCCGGAGCCGGTCACGAGTGCGACGGGCGCCATGGGTCACTCCTGGATTTTGACTTCGTTCGAAACGGTCTGCGGGCCGAACGGGCTTCGGCCCGCCTCGCCGTCCTGGACGGTTTCGCCGTGCGGTGACTGATGGGGTAGTATGTTGTGAGTTTGACCTAACATTTTTGCGAACCCGCGAAGCGGGTTGCCCGACAGGGCCACCGCTTTGCTATTTCACGTGCTTGACCTGTTCCCATTCCCGCTTCAATAGCACGTTTGCGAGCCGCATAGCCTTGGACCGCCACGTCAGCCATAGATCCCCTGCGGTCATTGGATCGAGCGATCTCCATGCACGCCGGTTTCCAGAAATGTGCAGTTTGCGTTTGGCTGTTTCATCTACTTGCCTGTCATCCACACCATGCAAGAAGCGGAGGACTGCCATCAGAGCTCGGTGAACCCGCTCATGGGGATTGAGATGCAATTCCAGCCTCGCGAAACGCGGTCGGGCTTTAAAAATGGCAGCGTCAATGTCCCGACTGCTTGCCTGTGGGGGTGGAATTGTGGCAAGCAGGTAACCGATCTCTGCACGAATTGAATGGATCCATTCCTGTCGGTTTTCCGCCCTAGACTTCAATCTGACATTGTAAAATATCGTAATGGCACCAACGATCGTCGCGAGTGCCACTGAAACCACGCCGTTTTTTGCGTCCCAATTTGGATAATCACATAAGAGTTTGAATCCTCCGACGAGGGCTACAATGAGAGCTGTAGCGATGGAAATGTCGGTGAAAAGAAATGGCCATTTCGGCCAGCGCCATCTCTCCTCGGCCTTCATCGGATCCGATTTCATCAGTTGACGAATTTGGCACCACTTCATCTCTTCATTAGGTCCCTCGTCGGACAAATCATACCACGACTTCCTGTATACTCGCTTAATCCTTCGCCAGCCGAGGACCAGCAACAGGCTGAGGACCGACGACAACAGAATGACCGTACTCAGCCAACCAGACACCGGAATCGAACATAGCAGCAGAGTACAGAACATTTCCATGCCGGCGACCTTCCCGCTTCAAAAAGGCGATAGGGTAACAAGCACGCGTTGCAGCATCCAACGAAGACGCCGGAACCAGCGTCTTACACGCGTGCTCCAACGGTCGCGAGGCTCAGGCAGGAAAGGATATGACGGACGGCCCGATTTCCCCAGTCCTAACCGTTTGTGGGTAAACTCGCAAGAAGAGACGCACGCGCTGGGATGTTCGAAAGGCTCTGTGCAGGCATCAACAAAACGGTGCTCGAAAGCCCAGAGACCGGAAGTAGGATCGATCTCATGCCACCACGATTCACCTACCAAATAACGGAGAAGGATCCGAATTTCTTCAGCCGCAACAAGGTTGCAGAACGCGAATGTGTTCTGTCCCGGCTCTGGGCTTGAGGACTCGTCGTGATTGATATAGCGACCTTGGTGCCGCAGCCCTTGACGCTCATCTGCCGCTTCGCTGCTGGTGTACTGATTCCGGCAACGCAAGCATCGCATATCCGGTCCGGCCAAGTGAACACGCCACCTCGCGGAACGAAGGCGGCCTTTCGGCGAGTCAACGTCAACACCCCCGTCGATCAGGGGCAGACAGTTGCTGTAGGCAAGGTGGTTCAGCACATCCCGGGCTTCCGCATTATCGACACAACTTATGATCAAATCGGCGTCGGCAGCGATGCGATAAGCTCGCTCGTTGCGTATGGACAGCGGAATGGCCCGAACAACAGGCTGCGATGCAGTCGCGATCTGGCGAATGTGGGTAGCAGCAAGATCTACCTTGCGAAGGCCTACAGAAAAACGGTCGGCATAGGCAAGTCGGTCAAGATTGTGCAGGGCAACGTCGTCGGGATCGATGATTGTTATCTGTTCGATACCCGTTCGAGCAAGAGACTCAAGAACCATGGCACCGACACTCCCGGCACCCACCACGCAGACGTGAGTACGAGCAAGGCGTGCCTGAGCCGCGAGACCCCAGCTATCTAGAGTGCGCTTCAGGATTGTGCGTCGAGTATAGTCTGGATATAAAAAGGGCGGCGAGTCCGCGGAGGATTTTCGCGGCCCCACTCGACGCACGTCAGTACAGTGAGCTAGCCTTACTTCCCCGACGCGTGGCTCATGCCAGAACCGCGCACTCCAAACCTTATTCTCGGCTAGAGTGAGACCTAAGAGGGGAAGCCGAGTTTCTCGGATGAAAGGAAGTATGACATTACGTTCAGTATCGTCGTCATCCCGGCTGAGAGCCATCCAGCCGCATGCTGCTGGATGGCTGTGGAGAGCGGCGACACCTGCATTCGTCGCAAGAGCATGTTCAAGGACGCGGTTGAGATATTTTCCGTGAACGGTGACGTTGCCGTGAAGCTCTCGATCATCAGGGGTGGGTAGAATCACCTCACCCAGGATGCCAGTGTAACGGTGGGTGCCATCGCCAGGATACCAGAGCGCAAAACACACCTCTTCCTGAGCGTCCTCAGCTCGGAGACGACTCAGCAGGTGATCCACGAGTTCAAGGTGTATCCCCTCTCGAATGATAACGCGGTGAATCATCGGGCTTCCCAGATGCGGCGGATGTGTCGCTCAAGGTAAGTCTTGACACTCTTGCCATTGGGATCATCAATCTGGTCCCAGAAGTCCGTTACGGGTGCGCTGATCGCCATCCACTCGGTATCCTCTTGGTCCTCGTACCGCTCGACGCAGCCAGGTTGTCCATCTCGATTCGCTTGGACCTGTTCCTCAAGGACACTATCGGGCGGAGAAATGTGAATCCAGTGGGGAGTAACCTCGGGCCAAGCGCCTGCGACGTCTGGGATGACTAGACCGAGCAGCACCGTTTCTCCAGTCCGACTACCGTCTTTGATCTGGTACTCGAATTTGACTCCTTCTCCAGGACAATGCTTCATCGAGGTGGTAAACGGCTGTGGTATGTAGCCGAGGCGCTCAAGTTCGTCGGACAAAAGCTGCCCGTTCTTAGACATTGGGGTCACTCTCTTTGGAGAATGGCGCCCCCGAGTCAGGGAACGCCCGGAAGATCGAGAATTTTTCAAGGTCCACTTGGTCTCCGACGACGAAGGACTGGGTAGAGTCCGCGACGTTCAGTCGGAATCCATGCTTGTCTGGATCCTTGCCGATTGCCTTCCCTTTGTAAGCGGTCTGCAAGATGTAGGTCACGTCCACGACCTGATTTTCGGAAAAGAATGTTTCGCCGTTGACTTTGAACTCGAAGTGTTTCATGAGAGTCTTCCTTTCGTTGGCGGGCTACTGCCCGATACGCTTCTTCCTCGACCCGACTTGTTCTTGCCGGGATCTACGAGATTGTATGTGCTGCTGGCTCTGTGTCCGGTGATTCTAGCGCTTTCTTCTAGTCCATTGCCTTGAGGAATGCCTTTTCCCCCTTGTAGGACTGAACGATATAGGAACTGGAGAAGTGTCCGCCTGTTGCGTTTTGTGGTCGTGCAATCAATTTTCGACTTTTCAGCCATCTGATAATACTGGCAAGTCGCTCGGCGGGAGTCTGAGTGTCGGTAGAGCTACGCACGTTCGTCTTATCCCGCTTGACTATTTCGGCGTGAGATTTTGTCATGCGACTCCTTTTCTTGATGTGGATACGTTAGGAAACTGGTGAGGCTGGATCTGAAGCGGTGTTTCGCCGCCCACTCGGCAAGAAATCCGTCGGCTTCTTCAAGGGCCAGATTTCCAGTCTGGATCAGTTCAAATACCAAGTCTTCAGTTTGACATAGCGCCAAGTCCTTGCGCCTGCGTCGCCCTTCAGCTTGCGCCATTCGGTCCTGAAGTCCGGCGACCCAATTCCGAGTAAGAGCAACAGCCAGGACAGCGCACTCACCCGCCCCAAGCCGCCCGCGTGCCTGGAGTTCTGCAGAAAGGGTAACCTCCGCCAGATCGTGGACGCTTTGTAAATCAAGTACGCCTGCTGTGACAGCATATTCGACCGCCATTTTTTGTTCTGGAATCCTCACTTCATCGAGAACTTGGTCGAGCAGCACAACCGCTGCGCCGAGCCGACCGAGCAACTCAATACGACCGATTTTCACGAAATTCAGCAGGACCGAAGCATCGAGAACAATAGGCGTTGTGCCTTTCTTCTGCATTCAAAGAGCCTCAATCAGCCAAGTCGAGGATCGTCTCGTCCTCAATATCCAACAGGCGGCCCACTTCAAGCAGCCGGCCCCGCGAAATCTCACCACGCCACCACGCTTCCAGGGCCAGCGACAGAATCTGCCAATCTAGTTCGTGGTCCCAACTCGCCCCGTCTTCGGAATCTTCTACATCGGAAAATGCTCTTACAGCGCTCTGGTATCGATGGGCCTCTTCGGTCCGGTCGAGAAGCGTTTGGGTTTGATCTGGACTAACAACGTTCAAGCCTCTCAGCCGCCAAACCGCCGCGGCATAACTTACCTCAAAGTGCCAAGCCAAAAGTGCCACGTCTGCGTACGTTACATTCTGTGAGCGCGCCGGGCTGCGCAACTGGCCTTGGATACCCTCTTCGGTGACGGCATCCATCGCTGCTTCCTCGCTGCGGGACCTCTTTCCTTTGCCCAGACTGTGCAGAAAACCTCGCACGCCCTCTTCGGGCATGAGGAAGGCAGCAGCAAAAGCATTGGCTCGCTGTTCGGTCTTCGTTTTGGCGTTGTGGGCACTCGTAACCGTAGCCGGCTCATCTCGGTCCATAAGCGCATGAGCATGTTCGTGGGCGTAAGAAAACCGCCGGCGCACCTGCGATTGGGTAAGATTGGCCAAAATAGCAATGCCAAAGTCGGGGCTGCTCAGAAAGAGACCGGAAATTTCGTCGGGCAACTGCAGAGCAGCCGTCCAAATATTTTGTCGGGCCAATATTCCTGGCACTTTAACGGGCGCTTTACCCAAATCGAGACGCCGACGTTCCTGCTCGGCCACGAGTTGACCTTGGGCAATGGCCTGTCCTACGGATCGAGGGGCCGGAAGTTCATAATGAGGCAGAGAGACTACAGCCCTGCAGCCCGTTAGTCGTCGAAGCGACGCCCCTTCTCTAAGCAAGCGCAGACAACGCGAAGCTTGCTCCTGGACGACCTCGCTTTGCAGGCCCGTCTCGGCGCGAAAGAGCGCGACGATCGGATCCTCCTGTTTGATCGGGATATTTCGGTTGACAAACCATTCGATCGCTCGTCCGTAAAGATCCGCAAGACGGGTCAGCTCAAGTGTGGAGATCTGCCGCTGGCCGGATTCTATAAGGCTGATCGCGGATCGCTGTAAGTCGAGCGCAGCACTGACGGTCTCCTGGGTGATCTGCCGGCTTTCGCGTGCAAATCGCAATCGTTGACCGATCTCTTCAGGAGTAATGACCATGTAGCACCTCCGAGTTGTTGGCGGTTCCTCGGCGTCTGGAATAAGATGGGTTGTCTATATGCTACAGGTAAGTATCCCGCCTAGGGATATGCCTTTGGGCTCTGCCTTAGTTCGAACATCAGCAACTTAAGCTGTGCTCAATGGTGACCGTTTGGTTCGGCAGCGTCCATGCCGAGGTACCACTTGAAGTCCAACCACCGCGACGACGGTTTAATGGAAATTTAGATAATCGAACACATTTTGTCAAGTATTGACATATCAGTGTTCGATTATAGCTACTTTATGAATACCTTAACAACGGCTGTCCCTCGGAAGAAAGTTTCTGAAGACTTGCATGAGTGAGATGATGGAAGGGCCGAAAAGTTCTTCGTTGGACCAGACGGTTTCGCTATCATATACACCTACCTTCCTTAATTCGGATTACCTTTTGGAGATTGACAGAACATATCCAAGAGAGTGTTCTTACGGTGTACGCAGCGACGAGTCGACCCGGACGACGGTTGCTTTTACCTAATTGATGTCTGGCTTCACGAAATGGCTCTTATTCTGCAAATGCTAGAGCAAAGGGGACACTTCATGTGTGCCAACCAGCGGGGCTACGGAGGTGCCGCTGCCGGACCCCGACGACGACCGCAGGATTGTCTCTGGAACGTTCGAAACGCCAGATCCGAAAACCAACCGGATTAGAGTTGATACGGACAATCCCTCCAACCAACCGACCACTGCTTGCCCACCCGGGTTAACGTACATATGCTCGACCGTCACCTTCCGCTGACGCTTGCTTCGATGCTTGTCGAGGGCGCCAACGAGTTCTTTCTTTACCGCCGGTGCGCTATCCACTGTTATCGTAATGCTGTCTTTCAGAATGTCCGATTCGAAGGCGATCATCGGATTTCTGGGGGTCCTCATCGGCAGTGGAGTTTCAGCCTTTATGTCGTGGCTGACAGCGAGAGAGAATCGAAAACAGCAGTGGGCGCTAGCGGCGCTTGAGAAACGCTTGGAAGTACATCAGGAGGCCTACGCTCTGTGGCGAAGGATTGTTGCCGAGGTGCATGAAGATAAAAATGTCGAAGTTGTCGTCGAAGCCAACAAATGGTGGAATAACAACTGCCTATATCTTGATGTTGCATCCAGGCAAGCTTTCCGTGATTGTTTGTCCTTTGCCTGGAATCACAAGGATCTCCTCCTTATAAAACCCCGCGATGAGGAGACTAAAAAGACGATAAAGGAAAGTTGGGACACGATCATGAAGCCCGGTCAAACGCTTCCCGCGGGCGTCGGGTTGACCGACTTGGGGGAACAAGAACTAAAGTCCTGAGCACAAACCGGAGAAGGAATGATTCGCTATCGATAACTGTGAGAGCGTCTTGACAGCATCGATGATGAAGGATTAGCCGGAGGAGTCAGTCCGGCAGTCGATCGCGGCAATAGAGGGGCGGGGATTTCGTAATCCTTGGGCCTCCGAACACATTCCTATTACAGACAATATGTCGGAGAAGACGATCGGCGGACCTGTACAAGCAGCCTTTTTCGCGGAAGGCAGATGAGAGGTGACGAACGAAACGTTACAGGAGGGAAGATTTAGCTATGGAAATCCTGAAAGATGCCGCGTTCATACAAGCATTGGCTACCGTCCAAGCATTGGCTACCGTCGGTCTAATCATTTTCACCGCGGCATTATGGTGTGCAACCAAAAAGATGGCGACATCATCGAAGGAAACGAGTGAAGCAACGAAGCTCCTTGCAGACGAGAATTGCAGGCTCCGAGAAGATGTAAAGAGACCTCTGATTTTAGCGAAACTCAAGCCGAAGGCCGAACACGGAGACTTTGTTCAACTCGTTTTGGAGAACTTAGGTCAGGGATCGGCTTTGAACGTAAAATTCCGATTGGAAGGGGATGAAGAGGATTTTGCAAGACACGAGATGACACATGTTCGAGGGTCCTCGGCACCTATCAACTTTATGTCTCGGGGCGAGTCCGAGACCTATGAATTGGGTGCAGGTCGCACTCTTTTTTCCGAGCCTCTAATGAAGCCTTTTTCAGTTGTGATCGAATATGAGGATGTAGACGGCAAGTCTCACGAGAAGCAGGTCGTGCTCGATGTGAAACAATTCGATGGCCTAGCATGTTCGGGCGCGTCAGTGGCGTGGCGTCAGATGGCGGCTTTGGAGCGAATCGCGAAGCAATGCTCGGCCTCGTCCAGTCCGTCGTCGATGTAGAGCCGTCGGCTACAGCGGTCGCTGGCGCAACGCCTCTTGGCGCTTCTTGAACCGCTTACCCACCATCACCAACCGCGCCGGGCATCGGTTGCGCGTCTAGTTCCACTTGGAGACCGGGCATATCCAGGGCGGGAGTCAAGCTGGCGCCAAGCTCGCTGCTTAGATAGAGTCCCGAACCGGCCCGCGCCGAGTGTGGTGTAAAAATCCACATAACGGCGACAAAAAGCGTGAAAGAACGAAACTCGTTCCCTACCAGCCAGTTCTCATGCTTCGAGCGTGTCTTACTTTGAGACGGTCTGAATCTTCGATTGCGATCGGCATATTCTTGAGTGGCTGGACTTTGCGAGAAGCAGCTTTTGAATACGCCACACTACGCCTCCTCCTCCGCGGCGCCCCGCAGCCAGAGCCAGACATAGATCGCGCCGATGACCAGCAGCAGTCCGCCGGCAATCGCCGGAGCGCGCCAATCGCCAGCCCAGGCGCGCGCCACGAACATCACGAAACAGACCACGGCGCCGAGCGCGGGCACGCCGAGGGGCAGCTCGAACGCGCCCTGGGGCTCACCCGGCCGCAGCTTCAGGATGACGAGCGCGCTGTTCACCACCGAAAACACCAAAAGCAGCAGTAACACCGTGGCCGAGGCCAACTGGGAGATGTCGCCCGACAGAATCAGAATCGCGATCAGCGCGAAGATCAGCCCAACGGCGACATAGGGCGTGCGCCGCACCGGATGGATGATGGACAGTACGCGCGGCAGATGCCTGTCGCGCGCCATGCCGTATAAGAGACGCGAGGCGGTGACGTAATTGATCAGCCCGGTATTGGCCACCGCGAAGATGGTAATCGCGATGAACACCCAGCCGGGAAGCCAGGGCGCGGCGCGCGCCATGACTTCGGACAGCGGCGCATTGGCTTCGGCCAATTCCTGCCACGGCACCACCGAGACGGCGGTGATCGCCACACTCATATAGATGATGACGGTCAGCGCCAGCGCCATCACCAGACCCCACGGCAGGTCGCGCCGTGGATTCTTCAACTCCTCGGCAATGTTGATTGAATCCTCGAAGCCGAGGAAAGAGTAGAAGGTGAGCACGACGCCCTGCACCATCAGCACGAGGGGAAGACCGGCTTCGGTTTCCGAACTGACCGGGAATTCCAACAAATTCGCCGAACCCCAGAAACGCAAACCGACCGCGATCACAAGCAGCAATCCCCCCGCTTCCACCAGCGTACAGCCGACATTGACCCACATCGATTCTCGGATGCCGCGATACACGATGGCGCCCACGATGGCGAGATACGTAAACGCCAGCATGCCCGTGGGCAGGCCTTCGAGGCCGGGCAGGGCTTGCAGGTTTTCGCCCACCACCCGTGCGCCGGCGGCGATCGAGGTGAACCCCGAGCAGGCCACGGTGAGCCCGACGACGTGCGTGAGCAGGCGGCGGCGATAGGCGCGCTGCGTGATATAGGCGGCGCCGCCGGCGCGCGGATAGCGTGAGCCGAGCGAGGCATAGGATAGTCCTGTCAGCCCTGCCGCGACCAGCGCTAGCAGGAAGGCGAGCCAGATCGCAGAACCCATCTCGGCGGAGACTCGCCCAATCAGGCCGTAAATCCCGGCGCCCAGCATGCTCCCGGCCCCGTAGAGCGTCATTTGCCATAGGTTGATGCTGCGCCGGAGCGTCGTTTCGGATTGTTCGCTAGCCATATGATCCTCGGTCTTCTGGCATCGTCATTCGCATGCCCGTGGAGGTTGGGGGAACCGCATCACACGCCTGCGGCCCTGGCGTGCCTCTTGCAGGATACGCGTGGATCGTGGATAGTCCGATTTCGGCGTTGAACATGTGGAAACGCCCACCCTTATAGTCTGGAGCGATGTCGAGTTCAGCACTTACCCCACCAAACAACCCCTCCTGGCCCGCACGTACGCACTGGGCGAGCGATACCGATACGGTAGTGGCGTTTAGGTTCTCTACGGACGATGCGTGGGGCACTTCGGACAAAAAGCGACCGGCTCTCGTCAAGCTACCGTGGGGTGCACGTCCCGGGAAGTGACAAGCGCCGTGAGTTCCACTGTAACGTCGAGGTCGTCTGCGGTGTATCCCAGAATGCCAGCGTGGGACTCGTCATCGTCAGAGGGCATGTGCTCTATGCGGAGCACGCGCTCGAAGGCTTCGAGGACAGCCACCTTGGCGGCTCCGACGTTCAGCACCGCGAATCGGCCATTCGGTCGTACGTGGTAACTCCTGCTACGGAATACCTCTCGAACCCGCTCGATGGTAGCGCTCAAGTCCTTCCCACAGAAGTACTCAAGCCAGTTCACCGAGAGGTGCTTTTCACTCCGTCGTAGTTCGAAGGCGGCAGCCATTGGAAATCCGTCTCTGCCGATGGTCGACGGCTTGCAGTACCGTGAGATATGGTCGCAATCAGGAAGCGGCTGACTCATCATCGAAGTCTTAGACGCGAGGTAAACGGCCGGACCGCTTCCAAGGCTTCGTCCTTAGGCAACGTGCCGTTGACGCTCCGTCGTTCAACACCATGTTGGGCCGGTGCAGAGATGGCGGCGAATCGAATCCGGCCGGAAGGCAGGAACTCCATGGCCAGAATACCGTTGGCAGGGATTCGCCACTGGATTTGCGCCAACCCGTCCGGGCCGACGCCGATCTCTGGATCGAGCAGTTGTCGTTCGCTCATAAGGAAGCTGGCCAGCGCTTTCAACGATTCAATCTTTATGAGCGACTCGTCAGGATCATCAGCGGCCAACCCGCGGAGGTAGCCCAGGCGATCAGCGATCGCATCGAGCCCGAACAGCCTGAGCACGGCAATGATCTCCTCGTGCGTACCTGCAGCGGCAATCTGTGGCTCCCAAGGTGGGAGGAGGGTGATCTTGACCTCAGCGGTAATGGACCAGTTTTCAGAAACGACACTGGCAAAAGTCGTCGTACTGACAGGCTCAGCGAGCAACTTAATACGCCACTGGGCCAGAGACTCGAACGACGCTCCGGGTGGCCTTTGAGTCTGACGGATCCGGTCAGCGGTCGTCTTGAGACCCATTGGGCTCGATCCCGAGATAACCGCGGGATACCGCTTGGCTGTGGCCGCCGACCATCCCCCATAGCTTGTAACTACGTTCATGTCTTGGAGTGCCGTGTCGATGGTTTCCGCGAGTACCGCCATATCTATGGGCTCCTCAGGAGCTTATCAAGCACCGAAATAACAAAGTCCTGCCTTTCCGGCCAACGCCTGATGGCGACGCTTAGCCCGTCCGCATCGAGTGGGCCGGCGTGATGCATATTGCCGTTGATGATCACTGCCTTTTCTTGACCGCCTTCAGGGTTCTGAATCGACCCTTCACTCAACATAAGATTGCATGTCGCATCGCCGGCGTCCACAGCGAAATGAGGTTTCAACCCGACGATGTCCGGTTTGCCTTCGACCCATGCGCCCGGTTTCAGGAACCGTTGCATCAGCCACCGTGCGGGATTGTCACGCTTGGTGGAGACGTCATAGTTGAGCCCGAGGCTTCGATAGGAGACATGGGGCAGTTTCGCCAGATAGGTGTTGACCAGCTCATAGACGAGGTAGTTGCCGCGAAATGCGGATTCACACTTCTCCGTGACGGTGAGCCTCGACTGATCTACCGTCCATTGGATTTCATTCTCATATCGCACGAAAGACAGTTGCGGCGTAGTGACCGCTTCGGCGACCGTCCAGTCCGGAGGCACGATCTTCCCAGATTCCAGGAAGCCGCAATTGAGGATCGAAGGATTGTGGAACTCCGCGGTGACGACGACGTTCACCGAGTGCAGCCGGTAAGGGGAGCCCTGAGGCATGATCACGCTCTCCATCGGTCGGGGAGCAGAAGGCACGGTTTGCAGAGCCCGACCGCTTAACTCAGCCGGACGTGCCGAGTACCTTCAAGCTTTCCTCTTTGAATCGATTTGCTGGCCGAAGGTTCCCGCCGGCGATTCGACGGCGGCAAGTGTCCCGGAAAGTCCGCGGTTAATATAGTATAGTCCTTCCGGGTTCCGGAATCAAGATCTCGCGGTGAAGGCCGGGGACCGCGTGCGCCATATCATAATTAAGGAGAGCACTATATAGTTGACACCCTATCCCCAGGCCCGGGCACCCGACACGAACGGGGCTAGGGTTCGAACAGAGAGGTGCAGGGGGTGCAATCAGTGCGAAGGCCCCGTGTCCCTGAGTGCCCAATGAGCGAGATGTTCGGCTGCCGATATCCGGTTTCCTCGATTTCGTTGTCGTTCCCTGCAAGCGATTTCTTGACTTGCGTATGCTGCTCTATTAACTGAATATGAGACTGGCCTGATACGTTGGCGGTGGCTTGGATCGTATGGATGTCAACATCAAACCGGCCGCAGTCTCCCCGTGCTCGGAGTGCGGGGTCTCCCGCGGCATCTCGAGGAGGTTCGCCATGTCCGGACGTATCCGCAGTGTGTTCGCGCTGGCGCTTGCCGGAGGAGTGACGTGGAGCTGTGGCGGCGACCGCGTGACGATGTCTCCGGTACCGGAGGCAGACCTGCCTGTCCGAGGGACGCAGGCAGGCGCGCAGGTTGGACGGCCGCTGGGCAAATTGGCTGTAAACAGGGACTTGACGCGGGCTGTGGTGGTGGTGACGGTGCGACAGGATGAAGCCCCCGTGAGCGGTGCGACCGTGGAGCTCTCGCGTTCCGTTTCAGGACGGGCAGCGGACTATCAGTGGTCGGGCACGACCGATGCGCGTGGCCGGGCGAGGGTGTCTATCGGGTCGGACAACGTGAGCGGTTACTATCAGGCGCGCGCCTGGCGGAACGGGAGCCTGCTGGGTTCCTGGTCGAGCATTCCGATTAACGGCGGATATGAGCTGATGATCGATTTGCCCGTTGGTGGCAAGGCACGCGTGACCGGCGCATCCATTCTGATTCCGATTGGCGTCGTCTTGCCCCTGACGGGCGATGGACGGGTCGCCAGCCTGTTTGTGAAAAATGGCGCGGAACTCGCTCGCGACGAGGTCAACCGATCACGACGCGGTTCGGCCGCACTCAGATTTATCGTCGAAGACAGCGAGAGTAGACCGGACGTCGCCGTTTCGGCCTTCAACAAGCTGATTCACCAGGACAAAGTCCCCGTCATTCTCGGTCCGGGCTACTCGTCTTCGGCTGCTGTGGCTTTTCCCATTGCACAGCGAAACAGGGTCGTGGCGTTCAGCCCCACCGCCGCCGCTGCCGGCCTGGGCGCGATCGGCGACTTTGTCTTCCGTGTTCCGCTTCCCGTAGACAAACTTGCGCCCGGCACGCTCGAGATTGCCAAGCGGAAACTGGGCTATCAGAAGGTGGCCGTGATCTTCGATAGCACCGATGTCTTTTCCCGGAGCGGCTATGAGGAGACCAGGAAAGCACTCGATGATCTGGGCGTTTCGATTCTGACCGCAGAGGCCTTCGAAACCGTCAATACCGACTTTTCCGTCCAACTGACCCGGATCAGGGAATCGAAACCTGATGCCATCCTGGTCTGGACCAGGCCCGAAGAAAGGGTCGAGGTTCCGGTCCAAGGCCGCCGGCTTGGTATTCCCTACACGATTCCCTTTATCGTTTTTGGCTTTTCTTCAAGCCAAATCGAAATGGCCGGCGCCGCAGCCGAAGGGGTGATCAGCAGCACGATTTGGTCTCGCTCCGCTCAAACGCCTGGAAACCAGGCCTTCGTTGAGAACTACCGCGCTCAGTACGGCGACGATCCCGATGGGTTCGCCGCGGAAGGGTACGCCAACGTCCATATACTGGATGCGGCAATCAGAGAGGCCGGGTCGATTGAGCCCGGTGCAATTCGGGATGCTCTGGCCGCTATTGATGTGCCCACGATTTTGGGACGATTCGCCTTTGACTCGAACGGCGACCCGATCTACCCCGTGATTGTAGAGGTCGTCGTGAACGGCAGATTTGAGATTCTCGAGGAGTAAAGAACGCGATCAGGCAGAGCGCGAGACAAGGCGCGGACGGCCGTGCCCCGCTGTGTTGCGGCGGCGGAGATCCTACCTGCCCGGTCTCGAATAGCTCGCCCCCCTGCGGGGTGATCCGCCCTGCCCGGCGCATCGGTTGATCGATGTAATCGTAGATCTCCTCCGAATCGCGTGCCGCGTCATCGGTCAACTGAACCAAGAAAGGCATCGGCGAACCTGTCGCCGCCCCCGAATCCGCGCGATGACACTGGCGGCCGGTTGCACCTGACCCGCTTCGATCCGGCGGCTACCCAGCGCGAGGGTTTTGAGTCACGAAACAGTCTCCTGCGTCTGCTCGTAGCTGTCGATATCCTGTATAACCACCTTGGCTTCGCCGTTCTGGGTGATGATCAAGGGTTCCCCCCGGTCTCCGAGCGTGCGCACGATCTCGGCGGCGTGGGCTTTGAGGTAGCTGATCGGCTTGATCTGGTTGGACAGTTTCATAGGCCACCTCCTTTACTGGATCGTCGTAATCTAATCTTCCCACTGGTCCAGCCCCAGCAGCTTCCGCCCCAGCGGCGTCAGCTCTGCCTTCTTCCTTTCGTTATGCTCTTTCTCCCGCTCTTTTTTGCCCAGCCCCAGATGCGCGCCTGACGCGCCTCCTCGTCCTCTTTGCTCGCCGGCGACATCGTGACGTACTGTGCGATCCGGGGCCGCTCGGCCCTATGCGGACAGCTTCCGTGCGGCGGCGTGCCGTGCCGGATCGCCAGGTCCCCGGCCTTCGTCGCGCGACGCCACGTCCGCCTTCCGAATTTCGGCCCGACGGCCCTTGGCTCGGACGATTCGAGCCGATGCTTCCGCGGCTTCTTGATTTCGGACGTAATTGATCAGAAGGTCATATCCGGCCTCGGCAAGGCAGGACGCGATCCCGCGTCCGATGCCCCGGCCGGAGCCGGAACGGTCGGCAAACCGGACAGTTTTGCGGCCCGCATTGCCGTCCTGGACTACTCTGCCGTTCGGTAGCTGATGCGGTAGATCGTCCCTGAATAGTCGTCGGAGACGAGCAGGGCGCCGTCCGGCATCACGAGGACGTCGACGGGCCGTCCCCAAACTCGTTCCCCAAGCTTCCAGCCCTCGGCAAACGTTTCATAGGACACCGCTTCATTTCCGTTCAAGCGTACCAGCGTCAGCCGGTAGCCGATCTTCCGGGTCCGATTCCATGATCCGTGTTCGGCGATGAAAATCTGATTTCGGTAGGCCGGAGGAAACAGCCGGCCGGTGTAGAAGCGCATCCCCAACGCGGCAACGTGCGGGCCGAGTTCCACGACCGGAGGCACGAAATCTTCTGCGCTGCGCCCCTTCCCGAACTTGGGGTCGGGGATGTTCCTTCCGTGCCGGTAGGGATACCCGAAGTGCAGTCCTTTTTCCGGCGCCCGGTTTAATTCATCCGGCGGGAGATCGTCTCCGAGCCAGTCTCTGCCGTTTTCCGTGAACCAGAGTTCGCCCGTTTCGGGATGCCAGTCGAAGCCGACGGTATTGCGTACCCCACTTGCGAAGACTTCCAGTCCGCTACCGTCCGCGTTCATTCGGGTGATCGAGGCATATCGTTCATCCACCTGGCTCCGGTCGCAAACGTTGCAGGGCGCGCCGACCGGGACGTACAGCCTGCCGTCCGGCCCGAAACGGATGAACTTCCACCCGTGCGAACGGTCTTTTGGATAGTTGTCGTAGATGACCCTGGGCTCGGGGGGTGCTTCGAGGCGCGATTCGATTCCGTCATAACGGAGGATCCGGCTCACTTCGGCCACATAGAGGGCTCCATCCCGAAAGGCGACGCCGTTGGGCATCCGGAGGCCTTCGGCGACCGTAATGACGCGGTCGGCCCTGTGGTCCGCGTTGTCGTCCCGAATCGCGTAGACTTTTCCGGCGCTTCTCGTGGCCACGAAGAGCGTTCCGTTGGGGCTCAGCGCCATGGATCGGGCGTTGGGCACATCGTTCGCGTAGACCTCGATCCGGAACCCGGGGGGCACTCGTATCTGTTCCAGGTTCAGCCCTTCGGTCCCCGCGGGACAAGACCCGAGGAGAAGCACGGCGACCCGACAGAGGCAGGGTTTCGAACGCAGAGGGTTTCGTTTCATCCGTATCTCCGGCACGCTGAAATGGATTCCCGGCTCGGCAAGGTACGGATCTCTCCGCCCCGGGTCAAGGAGCCGAAGAAACCGGGTCGGTTTCGCTTTTCAGATTGACGGTGAACTGAGATTCGGTTAGATTGATGCGCCACGAATCGGGAGCAAAGGGCGTTTTGTCGGCCAGCTTCAGACGGAGGAAGCGTGCCCAGAGGTCGCTGCCACTTTTCCATTTTGTTCACCTTTCACGAGCAGATTCGGGTCGAGTGTCCGGAAGCGGCGCGACTGGCCGATCGGCACCTTCCCGACTTCCTCGCGGGCTCGGTTGCGCCGGATGGCCTTCGTTACATCGGTCGGATGGGTAAGCTGGCCACCCATTTTTATACCGAAGACCGTCCGGAGATCTGGGGAAAGGCCGTGGCGGAAATGTTCAAGGCCCATCCGGAGATTTCGAATCCCGATGGGTTGGACGAGCGCGACCGGGCGCTGGTGATGGGATATATCTCGCACCTCACCACGGACGAAACGTTCCGCGACATCGTCACTTACCAGGTCCACGGAATGGAAAACTGGCGCCCCGTGGTGCAGGGTCTCTGGTCGATCGTGGATGAGCTGCCGATCGGCTACCCGAGCCTGGCTCGAGAGATCCGCCGATTCAATCGGAAGGATCGCGTTGGGTTCATCGACTGCGCCAAGATCGCACAGTACCTGTCCCTGATTCGCGGGTGGGCGGACGAGAGCGATCCCTGGGGCATGGAACAGATCTTCTTGGAGTTGATCGGAAGCCGGCTCTCGCTGGATGAGGCCCGGCGCGCCTGGGAACGGAATCGGAAACGTGCGTTGGACTTCCTGGATGATTCGCGACGGAACCGGTTCATTCAACGATCCGTTGAGATGGGGATCAGAGAGTCGACGCGATTCCTGGGTGGAGAGTACAGGGGCGTGAACTGAAGGAGAGACGGCGCCGGCGGTCTGAAAACTGTGAGGGTCGGGAGGGGCAATGCCCGTATTCGAGGCGAAGAGGCTCGAGGAGAGCTGTTCCCGGATATTCAATGCGGCAGGTCTGACGGAAGCCGAGTCGAAACAGGTGGCGCATTCGCTCGTTCTGTCCAACATGATGGGCCACGATTCGCACGGCGTGATCAGGGTTGTGCAGTACTTGCAGCTGCTCGAGGAAGGCAAGATGAAGTCGGGACGGGAGATCCGCGTCGTGCGCGAGGCCGATGCCTCGGCCGTGCTGGACGGCGGGTGGGGCTTTGGGCAGATGGTGTGCAGGCGGGCGATGGAGATCGCCATGGAGAAAGCCAGGGTCAGATCGGTTGCTGCGGTGGAGCTTTTCCAGAGCTGCCACATCGGTCGACTCGGGGAGTATGTCGAGATGGCGGCCGAATCGGAGATGATCGGAATGGTCACGTGCAACAACCACGGCGGGGGCCTCTTGCAGGCGCCGTTCGGCGGCATCGATCCGAAGATGTCTCCGAACCCGCTGGCGATCGGCTTTCCATCGGGCCGGGAATTTCCGATCATCATCGATATGACGTCGAGCGTTGTCGCAGAAGGCAAGATTCGCCTGAAGCGAAACCGCGGTGAGATGCTTCCGGACGGATGGGCGCTCGATGCCGACGGAAATCCCGTGCGCGATCCGGATATCTTCTATGGGCCGCCCCGAGGCGCCATTCTCCCGATGGGCGGGGTGGTCGCCCACAAGGGGTTTGCCCTGGCCCTGATGGTCGATCTCCTCTCCGGCGCCCTGGGCGGGGGGGGATGCAGCCGGGAGGGCGTCCCCACGGGAGGGAACGGGGTGTTCCTGATGGCGATAGACATCAAGGCGTTTACGGAGATGAAGCGTTACTATGACGATGTGGGCGGGTTCGTCCAACACCTGAAGCGGTCGAGACGGATGCCCGGCGTCGAGGAGATTCTGCTGCCCGGTGAGATTGAAGGTCGACTCCGCCTGAGGCGGGAACAAGAGGGTGTGTATGTAGACGAAGAGACCTGGCGGCAGATTCAGGAAGTTGCGGGAGGGTTGGATGTCTGCTTGGACGAGGTTTCAAGCTAGCCGTCGCCGCTGATCGTTCGCGGTGTCGTTTACTCACGGGGGGAAAACAATGGCTTCGATCAAGATCACGCTGCTCGGGCACGCCTCTTTCCGTCTGGAGCCGGACACGGGTGAGGTCCTCTATTTCGATCCTTGGCTGGATGAGAATCCGACCTGCGCATTGAAGGTGCAGGACGTAGACCGGGCGGATGTGGTGATTGCGACACACGGGCACAATGACCACATCGGAGATTCGTTCGCCATCTGCAGAAAGACCGGCGCCAAGTTTATCGGTCACGTCGAGCTCTGCATGACGGCCGAGAAGAATGGCCTGGAGATGGAGTCTCAGGCCCTCCCCTTCAACCCGGGTGGGACGGTCGCGGTGGAGGGCGTGCGCGTGACGGCCACGCAGGCGATTCATTCGCTTTCGATGTCACCCAGCCAATCGCTTGGAGATGCGCCGGAAGATGCCTACTTCAGGCCCGACGGCGCGGTCTGCGGGATGGTCATGGCATTTTCGAACGGCATTACGGTCTACGATTCCGCCGACACGACCGTCTTCAGCGATATGCAGCTCATCGCGCAGATCTACGGCCCGCAGGTGGCCATCCTGCCCGTCGGCGGAAAGTATACCATGGGCATTCGCGAAGCGGCCCGGGCCGCCAGCCTGATTCGACCCGATGTCGTCATCCCCTGTCACTACGGGGAGGCCCTGGGTCAGCCCGCGGACATCGACGCCTTTTCAGAGGCGGTTTCCTTCCTGTCGCCGAACACCCGCGTGGCCGGAATCGAGCCGGGTGAATCGGTGACCTATCGTGCGAGCACGTTCGAAATCGGGCGTTGAGGCAGCGCCGTCCACCGGGGATTCGAATGGCGAAGAAGCAAGAACCGAATGCGGTGATTACGAAGAAGATCGAGCTGAGCCCGGAGTTGATCATCCTTGGCGTGACGCCGGATGGATGGAAGCTTCCCGAGTTCAAACCGGGTCAGTTCGCCGTTCTTGGACTGTGGGGCTCGTCGCCCCGCACGCCGCGGGCCGACCCGGAGGAAGACCCTCCGGCGGAGGACCAGCTCATCCGCAGGGCTTATTCGATTGCCTCTTCCTCCAAGGCGAAAGAGCACGTGGAGTTCTACATCAACCTCGTGCGCGACGGGGGCCTGACGTCCAGGCTTTTCGCCCTGAACATGGGGGATCGCATTTGGTTGGGAAAGAAGGTTTCGGGGGCGTTCACGCTCGACAGCGTGCCCGAGGACATGAATGTGGTGATGGCGGCCACCGGAACCGGATTGGCCCCCTACATCAGCATGTTGCGGACCCATCTTCCGTTCGACGGTCGGAGACGGGTGGTCGTGCTGCACGGGGCCCGACATTCGTGGGACCTTGGATACCGGTCCGAGCTTTCGGCCATGCAGCAGCTTTGCCGTAACTTCACCTACATCGGGTTTATCAGCAGACCGGCGAACGAAGCGGTGCCGTGGGGCGGGTTGACAGGCTATGTACAGGATCAGTGGAAGAACGGGGAGATCGGGAAGGCCTGCCGATTCCGTCCCGTGGCGGCCGATACCCACGTTTTCTTATGCGGCAACCCCGCCATGTGCGAAGATATGCTCGATCTGTTGGCGGAAGACGGGTTTCGGGAGATCACCCGAAAGGTTCCGGGCGAGGTGCACGTGGAACGCTACTGGTAGGCCCGTGGGGCGCGAATCCGCGAAGGCGACGGAAGGGTCCGGCGCGCGGCCGTCGTGCCTTCGCGGAAAAACCGCTGGCGAGGCGCGCTTCAGCGTGCGAGCAGGACAGGCGCGTTGTGATAGAAAGAGAGGATGAAACCGGCCGCCGTGACCCCGAGAAGCGCCAGGGCGAAGAGGGTGACCAGGCGCCCCTCCCCGCGATGTATACGCAAGACGAGCAGGCGTGAGGCGACCCAGCCCCCGATGAACCCCCCGAGGTGCGCCGCGTTGTTCACTCCCTGCATCAGAAATCCGAGGATGAAAAGGAGGATGGCCCACTGCCAGACCTGACGCGTCATCATGGCGGAGACGCTGCCCTTCTGCGATCGTCCGTAAACGATGAGCGCGGCTAGAAGCCCGAAGATCGCGCCGGACGCGCCGATGGTCGGGCGAGCCGTGATCAGGTTGGAGAGCACGAATCCGACGACGCCCGCCGCAGTAAAGATGATGAAGTATCGCGCGGGACCGTAGATGTAGCCTACGTCCGGACCGAGTTGGCGAATCCACAGGACGTTGAAGACGATGTGCAGCAGGCTGCCGTGGAGGTAAGTGGCGGTGAAGACGGTCCACCATTGCCCTTGGAACGTAACGCCGCCTCCGGTCATGCCGAGGGCAATCAGGGCGCGGCCTCCAGGGCTCAGAATCCCGAAAAGGCCGCCGCGCGTGTCGAGCGCGGCGGCCAGATCCAGCAGCAGGCTGACGGCGTAGAGGGCGATGCAGGCCGTAGGAATCAGGGTCAGCACATCGATCCGGTTCCCGAAGAGCCGGGACAGCGCGGGTCCCAGCCCCCAAAGGCCGGGCTTGTACGAGCCGCAATATGGGCACCGGTCCTCCTCGACGCTGATGAGGCTGCGGCAGTTGGGACAGATCATCGAGGTGCGGGTCACGAAGGCACCTTTCAAAGGCGGGTCGCGGTCAGGGGGTCGTTCCTGCGTCGAATCGGACGTGGTGGGGGCGCGGGCCGGACCCTTCCAGGATCAAGGCCAAAAAAAGTCCGTTGAACGACCGGGATTCAACGGACCGATGATGTTTGAGATCTGGAGCGGGAAACGGGACTCGAACCCGCGACCCCAACCTTGGCAAGGTTGTGCTCTACCACTGAGCTATTCCCGCTCAAACCTGATGTCGAAGCACGCTGTTCCCCGGCAGGCGGCCTGAGTTTTCAGCCATGCCGGCGTGGCGTCGGCTGGAAAAATAGTGCGGGAATTTCGGAAAGTCAATCTCTTTCCAGGATGTCCGCTCGCGACGCGGTGTGGAAACCCGATTCGCCCGCGATTTCCGAGTCGTTGAGGCGGACCCTCCCCCGCCGGTCGACTTCGTGAACGCCGAGGCGCAGAAAATCGGGGTTGGGGGCATCCGGGCAGGTCGGCGGCGTGCCGGGGACAGGCGCCGCTCGGCGGTCGGCGCGGGAGCACCTCTCGTCCACATCGACCGACTGGGCAAACCATAGGCCGCGATGAATAGAAGGTTGAAATGCAATTTGACACGCCCCTTCGCGAGCCCGATATTGCGCCGGCAATTTAGATGCTCGCGTCAGGCAGGAAAGGAGCTTCGGGCTTGAAAGAGGCTTACATCGTCGAGGCCGTCCGGACGCCCATCGGGCGTGGACGGGAAGATGGCGCGCTGCATTCGGTACAGCCCGTCGACCTGCTCGCGATGGTTTTGAACGAAGTCGTCGCGCGCGCAGGTCTACAAAAGGCGGACGTGGA
Organism: Candidatus Latescibacterota bacterium; assembly: GCA_965198095.1. Taxonomy (GTDB): domain Bacteria; phylum Latescibacterota; class UBA2968; order UBA2968; genus CBDFJH01. The sequence continues at coordinate 1,937,845 of OZ240239.1, forward strand.
AGACGTGATTGCGGGATGCGTGACCCCGGTCGGAGAACAGGGGGGCAACATCGGACGCCTGGCGCTTTTGAAGTCGGGGTTCCCGACCGCGGTGCCCGGATTTCAGCTCAACCGGGCCTGCGGATCCAGTCAGCAGGCGGTGCACTCCTCCGCCCAGGCGATCGCCGCCGGTGACATCGACCTGGGCATCAGCTGCGGGGTAGAGATGATGAGCCGGGTGGAGATGGGAAGTGACTTCAAGCTCGGTGAGGCGTGGGAGGCGACATTTCCCTTCACGCTCGTTCACCAGGGCATTTCGGCCGAGATGATCGCCAGGAAATGGGACCTCCGCCGAACGGAATTGGACGTGTATTCAGCCGAAAGCCATCGAAAGGCGGCTGCCGCGACTGAAGCGGGCTGGTATCGCCGGGAGATTCTGCCCGTGACGGTCGGTCAAAACGGGAACGGGGTCGTGGACCGGGACGAAGGGATACGATTTTCGATCGATCCGGACAGGATGGCGGCATTGCCGCCCGTCTTCCAGGAAAACGGTGTGATCACGGCCGGCAACAGCAGCCAGGTTTCGGATGGCGCTGCTGCACTCCTTCTGGCTTCCGGGTCGAGGGCCGACGCGCTCGGCCTGCGCAAGCGAGCCAGAATCGTCGGGCGAGTCGTCGTGGGCAGCGATCCCGAGTTCGCCCTGACCGGGCCCATCCCGGCCACGCGGGCCATCCTGAAGAAGACCGGCTTGGGCATCGAGGACATGGACGCGATTGAGATCAACGAAGCGTTCGCGAGCGTTGTGCTCGCGTGGGTGAGAGAGATCGCCCCCCCGATGGACCGAGTCAACATCCAGGGGGGCGCGATCTCCCACGGTCACCCCCTCGGCGCGACCGGAGCGGTGCTGATGACGAAGCTCCTGCATATCCTGGAACGGACCGGGGGCCGCTACGGTCTGCAGACGATGTGCATCGGGTTCGGAATGGCCACGGCCACGATCATCGAGCGGATGGAGGCGGCGTGACGGCGTGAATGTCGGCACTGATCGAGACCATGAAATGCCGCGGCCCCGGGGAAGATCTCCGGGGCCTCTTGCGTTGGCTAGTGTTCTGTACCGGAAATAAGTTGCCTGAATTCGACCGTCGAGTCGCCCGGCTCGCAAGGCGCCTGAGCGCAGGCGACCTGGGCAAGGTCGGTGAGGGAAGGCAACGTAGCGAGACGGGATGAATCGGCGGGAGAATGGTGAGGTATTTTTGGGACAGGACACTAGATCGGGCAGGCGATGTTGCCCAACCGCTCCGTCAGCAATCGGTTTTCGCGGTAGTCGATCGGCACGACGATCAGACTGGGTCCCTCTTCCCCAAAGGCCGCCTCCAGCGTCTTCTTCAACGCGCGGCTCTCTCCCACCCGGTGGCCGTTCCAACCAAACGATTCGGCAAGCTGTTTCCAATCCGGGTTCCCGAACGAGAGGTCGGTGTGTCGGCCGAATTCGTTTGACTGCTTCCAGGCGATCAGCCCATATCCTCGATCTTCCCAGACCATCACCACGATGGATGAATTCAGCCTTCGCGCGGTTTCCATCTCCTGGACGTTCATCAGAAATCCGCCGTCGCCGCAGATGGCCAGAATGCGCCGTTTCGGGTGAACGAGCGCAGCGGCAATCGCTCCGGGGAGGGCGAACCCCATCGAGCAAAACCCGTTCGGGATCAGGCAGGTGTTGGGTTCGTGGCACTGATAGTGACGCGCGATCCACATCTTGTGGGCGCCTACGTCCGAGAGGAGAATGTCCTCGGGCCCCATCACCTCTCTTGCATCCCACAGGACCTTCTGCGGGCGGATGGCATCTCGGGTGTCATCTTCGCTGTATTCCTGGAACTCGGCAGCCATCTCCCGCCTCACCGCGGCCTGCCGCGACCCGTCGTAGCGCAAGCCGCCGCCCGCGTCCAGGCGCTCATTCAGCATCCAGAGCGTGTGGGCGAGATCTCCGACGAGCTCGATCTGCGGGTGGTAGTGCGCGTCGATTTCCGCAGGGAGGAAGTCGGCGTGGATGATCGACTTGTCGCATCCGGCATTCCAGAGGTGGGGATGATACTCCACCATGTCATAACCGAGCGTCATCACGAGATCGGCTGCGTCCAACGCACAGATCACCACGTCTTTGGACTGCAACCCGGCCGTGTAGAGACAGTAGTCTGCATCCATGTCGACGCAACCCTTGGCCATAAACGTGTTGATCACACCGATGCCGCTCTTTTCGCAAAAACGTCTGAGCTGACGGCTGGCCCGCTTTCGAATGCATCCATTTCCGGCCAGAATCACGGGCCGCCTCGCCGACGTGAGCAAGTCGAAGGCCTGGTTTGCGATCTTATCGTCCGGACCGGGACGGCGAAACCGGTGGGGTTCGAGCGGCTCCGACTTGGTGTCAAGCTTCGCGATGTCTTCGGGCAGCTCGATGTGGCAGGCCCCCGGCTTTTCGGTCCGGGCGAGGCGCACCGCCTTGCGCACGATCTCGGGGATGTTGTCGGGGTGGCGGATCGAGATGGCCCATTTGGTGACCGGTTGAAACATGGCCACGACGTCCATCACCTGGTGCGACTCCTTGTGGAGCCTCGTGGAGGCGCCCTGTCCCGTCAGAACCAGCATCGGGGCGCGGTCCATGTTGGCGTCGGCCACGCCCGTAATCAGGTTGGAGGCGCCGGGGCCCAGCGTGCCCAGACAGCCGGCCGGGTTTCCGGTCAGACGTCCATAGACGCCGGCCATGAATGCGGCGCCCTGTTCGTGTCGCGTGAGGATGAATCGGATCTTTTCCGACTTCTCGAGGGACATCATAAAGTCGGCGTTCTCCTCCCCGGGAACGCCGAAGATGTATTCGACGCCTTCGATCTCGAGGCATTTGACAAAGAGGTCGGACGCCTGCACGAGGTCCCTCTCCTTTTTACGATTTCGAAGAACAGGCGTGGTGTCGCAAAAGCGGGAAACGATCCGTTCCACGTCTCCCGAGCCTGTCTCAAGGTCCGAGGAAGCCGGTCGACCGGCGCGTGGGGAGCGCGGATAAATTTCGTGGAATCGCCGGAGCATGTCAAGCGTTTGAAACGACGAATCAAGAAAGCTGACGGCTGGTGTTCCACTGTTATCGATAAACTCATCCATGCATGTTGGACGACAGGCCGCAGTGTCTGATAGGGACGTGGTCTGTTGGCCGACACGGATGCACAGTGTCTCGCCTTGGGCCAGTAGAAATCCTTCGCCTTCAAGCGAAGCAAAGATTATCTTTCCGTTGCCACGCCGCGTCATTCGGGATGCATAGAAAAACTGACCTGAAAGGCCATCTGGTCCGGATTCCTAAATGCCTTCGTGAGTTCACGACTTGCGCGATTGGATGTGAGCCGCTATTCTTGTGAGTATGGCCAATTACTGCGAGTATCGTCAAATACTGGAGGTGATGAAAAGTGGCAAAGCAGAAGGTCGTGCAAGTCAAGAATCCTCGTACGGGGAGATACGTCAAAATCGACCGGTCACAAGGGAAGATCATCGCCCACAAGGCGACAGAGGGTCCTTACAAGAACGTGCCGGTTGCCCGAAAATCGAAGAGCGGTAAGAAGTGATACTTTACGATCTGATAGGGGGTGAGGTACTTCCCGGCCGGATCGCATATCGCCCAAAGACTTGCTTCATAATGACACAGCTCGGGGCGCCGATTCCGCAGGAAGTCACTCGGATCCGAAGATCTGTGGAGCGTTATCTCCGCGATGTCGGGATCGAGGCGATCGACGCGAATACAGAGATCACGGGCAAGGACTTTCTCTTGAAGATCTGGCGACTGATTGCGTCTGTTCCTCTCGGGATCGGCATTGTTACGAAAGATCTGTCGGCTTCGACAATGGCGAACATCTTCTATGAGGTGGGATTGCTGCAGGCATTGGGCCGTGAGTCGCTGATTATCAAAGGACAGGATGCGGCCGTCCCTTCGGATTTCGTAAGAACGGAATACATCGAGTACCCAAAAAGGTTCAAGAGCCGGTTCGCGAAGTTTCTGAAACGGTTTGAAGCTCAGGCTGACCACTATGGGACGGTGGCGAAGCAGGTTACGTCAAATCCTCTGCTTGCGATAGACTATCTTCGTCGTGCCTATCTGATTTCGGGGTCGGAGGACTACCAAGCTGAAGCCATTGCGCTGTTCAAGGACAATGAGTTTGATCCTTATACGACAGAAGGGATTCAAGCCTTCCTGGCCGGTTGAATGGTCACCGTTGGGGCTCGCAAGAAGCGCCGTCTCCGTGAATTCAGACAGCTCGACTTGGAGTCAGCTTGCGGCGCCCTCAAGGCCATTCGTGAAACCTCGACCTCGCGCCGCCTGTTATTCTCAAAGAGCGATCGAGTTTGACAACGGCGGCCGGGGTCCGCCTGCGGTCCGTTCACAATGGTGACCGATCTCAAGCATGGGGCAACGGAATGGTCCGCGTGAATTCCCTGAAGTTGGTTTGACGAGGTTTCCGTTTTGCGATATTCGGGCCGCTCGCGTCGATTCGCCGTGTGCCCGCGATGAACCTCCAAGAGAAGATGCAACAAGGAGCCTGGGTGTCGGAAGGACCGCTGCTCCGGCAGCTCGCCGCCCGCGCGGAATCAGGCAGGCCGCTCCGAGTGGGCCTGATCGGCGCTGGGAAGTTCGGGACGATGTTCCTGAGCCAGGCAGGTCGCATTCCGGGTCTGCACGTGCTCGGGGTTGCGGACCTTTCGGTCGAACGAATCAGGCAGGCCCTGAAAAGGGCGGAATGGCCGCCGGGGCGGGACTCCGCCCGGACGTTCGATCAGGCGATCTCTGAGGGAACCACCCACCTCACGGACGATGCCGAGGTCCTGATCAACGCGACGGGTCTGGATGTGCTCGTCGAAGCGACGGGAAATCCCGAAGCCGGGGCCGGGTACGCGCTGAAGGCGTTCGAAAACGGCCGCCACGTCGTGATGGTCAACGTGGAGGCCGATGCCCTCGTCGGGCCGGTCCTGGCCAAGGCCGCCGACGCTTCGGGCGTGGTCTACAGCCTGGCCTACGGAGATCAGCCGGCCCTGATCTGTGAGATGGTGGAATGGGCGAGGGTTTGCGGTTTTCGTGTCGTCTGTGCCGGGAAGGGGACCCGGCATCTGCCCGCCTATCACGCATCCACGCCCGATACGGTGTGGGAGCATTATGGATTCAGCGCGCAGAAGGTCGCTGAGGGAGACTTCAATCCCAGGATGTTTAACACCTTTCTGGACGGGACGAAATCGGCCATCGAGATGGCGGCCGTGGCCAACGCGACCGGGTTGCGGCCTCAAGAGGGGGGGCTGACCTTTCCGCCCTGTTCGATAAGCGAGCTGCCGAACGTATGTCGACCCAAGGGTGCCGGCGGACAGCTTGAGCACGGCGGCACGGTCGAGGTGGTCTCCAGTCTGGAGCGAGACGGGCGCACGGTGAAGGATGACCTTCGCTGGGGCGTCTACGTGACGTTCGAGGCGGGCAGTGACTATGTCAAACGGTGCTTTGACGAGTACGGGCTGCTCACGGATGATGACGAGGGCCGCTATGCCGCCATGTACCGTTCGCATCATCTGGTCGGGATGGAGTTGGCCGTTTCGGTCCTGAAAGCCGGCTTGCGAAGGGAGGCGACGGGCTGCCCTGACGGGTTCCGCGCCGATGTCGTTGCAACGGCGAAGCGCGACCTGACCGCGGGTGAGGTTCTGGATGGGGAAGGGGGCTACTGCGTTTACGGCAGGTTGATGCGGGCCGAGGCCGCGCTGGAGGATCGGCTGCTTCCGATCGGTCTCGCGAAGAACGCGAAGCTGAAGAGGGCTTTCTCTGCGGGACAGCAGATCGGGTGGTCTGATGTCGAGATTGATGAGAGTGCCTCCGTCGTTCGCCTCCGGCGCCGGATGGAGCGCGAAGTTTCCGGGGCGTAAGGCGTAAACGCCGCCGGGAAGTATCCCTGTTGAAGATGGCACGCGGAGATCAGAAGGGAGCGGGTCGATGGACAAGATCGGTTTCGTGGGACTGGGCATCATGGGCAAGCCGATGGCCAGGAATCTGCTGAAGGCGGGATTTGACCTGACGTTTTACGCCAGACGTCCCGAAGTGATCGAGGAGATGGAAGCGGCCGGCGGCAAGGCCGCAGGGTCATCGAAGGAGGTCGCCGAGGCCACCGATATCGTCGTCACGATCGTGACCGCGGACCCGGAGGTCCGCGAAGTCATTCTTGGAGAAAACGGGGTCCTGGAAGGGGCCTCGGCAGGAGATTTGATCGTGGACATGAGCACGATCTCTCCCCTGACGATCCGGGAAGTCGCGGAGGCGGCGAAGCAGAAGGGCGTGCACGTGATGGATGCCCCGGTGAGCGGGGGAGATGCCGGCGCGATTGCGGGCACGCTCACCATCATCGCAGGGGGAGAGAGAGAGGACTTCGAGCGGTGTCGGGGAATTTTCGAGGCGATGGGCAAGGAAGAGAACCTCTTCAACGTGGGTCCCATCGGCGTCGGACAGACGGTGAAGATCGTCAACCAATTCATGGGCGCGATCAACATCTCGGCCATCGTCGAGGGATTCACGCTCGGCATCCAGGCCGGGGCCGATCCTGAAGTGATGATGCGGGTGATCAGCGTGAGTACGGGGAACTCGTTCGCCCTCCAGCAACGGGGCGCGGACTTCATTCTGAAGGATTCCTTCGAGCCTGGATTCATGCTCGATCTGATGAAGAAGGACGTCGGGATCGGCGTGGACCTGGCGAAGGCGTTGAACGTGCCCGCGCCGCTCGGCGGGATCGCCTACCAGATGTTTGCGATCGCCAGCCGGCTGGGCGCCGGCAAACTCGACTACTCGGCGGTCTGCAAGGCGATGGCGCACATCAGCGGCGTCAAGATCGGAAAACCCGGCTGATGTCGAGATCGATCCTCTTTTCCGTGCGGAACCGTATCGGGATCCTCGGCCTGAACCGCCCGGACGTTTTGAACGCCATCAATCGGGATCTCTATCGGGCCCTTTCAAGGCAGCTCGATCGGATCGAAAAGCACAAAGGGGTGCGCGTGCTCGTCGTTACCGGCCGGGGACGGGCCTTCTGCGCGGGGACCGACATCGCGGATCTTCACGGTGTATCCCCGGAAGAAGCAGAGGAGATCGCTTGGCTGGAGAATCGTACCTTGGACCAACTGGAGGCGCTGCCGCAGCCGAGCATCGCCGCCGTCCACGGCTATGCGCTCGGGGGCGGGTGCGAGCTTGCCATGGCCTGCGATCTCAGAATCGCGGCCGACGATGCCGTATTCGGCCAGCCCGAGGTCGGTCTTGGGTGGATCCCCGCCGCGGGGGCGACGTTTCGTCTTCCCCGTCTCGTCGGGACCGCCCGCGCGAAGGCCCTGATCTTTTCGACGGAACGAATCGGCGCCGCCGAAGCGGAACGGATCGGCCTCGTCAATCGCGTGGTGCCGGCAGAAGACCTGATGGATGAAGCAGTGGAATGGGCAAAGCGTCTTGCGGAAAAGGATCCGACCGTGATGAGGTACGCGAAGCAGGCCCTTTCTCCCACGGTGGACCGGGGTGCGGCACAGGCGATCGAGGCGGAGGCGCTGGGCAAGTGCGCGACCTCGCCTTACGCACAAGGAAATATCGAGAGATTCTTCTCCAAAAGAGAGCAAAAGGGCGCAGGCCGTTGACCTTGAGGCCGCCTTCGCTCTGTCAGAGAGGGCGGCGCTGAAAGGCGCGCCCGGTTTCTCAACCTTTCGTATACTTCCTCGCGTAGCGCTCCCTGAGCAGGGTCTTTTGCACCTTGCCCGTCGCGGTCGTGACCGGCAGTTCGTCTACGACTTCCACGTAGCTCGGCCTCTTGTAACCCGCGACGCGGGCCCCCACGAATTCGATCACTTCCTCCCGCGAGACGTGCGCGCCCTCGGCCGGCACGATCACGGCGACGACAGACTCGCCCCACTCCGGATCGGGGATTCCGACGACGGCCACGTCCTGGATCTTCGGGTTTTCCTTCAACAGACGCTCGATTTCAATCGGATAGATGTTCTCGCCCCCGCTGATGATCATGTCCTTGGCCCGGCCGGAGATGAAGAGATATCCGTCCTCATCCAGCCTGCCCAGGTCGCCGCTGTGCAGCCACCCGCCCCGCACCGCCTGCTCGGTTTCCTCCGGCATGTTCCAGTAGTTCTTCAGCATGGAAGGGGTGCGGGCCACCACCTCGCCCACCTCCCCCCGGGGGACCGGTCTGTCTTTACGGTCCGCCAGGCGAAGCGCCACCGATGCCATCGGCCGGCCGACCGATCCAAGCTTTCCCCGATCCTGCCGAGTCAGCCGGCAGACGGTGAGGACGCATCCGGCCTCCGTCAAACCGTACGTATTGTATGCGTCGGCATCGAATCTCTGCAGCATCTCCTCCAGGACCTCCGGCGACAAGGTATCGGAGGATGCGAGGCAGCGCCTGACGGAACCCACGTCAAACTCCCTCTCACGCAGCGTCGCCAGTATCCATCGCCAGACCGTCGGGACACAAAAGATGTTCGTGACCTGATGTCGTTCCGTTGCGGATAGAATGGCCTTCGGGTCGCCTCCGTCCAACACGACGAGCGTGGCGCCCAGGAGAAAGTGGGGAAGCAGCACACAGTCGAGGCCGCCTGTGTGGAAGAGGGGGTAGACGATGACGCCGACGTCTTCCGGGTGGCCTCCCGTCGAGAGGGCGAGCGACATGGCGTGGATATAGTGACTCTTGTGTGACAGGGTGGCGCCTTTGGGGAAGCCCGTCGTCCCGCTCGTGTAGAGGATGATGTGTGGGTCGTTTTCGTCCAGATCAACGCGCGGCTCCTCGGGCGCGGATGCGTCGACGATCGCCTCGAGCGCGATATGTTCGCCCGTGGGATGCCGGCCGTAGGTGACGACCTCCTGGAGCGGGTATGCGTCCAGCACAGGCTTGACGCCCTCTTCAAACCGACCGTCCAGGATCAGGACAGAGCTCTGTGAGTGCCGGAGCGTGTATTCGATCTCCTGGCTGCGGTACCAGAAGTTGACCGGGACCATAATGGCGCCGACCTTCGCCAATGCGAAGTAGATCGCGACGTAGGCGTTTGAATTCCGTCCCAGGACGGCCACACGGTCGCCGCGACCGATGCCCAGATCGATCAGGCCGTTCGCCAGGCGGTTGACACGATCATTCAGCTGGCGATAGGTGAGAACTTCCTCGCCGAAGATGAGGGCGGTCTTGTCTCGCAGGCCGGTGGCGTTGGCGTTCCGGATCAGGATGTTTCCGAGAAGCATTTCTCTCATGTCTTCACCGGGCATTCCTGAAAAAGACGGACAGACCGATCGTGATCTGATGCTCCGAAAAGTCGGAGACGGGATCGTTCAGAAGGCGTAGAAACCTGTAGTCCGTTCGAAAGGCCACCCGCTGACTGACGAGGGCGCGCAACCCCAGGCTGAGTCCAACCGGATATCTGACCTGCTTAAAGCTTCCGATCCACTCTTGACGAATTCCCCCGCCCATCGCGACGTAGGGATATAAGGGGGTCTTTCCGGGAGGGCGCTGCCACGAAAGATAGACTTGAACGTCGAGCCGGTCCAGCGATTGGACGTGTGAATAGGCAAGTTCGGCTTCAAGTCCTGCGAGCCCCGCCGCGGCCCGGATAAAGGTCCCACTCCGCGTCGAAATCGTGACCGTCGAGCTGCCTGCTACCGTCGTGAGAGAACCGGAAAGACCGAGTTCAATCGCCCCTGCGCGAATGGATGGGACCGGGAGCGGGTCTGCCGCCGAAGAAGCGTTTGCACAAGCAAAGCCCAGGAGCGCGTGCACGATGGCGGCGAGCACACCTTTTTTCACGGATCGCTCCAGCGCCGGGTCAGTTCCACCTGGGCCGGTTTGCCCGCAGGCGTGAAGTCGGTGTCGTCGACGCCGCCTGACCCATTCGCGGGCCAGTTCCACCAGTACATGCCCAGAAGCCACGGAATACCGGCGGTCGCCTCCAGGGCGGCCCAGTAGAGGTCGGCCTGTTCGGTCAGGTCCAGCCTGCCGGTGCCGTCGAATGCATACGGGTGCATGCCCGCACCGTCGACGCTCCGGTAGCCGATCTCGGTCAGGATGATATGTTGTCTCGTTCGCGTGTGCAGCGCTCCGAGCCGGTCGAGCCACGGCTGCCAGTTCGCCAGGATTTCCAGGCGGCCGGCGTCTCTCCTGGCCGCGACCGGGAAGTAGAAGTCGACGCCCACGACGTCCAGGTCTTCCCAGAACGGGACTTTGAAGGCCTCGTCCCACGAGGCGGCGTAGACAAGCTCGCCTGAAAATACGGATTTGACCTGCGAGATCGTCTGTCGCCACAAGGCCGTGTGGTGCAGCGTGGAGGCCAGCTCCGTACCGACGAAGAATCGGCGACTGCCCACGGACTCTGCCATCCTTGCCCAGGAAAGGAGAAAACGGGCATAGGATGCGAACCAGGCAGCGGGACGAGAGGGTGAGATGTGGCCCCGCCAGCTCCCGTCTTCCAGGTCGACATGGGGTTTGATGGCCACCTCCAATCCGAGCGACTGCGCTTTCGTAAGCGCCTGAATCACGGCCGATGGCGCAGGTGTGCGCCTGCTGTCCCCGGTGACCTCGTTCGACCTGTGGTCCTGTTGATAGGCCGTCACGACAATCGCGAGATCGGTTGCGCCGACGCTCGCGATGGCCTCGATCGCCCGGTCGGCCGATCTCCTGCCATAGCCGTTCGCGGTCCAATCGACCAGCGTAACGCCCTGAACGGGAACGCCGCGGCGTTCGACAGGCGGTGTAGGCAGGCGTTCACACCCGACCGATCCGATCCACTGCAGGACTCCCGAAGCAAGGCAGGCAACGCGGAATACGGAGGCTGATTTCATCGTGTCTTAAACGCAAGTCTGTCAACGTGCAGGAAAATCTACGAAACCTGTTTCCTCAGCAGGCGCTTCAAGACCTTACCGGATGGGTTGCGTGGAATCTCGTTCACGAACGACACACTCTTGGGACGTTTGAACCGCGAGAGCCTCTCGCTGCAGAATTGAAGCAGCTCATCCTCGGTCGATCTGCGGCCTTTTTTCAGGGCGACAAACGCCGTCACGGCTTCTCCCCATTCCGGATCAGGCCGGCCGATCACCGCGCATTCAGATACTGCGGGATGGGCGTACAGGACCTCCTCGATCTCTCTGGGAAAGACGTTGAACCCTCCCGTGACGATCAGGTCCTTTTTCCGATCGTTCAGGAAGATGTAGCCCTCCCGGCCACGGTAACCCAGGTCTCCAGAGCGAAACCATCCCTGGTCCATGGCCTCCGAGGTCAAGTCCGGACGCCCCCAATACCCCTGCATGACCGTTGGACCGCGGATGACCAGCTCACCGATCTCGCCGTCGGGAACTTCGGCGCCGGTCTCGTCTACGATTCGAACTTCGACTCCGTCCACAGGTTTCCCGCACGACTTGAGTCGTTCCCTCTCCGGCCCTTCGAGGCTGTGGTCGTCGCGGGTCAGGCAGGTCGCCATGGCGCAGGTCTCCGTCAGCCCGTACATCTGCGCGAAGATCGGACCGAACGTCTCTAATGCCTCTACGAGGCGTTCTTCAGGCATGGGCGCCGACCCGTAGCCGAAGACCTCCAGACTGCTGGCATCGTATCGGCCGGGGGCATCCGACTCGAGCAGGCGAACCAGGAGAGTGGGCACCACCTGAACGTGGGTCACTCTTTTTCCCTGTATGGTTTGAAGAAAACCTTCCGGAGTGAACCTTCCCGAGATGACCACCGTGCCCCCTTGCGAGAGACAGGGAAGCCCGATGCCGTTCAACGATGCGCCGACAAAATAGGGGAGCGCGATCATGCCGACACTGGACTCACCGATGCCGTAGTCTCGTACCATATTCCGTGCGTGCGTCACGATATTGCGATGGGTCAGCATGACACCCTTGGGCAATCCAGTGGTCCCGCTCGTATACATCAAACCGAACAGGTCCTGACCGGTCACGGCACCGGGGTTCGCAGGCCTGGCTCGGTGGCTCAGGAGCGTTTCGTAGTCGAGCGTTCCCTCCGCGCCCCCGCCAACCCCGATGATACGGTTCAGGGACGAGACGTCGGAGGCTACGGGTTCGAAGGTCGGGAAAAGCTCCGGAGCCACGATCAACGCGCGGATGCCGGCGTCCGACGCGATCTTGGCCAGCTCGGCGCCGTTGAGCATGTAGTTGAGCGGCACGAACAGGAGTCCCGCGCGGGCCGTGGCCAGCAGAGATTCGTAAGCTTCGATGCAGTTGTATAGGTAGACGCCGACACGATCGCCTTCCTGAAGGCCGAGTTCGAGCAGGGCGGAGGCGAGCCGGTCCACGCGATCCAGAAGCTGGCTGTATGTGCGCCGCTCCGACTCGAAGACGAGCGCATCCTTGTCAGGATTGCGCGTCGCAGAAGATTTCAGGAGATCGCCGACGGTCACGGATGCTCTACTTACGGGCGTGTTGATGGGTCGCCAACTTGATCCTGCATCCTCGAAATCGAACTAATATAGCGAACCTCAGAGGGCAAATCAATGAGACCTATCTTGTTGGATGCAAAAGCGGTTGTCTGAGTTTACCGGGAGCTTGACCAAATCGACGGGGGAGAAGTTGCGGAGCACCTCGATAAGACGATCTCGTGCGGAAAAACACTGGACGTGCTTGATCCACGCCCTGTTACCTCCTTCCTGGACGGGAAAAAGGCGCGCTGGATTTATCTGCCAACTTGAAGTTGTTTTGGGAATCTGGTGGAAAGATGGACTTCCCGGAGGCTGCGACGACATCGTTTCGCCGTTCAATCGCTACTTCGATGCGCACGGAGAAGGAGAGGAAGAGCGGCAGATAGCGTTGGGGAGAATCGCCCACGAGGTCAACGAGACGCTGAAAGCAGAGGTAAAACCGTTTATGCAGGGCGACTCTGAGGGGGTGTCGGGGTTCTATGCCAGCCCGGTTCGCTTTCTGGTCGGGAACGATTTCCACGGGATGGGGAGATGCCGGGAATGAAGCGGCCTGTTCATCGCACCGGATCATGAGGCCTGCGATCGCCGTCCGGAGGCTGGCCGCCCGGCACGCCGACCAGAGATAGCGAAGGACAGTCGTTTCGATGTGAGGTTCGTCTATTCCGACAGCAGACCCGGCAAATCTTCCTGCCTTTTCCAGAGATCTACCGTGCCGTCCTTGTGCGTGACGGTCATGAGGGGATCTTCACCCTCCTTGTCGGTCCCATACATCTGAATGCTGCCGTCCGAAAAGGTAAGCGTCTTCGTTGAATCCACTACGGAGATCTGTCCTTCTGATGTCGTCCGCGTGGATTCCATACTGGAGCGGTGGTCCATTCTCAGATGGTGCTCCTCGGTAAAGGATTTCGCGTCCAGTCCGACTCCGTCCAGCGTGATGATCGACCCCGAGAGCTTCAGATCCTCTTTGCCGGTTGAGAAGGCCAGCGTCACGTGTGCCCGCATTTTATCCAGCGGGTACCACTCGCGGATGCCATAGACCTCCGGCGGATTTATTTTCTGGCCGCTGGGAGAGGTCCGGCTCTTCAGCACCCACCTGCCTCTGAGCCCATCCTGGGGCTTTACAGCCTCCCCGCAGGCCATCAAGATCATTCCCACCTGCATAAGCAGTGCTATGCGCAACACAACTCCCAGCATTTCGTCTTCTCCGTCAGAGTGTTGGAAACTTCTACCCGGGGTCTTCCACACAAAATCTGCGAACCATTCGTTCGAAGACGTCCACGCCCTTGTGGAGCTGATCTTCCGCGATCCACTCGTCGGTGGTGTGGGCCTGCTGGATATCGCCCGGGCCCATAACGACCAGCTCCATCTTCTTGGCGAAAGCCATACCGTCCGTTCCGTAAGAGACGGTCTTGGGGGTGCGCTTGCGTGTGATGCGGAGCGCTTCCCGGATGATCCGGGAATCTGCCGGCGTGGCGAGCGGGCCGAGACTCGCCGAAATCTTGAGCTTGACGCTGTGCATTTTCCCAAGCTGCCGCACGCGATCCAGAACCGGCGTCCAGTCCTGGCCCGGCATACGGCGCCACGAGATGACCGCCCGGCTCCCCGGCGCGGTAATATTCGCGGGCGTGTCCCCGTCGCTGAACACGATGTTCCCCGTCGCGTGCGGGGGGGTGAAGGCCGTATCCCGGTATGTGGGATCGTTCTTCACCTCTTCGATCAGCCGCACCATGTCGTTCAGGAACGGGATCATCTTGTGATTGGCGTTCACGCCGCGGCCGGTGGAGCTGTGGGCGGCTCGTCCCGAGGCGCTGGCGAGGATCCGGCACATACCCTTGTGGGCGCGCACGACGTCAAGGAGCGTGGGTTCGCAGATGACGCCATAGCGGATCCTGGAAGACCGGAAGGTGCGGGAGCGCTTCATCACGTCGAGCGCGCCGCCGCAGTTGATCTCCTCATCCGACGTCGTGACGACGTAGGCGGGACGCTTCAGCTCTTTGACGGAGAGGTTGGCCACCGCCGTGAGCATGCATGCGATGGCGCCCTTCATATCGGCCGAACCCCTGCCATAGAGTCGGCCTTGCTTCTTGACCAGCTTGAAGGGATCCGACGTCCACCCTTCCGCCGGCACGACGTCTGAATGGCCCAAGAGTGCGAGCCCACCCGTGCCGCGTCCCTTCTTTCCGACCAGGCTGACTTTGGTCACGCCGTTCTCATCGCCATAGGTCAGGCGCTCGACGGTCAGGCCGGCCTTTCTCATCCAGGCCGCGATGGCCGTCGAAACCGGGGCGTTGCTCAGGAGACTGGACGAGTTATAGGAGACGAATTCACGTGTGAGGCTGACGACGTCCAGGGCGGCTCCCATGAGGATCCTATCCCTCCAATTCCTTCCGCACGATGCTGACGCCCTTCACCATATTCCGGAGCTTCAGGCAGGTCAGCCAGCGGGGGAGCTGGAAAAATCCACAGTCTGGCGTGATCCAGAGCTTCTCCGGCGGCACGAAATCGAGCACCCTTCGTACGCGTTCGGCCACGTCCTCGGGCGTCTCCACGTAGAACGATTTGACGTCCACGAGTCCGGCCGATACCTCGAACTTCTCCGCGACCCGCTGGCAGAGGGCCACTTCGACCATCTCCCGGTTGGCGAACTCCAGGGCGATCTGATGCGCATTCGCGCGCATGATGTCATCCATCATCCACCCGTATCGTCGCTTTCCGCGCGGCCGGCTGGCCAAGTTTCCAAAACAGATGTGCAGGCCGATCTTCGCGTCGACCCCCTCCACGGTCTTGTTGAACAGATCGATCCAATCGCTGGAGCTGCCCGGGATGATGGAATAGGACGGTTCATCCAGCTGGATGAACTCGGCGCCGGCGTCCACGAGCCCCTTCAGCTCCTTGTTGACGACGTCGGCAAATTCGAACGCAAGCGCCAAGCGATCCTTGTAGACGCTGTCATCGGCGAGTTGCAGGTGAATCGTCAGCGTGAGGGGACCCGGGGACGTCGCTTTCAGCGGACGATCGGTGTGCGCCTTCGCGTACTGGAACTCTTCGACGATCCCCAGCCCCTCCGGCACGTCGAGCTTTTCAGATATCGTCCATCTCGGGACGCTGTCGTAGCCGTAGACGCCTGTCTTTCGGAGCGTCTCTCTGGGCACAAGCCCCTTGAACCGCCTGTAAAAGCTCTGTACGAAGTACCATCGACGCATCTCTCCGTCGGATATCACGTCGACGCCGGCGCGCTGCTGGTCGAGCATCGCGACGTTCACGGCGTCGTCGAACGCCTCTTTGATATCGGTGGCGCCGAACTTGTCTCGGTCGATCTGCTCCAGAGCCGACAGCAGCCAGCCCGGGTAGGCGTGACTGCCCACGACGCTCGTGGTCAAGAGGGGTAGATCCGTGGCCATTCGGAGACCCTTTCCTGTCGTGTCTTTCCGCGCGTCGTTCGCGGATCGACAACGGCGGTCTTCTCGATCACTCCAACGGACTGCCGTCGTGTTTCTGATCTTGGAACACCGGTTGCTCGCCTCAGTAGATCGGCAGGTAGCGGTCGGTCTCCCATTTGCTGACGGTCTGGTGGTAATCCCGCCATTCCTCGCGCTTCACGTCAATATAGTATTCCGCGTAGTCCGTTCCAACTGCCTCTTTGACCACCTCGTCATCCTCCAGGCTGTCGAGGGCCTCCTTCAGCGTAGGGGGCAGAAAGTCGATGCCACGCTTCAGGAGTTCCTCCTCGGGAACCTCATACAGGTTGTCATCGTTCCGACTGCCCGGATCGGCCTTGTTCTCAATCCCGTCCAGTCCGGCGGCCAGCATGGCGGAGCAGGCGAGATACGGGTTTGCGGAGCCGTCCACGCATCGATTTTCCAGGCGGCCTGCTTCCGGGATGCGGATCATCTGGGTCCGGTTGGATGCCCCGTAGGTCACGTAGACCGGCGCCCAGGAGGCGCCTGAGCGAGGCGCGCCGCGGACGAGCCGCTTGTAGCTGTTCACGATCGGCGAGGCGAACGCCGCCAACGCCTTGGCGTGTTGGAGCAGCCCCCCCATAAACCAGTAGCCGGTCTCGGAAAGTCCGAGCGTGTCGCTTTCGTCCAGGAAGAGGTTGGTCTTGTTCTCGGCGTCCCAGAGGCTCATGTGGTAGTGTGCCCCGCTGCCGGTCAGGTCGGCGAACGGCTTCGGCATGAACGTGGCCATCACGCCGAATTTTTCGGCCGTCGCCTTGACCAGCCACCTGAAAAAAGTCTGCCGATCCGCTGTTGTGAGGGCGTCGGCGTAGCGCCAGTTGATTTCGAACTGACAGTTGGCGTCCTCGTGGTCGTTCGCATACGGCCCCCAGCCCAGGTCCTGCATGTATTTGATCAATGTGGTCATCAGATCCAGATTTCTGTTGAGCGTCACCAAGTCGTAGCACGGCTTTTCAAGAATGTCCAGGGGATCGTAAGGCGCGTAGTCTCCGGCTTCGGTCTGTTTGAGAATCATGAACTCGGCCTCGACGCCGACGTTGAACGTATAACCCTTCTCCCTGACCCTGGCGAGCTGGCGTTGCAGGATCGTCCGCGGGCAGTAGGACCACGGCGCGTCGTTCACGTGGATATTGCCGGCCACCCAGGCGGTATTCTTTCTCCACGGCACGATCATGAGCGAATCGAAATCAGGAATGTTCATCATGTCCGGATCGTGGGGACCTTGCCCCATGTTCCCGGCCGCGAATCCAGCGAAACCGGCTCCGGATGCGGCCATTTCATCCAGGTGCGTCGCCGGTACCAGCTTCGCCTTCGGCATGCCGTTCATTTCGACAAAGGAGCAGAGGAAAAACTCGATCTCCTTTTTCGCAAGCTGTTTGACCTTTCTGAATTCCACGTCTGTTCTCCTCCCTTCTGGACTGCCGACAGTTGGGTTCCTTCGCCGACTATGACGTCTCTTGCAAGCTGTCCAGGGCTACGCGACCGATCGGCTCGATTTCGAACTCTTTTCCGGCCTGAGCCAGCGTCTTCCAGAGGTATCGGCCCAGAGAAGCTGCTCCGATGATCGAGAAGGCGGGAAGCGGGCCGATGTCCCGGCGGACGATCAGTTGGGTCGTCTTGGCCAAGCTGCTCAGTTTGGCCGCGCCTTCGCCGAATGCGTCGGGTTGGAAGTCGAGTCCGCAGACCTTGTTCAGGAGTTCTCGGGCGCGGGGTCCGATGATTCGAATCTCGCTGCGCGCGTGCGTGAGGTCGGTCACGGAGACGAAGTGGCCCGTTGCGTCCGCAGCCGACCTCAGAGCCCTGCCGACGGCCTGCTCCTGGCCCGGGGGGGTGCTCACGAAGAAGAGGTCTCCGCGCAAACGGTAGACCCGGATCGTGTCGAAGGTCCCCCCGCGTCCGATGTCGAGCGTCGGCAGATCAAACGCCGCTTGGAAGACGGTCTCTGCGCGACTGCCCTCCGTCCCGACCTTTCCGTTCGTCGATTCGTCCGCCATGGCGACGCGGTCGCGCGCGGCGGAGCATTCTGCATCACGGTTTGTAAACCGTTCTGCGACCTGCCATCCGAGCTGAAACCCGAACTCTGCGCGCAACCCCACCGCGACCGGATGGAGGGGGGTTCGTTTGATCGCTTCGCCAGGCAGGGTCACATCCGGAGCCTTTCGCCCTTGGGGTCGTAAAAGGGCCCGTCGTGCACGTGGGCCTGGGCCAGCGTGCCGTTCATGTAGATGTGAAAGGGCGCGCCATTCCGCTCTGCAACCTCTGCCGTAAGCCAGCAGAGTCCGATCGCCTCCTTCAGCGTCGGACTGAACCGACTCGAGGTGACCCAGCCGATGATCCGGGGTCTTTCCCTCCCGTTCGCACGAACGATCTGCATTCCTTCTTCAGGCACGACCTCCTTACGGGCCATCTTGAAGCCCACCAACCGCTGTTTCGGCCCCTCCTTCGACACCACGGAGAGGCCGCGTACGCCCAGGAAATCCTGTTTGTCCAACTTTACGGCCCATTCTGCGCCCGCCGAGATGGCGTCCGAAAGGGCATCGGTGTCCTGTCCGACGATAATATGGGCCTTTTCCAGTCTGAGGATTCGCTGAGACTCCACGCCAAACGGAAGAATGTCGAATTCGCGGCCGGCATCCATCAGCGTTTCCCACAGGGTGCGTCCGTAGCTTGATGGACAGTGGATCTCGTAGGACAGCTCGCCGGTGAAGCCGATGCGGAGCAGGCGGCAGGGGACACCGGCAACCGTGGCCGAACGCATCCTCATGTAGGGAAAGGATTCGTTGTCGAGCCGCTTCCGGGTCAGTTTTTGCAGCACGGCCCGGGACCGGGGTCCCGCAAGGTTGAACGCGGCGTAGGCATCCGTGACATCTGCGGCGTGGGCGCCGTCTCCCCAGCCCGACTGCATCCACCATTGAATCCATTGGAAGACCTCAGACGCCCCGGTGGACGTCGTGCTCATATACCACTCCTGGTCCTTCGTGCGCGCGCAGACGCCGTCGTTCAGAATCACGCCCTCGTCGTTGCACATCAAGCCGTAACGCACGCGACCCAAACCGAGTTTACGCCACCTGTTCACGTAGATCCTTTCGAGCAGGGCGGGCACGTTCGGGCCGCTGAGCTGAATCTTTCCGAGCGGCGTGACGTCGATGAGGCCAACGCGCTGCCGGACCGCGTGGACCTCGGATTCCGGGTCTCCATAGTGCTCGGGACGGAGCCAGAGGCCGGCCACCATCATCTTGGCGCCGCGGGCCACGTGCCAGTCGTGAATAGGCGGCAACTGGACCGGCTCCATTTTCTGGCCGGCCAGCACGCCGAGGGCGACCGGCGTCGCGGGCGGCCGTGCGGTCGTGCTTCCTGTCTGTTGAACCGTGCGTGCCGTCTCGCGTGCGCAGAGCTGAATCGTATTCGAAGCGCACATCTTGCCCTGACACGGACCCATGGAGATCGTCGTGTAGCGCTTCAAGAGCTCCATGCTGTCGTAGCCCTCTTCGACCGCCATCTCAAGGTCCCGCACCGTAACATCCTCACACAGGCAGACAAAACGCTTCTTGCCACCCGGCACGATCGTGCGGTCCGAGGTGCGGCGGGACGCGGGTCGCGATGCTGCGGCCTCCGATTGCGACGCCGGGCTGCCCAGACCGGCGTGGGCCGCGGCATTCAGTCCGGCGAGCCGCCCACGATCGGCCTGCCCCGCGAGGTCGTGCGTTCCAGCCACCCTGCCGGCCAGGAAGGCGCCGGGAGGTGTCGCGTCGGGTCGCATTTCGTTGCTGCTTTCGTCGTAGCGTGACCTGCCCCCAGCCACGTGAAGAAGCTCCGTGGCGGGGCTCCAGCCCACGCTGACAACGACCAGGTCGCAGGCCACTTTGCGAGTACGATTCGATACCGGGCGGCCCGCGTCATCGATCGGGACCGTGAGGGCGCCACTCACCGATCCGGATCCGTGCGCTTCCAGGATCGTATGCTGGAAGAAGGCAGGGACGCCCTCGACCGTCAGGGCGTTCACGTGCGAAGCGGTGCAGGTCTCGCGAGGACGTTCCTCCACGATGGCCGAAATTTCGACGCCTGCGTTGTATAGACCGGCGGCAACGGCCCATGCGTCATCGTTGGCGCCGACGATCAACGCTCGTCTTCCAGGGCGCACCCCGTACTGCCTGATCAGACGCTGAACGCCGCTGCCCAGCATGACGCCGGGGAGATCGTGGTTGTTGAACAGAAGCGGTAGCTCTACCGCCCCGGTCGCAAGGACGATCGATCTGGCCCGAATTTTGAACAGGCGGGCGTCACGCGCCGCGGAGAGCCAGTTGTCCTGGTACCATCCGACGACCGACGTATCTGAGAGTATCGTTACGTTCAGCCGCGCGTGGAGCGCCTCGATGAGCGTGTCGACGGAAAGGTCGAGGGATCCCGCATCCGGTCCGGAATAACGCAAGTGACCGCCCAGCTGCGCGTTTTCGTCCAAGATGATCACGCGTGCGCCGCGCTCGGCGGCCGCCTTCGCGGCGTGGAGTCCGGCCGGGCCTCCGCCGATGATCGCGACGTCGGCGTAGAGATACTGCTTGTCGGATGCTTCCGCCGGGGCAGCATCCGGTACGACCTTGCCCAACCCGGCCGCCTTGCGAAGCATTCGCTCGTAGAGCGGCCAGAGGGCCCGGGGGCGCATGAACGTCTTGTAGTAGAATCCCACCGGGAGGAAGCGTGCGCCGAGCTCGGTCAGGGAAAGCACGTCACGTTCGAGGGAGGGCCAAACGTTTTGAGGCTGAACGGCCATTCCTTCCTGCACGAGACGGCGACAGGCCCGCACGTTGGGCTCATCGCCCACCTGGACGAGGCAGTTCGGGCAGTGTCCGGCGCAGCAAAGCAGGCCGCGCGGCCGGTGATACTTAAACGATCGGCTGAACACCTTCACGCTGGACGCGGCCAGGGCCGACGCGATCGTATCCCCTTTGAAGGCCGTGAATTTTCGTCCGTTAAACGTGAACGCGACCGTTCTTGCACGGTCGATGACCTCCTCCTGCTGGCGCGGCAAACGACCCGGCGCCGTCCCGATCTGATCCGTCGACAGCAATTAGCCCTCTTTCGACCTGGCGCCGGACGTCCGTAGATAGGTCCGCGTCACTTGGTTCGTTTTGGTATCTCTCTGGGCCAGAAACCAAAGCCCGCAGCCGGCCTGGTGATACCACCATTCTGTTTGGACGCCCATCTTGTTTTCTCTCATATACAGGTAGTCCGCCCACGCGTCGTCCGTTTCGGCCGTGGGATCGGAAGGCCGGGGCGCGTATTCGTCGCCGAATCGAAATTCGCTCACGTTCCGCTCACCGCAGTTTGGACAGGTCAGAATCAGCACGGGAACATTCCTGACTCGTCGTTCGATTCAAAAATTGGCGCGTCAGCCGGGTGACTCGGTCGCCTTTGTCAGACAGGAGATGCGAGGCACAAACTCAATGTCCGACGGACGCAGCCCCTTTTTCGCCCACCAAGTCTCTTTCCCTGAATCTGGACAGTCGAAAAGGAGCGATCAGATCCGGCGTTCGACCGGTGGCAATTGTTTCGGCGAGGGTCTTGCCGCAGATGGGGGAGGCCTTGAAGCCATATGTACCCCAGCCTACGTCGACGAGAAAGCCCTCGACGGGCGTGGCTCCCATGATCGGGCTGAAGTCCGGCGTCATGTCGCAAAGGCCGGCCCACTGCCTGAGGACGCGGACCTTGCCGAGGGACGGGAAAAGCTCGAGCGTATGCCCGGCGATCTCCTCCAGAAAGATCAGCGACGAATCCATCGAATAGGAGGCGAAGGGGTCTACGCTCGCGCCCATGACCAGCTCTCCTCTGTCGGACTGGTTGATGTAGACGTGCAGGCTGCCGGAGACGATCACCACGTCCAGAAACGGCTTGAGGGGTTCGGTGACGCAGGCCTGAAGGGGAAACGTGACCAGGGGCAGCCTCACCTGAGCCATGGCGGCGATCGTGGATCCCCAGCCGGCCGTGGCGTTGAGCACGGTGCCTGCCTGTATGAATCCCCGACGCGTCTCGACGCCCGTCACCTTGCCGTGCTGAACACGGATGCCGGTGACCTCTGTCTCCTGGTGGATATGCGCGCCGAGTCGATCGGCGTGATGGGCGTACGCCCAGACGACGGCATCGTGGCGGATGATCCCACCCGGCGGGTGATAGAGTCCGGCGAGGATCGGAAAGCGGGGATGATCGCCCACATCCAGGCCGGGACAGAGGCGGGAGATCTCATCGGGCCAGATCAGATCTGAATTCACGCCCTGGAGCCGGTTGACTTCCGCCCGGCGACGCATGGTGTTGACCGCCCCGTCGGTGTGTGCGAGGGTGATATGCCCCCGTTGACTGAACATCACGTTGAAGTCGAGTTCCAGCGCCATCTGCTCGTAGAGTTTCACGCTCTGGTTGTAGAAATGGACGCCCTCCGGCGTAAGGTAGTTGCTCCTGATGATGGCCGTGTTGCGCCCGCTTCCGCCCGATCCGATGTAGCGCCTTTCCAGGACCGCAACGTCCGTGATCCCGTGCGCCTTGGCCAGGTAGTAGGCGCACGCGAGTCCGTGCGCGCCCCCGCCGATGATCACGATATCGTAGCGGTTTTTCAGGGCGTGCTTGCGCCACATCCGTGGCAGGGCCCGCCCGTTGACGACCTGCCGAAAGAGCTTTAACGACACGGTTTGAATCGATTCAAAGGATAAGACAGCCTTGGATCCAACGGAGGGGACGGATGCTCAATCGGAGGCCTTCCAAGCCGGGCCCCCTCCAAAGATCCGATTGGTGCCGGCCAGGGGGATGTCACAGGTCAACGAGGCCTCCAGGGTCAATGCGCGCAGGTCCTCGGGGTCCAGGTCGTGAATGTCGGACTTTCCGCACGCCCGCGCGAGGATCCGGATCTCCGACGTCATGGCCTGGAGCAGGTTCGCCACGCGTTCCGCACCGCTCTCGATATCGAGGCGCTGCATCAGGTCGGGATCCTGGGTCGTGATTCCAACGGGACAACGGCCGGTGTGACAGTGATGACAGTGGTAAGGCTCCGTACCGATCTCGCGGTAGTCCTCCACGTGGAGCGGTTTGTTGCAGTTGAGCGCAATGAGGGCCGCCGTGCCGATGTAGATTGCATCCGCACCCAGCGCCATGGCCTTGGCTACGTCCACGCCGTTTCTGATGCCGCCCGCGATGATCAGCTGCACCTTGCCGTACATTCCGATATCTTCGAGGGCGGCGCGCGCTTCGCAAACGGCAGCAAGCGTCGGAATACCGGTGTGTTCCTGAGAGATCTCGGCAGATGCGCCGGTGCCGCCCTCCATGCCGTCCACGACGACCACGTCCGCACCGGCCTTCACCGCAAGCCGTACGTCATCAAAGACCCGCGTGGCACCCATCTTCACGAAGATCGGAACCTTCCAATCGGTCGCTTCGCGGAGTTCCTCAATCTTGATGATCATGTCGTCGGGCCCGAGAAAGTCGGGGTGACGGGCCGGGCTCCTTTGGTCGACGCCCAGAGGGAGATCGCGTTGTTGTGCGACATCGCCCAAGACCTTGCTGTTCAGCAGCAGCCCCCCGGTTCCAGGTTTTGCGCCCTGGCCGATCGTCAATTCGATACCGTCCGCAACGCGAAGATCGTGGACGTTTATGCCATAACGGGAGGGTAGCACCTCGTAAATGAGTACCTTGCTCTGTTCGCGCTCCGCCTTCAGCATGCCGCCATCGCCCGTCGTGTTCGAAGAGCCGACGCGGCTTGCGCCTTTGGCAAGGGCGACCTTGGCGTTGTAGGAAAGCGCCCCCCAACTCATGCCGGTAATCATCACCGGCGTGCCCAGCTCGATCGGCTTTTCGGCAAAACGGGTGCCCAGGACCGTCTTGGTCGAACATTTCTCGCGATACCCTTCCAGCGGAATTCGCGTGAGCGTGCACGGGATGAACGTGAGGTCGTCCAGCGTGGCCCATCGCCTTTCCCTCAGCGTGCCATACCCCCGAATGCGGTAGCGCCCCAGTTCCGACTTGACTTGAATGTCGTCGATGACTTCAGGCGTAAAGATCCCGCTTGTCCTCAGGGGACCTCTGTCGTGCTGTTTGCTCATCTGTTTAGACAGTAAGAAAAAACGTCTGCGGTTTGCCCGACGCTAAAGTGCTTCCTGCCACAGGGCACGTTCGTGCTTGTCGAAATTCCAGAGTTTGCGGCCGGAGATGACCTTCTTGAAGTGGAGGGCCTCGGGATCGGGGATCGTTTCGGAAAGATGCCGAACCAGCATCTCCCGAAGGGATGATTTCTCTTCTTCACTCGTTGCTTCGACGATAGCGTCGTTCCCGAGTCCGCCGATCTCTCCGCCGACAAAGCAGACCGTTTCGTAGATGGAATCGGCGAACGCTGCCCCCGTGTCTCCACAGACGACGAGGCTTCCCCTTTGTCCCATGAATCCGGCCATATATCCGCAGTTCCCCGCTACGAGGACCTGGCCGCCCTTTATGGAAACGCCCAGGCGAGCGGCCGCATCGCCGTGGATGACCACCGTCCCGCTTCGGATCGAGGCCCCGGCGCCGTTCCCGGCGTTGCCGTGCACGATCACCGTACCCGACATCATGGATTCCGCCAGGCCCCAACCTGCGCTGCCGTTGATCTCAACGGTAGGGCCGTCTATCATCCCGGCGCAGTAGTATCCGACGCTGCCGTCAAACGTGAGGTGAGTCGGCTCCAACACGGCCACGCCCAGGTTGTGCCTCGCCCCTGGGTCTTCAACCCGGATGTGCGGCGAGCCCTCTCCGGCAAGGCGTCGGATGGTCCGGTTGATCGCGCGCGTGGTCTTACCTTCACAGGCTATTTCTGCCAAGTCCGGACTTCTCCCGCGGGCGCTTCCGCGACTTCGAACCTGCCACCGAGGGCGGATCGGATGCTGATCTCTTCGGTGGCGATGGCCACAAACGCTTCGGTCTCGGAGAAAAGGAGCGGTTTGAACGCAAAGGGGTCTCTCGCAAACCCGATGGCATCGGCGGTTGCCGCGACGTATGAGAACGAACCATCCAGATCACGGATCGATGCCTCTAGCGCCTCCTGAAGCGACATCTCCTCTGAAAGCCGTTTGCCGAGATAGATGCCGATGACTTCTGAATCGTTCCGCGTGTAAAAACGGACGCCTTCCTGCTCGTAACGGCGACGGAGCCCGTGATAGTTCGTGATGTGCCCGTTGTGCGCGATCGCCAGGTCGGGATACCCGTGCGCCCAGAAGGGTTGGGAGTGACTCAGATCCACCTTGGACTCCGTGGACATGCGGGTGTGGCCGATGCCGTGCGTGCCGGTGACCCGGGACACGTCGAAGGCGGCATCCAGATCGGCGGGCGAACCGACCTGCTTCAGGACCTCGAGGCACCGGCCCATGCTGATCACCTCGATCTCCGCGTCTACGGACCGGATGCGTCGCTCGAGCGCATCCGGACTGCCCTGGAAATCGAGGGTGACGCGCAGATAGTGGGCGCCGGAACGTTGGGCGCGCACAGTGCCCGCCTCCTGGAGGACCTGAATCACTTCCCGAGCGTTCTCGCCGGAGGGCCGGTTCGACCCCAAGGAGATGCTCAAGTTGAGCGAACCATTGCCCGGCGTCCGCAGGAGGGCGACGCCGGCAGAATCGGGCCCCCTGATCGAAAGGGGTTCCAACATGTCCAACACGATCCGACCGACGCTCGACTTACGTCTTGCTTTGTCCAGATATCCGGCAATGCCGCACACGTACTTCTCCTGTAAACCGCTAAGCTGCGAGCCGTGGATGATACATTCGATTCGGTAATTGTCAAGCAAAATAGCCGTTACGTCGCCTGCGCCGCTGCGAATTTGAAAAATCTTGCTTTCGGATTCTGGACCGAGTATTATAGAGATTTGATGGGACGCGCTGCCCGTCTCGCGACCCCGCGTCACGGGCGTCCGAGGTCACGAATGAAGGAGATGGCGCCCGGTGATCGACTTTTGTCGGCGCTTGACACGAAGGTGTAGCCGGTCCTGTTGAATCCGGAAGGATGCTTGCTTTCGGGCGGCGTCAGGCCTCCGGTCCGGGCGATGCATCGCTTGGACCGGAGGCGTTTTCGTTCTAACTCGACGGTTTCCATAGGGACGTTCAACTGAATTGGGAGATGGGATATGGCATTTTCGACTCAGGGATCGACGCACAGACCGACGGTTACCGGTACGCGGGGAATGGTGGCCTGCGCGCACCCCCTCGCCTGCATGGCCGGCACGCGGCTTCTGCTTCAGGGCGGGAATGCTTTCGATGCGGCCGTGGGCGTGGCGGCCGCCTTGAACGTGGTGGAGCCGTACTATTCCGGCATCGCCGGCATCGGTTATGCACTGATCTATGATGCCAACGAGGAAGCCGTCCGTGTTTTGGACTACTGCGGACATACGCCGTATGAGGCCAGTTTGGAGACGATCCCCGATCGTGCGGCGATGGAAAGAGGCGTCAAGTCGGCCCTGGTGCCGGGGGCGTGCGGCGGATGGCTGGAGCTCCACGGGCGATACGGGCGTCTCGAAACCGGTGCCGTGTTTGCCCCGGCGATCGACTTGGCAGAGAACGGGTTCGCAGTTACCGTCAGAAATTCGTTTCTACTCGATTCGTGCAAACCGCGGGTGAACGAGATCGGAGCCCGCGTGATGTATCCAGGGGGGCGTACGCCCTTGCCCGGTGAGATTCTCGTTCAAACGGAACTGGGCAGGACCTTCCGGCGGATCGTCGAGGCAGGAGCGGAGTGCTTCTACCGGGGGGACCTGGCGCGGGAAATGATTCAGTACGTTCAGGCGGAGGGAGGCGTCCTGGGCGAACAGGACCTGGGCGACTTCGAACCGGCGTGGGTTGATCCCATATCGATCCCATATCGAGGGTATAACATCTTTTGTCCACCGCCTCCGTGCGCCGGTTTTCAGATTCTGGAGACGCTGAATATCCTCGAGGGCTATCCGCTCGCCGAGATGGGACATCACACGGAGGCCTCGTTGCACCTGTTCATCGAGGCCGTCAAGCTGGCCAACGCCGATCGGGTGGAATATGCGGCCGCGGCGTCTCACCCGATATCGGGGCTGCTGTCAAAGGCGTACGCAACGGATCGCAGGGGGTGCATCGGGGCGGAGGCCGCGTTCGGCCGTGGGGAATGGTATGAGGCCTCCCGCCACGCCGAGGAAGTCCGTCCGGGACGGCCCCGGGCGTGGACAAAGGAGTGCACGACCCATTTCGACGTCGTCGACGCGGAGGGGAACGCGGTTGCGGTCACGCAGAGCGTGGGAGGTGGATTCGGTTCCGGTGTGATGCTGGGAGAGACCGGGATGTTCCTGAACAACTTCATCTACTGGATGGACCGCGTTCCGGAGAGCCCGAACTGCGTCGGACCCCACAAGAAGACCGACATGTGCCTCTCTCCCCTGATGGTGTTCGAGAAGGGTCGCCTGGTTTCGGCGTTGGGCACGCCGGGCAGCTGGGGCATTGAGCAGACGTCGGTGCAGTTTCTGACGAACTTTCTCGACTACGAGATGAACATTCAGGCGGCGATCGAAGCGCCCCGTTTCAGGATGATGGAAGCCGGCAGGAAGGTGATGATGGAGGCGCGGATTCCAAAGGACGTACGTGACGGCCTTGAGCAACAGGGCCACGTGATCGATCTCCTGGAGCCGTTTGCGATCGTCGTCGGAGGTGCGCACGGGATCGCCGTGGACGAAGGGGGAAGGGCGCTGATGGGAGGGGCGGACCCGAGGCGGGACGGATACGTGCTCGGTATTTAGCGGGAGGCGGCCGCCCGTCCACGCCGCCGCTCGGTTCTGACGCCATGGATGAGAGACAGATCAAGCGCAATACCTCCCTGCTGATCCTCAGCGGAGGATTCCAGTTGCTGGGGTCGAGTTTCGCGAGTCACGACGTGGTCGTGCCGGCCTACGTGCAAACCCTCACGAACTCCGGCCTGGCGGTCGGCCTGGCGGGCGCCTTGTTGAGAATGGGTTGGGTCTGCCCGCAGATATTCGTATCCCGACGGATCGAGCCCCGCGCGCGCAAGATGTCGATCTTCCTGCTCGCGAGCAGCGCGCGAGGTGGCCTGTGGCTCGCGATCGGGCTGTGGACCCTTCTCGGTCCAGGCCCCGCTTTGCAGGGCTGGATGCCGGGACACCCGATCACCGGTTTCATGATCCTCTACGGCTTGACCACGATCGCGATCGGCGTTGCCAACGTTCCGATGATGGATGTGATGGGGAAAGCGATCCCGTCCCGCATTC
The DNA here is from genome assembly GCA_965198095.1 of Candidatus Latescibacterota bacterium. Taxonomy (GTDB): domain Bacteria; phylum Latescibacterota; class UBA2968; order UBA2968; genus CBDFJH01. The sequence continues at coordinate 1,965,973 of OZ240239.1, forward strand.
GGGCGCGGTCGATCGCGTTCAGGCGTCTCCTGGGAAGTACCTTGGCCGTCGCCGGAGGTGTGCTGATCTCCTATGTCCTCAGTACGCGGAGCGGCCTGTCGTTTCCGGACAACTATGCGCTGCTCTTCCTGTTCGCGGGACTCGGAATAATGACGTCCACGCTCCTGTTTTCTCTGATTTTCGAACCGACCGAGCAGAGAGGGGGGGATCGGACGTCTCTCGCGTCCTACCTGGCCGACGCGCGACGTCTGATCAAAGGCGACACGAGTTACCGGCGGCTTTGCCTGTTCCGTTCACTCGAGGGACTCCCGACCATGGCGGCGCCGTTCTACGTGCCGTTTGCGATCTCGGTGCTCGGGATCAAGACGGCCTTTGTCGGGATCTTTGTGGCTGCGATGCAGGTCGGCAGAGTGTTTTCCAACGTCCTATGGGCCTACATCGGTCATCGTCACGGGGCCAGGGCCCTGCTCGTCTTTGGGACTTATTTCATGGCCGCTTCTGTCGTCGTACCGCTTCTGTCGCCCCACGTCCCGGATCGAACGCTCTCGGCCGCCCTGCCCGTCGACCTTCGGGTGGCCTTCTTCTCCCTGTCGTTTTTTCTCATGGGCTCCGCCACGAGCGGCCTCTCTTCCGGCCGCATGAGCTACGTGCTGGATATTGCCCCGCCTGGGCGCCGCCCGACCTACACGAGCTTCTTGAATCTGTTCATGCTTCCGCAAGGTCTCGTACCGATTCTGGCCGGCTGGCTCGTCACGAAGGTGTCCTATTCCGTGACCTTTTTGGTCGCACTGGCCCTCGCGGCGCCCGCGGTTCTCCTGGCCAGACGCCTACGGCCGTCGACGTCAACGGATCGCGCCTGAGGCATCGTGGTGGAGATCTCGGTCGCAATCGGTCGCGGCAGCGGCTTGACCTCCTTCTCTCTCGGAGCGCCCGCCCATCAACGGAAAGACAACGCGAGTGTCCCGTGTTGAGCCCGGTTGAGATCGCCGTCTCGGCGTTGGTGTTGATTGTCGCCGGGTTCACGATCGGGGCCGTCGGCTTCGGCTTCGGACTCACGACGACATCAGTCCTGCTCCTGTTCCTCGATCCCCAGACGGTTGTCGTCACGATCAATGCCGTGGCTATCGTCGTGTTCGGCCTCGTTCTGATCGAAACGCGCGGCCACGTCTGCTATCGTGAGCTCCTCCCGACCGCCGTCGCGGGTGCGCTCGGCGCACCCATCGGGGTCTACGCCCTCGAGGCCCTCAATCCCTCGGTGCTCCGGATCACAATCAGCGCGCTCGTCCTGATGCTCACGGCGCTCGTGATCGTCAAGACCGAATGGCGCATTCCCAAACCCGGGATGACCGGTCCGATCCTCGGCTTCGGCGTGGCCGCCATGGTCACGGGGCTTGCCATCGGCGGCCCGCTGCTCGTCCTGTTCCTCATCGGACGCGGCATGGGGCGCCAGGGTGTCCGGGCTTCGATGGCATTCTGCTTCACCCTCATCTACTGCGCTGCCGCCGTCGGATACGTCGCTCAAGGACTGTTCACGGCAGAACGCCTCACCCTGACGACTGCGATGGCGCCGGCAGCGGTCCTGGGCTACTGGCTCTCGGTCCGCCTGACCGGACGGATGAACGAAACGACGTTTCGCCGAGCAGTTGTCGGCGTCATCGCCGTCACCAGCAGCCTGGTGCTCGTGCGGGAGATCCTTTCGTTGTAAGTAGCGCCTCCGGGGGTCGTTCGAGCTGGTAGGCGATGGCAACGCGGCGGACACGAAATCCAGATCCGCCTCACCGTGACGGCGGGAGTGACGGCCCGTTCCATGTGTCTCCCCAAAAGCGGCTGACCGCCTACGGTTGGATTCGTGCGGCGAGTTCTTCCGCCGGGTAGGTGAGAATTTCCGCGAGGGTGGGGTGGTAGTGGGGCATTTGGAGGATATCGTTTACGCTGCCTCGGAAATACATGACCGCGATCATCTCGTGGATGAGCTCGGACGCTTCGGGGCCGACGATATGGGCGCCGAGGAGCTTGCCGCCTCTCGGCTCACAGAGGAGTTTGGCGAACCCCAGCGTTTCGCCTAAGATCATCGATTTTCCGTGCTCCGCGAAAGGGTAGCTGGCCGCCTCATAGTCCACATCAAGTCTCCGGCAGTCCCGTTCCGAAAGCCCGACGGACGCGACCTGCGGGTCGGTAAACACGACCTGCGCGAGAAGTCGATCGTCCATCCGCTTCTCCCTGCCGCCCGCTGTCGCGTTGTGACCTGCGATCTCCCCCTGCTGCACGGCAATGTGGACGATCTCGTGACGTCCCACACAGTCTCCCGCAGCGTAGATGCGGCTCGCGCTGGTCTGCATCCAGCGGTTGACCCCGATGCGCCCTCCGCGTGTCTGAACCCCTGCTTTTTCCAGATCGAGTCCGGCCAAGTCGGGCCTTCGACCGAGGGCCTTGAAGACGACTTCCGCGGTCACCCGTCTTCGTGCGCCGTTCTGGAGAAAATGGGCCGTGATGCGCTTTCCGTCCTTTGTGAACCTGGTCAGCTTCGTCTCCGTATGCACAGTCATGCCCTCTTCGCGAAACCGGGCCTCCACGGCTGACGCCAGGTCTTCATCCTTGTCGCTGAGTATGTGCGCGCTTCGCTGGATCAGCGTGGTCTTCGTCCCCAGCCTGCAAAAAAATTGACCGAGTTCCACCGCCGTGGGGCCGCCCCCGAGGACGATCATGGAGCTGGGGCGCTGCCTCAGGTCCAGGGCTTTGTCACTGGTGACATATCCTACCTCTTCGAGACCTGGAATGGCAACCTTTTGGACCACCGATCCGGTTGCGATCACAAAGCTTCCAGCGTCGATCACGCGTGAACCGACCCTGAGCCTGTGGGGACTTTCGAACCGGGCGTGACCCCGGATCAGTTCGTGTCTGGGGCTCTCGAGTTCACCGACACGATAGTCCGAGAACTCTTTGACCAGGGCCTTTTTCCGGTCGTTGATCGAGGCGAGGGACGCGGTCAAGGGGCCCGCGCCGAGCCCGAATGTGCCGGCGCGCCGCATCAACGCCATGATCTCCGACGATCTCAACAGGGCTTTGGAGGGCATACAGCCGCGGAGGATGCAGAGGCCTCCAAGCGGACCCTTTTCCACCATGGCGACCTTCGCGCCCGCGTCTGCGGCCGTACGTGCAGCGGCGTAGCCGGCGCTTCCGGCGCCGATGACGGCGACATCGAATTTCACGGTATTCTCTGGAGCCTCGGATCTTCGCGAGTCGGCACGTTGCGAAGGAAGGATAGAGGCGCGGACCTGTCGAGGCAAGGCAAAAAGGAGCCCGAGCGGGATCTGTGAGGCCTCTGGGGAGAGGATGGCGTCGCTTGGAAGACCGACGGCGGCGGGGGGGTGGATACGAGGAGGTGTTGCAAATTCTCTCTATTCTGATCTGGAGATGCCGGAGGACACCGAGACCTCTGCCAAACTCGCTCTGCCGTTTAGGGAGCTTCTATCGAGAGGCGCAAGGACGCGAGGCGGGACGGGCAACTCAGGCGCAAACCAGAAAATCCCAGCGCGCTCCGAGGATTTCCGGCTAATGAAAGGCAGCGTGATCTTGCGACACGCTGAGGGTCTGGTCGCTTTCCACCCGCCCGTCCTTGAGGCTCACCCGCCGTTCGGCGCGCTCGGCGATGGATGCGTCGTGCGTGACGAGGAGGATCGTCTGACCCCGTGCGTGGAGGTCCTCGAAGATCTCCATGATCTCTTCGCTGGTACGGCTGTCCAGGTTGCCTGTGGGCTCGTCGGCCAGTAGAATGGATGGATCGTTGACGAGCGCCCGCGCGATGGCGACGCGCTGATGCTGGCCACCAGAGAGCTCGCCGGGTCGGTGGGAGAGACGGTCCTTCAGTCCTACCCTCTCAAGAACGAACTCGGCGCGCTGGCGGCGTTTTCTTCTCGGTTGGGGTGCATAAACGAGGGGGAGTTCCACATTCTGGAGCGCCGTGGCACGGCTTAGCAGATTGAAGGTCTGGAATACGAACCCGATCTTCCGATTGCGGATTTTTGCCAGCGCGTCGCCTCTCATTGTGCCGATTTGCTCGCCATCCAACGTGTAACGCCCCGAAGTGGGGCTATCGAGACAGCCGAGGATGTTGAGCAGCGTGGACTTGCCCGATCCGGACGGCCCCATGATGGCCACGTACTCGTTCCGGGAGACGTTCAGATCGATCCCCCGAAGGGCGGGGATGGACTCGACCCCTCTGTCATAGGTCTTCTGGATGTTATCGAGACGGATCATCTCAATTTGTTATTCGTGCCGCAGCGCCTCAACCGGATGGAGGCGGGAGGCACGGGCAGCGGGATAGACTCCGAAAAAGACGCCGATGGCGCCCGAGAAGAGGATGGCCAGCCCAATGGCGCCCACGGAAACGGCGCTGGGAAACGATGCCTCCGAAAAGTGCTCGATCAGCGCGGATATCCCAAACTCGAATCCCAGGCCGCAAGCAATACCGAGGAGACCTCCAAACAAGCTGAGGACGGTGGATTCGACGATAAACTGTAGCAGTATGTGACGCTGTTTGGCCCCCAACGCCTTGCGGACGCCGATCTCCCTCGTGCGTTCCGTGACCGAAACGAGCATCATATTCATGATTCCGATTCCTCCGACCAACAGGGAGATGCCCGCGACGCCGCCGGCGACCAGCTTCAGGACCAGGATGACCCGTTCGGTGCGCGCCAGGATACTTTCTCCGGTTACAATCTGGAATTCTTCGCCATGTCTGTGGAACCGTCCAAGGACCTTTCGGATGTCTTGCGTGACGCGGCGGACGTCGGCCCCGTCATTTGCGTAGACAAAGACGACATCGTAGTGGTCGGTGCCCGTGATCCGCTTCTGGATCGTGCTCAAGGGAACAACGATCGTTTGGCCCCAATCCCGTCCGAAAAGCGTCCGGGGTTTCATCACGCCGATCACGGAATAGCGTTCGCCATTGAGCTTGATCTCCCGGCCAATGGCGTTCTGTTTTCCAAACAGATCGCTGTGGATCCCGTCCCCGATCACGCAGACTCTGCGCCATTCCTTCACATCTCCGTGGGAGAGGAACCGGCCCTTGCTCAGAGCCCAGTCCATTGCGCGATGATAGCCCGGCAGGGTGCCGTGGATCTCACCGGTCGTCGATGCTTTCCGATATCGTACCTTTGTGTTCCAGCTGACCAGGGGAAAGGCCGCCTCGATGCCTTCTGATTCGCCGGTGATGGCTTCGACGTCTCGCTTCGTCAGAATCTCCCGCCAGGCGCGTCGAACCCGCCGCCCATCCTTTATGGCCCACGGGCCGGGCGGTTGTACGAGAATAAGGTTGGCGCCGCCGACCTGAACGAACTGCGAGACGACGCTGCGGCGCAGCCCCTCGCCGATGGACACGACACCCAGAACGGAACCCACGCCGATGGTGATACCCAGAATCGTGAGCAGGGAACGCAGCGCGTTGACTCGCAGTTGGCACAGCCCCACAGCAATGAAGTCGAGGATGTTCAAGATGTCGCAGCCGTTAAGGCGGGTTTTCCATTTGCTGCGGCATTGCGGACGTGATTGGAATTCTTGGATTCGTTGCGGTTCTCGGTAACGGCTTGGCGCGGAGGTTCTACCGCTATCCGCACACAGACAGGGAAAACGGCGTCTGCCCTCAGCGGAAGCGAAGGGATGTGCCGCGTCCTTTCCGTCCTGAAGCGGAGGACACCGCGCAGCCAGAGATAGAAAGCCACCCGCTTCTCGGATGGCCGTTTACGCGCTCTGTCGATCTTCGATCCCTGATTCACGATCCTCGGTCCTTCGGAGGATGAACGGGAGTGTTTCCGCGCCTTGGCGAACGCTTGCCACGAATCCTTTTCAGTCCTCAGCCGTTTCCTTGTAGATCTTTTCCGCGTCCGCGGCTACCTGGTCATCCAGGGCTAGACCGGACAGGATCTCCAGCCGTGACGCTGACTTGAGGCCGATCTGAATCTCCTTCTCAATGAACGCCTCCTCCTTTTCGTAGACTAAAAAACGCCCGTGCCTGCCTTTCTTGTCGCCCGCGCTTTCTGCTTCGCCAAAGTGCTCGTATACGGCCTCCGTAGGGAGGTAGAGCACAGCGTCGTGCTCCACGAGAGTGACGTCGATGTCGCAGGACATGCCCTGCCGGAGGCGGAGCTCGCGGTCCAGGATGCGGATCTCGGTCCGAAAGGTGATGATGTTGCTGCCCTGCAGGAACTCCCCCACGGGCGCAATCCGGTGGATCTCTCCCCGGTAGGTCGCGTCGGGATAAGCGTCTACGACGATATTGACGCGTTGTCCGGGCCTCAGTCTGCCCACATCGACCTCGCTGATGTTGGCTTTGACGATCATCTGACTCGGATCCCCGATCTCGAACATCTTTGTTCCCGTTACGGTGGAGAGCGTGCCGGATACGACGACCTCTCCAACCTCGACAGGACGGGTGATCACGATGCCCGATACGGGAGAGAGGAGGCGGACGTCATCTAGCTTCTGATCCTCCTTTTCCCGAGAAGCGCCGTTCGTGCGCCGAATATTCGTTCGGGCCTCGACGATGTCCAGTTCAAGTCTTGCCAGTCTGTAGGCGTTTTCAGACTTCTCGAACGCATCCCGTGCGCGTTCGACCTCCTCCTTCGAAATCAGCCGGTGCTCGAGGAGCAACTCCTTTCGGGCCAACCCCCTCTGGTTCTGCTCCAGGTCGATCTGCGCCTGGTCCACGGCAGCCCGTTTGTTGTAGAGCTGTAGCGTCTGGTTGGGATCAGGCTCGATGATGGCGAGCATCTCTCCCTCCTTCACCAAGTCGCCAGCCTCGGCTACGAGATGGACGATTTCCCCGGATACGGTCGATTTGACCTCCACGGTTCGGACGAATTCGATCCGCCCGGTCTCCTTTAACCGCTCGATCACAGCGCCTCTTTTGACGCTGACGGTCGCAGCGTTTTTTGCAAGACGCGTTCTCTTTTCTTTCCGGGTCAGGTTGAGGACAACGATGCCCGAGACTAGGATCAGACCGAGGAGGCCGAAAAGGAGCTTGCGTTTGTCGGGCCACGCTGCCGGCATCTATTTTCCCAGGAGACTCTGAAAGGCGGCGGCGACCAGGATGTAGACGATCCAAAGGCCGAAGACGCCATAAGCCGCCCGTTTTGTCTGAATGCCCGCAATAATCCCCAGCCCGATGGCAATCAACGCGAATTGCCAGATGGAAAAGAGGTTGATCATGGACAGGAAGTTGAACAGGTAACTTCCTTCCATCGATCTGGATAGCGGCAGACCGAGGCCGACCTGGACCTTTGCCGACCCTTTGGCCAGCGCGAGCGGCACCGTGACAATGGCGGCGGGAAGGTCGACGAGGGCGCTGTAGCTGACTACAGAGAGCGTTTTCTTGTAGGTTCCGCTGCCGCTGAGGATAAAGTTGGTTAGGGCCAGGAAGATCGCCGCCTGAATAAAGAGTTTCGCTGCCGTGACAAAGGGCGCGCCGGCGATGGCGGTAATGCCCCCGACCTTTTGCGCGTTTTCCAAGGCCCGCGCGCGCTGTTCTTCAGAGAGGGTTTCGTTTTTCCGGAGCTGCTCGCGCAGGGCCTCCGGGACCTCGGTCTGGAGAACCGGCATGATCAGGTACGCAGACAGCGCACCGACAACGGCGACGATGATCATCGGGAGGAGCCAGTCTTTATGCGCGACTTGCCCGCTTACCGAGGCGAAAGTCCTGCCGGGCGAGAAGAGCGCTCCGACGATCCGCCTGAGCACGCCCATTTCTTGTTCTTGGGTGCCTGCCGGCTGTTCCATGACATCCTCCCTTTTTGCGTGTGATTCCTGCGTTTCGTGAGTTCAAATGCACGTCAAGATAAATCCTTGACGTTACTGGACTCGACAAATTTCGAGTCCGGATTATGAAACGCGACACGCATTGAGAGCTGCGCAAACCGTCAAAGCAAGTGATGTACCTTCGAGCTTTCGCGCTCTCATAATCTCCCGTTCGCATTGTGAGATTGGATCTCCGCGGATGGGCCAAATATCGGGTTCGCCCGCGCATTTTCTGAACACTTCTGTTGGGCGTTTTTGTGATGTGGCATCCCTGAGCATCCGGGGTTTGAAATGCTTCGTGATGCGGGAGAACCGCTTGTATAGTCGCAGTTGGCGGTGTCGGAAGTCGTGATCTAAAATGGGATTCCTGATGAACACAGGGATGAGAATCAGTGACTTGGAAGAACGACCTCCTTTGGCTCTGTCGCGACGGGCGCCGCCGATGCGAGTGGCTCTGCCATTTTCCACACACGGCGCACAGCAGCCGTCAGTCTCCCAGGCCAGCCCGTCTAGGCGTGTCGCGGGCTCGAGTTTTGAATGAAACGTAGGTTCATCAAAATGAAAGGTCTGTTCACTTGCCGGATGACTGCCAGGCCCTTCCAAGCATCGCAGGCAGCATGACATGAGGGCGTGACGGAGCCTGGTGTATCTAACAGCGCCGGCATGGTCGTCTCCGCTCGGAGCGCAGATTCAGCAACTTGCGGTACGGTAATTGCAAGGATCGTGATCGTTGCCGGTTCTTCTGCCCGTCTTATGGTAAGCGACTTCGAGATGAATTGGGGATGAGCGAGACTTGGACGACAGAAGTCGCGTTTTCGAGAGGTTTGGAGACCTACGATTTGGACGACGGTGATGCCTATCTGATTCTTGATCTGACGCCCTATTTCAATAGTGACGGGATTACTTCGGATGAAGACCGTGCGGACGGGTTTTTTACTGCGAACACCTACACCTATCCGGAAGAGGATCTACCGGCGTCAAATTCGATCGTGGAATGCGATGGCGTTGTGTTCCGATTTCCAGACAAAGGCGCCGGTCGAGACAATAACATCTCCTTGGAAGGGCAACGTATCTCGGTTCCCGAGGATCTTTACGACACGGCTCATTTTCTCGGGGCCTCCGAGGAGATCAGCCTGGGGGAAAACATTCAGTTCACTTTTTCGGACGGCGGGCGAGAAGAAGCTTTCCTGGGGCTGAGTGGATGGGGCCGGGGCCGTGAGCTCGATTACGGGGAGCGCGTCGCGATTCGGTGCTCGGGATATCATATCTTGCGCCCTGTGTCGTACCACCGTTACACGGACAAGATCGGGCTTGACCACGGCATTTGGATGCAGAGCGTGCCCATCCCAAACCGACCCCTGGTTGAAATTGAGCTTCCAGACCTCCCGCCCATGCACGTCTTCTCGATGACCCTTCGCCGTGCCCGGATGAGCGCAAATCAGGAAAAGCAATGAAGCGGTTGATCTCAGGTCTCCCATTCTGCAATTATCATTATTACAACTGCGAGCATCGAACCTTCGATGTGCTTGTTAGATTCTACGGTTACGAGACACCGCTCATTCTTCATAGGAACTGGTACTTTTCCTTCCGACGACAGGAGAACGGGGACTTCGAGATCACATCCGGTTCCCAGCCCCTATTCCAGAGTCTGGCGCGGTGTGGTGTCCAGGTCGTCATGCATGAGGAACCCACTGTCGAGGCGGCTTGGAGATGTGTGGTTTCACAGATCTCAGAGGGACATCCCGTTCCGATTCTGGCTGACCAAAGACATCTCGAGGACTACTATTTGGTCCGCCAAGGGGTAGACGGGGGGCACTACGTGATCCTGGATGGCTTTGACGAGGAAAGCAGGATGGTGCACGTCGTGGATCCCTCGCCAGGGAGGAAGTTTCGAGGTGAGTTGCCATTTTCGGGATTCTTCGTGGAAAACGGCGGCAGGAACGACGATGATCGGCCTGGACCGAACTGGTTTGAGCTCAACTTTTCGAAGCCCCGGTGGCATCTTCAGGTTGAACAGGCCTTTGAGACGATCCGGCAGAACGTCCACCAGATGCTTCGAGGGAGGGCCTACCTGCCCGATACGTTCATCGGTCTGCACGGGCTGCAGTCGCTCGCAGAAGAGACGGCAAAATGGAGGGACTTGGCGGCCGACGAAGCGCGTTCACGGATGAAGCGCCTCTCCAAATGTCTGAATACGGTCCTCATGGAGCGGGAGGGCCACAGTGATTATCTCAAGCTGGTGGCCGACGAGATGGACATGCCCGACGTTGCTCCTGTCAGTGAGCAGCTTCGCCACATTGTCCAAATGTGGTATGTGTTGCGAAATGTCTGCCTGAAGGGCCAGATCAAGCAGCCCGTACGGGCAGTCCAGAAGCTTTTTGATCGCCTTGTGGAAATTGAATCGTTGGAGGAACGGGCGCTCAGTCAGCTGAACAAGGTGGTTGAACAAACGTGACTTCGAATGTGAAGCATGGCCGATTTCGGCGTATTTGGGAACCGCTCTGGCCTTTGAGCGGACGCACGGAACAAGATTCGGAGTTTGAGCATGTCCACCTGCCGGACGAGGGGCATGGGTTCCTCAAGCCGCCGTTTGAGATGCTCATTGAGGAACTGGAGGATATTTCTACTCCTGAACAGAAGGAAGCAGAGATTCGCCTTCAGCGAGGGGAGCAGTGTTTCAAGCACCGGCAGTATCGGAATGCCGCGGCATTCTACCGGGCTTCCTATGAGTCGTCTGAGAGCTTGTCGGCCCTTCTGGCCCGGGGTGTGGCTCTGATGATGGTGTCGGAACTGACGGAAGCGGCTGAAATATTTGAAGAGGGGCGGAACCTGTCAAGGAGGCGGGAGGCCGGCCGATTGGAGGCGGCGTTCGGAATCAATCTGGGACAGGTATGCAACGATCTGGGCGAGCCTGATCGGTCCCGAGAAGCCCTGGAAGGAGCACGGGACCTCTGCGGGAAGATTGAGGACCCCGCGCTGGAGGCGACGGCGCTTCGGCATCTGGGGACGATATTCCTGGCGCAGGCTTCATATAGTAACGCACTGGCGTGTTGTGAAGAAGCCATTCAGATTTCCGAGGGCATAGGAGATAAAATAAGCGTTGGTCATATCTTGTGTAATAAGGGTGTTTTCCTTGCTTCCAAAGGAAATCTGAATGACGCTGAGGAGATTTTCCGGCAAGGACTTATGTTAGGGCAAGGGTTGGAAGATCCATATATACAGGGACGAGTCTATACGAATCGGGCAAGCCTTGACCTGATTCGCGGAAAGCTACAGGAGGCCACTTCTGCTTTGGAAAGAGCACTCGATATTCATCGCAGCATCAGCTACGGCCAGGGTGAAGCCAGAAATCTTGGAATGCTTGCAATGATCCAAACTGTTGAGGGGAAATTTCAAGAAGGAGATCAGACATTTGAGCAAGCCATTGAAATAGATCGCCAGTCAGGATACCGTCGTGGTGAAGCAAGAGCACTTCTCATGCTGGCAAGAGTTCAACTCCAAAATAATCAACTTCAAAAGGCCTATCAGCTATTCCAAATCGCGTATGACATCGCCGATGAGATGCATCATCAGCATATTCAGGTTGAGGCCTCTGCAATGCTGACCCTCCTGATGCCCGATGCTCAAATAGAAGATGGCATATCTATGCTAGAGGCCGCTATAGAGTTGAGCCGCTCTGTATGCAATCCAGTTTTGGAAATACAGATCTCCAGTCATCTTGGTCTTCTCTTGTTAAACTCCGGACAATGGGAAGAAGCTATAAGGTGTTCTCAGCAGGCCGTAGCATACAGCCAAGAGATTGGCAACCTGTTCGAAGAAGCGAAATCGTTGATGAACCTGGCCCATGTTTACGATCAACAGGGGGAAACGGAACTTGCCGTAAAAAACGTTAGCATAGCCCAAGCTTTATTTCAAAGTCAGAGTGTTGGGATTAGCGTGCCAGCCATAGGATAAGTTTATTGATGAGACACCCTATTGTTCTCCGGGGCTACCCGAAACCCCAAGTATTGTTTTCCTTCATCAAGGAGGCGTAGTTATGCAGACGATGAAAGTGGCGCTAGTAAAACCATCGATGCATCATTCAACACCGGATGTTGTTTCCGCATACTCATGGGAGGAGTGGAGGCCGGTGATTAGGTGCGTTAGCGGGATAATAGGAACGGGGCTCCTGGGAGCGTTGGCGGGGGCGGGAGTAGGGGGGATTGGTGCTGTAGCTGGAGCTATTGGCGGCGGTATTCTGGGAGCCCTCAACTACTGCTGAATAGTCGGCGTCTTATCGCAGGCCAACGCTCTTCTGCATTGAGATGCATATCGACACATTCACAGTTGAGTCAAAATACTGCGTAGTTTTGTAGATTTGACATGTTATACGGTCGAGATTCTCAACTGTGGTTATCGTACTGGTAGTCCCGGAGAACATACTGTTCTGTCAAAGGAAGCGAGTCTAAATTCAGTGCTCATATCCAACAGAACCAAGCTCTTGATAAAGACCAACTTTATACTTGGTAAGAGGCTTACAAAAAGAGGCTATTTTTCTATCTCCATCTACATCTTGGCAGGAATCAATTCCATCCTATTGGGTTTTTTCTATTTTACAGGTGGATCCCCTGTGTTCTATATAACATCGATAGCTTTGCTTCACATTTTCATAGTGAACAACTTACAACTGAGACACGGTATTTATATAAACAGGTACCAATTAAATTTATATCCTCTGTCGACACGTACGATTTTGCATTTCTTATGGTTGAATGAGTTGATTGATTTAAAGATCCTGGTATTCTTGATTCCTGTCTCCATATGTGTGGTTAACCTTTCGCTGTCGCAGGGCGTTTCTGCATTAGTCTATGTCATCTATGCCTCCGCTGGCTATGTCAGCTTTTGCCTGGTTTTTGTGATTTCCAAGTTGCTTACAAAAGATTTCAGTTGGATTGAGAAACTTCTCTTCCTGACAGGTTGGGTATTGGTCGTTAACATATTGGTGATAAAGGATTTTGCTTCAGGTTGGCAATATGACGCGCACGATTCGGGATTCGACACCCTGTTAGTCTCGGCCTCCGTGATCATTCTTCTTACCGTAGCATTGTATCTGTGTGCTTATTATCTTATTTTGAGAGAACCAGTTAGAGAAGTACGCTCTCAAGAGAAATAGTGCGATTTTTCTTGGACAGTTCATGCCCCCAAGTCTAGGAAAATTCAGTTTTGCTAGCTAAGAGTTGTACGTCGTCGACTGCCTCCTCTTGATAGCCTACATCATTGTAGGTCTGTCACCAGCGCTCCCGAGAGGCGGGAAGCTTACGCTGTCACAAACAGCCATGGCTTGACTGCTCATGAATGAGCCAAGCGAATGAGTGTCAGCAGAAGAAATCTTTTAAGTATGTGGATGGCAAATCTACGTTTGCTGTATCGCCATCTGGGCTTTGATGCGCTTTGGCTTTTTATGATGCTGTTTTTCATCACTTATTTGCATTACCAGAAGTATGACACGGAAAATATTAATCTCGTGGAAAGTATTAATATAGTGATTTTACTGTTGGTTTTTCTTGAGCCTCTCATTACCAACGTTGTCCAGGGCACGTTGGATACGCTACCGCGATACATTGTTGGGGGTGTAGACCTGGCTTACGTCATTATCATGAACAACCTGACGACACTGGCTGTGAGCAGCCTGGGGATCGTTACGATTATGTTGGGCATATGGGTGAGTGTAGACGGTTTTTGGCAACACGGCCGGCTCCCGTTAACTTATTTCAGTATCTCCATCTTTCCATTGATCATCCTGGGTAATTTCGTTTCCGTTTTCAGACACTTCTTAGGTCTTGGAAGTGATAGTACGATCATACGTCGATTGTGCTTTCATACCGTTTTGATCGCTGTAGCTTCGATTCCCTATTTGCTCATACGGCACGTACTCGAATCCTCTCCTATGTGTCTTATTGTGATTTTATTAAGCATTGCCGTTTGGTACATTACCGTAATTCGTTACGTATCGATTCTCGCTCGTCGTCACCTCTTCAATCTGCTGGAGAGTGGATGATGAACGCCATCCAATTTTATGATCTAAGTAAGCGCTATCGAAAAAATTCGGTGAGGGCTCTGGATTCGCTTTGTCTAGAAATCAAGAAAGGCCAACTGTTCGGGCTTGTTGGTCCAAATGGGGCCGGTAAGACCACATTGATTCATATCATCGCGGGTCTGATCCGTCGGACCAGTGGCAAGATGGTTATTTTTGATCAAGAGATCGGGAAAACGGATTTCCTGTTTCGCCGTCGTATCGGTTTCGTGTTGGATAGGCCGATGTATTTTGGCAGATTGACCGTGAAAGAATACTTGGAATTTGTTGCAGGCATGTACGATATGCCTAAACAGGATGTGCACGGTAAGATTGAGGAACTGGTCGCCTTTTTTGACTTGGAGCCTGTTGCTCGGAACTACATTGAAACCTATTCCAAAGGTATGAAACAGAAGGTGTCTCTAGCTGCAGCAATCATTCATGAACCCGATTTATTGATTCTGGACGAACCTTTTGACGGCATCGACGCGACGTCGGCGGAAGAGATCGAGCAGATCCTATTTCGGATGAATCAAAAAGGCGTGACCATTGTCATTACTTCCCATATCCTTGAATGGATTGAGTCCTTGTGTACGGAGTGTGCAATCATTCATCGAGGACGGGTAGCCTTCCAGAGTATGATGGATGGCCTTGAATTGCAACTGCAGAACCCGGGCGACGACAAGACCAAGGCTTCACTAAAAGATATCTTCCTTCAAGTGACGTCGGCAGACCGTCGACACAAATCCCTATCCTGGCTATCATAGGCGAAATCCGACCTTAAGGAACAGGGCCCGCCGAAATCGGTGCCACGCTCCGTTTCCGGATCTTCAACTGCGTGGACCTCTGGTTCCCCGTCGAGGACGGGCCGTATTGCACCCGCAACCCATCGATTATCGGATCACTACCACGAGACTCGATTATGGCGAATGCTCTAAGGCACGAGCGATATTTTGCTGACCTGTCACGCCTGCTCTCATTCCTCAAACCCTACTGGATCCGCGCATTCGAAGCGGGCATCTGCATGATCTTCACCGCCGTCCTGGCCCTGCCGATGCCGCTGCTCTCCATCTACATCATCGATCGCGTCATCGCCAACGGGCAGATGCAGGTGCTGCACCTGGTTTGCGGGGCGCTTGCGTTTGCGACGGTCCTGGGCCTGGGGCTGAGCTTCCTCCAGCGCTATCTGCTGCTTGTATTCGCCCGAAAGGTCTTCTTCGACCTTGAGATACGGCTGTTTCAGAAAGTTCATACGCTTCCGATCGCCTTTTTCAAGAGACATGGCTCGGGCTACATCGCGACGCGGATCAGTGACGATGTGCGACAGCTCGGGTCGCTGATGGCCGGGGCTTATATCGAAGGGCTGAGCAGCGTGGTTCTCCTCCTCGTCGGCCTGACTATGATGATGACGATCCATCCGGGGCTGGCGGTCGCCGTGCTGGTCGTGCTCCCGGGTTTTGTATGGGTCAACATTCACTTCGGCCGCCGCGTGAGGGCCCAAAGTGAAAAGGTTCAGGAGCGAAAGGGGGTTGCGAACGCGACGCGGCTGGAATCCCTGGACGCTGCCCAAGTGGCGCGGGCCTTCGAGCGTGGGAAGCTGGAAGCCAGGCGTCTGGCTGGGAAGCTGCGCCAAGAGGTGGATATCGAGTTGCGGCGGAACGTCACCATGACGGGCGCAGGGGTGCTGCAAATGGCGTTCTACAGTGCAGGCGGGCTCTTCCTGCTGTGGTACGGGGCCTATGAGATGATGGCGGGGAGCTTGACACTGGGCCAGTTTGTCGCCTTCAACATGCTGATGGCCTACGTCTACGGCCCGATGGGGCAGCTCTCGGGCCTCTATGTCGGCTTCCAGAAGGGCATGGGCATTCTCAGGCGGGTGCTCGAGATCCTGGATGCGCCTCAAGAGGTGGGTCGCGGCAGCAGGGAGTTTACGACTCCGACAGGTAGCGTCATCTTTGAGGCGGTCCGATTCGGCTACGATTCGCATCGATCCATTTTGAATTCGGTGAATCTTAGTCTTGAACCGGGTAGGATCACCGCGGTTGTGGGGCCAACGGGCGCGGGCAAGACAACGCTGGTCAACCTTCTGCTGCGCTTCTACGATCCGATTTCGGGTCACATTCTGATCGATGGGGAGGACATTTCGACGTTCGGCGTTCGGGCTTTGCGCAGGAAGATCGCATTCGTGGAACAGGAGCTCCGGTTCTTTTCAGGGACCATCCGGGAAAATATCGCCTACGGCAAGCCTGGTGCCAGTCAGCAGGACGTGGAGGCAGCGGGGGAGGAGATGAACTGTACCGAGTTTGTACGGCAGTTTCCCGAGGGGCTGGAAACACGAATCGGGTCGGGCGGCGTACAACTTTCCGGGGGGCAGAAGCAGCGGGTTGCCTTGGCCCGTGCGGTGATTCGCGATCCGAAGATCCTGGTGCTGGACGAGGCGACCTCGTCGCTGGATCCCCGCTCCGAGCGTCTGATTCAGGATGCCTTGAAGCGGGCTGCGGCCGGACGCACGACCATGTTGATCGCCCATCGCCTTTCCACGGTATCGATGGCAGATCGAATCTTTGTGCTTGATGGTGGCCGAGTCGTGGAGGAAGGGACGTTTCCCGAGCTATGGGAGCAGGATGGTCGTTTCAGAGCTTATTATCAGAAAGATAGGATCGCGACGGCAGTATGAGGATTCCCCGGAGTATCGAATGGCGGGCCGGTGTGTTTCTAGTCGGCGTCTCGGCGATTTTTCTGGGGCTGTTGGTCGTGTTGACGCTGGCGCGAATGGATGTCGGTCTTGAAGTCGTGGGCACGATCCGTCGGACGCAGGAGGGATGGACACTCAGCGTTGAAGTTCCTGGAGATCGGCTCCGTCTGCTAAGCAGATGTCGACACGTACAGGTCAGGAGCGAGGGCAGGGAAGTCTGGTACGGGCGGATTACGAGCGTGAACGGACACCTGATTCAGGGAGGTCCGGAGTTGCTCGCGGAGGTCCAAGTCCGATCCATCGGTGCGCTTGATGTAGGGACAGGTCCCGTGAAGGCAATGCTGCTCGAGGAGCGGGGAAAACCCGTACTGGCGGTCCTGTTCGAGAGCATTCTTGATCGACAGAGCATCTAGGAGCGTCGCGTGGCTTAATTGAAGTGCTGTTGTATGCCGTGCCGCGCGATGGAACCGGAGTAACGAGAATTCCCTCAAGATTTTCATCGATTTTTCGTCCCTTTGTTTCGATACGCTTCTTTGTGTTCCCGCCCGCCTATGCGCGTTTGACATCGATCGATCAACTCGTTCAATGAGAGGAAAGCATGCATTCCAGCAAGCGTAGAGGGGTCGCTTTGGTTGTCCTGCTCATTGTCGTCTCGGGAGCGGCGGGAGGGATCCTCGGGCTGCGAGACTATTATCGACCTGAAAACGTTGCAGTGATTGGTCAACCCTTTCCGCCATTGAGGTTTGAGGACCTGGAAGGGCATGCGGTCAGCCTCGACGCCTACCGGGGGAAGAAGCTGCTGGCCACGTTTATCCAGGTCGGGTGCGGCCATTGTGGCTCACAACTCTCGATTCTGGAGAAGCTGGGTAAGCGCTATGCAGATGACGGGCTCGCTTTGGTCGCTATCTCTACGGATACGCCGACCGAGACGACGGATTTCCTTGACACATTGCCCGTCTCATACCCGATCTGGATAGACGCTCACCGCGGACTGCATAAAGATCTGGGCACGGTCAACGTTCCGGCGCTGTTCTTGCTGGACGAGGATGGCATTTTGCGTCGGACAGCGGTGGGGTATCAGTCGCTTCAGGATGTCCGCAGGATGGTGAGTGGCTTTTTCAAAAAGTCGAATTTGCAAAAGTTTCCGGATCAACTTTAGATGAGGGCCTCTGAGTACCTATCGGAATCGATCATCAGGGACTCAAGGAGAGAGTCTGTTTTCGAACGACAACCGGTTTGAATGGGCTCGTATTTCAGTGATTGACTAGGGCGCTTTGGCGTCTTATTGTAACGCTGCCGCCGATATGAGAGAACTCCTCCACGCCCCGGGGCGACTGGCCCGTACCGTTTGGACACCGAGCCGTGTGTTTGAAGAGATCGGGGACAGGCCGACTTGGTTGGGCGCCTTTCTCATCGTGGGTCTTGGTTCGGCGGCCATTGTGTGGATCGCCCTCCCCATCGCTCAGAAGGGTTTCCTCATCTCCCTTGCGGAGTCACTTTCTTCGGAGCAGCTCGAACGGATCACTCAGACGCATCGGACCATCAGGTATGTCTATACGGGGGGCGCGGTTCTGGGCACGCTTGTGTTCTGGTTTCTATCTGCATTCCTGATCTGGCTGCTCGTTCAGGTCTTTGAAGGCAGAAGCGGCTTCAGGGCCATATTCTCAGTGGTGTCGCACGGGAGCGTGGTCTCTTTGATTTCGGGGATTCTGGTCTTGGTTTTGGTGCTGGTGAAGGCTCAGAGAGAGGGGATTGATCCACAGAGCCTGGAGGTTCGTCTTGGCGCAGACTTGCTCGTAGAAGGTACTGTCCATCCTTCCTTGAAATTGCTCTTGGCAAACCTGAATCCGTTCAGTCTTTGGTATTACGGCCTTCTGACGGTAGGTGTCGCAACGGTCTCTGGCTTCAGTCGTGTACGTTCCATGGGGGTCGTGGGTGTCTTCTGGATGCTTTCGATGGCGTTCGGTGCTGGAACCGCGTGGGTCGCGTCCGTTTTCACGACGCCGACGCCTTCATTTTGAACGTCTCGATGAAACGAAACAGGTTCGTGCATCTCACGGGCCGCGGCATCCAGTCGGCGTTATAGACGGTGGGATCGAGTGACGCAATCGAAGATTGAGCGCATTTTCGATCGTGCAGACCT
Organism: Candidatus Latescibacterota bacterium; assembly: GCA_965198095.1. Taxonomy (GTDB): domain Bacteria; phylum Latescibacterota; class UBA2968; order UBA2968; genus CBDFJH01. The sequence goes on from OZ240239.1 coordinate 1,984,654, forward strand.
TTCCTTGGGTTTTGACGATCAGACCCTCCAGGAGACGGACACCACCGACCGATAATCCGCCTCCTTGCCGTTCTGCAGCGCGGGGCAATGGGCGGGCAGAGACAGAAAGCGACTCGCTTCGTGGGGGAGCGCTTGTTGATAGGTGGCAGTTAGAGATCAGGAGGTGAGGGACTATGGGAAAGCAAGAAGCCGGAACCCCGGAACAACAGAATCAACTCCTTTTCATGCAGCTTGTGATGATGTTTCAGGGCGCGGCCTTCCAGCACATGGGAAAGGTGATGAACCCGGTCACGCAAAAGATCGAAAGAGACATGGCGCAGGCGAAGCACGCCATAGACATGCTTGGCATGCTGGAATCGAAGACGCGGGGCAATCTCGAAGCGGAGGAAAAGCGCCTCCTCGACCATATGCTTTACGAGCTTCAGATGAACTACGTCGACGAAGTCAACAAGGGCGAAGGGGGAGAAAAGGCCCAGACGCAGGAGCCGCAGGTCCCCGAAGTCGACGCTGCGTCGAGCGGAGAGGAGGAGCCGGGGGAGGGAAGCGCTGAAGATTCGAAGCCGGACGGGGAGAACACGCAGTGACGACGTGGTCCAAGAAAGCAGTGTGGGGTCTGCTCCTTTTTTTGCCGGGATGCGCCTATTACTCGACTTCGGCGACCGGCGGGTCGGGCATTCGGTCCGTGGCCATTCCGCTCTTCGAGAACGAAAGCCTTGAAGCAGGGATTCACCAGACTTTCACAGACAGCCTTCTACAGGCATTCTTGTCCGACGGCGCCCTGAGGGTCGTAGACGAAGACCGGGCCGACGTGATTCTCAGGGGAACCGTGATGGAAGTCAGGGAGGAACCGTTCACCTACGGGGAGGCTGCCGATCAATTTCAGATTTTAGTCTTTCTGGATGTCGACTGTTACGACACGCGAACGAAGAAATCCCTCTGGGAGGAAAAGAGGTTGCGCGGATATGGCGTCTACAGCGCCTCGCTGCGTAGAGAAGAGGAACGAGACAACGGACTGGCGGATGCCTTCAAGATCTTGACCCGCGATATCGTGGACCGAATACAGGTCGGAGGGTGGTAGCTTCCAAAGGCGAATGCCCTGGCTGCGCACAAATCTCCGTGCCTTAACCGAGGCAGCCAACGCTCAGGATTGGTAAGAGATTCAGGGGCTGCTGAGCTCGAAGCCCGAGGTTCGGGATGGACCGTGGTGTCTGAAATCACGCGAGACTTCACCGCAACCACTTTTGTCGTGCAGGATCGGCGTACGGTCTTGCTTTTCCACAAAAAGGTCCGGCAGTGGCTCCCGCCGGGCGGACATATCCGACCGAACGAGCTCCCGTGCGACGCCGCCGTTCGAGAGGTCGAGGAGGAGACCGGTCTCAAAGTGGAGCTGACGTCGAAACGAGCCAGGATGGGCACTGTCGAGGTGCTTTGCCGGCCTGAATATATCCTGCTCGAGCAAATCACGCCAAGCCATCAACACATCGACCTGATCTATTTCGCCAGGGTGGTGGGTGGGCGTTTTCGCTATTCTGTGGCGGAAGCGGAGGGCTACAGATGGTGTACCGAGGCAGAACTGGACGATTCCGAAATCCTGGAAGACATCCGGCAGCTCGGAAAAACGGCGATTCAAAAGGTGCAATCTTGCTGCGGCGACGGCTGAAGGCGGCTTTCTAAACAGATCTCCCCTGAAATTTTTTTGTGACATTGAACGCCCGCGAGTATCGGAATGCCATTGGATAACGCCGTAGTCGAAAGCGTGCTGGATCTGATAGGAGAGACCCCGTTGATCCGCTTGCAGCACGTCGTATCTCCGGGGATGGCCGAAGTGGTGGCGAAGGTGGAATGGCTGAATGCCGCGGGTTCGGTGAAGGACCGAATCGCCCGAGCGATGATCGATGCCGCGGAGCAGGAGGGAGATCTACGGCCGGGCATGAGGATCGTGGAGCCGACGAGTGGAAACACGGGCATTGGCTTGGCGATGGTCGCCGCGTCGAAGGGCTACCGGTTGACGCTTACGATGCCAGAGACGATGAGCCGGGAAAGGATTGAACTGCTGAGGAGCTTTGATGCTGAAGTGGTGCTCACGCCTGGAGAAGAAGACATGGATGGGGCGTTAAAGGCGGCCCGAGAAATCTTGGATGAATCCCCGGAGACGACCTACATGCCTCAGCAGTTCGAGAACGAGGCCAATCCGGAAGTGCATAGGAGAACGACTGCGGTCGAAATCTTGAACGCCGTAGATGGACAGGTGGACGCCGTTGTCGCCGGGGTTGGGACGGGTGGGACGATTACAGGCGTGGGCGAGGTCCTGAAGGCGCACAACCCGAATGTCCAGGTTGTGGCGGTTGAGCCCTCGGAATCCAATGTGCTCTCGGGAGGGAAGGCGGGGCGCCACAACATCCAGGGGATAGGTGCCGGATTTTTTCCTGACGTTCTGAATTTGGGTGTGATCGATGAAGTGATCTGCGTGGAAGAACCCGACGCCTTTGAAATGGCGCGCCGGCTGGCCAGGGAAGAGGGGATGCTCGTCGGGATCTCTGCTGGCGCCAATGTCTGGGCGGCGTTGAAGATGGCCGAACGGCTGGGAGCGGGCAGAAGGGTCGTGACCGTGCTGTGCGATTCAGGAGGGCGTTACTTCAGCGTAGAAGGGTTCTCGCCCGCCTGATCTTTTGGGTTTTGTGACGCGCGCCGGCGGCTTGATTTGGGGTCAAACGCCGCGCTTCGCGGAGGGCAATCGAGGGACCTGGGCCTTACCTTGACAAAGTTTGAGCTGGCGACTATATTCCGAAAAAAGGTTCACGATCGTAACATCTCCCTCAGGATCGTGCCATGATCCCATTCAATCAAGTTTCTTTTCGCGAGGAGGTTCGGTATGGCACGGGGAATCAATAAGGTCATCCTCATCGGCAACGTCGGCGCAGATCCGGAACTTCGGTACACCCCCGCCGGCGCGGCGGTTGCGAATTTCAACGTGGCGACGAACGAAAGCTGGACGGACAAATCTGGCGAGCGGCACGAACAGACGGAGTGGCATCGCGTGGTGGCTTGGAGCCGCCTGGCCGAGATCTGTAACCAGTACCTCCGCAAGGGGAGCAAGGTCTACGTAGAAGGACGTCTCCAGACGCGGAGCTGGGAAGGCCAAGATGGACAGAAGCGGTATACGACAGAGGTGATCGCTCGGGAAATGCAGATGCTGGATTCCCGGGGTGATGCAGTCGGCGGGCCTGAGGGCGGCGCGCCTTCCGCGTCGGGTCCCGCCTCACCGCCCGAGCCTCAGTCAGAAGAACCCACTACGACGGCCGCAAAGGGGGCGCCCTCCTACAGTCCCGACGACGACCTGCCCTTCTGAGGGTTGGCGGTAGCGGTTTGATGAGGGTTAAACCGGCGCGAAGCGCGATCGGCAATCCAGAATCGTTCAAAGGCCCGCACGTTCCGGTTCCGGAGTGTGCGGGCGTTATTTAGTCATTCCTCCGGCCTTTTCGCCTCCAAGATGCTGGAGCCGTCAGCCAGAAGGGTCCTTTCGTATCTCTCGAAGCCTGCCTCTGAGAGCCAGGCGGCGTATTCTTGCTCAGTATAGGCCTGCCCTTCGTGATAGAGGTTCAGAAAGACGATGTTGAAGAAAGCGGCAGGTTTAGGAGAGACGCGGGTGTTATCCAGGATGCCTGCACCGAGGATGAGGATCCTGCCTCCAGGCCGAATTGCCCTGCCAACGTTTCGAACGACCTCTTGGGCCTGGCCGGGGGAAAGGGTCTGGAGCAGGGACTTCAGGACCGCGACATCGAACGACCCGACGGGCGACTGCTCTGCGGCATTGCAGGTCTGCACGCGGACCGTCCGAGAAGCGTCAGCCTTCCGTATGAATCGTTTCGTGATTGGCGCGACGGCAGGGAGCTCCACCACGGTCGCACGAAGTCCTGGCACCGCTTCTGCGACTGCGATGGCAAGCCCTCCAGATCCACCGCCCACGTCCAACAGCCGGGTATCCGCCTCGAAACCTTGCCTGCGAACCAGCTCGCGACCCGTTTCCAGCGCGTCGCGATGCAGGTCGCCTAGGAAGACCTCCAATTCTTCGGAGGACATTTCGGACGGTTCGTGTCTGGCGCGGGGGACACCGGCTCGGATCGACGCCGCCGTTCGGAGTGCGGCCGGCCAGAGCCGATTCAAGAGTTTATGGGCGTCTCCTATATAGGAGGGACGCGTGGACACAAGGTATCGATCTGCCTCGGGACTGTTGGCGAACAGATCCCCATTCAGGGACAACAATTCGGCGGCAACGAGGGCATACAGGAGCGGGGCGAGCCTCCCCGTCTCCACGCCCCGGGTCTCAGCGATCTGACTGACCGTCAGCGGCCCGTCCTTGAGAGGCGTAAAGAGATCCAGCTCCATCGCAGCGAGGGCCGCAAAGGAGGGATAGACGGCCGACGTGAGCTTTTCCAGGAAATCGGGCTGCGGATACGGTCTCTCATCCATTGTGACATTCCTTTGCCATCGAGGTGGTGGCCCGGAAAGCGCACGTTTCCTGCTTTTGAAGACGGACGATTGCCGAAGTCAATGACATCCTGTGAACGAAGGGGATCAATCAGCCGGAGATGGCGATGTCGCGTCCCATGACCAAGCTCCGTATTGGCGTCCTTGGCCTCCGCCGGGGTCTCGCCCATCTCTCCAACCTGCTTACTCTAAGAGAAGTAGACGTCGTCGGAGCGTGTGACCGCTTTCCTGCGAAGCGCCGGAAGGCGCAAAGCCGAATCGATCAGCAGGGTGCGGGGACGCGGATCGTCTCGGAGTATGAAGCGCTGTTGAAAATGGACCTGGATGCTGTTGTGATCGCGAGCAACGGCAAAGTCCAGGTCGAACACGCGTGTCTCGCGATGGAAGCCGGTTGTCACGTCCTCTCTGAAGTCCCGGGGGCGGACACTCAGGAGGAGCTGATTCGCCTGAAGGAGACCGTCGAACGAACGGAAAAGACTTACATGCTCGCCGAAAATGCCTGCTACAATGACTTTCTCCGCTACTGGCGAAAGTGGGTTCAGGAGGACCGGTTCGGCGCCATCTCGATCGCAGAGGGCGAATACCTTCACTACCTCCCGCAGACGCTCTTCCTACCGGACGGAGAGCGCCTGTCGCCGAGCGAAGCCAAGGCCGCTCTCTGCAACGGAACCCGGCCGATCTGGCGGGCAGACCAGCCCCCTATCCAGTATCTCACACACGATCTGGGTCCGCTCCTTGAGGTCCTGGATGACCGATGTACGTCGGTCGCCTGTATGAGCGCGCCCCGGCACTGCAAAGAGGCGCCACTCCGGTCTGACGGTCAGATCGCCCTGCTCAAGACTCAGAAGGGCACGCTGATCAAGATTTTGGTCACGCTGAACAGTCCGCGCCCTTCCGAGCACCGCTACCGCCTCTTCGGGGTTCGGGGCGGCGTGGAGTGGTTCTATTACGAGAACCACGGCCGCTATTTCGGTCCCGAGCTCGTCGAAGAAGACGGGTGGATGACGGTCTCGATCGGAAAATCTGCGATAGACGAGGACCCCTCGAGCGGCGGGCACGGCGGCACCGATCTAAAAGTGGTTCGCCATTTTGTAGAGACCCTTCTCGCAGGTCGGGATTCTCCGATCGACGTCTATCGCACGATTGACTACGCGCTTCCCGGCATCGTCGCCGCTCGATCGGCTGAAAACGGAGGCGCGCCAGAACCGATTCCCGACTTCCGTGCCCGGCCGTTTACGCGGTCCCCGTTCTGGGATACGATCGATCTTCCGGATGAAGCGCCGAAGCGCGCGCCCTATCAGCCCTTGGGATAACATCTCCAGAAATCCGGGGCCGGACAGCACAGGGCCGCTGCGCGAGCGTTTCCACACCGGCACCCGCAGCGCGGATACCGCTTCACGACCTGTCCGACCTTGTCCATTTCAGTCACGGTATCCCCATGATAATACATAAAGGCGCCGGCGGGTTGCCTCTCTCATTCAGCCGCCGACCCGTCCCTTACGATTGGAGCTTGGGAAGATGCGACGGAATCGACTTCGAGAACGGCTGAAAGCCGACGAACCCAGCCTGGGAACCCGAATCCAGATCCTCGAACCGATTGTGGTGGAGCTGATCGGCCATTCCGGACACTTCGATTATGTCGAATTCGTGGCCGAGTATGCGTCGTACGATCTGTATGCCCTGGAGCATCTGGGCCGTAGCGTGGCTCTGTTCGACGCGATGACGTCCATGATGAAGGTGGAACAGGAGCTGCGGGCCTATCTCGCGTCGCGTGCCATCGGCGCGGGCATTCAAAATGTCCTGTTTTCAGACGTGAGGACCGTGGCCGATGTCCAGGACTGCGTGCTCGCCGTGCGGGCCGAGACGCCCCAAACAGGCGGCCGGCACGGCACCTCCTTGCGTCGGGGCGCCGGATTCGTCCACGAGTTCGGCACGCCGGCCTTTGTTCAGGCGATGGAAGAGGTCGTCATCGGCTTGATGATCGAGAAGGCCGAAGCCGTGGAAGATCTGGAAGCGTTGCTCTCGGTCAAGGGCGTCGACATGGTCCAGTTTGGGCCCGGGGACTACTCGATGAGCATTGGTCATCCGGGGCAATACGATCATCCTGAGGTGTTGAAGGCGGAGCAGCGCGTGATCGAGGCCGCGTTGAAAGTCGGGATCGCGCCGAGGGCCGAGATCTACAGCCCGGAGCAGGCGAGCAAATACCTCGAAATGGGCGTGAGGCATTTCTGCATCGGTCTGGACGTCTTTCTGCTGCGGGACTGGTTCAAAGCGAACGGAAGGGCGATGAGGGAGGTGCTGGAGAAGATTTAGAAGCGTTCATCCCTTGCGTCTCCTGAAGCGTATCCGGGCGTGGCGCCGTCTTGCGGACACTTCGTGGAGACACAAGTCCCAAATCCACGCACCGCCGTATTCAAGACATTCCAGCTAAGATGCGCGCATTCGACTACAACAAGCTCGCCCGGGAAATGCGGAGCGCAGGACTCGACCTGCTGCTTGCAAGCAGCCAAGCCAACGTCGGCTACCTGGCCGACCTGACGTGGTCCACCTCGATCAATCCAAGCTACTTGAGTGAGGACGGGCGCACCTACTACGCCAGCTTCGTCGGCCTGCTTCCCGACGGACCTGAATCTGCCTTCTTTGTCGGCTTCTCCAACGAATCCATGTATGTCGAATGGAGGGATCCGTGGATCAAGGACCGGAGATATGCCGGGGCCAGCTTCCACGTCGAGGGCGGGGGCGGAGACGTGGGTGGAGCGGCTGACCCGGCAGAGGTGTTGGCCCAAACGATCGTTGACAAGGGCGCAGAGAAGGCCAACATAGGGGTCGAATGGGAGCAAATGCGGCTGGGCGCGTTCGAGCGTCTCAGACGGCGCCTGCCGAACGCGACGTTTCAGGACGGGGATCCGATCCTCTGGGAGTTGCGCTCCGTGAAATGTGAGGCCGAGGTCGCGCGAATGCGAAAAGCGGCGGAAGGCTGCAGCCGGGCGGCCGACGAAGCCTACCGCGGCCTTCAGGCTGGCATGACCGAGCTCGAATGGGAGCGCGTCGCCGTCGACAGGATCCAAGAAGCCGGATTGAGACACGAATACACCGAGATCGCCTTCGGCCCGAAGGGCGCCCGGCTTGTGGAACCCACCGACAACCGTCTTGCGCAGGGTCACTTGGCCCGATTGGACATCGGCGGGAGTTATCGGGGATATCAATCCGATCTCTCGCGGTCTATGGCCTTTGGAGAGGTGAGCGAAAGCGCTCGAAAGGCGCACGCTTCGATACTGAAGATCAACCGGGCGCTCCGCGCAGCCGTCAGACCGGGTGTCAAATGCTCTGATCTGTATCGGATGTGCATGGGGATGTTTGACGGTGAGGGGCTCACGCCGCTAACGCGACAGGCGGGGCACGCCCTCGGCCGTGCGGTCCACGAGCCGCCGTTCCTGGTGGGAGCCAACCATAGCACTCTGGAAGCGGGCATGGTCATCAACGTAGAGCCGACGGTACGCATCGAAGGGGTCGGGTCGGTGAACATCGAAGACACGCTGGTCGTCCGGGAGGGCGAGCCGGAATGTCTGACGACGGTCCCGAGAGAGCTGGAGCACTATCTGTCATAGAAAGAGATGGCCCCGGAGGCCAGGGAACGCAGAGAAACCGAAAAGGGAAGCTTCAAACAGTCTTCGAACAACCTTGAGGCGTCCTCCGTGGCTTCGGTCTCCGGCGGTGAGACAACATCACATCCCGCGTCTGGAACCCGACACGTGTCAGCTGGACTCAAGATCGTGCGGTTGGATTCGAAACTCTTTCCGGTGCATGCCCTCGAGGCAGAGCTCTACCAGCTGTATGGCCTCGATCCCGTCGAAGTGGATGCGAACACACCTGAACAGGTCTTAGCGGCTTGCGGCGACGCTGATGTCTTGATCAACGTCTCGACCCGGCTGTCGCGCGAGACGCTGGGGGGCCTCAAGTGCTGTCGACATATCTCTCACACGGGCGTTGGAACGGACAAAACGGATGTCGACGCGGCGACGGACTACCGGATCGTCGTGTCGAACGACCCTGGGTTTTGTTCAGAGGATGCTGCGGACCACGCCATGGCGATGCTCTTATCGCTCTCTCGCAAGCTGCCGCAGATGTCTGAATTGATGCGTTTGGGAAGGTTCGGAAAGGCGCGTTCATCGAGCAACAACTGCAGGAGACTGTCTGCCCGTGTGCTTGGACTGGTCGGGTTTGGCTCGATCGGTAGCATTGTCGCGCAGCGTGCAAATGCGTTCGGAATGCGCGTATTGGCGACCTGCCGAGATATGGGCGATGCGAAGCAGCAGGTCGCAAGAGACCTCGGCGTTGAGCTTGTAGATCTGGACTTGCTGTTGTCCAACTCTGATTACGTTTCGCTCCACTTGCCCCTCACGTCTGAAACCTATCACCTCATCGACGATATCGCGCTGCGAAAGATGAAACCCACGGCCTTTCTGATCAACACGGCGCGCGGCGCCTTGGTGGATGAAGCCGCGCTCGTTCGGGCTCTAAGGGAGGGGCGGTTGGCCGGCGCGGGCATCGATACGTTTGAACGCCTCGACGTGAACCAGGAGATCGATCCCAGCCCCCGCTCTCCATTTTTGGAGCTCGACAACGTCATCCTGTCACCTCATGTCGCTGGACTATCTGTAGAATCGCGCGAGACCTGGGCCAGGATCGCGGTAGAGAATCTCGTGTCCGTCGTAAATCACCATTGGCCCCTTCCCGACAACGTGGTGAACAAGACGGTTCTACCCAAGTATCCGTTAGCCGAATATGATGAAACGATATTTAAACACAGCCCCGTCGGTCCAGCTTAGCGCCAGCCGATTGAGGCCGCCGCAGAGGGACGGACAACCGGGGTCGCGCAAAACGTGACCCCATTCGGCGAACGTCCCTGGAACGGCACTGACGGTAACGTGGAAGATCCGGATGGAGACATCATCTGCTTCGGGGGGCGTCCAAGTCGACCGTTATGCATCACCTCACATCCTCCATGAGTCTCCCGGTGGACCTGTCGGATGTCTTCTCCTTCTTTTCGGACGCATCGAATCTGGAGAGGATCACACCGTCGGAGTTGCGTTTCCAGATCGTCACCCCTCGGCCGATCCGCATGGCGAAAGGGACGCTGATCGACTATCGTCTCGCGCTTTTCCGTGTTCCGTTTCGCTGGCAGTCCAGAATCACGCGGTGGGATCCTCCCCACGAATTCATCGACGAGCAGACTCGGGGACCCTACAAAGTCTGGGTCCACACGCACCGTTTTTTGGAAGAAGACGGGACCACCCGAATCACCGACGACGTGCTTTACGCGCTCCCGTTCTGGCCGGTCGGCGCGTTCGCGTATCCGCTTATCCACGGGAAGCTTGAGTCTATCTTTGCGTTCAGAAGGAGGGCGGTTCGCGTGGCCTTCGGCCTGGACGGCTAGCCCTTCACGATCTTCACGTTGACCTGCCTACGACGAGGCCCGTCGAACTCGCAGAAGAAGATCGCTTGCCAACGACCCAGTTGTAGGCGGCTGTCCTGAATGAAAATCGTCTCAGAAGCGCCGAAGAAACAGGCCTTGATGTGCGCGGCCGAGTTGCCTTCCAGGTGTCGGTAGCCAGGATCGTGCAGCGGGATCAATGGGTCGACGGCCAGCAGGATGTCGTAGGCGACCATTGGATCGGCGCCTTCGTTGATCGTGACCGCAGCCGTCGTGTGGGGCACATAGAGGTGGCAGATGCCGTTTGCGATTCCGCTCCGGGTCACGACTTCCTCCACGCGATCCGTGAGCGGAAGAAGCTCTGTCTGCCGGGCGGTTTGGACATCGAGGCGAAACATGAGAATCACCCATGGAGAATCGTTGTTGACGGTCTCAAGCTTTGAGCACAAGATCATCGTTTGACCGGGGATTGTCAAGGTTGAGCGCAGCGAGAATTCTATTGACGGGGTTCGGACCCTTCGGCGAGTGGAAACGCAATCCCGCAGGGGAGATTGCGGAATCCTTCTCGGGCAAGACCGTGGGCGGCTGCGAGGTCGTGTCGGCGGTCCTGCCGGTCGTTTATGGCGAGGACGTGAGCCGCACGCTGTCTCTGATTGTGGAACACGGACCCGCCGCCGTCATTTCCCTCGGGATGGCCGGAAACCGACCGTTGCTTCGTGTGGAGCGTGTGGCGCTCAACCTCCGGGATGACGAGGCCGGCTCGGGAAAAGAGGAGCGGCCCATCATAGCGGGCGGGCCCGAGGCCTATTTCTCCACGCTGCCCGCGCGTGACATGGCGGCCGGTATCCAGGCGGTCGACTTGGAGGGCGGGCTGTCCTATTTCGCGGGCACCTATCTCTGCAATCACATCATGTATTCGACACTACATTACTTCGCGGAGCGCGATCTGCAAACCCCTGCAGGCTTCATTCACGTACCGCGCCTGCCGGAGCAGGCCGAGGATCGTCCCGATCGAAAGACAGGCATGTCTCTGGACGCGTCCCGGAAGGGGGTTCTCGCAGCGCTGGAAGCCGTGGCCTATTCATTGGCGGGAGGATCGGGCGGCCTCTGAACATTTCTGATGGGATGCAAAAGGGCACGACTTTTCGACACGAAAATGGCAAATGCCTTATTCTCGATGCTCATAATTGGCCCGCTATTCGGGTGCGGCAAACAGCGAGCAATCCAAGAGGATTTGTTTGCATTTGACGCAGACGAGAGACTATTCACCGCTCGCGCTTTTATGAACATGCGGAACGTGTCAAGTAAGAATGAGACATCTCGGGGTGGAATTTCAGTGACGGATTCGTTCGCGTCGCAGCAACGCCGCCACCTGGCCCGGTTCCTGGCACCTGTCCGCTTCTTCGAGCACCCGAAGCCTATACTGCGCAGTGAACCCGCCGGCGCTTTGCTTTCTCCAGCACTTCCGGGTCCGGGCGGGACGCCACGGTAGCAGTCCCTACGCTCCGCTCCCGGACCGCTACTGACACCCGCGCTCTGCCATTGTCCGTACGCCCGCTCATCTCTCGCCTCTCCGCCCGCCATGCTACCCTAAACCCGGACGGGGGAGATGTCTCACCATATATTGGCACGTAGGGGGAGATTTGTACTCGCTCTGTATTTTTTTGAAAATCTTCCTCACTATGAAATGGGCCACGAGTCAATGGAAAGCTACCATTCGAAACTCTTGGCGCGTATTGATGCAGAATTTGAAAAGGAACGATGGCGCAAATTTTGGGAAGAAAGTTCAGAGTAGTATCGTCAAGCTGTCCTCTTAGTCTTCTTTCCGTGCTATATTGGACTGAGAGGAGGATGGTATGGGACGAACGGCAACGAAGTCTGAGGGCGGAAAGTGGTTTTGCCGATCTGAAGGATCTGCCGCCCATCCATAAGCGCCATCTCCGGACGACCCCGGCAGAGACGGTGGCGCGGACCGAGGAACTGGCGTTGGCGCATCCGGCCTATGGCTGCAACCGGGTCGAGGCGATGCTGTTGCTGGAAGGCCGGCCGGCGTCGGCGATCACGATCTGGAAGCTTTTCAACGACAATGGCCAGTGTACCCGCCACGATCGCTGGCTGGCGCTGGAGAAGCTCAATCCGTGCTTCCGAGAACGCCGTGTCGAGCGCGCCGCGCCGGGCGAGTTGCTCACGGCCGATACCTTCTTCGTCGGCCTGCCTGCGTCAGGCAGGCGCCCTCAAGGGCGTGGGCAAGGTCTATCTGCGCGCGGTGTTGGATACCTACGGCTCGTATGCCTTCGGCTTCCTGCGCGTCTCCAAGCAGCCCGAGCCCGAGGCGGCGGTGGCGGTGCTGCACAACGACGTGCTGCCCTTCTATCGTCGGCTGGATCTGCCCGTGAAGGCAATCCTCACCGACGACGGCCCGGATACGAGGGAACGGAAATAACGCAAGGCGCTCGCGTCGTGTCCCAAGCCCAAGGAGAGGTATGCTTGAGGACCAGATCAGCGTAGACGGGACGCCGGTTCACTTCCAGCCGGGTGACAACCTGCTGGTGGCGATGCTGCGCGCCGGGCTTCATCCGACCGGCGGCGGATGCCTGTGCCTCGCGGGCGATTGCCCGCACTGCCTGGCCGTGGTGGACGGCGTCGGCTACGTGCGCACCTGCCAAGTCGCGGCAAGAGGCGGTGTCGTGGTCGCGCGCCATCATGCCGACGGCGGCCGCCCGCACCTGATTGCCGCCGGTCGCGAGACGCCGGATCCTGCAGCCGAATCGCGGGTCGCCGCGCGGCATCTCCACTGCGACGTCGTCATCATCGGGATGGGCATGGCCGGTATCAAGGAGGCGGATTGCGCCCGCGTCGAAGGCAAGGCGGTTGCGACGCTGGACGCTCGCAACGGCCAGGAGGTGGCGGGCATCTACGCTGGACCACTCGTGGTCGCCCGAACTGAGGAGGCGACGCTGTGCGTTCATCCCCGGGAGGAGATCGTGGTCGCGACCGGCGCGGCTGAGATCCAGCCGGTGGTGCCGGGCGCCGAGATGGAGGGGCTGTTGACGGCCCGGGCTGCGTCTGCCCTGGCCAAGGCTGGGATCGACCTGGGGCGGGTCGTGGCCGTGGGGACCCCGCCCGAAGGCATCGAGGCCGAGAAGGCTGACGGGCGTGTCGTTCGGTTCGAGGGCGCGCGGCGGGTCGAGGCAGTCGTCGTGGCGGGTCCCGACGGGACCGAATCCCGTCACGCGTGTGACACGGTCGCTCTCGGTCTGGGCTTTCACCCTCGAGACGCGCTCGCAAGGATGGGTCGCGGCCTGCCGGTCCGCCTCGTCGGGGACGCCGCCCGCGCGTCGGACATTCCGCCCTGCCCCCGAGCCGGGACGGTTTGTCCCTGCTCGGACGTGACTGTCGCGGACCTCGATCAGGTCTGGGAGAACGGGTTTCACGAGTTGGAGCTGGTCAAGCGGGCGACGCTTGCCGGCACCGGGACGTGTCAGGGCTCGGTCTGTCTGCCGCACGTGCGCAGCTTCTTGGCCGAGAAGGGCCGCGCGCTGCAGCCGCCGTTCACGGCGCGTCCGCTGACCCGCCAACTCACCTTCGGCGAGATCGCCGCCGGTGCTTACCATCACGCCACCCCGCGTACGCCCCTGCACGACGAGCATCTCCGGCTCGGAGCGCGAATGGATCGGACCGGAGGTTGGTGGCGTCCCTGGACCTACGGCGACCCGCTCGCCGAGTACAACGCCGTACGCGACGCGGTCTCGATCGGAGACGTGAGCACGCTGGGCAAGTTCGTCGTAGCGGGGCCGGACGCGCTCCCATTTCTGGAGTTTCTCTATCCGACGAAGGTCTCGACGCTTCGCCCCGGCCGCGCTCGTTATGTGCTGCTGCTGGACGAGCGCGGCTACATCATGGACGATGGGCTGATCTGCAGGGAGCGCGCCGACCGGTTTTACGTCACGCTGACGAGCGCCGGCGCTTCCGTCGGCGAGATGTGGATTCGTGATTGGGCGGAGTCTCAGGGCTTCGACGTCCGTTTGCTGAACCAGACCCAGTCCCTCGGTGCCATCAACGTCACCGGTCCGCACGCGGCAGAGCTCCTGGCGCGTGCCGGCGTCGAGAGGCTCCCCGGTTTCGCGCGACACGGCGTGGCCAAGGTTTCGGGCGTCGCCTGCCGGATCCTGCGTCTGAGCTTCACCGGCGAGCTGTCGTTCGAGCTGCACCATGCCGCCGCCGATTCGGTCCGGCTCTGGCGAGCCCTTCTGGAGCATGGTCAGGACCTGGGGATCCATCCCCACGGCATGGACGTTCTGTTCCAGCTCCGTTTGGAAAAGGGCCACGTCATTGTCGGCCAGGATACGGACTTCGATTCCACGCCCCGTCGGATCCACCACGAGTGGGCCGTAAGGCTGGATAAACCGGAATTTCTCGGCCGCCAGGCTGTGATCCGGACCAACAACGTGCCTCTGGACCGCCAGCTCGTCGGGCTCGAGATGGCGCTCCCCGCGCCGATGGAGGGGGCCGTCGTCTGGAACGGATCGGAATACGCGGGCTACGTGACCTCCAGCGGCACCTCTCACCGCCTGGGCAAGGCGGTGATGCTGGCCTGGATCCGGTTGGCGAACGGGCAGCTCCCAGACAAGGTCACGATCAACGGTCGGACGGCGCGTCGGGCCCAGCTGCCGTTCTACGATCCGGGCAACGAGAGACCGCGAGCTAAAGTCGCAGGCGGCACACCCGAACCGTTCACGCAGGCGGCATCCAGAGTCTCGGGAACGACGGAACGCATGGGCCGTTTCGAGCGGCTTGAGGCGACCCGTCTCGTGGCTTCTCCCGAGGTCCTGGACAGGATCGGCCCGTCGCCGGGGATACTCGCCCTGAGAGTTGCTCCCGACGAGCTTCTGGTCACCCCGTCGCTGTCATCGGACGCACTGGACGACTCGCACGCGATCGCCGAGCGCGAGACCGGGTTTGCGGCGGCCTGGGTGGCCTTGGAGGAGGCGACGAGCGTACTGGAACGGGCGTGCGCGTGGGTGCTGCCGACCGAGCGTCCGGCCTTCGCTCAGGGCGCAGTCGCCGGGATTCCGGTGAAGCTGTGGTTTGAGGAGGAGCGCGTGCTCTTCGTCGTGCCGGCCCCTTACGCTGCAGATCTCGAGGAGCGGATGGCGTGAACGAGTTTGTGGAGCGTCGGGTCGCGTTGCGCTGGGCCGAGCCCAGAGGCGCATATGGCGTCGTCGTCGTGGGTGGCGGGGGCCACGGCTTGGCGACCGCCTACTACCTGGCGACGCGACACGGCATCCACGACATCGCCGTGCTCGAGCGCGGCTACATCGGCAGCGGCAACTCCGGCCGCAACACCACGGTGATTCGATCCAACTACGGGATCCCGGAAGCGGTCCGCTTTTACCAGCACAGCATCGATCTCTACCGAGGTCTCGAAGCGGAGACCGGCCGCTCGCTGATGCACCAGCAGAAGGGACTCCTATGGCTGGCCCACAGTGAGATGGGGGTGAGGGCAGAGCGCGCGCGCGCCGAGGTGAACACCGCCTTCGGCGCCAAGACCGAGTTCGTGACGCCCGAGCAGATTCGCGAGATCTGCCCTCAGCTCGACCTGAGCGGCGGCGGCGTGTGGCCGATCGTGGGCGCGAGCTATCACGCCGAAGCGGCGACGGCTCGACACGACCGCGTCGTTTGGGCCTATGCTGAAGGCGCGATCGAGCGAGGGGTCGATGTGGTCCAGCGCACGCCGGTCATCGGGCTGCTAAAGGAGGGCGACCGGGTGGTCGGCGTGGAGACGCCGAAGGGCTCGATCTCGGCAGGCCTGGTCGTCTCCGCGGTCGGGGGCCACGTAACGACGTTGGCTTCGATGGCCGGGCTGCGGCTGCCGATTCGCACCCATCCGCTCCAGGCCTTCGTCACGAACCACTACCGCAGAGAGTTTCAGCCGATCGTGCTGTCGGCGGACCTCCTCTTTTACGTGTCACAGACCGCACGGGGAGAGATGCTCCTCGGGGCTGAGATCGATCGTCAGCCGAGCTACTCCTATCGGTCCGGACACCCGTTCATCCAATCGCTCGCGCATCGGGCCATGACGCTCCTGCCCTTCCTGGGGAACCTGAAGGTGCTGCGACAGTGGACGGGCGTCTGCGACATGAGCCCCGACTACTCGCCCATCATGGGTAAGACCGGCATCGACGGTTTTTACCTGACGACTGGCTGGGGCACGTGGGGCTTCAAGGCGATCCCGGCTGGCGGCGAGCAGATGGCGAGGCTGATCGCCGAGGGGGAGCCCCCGGAGTTGATGGCGCCCTTTTCGCTCGATCGGTTTGCCCGCGACCGGACGCTGGCCGACCGCGGATCGGCTGGCACGCACTAGGATCTGACGGCTTTCAGTTCTTCCTTGTGTCCACGCAAAATTCCTGACCCGCGCCCTCTTTTGAGGCGATTTAAGGGTGGGCCTGGTGGCGAAAGATCTTCAGGACGCATTCAAGATCAGACGCGCTTTCCGGAATGCAGGGCATTTGCAATCTCATCACGATAACGCATTACGTCCCACCCTGTCCGGGCAAAGCCGTGACACCCCTCCTGGGAGGGGACTTGAGGGTGGGTCTTTCGACAAGGCACCTCACACGTTATGAGTTGGAAATGAGCCTCGAGATCGCGTGCCCGCATTGCGGCCGCCGCCCCCTGGAAGAGTTTTTCTACGGAGAGATCCCCGTCGTGCCCGACGCCTTGACGCGCGCGGACGAACGCGACCTGGATCGGGCGTTCATGAACGAGAATCCCGAGGGATCGACAACGGAACGTTGGTTCCACGCCTTCGGCTGCCGCCGATGGCTGACCCTGACGCGGGACACGCGGACGGATGAGATTCTGGACGGTCCGGAGGGCGTTTCCGCGACTGAAATCGGTGGGTGAATTCGGGAAGGTCTCTCCGTATCTTACGAAACCTCTCCGGGGCGTCTGACAGGCCGCCGCTCGCCGTTGACGTTGGGCATGGCCAACCATGAAGGCTGCACGTTACATCTTCTTTACGGACGACGTTGAGCGGATGGTCTCGTTCTATCGGGACACGATGAAGATGGAGATTGTGAATCCTCCCAAGGCGATGGACTATGATGCCGAAGATTGGGTCCAGCTTTCGAGTGGTGGGGTTGAGATCGGCATCCATCGGGCTGGGGAACCTGGATGCGCCGGACGGAACCGGAACAAGCTCGTCTTCATTGTCAAAGATGTGGCCGCCACGCGTGAGGCGCTTCGGACGCGGGGCGTTTTCGTGGGAAAGCACCACGTCAATTCGGAGTTCGAATGTTGTGACTTCAAGGATCCAGACGGAAATGGCCTGCAGATTTCGAACCGGTAACGTCTAACGAACAACAGAAGATCAGAAGGAGGAAAACGTGAACGTGAGTGAAGTTGTGCCATTTTTCGCCGTGAAAGACATGGGGCGATCTCTGGCGTTCTATGTAGACGGACTCGGGTTCGAAATGGAGAACAAGTGGACGGATGAAGGGGTTCTGAGATGGTGCAGGCTGCAAATCGGTGACGCCGGATTGATGCTTCAGCAATTCAAAACGGAAGGCCACGATTCGCGGCAGTTCAGCGACAATAAGGGCGAAGGCGTGTCGCTTTGTTTTTTCTGCGAGGATGCCGTTGCGTTTTACCGGGAGATCAAGTCGCGTGAAATAGATGCCTCGGAGCCGTTTGTGGGCAATGCGTTGTGGGTCACATCTGTGATCGACCCTGACGGCTATAAACTGGACTTTGAGAGCCCGACAGATCTCCCAGAGGAGACGAAATTGTCAGAAGTAGCGTGAGATGACAAGCTCTCTGTCGTGGTCGTGAATGAACATAGAAGCCAGGAAGGAAAATGGGAGAGGAAAAGATGCAAATCCGGGTCTACTTGTCAGGTGAGATTCACAGCGACTGGCGATCTGTCATCATCGATGCCTGCAGGACAGAGCAGTTGCCCATATCCTTCATGTGCCCCGTGACTGACCACAGCTTGTCCGACAGGATTGGCGCAGATATCCTGGGGGAAGAAGCAGATGGATTCTGGAGAGATCACAAATCGGCAAAGATCAACGCGATACGAATTCGGACGATGATCCAGGAGGCAGACCTTGTCGTGGTCAAGTTCGGACAAGAATATCGCCAATGGAATGTGGCCTTCGACGCGGGCTACGCGGTTGCAAAGGGCAAGCCGTTGATTGTGCTCCATCCCGATCGTCTCCGGCATCCGCTCAAGGAGGTGGATGCGGCGGCCATGGCTGTGGCCGAGGCGCCCCAGCAAGTCGTGAAGATTCTCCGCTACGTCGTCGCGAAGGAGGGAAGGGTCGATGCCTAGCCAATCGCGGGACCATGGCTTGTGTCTTAAGGCTTCACGAAAGCGCGGACTTCGGTGAAAGGGGTGCTGACATTTTTCTGAATCCTTCCAGAGAGAGAGAAGGCCCGATTCCACGTCGTGGGCGTCGGGTTTTCTTGCGGCCCTGGGATCAATTTCTAGTATTTTTCAGGCCGACAACGAATCCCATCGTGGCAGCGATCTCGGGACGCAATCTTTCCAGGGGATGGAGGTTTTTCTTATGGCAATGATCGACATTGGCTCGCAGAAACAGCTCTTTGCGGACGACTATCTTATCGAGGGCATGACGCACACGAAGCAGGTGATGAATCCGGCCGAAAAGGTTGAGGACAACCCGGTGCTCCGCGCGGAGCGGCCCTGGGAGGGGGATGAGCTGCGCCTCTCCTACGTCACGTTCGACGAAAAGGACCAGGAGTTCAAGATGCGCTACCGGGGCGGGACCCACACGGCGCAACAGGGCAGTGGAGAAGTGATGATCGAGTCGCGCAACGCCGTCAACTGCCTGGCCGTCTCGCAAGACGGCGTCCACTGGGAGCGTCCTATCGTGGGCGAGGTCGAATTCCAGGGCGGCAAGGAGAACAACATCCTGCCCGAGCGTGCGGGGCTGCCCAATGCCGAAAACAAGCCTCCAAACATCGTCCAGGACCTCCACGAAACGGACCCGGAAAAGCGATACAAGGCCCTGCGATGGACGATGGACACGAGCGCACCGATGCAGGCCTTTCTCTACACCTCTCCAGACGCCTTTCACTGGAAGCCTTACGAAAACAACCCGCTGTTCGACACAACACCGAAGATCGGGCGATGGGGGCCTGCACACCTGATGGGATGGGACCCCATAAGAGAGACGTACGCGATCTACGTCGAGAATTCACACCACAGGCGTGGGCCCATGGGAAAGCGGCTGATCGGCCGCTCGGAGAGCCCCGACATGATCACGTGGAGCGAACCGGAGACGATCCTGATCCCGGACGAGGAGGACGCCCCCGACATCGAGTTCTACAGCATGCCCACGACTGTCTACGAGAACATGTATGTCGGGCTGGCGTGGATCTTCAGCACCACGAACACGACGCACCATCCGGAGCTGGCCTTCAGCCGCGACGGCATCCACTATGAGCGCCGCTACAGGGCGCCGTTTATCCGCAGGGGGTCTGGTTCAGAGTTCGACAGCAACTCGATCTACGCGTGGGCGCCCATCGTTCACGGAGACCGCATCCTGACCTACTACAACGGCACGAACTGGCGGTCTCCCGAACAGCTGTTGAAACTCGGCGAAAAGGGGACGGCCGCCATCGGCCTCGCTGTAACGCGCCTGGACGGCTTCGTCTCTCTGGATGGGACTAAGGGGAGCGCAGTCGACGTATCGGCTCCGAATCCTCAGTTCGGCGATGTGCCGCGCCCCCGGGTCCGCGAGTTCAGCGAGATGGTCACGCGGTCCTTCGGCTTCTCGGGCTCGCGGCTGCATCTCAACCTTCGGCCCGCGTTCCAGCAGTGGGGCGCATCGCCGTGCGAGGTGCGGGTTG
Organism: Candidatus Latescibacterota bacterium; assembly: GCA_965198095.1. Classification (GTDB taxonomy): domain Bacteria; phylum Latescibacterota; class UBA2968; order UBA2968; genus CBDFJH01. The sequence continues at coordinate 2,004,455 of OZ240239.1, forward strand.
AAGTCCTTGAGCCCAATCACGCCTATGTCGCCGGCTACACGTTCGATGACGCGGATCCCATTACAGGCCCCGACAGCTTGGACCGGGTGGTCTCCTGGCGCGGGCGGTCCGACGTGAGCCACATGGCCGGTAAGACAATCAAGCTGCGGTTCTACTTCAAGAACTGCAAGCTATACGCATTCCAATTCAAATAGAAGAAAGATCGCATTTCACACCTCCCGAGGCACATCTCTACGGGCGAGCGCCGGAGGGTGGCTCGGAATTCCGGATTGCGGAATGAAGGCTTCGTTGATCGTGCATCCGCGGCGGTCGCGGGATGCGCTTGAGCACCGTATCGGGTGAAAGCGTATTGTATGGTCGGGCGATTTTCAATATATTGATCCGACTGAATTTTGACGTGACTCGCCCGTCGGGAGATGGCGTGTGAACCTCTTCTCATTGCAAGATCGCGTGGCCTTGGTGACAGGAGGGGGACGCGGGATCGGCCGAGGGATCGCGGAAGGCTTCGCTGCGCACGGGGCCAGAGTGGTCTGCGCGGCGCGAACGCAATCCCAGCTGGATGAAACCGTGGCGGGCATTCGGTCCGCGGGGGGCGAAGCGCAAGCCGTTCAGGTGGACATGGCGAATCTGGCTTCGGTCAAGATCTGTGTGGAAGCGGCGATCGCTCATTATGGTCGCGTGGACATCCTCGTGAACAACGCGGGAATGAACGTTCGCAAGCCGGTCGTGGAGGCCACGGAGGAAGACTACGACCGGGTGATGGCCGTGAATCTGAAAGGGATCTATTTTTTGACCCAGGCGGTCGTCAAGGATATGATCTCCCGAAAGCGGGGAAAGGTGATCAACATCGGTTCACTGACAACCGGCGTTGGGTTGCCCAGGCTTTCTATCTACGGCGCGACAAAGGGTGGCGTGGGACAGCTGACGAAGGCGCAGGCCTTAGAGTTCGCCGAACATAACATCCAGGTCAATGCCCTCTGTCCCGGGTTCGTGCTCACGCCTTTGACGGCGAAGATCTGGGAGGACCAGGCGATGCGGGCGTGGGTCGAAAGCCGGCTCGCTCAAGGGCGTCTGGCCACGCCGAAAGATATGGCCGGTACGGCGGTCTTTCTGGCGTCGGAAGCTTCTGACTATGTCACGGGACAGTGCATCTACGTGGACGGGGGGTTCATGGCCGGAGAGCCGTGGCCGTTTCCAGATCACGTCTAGCCCATACGACCGGGCGCCGGGAAGGCACAACGCGGGTCGTTCGGAACGGTTGTTCGGCACTCGTTTTTCGCAAGGCATATCGAGAGGATGCGAATGGGCTCAGATCGTTTGACCCGGCTGATGAGCTTCATCCTGGAGGTGGACGAGCTCAAGCAGGTGAAAAGGCGCACTCGCCTCCTGGGCGACGGCCGAAGGGAGAACGACGCGGAGCATTCCTGGCACTTGGCCCTGATGGTCATCCTGCTTTCAGAGTTTGCGGCGGAACGCGTGGACCTTCTCCGTGTCTTGAAAATGGCCTTGATCCACGACATCGTGGAAATCGATGCGGGAGACACGTTTTGCTACGACGAAGCTGGAAACGAAGACCGCGTGGTTCGAGAGCAGGCAGCGGCCCGGCGTCTGTTCTATCTCCTGCCGGGAGATCTTGCGGAATCGATGTGCCAGCTGTGGGAGGAATTCGAGGCGAGGGAGACGCCGGAGGCCCGGTTCGCGGCTTCGTTGGACAGGCTGCAGCCGCTGTTGCTGAACTACCATAGCGGCGGCACGGCTTGGCAGGAAAACGGCGTGACTTTCGAACAAGTTATAGAAAAAAACCGCCAGATCGCGCGTGGCGCGCCGCTTCTCTGGCGCTATGTTCGAGGGCTCATCGAAGATGCCGTGAGGCAGGGCTTCCTCGCTGAAGCTTCGCCGCGGTCGTGAGTGCTTTGCTCCCAAGGTTCGGGACGGGAGGCTATTCCCGTCGCTTTGTGGTCGTGGCCGCCGGTTTCGTAACAGCCCTGCTGGCGGCCAACATCACGTCGGTGAAGCTCGTGTCGGTCTTCGGGTTCATCGTTCCGGCGGGCATTGTCGTCTTTCCGATCAGCTATATCTTCGGCGATGTGCTCACCGAAGTTTACGGCTATGCCGAGGCCCGACGCGTGATCTGGCTCGGGTTTCTGTGCAACCTCCTCCTGGTCGGCACGGTGTGGATCGGGCAGGCGCTCCCGGCAGCGCCGTTCTGGGATGGGCAGGAAGCCTACGAACGGATTTTGGGGTTTACGCCCAGGCTGTTGGCGGCCTCCTTTTCGGCTTATCTGGTCGGCGAGTTCGCGAATTCGGCCGTGCTGTCCCGGATGAAGGTGGTCACTGGAGGCCGGTGGCTGTGGATGCGAACGATTGGGTCCACGCTGGTCGGGCAGGGACTCGACTCTCTGGTATTCGTCTACCTGGCGTTCTGGGGGACGATACCGGCTGACGCGATCCTCTCGGCGATCCTGGCCCAGTGGCTGGTGAAATCGGGTTACGAGGCGGCGGCGACGCCGTTGACCTATAGAGTGGTCAGCCACCTCAAGCAGAAAGACGGCGTGGACGTCTACGATCGGGACGTGCGATTGAATCCGTTCGCCGCGGAAGATTGATCGAGAAGTGGACTCGGTCGCGTTGCTAGGGAGGTCCAAATGATCGAAACGCGCAATACCCTCGCCGGATTGATGAATGAAAGCTTCGAGAGGCACGCTGAGCGAACAGGTATCCGTGTGCTCAGGGCGTCGGCCGCAAAGAACGAGGGACTTCAATACGTACCGATCAGCTACGGGCAGCTCCGGGACCAGAGAGATCGGCTGGCGTCCGGACTCGCCGGGATCGGGATCGAAAAGGGAGCCAGGCTGGGGATTCTGACCGACGGAGGGTTGGAGCCTGTCCTGATCTTTCTCGCAGCGGATCTCTTGGGCTGCGCTTCAGTGCCGCTCTGCAACAAGCACCCTGACGACATTCTGGTTCACAGCATCAATGATTCCCGGATGCAGCTCCTGTTCGTCGACGGCAAGAGCTTGGAGCAAGTCGAGCGCGTTCGGCAGCGACTGAAACATTCACCGCGGATCATCCTGACGGAAGGTCGTTCCGAAGCGGCGCTCTCTTTCTTCGACTTGGCCAATTCAGGCCGGGGGGTCGAACCCCAGAGCGTGGAGGTCCATCCGGACGACGAATCCAAAGTGGTCTATACCTCTGGTTCGTCGGGCCCCCCGAAAGGGGTGATTCAGACGCAGGGAAACATCGTCGCGAACGTCAGATCGGTGTGGAATGTCATCTCCAGGCGGGATCCGTGCGTCCTGTTCAAATCTGCTCCGGACTACCACACGATGGGGATCTTGAATATCTACTATCCCCTGGCCAAGGGCTGGGTCCTGGATCTCGCCCGCTCTCCGGAGCGGGTGCTGACCGACATTCGGCATTCACAGCCGCACGCCTTTCTGACCGTCCCCCTTGTTCTGGACAAGGTCTACGGGAACGTTCGAAAGGAGATCGATGCCGGGGGCTTCAAGGGCCGGCTGGTCTCGCTGTCCGTTCGCGCGAAACAGAAGCGGTCGCGGAATGCGGCTTCCCTGGCGGAGCACCTCGTCTACGGCACGGTGGGGAAGCGAGTGGTTCAAAAGATTCGCGCGAAGCTTTCGGATCGCGTTGGCAAGAACCTGGAAGTGCTGGTTGTCGGGTCGGCAAAGGCAGATCCCGAGGCACTCGATTTCTTCCAGGACGTACTTGACATCCGGGCTTTTGAAGGCTACGGGACGACCGAATGCTGCCCACTGATCGCGACTAACCACATGGAGGCGCAAAAGACCGGGACTGTGGGTAAACCGCTGCTTGAAGTCAAGCTGATCGGCGACGACGGTCTTGAGGTCGGCTACGGGGACCCCGTGACCGGGACCTACAGGGGAACCGCGGGACGGCACGGGGAGCTCTGGGTCTCCGGAAGCCACGTGATGAAGGAATACCTGGGCCTGCCTGAAGAGACGAAACAGACGCTTCCTGTCGATGAGACGGGAAAGAGATGGTACCGAACCGGCGATCTCTTCAGCATGGATGACGAGGGCTTCCTGACGTTCAGGGGACGCGTCGGCCGGCAGTTCAAGCTCAGCAACGGGGAGTTCGTGAATCCGGAACGCCTCGAGCGGCTCTATGCCCGCATCCCGCTGATCGAGCACGTCCTCGTCACCGGGGACCAGAGCCGCACCTTTCCTCTGCCGATCGTGACGGTCAATCTGGAGGAAGCCAGGAACCAGGAAGATCTCCTAAAATCGGCGGTGGATGACGATGAAGCGCTTAGACAGGATGTTAGAATCACGGATCGGATCCGCGAGCAGATGCTGAAGGAGGCGGACCGTGCGGGCCTGCCGGCGCACGAGCGCCCCCAGAGGATTGTGGCCCTCCCCGACGCCCTGAGCGAGCAGTCAGGCACACTGACCCGGGGGCTGAAGAAGGTCGTGCCCGGGGCGGTTCTGGAAAGGTACGGCTCGCTTGTCGAAGAGGCCTACGCGAAATGAAGACCGCCGCGCCAGCTTTGGGACCCGACTCTTGGACAGGGCTCAGAAGATCCGTGTAAGGAAAGTCGAGGGATCCCCATCCCCTGAAAAGGGCGTTTTTCTGACGTTCCAGGGCGTCGCGAGTTGAGCACGATCTCGTCGATCGGGGCCCGGTCCCGCTGGATGGCGGGCTACATCTCTTGCGATGCAGACATCAGGTGGTTATTTTAAAACCGGGTAGGGAATTTAGACGCTCGATGAGGAGGCGGAGATGTCCGAGCGAATTCGTTCGGCCGCAAAAGCAGCGCGGGAGGCGTCACGCACGCTTGGCCTTGCTTCGGAGGCCCGGCGAAACGCCGCTCTCGAGGCCGTCGCAACGGCTCTGGAGTCGAATCAGAAGGCCATCCTGGAGGCGAACCGGCGCGACCAGACGGTCGCGAGACGGCTCGTGGCAAAAGGCGAACTCGCTCCGGCCCTGGCCAACCGGCTGAATGTGAGCGCCCACAAGCTGCTTCGTGAGATCTGCCCGGGTGTCCGGAGCGTGAAGGCCCAGTCTGATCCGATCGGAAGAACCCTGATGGCGACGGAGTTGGACAAAGGCCTGAAACTCTATCGGATTTCTGTGCCGATCGGCGTGATCGGCGTTATTTTCGAGTCCCGTCCTGATGCCTTGGTCCAGATCGCTTCGCTCTGCCTGAAGTCTGGAAATGCCGTACTGCTCAAGGGAGGAAGCGAGGCAAAGGAGACGAACCGGGCGCTGGCGAAGGTGATCCTGGAGGCGACGCGTGGTCTGGATGGGATTCCCGGGGGATGGCTGGTTCCGCTCGAGGCTCGGGAAGAGGTGCGCGCGATCCTGGCGCTCGACGACATGATCGACCTGGTTATCCCGCGCGGGTCGAACGCGCTCGTTCGATCGATTATGCAGGATACGAAGATTCCCGTCCTGGGCCACACGGACGGACTCTGTCACGTCTACGTGGACCAGGACGCCGATCTGAACGATGCGATCGCGATCGCGATCGACGCGAAGACCCAGTACCCAGGCGTATGTAACGCGGCGGAAACCCTTCTTGTTCATCGCGAGATCGCCCAGGCGTTCTTGCCGGAGGTGGTCAGACGGTATCAGGAAATGAACGTGGAGGTTCGAGCGGACAGGGCAACGCAGCGCTTGGTCGGAAACGGGGTGATCGCGGCCACGGCGGCCGACTGGGACGCGGAGTATCTGGATCTGATCATATCGATCAAGATCGTGGATGACCTGGAAGAAGCCATCGGTCACATCAACACACACAGCAGCCACCACACCGACGCGATCGTGACCCAAGATCGGTCGGCTGCAAAGCGTTTTCTGCAGAAGGTCGATTCGGCATCGGTGGTCCACAACGCGTCCACCCGTTTTGCGGACGGGTACCGCTTCGGACTCGGCGCCGAAGTGGGGATCAGCACGAACCGCATCCACAGCAGGGGCCCAGTCGGGCTCGAGGGTCTGGTGATCTACAAATACATCGTGGAGGGCGATGGACAGACGGTAGGCGACTACATCGGCGAGAATGCGGCCAGCTTCCGCCACGCGCCATTGTCGGAGAGTTGGGACCCGCCGGGATGAGGAGCGGGGCCGACCGAATCCCCGGCCGGCTCCGCTGGCCGACGATTGCGTGCTCTTTCTTAGGGGTGAGGCATCGCCTTGCCCCTAGTGTCATTTTTTGTGGGAAAGGGGATCGGGATGGCGACATGGAATCCTGCTACGACAATAAAGGAGAAACCAGTGGCTTCACCTCCTCGCCTCTTCTATAACAACGACGGCAGTCACCTGCTCTACTTGCCGCCTCCGGTTTCGCTCGACCAGTTTGTGTATGAGACCGTCGGTTATCTCTTCGGCACGCAGGTCGATGCGGTGGTCTGCCACATCTTCGGGTTCGGCGACGCCATTCCGCTCTTTCCGACCGACGTGCCGGAAGCAAGGGGGATCGAACGAGACCAGGTGGAATGGGTGAGTGAGTGGCGGCAGGAGGAGATTATTCGGCTCCTGTTCGATCAGAAGTTAGACCCGTGGAAGGCCTCGGTGGAGGCCACGCACGAAGCCGGCCTGGAGTTCTGGGCGGGCCTGAGGTTCAACGACCTGCACGGAGGGCGTTTTCAATGGAAGAGTGAGTTCCGCGTCAACCATCCCGAATACGAGTTAGGTGACCGTTGTCCGGCCGGGTTGCACGAAGCCGACTCTGGACCGTGTCACGGGTTCAATTTCGCGATCTCTGAAGTCCGGGCTCACCGTCTGGCGCTGGTGGAGGAGGTCTGCACCCGCTACGACGTGGACGGGTTCGAGTGGGACCTGAATCGGGAGCCGGGGCACCACTTTCCGGACATGAAAACGGGCGCACCGATGCTCACCGCATACATACGTGAAGCGAGAGAGATGCTGAACCGCGTCGGAGATCGGAGGGGACGCCCCGTCAAATTCAGTGTGCGTGTGCCGGGTACGATCGAGGCGTGTGATCGGATTGCGGTAGAGATCGGAACGTGGATTCGGGAAAGCCTCGTGGACTACGTGTCTCCTGCCGCCTACCACGACACGTCGACAGACCTGCCGTTCGACGACTTCCTGGCTCTGGCTGACGGGACCGACTGCAGGATCTACGCCTGCCCTTCCGAGATGTGCGGTCCCGGACTCCATTGGCCCCCGCCGATCGAGGCGCTCCGCGCCGGCGCGTTCAATGCCTGGCGCCAGGGCGTGGACGGGCTCTACATCTTCAACTACAACCATCCGATCGTGAGCGACATGGACATGTCGGGTCTCTTTCGCGAGTTGGGCAGCCCGGCGACGCTCGCGTTCAGGGACAAACGGTATACCGTAGCTGGAAGGTATGCCGAGCTGAAGGGGAATCCCTACCATTTCAAATCTTGGAAGCATCAGCTCCCCGCGGCCCTGGAGGAACGGCCCACGGGTCCGGGCCACACGGTGCGCTTCCTCGTCGGCGACGATCTGGAGACGGCAGCCGAGCGAGGGGTCTTGGATGCGGTGACCCTCGAGTTGATCGTCATCGGACGGACGCACGAGGATGTGCTGGAATTCAAGCTGAATGGAAAACCGTTGCCAGAAGATCCTCACTTCAGGATCTATCCAAAGTATCAGATGGGTCTGGGCTCGAATGCTTTCCAGGGCCGCTACGCGTTGAGGTATGACCTGAGATCAGGGAACCGGATTCGACAGGGGTGGAATGAAATCGAAGTGGCTTTGAGAAAAAGGACGGCGCGAGTGAGGCAGCCCATCCAGGTCTATGAGCTGAACCTGGAAGTCAAGTATCGCGTGCTGCCGATGAGGCCCTAATCGTCGCTCGTGGATCGTTAGGGGCATCGCCGCAGGGGCGCGGTGGTCGCTGAACTAATCGCGTGTGCCTCCGGCGTGTGCCACCGGCAGCTCGTCTGCCGGTGATATGACCTGAAACCCGAGACTGAGTTTGCTCTTGACCGATGCGCTCGAAGCAGAACTCCTGGCCCTGGAAACAGATGAGGCACTCCAGAGATCCAGGAAGGCGCGCGAGCGTCTGGGGGACGACCCCTACCGCCCTCTGTAGCACTTTTCGCCGCCGGGCAGCCCGATGAACGACCCGAACGGGCTTTGCCAATGGCAGGGGCGTTACCATCTGTTCTACCAGTACCGGCCCGAAGGTCCTCAAGACCGCGTCCACTGGGGCCATGCGGTGAGCGAGGATCTGGTCCGCTGGCGCGACCTGCCGATCGCGATCCGTCCCGATAACGAGCTGGCTGCTACAGTGGACAGACTTTGGTGGAGCCAAACCGGGTGATCGCGATCTATCACGGCATCGCGTCGGGGAACTGCATCGCGACCGCCTCCGCCGCAGAGAGGCAGAGGGCTCGGAAAAGGCGAACGATGAAGGAAAGATGGAGGTGATCCCATGATCGTAGACGTACACACGCACCTTACGCCCCTCGACGGATGGGGACCGACTTTCCTGGAGCAGGTTCCGAACGCGAACAACGCGGCCGCCGGCATAGACCTTCACGTCACTCCCGAGCGTCACTGGGCGGCGATGGCCGAGGCCGACAAGGCGATCGTGTTCGGGATCAATTCCCTTGCGCTCGAGATGCACACGTCAAACGACTCGATTGCGGAATACGCAAACGCGCATTCCGAGAAGATCATCGGGTTCATGTCGATCGATCCGCATCAGGAGGGTGCGATCGAGGAAATCGACCGATGCGTGCGTCAGTTGGGCCTACGAGGGATCAAGATGAGCCCGGTCTACCAGCATTATCATCCGTGCGAGGGGAAGGCGGAGCGCGTCCATCGACACGCGGAAAAGCTCGGTCTGCCGATTTTGACCCACGCGGCCTTCCACTCCATGTCCAACACGCCCATGAAGTGGGCGAATCCGATTCTGTATGACGATGTGGCGCAACAGTTTCCGAATCTGAAGATCATCCTGGCCCACATCGGACTGCCCTGGTATGCGGAGGCGATGGTGGTCGCGCGAAAGCATCCGAACGTCTACGCCGACGTCTCGCCCGTGTTCCACCTCAAGTGGATTTACCGGGCGCTGGAGCTGTTTCACGAGTTCGCTGTCATCCACAAATTGCTTTTCGGGACCGATTTTCCGTTTTCAACCGCGAATCAGGCAGCAGAAAATCTGAGACGCGCGCTGCAAGTCGCTCCAGAGCCAGACCGCGTCCCGGATGAAGAGGTCGAAGCACTCATCCACCGGGACGCTTTGATGCTGCTCGGGCTTGACTAGCCAACGATGATTCACGATACGCCCGGGGAAATCTATGAAAGCCCGTCTGATCGTGTCGAGCTGCTACGATTGGGAGGCCACGGACCCTGAACTGGAGCGATTGAAGCCGGACGTCGAGGTGTTTCGCTGTCCGGAGAGGCGCCAACTGACCGAGGCAGAGATGATCGGCTACCTTCCGGAGACGCAATATACCCTGTCGGCCGACGATCCGTTCAACGCGCGTGTGATTCGCTCGGCGCCATCGCTCCAGATGATTTGCTGCGACGGCGTGGGGGTAGATCACATCGATCTTACTGTGGCCACCGAGTGCGGTGTGATCGTGAACAACGCGCCGGTCGTTCACGACTCGAACGGGGAATTCGCTGTCGGGTTGATCGTGGCGCTTTTGAGGAAGATCGTGATCGCGGACAGGGGCGTCAGGACTGGGGAATGGCACGACAGAGTCCGATTTGCGGGCGACGACCTTCAAGGAAAGACGCTCGGCCTTCTCGGCTTCGGACGCGTCGCGAAGGCGTTCGCAAAGCGGATCTCCGGGTTTGATATGAAAGTGATTGCCTACTGCCGGAATCCGGACAGGAGGGCGGCGGAGGCGTTGGGCGTCACGCTGGTCGGGTTCGACGCGCTGATCGAGCGTTCGGACATCCTGTCGCTTCACGTGACGCTGACCGATCTTACGCGTGGGATGATCGGGGCGGGGGAGATCGGAAAGATGAAGACCGGGGCCTATCTGATGAATACCTCGCGAGGGGCGGTTGTAGACGAGGCGGCGCTGATCGAGGCGTTGAGGCGCGGGAAGCTGGCCGGCGCGGCCCTCGACGTGTTCGACGGAGAGCCGCCCTCCCTGGAGAATCCCCTGCTGCACATGGACAACGTCGTTGTGTCGCCTCATCTGGGCACCGAGACGTTTCGAACGTTCCGGGCAGCGTTTCGCAGCGTGGTCGATGACATCCTGCGCCTTCGCGCTGGCAGGAGACCCCGGAATGTCGTGAACGTGGGCGTCCTGAATCACGACCGCTGGGGGAATCTGGATGCATAAACCGAATGGCGATACGAGAGAAATGAAACCCAAGCTGGCCGCCTTTCCGAAGGCATTCCTGGACGAGATGTGCATCGACGGATCGATGACAATCCGGCAGTGGGTGAACATGGCCGCCACGCTCGACGTTGACGGACTGGAATTTTTCGGTGCCTTTCTGGAACTCCAAGATCCAGCTTCGTGGAAGGCGTCCAGGAAGCTGGCAGAAGCGCACGGACTGACGATTCCAATGCTCTGCTGTTCCCCTGACTTCACGCACCCCGATCCGGCGTTTCGGCGCAAGCAGATCGAGATGGAGAAGCGATGGATCGACATGACCGCAGAGCTGGGCGGGTCCTACTGCCGGGTGCTCTCTGGCCAGCGCCGGCCAGAGGTCTCGCGCAAGGATGGGCTCGCCTTCTGTGTGGACTGCATCAACGAATGTGGCGACTACGGTCGGTCCGTCGGCGTGACACTGATCATCGAGAACCATTACAAGGACCCCTACTGGACCTATCCTGAGTTCGCCCAGCATATGGACCTGTTTTGCGAGCTTCTGGATCGGATCGAACCCTCCGGACTCGGCGTGAATTACGACCCCAGCAATACGCTGCTTGCGGGTGAGGATCCGCTCGAACTGCTCGACCGCGTGAAGCACCGGGTGATGACCATGCACGCCAGTGACCGCTACCTCGCGGAAGGCACGCTCGAGGACCTTCGCAAGGAAGAGAACGTGGGAGGTTATGCCGATCGCCTCAGCCACGGTGAGATCGGAAAGGGGATGAACGACTATGACGCGATCTTTTCGACGCTGGCGAGCGTCGGTTTCGACGGTTGGATCAGCATTGAGGATGGCATGGAGGGCATGGCGCAGCTCCGGGGAAGTGTGACGTTCCTTCGGGAGAAGATGGCCCAGCATTGGCCATCGGCTGAATCATAGAATCTCATCTCGGGGACGAGCGGGCTTGCCGCTTGGGAAGCAGGGTCGCAGAGAACTGAAAGGGGAAGCGGCACGGTCCAGATCAAACCGTATCGTTGGGAGGGACCCTACGCGGAGATGCGCGCTTCCACGGGGAGCGATCACGACGTGGGGCTCTGCGCAGACGTCCGGGCGGACTGGATGGAGGGTGGGGAGCGGATCATCCTTCGGTCGAGTGAGATGGTCGGTTACCCCGAGGCCTACTTTTACGATGACCATAAACGCCGGTCGGATCCGGGGGGGCGTGGTAAGGGATATCGGCATGCCTCTTTTCAGTGGGACGTGGGTCAGGCGCCGGATCGGCTGTCGGCAGATTGTGAGGTCGAAGGAAAGGGCAGTTTCAGACTCCGCCTCAGCTGCCAACCGGACCACCTCGACATTGAGTTGACCGTCAGGAATGACCTCCAGGGCGCGATGGGCCCGATCGACTGGCATTTCTGCGCGATCGGATTCGACTGTCCGCTGCTCGGCGATCCTGAACTCGAACGGACGTTTCTGTTTGACGGCGAGAGGCTACGCGCTCTGCGAGAGCTGAGTGGCGCCCCAGCGTGCGAGATCTATTCGGTGGCCGGTTCGGACGGCTTTGTCCCTGCGATTCACCGATCGCATCCACGAGGTTCCGTGGAGGCGAGAGCTTCTGTCGTCGTTCTGGAATCCGACGGCGGTCGCTACGCGGCCGCGCTCGGATTTACGCAGGCCTACAATATCTTCAGCAACCCGAGGAATATGTGCTTTCACGCCGATCCCTACTTCGGAACCCTGGCCCGCCGCGGAGATGAGCGGCGGATGAAAGGACGCCTCTATTTGATCGAGGGCAGCGCAGACGACGCCTTTGGCCGCTATTGCAGCGACTTTCACCACGAGTCACGTTGACACAGATCGCATTTTCTGGGCGTGATGTCCTGTCTGTTCCTTGCGCAACTTGGGCAATTTTTCCGTTTAGGCGTGGGCGGACAGATCGTTGAAATAGGTGATTCCTCAAGGAGCACGAACGTGGTCACGCATTCCGACGCCCGCCTCAGCCGTTTCGATCCCCTTCCTCAGATTCACTACTTCGATGATTTCGATAACGGTCTCCAGGGATGGACGGCGTTGATCGGGAACTACGAGGAGAAGCTGGATTCCATGCTGCCCGGATACCGGGACTTCGGCCCTCCCATGCTCAGCAATGCCACGATGTGGGACACCGGATCGGCCGGCGCCTTCGACGGCACGTATGCCATGAAGCTGGTGACGCGGCCGAAGGCAGGGGGCATGACGACGGCGGTAAAACGCGTAACGTGGCGCCATCAGGGTCCGATTCAGCTGGAGGCCTACGTGACGTTCAAGCCAGAGGCGTCCGAATTGCAGCTCTCCGAGTTGGACGTGAGGTCTTTCGGCGTCTTGTTCGACCTGCACGACGCCACGCGACGGGTGATGCCGCACCTGCGTTACCTGAATGCGCAGGACGGACAACCGCTCGCTCGCTGGCAATACAAGAAAGACCTGGAGGTTGCCGAGGAGATCGGGACATCGGGCAAGACCCGATCCCATCACCACCTGTCGCCGGAGGGTTGGCTGGACGTGCCGGGTGAGCCCCAGCCCCTCTGTTACAATGAGATCGCGACGAAGCAAAACTGGCATTATATAAAGGTCGCGTTCGACCTGGCGTCGATGACCTTCCTGAGTTTCCGGTGCAACGACCGAGACTACGACGTGTCTGAAATCGCCCCGATGATGATGCCCGCGTGGGCGAATCTCTGGTGTATGCTGAACGTGGTCTTCTTCGTGGAGACGGATCGGGACAAGCGGGCCTTCTTGTACGTCGATTCCGTGCTGCTTTCCGGGGAGACGGGGTGATGCTTATACGCAGTCATACCGCCGTTGTCGCGCTGAATCGGGTCTGGAAGGGCGCGTTTGACACCGAGCCGTATGAGGCAGCCTGGGCGCGGGAGGCCATCTTCTTCGTTCGCGTGCTCGAGACGACCGGACTCGAGCACCCGGCTCGCGTCCAGATTTCACCGGATGGGATGCGCTGGTGCGACGAAGGAACGGAGCTTTCGGTTCCCGGAGCACCGGGCGTGAATTTTGCCAAGGTCAGGCATTTTGGAAGTTACCTCAGACTTGCAGGCGAGTTGCCCGAAGGAGCGGAGGTCAAGGTCATCGTATATTTGGTACTGAAGGAATAGACGCGTGAGCCACGCAACGATTCCACTCACGGAGATGCAAGTCGATGATCACTCGTGTCTCCTCGATCCTTCCCCCTTTCCCCTAAATGGGGATTGAGTGGAATTGTCAAAGTGCGTCACAAGGGTTCTTCGGGTTCTACATTGATCGGAAAGCCATACAGAGTGAAGGATAGGCTTCTCCTATGTATCGCTGTATCCACGTTGCTGTTGTGTGGGTCCTCAAGCCCGAGCGCCGAACCGTTTGCGGTCGTGGAACTGTTCACGTCGGAGGGGTGCTCGAGCTGTCCGCCTGCGGAACGGTTGCTGGGTGAAATCGCCGAACGGGCGAAGAAGGATGGCAGCCGGATCTTTCCGATGGCCTTTCACGTGGACTACTGGAATCGCCTGGGCTGGCACGATCCGTTCAGCGACCCTGCGCATTCGCGGAGACAGAGGCGATATGCGCGCGCGCTCGGCAGTCCGAGGAGGATCTACACTCCCCAGATGATCGTCAACGGCGTGGAGGGGTTTGTCGGATCGAACAGGGAACAGGCCTACAAAAGCATTGACCGGATGCTCAGCGGCCGGGATGAAGAGATCGGCCTTGTTCTGGAAGCACGCGCCGAGGAGACCGGGAAGCGGATCGACGTGAGCTACCAAGTTGAAGGCAAGCCGGAGCGGGCGATCCTGAACGTCGTCCTGCTGGAGGACGGAATCACGAGGGAGATCACCCGCGGAGAGAACGCAGGTCGACGGTTGAATCACGGAAGGGTCGTGAGGGCGTTCAAGTCCGTCTCCCTCGACCTGCCGGGCAAGGGAAGGCTCGAGGTCAGCCTGCCGGAATCTATGGATCTGAATCGCGTAGACATTGTGGGGTTTGTGCAAGATCCTGAATCCATGGCCGTTCTCGGCGCCGGACAGGCGCTTTTTCCAGGTAGAGGAAACAGGCTTGCAGAAGAGCTTTAGACGCGGCCTTTTGGGACGGGTATCGACGGGCCGGCACCCCCTAGACCGGACCGCGCGACTTCCTCGTGTTGCGGTCTGCGCCATATGCGATCTCTTGCCCGGGGCCTTGGAACAGACCGGCAAAGCCTCCAGGCTCGCGATGCGCCTGGCTATAGATCGCGCACACACACGGCGGGCGCCGGTTGTGATGGCGGCCGAGGGAACGTGGTCTTCCACGCGAGGTCCGGCAGCGTAATGGAAAGTCGAGAAAAGGCGCTTGAGGCGGCCATTGCTCGCCTACCGCGAGTCTCACTCGCGTGCAGACCCACGCCACTGGAGGCCATGCCGAGGCTGAGTCGGGAGTTGGGAGGGCCGCCCCTCTACATCAAGCGGGATGATTTGACCGGGTTGGCCATGGGCGGCAACAAGACGCGTATGCTGGAATTCAACATGGCAGAGGCGTTGGAAAAGGGCGCCGAGGTGGTGGTCTTCAGCGCGGCGGTCCAGTCCAACTACGCGAGGCAGATGGCGGCGGCCTGTGCGAAACTGGGGCTCGAGCTCAGGCTTCTTCTGCGTCCGGAGAAACCGGGCGATCGAGAGGAGGTGCAGGGAAACCACCTGCTCCATCGACTGTTCGGGGCCAAAGTCACGATCCTGGAAGACAACGACATCACGAAGAAACCTGCCCTCATCGCCGCGGAGGTCGCGCGCGTGGAGGCGGAAGGACGGAAGCCTTACGTGCCTCGAGGGGAAGACGCGATCGATCTGGACGCCGTTGCCTACGTTGAAGTGGCGCTGGAGATCGCGAGGCAAACGACGGACTTGCGGATCGGCGCGCTCTACACGGCAGGGCTGAGCACGACGCAGGCCGGCCTCGCGCTCGGGCTGCGATTCCTCAAGCGCCCGATCCGGGTGCAGGGCATCTGTCCATTCTCGAACATGCCTCAGAGATTCTGCGAGATGGCGCAGATTGCAAACCGGGCAGCCCGGCGGTTGGATCTCGATGTCGAGATGCGGGCGTCGGACTTCGAGAATGACGACAGCTTTGTCGGGGAACGCTACGGGATTCCCACTGCCGCGGGGATAGAGGCCATCAAGACGGTGGCTCGATGCGAAGGCATCTTCCTGGATCCCGTTTATACCGGCAAGGGAATGTCGGGGCTGTTTGCGCATATCCGGGAAGGTAGACTGTCTAACGACTCGCCCGTCCTTTTTCTGCATACCGGAGGCTCGCCCGCGTTGTTTGCCTACGCCGAAGATCTGGTTCGCCATCAAACGGCTGCGTGAGTATTAAGGAAAGCGGATTGTCTTGTTCCATGTCAGGGAGGGTTTTGAACGTGGCACGAAAAGACCGCAGGAAACCGATGCTCAGGATGATCGCCGCGGAGTGGACCATGAGGGGATATCCGACGTCCCGCCGGGAGTGGTCCATGGAGCGGAAGGTCAAAGCAGCAAAGGAAGCCGGGTTCATAGGGCTCAGCGCGCCCGCGGACGCCGAAGTGGTTTCGGCGCTGCACAAGCACAAGATGATCCACGTCGGAAACGTGGATATGGCGACGGAGGGAGAGGCCGTCAGCAGACTGAGGAAATTCCAAGAGGCGGGCGCGGTGCACATCAACGTCCAACTCTGCGACCACGATACCCCGGTCGAGATCTCCCTGCCCGTCGCCAGGAAGGTGATGGTCGTGGGTGAGGCGTTGGGCCTCAAGCCGGCCATTGAAGTTCACCGGGATACGTGCACGGAGACGCCCGAGAAGACATTTGCGCTCGCGGAGGCCTACGAGAAGCGCTACAAGAAGAAGCTGAGGATGAATTTCGATCATTCACACCCGGCGATCATCAAGCAGCTTCGTCCGCCGGACTACTGGACCCGGCTTTCGGAGCGTCCGGATCTTTTCCTGAGGAGTGAGCTGATCCATCTGAGGCCTTTTACCGGAAGCCACTGCCAGACGCCGGTGACGAATGGAAAAGGGAGGCTCGACGGGGATTTCAAGACTTGGCTGGACAATTTCTGCGAGCCGGCCCTCACGGCGTGGTTGAAGGGGGCCGAACGGGGTAAGGAGCTGTTCGCGGTCGTCGAGCTTGGGCCCAAGGGGTCGGGCTACGGGTTGGCAATTTTCCCTGACATCTGGAAAGATGCGATTCGGGCGAGAAAAGAGATTTCACGGCTGTTCAGGAGAGGCGTCCGAGACTGGAAGCCATAGGGATGGAGGTCGTCACCGGGCTTGGGCGCCCGGTCTTTACCGGCTGCGTGTCCGTCCCTGCTACCGTCTCTGTACCAGGTATCCGAGCCGCTTGTCTACGACGTTCATGAGGGGTTCGCCTTCAACGTAGCGGCGAAGGTTTTCCCTGAAGATCTCCCCCTGGTTCTCCCATCCCTCTGCGGACCACCCTGCGACGTGAGGGGTAAGAATCACGTTCGGCATGTCCCACAGGGGGCTGGACTCGGGCAATGGCTCTTCTTCGCAGACATCCAATCCGGCGCCTCCGATCTTCCTTGATCGAAGCGCTTCGATGAGGTCGGTTTCGTTGATGATGCCGCCTCGGCCCACGTTGACCACCAAGGCGGTGTCTTTCATGCGGTCGAAACAGTCTGCGTTCAACAGCCCTTTCGTCCGGGCATTCAGGGGCAGGGCCACCGCGACGACGTCAGCGAGGGGGAGGGCGTCCAGCATTCCGTCAGGTTTGAACAGTCGGCGCACGCCCTCCGGCGGCGCTTCAACTTGGGCATCTACTGCGATGACTTCCATGCCCAGGGCGTGGAGGCGTTTGGCCAACGCGCGCCCGATGCTGCCAAGCCCGAGGACACAGGCGCACTTGCCCTCGATTTGGGTTACCGTCCGATCCTGCTCCCACCGTCTGGTCTTCCGGGATCGCTCGAAGTAGGCAATTTTGCGGGTATGAGCAAACAGCAACGCGATGGCGTGCTCTGCCATGGGCGTGTCGTAGGCCCCGGCAGTGTTCGTCACGATGACGTCGCTCTCGACCATCTCGGGATAGAGCATAGTCTCGAACCCGACGCCGATGCTCTGAACCCATCGAAGCTTCTTGGCGGCGATAAAGGCGTGTCGGGGAAGCCGACCGTAGACCACCTCCGCATCCACGACTTCCCGTAAAAGGTCAGCATCCATCACTTCGGTCGCGTCAACTCTGGCGGAGACCTCTCGGAGGACTGGTACCCACCGCGTCCATTCCCCTTCCATCATCACAAGCTTGATTCTCGTCACAAGATACTCCTGAAATGCAGGGTTTGTGTCGACCTCTCACGAAGAAGGCTTGCGCGCAGGCGTGGGCTCGCGTATCGTTAGACTTCGGCAAGGTGCCATGATATGAAAAAATCATCGATTCGCAAGGAGTAGCCTGTGGCGCGAAGGTATAACGTTTATGGAATCGGAAACGCGCTCGTCGATATCCAGTATCGGGTCGACCCGGACGACCTGGAGCGCTTGCAGATCGAAAAAGGCGTGATGACGCTGATCGACGAAGGACGTCATCACGAGCTGATCCACGAGCTTCAGGCGTTCCCTTCTGAACGTGCCTCGGGAGGTTCGGCGGCAAACACGACCATCGCCGTGGCCAACATGGGCGGAAGCGCATACTTCGGGTGCAAAATCGCGCAGGACGGGTCCGGAGATTTCTACGTCAACGACCTGAAGAAGGCCGGCGTGGCTTCCAATCGATCCAACCGTGGGGAAGGGGTAACGGGAACGTGCCTGGTCTTCATCACGCCCGATGCGGATCGAACCATGAATACGTTCCTGGGCATCACGAGCACGTTCGGGCCGGACGAGATAGAAGAAGATGTCGTTCGCCAGAGCGACTATCTCTATATCGAAGGCTACCTGCTCTCATCCGACGCCGGGTTCGAGGCGGTGCTGCTGGCTCAGTCATACGCGCACGACCGCGGGACCGGCGTCGCTATCACGTTGAGTGATCCGTCTATCGCAAACGTCTTCAAATCGCGCGCGTGGACAGTTCTCGAGCGCGGGGTGGACTTCCTCTTTTGCAACGAGGTCGAAGCGATGATCTGTACGGCGACGTCACGGATTGATGATGCCTGTTCCGCCCTTTCCCGCGCAGTAGGCCGCTTTGCAGTGACCTGTGGCGCCGAAGGCGCCGTGATTGGCGATCGAGGCCGAACGATAAGCGTGGATGGGTTCAAGGTGGATGCCGTGGACACGAACGGAGCGGGAGATTCGTTTGCCGGGGCGTTCCTCTTCGGCGTGACGAACGGGTATGACGTGGCCCGAGCGGGGAAACTTGCGACCTATGCCTCCTCTCGGGTTGTCGCCAGCTACGGCCCTCGACTCGGCGTCTCCCTCAAGGGCGAGGTGGACCGAATCCTATCTCTCTGACCGACGACCCGCCAGTTTATGCACGGAAATGCCTTTTTTCGACGGCATTTCCGCCTCTCCATCACCTGTCTCTTGCCTTTCCCTCACAATGGCCGGCATCGTTGCAGCCACACCCAGGACGGAGATTGCGCCGATCGCTCCGAACAGCCCCACTGCGAGGGGCGCCCCCAGACTTTCCGTGATCGCTCCCAAAGTCAATTTTCCCAGAGGTCCAAACCCGATGGCGAGTGCCACCGCGCCCATGGCACGGCTCCGCATCTCGTCGGAAGCCCGAAGCAGCACGATCGAACTCTGCATAATCCCGAACCAGGCCTGACCGACCCCGAAGAGCGTCAGCAGGGCCAGCGACAGATAAAAACTGGTGGAGGCCGAAAAGCCGACCACGGTCGTCGACATCACGAGCGAGCCGAGGCAGTAGACCCATCCGTTGCCGATCGATCGACGCATCCTGTTGAGAACGAGGAGCGCAATTACGGATCCGATTCCAGGGGCTGTTCCCAGGAGACCGAGGCCGACCGGGCCTTGACCCAGTATGTCACGAGCGAAGACCGGGTGGAGCACCTTGTGGGGAAAGACCAAAAAGTTCATGGCGGCCGTGATCAGGAGGGCCGAGAGGATCAGCCGGCTGCGGCTGATGTAGGCCAGGCCGCCTGCGATCAGTTTGGCGGGGGAAGCCTGAGACGTCTTGCGCTGTGAAGCATCGGGCTGAGAAATCCGGGTCGTGAAAAGGAGCGCAATGCCCGAAAAGCCGGCCATCGCGGCAAAACAGCCGCTCGGACCTGCGGTGTCGACCAGGAATCCTGCCGCAAAGGGTCCCAGGATCCGCGAGATATTCTGAAAGAAACTGTCCAGGAAGACGCCGTCTACGATCCTGGACTTCCCGACCAGATCGGGCAGCAGGGCGCGCCGGGTCGGAAAATCGACAGCCCACCCCACGCCGAGGATGAACGAGCCAACGGCGAGGTGCCAGAAAGAGAGCGTGTCTGTCCAAAGGAGGAGAGCGATGACGATCAAGACGATGAAGTTGGTCCCCTGGCTGAACCGCAACAATGTTATCCGGCCCAACCGGTCTCCGATCGGCCCTGAGAACAGGCCGACGAACATCAGCGGGGCGGAGCGATAGAAACCGATGAGAGAAACGTGCCAGGCTGAATTCGTCAATTCGAACGTGAGCCACCCCGCCACGACCAACTCCATCCACATGCCTAACCACCAGAGCGTGTTGCTGGTCAGCAGGTATCGATAGTCCGGCAGGGAAAGCGGCGCAAGGGTCCCGCGCGAGACGGAGGGTTTTCTGTCTTGGGTCATCGATAGCAACTATTCCCGGTTCCGGTCCCTGCGTGCGGGCGAAAGGAGGCTTCTACGGCATGAATCGGGCGGATGTATACGTACGTACGGTAGGAGCCAACGGCCGTAGGCGAGGAGTTGCATCGCGGTGTTGACGTGCCTAACCGAAGAGCTTCCAGAAAAGGCCCCATCCGCTGATATATGCCGAGGCGATCAGGATCGCTGCAGACGCCAGTGCACCCAGCAATACGGGAGGACGCGTGCGATAGGGCGACGGCAGTTTGAAGTTGAGATACAAGGCCGCGATCATGATCAAGGCGATGGAGAAGTTCGCAAGCATGAAGCCCGCGATCTGGGTCAAGATGTCGAACGGTATGTTGAGCCAGACGATGACCATCGTCGTAACGAGGATGTAGGCGCTGATGAGACGGCGCAACTTCTGGTAATTCCATTCGCGAGCGGGCCATATGGCCTGAAAAAACTCGCGAGTGACACGCGTATAGATCTCCGGCAGGGCCTGGAGGGTTCCCCAGAGTGCGGCGACGATGCAGATATAATAGACGAAGACCAGAGAAGGATGAATGTTGGCCCAGACGTGAGTCTGGTTCGTGAGAAGACTCCACCCTTCGAATCTGGATTGAAGGGGGTACAATACAGCAGCGCCCGAGACCATGAAGGCGGCTGTTACAATGAACAACACGATGGCGCCCATGCCGACGTCCCATCGGATCGGGGCCGCGAGTTGTCGAAGACGTTTCACGGCATCCGTAGCATCAGGAAGGTAATCAATCTCCTCGCGAGAGGAGGCGTGTTGGCGGATCGCTTCGATCTTTTCGTGGCCTGTCAATCCCCATCCGTGCAATCCTACCCAGTTGGCGTAGACGATATATGCCATGACCGATCCACCGACGTATCCAAACGCCGTCCCCATGGTCAACAGGGGGTAGCTGACCGCATCTTCAGGCGCCCAAGCCGGGAAGGGGGGGAGGTAGCCGAAGCTGACGCTGCCCACGACGGCGCTCGTAAAGCTGGGACGGACAAGCAAGGTCCCAAAAATGGTACCGCAGACCAGGATAAAGCAGATGACCAGCTGTTGCTTCTCCAGCCTCTCGAAGGAAAGTCGCAATCCGAGCACCAGGGCGAGCCCGATGAAAAAGGAAGTGAAGAGGTTTTCGAAAACCGTTTCCGAAATCGAACTGGAGAGGCCCTGGAAGAGCAAGTAATGAAAAAGGTCTCCGCACGGCTTGGCGATCGGAACCCAGGCGAGGGGTGCCGCTAACAGCTCGATGGCAACGATGGAAACGAGCAACCAACCGCGGGGGCCGGGAAGGTGTACGAGTCTGTGTCCCACGTATTCGCCCGTGATGGCGGTGTAGCGACCCAACATGTAAGTGACGAACACGCCCTTGGCGACACAGCTGAGCAGGACGAGCCACAGGAGGTCGTAGCCCGCCCAGGCTCCGGCCCTCACGACGACGATGGTCTCTCCTGCCCCAATACTGGCCGAGGCGACGATGGCGGCCGGACCGAATACTGCAAGGAGACCCCGGATTTTTTGCAGGGACCAGGGCTCGGCAAACACGCCCTTGACAGGAGGAATGTCTACCTTGTGCGGATTCACGGCGGGGCGGTTCGCATTTGGGGTTCCAGACCAGCAAAGAAGAAGCGCGGGGGGAGTGCTCGTGTGACAGGGATCTGACGGCGCGACCTCATATCATCAGGTCGCCGCCGTTGATGTCTAGAGAGGCGCCCGTGATGTAGGCCGCCTGATCGCTGGCGAGGAAGGCAACGAGGTCAGCGACTTCCTCGGGTTGTCCAAGACGCGAAATCGGAAAGATGCTTTCGTAATGCTTTACGCGTGCTTCGTCGATAGTGTCGCGAACCATTTCCGTGTTGATCAGCCCCGGGCAGACCGAGTTGACTGTGATGCCGAACTTGGCCACTTCCTTGGCCAAATGCCGGGTAAAGCCGAGAATTCCGGCCTTTGCGGCCGTATAATGTGCGCCGCCGACCGTGCTGATGTTCTTTCCGGCCGTGGAAGAGAAGTTGACGATGCGGCCCCAGCCTGCGGTCTGCATGCTGGGCAGGACCGCCTGCGAGCAAAGGAAGGTGCCCTTCAAGTTTACTTCGATCACGCGATCCCACTCCGTTTCTTCGATGTCGATCACCCGTGTGGGGTAGAGGATGCCGGCATTGTTGATCAGGATGTGAATCGGTCCGAAACGGTCTCCGGCCAGGCGGACCATGTCTCGAACGTCGTCGGATCGAGTCACATCCCCCTGAATCGAGATGGCCTCCGCGCCCGAGTCTCGCAGACCTTTCGCGGTTGCGTCGGCACGGCTTGGATCCAGGTCGTTGACGGCGATGCGCGCTCCGCGCGAGGCGAGCGTCTCTGCAACGGCGCGACCCATTCCTTGACCGGCGCCCGTGACGATCGCCGTTCGGCCTTCAATGGATGATGAAGCGGTCATCTGAAATGTGTAGAGAGGTCCGGGCGCCTCTACGGCGAAATCGCCATACGGGTTGTCGTTGCCATCACGAGATGACGTCGAGTTTCTTGCCCACCTCTTCGAAGACGGCGATGGCCTGTTCGAGTTGCTCGCGTGTGTGCGCTGCCGACAGCTGTACTCGGATTCGGGCTTCTCCACGGGGCACGACGGGGTAGCTGAATCCCACGACGAATATCCCTCTCTCGTTGACGGCCCGAGCCATCTCCACGGTGAGACGCTCATCTCCAAGCATGATGGGCACGATCGGGTGGATGCCCGGGACAATGTTGAAGCCCCGTGAGGTCATCTGTTCCCTGAAAAAACGGGTATGCGCCATGAGCGTGTTGCGGAGTTTCGGGCTTTTTTCGACCAGGTCGATGGCCTTGAGCGATGCAGCGACGATCGGCGGAGCCAAAGTGTTGGAAAAAAGGTAGGGCCGGGATCGCTGTCTCAGATAGTCGATGACGCCCTGACGTCCCGTCGTATACCCCCCCGATGCACCCCCCAGAGCCTTGCCGAGCGTGCTGGTGATGATGTCTACACGCTCGGACACGCCGAAGTGCTCCGGCGTGCCCCTTCCGGTGGCACCCAGGAATCCGGTCGCGTGTGAGTCATCCACCATGACCAAGGCATCGTATCGGTCGGCCAGGTTACAGATCGCATCCAGGGGTGCGAGGTCGCCGTGCATGCTGAAGACGCCGTCCGTACAGACCAGCTTGAAGCGGGCGGAATCGGCCTCTTTCAGTTTCTGTTCCAGATCCGCCATATCCGCGTGCCGGTAAACGTTTCGCTGAGCCTTGCAGAGTCGGATGCCGTCTATGATGCTCGCGTGGTTGAGCGCGTCGCTGAAGATGGCGTCTTCCGGGGTGAGCAGCGTCTCGAAGAGTCCGGCGTTGGCGTCGAAGCAGGAGGTGTAGAGGAGGGTGGCTTCCGTTCCAAGAAAACTGGAGATTCGGCGCTCCAGGGCCTTATGGATGTCCTGCGTCCCGCAGATAAACCGGACTGAGGCCATGCCGTAACCGCGCGTCGTCAGTCCCTCGACCGCCGTCTGGACCACCTCGGGGTGATTTGCAAGGCCCAGGTAGTTGTTCGCGCAGAAGTTGATGATTTCGCCATCGGTCGTCCCGACCCGGGATCCTTGAGCGGTCGTGATCTCTTTTTCGCCCTTGTAGAGCCCGCTTTCCTGAATCAACTTGAGCTCATCCTCGAGCCACGATCTCACTTTTTCGTAAGGCATCGACAGAGACCTCCTCAAGCAAAATCGAGCGGCGACGCCGTCGTTTTGAGGAAACGATGCTTTCAAAATAGGAGATAACCTCCGGAAAAGCAAGGTAGATATGAACACCACGGGGTCGGAGTTCCCTTGACTTCAACGTCTGTGATACCGATATTTGCGCTTCGTCAAACTGAAGACCTTCAGATCTATTCGAAAGGGGTTTCCTTTGCCCATTTTCACGACACGTCCGGTCATCATGGGTCGACAGGGCGTCGTGACGTCGGGTCACTACCTCGCGACGGCCGCCGGGTTTCGAATCATGGAGCAGGGAGGCAACGCCATTGATGCCGCGGCTTCGATGGCATTCTGTCTGAACCTTCTGGAGCCCCACATGAACGGCATCGGCGGGGAGGTGCCCGCGCTCATCTATTCGGCGAGGGACCGGAAGGCCTTCGCGATTAGCGGCATGGGTTGGTCGCCCGAAGCCTTCACGATATCGTGGTGCCGTGATCGGGGGATCGATCTCGTTCCGGGCGACGGCTACCTGCCTGCCTGCGTGCCCGCGTCCGTGGACACCTGGGCGGTGGCGGTCTCGCGTTTCGGAACAAAATCTTTCTCTGAGATCCTGCAGCCTGCCATCGAGCTGGCAAAGGATGGATTTCCTCTCTACGAGGCCCTGCGGGAGCACCTGGATGCAGACGCGCGGTTTTATCTGGAAAGGTATCCGACGACGGCCGCGATCTACTGCCCGGGGGGGCGTGTTCCGGAGGTAGGCGAACTCATCAGAAACCCCGATTGGGCCGCCACGCTTGAGTTGATGTGTGATGCCGAGCGATCCGCAGAGGGAAGGGGACGGGTGGCCGGGATCGAGGCCGCCAGAGACGTGTTCTACAAGGGGGAAATCGCGGAGCGGATGGTCGACTTCGTGACGCGCCATCCTGTGCTCGACGCCACGGGCGAGGCGCACGCCGGGCTGATCTCCTACGAAGACCTTGCGGAGTGGCGTGCCGCAGTCGAAGCCCCAGTGAGCTTCAGGTTTCGGGGTTTGGACGTGCACAAGTGCTCGTCGTGGACACAGGGCCCGGTCTTCCTGCAGCAACTCGCCCTTCTCGACGGCTTCGACCTCGGGGGAATGGGTCACAACTCAGTAGACTATATTCACACTCTCATAGAGTGCGCCAAACTGGCCTTTGCAGACCGTGAGGCCTACTACGGGGATCCAGCGTTCGACCCGGTTCCATTCGACGTGCTCCTGTCGCCGAGTTACAACTCGGATCGTCGGAGACGGGTCGGCCCTCGCGCCTCGCTCAAGATGCGACCCGGAGACGTGGGGGACGGTGTGCCGGTCTTCGCGACCGTAGACGTCGTGGAGGACAATCGGAGAGCGCTGGGATTGGAGGGCAGGTCCATCCGAGACCTGTCTGTCAAGAGTGGGAATCCGGGAGACACGACGCATCTCGACGCAGTCGATTCGGAGGGGAACATGGTTGCGGCCACGCCGAGCGGCGGATGGATCAAGTCTTCTCCGGTCATCCAGGGGTTGGGTTTCCCTCTGGGCACCCGGGGCCAGATGTTTTACCTGAACCCGGACCGTCCGAACGCCCTGGCGCCTCGCAAGCGCCCCAGGGCGACGCTTACGCCAACGCTGGTCACGCGAGCGGGCTGCCCCTACATGGTGTTCGGCACGCCTGGAGGAGATACGCAGGACCAGACCACGCTCCAGTTCTTCCTGAATTATGAGATCTTCGGCATGAATATCCAAGAGGCGCTCGATGCGCCCACGGTGCATTCCGTTCACTTCCCCTCTTCGTTCTACCCCCGCACCGCCTTCCCGGGTGGCATGGTGGCCGAAGGCCGGATCGCTCCCGAAGTGGTGGCGCAGCTTCGCCGCCGGGGCCACGACGTCGCCGTGACGGGGGACTGGCAGACAGGCAAGGTCATGGCCGTTCGCTACGACGAAGAAAAGGGCGTGATCTGCGGAGGGGTTTCTCCGCGCCGCGCCGTGGGATACGCCATCGGTTGGTAATTTTGCCTTATATCCACACAACGTATCGAGGAGATTGCCTTGAATATCAGACCGAATCGAGTCAAGCGCAAGCTGGCCGGGGGTGAAATCGCCTGCGTCGTAAACGGAATCGACCGGGCCGACGACATCGATCTCTTCGGTCCGAATGGATTTGACGGGGTCTGGCTGGAAGGGGAGCACGGTCCGGTCAACCCTGCCGCGATCGGAGACCTGACGCGCGCTTGCGACCTCTGGGGCATGACCTCCATCGTTCGATTGAACCGGAACGACCAGGCGTTGATCTACCGTACGTTCGACCTGGGCGCGCAAGGCGTCGTCGTTCCGCACGTGAACACGAGGGAGGAGGCGCAGAATGTGGTTAACGGCGGCAAGTTTCCGCCGATTGGCCTCCGCGGGGTCTATACGGGTCGACAGGGCTACGGCGTCTCCGACTACCATTGGGTCGCGAACGACGAAACGCTCCTGATTGTACTGATCGAGGACATCGTGGCGGTTCAGAACCTGGATGAGATCCTCGACGTGGATCATATCGATGTGTTTCTCGTCGCACCTTCTGATCTGTCGGCCTCTATGGGACACATCGGAGACATCCAGCATCCGGACGTTCAAGAGACGCTGGATGACGCACACAGGCGAATCGTTGCCAGCGGCCGGATGGCCGGTGCCTTGGCGAGGAACGAGGATGTGGAAAAGTATGTCTCCGCTGGGGTAGGCTTTCTTTTGACGCCGTCCAAAGATTGGATCGTCGCTGGCGCAGCTGAGTTCAGACGACGTTCCGAGGCCGCCCGGAGCTAAGGCCTGCCCGTCTCCGCCTTCCAGACGGGCTAAGGCGACGGGTGTCGCGGAACTGAAGGCCGTAAGACCAGAAGATGCCCACAAGACCGAGCAAGACGCTAGAGACGTTCGAGAATCCGTATCCAGACCGGAAATACACGATCGAGTTTACCTGCCCGGAGTTTACGTCCGTCTGCCCGAAGACGGGGCAGCCTGACTTCGGGACGATCGTCGTTCGTTATGTGCCGGCAAAGAAGTGCATCGAACTCAAGTCGCTCAAGCGCTACTTCTGGTCCTACCGGGACGAGGGGGTCTTCTTCGAGGCGGCCACGAACCGAATACTGGACGACCTGGTCGCCGCCTGCGACCCTGTCGAGATGACCGTGATTGGCAAGTTCAACGTCCGCGGCGGGATCGCTCACGAGATTACAGCCGTGCATCCGTAGCCGCTTTTTGACGGACATCGAGTCCCCGATTTGCAGACACCATCCTTTGTTTCCCCAGATCAGACCGCACGACTTCCTGCATGATCCACAGGCCACTTCAGGGCAAGCCTTCGCTAAGGAAGTGCCGACGACGGGCACTGGCCTCGACGGCATTGCTTGTCGGGATGTCGCTGTCAGGTTCTGCGCCTGGCTTGGGTCAGGCCGTGTCGGATCCTATGAAGTCCGTGCGGATTCGTATGGACTGCCGGAAAGGCATTGGGCTCATGCCGAGCCTTTGGCGGGGCCTCTCGACGAGGAAGGGCGTGATTCCAGAAGGTCTGGATGCCAAGGTGGTGAGACTCGACCCGGTCTTCACCGAGGGCGTGTGGCGTCCCGCCTTGGATGGCGGTCAGGCCGACTGGAACCTTCTGGATGCAACACTGGACGCTCTGAAGGCCGAAGGGCTAGACATCATCCTCTCCATACCGATTCCATCGGGCGAACGGACGTCCGAAGCCTGGTCGGAGCGGGTCTTTCAGACCGTGCGCCGGAGCGCGGGTCGGGTTTGGGCATTCGAGATCAGCGCGGGTGAGTTTGCCGGAGGTCTGGACCAAGCCGTGCAGTTCTTCGAATCCGGTTTTTGGACCGTCTATCGTGCTGATCCCCGATCTCTCATCGGGGGACTTGGCCTGCAATGGGGAGATGAGAGCACAGAGCGTTTCATTTCGCACTGCCAGAACCTGAACCTGCCGATCCGTTTCGTTACCTGGGAAGTCGAAGCGGTTTCACCCGAGGACCTGGACCGCTCTGTACAGGCGGTTCAGGCCCACCTCGACCGACACGCGTTCAACAAGCGACCCGGAATTCTGATCAGCAGTTGGCGTTCGGGCCCGGCCGCTGAGGTGGACCCTGCGGTCTTGGCGGTGTCGTCCGTGGTCCGCTCGTGGGGCACAGATCTGGAAGTCGTCTGCTTTGATGCCGAGAAGGGGGGCGAATGGGCGGATGCGCTGAATGCCTTCGAAAATCTGGGCGACGTGAGGCTGCCTCTGCAAGTTGAGCCGACGGATGCGGGCGTGGAAGGGATCTCTACGCTTCGAGGGGAAGAAATCGTTTCGATTTTCTGGCACCGGCGTCCGAGCGGAGAATACCCTGTCTCTTTGACTGTCACCGGGCTCCCCTGGGGCAACCGGGTGAAGATACAAAGACACAGGATCGGGAAGAATCCGAAAAAGGTTCAGGAAGAGACTTTTCAGGCGATGACGGAGCCCCTCGACGTGGCGCTCTCGCTCCCCGCAGGCAGCCCGATACTCCTGCGGTTGACAGTACAGCCGTAGGCTTCGGTTTCACGCGAGCGGGTCTAGGCCATCAGACCTCGAAGGAATTTGGCCGACCGAGCGGCCGCATCTCTCGACGAGATGGCGCCTCCGAAGGCTTGGTGGAGTGTGACGTATCCGTCGTATCCAATCGCCTTGAGGCCCGCGAATACCCTTTCGAAGTCGATCCCTCCCGGCTCCTCCAGGCGTCGCGTCGTCGACATGGTCTTTCCCCCGACCCACGTCTCGATCGCCCGCTTCCCGTTCGGGTCCGGTACGTGGTTCTGGAGGTAGGTGTTGAAGAGGTAGGGCTCGAACGCTCGAAGGGCGGCAGGTCCGTAGTCTTCCCGGCAGAGCGCCAGGTTCGCCGGCTCGTAAATGATTCCGAAATTGGACCTTCCGACCTTCTCCAGCACTGCCACCGATCCTTCTACCGTCTCGAACAGACTACACGTGTGGCTCTGGTGCGCGAGTCGTATGCCCCGCTCTTTTGCCTCATCCGCCGCTCTCTGCGCAAAGGCGATGTCTTCCTCTTTTTTCATGCAGACGCGGATCAAGTCGCATCTGAGCGTTTCCGCCAAGTCGAGATGCGGGGCGATCTTCTTCAGACAGCCCGGGCCGGCTTCTCGATTCTCAGGCACGGCGAAGTCTCCCGTTACCATGGAGACGTGCAGACCCGCCCGGTCGAGCTCCTCTCGCACCCCCACCGCCTTCTCCTTCGGGTCCGCGGCCCCGACCACCGCGGCTCGCATGCAGATCGCCCGGTATCCCGCATCCCTGGCAATCCGAGCCAGTTCGGGCAGTTGGATCTCGATCTCCCGCTTGTTGGAAAAGCTTTCGGCCACGCGGGCTGAAAGTGAAAGTTTCACGGAAGGACTTCCCCGGATCTCCGTTCTGAAAAAGATCGCGTAACTGTCAGTTTGTTCGAAAGTTAATTCAGATTATCCAGACTGTCAACCGAAGAATTCCGGATCGCGCCAAGGGCGATGGGCGGTCTGTCAGACGCGCGATGCAGGACAGGCGAGAACTCGAGGAAGGCGCGGACGAACTTTGCGATAGAATCACAAATGGCGGGTTGGATCCGGACAATGAATTTGCCGGATGCCGAAAATTTTAATATATTAAATCTTGCCTTTACGGGAAAGAAAGGAAAAGTCAAGCTCATGACAGAGGTGACGGTTCACGGTTTAAGGACGGATCCGAAGACAAAACAGCAGATGGTCTGGCTGCGGAGCATCGAGAATAACGTGATGCTGCCCATCGTCATCGGACACACGGAGGCGGTGTCGATTTATGCCGAGCTCACGGGAGAGCAGACCCCGCGCCCGCTGACGCACGATCTACTGAGGACCATCCTCGACCACTTCGACGCCCAGATTGAGGAGGTTCAGATCGTTGATCTGAGGGATGGCATCTTCTTTGCAGAGCTCGTCGTAGCCCGGTCGGGAAAGCAGATGCGCCTGGATGCGCGTCCCAGCGATAGCATTGCGCTCGCCCTGAAATACAAGGCTCCGGTCTATGTGGCTGAGGAGATTCTGAAGGAGGCGGGCTACAAGGTCAAGATCGAGTTGGAAGGGACGATCACGCTCGAGCGGATGCGTCGGGCCGAGGACGAGGCGACGGAGATCACGGCGACGGATATGGATATGGCCCTCGCCGTCGAAGATCTGTTGGAAGAAGTGGGCGAGGAAGGGATCTCCTTCGGAGAGGTCGATTCTGTCGAGGGTCAGATCAGCGAGCTTCAGAAGATGATGGACTTGGCGATAAGAGAGGAGCATTACGAGGAGGCCAGCCGCCTTCGGGACAAGATCGCCAAGCTGCGGGGCGAGCACAAAGACTAGCAAGGAAGGCAGACGGTCATCCGGAGAGGCGAAGGGCGTTCACCCTTCGCTTTTTTTTGAAGACGATTTCCAAGGCCTTACACGCGCGGGCAATCTGACGGTTTGCGGTCTTGCGCCGGAGGTGTTATCATGCAAAGCCCGTCGATGTGCGTGTTCCCATGGCGTCGAAGCAGCCCGTCCAAGTCGCAGGGGCACGCTCAAGCGCACGAAAGGAGGCCTCGTTTTGCTGTTTGACAGGTAGGGAGGGGGGGAGTGAATCTTCAGTCCACGTTAGTCTATCCCAGATGAGGAGGAGCGACATGGCCGGCATCATTCCTTTAATCAGCTCAGGCGTGGCCGGGCCCTTGGGGGCCATCCACCTTCCCAGATTGTGGTTGAAGCTGACCCTGAGCGCAAGCGGGCAGTTGGCGGACGGATACGACGAGTGCGGCGCCGGGTTCGACCAGATGGTCCTGGACGGCCTGAGTGTCGACCGGGACGCTGCAGTCAGTTTCGTCAAGGGGAACAGGCCCTCCTACGCCGCATTCGAGGCGTGGGTGCTGGAACAACGGGGGGGGAGCATTCCGCAGAGCGAAATCGACAGCTCGAATGCGGCCATCAGCGGCTACAACCACGACGATGCCACGCGAGGCGAGATCTTGTCCGCGGCTGGAATCTCTGACGACGGGTCGATCAAGGACGCCGTCAACCTGAACAACGTCGACGACTGGACCGAATTTCACAATAGCTTGAGTTAGGAACGCGAAATAGGACGTCCGGCCAGCCGCGATCATGGTCCCATCCCGGGATCCCGGTCCGGGCAGGCGGACCGCCGTCGCCGGGCGCTCTTTCATTCTTGACGGGCGTTCTGCGGCGGGCCGTGAATCACGCCGACCGAAACTTGACGTTTGACGGGGGGTCCACTCTCGCGCCTGCTTGGGTCTGTCTGCACGTAGACAGGGTAAACTGAGCCCTGCGCAAAGCGAGGGCGTGCGCCGCATCCTCTCGGTCCTGCTGGGCACGGCGCAGGCAGGGGCACGAGGCCGTCCGCTTCGCGGGAGGGCGTTACACGGGAGAGGTTATGGCAAATTCAGACTACAAGATCGGGGTCGTCGGCGTCGGTCGTATGGGGTCCAACATCGCCCGCCACTTGAAGGATGAAGGGTTTCAGGTCACGGCGGTCTACGACGTGCAGAAGGATGTGGCGCGGGCGCTGGCCGCGGAGCTGCAGACCGAGGCGTACGAGACGCTGGCCGGCGTCGCGAACGCCGCCGACCCTATTATCACCGTCGTGACGGACGACGCGGCGATGCGAACGATTTTCGCCGAGCAGGGAGACAGCCTCCTCGAAGGCGCACGGGGGAAAGTCTTCATCAACTGCGCCACGATTACGCCGCAGGTGCACGTAGATGTCGAAGCACTGGCCGAGCGCGCGGGCGCGAACAGTCTGGAAGGCTGCATGGCGAGCAGCATCACGCAGGCAAGGGAAGGGACCCTCTACCTGATGTGCGGGGGGAAGCAGGAGGTGTTCGACCGCGTCAGGCCTATCCTGGACGCGATGAGCGCCGATCTCAGGTACATCGGTGCGTCCGGCCGCGCCGCGCAGGTCAAGGCACTCGTGAATATGGTGATGAATATCAACACGGCCGGCCTCGCCGAGGGGTTGGGTCTGGGGGCTGCGCTCGGGCTGGATCTGAAGATACTCCAGGAGGTGTTTTCGCAGACTGGGGCAAATTCCAGGGTGCTGGAGACAGACGGAGAGGACATGGAGAATCGAGATCACGAATGCTATTTCTCCTCTGCTCATGCGTCGAAAGACTCGGGCATCGCCCTCGAGCTCGCCCGCGTTCAGGGATTGAACCTCCCATTGGCAGAGGCGACGAAGCGTCAGTACGACCGGATGATTGAGATGGGAAAAGGTGAGCTGGACAAGTCGGGCGTGGCTGAGCTGACCTTCCCGGGCAGGGGGTAGAGTCAGGGCGCTCTCGTCAGCTCTCACGACGCGGACAGAAGGGCGTCAGGCCTCTTTTTTGCCCCCTGGACGACCCGCGAGGACAGACCCAGGCAGCTCTGTTTGCCGTTCGACCTCAGCCGTATCCCGGAACCGGGGCGCCGGTCGCGCGACGCGTCGTGAGAGTTGAGTCGAGCGTGGAGGACCGAAATGGATATCCTGGAGGCCATCGCGTCGAGAAGGACGATCTTTCATTTCAAGCCGGATTCCGTTCCAAGAGCGCTGCTCGAAAGGATCCTGGGCTACGGGATCTGGGCGCCGAACCATCACCTGACGAACCCCTGGCGCTTCATCGTTCTGGGCGAAGCAACGCGACATAAGCTTTCGGAGCGGTACCGAGAGATCCAGATGGAGAAGGCGCCGGACCACGTCCCGGACGAGGCCCGGAACGTGCTTGGACAGAAGGGGTTTCAAAAATTCATGTCCAAACCTGCCGTCGTGGCGGTGTCCTGCCTTCAGGATGGGGACGAAGATCGCAATCGTGAGGACTATGCTGCAACGTGCTGCGCGATGCAGAATGTCCAACTCGCGGCGTGGAGCGAGGGGATCGGGATCCAGTGGAGCACGGGCCCGATCACCAAGGAGCGGGCGACCTACGAACGGCTCGGCGTGGATCCTGAGAAAGAGTACATCATCGGGTTCTTCTACGCAGGATACCCGGCAGAGATGGGTAAACCGAAGCGAGCGCCCCTGGAGGCCGTTCTGCGCTGGACAGAATGAGGCGGACTGGCCTTTTTTAGGTCACAGCGGTCCGCGCCTCCTTGCCGGCGAGATCCTCCAATACGGTGAGCAGGCCGGAATGATCCAATTCGCCCCGGTTTTTGGCAAGGGCGGTGTTGAACAGTTCGTGCACGACACTCGTAACGGGCAACGGCGTCTGGAAGTCGTTGCCCGTCTTCATGATGATGTTGAGGTCCTTGTAGTGGAGTCGGATCCGAAACCCGGGATCGAAGTCTCCGTTGACCATGCGTTCGCCGCGGTTCTCCAGCACGCCACAGCGGGCCAGGCCGCCGCTCAGGACCTGGACAATTTTAATGGGGTCCACGCCCGCCTTCGCACCCAGCACCAAGGCTTCGCTGACTCCCGCGATCGTGACGGCGACGAGGACCTGATTGCAGGCCTTGACCGTCTGACCAGCCCCCAGCGGTCCGCAGAGCACGATGTTCTTTCCCAGGATCTCGAAAATCGGCTTTGCTGCCTTGAAGGTCTCTTCTTCCCCCCCGACCATAATGGACAAAGTGGCGTTTTTTGCACCGACGTCTCCACCGCTCACGGGCGCATCCAGGCAGCTGACGCCCTTTTTGGCCATGGCTTCACCGATGTCGGCCGTCACGCTCGGCGCAATGGTGCTCATGTCGATGTAGATGTCGCCTTCGCTGACGCCGTCGATAATGCCGTCTGCGCCGAGGGCGACCGATGCGACGTCGGGGGAATCCGGAAGCATCGTGATAATCACGGAACTCTTTTCGGCCACCTCCTTCGGCGAATGGGTCTCTTTGGCCCCCTGTCCGACGAGCTCGGCCACGGCCGCCCGGCTGCGGTTGTGGACGACGACATCGTAGCCTGCTGATACCAGATGTCCGGACATCGGCTTTCCCATGATGCCGAGTCCGATGAATCCCACTGTAGGCTTCGCCATAAAATCTCCTTTGAAAACGTTTGTGTGGGCCATCTCGTCTATTTGCGAATGAACGGCGGGAATGCAGAGTCGGGCAGGATGTCCGCATCCTGAGCGCGGGCCATCAGATCGTTGATCGCGGCTTCGCCGTCAGGACCATAGTCCACCGTGTATCTGTTGACGTAGAGGTCGATATACTCCCGCACGACGCGCGCATCCATTCCCGGTGCGTGCTGCAGGATCTGGTGGAAGACCGTCTCCGCATGCGACGCTGCGTAGTCGATGCTGCACTTCAGGGCCTGATCGACTCGTTCGATCGTTTCAGGGCCCAGGCTTCGGCGTGCGAGGATACCGCCCAGAGGGATAGGATGACCCGTCGTCTCTTCCCACCAGGCACCCAGGTCCACGACCTCACGGAGTCCGTAGTTCGGATAGATGAACCGGCCTTCGTGGATGATCACACCCATATCCACGGCTCCGCCGCGGACGGCGGTCATGATTTCGTCAAACGGGAGGATATGCAGGTCGCTCAACCCGGGATCGTAGAGTCGCAGCAACAGCGCGGCTGTGGTCAGCCTGCCCGGGATCGCGATACGCTTTCCGTCCAGGTCATCCGAGGTCAGGCGGTCGCTGGCGACGACCAGCGGACCGCAGCCCCGTCCGAGGGCCCCGCCTGCGTGCAGCAGGCAATAGGCATCTCGGAGATGACCGAACGCGTGGAAGGAGATTTTCGTCAGGTCCAGACTGCGTTCCAAAGCCATCCCGTTCAGGGTCTCGATGTCCTCCAGGACTTCGTGAACCTGAGGCGCACCTTCGAGTTTTTTGTGGACGAGCGCGTAGAAGATGAAGGTATCGTTCGGGCAGGGCGAGTAACCCAGGGATAAGGATGTCATGAGTCGGGTTCGAGCAAAACGTCCAGATGTGCGATCAAGGTCAAAGCGGCCTTTTGGGCGCGGACGGCAGCGAGCGGAAGGTCCCACGCCGTGCGATCACGGTCTTCCGCAGGGTTGCTGATGCCGCGGATCTCGAGGAAAGGCGTCTCGTAAAGCGTGCAGATGTGGGCGGCGGCCGCGCCTTCCATGTTTTCACAAAGGGCGCGAAATCGTTTGGCAAGCTCCCGGCCCCTCGCCGCGATCCCCGTGGACTGCTGGACCGTGACAAAAGACCCCTTTCGAACGAGCGGCACCGTCCCGTCCGAGGGGGTTCCTTGAATGAGATCGTGCGCTTTGGAAACCAGCGCAGCGTTCAGGGGAAAGGTGTTGAAATAGTCGCGATCCGCTTTGAGCAGGGGGATGCCGAATGCCTCCGCCGACTGCCAGCCGTCCGCCGTGTAGACGCCCAGATCACCGTAGTGCTCCTCCGTGGCCACGGCGATGTCTCCGATCGAAAGGCCTGACCCCGGGTAGGCCCCGCCGACGCCGATCTGGAGCACGAGCCTGGGGGCGGTCGACGCCAAGGCCCCGGTCAAGGCCTGGGCAGCGTTGACGAGTCCGATGCCGGTTTCCAGGAGTGTGACGTCGCGGCCCTTGATCTGCCCCGAGAGGGCGTCGCGATGGGCCAGGGTCATCCCTTCCGCTTCGCCGAACGAGCGCCGGAGAAGATCCTGTTCGAGCGGCGTGGCCACCAAGACGAGCAGGGGTTCGGACATGGTCTATCAGGAGGCCCAAGTCGGCCCGACGCCGACTTCCCTACCTAGTGCCTCAAGCGTCTGCAGGTTCTCTTCCGGCATGGGGATGCCGCCACGAATTCGTTCTTCGCGTCTGATCCACTCCGGCTCTCCAGGGTAGTAGATCCGTTCCACGCCCTTTGCCCGTCTGCTGTTTCGGACCCCTTGAATCCTTTCGTCGACCTCGGACTTGAACGTGGCCAGATCGGCGAAGGTGGCGACGTCTAGGCAGAGGAAGAAGAGACCTGTACGCTTGGCGTCGAGGTGGCCGGCGCTCGTGAGTATGGAGGCGATGCAGCCCGTGACGACGGCAAGGCCGGAGCCCTTGGCCCCTCCCACAGGAAGGACAAAGACGGCCTCGTTCGGGTCGTCGGTCGGCTCGCCCGCTTTCGTGAGTCCCCAATCGAGAGGGATCTTCTCGCCCCGAGTGCGGGCGACGACGATTTTCTGAAACGCGACGGCACCGCAGGCCATATCGAGCACGATCGGCCGCTCTCTCCCCGCTGGTATCGCATAGGCGAGGGGGTTGTTTCCCAACACCGCCTCGGAGGCGCCGAAGGCGGCAAGGTTGCCGTGGCCCCGCCTGTTGCTCGTCGTGAAGCCGATCATGTCGGCCTCGGCGGCCATGAGGGCGTAGTGGGCGGCGGCCCCGTAATGATTGCTGTTTCGCACGGCCGCGATCCCCACTCCGATCCGCGCGGCCTTTTCAACGGCCTGCTGCATTGCAAGGTGGGAGACGGCGTGGCCCAGCCCCTTGTCTGCGTCCAGGTGCAAGTAGGCCGGCCCCTCCCTGAGCACTTTATACTTGGGCGTGGGATTGATCTGCCCTTCGTTGATCCGATCGCGGTAGAGTTCGAGCATGCGAATGCCGTGCGTCTGAACGCCCCGGAGGTCGGCTTCCACCTGGATGCGGGCGGTGCGCGCCGCCTCTTCGTCTGAGAAGCCCCAGGCACGAAGGAGCGCCGAGCCGAAGGATCGGAGATCGCCAGCAGATATCAGGCGGGTTGACGGGGCCACGGAGGCTGTTTTCCGCATCGCCATGTCGTTGCAGGTTCTCAGGGTGCCGCTAGGCGGCACGATCCGTGAAGATGAGGGGGTTCGGACTCGTGCGGTACCATCGCTGTTCCGAACGACGATTCACGATCGGCTGCTGCGTGCCTGCAGCGCCGCAATCGACGCCACGCCAACGATATCATCCACGGATGCACCCCTGGACAGGTCGTGGATCGGTCGCCTGAAGCCCTGCATCACAGGGCCGACGGCCCTCGCGCCCGCCAGGTATTGGGTCAGTTTGTAGGCGATGTTTCCGGCGTCGAGGTCGGGGAAGATGAGCACGTTTGCGTTTCCCCGGAGTGGAGAGTCCGGACATTTCACAGTCGCAACCCTGGGGGAAAGCGCGGCGTCCACTTGCAACTCGCCGTCAATCAGACCGTCGGGCAGTCTCTCTCTGGCCACGCGGGCGGCTTCGCGGACCTTGTCGACGCGTTCGTGCCTGGCACTGCCGCGGGTGGAGAAGGAGAGCAGGGCAACTCTGGGCTGCGCTTCCAGGAGCGTGCGTGCGTTCCGGGCCGTGGTGACGGCGATCTCGGCCAGCTGCGAGGCCGAGGGGTCGATGATGACCGCTGCGTCAGCGTAGATGATGGCCCGCTCCGGGGGACCGGGCAAGACCATGAGAAAGAAGCTAGAGGGTTGCGTGACGCCCGCTTCGAGGCCGATCGCCAGGACGCCCGCCGCGATGACCTGAGCAGTCGGTCTGGAGGCGCCGGCAATCACCGCATCGGCCTCACCCTCGCTGACCATCATCGCGCCGAAGTAGAGCGGGCGTCGGATCAGCCGCTCCGCTACCCGCGCCGTGAGCCCTCTGCGCGCTGCGTAGGCTTTGCAATATGCGGTAAGCGAAGGGGACTCCGTCGGATCGAGGACCGTCACGCCTTCCAGGCCCACGCAGCCTTCCGGGCGAGCAACCGCACCCCGTGGCGCGATCAGAATGGGGTGGGCGATCCGCTGCGCGGCTAGGCGGACGGCCGCCCGGACGACTCGCTCATCCTCCGCTTCTGGGAATACGACGCGCGTTGCTGTCTTCTTGGCTCGCGCGACGAATCTATCGATCAGTCCCATTCCCGTCCGGCGGACTGAGCTGCACCGACTACAGCTCGCTGCCCCGCCCTCCTCCGCAGGGTCAGTTGGAACCGCGCCCTTCCTTGCACCGGGCATACTGTTCGGGCATATGGATCTTGACCTGTGCTTCCAGCTCTTCATCGGTGATGGCGCTCAGCCGACCGTTGATGTCATACTGATCCATGACCCATCGCGCCACCTTGTGCACCTTGATCTTGCTGAGCCGCTCCTTGCCCTTGAGTCCCAGAAATTCGTTGACCCAAAGGGCAACGCCGTCCACGCCCGATTTGTCCGTGATGGCCACGCGGGGCGGGCGCCCGAACAGGGCGGTCGTATCGAAGATGTTGTAGATCCGTTCGTCGGAGCGCAATCCGCCGGCGTGAATCCCCGCCCGCGTCGTGTTGAAGTCGCGTCCGACGAACGGATAGTTGGGGGGAATCTCAACCCCAATGGCGCTCATGTAGTCCGCCATTTCCTGAATCATCCGGGTATCGATGCCACAAAGTTCGCCCTTCAGGCCGATGTACTCCATCACGGCCCCTTCAAGCGGTGGGTTGCCGGTTCTTTCGCCGAAGCCGAAGAGCGTCGTGTTGACGGCGTTGCATCCGTATAGCCACGCCGAGGCTCCGTTGACGTGCACCTTGTGGAAGTCGTTGTGACCGTGCCACTCCAGGCAGTCGTAAGGCACGCCCGCATCGTGTGTCATGCGGTAGATCAGTTTTGGAATCGATCGAGGCAGGGCGGCGCCCGGATAGCTGAGCGCGAAGCCCATCGTGTCGCAGAGCCGAATCTTGGCGTGCAGCTCCGGCCCCACCTGCTCCGATCGACGCATGAGCTCGGTCACGAACGGAAGCACGAACCCTTCGATGTCGGCGCGCGTCACATCCTCCAGGTGACACCGGGGCCGGATTTCGGCTTCCCACGCTGCGTCGACGACCTCCATGTAGTCCTCGAAGGCCTGCCTACGGTCCTTCTTGAGCTTCATGAAGATGTGATAGTCGGAGCTGGAGGTCAGCATCCCCGTTTCCTTCACGCCGGCCTCTCTGACCAGGCGGAAGTCTCCCTTGTCGGCGCGGATCCAGGAGGTGATTTCCGGGAAGGAATGGCCGAGGGCCTGACATTGCTCGAGGGCCCTGCGGTCGTTCTTCGTGTAGAGGAAGAACTCGACCTGGCGGATGACGCCGTTCGGCCCGCCCAGTTTGGCCATCATGTCGTAGAGGGTCACCTGCTGTTCGACCGTGTAGGGCGGCCGCGCCTGCTGCCCGTCCCGGAAGGTCGTGTCCGTAATCACCAAGTCGCGGCCGACCGCCTCGCGGGGATCGAACGTGACGGCCTCTCCGTCGATCTCTTCGTAGAGCAGTCCGTCGAACGTGATCTTTGGGGGTAGGCGGTAGTCGAACGCGTCCTCGAGAAGGTTCGGCTGCTCTACCTCGACGAGTCTCGAGTCCTTCATTCGTGCGGCTCCGTGGCGTGCGTTTCAGTCGACGAATTTGGCGATATACTGGATGGCGCCGCTCACGGTCTGAACGGCCAGGGCGTCGTCTTCATCTATTTCGATGTCGAAGGCCTCCTCGAACCCAGCCATCAGTTCGACCGATTGAACCGATTCGGCCCCCAGGTCTGTGGTGAAGGCGTGGCTGTCCCGAATCTGGCCCGGATCGACTTTCAGGACCTGGGCGATCACGTCGTAGACTTTGTGTTTGATCTCGCTCTGTTCCATCGCCGTCTCCTTTTGATGCATCTTGCGGGAAACGAATATAACGAAAAAAGCGGTCTCGTCGTAGGTGATTTTGATCCAACCCTTGACGGCCGTGAACCGTCGTTCGTCGTGTTCGGCAACGCCTCTTGGCGAACACCGCAATGGCGATCGATTTTGGCGATCACGATCGCCGCAAGACCTGGCCCGGCAACTGACCGGTAGGCTTGCCCTTTTCGATCACAGGCTCGCCGTTGACCACGACGAAGTCGATCCCGATCGGGGGCTGGATCGGATCCTGGAACGTGGACTGTGCGTCGATCGTGTCCGGATCGAAGATGACGAGGTCTGCGGCCTTGCCTTTCGCGATCTGGCCACGGTCACCCAGCCCGAAACGGTTCGCGGGAAACCCGCTCATCTTGTAGATAGCCTCTTCGAGCGACAGGAGCTTGCGCTCGCGAACGAACTGGCCAGGGACCCGGGCGAAGCAGCCGAAGCCACGGGGATGCGGGTGGGGGACGTCGTAGACGCCGTCGCTCGCAATCATCATCAGGGGATGGGTGGCCGTGCGCCTGATTTGTGCCTCGGCCTCCTCGGCCGGAATCTGCCACGGAAAGACGTAGCACTGGCGTCCCTCCTCTTCGAGGATCAGGTCGTAGGCGAAGGCCTCGGGCGGCTTTCCGGCCTGCTCCGCCGCCTCGGAAAGCGTAAGGCCTGTATGCCGACCCGATCCGGTATAGCCGATGATCTGGTTCGCCGCTCCCAGCCTTTCTGCCATGTGAGGGAGGGAGGCGTCCCGTACCGCCGGCCTGCGGAGCCGTTCGAGGACTTCATCCGGACTGCCGAGCTGATACGCCATCGGGAGCATCATCGTCATGTGCGTCATGCCGGCTGGGTAGAGGTAAGATTCGAACGTGAGATCGATACCTTCGCGTTCCGCCTGTTCGACGACGTCGGCGATCTCGTCGCTGACGGTGGCGTGAGAGACGTGGACCGGAATGCCGGACCGTCGGGAGAGTTCCAGCGTCTCCTCCCAGGCGGCTTTCGGACCCAGGATCTGGAAGCGAAGGTGGGCAGCGTAGATGCCGCCGTGGGATTCCGCGATGCGGCAGAGGGTGACGAGTTCGGCAAGGTCGGCGTTCGAGCTGGGCTGGTAGTCCAGACCCAGACAGAGCGCCCCGGCGCCGGCTTCCATCCAGTCCCGCGTGAGGCGGCACATTTCATCGAGCTCATCGGCGGTTGCGGGGCGCGGGTCCCAGCCCATCGCGCCGAGCCGAACCGAGCAGTGCGGGACCTGGGGGTAGACGTTCGAAGGAATGTTCCCCGGGAAGAGGGCGAGGTAGTCTTCTATGGCCGGCCAGTCCAGATCCATTTCGGCGTTGCCGTAAGCGAAGCGGGTGTAGCTCCACATCTCGCGGGCCCTGCCTTTCGGGAGACAGGCCCACCCGAAGCCATCGGGCGCCAGGAGCTGGGTCGTGACGCCCTGCCTCGGCCCGGCGAGACGGTCTCGCCCACCGAGGAGGGAGATTTCGGAGTGGACGTGGACGTCGATGAAGCCAGGACAGACGCACCGACCTGCGGCGTCAACCTCGCGCGCAGCTTCCGCCGCGCTCAGATCGCCGACTGCGGCGATCTGAGCGGCGATGATGCCGACGTCAGCCGGGAAGGGCGGCGCTGACCCCGTGCCGTCGACGACGAGGCCGTTGAGAATCAGCGTGTCGAATGTCATGGGAGCCTCATTAGAGTAAGACGTTGCTATGTCACTCGGTGCTTGCGTTTTGCAATCCCTGATACGCCGTTGCCCTTACGCACCCCACGACCCCGTCTCGTTCAAGTGGTGTTTGCGTAGACCGCTCGTTCAAACCGATTATAGACTTTCACGAAACGCGGATCCATGAACGGCAGGGATTGGGTCATCATGAGACCGGCAACGTCGCAGGCCGGATCAAACCAGAAATGGGTGTTGAGGGCACCGGCCCACGACTGCGAACCGGCCGCACGCATCTCCGGCACATCTTCTTCCGTTCGCAGGAACCCAAGACTGTGGGTCTTCTCAAAGCCGGGGAAGAACTCTACATCTGCGGTGAGCGATGGATTAAGCGTTGTCAACTTGCCGACGCGAAGTTGGCCAATATGGTTTGCAAGCATCATTCCCACACCAGCTTCGCTCAATATGCGGCACCCGTCCAACTGACCTTTGTTCAAAAACATGCGCAGAAACCGCATGTAGTCGGGCGCGGTGGAGTAAAGGGCGTGTCCCATGCCGTAGAATTCTGGATTTGACGGCGGCGACAGATCAGAATCGACAAATCGACCCGTTTCGCCGCGAGCCCGGACAGCGGCGAGTCGATTCGCCACGT
This sequence comes from Candidatus Latescibacterota bacterium, assembly GCA_965198095.1. Lineage (GTDB taxonomy): Bacteria > Latescibacterota > UBA2968 > UBA2968 > CBDFJH01. The sequence continues at coordinate 2,045,953 of OZ240239.1, forward strand.
CATCTGTAACTTCAAAGCTTGTGTCGGGCATGTCAAGAGGATCGAATATTTCGTCGTGGCAGAAGGCATCGATGCGGCGACCGTCGACGGCCTCGACCATCTGACCGAGCCAGTCAACGCCGATGCTGTAATCCCAGCGTTCGCCCGGTTCGGAGACGAGCGGGTAGTTAAGCGATGCCTTCAGGCCGGAAGCGATGGAGGGGTGTCCGGTGACTTCCATGTATCGAAGTACGTCGCGGTTGAATGATTCATAGGCAAGACCGGATGTATGCGTTGCGAGATGGCGCACCGTTGGCCTGACCTTTGGTGGGCGAAGGCGTGGCGTGGCGCCATCGAATCCATCCAAGACTTTGATCTCTCCGAATTGAGGCAGAATTCCCTCAGCGGGCGTATCGAGATCGAGTTCGCCACGATCGATCAGGATCATCGCAGCGGTTGCGCCAACCGCTTTGCTCATCGAAAAGATCCGGCAGACGGTGTCTTCAGCCGCCGCCAAACCCGGAGCCTGTTCACCCGCCACGCCAGACCAGCCGACGCCACTCGAAATTCCTGACATGGCGACCAAAAAAGGGACGTCGCCGGCGGCGACGGCGTGACTCAAAATGGCGTTTAGCTCTTTCATATTCCCGTTGGATCTTCTTTGTAAGAACGATCTCCCGCATCCATTAATTTAGGCACATCGTCTCCGTGGCTTCCCACTTTTTTCGTTCCGCGATCCGCCGCGATCCGCCGCAATCCCCCGTGGAAGGCCGTTCACCACGTATTCAGCCGGTGTCCGTTGCCGGGGAACCAGATGACGTCGACGAGCACGCCCAGTCCGATTCCGGCCAGGAACCCGATCAACATGCCGAGGAAGAAGGGCGCTGTCTGTCTGTAACGCTCGAGACCGCCGACTTTGATGAGCAAGGTTCGGGTCAACCAGACTAGAAAGATTGATGAGATGCTGCTTCGCATGGTCCCGGAAGCGGAGATCGTGAACCCGATGGGATGGATCGGAAAGGCGGGGAAGCGCGTGCGCAGAAAATAGAGCAGGGCCGTGAAACCGCCTCCCAGGCAGAGGAATTTCACCCGATTCCAGTCGGTCCCGAATCCTTGCTGGATGCGCCGTGCCGTGAGCGGCCAGATCCCGCCGATCCCGTCATAGCTGCCTCCACCGAAGTTGTAGCTTCCCACGGCGTAGTAGCCTTGGTGCAGCGTAAACGTCACGACCGTCGCCGTTCCAATCGCTGCTCCGAGAAGGATGGCAGGCACGAGGGCCCTCCGGTAACGAACGGACATGGCGGCGCCGAGCCGGGGAATGTGGGCGAGTGTGGTCATGGCGAAGGTCTTGGCGTCGCAGAAAAACGTATACGTAAGTCCGCCCAGAACGGCCGCGCTTGCCGGCCCCATCCCCGCGATGCCGAAGAGGTGCCAAGTAAAGGCTTGCGCCGTGATCGGTCCACGGAGGTAGATGAGCCCGCTCTCCACGATGATGCGTGCCAGACCCACATAGAGGACGACCGTGCCGAACCCGAAAGCCAGGAACGGTCCCAAGGCCATTCCGGCCCGGTGCAGCCAGAGGCTGATGTAGACGGCACAACCGATCAGCAGCCAGACCGCGGTCCGGTAGGACAGGAGCTCGCTCGAGTCGTCGATCTCACCCGTTTTCGTGAACGCCTTGCGACAGACCGCCGCGATGTGCGAGCGGGCGATCCAGAGCCCCCATCCGACAAAGACGATCATCCCCCCGAAGCTCTGCCACCCGATCGCAGCGTCGAAGGAGCACCACGGGTCGGGTCCGCCGATGTCGAACCCGATGCGGTTCTGAATTCCGACCTGCAGGATGGCAAGCAGATGAAAGAGCCAGATGCTGACCAAGACCTCCGACTTGCAGAAGTAGGCGAAGGCCATGGACATGGGGTGGACTTTGAGCACAAAGCCGGGAAATCCCTTTGCGGTCGGGATGCCTTCTCCTCGGAGGAAGAGGTGCGGCAGTTCGGGGACGGAGACAAAGAACCAAGAGAGGATGTTCCAGGCCATGCCGCCGAGGACCAGACCGACCCCGGCCTGGAAGAGCCGGGATCTAAGCAGCGTGGAGAGCGTGCCCTGCGACCCGGAGGCACCGGTCAACGCCAGCAGACCGGTCGCGATCGGGAAGGCCAGGCGCTCGTTTTCCATCCACTGTTTGCGAAGGATGACCGCCGTACAGACGTTTGCCAGCAGGACGGACCCCAGGAAGCCGCCCCACCAGAAGGCGGGCACGATCCACGGCCGCCACGGGAGCTCGGCGCCTTCGGGGAGGCTCTCGTAGAATCCGACGATCGCCCTGTTGTCGGAGACGATCGTCCAGGCCGGTATGTGCGGGAGCAGGAACTCCTCCCATCGGTTCTCCGCGCTGGCGAAGTAGAGCGGCTGGGTAACCGTCGGGAGGAGGTAGTCGGCAAGCCATTCTCCCTGCACGTTCCCGGCGACCATGCCGATGCAGCAGGTGGTGAGGAGTTCAGAAGGAGAAAGGCCGCGGCCACGGCGTTCCAGCAGAAGGTTGACGCCGAGTAAGCAGATGAAAGGGACCAGAAAGGCAACGGAGAGGTGGGCGTAGTCGGCCCGTGAGGAGCGTACGATCAGGTTGGAATAGGGAATCCAGAGGTTGGCCAATACGGCGAGGCCCAACCCCAGCAGAAATGACCGTTTTGTCATGTGCAACGGGGAACAGACGCGGAGGTCAGAGGTCTTTCGCGAAGCGTGCCAAGTCGGCCTCAACCATTTCGATGACGAGGTCCTCGAAGGATCGGTCGTATGACCATCCCAGTCTTTCTTTGGCCTTGCCGGCGTCCCCGATCAGAAACTCGACTTCCGCGGGCCTGAAGAGTTGGGGATCAACCTGGACGTGCGCTTCATAGTTCAGTCCAACGTGCCTGAAGGCAATCTCGGCAAACTCTCTTACGGAATGGGTTTCACCGGTCGCGATCACGTAGTCGTCAGGCTCGGTTTGCTGCAGCATGAGCCACATGGCCTTGACGTATTCCTTGGCGTGCCCCCAGTCTCGCTTGGACTCCAGGTTTCCCAAGGCGACGTGGTCGGTGAGTCCGAGTTTGATCCTGGCCACGTGCAAACTGATCTTCCGCGTCGAGAATTCTGAACCCCTGCGAGGGGATTCGTGGTTGAAGAGGATGCCGCTGGATGCGTGGAGGTCGTAGGCTTCCCGATAGTTCCGCGTCAGGTCGTAGCCGGCAACTTTGGAGATGCCATAGGGTGAGCGGGGGTGGAATCTCGTCGTTTCGTTCTGGGGGACTTCCGAAGCTTTGCCGAACATCTCGCTCGAGCCGGCGAAGTAGAGCCGACAGCCGGGCCTGAAGTGATGCAGCGCCGACAGGACGTAATGCGTGCCGTTGATGTTCGTGTTCAGGGTTGAAAAGGCATCCCGGAAGGAGAATGGGACGGAACTCTGTGCCGCCAGGTGGTAACACTCGTCCGGTTGGACCGTCTCGATCACATTACAGATGCTCGGGTAGCACTCCAGAGACGCGGGATGCAGTTGGAGCCTGTCCATGAGGTGTCGGACCCGGCCCAGCCTCTGTTCCTGGTCATCCAGCGCCACGCGCCGCACGGTGCCGTGGACTTCGTAGCCCTTTTCGAGCAGGAACTCTGCGAGATAAGAGCCGTCCTGGCCCGTGATGCCGGTGATGAGTGCTTTGGAATTTGCCATGGTCAGTCCGAGATCAGAGGGCGCGCCGCCGGGAGAGGCCGCCGGCCGGCGAGCGGACGCGTCGCATTCTCTCGCCCCGGATTCATCGAATCGCCTGAGGGGCGATGTCTTCGAGCGGGACGTTGAGCAGATCCTCCGCGAAGATGATATGTCCGTCGAAGATCTCGCCCGCCTCGTAGAGGACGCGTTCGCGGATGCCGACCTGCTCGATCTGTTCCGTGAGATGGACCAGGACGAGCGTCTTGACGTTGGCGTCGCGCGCCGTCCTGGCCGAGTCCAGGTGCCCCGAGCAGCCGCCCGTAATTCTCGGATCGGTCACCACGCCGTTCACCAGGTGACACATATGGATCAACACGTCCGCGCCATCGGCCAGGGTGGTGAGCCGTTCGGTGGGTGCGGTGTCTCCTCCGAAGACGATCGACTTGCCGTGCGTATCCAGCCGGTAGGCCATGCAGATCAGGTGGGGCTGGGCATGGACGACTTCAGCGACTTTGACGCTCCAGTCGTCTTTCTCGATCACGGCACCGTGCACCACCTCGGTCACGGCCGGCATCGGGCGCCTTCTGGGCAGCGTGCCGCCCCTCTGCTGACACACGAACTGACCCCCTCGACCGAGCGCTCGCGCCGCCAAGTCGGGGCCGTAGACGCCGGATTCGTTGAACAGCAGGTCGGTCATCCGGGCCGTGGGCTCCGGACCGAACACGTTCAGGTCCGGAATCCTGCCGACGCCCTGATCCCACCGAACGAGCACGAAGTAGCCGTAGTCCACGCAATGGTCGTAGTGCAGATGTGTGAGGAACAGCGTGTGGATACGGGTGGGCGAGAGACCCTTTCTGAGGAGCCGCCGAACCGCTCCGGGACCGCAATCGAACAGCAGATATTGGTCGCACACCTTGACGAGATAGCTGGATCCCGCGCGGTGAACGAGGGGAGTCGGGGTGCCGGTGCCAAGAAGGGTAAGCTCGACCGACATCGTGTCTCCTTGGGATCAAGGCAAGCGATGCAAGACCGCGGATCAGGTATGGACCGCGGCTGTCTGACCTCGGGCGGTCCGTCGTCCGTTGTCCGCCGTCTGCGCTCAGCAATCCACGCCCGCCTCCCAGTGGCGGACGAACGGTTCCAGATCCTTCCAGAATGCTTCGGGGATTTCGGCCTCCCCCGCGCGGACGTTTTCGACGGCTTCCTTCGGCGTTCGGGCTCCGGGAATCGTGGCGGCCACCTGGGGGTGCCGTGTACACCATTGCAGGGCTGCGGCCACCATCGGGATCTGGTAGTCCTGGCACAGATTCTGGATTCGCGTCACGTGATCCAGGCAGGCCGGGCTGAAGTTTCGGTCCAGGTAGTTCGTGCCTGCGGACGGGCCGGTCGCGAGGACGCCCCGCTCCAACGGCGTCGCCGTGACGATACCGATGTCGTGTTTCTCCGCCGCGGGCAGGACGCGGCGAGCGGCGAGCTGATTCAGCATGCTCCAGGAGTCAGCCGACACAGCGGCGTCGAATTCGCCCGTTTCAAGGTAGTCTGCGTTTGTCTCCGGATCGTTTGCGGCCGAACCCACGAAACGAACCACGCCCTCATTCTGAAGTTTCCTGAGTGCTGCGAGGGCGCCGTATTTTCCGAGCACGAGATCCATGGAGAAGCCCATCGCGTCGTGAATGTAGAGGATCTGAAACTGTTCGATCCCGAGTCGTTTCTGGCTCTGTTCGACGTCTCGCAAGATCGCGTCGTAGGTAAAATCGCGAGCCAGGTTGTGGCTTTGCCCGACCTTCGTCGTCACGGTCGTTCGGGCGGCGAGGTCCGGACGCGCTCTCAGCGCGCGGCCGATGATCGTTTCACTGCGGCCGGCGCCATAAAGGGCCGCCGTATCGACGAAGGTGCAGCCGGCCTCGATGGCAGCGTGTATGGCCTTCACGCCCAACTCGATGTCCATCTGTCCCGACTGTCCCCCGTATTCGAGCACGGCCAGGTTGGGTTCCGGGATGCCGACAAAGGCCGCCCCCATGCCCACGATCGGGACGTCCAGTCCGGTTCGGCCCAGCACCTTCGTTCTCATTCCGACCTTCCCTCCAGTCGATGATTTTGCAGAAGTAAGATAGCACCCGCTTCGCCGCTGCGCAACGATCTTGTGAAATCGGGAGGCCGGCCCGACTTTTCCTCCTTTGGGGTTGACAATCCCTCCAGTTTGTTCTTAAGTTTTTGAATAATTGGGACCTAGAGTCATTTTCCAAAGGATTCAGGGCGCGTGAACGGACGGATGGAAAGAGGCACCGGCCTTGGCAAGCCGTTCTGGACCGCGGTTTGCGGCGTGGCGGTCTTGACCCTGGCGCTGTTGTGTAGCCCGGAGCGGCTGGCGATGAGCGAGCGACTCGGTCCGGTCCGCCACGCCGAGCTGTTGATCGACCAGGAAAAATACGGAGAGGCGCTCCGGCTGCTCTCCGGTCTCGAGACGAAGGGACTGGATCCATGGGTCGAGAACCGAATTCTGCTGCAGCGCGCGATCTGCCAAAAGTCTTTGGGTCGGTTTGGCGCGGCGCGCTCCGGATTCCAGGCGCTGGACGGAAAGATGGCGCCCATTCAAGACTATCTGACTTTCTGGCGGGCGGAGTGTCTGGAGGCCATGGGTCAGTCAGAGCGGGCGGCGTCCCTCTATCGGCGCGTGGCGACCCTTCAGCCGGCCAGCGTGTTGAAGGATCGGGCCGTCTTGAGGGCGGCCGATCTCGCTCTTTCGCAGCAAAGACCGTCAGAAGCCGTCGCGCTCTACCGCCGGCTTCTGGGCATCGGCGATCAGGAGGTGAGGGCGCTCGTCGGGCTGGCGTCCGGATTGGACGCATCGGGGGACGCCACGGAGGCGCGCGAGGTTCGACTCCGTCTCATTAGAGACTACCCGGAAACGCCAGAGGCGTTGGAGGCCCTCCGGGAGATGGCGCCCCTGACGCATACTCGTGAACGATTCTATGGCGGGGTTGCTTACAGGGCGCACAAAAAGCTGCGTCAGTCAGAGGCCCTTTTCAAGCAAATCGTTCGAGCGTCATCCAAACATCACTGGAGAGGCAGGGCCCAGTATGAACTGGGAGTCGTGCATTTCGATCGGCGTCAATTCCGGGCGGCGGAGCAGGCCTTTGAGAACGCCTTCCGGCTCTACGCCGTACCCAAGGCATTGTACGAGCTCGGACGCTGCGCCGTGAAGACCGGGAGAGACGTGAAAGGGGCAGCGCAGTTCGAGGCCTACGCGAGACGTTATCCTTCCATGAAGGGGGCTGCCGAGGCCCTATGGAATGCGGCGATGGCCTACGAGCGCCGAGGAAAGCACGGGGAGGCGCGCAGGCGTTTCTTGAAGCTGGCTTCCCGCTATCCCCGCAGCTCGTTTGCGGACAAGGCCAGGTGGCGTGCTGGATTCGCCCTTTATCAGATCGGGGCGTTCGAGCGGGCTGCTCGCACGTTCATTGGGCTCGCCAATCATACGAAGAAGAGCCATCTAAGAGATCAGGGCCTTTACTGGGCGGCAAAGTGTTACCGCCGCGTCGGAAGTGAGAAGGAGGCTGCGGCGCGGATGGCGCAGGCGGCCGAGGGGTTCCCGACCTCCTACTATTCGGCGCGGGCCCGAGATGCGTTGGGAATGGCTTCGGAGGTCTATCCGACCGGCCCGGCGTTGCCCGTTTCGGCCGACCTGAAAGGCGATCCGCCGTTTCCGAATCTGACGAAGGGAGACATCCTGGCTTCGTTGGGGCTCTACGGGTTGGCAGAGCGGGAATATGCGCGCGCAAGACGGACATACGCGGGCGACCGGTTTGCGCTGAGCCACCTTCAGCAGCGGTACGAACGCATCGGCGAGATGAATCTGGCCCTTGGCCTCTCGAATCAGATCTTGAATCTGGAGCAGCAGGAAGGTGTGCCGACGACGCTTTCCTCCTTCCGCAGGCTGTATCCGACCTATTACTGGGGAGAGATCAGCCATGCCGCACAACAGTTGGACCTCGACCCCAACCTGCTTTTGGCCATCATCAGGCAGGAAAGCGCGTTCGATGAAAGGGCGCTTTCAAGGGCTGGCGCCCGCGGGTTGATGCAGATCATGCCGGCAACCGGACGCCTGCTTGCGCGCCAGGCGCGCCTTCGAGACTTTTCTTTGGACGACCTCTGGAACCCGCGCACGTCGATTCAATTCGGGGCTCGCCACTTGTCGGACCACCTCGGATTTTTCGACAGGATTGAAAAGCGGCGCCTGGGCTTGGCGCTGTGTGCCTACAACGCCGGTCTGAATGCCGCCAGACGCTGGTCGAAGCGGTTCCCGGACGACGACGTAGACACGTTTGTAGAAAGTATTCCGTATCGAGAAACCCGAAACTACGTAAAGCTGGTTTACAGAAACTATCAGGTCTACTCTTATCTTCAGGGCGTGGGTCCGAACCAGGACGCAGTGCGGTAGCGGAGTCCGCCAAGGCAGGAGGTGTTCAGGCTGTGGCAAAGCGGGACGGTGATCGATTCTGGATGGGCGTCGAAGACCTCTTTATTCTGCTTTCTGTCTTCGCTCTCTGGCCCACGATCCTCGGGTGGTGCGGGATCGGCTGGGAGGTGCTGAAGTACCTTGCGCTGGTCGGGTTGCTCTGGATCTGTGTTCGGCGGGTGAATCGATATCGAAGGCGACGGAAAGCGGGCGCGGATGAGGAATAGGGCCGGCCTTCTCGGCCGGCCCGGCCCGGCGTGTGTGCAGGCAGGCTCACGTTGGCACCGCCCCACGGAGCTACTCGGCGGAGGCCAGACCGGAAACGGGCGCCAGCGTTTCAGGTAACGCCAGATACGCTGGGACGGCTGTGGATCGGTATCTATCGCCTCGTGTGGCTTGGCGAATCTCCCGTTGCCCTGCAGACGTCTAGCCTGCAAGAGGAACGGAGCGCTTCTTCCACCAGAGGCCGAGCGGCTTGAAGTGCTCGACTCCGGTGGCTCATCTGGTTCTTTCTTACGAAAGGGAGTTCGGCAAAGGTCTCGTCCAACTCGGGCAGAAAAAAAAGGGGATCGTAGCCAAACCCGCCCCGTCCGACAGGGGCTTCCAGGATTCGCCCCTCGCATTCACCGCGGGCGGTTCGGATCGACCCTTCCGGCGTTGAAACAGCGATGACGCATCGGAAGCGGGCGGTCCGTTTTTCTTTGGGTAGACCCTCCATGAGGGCGAGGAGTTTGGCGTTGTTCTGGGCATCTGTGGCGTGAGGACCCGCAAACCGCGCGGAATGGACGCCCGGCGCGCCGGAGAGGGCGTCAACGACAAGACCTGAATCGTCCGCGATGGCCACGCAGCCGGTCGACCGGGAGACGGCGCTGGCTTTTTTGCGGGCGTTGGCTTCAAACGTTTCTCCATCCTCAACCGCGTCAGGAATCTCGCCGAAATCGAAGAGCGATTTCAGGTTCAGCTCAGACCCGAGGATGGCGCGGATCTCTTCCAGTTTGCCTTTGTTCCGGGTCGCGACGAGGACCGTTTTCATGGGCGTTCCAGCGGGGTGGAGAGGGCCCGGCCCTGGACCGCGGTGATCTGTTCGATGCCTCGACGGGCCAAACCCATCATCACGTCCATTTCGTCCATGCTGAAGGGATCGCCTTCTGCCGTGCCCTGGACTTCAACCAGCCCACGCTTTCCCGTCATCACGACGTTCATGTCGACTTCCGCTGAAACGTCCTCCTTGTAACACAGGTCGACGACGGGCTCTCCATCAACGATGCCTACGCTGACGGCGGCCACGGAATCCAGGATCGGGTTGGCCTCTATCCGTCCGTCCTGCAAAAGACGCGACATCGCATCGGCAACCGCGACGTAGGCTCCAGAGATGGCTGCCGTTCGCGTGCCGCCGTCGGCCTGTAGCACGTCGCAGTCTACCCAAACGGTAGATTCACCCAGCTTTTTCAGGTCGATGGAAGCGCGGAGGGAGCGGCCGATGAGTCGCTGGATTTCCTGGCTTCGCCCTCTTACGCCCCTCGTCTCTCTGAAGGTGCGCGTCTGCGTGGAGCGGGGCAGCATGGCGTATTCCGCCGTCAGCCACCCTGAGCGCTTCCCGGCCAGGAATCCGGGGATCCGGTCTTCGATGCTGGCCGTACAGATGACTTTGGTTTCGCCCATCTCCACGAGAGCGGACCCTTCCGCGTACTTCATGAAACCCCTCGTGATCTTTACGGGCCGGAGCTCATTCGGCCCTCGTCCATCTACGCGAAGGCGCATGCATCCTCCTTTGAATCAAAACTTCTGAGCGTGTCGTCTATAGTCGGAGCCCTGCACGTGGATGATGTAGCACATCTCCAGGAACCTGGAGTAGATGCGCCCGTCAGCGAGTCCCTTGAGTTCGTCTACGTTCTTGTTCGTGGTCACGAAAGTCAGGAGCTGTCCGGTGTAGCGTGCATCCACGAGGTTGTAGAGCATCTCCACTTCCCAATCGGTATCCCGTTGGACGCCCAGGTCGTCGATCACGAGAAAAGGCACCTTGCTTAAGGTCTCCAGGATTGGAATGGCTTGGCCACGCGTGGGGCTGCCTTCATCGAACGTATGTCTCAAGGTTTGGAAAAACCTGCGTGAAAGTCCGATGAATTTCCCCGGCTGGACGCAGTTGAACACGAGTTCATTCAAGGCGACGCAGGAGAGCAGCGTCTTTCCGGTCCCGGGCTTTCCCCAAAGAAAGAGGCCCCTTGCGGGAGAAAGCCGATGGTTGTCCGTCCCGCGTATTTCACCATACCGATCGACGAGCGTTGAAACCCGGCCCTTGAGCAGGTTTGCTCCGGGGATGGGGCGCCCGTCTGGATCGACCTCTTGAAAGTCATTCAGGTATTTGTGCTGAAACCGGGTTGGAATACCGGACTCCCGGATCAGTCGGTCGATCTGTCGGATCTTTAAACGGTAGGGCCTGCAGACGCACCACGTGGGCTCGGTCCGAGGGTCGTCGAAGGCGAGGTAGGGGGGACGCCCGTCGCACCTGCACTTGGCCTCGATGCCGGGGGAGAGCTTGATCTCCCCGTGGGGTCCGGCCACGACGTGGGGATCATAGAAATAACCGGAATTGGGGTTCATATGCTCCAGCTCCCCGGTCGCATTTGCAGTGGATTCCCCGTTCGGCTTTGCAAACTCTGCGCCATTTTTCGGCGATGCTCTAATTTGATTCGGCGATCTGTCCTTCGTATCGGCGTTTGAATTTGGCGATCCCACGGCCGATCGCCTCCGCCATCTCCTGCTGAAAGACACCCTTTCGGAGCCGTTTCTCTTCGGATGGATTCGAAATAAAGCCAATCTCGACCAGCACGGAAGGCATCGCGCCCATCGTGCCGCGCATGACGTAGAAGTCCGCCTGTTTCACGCCGCGATCCTCGAGGTCACGGAAGGAGCTTGAAATCTCGGATCCGATCAGGGCGGCCATTTCCTGACTTTCCCTCAAAAACGTGCTTGAGAGCATGCCGAAACGGATGTTCATGATTTCATCGCCCAAGTCGCCTTCGAGGGACGAGCCGTCTCCCTCGAAGAGAACCGCCGCGTTTTCGCGCCTGGCCACCTCTGCCGCCTCTTTAGTCTTGGCATCGGACAGAAAGTAGACTTCGGAGCCCCTGGACACTCGCTTTCGGCTTGCGTTGCAGTGAAGACTGACAAACAGTTTCCCCTGGGTTTCGATTGCCATTCTCGCGCGCTGTCCGAGCGAGACGAAGGTGTCTTTCTCTCGCGTAAGCATCGTGCTGATGCGGAGCCGTCGCTCCAGCACAGCCTTTAGACGCTTGGCGACCTGGAGCGTGATCTGTTTTTCTTTCGTCTTGCCGGGTCCGATCGCCCCCGGATCTTTGCCGCCGTGGCCTGGATCGATGACAACCTTATTCAGAATCCAACGCGCTCGGGCCGTTTCAGACTGACGGAGATCTTTCTTGAGTGATGAGGTGACACCTGCGGTTTGCGTAGACTCTTTTTTCAGCGCCCTGATCCAGGGATGTCCGGGCAGCGTCTCGGCCAGCAGGGCCAGGAACGCGTGGGCAGGTGCGTGCAAGACCCCGTTTCGAAGTTTCGTTTCCCTCGGCATCCTGTGGTCTACGTCGTTGACAACCGCGACCGAAGAGAGCCAAGTGAAAACAAACCTGTCGCCCCGCATTCTGAGCTCGACCTTCCTTTTCAGGCGATGTTTCAGGAGATATCCGCCGAGGCCCGATGCCAGGTCTTCCAACGAGAAATAGGCGCGGCCCCCGATAGACGCTACAGGTGGGGGACCCTTCGAAGCGCTCATCGTGGGAGAAGGCAGGAGCAGGAGAAGCAGGACGCAAGACAGACCGGTTCGTGGGACGCTCATCGCACTCTTCGGCGTGAATGGGCTTGCTTGAGGGCGATTTCCATCTCCCGCTGAGCCTCCCGGCGCGCGATATCACGGCGTCGGTCGCGTTCGCGCTTGCCTCGCGCCAAGCCGAGTTCGACCTTGGCTTTGCCGCCCTTGAAGTAGAGCTTGAGTGGGATGAGCGTGAGTCCCTTCTCATCCACGCGTCCCCTCAGCCGATCGATCTCCCGTCTGTGGAGTAGGAGGCGGCGACTTCGGCGCGGATCATGGTTGAATAGGTTGCCCTGCGAGTACTCGCTTATGTGAAGGTTGTGCAGGAAAGCCTGACGATTTTCAACCCTTGCGTAGCTGTCTCCCAGGCTGGTCCCGCCCTCTCGAAGGGATTTGACCTCTGTCCCCCGAAGTTCGATGCCGGCCTCAACCGTGTCGAGGATCTGGTAGTCGTGTCTGGCCCTGCGATTCTGGGCAACGATCTTTATGCCGACTGGAACGGACATCAGGCGGGCGTTCACTCACGTTTCTCAGGGACTTTTTATGGCGACTGGCCGGTCGAGACCGGTTCGATACGGGAAGGCAATCTCAATGACGGCAGAAGCTTGCCATACGAGCACGACATGGTTCGCTCGGGAGTCGGCAGCTCTCCCAAACGGCGATGATCGCGACGGATCAAAGGATGGAGGCCCGTGCGATCCAACGGACCTTGGCGATGATCTTCGCGTCCGCGGACCGCCGCCGGGACGCGGAACCGGGATCACCGCCCACCCGCTGTCAGCCCGTCCTTGTCTTTACCCAGGCGTTTGCGGATCCGGACATCGTGAGCGAGAACCACGGGGGTGCGCCCCTCGTGCCGCCGTTTGCGGCCGGCGGACGGCATTCATCAAGCGCGCGGTTTTTTCTCGGCTCACGCCTGTCGCCTCTGCTTCAAGATGACCATGAGTACCGAAATATCTGCCGGAGAAACGCCGGGGATCCGGGATGCTTGACCCAGCGATCTCGGCCGTACCCTGGAAAACTTTTCGGCGGCCTCCCGCGACAGGGCGGGCACGGATCCGTAATCCAGACTTTCAGGGATCCTTCGATGCTCCAGTCCCCTGAAACGGGCAACCTGCGCCTCCTGTCTCTTGATATAGCCTTCGTATTTGACCTCGATTTCGACCGATTCCTTCTCGTCGTCGGTCAGCGCGAAGCGCGCGGGGCAGAAACGTGCAACGACGCCGTAGTCGAGTTCCGGGCGTCGAATCAGGTCGGCCGGTGAAACCGGCTGGGACACCACCGAGGAGTCGGCTGCACCGAGGTAGGCCCGCAGCGCCTCTGAAGGAGCAAGCCGTTCTCGCTCGATGCGCGCGCGCTCCCTTTTGATGGACGCCCTTCGCCTTGAGAAACGATCGTAGGCGTCATCCCCGACGAGTCCGACGCGGCGTCCCAGCCCAGTGAGCCGTAGATCGGCGTTGTCTTGTCTGAGCAGGAGACGATATTCTGCCAAGGAGGTGAACATCCGGTAGGGTTCGTCGGCTCCTTTCGTGACAAGATCGTCTATCAATACGCCGATATAGGCCAGGGATCTGTCCAGGACCAACGGCGCCTCTCCTCTCACGCTGAGCGCCGCGTTGATCCCGGCCATTACGCCCTGAGCCGCAGCCTCCTCATAACCGGTCGTCCCGTTGATCTGTCCCGCAAAATAGAGGCCTACGATCGGTTTGGTCTCCAACGTGGGCCGGATCTGCGTGGGGGGTACATAATCGTACTCGATCGCGTATGCCGGCCGCATGATCTCGGCGTTGCGGAGGCCGGGAATGCTCCTCACGACGTTCAATTGAACCTCTTCCGGCAGGCTCATGGACAGCCCGTTCAGGTAGACTTCCAGGGTGTCATATCCCTCTGGCTCGAGAAAGATTGTATGACGTTCCTGATCGGGAAACTTGACGATCTTGTCTTCGACCGAAGGGCAGTAACGCGGGCCTGCGGACGCAATCCGGCCGCTGTAGAGCGCAGACCGGCCCAGATTTTCTCTTATGATGTCGTGCGTCTTCGGCGTTGTGTGCGTGAGATGGCAGCAGAGCTGTGCTCGAGTGATCGCTTCGGTTTGGTAGGAGAAGGGCCTGGGGCGCGCATCTCCCGGCTGTTTTTCGGTCTGAGCGAAGTCAATGCTTCGGGCGTTCACCCTGGGCGGCGTGCCCGTCTTGAGTCGACCCAGCTCAAACCCCAGACCGCGCAACGTCTCCGATGCGCGCTCCGCCGGAGGCTCGCCCGCACGACCCGCCCCATAGCTCCGGTCACCGACGTGGATTAACCCCTTGAGGAACGTTCCTGTAGTCAGGATGACCGTCGCACCCAGGATGACCTGCTTGGACTCGGTCACGATGCCCTTCACGCGAGAACCGTCGACGAGCAGTTCCTCGAGCGCGCCCTGTTTGAGGTCCAGGCCGGGCTGACCTTCAACGACGCGCTTCATTCTGAGTTGATAGGCCTTCTTGTCGGCCTGCGCTCGGGGCGCCTGCACGGCAGGCCCCTTTCGGCGGTTGAGCATCCGGAACTGAAGCCCTGTCGCGTCGATATTGAGTGCCATTTCTCCGCCGAGCGCGTCGATTTCGCGAACCATATGACCCTTGGCGATACCCCCGACAGCCGGATTACACGACATCTGCGCGACGGTGTCCAGGTTCATCGTCAGCAGGAGCGTCTGACAGCCGATTCGGGCAGCGGCCAAAGCCGCCTCGGTTCCGGCGTGCCCTGCGCCGACCACGATGACATCGTACGTTTTATCTGAAGTCCACATTTTCGTCGACTGTTGTTCGTCTCTCGTCGCCTGAAAAACCGGGCGCTGCGATCTCGCTGCCTGTCTCGATCTCGAAGCCCAGGTCTTCGATCATCTGGTGAGCCTCATAGACGCCCTGCCCGCCGGTCGTCAGGTAGCCATCCACAAACATGGAGTTGGCCGGGTAGAGGGAAAGTGCCTGAAGGGACCGCAGGTTGAATTCTCTGCCTCCTGCCACGCGGATCTCTTTGTCCGGATTCAGAAATCGGAATAGGCAAAGGACCTTCAGGCAAAATTGTGGCGTCAGTTGATGGCTCGACTCCAGGGGCGTGCCCGGGATGGGATGGAGGAAATTGACCGGGATGGAATCGACGTCGAGCACTCTGAGCGCCAACGCAAGGTCGATGATGTCCCCCTCGTCTTCTCCCATTCCGATGATGCCCCCGCAGCAGATGGAGAGGCCGACCTTCTTCAGGACGGACAGCGTCTTCATCCGATCCGAATAGGTGTGGGTGGTGCAGATCTCCGAGTGGTAACCGCGACTCGTGTTGAGGTTGTGGTTCACCCGATCCACACCGGCCGCTTTAAGGGCACGGGCGCTCTCTTCATCCAAAAGGCCCATACAACAACAGACCTGGATGTCGACCGATCGCTTGACCTCTCTGACGACTTCAGCCATCTCTCCCACTTCGCGGGGGGTTGGCCTTCTTCCGCTCGTGACGATGCAAAACCGCAGCGCCTTCGCCTCCTTTGCCTTTAGCGCGGCCTGGAGGATCTGCGCTTTCGAGCGCAACGGGTATTTTTCGACGGGCGCCGTAGAGACGGAGGACTGCGAACAGTAAGCGCAGTCTTCAGGACAGAGGCCGCTCTTCGCGTTCATCAGAAGGTGCAGATGGACACGGCGCCCAAAGAAATGTTCCCGCACGCGGAACGCCGAACGCAGGAGGAGGAGGAGCTCATCGTCGGGGCAGCGGAGGACGGAGCGGATTTCAGGTCGGGTCAGAATTTCGTTTTTCAGGGCCTTGGCGGCCAACCGGGCATAGTGCGAGAATCGTGAGGCGTCTTCGAATGTGCCGGGGACGTTCATCAGAGCAGGAATGCGCCGACTCGTTACCTGTAGACGACCAGTCCGAGCGCTGCCGTGGCTACGATCGCGATGGCAGGGTGCAGATTCAGCCAACCGATCGCCACGAACGCCGCCGCCGCGATGAGGGCCGTGTGCCAGGAGTTGACCGCCTTGGGAGTCATCTCCCAGACCACGACGACCAGGAGACCGACCACGGCTGGCCGGACGGCCTTGAGCATGGCCTGGACGACGGGCGTGTCCTTATAGGCCATGAAGGAGATGCCAAGGATCATCATCATCAGGAGAGAGGGAAATATCGTACCGAAGAGGGCCATGAGAAGACCGGGAACGTGGGCGACCTTGTAACCGATGTAGGCGGCCATCTTTGTGGCGATCGGTCCCGGGAGCGCGTATCCCATCGCCAGTGTGTCCGTGAACTCTTCGATGGTCATCCAGTGGTGGATATCGACAACCTCCTCCTGTACGAGGGGAATCATCGAAGGACCGCCCCCATAGGCGAAAATGCCTGCCTTCGAAAAAGAGATGAAGAGTCTGAGAAGGTCCATGGTTTGCTCACAAGAGCGCGTGCCAAACCTCTGATCAAGCCATCGTTCAAATATAGCATCGGCACTAGGCTCAGACAAGGCAATTCACAGGGATAGGTCCTCCGGATCGGCCGCCGCCTTCATTTTCGAGGTAGATTTTCGGTCTTGATTGGTTAAATTAAAATCGCTCGGTTTCCAGATCTGCCGAGGCGATCTTTCGGGCCAGACGGTCACGGCATCCGAGTCGGCCCAGAAGACAGTCAGTTGGACGGCGTTGACAATTTGCGGGCATTTCCCTATACTCCCGTCGTAAAATGCCGGATGATAATCGGCGTCTTAGGAAAGCTTCGAACAGGGATAGAGCGTTCGCCATTGACTGCGACTTCTGAATTTCGGAACGGAATGGTACTGCGTTTGGACGGACAGCTCTATTCCATGATCGCGTTTGAACCCTATAAGCCTGGCAAGGGCGCCGCTGTCGTTCGCACGCGACTCAAGAGCGTGAAGGCGGGCGCCGTGATCGATCGCACGTTTCGTTCCGGAGAACGGGTCGAAGATGTGCGGCTTGAGCGGCGAAAGATGCGCCACCTCTATCGGTCGAGTGAGACGTACTTCTTCATGGACAATGAGACGTATGACCAGTTCGAGCTGGACACCAAGACGGTTGGCGATGCGGTCCGGTACCTCAAGGAGAATCAAATCGTGGAAGTGCTCGTTGCGGAGCACAATCCCCTTGGCGTGGAGCTTCCCATTTTCGTGGCGTTGAAAGTCGTGCAGACCGATCCCGGGATCCGGGGCGACACCGCTAGTGGCGGCACCAAGCCCGCGGTTTTGGAAACAGGTGCTTCCGTTCAGGTCCCATTGTTTATTGAGACCGGAGATATCCTCAAAATTGACACCCGAAGCGATGCCTATGTCGAGCGCGTCTGAGAAGGAGGCGTGGTGAGATTTTCCAGGCGCCTGATCGCGGTCATCCGCGAGTTAATGGGCTTGTTTGGAGAGGAGAACGTCAAGGAGATCGAGGTTGAGCGGGGCCTTTTCGGGAAGGGCAGGATCCGCGTGGTCAAGGCGTTCGAGGAGGGCCCCGCCCTCCCCGGTTACCGGGTTGTGCCCGAGCGGGCCACGCCTCCGCCCACGGAGGACGCTTCAGGCGGCCTGCATACCATCCATTCCCCGATGGTGGGGATGTTTTACAGGGCGCCGGGGCCCGACGCCTCCCCTCACGTGGAAGAGGGTGACACGGTGACGCCGGGCCAAACCCTGGGGATCATCGAGGCTATGAAAATCATGAATGAAATCGAATCGGATATCAAAGGCAAGGTCGTACGCATCCTGGTAGAAAACGAAAGTCCTGTCGAGTACAACACGCCGCTTTTCCTCCTGGAGCCCCTCTAGGCTCCCCTCCAGCAGCGTTCCTCCGTTGACAACTGCCCAGTCAGGTTTGCATTCGTTCGAAAAGATCCTCGTGGCCGATAGGGGCGAGATTGCGCTCCGGGTGATACGGGCCTGTAAGGAGCTTGGAATCAGGACCGTTGCCGTTCATTCCCAGGCCGACACGAATTCGCTGCACGTCGGTCTGGCCGACGAGGACGTCTGCATCGGACCGCCCCCGAGCGACGAGAGTTATCAGAATGTCGCCCGCATCCTGAGTGCCGCGGAAATCACGAACGCCGATGGCATTCATCCTGGATACGGTCCCCTTGCTGAGAATGCGGAGTTCGCGGAGATCTGCAGGGCGTGCGGGATCACGTTTATCGGGCCCCCGACGGAGGCCATTCGATTGATGGGGGACAAGGCCACGGCTCGACGGACGATGTTGGAGACAGGAATCCCTCTCTCGCCGGGATCTGGGGTGGTTTCAGATTTGGATGAAGCCAGAGCGGCCGCTTCGGGAATCGGATATCCGCTTCGGTTGAAGGCGGTCGCCGGCGGGGGCGGGCGAGGGATGCGTACGGTTCGGTCCGAAGGTGAGCTGGAACAGGCCTGGCAGATCGCGAAGGCCGAGGCGGGGGCGGCGTTCGTGTCGGACGGGTTGTATCTGGAGAAGGAGATAGAGGGCGCCAGACACGTAGAGTTTCAAATTTTGGGTGACCAGGAGGGCAATCTGACTCACCTGGGCGAGCGGGAGTGTTCCGTGCAGCGTCGCGCGCAGAAGCTCATCGAAGAGTCCCCTTCTCCTGTCGTGGATGAAGACCTCAGGCAGCGGATGGGAAAGGACGCGGTTCTGGCGGCCCGAAGCGTCGGCTATTCGAGCGTGGGCACCGTGGAGTTTCTCGTGGACCAGGAAAAGAACTACTATTTCCTGGAGATGAACACGCGCATTCAGGTGGAGCATCCTATCACGGAGATAAGAACGGGGTTCGATCTTGTAAAGGCCCAAATCCAGATTGCGGCAGGGCGCTCGATGGGAAAGGCTTACGCTGCGTTTGTCCCCGTTGGACACGCGATTGAATGCCGAATCAACGCCGAAGACCCGAGCCGCAATTTTCAGCCCACGCCAGGAAAAATAACGGCTTTTCACATTCCAGGGGGCCCGGGGATCCGGGTCGATACGCACGTCTACGCCGGTTACCAGGTGCCTTCCGAGTACGATTCGCTACTCGCGAAACTGATTGCGGCCGGAAGGACGAGGGAAGAGACGATCGCTCGAATCCTCCGTGCCTTGGAGGAGTTCGTCATCGAAGGGGTGTCCACGACGATTCCCTTCCACCTTCTGGCGCTTCGCCACCCTGACTTTCAGGCTGGGCGTATCACAACCGATTTTGTTCAGACGCTGGATGCTTATGTGTGAGATGACGCTTGAAAGGAGTGAGCAGATGTCGGAGGTCCCCAACGATCTTCTTTACAATTCGGAGCACGACTGGCTTCGCGTGGAAGGCGGTGTCGGCGTGACGGGTATCACCGACTATGCGCAATCCGAACTCGGAGATGTGGTCTTTCTGGAGCTCCCCGAGGTCGGACGGCGGATCAAACAGGGTGAGGCATACGGAACGCTGGAGGCCGTCAAAACGGTCGCTGACCTCTACGCCCCGGTGTCTGGAACGGTCGCAGAGGTGAACACCGCGTTGGACGCGGACGCGGGGCGGGTCAACACCGACCCTTACGGGTCCGGGTGGATCTTGAAGGTCGAGATCGAAGATCAAACCGAATT
Source organism: Candidatus Latescibacterota bacterium (assembly GCA_965198095.1). GTDB lineage: Bacteria > Latescibacterota > UBA2968 > UBA2968 > CBDFJH01. The sequence continues at coordinate 2,065,428 of OZ240239.1, forward strand.
GGAGTCACTCCTGACGCCGGATGCCTATTCGGAACTGCTCCAGGAGTAGCTGTCGAACACGAATGACGATTTAACCCGTAGCGGGTGTGCGAAAAATCTTGACTTTTTGATGTAACATATTTTAGTTTTATAAACTTAAAAAAAATAATTCCTCATCCGTCTCCGTCATGTTGAATCCAGTGCTCAACAAGTCGGTTTTGGTCCTCAACCAAAGCTACGAACCGATCCAGGTGTGCAGCGTCAGGCGGGCCATTGTTCTGGTCTTCCGGGGACGCGCCGAGGTTGTCGAGTCTTTGGACCTCTTCATCCGGTCTGTGACGGACCGGTTTCCGGTTCCGAGCGTCGTGCGCCTCGACATCTATATCCGGGTCCCGCAGAAGAAACTCACCCTCTCCAAGCGAAATGTGCTGAAACGGGATGGACATCAGTGTTACTATTGTGGCACGAGAAGTGGACGGATGACGGTCGACCACGTGATTCCGAGGACGCAAGGCGGCGTGGACTCGTGGGACAACCTGGTGTGTGCCTGTCTCAAGTGTAACAATTTGAAGGGCGACCGATCTCCGGAGCAGGCTGGCCTGGCCCTGTTACGCAAGCCCCGTTTACCCACGAAAATGATGTTCGTTCGCCATTTGATGGGTGTGCCGGACCAGCACTGGCGGCAGTATCTGTTTCTGGATTAATTCAATACGCGCGAAACCGAGTCGGAGGGTCCATCAATGCCGCCAAGAAAGGCCCTTGACGACACACCTGTTTCAAGAAACTTTCACCCGATAGAGGACTCAAACTCCCAGGAGATCGTAAGAATGCGTAGGGGGACTTGAATGCCGGTCTTTCACGTTGATTCCGGAGAAGAGGCTTACGGCGTCAAGCTGGAGATGTTCGAGGGACCGCTGGACCTGCTGCTCTTCTTGATTCGGAAGAACGAGGTCGACATCTATGACATTCCGATTGCCGACATTACAAAGCAGTTCCTGGAATATGTGGAAATGATCCAGGCACTGAATCTGGAACAGGCAGGGGATTTCGTGCTGATGGCGGCCACGTTGATGAAGATCAAGTCCAGAATGCTGCTGCCCTCGGACCTGGAAGAAGACGAGCCGATGGAGGATCCGCGGGAGGAACTCGTGAGGCGCCTCATCGAGTACAAGCAGTTCAAGGAAGTGGCCTCTTGGATGGGCGAATCACAGAAAGCCGAGCGCAACGTCTTCTATCGCGGTGCCTCTTCGACGCCCGAGGAATCCAATAGCAGCCCCGAGGGGGTCGACTCTGAGACATATCGATCGGTAGGTCTTTTTGACCTTCTGAAGGCCTACAAGCTCGCGCTTGATACTGCGCCTAGAGAGGTCACGCACAACATACGGCGCTCGGAAGTGACCACGGAAGAGCGCGCCCGGGTGATCCTGGACGCTTTAGTGGCAACGGGTCGCGTGGCCCTCTCGGATCTGAGTGCGGGGCTTCCGCGAACGGTGATCATCGTCACCTTTGTCGCCATCCTGGAGCTGATCAGGACCGGGAAGATTCGGATCCTCCAAGCCGTGCCCGAGGGAGATGTCTGGATATTCGGCCGAGACCGGGCCTCGGCTTGAGACGGGGGAGATCGGCGTTGCTGGAATCCGGCGCGGGCGAGATGACGCCCGACGAAGAGGCCCAGAACAGGGCGATTCTCGAGGCCCTGTTGATCGCCGCGGACGATGTGCTTGGCATCGGGACACTGACTTCGGTGATTCAGGGGTCAGGTCCGCGCGACGTCAGGAGGTACGTCGATACCCTGAACGAGGAATACCTTCAGGCAGGTCGAAGTTTCAAGATTTCGGAGGTTGCCGGCGGCTTCCAATTCATGGTTCATCCGGACTACGCGCCGTGGCTGTCTCGCCTGTTCCGGGAAAAAGTCCCGATGAGGCTTTCCCAGGCGGCGCTGGAGACGCTTGCCATTGTGGCCTTCAAGCAGCCGGTGACCAAAGCAGAGGTTGAACAGATCCGTGGCGTCACCGTGGATGGCGTGCTTCGCCTTCTCCTCGAGAGGGGGTTTCTCCGAATTTCAGGACGGGCCGAAGGGGCGGGTCGGCCGCTGCTCTACGGCACGACTCGAGGTTTCCTGAAACATTTCGGCCTAAACACGCTGTCGGATCTGCCCAAGCTGATCGAACTCGAGGAACTGTTGAAGGATGCGGAATCCGAGGCGGCCGGGTCCACCGCAGGCGTGGAAGCGGTTGGATCGACCGGAACGCCGGAGCGGTCGGCTTGATGTGAACGGCGTGAATGGACGGCTTGCTATGGCCATCTTTCCGGGGAAAAAGCAGGATGGAGCGTCTGAACCGATTCTTGGCTCGGTCTGGAATCGCCTCTCGCAGGGCCAGCGACCGGCTGATCCTGACGGGTAAGGTTCGGGTGAACGGGCTGCCTGTCGCTCGCACGGGAATCCGGATCGATCCCTTGAGGGATCGCGTGGATTTCGACGGCAAGCGGGTCGAGCCTCCCAAAGCCTTCACTACGACTGTCCTCAACAAGCCCCCTGGTTTCCTCGTCTCGTCCCACGATCCGCATCACGCGAAAACGGTTTTCTCGCTTCTGCCAGGTCTCCCGAGGCTGTTTTCCGTAGGAAGGCTGGACTTGGACACGGCCGGTGTGCTGCTGTTGACCGACGATGGGGAGTTGTGTCACAGGTTGATCCATCCTCGTTACGGCGTGAGGAAGACCTATCAGGTCAAGGTTCAAGGCATCCCGTCGGAAGATGCGCTCGCACAGCTCCGGAGAGGAGTGACGCTGAGTGACGGTGTCACAGCGCCCTCCGAGGTTGAACTGTTGGAGCCCGACAGGCCGGATGCGGTGCTGGTCTTGTCTTTGGGAGAAGGGCGCAAGCGACAGGTCAAGCGCATGTGCAACGCGATCGGGCATCCGGTTGAGCGATTGGAGCGCATCGCCTTCGCTGGAATCACAGCCGAAGGGCTGGAAGCGGGGGCGTGGCGGTACCTTACTGCGACTGAAATCGCCCTTTTGCGGGAGCGGGTCGGGCTGTGACCGGTACGGACTTGAGGAGGCGCGGTGAGGGAGCGGGGGATTGTCATCGCAATCGACGGGCCCGCTGGCTCGGGTAAGAGCACGACGGCCAGGGAGGTTGCCCGTCGGCTCGACTATTTGTACCTCGACACCGGTACGATGTATCGCGCGCTTGGCCTTGCGTTGATCCGCTCGGGCATCTGTCCCGACGAACCCGGGCCGTGCTCGCGTCTGGCCAGAGAAGTGTGTATCGAGTTCAGGCACGGCTCCGAAGGCCAGCGGATTCTGCTGGATGGCCGGGACGTGACGGAGGCGATTCGGGCTCCGGAGGTCTCGGACGCGGCTTCCCGAGTGGCTGTGCACCCGGAGGTCAGGGAGACCCTCGTCGCTCGCCAGCAGGAGATCGGCACGGATGGGGGGATCGTGCTGGAGGGTCGGGATACCGGTACCGTCGTCTTCCCGGATGCCGAGCTCAAAGTTTTCCTCGTGGCCGATGCGGTCTCACGGGCCAAAAGGCGAGGCGCGGAACTGGCCGCTCGAGGCGAGACCGTGGACCTGCCCGCGTTGATTGAAGAGAATCGTCGCAGGGATGAGCGAGATGAGGCCACGCAGCGCCGGTACGGGACGTGGCCCGCTTCGGAGGCCGTGAAACTGGATACGTCAGACCTTTCGATCGAGGCGCAGGTAGATCGGGTCGTCCGTCTCGCGGTCGATCGAGGGGCCTGCTTACCCTACTGCGAGAATGTGCATTGAGAATTCAAGGGGCCAGGTGCTTTTACCGAGGCTGTTGGTGGATCGCCTATGGCCTCTCCCGGCTCTTGTTCCGCCTTCGCGTTGAAGGGGCCGAACACCTTCCGACCCAAGGCGGATTGATCGTGGCGAGCAATCACCGCTCCTACATAGATCCCGTACTGATCGGGGTTGCGGCCGTTCGGGAACTTTCGTATGTTACGAAAAGGGAGGTCGTCAAGGTACCCCTGCTCGGATGGCTCATTCGGAAGTTGAACGGCATTCCGATCGACCGGTCCAGGGGAGATCGGGCTGCGTTGCGCGCGGCGGAGGATCGGCTGAAGTCCGGAGGGGCGTTGTTTCTCTTCCCGGAGGGGACGCGTAACAAGGGTGATCGATTCCTTGACCCCAAGCCCGGGATCGGCATGATCGTAAGCCGCGTCGGTGTTCCGGTTGTGCCCGCCCATATTTACGGAACGACGAACGTGTGGACGAGCCTGGTCGGACTGAGTGCCGTTATCGTGCGGTTCGGCAGGCCGATCCGGAACCGGGTTGATGAAAGGCAGATGAGCCGGAAGGAGACCTATCACGCCATTAGCCGTGAAGTGATGTGCAGGATCGAAGCATTGGGACCTCCTTGCGGTTGAAAACAGAAACAGAGTCGATTCGTAGCGACGTCAATGTTGGTCAATCGTGGTTTCGAAGACGGAGGACGTGTTTGCATGTCTGAAGCGGAAGAAAAGGAGAGGCTGGAACTGGCGCCGGAAGGAGACCCCGCCCCCGCAGCGGTTCGGACGCGCTCCGAGGATGTCCTGAAGGCGCTTGACGAAAGCGAGTACTCGGAAGAAGAATTCGAAGAGATGATGAGCCTCTACGACGACACGATGCACAACATTGTGGAAGGCGAGATCATCAACGGGACCGTCCTTGCTGTCGATGAAAACGGTGTTGTTGTGGATATCGGATTCAAGTCTGAGGGATCGATCTCCGTTTCCGAGTTCACCGACCCTTCGGAAATCGAAGTCGGGCAGGAGATCGAAGTCTATCTGGAAACCGTTGAGGATCAGGAAGGCCAGATTGTCCTGTCCAAGCAGAAGGCAGATTTCATGCGGGTCTGGGACAGGATCAAAGAGGCTTACGACAACAATCAGATCGTTGAGGGGCGTCTGGCGCGCCGGATCAAGGGGGGAATCGTCGTCGACCTGTTCGGGGTGGACGCGTTCCTGCCCGGTTCCCAGATCGACATCAAGCAGGTCAAGAATTTTGACCAGTTTATCAATCAGGTCTTTCCGTTCCGTATCATCAAACTGAACAAGGCCAGGCGTAACATCGTCGTTTCCAGGCGGGTGGTTCTGGAGGAAGAGCGCGAGCGGCTCCGCAAACAGATTCTTGAAACGCTCGAGGTTGGGCAAGTTCGAGAGGGAACCGTCAAGAATATCACCGACTTTGGCGGCTTCATCGATCTGGGCGGTCTGGATGGACTGCTGCACATCACGGACATCTCTTGGGGACGGGTCGGGCATCCTTCCGAGGCGTTGAGCATCGGAGACCAGGTGCAGGTGAAGGTGCTGAACTATGATAAAAAAAGAGAGCGCATCTCTCTTGGGATGAAGCAGCTTACACCCCATCCTTGGGAGAAGATCGATGAAAAGTACACCATAGGTTCCCGAGTCTCGGGCAGGGTGGTCAGCATCACCGACTACGGCGCATTCGTGGAGCTTGAGCGAGGGGTTGAGGGGCTCGTGCACATCTCTGAGATGTCCTGGACTCAGCACATCCGTCACCCTTCGAAAATCCTTTCTATCGGAGACGAGGTCGAGGTCCTGATCTTGAACGTCGACAGGGAAGGCCAGAAGATCTCATTGGGATTGAAGCAGGTCACCCCCGATCCTTGGCTGACGCTGGATGAGAGACATCCGCCTGGCAATCGATTGAGAGGACGGGTGCGAAATCTGGTCAACTTCGGCGCGTTCGTCGAGATTGAGGAAGGCATCGACGGTCTGGTTCATATCTCCGACATGTCTTGGACGAAGCGCATCCGGCACCCGAGTGAGGTCGTGAAGAAGGGCGAAGAGGTCGACGTTGTCGTGCTCAGCATCGACAAGAATCGCAGGCGGATATCGCTTGGCCTCAAGCAGACGTTGGAAAACCCGTGGGCGGAGTTGGCTGTACGTTACGCAGTGGGTCAACAGACGCGGGGCAAAATCACGCGTATTCTGGAACGCGGACTCGTCGTCGACCTGGAGGGAGACGATGTGGAAGGGTTCGTACCGGTGTCCCAAGTCGGGCTACCCGACTTGAAACATCTCCAAGACCATTTCGCTGAAGGGGACGCGCTTCCGATGAAAGTCGTGGAGTTCGACGAAGAGCAGAGGAAGATCGTCTTGAGCGTTCGAGAGTATTTGCGCGATGCCGAGCAGGCCGAGGTAGACGAATATATCGCAAGTCACAAGGCAAGTCCCGTAACGGTAGAGGAGTTCGTGAGCGGGGGAGCGGAAGGCCGGACAAGCGGTGACGCCTCTGATGAACGCTCCGCAGAGGCCGTGGCAGAGGCAGAGGCAGAGGCAGAGGCTCCGCCCGTTGCGGATGCGCCCGCAGGCTCGGATGTCCAGGCACCCGAGGTCGACGTCGTCACGGAAGCAGAAGATGGCGTGACGTCCGATACGGACCCCGAGTCTGATGCTTCCCAGGAAGAGGCGTCCCTGTCGACCGACAAGGGAGAAGAGGAGGGGGGCACGGTTGAGAGGGAGGATGAATCTCAGGCGTGATGCCGGAGGTGCCTCATCCGGTCTGGACAAAGAGTTGGGGATGGCTTCCTCAACTCTTTGTTGTATCTATCCAATAGGATCGCATGGGCAGAAAGCGAGTTTCGTTTTATACGTTGGGCTGCAAGCTCAACACCTACGACACGGCGTGGTACCGACAGCAGTTTGAAGCTTCGGGTTATCGCGTCGTTGCGTTCGGTGAACCGGCCGATGTCACGGTCGTGAACACCTGTACGGTAACCGGCGCGGCTGACGCACAGGCGCGACAGGCGTTGCGCAGGGCGCATCGGCACGCGCCGGGGGCGACCGTCGTAGCCGTGGGGTGCTATGCGCAGACCGATCCGGAGACGCTCGCAGATATGCCCGAAGTCGATCTGATCGTGGGCACAAGGGAAAAGACGCGATTGCTCGACCTGATCAATGACACCTGTTCCCTGGGTCGAAGTTTCGTAACGCGCAGCCGGGCGTCCGAGTTTCAGGACATGGACATCTCGAACTTCGGGACGCGATCGCGGGCCTTTGTCAAAATTCAGGAGGGATGTAACGCGTTCTGCAGCTTTTGTATCATCCCTTTCGCGCGGGGGCGAAGCAGGAGCCGCACGCTGAAAAGCACCGTGGATCAGGTCAAACGTCTCGTGAGCGCGGGCTACCAGGAGGTGGTCTTGACCGGCGTGCACATCGGAGACTACGCCGACGGAGATGGCGCAGGGCTCCGGGCGGTCCTGGAGGCCCTGGAAGGTCTGGATGGTCTCCAGCGATTCCGAATCAGTTCGATAGAGGCGACCTACGTCACGGAACCCTTGATCGATTTTTTCGCGACGTCGGAAAAGTTTTGTCGCCACCTGCACATCCCGCTTCAGAGCGGCGATGACGAGATCCTGAGGGCGATGCGGAGGCCCTACTGCCGCGCCGAATATCTGGATCTCGTGGACCGTCTCCGAGATCTCATTCCCGGGATCGGTATCGGAGCGGACGTGATGGTCGGGTTCCCCGGAGAGACAGAAACGGCTTTCCAAAACACCTACGATTTGATCTCGCAAAGTCCGATGGCCTACCTGCACGTCTTTTCCTATTCGCCAAGGGGAAATACGCCTGCGGTCAGGATGGCGAACCAGGTTGATCCCAAGGTGAGGAAGCGTCGCGCCCGCATCCTGCGCGAGCTCGGGGGGGAAAAGACGCGCAACTTTCAGCGCCGGTTCATCGGAAAGCAGCTGGGCGTGTTGTTCGAGAACCGAAGGGAGCCCGGAACGGGATACCTTCAGGGGGTCTCCGACAACTACATCCGATGTTGGGCCCCGGCGCGCGATGCCGCGGCTGATCAGATCCGCCCGGTCCGTCTGAGCCGAATAGAGGACGGCCGGATGATCGGCGAGGTCGTCTGAGCCGTCTGGATCCGCATTTTCTGTCAAGGTTGCTGAGCCGCGGAGGGCCGGTTGTCAACGAGGAAAAATCCCTACCCAACCTTTGAAGACCCGCTATATTTCTGCTGAGTTCGTTCTCTCTCAAGGTGACCGCTCTCGATCTCGGGCACGTGACAAAGGCGACCCCTCCCTCGCTGCAGGACAAGACAGGCCAGAGTCTCCTCCTTCGATTCGATCTAGACGGTAGGTGCATCCGAGACCCGGCGCGTTCGGAGGCGCTTCGCGCGGGAGGGTCAGATCTGTCCTGAAACCACCATTTCGATTGATCGCGCCGAACCTCGGGATTTCCTGGCCATCGCGCGTCTGGACCGAATCGCCTGGACGCAGGGTCCTCACGCCGAGTTTATTCCGGATGGAGAGCACGTTTGGCGGATCTGGGTAGAGCATGCGCTGGTCTTCTGCGCCAAGCTGGCCGACGAGGAGGTGGTCGGGGCGGTTCTCGTCTTTCCGACACTAGAGGGGTCCTATTGCCTTCACAAGGCCTTTGTAGCAGAGGCCCATCGTGGAAAGGGTATCGGTACTAAGCTGATCGATGCGGTCCTGTCCGAAGTCGATGAACTGTGTGTAGACTGTTTCCTGACCGTGGATCCCTCCAACGAAGTGGCGCTTCGGCTTTACGCCTCCTGGGGGTTCACGGAGCGGGAGTTTATCCCGGGGTTCTACCGGGATCGGGAGGATCGGTTTGTGCTGACACGCAGGACCCCGCGCGGACGCGGCGTCAAATGATGTCGATTCTCGCCACCTTCCTCCTCAGCGCGTCGCTGCTTCAGGCCGATCCGTTTGCCTTGTTCGAGGCAGGGCGTTACGAGGCGGCTCGGTTGGCGTTCGAGCATCGGCTGGCGGTCCGTCCGAACGATCCGGAGGCCCTCTATTTCCTCGGGCGGCTCAGCCGTTCCGGTGCGGAGTCAAAGGGCTTCTTCAACAAGCTGCTGGCGACGCATCCAGACCACGAAAGGGCAGATGACGCCCTGTTCGAGCTGGCCGAGGCCGACTACGGCGGTGGGCAGGGGCTGTACGTCACAGCCCGGCGCCGTTATCGACGGCTTCTTTCGTCCTATCCCGACAGCCCGCTGGCGCCCCGGGCCTATTACAGAGTAGGGCTGACCTTTCTGATCACACATATGCCGGACTCGGCGGCGCTCGCCTTCCGGGCGGTGCTGGACGGTTTCCCGACCTCGGACGTCCGGCCGCTTGCCCACTTGGGTCTCGTTGACACCTATCTGCAGATGAATCGCAAGGAAGCGGCCCTTCGGGAGGCCGAGGCCCTTCTGGCCAGCGATCCGAAAGGGATCCGGGGGATCGTTGAGGAGCGGATCAGATCGCTCAAGGCGAGGCGCGGGAAATAGTCCCGATGGCGGAAGGCTTGTGGGACCGCAAGGCAGTGCGAGGTGAAGATGCGGCCGATCGGAATAGACGCGGTTTTCGCAATGGCCGACGTTCCGGTCGTGCAATACGCTGATATCGCCGAGGAGTGTCCAACGAATCGCATCTGTTGACCGCGGAGAATGCATTGAGAGGACGAGGGTAAGAGGAGATGGAGAAAGGAACCACACCGGCCATGGAGCAATTTCTCCGCTTCAAGGCCGACTACCCAGACGCCATTCTGCTTTTTCGGATGGGGGATTTCTACGAAACCTTCTACGAAGACGCAGTCGAGGCGTCTGGCCTGCTCGGCCTGACGCTAACCGCACGCAACAACGGACGTTCGGAGAGAATCCCCATGGCAGGGGTCCCCCACCACGCCCTGGATGTCTACCTGGCCCGATTGATCAAGGCCGGCAAGAAGGTGGCCATATGCGAGCAGATGGAGCCTCCCCAGCCCGGGAAAAAGATTGTGCGTCGGGAAGTCGTGCAGGTCGTCTCTCCAGGGACGGCGCTTTCGGAAAACTTGCTGGATCAGGGGAGAAACAACTACCTGGCGGCGCTCTGCATCGTGGAGGACCGGATGGGCTTGGCCGTGATCGATCATTCGACCGGATCCTTCAGGGTATCCGAGGACCGCTCCGAAAACCTCTGGGAGACGTTGAAGCGCATCGATCCGGCGGAGATCGTCACGCCGGAGTCCTGGGGCGCGGCCAACGAAAGATTGTGCGCGCAAAGGCTGCCCGGGACCGTCCTGAGCGCTTATGAGGATTGGTATTTTAGCCTCAACTATGCCTACGACGCACTTTTGGAACAGTTTTGCGTCTCGTCTCTTAAGGGGTTCGATTGCGAGGATTTGAAGGCCGGCATCTGCGCGGCGGGCGGCGCGGTTGCCTATCTCAGACGGAATGAAAAGGGCAAGCTCTCCCACCTTACCGGCATGTCTCGGGAAAGAACGGGGACGAAGATGATCCTGGATCTGGTGACGCAGCGGAACCTGGAGCTGATCACTTCAATTCAGGAGAACCGGCGCGCGGGCACTCTGCTTTCGGTGTTGAACAGGACGCGCACTTCCATGGGAGCACGAATGATTCGCAGGTGGCTTTCGGCGCCACTGTTGGAGATCTCCAAAATCGAGGCTCGCCTGGACGCAGTGGAGGAGTTCGTCGCGTCCCCGAAGTTGAGGGAGCGGATTCGTGATGCGCTTCGAAGCATGGGGGATCTGGAGCGGTTGATATCCCGTGTGTGCTGCGGTCGGGCCAATCCGAGGGACGTGGCCGGGTTGAGGAGTTCGATGCTCGCTTTACCCCACCTTCGAGATGGGCTCGGCGAGGCCCGGTCTCGGATGATGGCGGAGATACGCGACGGCGAGATGCCCGATCTCGTTCCGCTCGCAGACCTCATCGGCAGAACCCTCGAAGAGGAGCCGCCGCCCACGCTGAGCGACGGGGGGATCATCCGCTCTGGCTGCAACACCGAATTGGATGGGCTGCGGAAAGTAGCTTCTGGAGGGCGTTCGTGGGTCGCCGCGCTTCAAGCCAAAGAGCGGAAGCGAACGGGCATTTCTTCATTGAAGGTGGGCTACAACAGGGCCTTTGGATACTACATTGAGGTCACAAAGGCCAACGTGAGTCGCGTGCCGAGCGACTACATTCGGAAACAGACCCTGGTGAATGCCGAAAGGTATATCACCCCGGAGTTGAAGGCATGGGAGGCAAAGATTCTGGGCGCTGATGATCGGGCAAAGGCGCTCGAAAGAGAACTGTTTCATCGATTGCGAGAGGAGGTCGCTGAGTGGGTTGGGGCTGTACAGCGGAACGCGCGGAGCGTTGCCCGGGTGGACGTCCTGACGTCGTTGGCCGAGGTCGCGGCGTTGGACGACTACGTCCGCCCGAAGATCTTGGAGGAGCACGTCATCCAGATCGAAGCCGGACGCCACCCCGTCGTGGAACGGCTCCTTCCCGACGGAAAGTTCGTGCGCAATGACGTGCTCGTCGATTCTGAAAAGGCCCAGATCCTGATCATCACAGGTCCCAACATGGCCGGAAAGTCGACAATTCTACGGCAGGTGGGTCTCATCGTGCTGATGGCCCAGTTGGGCAGCTTCGTGCCTGCCGCCTCGGCCAGGATCGGTGTCGTAGACCGGATTTTTACCCGAGTGGGCGCCTCGGACAACCTTGCCGCCGGAGAAAGCACGTTCCTGGTGGAGATGAACGAAACGGCAAACATTCTCAACAATGCGACGGCGAAGAGCCTTGTGCTTCTGGACGAGATCGGGAGGGGGACGAGCACTTTCGACGGTCTGAGCATCGCGTGGGCGATGACGGAGTACCTGCACAACTCTGCCGGAATCTGTCCGAGGACGCTCTTCGCGACCCATTATCACGAACTCACGGAGTTGGCGGAGGTCTTGCCTAGAGTCGTGAACCTGAGCGTCGCGGTTCGCAAGGTGGGCGATGAGATCGCCTTCTTGCATCGGCTTGTTGCCGGGGCGTGCGATCGAAGCTACGGGATCGAGGTGGCTGGTTTGGCCGGGTTGCCGGCTGATCTCATTGCGCGCGCAAAGGAGGTCCTCGCCCGTCTGGAAAAGAATGATCTGACGATGACCGGTTCAACCGTGAGTCGGTCTCGAAAGCGGGCGCTGCGCGGTAACCAAATGGGCCTTTTCTCTCGAGGCGAGCGATCAACGCCCGCGCCCGAGGCCCATCCCGTCCTTTCAAAGCTTCGGGGGCTGGATATTGAGCAGACGACGCCTGTCGAAGCCCTGCAGATGCTGGATGCCTGGAAGCGGAAGGTCGAATGCGACGACGCTGCGGAGGAACGAGGGGAAGGTTAGCCTGAATAATTCACAAAAAAGGTTAGAAAAGTCACTCGTACTCACCTTTTCTTGTTCGCCCAAGAAAAGGTGACAAAAGAAGGGCGCCTGCCTGCCGCGCCCAACGCGGCGCAGGCAGGCCCCTCAAACGCCGGGGAGGCTCGGGCCGTGGCGACTCAGCCTCACTGGAAACGATTGGCGCCGCGAATAGAATGAACTCCTCCCCCCGCTTGATGCCCACTGCGGGACCCGCCCCCACGCCGCGAATTTCCATTCGCCCCCACATCCGCCCCCGCACCTGACCCGGTCCCACAGAGGGCCCTAACCCCTGGGGAGGAGAAACGCCGAAGCAGCTAGAGAGCCGAAACGCCACGGCCGCGATGGCATCTGGCCCGAATCACTCGTGAAATCTGAACAATCTGCGTGAATCCCGGGCTTTCCAGTTATTGCACCAAAACAAGGTTTTTTAGCTCAAATCGGATCACTGATTGTTCCACCACTTCTATTCACGCACCTTCGTGTCCGTCACGATCTTGTATTTGACGCCCGTAAATCGCTTGGGTTTCGTTTGCGTTCTGCAACGAAAGGCTCCGGGGAGCAGAACACTTCACCTTGATGCTCGCCTTACCTTCGCCAGCAGGAGCTGGCTCCTACCTGTATGAACGGCCTGTGAGTATTACCTGATTTCAAACGCCGGTGAATCCGGTAGAACACTTCACCTTGATGCTCGCCTTACCTTCGCCAGCAGGAGCTGGCTCCTACCTGATGAACGGCCTGTGAGTATTACCTGATTTCAAACGCCGGTGAATCCGGTAGGAGCCGCCTCCCGGCGGCGAACACTTCACCTTGATGCTCGCCTTACCTTCGCCAGCAGGAGCTGGCTCCTACCTGATGAACGGCCTGTGAGTATTACCTGATTTCAAACGCCGGTGAATCCGGTAGAACACTTCACTTTGATGCTCGCCTTACCTTCGCCAGCAGGAGCTGGCTCCTACCTGATGAACGGCCTGTGAGTATTACCTGATTTCAAACGCCGGTGAATCCGGTAGAACACTTCACTTTGATGCTCGCCTTACCTTCGCCAGCAGGAGCTGGCTCCTACCTGATGAACGGCCTGTGAGTATTACCTGATTTCAAACGCCGGTGAATCCGGTAGAACACTTCACCTTGATGCTCGCCTTACCTTCGCCAGCAGGAGCTGGCTCCTACCTGATGAACGGCCTGTGAGTATTACCTGATTTCAAACGCCGGTGAATCCGGTAGAACACTTCACCTTGATGCTCGCCTTACCTTCGCCAGCAGGAGCTGGCTCCTACCTGATGAACGGCCTGTGAATATTACCTGATTTCAAACGCCGGTGAATCCGGTAGAACACTTCACCTTGATGCTCGCCTTACCTTCGCCAGCAGGAGCTGGCTCCTACCTGATGAACGGCCTGTGAGTATTACCTGATTTCAAACGCCGGTGAATCCGGTAGCAGAACACTTCACCTTGATGCTCGCCTTACCTTCGCCAGCAGGAGCTGGCTCCTACCTGATGAACGGCCTGTGAGTATTACCTGATTTCAAACGCCGGTGAATCCGGTAGAACACTTCACCTTGATGCTCGCCTTACCTTCGCCAGCAGGAGCTGGCTCCTACCTGATGAACGGCCTGTGAGTATTACCTGATTTCAAACGCCGGTGAATCCGGTAGAACACTTCACCTTGATGCTCGCCTTACCTTCGCCAGCAGGAGCTGGCTCCTACCTGATGAACGGCCTGTGAGTATTACCTGATTTCAAACGCCGGTGAATCCGGTAGGAGCCGCCTCCCGGCGGCGAACACTTCATTGATGCTTACCTTCTATGGAAATTTTCAGCAAATTTATGAATTATTCAGGTTAGGATTTGTCTCGTACTTGTACGGGGCCGGACGTGACGTGAGTTGAAAGCGCGCGTGGTCTGGAATTGAATCGGGGGTCGGAAACTCGTCGGACCCCTTTTTCGCGTCTCCGGTTTCGAACGGCCTCATCGGTGGGTCGTGGACAAACAGAAAATCCTCATTCGTCTCCGGTCTCGTCGACGCGCCGCACCTCCATCACGCCGGGCACTTCGAGAAGTTTCTTGAATAGCGCGGCAAGTTGGTTCCGGCTCTTGACTTCCACCAGAAACTGGTCACCGACCCTGCCGTCCACTGTCTTCAATTCCCCCTCGACCACCGGGATGCCCTGATCGGCCACGGCGTTCGTGACGTCTCGTAGGAAGTTGGGCCGATCTTCGCCTGAGACCCTGATCACGATCGGCAAGGTCACCGCCTCGTCGTGGTCCCAGTCCAGATTCACGATTCGATCCTTCTCCACACCCGAGCTTTGGACGTTCGGGCAGTCCCTCCTGTGGACCGAGACGCCCCGACCCCGCGTGATGATGCCCAGGATCGGATCGCCCGGGATGGGCCGACAGCAGCGTGCAAAGTGTGTCAGCAGGTTGTTGAGGCCTCGAAGGTTGATGGGACTCCTCGGGTCCGGCCGCGAAGGTTCGGCGCGGCGCAGCCTGCGTGCGGGCCGTGCCTTCGGGAAGAGCCTGTGAAACACCTTTTCCAGCGTGACGTCGCCGTTTCCGATTCCTGCATAGAGGTGTTCCGTGTCCGCATATCCCGTGTCAATCGCAACCTTTCTCAGCTTCTCGTCTTCGACACGTTTTCTGCGTTTCTTGAGCTCTCGAGCGACCAGGTCCCGCCCGAGCCTGGCACTTTGCGCGTGCGTCTCCTCCCGCAGCCAGCGACGAATGCTGCTTCTGGCCTTCGTGCTCTTGGCGAAATTGAGCCAGTCCCGGCTGGGATGCTGATGCGGGGCCGTCGTGACTTCCACCGTGTTCCCGGTCTCGAGCGCGGTCGAAAGGGGCACAATCTGTCCTTTCACTCTGGCCCCCGTGCAGCGGAATCCCACATCGGTATGGATTGCGAACGCAAAATCGATCGGGGTCGCCCCTTCAGGAAGCCGGATGAGATCGCCTTTGGGCGTGAATACGAAGATCTCTCCCGGAAAGAGGTCGACTTTCAGGTCTTCCATGAATTCTTTCGGATCAGGGGTCTCTCGAATCCATTCGAGCAGGTCGCGGAGCCAGGCGACGTGAGGGTCCAGGTCGGAGGGCGCCTGCTGGCCCTCCTTGTATCGCCAGTGGGCGGCGATGCCGACCTCGGCCGTTCGATGCATTTTCCAGGTCCGGATCTGGACCTCCATCATCATCCCCTTGGGTCCGATGATCGTGGTGTGGAGCGACTGGTACATATTCGCTTTCGGCGTCGCGATAAAGTCCTTGAATCGGGCCATCATGGGTGTGTAAAGGCTGTGGACGATCCCGAGCGCCTCGTAGCATTCGGGCACCGTGTTGACGATGACCCTCAAGGCCATGAGGTCGTACATCTCATCGATAGACATCCCGCGGCGGTTCCTCTTGCTGGTTATGCTATAGTAACTCTTAGGTCGTCCTTGGATGTCAGCTTCGATCTCCGTCCGGTCCAACGCCTGCTTTATCGGCTGTCGAGCCTCCTCGATGTAGGCCTCGCGTTCCTCTTTCGTCAGATTGATCCTCCGCTCGATCGCCTCGTAGGTCTCAGGATCCAGCCATTTCAGACTCATGTCTTCCATCTCGGCGCGAATGCGGGCCATGCCGAGCCGGTGCGCGAGGGGGGCATAGATGTCTCTGCTTTCGAGGGCCATTCTCTGTTGGATCTCAGGCGTGAGAAACCGCAGCGTGGAGAGGTTATGGAGGCGGTCGGCGAATTTGATGAGCACGACGCGGATGTCGCTTACCGTGGAAAGCAGCATCTTTCGAAAGTTCTCGGCTTGTTCTGCTTCGGGCGATTGGAAGGTGAGGTCCTTGATTCGGGTCACGCCGTCCACGAGCGAAGCCATTTCCTTCCCGAATTCGGCTTCGATTTCGTCCAAGGGAATACTCGTACTCTCGACAACGTCGTGAAGGAGACCGGCGGCGACGGTCGCTGAATCCAGGTTGAGTTCGGCGAGGATGTTCGCGACTTGCGTCACGTGGTGGATGTAGGGCTGTCCGGATTTTCGATACTGATCGCGATGGACGCGTTCGGCAAACGCGTAGGCCCGTGAAATCAACTCCATGTCGTGGTTGGGCCGGACGGTCGAGGCGGCCTTCAGAAGTGCCCGCAGACCGGAGGGCCTGGACTCCGGGGAGATGAAATCTGACGTGGCGTTGTTCTTGGTGGGAACGGCCAAGACGCGATCTCCAAAAGACAGGACATGTGACCGGCTGTCGATCACTCGACGACCGGAAACGGCGCGAGGACCTCCAAGGGGCGGAGGCAACCGATAATATAGATCATTCGGGATCCGGATTCCAGCGACTGAGGCCTGGGGGATCGCGCTGCTGCAAATTTCAAAGCCGCATCAGAAGAGGGATCCACGCGCGGCGGACGGTCCGGTTTCGGGCAGTCCGCCGGAAACTACCCTCTCAACGTCTGCCGACGCCTTCGGCGAGCCAGCTCGCGCATGTCGGTGATCTGGTCGAATTCGTCGACAATCTCCAGGCCCAGAATCGCCTCCTGCACGTCCTCCAACGTCAGCACACCGGCCAACCCTCCGAATTCGTCGATCACGGCGAACAGGTGCTGGCGGCGCTCCAGGAACATCTTCAAGATTCGGTCCAGAGTCGTCGACTCGGCGACGAAGTGCGCCGGGCGCATGAGCTCGGAGAGCTTCACGTTTCCCCGTCCTTCGGCGCGCGCGGAGAGGGCATCCCGTCGAAGGACGATTCCGACGATGTCCTCAAACTCTTTTTCGTAGACGGGAACCCGGCTGTGTGCCCAGATGCCCGTCTCTTCGTGAGCCTGTTCCACTGAAAGCTGGTCGCTGAGGGCGAAAACGACCGTTCTGGGGGTCATCACGTCACGCGCCGTCTTCGACTTGAGCGAGAGGATGTTTTGAATCACCCGAGCCTCATCTGCTTCGATGACCCCTGCACGATGCCCTGCCCGGGCCAATGAAATAAGCTCCTCTCCAGATATGGCGTCATCCGCTTCGCCACGAGAGACGACGCGCGTCACCAACCTGAGCAGGACAACCAACGGCGCGAACGTCCAAATCAGCAGCTGCAGCGGGCGAGCAATGAGGGCTGACAGCGGGCGACTGTAGACGACACCGACGGTCTTCGGGAGCACTTCGGAGAAGAACAGGACAGAGAGTGTGATGGCGAGCGTGAAATGGATCTCCCACTGCGGCCCGAACACGTTGATGAAGGCAACGCCGGCGATGAACGCGCCGCCCGTGTTCGCGATCGTGTTGAGCGACAGGATAGCGGAGATCGGCCGATCCACGTATTCGCTTTGACGCAGCTTGCGCAGGATCTGACCCGATGTTCGGCCCGCCTGAGCCAGCGATTCGATATGGCTGAAGGGAACGGAGTAGAGGACGGCTTCGAACAGGGAACAGAGTGCGGAAATCACAATGACGGCGCTTACTGCCAAGATCAGTTCAGTCATCGGGTTGGCCTCGCTGTCTGGGACGGATGGCCGGAAATCGGCCGTCGTATGGAGGTGAATTCGACATCGTCTGTATAAAAGATCTAAAGGTCGAGGTCAAGGGCTTTCAAACCCTTGTTCCGGGCGGGCCTGCGGCCGAAATCTGAGTTTTCGCTTGCCCGTCATCCTCCCGAATCGTAACTTTCTATTACACCTGAACGTTTTGACCGATCCGGATCCCATGCCACGTCCTCGATACGATACCGTCTTGGAGCGCTGTTTTCCCGATACCGAGCAGATCCTCATGACGTTTGTGTGGAAACACGTCCTCGGTGCGAATGGCGAACTTCCCTTTCGGCTGGGCAGTTCCAATGCCATTCGGCTTGCCCGGGTGAAGGAAGTGATGGAGACGGTTGTCTCGGGCCGGAAATACGAAGTGATGCGCCTGCGAATGGAGGGCAAGACCGTGGGTGAGATCGCGCTGCTCCTTTCCATTTCGAAGAGCGCCGTCAGGAGCCACTACCGTCGTGGCATCCTCCAGGTGCGCAAGGCGCTCGGACTCGAGCACTCCGAATCGCCCGTCGAGACCTCCAGCCTGTTCCCTCCTGCATAGATCCTTCCTCCATCCGTGCCCCGTTTCCCGCCGGCAGAAGTCTGCCAGCGCCACGTCTTCGCCGATTTTATCAAGTTCGCCACGGGCAGATCGTCTGTCCGCGAACGCGCCGTTTGTTCGTGGGTGTCACGAGACGGATCGAGCGAGAACGGATACGATGCCTGTTAGCCTGAATAATTCATAAATTTGCTGAAAATCGTCATAATTTTATGTAGAACGATCAGTGATCCAATTTAAGCTGAAAAACTTTGTTTTGGTGCAATAACAGGAAAGCCCAGTATGTACGCAGATTGTTCAGATTTCACGAGTGATTCGGGCCAGATGTCATCGCGGCCGTGGCGTTGCGGCTCTCTAGCTGCTTCGGCGTTCCTCCTCCCCAGGGGTCAGGGCCCTCTGTGGGACGGGGTCGGGTGCGGGGGCGGATGTGCGGGCGAATGGAAATTCGCGGCGTGGGGGCGGGTCCCGCGGTGGGCATAAGGCGGGGGGAGGAGTTCAGTCTCTTCTCGGCGCCAGTTGTTTCCAGTGAGGCTGAGTCGCCACGGCCCGAGCCTCCCCGGCGTTTGAGGGGAGCCCTTCTTTTGTCTACTTTTCTTGGGCGGCAAGAAAAGTAGAGTAAGAGTGACTTTCCTAACCTTTTTCATGAATTAATCAGGTTAGAATGCGACGTCGTTTCTGCGGGAGAGCAGGAAGAGGAAAAAGGGACAACCGAGTGCGGAAGTGACGATCCCGATCGGAATCTCTGACGGCGCCGCGACGCCTCGGGCGAGCGTGTCGGCCAATACCACCAGGAGTGCGCCCACGAGGGCCGATACCGGAATCAACCGAAAGTGGTTGGGGCCGACGATCAGGCGAACGAGGTGCGGCACGATCAGGCCGACGAACCCGATCAGCCCGCTCACGGAGACGGCGGCAGCCGCCAGGAGGGCCGAGGCGCCCAGCACCATCCGCTTGACTCTTTCCACATCGAGGCCGGTATGGTGAGCCGTCTCTTCCCCAAGCACGAGGAGGTTCAGGTCCCTCGCGTATGCCCAGATGACGGCGATGCCCAAAGCAACATACGGGAAGACCATCTGGACGTGATCCCAGCGTCTGGACGAAAGGCTGCCCAGGAGCCAAAAGAGGATCTGTCTCAGGTCCTCATCACCGAGGATCATCAGCAAGGAGGTCGCTGCTGCGGCCAGGGCGCCAACGGCGACACCGATCAGAAGAAGCAAGGTGACGGGCACGCGCCCGCCGCGCAGGGCAAGGGCGTAGACGAGAAAGGTGGCGCCAAGGGCGCCTGCAAACGCGAGGATGGGCGTGGCACTCAGGCCGGAAAACCAGAAGTTCAGGTTCAGTACCATCCCCACGGTGACTCCGAATGCGGCGCCTGAAGAGACGCCCGCGATATAAGGATCAGCCATCGGATTCTGGAAAAAGCCTTGCATCGCCGCCCCGGAAACGGCCAGGGCCGCACCGATGAGGATGGCCAGGACGAGCCGAGGGAGCCGGATGTCGCGCACGATCGTGGCGGCCGGTTCTTGCACCGGCCCGTCGCCGATAAGGACGGACGCCACGTCCTGCAGGGGGATTTGCGCCGTACCGACGCCAAGCGACAGGAGGCCGGCCCCGACGAGCGAGAAAAGCAGGATCGGGACGATCAGCCCCAGCCTTTGCCAAATGGGGGTCATTTCGGAAACCGGTCGGGATGAAAGTGTCTTGCGAGAAGCTCCAGACCGTCCACGAGGCGGGGCCCCGGGCGTCCCAGAACGTCGAGACTCACGTGATAGATGCGGCCTGTCTTCACGGCGTTGATCGTCATCCAGCCTGATGTCTTTCTGAGTCTGGCGATCTCTTCCTGGAGGCGTCGGGGAGATTCCAGGTTGGCGATGATGACGTCGGGGTTGCGGTAGACGACGGTTTCCAGGCCGATCTGCGGCCAGGTGGCCTCCGATTCGATGATGTTTCTCCCGCCGGCCGTTCGAATGAGGTCGTGGATAAAACTCCCCGGACCGGCCGAGTAGAACGGGGCCTCCAGCCGGCCCCAAACGACGCGGGGGCGGTCTCGTGGGGAGATGGACGACACGACGCTCCGCACGGCCTCGATTCTCGCCTCCAGCTGCTGCGTCACGCGGGATGCCTCTCCCCCCTTGCCGATGAGGCACCCCGTCTGTCGGATCGCGCGCAGCGTCCCTTCCAGTGTTGAAGGCGCCAGCACGAAGACTGGGATCTCGAAGCGTCTGAGGCCCTCGAGGGCCTGCAGCGGATTCAGGCGGGCGGCCACGACAAGGTCGGGCTGCATGGAAACGATGAGCTCCAGACTCGGATCCGAGAATCCGCCGATCCTGGGCAGCCGTTCGACCTCGGTGGGATAGTCGCAGTAGTCCGTGACGCCCACGATCTGGCTGCCGGCCCCCAGGGCAAACAGGATTTCGGTATTGCTCGGGGCCAGAGAGACGATGCGCTCAGGATAGGCTTCCAGGGTGATTTGGCTGCCGAGCGCATCCGTGGCTGCTACGGGCAGGTCTGCGGCGGCGCGAGAGGCCACAGCCAGGAGAAGTGCGAGGGTTAGGTGAATATGCAATACGCCCTCAACGAGGAGGCTTCGAGGCTGCATCGCCTGCCGCAAAAGCCGTGATCTGCGGCAATCCGTTGACCGGATTGCGCTGCACGACGGCCTCAACGCCGTAGACATTCTGAATCTGTTCCGGGGTGATGATGTCGTTCGGTGGTCCCGTCGCTACCAGGCGCCCGGACGACATCAGCATCAGGCGCTCGCAGTAGGCGGAGGCCAGGTTCAGGTCGTGTGAGACACAAAGCAGGGTCAATCCCCGAGTTGCGTTGAGGTGCTTGAGGAGCTCGAAAATCTCGATCTGGTGTCCGATGTCCAGATGGCTGTCCGGCTCGTCCAGGAGGAGCAGGGCCGGTTCCTGAGCCAAGGCCCGGGCGATCACGACGCGCTGGCGCTCTCCGCCCGAGAGTTCGGTCACTTTGTGATCTCTGAGTTGGAGCAGATCGGTCTGGCGGAGGACTTCCAGCGCCAGGTCGTGATCTCGCCTCGCCGCGCGCTGGAAGCGCTTCAGGTGCGGCGTCCGACCCATCAGGACCATTTCCAGCACGGAGAACTCGAACAGGAGAGCGGTATCCTGCGGGATGACGGCAATCTGTCTGGCCACTTCCCTGCGTGAGAAGTGGCTGACGTCGCGGCCGTTCAGCGCCACGCTTCCGGAGGGCGCCTTCAAGATCCCCGTAAGCGCGCGGAGGAGCGTGCTCTTGCCGCAGCCGTTCGGCCCGGTGACCCCGACGAAGTTGCCGCGCGAGAGGCTGAAGCTGACGTCACGGATGACGGGAGTGCCGCCGTAACCGCACGTGAGTGCTTTGACGGTGAGCAGAGCGTTATCTCTATCGTCCTGATGCCGTGGAGCGCGCATTTCAATGGCTACGCGATGAACCCGCGTGAATCCTTTCTGTCCCGCCGTGCAGGAGACCGGGCAGCAGCCAGAAAGCCGGCGGCGTCTCGGGGAGGCAAACAAAAATCCCGGAGCCTGCGAAGGGCGCCGGGTCTGATGTTGTGACACGAAATCGCCCGGTGCGCTTCCCTCGAAGGTCGTTGGGCCACGGCGCACGGGCAGGTCTCCTGGCTCTCGACGGCCGCTCTCCACCTTCCCGGCCGAAGACGGCCAGTGGCTTTACGCGAGAGGGCGTTGCGTCGATCACAGTGGCGGGGCCACGCCGGATTCTCACCGGCTTCCCTATTCTCCGGATCGGACCTGCGGTCCTTTTCCGGCACCCGAGACGCAGATGGATCCCAATATAGGACGAACCGTTCTGTTTCTCAAAGCGCTTTCTACGGGCGATCGCTCGTGAAGCGATTTGACGGGCGTCCCGACCACGCGGAAACCTGAGCCTCCGCATCGCAGGGCGTCGTTTACGCTGAGTTTTCGGCAGGGTCGAAAAGGAATGACGCCGGTTTTGATGGCTCCTCGTTTCTTCAAGAGATCGATCAACGCGGCCGCTTTCCCTGGCGACACATCCAGGACTTTATTTCCGACGACTGTATTGCTGTTTTTCCGCGTGTGAGCGGCTTCGCTCCGGGACTTGTGCGTTGATGCACGGTTGGGCGATTGCCCCGGTGTTTTCAAAGACGTATATTGAGCCGTGCGACCTGGAGCGTTTGTCTTATTTGACGAAAGGAGTGGACGATGGCATTGTTTCTGCATACCCGGATTCGGGTGAGCGACATGGATCGCTCGATCGCGTTCTATACGGAGAACCTGGGATTCAGGGTCCGCAGCGGGCCGAATACGTCGCCGGCGGGAAATCAGATCATTCATCTGGAGCTGCCGGGCAACGAGCACACCCTGGAGCTCACCTATTCGCCCGAATACGAGGTGAAGGTACCCGAGGACCTGATGCACATCGCGATCGGCGTGCAGGATATCATCGCCACGTGCGACGCGCTCGAAAGGAACGGGATTGAGATCTGGCCGGATGGGTGGCGCGAAAAATTCGTGTCTGGCAGGAAGATGGCCTTCATAGACGATCCCGATGGGTACGAGATCGAGTTTCTGGAGCGCTAGAGGCGCTGACAGGCTTCTGCGGTGGGTGCGGTGTGTTCGAAATATGGAAGCTGATCGCGCGACGCGGTGGGCAATCCGAAACTGGGTCGCGCGCGGGAAGGGCTGGGATAGACGTACTCGCCGCCGCCGGGCGTTCGGGTTCAACGCCCGGACAGAAATCTACGAAGATCTGTCGGAGGCAGGGGTGATCGATCCGACCAAGGTGGTTCGCACCGCGATCGAAAACGCCGGCAGCATTGCCGGCCTTCTGTTGACGACCGAGGCGTTGATCACCGAAAAACCGGAAGAGAAGAAGGAAGAGGCAACAGGTCACGGCCATCACCACGGCCACGGCCACTAGCCGGCTTTACCTCCCCCAAAGACGACAGGAGAGAGGCCCCGGATCGCGAGATCCGGGGCCTCTTCGCTTTTGCCGTTCGCCCGACACGTGCCCGTGCGACGGGCTTCCAGGACGCCTCGCCAGGGCACCCGAAATGCGTTGCAAAACGCGCCTCGCGTTGCGAATTGCACCAAATCCTCTGTTTCTCCATCCGGTCGTTCCCGTAAGTCCTTAATTAAACATCAATTTATAGCTTCTGTCAGAGCCGTGACACGGTCGCCTGGGCGGTTTTCATGTGGCATTCTGCAACATGTCGATGATTTTCCGGTCGGCGCTGTATATACTCCAACTCCTTCATCTACAACGTGTTGTCTGCTTTGTGAAAATATGGCACGAATTTTGCCTATGTATGTGGAGACGCTGTGTATAAAAATGCGGTGAATTGAGGTCAGGAACGTCAAGGAAAGGAACCAGGTCCAATGGCTTCAATCATAAAGAGCTTGTTGTTGGTTGCCGTCCTCGGGTTGCTGGTCTTTGCGGGTCGTGCCAACGCCGGGGTCAATACAAATGTGATCACATCCAATGCCACGCCTTCTCCCGACTTTGACGGCGATAACTGGGTGGGATTCACGGACTTCCTGATTTTCGCACAGGCGTTCGGGTCGCGCCAGGGCGACGGGAGCGGGAGATATGAAGCGAAGTATGATCTGGATGGCGACGGTGAGATCGGCTTTGGTGATTTTCTGATTTTTGCCGGCAGCTTTGGCAAAGCGCCGCCATCATCCGGCGGCGGGGATGGCGGCAGCCCTGATCTCGTTGTTCAATCGCCTTCGGCAAGCAGCAATAACGTGGCTTCGGGGGCATCCTTCACGCTGAGCGCCACCGTCCGCAACGAGGGTGACGGATCGTCTGCTCCCACGACGTTGCGCTACTATCGCTCGACCGACGCGACGGTTTCCGCGGGTGACGCGGAAGTGGGCACGGACGCGGTTGACGGACTTGCGGCCTCCGGCGCCAGTGCCGCGTCGATCGACCTGACGGCGCCGTCAAGGTCGGGTACCTACCACTACGGGGCCTGTGTCGAGTCGGTTTCCGGAGAGTCCGATGTTGAAAACAACTGCTCCGCTGCCGTGACGATTACTGTCGCGGCGGAGGCACCAAAGCTCTACTGGACGGACGGGGGCACGGACAAGATCCAGCGCGCCGATCTCGACGGCTCCAACGTGGAAGACCTGGTTACCGACGCAGGACTGGACGGCCCGGATGGGCTGGCCCTGGACGTGACCGGTGGCAAGCTCTACTGGACGGACTCGGGCACGGACAAGATTCAGCGCGCGGACCTGGACGGCTCGAACGTGGAGGACCTCATCACCAGCGGCCTGAGCGCGCCGTACGGTCTGGCCCTTGACGTGTCAGACGGCAAGATGTACTGGACGAACCGGCTGATGAGCAAGATTCAGCGCGCCGATCTGGACGGCTCGAACGTCGAAGACCTCATCACGTTTTCCGGCGGCGCCTTTCCCGGTGAACTGGCTCTGGACTTGGCAAATGGCAAGATGTATTGGACGAACCCCGGGCCGGACAAGATCCAGCGCGCGGACCTGGACGGATCCAATGTAGAAGACTTGGTCACCAGCGGCCTGAAGAGCCCCACTGGCTTGGCTTTGGACGTGTCCGGTGGCAAGATGTACTGGACGGACCGCAGAACACACAAGATCCAGCGCGCCGATCTGGACGGATCCAACGTGGAAGACCTGATCGCCAGCGGCCTGACAACCCCTAACGGTCTGGACCTGGACGTGTCTGGCGGCAAGATGTACTGGGCGGACGTGGACGCGGACAAGCTACAGCGCGCCGACCTCGACGGTTCCAACGTCGAAGACCTCCTCACCAGCGCCGACGGACTGGTCGATCCATCGGGCCTTGTCGTGGGGGCCGCTGCCGTCAGCGGGGGCGGGCAGTAGCCGAACGCGCACTGTGGGGTTGGCGGTGAATCCGGGAGACGGATGCAGTGGCTCCGGTTACGGTCTCGGCAACGATGCCGGAGTTCTGGTCGTGGACGGCAATGTAGGCGGCATTTCCCTGGACAACGCGCGTTTCAGCAGCGTCGCCGTAAGTCTCAGCAACCTTCGCCTTAGCAGGGCCGGCAGCGTCTGGACTATTGTAGGCCTGCCGTAGCCGAATACGTCTCCAACGTGGCGGAATCATCGAGATTCGGGATGGAACCGGATCAACGACGATAGCCACGGAGAATGCAGCGGCGAGGGCGGACGCGCCACAAGGGGCACCGTGGAAAATACGAAGGAAACGCTCATCAAGGAGGATGTGGTATGAGCAAGGCTGAGTCGTTCCTCATCGGCGTCATGGCCCTGCCGTCCTGCCGTTCAGCGGCCGGCAGGCCGGAGGCCGGACAGCATTTGAAGTCCGGAGCAACGGGTCCCTCATCCCATCAGGCCTTGGGGAAGGGAGCAAAGCTCAAGCTGCCGTTCGTCACGTCGAGCACATACAGAGCCGTGTATACCAACATCGCCGGCTGCGACAATTCCCTACAGACGGCCGCCGACAACGGCTCCGCATCTCGAACGGCCCACCGGCGGTACGTCCGCCTCATCACGCCCGTTTTCGCGGTGTTGCTGGCCCTGACCGTCTCGCCCGCACGGGCTTCTTCAGTGCAGGCGACCGTGCCCGACACCATCGGCCCCATCCCCCCCAGTCCCGACCTGGTGGTCGATGCCCCCTCGGTCACCGACAACAGCCCGGCAGCGGGCGCGTCGTTCGCCCTGAGCGTGACGGTGCGCAACCAGGGGGATGGCGTCTCGAGGTCGACGGCGCTGCGCTATTACCGCTCAAACGATGCGAGCATCTCGACCTCCGACACGGAGGTGGGCACGGATCAGGTGAACGGTCTTTCGGCGTCGGAGACCAGTGAACAGTCGATCGACCTGACGGCGCCGTCGAGCGCCGGCACGTATTACTACGGGGCGTGCGTGGACATGGTGTGGGCCGAGTTCGACCCCGGCAACGACTGCTCTTCTTCGGTGATGGTGACCGTCAGCCCCGACACCGCCAGCCCCGACACCGTCAGCACTGCCTCTGCGCCCGGCGCCCCCACCACGGGCCTGACGGTTACATGGAGCGCGCCATCCAGCAAAGGCGGCTCAGCCATTACCGCCTACGATCTGCGCTACATTCGCAGCGACGCCCCCGACAAGGCCGACGCCAACTGGACCGTGGTGGAGGATGTCTGGTCGGCCGGCTCCGGGGCACTTTTGACCTACGAGTTGACCGGCCTGAGCGCCGGCACCCAGTACGACGTGCAGGTGCGGGCGGTCAACGGCTCCGGCGACGGCCCCTGGTCGGCCACCGCCACCGGAACCACTGAACCGGAAGCCGATTTCGACGGCGACGGCAAGACCGGTCTCGTTGACTTCGTCCTGTTCTCCGAAGCGTACGGCGGGACCGACGCACGCTTCGACCTCGACGGCAGCGGCAAGGTCGATTTCGTCGATTTCTTCGAATTTATCGATGCATTCGACTTGTAGACCTTGGCCGGGCTTAAATGGGTGGGGTCGATACAACAATTGGATCGTAAACGCCATCCACGGTGGCCTATCCTCCGACATTGCAGTATCCCAGGTTTCAAAGTAACCGTCGAGAAAGGCTGCAAACGGATTGTCCCCATTCCGGAGGTTGTTTTTGTGACCGGCTTCAGCCAGGGCGTGTATTGCTTCGCAGAGTGATGATGCGGGTTCAACGCTGTTTATGGAATGCAGCGCCGGGGGCGGGCGCGCTACAAGGGGCACTGTGGAAAATACGAAGGAGACACCTCTCAAGGAGGATGTGGTATGAGCAAGGCTGAGTCGTTCCTCATCGGCGTCATGGCCCTGCCGTCCTGCCGTTCAGCGGCCGGCAGGCCGGAGGCCAGACAGCATTTGAAGTCCGGAGCAACGGGTCCCTCATCCCAGCAGGCCTTGGGGAAGGAGGCGAGTTCAAGCTGCCGTTCGTCACGTCGAGCACATACAGAGCCGCGTATGGCAACATCGCCGACTGCGACCATTCCGTACAGACGGCCGCCGACAACCACATCGGCTTCTACAGCGGCTCCGCGACTCGAACGGCCCCACCGGCGGTACGTCCGCATCCTCACGCTCCTTCTTGGGGCGTCGCTTGCTTTGACCTCCCCCGCATGGTCCCAAGATGACTGGACGGTTATGCTTACGGGTTGCAGTGCTAGTGGAATTGATGATCCCCTGGTCACCATGTCCGGTACTATCACGGCCCACAAGGCGCTGCCAAATGTGGTAGTGAAAGGTTATGCCAATGACGATTTAATTGGTAGCGATTCGATAGGTGATATGGAGGCTGATGAATCCGAAGATTTCTCCATTTCGGGCTCTTATACTGGTTCGGCTGTCGGCCTTCTTTGCAGGGCGGAGGTGACGGTGACCTTCCCCCCCGACCTAGTCATCGAGTCATTCGCGATCAGCTACGACATTCTGGCGCCGGGCGAGTCCTTTACGCTGATCGCCTACGTGGGCAACAAGGGGGACATTGCCTCAGGGGGCACCACCCTGCGCTGGTACCAGTCGACGGATGAGACCATCACGAGTTCCGACACGGAATTGGGCACGGAAGCGGTGGGCGGTCTCCTGGGGTCGCAGACCGTCCGGAGGGAGATCGATCTGACCGCGCCGGCTAGCGCCGGAACGTACTACTACGGGGCCTGCGTGGACGCAGTGTCGGACGAGTCCAATACGGGCAACAACTGCCGAGCGACAACGCTGACCTTCACCGACCCCCCCGACTTGGTAGTGGATTCGCCCACGGTCGACCCCAACAGCCCGGAGACGGCGGCGCCGGGCGAGACGTTAAAGCTGACGGCTACCGCCCGCAACCAAGGCGAGGGTGCCTCGGGGTCCACCCGATTGGTCGCCTACCGCTCGACGGATGAGACCATCACGACCACCGACACGCCGGTGGGCACGGAGAATATAGGCGGTCTTGCGGCGTCGGAGACCATTACCAAGGTCATCTGGGTGACCGCGCCGTCCACGGCCGGGACGTATTACTACGGGGTGTGCGTGGCCGCGGTATCGAACGAGTCCGACACGGGGAACAACTGCTCCTCGGCGGTTACCGTGACCGTCAGCATTACCCCCGATCTGGTGGTGCAATCGCCCAACAGCGACAGTCCGGTGGAGGTGGGGAGGTGGTTGCTCCTGGGGGCCACCGTTCGCAACCGGGGCGGTGGCGCCTCTGCGGCCACCACTCTGCACTGGTACCGCTCGACCGATGCGAGCATCACGACCTCGGACACGGAGGTGGGCACGGATCCGGTGAAAGGCCTGGCCGCGTCGGCGTACAGTCTGGAGGATATCAGCGTGACGGCGCCGTCGAGCACCGGCACGTATTACTACGGGGCCTGCGTGGAGGCGGTGACAGGGGAGTCCGCCACCGACAACAACTGCTCCTCGGCGGTGACGGTGACCGTCACCGCCGGCGTCCCGGACCTGGCAGTCGATGCGCCCACTGTGAGTGACAACAGCCTGGTGGTGGGGTCGTCGTTCACCCTGAGCGCGACGGTGCGCAACCGGGGGAGTGGCGCCTCGGGATCGACGACGCTGCGCTGGTACCGCTCGACCGACACGAGCATCTCAAGCTCGGATACGGAGGTGGGCACCGACGCGGTGGGCGGTCTGTCGGCGTCGGGAAGCAGTGACCAGTCGATCAGCGTGACGGCGCCCTCTGTCGGCACGAGCAACTCAAGGAGGTATTACTACGGGGCCTGCGTGGAGGCGGTGACGGGGGAGTCGGACACCGGCAACAACTGCTCTTCTTGGGTGGGGGTGACCGTCTACCGCGCTACCCCCGACCTGGCGGTCGATGCTCCGTCGGTCAGCGACAGCAACCCGGTGGCCGGCGCGTCGTTCACCTTCAGCGCGACGGTGCGCAACCGGGGCTCGGCTGCCTCAAGTTCCACCACCTTGTTCTACTTCCGCTCGACCGATCCAGACAACTGGCCCAACAACACGCAGCTGAACGAAACCTCCCAAGTAAGCGGCTTGGCGCCGTCGGAGACCAACAACCTGTCCGTCAGCCTGCGGGCGCCGTCGAGCCCCGGCACGTATTACTACAGGGCGTACGTGGGCCGGGTGTCGGGCGAGTCGGCGATCAGCAACAACTACTCCTCGGCGGTGCAGGTGACCGTCACCCCCGGCGTCCCGGACCTGGCGGTCGATGCGCCTTCGGTCACCAACGGCAATCCGACGGCGGGGTCGTCGTTCACGCTGAGCGCGACGGTGCGCAACCGGGGCGATGGCGCGTCGGGGTCGACCACCCTGCGCTACTACCGCTCGACGGATGCGAGCATCGGCTCCTCCGATACGGAGGTGGGCACGGACGCGGTGGGCGGTCTGTCGGCGTCGGGCACCAGTGCCGAGTCGATCAGCCTGACCGCGCCCTCAGCGGGCACCTACTACTACGGGGCGTGCGTGGAGGCGGTGACGGGGGAGTCCGACACTGGCAACAACTGCTCCTCTTCGGTGGCGGTGACCGTCAGCCCCGTGCCCACGGCCCCGGACCTGGCGGTCGATGCGCCCACGGTGAGCGACAACAGCCCGGTGGCGGGCGCGTCGTTCACGCTGAGCGCGACGGTGCGCAACCGGGGGGATGGCGCGTCGGGGTCGACCACCCTGCGCTACTACATCTCGAGAAATGCGACCATCTCAAGCTCCGACGAACAGGTGGGCACCGACGCGGTGGGCGGTCTTTCGGCGTCGGGCACCAGCGCCGAGTCGATCTCTCTGACGGCGCCCTCAGCCGGCACCTACTACTATGGGGCCTGCGTGGCCGCGGTGACGGGCGAGTCGGACACCGGCAACAACTGCTCTTCTTCGGTAACGGTGACCGTCAGCGCCGCCACTGCCCCCGACCTGGTGGTGGGATCGCCCACGGCCAGCGACAACAGCCCGGTGGCGGGCGCCTCGTTCACGCTGAGCGCGACGGTGCGCAACCGGGGCAGCGGCGCTTCGGGGTCGACCACCCTGCACTACTACCGCTCGACGGATGCGAGCATCAGCAGCTCCGACACGGAGGTGGGCACCGACGCGGTGGGCGGTCTCTCGGCGTCGGCGACCAGCGCAGAGTCGATCGACCTGACGGCCCCGTCCACCGCCGGCACCTACTACTACGGGGCGTGCGTGGCCGCGGTGACGGGGGAGTCCAACACCGGCAACAACTGCTCTTCTTCGGTGCAGGTGACCGTCAGCCCCGTCCCCACTACCCCCGACCTGGCGGTCGATGCGCCCACGGTGAGCAACAACAGCCCGGTGGCGGGCGCGTCGTTCACGCTGAGCGCGACGGTGCGCAACCGGGGTAGCGACGCGTCGGGGTCGACCACGCTGCGCTACTACCGCTCGACCGACGCGAGCATCTCGAGCTCGGACACGGAGGTGGGCACGGACGCGGTGAGCGGTCTCTCGGCGTCGGGGAGCAGTGCGGAGTCGATCTCTCTGACGGCGCCCTCAGCCGGCACCTACTACTATGGGGCCTGCGTGGCCGCGGTGACGGGCGAGTCGGACACCGGCAACAACTGCTCTTCTTCGGTAACGGTGACCGTCAGCCCCGTGCCCACGGCCCCGGACTTGGCGGTCGATGCGCCCACGGTCACCAACAGCAATCCAACGGCGGGCGCGTCGTTCACGCTGAGCGCGACGGTGCGCAACCGGGGCGATGGTGCCTCGGGGTCGACTACTCTGCGCTACTACCGCTCGACCGATGCGACCATCTCGACCTCCGACACCGAGGTGGGCACGGATCAGGTGAACGGTCTGTCGGCGTCGGGGAGCAGCGCGGAGTCGATCAGCCTGACGGCCCCGTCCACCGCCGGCACCTACTACTACGGGGCGTGCGTGGAGGCGGTGACGGGGGAGTCGGACACCGGCAACAACTGCTCTTCTTCGGTAACGGTGACCGTCCCTGCGCCTGCCCCGGATCTGGTCGTGGGATCGCCCACGGTGAGCGACAACAGCCCGACCGCGGGCGCGTCGTTCACGCTGAGCGCGACGGTGCGCAACCGGGGGGATGGCGCTTCGGGATCGACCACTCTGCGCTACTACCGCTCGACCGATGCGAGCATCTCAAGCTCGGACACGGAGGTGGGCACCGACGCGGTGGGCGGTCTTTCGGCGTCGGCGACCAGCGCCGAGTCGATCTCCCTGACGGCGCCCTCAGCGGGCACCTACTACTACGGGGCGTGCGTGGACGCGGTGACGGGCGAGTCGGACACCGGCAACAACTGCTCTTCTTCGGTAACGGTGACCGTCAGCCCCGTGCCCACGGCCCCCGACTTGGTGGTGGGATCGCCCACGGTGAGCGACAACAGCCCGGTGACGGGCGCGTCGTTCACGCTGAGCGCGACGGTGCGCAACCGGGGCAGCGGCGCGTCGGGGTCGACCACCCTGCGCTACTACCGCTCGACCGATGCGAGCATCTCAGGCACCGACACGGAGGTGGGCACCGACGCGGTGGGCGGTCTTTCGGCGTCGGCGACCAGCGCGGAGTCGATCTCTCTGACGGCGCCGTCGAGCACCGGGACGTATTACTACGGGGCGTGCGTGGAGGCGGTGACGGGCGAGTCGGACACCGGCAACAACTGCTCCTCTTCGGTGCAGGTGACCGTCAGCCCCCCGCCTCCGGATTTGGCGGTCGATGCCCCTTCGGTCACCAACGGCAATCCAACGGCGGGGTCGTCGTTCACGCTGAGGGCGACGGTGCGCAACCGGGGTAGCGGCGCCTCGGGGTCGACCACCCTGCGCTACTACCGCTCGACTGATGCGAGCATCTCAAGCTCCGACACGGAGGTGGGCACCGACGCGGTGGGCGGTCTGTCGGCGTCGGCGACCAGTGCCGAGTCGATCTCTCTGACCGCGCCCTCAGCCGGGACGTATTACTACGGGGCGTGCGTGGAGGCGGTGACGGGGGAGTCGGCGACCGGCAACAACTGCTCCTCTTCGGTGCAGGTGACCGTCAGCCCCGTGCCCACTGCCCCGGACCTGGCGGTCGATGCGCCTTCGGTCACCAACGGCAATCCAACGGCGGGCGCGTCGTTCACCCTGAGCGCGACGGTGCGCAACCAGGGGAATGGCGCCTCGGGATCGACCACGCTGCGCTACTACCGCTCGACCGACGCGAGCATCTCGACCTCGGACACGGAGGTGGGCACCGACGCGGTGGGCGGTCTGTCGGCGTCGGGCACCAGTGCCGAGTCGATCAGCCTGACGGCGTCGTCGAGCGCCGGCACCTACTACTACGGGGCGTGCGTGGCCGCGGTGACGGGGGAGTCGGACACCGGCAACAACTGCTCTTCTTCGGTACAGGTGACCGTCAGCCCCGTGCCCACGGCCCCAGACCTGGCGGTCGATGCGCCTTCGGTGAGCGACAACAGCCCGGTGGCGGGCGCGTCGTTCACGCTGAGGGCGACGGTGCGCAACCGGGGGGATGGCGCTTCGGGATCGACCACTCTGCGCTACTACCGCTCGACCGATGCGAGCATCTCAAGCTCGGACACGGAGGTGGGCACCGACGCGGTGGGCGGTCTCTCGGCGTCGGCGACCAGCGCCGAGTCGATCTCCCTGACGGCGCCCTCAGCGGGCACCTACTACTACGGGGCGTGCGTGGACGCGGTGACGGGCGAGTCGGACACCGGCAACAACTGCTCTTCTTCGGTAACGGTGACCGTCAGCCCCGTGCCCACGGCCCCGGACTTGGCGGTCGATGCGCCCACGGTCACCAACAGCAATCCAACGGCGGGCGCGTCGTTCACGCTGAGGGCGACGGTGCGTAACCGGGGGGATGGCGCGTCGGGGTCGACCACCCTGCGCTACTACCGCTCGACCGATGCGAGCATCTCAAGCTCCGACACGGAGGTGGGCACCGACGCGGTGGGCGGTCTGTCGGCGTCGGGCACCAGTGCCGAGTCGATCTCCCTGACGGCGCCCTCAGCGGGCACCTACTACTACGGGGCGTGCGTGGACGCGGTGACGGGGGAGTCGGACACCGGCAACAACTGCTCCTCTTCGGTGACGGTGACCGTCAGCCCCGTCCCCACCACCGCCCCCGACCTGGTCGTGGGATCGCCCACGGCCAGCGACAACAGCCCCGCGGCGGGAGGGTCGTTCACGCTGAGCGCGACGGTGCGCAACCGGGGCAGCGGCGCTTCGGGGTCGACGACGCTGCGCTACTACCGCTCGACCGACGCGAGCATCTCGAGCTCGGACACCGAGGTGGGCACCGACGCGGTGAGCGGTCTTTCGGCGTCGGGGACCAGCGCCGAGTCGATCAGCCTGACGGCACCCTCAGCGGGCACCTACTACTACGGGGCGTGCGTGGAGGCGGTGACGGGCGAGTCGGACACCGGCAACAACTGCTCCTCTTCGGTGCAGGTGACCGTCAGCCCCGTCCCCACCGCCCCCGACCTGGTCGTGGGATCGCCCACGGTGAGCGACAACAGCCCGGTGGCGGGCGCGTCGTTCACGCTGAGGGCGACGGTGCGCAACCGGGGCAGCGGCGCGTCGGGGTCGACTACTCTGCGCTACTACCGCTCCACCGACGCGAGCATCTCGACCTCCGACACGGAGGTGGGCACCGACGCGGTGGGCGGTCTGTCGGCGTCGGCGACCAGTGCAGAGTCGATCAGCCTGACCGCGCCCTCAGCCGGCACCTACTACTATGGGGCGTGCGTGGCCGCGGTGACGGGCGAGTCGGACACCGGTAACAACTGCTCCTCTTCGGTAACGGTGACCGTCAGCCCCGTCCCCACCGCCCCCGACCTGGTGGCAACAGATGCACAGAATAAGATAGATCTGACGTGGAGCGCGCCATCCGGCAATGGTGGCTCAGCCATTACCGCCTACGATCTGCGCTACATCCGCAGCGACGCCCCCGACAAGGCCGACGCCAACTGGACCGTGGTGGAGGATGTCTGGTCGACCGGCTCCGGGGCACTGACCTACGCGTTGACCGGACTGAGCGGCGGCACCCTGTACGACGTGCAGGTGCGGGCGGTCAACGGCTCCGGCGACGGCCCCTGGTCGGCCACCGCCACCGGAACCCCTGAACCGGAAACCCAGCCGACCGATTTCGACGGCGACGGCAAGACCGATCTCGTTGACTTCTTCCTCTTTGTCGATGCCTACGGCGGCACCGACGCACGCTTCGACCTCGACGGCAGCGGCAAGGTCAATTTCGTCGATTTCTTCAAATTTGTCGATGCATTCGGCTCGTAGACCTCGGCCGGGCTAAGGGGCGATGGCTGGGGAATCGATCGTGCGGCCCGACCGGCAAGCGCAACGGTGATCGAATTCTTGGTGTATGTCCAACGCCAAAACTTTCGTAGATTGACGCACGGCGTCCTTCTTCTCGCCGGGGATAGATCTTTGGTTAGACTTCCATTTTTCCAAAGATGACCCCCGACCTGCCTGCAGCAGGCAGGTAACCGAGATCGGAGGAGGTCTTTCATATACACGTCAATACATAAAGTCTATATAGTTGACACCTACTCGAGGCTCGGGCGTTCGAGATGAACGGAACCAGGTTCGAAGAGAGACGTGCAGGGGCTGCGATAAATGCAAAGGCCCCGTGTCCCTGAGTGTCCAATGAGCGAGCTGCTCAGCTTGCCACAACCGAAGGGTCTTGCGGGTGTATCGAAGGGCGCAGGCCAGCCTGATGCTGTTATTGAAATAGTTCTAATCGGGAAGTGGAAGCAACTACAGGCGATTTGTCTCGGATGGATGATGCATTGAAGCGATACCTCAAACCAAAGGTTGAAAAGGTGGAGCAGACATTCCTGTCTGCTCATAACCCTCAAACCGGAACCTTTGCATCCTGTGTCTTTGCACGCTACGACTCGCCGCCGTCTCCCCCACTGGAAAAGGACGGCGCTATCTATTGGATCCCCTTTCGCCTCGCTGACGCGATCCCCCGGGACCTTCCAGGAAGGGCGTAAGCTGTGGCACAAGCGCCACCCAGAACCGTGGACAGACGCCGAGCGGAAAGACCTTCCGGCTCGACGAATCCTATGATCACACCGTGCACAGCGAAATGCAGGATTGGCGCTTCGTCCGCTACATCACGGAAAACCCCACGAAAGCCGGGCTGCGCGACGACGAGTATTGGCTCTATAAAGGCGGCGCACGCCTTTCTTCCGTCTGCATTCCGGCAGAAGGACAATGTGAAGGGCAGACAGGAATGTCTGCCCCACCTTCACACACGCTTTCTCAACCCCTCGACAAGCCATTGTGCCGAGGTGGAGTTGATTGATTCGCGAATAAAACAGCTATCCGTGACAATTCATGAGTGATTCAGGCTAAGTACGACGTGGCGACCCTGACCACAGGGATGTCACAGCGCTTAACCAGGGTCGGCATTGTTCTTCCACCGGGCGGCAAGGGGGGTAAAGGCGCGTCGCTCGCGACGTCGCAAATTCAAGCGTCCGATTCCGCACCGGGCCAAAGTTCCGGACCGAAACCGTCGTCGAAACAAAGGAGTGTTCCCCGATGTTTCCAAAAGGAAGTTTGTTGCTGTTGGCCGCCATCGTGGTCGTCGCCTTCGCAGCGCCGGCATCCGCCGGCCTCAATGCCAACGCCGTGGTGTCGCTGGACCTGATCGCCGATGGCGGGGCGGGCAACGGGACGGATGACGGAATTACGTCGGGGACGGTTTCCGGTCAGGGCACAACCATCGCCATTGAGATCTTCGCAACGGGCGTGAGGACGTCCCTGATCGGTGTGACCCTCGAATTTGACTTTGATGCCTCTCTGTTGTCCTTTGTCGAGGCCAAAAACAGCGTGTTTCCCTTCACGCTCCCGGAAGGCTCGACCGGCACCTACTTTGTTGTGATGCGCAACCCGGTCACGTTGGCGTCGTCCGGTTTTCTGGCGCGCGCGGAGTTCGCGACGGTTTCGGACGTAACGGGTCGTGAGTTTTCCATAGGCATCGAGTCGGTCTCGCTCGCCGAGAGCACGACCTCGAGCGACGAACTCACAACTACCAGCGTGATCACGTTCAACGCCTCGCCTTCTCCGGACTTCGACGGCGATAACTGGGTGGGATTCACGGACTTCCTGATTTTCGGACAGGTGTTCGGATCCCAGCAGGGCGACGGGACGTACGATGCCCGGATGGATCTGAATTCCGACGGTTCGATCGGTTTTACGGACTTTTTGATCTTTGGGCAGAGCTTTGGGGGTCCGCCGCCTTCAACGGGCGGCGGTGATGGCGGCAACCCTGATCTCGTTGTCCAATCGCCTTCGGTCAGCAGCGCACGTGTGGCTGCGCGAGGTCCCTTTGCACTGAGCGCGACGGTACGCAACCTGGGCAGTGCCGCGTCCGCCGCCACAACGTTACGCTACTACCGCTCGACCGACGCGACGGTCTCCACGAGCAATACGCAAGTCGGCACGGACGCGGTGAGGGGACTTTCGGCCAGCGGCGCCAGCGCCGAATCGATCGACCTGACGGCGCCAGCGGGCTCGGGCACCTATTACTACGGGGCCTGCGTGGACGCGGTGGCCGGAGAGTCCGATACCCGGAACAACTGCTCGGCTTCCGTCACCGTAACCGTAACGACGCAGACTCCGCCTGCCACCGGAGCATCGAAGCTTTATTGGACGGACTGGGGCACCAACAAGATTCAACGTGCCAACCTGGACGGCTCGGGGGTCGAAGACCTCGTCTCCGGGGCCGGGCTGGATGGGCCGGACGGATTGGCGCTGGATATGGCAGGCGGCAAGATGTACTGGACAGACACGGGCGTCAACAAGATACAGCGGGCCGATCTCAATGGCTCCAATGTTGAAGACCTGGTCACCGGCCTGGGAATACCGTACGGCCTGGCGCTGGATATGGCAGGCGGCAAGATGTACTGGACGAACCGGCAAACGAGCAAGATCCAGCGGGCCGATCTGAGTGGCGCCAACGTCGAAGACCTCGTCACCAGCGGTCTGACGTTTCCGGGTGGATTGGCTCTGGACGCGTCCGGCGGCAAGATGTATTGGACAAACCCGGGTATGAGCAAGATCCAACGCGCCAACCTGGACGGCTCGGGGGTCGAAGACCTGGTGACCAGCGGTGTGAGCAGTCCCACGGGGATTGCCCTTGATGTATCCGGCGGCAAGATGTACTGGACGGACCGGCACACCGACAAGATTCAGCGTTCCAACCTCAATGGTTCAGGAGTCGAAGATCTGGTCACCACCGGCTTGAACAGCCCCAACGGGTTGGCCCTGGACGTGTCCGGCGGCAAGATGTACTGGGCGGACGCCGGTACGAACAAGGTGCAGCGCGCCAACCTGGACGGCTCCGGCGTCGAAGACCTCGTCACCCGCGCTGACGGACTGGTCGATCCGTCGGGGGTGGCCGTGGGTACAGCACCCGGCAATGGCGGAAGCGGTTCCGGAGGCAGTGGCGGCGGGGGAGGCACCGCCCAGACCCGCACGGCCTTTGAATCGTCCACGCCATCGGGATACGAACGGATCACATTGAGTGATAATGGTACGATTTGGGGAGTTCCCACAAAGTACACAACCGATTCCGATGTCGGCACGGTGGCTTATGTGCTGCTGGGCAGTTTGAAGGAATGCGCCTTCGCTAATGCGGAAGCCGACCGGCAGAGCAAGGTGTACATCAAGACACAGTCATTGGGGCGTCTTTCCAATTTCGAGTCGGCGACGGTGTGCCGTACGGCCAGTCGCGCATGGGCGTCTTCCTGGAACGGGGTTCGAATCACGCATCTGCGTTTCTTCGACGAAAGCAGCCCCACCAACGTCAAGGAAGCGGTTTACAATGCCTCCACGGGTCAGATGGAACTGGACGGCGTCAGCGGCGGAGGCAACGGCGGCGGAGGCGCCTCCGCGGACCTGGTGGTTGAAACGCCTTCGGTCAGCAGCAGCAGGCCCGTTTCCGGGGCGTCGTTTACGCTGAGCGCGACGGTCCGCAACACGGGCACTGGTTCGTCAGCCGCAACCACTTTGCGTTACTATCGCTCATCGAACGCGACGATTTCCACGAGTGACACGGCAGTCGGAACGGACGCGGTGAGTGGACTTGCGGCTTCCGGCGCCAGCGCCGAGTCGATCCGACTGACGGCGCCATCGGGTACCGGGACCTACTACTACGGGGCCTGTGTGGATGCGGTGTCGGGTGAATCCGATACCGGAAACAACTGCTCCGCTGCGGTTACAGTAACGGTTGGCGCGGCCCCTGCCGCTGACCTGGTCGTCGTATCCCCTTCGGTTGACAACAACAGTCCTGCCGCCGGGGCGTCGTTTACGCTGAGTGCGACGGTCCGCAACGGCGGCAATGGCCCGTCCGCGGCATCGACGTTACGATACTACCGCTCTTCGAACACGACGATATCTGCGGGTGACACTGAAGTGGGAACGGACGCGGTGAGCGGACTTGCGGCTTCCGGCGCCAGCGCCGAGTCGATTGACCTGACGGCGCCATCGAATCCCGGAACCTACTATTACGGGGCCTGTGTGGATGCGGTGTCGGGTGAATCCGATACCGGAAACAACTGCTCCGCTGCGGTTACGGTAACCGTTGGCGCGGCCCCTGCCGCTGACCTGGTCGTCGTATCCCCTTCGGTTGACAACAACAGCCCTGCCGCCGGGGCGTCGTTTACGCTGAGTGCGACGGTCCGGAACGGCGGCAATGGCTCGTCCGCGGCATCGACGTTACGATACTACCGCTCTTCGGACGCGACGATATCTGCGAGTGACACTGAAGTCGGAACGGACGCGGTGAGCGGACTTGCGGCTTCCGGCGCCAGCGCCGAGTCGATTGACCTGACGGCGCCATCGGGTACCGGGACCTACTACTACGGGGCCTGTGTGGACGCGGTCTCGGGTGAATCCGATACCGGAAACAACTGCTCCGCTGCGGTTACGGTAACCGTTGGCGCGGCCCCTGCCCCTGACCTGGTCGTCGTATCCCCTTCGGTTGACAACAACAGCCCTGCCGCCGGGGCGTCGTTTACGCTGAGTGCGACGGTCCGCAACGGCGGCAATGGCCCGTCCGCGGCATCGACGTTACGATACTACCGCTCTTCGGACGCGACGATATCTGCGGGTGACACTGAAGTCGGAACGGACGCGGTGAGCGGACTTGCGGCTTCCGGCGCCAGCGCCGAGTCGATTGACCTGACGGCGCCATCGGGTACCGGGACCTACTACTACGGGGCCTGTGTGGACGCAGTGTCGGGTGAATCCGATACCGGAAACAACTGCTCCGCTGCCGTGAGCGTTACAGTCGCGTCCCAGCCGCCGCCGCCCACGGTAGCCTCAAAGCTTTACTGGACGGACTGGGGCACCGACAAGATCCAGCGCGGCGATCTGGATGGCTCGAACGTCGAAGACCTGGTGAGCAGCGCGGGACTCGATGGACCGGACGGGTTGGCCCTGGATATGGCGGGCGGCAAGATGTACTGGACGGACGCGGGTACGGCAAAGATCCAGCGCGCCGATCTGGACGGCTCCAACGTGGAGAACCTGATCACCAGCGGCCTGAGCATACCGTACGGACTGGCCCTGGACGTGTCCGGCGGCAAGATGTATTGGACGGATCGGCCGAACGGCAAGATTCAACGCGCCGATCTCGATGGTTCGAATGTTGAAGACCTCCTCACCCTGGCCGGCTTTGCATTTCCCGGTGAAATCGCTCTGGACGTTGCAAACGGCAAGATGTACTGGACGAGCCCCGGATCGGACAAGATTCAACGCGCGGATCTGGACGGAACGGGGCTGGAGGATCTGGTTACGAGCGGTCTGAGCGGCCCTATTGGCTTGGCTCTCGATCTATCAGGCGGCAAGATGTACTGGACGGACCGCGGTACACACAAGATCCAGCGCGCCGGTCTCGACGGTTCCAACGTCGAAGACCTGGTTGCCAGCGGTCTGACAAGCCCCAACGGGTTGGACCTGGACGTGTCCGGCGGCAAGATGTACTGGACGGACATTGACGCAGACAAGGTCCAGCGCGCGGATCTGGACGGTTCCAACGTTGAGGACCTCCTGACCAGCACAGACGGCCTTGTCGATCCATCGGGAGTGGCCGTGGCGGTAGCGACCGTTAGTGCAGGAGGC
The DNA here is from genome assembly GCA_965198095.1 of Candidatus Latescibacterota bacterium. GTDB lineage: Bacteria > Latescibacterota > UBA2968 > UBA2968 > CBDFJH01. The sequence goes on from OZ240239.1 coordinate 2,105,619, forward strand.
GGTAGCAGCAGCCAGACGTGTGCCGTGGGTGGGAAGCTGAATCCGGGAGACACATGCAGTGGTTCCGGTTACAGCCTTCGCAATGATTCCGGTGTTCTGGTCGTGGACGGCAACATTGGGGGCATTACCCTGGGCAATACGCGATTCAACGCCAACACTGTCAATCTCAACAACCTGCGTCTTACGAGAAGTGGCAACGTGTGGACTATCGTTAGCCTTCCGTAGCCAAGATACGCCTTCGATGTGGCAGGATAGTCGAGTCGTGCGTTAGAACTGCATAGACGAAGATAGCCACGACTGGATGCAGCATTGAGGGCGGACGCGTCACCAGGGGCACCTTCGAATAGGGGTATCTGACTTATGTTTTGGCCAATTACGAATCGGCAATTCGCCTTGATGTCACTGGTTGTCGTCCTGGCAGCATTCGCCATACCGGGTCTGGGTTACGCCCAGGTTCCCGTTCCCGCGGTTCAGGAGTCGATCACCGTGTCGACGCCAAGCCCGTTGACAGAGGCGACTCTGGATGGAAGCGTGGTGACGGTGACGCTTGCGGGGCGTTCCTTTGAGCAATCCATCTTCTCCATCCGAGGCGCCGTGACGGTATCGGGCATTGCGGGCGTGAGCGTGGGGGTGTTCGGGATAACGCGCGTGAGCGACACGAAGCTGACGATAGAACTGGACTTCAACGGAGACATCGATGCCGACGGCACGCTGACGTTCACGGTGGGTGCGGGGGCGATAGAGAGCTACAACGGCGCCTCGCTGACGGCGCAGTTGCCGGTGAGCGCCGGGATGGAATCGGTGACGGCGACGACAGCCTCGCCGTTGACGGAAGCAACGCTGGATGGGAGCGTGGTGACACTCACGCTATCAGGCGGTGCGTACGCGAGTTCCATCTTCGCCGTTCGAGGTGGTGTAACGGTATCGGGCATTGCGGGCGTGAGCGTGGGGGTGTTCGGGATAACGCGCGTGAGCGACGCGAAGGTGACGGTTGAGCTGGACTTCAACGGAGACATCGACGAAGACGGCACGCTGACGTTCACGGTGGGTGCGGGGGCGATAGAGAGCTACAACGGCGCCTCGCTGACGGCGCAGTTGCCGGTGAGCGCCGGGATGGAATCGGTGACGGCATCGACAACGTCTCCCTTGACGGAAGCAACGCTGGATGGGAGCGTGGTGACACTGACCCTTGCGGGCGGTGCGTACGCGAGTTCCATCTTCGCCGTTCGAGGTGGTGTAACGGTATCGGGCATTGCGGGCGTGAGCGTGGGGGTGTTCGGGATAACGCGCGTGAGCGACACGAAGGTGACGGTTGAACTCGACTTCAACGGAGACATCGACGCGGACGGCACGCTGACGTTCACGGTGAGCGCAGGGGCGATCGCGAACTACAACGGCGCTCCGTTGGCGGCGCAGTTGCCGGTGAGCGCCGGCATGGAATCGGTGACGGCGACGACAGCCTCGCCGTTGACGGAAGCAACGCTGAACGGCAGCGTGGTTACGTTGACCCTCTCGGGCGCCGCGTATGCGAGTTCCATCTTCGACGTACGGCGCGGTGTGACCATATCCGGTATTGCGGGCGTGAGCGTGGGGGTGTTCGGGATAACGCGCGTGAGCGGCACGAAGGTGACGATTGAACTTGACTTCAACGGAGACATCGACGAAGACGGCACGCTGACGTTCACGGTGAACGCGGGGGCGATCGCGAACTACAACGGCGTTCCGTTGGCGGCGCAGTTGCCGGTGAGCGCGGGGATGGAATCGGTGACGGCGACGACAGCCTCGCCGTTGACGGAAGCAACGCTGGATGGGAGCGTGGTTACGTTGACCCTCTCGGGCGCCGCGTATGCGAGTTCCATCTTCGACGTACGGCGCGGTGTGACCATATCCGGTATTGCGGGCGTGAGCGTGGGCACGTTCGGCGTCGAGCGCGTGAGCGGCACGAAGGTGACGGTTGAACTCGACTTCAACGGAGACATCGACGCCGACGGCAGGCTGACGTTCACGGTGAGCGCGGGGGCGATCGCGAACTACAACGGCGTTCCGTTGGCGGCGCAGTTGCCGGTGAGCGCGGGGATGGAATCGGTGACGGCGACGACAGCCTCGCCGTTGACGGAAGCAACGCTGAACGGCAGCGTGGTTACGTTGACCCTCTCGGGCGCCGCGTATGCGAGTTCCATCTTCGCCGTTCGAGGTGGTGTAACGGTATCGGGCATTGAGGGCGTGAGCGTGGGCACGTTCGGCGTCGAGCGCGTGAGCGACACGGAAGTGACGGTTGAGCTCGACTTCAACGGAGACATCGACGCGGACGGCACGCTGACGTTCACGGTGAGCGCAGGGGCGATCGCGAGCTACAACGGCGTTCCGTTGGCGGCGCAGTTGCCGGTGAGCGCGGGGATGGAATCGGTGACGGCGTCGACAGCCTCGCCGTTGACGGAAGCAACGCTGGATGGGAGCGTGGTGACACTCACGCTTTCGGGGGGTGCGTACGCGAGTTCCATCTTCGCCGTTCGAGGTGGTGTAACGGTATCGGGTATTGATGGCGTGAGCGTTGGCACGTTCGGCGTCGAGCGGGTGAGCGGCACGAAGGTGACGGTTGAGCTCGACTTCAACGGAGACATCGACGCCGACGGCACGCTGACGTTCACGGTGAGCGCAGGGGCGATCGCGAGCTACAACGGCGCTCCGTTGGCGGCGCAGTTGCCGGTGAGCGCGGGGATGGAATCGGTGACGGCGTCGACAACGTCTCCCTTGACCGAGGCGACGCTGAACGGCAGCGTGGTTACGTTGACCCTCTCGGGCGCCGCGTATGCGAGTTCCATCTTCGACGTTCGGCGTGGTGTGACTGTCTCAGGAATCACCGGCGTAAGCGTGGGTACGTTCGGAGTGCAGCGCGTGAGCGACACAAAGGTGACGGTTGAGCTCACGTACAGCGGAGACATCGACAGCGACGGCACGCTGACGTTCACGGTGAGCGCGGGGGCGATCGCGAACTACAGCGGCGCGGCGCTGACGGCGCAGTTGCCGGTGAGCGCCGAGGCAGGCGGCGGAACCAATCAGGTACCCACGTTCAGCAACGGCTCAAGCGCCACGCGCAGCTTTGCCGAGAACACAGGCGCCGGACAGAACATCGGCAGCCCGGTGAGCGCGACGGATAGCGACGGCGGCACGCTGACCTACAGCCTCGCGGGTACGGATGCGGCGAGTTTTGTTCTCGTCCCAACCAGCGGTCAGCTACAGACCGAATCGGGCGTTGTCTACGACTACGACGTGAAGAACCGCTACGAGGTTACGGTGCGGGTGTCCGACGGTCAGGGCGGCGCCACAACGATAGACGTGACCATCAACCTGACCGACGTGAGCGAACCACAGCCGAATCCGGAGCTTTATTGGACGGACTTGTCCGAGGACAAGATCCAGCGCGCCGATCTGGACGGCTCGAACGTCGAAGACCTGGTCACCAGCGGTTTGGACGCCCCCGTCGGTCTGGCGCTGGACGTGTCCGCCGGCAAGATGTACTGGACGGAATGGGAAAGAAACAAGATTTGGCGTGCCAACCTCGACGGATCAAATATCGAAGACCTCATCACGAGCGGGCGCGTGCCCGTCTGGCTGGCGCTGGACGTGGCAGGCGGCAAGCTCTACTGGACGGACTGGGGTACGGACAGGATCCAGCGCGCCAACCTGGACGGCTCGAACGTCGAAGACCTGGTTACGACAGGTCTGAACAGTCCGGCCGGTCTGGTGCTGGACGTGCCCGGCGGGAAAATGTACTGGACGGACTCGTCCGAGGACAAGATTCAGCGCGCGGACCTCGACGGCTCGAACGTTGAAGACCTGATTACCAGCGGTTTCGGCAGTCCCAGTGGGCTGGCGCTGGACGTGGCGAGCGGCAAGATGTACTGGACGGATCGCGAAAGGGGCGAGATCCGGCGTGCGGACCTGAATGGCGCCAATATCGAAGACGTTATCACGCGTGGTCTGGACAAGCCCTACGAGGTGGACCTGGATCTGGCCGCGGGCAAGATGTACTGGACCGACCTCGACACCGACAAGATCCAGCGCGCCAACCTGGACGGCTCGAACGTCGAAGACCTCGTCACTCGCGCCGACGGACTGGAAGATCCATCCGGCCTGGCCCTGGCGGTTGCCGCCGCCCCCACGCCCCCGGCGCCGCAGGGCCGGTGCGCAACCGGCAGCGCGGTGCCGAACCCGTCTGCCAACCCCTGGCTGGTTTCCGACTGCAATGCCCTGCTGGAGGGCCGGAACCCCCTGGCCGGAACGGCGACGCTGAACTGGTCGGAAAACACCCTGATCTCCACGTGGGACGGCGTTACCCTCGGCGGCACGCCGCAGCGCGTAACAACGTTGAGACTTCAAAACAAGGCGCTGAACGGATCAGTTCCGGCTCAGTTGAGCCGTCTGACCAACCTGGAAGCGTTGTACCTGACTTTCAACCAGTTGACCGGGCCCATACCGGTTGAACTGGGCGGCTTGACCAGCTTGACGCACCTGGGTCTTTTCAACAACCGGTTGACGGGTACGATCCCTCCGGAGTTGAGTCGCCTTTCCAAACTCCGACAGTTTGCCCTCCAGAACAACCAGTTGACCGGGACGATCCCGACCTGGCTGGGTAATCTGCCACGATTGCAGATATTGAATCTGCAGGGCAACCGGCTGACCGGGCCCATACCGGCGGAACTGGGCCGCCTGTCCGAATTGTGGCAGTTGCTCATCTTCGGTAACCAGCTGACCGGTACGATCCCGGCGGAACTTGGTAACCTGAGTATGCTGCAGGAAGTGCGCCTGGATGACAACAAGCTGACGGGTTCGATCCCCTCGACTTTCGGCAGTCTGACCCGGTTGACTCTATTGTACCTCGCCGGCAACACCCTGACAGGGTGCGTTCCGCCTGCATTACGGGACGTGTCCAGCAATGACCTGGACAAGCTCAATCTGCCGGACTGCAGCCAGCCGCGGGGAGAGAAAACCGCAGATTTCAACGGCGACGGCATCGTGAACTTCGCCGACTTCTTCGACTTCGTGGACGCCTTCGGCACCACGGACGCCAAATTTGACCTCGACGCCAGCGGCACGGTGGACTTCGCCGATTTCTTCGAGTTTGTGGATGCCTTCGGCTCCTCGGGATAAGCCGGGCCGGGGCGGACAGCGCCAGCTTCGATAGGGCAGGCCGCCGGCCAGGATTACGGCAAGACGCCCATAATCCGTTCAACAGAGACACCGCTAACTCGCACTCACTCAACGTGCGTATCGGGCGGTAAGGATATCTGCCTCGGCGGCGGGCCGACGGATAGGTCGTTTACGTTTACGGCATCGCAGGCAAGCCGGACCCTCTTCACGTCATCGACACGACGATTGGAAAGGAGCAACCCATGTTCCCTTGAACACGTACCCGGAGGAATCCAGTTCGCGGCGGGCGAAAATACTCTCGACGAAAACGTCCTCGACAACCGTACCGTTAACTGCAAAAAGGAGGCAGCCATGCGGAATCGTCTTATTTCATCGATGTGTGCGGCGTTAGTGTTGATCGGCCCGGCATTTGCGGGAGAAATGACACGGGGATTGACCATTACCGGAGGCCAGAACGCCTTTGCCGCGCTGAAGCTGGACCGGGACGACGCGTTGCGTACGGACAACGGAATGTTGAAAATGCACGTCTCACTGGCGCATACGAAGAACCTGAAAGGGTACGGATTCTCGCTCCATTACGATGCGGCGAAGTACGAGTTTGTGGAAGCCAGGGAGTTGGACGGGAATCTGCTCAAGTCCAGTACGGGCCGGCAGACGCTTTTCCTCGTATCGGACCGGACGCCGGGAAGATTGGATATCGGCGCCGTGAAAGTGGATGGCCAGGGCGCCAGCGGCGACGGCAAGCTCGTTGAGCTCGTCTTCAAGTCGAGCGGCACGCCGGTGTCGTCTGATTTTCAGGTTTCGGAAAGCATGCTGGTCGGGCTGGATGGAAAAATCGATCTGCTGTCGCGCGTTGAGATCGGAAATCTGGAGGCGCGGCCCGATCGTTTCAGCATGGATCAGAATATGCCCAATCCGTTCAACCCCTCCACCGTCATCGGATATCAGCTTCCCGAGGCGGGTCCGGTCCGGCTCGCGGTTTACAACCTGCTGGGGCAGGAAGTGCGGGTTCTGACGAACGAGTGGATGGACGCCGGTTATTTCAAAGCGACGTGGGATGGAACGGATGAGCGGGGCCGGCGGGTGGCCAGCGGCATTTATCTGTATCGGATACAGGCCGGCAATTTCTCTGCATCCAGGCGAATGATGTTGTTGAAATAGGCGCGTACAGTACTCTTGAGAGGACAGCCCCGTGAATGCTTCCGCGTTCCGTATTTGCATCCTGGCGGTGCTCGCTGTCTTGCTATCGCCGCCTGCTGGACACGTCGCTTTATCCGGGTCACAATTGTCCCGCATGTCCCAACAGACAGCGCCTGAAAACCATAATGTGATGTTGAGGGTTGTACGCGTAACGCCAGAATGGATGCCCTATGCGTCCACTGGTGGCTGGACCCAGGCCGTTTCTGTGAAAGAAAGTGATGTTCTCAAATTTTACGAAGCCGCTATCTGGGAAGAAACGTCGTCGGTCCACCTTTATGCATTCTCCAATAGTTACGATGCGGGATATGGAAACCAGGCAGGCGTCACCGTCACCGACGAGCAGAAGATCGCCCACCGGGAGCAATTCCTTATTCGCAAGTATACGGATATGCCGGCGGCGCGGACTGAAGAAAGAAGTGTCTTTCTGAAGTCGGCATTTGTGGATATGGCATCATATCTGGTAAATCAGCACCCCGATTCCGAACATCATCTGATGTACTCCGGACACGGAGGTCCTGGCGGAAAGCTGTTTGCCGCGCAGTTATATGAGAATCACGCTAACGAGTTCCTGAAGTCGTGGACGCAGACACTGGGGAGACCATTGGGCGTGATTGACATGGGTGGACCATGCACCAAAGGCAGTTTTTCAGACCTCGATAATTTCTCTGATTATGCGACATATTATGTCGCGTCAGACCTGCCCAACGGCGGATATACGGAGGACCAGTGGACGTACCAGAAGCACCTCGAAACCGATCCGGAGACGCAGTACCACAATCTGTTCTCGGCGAACGAAAGCCTGGAGGATGCATTGAAGGGTCGTATTGACCTGAAGAGAAAGAGGTATGAATACTCACGAAACAACATGATAACCAATGAAGTCGCTCAAGCGAATTATCTCTATTCGTGCGCCGCGTTTCGCACCTTCAGCCCCGACTTCAAGACATTTCTCGGCAGCGGACATACCCGTTATAGTATTCATGATGACCTGTACCAGTATATGATCGATAATGGGGCTCCATCGACTCTGATAGCGCAGTTCACCAGCGTAATCGTGCATAAAGCGGACAACAAGGATTTTTTCGCGTGGGGCAAAGTCAGGAATGGAATTTCAATGCCCCGTCCGGAAGCAGGCGACACACCTTCGGTTCCGGAGGTTACCCCTCCAGTCTCCACGGTGACGCCGCTCAGCGAGCGCACGCCACAGGTGCGGGATGCGATCGGGACCGAAGCAAGGCTCGCACAGATTTACGCCTTCCCTCTGGTTCGCAAGAACATCACCGCGCTGAAAGACGGGGATTTTGACGGACTCACCAACATGGTAGCGCTCCACCTGTCCAGCAACCAGTTGAGCACGCTGCCGGCGGGTATTTTTAACGGGCTGACGTCACTGACATCGCTGGACCTGTCCAGCAACCAGTTGAGCGCGCTGCCAGCAGATATATTTGACGGGCTAACGTTACTGGCAACACTCAACCTTTGGAGCAACCGTCTGAACACGCTACCGGAGGGTCTATTCGAAGGACTGACGTCACTCACAACGCTCAACCTGGGTTACAACCATTTAAACAACCTGCCGGCGGGAATTTTCGTCGGACTTACGGAACTGCAATCTCTCCACCTGTACGGCAATGCAATTGACCCGTTGCCTATCAGCGTTTCCCTGGAGGAGGTTGAGGAAGGGGAGTTCAAAGCAGTGGTCCCCACCGGTGCGCCCTTCAATATTGTTCTCCCGCTCAGCGTTACGAATGGTGCAATCAGTGGTGGTGCGGCGAGCTACGTCACGATTTCCACCGGCAGCGCGGAAAGCCCGCCCCTCACGGTGGCGCGAACCCCCGGCACGACCGCCGCTGTTACGGTGAATATCGGCACCCTGCCCGGACTGCCCACCGACGTGAATCGATTTAACATTCTACTGCATCAAGGCTATACGCTCGTCAAATCCGGAGATTTGCCACTGCAAATCATCGCCGCCGCGGTAGCCGCGACCGATTTCAACGGCGACGGCCGGACCGATTTTGTTGACTTTTTTCTTTTTGCCGATGCGTACGGCGGGACCGACGCGCGTTTCGACCTGGATGGCAACGGTACCGTGGACTTCGCCGATTTCTTCAAGTTTGTGGATGCGTTCGGAACGTAGGTGCGAGCGCCGCAAGATCAATTGGCGAACCCCAAGACGCGCATTCCGGGGCGACTTGATCTGGATGAAGACGGCGCGGTCGGGTTCGGCGATTTTCTGATCTTTGCAAGTGCCTTCGGCAAGAGCACCGGGTCTGCGTGAGGTCCTGTTGAGTATCAAGCTGATGGTTTCATTGTGGAGAATTCTGCGGCGTGTGCGGAATCCGCGTCCGAACTCAAGCCGTATTGCCGTGATGTCCGCACGTCCCGCGGTTCGGAGGGCACACGATAGCAGTCTTAGTCAAGTTGGAAACCGCCTTGAAAACTCTTGTTCGTCATCTTGCCTTGTTCCTGCTGCTCGGCCTGCTTCTCTCACCAACGGTGCTGGTTCATGCTTCGTCTTCCGTGCCGGCCGACAGCGTGCATTTCTGCCTGCCCGTCGATCCCGATCAGCGGCAGCGCGATGAGCCACGCCCCGCGGGCAAGTGGGCGGCGGACCTGGACGTTGGTGATCCCCGCACTGTGCGGCTCTTCTACTTCCTGCCGAACGACCGGCCGTATCGCACCGAGGTGGTCGATTCGATGAAAGCGGGGATTCTCGATCTTCAGACGTTCTTTGGCGAGCAGATGGAGGCGAACGGACGTGGAAACGCGACGTTTCAGATTGAAACCGATGACCAGGGCGATCCGGTCGTACATCGCGTTGATGGTGATTACGCCGACAGCCACTACAGCAGCCGCGGATATACGGAGGGCGAGATTAAACGTGCATTCGACAACTCGAAAAACATCATGCTGATTGTCATGGACGTCAGTAGCAGAACCGCCCATGGACGTGGAACAGGGTCGAAAAGTAGCGGATGGGCGATGGTTTACGGCGAATGGAACTGGTTTGCCGCCGCGCATGAACTGGGGCATGCTTTCGGGTTGCATCACGATTTCCGCGATGATACGTATATCATGTCCTATGGACGCGCCGATCGCTCAGTTGCTCAACTCTCCGCGTGCGCCGCCGAGTTCCTGGCCGCGCATCCGTACTTCAACGCCGACGTGCCGCTCGAAAACGAATCGCCGCCCACCGTTGAACTTGTTTCATCGGAATTTCCGTTCGGGTCAGTGAGTACCACCGTCCAACTAAGAGTTCGAGATGATGATGGCCTACACCAGGTCATCCTGTTCGTTCGTCCCAAAAATCCCTTTCTGGGAAGTACACCCGAAGTGAAAGCGTGTGACGGATTGTCGGGTGAAACCGATACGGTTGTTGAGTTCAACTTCGACGGCAGGCTTCCATCCGACAACGTCGGCACCAGTCCTGAGGCTCATACGACGCTCTCCAACACGGTTCAGCATCCCATCCACGTCGTAGCAGTCGATACAGATGGCAATCGGTCGAATATTCGGAGTACTGCTACGCAGTTTACGCTTGAGGCAGGGCATTCGCCGCAACATATCGCCACACTTGACCGGCCTTATTATTATGACATCGGCGACCTCGCGTTTTCTCTTGATGGCGCATTTCTGGCAATCGGCGCTTCCACTGTGGAGTTGCTGGACGTTGCGAAAAGGGAGACGATAACCACCTTAGGCCATTCGGTCAACACGATTCCGACTGTAGCGTTTTCTCCCGACGGGACGCTGCTCGCCGCAGGATCCCGGGAAGGCGCTATCAAAGTGTGGAACGTGACCAGCGAAGCAGAGGTCGCGACGCTCGAAGGACATGCTGATCAAGTCGCGTCTCTGGATTTTTCGCCGGATGGTTCGATGCTCGCTTCCGGATCATTCGACCGCACGGTAAAGTTGTGGAACGTCGCGACTTGGACAAATGGCGCCACCCTTGAAGGACACACCGAAAGAGTAGGCAAGATCGCCTTTGTGCGCGATGGGAATCTTGCTTCCGTGTCTCTTACCGGCACTGTCAGGCTATGGAACGTGTCTGCAAGATCCCAGATTTCCACCTTTGAGACAGGAGCAAAAGGAGCGGTAGCGGTTTCCAGGGACGGGACACTTCTCGCGTCACCTACTTCATGGACAGTTAAACTTTGGGATCTGGCAACAGGAGCACAGACCGGCGCCGTGAACGATATGCGTGATTACAATCGTGCTTATCCGGTGTTTTCACCCGATGGTACCCTTCTCGCAGTGACGGCCTTTGGTCTGATTGAAATATGGGACATTTCGACGAGCGAACTTATGGCTTCCATCTCAGGGGGGCCGGGTGGCGTGCGGCGCCTGTTGTTTTCTCCAGACGGAAGAATGCTCATCGGCAATGAAGACAAGTCGAATAGTAGGCAGATCAAATTCTGGGACGTGTCCGAGTGGGCGCCTTCCAGCACCTCCGTCTGTGAGCGCACGCCCCAGGTGCGCGACGCAATCGTGGGCGAAGTGGTAGGCGTAAGCAGTTGTGGCAACGTGACCGAAGCGCACCTCGCGGCAATTGCCAATCTTGACTTGAACAACAAGGAGATCACAACACTGAGAGAAGGCGACTTTGAGGGAATGTCCGAACTATCGGAACTCCACCTCAGGCAGAATCAACTTTCAGGGCTTCCAGCGGGGGTTTTCAGTGGGTTGGCAGCACTGACATTGCTCGATCTCAGGAACAATCAACTGACGGCGCTTCCGGAGAGGGCGTTCAGCGGATTGACAACTCTAACACTGCTCACGCTGTCTGACAATCGGCTGACGGCACTCCCTGAAGGTGTATTCAGTGGGCTGTCAGAGCTAACAGAACTCTATCTCCGGGACAACCAACTGACGACTCTTCCGGAGGAGGTTTTCAATGGATTGGCAGCACTAACAGAACTCCACCTCTATAACAATCAACTGACGGCGCTTCCAGAGAGTGTCTTCAATGGGCTGTCGGCACTCAGATCGCTGGACCTGCATGGCAATCTACTGACGACACTTCCGGACGATATGCTGTCGGGGTTGACTTCACTGACAACCCTGAACCTTGAGAGCAACCGGTTGACGACGCTGCCCGAAAGCATCTTTGCAGGACCGACCGGCATAACCAGGCTGGCCATGGGCGGCAACGCGGCCGATCCACTGCCGCTTGACGTTTTCCTGGAGAAGACCGGAGAAGGCCAATTCAAGGCGGTGGTGCCCGTCGGCGCACCGTTTGAGATTGTGCTGCCGATCCGTGTCAGGAATGGGGACATCAGCGCTGGCGCAACCACCGTCACGATTCCCGCCGGCAGCGTCGAAAGTGAGATTCTCTCTGTAACCCGCACTACTGGTACAAGCGGCGCAGTATCCGTATGGATTGGACCTTTACCGAGTCTACCTGCAAATCATGCCGGCTATAGACTTGCCAAAAACACAGGTGAGTTCCGTCCACTGATAATATTTGAAGATATTTCCGAAGAAGTATGGTCCGGAACTATCACATACGGATCATGGGGGAATGCCTGGGGGAACGGTAATGCGACTGGTTTCGGTTACAGTCGTCATCATAATGCCGGTTCAATTTCAAACGCAACTTTCACCTACAGAGGAACAACATACACTATCCATGGTTTCGGGTTTGCCAAAGTTGGCAACAATCCAGCGTATCGATTCGTACTAACAATTAGTTCAGATTTTCCAGCCTGCGACAAAAAACTCTTGAGTTTTGGAGGTTTTCAGTTAGCTGATGCTTCAAATGGCTCAGCTTACGGTTCGCATACGTATAATTGGCAGGGACGATGGGCCATTTGGGAACCTATCGGCAGACAACGAAATTATACACTAACCCTTCACCCGACCGTCCCAGATGAACCCACTGTAACCGCCACCAACGAGGGCAACCAAGTAGTATTGTCTTGGACCACGCCGTGCGATGGCGGCAAGGACATCACCCGCCACGAATACCGGCAAAAAACGAGAAATGGCGCATTCGGTTCTTGGATACCCATCCCCAACAGTGCTGCCGGTGGCGTGAATGTGGCGAGTTACACACTTACTGCCGTGAACAATCCAGAGGAACATATCTTTGAGGTTCGCGCAGTAAACGAACTCGGTGAGGGGGCGACATCCGCACCTGTGTCGACCACTGATCGTACGCCGCAGGTGGCAGAGGCGATTCTCGACATTGTCAAATCGGACTATCCGAGTGTCTCCAGTTCCGCGGACATCACCGACAGCCACCTCGCTGGAATTACTGCCTTATTTCTGGGTATTAGAAACATCACATCCCTAAAGTCTGGTGATTTCGCCGGGCTCACCGGTATGACAGAACTCCGCCTCAGGGGCAACCAACTTACAACCTTGCCAGAAGGTATTTTTGATGGCCTCACCGCGCTCAGTAATCTCAATCTATATAACAACCGACTCAGTAGCCTTCCCGATGGCCTGTTTGAAGGACTAACCGCGTTGACACAGCTTCGCCTGGGTGGCAACTCAGTGGACCCCCTACCCCTTACCGTGTCGCTTGAGAAGGTTGCAGATGGGCAGTTCAAGGCGGTGGCGCCAACTGGTGCGCCGTTTGAGATCGTCCTGCCGCTAAGCGTCACCAACGGCAGCATCAACGGCGGGGCAACCACGATTACAATCCCCGCCAGTAGCGTCGAAAGCACGTCGCTGACAGTGATCCGTACCCCCGGCACGACATTCGCCGTCACCGTAGACATCGGCACATTGCCGGCGCTTCCCCCAAACCACTCCGGCTACGCGCTGGTCAAATCCGATGATTTGCCCCTGGCCGCGTCCGAGGGAGACATCCCTGACACTGTCGGATTGGCCATGACAGTGGGTGGTGGCCCCGGTGCTGCATTGCGTGGCTACAACCCGCATTCGCAACCAGAATGGGATTTTGGATCTCTTTCTTCTCAGGCATTTGTACTGGATGGCGTCTCTTACACCTTGCACATGCTCGTTTACAATGTGGCGGGAAAACGCCTTCAATTTCAAACGAGTCCGATGCTGCGAGAATTTGAGTTGCATCTGGACACCCATGTGCTCAGGTCATTTTCGGCATATGATTACAATCTGCATTTATGGGAGAATGTGAATTTAAACTGGTCAGTTGGTCAGAGCATTCAAGTCCGTGTTGTTGAAGCCACACCTGTATCTCCAGGACCGCCCACGAACCTGGTCGCAACCCCGGGCGACAGGAAGGTGACGCTGTCCTGGAAACCTCCTGCCAACGCTGACTCGACGACCCTCCCTGTCACCGAGTACGAATTTCGGGTGAGCAACGACGGTGGAAGCACTTGGGATCCGAACTGGGAAACCATTCCTTATAGTCGTTCTGGTCAGGATAACCGGATGAACTATACCGTTGAAGCTGACGATGGACTTATCAACGGAACCACGTACACCTTTGAGATTCGTGCCAAAGGCGGCGATGGTCCTGGCGCCGCAGTCCGCGCAACTGCGGTCCCGGGCGGTGCGACGACGGCAGCGACCGATTTCAACGGCGACGGCCAGACCGATTTCGTGGATTTCTTCCTCTTTGCCGATGCGTACGGCGGGACCGACGCGCGTTTCGACCTGGATGGCAACGGCACCGTGGACTTCGCCGATTTCTTCAAGTTTGTGGATGCGTTCGGAACGTAGGTGCGAGCGCCGCAAGATCAATTGGCGAACCCCAAGACGCGCATTCCGGGGCGACTTGGCTATTCTCAGCCGCAACCGAAACTGAAAAACCCTAATATGCGCCGAGAAGAGCTGTCTGAAGCTCGTCTTCGCCGTGCTCATCCGAGCAGCCAAACGTAAACAACGCAAGCAGCACAGGCAACAAACATAATTGATACGGGATTTTGACCCTGTCGAGAGACGGGATCATCGCTCCCCTCCCCGTGCCGGGGAGGGGTCGCCATCTTGGCGCGGCAGGCAGGCCAAACCCCACGCCCTACCCGAGCCCTTTATCATGACCACGAATTCCTGAACACGCGATATGAAAAAACGTGTATCCATTTTGCGCAGAAGTCGCACTGTACACATCTGAAAGCCAGTCTGCCCGTTTTTACCTGAATAAAAACCAGAGTCTCTCTCCGGAGGAAATCATGCTGCGCATAATGGTGGTCGCATGCCTGGCTGCGTCTATGCCAACCGGCCCCGTTTCCGGTCAGGAAATGGAAACGGCCGCCGGTATCGAGATCGGAACACTGTTTGGGCTCACCCATCATTCCTCAAATGGCGAAGGCGCCACCATAATTGGCCTTCCGAGCTCTCCCACCCTGGGCATCCCTGGTATCCCATCGCTCTATTTATCGTGGTTTCCCGTTGCAGACGTATCCATCGGGTCGGAGTTCAGCGTTGGGCGAACGTCGGGAGACGTGTACGGAATCACATCGCTCTACTTTGGCGGTCGAGGCACATTCTTCCCGCTGGGAAGCGCAACATCAGGTCTCTATCTACTGGGCCATGGCGCCGCGCGGCATTTTGCGATTCGTGAACGTGACTCCGTGACTGACTTTGCGGCTGGCGGGGGCCTGGGATATCAATGGCGCCTGGGGCCGGCTTTCGTCCTGCGCGCGGAGGGACGGTATCGGCGATGGTTCGATGACGGTGTCGATGACTTCTCCCTGCTTCTCGGGCTGGGCGCGCGGCCAGGCCGCGGCGGTGAAGAACGGAATGCGCCTGTCACCAAATACGAAATCGGAACGCGGTTCGGGATTTCCCGTGTTTCCTCCGACGACGATAGTATCGTCATGATCGCAGCGCCGGGTTCTCCCACGTCCGGGGTGCTGGGAAATCCATCACTCTACGTCTTATGGTTTCCCAGCGCAAAGATGTCCATCGGTCCTGAAATCAACATCGGGCGAAGTTCCGGCAGCACCGTTGGTACCACGTCCCTCAATCTTGGAGGGCGCGCCTTGTTTTCTCTGCAAGACAACGCGGGTTCCGGACCGTATCTGCTGTGCCAGGGCGCGGTTCTGGTTCTGGATGTTGATGAGCGGGACTCTGAGACCGACTTTTCCGCGGGGGGCGGGATGGGTTACCAGTTGCGCCTCGGCACGTCATTCGTCCTGCGTGCGGAGGGACAGTATCGGCGATGGTTTGACGACGAAGTCAATGACCTCTCGCTCCTGGTGGGGCTTGGCGCCAGGCTTGGCGGCCGGTAGAAGCATCCAACCACGCGACGCAGATGCGGCGGGCTTCGCCCCACTCTTGGGGAGCGGGTGGGAAGGTGGGGCAGACATTCCTGTCTGCCCGCCTCGCTGCCGTTCCTTGGAAGTGGGGAATGAAGAGAGGCTTGTGGCGCCTCTAAGGAGCCAATACTCGTGCTCGCGCGGTTCGGCTCTTGGCAGGGTTTTCCGCGATGGTTCCGACGAGGCGCTACAGGAAGCAACCCATGTCGAACGGAATCCTCGGACAATGGGGATCAGGGCAGGTTTGAAACCTGCCCCTACGGTCGGAGCATCGAGCCATATTTGGATCTTTTCATCGAAACGGCGGGAGATTCTTCGACTGCGCTCAGAATGACAGGGTGGCATATGACCATCCGCAACATCCGTCAGTCACTCGTTGGCGCTGATTGTCATGCTGAGGAAGCCGCCAGGCTCACGAAGCATCCCCTGCGGCGACGGCTGATGCGGTGGGGGGAATGTCAACACCTCATACACGCTCTACCCTCGACCCTTTATCATCCTTATGCAAGCGGCAGGCATAAATATGGACGCATTTTGCGTAGAAGATCTACCGTAATCTGAAGGGACTCCTCGATGAAAAACGCAATGCTCAATCGAAAGCTCACCGTGTCGATTTTCACTGTGTTACTGGTGATCGGTACGGTATCTGGTGCGGGCGCCGGCTTCTTTGACGATCTCTTCGGTGTAATTGAAGCCGTCGTCGAGACGATCGACACCGTCGCGACGGCGATCGTCGACGTCGCCGTAGCGGTTGTCGACGTCACCGTGGGAGTGGTCGAGATCGCGGTCGGAGTCGTCGATATCACGGTCAGACTCGCCGAGACGTTAGTGGGGCATACGGGTTGTGTGTTGGCCACCGCCTTCGACCCGTACGGGGCGGGCGCGACGCTGGCAAGTGGCGGTTGCGACTACGACGTTCTCCTTTGGGATATCTTCACCGGTGGGATCACGTTTACGCTGCGGCATCTGTCTGCGGTATTGAGCTTGGCGTATTGCGCCGTCGACGGCTGTACGCTGGCCAGCGGAACGGAAGATGGACTGCTGTATCTGTGGATCCCAGACACCGGGGAACTTAAGACCACGCTCCCCGGGCATACGGGCGCAATCTTGAGCACGGCCTTCAGCCCTGTAGACCACCACGTGCTTGCCAGCGGGAGTGCGGACGGGACCATCCGGCTATGGGATGCGGATAGGGGCGCGCATAAGCGGACCCTCCCCGGGCATACGGACAGCGTCTCGAGTCTGGCGTTCCGTCCGGACGGCGTCGTGCTTGCCAGCGGGAGCGCGGACGGGACCATCCGGCTATGGGATGGGGAAACAGGCGCATACCAGCGCACTTTGAGCGGACATACGGGGACCATTGGTAGCTTGGCTTTCAGTTTCGATGGAAGCGTGATTGCCAGTGGGAGCACTGACGGTTCAGTGCGGGTGTGGAAATCCGAGGACGGAGAACCCTTCGCCACGCTGGACCACAAGTCGCCTGTCCTCAGTGTGGCGTTCGCTGCAGGCGACAGCCTGTTCGCGAGTGGGAGCGCCGATGGGGTGGCGCGGCTGTGGGACCCGCTCACGTGGAAAGTCAAGGCGACGCTTGGACATGAGTCTCCCGTCCGCAGTGTATCCTTCAGTCCCGGCGGCGACCTTCTCGTCACCGGCGCCGACGACGGAGACGTGCGAAAATGGGAACTCACGTCCGTTGGTGTTCGATTCAAGCGGGACCCTGCGAATGATTTCCCCAGCCTTCGCCCGGCCCGAAACACATCCCCTGCGGGAATCTGGTCGAATGGGTCGACGATGTGGGTGGCGGACCAGCTTGACGAAAAGCTGTACGCCTACGATATGACCTCCAGGGACCGTGACCCTTCCAGGGACTTTGACACGCTGGACCCGGCCGGAAACGACTCCCCCGCGGGCATCTGGTCGGACGGTACGACGATGTGGGTGGCGGACAACCATGACAAGAAACTGTACGCCTACGACGTGGCCTCTCTTACCCGCGACCCTTCCAGGGACTTTGACACACTGGATCGCGCAGGAAACGATGATCCATGGGGAATCTGGTCGGACGGTACGACGATGTGGGTGGCGGACAATTCCGACAGAAAATTGTACGCCTACGACATGAATTCCAGGACGCGGGATCCCGCAAGGGAGTTCAGCACGCTCGGCCGCGCCGGAAACGGCAGCCCGCTCGGCATCTGGTCCGACGGGACTGCGATGTGGGTCGCGGATTGGCTCGATGAGAAGCTGTACGCCTACGATACGACCTCGAAGGCGCATGACGCGGTCAAAGACGTTGAAACGCTGGGTGACGCCGGAAACAGTGAGCCGCGAGGGATCTGGTCGGACGGGATGACCATGTGGGTGGCCGATTATATTGACGATAAGCTCTACGCCTACGAAATGCAGACCGGCGGCGGTCCGGCGGGCGCGTCTACGCCAAGCGCGCCCGTTATCCGTTCGATGACCCCAGGCCCGGGCTCTATTGCGATAGCGTGGGACGCACCCGCCGGCGACGGCGGCACCACCGTCACAGCCTACGACCTGCGTTACATCCGAAGCGACGCCCCGGACAAGGCCGATGCGAATTGGACCGTAGTGGAGGATGTGTGGACGACCGGTTCCGGTTCGCTGAACCACGAGCTGACCGGCCTGACGGGCGGTACGCAGTACGAAGTGCGGGTGCGGGCGGTCACGGGTTCCGGCGAAGGCCCCTGGTCGTCCGTCGATACCGTAACGCCGCTTGGACAGCCACACGCGCCAACCGATTTCAACGGCGACGGCCGCACCGATTTCGTCGATTTCTTCCTCTTTGCCGATGCGTACGGCGGCAGCGACGCCCGCTTCGACCTCGACGGCAGCGGCACCGTCGATTTCGCCGATTTTTTCAAGTTCGTCGATGCGTTCGGCGCGTAGATACAGGCCGAACTTGGTGGCTATAGCAAAAGAGTTCATCGGTGTGTCTGCCTGCCCACAGTTGCAGCATAACGCCCCCAATCCCTTCAACAGCGAGACCGTCATCTCCTGGTTCCTGCTGAAGCCGGGTCCGGCGCGGGTGGAGGTGTTTGCCCTTACCGGGCAGCGGGTGGCTGTATTACACAAGGACCCGCAGCAGTCTGGCTACCACCGCCTCCATTGGGACGGCCGCGACGACGAGGGCCGGCCCCTGGCCAGCGGGGTCTACCTGTACCGCTTGGTAACGGGGGAGGGCGTTTTGACGCGGAAGCTGACCCTGCTCCGTTGAGCGGTTGGACACAAACCGGGAGTACGCTTAAGACACCCGGGACGGGAGCACCTCTCAAGGAACAAGCGGAAAACTTAGCGGAAGTAACGCCGATCGCTGCCATACCAACTTCGAAAGGGACCGGACCTGAAAAGAAAAAGAGGTGCTTTCCGACCGGTTATCTTTGCCCTGCTGGAACTCGCCATATTAAGCCCGGGCGAGAGGGCGCACGCGCAAGACATGACCTTGGTAACCAACATCGGCCAACCATACACATGGTATGATGATCATGGCACCAAAGATTTCGATTTAACAGGTAATCTCTCCGATCGTGATTGGGAAATAATTGGAGGTTTCCTCGGCACTTCGGGTTTCCTTCTCGGTAGTACCGTCGGCCCTGGAGGTGCCCTCGCAGGTTTCTTCATAGGTGCTTACGTTGGTACCAAGGTAGGTGCCGCAGTAAAAGATTTTCTCGAGTCTATCTCCGATACCTACGATACCCATACACACCCCTTTGGAATCTGGATCGACGGTGGCCTGGCCCAGGAGTTCACAACCGGCTCCAACAGCTTCGGTTACGACATGAGCTCTGTCGCGATTTATGGCCGCTACTTTCCAGATCAGCGGATCGAGATTCCTCCTTCCCTAAGCCTTTGGTCCAGCTCCAATGGCGTTCCAGGCGTGCTTCTCTACACCTTGCCCTTTACGAAATGGGGGAACGACGGAAGTTATGGGCTGCGGCTGGAGTACCAAGCCCCTGTCGCGGCCATACTCGAGCCGGGTACGCGCTATGTTGTCGTAATCGGATATCTCGACCAAACCAGGGTGGTGATCACGTCATCAGCCAGTGAGGATGCAGACGCTCTTGCGGGATGGTCCATAGGAAACAGCCTTCGAAAAAAGAATGGTGACGTTTGGCGTACCCTGACCCCGGCTGATGCCGGCAGAAGAGTCTTTCCCGCAGACCAAAGACCCGTATTGAGGACCGAAGTTCGCGGGACGTCCCTTAACTCAAGCTCCATCATAGTTTCCTTGACAAAGGTCGGGGAAGGCCAGTTAAAAGCTACGGCGACCGCCAGCGCGCCTTTCGACATCGTTTTGCCCCTCACCGTTAATAGCGGCACCGGGGCAAGCAGCGCCACGATTCCCGCCAACAGCACCGAGAGCGAGGTACTCACCGTATCCCGCACCCCCGGAACGACACTTCCGGTCAGTGTCGATATCGGGGACCTGCCGAATGTTCCCTCAACCCATTCGGAGTACGCCCTATTCAAATCTCCGTCACGTCTTTCCGTGCAAGTGATCGATGGCGTGCCGGGCGGCGTCGTACCCGTCTGCGACCGTACCCCGGAGGTGCGCGACTCCATTGTCAAGGCGGCTCCCGTAGGCAGTTGCGGGGAGGTGACGGAGGCACACCTTTCGGGCATTACCGCCTTGTATTTCCTGAATAACCAGAACATCAAAGCCCTGAAAGCGGGGGATCTTTCCGGGATGCCGTCCCTGACAAGTCTCGACCTGGGTTACAATGACCTGACGACGCTGCCGGATGGAATCTTTGACGGTTTAACCTCACTGGGAAAACTGGATTTTTATCTCGGGAACTTCACCTCCGTGCCTGATGCAGTCCTCCGGCTGACCTCGCTGACGAGTCTGAACCTGGGTTACAACCCCCTCTCCTCGCTTCCGGCCGGGACGTTCGACCGTCTGACGCAACTGACACGGCTCGATTTGAGTGGCGACAACCTCGGGGCCCTGCCTGTGGGGATTTTCGACCATCTGACGGAGCTGCAGCGTCTCAATCTCGAATACGCCAGAATCACTTCTTTGCCCAATGGGGTGTTTGACAACCTGACATCACTGGCAAGTCTGAATCTGGACGGTCTCAGATCTGCTTCCCTTCCGGATGGGGTGTTTTTCTGGCTTGCATCCCTGAAGTCCCTTTCGTTGCGGGACAGCTCACTTGGAAGCCTTTCGAAGGACGCTTTTTTCGGTCTGTCGGGACTGGCATCGCTCAACCTGTATGGCAACAGGCTGACCAATTTGCCTTCGGGCATCTTTTCGGGCCTGTCATCGCTGACATCGCTCAACCTATCTCGCAGCAGGCTTCCTCCTCTGCTCGACCCCCTGTCCCTTACCGTGTCACTAGAGAAGGTTGGGGAAGGTCAGTTCAAGGCTGTGGCACCCACCGGCGCCCCGTTTCCAATCCTGATGCTGCTGAGCGTCACCAACGGGAGCATTGTTGGCGGAGCCAGCAGCATCGCGATTCCGACCGGCCGGGTGGACAGCGACACCCTCACGGTAACCCGTACAACCGGCACGACAGATCCCGTCGCCGCAGATATACGCACGTTGCCTAGCCTTCCCACGGATGTCAATCAGTATGGGAGCAATCTTCACCAGGGCTATACGCTCGTAAAATCCCCCGACCTGCCGCTTGAAGTACTAGGCCGCGGGGTAGGCGAGGCGCTAGCGGCCACCGATTTCAACGGTGACGGCAGGACCGATTTCGTCGACTTCTTCCTATTTGCCGACGCCTACGGCGGCACCGACGCCCGCTTCGACCTCGACGGCAGCGGCACCGTCGATTTCGCCGATTTTTTCAAGTTCGTCGATGCGTTCGGCGCGTAGGCACAGGCTAGGCGGGTGGGAATTCGCAAAGCAAGTGATCGGGTTGCCAGATGACCGGCTGCCTCGTTCTGGAAGCAAGCCGAACATGCAGGCGTCTAAGCCGATGAAAAGATCCGTTCTTCAGCTGACCCCGCTGCTCACGCTGGCGACGTGCGCTTTCGCATTGCTCTGCCTCCCTTCTGTCACTTCTGCTTCGTCCCCGCCTGCCGACAGTGTGCGTTTCTGCCTGCCTGTCGATTTCGAGATGCGTGAGCGCGACAGTATCTATGCCGCGAGCAAGCAGGCGCTTGATTTGAACGCGGGCGAACCGCGCACGGTGCGGCTGATCTACTTTTTCCCGAACGATCGTACGCCCCAGCAAGACATAGACGCAAAACTGGATGAGGTGATGAAGAACGTACAGCAATCGTACGCGGAGGTGATGGAATACCACGGGTTCGGTAAAAGAACCTTCAGGCTTGAAACCGATGCAACCGGTAAGGCTGTGGTGCATCATGTGAAAGGGAAGTTCAACGATGAGTATTATCATAAGGATACGTTCCGCAAAGTCATTGACGAAGAAACGGCTGAAAGGTTTGACCTGTCAGCGAATATCTACTTCGTCGCGCTGGATGTAAGTACCGCGAACATCGACGGCTATTGCGGGCAAGGGGGAGCGAACGGCCCCGAAGGCGGAGCCACACTTATACCCGCCCCTAACAGTCGCCGCCTACGCGAACGAGGCTGGAGTTGTTTCAATGTTGCCGTTTCTGCCCATGAACTCGGACACGCCTTTGGACTGGCGCACGATCTCTTCATAAATGCCTCTCGAAGCCCATCTTCATATCACACCGACTGGATGGTCACATCGTTCTGTGCCGCCGAATGGCTGGATGCCCACCGCTACTTCAACGTAGGCCAAAGTTATCCCAAAGAAGACCAACAAACCACAATTCAGATGCTTCCACCCCTCGCAGTTCCACCGAACGCGATCCGCCTCCGCTTTGAGGTAACCGATCCTGATGGACTCCATCAAGCGCAGTTGCACAACAGCACCGGTGACGCAATTGATTGTCAAGGGTCAGGCCTGGACGGGATAAGTGGCTCCGTTGAATTTACCACTTCCGCAGTGTCGGAAGCACCAAGGAATCATGTGGGCCTCAGGGTCGTCGATGTGTATGGAAATGTAACGGAGAAACGGTTTTCAATCGACATTACGTCACTGCATCCGCCCAAAGTCGTGTCGATACCCGATGCGAATTTAGCCGCGGTGGTGCGGGAAGCCCTCGACTTGACACCGGCAGATGCTATCAGCCAACTGGATATGTTGAGATTGGGTGAACTTGAAGCCTCCCGTCGCCAGATAACTGACCTTACTGGGCTTGAGCATGCAGTTAATCTAAAGGGGTTATCCCTTGGCGAGAATCAGATTCGCGACATCACACCCCTGGCGGGATCGACCATCCTCGAATCCTTGGATCTTAGAAGCAATAACATCTCGGATCTGTCGCCCCTCGCTAAGTTGACCAACCTGTCAGATCTGTGGCTTAACGACAACAACATCTCGGATCTGTCGCCCCTCGCTAAGTTGACCAACCTGATAGCACTGTGGCTTAACGACAACAACATCTCGGATCTGTCGCCCCTCGCTAAGTTGACCAACCTGACAGCACTGCGGTTTGAAAACAACTCGGTCTCGGATCTGTCGCCCCTCGCTAAGTTGACCAAACTGAAAGAACTGTGGCTCTACGGAAACAATATCTCGGATATCTCATCGTTGGCTAAGATGATCAATCTGTCTAGTTTGCATATTGCGAGAAATTCGGTGATGGACCTCTCGCCCTTGGTGGGGTTAATCAATATCTCAAGTCTGGAACTTGCCTACAATCGGATCAGAGAAATCACTCCACTCGCGAAGTTGATCTACCTTGTAAGATTAGAGCTTTTCGGCAACCGGATCTCAGATATATCTCCTCTGGCGGAGTTGAACCACCTGGGATTCCTGAATACTCTGGACAATCCCCTCAGTTACTCCTCCATAAATGAGGACATCCCCGCCCTCCGGAGCCGCGGAGTAACCGTAGAGTTCGACACACGAGTACCGAAGGGGTTGGAGAAATCCTCCGGTGACGGTCAAAAGGGACAGACCGACACTCAATTGAAGGAACCGTTCGTGGTAACGGTGTCGGATCAGAACAAGACGCCGTTTGAAGGTGTACCGGTCTCGTTTGCTGTCACAGCAGGTGGTGGAAAGCTCTCATTAGAATCCACGATGACGGACTCGACCGGTCTGGCTTCGAGCACACTGACGCTTGGAAGCAAACCCGGTGCCAACACCGTGACCGTTAAAGTCTCAGGTATTGATGAGTATCAGACCTTCGTGGCGGAAGCCTTGGGTCTAGCCGACTTCGACCGAGACGGGACCGTTGGCTTTTCGGACTTCATTCAGTTTTCAGCCGCATTCGGGCTGGGTCAGGACGATACTGGATTTGACGCTCGATTCGATCTGGACGGCAACGGCGCCATCGGATTCGGAGATTTTCTGATCTTTGCCAACGCCTTTGGCAAAGATGCGTAATATCAGCTACAAAAGCGGCCCGGTCATGTCCGAATATGGTCGCAAACCGAAATTACAGGAGCCTGACCCCATGCCCCCCCCCGTTCTTCATTCTGCCTTGTTCGCGTTGCTCGCTCTCATGCTGAGCTCTCGTCAAGAGGTGTGTAAAAAGGTCAGGCGGCCAGCTTCTCTCCCGAGTCGATAGTGGTCTTGTTTTCACGGTGGTGCTGTGCGTAGACAGCCGGTAGCAGATGGGGTGCATCAAGTCGTCGGAAGCGTTTCTCAGCGACCATCAGCGTGCGCCAGATCAGAGCACTTGCCGCCTGCCTGCAGCAGGCAGGCAGCGACCTTCTTGTATCGCTTGGCCGCGTTGGTTCTGAGGCGGACCGACGCGAAGGGACTCTCCACGACATTGGTCGTTCTCAGGTGCCTCCAGTGTCGTTTTGGGAAGTCGAAGAAGGTGAGCATTCGGCCTGCCTGCCGCGCGGGGCTTGGCGCAGGCAGGTCCCAGTCTCGATCAAGGGTCTTGACTGCCTTCGGGAACGGGTCTTGATATCGTGCGATGAACTGCCTACGGAGCTTCCCGGCATCCCGAAGGGTGTTGGCGTAGGGGATCTGAACGAGCAACGCCCGAGCCTGGGGCTGTTGGCGTTTATGGATCTGATTGACCACGTTGAGGATCTTGTGGTTCCAGCACCGCTGCTGCCTGCCTGCTGCAGGCAGGCCGGGTGTGTGGCCAGACCTGATTGACTGCGGACCAGATGCCCATATTGCCGTCGGCGACGACGAGAACAGGGGAGCTCAGGCCACGATCACGTAGGTCTCTGAGGACCTCCCTGCCTGCAGCAGGCAGGCCATCGCTCATTGCGCCGATGACGACCAGCAGGCACGCCTTATCCTTTTCGAGCCCGGCTTTGACGTAGATGCCGTCGGCCCAGACGTAGACCAGCTCGCGATCATCCAGGCGTCTCTCTTGCCAGGTCTGGTAGTCGGTTTCCCATTGGCCTCGGAGGCGAGCAATCGACGATGAAGACAGCGGCGCCCCATCTCCGAGCAGCCCCCGTAAGGCCAGCTCGAAGTCGCCTTGAGCCAGACCGTGCAGATAGAGCTCTGGGAGCAGTGCTCCCACCTCTTTGGTGCGACGCGCGAACAAGGGCAGGATCCGGCTCTCGAAGCGCGCCTTCAACCCACGAACACGGGGCCGCTTGATCTTTATCGTGCCACAAGAGGTCGACAATCGGCGCAGCTTCCCGCCTGCCTGTGCCGTGCCCGGCACGGCAGACAAGTAGCCGTTGCGATAACCTGGTGCCGCATCGACCGTTCCTTTACGCTCATACCACCCTCGGCCGAGGAACTGGGTCACTTCCTCCTCGGCAATGGACTGAATGCGCATCTCGATCTCATCTCGAATCCACCCTTCCAGGGTCTCCCAAGTTGGCATGGACAACGAGGACGGATATGACGTATCTTTTTCCACGGCGATCCTCCTTCCCACCGGGCCGATCACCCGGCATGTTGTGGATATTTCTATCTCACGGGAAGTTTAGGGTCGCCCTTTCTCTTTTTCCACACCTTTCGAATGTAGCTCCTCGACCACCACCGCTCCGCACTTACCGGGAAGCGCAACGGACACTCTTTGAGTATATCGACCTGTCTGCGTGCTACGCAGGGGGGGGGCAAGTCCCATTGTCAGTTGAAACTCGTCGGGCTCCGTGGTTTGCTCATGCGATTTGTCGAGCGTATTGATGGTCTTCGGGATTCAGGTCATTTCTGAGTGCGTGTCTGAGCATGGGTAGGTGCTGGTATCCGTTGACGCGCCTCATTCGAGGTTGGATGTCCAGGAGTGCTGCAGCCATCCATCGGTGTCTTTGAGGTGAGTTCGTCCAGCGTTTGACCTTGACGACATTTTCTCTCTTGTGCCACCTGCCTGCGCCTGCCTGTCCGGCAGACAGGCAGGCGTCGGCTATGCCTCTTCCTCCGCATTCGAGTGGCTGCTCCTCTACCGACACGCAGGCTACGACTCACCTACAACCTGCGAGGAAAGACACCAGACATGGGCTTGACACCCAAGCCTGAAGCCGTCCACGAAACTGGGGTAACTCCAGGCCAGCGACAAAGACGATACGCAAATTGCCGGTTGGTTCAACGCTTTTTTGCTTTGAGTTTGTTTTTTTTGTGTTTGAGTTCCGTTCTATAAAGTGGACCCCATGGTCAAGACCAATTTTGGGCGAATTTAAGGTGGATTGCGTTTTTGTGATCGATAGGCATCTCCTTTCCGAGGTAGAGGTCAGCAGGTACGAGGTTGTTGAGTCCCTGATGAGGGCGATCGTAGTTGTAGAAGTGGAGGTAGTCAGACAGCCCCAGGTGGGGCTGGGGTACGGTGTCGTAGGACTTGAGATAGAGGTCTTCGTATTTGATGGAGCGCCAGAGGCGTTCGACGAACACATTGTCCAGGGCTCTGCCGCGTCCATCCATGCTGATACGGATGCCTTCCTCCTCCAGCCTGGAGGTGAAGCGGGGGGAGGTGAACTGGGCGCCTTGGTCGGAGTTGAAGATGTCGGGCTTGCCGAGAGTGAGGGCTTCATCGAGGGCATCGATGCAGAAATCGGCCTCCAGCGTGTTGGAAAGCCGCCAGGAGAGGACATATCGGCTAAACCAGTCCATCACGGCCACCAGATACATAAAGCCTTGCAACATCGGCACGTAGGTGATGTCGGTGCTCCAGACCTGGTTGGAATGCGTGATGGACACGCCCCCCAGCAGGTAGGGGTAGATTCGATGCTGGGAGTGGGTCTGGCTGGTCTTGGGACGGGGGTAGATGGCCTGCAGCCCCATTTTGCGCATCAGCCGTTGCACCCGCTTGCGGTTGATCTCGTATCCCAGCTTCCTCAACCAGGTAGTCATTCGCCGGGATCCATAGAAGGGTGTTTGCGTGTATTGTCCGTCGATTTGGCGCATCAAGAGCAGATTCTCCGTGGTTTCGCCTGCCGAGTGGTAGTAAAAACTGGACCGGCAAAGCCCGAGCAACTGGCATTGCCGGCGCAGACTGAGATCCGGGTGAGCCGGGTCGATCAGCCTGCGCTTTTCCTCAACGGAGTCCGGCAGCTTTTTTTTTCACGAAGTCCAGTTCGACCTTCAACCGACCTGCCTGCGTGGCGCACCGCGCTGCAGGCAGGCCGATCTCTTCATACAGCCGGGCCTGGAGCGCTTCGTCGTTTTGCGCGGCTTTGCTGCGGCCATTGGCGAAGAGAGAGGGAAGGCCCTCTAAAAGCTGCTTTTTCCAGTGGCCGATCTGGTTAGGATGGACCTGATATTCGGTGGCCAACTCATTGATGGTTCTCTGGTTCTTCACGGCTTCGAGGACCACCTGCGCTTTGAACTGGGCACTACGAGGTCTTCGGTTCATTTCTTTACCCCTTCATACCACTTGGTTCCAAACTTAGTGAGTGGTCCAGTTTCTGGGGTCCAATATAGTATTCCGACAGGCTCCTAGAGAGAACACTTGGTTAGATACGCTCTGCGTGGTCAGAATAGACCTTATGTGAGGGAGACGAACATGGCAAAGCACGGCCTGCTCGACTCCGCATATTTTGGCCGCCAAGCAAAGCAGGGAATCGACGGCAGTCCTTGAGAAGGTTGACGAACGCCCTCGGCCTTTAAACGCCTCGCCAGGGGCACCCGAAATGCGTTGCAAAACGCGGCTCGCGTTGCGAATTGCACCAAATCGTCTGTTTCTCCATCCGGTCTTTCCCGTAAGTTCTTAATTAAACAAATATTTATAGCTTATGTCAGAGCCGTGAAACGGTCGCCCAAGCGGTTTTCCATGTGGCATTCTGCAACATGTCGCCAAGTCGGCTTTGTTTTGTATATGCTCTTAACTCCTTCATCTACAATGTGTTGTCTGTTTTGTGCAAATATGGCACAAATTTTGCCATGTACCATGCCATGAAGAGAGGTCTGTATGACGCTGTGTGTAACTATGGTCCAGTCTTTCGCCGATCTCGGCTACGGCGTGGATGTCTCCCAGGCGGACGCCTATACCCTGCCCGGCGCCAGCGCCGGCAAGGCAGTCGCAAAGATCACCGCATACCAGCCCCCGGCCCTGTTCTCGATGTCGCGCGGGCACATCCTGCCGTCCTTCACGGCGCCGACCTGCAGGGGCAAGGGCGGATCGTCGGTAGCTACTCGTCGATCTTCGGAGGCGGCGGCCGGAAGGGTCCGCTGGAGGTAGGTGTTTCCCGGCATCCAAACGCACGTTTTATCGAAGTATGCCCGAATAAGACCTGAAAACTGAACCCCATTTCGTAGCGCCCGGTCGTCGTTTTCAGCCGAATGTCGGAGCCGGCGGCCTCTTTATCACAGAAGGAGGATACCCCCGTGTTTTCAAGAAAGAGCATGTCGTTGATCGCCGTTTTGGGGCTGCTGATTTTTTCAGTTTACGCGGCCGCGGGCCCCAATGCCAACGGCATTTTGTCACTCGATCTGATCGCCGATGGCGGGGCGGGCAACCGGACGGATGATGGGATTACGTCGGGGACAGTTTCCGGACGTGGCACAACCATCGCCATTGAGATCTTCGCAACGGGCGTGAGGACGTCTCTGATCGATATGGCTGTCAAATTTGACTTTGATTCCTCTCTGTTGTCCTTTGTCAAGGCCGAAAACAGCGCGTTTCCCCTCACGCTTCCGGAAGGCTCGACCGGCACCCGCTTTGCGCCTGAGACGCGTAACCCTGTCGCGTTGGCGTCTTCCGGTTTTCTGGCGCGCGCGGAGTTCACGACGGTTTCGGACGTTACGGGCACGGAGTTTTCCATCGGCATCGAGTCGGTCACGCTCTCCGAGGGTACGACCTCGAGCGACGAGCTCATAACCACGAGCGTGATCACGTTCAACGCCACGCCTTCTCCCGACTTTGATGGCGATAACTGGGT
This sequence comes from Candidatus Latescibacterota bacterium, assembly GCA_965198095.1. Classification (GTDB taxonomy): domain Bacteria; phylum Latescibacterota; class UBA2968; order UBA2968; genus CBDFJH01. Next base: position 2,134,479 of record OZ240239.1, read on the forward strand.
GGGTTTCCCGGACTTCCTGATTTTCGCCCAGGCGTTCGGGTCGCGCCAAGGCGACGGGACGTACGATGCCCGGATCGATCTGAATTCCGATGGTTCGATCGGTTTTACGGACTTTCTGATCTTTGCGCAGAGCTTTGGAAGTGCGCCGCCTTCAACGGGCGGCGGCAGCCCTGATCTCGTTGTCCAATCCCCTTCGGTCAGCGACAATAACGTGGCTTCGGGCGCGACCTTCACGCTGAGCGCCACCGTTCGCAACGAGGGCGACGGATCGTCTGCCGCCACGACGTTGCACTACTACCGCTCGACCGACGCGACGGTCTCCACGAGCGATACAGAGGTCGGCACGGACGCGGTGAGGGGACTTGCGGCCGGCCGCGCCAGTGCCGAGTCGATCGACCTCGCGGCGCCTTCAGATGCAGGGACGTATTATTACGGCGCCTGTGTGGATGCGGTGACAGGTGAATCCGATACCGGAAATAACTGCTCCGCTGCCGTGAGTATAACGGTTGCCGCGGTGACCCCGCCTGGCGCTGGGGGTGTGAACAGGATGTACTGGACGGATGTGAGCACGTCTAAGATACAGCGGTCCAACCTGGACGGCAGCGGCGTCGAAGACCTCGTCACCACAGGATTGGAGGGCCCAGTCGGCATCGCGCTGGATGTGTCCGGCGGAAAGATGTACTGGACGGATGGCTCCTCAAAGATACAGCGGTCCAACCTGGACGGCAGCGGCGTCGAAGACCTCGTCACCACAGGATTGGAGGGCCCAGGGGGCATCGCGCTGGATGTGTCCGGCGGCAAGATGTACTGGACGGATGCGAGCACGGTAAAGATCCAGAGGTCCAACCTCGACGGCAGCGATGTCGAAGACCTCGTCACCACAGGATTGGAGATCCCAGGGGGCATCGCGCTGGATGTGTCCGGCGGCAAGATGTACTGGACGGATGGGGAACTTCGCACGGCAAAGATCCAGAGGTCCAACCTGGACGGCAGCGGCGTCGAAGACCTCGTCACCACAGGATTGGAGAGCTCAGTCGGCATCGCGCTGGATGTGTCCGGCGGCAAGATGTACTGGACGGATGCGAGCACGGAAAAGATACAGCGGTCCAACCTGGACGGCAGCGGCGTCGAAGACCTCGTCACAGGATTGGTGGACCCATTTGGCATCGCGCTGGATGTGTCCGGCGGCAAGATGTACTGGACGGAGGTGGGCGCGGATAGGATACAGCGGTCCAACCTGGACGGCAGCGGCGTCGAAGACCTCGTCACCACAGGATTGGTGGACCCATTTGGCATCGCGCTGAGTTTCGGATTGCCCGTCGAGGTCGGGACGGATTTGGCGGTCCGGGCATCGGTCAGCGATAACACCCTGACACCGGGGCAGTCGTTCACGCTGTCGGTGACGGTGAGCAACCACGGGACCGAGCAAGCTGCCGCCACGACGCTGCGTTACTACCGCTCGACCGACGCGACGATTTCCACGCAGGATACGGAAGTGGGCACCGGCCCGGTGGACGCCCTGGCTGCGGCCGGCACCAGTGCCGAGTCGATCCGCCTGACGGCCCCGTCGAGCGAGGGCACCTACCACTACGGCGCGTGCGTAGCGACGGTGGCCGGAGAAGCCGATACCCGGAACAACTGCTCTACCGCCGTGACGATAACTGTCGCGGCGGAGGCTCCGCCTGCCACCGGAGCGTCAAAGCTCTACTGGACGGATGCGAGCACGGAAAAGATCCAGCGGTCCAACCTCGACGGCAGCGGCGTCGAAGACCTCGTCGTCACAGGATTATTACCAGCCGGCATCGCGCTGGATGTGTCCGGCGGAAAGATGTACTGGACGGATGTGCGTAAGATCCAGCGGTCCAACCTGGACGGCAGCGGCGTCGAAGACCTCGTCACAGGATTGAGGAACCCAAATGGCATCGCGCTGGATGTGTCCGGCGGAAAGATGTACTGGACGAATCTTGGCTCGGATAAGATCCAGCGGTCCAACCTGGACGGCAGCGGCGTCGAAGACCTCGTCACAGGATTGGAGTTCCCAAAGGGCATCGCGCTGGATGTGTCCGGCGGAAAGATGTACTGGACGGATCATCACACGGATAAGATCCAGCGGTCCAACCTGGACGGCAGCGGCGTCGAAGACCTCGTCACCAGTGACGACGGATTGGAGGCCCCACTTTACATCGCGCTGGACGTGTCCGGCGGAAAGATGTACTGGACGGATTCTCTCACGCAAAAGATCCATCGGTCCAACCTGGACGGCAGCGGCGTCGAAGACCTCGTCGTCACAGGATTATTACCAGCCGGCATCGCGCTGGATGTGTCCGGCGGAAAGATGTACTGGACGGATGTGCGTAAGATCCAGCGGTCCAACCTGGACGGCAGCGGCGTCGAAGACCTCGTCACAGGATTGGAGCGCCCACAACACATTGCGTTGGGTTTCGGAGTGCCCGTCGAGGCCGGGACGGATTTGGGGGTCCTGGCATCGGTCAGCGATAACATCCTGACGCCGGGTCAGTCCTTCACGTTGAGTGCCACGGTGCGCAACTGGGGGACCGAGCCAGCTTCCGCCACGACGCTGCGTTACTACCGCTCGGACGACGCGACCATCGACAACATCGATACGGAGGTCGGCACGGACGCGGTGAGGGGACTTGCGGCCGGCGGCGCCAGCGACCAGTCGATCAGCCTGACCGCCCCTTCGAGTGCTGGAGCCTCCTACTACGGGGCGTGTGTCGAAAGCGTCAGCGGCGAGCGCAATACCGGAAACAACTGCTCATCCGGAGTGCGCGTTTCCCACGTTCCTTCTCCCATTGTCAGGATTCCCGATGCCAACCTCCGAGCGGTGATCGAGGCTGCCTTGGGCACAGCCAGCGGTGCGCCGATCACCGTGAGGAAAATGGAGACGCTGCGGAGCCTCACGGCCAACTATGCAGGCATCAGCGATTTGACCGGCCTGGAGTTTGCCACCTACCTGACAGAGATATCTCTTGTGGCCAACAACATCACAGACGTATCGCCGCTTTCCGGCTTAACCTACCTGAATAGTCTACAGCTTGCGGGCAACAACATCACGGACCAATCCGTGTTGGCATCGTGCCTAAGGAGCTTAACCAACCTGGAATTGTTGACTCTCGGCGGCACCGGATTCGCGGATATATCGGCGCTTTCCGGCTTGACCAACCTGACACTGCTGGACCTTAAGCTAAACGGCATTTCGGACATCTCGCCACTTTCGGGCCTGACCAACTTGGAATTGCTGTGGCTTGAGCACAACAACATCACGGACATCTCCCCGCTGGGAGGCTTGACCAATCTGACATCGATAGTTCTCTTGAACAACAACATCACGGACCTGTCGCCGCTTTCCGGCTTGACTAACTTGGAGTGGCTGCATCTCAATGGCAACAACATCACGGAATCGGATATATCGTTGCTTTCCGGCTTGACCAACCTGTCGGTCCTAGAGCTTTCCTCCAGCAACATCACGGACCTGTCGTCGCTTTCGGGCTTGACTAACCTGACAGATCTACGGCTTCGGGACAGCAACATCACGGACCTGTCGCCGCTTTCGGGCTTGACCAACCTGTCGGTCCTGAATCTTTCCTTCAGCAACATCACGGATATCTCGTCGCTGGTGGGCCTGACCAATCTGACAGAGCTGGATCTTTCCTTCAGCAACATCACGGATATCTCGTCGCTGGTGGGCCTGACCAATCTGACAGAGCTGGATCTTTCCTTCAGCAACATTACGGATATCTCGTCGCTGGTGGGCCTGACCAATCTGCGGGATCTGGATATTCGGGGCAATCTCCTGAGCGACTCGTCCATCACGGAACACGTTCCCGCCCTTGAGAGCCGTGGGGTTACGGTACGCTTCGAGGCGTTTCGCAAGGGCGACTTCGACATCGAACTCGTTTTCCTCGACCCCTTCACTGAAGTTCAGAAAAGAGTGCTCCAATACGCAGCCCGGCGCTGGATGTCGGTTATTACGGAGGACCTGCCGGAGTATGAATTCACTCGGGGCTGGTCGGGTACGTGCGGCGATCAGTCGTTTGAGATTCCCTCCGGGGAGCGGATAGACGACCTGCGGATCTATGTAACCAGCTTCGACGACATCCCAGGTGCCGTTGGGTGGGGGGCGCCAGATCTATTGCGCGAGGCCACCTATCTACCCGTCTTAGGATGCATGGGTTTCGACTTGGAACGAGCCAATTTGCTTATTACAGGACTCCACGAGATGGGGCACGTTCTGGGGTTCGGGACGGTCTGGGACGAGCTCGGCTTCTATCAGAACCCGCCGGATGGCGACCGGCACTTCAACGGTCCGCTGGCGATTGCCGCCTTTGACGACGCGGGCGGATGGGACTACAAGGGCAAGAAGGTGCCGCTGAATGATTCGGCGCACTGGAGGAGGTCTGCGTTCTGGTCTTCTCGGTTTCCAGAATCCCCAGGCGAACTCATGATGCCGGGTGGGGGAGGGGCGCTCAGCGCGATCACGGTCCAGTCTTTCGCCGATCTCGGCTACGGGGTCGATGTCACGCAGGCTGACCCGTATACCCTGCCCGGCACCACTTCAGGCGCAAAGGTCGCCGTCGCAACGCCCGCCGTTCCGCGTTTAGACGTAAACGCCGTTCGGCCGAACATCCACCCGCCGCCTGGTACCGATCCGTACGGACACGAGAGGGTCGCGGGCGGCCTGCTATCCGGGATACTCGGAGACGACGGCAAGACCGGCGGGCTGGAAAGCGGTGAACGGTTTTGGGGATTTGACATCGATTTTGATGTCGCGGACGCTCGCCAGATGGGGCATCTGGGTCGGCAGGCGGTGGCGGAGCCAGAGTTGAAGTGCGGCGTCGGGCTATTGAATGAACCCATCTACGTGGTTGACCAGCAGGGACGTGTCGTACGCACCATAGAGCGTTGATACTGCGCGTTGACCCGCTGGCGAACACGGCACAAGGCTTTCGAATACAAAGAATTCCACGCCCGGATCGCCAGACGAATCTGTCTGATCACACGACGCAAAGAAGGGTCGAGGCTGCTGCAAACGCCTCGACCTTTCTCCATTTCAAAGACTTCCTCACACAGTTACCCCTGTGAATTATTCTCATCCGAGCCCGCCACGATCGTCGATTGGGATCCGGCACCAGGAAAATACGAGACCGTTCTACGACTCCTCGCCAGGCGACTCCGGCGTGTCCCGTCTCCAACTGAGCTTCACGAGTACAACGGCAATGCAGTCAGGACGAGGAGAGTGGAAGTCGGGACAAATTGTTTACGGTGCAACAATTTCGGGAATTGACATGCCTCGGTAAGATATGATACATTCTGGATTGAATTTGCACATTGGACGATCACATAATTTGATCGCGCACATGGCGGCGCGGCACGGAAGGTCTGGATTCACCATGCCAATGCACCTAACTCGTTATGCACCCGACCCGAAAGCCTGCGCCGTCGCTCGCGCGGTATGCGAGGCGGTCCACCCGGACCGGGTCATCCTGTTCGGCTCGCGCGCCCGGGGCGACTTCAGCCCGCATTCGGACATCGACCTGCTCATCATCACCGACTCCGATCCCCTGGGCCTGCAGAAGTACCTTCGGACGAGCGCGGCAGCCCACCGTACGGTTGAGGAACTGTACGGCGATTCGATCAGCGTCGATCTGGTCCGCATGAGCGAAGGGGCATTCCATTACGGTCGCCGGGCGCGCAACCACGTGGCAGGCCAGGCCGTCCGCGACGGATTCGATGCGAATGGCGACAAAGTCAACTACGACAACCCGGAGCCGACCAACTGGCCCGACGTACGGCAGCGCGTTGCCAATGCCGAGCGGGAACTCGGCGTTCTCAAAACTCTCGTAGAGGCCAATTCCGCTCAGGAGGCCATTGGATTTCACGCGCAGCAGGCACTTGAAAATGCGCTGAAGGGCTGGATTTCGGCGCTCGACGCCGACTACCGCAACACGCATGACCTGATGCTGCTCGCGACGACCGTGCGACGGCATCCGGCCGAAAACGACACCTCGGCGGGCGAGAAGCTGGCTTGGCTGACCGAGTATGCTATACGATACCGCTATGCAGACGCGCAGGTGGTCATCGAAGATCGCTACGCGCTGCTTTCGGCAGTGACCGAGACCGTCGAGGCAATGATCGTCCGCATCCGTGCGCTGATAGCAACCACATTTGAGGAGCCCGGCTCCGGAATGGGTCAACGGAATTCGTCCGCGAATCCGGATGAATCCGATTTACGCGATTGACCGGAAGGGTCGATTCGTCCGCACCATAGGTCGCGGATCGCTCGCGGCTACGCGCCACAGAACGCGCCGGGCGTGCCGAAATACGAGGATAAGGAGACGACGCTACGGAAGTGACCCAAGGCCGCGATAACGTATTCGAGGATATCGGTTTTGATCGGGCAGAAGCGGCGAGCTTGAAAGTCCGGGCTGATTTAATGCTCGGCCTGAGAAAGCGCCTGGAACAGACCGCGCGCGAGGGCATGGGGGCGGCTATGCAGGAGCGTCAAACCCACTGTCCAGCCCCTTTTCTTCGCAGGTCTTAAGACTCGGGGTTTCGAAAAGGAGACAAATTTGATGAACGAATCGGCAATCCGACTCCGTATCGAGCCATTGCACGAAGGTGGCCTTCTCGCCAAGAGTCCCGATGTCCCGGGCCTGGGTGCGGAAGGACGCAGCGTCACCGAGGCCGCTGAGATTGCGCAAGGTCTCGTCCGCAAAATTGCAGAGTCGTGCATTGAACACGGTGAGGTCCAAAAACGACCGGCATGATCAAGGCGCTCATCTTCGACTTCGACGGCCTGATCCTCGACACGGAAGTTCCCGCTTTCGAAGCCTGGAAAGAGATCTATCGCGCATACGGTTTCGATCTGGAGCTTTCCACCTGGGTTTCCTGCATCGGGACGAGCGGCGGTTTTGACCCGTATGGGGATCTCCGCAGACGGGTCGGCCGCACGATCAATATCGAGACGATCTCGGAGAAGCGCAGGGCGCTGAGCGCGCCGCGGGTTGAACGTCAACCTTTGTTACCTGGCGTTGAAGACCGAATCATCGAAGCCAAACGGCTTGGACTGAAGCTCGGCGTGGCGTCCAATTCCTCGGACGCGTGGGTCACCGGGCATTTGGGTCGGCTCGGCCTCGAACACCACTTCGACGCCTTCTCTTTCGGAAACTGGGTTGCGCGTTCGAAACCGGACCCGGAGATCTACGAGGCGATCCTGAACAAGCTCGAGATCCGTGGCGATCAGGGACTTGCCCTCGAGGACTCGCCAAACGGTATTCTTTCGGCCAAGAGGGCTGGCCTCTTCTGCGTTGCCGTCCCAAACCTGCTCACGAAATGGCTGGACCTGAGCGAGGCCGACTTGAAGTTGAACTCTTTGGCGGACCTCTCTCTCGAAGAGATCCGGGAGAGGCTCCGAAAACGTGCCACTCCCCGCAAGATCGCCCCGGCCAGAAGCCGAATTTCTATCTGACAGCCGTTCCAAAGACCCGCTGTCGAGGGCCCGGCAACGGGTCGTCTCGCAACCGTGACGGAGGCGAGGCGGCGAGTCGATTCAGCGGATATGAGGAAGCGCCGTTCATTGCGCGCGGCGAACGCGAGACGTGATTTTCTTTGCTCCCCGTCAGAGGCCGTTTTATACTGTTTCTTCGCTTTGTCTTTGTTGTGCCGCGCCTCGGCGTTTGCGCGTAGGAGGGAGGAACCTGCAGTGGGATACGATCTGAAGGTCTTCACCGGGAGCACCAACCGGGCACTTGCGGAAGAAATCTGCTCAGTTCTGGGAATCAGCCTGGGGGCTGCCGACGTCTCCAAGTTCCCCGGTGGGGAAACGCACGTCCAACTCGGCGAAAACGTGAGGGGAAACGACATCTACATTATTCAGCCGGTTTGCGCGAGCGACGGAACCACCCCCAACGACGCGCTGATGGAGCTCCTCATCCTCATCGATGCGGCGCGCAGGGCCTCGGCTCGACGAATTACGGCAGTGCTTCCCTACTACGGCTACGCGCGTCAGGACCGAAAGGACCGCCCCAGGGTTCCGATTACAGCCAAGCTCATCAGCAATCTCATCGTAACGGCGGGCGCCAGACGGGTTCTCACGCTGGACCTTCACGCCAATCAGATCCAGGGCTTCTTCGACATTCCGGTCGATCATCTTTATTCCATAAACATCTTCGCAAAATATCTGATCGAAAAAAATGTCGAAAACCTGGTCGTCGTGACGCCGGACGTGGGGGGGATCAAAATGGCGAGGGCCTATTCCGACCTACTGAAGGCACCTCTCGCCATCGTAGACAAGCGCCGCCAGAGCGGGCAGGAGACCGAAGTGATGAACATCATCGGCGACGTTGCGGGAAAGAACGTCGTTATTACGGATGATTTGATCTCGACCGGAGGATCGCTTGTAGAGGCCGCGACCGCCGTCAAGGAGCGGGGTGCGAAAGAGATCTGCGCGGCGATCGTGCATCCCGTTCTCGCTGGGCCCGCAGTGGAACGGGTAGAGAAATCCGTTCTCACGGAACTGGTCGTCTCCAATTCCATCCCGGTGCCTAAGCATTCTCAGAACGGCAGGATCAAGGTATTGTCCGTCGCTCCAATCCTCGCCGAGGCCATTCGGCGGATCCACGCCGACGAGTCGGTCAGCACCCTCTTTGCAGACGCTCACGTCGAAGGATAGTACAAATAGATCCCCATTCCCCCCGGAAAAAGCCTGAAACGGAAGACCGTCCTCTAAGGTGACACGAACGTAAGGGTCGTTATCGAGAATGTCTCTTATAAGAAGGGGCGACCTCGACAGAACGCCTGCCACGCCACCGGTCGCTTTTCTAAGCCCGCCACACCTGCCACGCCAGGCAGATCCATCCCCCCAGGAACGCCATCCCACCCAGGGGCGTGATCGTCGCCAGCCACCGAGCTCCGGTGACGCTCAACGAATAAAGACTGCCCGAGAAAATCAGCGTTCCGGCGATGAAGAGCCATCCGGCGGTCGAGCCAACGGCGTCGGGCCATCGCGCCATCGCCCACGCCGTACCCAGAAGCGCGAGGGCGTGGTAGATCTGATACCGAACACCGACCTCGAACGCATTCAGCAACTCCGGATCGAGTCGCTGCTTCAGTCCGTGTGCGGCGAAGGCGCCTGCGGCAACGGCCAGGAAGGCCGAGATCGAGCCGACGAAGAAGAAAAATCGGTCCACGTGCCAAACCTCGTGGGAAAACCGGCGGCCAGTTCAGCTTCTGTTGCAATAGGGGGAGAATCTATCTCCACGAGCAGGCGCAACGCTCCTGCCAATCCACGATCCACGAGTTCTTACTGCGGCCGGTTCAACACCTCGAATCCAAACGAACGAAAGACCGTTTCAGCCGCTTCCGACTGAAGGTATATCATAAACCGGTTGACGGCAGGGCGTCCTCGGCCTTTGACCAAGGCAACGGGATACTCGATCAGGTGGCACGCCGCCTTGGGGAGGCGAGCGACGATCTCGACGCCGGAGCTTATCGCAGCGTCCGTCGCGTAGACCACCCCGGCAGGGGAGGCCCCGCGTTCCACATAGGCCAACGCGGTTCTCGCGTCGTGCCCGACGGCCAAGCGGTCTTTGACGCCTTCCCACCACCCCAAACGTTTCAGCGCCTCTTTGGCATAGATTCCTGCCGGAACGTGGGAAGGATCACCCAGGGCGAGTCGGCCCTCGAATGCCTGCGCAAACTCGAACCCCTTACGCGCCTCCACATCGAAACCTTCCCCCTTCGGCGTCACCACGACGAGCGCGTTTCCCAGCAGGGCGCTTCTCGACCCTTCTTCGATCAAAGCCTTGGATTCCAGGTAGTCCATCCACGCAGTATTGGCGGACAAAAAGAGATCCACGGGGGCATCCCGTTCGATCTGACGGGCAAGCGTCGACGAACCGGCGAACGAAGAAACGACCGGAATGCCCGTCTCTTCCCTGAACGCCTCGGCGAGGGTCTCAAGCGCATTGGCGAGGCTCACCGCAGCGTAGACGCGCACCGGGCTGTCAGTCGCACACGGTCCTGCGCCGGCGCCGCACCAGAGGACCAACGGAAACAGGAATGCGATGCCCGTTCCCACTCGCCGGCGCGATCCGGATTCGCCGCATCCGAAACGTCGCATTGGCAGGACACCTCCTCCGCTCAGAACCGTGTCATCCTCATCCCATCCACGCCACCGGCGGCACGCTGTCGGTAGCACGCGATATCACTTTTCCAGAGCGACGATCACCGTTTGTACGGCAGCTCGTCTGCCTCGACACCTTCCGAGGGTCGACCGAGAACGACGCGCGGCGGACGACGGCCTTGCCCGATCGGCTTGTCGAGATCCACGACATGGCAAACAAAAGCCCGACATCTCATTCGCCGGGTTCTTCACGGCTCCGGATGCTGCTCCCGTATCAATAGACCAGGGAGTCTGCAACGCCTCCCACAGGGACGTATTCGGGAAAGATCACCGGATATCCGTAACCGGTCCGAAGGTGCCTCGTGGCCGCATCCACATAGCAGACGCTGAAGCCTCTCCGGGGCCGATCCGTCTTGTTGACGTCGGACTGATGAAGCGTGAAGTTGTGCAGTAAGACGACCTCTCCCATCTCCATCTCCAGGAAGAGTCGCTTCTCGTCCGGCGCGTGAATGGCCGCTTCCTCCAACGAAAGCGTGTCGCCCTTCTCCGGAATGGCACGCTTGTGCGAGCCCGGAATGATCTGAAGACAGCCGTTGGGGACGCTCGTCGGATCCAGCGCCGTCCAGATCGTGATGATCGGCGGGAGACTTAAATTCCACCCACCGGCGCCGTCCTGGTGCCATCCCTTTGCGATGCCTTGGCCCGCCGGCTTGTTGAAGAACATCGACCGGTAGGCCGAGACCTCTTCAGAGATGATCTTTCGCGTGATGTCACGGAACATCGGGTGCTGAATGTAGGCTCGGAACAGGGGATCTTTCTCGAGCGTTTCGACCTTCCGGTATTTCAACGAAGGGATCTTGAACGTCTTGGTCTGCTTTGACAGCTCCGGGGACGCGCCTGCAGAAGGGCAGAGCTGCATCAGCATATTGTCATACCGGATCCTGCCCAGCATGATGTCATCGATATGTCGGCCGAGGGCATCGATCTCTGCGTTTGAGGCCACCTTCCCCAGACGCACATATCCGTTTTCGTAAAACGCCGCCAACTCTTCTTCCGTCAGCGTAGGTTCGCGTGGGCTTTTCAACAGGTCACCGCCAAACGGTTAAGCGTGCATTTCTTCTGCTTGGCAGATTCGCGGTAGAGAACGACACGTTCCGACCTCGACTGATTCGTTCTGAATTTCATTTGACATTGAACAAAAATCGATCCTCTGCGTCAACTCTTTTCCTCGATGGAAAACCGGAGGTTTTCCGGGAGGTGGACAATCCGGATCGTCCATTTCCAGGCTCTGGCGAACGGGCGCCTCGGGATCAAACCTCCGATCCACAGCGGCGGCCCAACGGTCTTTGCCCTTTGGATTTCCGGATCAGCAGCCTGTCTCCGCGTCAGGCCTGCCTTTTTTGATGCGCGACTCCCCTCGATGCCGCAACCGGTGCAAAGCACGCGCTGCACCGTCAGGTCTTGTTCCAGGCTGTAGTCCGGCTCCTTTTCTCCGCGGATGCAGACCGTCATCTCGCGCAGCAGAGAGGGGAGGTTCGGAGCGCTCGAGGGTCAGCGATTGCCACCCCTCCCGGTAACCCTCCGACGCCGATTCCAGGCAGAGATCCAGATCGGGCGATCCGATCGGGCTGTGAATCGCCGTTCCCCGCGTGCCGTGCACCTCGATGCGCCGCGCCATTCCAATCTCCATGCCGGCCGCGTCGATCGTCCCCAGTCCGCTCTCGAACTCGTGAACGACAACGGCGTTGTCCACCTCTCTGCGACGGCCGTAATGCTTCCTCAAAATGGGATGAACGTCGATCGGAGCGCCCATCAGGGCTGCCATGATGTCCACCAGATGGCCTGCCATCTCGAAGTAATCCCGCCTTCATATACGCTCAATTCAGTCTCCAGCTCCAGATGCCACGATTTCGGTTTGGGGATGTGTCCCCGATAGTAAAGGATGTCTCCGAGCAGTCCGATCCGGGCGAGGCGAATCACTTCGTGGATGGCGGGATTGTAGCGCCACATATAGGCCATATGAAGACGAAGTCCTTTCCGAACAGAGAGATCCTGAATCCGCTCATACTGCTCGATGTCCACACCGGCCGGTTTCTCGAGGAGCACGTGCTTGCCTGCCTCGAGTGCCTGCTCGGCGTAGTCCAGGTTCTGATAGACGTGCCCCTCGACGATGATCACTCCGGCCTCGCTTTCAAGCACGGCCTCCGGGGATGAGAACGCGGGGACGTCGGAAACGAACGGCTTCCATCGCGTTTGATTCCTCGAGATGACGCCCGGATCGGGGTCCTACATCCCCAAGAGTTGAAACTCGTCGGGTCGCTCTGAAGCTTCCCTGACGTGCATCGGCGCATGGCTGTGCCAGGCACCCAGAAAGGCGAATTTTCGCGGCATCATCGTCTCCGCCGCGTTAGGATAGACGATACGTCACGAAATCCGAAACAGGTGTCGGTTCTCGGTGGCTTGACCCTCGGGGCCGACGGCTCAGAGAAGTCGCGGCATAAAAAATCTGGAGGACACCGGCGTCAAGCGACATTTCCGGTTTGAAAAATCACGATCCCCAACATTCAGGGGGTAGACATCCTCTATTCGCATCCCGCCGATTTCTCGCGTGACCCCCGGGGACGATAACTACGACTTCCTTCGGATCCGGCCGATATCCAATGTTGCCTATTCGCACGAAGGTGAGGATCTGTCGCGCCCATCTCCGATCGCGATCGACTTGGGCGCGCACCGATAGATTCTGGCCGAGATTCATCCTCCCCCAAGAGACAGGATCGACCCAAATGCGCTTGGGCACGAACCGCTTTGGAATTTGCGTCCGGGGGAGGAAATCGGGTGCGGCGGGAGGGTCTCCGATGACCGAAAAATGCCGTTTTTTCCCCCTGGACGACGGCTTGATCGCGAGGGAAATGGCGACCTTTTTTGTATTGACAATCCCAATGATTCGTTTTATCTTCTGGAAGTATTTGTAGACACAGGTATTTTTCGTTGATCCACAGTGGCTTTCATTTTCCCATTAAAGGAGGGGAGAATGCGATCTGATTTCTCCGCGGTTTTATTGGTCAGCCTAGCCACCATTTTGATGAGTTGTGCGCAGCCGCCACAAGAGGAACTAGACGCTGCCCAGGCGGCTCTAAACGTGGCGAAGGAGGCACAAGCTGATATCTACGCTCCCGAAACGTACCGATCCGCGAGTGCCGCCCTGGATGACGCCAACGCCAAGGTGGTAGAGAAGGACTATGAGACTGCAAAAGCTTCGGCGATACGGTCGGCAGAGCTCGCGGGCCAGGCCGGATCAGAGGCAGAGGTAAACAAACAAGAGACTCGCGATGAAGCTCAAGCCGTTGTCAGTGGAGCCTCCGAAGGCCTGACAGGTGCCAGAATGGCCCTGAATAATACCCCGCGTGGAAAAGGGGCCGATGACGACATAGATCAGCTTCGCTCTGACCTGGGTCAGGTTGAGGCAGGGTTGAGCGACGCCAGGGGGAATCTGAACGCAGGCGCGTTTAAAGATGCCTTGGACCAAGCACAAACCGCCGAGTCCAAGTTGGGTCAAGTCGTGGATGCGATGCAGATGGTAATGCAGAAGGTTGAAGAATGGAAACAGAGGAATCGCCCCTGGTACGAACTCTGAGTCGGCGCCTATCCCGACGGATTGCAGTAGCCTTTTGACGAAAACCGAGAAGTCGACGAACTTCTCGGTTTTCCGGTTTTTGGGCAGGATTTTGCGATGGTCCGATCCCTTCTCCTTTTTTCCCTGCTGGCAACTGCAGGTTTGGAGGCCCGTGACGCGACACGCGTCCCTTCTGAACCAGATGCCTCCGACCGGCTGGACGGAATTCGGTTGAAGGCAGAGGTCCTGGCCCTTGAGAAGGCCCTGGGTCAGCACATGGACGACGCGCCTTACATCGTCATCGATACCGTACACAACCTGCTTCAAGTGCGTCAGGGAGACCGCGTTCTCAGAGAGGCTGTCTGCGCGACGGGCAGTGGTAAGGTGCTGCTCAACCCCAGGAAGGAAGACTGGCGCTTTGAAACGCCCAAAGGGAACTTTCGCGTCATCCGAAAAGTAAAGGACCCGATTTGGGCGAAACCGGAGTGGGCCTTCGTGGAAAAAGGCCAAGCCGTACCGGTGTTGCCGTGGGACTTCAACCGACTGGATGCCGTCACGCTTGGGAGATACGCGCTTGAAATTGGAGAGGGTTATGAGATCCACGGCACCCTCTATCCACACTTGCTCGGGCGCCACATTACACACGGCTGCATCCGTCTGAACGCGCACGACCTCGAAGCGGCCTTCAACCTGATGAGAACCGGAAGTCACGTATACATCTACTGAACGGAAAACGCTGGCCGTTGCTACCTATCCTGCTGACCCTGCTGTTGTTGGGGCACCCACGATCCACGGCGTCGGTCGAACCTGATCTTCTCGCGTTAAGGCATAAGAAGCGCTCCCTGGACCTCGAGCTCCGCCAGATCGAAACAGATTGGAACGCCTTCTACCTGATCATCGATCTTTCCTCAAGGATCGTTCACCTCAAGTCGGGGGGACGTCTCTTGAGGACCTCCAGCGTAAAAGACTTCCAGGTTCAGTCCTTACTCGAGACAAAACTCTGCCGAATGGTATCTCGAATCGACCCGGTCACACCCGAGCCTGGGAACGACGGACTCCGGCTCCGAGGAAGATTGCTGCCCCTCGACTTCGCCGGAAGACTGATCGAAGGACCTCGGGAACGCTCTGTGCTCTACTTTGCTCCCGCAGTGATCCTGCAACCCATGGGTTTTCCCGCACCTGCGCACTTTAACAGCGTAGAACTCGACGGAGGCGACTTGAAGGCCTTGGGATCAGCGATAAGACCGGGAGACGTGGCCATCCTTATCCCTCCGGCAGACCCTTTTCGGTGAGCGCCGCACGTATCGAATCTTTCCCCAAAACCTTAGTTCTCCTCCTTGGCCCGTTCCTGTTTGCCCAACTTGCGGCCTCGGTAGCTGTATACGGGAGGACGACGCCGCGTTTCGCGGGCGACCCTCTGTTGCTGGGCGCTGGGGCACGCGCCTTGGGGATGGGAAACGCCTTCGTGTCTATCAGTGACGATGCGACGGCGGTCTACTGGAATCCAGCTGGACTGGCCCGACTGAAGAGAAATGAGTCGCAGGTTCAGCACGCTGAACGGTTCGGCGGGACCGTCAAACACGACGTCATCACCGCGGCAGGTCCCTCTCCCGTTGGAGGATTTGGCATCGGTCTTCTGAGGCTGGGCGTAGAGGACATAAAGTTAACGACGCTTGAAGACCCTTCGGAATCCCTGAGCTCGAAAAACCGGGCCGTCGTGTCCAGTGAGGTCGGAACATCCGACACCAGCCTCCATCTCTGCTATGGTCGAGCCGTCCGGCCCGGCATCTATCTAGGCACGACACTGAAGCTGATCTGGCGCAATCTCGCCGCAGGCGACGGGTCAGGCTACGGGATAGACGTGGGGGCGCTATATGTTCCCGTTCCCGCCTGGAGCTTGGGCCTTACCGTCCGGAATGTGACGCGCACTCGGATTAGGTTCGATACCGGGAGCACTGACCGGATTCCACCCAGCATATGGGTCGGTGGCGCCTACCGCATTCGGTCTCAGGGCCTGCACGGTCGACTCCTCTTCGCAGCAAGCATCCATCTTTTTGAGGAGGATTCCGGGTTGGAGAACCTTGAAGGCGTACAGTTAGGGGGCGAATACCTTTACAGAGAGAGGCTCGCCTTCCGATTTGGAACAAACGGGAGTCACTGGACCGCTGGCGCAGGGGTTCGTGTATACGACCGCCTCGCGTTCGACCTGGCCTTTTTGGAACATAACCAACTGGAAAACACCTACCAGATTTCCGCCTCCTTTTTCTTTTGAACATGCCACAGAAAACACCCAAACCTCACGGACCGCCAGGCTTTCGGTCCGGTCACGTCGTGATGCTCGGCAAACCGAATGTGGGAAAGTCTACCCTGTTCAACGCGCTCGTCGGAGAACGGATTTCCATCGTCACGGAGAAACCCCAAACAACGCGGCAGAATATCCTTGGCATCGATACCACCGGCAAGTCACAGATGCTGTTTCTGGATACCCCCGGCCTGTTGAACCCCCGCTACAAATTGCAGGCGGTGATGCGAAGGCATGTCGAAAGAGCCTTGAATGACGCCGATGTCCTCCTTGTCATCTTGGACGCCGGCGAGTTTGAAGCCAGTTTCGATGATGAAGTCAGGGATCTCCTCACCCACGCGGGGGACCCCGTGGTGGTCGCCCTCAACAAGGTCGACCTTGTCGGCGTGGATCAGGTGAAACAGCAACTGGACAGCATCCGCGCGGCACTCCCTGCCCACGAAGCCCTGCCCGTCTCAGGCCTTCTAGGAAGCAACCTCCTCCAGCTTCGGTCACGCATCGAAGCCAATCTACCTTTGGGTCCTCAGTTTTACCCCGAGGACACGATGACCGAACAACCCGAGCGATTTTTCGTCGCCGAGCTCGTTCGCGAGGAGATCTTCTGCCAACTTCATCAGGAGGTGCCTTACGCGATTGCCGTCACGGTGGAACAGTTCAAGGAAGATGGAGCGAAGGTCTACATTCAGTCAGAGATTGTTGTGGAACGCGCGTCGCAAAAGGGAATCGTTATCGGATCAGGAGGAAAGGCTCTGAAGGCGATCGGCCAAAACGCGAGGAAGAAGATAGAGGCGTTCCTGAACCGACCCGTCTACCTCGATCTTCACGTCAAAGTATGGGAAAACTGGCGAAAAAAAGAGCGCGCGCTTCGGGGCTTTGGCTATCTTTCCTGAACCAGATCTTCTGGATGCGCCTTCATAGGAGAGGGGGACCTTGGGGCACTACCAAAAAGTCTTCCTGAAGCTTTTCATGAGCTTGAGCTTGGCGGGCCTGTTCCTCTGGGCGTCCTTCCGCCAAGTCAACCTGAACCAAATCCTCGGTTCGATTGAGCAGGTCGAGCCGTTTTGGCTGATCGTCTCCACGGCCATCCTGGTCCTCATCAACCTCGTCCGAGCCAGACGCTGGCAGATCCTCATCGCGCCCGTTTCAAGAGAGGTCTCAATCTGGCGTGGATGGATGGCCATTATGATCGGCTACGCCGGAAACAACCTCCTGCCAAGGGCGGGTGAAGTCATCAGGGTCTTGGCTCTGAAGCGAGGGAAAGACCTCTCGACGAGCGCCCTGTTGGCCACGGTCGTCGTGGAACGCGTCGTCGACCTATTGGGTCTTGTCCTGCTCCTGGCCGGTAGTCTGTTTGCGTTCCGTGAGGACCTATCCGCCATCTTTCCGTGGCTCGAGGGCGTCTGCTTGGCAGGTCTCGTCGGATCTCTGCTTCTTCTGGCCCTCTTTGGCGTCCTGGCCACCCACGGAGAACGCGCGCTTAAGGGGATCGACCGCGGTTTGAACTCGATTTCTCAATCCTTGGCCCGTAAGGTCGTGGGTATCCTGAGAGCATTCTTCCAAGGCATGGGGGCCGTAAGATCCAAGGCCGGATATGTAGAAATATTCGTTTCTACGGTGATTCTATACGCAGGCTACATTCTGGTCGTCTATCTTCCATTTCTAAGTTTTGGCTTCGACCGAAAATACGGGTTGGACTTTTCTGCGGCTTTGGTTGTGACCGTTATGGCGACGATAGGCATTATCCTTCCCACGCCTGGAGGAACGGGCACCTACCACTACTTCTGCAGTCAAACGCTGCACCACCTTTACGATGTTTCGCTGGCTGAAGGGCTGGCGTTCGCAACCGTCATACACGGGATCGCCTACTTCACCTTCCTAATCATCGGAGGCCCTAGCCTCCTCTCCCTGCTGATCTATCCGTCCCGCCCGCCCAACGTTTCTGAGCAAAAAATGAAGGTAACTGAGTAAAAGTCGATCGGGTTGTTCCTCGCGAACGGTTCCCAGACTTCGGCGCCCAGGGACTCGAGCCTTTCCACGAAAGCGGGCAGGAGCGACGTCTGCCACTGTCGCGCAAAGCCATACGGGCTTGCAAGGTAGATTCGCTTCCCGGCCACGCTATCTTCGTTGCAGATGATCCTATCGCCGAGACGTCAAAGCTCGCCGAACTCAAACAGGATTGGCACTGATCACGCACCCGGATCCATCTACTTCAGGACGCTGTACGAGTTGCTCCGGGAAGATAGGGAAGATAAAGTTCGTCGGGCCATCTACGATCGGATCTTGAGACGACCCGCGGGGGCCTGTCTGCAGCGGACAGGCTATCGAAGGGGAGGCAAGGTTGGGGCGCAGCCGGAACGCGCATTGTTTTCGGGCTTTCTCAGCGCAACGCAGCCTCTATTACACGGACAGCAGGCAGGCTTCTCGGTTAAAGGCCACCACGTCGTCGTTGAAAAGGACAATGGCGCACCCAAACGAAGGGACGCGATCACATCAATGGCATGGAAGGCTTCCGGAGCGACTCGAAGAACCGGCTCTACCAATACCGCGGCATCCCCGGAAGTCACTCCCGCCTCTATTTGAAAGAGACTGAATTCCGGATCAACAACAAGAACAGAGACCTCTTCTCCCTGATCTCTTCACGCTTCGTAACCCCGGTGCCAGATGCTACCTAACCTGCAAAATTCACAAAAAAAGGACCTCTCCCCCCGGCCCCCTCTCCTGCGAGGAGAGGGGGAGCCGAACGAGGTGTTGCGTAAACAACGTTTTATACCTGATTAATTCATGAAAAAGGTTAGGAAAGTCACTCTTACTCTACTTTTCTTGCCGCCCAAGAAAAGTAGACAAAAGAAGGGCGCCCCTCAAACGCCGGGGAGGCTCGGGCCGTGGCGACTCAGCCTCACTGGAAAGGACGGGCGCCGCGAAAGGAATGAACTCCTCCCCCCGCCTTATGCCCACTGCGGGACCCGCCCCCACACCGCGAATTTCCATTCGCCCCCACATTCGCCCCCGCACCTGACCCCGTCCCACAGAGGGCCCTAACCCCTGGGGGGGAGAAACGCCGAAGCAGCCAGGGAGCCGAAACGCCACGGCCGCGATGACATCTGGCCCGAATCGCTCGTGAAATCTGAACAATCTGCGTAAATTCTGGGCTTTCCAGTTACTGCACCAAAACAAAGTTTTTCGGCTCAAATTGGACAACTGATTGTTCTACATGAAATTATGAAGATTTTCAGCAAATTTATGAATTATTCAGGTATACATTCTGTGATTGCTCGGACAACGCCATCTCGTCACCCTCCCAATTGCAACTCGCCGACCCATCACGATGTTTCGACCGGATTTTCTTTCATTCGAAACGTCTTCATCCAATCCAACTGTTCATTAACCGATCACAGTTCCCCCTTCCTCTCAGGAAGGGGGTTAGGGGGTAGGTCTCGTCTTTCAAACGACCCAAATCCAGAATGTATTACACATGGGGATTCACTTTCTCTATTCACTCAGAAGCTGTTTTTGCTTGGTGAAACTGCAATCCGTGAAAATTCATGAATTAATCAGGCTAATTACCTAAACGAATGCCGACCCCTGTGATTGGGGCCGGCATCGACGTGGGACGTTTCCGAAGACCTCCGATCAATGGCCTCCCGATAGCTTGATGACATTGGCCGCCTGAAGCCCCTTGGGCCCCTGCGTGATGTCAAACTCCACTTCCTCGCCCTCGGTCAACGACTTGAATCCCTCACCCTGGATCGCGGAAAAGTGTACAAATACATCCTCACCGCCTTCCTGCTCGATAAAGCCGTATCCCTTGGCATCGTTAAACCACTTCACCCTGCCTGCTGCCAACTGACTTCACCACCTTTCAATTCTGGCACTGAATACGTCGTTAAAAAAAGAAGGCCAAAGATCGTACCTTCTGATCCTTGCCCTATTGTCTTCTCCAGACTTCGTTCGCAGGAAACAGAAACTACATCCTTTCACGAGGACGGATTATAACGCTTCGCTCATCCATTGTCAACACCTTTCCGGCCTACTTCCTGAGCAGAAAAACCAGGGGAACCGCCCTGCTCTTTCAACGGATCGGGGCATTCGTGGCGCGGCGGCGGCCCAGATCTTACGTTTCGCCGCCGATTTCCAGAGGTTTCGTAATATCGACCTCCCCCAACACACGATCCAGCAGCGCTCTCAACTGAAGAGACGTCGCTTCATCGATACAGGCGCCGGGGTGTCGAACCCGGTTGGTGGCGATCAACCCACGCAGCCTGAGCACTTCCTTGCGAATGGCGACGCCAGGTTGCTGTTCGAAGACGATCAAGGGCAGAAACCGCTCATAGATCTCCTGGACCCTATCAAACCGTTCTTCGCGCGCAGCCCGGACCATGGCCTGCATCACCTCGGGAAACCCGAACCCGCTCATGAACCCTTTCGACCCCCTGGACAGATCAAAAGATGCGTAAAGCGCGCCCAGCCCTGTCAGGACGGGGATCCGCCGCTCCGTCATGCCTGCCAGAAGCGCGCCAATCTTCGGCGGCGTAGGTACGTCCTCCTCCTTGATGCAGGCCACCTGAGGAATTTCGTCGATCAATCGCAGCATCAGCCGAACAGACATGTGGACTTGCGTCGAGGCCGGATGATCCTGCACGACGAGAGGGACAGATATCCCTTCCGCAACCTGTTGATAGAACTCGAAAATTCGCTGCGGGTTCGGAATCGGCTCACGCGACGGCGCGATCATGACCCCGTCCGCGCCTAACGATTCCGCCATCTGGCTCAACATCCGCGTCGGTGTGGTTCCGCTGTAACTCGTCCCGACGATGACGGGGATTCGTCCGGCAGCAGCCTCGATCGCGCTACGTATCGCCCGTTCCCGTTCGGCGTCGACCATCCGGTCGGCCTCACCGGCCACGCCTAAAATCGTGAGTCCGTCCGCTTCGATTTCTACCATGAACCGGACAGTCTTTGCCAGGGATTCCAGGTCCAGATTGCCCTTATTGTCAAAAGGCGTCGCCAAGATAGGAAAAACACCTTCAAACTTCACGATAGGCATATCGCCCCCTGTTTGCCTGAACCCTAAACTGCTTTTCGTCAGCAGAAATAAAACAGGGGACGTCGTGACGTCCCCTTTCCGGCTCAATGCGTTCGGCCGCTACGCGCCGCCCTGAAGGCGCTGAGATTCGGCCATCTCTGCTTCTGCCTCGGAGATCAATCCCTTCTGTTGCAGCAGGCGGGAGAGGCTGGTGTGAGCCAGGGGCTCTTCAGGCGCAATCCGGATGGCGCGTCTTGCGTGAACGATCGCTTCGTCAACCTCACCCAGCTTGTCCAAGGCTTGAGACCAGCCCAGGTGCGCCATGTAGAATCGTGAATCGGCCTCAAGGGCCTCTTGAAAAGAGGCAATTGCACCGCTGAAATCCGCTGCCGCGATTAACTTCACGCCGTCAAAATACGACTCTCTTGCGCCCATTTTCGAGGTTTCCCAGCCCGATCACGTCGCTGAAAAATGCCGCTTCCACGTCGCCACGAAGCGCAGTGCTCACCCGACGCCGGGTTTAAAACAGACCGGTGAAGTCAACCGAGAAATACTGCAGGGGTCTGCTGGTCTCGGCCAAATTGGTCGGCCAGGCCAGATCGTATCGGAAGAGGAAAATGCCCAGATTCACCCGGGCGCCCAGACCGTATCCCGCCTTGAGATCACGGAGCTCGAAACCGCCGTCCCGACGTTCCCAGGCTTCGAACTCTTTTCGATAGAAGGCGCTCCCGATGTCGAAGAAGAGTTCGCCCTGGACGTTCTGGAAGAAGAAGGGCAGCGGCCATCCCATCGCCAGCTGACGGAACAATGGAAATCGAAAGGCCGCATTCGCCAGGAGAAAGGTATCTCCGGCCAGGTCAAACAGCTCCACGCCCCTCAGCGGCCAAACGAAACTGGAGAAACCGATCCGGTTGGGATCCACATCAGCGCTCGTGGAGAATCTCGGATTGATCGGGTTGTTCACGCCTCCGACGTAGAAGATCTGCTTGTTTCGCCCAAAGCTCGTTCCGCCCGCGACCCGCAGCCCGAAGCTGTACTCCTGGAGCACTCGAAAATATTTTCGATAATCCACGCGCACTGTCCCGTACTCCATCCCCACGGGACTTCCTTCGAACGAGATCCGGGCCCTGCGTCCGTCGATCGGGCCGTAAAGTCCCCACATCGTACTGTCATCCACAAGGGCGACTTCTGAAATGAAGGCCCGTTCCGTCGCGATCGGCGTCCCGTCTGAGCCTCGTGTCGTGCCACCAACAAATCCGCCTCGCACGAACCGATTTTCGAACCTATCCAGCCGTTCCCTCGAGATCGTGATAAGCCTCGTGCCACCCTCGAAGCGACTGAAGCGATTGAAGGGTCTTTCAACGCCCAACGCAAGGCCATAATACCGGTCCGCGTTCAGGTCGTTGTTGCTGAAGAAGAACAGCCTGGTGTGGAAGACCTGGGCATAGTAGTTCGTCTGGCGCTTCAGGTTTGCATAGGTCAGGAACAGATCGCTGTCCTTCAGAGAAAAACTCAGGCCCGTCTGAATGAGCAGACGGTGGTCGCCGAGCACATCGCTCAAGGAGAGAGAGACCAGACTGCTGACGCCGTAAAACGTATCGAAACCGGCATTTGCCGAAAACAGCTCCGGTTTGAACTGAATTCTGTACTTGTGGATCTGGAACTCCTTGTTCCAATCTCTCAGGGATGTCTGAGGTTTCTCCTGGACCCGACCGCTATCCGCATCGGCCTTTTTCTGTTTATCCGCTTCCTGATGATCTTCCGATTCCGCGGCTGCGAGCAGCATCTGATCGGAAACCCACTTTTCAATCTTTCGTTCGACCAGGGCGGTATCGGGAGCCACCTCACGCGCCTCCTCAGGCTTGGGCGTTTCCTGTTCCGGCCCTCTTTCCTGCTGCGTCCGCTCAGGCTCTTGCGCCTTCTCCTGCGCTCGCTGAAGTTCGACAAACGACTTGTCTTCGATGCCCTTCCTGCGCTTGGCAAAGCGGGTCAAAGGAAGATCCTCAAGCTTCTTTCTTTTCTCCAGGGGCTGCTTCAACAGGAAGACATCGAATCCCCCCTTGTGGAAGACCGTAAAGGCCATCTTTTTACCGTCGGCCGACCAATCCAGATATTTGGCTCCCGAAAGGAGGTTGCTAACGGGGTAAAAGGAGGAATCCGCAAGTCCCATCACAAAGATATTCTTCACGCCGGTCCGATCGGAAACAAAAGCCAGCTTCTCTGCATCAGGTCCCCAGGAGGGATCGATGTCCGACGCCTCGCTGGAAGTCACCCGCCGCATCTCGGACCCGTCGGGCCGGATGAGAAAGATGTCATACTGGCCGAACGTAAAGTCCTTGCCCTCGTCAAACACCAGGCTCACGCTCGGACGATCGGAGCTAATGGCGATCCATTCGCCGTCTGGAGACCAATCGAGGTGCTTTTCGTCATACGGATCACTCGTAATCCGGTGAAGCGCGTCATCCTCGAGATTGATGACGTAGATGTCCGACCAGCCATCTTTCAACCCCACCACGGCGACTCGCTTTCCATCGGGCGACCACGTGGGTTCGAACAGCCCGTCCAGGTCAAACTTGAAGCGCCTCGTGACCTTCTTTTCCCGGACATTCATAAGATAGAGCGTGTTCTTGTTGTTCGCCTTGGCTGCAAAGGCGATCCGCCGACCATCTGGAGACCAGGATATCCCGGGACGCAGGACAAACATGGATTCAAAATCGGTGGACCTCTCGCCAGCGACGAGCCGTCCCAGATTCTTCCCGTCGATGGCGGACATCAGGTAGATGTCAAACGTGTTCCTTCGGTTCGTCAAGTAGGCGATCTTGTCTCCCTGCGGGGAAAAGCTCGGCGCGACGTTGTAGGTGCTCCCGGTTTCCCGATGATCCGTCATGTTCTTCGCAACTTCCTCCGGGTCGTCGTGCAGGTTGATCTCATTCCAGTACTGACGCTTGAGCCAGCGTTGCCAGGCTTCGTTTACCTCGTCCAGGGGCTTCCCGAGAGAGGACTTCAGCGCCTTGTCTACATTCCCTGCCGTCCGGATGCTGGACACAAACTGTGCAACCTTGTCTTTTCCGTATTCCTGCGCGATAAAGTAGAATACAGACTGACCTCCACGGTAGGCGAAGAACCCGCCCAACTCCTCGATGGGAGGAACATAGCCGGTTATCGTGGCGTCCCGCATGAAGTCGTCCGTCTCCTTCTCCATGCCTCCAGGGTGAGCCAGGTATTCGGCAAGTCCTTCCGCAACCCAAAGCGGGGGGAGGGTTGCCGCCTGGTTCACCATCGCGCCCAGCCATCCGCCCCCGGTCCACAACTCTATCGTAATCGAGTGCGACAGTTCGTGATGAATGACGTGGCGAAAGTCGGAGTAAGAACCGGTGTATGGGATAACGACTCTCCCTTGCGCGAATTCAGTAAACCCGCCCGTGCCTTCCGGGATTTCAGAAAGCTGGATATTGTTCTCACTAAAACCGTTGTGGGAGTTGTACACAACGATCGGATATCTGCCCTTCAACGTGTATTTCAGGTCCTTTTCGAGCTTGACTAGAGCTCGCTCCGCCTCCTTGGCAACGAATTCCGCGACCTGAATCGATCCCTTGTCAAAGTAAATCGTGAAGTGCTCAGACTCGATGAAGTAGGGATCGTAATCAAAATAATTGACCTTGTTCTTCCCATAATATTCCTGGGCTGACGCCGGTTCAAGACCGCCCAGAAGCGCCGTGAACCCTGCTGCAATCAGAATACCAAGCCGAGTCGCCATCACTTGCTCCTTCTTGCAAAGATTCCTCAACCCGCATTTTAAGACCTGGACGACGCCAAGTCAACAGACGTGATTAAGAGCAACAGACGTGCCCGTCAGGATGTCTGGGGAATCCAACACTGAAGGGCGAGATCATCAACGGGTTGTATTTCGAAGCCTCCCAGTCGAGCAGATGTCTGCCAAAGCCCTCCGATGCCTTGGCAGAGTCCTTGTCCCTATTTTATTTAATTCCCAAAAGCTGGCGAAAGTTGCAGAAATCTCGGATCGTCAGGTCGCGTAGCGATCTGAACCCTTGGGATCTGGCTTGAACTGCCTGGCATCCTTAGGGTTTGTTGTTATTTGACCGCTCGTGCCTTCGATATCCGACAATAGCTCGTTTTGTCACCCCCAACGACTGGACGCATCATCACGCCCGGGTGGAGGTAGAATCGAAGCGGAAAGAAGCAGTCGTGCACACGCAAATGCTGGATCGAACCGATCTTGACGATCCGGAATCTTCTCTAGACAAAGAACGGGTTGTGCGCTCGTTCTTCCTCCACTGTCGTCATCGGGCCGTGTCCCGGGAAAACCCTGACCTGGCCTTCTCTGGACAACACCTTATTTCGCACCGCCTCAATCTGCCCCTTGTAGATCGTGGGCCCGGGCGCGCCTCCCATCGAACCCGCAAACAGGGCATCGCCGGAAAAGAAGAGGCCGTCGACGCCGTAGCCAACCCCTCCTGGCGTATGACCGGGCAGACTTACGGCATCCACAGCCAAATCCCCCACCTTTGTATGCCAGCCCTCGTCAACCTCCTCGGAGACCAGACGGGCAACGCGACCCAGCAGGGAGAAGTCTCGTTCGCAGCAGCAAACGGGGGCTCCGGTCGCATCCTTAACCTCTCTTAGAGCGCCGATATGATCTCCGTGGCCGTGGGTCAGCAAGATGTGCGTGATGTTCGCCTGCATCTTTTCCACGAGGTTCAGAATAAGGCTTGACCCGCCACCCGGGTCCACAATCGCGCCGTTCTCCGTCGCCTTGCATTTGACGATGTAGCAGTTTACCTCCATCCCCACATCCAGAATCTGTCGTTGCACGGCTGAACCCGGGCCATCATACGAGTCGTTCGGCCGGCCGGGCATCCAGCCCGCCGCGATCCCAACCAATTTCTCCCCGTGAAGACCTAATCGGTCTGCTAGAATACGGATTCCATTCTCATCGGGAGTGAGTTCGTAGGACTCGATACGACCGATGTCTGCCGACGCAAGCTGCGCGTCCCTCGCCAACGTCTCCTGGGAGATACCCAAGCCCTTTCTGGCCTTGCTCACGATATCACCGAAGAAATCCTCCAAGGTGGAATACGCCACGTTCATCTCCTTATGGTTTAAGTCAGTGTCTGCCGAATGGCGGTTCAAAATATTGAAAAGATAGAGTCGATTCAACACCTTCCACCTCTTGAAGTTCACGTGAGTCTGTGGGTGCGCGAAGATGGCTCGAAATCGTTGCCAAGAGACTTGCCAATGCGTATCTTGCGCGCCGGCGTCGCACCTGACCCGAAACGACCTGTAACAAGGGACGCGCGTGCCATCAAACGCCAAGCAAATCGCTGCCAATCACGCTGTAACCTTTGTAGATCACGGCATGCTGGTCGGACTGGGATCAGGTTCTACGGCATCCCTGGCGGTCAGGAGATTGGGCGAACTCCAGCTTGACATACGCGGCATCCCGAGTTCAGAGGCGACCCGCGCCCTGGCCGAGGAGGTCGGAATCCAGTTGACCGATTTTTCGGAAGCCACGAAGATCGATCTGGCCATTGACGGCGCAGATGAGGTCGATGCCCGCTTCAACCTGATCAAGGGCGGGGGAGGTGCGCTTCTCCGTGAGAAGATCATTCTATCAGCCAGTCAGCGAAAGGTCATCGTCGTGGATGAGCGCAAGCTCAAAACCAAGCTCGGCGACTTCCCTTTACCCGTCGAAATCGTGCCCTTCGGCTGGCAGGTCGTTAAGAAACGACTTGAGACCTGGGGCCAGGTCTCGGTTCGAATGGCCGGAGAAACGCCCTTCTTGACAGATGGCGGCCATTACGTGCTCTGCTGCCAGTTTGGTCGCATAGACGATCCTCGCGGCCTCGAGAAGGAAATTCTGGACATTCCGGGTGTCGTCGAATGCGGCCTTTTTATCGACTTGGCTGATCGCGTCATCATCGGACACGAAGATGGAACCGTTGAAACACGGTCCCCCAACCAGTGATCAAGATATCAAGGCGATCCGATGAGCATTCTGGTTGATGCAGACACTCGACTCGTGGTACAGGGGATCACCGGGGGTGAAGGATCGTTTCATACCCGCCAAATGATGGAATACGGCACGCAGGTCGTTGCAGGTGTCACGCCCGGCAAGGGAGGCCAAGAATTCGAGGGCGTACCGATCTTCAACACGGTTTCGGACGCAGCCAAAAGGACAGGGGCGACGGCATCCGTGATTTTCGTTCCGGCCCCCTTTGCCGCAGATGCCATTATGGAGGCCGCCGATGCCGGATTTCGCCTCGTCGTCTGCATCACCGAGGGAATCCCCGCCTTGGACATGGTCCGCGCGAAGGCTTATCTTGCATCGCGGAAAACGCGCCTCATCGGCCCCAATTGCCCGGGCATCATCTCTCCTGGCAGGTGTAAAATAGGAATCATGCCGGGCGACATTCACCAGGAAGGACGAATCGGGGTCATCTCTCGAAGTGGGACGCTCACGTACGAAGCGGTGTCGCAAATTTCTTCTTGCGGACTTGGACAGTCTACGTGTGTCGGGATTGGAGGAGACCCGGTGATCGGAACTGATTTTATTGACTGCCTCGCACACTTCAGGAATGATCCCGAAACCGACGCCATCGTTATGATAGGGGAAATCGGAGGTGCGGCCGAGGAAGAGGCGGCGGACTACGTGAAGCAAAATCTAGAAAAGCCGGTCGTCAGTTTCATCGCGGGTCAAACCGCGCCTCCCGGAAGACGCATGGGCCACGCAGGGGCGATCATTTCGGGTGGCCACGGAACGGCCGCTGAAAAGATGGCTGCCCTGGAGGCTGCGGGCATACACGTTTGTGAGTGTCCCGCCGATATCGGAGAGACCGTGCAGCGCGCCCTGGCTGCATAACACGAGATATGCCCTCGCTACCAACCCAGTCTACCACAAGTCCGAAAGCAGTGGGAGCCAGCGGCTTGGCGCCTCCCGACGACATCGTCGGCGAAAGTCCGGCGCTTCAGGAGGTGTTCCACCTGATAGAGCGTGTAGCCAACACGCCGGCCACGGTCTTGATCACGGGAGAGAGCGGTACCGGTAAGGAAATGGTTGCTCGACGAATCCATTTTAAGGGGGCGCGGGCGAGTCATCCCTTCGTGGCCGTAAACTGCACGGCGATTCCTGCCAACCTGATGGAGGCCGAACTTTTCGGCTACGAAAAGGGGGCCTTTACGGACGCCAAAATACCCAAGAGAGGTTTACTCGAAACGGCAGAGGGTGGAACGCTCTTCTTGGACGAAATCGGGCTGATGCCGACCGAATTGCAGGCCAAACTCCTTTCTGTGCTAGGAATGCAGACTTTCCGAAGGCTGGGCGGGACAGAGGAGATCGTTTCCGACGTCCGGTTCATCGCGGCCACGAATGAAGACCTCGAACGTGCGGTCTCAGAGGGCCAGTTCCGTCCGGACCTCTACTATCGCCTGAATGTCGTCCGCATTCCTTTGCCGCCACTCCGCCATCGAGGTGAAGACATCCTTGAAATTGCAGCTCACTTTCTCAAGCTTTACAGCAAGCGCTACCAGAAGCAGGAGTACCGCATTTCGAAGGGCGCCAAGCGCTGGATGCTCAGCTATCCTTGGCCCGGGAACATCCGCGAACTGCGAAACGTCATCGAGCGCGTTGTGCTGTTGAGCCGGAGCGATCGTGTAGGCGTAGACGATTTGGCGGTTGGGAAAGAAGGGGATTATTCAGAGCAGGAGGCCAAGGCCTCTCTGGATGTCAGCGCGTTCGGAGAAATCAGGATCACCTTCCCCCCGTGGGGCATTGCGCTAGCGGATGTGGAGCGAAAATTGATTGTAGAAGCAATCAAAGAAGCGAAGGGCAACGTGACGCGCGCAGCGCAGCTCCTTCACATGTCTCGAGATGTGTTGCGGTACCGGTTGAAGAAACACCGCTTGAATGAGATAAAAAAAATCTGAAGTTCATAAAAGGGCAATATAACCCGGGGCAAATGACCCGATTGGGCGAATTGCCCCTTTCTTTTTTGATGAAGCGATGCGGATCGGGCGTGTAGGTCTCGTCTCTAACGTATAGAGAACTTAATGATTATTATACGCTTATGTCATCATACTCCAATTCCTTCAGTGTCTGCTCCTTCACTGGCACCCTTCTTGTTAGGTTGGCTTGGTGCAGATCTCATTGCTTCTAGTACACAAAGCAAGGGGGAGCGGCATGAGGACCCGTGGAGGAAGCCCTTCTTTCAGGCCGATCGTGGGTCGCCATCCAACCATTTTGGAGGTTCAGCGCTTGGCGCGTCAGGCGGCAAAATCTGATCTGCCGGTCTTGATTACGGGTGAAACGGGGACTGGGAAGGAATTGCTTGCCGGCGCCATCCACGTGTCGAGCTCGCGGCGGGAAGGTCCATTCGCCGTGGTAGACTGTGGCATTTTATCTCAGGAAGTCGCGCGAAGTGAACTGTTCGGCCACTTGCGAGGTGCGTTCACCGGAGCGACGGACAATCGATGCGGCGTCGTCGAGCACGCTGATGGCGGTACTCTTCTGCTGGACGAGGTGGGAGACTTGGCGCCAGACCTCCAGCTTCAGCTGCTTAGATTCGTTCAGGAGGGGGAGTTCAGGCCGATCGGCGAAGCGCGCATGCGAAGCGCCGACGTTCGTCTGGTCGCCGCCACAAACCGGAACCTCAACCGTGAGGTGCTCGAGGGACGATTCCGCAAAGATCTCTTCTACCGGCTGAATGTGCTCCACCTTCATCTGCCGCCGCTTCGGGACCGCCGCAGTGATATTCCGATCCTGATCCAGCATTTCAAGAGAGATTGTAGAGACAAGGGGTTAGAAGATCGCCCCTTTACCCCGGACACGATGAGACGCCTTGTCAGCTACCCCTGGCCGGGAAATGTCAGGGAGCTCTCCCACGCGATATCCACAACCCTCCTTCTTTCCGATGGTGAATCCGTCACGCCGAAGGACCTGCCGGATCACATATTTGATGAAGGCGACGACACCCCTGACGAGATTTTCTCTTATCCCTATAAAGAGGCGCGCCGACGAAGCCTCAAATGGTTTACAAGAGAGTACCTCCATCGGGCGCTTCTTTGCGCAAGCGGCAATGTCTCGCAAGCTGCGCGGGATAGCGGCATTGGCAGGCAATATTTTCAGGTAAGGATGGCAGAACACGGCATTCGCGCGAGTGAGTACCGGCGTCGGACCTGAGTCAAGCGCGCCCTGCAAAGGCCGTTTTCACGCGAGGCCAGATTTCAATTGACTTCAAGTGCGCCTAACTCTATTATCATGAGAAGTTTATAAAATATGGAGAGATTTCCAATCCCGTTGAAAATGCACGGATCGGACGTCGACGACCTCAGAAGATTCATGGCCGAGTTGAAGCCCGAAGGTCTTCCCACGGCCAGATTCGTGAAACGGGCGCGCAACAATATCCGCTGCCCAGGGAAACGTCTAGGGATTCTGGATGCCTCATTCAACCCGATGACGCGCGCCCACGAAGAGATGATCAAAGCGGCTCGAGAGGCAGTGAAGCTCGATGAGCTCCTGCTGGTGCTCTCGCGGACAAACGTGGACAAGAAGGTCTTCGGAGCCGATTTGGGCCAACGCCTTACGATGCTCCTAGCCTACGCGGAAGATTGGGAGGACGTGTCTGTCTCCGGATGCAGCCACCCGCGGTTTGTGGACAAATCTGCCGCTGTTTCGGCGTTGTATCCTCGGGATACGGAAATCTACTTCATCCTCGGCTACGATACGCTCACGAGATTACTTAATCCCAAATACTATGACGACACGGAAAAGGAGCTGGGCCGCCTGTTCGAACGCGCAAAGGTGATTGCCGCCAATCGCGGGGCGAACGGAGAAGAGGCCGTGAGAGACCTTCTGAAAATGACAAAATACAGCAAGTTTAAACACAGAATTCATTTCGTTCACCTCGAACCTCCATTTTCAGAGATGTCATCTACCGAAGTACGGCGCCGCAGGAGGCGCGGAGATCCTATCGGAGAATGGGTTCCCGGAAAGATCGCAGACACGATCCAAACCATGGGGCTTTACAATGAATGAGACGGAAGCATTGGAATTCGACAAGCTGCTTGCCGGCGAGATCTTCACATCGCGCGAGCTACAGCAAAACCTTGAAATCCTCTGTGACGATTTCGGCAGTCGCTTCGGCGGAACAGAGTCCGAGAAGGCAGCAGCTGAATTCCTGGAATCAAAACTGCGCGAATATGCCCTCGACAACGTGCGCAGAGACGCGTTCGAATACAACGGCTGGACACGTGGACCCGCAAGGTTGACCGTGACCGCGCCCTGGGAGAGAGCGTTGGAGTGTCTTTCCCTTCCGATGTCGCCTCCGGGCAGGATTCAAGGAAGAGTTGTCGATCTCGGGAAAGGAGCGCCGAACACTTTTGATGCGCTCAAACAGGAGTTGTGTGGCAATATCGCGCTCGTGAGTGTGGAAAACCCTCCCTTCGAGACCCGCTGGATTCAGCGCACGGAAAAGTACAACAGATCGATTCTTGCGGGGGCAAAGGCCTTCATCTTCGTCGGGGCACACGATGGCCTCGGACCGGTAACGGGCGCGTTAGGGTTCAACAGGTGGGGTCCGATACCGGGCATCATGGTCTCCAAAGAGATCGGCCTCCTGCTTCAGCGGACCATGCGCAGAAAGGGCTTCGTAAACGCGGAGGTTGAAACGACCGACATACAGGAGACAAAAGTCTCCTGGAACATCATTGGGGAGCTTGGCGATCCGAGAGGCTTGGAGGAGATGGTCGTCGTCGGGGTCCATTATGACGGACACGACCTCGCCCAGGGCGCGATGGACCCGGTTTCAGGAACGGTTCCTACGCTGGAAATCGCCCGGGCAATGAGTATCCACGCCGGTCGACTCAGACGGAGGATTCGCTTCGTCTTCTTCGGAGTCGAAGAGCTCGGCTTGATCGGTGCCCATGCCTACGTGAAACGTCACGACGAAGACCTCCGGAATACAAGATTCATGCTAAACCTGGACTCGGCAGGCAGGCCCGGTCCCAAGGGACTGATTCTGTATGGCGTGGACACATCGAGCTATTTGCGGCGTTTAGGGCAGCGCATGGGTGTGGACCTTCCGGTCGACGTGGACAATCATCCTTACAGCGAACCGGATCACCTGTCGGCCGACCACTACCCGTTCGCCGCGGAGGGGATTCCATCGGCGTTCGGAGGCGGTCCCTATCATCGGTGGGGATTCGACTTCTATCACACGCGCCACGATACAACAGATAAAGTGGACCTGCAAAACATGAGGGAGGCCGCATTTCAGTACGCTCGGATCGCCTGGAGAATCGCCGCCGCCGCCGACTGGCCTTTCAAAAAGCTGAGTGATGAGGAAGTCTACCGACGAAAGGTAGACTACGACGCACGAGAGGAAGCGCGTTACGTTGAAGCAGCGTTGGAACAGCTTCTTTCGAAGGAAACGGCGTCTAAATCTTGAGGATGTTAGGCATGCCCTAAAGGAGAAACGAATGAACGGCGCAGAACTGTTCGTCAGGGAACTGGTGGATCGAGACGTAGCCTATTTGGCGACCCTTTGTGGCCACGGGCAAGATCCTCTCTACGAGGCCTGTGACGTCGCGGGACTTCGACTCGTCGATGTACGAAATGAACAGGCAGCGGGCTACATCGCGGAGTCTACGGGGCGTCTGACGCGTCGGCCCGGGGTTTGCGCCGCCAGCAGCGGGGTCGCCCACGCGAACGCCCTCACAGGTGTCGTTGACGCGCACATCGATGGCGCCCCGATGCTGCTCGTTACCGGATGCGGGCCCACCGAATCGATCGGTCGGGGCCATTTTCAGGATTTTCCTCAAGTCGCGATGGCGGAACCGGTCTGCAAGTATGCGAAAACGATCGTTCGCGCAGAGCGCATTCCCCAATACGTGCACGAAGCCTTTGCCGCGGCCATGGCTCCTTGTCAGGGACCGGTACACCTCACCTTTCCGCTGGATATCCAATCTGCCGACGTGGACCCTGGCTCGCTGATTCACGTACACGAGCCGACGCCTGCGCGATCTCAAGGAGATCCCGACGAGATCCAGGAGGCAGTCCACCTCCTTTCTGCGTCGGAGCGTCCGCTCCTCATCGCGGGCAGTGGCCTGTACTATGCGAAGGGCGAGGATGCCCTGCGCGAGCTGGCGACGAACTTTTCGATCCCGGTTGTCGTTCCGATCTGGGATCGAGGCTCGGTGCCAGAGCCGATGGAGCCGTTTATGGGCGTGATTGGAGCGGTGTCTGGCGGGCCGGCACTTCTTCCGGAGGCCGATCTCGTGTTGATGATCGGCGCACGTTGCGACTACCGAGTCGGTTTTCTCCAGCCTCCGGTCGTCCAGCAGGACGCAAAGGTCGTTCGAGTGAGTGCCGATCCTATCCAAATCAACCAAGGCGTGGGCGCCCACGTCAGCATTCCGGGTGATCCGAGGTCTGTACTGCTCCAACTGAGGGATGCCTGTACATCCTTCGGCGTTTCTCCAAAAACAGATTGGCTGGAGGAAGCCAGAACGCGGCAGGAGGCATTCAGAAACGGTTGTATGAAGTCTGCAGAAAGCAAGGAGGGAACGCTTCACGCCGTCGATATCTTAACGGCCGTTCAGTCCAACCTGACCGACGACACCATCTTGATCATAGACGGAGGCAACATCGGGCAGTGGGCCCATCAGGTCCTCTGTTGCGACCGCTACCCGGGCGACTGGATTTCCAGCGGCGCGAGCGGCGTGGTGGGTCATGGGTTGCCGTCGGCCATGGCGGCGCGACTCGCACATCCCGGGAGGCCGGTCGTCCTGATCACGGGCGACGGTGCCCTCACGTTCACAGCCGCAGAATTCGAAACCGCCGCCCGGCAAGGCCTGAATTTCATCGCGATCGTGGCGGATGATGAGGCTTGGGGCATTACGCTAACGGGTCACGAACGGACCTTCGGTCGGGGAATATCGAGCGAGCTCGGACCGGTCCGATTCGACTTGATGGCGGAGGCCTTCGGAGCTCGCGGATTGAGGGTAACGCGCGCAGACCAGATTGCGGCGGCCATCGCGGAAGGTCTCGCTGTCGACCGCCCCACCCTGATCCACGTCCCGGTTGCGAGGAGTCATCCGACTTGCCTATTGGATCAATGAAGACGCCTTATCCACTGCTCGGGATCGTTCTTATCCTCGAAATTTCAGCTGTAGCAGAACATCTGTCTACCCAGGCGTCCGTCATAAAGGCGTCACATTTCGATCCTATGCATATCCCCGTATTGGCGGATGCCGGTGCCTATTCAGTTTTCCTCTTTCAGCATCTCTACCATCACATCCAACGCAGCGATATACCCCCGCCACTTGAACCCGGCGATCTGCCCGACGGCGACGGACGATATGCACGAACCGTGCCTGAACCCCTCTCGAGCGTGGATGTTTGAGAGATGTACTTCGACGACGGGCAGCGCGCTGTCTTCTATCGCATCTCGAAGCGAGTACCCGAACCCGGTGAGGCCCGCCGGGTTGACGATGATTCCCGCTACGTCTTTGTGCGCTACGTGGATTTTTTCTACGAGGTCACCTTCGTGATTTGACTGGTAGAGGATGAGTTCCACGCCCAGGCTGTCGGCCCTCTCGATCATGCGCGCGTGGATCTCATCAAGCGTCTCGACGCCGTAATGTTCGGCCTTCCGCTTGCCGAGCATGTTCAGGTTGGGTCCCTGGAGAACCAGAATCTTCATTGCCGCTCCCTTCGATCTATGGCTTCAACCCCGCGCAGAACGAGACACGATTGACCATCGGATGCCAAACTCATAGCGGCGACGGATCCGGGGAAAGGGTAAACCTGAGCCCTCCTTCCTTGGGGCTGCAGACTCCAAACTGCACGCAAAGCGATTCCCGCGCATCTGCGACAGTCGCGATCTTGAGCGCCCGGGCCGCATTCTCAATCATGGGGAGTTCGCTCGTCCGACTCAATTCGATCCATTCCAGATCACCCTCTTTGCAGGGGCCCACGTTCACGCGGTCAGTCGATCCCGTGCAGAAGATGACGATCGAGATGTTCCCTCCCTCAGGCTGCGTAAACACGACTCGAATTTTGAGATCTCGTACCTCTTCATCCGAAAGGCCCGTCTCTTCCCCTATTTCACGAAGGGCGGCACGCTCTACATTCCCCATGTCCTGGGGTTCCATTCGGCCACCGATTCCTGTCCACAGACCGGGGGCAAACGCTTTCTCCTCCGACCTTCGAAGGAGAAGGACGTGGTCGTCGCGAAACAGAAAGACTGCAATGTAGACTTTGATCGCCGCGGACACCAAAACCGATCCTTATCCCTACAGCATGTCGTCCGGAACCCGGCCCAATCCCTGCTCAGACGGCAGCTCGGGTGGGAGATGACCCCCCGGCTAGCAATCCGAGAAGGTTGGAGAGCGTCTGCTTCATCTCACTTCTTGGGACGATCATGTCTACAAACCCGTTGGCAAGGACCTGCTCGGCCCGCTGGGCCCTTCTCAGGGCACCCATCTCCTCTTCTCCGACTGACCGCTCCGTGATTCGCTCACCGGTGAATCCGATGAGGGCATCGGGCTCGGCAATGTTTATATCGCCGATCAAGGCGTAACTGGCCGAGACGCCCGCGGTTGTCGGGTCGGTCAACAATGAGATGAAAGGCGGGCCCTCCTCGGCAAACTGAGCCAGCTTCACGTTGATCTTGGCCAGTTGCATCAGCGAGAGAATACTCTCCTGCATTCTGGCTCCCCCTGAACGACAAATGAGGATCAAAGGGAACCCCTCTGCTGCACATCTGTCGACCAAACGGCAAATCCTTTCTCCCTCCGCCGAGCCCAGAGAGCCACCTCTGAAACCGAACTCGTGGATTCCAATGCCTACGGGTCGTCCGGAAATCCTTCCGATGCCCGTACAAACCGCGGCGCCCAGACCGGTTTTTTTTTGGTCGTCTTTGATTCGATCGATGTACCGCTCCTTGTCTCTGAACCCAAGAACGTCCGCGGACCTGACCTCCCCGGCGATCTCTTGAAACGTGCCCTCATCCACAACGTGGTCGAGGTATTCCCGATAGCCGATCCGGAAATGCGCCCCGCAGTTCGGACAAATGCCATAGTTCTGATCGATCTGTTTCCTGTAGACCGTCTGGTGACACCGCTCGCATTTGATCCAGAGATTCTCCGGTATCCCCTTCCTGACCATGGTCCGGATACCAGACTTCAACCTTTCGAACCAGTTCACAACATTCCCCTTTGAGATTTAGGCATTGCCTTTGTCTCTCCGCGCCACCGTCCTGAAACCAATCGGCTTTGCCGGGATATTCATAAGTCTCAATATAGTTTGAAGTTTACTCAAACAGCATCGGCCCGACCCTGGTGGGATCGGCTGAACAATATAGAATGAAGCCGAAGCAGGCACAAGGAGTTTCAGGTCATTTTGCGATTGGGATCGCTTGGAAAGATCGATCTTTCCTGTTGACTTGGTTTCGCGATCCTTATAGATTACTTTAGTCTTGTTTTACGGATCTTATACTTTTATATTAGTCAAGTTTTTTTTCGGTCTAAGAACACTAATGGTAAAAAGGCGGGCTTGAGTCAAGTGAGGGCCCTTTTTTGGACCCCCACATTAAATCCTCCACACTGCGACGTTGCCGAACGACAGCATACCCAATCGCTGAAGAGGGCGGCGGCTATCCGGAGACGTGGAAGACCGTTTACACAACGGAGCGGAGACGAAAGCTCAAACTGTTTTATCCGGAGGCGATTACGGTGCTGATTGAAAGTCTGAAGGTTTTTTGTGATCTTGTAGAAACCCAGAGCTTCTCCAAGACGGCGGTACTCAATTCGGTGACCCAGTCCGCCGTAAGCCAGCAACTAAAGAGCATTGAGAAGCGTCAGGGCAGGCCGCTTTTGGAACGTGAGAAGCGTCGACTGACGCTCACGGCCGAAGGGGAAGTCTTCTACCGTTATGCAAGAGAAATCGTCAGGCGCTATGAGGAGATGCAGCATCGCATTCAGGCGCTCGGAGGCATCGTTTCCGGCACGGTGCGGCTCTCCTCCATATACAGTGTCGGGATGCTGGAGCTGGCGCCTTACCTCAAAGCCTTCTTAAAAGCCTATCCCAGAGTCGACTTGAGGCTCCAGTACAGCCAAGCCCAGGAGATTTATGAGAACGTTGCGAGTAGTGAAATCGACCTTGGGATCGTGGCGTATCCTCGTTCCCAACGCAACGTGGACGTGATGTCGTTTACGGAAGATGAGGTGGTCTTGATCTGCCACCCTTCGAACCCACTCGCAAAGCAGAAATCTGTTTCTCCCAAGGAAATTGAAGGCATACCCCTGATCCTCTTTACGCCAGAAACGCCTACGCGACGCGCAATTGACCGGTTTTTCAGGAAGCATGCGGTAAAACCCAACGTCGTTATGGAATTGGACCACATTGCCACGCTCAAGAATGCCGTTGAAGTCGATATCGGCGTCTCTATCGTTCCTGCGCCCGCCATCGAGCAAGAGAAGGTAAGACAAACGATAGCCGCCTTGCCTTTCACGGGAAATCCCTTTACGCGTCCGCTGGGAATCCTCTACAGAAGAGGGCGTAGCCTGTCCGTTGCAACTCAGAAACTGCTCGAAGTCCTGACGAACGAAAGGCACCCGCAGTCCTCCGTCCAAGGTGGTTCCTGAAGCAACCTTTCCAAGCGCTAGGCGCAGGACATTCCGATCATCGCGAATGGCCGGTGGGGCTTCCGCTCCGATGGCCAGCCGTTCGGTGTAAACAGGCATGAGCCAATCCAGGCCCTCTGGGATTCATCCCCGATCTCGCCCCCCTGCTGCAAACCCCACGGGGACTTTTCTGTTTAGATGGGGAGCAGGCTTTGTTTTTGCGCTTTGGATACCCCTATCCGCCGTATCGCAGGTTCCCGCCGAATCAGACCCTCCCGCCTCCTTCGCCTTCCGAGTGGATCCAGCAGTTGTGCGCCCGGGAGAGACGGCGACGCTATCCGTAGATGTAACGCTCGGTTCGGACTGGCACATCTATTCAACGACCACGCCGGCAGGCGGTCCCATCCCGACTGAAGTCCGAATCGAAGAGGGAGACCGTTTTCGGCAGGTCGGAGCTGTCATTCAACCCAGTCCGATCTGGGAATACGATCCAAACTTCGAGATAGAGGTTGAGTACTATGGCAAATCCGTAACATTTGCGCTACGCGTCGAAACCAGACCAGGCGCCTCGTTGGGTGAGTCCGCCATCAAGGGCAGTATCACTTACATGCTCTGCAATCCAACCTCCTGTCTCCTGCCCGTGAGTCTCCCCTTCGCCGTGTCACTCCAAATCGTGTCGGGTCCGCCCCGTTCGGAATATGTCCCGAACGCGTCTTCCACCTATTCCGAGATGGAGCAGCTCGATGGCGTTGGCAGCATCCTCGACGTGGGGCGCGCCGTTTCACGAGGGCGCCTGGCCTTTCTTTCGCTCGCCTTTACCATGGGCCTTATTGCGCTATTGACCCCGTGCGTGTTCCCCATGATCCCGATCACTGTCTCATTTTTTGTCAAGCAGGAAAGTCGGAGTCGTGTCGAATCGGTCGTGAAGTCGGCCGTCTACTGCTTGGGAATCGTGCTTACGTTCACGGGTTTGGGATTGCTGCTTGCCGCCACGTTGGGCGCGTCAGGCGCCAATAGATTTGCCGCAAATCCTCTGGTCAACTTGCTTATCGCCGGTCTATTCGTCGCTTTCGCGTTCAATCTCTTCGGGCTTTACGAGATCCGTCTGCCGTCCAGCCTGGTAAGCAGGCTCGGTAAGATCAGCGGGGGGAGCTACGGAACCATCCTCGCGATGGGCCTTGCCTTTACGTTCACTTCCTTTACCTGCACGGCACCGTTCGTCGGCACCCTGCTGGTGCTCACCTCTCAGGGCACCTGGACGTGGCCGCTACTGGGGATGTTGGCTTTTTCAGCAGCGTTCGCGCTTCCGTTCTTTTTTCTCTCTCTCTTCCCGCAAGGACTGGCCGCCCTACCGAGGAGCGGAAGCTGGCTCAACTCGGTCAAGGTCGTTATGGGATTTCTTGAACTGGCTGCGGCCTTGAAATTTCTAAGCAACGTCGATCTGGTGTTAAAATGGGGCATCTTGTCTCGGGAGGTCTTCCTCGCCGCGTGGATCGCAATCTTTTTCGTCTGTGCGATCTACCTCTTGGGGAAGGTGCGGCTTCCTCACGATGCTCCTTCAAACTCCGTGCGTCCGTTGCGCCTTGTGACAAGCCTGGGGTGCCTGGCCTTCAGCCTGTACCTCCTGTCAGGACTCCAAGGCGCACCCCTGGGTGAATTTGACGCCTTCCTCCCTCCATATGGAAGCAGCCCGGTTTCAAAGATCAGGGGAGGTGAGGATCTGTCCTGGCAAGAGAGCTACGAGGAGGCCCTGTCCAAGGCTCAGAGGGAACGTAAACCTGTCTTCATCGACTTTACGGGCTATGCCTGCACGAACTGCCGTTGGATGGAGGCGAACATCTTTTCGGAGCCCGATATCCGTTCCATGCTCAAACATTTCGTCCTCGTCCAGCTCTACACCGACGGTGTTGGAGAAGTCTATGCCCAAAATCGAAACTTTCAAGAGAAGCGATTTGGGACTGTAGCCCTTCCCTTTTATGCAGTCCTTTCCCCTGCTGATCGAGAAGTCGCCCGCTTCCCCGGTCTGACGCGAGACAAGCAAGTTTTTCTCAGATTCCTGCAGATCGGCCTGACGGAGGGCGCTCAGGCCAAACGCTCTTTTACCCCTAATAGAGGCATTTAGAGACATCTATGTGGCGCGGCCCGTTCCTCTTGCCCAGAGACTGCCTGTTCCACGTCATCACTTGAGTCGAATCCCAGAACGGGATCGCTCTCCACACGACGCCGGAGCTACCGAACGATAGGAAATCCCATCTTTCTGATTTCCGAACCCGAAGAAACGGAAGCTGAATTCCCTTGGGTGGAGCACGACTACCCTAGCCCGGGAGACGGTCTATTCGGAAGTCGAGAGTGCACTTCTGGAAGTGGCCACGCTCTGGCTCAGAACCTACCCGCCGATCGCGGGGAATTTGCATTTTCCACCGAGGAAGGAGAAGGTCCTCCGCGCTTTTTTACCTCACCCCTGCAGATGTCGCCCGCGACGGCGAAATTGTGAACGCCGACCTACGCACAGCCGTCGTTCTCAAGCCCGGGGAATGGGCCATTGAAGGCGAAATTCCGCCTAGGCCTTTCAGACGCCCGGCGCCCGATCCGTTTCAAGCTCGCCGTGATAGCAGGCGACATCCAGCCCACGAGATGGTCCTGATCGGTCACTTACGGAGATCCACGGAACCCATCGCGCTACGGAAGCATCAGCTTCGCGCATCCGAGTGGAGCGTGGACAGGTGAATGATCCTTGAGGCGCGGGCTGCCTGTGCCTGACGGATACGCCTTGACAATCGAACGGCAAAAGCGCAGTATTATGCAGTTCTGCCTTGGCCCGTCCCTCCCTTGAACAAGCTACCCATATGTACAGCATTCTACTCATTGCATCCGAAAGTCGCGGTGCCAGGCTGAAGTCCGATCTGGAATATATCGGCTACACTGTCAGCCACCTAAATCTAAGAGGGAACGCAACGGCTCTCACGGATCCAGAAGGTCAAAACTCGATTGACCTCATCGTCATGGAGCCGGACCTGGATCGACTCGCGGAAGACATTCGACGCGTGAGAAAGAGCGAACAGGTCAGAAACACGCCGCTGATCGTGCTCACGGACGAAATGACGGCGAACAATCTCGACTTCTCGCTCGGCATAGACGATTTTGTCGTAAGTCCTTACAGCCTTCGAGAAGTGGAGGCGCGTTTGCGTTTGGCGCTATGGCATGAAGACATGCCCGATGACAAGCAGACGCTCAGGGCAGACGATCTTACCATAAATCTTCAACGCTACGAGGTCCGCGTGAAAGGTTCCGTGATCGATCTGACGCTCAAGGAGTACGAACTCCTCAAGCACCTCGTGACTCATCGCGGCAGAGTCTTCACGCGCTCGGACCTTCTTGACAACATCTGGGGCTATGACTACTACGGGGGAATGCGCACGGTGGACGTCCACGTCCGTCGCCTCAGATCCAAACTAGGCGACGTGGGACAGTCTATTGCAACGGTGAGAGGCGTGGGTTACAGGTTCGATTTTCTACAAAGCAGGACCAGAGCTGCGATCTAACGCAGATTGGGAGCTGCAAAGCCGCTTCGTGGGCGATCAAGGGCGAGGTCGCATCAGCCTCTTCTTCGTGTCTTGACCATCTCGGCAGCCAGCTCGATCGCGCGCAAGAGGTTGGTTTCATCGGCAACTCCCTTCCAGGCGATGTCAAAAGCTGTTCCGTGGTCCACCGATGTCCTTACGATCGGGAGCCCAAGCGTCACATTCACCGCCTCGTGGAAGGCCATCAACTTGATCGGAATGTGACCTTGATCGTGGTACATCGCCACGACCACGTCGAAATCTCCATTGTAGGCTTTGAAGAACGTCGTGTCGGGAGACATCGGCCCGGTGACGTTCCAGCCCGCTCGTCGTGCCTGCTCAACGCCGGGAAGAATAGCTTCCGTATCCTCCCGCCCAAACAAGCCAGACTCTCCAGCGTGCGGGTTCAAGCCGGCCACGACGATCCGAGGTTCCGGCCTGCCCAAATCCTTCATCGCACGACCCGCCATAAGGATGGAGTCGAATACTCTCTCCTTTGTTAGCTGCTCGGGGACCTGTCGAATGGCGACGTGTGTGGTCACGTGCACGACATTCAATCGTCTGGAGGCCAACATCAACCTCACATTCTTGGCCCCGGTTCGATCCGCAAGCAACTCCGTGTGCCCCGCGTAGGCAAATCCCGCCTTGTTCATGGCCTCCTTGTTCAAGGGCCCAGTGATGAGACCGTCGACTTCCCCCGACATCGCCAAATCGGCCCCAGCGAAGACCCATTCCACGGCGGAGCGCCCCGCTTCCGGCAGCACGCAGCCCGGTTGGATCGCAGACAAGTTGAGATTTGATGGCTCATAAATGTCGATTCCGCCCCACTCGTACCAGCCCTCATCGGGAGAACCGATGGTCCGGATCTCCGACGCCCTTCCTGCGAATTCCAGATTTTCCCTTAGGACACCCGAGTCCCCGATCACCATCGGACGACACAGATCGAAGACGTTCCGCCTGGACAACGCTTTTGCAATGATCTCGGGGCCAATGCCGCACGGATCGCCCATCGTAAGCGCCAAGCGGGGCCGCACGGGCGTGCGCGCTTTCTCCAGATCGGACCTGATTTGGGTGGCCGTATTCACGAGCACCTCTTTCTCACCGAGTGCGCCCCCCTTTGTCACCATGGGAAAATCTTGTAAGGGTCCCAGACGACCCTATAGACCGGCACATGCCGGGACAAGCCACGCAGGATCTCAGCCCCGCTCGCACCCAGGGCGCGAAGGATCTCCGACGTTGTCCATCCGCCCGAACTGAATCACGGCCGCGGGAGACGCGTCCTTGACGAGGCACCGCACCACCTGCGAAAGCTCGCGAATCACGCGAGCGGTTTTCCCCACGAAACGCCTCGACAGCATGCACGACCTTCGAATGCGAACGTTTCCGGCACACGCTCCGCCGGACGCGAAGCCGCGAATCTCCTCGGAGGAGGCGCGGTAGGTAGGAATCCGCGACGTCTCGCCCGACCGCTGTCCGATGAACCGGCACGCCGTGGATGCGGTGATGGCCTCCAAGCGTCACCCTCCCTTCGCCCGGAAGGGCAGGCGCAAAAAAACAGAGATTCAGCCTAAACCCTCGCATAGTGGCCTAAATCTCTGTTGCAAGATTCCCGCGAAGATCGAAATCGACCTTCTTATGGAAAAGCCTAACCCGCACGCCCGGCACGGCTGCACGAGCGGTCTGAACCAGGCGCTCTGCCGTCAGGCGATCACAGTTCCTGCTCCCTGTATCTAGGATCAGCACGTCGGCATCGATGTCGCGAACCGTGCCGCCATCGATACCGATGCATACAAGTGTCCGGAGCCCAAACCGGGCAAACCGAAGGCCGGTGTCGCAGGCTCCTGGTAAAGTCGTCTGCAACCATCAAGCATGATAGCACTGCGTTTTCCGAAACGAATCGTGAGCCAGAGAGCCTTGTTCAGACGAGAATGGCTTAGATTCCGATCCTTTTTGATCAGGTTGAAAGCGAGCCCGAATCAGATCATATTATCGTCACTTTCCAGGAATTTCACAACAAAAAAGAACCGGATCCCTTCAGTTGCCGACGAGAAAGATCCGATCGACGGCGCTCCCCGACATTCGCGATGAATTCGACGCGCTCCGCAGGCGCCTCACGATCTGTCGGAAAGATTCCAGGTGGCGACCAAGGGCCTCATCCGACGCCCTTGGTTAAGACTGATTGATCTCTCGGCACAAGGTTTCAAACGTAAATGATGAAAACGGCCGGACAGTCCGCCCACGGGTCGGAGATTGACGCCTGACCGATCGGCCGCGAGAAAATACTGGCATCCCTTTTTAGCTTCAGAACGAATCAAGAAAGGGTCATCTCGGGATAGGGGGAGTCTCGCGGCTCCTTCCCTCCCACAGGACCGTACGTACGGTTCCGTATACGGCGGTTCAAGACGAGCCGGCCAGGCGGCGATACTCCTGGATGAGGAGCTCACGCGTCCCAGCCTGGACAGGCCCCAGGTGGGCACGGCCTGGCTCATATGGGAGGCCTCTGCGTTCCACCAGGGGTCTCCCATTGTATGCGGCTCGTATACCTCTCGGATCGGAACCTTCCAAGCCGCTTCCCGGCTCGGTCTCCCTTACCGGCTGAAAGCTCCGGGTTGTTCCTCCGGCGCTTCGCGCCTGCCCGGCACACCACGAAAGAACGGCCGCGATCGACGATCGCGGCCGTTTGAACCTTCCATTAGCTTTTAGAGGCCGTTAGGGAGAATCCAGCGCGTTTCGCAGGATTACGGCCGGGTAAACAGCCCGGTGGCATAGACCCTCCTCTCTTACACGTTTGGCCCTCAACTCACATCCGCGGTTCCTCTCACTCAGATCGAGAACCTTCAAGGTCCAGGCCTCAGGAAGATCACATTCCGGGCAGCAGAGAATCTTGTCAGCGCCAGGCTTGGACTTGCTCAACTGAAAGCTATCGATCGAATCGCGAACCCTTTCGGATGGCTGCCTGCTCGCGTCCGTTCTGTCTTACTATACTGAAATATACACCCAGGCCCCCGCTATGTCAAGTAAATTTATGGAAATCATAATTTATTCTAATATAATTAACTCCTGATATTCAGGATCGACGCGGGTCTTCGGTCTCTGATTCGCGGCGAAAAGTCACGGGTTGGCATTCGACAGATTTCCTTCA
This sequence comes from Candidatus Latescibacterota bacterium, assembly GCA_965198095.1. Taxonomy (GTDB): domain Bacteria; phylum Latescibacterota; class UBA2968; order UBA2968; genus CBDFJH01. The sequence goes on from OZ240239.1 coordinate 2,178,904, forward strand.
ACAGTCATCAAGGGTGGGTACGCCCACGAAGGGCAGGTTTCGATATCGCTGATCCAGGTCTAGACCATAGCCGACAACGAAATCGCCCGGGATCTTGAACCCGCGGTAGGCGATCGGAATGTCTATTGCCCTTCGCACAGATTTTTCCAAGAGCGTGCAAACCTTGAGGCTTCTCGGATTCCTCGCCTGTAGACAGCGAAGAAGATGGTTCAGGGTGAGCCCGGTGTCTACGATCCCGTCCACGATCAGGATGTGGCGATCGGAAACGTCTGTCTCCAGGTCTTTCAAAATTCGGACGACGCCGTCACGATTTTCGGTGGCTTCGTAACTGGAAACCGACATGAAATCGATCTCGACCGGAACCGAGATCGCCCGAGACAGGTCGGCCAAGAACAAGAGCGCGCCTCGTAAGACCCCGATGAGGAGTAAGGGGTCGGTTTCTTCTCCGTAATCCCGAGAGATCCTTCGGCCGAGTTCCGACACCCTCTGCTGGATCTCATCGGGTCGAATCAGCACGTTCATCGCGTGGCCATGGGAGCCCGTAGCGTCACGATCGCATCTATCCCGGTCCGCAGCCTGCCTGCAGCAGGCAGGTCGCTGGACAGGGGCTCACTTTCGCTGGTTGGAGACCCGGCGCTTCGCGCATCCGGCCCGGCAGATCGTCTTTCAGGAATACGTGGACGCGGTAAAGGAAGCCCAAGCGCGGGTCAAGGGGGCCCGGACAGGCGCTGCGCGCAGGCAAGCCAGCTTATGGCCTTTGTCGGTTTGGTGCCCGGCAAGCATTCCAGCGGCACCCGCCGGCAGCGGGGCGCGATGACCAAGGCGGGCAATGCCCACGTGCGGCGGGTGCTCGTCGAAGCCGCCTGGTGTGATCGGTTCCCAGCCAGAAAGACGGCCTGTCTGCGTGCGGACACGCACAGGCAGGCGGCCTTGCAAAGACGCGCCTAAAAGACCGCTCCCGCCAATGAGGGACATCGCCCGGGCGCATCAAGACCCCGGCGGCATCGTCAGAAAGGCCGCATAACACGATCAACGTCTCAAGCAACGAACCGGGACGGAAGGCCGGGTCAGGAGAACCCTCGACGAACGGTATGAGGCGCCCTTTCAGGCTGACCCTTGACGCTTAGACCGATGAGGCTCCGCGACGAACGCAGGACAGGCGGTAGCCAACCCGCGAATATCAGTCGGATCCACCGTCGCTATGGCATCCCTTCTGATCCCGGAAAAAACCCATGCAAAGATAACACCCGAAACTCCTGCCTCAGAGGGGTCGACAACGGCCAATACATACCAGTGAGTGGTTCAATTTTGTTCCATAATAGAGACAACGACCGAAACCGTCAAGATTTGTCGATGCCTAACGTGCTTGTTCTTTTATCGGGACGGCCTTACCTTGCAGCACCGCTTCGGTTTTCCGCTGAAACTTCCGTAGGTGGAGAGAACGATGCTCAACTGGCTCGGCCAGCACATGTCGGAGGTATACGGACCGTTCCGGCTGTTCATCTCATACCTCTTCCTGGGTGGGTTGGGGACGGCCCTCTGTGCGATTCTGACTTGGTCGCTCCTGCCCCGTCTCTGGAGGTATCTGCCTAGAGACAAAGGTCGTTCTTACGCTGTTGATGCCGAGCGGAGTCAGGGCAAGCCGGCTGGCGCCGGAATCATCTTTATCCCGGCCTATCTGGGCGTTGGGTTCCTGGTTCTTCCGCTTGAAGCAAAGTTCGTGGAGGCACTGTTCTGTGTACTTCTGGCCATGGTTGCCGGATATCTGGATGACCGCAGCGAGAAGGGCTGGAACGAGTACCGCATGGGCTTCGTTGATCTTGCGATTTCGGTCCTTGGCGCCATCGTGATCTGCCAGTTGGACGATGTGCAGCTTTGGCTGCCACTCGTCAAGACGCCCGTTGTCGTCAGACCTTTGTTTTTTGTCCCCTGTGCCGCGGTAGTCATCTGGCTGGCCATCAATGCGACGAACTGCACGGACGGCGTGGACGGACTTTCGGGCAGTCTGTGCGCGCTGGCGTTCCTGTATCTGGGGAGCATCCTCTACGGGATCGTAGGGCACCGGGTCATTGCCGATTACCTGCTTGTGCCACACTACCACGACGGGGCAGGATGGGCGCTGATGGCCTTTCTGATGGTCGGCTGCCTGGCTGGCTATCTCTGGCACAATTCCTTCCCGAGCGCCGTGCTGATGGGAGACGCCGGCTCACGGCCGATCGGTTTGCTTCTGGGGATGCTCGTGCTTGCGAGTGGGAATCCGTTTCTGATCATTGTCGTTGCGGGGGTGGTTCTCGTAAATGGCGCTACCGGCTTGTTGAAGGTAGGGCTCCTCCGGTTTTTCAAGATTGGGATCTTCAAGACCGTGCGGTATCCTCTTCACGACCATTTTCGGCAGAGCGGCGGCTGGTCCAACACCCAGGTGCTCGTCAGGTTCATGCTGCTGCAGGCCGTGGGGACGCCGATTCTGCTTGTGCTGCTCTTGAAGGTAAGATGAACGAGAATCGCAAACTTGGCAGCCTTGCAAATTGCAATCCAGAGGGATGATGGCCGCGAAAGCAGAATTGAAGCGACGAATTTGTGAGCGGATCGATACCCGTCGGTCTCACATCGAGGGCATCGGAGACGACATCATGGCCCATCCCGAGCCCGGTTTCACGGAATTCGAGACCGCCGGGCTGGTCGCGAATACGATGGAAGAATTCGGAGTTCCGTTCGAATCCGGCTTGGCCATCACGGGCGTGAAGGGGGTGCTGGAGGGCAAGCGACCGGGTCCTACCGTGGCCCTCATCGGTGAACTGGACTCCCTGATCGTGCCCGAACACCCCGATGCGGCCCCGAAGACGGGTGCCGCCCACGCCTGCGGTCACAATGCGCAAATCGCCGGCCTGATGGGGGCGATGATGGGGATGGTCGACAGCCACGCCGCCGAGGAATTGGCCGGGACCGTGGTCTTTTTCGCAGTGCCGGCTGAGGAGTACGTGCAGGTGGAGTACCGCCTCGGGCTCGTAAGGGAAGGGAAACTGAGTTATCTGGGCGGAAAGCCTGAATTGATCCGTCTCGGGCATTTCGACGACGTCGACATGGCCGTGATGATTCACACCCACTGTCTGCCCGAGCAGATGAAGAAGGCGGCTGTGTCTGACGCGACGAACGGATGCGTCGTGAAGCTCATTCGCTATGTGGGACGCGCGGCCCACGCCGGTGCGGCACCGCATCGGGGAGTGAATGCGCTGTACGCAGCGCAGGTCGGTTTGACGGCGATCAACGCCCTGCGGGAGACCTTCAAAGAGGAAGATGTGATCCGGGTGCACCCGATCATCACCAAAGGGGGGGATCTGGTGAACGTGATTCCGGCCGAGGTCCGGATGGAGACGTATGTCCGGGGGAAGACCAACGATGCGATCCTGGAGGCAAACCACAAAGTGGACCGCGCCCTGCGAGCCGGCGCGATGGCGCTCGGCGCGAAGGTCGAGATCGAGACGCTTCCCGGTTACATGCCGCTCCGAAACGATGCGAACATGAAGGCGATCTTCAAGGCGAACGCGGAAGATCTTTTTAGCGCGGAGAATTACACCGAGATCGGCCACCAGCCAGGTTCAACCGATATGGGCGACCTGTCACAGCTTATGCCGGCGCTTCATCCTTACATCGGAGGCGCGAGCGGGGACTTTCACAGCGCAGAGTGGCGCATTTCGGACAAAGAGATGGGTTACCTAGCGCCGGCCAAATCTCTGGCCATGCTTGCGGTCGATCTGCTTTATGGCCAAGCCGAGAAAGCTACGGAGGTGCTAAGAGATTTTCAACCCGAGATGTCGAAGGCAGACTACCTCTCGCACCAGGACCAGGTGTTCCAGACGGAGATCTACGACGGAGAGACGGGCGAGCGCGCGCAGAAGTGATCGGGACGAGTAAACGTAACGAATAAACGAATGTAGGTAATAAAAGAGGGGACGGGTTCAAGAAACCCGTCCCCTCGCGCATTCCCATCCATTCCGATCAAGCGAATTCCAGCATACGATCCACCGCTTTTCTGGCCCGGACTCGAGTCTCTTCCGGGATCTCGATCACCTGTTCATTGTTCTGCAGGGCGTTCAGTGTGTCTTCCAACGTGATTTCGTTCATGTGAGGGCACCGAACGCTGCACAGCCGCACCATTTCCTTTTCACGATTCTCGGCCGCGATGTTGTCCGCCATGCTGCATTCCGTCAGGAGCAGGTAGCTCGAGGCCTCCACTTCCTGGACGTATTTGATGATCTTGGACGTGCTGCCCGAATAGTCCGAAGCCTGAACCACTTCAGGGCTGCATTCGGGGTGGGCAATCACGACAACGTCCGGGAACTGAGCGCGGACGTTGTCGACGTCTTCCACCGTAAATCGGTCGTGCACCTCGCAACGGCCGTGCCATCCGATCATCTCATGGTCAAGATCTTCTTGATGCCCACTCAGGCCGTTCTTTGACGGAAAGATAATTCGCTTACCGGTCTCCCGGGCGACGTTGGTCGCCAGGTATTCATCCGGGAGGAAGATGACGCGGTCGCTGTCGAGCGCCTCCACGATGCTGGCGGCGTTGCTCGATGTGCAGCAGATATCCGACTCTGCTTTGACATCGGCGTAGGTGTTGACGTAGGTCACGACCGGAACGCCAGGATACCTTTTTCGCAGAGCGCGAACGTCCTCCGCCGTGATGCCGGCGGCGAGCGAGCAGCCTGCTTCCTTTGCAGGGAGGAGGACCGTCTTGTCCGGATTCAGGATCTTGGCCGTTTCCGCCATAAATCGGACGCCGCAGAAGACGATCGGGTCGCAATCGGTTTCTGCGGCTTTGCGGCTGAGCTCCAGGGAATCGCCGACGAAGTCTGGCACGGTATGGAAGAGGACGGGCTCCATGTAGTTGTGGCCGAGGATGACCGCGCCCCGCTCTGTCTTGAGTCGATTGATTTCGTAGACCAGCTCAGCTTTGTAGAGGAGCTCGATCTCCGGCACCACGCCGTTCAGCTTCCGTCTGATCTCTTCACAGGTTCCCTGGACCGTGTCGGCCAAGAGCGTCATGCGGGCGACCCTTTCAGTCAAACACAAACCTACACGAACATACTCCGCGGATCTACTCGTGAAGATCAACATAAAGAAAATTTCAGGTTTTGACAAGGCTTCAACGCCGCGCTTCGGTTCCCGGGTCGCGTAAGCCGGTACGCGTCCTCCGGGTTCAATTCAGGTTTGGAACCGAGGCTGTTTGCGCCATTTCCTCACCAAGGCCTTCAGTCTTTCTGGAATTCGAGCGACCAACGCCCTTAGATCCTCGAGAATGGCGTAGCTCACCGGCACCAGACCGAGCGTAATGAACGTCGACAGCAGCACGCCAAATCCCAGCGAGATGGCCATCGGAATCAGGAATTGGGCTTGCATGCTCTTTTCCAAAAGGATGGGGGTCAGTCCGGCGAAGGTCGTGAATGACGTGAGCAGGATGGGCCGGAATCGGGCGGCACCGGCCTCTCGTATGGCCACCTGCAGCGCGGCCCCTTCCGATCTGCTCCGGTTGATGAAGTCGACCATCACCAGGCTGTCGTTCACGACGACGCCGGTCAGTGCGACCAAGCCAAACATCGAGAGGATCGTCAAGTTCATCCCCATGATGATATGTCCCCAAACAGCGCCCACCAGCCCAAAGGGGATCGCTGCCATGATGATCAGAGGCTGGATGTAGGACTTGAAGGGAATGGCAAGCAGGACGTAAATCATGGGGAGTGCAAGCATGAAACTCTTCAGAAGGCCACTCAGCACTTCCCGTTGCTCGCGCTGCTCTCCCTCGAGCGTGTAGCGGACCCGGGGATGATCGGCGAGCACGTTCGGCAGGACGGATCCGGTCAGGCTGGACAGCACCTCGTTCGCGTTGGCGACGTTCTCGTCCACGTCTGCAGTCACTGCGATGATGCGCTGGCGATCTGCGCGCCGAATGGATGCATATCCGCGTCCCAGTTCCGCTCTGGCCGCAACGGAGAACGGCACTTCACCCCCGTCTGGGGTCCTGATGCGCATCTCTTCGAGGTTGCCGAGCGACCGCCTTTCGTGAGCCGGATATCGAACCATGACCTTGACGTCGTGTCGGCCGCGCTGGACGCGCTGTGCCTCTTCCCCGTAGAAGGCCTGGCGGACTTGACGGGCCAGGTCCGACAGCGTGAGGCCTAAGATCTCGGCCGTCCGCGTGAGGGAGAGTTTGACCTCCTGCTTTCCGGGGCGGAAGGAATCGGCGATCTCGATTACCCCGGGATATTCCGCCAACCTGGTCTTAAGTTTCTTCGCTACTTCCTGGAGTTCGCGGTTATCCGGTCCCGAGAGCTGAATGTGAATGGGCGCACCCGCAGAAAACAGGGAGGCTGTAACGGTGAGTTCAAGCGCGTCTGGAATCGGACCGGTGAGCTCGCGCCAGCGCCTGGCGATTTCCGGACTGCTGATCTCTCGTCTTTCCGAGGGCGTGAGTTCGATCATGACTTCGCCGAGGTGCGCGCCTGTAAATGTTGCGGCGCTTCCAGCATTTGCGCGCTGTGAAGCTCGATAGGGCTGTTCGGCGATGGAGGTCATCATGTGGCGAAAGACCTCCTCGCCTGCCTTGTCCTCAATCTCCTTTTCGAGGATCAAGGCCGCTTTTTCGAGCTCTCGAAGCGCCCGTGCGGTGGCCTCGGCCGGCGTGCCCCGGGGCATGGTCAGAAGGGAAACGACATAATCCGCTTCCACCTGGGGGAAGAACGTGAACTTGATCCAGCCTCCGCCGACGATCCCGACCGTGAGCAGCAACGTGGAGATCCCGGAGGCGACCGTGACGTAGCGCCACGTCAGGGCCAATTCCAGGGCAGGACGGTAGACCGTGTCGGTAAACCGGCGCATTCTGGAAGCAAACCGGTCCTGAAGTCGATTCCACGCCCTGCCCACCGGCCAGGATCCCCGTTTCTTCCCGTTCATCTTGGCGTGCGCCAAGTGTGCCGGCAGGATAAACAGCGACTCGATCAGAGAGAACGCGAGCGCTGCGATCACGATCACAGGGATGAGCTTCATGATCTTGCCCGTGTTTCCTGGAACCGTAAGGAGTGGCGAGAAGGCGGCCACGGAGGTCAGGACGGCGAAGATGACCGGCACCGACACCTGCTGTGTCCCCTCGATGGCGGCGCGCAGTCTGTCCTTTCCCTGCTGGAAATGACGGTAGATGTTTTCCCCCACGATAATCGCGTCGTCCACGACGATTCCGAGCACGACGATGAAGGCGAACAACGAGATCAGGTTGATGGAGGCCTCCATCGAAGGCATCGTCCAGATGGCCCCGAGGAATGAGATCGGGATCCCCAGGGCAACCCAGAAGGCGAGACGAAGCCTGAGGAAGAGCGCGAGGATCAGAAAGACGAGACAGAAGCCGGCGCGGCCGTTCCGGATGAGCAGATCGAGACGGCTCCTCAGAACCAGGGAGAAGTCGGCCCAGGTCGTCAACTGAATGCCTTCGGGCATGCGCGCCTCCGCCTCTGCGACGTAGGCCTTCACCTTTTCCGCGATATCGAGGGCGTTCTGGTCCCCGACGCGGAAGACGAGGACCTGGACGGCAGGATCCTCGTCGAACCGCGCAGATTGGTCGGTCTCTTCGAAGCCATCCACGACCGCAGCCACTTGGCCCAGCGTGAGGTGCGTACCGTCTGGACGGGTGCGCAGAACGACCGCCTCGAAGTCCGGTCCTCGATAGGCCTGGCCCTTCGTACGCAGGAGGATCTCACCGCCCTCCGTCTTGAGCGATCCGCCCGGGAGGTCCAGGGATGATCGGCGTACGGCGCGGGCCACTTCATCGAAGGTGAGTCCGAAGCGCCGGAGCGCGGTCTCCGAGACCGCGATGGACATTTCGTAGGGTCGCGCATTGGCCAGTTCTGCCTGCGTAATTCCTGGAATCGTAGAGATTTCATCCCGGACCTGTTCGCCCAGATGCTTCAGCGTGGCTTCGTCCGTTTTCCCAGAGATAGAGACGATGATCACCTGCCTTCTGATCGTGACATCCGTGACAATCGGCTTCTCCGTCTCCTCCGGGAAGGTGTCGATGGCGTCCACGCGCGCCTTGACGTCGTCCCGCAACTCCTGAAGATCTGTGCCCGGGACGAGTTCCACGTTTACCGAGCCAACGTTCTCCGAGGCCGTCGCCGTCACCCGTTCCACGCCCGTAAGTCCCTGCAACGCCTGTTCAATGCGCATGCATACGCCTTCCTCCACCTCCTCCGGGGCCGCACCGGGATAGACGACCGAGACGCTGATCACTTCCGAGGAGAGTTCCGGGAAGATCTCCACCTTCAGGCGGGAAATTGTCAGCAGGCCTCCGCCCAGAATCACGATCATAAGTAGGTTGGCGGCCACGCTGTTTCGGGCAAACCAGGCGATGGCGTGGTTCACGCCGAGTCTCCCTTAGCGTTCGTGCCGGCGGTTTCTGGTTGTCCGCTCAGGATGCGGACCCTCATCCCGTCCACGACCGTTTCCAGGGGTGAGATGCAGACCCGCTCCCCGACGCTTAGACCGGCGTGGATGATGACGGAGTCGGTGCCGGAACGCAGGATCGATACATCTCGGAACCGGAGGCGATTGTCGTCGTCGACCACCACGACCCGGTTTTGCCCGCGCAGCGCTGAACGGGGAAGCACAGCCACGTTCCCGACGCGTCGTCCCAGGACGTCGGCGCGGACAAACAGACCGGCGGCCAGAGGCGGGCGCTCCAGATTCTCTCCACGTCCGTAGGGATCGGTGACGCGAGCGACGACATAGACCATCTGCGTGCGCGGATCGATCTCTCCTTCTACCCTGACGATGTGACCGGTCCACGTATGCTCACGGCCAGCGAACGAGGCCCGCAGGATGACGTCTGGACCCCGCGTCGGAGCGACTTCGTGCCTGAAATCGAAGGCGAGTTCAAGGAATGCAAGCTGTGCATCCGGAATCGGAAGGCGGACCTCCGCGTAGTCGACGGAATAGATCCGCGCAAGCGGAGCAGCCGGCGTCACGTACTGGCCGATGTCCACGCGCTTGCTCTGGACTCGGCCGGCGTAAGGGGCCCGAATTCGGGTTCGTTTCAGGTCGAGGCGCGCACGCTCCAGGCGGGCGCTCGCAGCCTCCAGCCCGGCGCGAGCCTCTTCCAGCTGAGGTTTGCGGAGCACGAGGGGCGTGGGTTGGCCCTGTCCGATCCGTTCCCACTCCTGCCGGGCGACCGTCGCCTCTTCCTCTTCTCTGGCCAGGCGAAGGCGGGCCTGGGCCACCTGCGATTTCGCCTGTGCCAGGGCCAGCTTGTAGTCCTGAGGGTCGATCTTTACGAGCAGCTCGCCCGCTTCGAAAAACCCGCCGTTCGCAAAGGCGGACGAGATCTCCAGGACCTGGCCCGCGACCTGGGAGAGGAGCATGCTCTCGGTTCGGGGCGTCACGCTGCCCTGCGTCCGCACCTTCAGTCGAAGGCTGTCGAGCATCACGGGGTGGACCCGGACCAGGGGCGGAGGGATCCGAGGCGCCCGTGTTGGGACGTCCCGGCGTGTGATGATCAGTAGGATCGCAGCCAGCAAGCCTACAGCGAGAATGACGATCGGCAAGACGATTTTTTTCATCTGACTTCCTTCCCTTCATTTGCTTCCGAGGCGGTCGTCGGAGGGAATCCACCCCCAAGCGCAAGATGGAGATCGATGCGTGCATCCAGTCTGAGCCGGCGCACGCTCAGCAGACGACTTTCCGCGTCGTAGGCGCGTCTCTGGGACTCGAGCACCGTAATCAAGTTGGCCAGTCCGGCGCGGTAACGCTCCTCGGCGAGCCGGCGGGCCGCCAGCGCTTCTTCCGTGGCCATCTGGAGCGCGTCTTGGCGACGGGCGAGATGGCCCTCTGCCGCCAACGCGGACTCGACTTCAGCGAAGGCGTGCAGCACGCTCTGGGCGTAGCGCGCGAGGGCCCGCTCAGACTCGGACGCGGCCAGCAAGACCCCGGCCCTGAGGCGGCCGCCCTGAAAGAGCGGCTGTACGAGGTTGCCCACCAGGTTCCAGACGCTGAAGTCGCCGTTCAGGAGGTCGCTGAGTTCGTTGCTGGCCGTTCCCCCGGAGGCGGTCAGGCGGATGCGCGGATAGAGGGCCTTCCTGGACTCGGCGACTCGGGCGTGGGAAGCCGCAAGTCTGCGCTCGGCGGCAATCAAGTCGGGGCGCCGGCCCGCCAGATCGGCCCGCATGCCCGCGGGTACCCCATCGGTGACAGAGGGCAGACCTTCGACCGAGATAATGGCCGCAACAGGATATCGGCCGAGAAGGATTTCAAGCTGGCGGGCGGCCCCGTCAAGCTGTTGTTTGCGTTGCTCCAGGAGGTCTCTGGCCGTGGCCAGGCTGGACAGCGAAAGTCGCAGGTCCAGCGAGGGTCGAAGCCCGCGCTCGTAGCGCGCGCGAACTTGCTGGTGGCTCGTCTCGTAGTTGTCTACGGTCGCTTGAGCCAGCTCGACTTGCCGGCTGGCCTCCACCGTCGCGAACCATGCCTTTGCCGTCTGGGCGGCGAGCGAGAGCCGGGCCCCCTTCAGGTCTGCGGCTTCGGCCTGCAGATCGGCCAAGGCGGCCACGCGTCCTGCGCCGAGGCGGCCCCAGAGATCGACCTCCCAGGCGAGGTCCAACGAGACCCCAAACCGGTTGGTTGTGACGCGGGTCACGGCCTTTTCACCCGGAATGGGCAGGCCGATGAAGTTCTGCTTACTGCGCGAGCCTGAGAAATCAGCGCTCAATTGGGGGAAGCGAGGCGCGCCCGCGATCGTTGCCCGGGCGGCCGCGGACTCGAGCCTGGCGGCCGCCTCCCGCAGGTTGTAGTTCTGGTCGAGGGCCTCATCGACGAGGCGGTTCAGTTGGACATCGCCGAATCGGGTCCACCACAAAGCGTCGCGCGCAGCCGTCGCCTCCGAGTCGGACGCCCATTTCTGCGGGATCTCGGCCCGTAGCGCGGGGCGCCGGGTGCGCGGCGCGGAGGCACAGGCGCTGACCAAGAAAAGTATCGCGAGGCACGCGATTAAAATTCTCATGGCATCTTCTCTGCGGGCCGCGCGCCGGCATCACGAATCCCGGCGGAGACGAAGGGGACCAATCGGTGAAGCGTGCCGTCCACGTCGGAGGGATCGCAGATGCCTTCCGTTTTTTCTTTGATGATGTCGGCCCCGACGAGCATTATGGCCATGCTCCCGATCATGAAGAAGAATCTCCACGTGAGTTCGCGCTCGGAGAGTTGGGGCAGCGCGCGACGCAGAGCCGACGTAAATCTTTGAACAACCTTGTCAAACTGTTCCAGAATGCCCATGGTCAATTCTGGAGGTTCGAAGTAGATTCTGCCCATCAGCCTGCAGATGTCTCCGCCTCCGAGATCGGGGTTCAACCTGAAGCGCAGGGGAGGCGAGATGAAGGCTTCGACGATCGCTTCCAGTGGCGGGGGGCTGTTGCCCGCTTCGGCCTCTGCGGCATCCAGTAGCCGTAAGCGTTCGCCGTTCAACGGGCCCAGCCGTCGCGCAAAGACTTCGTGGATCAGGGCTTCCTTCGATCCGAAGTAGTAGTGGATCGAAGCGAGGTTTGCCGAGGCAGCCGCTGTGATCGATCGCAGCGAGGCGCCCTCCAGACCGTGTTCTGAGAAGAGCCGTTCGGCTGCGTCGAGTAACCGGTCCCGGGTTTCGGTGTTGTTCATCCGATCTCTTCTTCGGTGAGAGGGCGTGCATCTGAGCGTTAAACGTTCGATTCATACGGTAGTTTCAAACATACGAATGTTTTATTTCGTGTCAAGCCGATTTTTTGTGTGGATTCCGAGGGCGTGTGCCTAAGCGATGCAATATTATCGTGTTAGCAGAAGGGGCAGGCGCCGGCAAGGGGAAGCTGCGTTGCCTGGATACTAAAAATCTTTGCTGACGCCTGGCAGCCTTTATATTTATTAATAGCAAAAAAGCGCGATCACTAGTCGAGTTTCATCATCGGTCGCCGCCAGGGATGGTCCGGCATTTCGTCACCTTGTCTTATGCATGGAGGCTAACGGATGGAATACCGTAGGCTGGGCAGGACGAAACTCCAGGTTTCGTTGATGGGGATCGGCAGCGGTGGACCAAGCCTGTTCGGCCAGAACTCCAGGGTTTCCGAAGTCGACATCTCTCGAATGGTCCGGCGCGCCTTGGACATGGGCATCAATTTTTTTGACACGGCCGCCGCCTACGGGCAGAGCGAGGCGATCTTGGGGCGCGCCCTTCGTGGTGTGCCCAGAGAGGCCTACATCCTGGCAACCAAGTTCCACGCCGTGGTCGATGGAAAGCCCTTGCCGGAAAAAGCAGTCATCGAGCGCGTTGATCAGAGCCTTCGAAGACTTCGGGTTGATACCGTCGACCTGCTTCAACTCCACGGCGTTCTGCCCGGCGACTACCAAATAGCTGTGGAAATCGCGTTTCCCACTGTGCTTCGACTTCAGGAGCAGGGCAAATTTCGTTTTCTTGGAATCACGGAGAGCTACGCCCGAGATGGCCGGCACGAGGCACTCGGTCTGGCCCTGGCCGATGATACGTTCGACACGGTGATGGTGGGCTACAACCTGATGAACCCGACGCCGGAGCAGGACATTCTTCCCATCTGCGAGCGAAGAGATGTCGGCGTGATCTGCATGGTGCCGGTGCGTCGGGCGCTGAGTCGGCCGGAACACCTGCGGAAGCGGATTGCCGAAGCCAAGGCGAAAGGCCTGATTGCAAGGAGGGCGCTGCCGGATCAGGACCCGCTTGGCTGGCTGGTGAAGGGAGGCGTGAAGTCCCTCCCCGCGGCAGGTTACAAATTTTCGGCTGCGCACTCGGCCGTGAGCACGGTGCTCACGGGCACTTCGAGCATCGCGCATCTGGAGGAGAATGTCGAGGCCCTCCTGGGACCGCCTCTGCCGGACGCCGACGTCGCGCGACTGCGGTCCATCTTCGGCGAGGTTTGGGAACCCCTTGCCAATTGAGTCCCCTTCAATCCTGTCTCTTCTCTCTTAGCCGGTTCAACTGACACCCCGGAGATCCGGTGGCGCTCCATTTGAAGAATTTATGTTAGGCTGGAACCGGAGTTTCGGGTTGCTTGCCGCTGCGGCCTTTTCAGTCGGGGTCTTCTACGGCGTCCAGCTGACGCTTTTCAACAACTTCATCGTAGAGAGACTCGGCATCGAGCCCTACGAGCTGGGTGCGATCGAATCTGTTCGCGAGATTCCCGGTTTCCTGAACGCGTTTTTTATCGCGTTGATGATCCGGACGGCGCTCCCCTTGGTCGGAGGGGTATCGCTGATCGTGATGGGATTGGGGATTGCTGCCTATGCTCAGGTCTCGAGTATCTTTTCGCTCGCCGCCTACTCCGTCATTTGGAGCCTCGGGTTTCACTGCTGGCTCCCGCTGGAGCAGACGATGGCCCTGACGTTTTCTCCCGAGCGGGCGAAGGGGAGGTCTCTGGGTGCGCTGCGCAGCGCAACCAGCCTGGGGTGGCTGATCACGATCGGGCTGTGCCTCTTGACGTTCCATTTTCTGGACTACGAAGGACTTTACATCGCAGCCGGATCCGCGACGGTGTTGGGCGGCGTGGCGATCATGTTCGCATCTAGAAAGCGGGCTGGGGTGCCCGATCGGAGATTCGTCCTGAAGCGGCGGTATGGGGTCTACTACGCGCTGCACGTCCTCTCGGGTTGGCGGAGGCAGATGTTTACGACCTTCGCGATCTTCGCGCTGGTTAAGGTCCACGGCATGCCCGTCCGAACAACGATGATCCTCGTGCTGATCAACCAGGTGATGTCGACGCTTACCTCGCCGTTGGTGGGTTGGGTCATCGACCGTTATGGGGAGCGTTTGACGCTGAGCTGCAGCTACCTCGGGCTCGCGTTCGTGTTTGCCGGCTACGCGCTGATTCAACACAGGCCAACGCTTTATGCGATCTATTGTATCGACAACCTGCTCTTTGTCGGCGGGATTGCGCTCACGACTTACATCCACAAGATTGCAGAGGAGGGGGACCTCGGCCCGACGCTTTCGATGGGCGTGACCATGAACCATATCGCCGCCGTGATCGGGCCGGTCACGGGCGGTCTCGCGTGGCATTATTTCGGATATCAGATTATTTTCTTCAGTGGATCGGTGATGGCCCTGGTCTCTCTGACCATGAGTCAGTGGGTACGCCCGGAAGTTGAGCAAAGAAGAGCGCGAAGGGTTGCTGATCGCTGATCTGGATTGAGGAAGATTGAGAGCGTCATCGCGCCATTTGCCGGGGTTTTTTTTATTAGGAGCCTCGCGAAAAAGGGTTTATATTCGGGGCCGACAGCCTTTTGAGCTCCTCAGGCCCTTCCGGGCATTTTTTTCGGTCAACACAAAAGATAGAGGTCGAATGCCTAGAGCACTGCTTGTCTATCCGGAAAACCCGATCACATTCTGGAGTTTCGACGAGGCCCTGAAGATGGTGGGCAAACGGTCTGCGTTTCCCCCGCTGGGTCTACTCACCATCGCTGGGATGATGCCGGAAGCGTACGAGCTTCGTCTGGTCGACATGAACGTGAGGCCGCTTTCGGATGAAGATCTCGATTGGGCCGACATCGTGCTCACCTCTTCCATGATCATACACTGGCACTCCCTGGAACAGGTCATTGCTCGGTGCAACGCCCGGGGGATTCCGGTGCTCAACGGTGGACCTCTGGCGACGCAGTATTACGAGGAGATCGAAGGGGACGCCGTCTTTTTCCTCGGCGAGGCGGAAAGCGGATTCCTGGATATCTTGGAAGGAACGATCGAGAAAGCGGCCGGGTCCAAACGAGAATATATCGACCGCAGGGGAGAATTCCTGGAATTGAACCAGACGCCGCTGCCTAGATGGGATCTCATCGATTTTAACGACTACAGCAGCATGGTCGTTCAGATGACGCGGGGTTGTCCTGAAAGCTGCACTTTCTGTAACATCCCCTCGCTCTACGGCAAGTCTACCCGAATCAAGAGCAAGAGCCGGATGGTCCAGGAACTGGACGCACTGTATGACGCGGGGTGGCGTGGGTCGGTGATGGCGGTGGACGACAATTTCGTCGGGAACAAGGACGAGATCCGGGTTGCGCTTGAGGATGAAGTCGTTCCGTGGCAGCAGGCGCGCGCTTATCCCCTACAGTTCCACACTCAGGCAAGTATCCGGGTCAGCGACGATTCAGCCCTATTGGAGGCGATGTACGACGCTGGATTCGAGAAGGTCTTCGTCGGGATCGAATCTCCGGTCGAGGAAAGCCTCAAATTCATGGGGGCCCAGAAAAACCTGCAAGGAAACACCTCGCTTCTTGATAAAGTAAAAATCCTGCAGAACATCGGGTTCGAAGTTCAAGCCGGATTCATCATCGGGCTTGACACGGACCCGGACGACATTGCGGATCGGATGATCGCCTTTATTCGAGAAGCGGGCATTCCCGTCGCCATGGTGGGCATTCTAGGCGTGCTTCGGGACACGCCCGACTACAAGCGGTTCAGCCGCGCGGGGCGGCTGGTCGAGGACGTCAAGTATACCGGAGATTCCGGCATCTTCAGCCGGGAGCTCAGCTACGTTCCCGTCATTGAGCCGGAGGCGCTTTTCGACCGACACAGGCAGGTGGTCGAAACCCTGAACAGTCCGAAGATCTTTTTTGAGCGTTGTCTCACCTTTTTCGAGCACCAGAGACGACATCCCATCAGCGGCATGCCGATCCGTTTGCCCGAGGTGAAGGCGTTCTTCCGTTCCCTGTGGCGGCAAGGTTTCGCAGGTAGCTACAAGTGGGAATACTGGAAATACTTTTCCGAAGTGTTGACGAGATATCCAACGTCCTTTTCAAACGCGATGCGCTTGGCCGTGCAGGGCCACCACCTGATTCTTTCCACCCAGCAGGCGTTGCAAGTGGATGAGATCAAGACCTTTTTCCCGGAAGCGCTCGAATATCTGGAGAGACATTGCAAGGGCTACCGGGAGGCCATCCAGCGAAACGTCGGGGTCTACGCCGGTCAGCTCATGCAGGTCTTTCACGGTGGATTCGAGCAGCTAGAGCATTTCGACCTTCACCAGGCCGCCAGACAACTCGTCGCGATTGCCCAGGAGCACTGTTCGCTGCTGAGGGAAGAGTTCCGCAGCCAGGTGCGCGAGCCGCTCGAGAAGTTCCAGTGTGAAATCGAAGAAATCCTCGAAACGTATACGCGCGACGACCGCACCCTGTCACGGGAGCTGCCGTAGCTGTTTTTGAAGTTTTCAGATTGATGAAAAGAACGTGACCCCCGGGGGTTGAACGGCGACAGCCGAACGTGGCTGTCGCCTGTTTGTTTCCGGGTCTGTCGGCCGTGGGTCCGCGGCATATCAAAGCTTGAATCGGGAGGAAGGGTCAAACGACGGATGGGGTCTGCGCCCCACGATGAGTCGGTTCCGCCAGAGGTCGACGACAACAACGCCGAAGCAACGGGCGTTGGATCTGGGATACTTCGCCCGTCGTCAGACGGGAAATGGACTGTCTGATGCGCGGAGGATCAACAGCCGAGAAGAATAGGGTCTAGACATGGACAAGCGCACGAGAGATCGGACGCACGAGATTCTGCAAAAGGCATCGCCCGGGGATCTGACGAGCAGAAGGGTCGATCTTTTTATCATTACGTTGATCATACTCAACGTGGTGATGGTCATCCTGGAGACGATGGAAGAACTTTCCTCTCAGTATACTCTGTTCTTCGACTACTTCGAACTATTTTCAGTGTCTGTTTTTACTGTGGAGTACCTGCTACGGGTTTGGAGCAGTGTCGGTGATGAAGCCTATGGACATCCTGTCACCGGCAGGTTGAGGTTTTTGATGACCCCGATGGCCCTAGTCGATCTGATCGCTATTCTGCCCTTCTATCTTCCCGTGATACTGCCCGTTGACCTTCGCGTGATGAGATCCCTTCGGCTGTTCAGGCTCTTCCGTCTGTTCAAATTGGCCAGATATTCTGAGTCCATGATGTCCTTAGGAAGGATTCTCAGACTCAAACGGGGCGAGCTTTACGTCACGATGTTTGTCCTGCTGATCATGCTCGTTATCGCGTCCAGCCTGATGTACTTTGTCGAGCACGAGGCACAGCCGGTGGTCTTTTCCAGCATTCCATCAGCCATGTGGTGGGGGATGGTGACACTCACGACCGTGGGCTACGGTGACGTCTACCCGATTACGCCTGCCGGGAAAGTGCTTGGAGCGGCCATCGCGCTGCTGGGGATCGGCATGTTTGCCCTACCGGCCGGCATTCTGGGATCTGGATTCTCGGAGGAGATCGCAAGCAGGAGGGAAGCGAATGTGGTCTGCCCGCATTGTGGGCGTGAAATCGAGGGATCGGGGTCATGAGTCGGGGTAGAGCCACGGAATGCGACGTATGATCTCCTCTTTCTGGTCTTCCATCATGACTTCAATGACGGTGGGTCCCTCGAGATCCAGGACATCCGCAAACACAGCCTCAAAGCTTTCAGGCCGAGCGATCCGGATGCCACGGGCGCCCATGGACCGGGCAAGATCGGCGATGTGCGGCGCGTTCATCTGGGTATCGGTCGTGCGTCCTTCGAACGCCTTCGCCTGAGCGGCCTCAATCGCGGTGAGGCCCCCGTCGTTGATCACGACGGACAGGACGTCGATGCCGTAGTCTGCAGCCGTCGCGAGTTCGCAGGCCGTCATCAGGAATCCTCCGTCACCGCAGAACGCGACCACCCGCCGGTCCGGAAGGGCCAGTTTCGCGCCGATCGCAGCAGGCAGCGCAAACCCGAGCGTGATGTAATGACACGGGTATAAGAAGGTCCTTGGAACCGTAATCGGGAATTCGTCGAACGCCCTGTAGGCGATCGAGGTGACATCTACGCAGACAATCGCGTCGTCTGGCAGCATTTTTCGCATTTGCGACATGATCGGCAGTTGGGGCCTGCCAGAAGTGAGCTCGTCTCGCAGCCGGTCGACCCTACCGTTCCACGCTGAAACGGGCGCGTCGCCTTCCCGGATCAGTTCCAAGAGTGTCGTCAACGACTGTTTGAGGTCTCCAGCGACCCCGAGATCGACGGGGTATTCCCGCCCGATCTCTACCGGATCCGGATCCAGTTGCACGCGAGTCGGAGGCAATTCAAGCTTCCACGCCGAGGTATCGCTCTCCGTCAGTCGACAGCCTGCAATGAGCACACCGTCAGCCTCTTTCAAGATGGTTCGGGCGAGCCTGGCCTTGCAGTGGCCTGCAGAAAGTGGATGCGTATCAGGTATCGCTCCCTTGCCCAGCCGGGTCATGATGACCGGGGTCTGCGTCTGTTCAGCCAGGCCTGAAATCGGTCCGGTGGCGTTCGCCTCGATGACGTTTGCGCCGGCCAAGATAACCCACCGGTTACAACCCTTTAAAACGTCGGCAGCCTGTCCAAGGGCATCCCGGTCCGGCATCGGCCGATCATCCGGAACGAATTCTGGAATGGAGACCTCTCCTTCCGAGGAGACGACGTCTATGGGGAGCTCAATCACGGCCGGACCCGGCCTCGGAGCTCTCAGGGCCTCGAAAGCTCCGACCACCGCGTGGGGAATCTCCTGAAGGGTCGTCGGGCGTGCGAAGAATCGGGTAATCGGGGCGAAAAACGCGGCTTGGTCCAGGCCGTGAACACATTTGCTCAGGTCTCGGCCGTCGGTGGAAACGGCCGTGCCTCCCGTGATGAGCAGGACCGGGACACTGTCCGCGCAGGCATCTCCGATGCCGGTTGCGGCATTGCTCGCCCCCGGTCCGGAAACAGTGAGCGCGACGCCAACCTGGCCCGAGGCGCGCGCATAGCCGTTGGCCACCAGCGTGGCGGTTTGCTCGTTTCGGATCAGTAAGTGCTCGATCTCATCGCTGCGAGCCAATGCGTCATAGATGTGGATGTTCTGAACGCCGGGCATGCCGACCAGACAGCTCACGCCCTGTGCTTTTAAACATTCGACGATAATTTCGCCACCGGTCATGTGAGGCTCCAGGTTTTGGGCAAATGCGCCTCGCGAAGTGCGGGTCTTGACCCCCAGGTCAAATCCGCTACCGCGAAAAGTCAAGCAGCATCGTGCGAGACCGCAGGCCGAAAAGTGAGTTAAACACAGAGCGATTCAGGGCTTTTGTGCTTGTCCTCAATCAGAGAAATGCTTAGTTTGAGATCGCGAATCTTGTCACCTGTCGGAGTTCCCCATGCCCACGTTTATCGACAGTCGTCCGGAACGCAAGTCCGTATGCGAGGTCAGGTTCGCGAACTGGGACAAACGGGTGGCGTGCAAGCCGTTTACGAATCTCAGGTCGCTTGCGATCGAGAACGACATCGACCTGTACAACGGGTTGGCAAAATATTTGAACTGCCAGGGGCACGGTGCGTGCGGCACCTGCACCGTAGAAGTGATTCCTCAAGGTGGCGTTACGAAAAAGGGGGCGTTGGAGAACCTCCGTTTTCTCCAGCTCAAAGGGAACCTGAGACTGTCTTGCCAGGTTTTGGTGACTGGAGACATTGAAGTTCGGAAGCACGATGGATTCTTCGGGACGAAGGACTACGCGCAGGTCCTTTCGCGCGAAGAGATCGTCCGTCTTTATAGACAGGAAGGAAAGACGCTGGCTGAAATTGCCGACCATCTCAACTGTCCGGTCCCGAAGGTCGTGATCATCCTTGAAAAAGCGGGGGTAGAAATGCGGCGACCCGGATCCGCTGTCTGATCCCACCCCGGAACGCCATCCGGGAGGACAGATCCCGGGACGAGAAATCGATTGCCAGGCGGACACCTTCACGGTGTCCACTTTTTTTTGATGCCCGCGACAGGATCATCGTCCTGCCCATCGTTTACGCCGTAGCGTGCCGCGAACTTGTCTACCTGCCGAAAAAGTTTGTGCAGCGTGGCGACGTCTCGGTTTTCCAGCGCCACGCGCCCGAACGTACGTCTGATCGCGTGCATGAAGGTCTGGAGTCGGTGGGGAGATACGAAGCCGAGCTTCTCCAGGACCGACGCAACGTGTGCGTAGAAGGATTCCACGGCTTCGAAAGGTGCGAGATCCCGCGGTTCTGCCTCAGCGTCCGAGGCGGCGGCTCGAGAAAGCTCGTAAGCGAAGATCAGCGCTGCCTGGGCGAGGTTGAGGGAAGGATACGGCCGAGCCGTTGGAATCCGCGCAACGACGTTGCAGCGATGGATCTCGTCGGTCGTCAAACCCCGGTCTTCCCGACCGAAGACGACGGCCCCTTCGTTGCCCGGCGGAAGGGAAACGAGTCGACGCGCGACGGCTTCCGGGCTGGACGGACATTCGAAGTGCTGGCGTTTTCGATGGGTCGTGGCCACAGACAAAACAGTTCCAGCCAGCGCCTCCTCCAAGGAGTCCGAGACGGTCGCGCCATACAGGACATCCCCGGATCCGGTGGCCATCTTTCGGGCCTCTCCCGACGCAAAGTCTGAAGGATGCACCAAGTAGAGTTTGTTCAGGCCCATGTTTTTCATGGCGCGCGCGACGGCGCCCACGTTACCCGGCTCCTTCGGCTCCACCAGGATGATGCGAATCTGCGCGAGAGAATCCAGATCGGTCCGGTTGCCTTTCATAAGACCTCTTATAGAACGATTCCCAAACGACCGGCGGCCTGGACACGCCTCATCGCTTCGATCAGGCGCTCGATGTCTTCCTCGGTGTGTACGGACGTGAGGGCGAGACGGAGGCGGCTTTGGTTCTCCGGCACGGTCGGAGGGCGAATTCCGGTGAGAAAGATTCTCTGTTCCAAGAGGGCCTCCGAAATGGCCATCGTCCGGTTCGGATCGCCGATAAGGATCGGAATGATCTGGGTTTCAGAATTCATGAGATCGAATCCCAAGCGGCGTAGGCCATCGCGCGCTTTCCGCACATTCGCCCACAATCGACGACGAATCTCAGGCTCTGAATCGATCACCTTCAGGGCCGCGATTGTGGCTGCGCAGGCATCAGGGGACAGGGCGGTTGTGTAGATGAACGTCCGGGCACGATTGATCAGCAGGTCGATCAGTTCCTGCCTTCCAGCCACGAATCCCCCCACGGAGCCCAACGCGATACTTCCCGAAGATGTCAGGACGTCGACGCCTTTCACGTCGAAATGTTCTGGCGATCCTCTTCCTTGGGGCCCGATCACTCCGGTTCCGTGAGCGTCATCCACCATGAGGATCGCATCGTGGCGCTGCGCGACGTCCGTTAACTCGGGGAGTGGCGCGACGTCTCCATCTACGCTGAAGACGCCGTCCGTGACGATGAGCCTTCTACGGTATGGCTTCGCCGATTGCATCAACGCTTCGAGATGATTCGCGCTGCGGTGAGCGTAGACGATGATCTTCGCCCTGGAGAGGCGGCAGCCATCCACGAGGCTGGCGTGGTTGAGGCGGTCGCTGAAGATAACATCCTCCGGGCCCGCCAGGGAAGTTATGGCGCCTACGTTGGCCATATAGCCGGTTGGAAAGGTGAGGGCAGACTCCGTGCCCAGAAAACGGGCCAGGCAGGTTTCGAGCTCGGTGTGCAATGACGTGGTGCCTGAAACGAGGCGCGAAGCGGCCGCGCTGCAGCCGTGGCTGTTCAGGGCCCTCGCAGCGGCGGCCTTCAGAGCGGGGTGATTGGCCAGGCCGAGATAGTCGTTGGAGCAGAAGTTGAAAAACTCGACGCCCATCATCCGGCATCGAGGCCCCTGAGGGCCATCGATCTGGCGGAGATTCCGATAGAGGCCTTCTGACTTGAGGTCTTGGAGTTCTGCCGAGAGGGAAGGAAGCATAGAACGAAGTAGAGACGATGAGAAATCGGAGGAACTGCGAAGCGCAGCACGCCGGGGATGCGTAATCCCAAATCGGAAGTTCGGTGAACCAAGATAAGAGGGCCACGGCACTTTGTCAAACCCGCTCGTCCAAACCATCGCCCAGATTGACAAGCGCAAAGGCCTCGCTTATATTTACGCAATCCTCCTTTAAGGTGTTGAAGCCATCCAAAAACCTTACCCCTGCAGTGCCTGAGACCTCCATGAAGTCAAGGATTCGGTATGGCGGATGATGCCCCGGGCGACCGAAGGTCCCTGTACCCGCTTCTCATTTACCCAGCAGTCTCCGGACTGATCCTTGGCACCGCATTCCCGCCGCTTCCTGTCGGACTGCTGGCCTATATCGGTTTGATTCCCCTCATATGGTCGGCGGAACGCTTGCAGGGACGTGCGGCATTCGGCGCCGGTGTGGTGCAGGGTCTCGTTTTTTATGCGACGACAATCTACTGGATTTCCTGGATCACGTTCCCGGGCATGGCTGGCGCGATTCTGTATCTTGCCCTGTTTAGAGGGCTTTTTCTCTGGGTGCTGAGTCGGGTCGTGCACCGGTTCGGCGTGCTGGGACTTTGGAGCACGCCCTTCGTGTGGGTGGCGTTTGAATACCTCGGTTCGATCGGGGATATGGGTTTCCCGTGGACTCTCCTCGGGGTGACACAGACGGCGTATCTCCCGTTGATTCAGTACGCCGAGTTTACCGGCGTCTATGGCGTCTCCTTCTGGATTGTCGGAGTCAACTTGGCGATCTTGGCGATCGTGCGGCACCGCCTGGCCGCGGGTGGCGTCGCTCTTATCGTCCTGTTTGCCGTTCCAGCCCTACACGGTCTGCTCGTGCTGGCGACGCCCTTCGATGGGCGGCCCGTAAACGTCGGTGCCGTACAACCCAACGTCTCGCCTCTCGCCAAGCAAAATCGGGGGTTCGAATATAATCTCAGCATCCTTAAGCGCCTTACGCGCCAAGCCGTTGCGCGTGGCGCGGATCTCGTGATCTGGCCCGAGACGGCCGTGCCCGCTTACCTGGAAGGTGAATTCCATCGGTCCTACAGAGATCGACTTCACGCCTACGCGGACTCGCTGAAGATCTATCTTTATACGGGTGCGCATCACGAAGAGATGAACTCTCCGCGCCGGTCGTATAACTCGTCATTCCTGTTTTCCCCGGGCAAGCCGTCCCTGCAGCGCTACGACAAGATCAAGCTCGTCCCGTTCGGCGAACGGGCCCCTTTCCCCGAGCAGCTGCCGTTCTTGAGGAAGATCAGGTTTACGGGTGGCGGTTTCGAGAGCGGAAATTTCGATTCTGGAGAGACGTTAACCGTTTTCGAAGGGCCCGACGTGCATTTTTCTGCGCTCATCTGTTTCGACTCCGTCTTCCCCGGCTTTGCGAGGGAATTCGTCTTGAGGGGCGCCGAGTTTCTGGTCGTGATTACGAACGACGGTTGGTTTGGAAGAACCTCCGGGCCATATCAGCACGCCGAGGCGGCCGTGTTCAGGGCGATCGAGAATCGGAGGGCCGTCGTGCGTTGCGCGAACACGGGCGTCTCCACGTTGATCGATGCTGCAGGCAGGAAAGACCAGACCACGGACATTTTCCACGAAGCCGTGTTGATCGGAAGATTGTCGGCGCGCACGGCGAAAACAGTCTACACGCGGTACGGAGATCTTTTTTCTCAGGTCTGCGGCCTGCTGACCGTCGTGCTGCTGGGGTTGTCTTTCCGTGGTACGGGCAGCGCATTCGGAGAGCGTTCCATTCTTCCAAAGACAAAGGCGCCAAAGGCTCCTGAGCAGGACCTCGATTCGCCGGCCCCTGAAGACGAGAGCGCGATGCCGTTTCTGGACCACCTCGAGGAGCTCAGGTGGCGCATCCTGAAATCCCTGTCGGGGGTTGTGGTCGGTGCGATCGTTTGCGCGCTCTTTTCAGACGCACTTTTGAGGCTTCTGACGCTTCCCGCCGAAGACATGAAGGTTCCCACAGAGCTGATTACGCTCAAACCGATGGGCATGTTCGTCGTCAAACTGAACATTGCCCTCGTGGGCGGGCTCTTGGTGGCCCTGCCGATCGTGTTTCACCAGCTCTGGTTGTTCGTCGCACCAGGACTATACCGAAACGAAAAACGGTATGTCGTTTTCATCATCTGTTCCTCAATCCTCTGCTTTGCTGCCGGGGCGGCTGTAGCCTACTTCGCGGTCATTCCTATCGCCCTTGGCTTTCTCGTTGGGATGACGTCCGGCACCGGGGTCATCCCCCAGTTCGACATTGGGCTGTATATCGGTTTCGTGCTCCGTTTGCTGCTCGCGTTCGGAGTCGTGTTCGAGCTGCCCGTGGCGACCTTTTTTCTAAGCAAAGTGGGTTTGTTGACCGCGGACCGGATGAGGGCGGGCAGGCGCTACGCCATCCTGATCGGGTTTGTGTTGGCGGCGCTTCTAACACCTCCCGACCCGATCTCCCAGCTGATGATGGCCCTGCCGCTCATCCTGCTTTATCAGATGAGTATCTGGGTGGCCAAGTTTGCCGCTCGTTGAGACAGGAAACGGTTGGAAATCTATGCGAACGTGCGTGCTGGCCAGCGGAAGTTCGGGAAACGCCGTCTACGTGAGCAAGGGAAAAACGCACGTTCTGGTCGATGCAGGGCTGGTCGGCAAGAAGATCGAGGAACGACTGATTGCGATCGGCGTGGATCCCTCGCACCTGCAGGCGATCGTCGTCTCACACGAGCATGTCGATCATATGAGAGGCGTGGGCGTGCTCGCGCGTCGGTTTGGGATTCCGGTCTGGATGACCGAAGGCACCTTCGGTGCCGCGAAGAAATGGTTTCGAGGTCGCGAACGCATTCACCTCTTCGGAAACGACGAAAGATTCCACCTCGACGAGCTCTCGTTCCAGCCTTTTGCCCTTTCACACGATGCGGCTGACCCGGTTAATTTTTTGGTGACGGGAAACGATCAGGTCGTGGGCATTGCAACGGACATGGGTCGGGTGACCCATCTCGTCTACGAGCGGTTGAAGACGGCCGACCTTGTGGTGATTGAAACGAATTACGACCGAGATCTGTTGATGAACGGTCCCTATCCGTGGGACCTGAAGCGGCGTATCAGCGGAAGCCGAGGCCATCTGTCCAACGATCTGGCGGCCGAGACGCTCTGCCGGTTGGCCGAAGAGGGCCTGGAGCACGCCATTCTGGCCCATCTCAGCGAGAAAAACAATCAGCCGTATCTGGCGGAACGGGCCTGCAGAGGAAATTTGGATCGACGTGGTTTGCGCGATTTCGGACTGACGGTGGCGGGGCCGAACAGGCCCAGCGCCCTGTTCGGTGCACGGAGGGCACGTTGAGTCTGCCGGTTGCGCTGGGGGTTCTTCTTCTCTGTTTCGTCGTTCTCCTCAAGTGTGCCTCCTGGTTCGTCGACGGCGCAGTAGGCATTGCCGAACACTTGAGGGTTCCGAAGGTTCTGGTCGGGATCGTCCTCGTGAGTGTGGCGACGACGGCGCCGGAGTTGTTCGTTTCGGTTCAGTCCGCACTTTCGGGATACCCGGAAATTGCGCTCGGAAATGCGGTTGGGTCCGTCATCGCAGATGATGGTCTCGCGCTCGGTCTGGGGGCTCTCGCGGCCCAGAGACCGGTTCTGATCAACCCTTACTTGCTGAAAACAACGGGGATCTTCCTGGTTTGTGTGGATCTCGTCGCGTATGCCATGGCCTTCGACGGGACGCTTTCCCGTGTAGAGGGGGCCGTTCTCCTTGTCCTTTTCTGCGCCTATCTCTGCTTTGTCTGTTTGACCCGGAGGAAGTCATCAGCGTCGGAAGCCGGCCTTGAGGAGTTGGTGGAGATTGCGAAGACCACTGTCGGACGCGGTCTGCCGACGCGGGTTGGATGGTTCGTGGCCGGATTGGTCGGCGTTCTTCTGGCGAGTAGAGGGGTTGTCGCTTCCTCTGTAGCGATTGCCGAATATCTCAACGTTAGCGAAGCCGTGATCGGGTTAACGGTGATCGCGATCGGCACTTCCTTACCTGAGATGGTCACGTCCGTTACGGCCTGTTACAAGGGACACGGAGGGATCGCCGTCGGAAATATCCTGGGCGCGGATATCCTGAACGTGTGCTGGATCGCCGGGGCTTCGGCCGCCGTCAGCCCCTTGATCGTCGAGACCAGGATGATCCACTTTTCCTTTCCGGCGATGCTGCTTATCGTCTTCACGATGCTGCTGTTGATGCGCACCGGCCATCGTTTGACCCGGGCCGAGGGCCTTTTTCTCTGTCTCCTTTACTGCGGCTACCTGCTGCTCGCAGGGAAGCTCTTTCTATAGGTGTGTAGGTAGAGGAGAACGCCCATGGCTACGCTGTTCATCACCGGAGGCGCCGGATTCATCGGTTCGAATTTCATCCGCTATTGGCTTTCAACGCACGCCGATGACTTCGTCGTCAACTATGACTTGCTCACCTATGCGGGAAACCTGGACAGCCTGAAGGATGTAGAGGAAGCGCACGCGGACCGCTACGTCTTCCATCAGGGCGACATCAGCGACCGCGAACTCGCCCGCCGCCTTCTTTCCGAATACGAGCCCGACTATGTCGTGAATTTCGCCGCCGAGTCCCACAACAGTCGAGCCGTCCTAAACCCTGGACTGTTCTTCGAGACGAATGTCTTGGGAACGCAGAGACTGCTCCAAGCGGCTGTGGACGCGGGTGTGGCGCGTTTCCATCACATTTCGACTTGCGAAGTCTACGGGGATCTGCCGCTCGATTCAGGCGCCCGATTTTCTGAAACATCCCCCTACCTTCCGAGAACCCCTTACAACGCTTCGAAGGCATCCGCTGACCTGGCGGTTCGAGCCTACTACGAAACGTTTGGCTTGCCGGTCACGATTTCGAACTGTTCGAACAACTACGGACCTTACCAGTTTCCGGAAAAACTGATCCCGCACTTTACGATCAGGGCGCTGGACAAGGAGAAATTGACCCTCTACGAGAGCAGTCGCAACAGGCGAGAATGGCTGCACACGATGGATCACTGCAAGGCGATCGCGCTTATCCTGAAGGAGGGAAGGATTGGCGAAACCTATAACGTGGGCAGCGGAACGGAGGTGGACATTGAAACAGTGGCGGACACGATCTTGAGCATTCTAGGGCTCGATCCATCCTACAAGATGTATGTGCCGGATCGTCCAGGACACGATCGTCGATACTTGCTCGACTGCCGCAAGGTTCGCGACGAGCTCGGATGGAAACCGGAAGTCTCCTTCGAAGAAGGTTTCAGGGAGACGGTCTTATGGTATAAGGAGCATCGAGCATGGTGGGAGCCTTTGCTGGAAAGAAGCCGAGTCAATGAGGCGCGCTGGAATACGTTGTGAGAACACCGGTACGCGATCTAACCTGAATAATTCATAAATTTGCTGAAAATCTTCATAATTTTATGTGGAACAATCAGTTATCCAATTTGAGCTAAAAAACTTTGTTTTGGTACAATACTGGAAAGCCCAGGATTTACGCAGATTGTTCAGATTTCACGAGTGATTCGGTCCAGATGCCATCGCGGCCGTGGCGTTGCGGCTCTCTAGCTGCTTCGGCGTTTCTCCTCCCCAGGGCTTAGGAGGGCCCTCTGTGGGACGGGGTCAGGTGCGGGTGCGGATGTGGGGGCGAATGGAAATTCGCGGCGTGGGGGCGGGTCCCGCAGTGGGCATCAGGCGGGGGGAGGAGTTCATTCCTTTCGCGGCGCCAATCGTTTCCAGTGAGGCTGAGTCGCCACGGCCCGAGCCTCCCCGGCGTTTGAGGGGAGCCCTTCTTTTGTCTACTTTTCTTGGGCGGCAAGAAAAGTAGAGTAAGAGTGACTTTCCTAACCTCTCTTATGAATTATTCAGGCTAAAAGAGGCCATTCCGAACATGACGAACATCGAAGAATCGGATGTGATCAGGGGCGTTTCCCGAGTTCTTCTGAGCCCTTTGAGCGATCCACGGGGACGATTGGTGGAGACATTTCGCAAGGCTTGGTTTCCTGACCGGCGCTGGGACTGTCTGCAGGCGAATGCTTCCTATTCTGCTGCAGGTGTGCTGCGCGGGCTGCATTATCATCGCCGGCAGGCGGACTACTGGTTCGTCGCCAGAGGTCGTATCCGAGTCGGCCTGTGCGATCTTCGTCGTTCATCGTCCACTCACCTCGCCTCCGACACGTTCGAGATGTGTGATGACGGCGCGGCCGGCCTCTTCATTCCGGCGGGGGTTGCCCACGGATTTCTGGCCTTGGAGGAGGCTGTAATGACCTACGTCGTGGATAACTACTACGACGGGACGGACGAGCATGGCGTTGCCTGGAACGACCCGGAAATCGGTCTGGATTGGGGTATCGCCTCGCCCCAGTTGTCACCCAGAGATGCGTCCAATCCGATATTGAAAGAGATCCCGACCGCAGAGATGCCTGAATAGGCGTTCTGAGCCTTTGTCCAACATCAAGGAAAGGAAGACACCGTTATAGGGGTGGCCCCGTTCCCGGCAGAAGATCCTCCCCCTCTTCAGCCGATTCTTCCTTGTTTGGGATGCCCCAAACCAGTCCATTGGGATCGAGCTCGTTCAGGGGAGGGCCGCTGTAGACGTCTGGTTTCATCTCTGTCCCGCAAAGGGGGCAGAATGTAAAAGATGGGTGGTATACGACGCCGTTGCTGCAGGCCGTGCAGGCCTTGACCAGCGTGTCTAGCTTTTCACCGCACCGGACACAGTATTGAAAGAATCCGTCGTAGGGTGTCGTCTTTCTGCAGCTTGGACAGGAGATCACGTCGTGGAGACCGAGCTTTTCCGCCGGGGGTTGCTCCACGGAGACAGAGAGCCGGTCAGGTGTGGACACATACTCCGCCTTGATCGTGTTGAACTTTTCTCGGATCTGACTCGTCTGAACACCGAGATATTTTTCTGAGATCGTGATCGCGACGACAAGGTGCGGGCTTATGCCGACAAAGTGAATGACGTCACGCGTGTTCCAGTCTCTCTGTTCGACGACCGTCGCGTCGTTTGCCTCGCAAAATGCAATGAAGTCCTTGACCTTTCGGCGGTTATCCCTCTTCCTGTCTGTATCTTCCCGTTCAAACTCGAACAGGGAGCCGAAATCGACTCGAATCATGGCGCCAACACCTCTGCTGGAAATTGACCGGTGGGGGAACGACGGCACTGAAGCGATCCAGGCGCGCGGTCGCTCAGCGACGACCGCCCCTAAAGCATCGCCCCGTACGGGCCCCGGATCGAGAACGCAGTCTGCGCGCTCGATCCGGGGCCAGATGATGCTCAATAACGGCAACTGTGTCGCCTATGTCAACCGGTCTGTCCAACAGGTTCAGAAGTACGCTTGTGGCTCGATGATTGAGCGGCGCGTCGAATGTTGCCCTTTCCCGGAGACTCAAGGGAGGTCTGCCGAGCTTTGCAGCGAGCGATCGAAGGTCGTCGTCGATTTAGGTAGACGTTCGAACGGTGGGCAGGAGGGGCCGCTTAAGACCCTCACGCCGGTTCGTCAAGACCGGTTCGGGCCAAGCTCGCCGTCCGTGAATTTAGCCACAAAAAAGGCCTCGATTGAAGATCGAGGCCCAAGCACTGGTGCGGTAGAGAGGACTCGAACCCCCAACCCTCTGGTCCGAAGCCAGATGCTCTATCCGGTTGAGCTACTACCGCGACGGTCGGCGCAAATATATGACTCTGCGGGCTCGGAGGCAAGCCCGAATCCGTTTGACGTGGCCTGGAACGCGACGGGTATGACATGGGTTGGAAAACCCTTGACACCACGAAGCCATCCACGTTAGAATTTTCTGAAAGCATGAATCTGTCTATGGAGCACTTGAATGGGTGTGCGCTCAAACCGGCTTTTTGATCGGGCACGGGTGCGGATACCGGGCGGCGTCAACAGCCCTGCGCGTGCGTTTGGACCGGTCGGCGGTAACCCGCTCTTTATCGACAGGGCGAAAGGGGCCAGAGTCTTTGACGCTGACGGAGACGTGTTCATAGACTATGTCGCGTCTTGGGGGCCGCTCATCCTCGGCCACGCCCATCCGGGCGTGATGGCGGCCATCAAACGTGCTTGTGAGCGAGGTACTAGCTTTGGCGCGCCGACCGAAACGGAGATTCGACTCGCCGAACTGGTGACAGAGATGGTTCCCGGCGTCGAGATGGTTCGGATGGTCAATTCAGGTACTGAGGCGACGATGTCGGCCGTGAGGCTTGCGCGCGGCTATACCGAACGGGCGAAGATCGTCAAATTCAACGGGTGCTGGCACGGCCACTCTGATACCTTCTTGATTCAAGCGGGCTCCTCCGCACTCACCCAGGGAGCACCGGATAGCCCGGGTGTCACCGAAGGGACGGCCCGGGATACCCTGATCACGCGTTTTAACGATCTGGAGGGCGTTCAGCGAACCGTTTCGGAAAACCGGCAACAGATAGCCGCCATCATCGTGGAGCCGGTCGCCGGAAACATGGGGGTGATTCCACCCTCCGAAGGTTTTCTGAATGGGTTGCGGGAGTTGGCTGACGATGTGGGTATCGTATTGATTTTCGATGAAGTCATTACCGGATTTCGGGTCAACCCGGGCGGCGCCCAGGCCCTCTACGGCGTAACGCCGGACCTGACCGCCCTCGGCAAGATCATCGGCGGCGGACTCCCCGTGGGCGCGTTCGGGGGCAAGAAGCAGATTATGGAACAGATTAGCCCTTTGGGCAAGAAGGTCACGCAGGCCGGGACGCTTTCCGGAAACCCTCTGGCCATGACTGCCGGATACGAGACCTTGAGTCGGTTGAGGCAGCCGGGCGTGTATGAAGCGCTGGAAGCCAAGTCGGATGCGTTGGAGGCTGGGTTCAGACGCAACCTGAAAGCGCTGGGAATGAATCTCCAGCTGAACCGGGTCGGTTCGATGATGACCCTGTTCTTCACGGAATGTCCGGTTACCGACTTCGATTCCGCGAACCGGAGCGACCAGAAGATCTACGCGCGTTACTTTCGGGCGATGCTGAGTCGAGGGATCTACTTGGCGCCCTCCCAGTTCGAGGCCATGTTCATCGGGCTTTCTCATTCAGACTCGGACATCGAGAAGACCATTAAGGCGAATTACGAATCTCTTAAGGCGTGTACGGACGGCAGTGGATAGACGGCCAATCATCCTTCTTCTAGTAGAAAAATGTCAGCGGCCCTCATCGCGTATCCATGGGTTCTGCCGAAGGAAGCCAAAGAGATAAAATTACTTGACTGGTTTGCCCCTTTCCGGTATATTCCATTTCTGCTGAAATGGAATCATAAGCTTAAAGGCTCTTTGACAACCGAATAGCGTGTACGAGTCAACCGACTGGTATATCTTCAGGTTTAGATCGGATCACACAAGTGAGAAAAGATGCCCGTAAGGGCTAGCTATTTTTCACGGAGAGTTTGATCCTGGCTCAGAACTAACGCTGGTGGCGTGTCTTAGTCATGCAAGTCGAACGCGAAAGCACCCCTCGGGGTGCGAGTAGAGTGGCGAACGGGTGAGTAACACGTGGGTAACCTGCCTCTGAGTGGGGGACAACCCTTCTAACGAGGGGCTAATACCGCATAAGGCAGTGTTTCTTAATGAGATGCTATGAAAGGCGGCCTCTGCTTGCATGCTGCCGCTTGGAGAGGGGCCCGCGGTCCATTAGCTTGTTGGTGAGGTAATGGCTCACCAAGGCAAAGATGGATAGCCGGCCTGAGAGGGTGATCGGCCACACTGGAACTGAGACAAGGTCCAGTCCCCTACGGGGGCCAGCAGTCTAGAAATTTGGGCAATGGGCGAAAGCCTGACCCAGCGAC
Source organism: Candidatus Latescibacterota bacterium (assembly GCA_965198095.1). Classification (GTDB taxonomy): domain Bacteria; phylum Latescibacterota; class UBA2968; order UBA2968; genus CBDFJH01. The sequence continues at coordinate 2,210,459 of OZ240239.1, forward strand.
GCCACGTGGAGGACGAAGCCCCTAGGGGTGTAAACTCCTGTCAGGGGGGAAGAAAGTGGTGGGGTTAATACCCCTGCCATCTGACGGTACCTCCAGAGGAAGCTCCGGCTAACTCTGTGCCAGCAGCCGCGGTAATACAGAGGGAGCAAGCGTTGTTCGGATTTACTGGGCGTAAAGGGCGCGCAGGCGGGTCGATTCGTCGAACGTGAAAACTGTCGGCTCAACCCACAGATTGCGTTCGAAACTGTCGGCCTTGAGTCCAGGAGAGGAGAGCGGAATCGACAGTGTAGCGGTGAAATGCGTAGATATTGTCGAGAACACCGGTGGCGAAGGCGGCTCTCTGGCCTGGTACTGACGCTGAGGCGCGAAAGCTAGGGGAGCAAACAGGATTAGATACCCTGGTAGTCCTAGCCGTAAACGATGGGCACTAGGTGTTGGAGGTATTGACCCCTTCAGTGCCGCAGCTAACGCATTAAGTGCCCCGCCTGGGGAGTACGGTCGCAAGGCTGAAACTCAAAGGAATTGACGGGGACCCGCACAAGCGGTGGAGCATGTGGCTCAATTCGATGCAACGCGAAGAACCTTACCCGGGCTTGACATATACTTGAAATCCCTAGAAATAGGGCCCCTCCCTTTGGGAGCAGGTATACAGGTGCTGCATGGCTGTCGTCAGCTCGTGTCGTGAGATGTTGGGTTCAGTCCCGCAACGAGCGCAACCCCTACCCCTAGTTGCCAGCACGTCAAGGTGGGAACTCTAGGGGGACTGCCTGTGTTAAGCAGGAGGAAGGTGGGGATGAGGTCAAGTCCTCATGGCCCTTACGCCCGGGGCTGCACACGTGCTACAATGGCCGGTACAAAGGGTCGCGATACCGCGAGGTGGAGCCAATCCCAAAAAACCGGTCTCAGTTCGGATTGCAGTCTGAAACTCGACTGTATGAAGGTGGAATCGCTAGTAATCGTGGATCAGCATGCCACGGTGAATACGTTCCCGGGTCTTGTACACACCGCCCGTCAAGCGATGAAAGCCGGGAGTACCCGAAGTCGGTCACCTAACCCGCAAGGGATGGAGCTGCCGAAGGTAAGACCGGCAATTGGCGCTAAGTCGTAACAAGGTAGCCGTATCGGAAGGTGCGGCTGGATCACCTCCTTTCTAAGGAGACGCGGCTCGGGATCTTCGGATGTCCGAACCTATCTCCAGGTCAATTGCCAGTCGCGCTCGTGCACGCTATTCGATATAGAGATTCGAGGGCCTATAGCTCAGACGGTTAGAGCGCACGCCTGATAAGCGTGAGGTCAGTGGTTCAATTCCACTTAGGCCCACCAAACTGAAGTTGGCAAGTCCTTTCTGGAGTTGCCGATGGGGGATATAGCTCAGCTGGGAGAGCGCGGCCCTTGCAAGGCCGAGGTCACCGGTTCGAGTCCGGTTATCTCCACCAGTTCTGTCTCTTGATTGTTCGCGGGGCTGGTTCCTTTTTGTTCCGCCTGCAGCCGGCCTACTCGTAGTGAAGGCTGCCGCATAGGCGGAGAAGAAAAGCCAGCCGCTTCGCGGGCCGTCGTTTGCTCAAATTTCAAACATAACTTGCAATTGAATTTTGGGGCCGATCTTTGCCCCAACCGTTCTTTGACAATTGAATATGGGTAGTCGGGTTCTGTTGCATCGCCGAACTCGCGAAAGATCTTTCGGTAGAGCGCGTCAGCGATCTGCTGAGAGATTGATTTTTGGTCAAGCTACTAAGGGCATATAGTGGATGCCTAGGCACAGAGAGGCGATGAAGGACGTGGCAAGCTGCGATAAGCCCCGGGTAGGTGCAAACAACCGTTGAACCGGGGATCTCCGAATGGGGCAACCCGATACAGGTAATGCTGTATCATCCTCGAGTGAACACATAGCTCGAGCGAGGCGAACGGGGCGAACTGAAACATCTAAGTAGTCCCAGGAAAAGAAAACAATCAGTGATTTCCTAAGTAGCGGCGAGCGAACGGGAAAGAGCCTAAACCGGTCCGTATGTTAAAGCCTGCTTGCGTTGTACGGCCGGGGTTGTGGGAGAAAATCGGATGGAGAAGCAGCTCCGTCGGGGAGTTAGAAATCCGCATTGTAGCTGAACAGCTCTGGAACGACTGGCCAAAGAGGGTGAAAGCCCTGTAGGCGAAACAATGCGGACTCCCTGGATTTGTTTCCCAAGTACCGCGGGACACGTGAAATCTTGTGGGAATCCGGGAGGACCACCTCCTAAGGCTAAATATTCCTCTGTGACCGATAGTGAACTAGTACCGTGAGGGAAAGGTGAAAAGTACTCCTGCTAGGAGAGTGAAATAGTACCTGAAACTGTATGCCTGCAAGCGGTCGGAGGGCGGTTCATTCCTTCGGGAGTGAGGCGCCTGACGGCGTGCCTTTTGCATAATGAGCCGGTGAGTTACCCTGCGTTGCAAGGTTAACCCACTCTGTGGGGGAGCCGTAGCGAAAGCGAGTCTGAATAGGGCGACTGAGTAGCGTGGGGTAGACCCGAAGCCAGGTGATCTATCCATGGCCAGGATGAAGCGCGACTAATCTCGCGTGGAGGTCCGAACCCACCAATGTTGAAAAATTGGGGGATGAGCTGTGGATAGGGGTGAAAGGCCAATCAAACCTGGAGATAGCTGGTTCTCCCCGAAATAGTTTTAGGACTAGCCTCCTGTTATAGAGTGGCGGAGGTAGAGCACTGGATAGGCTAGGGGCCTCACAGGGTTACCAATCCTAACCAAACTCCGAATGCCGTTTACTCGTTGCAGGGGAGTCAGCCTGCGGGGGATAAGCTCCGTAAGCGAGAGGGAAACAACCCAGACCGCCAGCTAAGGTCCCTAAGTACGAGCTAAGTGATAAAGGATGTGGAGTCGCCGAGACAGCCAGGATGTTGGCTTAGAAGCAGCCATTCATTTAAAGAGTGCGTAACAGCTCACTGGTCAAGCGGTTCTGCGCCGATAATGATCGGGACTCAAGTTCGTCACCGAAGCTGCGGGTTTCAGCTTTTGGCTGGAACGGTAGGGGAGCATTCCACGGTAGGCAGAAGGCAGACTGCAAGGTCTGTTGGACGACGTGGAAGAGACTATGCCGGCATGAGTAGCGATAAAACAGGTGAGAATCCTGTTCACCGAAAGTCTAAGGTTTCCTGGGGAAGGTTCGTCCGCCCAGGGTTAGTCGGGTTCTAAGCCGAGGCCGAAAGGCGTAGGTGATGGCAAACAGGTTAAAATTCCTGTACCACCTTAGAGACATTTGAGCTATGGGGCGACGCAGAAGTGGCGGCCAGCCCGCGACTGGAAATGCGGGTCTAAGCCTGTAGGGGGGTTGCTCAGGTAAATCCGAGCGATCTTAACCCCGAGGGGTGATGGGGAAACGAGCCTTCGGGCAAGCCAACTGGTCTTAATCACGCTGCCAAGAAAAACCTCTATGCGAGTCTCTCGGGTGTCCGTACCGCAAACCGACACAGGTAGACGGGGAGAGAATCCCAAGGTGCGCGAGAGAACCCTCGTTAAGGAACTAGGCAAATTGGCTCCGTAACTTCGGGAGAAGGAGCGCCTCCAATGAGGTGATCGGGCTTGCCCCGTGAGCCGAAGGAGGTCGCAGTGAATAGGCCTGGGCGACTGTTTACTAAAAACACAGGTCTCTGCAAAGTCGTAAGACGACGTATAGGGACTGACACCTGCCCGGTGCTGGTCTGTTAAGAGGAAGGGTTAGCCGTAAGGCGAAGCTCTGAATCGAAGCACCAGTAAACGGCGGCAGTAACTATAACTGTCCTAAGGTAGCGAAATTCCTTGTCGGATAAATACCGACCTGCACGAATGGTGTAACGGCTTGGGCGCTGTCTCAACGAGGGACTCGGCGAAATTGTAGTTCCGGTGAAGATGCCGGATACCCGCGGCGGGACGGAAAGACCCCGTGAACCTTTACTCCAGTCTGGCACTGGATTTCGACACAGTATGTGTAGGATAGGTGGGAGGCTGTGAAGCGGGGGCGCTAGCCCTCGTGGAGCCAACCTTGAAATACCACCCTTACTCTGTTGGGGTTCTAACCCAGGCCCTTGAATCAGGGTCGGGCACACTGCCAGGCGGGAAGTTTGGCTGGGGCGGTCGCCTCCTAAAAGGTAACGGAGGCGCCCAAAGGTTCCCTCAGCGCGGTCGGTAATCGCGCATAGAGCGTAAAGGTATAAGGGAGCTTAACTGCGAGACATACAGGTCGAGCAGGTGCGAAAGCAGGGCTTAGTGATCCGACGGTGGCATGTGGAAGCGCCGAAGCTCAACGGATAAAAGGTACTCCGGGGATAACAGGCTCGTCCTCCCCAAGCGTCCACAGCGACGGGAGGGCTCGGCACCTCGATGTCGGCTCATCACATCCTGGGGCTGAACAAGGTCCCAAGGGTTTGGCTGTCCGCCAATTAAAGTGGTACGCGAGCTGGGTTTAGAACGTCGTGAGACAGTTCGGTCCCTATCTGCCGTGGGCGTAGGATATTTGAGGAGAGCTGTCCCTAGTACGAGAGGACCGGGATGGACGAACCTCTAGTGTACCAGTTGTCTCGCCAGAGGCACCGCTGGGTAGCTACGTTCGGCAGGGATAAGCGCTGAAAGCATCTAAGTGCGAAGCCCACTCCAAGATAAGATATCCCGTGGGGTTACCCACCTGAAGGCTCCTTGTAGACGACGAGGTCGATAGGTCGCAGGTGTACACACAGTAATGTGTTTAGCCGAGCGATACTAATCAGCCGTGCGGCTTGACCATTTTTCAGATTTTCAGCAGATCACTCGCGCGCTTTGCGTCAGACATCCGATACGCATATTCGATGTGATTTTCCGGTAGCCATAGCGGAGGGGAAACACCTCTTCCCATTCCGAACAGAGTCGTTAAGCCCTCCAGCGCCGATGGTACTGCTTGGGAGACCTTGTGGGAGAGTAGGTCGCCGCCGGGAATATCCGAAAGGCCTGGATTCGCAGTTTGAGTCCAGGCCTTTTTTGGGTGTGCCGAGCATGGCGCGAAGCGCCGGGGGAGTAACCCGGAGCTTTCAACCGGTAAGGGAGGCTGAGCCGGGAAGTGGCTTGGAAGGTTCGGGTCCGGGGTATACGAGCCGCATAGGAGGCAGCCATTCGAGGGCGAGGGGGGCGATGGATGCCTCGAAAGCCAATCTCGAAGGGCTGGGGCAACAGCATCAACGGATCTGCATGATACGCGCGAAACCCGGTTCGGAGTGTCCAATTTCATACCCGGTGAATTTGTCATAGGTTACACCGTCGATGAGATAAGAAACTTTCACCCAATAGAGGACTCCGACAAGCTCCCGGGCTATCCTTATTCGCCATTCCTTACAGTCTGTGAAAAACAAATGAGTCCTTGACAGTAGACTCGCGTTCACATTTATTTGCTCACCTGAAGGCATTCTCTCGCGTCGATTGCGGCCGAAATACCTTGTGGAGGGCCGGCAGTGAATATTTACAGCAGTGACAGCATCCGCAATGTCGCTTTGGCCGGGCACAGCAGGACCGGAAAGACATCGCTCGCGGAGGCTATGCTTTTCACTTGCGGAGAAACGAACCGACTTGGAACGATCGTGGACGGTACGACCAGGTCGGACTACACGGAAGCGGAAATCAGTCGCCAAATCTCCATAACGACGTCGGTGCTCCACTGCAGGTGGAAGGATGCAAAGATCAACATCCTGGACACACCCGGTTTTCCGGACTTCGTCGGAGACACGAAGGCGGGACTCTGGGCGGCGGACGTTGCGCTTATCGTGATTAACGCGGCGAGCGGCGTAGAAGTGGGCACGGACAAGGCTTGGGCATTCTGCAAGGAATTCGGTCGGCCCGTCATCTTTTTTGTCAATCACATGGACAAAGAATTCGCCGACTTTGAAAGGGTTCTGGGGGAGATACAGGCACATTTCGGACAGGGCATCGTCCCGTTTCAGATGTCAGTCAACCCGGGCGTTGGATTCAATCAAATCGTGGATGGGCGGGGCAAGGTCCTGCTGACTTATCAGGGCGACCGTCGCGGAAAGCCGGTGAGCGGAGACGTGCCTGGAGAACTCACGGATGGCGTCGAAGAGGTTTACGAAAGGATCATGGAGGCCGCCGCGGAGAGTGAAGATGAACTCACGGAAAAGTACCTGGAAGCAGGCGGCTTGAACGAGCAGGAGATCTCACGTGGAATCAAGGTCGGCATACTGAACCGAACGCTTTTTCCGGTGTTGTGCGGAGATGCTTCTCGCAACATTGGAACGGATCGGCTCCTCGATTTCCTCGTGGACAACGTGCCCACACCGTTGGACGCAGTCCCGCGTGAGGTGCAGGGGCACGATTCTGAGGAAGCGGTCCATTTGGATGTCGATCCAAACGGACCGATGACGGCCCTTGTGTTCAAAACCATCTCGGAGAGTGTGGGCGATCTTTCCTTCTTGCGCGTGGTTTCAGGCACCTTGAAAGCAGGAGGGGATGCGCTCAACGCCAGCCTTAGGACCAACGAGCGCATCGGGCAAGTCTATCTCCTGAATGGGAGAGACAAACAGGAGGTAGCGGCGCTACAAACCGGAGACGTCGGAGCTCTGGTGAAGCTGAAGAATACCCACACACGGGACACGCTTTGCGCGAAGAATACTTCCGTCGTCGTCAAGCCGTACGAACTGCCGCATCCACTGATTCGAATCGCCCTGCAGCCCAAGTCAAGAGGCGACGAGGACAAGATCAGTACCGGTCTGCAACGGATTCACGAAGAAGATCCCAGTTTCGTCGCAGGTTTTGATCCGGAACTGCGTCAGATCATTGTGGAAGGCCAGGGCGAACTTCATCTGGGTGTCGTCATTCAAAAGCTTAAGAGCAATTTTGGTGTGGACGTCGAGGTCATCGAGCCGAAGATCCCGTATAGAGAGACGATTAAGGGCTCCGCGGAAGGTCATCACAGGCACAAGAAACAGACCGGAGGCCGGGGGCAGTTTGGCGAGGTCTACCTGCGCGTTGCCTCAAGAGGGCGTGGAGAAGGCTACGAGTTCGAGGGCAAGGTCGTGGGTGGCGCCATCCCGAGCAAGTATATTCCGGCGGTCGAAAAGGGCGTTCTGGAAGCCATTGGACGTGGCGTGCTTGCGGGCTACCAGGTTGTGGATACCCACGTGACCGTCTTCGACGGCTCGTTTCACGCGGTGGATTCCTCAGATATGGCGTTCAAGCTGGCTGGATCGCAGGCCTTTCAGAAGGCCTTTATGGACTCGAAGCCGATCCTTCTCGAGCCGATCTACGAGCTGGAGGCCACTGTGCCCGAGAAGTACGTCGGCGATGTGATGGGAGATTTGAATTCTCGTCGGGGCCGGATTCTAGGTATCGACCCCGATGGAAGTTTCCAGGTCATCCGCTCCGAGGTGCCGTTGGCTGAGCTCTACAAGTATTCAACATCTCTGCGGTCCATGACCCAAGGCACGGGGGACTACACGATGTCGTTCTCTCGGCATGAGCCCGTACCGCCGGACGTTACGCAGAAGATCGTTGCCGCAGCCAAAGAGGAAAAGGAGACGGCCGAAGCCTAAATCCAGTCTGTTCGTTTTGCGGGGCGGTGTTCTCATTGTGAGTACATCGCTTTTTTCTAACAAACGCCTTGGGAGAAGGTTGGCCAAGCGGAAGAAGAGCGGCAGGTTCGTCGGCAGAGGCGGGGAGAAACTCGAGGGTGCGCTAGAGACGTTCCGGGTGGATGTCTCCCAAAGGGTTGCCGCAGATCTGGGTGCACACGTCGGTGGGTTCACGGACTGCCTGCTTCAGCGAGGGGCGGCGCGCGTCTATTCGGTCGACACCGCATATGGCATCCTGGATTGGAAATTGCGGCAGGATCCACGCGTTGTGGTGACCGAGCGCAGGAACGCGCTTCATCTGGAGCTTCCCGAGCCGGTGGACCTCGTCGTCGTAGACGTGGGCTGGACCCCCCTGCGACTGATCGTGCCCAAAGCGCTTTCTTTGCTCGGGCCGCCTGGCGCGGTAGTGTCCCTCCTGAAACCTCAGTACGAGGCATACGATTCGGAGCGAGAGAGTGGGGTGGTCTTGCCAGAGTTTCTTGAAAAGGTAGTGTCCAGGGTGATCGACCAACTGGAAAGATCGAGCTGCAGGGTAGTGAATCGCGTAGCGTCGGTCCTGCCGGGTGCAGGGGGGAACCAGGAGTTCTTCCTGTTGATTGTTCGCGGTCGCGGACTGACCGCCCACGGAAATTGGGCCTGTCCCGAGTGAAATCGAGGGGATGCTGCGCATCCTCCGCATCCTTTCTGTTCAGCCTTTGGCGTAGACAGAAAGCCAGCCGGTGTGCTCGGCGCATCCTGTGCCGACCCGGCAGCAGGCAGTCCCAGGCCTTTGGCCTTCGGCTCGCGGTGGGCCGTTTTCTGTGCAACGTGCGGAGAGCGAGTTTGCCGGGAGCTTCGCGCCACATCGCACAGCAAGGCCTTGATTTTCTTGATGGCAAGTAGTATCTTCTTAAATAACAGGCTCTGACGTCATTGTTCTCCAAATTCAGGTTGCCTTAGATAGAGTCGGACGTTCGATGGCCGGACACTCAAAGTGGGCCAATATAAAGCATAAGAAGAGCAGAAATGACGCTGTCCGTGGAAGGTTGTTCAGCAAGTTGATCCGCGAGATTACCGTGGCCGCCCGTGAACACGGAGATGACGAGAGTAGCAACCCCCGCCTCCGCGCCGCTGTCTTGAACGCCAAAGCGGAAAACATGCCCGCCGCAAATATCGAGCGAGCGGTCAAGAAGGGCATCGGAGAACTTCCGGGAGAGACGTATGAAGCGGCCGTCTACGAAGGATACGGCCCGGGCGGTGTGGCGCTGTTTGTCGAGGTCCTGACGGACAACAGGAATCGAACGGTTTCGGAAATACGCCATATCCTTAACAAATGTCAGGGGGGTATGGCTGAAAGCGGCGCAGTGGCCTGGGTGTTCGAGCAAAAGGGTCTGATTGTCCTATCCAAGGACCAGGTCGATGAAGACGAGCTCATGACGGTCGTTCTTGACGCAGGCGCAGACGACATCGTCGAGGAGGAGACAAGCTATGAGGTCTACGCCCCCCTTCAGGCGTTCGATCAGGTTCGAAAGGCGCTTGAGACGCGCGAGATCCCATACGAACGCTCGGAGTTGACGCGCATCCCTCAGAACCACGTCCCCGTGGAGGGCAAGACGGCCAAGCAGCTGCTGACACTCCTAGAGATGCTGGAGGATCAGGATGACGTTCAGCGCGTTTTTGCGAATTTCGAGATGGATGATCAGGAGTTGGCGATTTTGGCCTCATAGTTGCAGTTGATGGAACGCTCCCCTCGCACCTCCTCCCCTTGACACGTTCCCTCTTTAGTGTGCGTTTAGGATTTCGCTTGTGATTGTCCTGGGTATCGATCCTGGCAGTGCGGTCACCGGTGTAGGGGTCATTGCGTGCCGGGATAGGGCGCGCGTGCTCGTCGCGTGCGAACCTCTCCGGCCGAATCCAAGACATCCGTTCGAGAAACGGTTGTTGGAAATCCACGATGACCTATTGGAAGTGATCGAAGACGTTAAGCCGGATGAGGTGGCATTGGAGGCCGCCTTCTTCGGTCGGAACGTCCGGACGGCCATGAAAATGTGCCACGCAAGGGGGGCCATTATGCTTGCGCTTGCGAAGTCGCATTTGCCGATCTTCGAGTATTCTCCAAGGGAAGTCAAGAAAGGAGTGGTCGGTCGGGGAGGGGCGACAAAGGAACAGGTTGGCTTCATGGTTCGACAGATCTTGAACGTCCGTGAGTTGCCTGGCCCGCACGATGTGACCGATGCTCTGGCCCTGGCCCTCTGCCACTTGAATCGTCGAAGCGGGCTCGACCGCTCGAGGAAACCGAAAAGACAGGTCTTGCGAGACCTGAGCCGTTTCGACGAGGCGAAATGCCGACATCGAGCGATTCCGTCACGCGGCACGGGAGTATGAGTCGCGTATGATCTCACATTTGTTCGGAACCCTGGCCGAAAAGGCCCCGACGCATCTGGTCGTTGAGGTTGGGGGCGTGGGTCTGAGCGTCCGCATTCCGCTGTCGAGCTTCGATCCTGATCTGCGCGTGGGGACAACCGTAAAGCTTCTGACGCATCTTCACGTTCGAGAAGATGCGCTGACCCTTTACGGGTTCTTCACCGTTGCCGAACGTCGTCTTTTCGAATTGCTGATCACGGTCTCGGGGATCGGTCCTCCAATGGCCTTGAACATCCTTTCCGGCGTGCCGGTGCGGCGGTTTGAACAGTTGATCGCTTTGGAAGACACGAACGGGCTGACGAGCATCAAGGGAATCGGTCAAAAGCTTGCCCGTAGGCTTGTGATTGAGCTCAAGGATTGCATTTCGCCACCCCCCCCGATGGATGAAGCGGATCCACTCGAGGAGGCCACGGCCGCATTAATGGGTCTTGGAGCTAGCCCCTCGCAGGCACGCAGGGCTGTGCAAGAGGTCATACAGGCAGGCGAGGGCGGCAGCGGCGTTGAAGAGGTGATTAGGCGAGCACTGAAGCGCATCTGATCCCGGAAAGTCTGCCGATGGTTGAGCGTGTTACTGACCCGAAGGTCTACCAGGAAGACAAGCTTGAAGACGAAGAAAAGTTGCGCCCCGTTTGTTTCGACCAAATGTTCGGGCAGGAGAAGATCAAGGAAAAGCTGCGGATCGCCGTTGAGGCGTCGCTCCATCGCGGAGAGGCCATGGACCATACGTTGCTTTACGGGCCTCCCGGGCTTGGGAAGACCACGCTCGCGCACGTGCTCGCCCACGAGCTAGACGCGCAGATCTCCGTTACATCCGGCCCTGTCTTGGAGCGCGCCGCTGATCTCGCCGGAATTCTCACAAACCTCAGCGAGAAGGATGTCCTGTTCATCGATGAAATCCACCGCATGAACCGGATTGTCGAGGAGCATCTCTATTCGGCCGTGGAAGACTTCAGCCTGGACATCATGATCGACAGCGGACCGAATGCGCGCTCTTATCGGATTCCGCTTGAAAGATTTACGCTTGTCGGTGCGACGACTCGGTTCGGGCTCCTCACCGCTCCGTTGCGATCCCGTTTTGGGATCATCGAGAGAATCGACTTCTATTCAGAGCAGGAGTTGGTGGAGATCGTGAAACGGTCGGCCCGAATCTTCAACGTTGAAATCGAGCCACAAGGCGCCTCAGAGATCGCGAAGCGGGGGCGTTTCACGCCGAGGGTAGCGATTCGATTGCTGGCCCGTGCGCGAGACTATGCGCAAGCCCGAGCAAACGGGGTGGTGACACGCGACGTGGCGGTCAAAGCGCTGGGTCTCCTTCAGATCGACGAACGAGGGCTGGATGAGATGGACCACCGCCTCCTTTCCACTGTGATCGAAAAATTTGGAGGTGGACCGGTTGGGTTGAACAACCTCTCTGCCTCGGTTGGGGAGGAGATGGACACCCTTGAGGAAGTTTACGAGCCCTACTTGATTCGGGAAGGCTACTTGATCAGGACCGCCCGCGGGCGTCAGGCAACGAAGAAGGCGTATCTCCATCTGGGTCTGGAGATTCCGGAAGCGGATCAGCTGCGTTTCCTGTGACGATGTGAACCGATGCACATCCTTGGCATTGAAACGTCCACGCCGACCTGCAGCGTGGCGATCTCGGATTCCGAACAGATCACGGCCCAGTATTCCCAAAACGTGGGGCCCCGTCACTCCGGGCGACTTCTGGAGTTGGCGCGGCGGCTCCTGGAGGATACTGGGCTTAAACCCGAAGATCTGGATGGCGTGGCCGTTTCTGCCGGGCCCGGCTCGTTTACAGGCTTGCGGATCGGGATGGGGGCGGCAAAAGGGCTGTGTCTGGGCGCTTCACTTCCCCTTTTGACAGTTTCTACCTTGGAAGGGCTGGCCTTTCGGGCGCCCGATGTGGGGTTGCCGATCTGTAGCACGCTGGACGCCTACCGGGGCGAGGTTTATGTCGGCCTTTACAGGAGACGTGAGGACAAGCTCGATTGCCTCACCGAGGATTTTGCCTGCCCGCTGGAAGACCTCATCGATGTTTTGCCTCTGCCTGCGCTCTTTGTGGGACCCGGAGCCGTACGATATCGTGGGGAGATTAAACGCGCGCTTAGTCCGGAAGCCCGGTTCCTCTGTGGGCCGTTCAACGGCCCCGAAGCGGGGCCGATCGCGCTTTTGGGCGCGGTTCGCCTGAGGGACGGAGCTGTAACCGATCTCTGTGACGCGGAGCCGAACTATCTTAGGCGATCGCGAACCACGCAGGTCTGGGAGGCGCGTTCCGAATGAATCAATCGATGGTGGAGACCGCTGCGGGAAGACAGGCGTCGGGCCTGGATCTGGACGTGATGAACGAAGGTCATCTTGACGCTGTATTGGAGATAGAGAACACTGTCTTTTCCAATCCGTGGCAGCGGAACGATTTTCGGAACGCCATGTCCAGGTCTGGCAGTCTGTGCCTTGTGCCTCTCGTGAATGGAAGCATGATCGGCTATTCCGTCGGGTTCTTTATCTCAGATGCGTTTCATATGGCTGACTTCGCGATTCATCCCGACTATCAGAACCGGGGGATCGGCAGGCTGTTTTTGAAGAGGTTGCTGGATCTCGTCAAGGAGCGGACCGCCCGTGTCGTCTCGTTGGAGGTTCGTGTCTCGAATTTGTCGGCCATTTCGCTCTATCGAAAGGCGGGCTTCCAAACCGTTGCGATTCGGAAGGGATATTACAGCAGGCCGAGAGAGGATGCCTTCATTATGGTAAAGGCCCTTTTCGGGATGCTTTCAGGATGGCTCGCAACACACTTTCTTTCCAATAGTTAGAGCCCAAGAGGCTTGACAAAATTGGCGTTTCCCGTTATTATTTCGGTACGAAATCGGTCTCTGGAGAGGGAGCCGTTGGGATCTATCCATTCCAACGGCTTTTTCGAACGTACCGGTTGAGAGAGCCCATGTTTGAGACACGCGTTGTCGGCCAGAGGCGTGGGGTCTCCTTTCTCCAGAATCTCATTCAGCGGGGGAGGACGCCTCATGGCCTTCTTCTTTTTGGGCCGACAGGTACGGGCAAGACTGCGGCCGCCGTAGAAATGGGGCGCGCACTTCATTGTGATCGCGGCGACCCGGGGGCGTGCGAGTCCTGCACTGGATGCCGAAAAACGAGGGGCTTGAATCATCCGGACTTCTCGCTTCTGTTTCCATTGCCCGGGCGAAGAGAGGTCGACGTGAGCCACGGTCTGATGCGGCAAGTGATCTCGGATCCCTATGGATATCCACTTCCTGAAGACAGTCATACGATCTCCATCGAACGCATTCGCGCCATCCGAAAGCAGTTCTCATACGGGGCTTACGAAGGGAAATGGCGAACATCGGTGATTCTTCACGCCGGTCGGATGCGGCCGGAAGCTGGGAACGCGTTGCTCAAGACGCTGGAGGAACCCCACGATCGATGCTTGTTGATTCTTACCGCGTCCAGCCTGGAAGCGCTGCTGCCTACCATCGTGTCTCGGTGCCAGTTCGTGAAGTTTTCTCAGCTCTCCGTAAAGGATGTGGAAGCGGCGCTCGTGACGCACGACGACGTTGAACCCGAAACAGCGCGGTCTGTCGCTCGCGCTTGCGGAGGAAACTATCGGCGGGCTCTGGAGATGGCGGGTGGGAATTTTCAGGAAACTCAGGACCGGTCCCACCGATTTTTGCACGCGCTGATTCGGGGAGAGGAATCTCGAACCTACGCGGCCCTCGAAAATCTGGCTCGGGACCGACTAGCGGTCCGGCAAGTTCTGGAAGGGGCGGAGCTTTGGCTTCGGGATGTCCTTTTGTGTTTGAGCAATCATCCCGAGCAGGTTGCGCATTTCAAGCAGGAGGAAGAGATTCGGGATCTGTCAGGATTCTTCGACGCGGAGAAGATTGAGCGAACCCTTCAGATGATTGAAGCCTTGAGAGAGAAGAGCCGGAGACACGTGAACCTGCACCTCGGGCTGGTGTCGCTATGGCGGAGCGTAAGGCGCTTCGCGGCCCTCTCCGGATAGAGGTGGACGCATGAAGAAGTTTTATGTTACGACTCCAATCTATTACGTGAACGACGAACCACACCTCGGGACCGCCTACCCGACGATTCTCGCAGACGTACTGGCACGCTACCACCGAGTCGCGGGGTATGACGTGCTTTTTTCGACAGGTACGGATGAACACGGTCAGAAAGCGGACGAGGCTGCAGGGAAGCGCGGTCTGGACCCTCAAGCGCATTGCGATGAGATGGTCTTGCGGTTTCAGTCGCTGTGGGAAAAGCTCAACATTTCGAACAACGACTTCATCCGCACGACGGAACCCAGGCACAAGGGCGTCGTGACGAAAATTCTTCAACGCATTTACGACGCCGGGGAAATCTATGCGGGCAACTACGAGGGTTGGTACTGCATCCCCGACGAGCGCTTCTGGACGGAGAAGGACCTGATGGATGGCAACTGTCCTGAATGCGGCCGGGAGGTTACGCGGATCTCGGAGAAGAACTATTTTTTCCGGATGAGTTACTATCAGGAGTGGCTCGTCGACTATATTGAATCACATCCAAATTTCATTCGTCCGGAGACACGCCGGAACGAGGTCCTGGGGTTTTTGAGGAAGCCGCTCTCAGACCTCTGCATTTCTCGGCCAAAGGAGAGGTTGTCCTGGGGCATCCCGCTGCCTTTCGATGAGGATTATGTTTGCTACGTCTGGTTCGACGCCCTCATTAACTATATCACGGTGCCGGGCTATCTGAGCGAAGACGAGAAATTCAGCCGATGGTGGCCTGCTTCCTGCCATCTGATCGGAAAGGATATCGTGACCACCCACTGTGTCTACTGGCCCACGATGCTAAAGGCGATCGGGCTTTCTATTCCAGAGACCATCGTCGCTCACGGCTGGTGGCTCTTCGAGCGGGAGAAGATGTCCAAGTCGTTGGGGAACGTGGTTCGGCCCTTGGACCTCGTAGACAAATACGGCGTGGATGCCTTCCGATACTTCCTTGCACGCGAGATGGTGCTTGGACTGGATAGCGATTTCAGTGAAGCGTCCTTCATTCATCGGTTCAATTCAGAACTCGCGAATGACTTGGGAAATCTGCTGAATCGTAGCGTCCTTATGGCCACCCGGTACCTGGATGGCACGATTCCAGCCATCGATCTGGACGCTCCGCTGCTGGCACCACTAAGGGAAACCGCCCTCACGACGGTGAATGATGTCGAGCACCTCCTGGGGAAGCTGGACCCCAACAGGATCCTTGACAAAGTTTGGGAGCTTGTGAGGGCGGGCAACCGGTTCGCGGAGTCGCAGGCGCCCTGGAATCTGGCGAAGGATCCAGCCCGGCGGCCGGATCTTGAGGCGACGATATACGGGCTTTTGGAGACTATGAGATATCTGGCTGTTCTGCTTTACCCTGTCATGCCAGAGAAGACGCACGAGATTTGGAACCAAGCCGGCGTTCAAGGTCGCCTGGAGGATCAAAGTCTGTCTGATCTGAAACGCTGGGGCGGGATCCGGTCGGGTCGGAAAGTGCGTCCGGCCGGACCGGTCTTCCCCCGAATCTAGGCAGCATCGGACACAGAGCCGGTGGATTCGACCGAACAAATCGGGAAGGAGCAGAAGATGTCGACAGCACACGGCGACTCCGTTTCGTTCAAGGAGTTTCAGAAGCTCAAGCTGCGAGTCGCCCGGATTGTGGCAGCAGAGCGTGTAGCGGGGGCGGACCGGCTCCTCCGGCTTGAGGTCAGTCTGGGAGATGAACGCCGTCAGCTCGTTGCCGGCATCGCACAGCATTACGAGCCGGAGGCGCTGGTCGGTCGTCAGATCGTGGTGGTGGCCAACCTGGAGCCTGCCAAGATACGCGGCGTCGAATCAGAGGGCATGCTCCTGGCAGCTACAGAGGATGGGCACGCGGTCCTGCTTCAGCCGGATTCCGAGGTCGCCGATGGGGCGGCGGTAAGCTGAGCGGGAACGTGCTCGTTGACACGCACGCGCATCTGAATTTCCCTCAGTTTTCGGAGGACAGGGAGGAGGTGATCGAGCGAGCGCGGCTTGCCGGTGTTACACTGATCGTGAACATCGGTACCGACATCGCGGTCAGCCGAGAGGCGACGGCCCTGGCGGAGCAGTCCGCGTCGGTTTTTGCCACGGCGGGGGTTCATCCTCACGACGTTGAAAGAGTGGATGACCAGGGTTTCGGAGAACTCCCGGGACTCCTCTCTCACGAGAAAGTCGTTGCGGTCGGGGAGACCGGGCTCGACTTTTTCAGAGACTATTCGCCCGGAGATTTGCAGGAAGAGAGCTTTCGCCGGCATATTAGACTGTCTCGAGAAACCGGGCTTCCGATCGTCGTGCACAGCCGCGCCGCCGAGGATCGCGTGCTGGATCTCGTGGAAGAGGAAGGGGAGGGTGAGGTCAGAGGCGTCCTGCACTGCTTTGGTGGTAATCTCGACCAAGTGAAAAGGGGGATCGATCTGGGCTTTGTTATTGGATTCGGAGGCTCGATTACCTATCGAAAGTCAACCTCTCTTGCGTTGGCATTGAAGGTCAGTTCCGATTGTATGGTCCTGGAGACCGATGCGCCTTATCTGGCCCCGCAACCCTACCGCGGAAAGCGGAACGAGCCGGCCTATGTGCGCACCATTGCCGAGTTTTTGGCTGGACAGAGGCACGAACGGGCTGAGGACTTTTTTCGGCGAACCACGCAAAACGCGCTTCGGCTTTACGGAATACCCGAAGATGCGCTCCGTTGATCACGTCACCCGGAGAGCGAGGGGCAGGAAGCGCCTTGGACAGCACTTCCTTAAAGACCGTTCGGCGGCGGCACGAATCGTGGCGTCAGCGCGAATCGATCCGTCAGACTTGGTCTTGGAGATCGGGTCCGGGAGAGGTGCCTTGACGGGACTGCTCACGGAGCAGGCTTCGTTCGTCGTGGGGGTCGAACTGGACGGCGCGCTCTGTGAAGCGCTGCGGAGGAGGTTCGCTGCCTCGACGAATTTGCTTGTCATCAACCGCGACATATTGGACGTGGATTTCTCTGAGGTGTGTCGAGCGCAGGGGTTTGAGCGCGCCGTTCTCGTCGGCAACCTGCCTTACAGTATCACCGGCGCGATCTTGGAGAAAATCCTGAACTCGAGACAGGCATTGAAGCGGACGATCGTGATGGTTCAGCGGGAGGTCGCTCGACGGATCGTTGCATCGCCCGGCGGGAGGGATTACGGCATCCTGTCGATCGCGGTCCAGACCCGGACGCGCCCTGAACGCTTCTTCGACCTGGCGCCAGAGTCTTTTGACCCGCCTCCCAAGGTGAATTCGTCTGTCGTGGGGCTCGATTTCACGCAGGAACCGCCGATTCGACTGACGGATGAACCGTTCTTTTTCAAGATCGTGCGCACCGCATTCAACCAACGCCGAAAGATGCTGAAGAACACGATTCCAGGTCTGATTCGCGGGGGCGCGCATACGCTCGACAACCTGCTTTTGGACGTCGGCGTAGATCCGGATGCTCGCCCGGAAAGGCTTTCGGTCGAACAGTACGAGCGGATTTGTCGCAAATTTCTTGCCTTGCAGCCGCTTTCAAAAGGGGCGTCGCAAAGGCCCGACGGAACCTTCTGACCGTTCGCGTCGGCGGTCTGACATGAGGTCGTTGACCGGCTTCGGCACACGAGAAACAGCCTATGCCAATTCCAAAGAGTGAGAAGATATGGTTCAACGGTGAGTTCGTCAACTGGGACGACGCGAGCATCCACGTGCTCTCCCACGTGGTCCACTACGGGTCGAGTGTGTTCGAGGGTTTGAGGTGCTACGACACGAAACGGGGTCCCGCCTGTTTTCGTTTGGGAGATCATATTCGTCGGTTGTTCGATTCGGCCAAGATCTACCGGATGCCGATTCCCTATAGCAGTGAAGAGATCGCTGAAGCGTGCCTCGGGACGATCCGGACCAATGGACTTCGTGCGTGTTACGTGCGTCCTATCGCCTTTCGCGGATACGGGGAGCTGGGCGTAGACCCCACTTCCTGTCCTGTAGATGTCGTGATCGCTGTCTGGGAATGGGGTGCCTACCTGGGCACCGAAGCGTTGGAAAAGGGGGTTTCGGTCCGTTTTTCATCCTGGACCCGGCTGGCGCCGAATACCATGCCGGCTCTGGCGAAGGCGGGCTCCAACTACATGAACTTTCAGTTGGTCAAGATGGAGGCAAAAAGCGACGGATATGTCGAAGGGATTGCCCTGGATACGCATGGTTACGTGAGCGAGGGCGGCGGAGAGAATATCTTCATGGCCCGCAACGGCAATATCTACACGCCGGATACCGGCTCTTCCATCCTTCCCGGGATCACGCGGCATTCCGTTATAGTGCTTGCGCGCGAACTTGGATATGAGGTCACGCAGCGACCGATTCCGAGAGAGTCGCTCTATATCGCCGACGAAGTCTTCTTCACCGGCAGTGCTGCTGAAATATCGCCGATATCTAAAATCGATCAGATCGAGATCGCAGATGGACGCCGGGGACCGATCACAAAGGCGCTTCAGGAGGCGTTCTTCGCAATCACCACCGGAGAGGTGGAAGACCGACACGGATGGCTAACTGCAGTTTGAGCGGTAGAGGCTCCTGTTTTGGCTATGGAGACGAATCGGATGACAGGTGTCGCCGTTATCGGCGCGGGCGGTATGGGATCTGCCCTTGTCGCAGGGATGGTTGAGTCTGGACTTTACCCTCCGGGTCGCATCACGGCGGTCGATGTCGTGGCAGACCAGGTGCGGCGCCTCGAGAGGGAGTTCGGTGTGAATGCGAGTGTAGAGGCTGCGCGAGTCGTGTCCAAGCACGATCTGATCGTGCTTGCGGTCAAGCCGCAGGTCTGGCGGCAGGCCGTGGGGACGTTCAGCGACCTGTTGATGCCGACGCAGCTTCTGGTTTCCATCATGGCCGGTGTCCGCACATCGACGATCGAGGCGTTCTTGACAGCGGAGATGCCGGTGGTCCGGGCGATGCCGAATATCCCGGCGCAGGTTCGAGCGGCGATGTCGGCGCTCTGCGGGGGTCGGTATGCCACGCGGGATCATCTGCGCGTTGCGCGAGACGTGCTTGGGTCGGTAGGGGAGACCATAGAAGTGGAAGAGGCGCAGATGGATGCCGTTACTGGGCTGTCGGGGAGTGGTCCGGCCTATGTCTACGAGATGATCGACGCCTTGACGGATGGCGGGGTGAGGACAGGCTTGCCGGGGGATACAGCCTTGAAACTTGCGATCCAGACGGTGTTCGGCGCTGCGAAAATGGTTTTGGAGACTGGGTGCCATCCGAAGGAGTTGAGGGATCGGGTGACCTCGCCGGGCGGGACCACGCTCGCTGGGCTTCAGACCATGGAACAGGGCGGCTTCCGATCGGCTGTTACAGGGGCCGTGGAATCGGCCACGCGACGATCTAAAGCGTTGGGGGCTTGAAGTGATCGCCATCGTGGACTACGGAACGGGCAATCTTCGGAGCGTGCAGAAGGCCTTCGAGCGGGTCGGACACGCGGCCACCATCACAAACCATCCGGCATCTATCGCGGCGGCGGAGCGGATCGTGCTTCCAGGCGTCGGCGCGTTCGGGGACGCGATGGCCAATCTGAAACAGGCGGGGCTGATCGATCCAATATTGAAGTCGATTTCGGAGGGGCGGCCCTTCCTGGGGATCTGCCTGGGCCTGCAGCTTCTATTTTCGGAAAGCGAAGAGATGGGCCGTCACGCCGGGCTCAACATTCTGCCCGGCAAGGTTCGGAGGTTTCCAGACAGAGATCGCGTCCCGCAGATCGGATGGAATCAGATCCACATTCGCAAGAAGAGCCCGATTTTGAGCGGGGTGCCTAACGGATCGTTCTTCTATTTCGTACATTCATATTATGTCGATCCCGACGATGAGGGAGATGTCGTTTCGACGACCGACTATTCCAGGGACTATACCTCCATCGCCGCCAGGGAGAATGCCTTCGGCATCCAGTTTCACCCGGAAAAGAGCCAGGCCTTGGGTCTTCTGATTCTGAAGAATTTCGCAGAACTGTCGTGAACCCCGTTGACTGTTTGTGTCCGGGATCCTTTCGATGTTGGCCAAGCGAATCATTCCCTGTCTCGACGTTAAGAACGGACGAAACGTTCGAGGCGTAAAATTTTCGGCAGACAAGGACGCCGGTGATCCGGTTGAGCTCGCCCGTCGCTATGATGCCGAAGGGGCTGACGAGCTGGTCTTCTACGACATCACGGCCTCTGCGGAAAAACGGAACATCGTCGCGGAGCTCGTTCAACGCGTCTCGGAACAGGTGTTCATTCCATTCACCGTGGGAGGAGGCGTACGAACCCTGGAGGACATCCGAACGATTATCGAAGGTGGGGCCGAGAAGGCCTCGTTGAATTCGGCTGCAGTTGAAAACTCGAACATTGTCACGCAGGGGGCTGAGATCTTCGGTTCGCAGGCCATCGTCGGTTCTCTGGACGCGATTCGAAGGGGTCGGGAAGCATGCGGTCCGCGCTGGGAGGTCGTCATCAATGGAGGACGCACGCCAACCGGGCGCGACGCGTTGGAGTGGGCGGAGGAGCTCGTCGATCGGGGCGCTGGAGAGCTTGTGTTGAACAGCATCGATGCCGATGGAACGCGGGATGGTTACGATGTTGAGTTGACCCGGGCGGTGGCCGAACGGGTGGACGTACCGATCGTCGCTTCAGGGGGATGTGGCGGGCCGGACCACGTGTATGAGGTGCTTTCTCGGGGAAAGGCGAGCGCCGCTTTGGCGGCTTCCATTTTCCACTTCCAGCATTACGGGATTCCGGAAGTAAAGCAATACCTGGCCGATCGAGGTGTCCTGGTGCGCACGAAAGTCGAGTTGGAAGTGGGAGGCGTGGGATGATCGTCACTGTGGACGAGAATCGCCATCTATAGAGGACATGGGATTCAGAATGGCCAACACGTCAAGGCGTGAACTCTTCAAGGACCTGAAACGCGTTGTCATCAAGTTGGGTTCACGCGTCGTGACCGTCCATCAGAATGAGTTGAACCAGACCGCCATTTATCGGCTGGCTGAAGACGTGGCTCGCGTCAGGTCTCTGGGCGTGCAGGTCGCGATCGTCTCTTCCGGGGCTGTCGGAGCAGGAATGGGCCATCTGGGGCTGAAGGTTAGGCCGTCCAAGATACCCGAACTGCAGGCCACTGCAGCCGTCGGCCAAGTTCTGCTGATGGACGTCTACAAACTGGCGTTCCGAGAACACGGCGTGGCGGTCGGGCAGGTCTTGCTGACTGCGGACGATCTGGACGACCGCCAGAGATACGTGAACGTGCGCAATACACTCGAAGAGGTCTTCCGGCTGGGGGCCGTTCCGATCGTGAATGAGAACGACAGCGTCGCGGTTGAGGAAATCAAAGTGGGGGACAACGATCGACTCTCGGCGTTGGTCGCCCATCTGATCGATGCGAACCTCCTGGCGGTCCTGACCAACGTCGATGGATTGTTTTCTGACGATCCGGTCAGGACTCGTGATGCTGAATTTTTATCGGTTGTGGATGAGGTCACGAGCGAGATGATCGAACGCGTCGGAGCAGGGCGTAGCGACTTGGGCCTGGGAGGGATGCGAACGAAACTTCAGGCGGCGGAAAATGTGACCCGAGGTGGCCGGGCAATGGTCATCGCGAACGGCCTGACCACCCGAATAACCGATCTTCTGTCCGGTGAAGAGGTGGGAACGCTGTTCCTGCCCAAGAGGGGTCGAGTGAAGAGCCGCAAGCTGTGGCTTGCCGGCCTGCACAGGAAGGGGACCGTGATTGTCGACGAGGGTGCAGCGGAGGCGATCTGGCAGCGTGGAAAGAGTCTGCTCCCTTCCGGCGTTCTGGAAGTGGTGGGGGAGTTTGCGGCAGGAGAGTTGATCGGGGTGGAAGACCCCGGCCGAAGAGAGGTCGCCCGTGGTCTGGCACGCTACGGGTCAGGAGACGTTAGAAAGATTCTCGGGAGGAAGACTTCCGAGGTTGCTTCGATCTTGACCGTCGAGTCGGGCGAGGAGGTTATTCACCGGGATAACATGGTCGTTTCCGACAAGGGCAATTAAGGACGATGGATCTGTCACTGATAAAGTTCGATGAGCAGGGGCTCGTGCCAGCCATCGCTCAGGATGCTGAGAACGGTGAGGTTTTGATGCAGGCCTACATGAACATCGAGAGCCTTCGCCTGACCTTGGAGACCGGAAAAATGACCTATTGGTCACGAAGCCGGCAGCAGATCTGGGTGAAGGGGGCCTCTTCTGGCCACGCGCAGGAAGTTGTGGAATTCCGCATCGATTGTGACGGAGATGCACTCCTTTTCAAGGTCCGCCAAGAAGGCGGAGCGTGTCATATTGGATTTCGATCCTGCTTCTTTCGGCGAAGCGAGGGTGGCCGCTGGGTTGAAGTCGGTAAGCCCGTCTTTCGTCCAGAGGAAGCTTATAGGCGGGTCTAGTTGACTGCTGCGGGGCCAAGCCGGTGAAATTCTACCGAGACAACGCTCAAACCCCATCCGGTCCGAGGAAACGGGCGCGACGGGTTATTCTGTTTTTGCCGGTCTTGCTTTTTTCGTATCTGGTTCTCCTCGGCGACAATGGATTGTTCAAAGCGTGGCACCACGACCGCCGGATCGTGGCGTTGGCTCAGGAAATAGAACAGATCAAAGCCGCCAATTTGCGGATGGAGAAAGAGATCGCCGCGCTGGAGTCGGATTTGGAGACGATTGAACGCGTTGCGCGCGAGCGTTACGGCATGGTAAAAGAGAAAGAAACCGTCTACATGGTGTATCCTCACTCTCCGAAGGCGGCTCGAGAAAGAGGGCCATGATCTGCCGAGTGGAAGGATTGGTGCTTCGCTCCTACAGGATGAGCGGGAGCAGCAAGGTTGTGGTTGTCTTCACGAGAGAGGAGGGGAAGCTTCGCTTTGCCGCCAAGGGGGCTCGGCGGCCGAAAAGCAAGTTCGGCGCCAGTCTGGAACCGATTACCTGGGGGGTATATCACTATTTCAGGCGAGAAGGTAGAGAGCTACAGTCGCTGATCGAAGCGGACATACGCAACCCCTTCTCGGAGGTCAAAGCTGAGTACCGGAGGTTGGTTTTTGCGAGCACGATTTGCGATTTGGCCCACGGCGCGACGTCTGAGGAAGGCCGGAACGTCTCGCTCTTACACGCTTTGGTCCTGTGCATCGCGTGGATGGGGACCGTTCCGATGTCGGCCGTTGAACTCCCCCTTTGGGCGTTTCAACTCAAGGCTGCGGCTTCGTTGGGCTATCGGATTCACCTGAACGATTGCGTGAAGTGTGGCGGCTCACTTCCCACGACCCTGGTTTGTTTCAGCCCCCGGCAGGGAGGCGTGGTGTGCGACAGATGCAGGTTAGGTGACATACAACTCCGTCGTTCTACGGTCAGCTTCCTGGACGGATTGGCGCGTCGTCGGCCTGAAGAGATCGATCTGGATCAGTTTCGAGGAATTGACCGGGCCATGGTGCGTACCGCACTCCGCGAGTTTTTCGACTATTACGTCGAAAGCCGCTATGGGGCCAGGAGCCTTGAATTCCTAGACCGGATGTTGGCTGCAGAATCGGTCGACGCTCCCCAAGGGTCTATCACGAAATAGTGGATTGATTTCTGCCGTTTGTCGGGTCCATCATTGGCGTATGGACATCGAGAACTCGCGAACGATTGAACGCCGGCTCCTGCTTTGACGGTGCGACCGGGGCCGCTGTGGGTCAGCGGTTCTGAAGCGCCTCCGCTTGGTCGCCGTGGAATCGCAAGGCGCGACTTCCCCTAAATGACAACTCCCTTATCTTTTCTCGGCCCCAAGGGAACCTGTTGTTCGTCCAGTCGTATGATCCGCATCCGTTCTGTCCGGCCTTCGGCCGAGACAGAACGCAACCCGCTTCGCAGCGTCGTTTTACTTCCTGAGTTCGGAGCATGAGAGAGACATTGGCCAAGACATACGATCCAGACGAAATTGAACGGAAGTGGTATTCGTTCTGGGAGCACCAGGGCTATTTTCGTCCAGAAACGGGCAAGGTGGGCGCATGCTATTCCATCACGATTCCCCCTCCCAACGTGACTGGGGAGTTGCACATGGGCCATGCGCTTCAGCACGCGATTCACGATACGGTGATTCGATGGAAGCGTATGCAGGGTTATCGCACGCTCTGTTTGCCGGGTACGGACCACGCGGGGATCGCCACCCAAATGAAGGTGGAACAGCAGCTTTTCGCGGAAGAGAAGCGGACGCGACACGACATCTCTCGCGAAGAGATGATGGCACGCATCTGGTCCTGGAAGGAGCATCACGGAGACACGATCCTCCAACAGCTGAGAGATCTGGGTTGCAGCTACGACTGGTCGCGAGAACGGTTTACGATGGACAAGCGCTACACGCGCGCCGTCCTGGAGACCTTCGTCCGTTTCCACGAGCGTGGCTGGATCTACCGCGGCCGGCGGATGGTGAACTGGTGTCCGCGCTGCGGTTCGGTGATTTCCGATCTCGAGGTGGAAGAGAAGGAACTCAAAGGACATCTCTGGCACATCCGATACCCGGGAGTAGCAGGCGCACCGACCGTGGTCGTTGCGACGACCCGCCCTGAGACCATGCTGGGAGACACTGCGGTGGCCGTCCATCCGAAAGACGGCCGATGGACCGAGGCGATCGGGAAGAGAGTCGTGTTGCCTCTGATGGACCGTGAGATCCCGATCGTGGCGGATGAGTATGCCGATCCGGAGATGGGAAGCGGAGCAGTGAAGGTTACGCCCTCGCACGACCCGATCGATTACGAGGTCGGACAGCGCCACGACTTGCCCGAAATCCAGGTGATCGGACGTGACGCGTCGATGACGGCCGAGTCGGGGCGGTTCGCCGGCCAGGATCGCTATGCGTGCCGGAAATCGGTAGTGGAGGCGCTGAAGGAGCTGGGTCTCCTGGAGAAGGTGACGGACCACCTCCACGCGGTCCCGCACCACGACAAGTGCGGCACGGTCATCGAGCCCCTCCCGATGGAACAGTGGTTCGTGCGAATGCGTGACCTTGCTGAACTGGCGCTCCCTGCACTGCGGCGGAGCGAAGTGACTTACGTTCCGGACCGATTTCGGACCTATTCGATCAAATGGCTTGAAAACGTCCGTGACTGGTGTATCTCGCGCCAGATCTGGTGGGGGCATCGCATCCCGGTATGGACCCACAGGGAGACGGGTGAAGTCAAGATCCAGGTGGAGCCACCAGAGGGGTTGGAAGCCTACGAGCAGGACCCGGATGTGCTCGACACCTGGTTTAGCTCTGCGCTCTGGCCCTTCGCGACGCTGGGATGGCCCGAGTCCACGGAAGACTTGGCGACGTTTCATCCGACCGATCTGATGATCACCGATCGAGGGATCCTCTACCTCTGGGTGACTCGAATGGTGATGACCGCGGCCGAGTTCGTTCACGAGGTTCCCTTCAGGACGGTGCTGGTTCATCCGACTGTGCAAACGCGCGATGGAAGGCGGATGAGCAAGTCGCTCGGAACCGGAATCGACCCCCGGGAGCTGATCGATCGATACGGTGCGGACGCAACGCGTCTGTCGCTGCTCTACCAGTGCGGAAGCGCTCAGGATATCCGCTTCGATGCAGCGGTTGTCGACAACCGTTTGCAGGACTCGCCCGTTGCGGAGTCCTGCCGAAACTTCTGCAACAAGATCTGGAACGCGGCACGCTTCGTAGAGATCAACTTGGACGATCAGGTTTGTTTGACGCCTCCTGAGCACCTTGAGGATTCAGCCGACCGCTGGATCATGAGCCTCTATCATCGAACGATCGAATCCGTTACGGCGTCGCTCGAGGCCTATCGATTCGACGAGACTGCCCGTAGTCTATACGAATTCGTGTGGAATTCGTACTGCGACTGGTACCTGGAGATGGCCAAGGTCCGTTTGAACGGATCCGATCAGCAGGATCGAAGGCGCGTGCAGTCCGTGCTCGTCCACGTCCTGGAAGGGACCTTGAGAATGGCCCATCCGATCACGCCCTTTATCTCGGAAGAGCTTTGGCAGAAACTTCCCCATCAGGGCGATGCTCTGATTCTGGCACCCTGGCCCGTATGCGACAGGGCGCGCTTCGACGAGATCGAAGAATCAAGAATGGCGCTGTTGCAAGGGATCGTCGGAGCGGTCAGGAACATCCGGGCAGAAATGAGGGTACCGCCCGGAAAACGGGTCGACGTCTTGTTGAGCACCGGATCCGGTCCGGTTGCAACCTTTCTCGATGCGGGGCGTGAATACATTCGAGCGTTGGCCAAAGTTGAGAACCTCAAGATCGGCAATCGTCTGGATCGGCCAGCCACGTGCGCGAGTGCGGTGCTGCCCGATGTGGATGTCTATCTACCCCTAGAGGGATTGATCGACGTTGCACGAGAGCGAGATCGCCTAGAAAAGAAGATCGGAAAGTTGAGGAAGGTTGTCCTCGGACTGGAGAGGAAACTGGGCAACGAGGGCTTCTTGGAGAAGGCGCCCTCGGCGATCGTGGACAAAGAGCGCCGGCGCCTGGAGGCGTATCAAACCTCGCTCTCCAAGTTGGAGGAGAATTTGACCGCCCTGGCCTTTTCGGGTCTAGAGGATTGAATGGTCGGACATTGCTTTAGGCAGATTCTGTTTTATTGCGCCATTTCCGCCCTCATTTTCATCGCCGTGACCGCAGGCGCGGTGTGGCATTTTAGGGAAGGACTGCCTTCTTTTGAGAAGCTTGAGAAGGTGGACCTGGCTGAGACGACCATCATCTATTCTTCCGACGGGGTGGTCCTGAGAAAATACTGGGTGCAGAGGCGCGATCCTATTTCATACAGTCAGCTGCCGAAATTTGCGGTCGATGCCCTGATTTCGGCCGAAGACCAGCGCTTTTGGAGCCACTGGGGGGTCAGTCTGCCCGACATCTTTCGGGCGGTCGTCAGAAATATCTTGAG
Organism: Candidatus Latescibacterota bacterium; assembly: GCA_965198095.1. GTDB lineage: Bacteria > Latescibacterota > UBA2968 > UBA2968 > CBDFJH01. Next base: position 2,237,367 of record OZ240239.1, read on the forward strand.
GGAGGGGAGCCTGAAGGGCCACGGCGCGAGCACGATCACGCAGCAGTTGGCGCGAAACCTGTTTCTTACACGCGATCAGACTTGGGGTCGGAAATTCCAGGAGCAGCTGACCGCCGTGCTGTTAGAGCGGACCTACACGAAGAAAGAGATTCTGGAGATGTATTTCAACCAGATGCTCTTCGGGAGAGGGGCTTGGGGGATCCAAGCGGCAGCACACGGATTCTTCGGGAAAGACGCTGTTGAGCTGACGCTGGACGAGTGCGCATTGCTGGTGGGTCTGTTGAAGGGACCGTATTACTACTCGCCCATTGGTTATCCCAAGCGAGCGATCGAGCGGCGCGATTGGGTCCTGAAAAGGATGTATCTCGAGGGTAAGATTTCAACCTCCGATCTTCGTTCGGCAAGCCTTCGGCCTATCATGCTGAGGCAACGGGAACAGGAATCTGGAGAAGCTCCCTATTTTACGGAGTACATCCGCCAGCACATGGAGGCGACGCATGGGTTTGAGGTGCTCTACGGCGGTGCCTCCGTTTTCACTTCTCTGGACAGCCGTGTCCAGCGTATCGCAGAAGAGGAGCTTCAAAGGCAGCTTGAGGAAATTCAGAGAAAAGTGGATCGGGATCGGCTACGCAATCCCCCAGATTCTGCCTTCTGGGAAGGCGTTGAAACCCGTGAGGATACGCTGGCCGCCACCGTGGTTCAGGGGGCGTTCGTGGCGTTGGATCCGAGCACCGGGCTCATCCTTGCCATGGTCGGAGGGAGAGACTTCAATGAGAGCAAATTCAATCGTGCGCTACAGGCCCTCAGACAGCCGGGGTCATCATTCAAGCCGTTCATATACACAGCGGCAATCGACAAGGGGTATCCGCCGACGATGCGATTGCCCGACACGGCAATCACGATCAAAATGGGGGATGGGTCTCTATGGCGTCCGGAAAACTATGATCGGAAATTCTTGGGCTGGATGACGATGCGCGAGGGGTTGGCCATGTCGCGCAACGTCGTCACCACCAGACTGCTGGAACAGATCGGGCCTAGAGTGGCTCGGACGTATGCGCGGCGGATGGGAATCTCGACTCCGATTCGCCCCGTGCTCTCTCTGGGTATGGGCACGAGCGAGGTCAAACTGATCGACTTGACATCGGCATTCGGGGTCTTTGCAAATCGGGGAATTCGCGTATCTCCGGTTGCCGTGTTGAAGGTCGCAAACAAGGGCGGGAGCGTCCTGGAAGAACGCACGCAGGGCACGAAAGAAGTGGTTTTGAAGGAGGCGACGGCGGCCGTCATGGCGAGCCTGCTGAGATCGGTTATGGATCTGAGCAGCGGAACGGCATACAGTGCCCGTACACAATACGGTTTCAGGCGGCCCGCGGCGGGAAAGACAGGCACGACGCAGAACTTTGTGGACGCCTGGTTTGTTGGGTTCACACCACGAATCGTGGCTGGCGTATGGGTCGGGTTTGATTCGAAAGTTTCTCTCGGGAATCGGATGGCGGGCTCGGTGGTGGCGATGCCGATCTGGGCGAGGTTCATGAAACGGGTGCACAACCTCCTAAATCTACCGGAGGAGGATTTCGAGTTGCCTGATACGGTCGTGCAAGTGGAAGTCTGCGGAGATACCCATAAAGTTGCCTCCATATACTGTCCAACGCGTTTTGAGGAGGTTTTTATTCCGGGAGCCGCGCCAAAACATCCCTGTCCGGACCATTTGGCAGTGCGAATGGATCAAGACGACCGGCAAGAGAGGAAGGAGACGAAGCGCACCTATCAGTTCTAGACAAGCTGTCCTAGAGACAGTTGAAGACCACCTCTATCCCCGATAATTGTAGGCCTCCACTTACCGCCCAAACCGACTCCACATTCCCTTCTCAGCCCTTCGCGCCCATCGTTCATACTCGCGGAAAAGTTCCAAATGCCTGAACGGGAATCGCGTATAGGCGTGTCCGTAGCCTTGCCGGATGATTTCCAAGTTAATGAATAACCCGTCAGGCACCCGGTACAGGTATGCCAGCAACCGGCCATACCTATCTTTCCGTTGGTGGTCGTATGTGACATATACGGACTCTCCCTTCAGCAAGTTGCTTAGGAAGAGCGATGCTTCGCGACCATAGTACTGCACCGGCTTTTGAGGATGTACGGTTTCAGGCGTATCGACGCCAATGAGCCTGGCTTTAACGAGCCCGAGATCCGTTCTCAGCTCGACGGTGTCCCCATCAAGCACTCGCGACACGGGGAACGTTTCCGCTTCACTCCAATCCAAGGAATCAGGCCGAGCTGGAGGTGGCTCGGTGCGACCGGGGATTTCCCGCGATTCATCGGCTGGAGTCAGAGCATCCATGGCCTCGATTTTGGAGCCGAACGAATCTCCGGCAAGCCGCCCACGGTGGAAGTGATAAGTCCCGGTCTTCCTGTTATTGTGACCCCCGTGGGCATCCAGACCTCCTTCATGCCCGAGCACTTGGCCAGCGAAGATCAGGCATAACCAAAAACCAGATACGAGGCGAATCATGGCTCTCTCCGTGCGCCGGTTAAACCGGCGAGGTGTGAGATGCGAAAGTTGTCTGTAGAATTCGGGACCGGCGCGCCCACCGCAGCCTCAAGAAGTGGCTGAAGGCGGGCGTGTTGGAAGAGGGCACGTGGGCACGCGGCGGCGGGCGGAAGAGGGGGTGCCCCAGGGGTCAAGCACAGGCCCTCTGTTGGCAAATCTCTACCGGCACTACGTCTTCGGACGTGTGGGCCCAGACCTGGCGCCGGTGCCACGCCCGGGGTTAGGTCATTCTCGTGGTTCCGCTGACGACGTGTGGCCAGCTTCCAACACCGGCCGAATGCCGACACGGTTCCTGGCGGACTTTCGGGCGAGACTGGCGAAATTCTGCCTGGAGTTGCACCCCGACAGGACGCGCATCCTCAAGTTCCGCTGCTATGCGGCGGCCAACCGGCGACGACGCATGAATGGTGAAATTCTTCGTCGATGTCAACGACATTCAAAGCTGGGGCTCCGGTAGACGGCTTCACGATCTTAGCCTTGCGGAGTGAATGCCGATGAATTCGTCAGGGATAAACCGCTGGTGAGGAAGAATTCCAAAAGGCGAGCAATTCCAGATCATGCAACGCAAGCAACCCGGTCGGGGCCAAGCGGGCCTATTTTGAATCTAGATCCTGCAATGGACTGAAAAAAAAGGCCCGGCGTCGATGTCTCGCCGGGCCTTTTCGTTTTCTTCTCTTTGGGGCAAATCAGGACGCGCGCCGCCGACTCGCAGCGCTGGCGCGGCGTTCGGACGCGGCTTGCCACTCCAGCACCAAGGGGCTTGCGACGAAGGAGGACGAGTAGGTTCCTACGAAAACCCCGATGACTAGGGCAAAGGCGAAGTCTTTTATGACCTCCCCTCCGGAGACGAACAGTGCGAGAACAACCAGCAGGGTCGTGCCAGAGGTGAGTGCGGTTCGGTTGAGACAGTCATTGATGCTTCTATTGATGATATTTCTGTAGCTGTCCCTGCGATAAAGGTTTAGGTTTTCTCGTATTCTGTCGAACACAACAATCGTGTCGTTCAGGGAATAGCCTACGATCGTAAGGAGCGCGGCCACAATCGCCAATGAAATCTCCTTGTTTGTCAACGAGAAGATCCCAAGTGTGATCAGCACGTCGTGAAGGAGGGCAGCGACAGCGGCGATCCCAAACTGAATCTGTTTGAAACGCCACCAGATGTAGAGGATGATCAGGACCATGGAGAGCAAAATCGCCTTTATGGCGTCCTGTTTCAACTCGCTTCCGATTTTGGGGCCGACCGCCTCCTGACGTCGAAGCCATTCTGTTTCGTCTCCGATAGAGGAGGCAAATCGAGCTCTGAGTCGTCTCTTAATGGCATCGGCCACAAGGGTGCCCTTCGCCTCTTCCTCGACCCTGATGAGGACATCGGTGGGTGGACCGAACTGTTTGATTTCACTCTGTCTCAAGTCCACGACTCTCTCTTCCAGATCCACCCGGCCGAGGGCCTCTCTAATTTCGCCCACGGGCACGGCCGGCGTGAAATGGAGCTCCAGGAGTGTGCCTCCTGCAAAGTCGATTCCGATGTTATAGCCGCCTTTGGTGACAGTTGAACCCAGGCCCACGAGCACAACCAGCACGGATCCCACAAAGGCTGCCCTGCGAATGCGCAGAAAGTTGAACGAAGTCTCCCCGAAGATGCGCAGCCGTCCGATGCTGATCGAGGTCAACTGCCAGCGTTGGATGAGCGTGTTGAATATCGTTCGGGTGACAAACAGGGCTGTATACATGCTGGAAATGATGCCAATCATCAATGTGAGCGCAAACCCCTTGATGGGGCCTGTTCCAAACTGATAGAGGACAACCGCCGTAATGACGGTTGTCAGGTTGGCATCTACGATCGTCAGTAGGGCTCTACCATAGCCGTTCTCGATGGCGGGCCGAATCGTCTTTCCGTTCCGGATCTCTTCTCTGATTCGCTCGAAGATGAGCACGTTTGCATCGACGGCCATGCCGATTGTGAGGATGATGCCGGCTATCCCGGGCAGTGTAAGTGTGCCGCCAAAACCGGCCAGAATCGCCAAGACAAACACCAGATTCAAGACGAGCGCAAGGTTCGCCACGAATCCGGAAAGGCCGTAGTAAGCGACCATGAAAAGCATCACAATCACGAGGCCGACCGCGGCCGCTTTCTTACCTTGCTCTATAGAGTCTTTTCCGAGAGAGGGGCCGACGGTTCGATCTTCTACGATTTCGGCGTTTGTAGGAAGAGAACCGGAACGGAGGACAATGGCCAAGTCTTTGGCTTCTTCAGTCGAACCGCTGCCCGTTATGATGGACCTGCCGTCTCGGATTTTGGTCTGGATCGTGGGCGCAGAATAGATTCGGTTGTCCAGGATGATCGCCATCCTTTCGCCAACGTGCGCTCCGGTCACCCGGGAGAAGATCTTTACCCCCTCGTCCTTCATGGTAAGGTTCACGATCGGCTGGCCTGCGTTCTCGAACGATTGGCCCTTGGACACCTTGGCGTCGCTTATGGTTTCGCCCGTCATTTCTATGCGAGCTTCAAGGTAATACAGCCGACGATACCTCCGTCCGTCTGACAACGCCTCAGCCTTGCTGCCCCAAAGGAGCGTTCCGTCGGTTGGAACGAGCTTTTTGACACCCGGTTGATTCAAGATCCGCCTCACCTTCTGCAGATCGTCCTCGGAGACGACCCAGTCGTCGTCTCCGTAGGAGAGTAGGTACCGCTTCAAAGATGGCCGCTCCTCTTCAGGTTCCTCAAACAGTCCCTCTGGCTCCGCGTCGGTCGTGTCATCGTAAGTCACCGCGAGGTGGGCCTCAATCCTGTCCAGGAGGGTTCCGCGCTCTTGAACTGGCTTCAGAATCTTGAACTCCAGCCGCGCCGTCTTCCCGATGAGGTCCTTTGCGCGCTCGACTTCCTGAATGCCGGGCAGCTCGACAACGATCCGCCAGTCTCCCTCTCGGTGGATAATCGGTTCTGCGACGCCGAACTGGTCGACGCGATTGCTGATGATCTCCTTGACGCGATCGACCACATCGGCTCGTTCATCTTCAGAGAGTTCGCTGGGATCCACTTCCATGACCAAGTGAATTCCGCCCTGAAGATCCAGGCCAAGATTGATCGCGTTCCGTTTGGCGCGTTCCAGATCGTCGAGATCTTCCGGTGGAGCGAAATAGAACCTGTAGCTAGGATAGAGGTAGAACAGGGCAATTACAACGGTCGCCAGAATGAGCACCAGCCGCCACGTGTCTCGCTTCATCGAGGATCTCTACACTGATGATCTGTGAATCGGTTGTTATGGATGAGGGATTGAAATAGGGACGTCCTAGGGAGGAAGAAGCTACTGTCTGCGTTGGCCAAATTAGTGCTCACGATTGACAACGTGCTGCACGGCGAGTTCCAGGGCTTCGCGCGCATCGGAAGAGCGCAGAGGATCCAGATTTTTCAAGGCAGACTTCGCATAGGTTCGAGCTTCTTCTCTGGCTTCTTCGATCCCTCCGTATCGTCGCACGAAGTGGATAACCTGCCGAAAGTCTTCGTTCGAGTCGATTCCATTGCGTACCTTCGCCTGAATCTGTTCTGCCTCTCCGTTCTGGCAATTTGCGAGCGCTCGGATCAGGGGGAGCGTGACCTTCTTTTCCCGAACGTCGTTCCCCACCGGTTTGCCTAATGACTTCGCGTCGCCTATGAAGTCGAGCAGATCATCCGTGATCTGAAAGGCAATCCCAACCTCTTTACCGAAGGAGAACATCTGAGCGATCTGTTCCGGCGTGCCTCCGCCCAAAATAGCGCCGACTTCGCACGCAAGGGCCATGAGCGAAGCCGTTTTCTTGTCGATCATATGGAAGTAGCTCGTACTCTCAGCATCGGCGCCTCGCTGAATCTCCAGAATCTCGCCTTCTATCATCCGCCGTGTCGCCCGCGTAGAGGCCGCCATCACCTCCATGGAGTTGAGGTTGACGAGGACCTCGAGGGCCTTGGCAAGGAGAAAGTCGCCCATCAACACGGCAGAATGATCTCCCCACCGAAAGTTGAGCACTTCCGTGCCGCGGCGGGTCTCGGCGAGGTCGATCACATCGTCGTGTATGAGCGTGGCCAAGTGGATAAGTTCTATCCCTACGGAAGCCTCAATCACCTTGTCGGAGCAATCGCCGATCGCTTCGGCAGTCAGCAGTGAAAGTGCGGGTCGAAATCGCTTTCCCCGTGTCTTCAGCAGGTGATCAGACATCAACTGGACATGTTCAACGTCGGAGTTGAGCGCTTGGTCCAGGCGTTGCTCGAAGCGCTCAATCTGGAGGAAAATCGGGGAGATGATTCGGTCGAACATGGATCCATCCGGGGTGGGAATGCCGGGGACAAGAGGACGTAAGTTGCGTCAAATTAATCAAAGGGGCCTCCTTTGTCAACCCTTTCCAGCGTCAAACAGATCGGACTAATTCAGTCCCTCATCTCGAGAGTCGGCGAGGTGGCGTCGGGCACGGAGAACGCGTTCAAGGGAGTCGTGCCGGGCGCTTCTGTGCAAGCAGTGCACGGTTTCGACCGCTCAAGTCCCGGATCGTTTCCGGGGTCCCGAATTCGAACGTCTGGGACAGCAGGGAACTTACGAGGTGTGCCCGCCGATCGTCTACTTCCATCGCCAACCAGCCCTTCGGGCGAAGGTAGCTACTTGCTTTCTCGATCAGGGGAAAATAGAACCGGAGCCCGTCCGGACCCCCGTCCAAAGCGACGCCGGGTTCGTGTTCTCGTACTTCTTCGGGCAGGTGGAGGAGTTCGCCGGACGTCACGTAGGGTGGGTTTGAGACGACGGCGTGAAACAGAGGGGCTGGACGCAACGCGGAAAAGAGATCAGACAGGACGAACGAAATGCGGTCGGCTGTGTCGTTGAGTCTTGCGTTCTCCGAGGCGACGTTCAGTGTCCGGAGCGATATATCTGTTGCGATCAGGCGGCTGGAATCGAGGTTACGGGCCAGCGCCACGGCAATCGCGCCAGACCCGGTTCCGATGTCGAGGATCTTTGGACACAGCACGCTTTTGAAGCGGACGATCAGGGCATCCACCAGAATTTCAGTCTCCGGCCTGGGGATGAGGACATCTGGCGTGATCGAAAACGGCAGGGCATAGAATTCCGTTTTGCCCAGGACATGCTGGATGGGAACGTGCTGTCCGCGCCGCGCTACGGACGCCCGCAGGCATTCGCGTTGATTCTGAGTCGGGATCCGGTGAGCGTTGAGATACAGGTTGGCTCGGGTCGTGGAAAGAAGGTCAGCCAGCAGCCATTCGGCCTCACGACGGGGCGAGCCTGCGCCGACATCCGTGAGCGCCTGGACAGCCCAAGTTAGGGCATCCGAGACCGTAGCTGAAGATGGAAGGACCTGTATCAAGGAGATTCCGGATAGATCTCCTGTTCGCTTAGTTTCTGGGCTTGGTCGGTCAGCTTGAGGGCGTTGATGAGTTCGTCGAGGTCCCCATCCAGGATTTCGTTCAGTCGATACAGGGTCAATCTTATTCGGTGGTCTGAAATGCGGCCCTGAGGAAAATTGTAGGTACGGATCTTCGCACTCCGGTCTCCGGTTCCAACCTGGGCTCTACGATCTTGAGACGCCCTTTCGCGCTGTTCACGAACGGCAATGTCGAAGAGACGCGCACGGAGCACTTTCAAGGCCTTGGCCTTGTTCTTGTGCTGCGATTTCTCATCCTGGCACTGAACGATGAGACCCGATGGCAGGTGAGTAATCCTTACGGCCGAGTCGGTTGTATTCACACTTTGCCCACCGGGACCCGACGACCGATAGACATCTATCCTCAGATCTTCAGGACGGATCTCGATTTCAACGTCCTCTGCTTCGGGTAGCACGGCAACCGTCGCCGTTGACGTGTGTATTCTGCCGCTGGACTCCGTTTCCGGTATCCGTTGAACCCTGTGAACGCCGCTCTCATACTTGAGATGTCCGTAGACGCCTTTTCCTGATACCAAGAAGATAATCTCTTTATAACCTCCGATCCCCGTGGGATTCGAGCTGAGAGACTCCACCTTCCAGCTCATTGGTTCGGCATACTTTGTGTACATACGGTAGAGATCGGCCGCGAAAAGGGCGGCCTCCTCACCGCCAGTTCCGGCACGGATCTCAACCACAGTGTTCTTGTCGTCGTTTGGGTCCCTGGGTATCAGGAAAAATTTGAGCTTTTCAGCGATTTGGGCTTCCTGCTTCCGGAGGTCCTCTTCCTCGAGGCGAGCCATTTCGAGAAGCTCAGGATCATCGGACGACTTGAGAATATCTTTGGCCTCAGACAATCCCTGGACAACCTTTTCGTATGCCCTATAGTTCGTGACAATCTCCTCCAGGTCGTGGAACTCCCTCGTAAGTTCCTGAAACTTACGGGGATGTGATGCCACTTCCGGGCGAGCCATCTCTCGACCGATCTCTTCGTACCGAGCCGAGGCATGTTTCAACTGTTCAAACACTTCAAGAAGCCTCTTGGAGGAAGGAAAACAAAAAACGACGAACGTTTCGCCATTCGCAACAAGGTTGAATGCCGAACCCCTTCATCGTGTTTAACGCTTGCGCCTATTCTTTGGATGAATCTGCTTTCTCGGCTTCCTCTTTCTCCTCAATCTTGTAGCGCCTTCGGTATCGCTCTACCATTCCAGCGGTATCGACCAACTTCTGCTTTCCGGTGTAGAAGGGATGGCAGTTGGAACAGATTTCGACGCGCAGGTTCGGTACGGTAGACCGGGTCTGAATCGAGTTTCCGCACGCGCACGTAATCGCCGTTTCGACGTAATCGGGATGGACGTTCGGTTTCATCCGATACACCTCACCATCTCAGGCAACCTCAGATCTCGCAAGTTGAGCGTAAAATATACACAAAGAGCCGAGAACGACAAGCCCCTAAACTGGAACGCTCATGGAGTTCAGGAAATCTTCGTTCCCTTTCGTTCCCGACATCCGACCGATGAGAAACTCCATGGCCTCGAGCGCAGGCATCTGGTTAAGGATTTTCCGAAGTATCCATACGCGATTCAGCTCCCGCTCTTCCAAGAGGAGCTCTTCTTTCCGTGTGCTGGACTGCGTGACGTCGATGGCGGGAAAGATCCTACGATTGCTCAGGCGCCGGTCCAGCTTGAGCTCCATGTTGCCCGTGCCTTTGAACTCTTCGAAAATAACGTCATCCATCCGGCTTCCGGTCTCCACCAGAGCGGTCGCAATGATGGTGAGACTGCCTCCCTCTTCGATGTTTCTGGCTGCGCCGAAGAATCGCTTGGGCCATTGCATTGCGCTGGAATCCAGCCCTCCTGTGAGGATACGTCCGCTGTGGGGAACCACGGTGTTGTAGGCTCTTGCGAGGCGAGTGATGCTATCCAGGAGGATGACCACGTCGTGCCGATGTTCGACGAGACGCTTGGCTTTTTCGATGACCATGTCTGCGACCTGAACGTGGCGCGTTGCCGGTTCATCGAAGGTTGAACTGATGACTTCGCCGTTGACTGACCGAAGCATGTCGGTCACTTCTTCAGGGCGCTCGTCTATGAGGAGGACGATAAGCGCGATCTCAGAATGGTTGTGGGTGATGGCGTTTGCAATCTTCTGCAGAAGCGTCGTCTTTCCCGTGAAAGGAGGCGCCACGATCATGCCCCGCTGACCCTTACCGATGGGCGTGAGGAGATTTATGATCCGCGTGGAAAGATCTCTATTGTCGTACTCCATGCCGATCCGTTGTCGAGGATGGAGGGGCGTCAGGTTGTCAAAGAGGATTTTCTGCTTGGCTTGCTCGGGATCTTCAAAGTTGACGGCCTCCACTCGAATCAGAGCGAAGTATTTTTCGTCCCCCTTGGGAGGTCGAATCTGACCGGAAATCGTGTCTCCGGTTCGAAGGTTAAATCGTTTGATCTGGGAGTGGGAGACGTAGATGTCGTCCGGTCCGGGCAAGTAATTGTAAGTGGTAGAGCGAAGGAATCCGAACCCATCATCCAGGATCTCCAAGACGCCCTGGGCAAAGATGAGACCGCTTTTTTCGGTTTGGGCCTGAAGGATCGAAAAGATCAACTCCTGTTTTCTCTGGCTGCTGTAGCCGTGTATGCTGAGATCCTGCGCCAGCTTGCCAAGTTCAGCGATCGTCATTCTCTGCAGGTCGATCATGTCCATCTTTTCAATTTCTTTGCTCGTTTCAATCGCCATTTCCGTGCCTATCCATGGTTAAGATTGAGTTGTGCATATTCTCGAATTTTAGAGAGGGGGCGTGAGCGATACCAACGGGTTCTTTTCAGGTTTACAAGGGACGCAGCCGCGTTGTTACGAGGAATAGGATACGGGTTGGGGGGGTGATTGCAGAGGGCTTCCAAAGATAAGGTTCATTAAGTAAACGCAGGTGCGGAGCTTTGTCAAGCATTTTCTCTATGCTGACGATTCAATTCGTGTGATCAGTTCTTTTCTTATAGGGTCCTGCATTTCCCTCGATTCGATTTTTTCGCCCTTCCGTAGTGCGTAGAAGGAATCCACCGCCTTGTCTGCCTGGGTGGTGACGCGGGCCGTGTCGATATCCAAACCCAAGTCTGAGAGTGTGCGCGTGATCCTGTAGAGCAGTCCGACGGCATCCTGTGCGAAGATGTCTATGATGGTGTATTTGTCCGAAATGCCATTCTCGAAATGGACCTCTGTCGGGATCCTCGCGCTGGGTTTCCGTCGCCTGGACCACCGCCTCCGATGTCTGATAAAGAGTTCTTCCAGCCGGATTTTCTCCTGAAAGACTCCCGCAAGCTGGTTTTGCACCTGCCGCTGGTGTATGCGGCGGCTCGCTTCGTCGAGCGTGGTGACCTGAAAGATATCGATCACGACGCCGTCAGAGCGCGTGTAGGCTTGCGCCCCGAATATGTTGATGTCGTTGCTCGAAAGGACACCGCAGATTTCGGACAGTCGGTAGGGTTTGTCGCGGGTACACACCGTGACCTCGGAGAAGAATAGGCTCGGCGCAAACCCGACGGCGACGGATGCTTTCTCGAGCTTTCGGATCAAATTGAGGTGCCTTTCGACATTTTCGCTATCATTCAGTTCAGCGTAGTGAGGCGGAAGGCGGTTGAGGTGCGTTTTTACCTCGCCTTCTTCGAAACGATCACCGATGGCCCGGACGAGATCTCGGCTGGCGGCCTGTCGCCGCTCCTCTTCGAGAGACGGCGCCCCTTGTGTCAGGAGGCGTAGGGTTTTGGTATGAAGTTCGCGAAGGAGATGAGCCTTCCAGGCCGTCCAAGCCGTACGCGTCACGGCAGAAAGATCGGCATAGGTGAGCAGGTAGAGCATTCGCAGCAGGTCCGGATGCCTCACAGATCGGGAGAACTCCCTTAGCATCCGTTCGTCGGACAAATCCCGACGCTGTGAAATATGTGACATCTGAAGGTGATTTCTTATCAGAAAGACGATGCCGTCAATCTCCTCGGATGGCAGTCCCAGCCGCAAGAGGAAACGCTTGGCCATGGTGGCCCCTTCAAGGCTGTGGTCTGACCCGCGGACCGACTTTCCGATGTCGTGCAACAGGACGGCCAGGTAAAGGATCTCTTTCCTTGGAATTTCCTTAAACGCCTGTTTCAAATGGGCAAGATTTCCATCCTCTGACGAATGGGTCGAGAGGCGCTCAATATGCTCTATTGCCAACAGGGTATGCTCGTCGGCGGTGTATATGTGGTAGCGATTGTACTGCACCAGACAGGTCAGACTGTCAAACTCGGGTATGTAGGCACCAAGTATGCCGAGTTCGTGCATCGTGCGTAGTGTTTCCGCCACTCCCCCGGGCGCCCGCAATATCTCCAAGAAAATGTGAGCGCCCTTTCTGGAGCGTCGGAGGGCGTCGTCGACAAGATGAATGCCGTCCTGAATGCGGCGGCGGGTCGGTTCGTTGATTGGAACTCCGAAGCGCTGAGCGTCTAGGAAGAGGCTCAGCAGTCTCCAGGGATTGTCTTCAAAAAAAGATTTCCGCTTTCTGGGCAGGCCGATACTCGAATGAGTAAGGACAGACCCATCGTCCAACGTTCGCCTGACGATGAATCCTACCGCACGGTGGGCAACCGACGGCTGGCCGTGGAGCCGCTCACATATCAGGTCCGAGAGGTGCTTGATGTTTCGGGCGTGCCGATAGTAATCCCGCATAAATCGCTCAACACCCAGTTCTCCGTTCTGGTCTTTATACCCGAGTCCGATGGCGGCCGTCGGTTGGAGATCGTGTTCGAGCACGTCTTGACGTTTTCCGGTGAGGAAGTGAAGCTCGTTCCGGGTCCGTAGCAGAAAATCCAGCGCGTCCTGGAAGAGACCGAAGTTTCTGCGGTTGAGCAGGTGTGTTTCAAGTAGCCCGTCGGGGGCGGCGATGCCGTGCGCCTTGAGCAGCCATCCGACCGCGTGGGTTTCTCTGAGTCCGCCCATGCTTTCTTTTACGTCCGGCTCCAGCAGCTGAACGGAGAGCCCTGCCCTTGCGTGTCTTTGCCGGCGTTCCTCAATTTTCTGGGCGATGAACGCCCGGGCCCTTCGGCCAAAGAACTGGCCATTCAGGGCATCTTCCAGTTTTTCGGACAGGTCGCGGCCTCCGACAAGGTGGCGAGCTTCATACATGGAAGTAAGAGAATCGGGGTCCTCTCTGGACGCGAAGAGACAATCCGAGATCGTCCGAGTACTGTACCCGATTTCGAAGCGAAGGTCCCAGAGTGTATGGAGGATAGTGCGTGTAACGGGGTGCGCCCTTTCCACTTTTCGAAACAGAAACAGGAGGTCGACGTCTGATTTTGGGTTAAGCGCGCCTCTGCCGTAACCCCCTAAGGCCAGCACGGCGTAGCCTTGGGGTGGATCGCCACCACAATCCAGGACGGCTTCTGTAAAAAGTACGGAAACCAGCGTGTCGACGCGTTGGGTGAGGGCATCGACTACGGCCCGTCCGGGGGCCTGGGATCGATGTTGGGCCAGGATGTCGCTCCACGTGCCGTCGAGATAACGTCGAAGGAGTTCAGTCCGCCTCTTTGGCAATTCCTTCCGGCCGCTTTTTGCACGAAGCGTCTTCAGGCGCTTTCGTAGATCCTCTACCAAGTTCGACACGACCTTCCTTGACGGCGAAACAGGGTTATCGTTACTTAGTCCGGGCTCAGCCATCGGAAATTGATGATAGTGCACAGACAAGGGGCGTGTCAAGGTCTTTGGGAAAGGAACTAAGGCTTGCGAATCGAGTGTAGCTTCAATAGTTTTCGTGGACATGTGCTGGTTTTTCCAACGAAAGACCTGTGCCGTAGACAGAGCTGCGTTGCGGGCAGACTTGACGATTTCGAGCGGATGGAATAGATGCGCGCCAGCGAAATACGGATCTTAGTGACCGACGATGGGCGAGACGCCTATGAGGGCTTGGTGGACCATCTCTCCGAGTCCGGATACGCCGTGGATTCGGCCCAGGGGCTACACGAGGCTGCGGAACGCCTGGAGCGCGGGTTTTACCATGCGGCCATTGTCGACCTACAGCTGCCGGGAAATGCGGAGATGTCTCTGCTCCAGCGGGTCAAGGAAAAGAACCCGGATACCGGTGTGATTATCGTGGCCTCCCACGGCAGCGTCGCAACGGCTGTTGAGGCCATGCGTCTCGGCGCCTACGACTTTCTCACGAAACCTGCGGATTTCAAACGCATCAAGCTTTCCCTTCAACGCTTTTTGGAACACCAGACACTGGTCGTCGAGAACAAGGAGCTTCGTGCGCGCCTGGATTCGACGACGACCTTCGAAGAGATCGTCCATCGCAGTGAAGTCATGAGAACCGTTTGTGATACGATTAAACAGGCGGCAGTGACAGACGTCCCGGTGTTGATCACCGGCGAGACGGGAACTGGAAAGGAGCTGGTCGCGAGGGCGATTTGGCAGACGAGTAGCCGTGCTTCGGGCCCGATCGTCCCGGTCGGCTGTGGGGCCATTCCGGAATCCCTGTTTGAAAGTGAACTCTTTGGCCACGTGAAGGGCGCATTCACCGGGGCACACGTAGACAAGAGGGGCCGATTTGCTGCAGCGGGGGGGGGGACCTTGTTTTTTGACGAGGTGAGCGAGATCCCCCTTCTGAACCAGGTCGACTTACTTCGCGTTCTGGAACAGAAGGTCTACACACCAGTTGGCGGAATGAAGCCGATCAAGGCCGATGTGAGAACGATTTTCGCGACGAATCGAGATTTGGAAATGCTTGTCGAACGCGGCGCGTTCCGGGAAGATCTCTACTATCGGATCAATGTCGTACCAATCAAACTGCCGCCGCTCAAAGAGCGAAAGGAGGATATCCCTCTCCTCGTCGACACCTTCCTGGCGCAACTCTGCCCCCTCCACGGTAAATCCCGAAAACGCCTTACGGCCGGCGCGATGCAGTCTATTTTCGACTATGACTGGCCGGGAAATGTTCGGGAGTTGAAGAATGTGGTTGAGCAAGTCGTCGTCACTTGTGCAGATCGGGAGGTCGACCACAACCGTCTTCCGGTACGGATTCGGGAATCGACTCCGAATTCGGATCGGGTCGCCGTGAAGGTTGGGGGATCGCTTCAGGATGCAGAGCGAGCGTTAATCGAACATACTGTGACACAGGTGACGTCTAACCGGAAAAAGGCCGCCGCCATCTTGGGAATCAGCGTTCGGGCCCTTCAGTATAAGCTCAAGAAGTATGGGTTTCGCCTCTCTTAGTCGGCCCGAAGAATGCAAATTTTGCATCGAACACCCCGTTTTAGGTGCAAATTTTGCATTTACCCCTTCCTGTAACGCACGCCATGCCAGTCTCCATTTGCCCACCAATTCCTTTCGAAACAAACGGTTGCGCTTTCTTTGGTCCTGACATGGCATTAAAGTTGCTTTATAATCCTTCACGATCCGTCTGTGGCAGCCTATTCTGCCATAGGAGCACGGTCTGGATCGACGCGACATGTTGCCCAAGGCATTTAATAATAGCATATTATCGATAAAACACTGAAAAAGCACTGACCGCCAGACGTCTGACTTGGGCTGCAAAATCTGCGCGCCAACGCTGAACTCACATGAGAGATCGTACGCGTTAGCAGGTACGAGAAGGAGATCGGCATCGTGACAGGGATCTCGGTACAAGACAGTGAATCGCTGAATCTGTATCTGAAGGATATCGCCTCCTCAACACCCCTCTCTAGCGAGGAAGAGGTCGGATTGGCGGAGCGGATCCGAAAAGGCGACCGGAAAGCACGGGATAAACTGATTGGCGCCAACCTGCGTTTTGTCGTGAGCGTGGCCCGTGAGTATCAGCACCACGGCGTCTCCCTTTCGGACTTGATCAGCGCGGGCAACTATGGTCTGATGACTGCCGCTGAGCGCTTTGACGGTCGTCGGGGTTTCAAGTTTATCTCCTACGCGGTTTGGTGGATCAGGCAAGCGATACACCAGAGCCTGGCTCAGGACACCCGGGTGGTTCGGTTGCCGGTCAACCGGATTGACCTTCTACACAGCATTTCCAAGGTTTCTCGCGAGCTCTTTCAGTCTAACGGCTACGAGCCGGAGCCGGAGACGATCGCAGAGGCGCTTGGTGTTTCCGTCGAGATGGTGCGCGACACGATGATGCGGGCGCGCGACGTCTGGTCTCTGGATGCCACATTCAGTGACGAGGATGATCACAGTCTGTTGAATGTGCTCGCAGATAATTCTCAAGGCACGCCCGACACCGAGGTCATTGAGCAGTCGGTCCAGCAGCAAGTAGAGTCCGTGCTGGATTCGCTGGAGGATCGCGAGGCGAAAATACTCAGGCTCTATTTCGGGCTCGGAGATGAAGAGCCCTTGACGCTGGAAGAAATCGGAGTCAGATTCAACGTGACCCGGGAGCGGGTGAGGCAGATCAAAGAAAAGGCCTTGCACAGGCTGCGACATCCCCGACGCAGGGAGCAGCTGGCGCCACTGATGGAATCGGGGTGATGCGCTCAGACAATTCATAAAGCGTGCGCCGTCCATACATGACGAATCTTCTCAGATACTTAAGGCAAGACCGGATCCTCCTCCAGATGGGTGCGGAAAGAAAGGTGGGGGCCATCCGTGAGTTGGCCAGTTTGTTCGAAGATGCCCCTGAAATTCTCGACTTTCGTCCGTTCCTGTCGGCAATTGTCCAGAAGGAACGGCGCTTCGGGAGCGGCGTAGGGGATGGTGTGGCGATTCCTCATTATCGGGATGAGACGATCGAAGGACCTGTGATCGGAATGGGAATATCTCGAAGCGGAATAGACTGGGGAGAGCGTGAAAAGGTATACATTCTGGTCCTGATCGGCTGGCCAAACAAACACGAGCAAGCCTATTTGAAGACCGTGGCCGAAATTGCGCGTCTGTTTCACGCTGAGCCGGTTCGACAAGCCGTACTGAAGGCGGATTCCGAGATCGAGGTTTTGGAGATCCTCAATACAGTGCTGGTAAACTCGGACCGCGTGTCGTGTTGACAGGAAGAGGATCGAAAAATTACAGGCGGCTTTGAAGCCGTTTTTTTTTGTCTGTTCGCTCGGTCTCCCGGATCAAACGGGCCGATTATTCGCGCCCTTTCGCGCAGGTTTTGGGCCGAAAGAGCCAGGTTCGAAAACCCCCAAAGCCGTTTCCCGAGCGTCACCTATCCGGCAAATAATACCTTCGTGAAGGCGCCGAGCCGATCCCTCCGCCCACAAGGCCCCTGTTTGATCCCCTGAAAGAGAAGTGCAGCGCTGTTGATGACGCTTTGGCCGAGGTTTGTCTCCTTGTGTTCCGTTGGAATCGGCAGGTCGAGGTCGGATGCTGCGGTCGGGGCGGCAATGAATTCACGCGTCACGCCACGGTGATCAGCGTTCGTTCCGTGATGGGTCGCGTCGCGACTCGATTTTTGGAGGGGAACATATGGATAACCTCTTTAGATTCAGGAAGAGATTGCGCTACTACGGGCCTTTTTGGGTCTGGGTGGCTTGACAAACTCTGCACGGAGAACTATATTTAAACGCCTTTTAGGAAGGGGGTGAGACTATGCCAAACAAGGCAGATCTAGTAGATGCGATTTCTGATAAGGCGGATATCTCGAAAAAGGCTTCGAGCGCTGCTCTGGATACCGTTTTAGATGAGATTACTCAAGCGCTGAAGACGGGAGAACGGGTGTCGATTTCTGGCTTTGGGACGTTCTCTGTCGGAAATCGAGCCGGACGACAGGGGCGCAACCCCCAAACCGGCGCCACGATCCAGATTCCGGCGAGCAAGACCATACGTTTCAAGGCTGGAAAGGCCCTCAAGGAGGCTGTTCAGTAGGTTCACAAGGGTTTGCCCTGAAAACTTTCAGCCCTGGAGGTTGATGACCTTCAGGGCTTTTGCTTACCTGCCAAGTTCGATCTTCACGGCCCGCCAATTAATCTCCATTTAATCTCCCAGAAACATAAGTGTAACATGTCATGGGTATTTTTCGTCCCCGTTTTAAATGAGGGTGGGTGCGCGGCAGCCCAAGACATCATGAACGAAGCGGAGACATGAACGAGGGTAGCAGAGAATATGTGTTGAGCGCGGCCAAGGACCATCGCGTGAAGTTTATCCGTCTCTGGTTCACGGATATTCTGGGGTTCCTGAAAAGCGTCGCGATTCCGGTTGAGCAGTTGGAAGCAGCCCTCGATGAAGGCATAGGCTTTGACGGGTCGTCGGTGGAGGGCTTCGCGCGGATCGACGAGAGCGACATGATCGCGCTGCCCGACCCGAGCACCTTTCAGGTGCTTCCGTTTCGCCCTCGCGAACACGGTACGGTCGCCCGAATGTTCTGTGACATCGTGGAGCCCAACGGGAAGCCGTATGAAGGAGATCCGCGCTGGGTCCTCAAGAAGAATCTGAAGCGGGCATCGGATATGGGCTTCACGTTTTACGTCAGCCCGGAGCTGGAGTATTTCTACTTCGAGAACAGCGAGCAGCCGCTGAAAGGCCTGGATCAAGGCGGCTACTTCGACCTCACCCCTCTGGACGTCGCCAGCGATTTACGACGCGAAACCGTATTGACTTTGGAGCAGATGGGCATCGAGGTGGCCTCCAGCCATCACGAAGGGGCTCCCAGTCAGCATGAGATCGATCTGTTGTACTCGGACGCCCTGACGATGGCCGACAATGCGATGACTTACCGCCTGGTGGTCAAGGAGATCGCATTGAAACACGGGGTCTGGGCGACGTTTATGCCCAAACCGGTCTTTGGCGTGAATGGAAACGGGATGCATACGCACATGTCGTTGTTCAAGGGGGAACGGAACGCCTTCTTCGACCCGAAGGACCGGTTCCATCTGTCCGAAACAGCCAAATACTACATTGTGGGGCTGCTGCGACACGCACGGGAAATCACCCTTGTGACCAATCAGTGGGTGAACTCCTACAAGCGACTCGTCCCGGGCTATGAAGCCCCCATTTACACCTCTTGGGCCGTCGTAAATCGGTCCGACTTGGTTCGCGTGCCTGCGTATAAGCCTGGAAAAAAGAACGCCGTTCGCGTGGAGTACCGGTCTCCCGATCCGGCCTGTAATCCGTATCTGGCATTTTCCATCATGTTGGCCGCCGGTCTGGAAGGCA
Organism: Candidatus Latescibacterota bacterium; assembly: GCA_965198095.1. Taxonomy (GTDB): domain Bacteria; phylum Latescibacterota; class UBA2968; order UBA2968; genus CBDFJH01. Next base: position 2,256,421 of record OZ240239.1, read on the forward strand.
TCGAGCGGCGCTACCAGCTTCCTCCGCCTTCAGAGCAGAATGTGGCAGATATGAGCGAAGCTATGCGTCTAGAAGCGGGCATCCACACCCTGCCGCAGGATCTCTCGCACGCGATCGAGCTGGCGCATGGGAGCGATCTGGTGCGTGGCGCGCTTGGGGAAGACATTTTCGAGAAATTCATCCAGAACAAAAAAATTGAATGGGCCAACTACCGCGCACAAGTGACCGGGTATGAAATCGAGCTGTATCTTAAGACGCTTTGAGGGCAACCTCGTGGATGGATGTCCATCTCCCGGAAGTTCCTTACCGGGTGCTTTGGACGGGCCTGCCACGACACTGTCTTCGGTTTTCAGGAGAAGTGAAATCTAGACACGTGAAGGGGTTTCTGTTCGCCGACGGGGCCGAAACGAGGGACGAGCGTTTTCAAATAGGGGCGCGGCGAATCGATCGAACCGAGCGTTGGAGGACGTCACAGCCTGGCTCACAAGACATCCCTTGCAGAGGCCGTTGAGACACCGCCGAACGAGGGCTATTCGAGATTCGCCGATGACCCGGAGCTGTTTTCCGGGCTTTGTTTTTGCTCCGCCGCACGCGTGGCAGCCCTGTAGACTTCAAGGATGGAAACGTCGTTCTCCCGGGCAATCCGGGCACAGTCTTCAAACTCTGGCGTAACGAGCGTTCGTCCGCCCGAATGAGAAACCTTTACGGTTACCGGTCCAAACGGCGTTTGAAAGGCCGCCTGCTGCCGGGTGACGGATTGCCGCTCGACGCGGCTCACCCTTACGCCGAGGGTCGTTGTCTCGCGGAGTAGGATTGCCGAAAGCCGGTTGACCCTGGATGGGTCCGCCAGAACGCTCACCAGAATGCCGGGTCGACCCTTCTTCATGATCAGGGGCGTGAGATAGGCATCACGTGCGCCTTCGGCGAGCAGGCGATCCGTGATAAACCCATAGATCTCGGGCGACATGTCGTCGATGTTCGTTTCGATCAGGCAGAGTGAATCTGTTCGCAGGTTGTTCTCAAGTTCCCCAAGTTCTACTCTCAGCAGGTTTGGCACCTGTTCAAGGTCGCGCGTTCCGGCTCCATATCCGATAGATTTCGTGCGCAGGATCTCCCGACTTCCGACCTCTGTTGCGAGCGTCGAGAGGATGGCCGCTCCGGTTGGCGTGACCAGTTCGTAAGGGATCTCGGTCCGCTCGGTGGGAAGCCCCTTGCACAGAGCCACGACGGCCGGCGCTGGTATGGGTAGCGCTCCGTGGGCGCCTTGGGTTGTTCCTCGACCGAACCGAATCACCGACGCGTAGACCCTTTCCACGTCCAGAAGATCTAGACAGATCAGCGTTCCCATAACGTCGACGATAGCATCCATGGCCCCGACTTCGTGGAAGGCCACGGTTTCGACAGCGTGGCCGTGCACCTCCGCTTCGGCTTGGGCGAGGCGTTCGAAGATCTTCCGAGCGCTGCGCCTTATCTTTTCTGTGGTTGAGCATTTGTCCAGAAGTTCCAAGACGTGACGGAGATGCCTGTGTTTCTCCGTCTCTTTCGTAATCACGTCCACCTTCGTGGCACCGATTTCGTGCCTCGTGACCTTTCTGGACCGGATCTCAACGTCCGGAAGGTCCAATTTCCGGACATTCGCCTGGAGGGTATCAAGCGAAAGACCCGCATCCAGCAGGCTTCCCAGCAACATATCTCCGCTGATACCGGAAAAGCAGTCGAAATGGGCAACTTTCATTCGACGTCCTGTGCAAAAAAGGCCGCAGCACGCCATGCCACGGCCAAACTTCGACTTCGGGTTTTGGGTCAGAGCCTTTTCAAATCCAGTTTGCTCAGACTACGTTCCGGCATCAGAACGGTCTTTCCGTCCCCCTGAAGGCGCTGTCATCGAGCGACTCGTTTGCCTCCCGCGACCCATCATCCAAGCGGGCTGTCACGACAGAGCCCGCCGCGCCATCGAGCAGCGTCAAAAGGTGGTCGCGCCGTTGAACAAAGTCTGGGAGACGGGCGGAAGGGAGTGATTTCGGTCTTAGGCCGGCGACGACCTTCCCCGGGTCTTTCGGAACGTATTTTCCATTCTTGTGCCGGACGAAGAAGTTGTAGTGCACGTGAGGTCCCGTCGCCCTTCCGGTTGCGCCGACGTAACCGATCGTCTGCTTCTGCCTGACGTAGGCGCCCTTCCTGAGTCCTTTCCGGAATCGACTCAAGTGTCCATAGCCCGTCTTGTAGCCATTCTTGTGCCGGATCTCGATATATTTGCCGAGTGCGCCCTTTCGCCCAATAAACGTGACAGTTCCATCGGCTGTCACCCAGACTCGCGATCCGGAGTCGGCCGCATAATCGATGCCGTGATGAGGAATGATCTTTTTCAAGATGGGATGAAAGCGCCTCGGGTTGTAACGGGAGCTGATGCGGCGGTAGTTTAAAGGAGACTTCAAGAAGAGTCCCTGGAGCGACTTCCCGTCGGCGTCGTAGTAACCTGACCCGATCTGAGGATCTTCGAATCGGAAGGCCTGGTAGTTGCTCCTGGCGGTGGCATACTCCGCCGCGAGGATATCCCCATAACGCAGGAAACGTCCGTCTCTTGAGAGCTTTTCTACGATCAGGGAAAATCGGTCATTGGCCCTGCAGTCGACCATGAAATCGACGTAGTATTCAAAGATGTCCACCATCTTGTCGCTCAGCACGGCGGGATCTTCTCCGGTCGCGGCGAGGGCATTCCAGAGCACGTCCTTGATCGCGCCGGAGACGACAATCACCTCCCGGTCGAGAAGGGTCCGCTCCTTCTTTGCGCGCAACGACCCGTTTTCGCGGAGGGCGACGAACCGGATCTCCGAGGCTCCGTTTTTCACGAATTCGAAGGTCTGGATCATCCCCACGCTGTCGATGCCCAGCCGGTAACGGTCTCCACGCTGCACCAAGTTGGGATTGAACCCGGATCGGTGGACTCCCGCGCGGACCGCCGAAACGAGGCCAAACACCTGATCGTGAGAAACGCCCTTTTCCAGCAGTGCTTCTGAAAAGGCCTGTTGCGATTCGATCTGTCCGGAGATTTCCGTGAGTTGGGGTTCTGGCTTTACGGAGAGCGCAGCCTGAGGCTGCGTTGCGGGCGGCAGATCTGATTCCGGGTGTCCGGGCGCCGTCTTGGACGCTGAGCGGGGCATACTGCCCATCCCCGCCCAAGCCACGAATACGAACACAGAAAGGATCGCGAGGATGGCTGACAGGAATTTACGTCTTCGAGCCCTTGCTCGATTTTCCCTCAGCCTCTCATATAGTGGCATTCCGCTCGCTTCGAATCGGTGATTTTGAGGCCGGAGAGCTGGCGCGAATGATCATGCTAAGGACAATACGCACAAGAAGATAAGTTCAATGGCAAAGCCTGTCAACATTTTCCTGCGAGCGAGACCGGTCTGTCCGGGAAAGTGCTCTCGGAAATTTTCAGATCGCCGATCCGTTTCGTCCCCACTCGTCAGATCGCCGATTTTTTAGCGACTCGAGGTGCCGGCCGCGACTACGTTCACCCGTCCCTTCCTTCGGCAAATTGGACGTGGACTTTCCACTTGAATTTTTCTCAAGGATTTGTTATAGTTTGACTTATACCACGAGCGATAACTCTCCGTCCCCCCGAAAAGTCGGAGGAGGTTTGATGGAGCGATTCTTGATTGAAGGGGGGTACCCACTCTCCGGAACGATTTCGCCCGCGGGCAACAAGAATGCTGCGCAAGCCTTGCTGGCGGCGACGCTTCTGACCAGGGAAGAGGTTGTCCTCAAGAACGTCCCGGATACCGGTGACATCGCCTGTATTGTGGAGATCTTGCGGGATCTAGGGGTCTCTGTTGGCGTTCCAGCCCCGCACGAGTTGGTTGTTTCAGCCCGTTCTATCAAAAAGACCGCCTTGAGATCCGACCTTTGTCGGAAGGTGAGAGGCGGTTTTATGTTTTCTGGCCCACTTTTGGCGCGTTGCGGGGAGGCCACCGTTCCGAGGCCGGGGGGAGACAAGATCGGGAGGAGACGGGTGGATTCCCACATCATGGCGCTCGAGGCCCTTGGCGCGCGAATATCAACGAACCACGTCTACGAGATGGAAGCGCCCAAAGGCTTAAAAGGAACCGACATTTTCCTGGATGAACGGAGCGTGACTGCCACGGAGCACACCGTGATGTCCGCCGTGCGCGCGGAGGGAAGAACCGTGATTCGAAACGCGGCTTCGGAGCCTCACATTCAGGAACTTTGCCACCTGCTCAACAGTTTGGGTGCGAGGATTTCCGGTATCGGGACGAATAAACTCACGGTCGAGGGTGTGGACACTCTGGGCGGAGGCGTTCATACGATTGGGCCTGACTACATGGAAGTCGGGAGTTTTATCGGGCTTGCCGCGGTGACAAACGGTGAGGTTCGAATCGCGAATGCCGCCCCGCATATCATGCGCCGAAGCCTGATGGTCTTTCGCCGTTTGGGTCTGGAAGTAGAGACCGATGGTGAAGACCTCGTCGTGCCCGATTATCAGAAACTGGAGATTGTGCCTGATGTGGGCAACGCCATCCCGAAGATCGACGATGACCCCTGGCCCGGTTTTCCGGCAGATCTGATGAGCATCGCCATCGTCGTGGCCACCCAGGCGAGAGGCACGGTCCTCTTTTTCGAGAAGATGTTCGAGTCTCGAATGTACTGGGTAGACCGGCTGATCGAGATGGGCGCGAAGATCATCTTGTGCGATCCGCATCGGGCGGTCGTGGTCGGCCCCTCCAAGCTGTATGGCGAGCATCTCATGAGTCCGGACATCCGTGCGGGTATGGCGCTGCTTATCGCCAGTTTCTGTGCGGAGGGTGAGAGCGTGATCGGCAATATCGAGCAGATCGATCGGGGATACGAGCGGATTGACGAGCGGTTGCGGTCGTTGGGCGCCAAGATCCGCCGGGTCCAGATGAGTTTGGTTTGAGTCGCCATGGGCTGCGATCCGTTAAAGGAAGGCGCCACACAGGTCGTTCGGAAGCTCCAGAAAAGGGGATTTCGAGCGCTCCTTGCGGGTGGTTGCGTTCGAGACCGGCTTCTCGGGAATCGGCCTCGGGATTATGACATCGCGACCGATGCGGATCCTGAGGCGGTGATCGAAATTTTCCCCAACGCCCGAGCGGTGGGCGCCCAGTTCGGCGTGGTTATCGTGTCCAGCGGTGGACACGATTATGAGGTGGCACGATTCCGGCGGGATTCGAGTTACGGCGACGGTCGGCATCCGGACCGGGTCGTGTTTTCCGACGCGCGAGAGGACGCCCTGCGTCGCGATTTTACCGTGAACGGAATGTTCTATGATCCGATCCGGAATCGGATCATAGACTATGTGGGTGGACAGCGTGATCTAGAGCGGGGGCTCATTCGAACGATCGGTCCGCCCGAGCAGCGCCTCGGCGAAGATCGGTTGAGAATGATCCGAGCCATTCGATTCGGGAGTCGGTATGGCTGGAGGCTTGATGCGTCGCTGTTTCAGTCTATTCGCAAGTTCAGCGAACAGATTCAGGAGGTGAGTGTAGAGCGTCTCCGAGATGAGCTCTTGAGGATCCTCACCGAAGGAGGGGGGGCGATGGGGGTCCGCTGGCTGTGCGACTCAGGGTTGATGAAACAGATCTTGCCCGAAGTCGTGCGGATGCAGGGTCTGCAGCAGCCCCCGGCATTTCACCCCGAAGGCGACGTTCTGACGCACACCCTGATCATGCTCGGGCTGATGAGGGCCGCCTCACCGGAGCTGGCGATGGGCGTTCTTCTTCACGATGTCGGCAAGCCAGCCACCATGGAGGTCAACGATCGGATTCGGTTTCACAACCACGACAAGGTGGGGGCTCGGATGGCCGGGGAGATCTGTAGGCGACTGCGATTCTCCCTGAACTCGGCTGAACATATCGCGCGCCTCGTGGCGGATCACCATCAGTTTGCGCACGTTCGGCAGATGCGGCGGAGCCGGCTGAAGCGATTTCTCTCTACGGATCGGTTTGAGGAACACATGGAGCTGCATCGGGTGGACTGCCTGGCCAGCCACGGAAATCTCGAGAATTACGACTTTTGCAGGGAGGCCCTGAATGAGTTTGGACCCGCAGATATCCGGCCGAAACCGCTCATCTCGGGCCGGGACCTGATCCTTCTCGGGTATACCCCGGGACCTGCGTTCAAGCGTGTCCTCTCTGCCGTGGAAGACGCCCAATTGGAAGGGACGGTGGTCAACCGCGAGGGGGCGCTCGCGGTCGCCGAAGGGATCTTTCGCAGGCTTGGGATTGTCCTGGCAAACGGAAAGAAAGCTGAAGATTGCGCGTGATATTGCTCCGTCACCGCCACTGTTTTGCGTCCGTCGCAGCCGTGCTGGCCTGTGGGTTCGCTACCGAAGGCGGCGCCACGACCGTTGTCCGCTTCCCCTTCGACTCTCTCTGCGTTCGCGCGGAAACGATTGCCCACGTGCAGGTCGTGGACAAGCAAAGCTTTCGGGATGAAAGGCGCGGCGAAATTGTCACCCGGACGGTATTCAAGGTTCTGAGGTCCGTGAAAGGAGGGGCAGCCCAAGAGATCGCGATTACACTGCCGGGTGGGCGCGTAGAAGGTCAGCGTCTCCGCGTTCCGGGCATGCCCGAGTTCACGCCTCAGCAGGAGGCGGTGCTGTTTCTGACGGGATCGGCCGGCCGGGGTTCCCCGTGGCCCGTCGGCCTGGGTCAAGGCTGTTACGATGTGCTGGCCGGGGATCAGGGACGCCAAGTCGTACTTCAAGCCAACGTAACCCCAATCCCGAACGGACCCCTGTTTAAGCCGAGTTCCCATCGACCCTTCCGTGTTTCCCTCGACGACTTTCTGGCGCAAGTAAACGCCGTTCTCTCCTCCCCGGATTCGCAAACGGTGGACCCGAAATCCCCGCGCTGAAACCGGTATATTTCCCTTGACTTTCCGGTGCGTTTTCGCATAATAGCCGTCTTAACCATTTAATTTTCTGTAGCCTGCAGCATTTTAGCCTCTTTACCATCTGAGCCAGGGCAACGTCAAGGAGGCGCTTCATGGCCAAGATGTACTTTGATATCCGCGACATATTTGGTGTGATTCGCTTGGGCTGGTCCGGTAAGAAGATCTGGGTGGGTCTATGCGGCTTGATTATCGCCACGGCCGGCTATGCCATTCTGACGACACTCGCCCACTCTTCTGCCGGCGTTACCCCCGGGGAGCTTTGGCAACGAGGCGGTCTCCATCCTTCGGCGCAGTGGGGCCGGATGCCCTTTTTGGGGACCGTGCTCTGGCTGCTGGGATGTCTCTTTTTCCTGGCGGTTGTTCTCTTGACCAGCTGTATGATCAGCAAGATCACTTATCAGCAGCTCAAGGGCGATGACTTCTACGGTTCGGGAGATGCGTTGAACTTCCTCAAGAGCAACTGGACCGGCGTGCTGTTTGGACCCGTTGCCGTGCTGGCGCTCTTTGTCTTCTTTGTCGTGGTCGGCATCATCATCGGATGGTTGGCCAAGTTCCTTCCGGTTGGTTTTGCGATTGTTTTCATACCGGTCTTTTTTGCCGCGCTCGTCGCGGTCTTCATATCAATCAGCTTCGTCACTGCCTGCCTGATGGCCCCGGCCATTGTGGGTACTGTAGGAGAAGATACGCTTGAGGTCGTGATTCAGTCTTTTTCGCTGGTCTGGAGTCAGCCCTGGAGGCTGGTCGCCTACACGGTCTGGATGAAGATCTCGGTTCTCTTCGGCGTGACCATCCTGGGGGCCTTGATGAGCTGGACGCTCTGGCTTATTACGTGGGCGTGCGGGTTATTCATGAAAGAGAAGCTCGCCAATGCACTTTCCGCGGCGAGCGACCATCTTCCGATCGCGTTGAGCCAGTTGAAAGTCGATGTTATGGCGAACCTTCCCGCCCCTGGAATGCCGTCAGGTTCCGAGATCTGGGCCGGGCGAATTCTTGCGGTCATGCTCACGCTGCTTCTGGGCGTATTTCTCGCGTATGCGCACTCGGCCTGTGCCTCTGGTCTGAGCCTGATCTACGTGATTCTCAGAAAGCGCAAGGACGACGAAAACCTACTCGAATGGGAGGAGCGAGGGGAGCCCGACGAGGCCCTGACGCCTGATGAACCGGCTCCCGAGGCGTCATCTTCGGAAGAGGGAGAAGCGTCCGGGGGCTCGGAGTCGAAAGAAGAGACGGGCGAAACGGAGTGACGTATCGTGCCGGCCGGTCCTGACGGCGATTCGCGGGTGACATCGAGGCCTGGGGCTCCGGCTGGAACGGACGGACGTTACGTGTCTGGATGCCGGCATAGAATTGTCGCGCAAGGGCTTGAGATGTCCTTCCTGCCGCCCGAGGTTCCCTTCGCGGAGCCTCCCATCCCGCCGGAGCTGGAAACGGTAGCGGAACAAGCCAAAAGGTCCGCGCGAATCGCCCCGCAGGTCGACGTTCGGCTGCACCCATCTTACGTGACAGCCGAGACGACCCTACGCCGGGCGATTTGTCTTTTTATGAAGCTCATCCGGAAATGCTATGGGTAGACCCAAGATGTTGTGTTTTGGCGTCAGGATAGAGATGCAGGCCGTCGCAGTGAATGCGCGGTTCCGGTCGCCGCCGGCCATGCGCTTGACCTTCTCGACCTGTGCGTTGATGGATCCGTTGAGTGCGTTGGTGATACGGTGGGGCAGGTAGGTGAGGATACTGCCGAGGCGTCGCTTGCGTGTCTTGGTCACTTCAACGACCGGCTGTAGTCGGCTGTGTGTGGTCCAGAAGTACCAGCGGTTATAGAAGCGCCGCGCCCCACCCTTCACGGTGGTAGCTCCACAGCTGTTGCAAGGTCTCCTTGATGGCCCAGGCGCGGCTGACCTTTGAGGTCCGAACGCCCGAGTTCATCTAAGCGTGGCAGCCGCGCCTGGACGCAGGTCGCCACATCACAGGTGTCCAGATGACGCCACGCCCGCTCAGACGAGTGATCAACACCGAGCACCAAGCCTCACACCGCGGACAACGCAACTTGATCCCGCGCTCATGGTCCACATACACATCGACACGACTCTGAGACTCTTCAAACCGAACGTCCGTGACGGCCCAAATTGACAAATCAGCGATCTCCTACCCCTATGATACCACATATTGGAGGTGCCCACACTCAACCCGGAAGAGCACTTTTATGAAAGCGATGCCCTCGAAGGCCGTGTGCTCCTGATCCTCGGAGACGAAGGTCTGCCCTCGGTCTATTCGTAAGCGAAAGATCTGATGATGCACAGAATTCTACCGCTCATCTTGTTACTGTGCCTGGGACCGTTCGGGTGCTCCAAGACCCACACCTACACAGCCTACGAGGTCGTGAGGACGCCTCGAGCGCTTCGGCCGGATGACAGGGTGGAGATCGTGCTCAAGGGGGGAAGCGTCATACGCGGGCATATGGCGGGCGTGGAAGACGAAAAACTGATTCTCTTCGACGACGATGGGACTCGGCTGAGCATTCCCTGGGAGGATGTGCGTGCCGTTCAGCGCATAAGGAGGGTTCAGACAAAGGGATACTAGGGTCTTTCCCAGTACTTCTTCCGAGACTGTGAGATGAGCCTCAAATGTCTTCCATCCGAAGATCGAAATTGGGCCAGTGTGTTTGGATAGGTCTTCTCGAACCAGTAGCTCTGTTTCGTTTCGCCAAATTCCAAATCGACCCGCCAGCAAATCGACTTTCCCTGCTGCAGGGCCAACGCCTCCTGGCCGACGACGCGCCCAACCGCTTGCTCGAGTTCGGTGTGGGAAACCTTGTTCGTGATCTGTGTGGGCAGCAGGCGAAACGCCCACGTGTATCCCTCGGAAAATGGCAAGGCCCTCAAAGAGAGGAAGAGCTGGTCCTCGGCAAGGCTGTTCGGCCCCCATTCGAGTGGACGACGCCCGTCTCCTTCCCCTTCCCAGTAGGAATGAAAAATCAGCTCGGATGCCGGACCCCACGTCTTGATGAGTTTGAACGTGTTTCCACACCACTCCTGACTCCCGTGGGCCATCTTGACCAACTTGAAGATGTTGTCGCGGTCGACGAAAATGCTCGTCAGGTAGGAATAGGGGTAGTTTTCCGTCTGAATTTCTGACACGATGTTCAGCTTGAGGACGGGGAAGATCTCTTTGCCTGCGTAGGGCGGGTCGGCTTTGGTGTAATATTTTCTACCGAAGGCTTCCTTTACTGTAATAAGCACCGTTTCAAACGTTCGCAGCCTACCGTAGACCCATCGCTGCGCTTCATAGGTCGCGACCTCGGCGAATCCATCGTCCCACAACGGATGGTTTCCCCAGTCCGCGGCACCTGCCTGCGCCGGCACCGCACTCAGACTACACAGCAGCAGCACGTGCCTCGCCTTAGATTTCACATTGCGCATCGGGTTAGGCCTTCTCCCCGGATGGAGCGTCTCGCTCGAAAACACAGGCGTGATTCCTTTCCTGGCCCGTCCGATTCCGCGGGCCGAACCTGCCCAACGTGCTACTTTCTTGAACAGTATACCGAAACATGAAGGGCTGGACCAGTGCTTCCTGGAGCCACCTTGACTTTCAAATGGAGATGAGACTATATTCGTTTGGAAGTCCTTGGCAGCGCAATGATATCCGAGCGGTCACCCGTTTGTCCGGTCTCACAAATCCATCCAGCATTACGACACCCTTCACTACAACGCGATCGATTTGATCACGATGGGAGCGTTTATGATCCGTCTCCTCAGGGGCGTTGGTTCGTGTCGACTTTGAAGGGACAGCGTGTGCTCGTGATGGGTCTTGGCCTCTTTGGGGGAGGTGTGGGCGCCGTCCGGTTCCTCCTGCGGGAAGGAGCGCGCGTGACTGTGACGGATCTTCGGTCGGCCGAAGCGCTGGCGGAATCCTTGGAGGCTTTGTCGGGGTGCCCGATTCGGTTGAAACTGGGCGGACACGACGAAGAGGACTTTCGGAACTCCGATCTGATTGTCGCGAACCCGGGCGTCCCGAGGATCTCACCGTTTCTCAAGGTGGCGGAGCGGGCGCGCGTTCCCGTGACGACGGAAATCTGCCTCCTCGTGGAGCGATGCCCGGCTTCTGTTATAGGCGTGACCGGTACGAGCGGCAAGACGACCACTGCGTCGCTCATAGGCGCGATGATCTCCAGGAAGGATTGCCGCGTACTGGTAGGGGGCAACGTGGGCGGTTCGCTGCTCGATCGCGTGGACGACATTACCCCCGACACGCCAGTCGTGCTGGAGCTTTCCAGCTTTCAGCTCGACCGCCTGGGAGACATCGGGTGGAGTCCGCAGATTGCCGTGATTACCAACTTCGCCCCCAACCATCTGGACGTTCACGGCTCGCTAGAGGCCTATCTCAATGCCAAGCGAAAGATCCTGGCTCACCAGAAGCCTAACGATCACTACGTCGTGAACGCAGATGATCCGATCGTACGCGACTGGAGAAAGTCATCCTTAGGTCGTGGCATTTCTTTCAGCCTGAAGAAGAGACTGACACGAGGCGTCTACGCGATCGACGGGGAAATCAAACATACCATCAAGGATTCGACGCGGACGGTCTGTCGGGTGAACGCGCTCGAACTGCCGGGTCGTCACAACGTAGCGAATGTCCTCGCGGCCGTGGGAGCTGCGGTCTGCTGGGGGGTTCGTGAGAAGGATATCTCGGCGTCGATAAAGCGCTTTCGTGGCGTGGCTCACCGCCTAGAGCGCGTTGCAGAGTTGCGGGGTGTTACCTATTTCAACGATTCCATTGCGACAACGCCGGAGCGGGCTCAAGTGGCCCTCGAGGCTGCACCCGGCGCCGTGATCCTCATTGCCGGGGGCTACGACAAGGGGCTCCGATTCGACCAGTTCGGATCGATGGTCGCTCGAAAGGTCTCTGATCTGATTTTGATCGGTCAAACGGCTGATGCGATTGCCAAATCTATTCCCAAGGGGGCGCCAACGCGCATTCACAGCGCAGGCTCTCTCGAAGACGCGGTTGCAACCGCCGCGGACGTGGCCCTGCCCGGGTCGACCGTGCTCTTCTCGCCCGCCTCGGCAAGCTTCGACATGTTTCGAAACTTCGAGGAAAGAGGTGACACCTATCGGCGGCTGATCCTGTCTATGGAAGTAGCCAGCCTGCAGGAAGGTCTCCCAGCTTGACCGACCTCTGCTCCATTGCGCCCACTGCTGCCGAGGTCCTGGACATCCCCGTTCCATCGGGGGCCAAAGCGACCCCGATCGCCGAAGTCTTAGACACGATTCCGTCCGTCCGCAGGTTGGCCATCGTGGTTCTGGACGCATTTGGATCGTCGCTCTGGCGTCGGCTGGAAGCGGTTGTCCCAACGGTGAATCGATTGGCCGGCCTTCACCATAAGGAGATCTGCTCCGTACGCCCCTGCTTGACCTTCGCCTGTATTTCATCCGTGCTCACGGGCGTCTCGCCGGCGTCGCACGGCGTGACGGAGCGCGATCACCTCGTGCGAGCTGCCCGGTCTGGGCGGCTAGAGAGTCTTTTTGATACGGCGAAGGCCGCCGGCTGCCGAACGATGCTAGCCGCACATCGGAAGGGCGTCGAAGGTCTGCCGCTGGATCGGATCGCGGACGCATCCATCATCGTAGAAAAAGATGCGGATGCGGAGCTTTACAACCAGATTCCGGGGATGCTGCGCAAACAGGTGCCGGAGTTTGTGTTCGTTCACTTGATTGATATAGACGAGGCTGCTCACAGGTGGGGGCCGTGTTCAACACAGGTTAGGGAGGCTGCCGCGGAGACGGATCGCCGGTTGAACGGGCTTCTGGCTGCTTTTGGCGAGGCAGGTCACGCCATCATGCTGTTTGCTGATCACGGCATCCACGCCGTGCAGGACGGACAGCGCCTGGCGACCCACGATGGATCGGTCGAGGAGGATCTCTTCATTCCGCTCTTTTGGGCATCGCAGGAGGAACTGCGGACCTTATGCTAGCAGCCGCAGCTTCAAAAATAGTGAAGGGGTGAGTGCGTCTCGCGCTCACCCCTTCACTCACTTGGCGTGGCTTCGTTCAGACTTGGTCCGAGTAGGGTATCAGCTTCCTTCCTCGTGTTGGATGTCTCAGCTTTCGCAGCGCTTTTTCCTTGATTTGCCGAACGCGCTCTCTCGTGAGCCTAAACTGAACGCCGATTTCTTCCAACGTCATCTCGGGCGCCCCCCCGAGCCCAAAGTAGAGTTTTATCACCTCCCTTTCCCTGTCCTCAAGCGTGCTCAAGGCGGCCCGGATTTCATCCTCGAGAGAGTTCTTCATCAGGAGAGAATCAGGAGATTCCTGGCCATCATCGGGCATGATCTCCAGCAGGCTGTTCTCATCGTCTTCGCCAAACGTGGCGTCCAGTGACAGGATGCGCTGACCGCTCGTGAGGGTGTCTACAACCTGCTCCACCGAGATCCCCAGCTCTTCCGCAATCTCTTCTTCAGCCGGACGAGCAGAGGTTTCCTGCTGCCTATTGTTTGTGTAACGCGAAATTCTGCGCAACAGGTCGACCCTGTTGAGGGGTAGGCGCACCACCCTTGAATGCTCTGCCAAGGTCTGAAGGATAGACTGCCTGATCCACCATACGGCATAGGAGATGAACTTGAACCCCCTGGTTTCATCAAAGCGCTCGGCCGCCGTTATCAGACCGATGTTTCCGGCGCTGATCAGATCTACGAGTGGAACGCCCTGGTTCTGATATTCCCGGGCGACCGTGATGACGAATCTGAGGTTGGCCTCGACGAGCTTGGAACGGGCTTTGAGGTCGCCCTTCCTGATTCGACGAGCGAAGACGACTTCCTCCTCCGCCGACAGGGGTTGGGACGTGGCTACATCTTCCAAGTAGCGATGAAGCGCGTCCTTTACGTCCTCGGCCGCGATGGTGTTCACTTTTGCCACGGTCCTACCTCAGACAAAATCGGCTGCAAAAATCGTCGCCCGCAACGCTCCCGGTGGCCTCACCTCACCCCCACAGCCTCGTTGCGGTGATATAAAATCTCGACTCGACGTTGTCAAGCGAAATTCAGAAACGAGATCGTGGCTTTGTCGGCGTTTCCGAGTCGGTTGGCGTGCCGCATAAGCAGCGACCCAATGCGGTCATAGTATCGGCAAAGCCTGCACGAAAGTCAAGCCTCGCTAACTAAAAAAATACAAAAGGTTAGCTCACTTTAGGCAGGCCTTTGAGGCTCCTTGGCCCGGATTGGACCGGAAGCGACAAGCTCCCGGTCTTCTTCCCGAGCGCACGCGGACGACTCAGCCAGGTTGTGTCTCTGGATGCTTGTTGATTCCTTCTTCCCGAGCGTACGCGGGCGGCTCTATGTCTCCACGCGAGCCTGACGCCCTGCGACCGGGTCAGGGCACGAGAAGCACCTTGCCAGTCGTCTTCCGACCCTGCAGCAAACAGTGGGCTTCCTGCGCGTCCGAGAGCGGCAGTATTCTATCGATCCGAACCCGGAGCCTGCCGGCCTGGATCCAGCTCAGGACGTCTCCTGCACGCTGGAGCAGGGCCTCGCGTGTGGACGTGTAGTCGAACAGCGTTGGGCGGGTGATAAAGAGAGAACCGTTCTGGCTGAGCTTGATCAGATCGAATGGTGGGACCGGGCCGCTGGATTGGCCAAAGAGAACGAGCATCCCGAGAGGTCGGAGGCAACTGAGGCTCTGTTCGAAAGTGGATTTGCCCACGGAGTCGTAGACGACGTCCACCCCTTGCCCGTCTGTAAGGCGTTTGACTTCGGCTTCAAAGTCTTGGTCGGTGTAGCGGATGAGTTCGTCGGCGCCGGCTTTTTCAGCGAGCCGCGCCTTTTTTTCAGTGGAGACCGTGCCGAAGACGCGCGCCCCACACATCTTGGCCATCTGGACGAGGATGAGACCGACACCCCCGGCCGCAGCGTGGATCAGGGCTGTATCGCCCTCCTTCAGTCGGAGCGTCCCGTGGGCGAGATAGTGCGAGGTCATTCCCTGCAGCATGGCGGCCGCACCGGTCTGCGTGTCCAAGCCTTCGGGAAGCTTGACCAACCTCTCTTCCGGAGCGGCCACGTATTCGGCGTAGGAAGAAGGAATGCCGCTGTAAGCCACCCGGTCACCTACCTCCAGCGTGTCCACGTTCGGGCCCACCGCTTCGACAACCCCGGCGCCTTCCAGTCCAGGGATAAACGGCAGTTCCAAGGGGTAGAGGCCCGTACGATGGTACGTGTCGATGTAATTGAGACCGACCGCGTCGAGCTTGACGAGAACCTTGCGGTCAGTGACTGCTGGATCGGGTACGTCCTGATATCGCAGTACTTCCGGACCTCCGGTTTGGGAAACAAGAATGGCTTTCATGGCTTTTATCCTCCGAGAAGAAATGATTTGAGAAAGACGCAGATCCAAACCTGTGATAGGGCGGCCGCGTGGGTCCAGGCGATGCCGACCCGGCATCGCCTGGACCCGCCCAGGTGTCTTTCCACGCTCCGTAGACGGCCGAAGAAGCTTCTGACATCCGGCGACCGCGACATCGGCCGTTTCGGCGGACCCCCCATCGTCGAAGATCGGCCGCCGCCGACGGGGGGCCGAAGGCGACCTAACAACCCGGATCTGCTTGACTTTAGGTCGCGATCGGGATAATATTCAGACATCAAGGAGGTTCTCCATGAAGGCGTCTGTGCTTCAATCCATCCACGATTCCCTGGGTGCTGAGTTCGTGGAGGTCGGAGGATGGAGGCTACCCGCGCATTACGGAAATATGGCGTCCGAGTACAGGGCGCTTCGAATAAGCGCAGGCCTGTTCGATGCGAGCGCTCGGGGTAAACTCCGGGTGACCGGGTCCGACCGGGCTCGATTCCTACACGGCATGGTGACGAATCGGGTTGAAGGACTTGAAGAGGGAGAAAGCAACCACGCCGCCATGACGGATACTCGCGGGAATACGCTGGCCGATCTCTGGATTCACGATCGGGGAGACACCATTCTGCTCGAGACGGAACCGGGACTCCAGAAGAAAGTGGCAGCGAACCTGGACCGTTACTTGATCTCCGATGACGTTCTCATTGAGGATGTGACGGCGGATTTTGCGGTCATCGGCATCGATGGTCCCGAAGCCAATGCCCGGATCACAGACGTGATCGCGAACACGCCGTCAGACCTCACGCCGGGCCGGACGGTGACCCTTTGCCATCAGGGAGCTAAAGTCGAGCTCACCGCCTATGACCCTGCAGATCGCGCCAGGTTTCAACTATGGATCGAACCCGGCGGTGCGGTCAGGCTTTGGACCTCACTGGTGGAGGCGGGGGCCCGCCCTGTAGGGTTCGAGGCCCTGGAGATCCTCCGCATCGAAGCCGGAGTTCCGCGCTACGGCGCAGATGTGGACGAGCGCGCGATCCCGCTCGAGGCAGGGTTGTTTCGCGCGGTTGATTTCAACAAGGGATGTTTTATCGGACAGGAGACGATCGCTAAGATGCACCACAGGGGCAAACCCAGAAAGTATCTTGTAGGTCTCCTTGTCGAAAGGCAAACCGTAGCAGAACCCGGAACGCCGATCTTGGAGGGCGAGAAGGAGATCGGCAGGATCACCAGTTGTGCGCGATCTCCAGCCCTCAGTCAGGTTATCGCACTCGGCTCCGTGCGCAGAGGCTTCGAGGCGTCCGGAACCGTCCTCTCATTAAAGGGAGGGGGACGGGTAGAAGTGACCCCCCTGCCTTTTCGACAAACGGCTGTGCCCGCTTGATGTAAGAAGGGTTTTACAACAGCAATTCAACGCTGTGGAGTCTCTGACGTGACGCCTTTAGAATAAGATGGGCGTTTTGGACCCTGTCAAGTGTTTTGCCCGGACGACTTCGCGGGGCGTTCACCAGCTATCCAGGGATGGATTTTCCATGGCACACGACGTTTTGAGGCTTAAGCGCATGGCCTTCTATGGCTACCATGGCCTATTCCCCGAAGAGGCCAAGTTAGGACAGAGGTTCGAAGTCGATGTGGAGATATTTGGCAATTTTCGAGGCTATTCGACGACGGGGGGAGAGGCCGCCCCCAACTACCCAGATGTCTATGCAATTACCGAGGAGGTGGTGACCCGGGAGCGATTCGGGCTGGTGGAGGCGCTGGCCGACCGGATTGCGGAGGCGCTGCAAACGCGGCTGGGGCTCGAACGGTTGCTTGTCAGGGTGCGCAAACCTCATCCCCCGGTGGCGGGTCACTTCGACGGGATCGAAGTTGAGGTTCGGAGGGGGATATAAGTGGAGAAGGTCTATGTCGGCCTCGGAGCGAACGTGGGCGACCGCGAAGCCAGCTTGCGCGCCGCGCTTTCCGCGGTAGGGAAGAGACCTGAATTCCGTGTCCTGGGTGTTTCCGACGTCTATGAATCGGCCCCGTTCGGCTATAAGGACCAACCCGATTTTCTGAATGCCGCAGCTGAATTGGAGACGGAGGCCTCTCCCCGCGAGGTGCTCGATATGCTGCTCGAAATAGAACGATCTCTCGGCAGGGTTCGCGGGCAGCGGTGGGGCCCGCGCGTTATCGACCTGGATCTCCTGCTTTACGGCCGCCGAATCATTCGGGAGCCTGGCCTCGCGGTGCCGCATTCAGACCTCCACCGTCGCGCCTTTGTGCTCTTGCCCCTTTGCGACCTGAACCCCCACGGTCTGCATCCGGTCACCGAAAAGAGCTTTCGCTCACTCGCTCGGGCAGTCGCTCCGGACTCGAGAATTCGAAGGTTCGAAGGCGCTTTTTTGTCTGAGAAAACAAAGGAGCCGGCTGGTGGCCGTTAGGTACATCGCAATCGAAGGGATCCCTGGCGTAGGAAAGACCCATCTTGCCCGCATCCTGGCCGATCGAATGAACGCGCGTCTCGTTCTGGAGGAGGCCGTGGAAAACCCGTTCCTGCCCCTATTCTACGAAGATCCGGACCACTACCGTTTTCAGACGCAGGTCTTCTTCCTGCTGAATCGGTACAGACAACAACAGGACCTTCACCAGATCGACCTTTTTCAATCGGTCGTGGTTAGCAATTACCTCTTTGCCCGAGATGGGATCTATGCTCACGTCGCTCTGAACGACGCAGAGCTGTCTCTGTACGACCGTCTGGCAAAGACGCTGGGGGAAGAGATCCCGAAGCCAGATCTGGTGATCTACCTTCAGGACGCGATCGATCGGGTCATGCGGAACATCCAGAGGTCGAGCGCCGAGTATGAGCGCCTGATCACGGAAGACTACTTCGCTCGCTTGTCTGAGGCCTACACGCATTATTTTTTCCATTACTCGGCAACGCCTCTCTTGGTCGTGAATGTTTCCCAAGTCGATTTTGATAAGCCGGAAGATCTGCGGGATCTTTTGCGCCAGATCTCTTCTCCCCCAGTTGGGACGCGCTATTACAGGCCGGCGGCCGGCCAGGTCTGATCCGGGCCGGAACTCTGGCACGATAGCTTTCAGGACGGAGGATGCGAATGGGCGTTCGCATTAAGCCCGATACCCTTTTGGAGATGAAGCGACGGGGGGAGCCCATCACGATGCTGACCTGTTACGACTACCCTACTGCGCGCTGTCTGGAAGCAGCGGACGTCGACGTCATTTTTGTGGGCGATTCCGTGGGCGTGAACGTCCTCGGTTATCAGAGCCCTCAGCAGGTCACGATGCAGGATATGATCCACCATACGAACGCGGTCCACCGAGGTGTGGAAAAGGCCCTGCTGGTCGCCGATTTGCCATACGGTTCGTATGAAACGCCTGAACAGGCGCTGGAGAATGCGCGCCGTCTGCTGGAGGCGGGCGCCGAGGTTGTCAAGGTCGAGCGGGGTCGGGAAATCATGGATAGCGTTTCCAGCATCGTGGCGGAAGGAATAGACGTGATCGGGCACGTCGGTCACACGCCACAAACCCGGGTGGGTGGACGCGCGGTGTTCGGAGATCGTGCAGAGGAGGCGCGTTCGGTCTACCAGGATGCCCAGGGCTTGGAAGAGGCGGGTGTTGTTGCCGTGGTACTGGAGTGTGTACCGGAGCGCATCTCCACGGTCATTACCGAGAGGCTGAGGATTCCGACGATAGGCATCGGCGCTGGACGTTACTGCGACGGCCAGGTGCTCGTGACCCTGGATCTGCTCGGGTTGAACGACCTCCAATTCAGCTTCGTAGAGCGGTATGCCGAGCTATCCACGATCACACGGGGGGCATTCTCGACCTTCGTTGCAGATGTCAAGGCCGGACGATTTCCCGCGAATTCGCACCGGTTCAGGATCAAGAGCGAGGAGCTCCGAAAATTCACGGAATTGGTTATGAGCGCGGGCCGGCGCCCATGAAGTGCCCTCTTGAAACGAAGACTTGGGCGCCCAGGCTTGCGGCAGAGATCGAGGTCATACGCTCCGTTTCAGCGATGCAAACGGTCGCGGACGAGATGCGTAGAAAGGGAGAGAGGATCGGCCTGGTACCGACCATGGGGTTCTTCCACGAAGGACACCTGAGCCTGATCAGGAGGGCCCGCCGGGCTTCAGACCGGGTCGTCGTGAGCATCTTTGTGAATCCCAGGCAGTTCGGGCCGAGTGAAGATTTCGGATCCTACCCGAGAGATTTCGAGCGGGATCTCACGCTTGCACAATCGGCCGGAGGCGATCTGGTGTATGCACCCTCCGCAGAAGCCATGTATCCGAAAGGCTACGCCTCCTATGTGACGGTAGAGCAGGTTGCGGATCCTCTGTGTGGCAGGTCCCGACCCGGACACTTTAAGGGAGTGACAACGGTGGTGACCAAGCTGTTAACGGCTGTCAAGCCCCACTTGGCCGTTTTTGGACAGAAGGACGGGCAACAGGCCGCCGTCGTGCGTCGAATGGTCGAGGATCTGAACCTGGATGTGGAAATTCTGGTGTCGCCCACCGTGCGGGAGGCCGACGGCTTGGCGAAAGCCTCGCGAAACGTTTACCTCAGTCGCGACGCGCGGGCAGAGGCATCCGTGTTGTTTCACGCCCTGCAGGAGGCGAAGGCACTTGTAGAGAACGGAGAACGCCGTGCAGAAGCCCTGATTCGGGCCATGCGATCCTTGGTCGACGCGAGGCCTCACGCCGAGCTGGACTACGCCGAGGTCGTGTCCGGGGCGGACATGCGACCCTTGGACCAGCTTTCCGGCCGCGTGATGTTCGCACTCGCCGTGTGGTTCGGAGACGCCAGGTTGATCGACAATATGCAGATCTCCGTCTCGTGAAGCTTATCTTTGGAGCGAAGGTGCCGGGCTTGAAAAAGTAAGCCATCGCGTCCCTCCATATAGGTGGGGCGCACATCCGTCGAACCTGGCCGCGGTCGTGTGTGATTTAGATACAAGTGTATGTATTTTTGATAGTTAATGTAGAGCAAAAAGACTTGACGCACATGCTATAGTTGGTTATATTTAAAACAGATTTGACGAGATGCCACGGTTATAACGTTTGTCTCAAAAGAGGAGCGATTCTATGGCACACGAACTTCCAAATCTGCCGTATGCGCACGACGCGCTGGAGCCGTATATCGACGCCAGAACGATGGAGATCCATCACGGTAAGCATCACAACACATACGTGACCAACCTCAACAATGCGCTGGAGGGACACCCGGATCTGCAGGCGAAGGGCGTTGAGGATCTCATTCGCGATATCGATGGGGTTCCGCAAGATATCCAGACCGCGGTTCGAAACAACGGCGGTGGGCACGCAAACCACAGCCTCTTCTGGACGGTAATGAAGGGAGGCGGGGGGGGGGCGCCTTCCGGCGCGCTGGCCGATGCGATCGAGAGTGTTTTTGGAGGGTTCGACGGTTTCAAGGAGACTTTTTCGACGGCTGCAGCTACCCGGTTTGGGAGCGGGTGGGCTTGGCTGGTCGCAAGAGAAGGAAACCTGGATGTCCTAAGTACACCCAATCAGGACAACCCCCTTATGACGGGCGATGGTACGCCGATCCTGGGTCTGGACGTCTGGGAGCACGCCTACTACTTGAACTACCAGAACCTTCGCCCCGGCTACATTGCAGCTTGGTGGAACGTCGTTAACTGGGATGAAGTGGCCGATCGCTACCAGTCGGCCAACGGATAAACCCTTCAGAAATCAGTGAGGCGTCTAGATGGCTATTCAGGTTGGAGATCGCGCACCAGACTTCACCCTCAAACGAAAATTGGGCGAAGGGTTGGTAGATGTTCGTCTGTCTGAGAACAAAGGAAGGAAGAACGTTGTCCTGTTGTTTTTTCCGCTGGCATATACTTCGGTCTGTACGGATGAGATGTGCTCGGTGAGTCATGGGTTGGAGGCGTATGAAGACCTGGATGTCCTGATTCTGGGCATCAGTGTAGATAGCCCGTTTGCTCAGGAAGCGTGGGCTCATGCGAATGAGATCTCGGTCCCCCTTTTGAGCGACTTCAACAAAGAAGTATGCTCCAGCTACGGGGTGAAGCATGAGGAGTTGCTTGGATTCAAGGGGGTGGCCAAGCGATCGGCGTTTGTCGTGGATAAGGAAGGGGTTGTCCGCTACGCTTCGGTCTCCGATGATCCGACAGTTCTCCCCGACTTCGGTGCGATCAAGGTGTGTCTTCGGTCCTTGAGCTGAGCTTCCCGATCCCGATTCACGCTTGAAGGAGGTTGGTTTGAAATGATCACGGTCACGGAGATTGCCGCAGGCAAGATAAGGGAGTTACTTAACCGACAAGCTACGCCCGGTCACGGTCTTCGTGTACAGGTAGTGGGTGGCGGCTGCTCCGGGTTGCAATACAAAATGAAGTTCATCGAGGCACCTGATGAGGATGACGACACCATCGAGAGCAACGGGATCAAAGTCTTCGTCGATATGAAGAGTGCGCTCTACCTCTCAGGCTCCGAGATTGATTATAACGACGGGCTGATGGGTTTTGGATTTCAGATTCACAACCCAAACGCAAAAAATCAGTGTGGATGTGGAGAATCGTTCGGCGCTTGACGCCACGGGAGGGCGCGCGTCCGGTGCGAAAGGAAGCGTGCACGTTCTCTGTGGTTTTTCCCCTTTCTTCGATGATTGTGAGGCCTCGGTGAAGCAGCAGGTGCAGAGAATCGGGTGAGAAGCCGAGGATTCAGCACGGCGATAGAGCCTGAGGCGGTGGATTCATCCGGCTCACGACACCACGTAGGAGGCTCCGATGGAAATCGACGCGATTCAGGAGGCTCCGTTGGCACTGGCAGGATATTGGATATGGATTTGGGCAGTCGGTGCCCTTCTCCTCTTCGGCTTCGGTTGGTTTCTATGCGCGAAGATCAAGTCACGAAAGATGGTCGAAATTGAGGAACAGACTGAGCGGCGGGTATCGAAACTAGTCGAGAAGGCGGGTAGAGAGAGAAAAGCGGTGTTTCTTGAGGAAAAGAACAAATGGTATAACGTGAAGGCAAAGCTCGAGCGGGGGCTTGGAAACAAGAGGAAGTCGCTCGAGAGACTCGGCGAGGAACTCCAGGAGAAAGAGACGGAAGTCGGATATCAGACCGAGACCATTCGGCGGCGGGATAAGGAGTTGAACAGGCTGGAGCGGACGATCCGCCAGCGAGGCTCGCGTCTTGAGCAGCGCGAAGGGGAGCTTGAACGGGTCTTTTCCGAACAACGGACCCGACTGGAACGAATATCCGGGATGAACGTCGAGCATGCCAAGGAGATGCTGCTCGATAACATCCGTTCCGAACTCCAGCGCACCGCCACGATCATCGGCATGGAGATTCTCGAACAGGCGAAGGAGAAGTCCGAACGAGAGGCTAAAAAAATCATTGCGATGGCGATCGAACACTGTTCGACCGATCAGACCGTTCAGTCATCCATCTCTGTGGTGCCGCTTCCGGCCGATGATATCAAGGGTCGAATCGTCGGTAAGGAAGGGCGCAACATCATTTCGTTCGAGGCCGCTACCGGAGTCAAGGTCATTGTGAATGACACACCAGAGGCGGTGGTGCTGTCGAGTTTCGATCCGGTCAAGCGGGACATCGCGCGACTCGCGATGGAAAGGCTTGTCCAGGAGGGGCGGATCAATCCGAGTCGTGTGGAAGAAGAGGTGGCGGAATGCGAGCAGCGTGTTGAGGCCCTAATCGAAGGGGAAGGACAGCTTGCGGTCAAGGAGATGGGCATTGGCGACATGGCCCCGGAGCTGATCAAGTTGCTGGGCCGACTGAAGTATCGCACGAGTTACGGTCAGAGTGTTCTTGGACACTCGAAGGAAGTTGCTTTTCTGGCGGGCGCGATGGCTGCGGAATTGAGGTTGAATAAATCGCTTGCCAAGAGGGCAGGCTTGTTACACGACATTGGAAAGGCAGTAGATCAGGAGGTCGAGGGAACCCATACCGACATCGGCGTGCTGATTTCTCGAAAGTACGGAGAGCGGCCCGAGGTGGAGAATGCCATCTTGTATCACCACGGGGATGCGGAGGCCACCAACCCGATTTCATTCCTCGTTAAAGCGGCGGATGCGATTTCTTCGTCTCGTCCGGGGGCCCGCCGGGATGACGTTGAAGGGCATATCAAGCGAGTCCGAGATCTGGAAGAGATCGCCCGATCCTTTGGCGGCGTAAGAGATGCTTATGCCATCAACGCGGGTCGGGAGGTCAGGGTGATGGTGAACGCTGGCCGCGTGAGCGACGACGTGGCCAAGCGGCTTTCCTTCGAGATCGCGCAGCGGATTCGCGATGGAGTGACCTACCCTGGACAGATTCAGGTCACCGTGATTCGACAGACGATCGCGTCAGAATGGGCCGGCCGAACGAGTCGGCGGCGCAAAGGCAGATTCAGAAATCGGAGAGGAGATCGTCGAAATGATAAAAGTAGGTCACGAAATGACGCTGACCGAAAAAATGTACCTTCCGGCAATAGCAAAGGGTCTGTCGTTGACCTTCAAGCATCTGTTCGGGAAAAAGATCACGATCCAGTACCCGGAAGAGAGCTGGAAGAAACCGAGCGGTTACCGAGGGCTGCACAAGCTAACGAAGGATGATCAGGGGCGTCCCAAGTGCGTTGCCTGCTACATGTGTGCGACCGCCTGCCCGGCGGAGTGCATCACGATAGAGGCGGCTGAGGCGGTCTGGCCCGATCGTGAAAAGTATCCAAATCGATTTGAGATCGACATGCTGCGCTGCATCTTCTGCGGCATGTGTGTGGAAGCTTGCCCGGAAGACGCCATTGTGATGACCGAGAGATCGGAGCTTGCAGCAGAGCGTCGCGCAGATCTGATTTATACGAAAGAGATGCTTTTAGAGGTGAAAGATCCAATCACGCTTACGCCGACGAGAAAACCGCTCAAGAACGCCTACTAATGGGTTGTTCGTGAGGGCGGGGAGATCCGGGCCTGTGTACCGTTGGGTGATTGCCGAGGTTGAGAGATGTCCGAGGCCTATTCCGAAATCGTCGTCGATCATTTCAGGAATCCCCGAAATGTGGGTATCCTGCGGGATCCAGACGGCGTTGGCAAAGTGGAAAACCCGGCCTCGGGGGCTTGTCTATCGCTTTATCTGTCGGTCGCCCACGATCGGGTGCGCCGGGCGAAGTTCCAGAGTCAAGGATGTACGGCGACGATCTCAGCCGGCTCTATGCTGACGGCGATGCTGGCTGGACGCTCCCTCGAACAGGCGGAAGCGATTTCTCGAAGCGAGATCGAGCAGGCGCTGGGTGGGCTGCCGCCGACGAAGAGGCACGCGGCCGCATTGGCTGAAGCAGCGGTTCGAGCTGCCGTTTCGGACTATTGGGCTCAAAGGCGGCATGCGCGGACTTCCAAGGCCGAGCCGGCGTCTTCCACTTGAAGAGGAATCTGTACCGGTCTGTTTCTCTTTTATATGAGAGAGACGGGTTCACTCAGGCCAGCCGGGCGTCCCGGCTGGCCTCGTCCATTCGGGCAGCGCACGGCATTGTTCTGCCCTTTAACGGGTCTCTGCGGGCCCAGAGCTGAGCGTAGCGTTTGCCGTCCTTAACGGAAAAGATCAAGGCCAGGGCGCGTGACATGGGGTTTGCGCCGGTGGGCGTGACGCCAGCCGAACCTCCCGAACATCGGTCATTCTACCTGAACTGGTTGCGGCTGGGCTACGGCGGTGAAATGGCTTACCTGGAACGGAAGCTGGATCGCCGTTTCGACCCCCGCCTTGTGCTGCGAAATGCCCGGACCGTTCTGTGCGTTGGGATGAACTACGAACCCGGAGAGGAGAGGCCGGAGGACGAAAATAGGTCCACGGGAAGGATCTCCCGTTACGCCAGGGGAGACGACTATCACGACATCATGGCACAGAGGCTTGAGCAGTTGCTGGAGGAGATCCGGGGGCTGGAGCCTGGTGCAGAAGGAAAAGTCTACGTAGATACGGGTCCTGTGCTTGAGCGTGAGTTGGCCGCTCGCGCCGGACTGGGCTGGTTCGGAAAGCACACCAACCTCATCAACAAGGAGCGGGGTTCGTGGTTCTTCCTCGGAGAAATCATTCTGTCGCTGGATCTGGACTGTGATCAGCCGGAAATGGACCACTGCGGAACGTGCAACCTCTGCGTGGAGGCGTGTCCAACGCAGGCGATACGGGAGCCGTATCTTCTGGATTCACGGTTGTGTATTTCGTATCTTACGATCGAAGCGAAGGGGCCTATCCCCAAGCATCTCCGAAGAGAGATGGGAGACTGGATCTATGGCTGTGACATCTGCCAAGAGGTCTGCCCCTGGAACCAGAAGCACGCTCGACCGACCGATGAGCCCGGATATCAGTCGCGTAAGGGGCTGTCTCCCGCTGACTTGAGCGAGTTGATCCGGCTGGATCCTACCGCGTTCAGCAAACGATTCAAAGGCAGCCCAATCAAGCGCGCGAAACGTCGCGGGCTTTTGCGGAACGTTGCCGTGGCGATGGGGAACCGTAGACGGCCGGAGGATGTGGAACTGCTGCGTGAGGCGCTTGGCGATCCTGAACCGCTCGTGAGGGGGCACGCGGCGTGGGCACTGGGCCAGATCGGAGGCGAAGCGGCCGTGCGTGCGTTGCGGCCCTTGATCGATTTGGAGTCTGATTCGGAAGTCCTCGAGGAGATTCGCTCAGCGTTGAAAGCAGCCCAACGGAAACCTGAAAAGACAAAGGTCCTCGCTTGAACCACAGCCTTCTGAAGATCGAGCAGGAGGAGGTTCCGCCAGCGGAACTGTCTGGACGACGGGTCTTCATCGAGACCTACGGCTGCCAGATGAACCTCTCGGATTCCGAGCTGGTCACGGGGATCCTACGAGCGTCGAATTATCGATTCGCTTCCCGCCTGGAGGATGCGGACGTCGTCCTCCTGAACACGTGCGCCATTCGAGAGCGGGCAGAGGAGCGCGTTCTGGGTCGTCTGTCGCAGCTGAGCCACCTGAAGGTGAAGCGGCCAGAGCTCGTGCTTGGCGTCTGTGGATGTATGGCGAAACATCTTGCGGACGGCCTGCTGGACCGGGCGCCCTACGTCGATCTTGTCGTCGGGCCCAACTCCTACCGTCGATTGCCGGATCTGATCGACCAAACCTCCGACGAACCGGCGCTGGACGTGCGCCTCGACCGGTCCGAAGACTATCTTGAGCTGGACCCCCTGCGTAAGGAAGGCACGAACGCCTGGGTGACGATCATGCGAGGCTGCGACAAGTTCTGCAGCTTTTGTATTGTCCCCTATGTGCGCGGCCGGGAACGGTCCGTTCCGGCGAACGAGGTTCTGCGGCAAGTGTCGCTTGCGGCAGCTGAAGGCTTTCAGGAAGTGACGCTGCTCGGACAGACGGTGAACTCCTACCACGACGGACAGTGCGATTTCGCGGACCTTCTCCGCTCCATAGCAAAGGTCGAGGGCATTCGCAGAATCCGATTTACTTCCCCTCATCCCATCGACTTTTCGGAAAAACTGATCGATTTTATGTCGGGCGAAGAGAAGGTCTGTCGGTTTATTCACCTTCCAGTTCAATCCGGGTCCGACAAAGTGCTTTCGGCGATGAAGCGGGGGTACACGCGCGCCGAGTATCTACGACTCGTCGATCGACTTCGGAATGCGCTTCCAGGGCTCTGTCTGTCGACGGACATCATCGTAGGGTTTCCGAACGAGGATGAGGCGGACTTCGAGGAGACGTTGGACTTGGTCAGGCACGTTCGGTACGACTCGGGGTTCTTGTTCAAATATTCTCCGAGAAAGGGCACTGTGGCCTTTCGAGAGATTCCCGATCAGATTGATGAAGCTGAGAAGGGCCGAAGGCTTGACGTGCTGATTCGGCTTCAGAACGAGATCTCGGAAGCGATCAATCGGACCTACATTGGAAAAACCCTACGCGTCCTCGTGGAAGGAGTTTCGCGGAAGGGGAAGCAGCAGGGGGTCGGAAAGTCGGACGGGTTCAAAACCGTTGTTTTTCCCCGGTGCGGGACCCTCGCGAACAGGTTTGTGGATGTAGACATCACGGCTGCCACTTCCCACACGTTGATCGGGACGTTGTCCGGACCAAACGAAACAGATGCTTCTTCAGATTGATCATTCTCCCAAACAGAGGGCTCGCCCGCGCCTGCCGGAGTGGTTCCGCGTTCCTGCCCCTGGCAGTAGGCGCTATCGTGAGCTCAAATCCCTGGTCAGAGCGCTCGATCTCCACACCGTTTGCGAGAGTGCGCTTTGCCCGAACATCGGGGAATGCTGGGGGAGTGGCACGGCCACGTTTATGATTTTGGGGGATATCTGTACGAGAAGCTGCGGTTTTTGTGCCATAGAGACAGGGCGGCCGAAGGGGCTGGACTTGGAAGAACCTGGGCGTGTGGCCGAGGCGGTTCGCACGCTGGGGCTCAGTCATGCCGTGATCACCTCGGTGAACCGGGATGAGCTTCCAGACGGAGGTGCGGCGATTTTCGCGGAGACGGTCTCGGAGATCCACGTGCAGTGCCCCGATACGAGCGTCGAGGTGTTGATTCCAGATTTCCAAGGGGATTGGGGGGCGCTGGCCGTTGTGATGCGTGCGGAGCCCGAGATTCTGAATCACAACCTGGAGACCGTTCCGAGACTCTACGGACGCATGCGGCCGCAAGCCAAGTATGACCGTTCTCTGGAACTCCTGCGCAAGGCCAAGGGACTCCGACCCGGCATAGCCGCCAAGTCGGGCATCATGGTCGGCGCCGGGGAGACGCTGGATGAAGTACGTGCCACCATACGGGATATCGGACGTCAGGGCACGGATATCCTGACCGTGGGCCAGTATCTTAGACCTTCGCCGGCCCACGTCCCGGTGGCGAGATTTTACCATCCCGACGAGTTTCGTGAGTTGAATGCCTTCGCCGAAAGCGCAGGTTTTCGACACGTCGAGTCGGGTCCCCTGGTCCGGAGCTCTTACCACGCCGCAGATCAGGTGATGCGGGTAGGTTCCCGGTGACGGAAAAGCGAAAAATCGAGAACGCAACGCTGGCACAGGCATTCATACAGGTCGCTTCCGTGGACGAACTCCCCCCGGGCACGGGAAAAGTCGTCGCCATCCGAGGGCGAGAGGTGGGTCTCTTTAATTCAGAGGGCGAACTTCACGCCATCGAGAATGTATGTCCCCACCAGCGACGGCCAATTGGAACGATGGGGTTCAACGGAATTCGAGTCACCTGCCTCTGGCACAGCCTGACGTTCAACCTGGAAACGGGGCGGTGTTTGGATGCGCCGCACTACCAGTTGCACAAGTATCCGGTGAAAGTGGAAGGCGGTAAAATTCTCGTGGCACTCGTAGCCTAGGACGTTGCTGCTATGGCCTCTCAAGTTGGCAAGGCACTCAAAGAATGGGCTGTCGTCGTGAAGGCGCTTCAAAAGGGCGAACAGGTTCTTCTGCTTAGAAAGGGAGGTATTGTCGAGGGCCCGGACGGATTCCAACTGGAAACAGATCGGTTTTTTCTTTTTCCGACCTTCTTCCACCAGGATCGTGCCGTGCTTAAAGATGCGTATCAGGCGTGGGTCGAGGGCGTCTTTCGCGAGAGGCCGCCCGACGGAAGGGTGCGTATCGGGCAATTTGCGGAGGTTCGAGATGTCATCCCGGTGATCGAACTCGGCGCCGTTACCGCCTTGGCAGATCACCACGTGTGGTCACCCTCCTTCATAGCCGATCGATTTGCCTGGAAACCCCAGAGCCCTCTCTTCATCCTGGTTCTGAGGGTTTATCAACTCCCACGTCTGTACGAGATCGGAATTGCGCCTGAGTACGGCGGTTGTACATCGTGGATCGATCTGGAGGCCGAGATCCCCACAACTGGAATGGAACCCGTGTTGGACGAAGCGGCATTCTTCTCGAAGAGAGACGCGATCTTGAACGCACTTTGCGCAGGTGATACGGAACGGTGTCCCCCCGCACGTGACCGGGCGTTGGACTGACCTGGAGGGCTTACGATGAAAAAGGCACTCGTGATCTTTCCTTTCGTTGTATCTGTTTTCACGGGTCTTGGAGGAATAGGGCAGGCCGCCGTTCGACAACAGGATGTGCCTTTGGCCAGCCGTGGAGGGCTCCTCTTTTTCGTGGACACCGCGGGCTTTTGGGGGGACGAAGGGCACACGATGCAGGAGATTTACGTGTTGATTGACGCGAAACAGCTTCAATTTGTGCCTGAAGAAGGTGCGCACGTCGCGCAGATGGACATCTCCGTGGCGATCCGGGACTCGACCGGCGCGCAGGTCGAAGCCGAGGTGTGGACGCGAAACGTCTCTCTGCAAAACATCGAGGGACTCAGGGAATCCAACGCGCCTTTCAGGGACATGATCGGATTCAGGTTGTTGCCGGGCGCCTACACGATGACTGCGACGATCGACGACATTTTTGGGGACAAGCAGGGATCGTGCGACGGCCCTTTGGAGGTCAAGGCCTTCGAGGTGGAATCGCTCGTAACGAGCGATATCTTGACGGCGCTCAAGATAGAGCCAGCCGCGGGACCCGGGCGGTTTGTCCGACAGGGATGGAAGGTGATTCCCAACGCAAGGCGAAGCTATCTGGCAGGCAATCCTCTTCGGTTCTATTTTGAGATTTACAACCTTTCTTTCGATCCAGATCGTGAAGGCGACACGCTGATTCTGGGCTACAGCTTGGCCGACTCCAGCGGACATTACGTCAAGCAGTATCCTGCCAAACGCCTTATCAAACCGGGGCAAAGCATCGTTAAGACCGACACGTTGAGTACGGAGGGCGTGGAGGCGGGGGACTACTACCTGCAGGTGGAAGTCTTCGACCGGAAAAGCCGGCAACACGTGCGCAACCGAAGGCGGGTCTTTTTGGCGGGAGGCGAGGTCGAAGTGCCTCAAGCGCAGAGGGAGCAGGAAGCGCGTATGATTCGACACTACATGGACGTCCGTTACGTTGCCGTGGGAGGGGACCTGAAAATTTACAAGAATCTGGTCAGTCAAGACTCGAAGATGAAATTTCTCAAGGCCTTCTGGAGAAAGCTGGATCCCACGCCCGATACGCCGACCAACGAAAGATTGATGGAACACATACGCAGGATGCGCCACGCGGAAGACCATTTTTTCGGCGGGCATGGCAAGCGGGGTTCCGACACAGACAAGGGAAGGGTCTACATCAAACACGGCCCGCCGGACGATGTCACCTACGGCACCTCCGCAAGCGGCCGGAAGCCCTACGAAATCTGGACTCTTGAGCAGAGAGGGAGAACCCAATTCATCTTTCGGGATCAACGAGGACTGGGTGTTTTCGAACTCGTCCATTCGACGCATCCCGGAGAGGTCTACAATCCGGGCTGGGACGCAGCCTGGGAGCCGCCGCCACCGGTCATAAGGGGACGAAGGAGATAGGGGCGTCCAATGGACCCACGATTTCTGCAGGAGGAAGGCACCGGGATCTTCACGGGCAATGAGCTCATTGTCAAGGGCGGTCTGGAAAGCGGAATCGGTCTGCTGACAGGATATCCCGGGTCTCCAGTCGCCGAAGTCTTCGACGCTGCGGAGCGCATCAAAGAGCTGCTGCTGGACAAGGGGATTCTGGTCCAAATCGCCAACAATGAAGCGCTGGGTGCAGCGCGCCTAAACGGCTCCCAGATGGAATCTGTTCGAGCGATGGCCGTCATGAAGAGCGTAGGGGCTCACGTGGCCTCCGATGCGTTGGCGTTGGGAAACATGGCCGGTACGGGGCCCGGCGGGGCGGCCGTCGCCGTCTTTGGGGATGACACGTGGTCTGAAGGTACTCAGGTGCCCGCGGACTCCAGGTTTATCGCAAAACATCTCTATATGCCCATACTCGAGCCGAGCACGTTTCAGGAAATCAAGGACTGGATCGGCGTGGCGTTCGACCTATCGGAACGAAGCAGACTGTTTGTCGCCTACCTTGTCACATCCAACCAGGCCGACGGAGGAGGGACCGTACGTGTTCGACCCAATCGGTTCCCAGATCTGACGACCCGCAATCCTCTGACGTTGGAGACCAGGTCTATCCCCGTCGACGACCGTGTGATCATTCCGCCCCATACGGCTCGAAAAGAAGATGAGGTCCTGTACGACCGATTTCCCGAGCTCCTGGATCACGCCCGTGAGTTGGGCGTCAACCAGATACTTTATGCGTCAGACTCCGGAAGAAAACCGATCGGTTTTGTGACGTGCAGCCTAGCCTACTGCTATCTGGAGCATGTCCTGAGTCTCCTAGGCTTGGAAGGTCAGGTTCCCATCCTGAAGTACGGTGTCACCCATCCTTTGGATCGTGACATCCTGAGAGACTTCGCCGGCCAAGTGGATGAACTGGTCGTCGTAGAGGAGAAACGGCCCTTCCTGGAAGAGCAGATCACGTTCGCGCTGCAGGCGATGTCCCAGGCTGGAGAAATCAGACCGTATCGCGTCTGGGGCAAACGTTTCTCGCGTGGACGGGATGGACTGCCAAGCAGCAGGGGCTTCAATCCCTCCATTCTGCTTCAGCGGCTCGCGCCGCTGTTCCTGGAATTGGACGATCCACGAATGGATATAGACCGTGGGCTGATCAGGGAAGAGGTCGCGCTGATCGAGCGAATCGAACGATATGAGGTGCGAGCCGCGGTTCGTACCCCCTCCTTCTGCCCGGGATGTCCTCACCGGGATTCGGCAAGCGTCTTGAATCGCGTCATAGACGACTTCATGGACGACGCGTATATGCAAAAGGAGCACAAGCGTCAACCGGTAGATCTGGTATTCCACGGCGACATCGGATGTTACACCCTGCTCAAGTATGAACCGTTCGATCGTTTGATTCACAACCTTTCGGGGATGGGGCTCGGAGGAGGGACCGGGGCGGGGATCGACCCGTTCATTACGAACAAGCAACTGGTTTTCATGGGAGACTCAACCTTCTTCCACAGCGGGATGGCCGCGATCTCGGACTCGATCAAGAACGGTCAGGACATCACCTACGTGATTCTGGACAACAAGACGACGGCCATGACCGGGCACCAGCCGACGCCGGGTGTGGATACGGATATCATGGGCCGTCCCACGTTTGCGCAAGATATCGAACAGATCGTTCGGGGCATGGTAAAGTCAGAGAGATCGGGTTCGGCCGTCTTGATCCGGATGAATCCCGCCGACAGAAGCGCTTATCGAAGGAAGGTGGAAGCAGCGCTTTTGAAAGACGGCGTCAAGATCATCATCGCCGACAAGGAGTGTGGGATTACCTACCACCGCCGGGCGAGGGCGGAAGCGTCCGGCGTCGTGAAGCAGAAGGGCTTTCTGCCGAGGGAAGTCCGGATCAACGTTACCCCGGACGTGTGCGAGTACTGTCTGGAGTGCACCCGGGCAACCGGGTGCAGCGGTCTCACCGTGGAAGAGACCCTTCGGGGGCCGAAGATCGTCACGGATTTCTCTCTGTGCGTTTCGGACGGCGCGTGCACGAAGGTGACGGTCGGCGGGGGCGACCGGACCTGTCCATCCTTCGAAGAGATGACGATCACGCGACGGCGCGCCCCCGACGTCCTGACCGAGCGCATCGATCTGTCCAACCTCCCCGAGCCGGAGTTTCGAGACTTCGAGAAAGGGTGGTATGCGTATGTCGCCGGTGTCGGGGGGATGGGCATCAACACCGTTTCGGCCATTCTTTCTGTAGCCGGGGCGAAGCAAGGGTATACCGTCCGGTTCACGAACAAGAAGGGCTTGGCCATCCGGAATGGCGCCGTCTACTCGCACGTCGGCTTCACGAAGGGGGACCACCCAATCTCTCAGCTGACGCCTTATGGTCACGCTGATCTCCTGCTGGGCCTGGACATCCTGGAGGCGGTCAGGGCGCTCAGCCCCGGCGAGTTTGGCAAGGTCGCCAGCCCGGAACATACGACCGCCGTTTTGGAGACCAGCCGGCGAGAGACGACGATGAGCCTGACCGGAAGAGAAGCGCTCGATATCGAGGACATGCAGCGGATGCTGAAAAAGTACACGAATGCCGATCGCTATTTTGCCGTTAATGTGAGCGAGATTTCCGAGCGCTACCTGGGCAACAAGATCTATGCGAACAGCATTCTTCTGGGCATTGCATACCAGAGGGCCGCACTTCCCCTCGACCTTGAAAACATACAATGGGCCATGCGGCACAACATTCGACGGGATCTGGAACCGAACCTGAAGGCGCTCAACATCGGCAGGAAGCTTGCGATCGATCCCGGCGCGTTTGAGACGGAGGGCCCTGGTTACGAGACGTTTGCCAGTTTTGTCGAGGACAAGCTTCGGATTCTGAGGCGGTCCCAGGGCCGCAACGTGGCCGAAGCCTATCGCAGGCTTGCGCACGTCGGCGAGGAAATGGATCTCGGCGAGGAGGCGAAGGTGCAGTTTGCCTTGGGGACGTACGACGTGATCCAATGGGGGGGTGTGGCCTATGCCCGTGCCTACGTGGAGCGGGTCCGGCAGATCTACAGCAGGGATCGGCGCGAATACGGCTACGAGGCCACTGCGGCGGTCATCCACTATCTGGCGAGGGCGATGGCTTACAAGGATGAGATTTACGTGGCCCATCTTCTGACGAGCGAGGAGAAGCATCGTCGCGACCGTCTATATTACAATATGGATCCAAAACGGGGTGATCGGGTTGCCTACCGACATTTTACGCGACCCCATCTCCGTGTCGCCGGACTCGACCTGACGTTCAACCTGAAGACGCGCCCCTGGATGTTGAAGATGATGCGCAGGATGAAAGTCCTGCGCACGCTTCTGCCCTCGTGGCACGCCGAAGAGAAGGCATTTCGAGACTGGTACGTCAATCTGGTGGATCAATTCGAGTTCGAGGACGAGGAGCGATACCGAGCTTATGTACGTGCCCTGCGGCTGCCTGAGGAGGTCCGCGGCTATCGAGAGGTGATTTGGCCCAAGATGGAAGCGGCCTATCGAATGGCTGAATATCTTTTGAATGGAGAGGGAGAACCTTCTGCGATCGACGCCTATTTGGACATCGAGCCGGTTCGCGAACCGGCCTGACTTGGGTTAAAGATTGCCGATCCGGATGCCGATCGATATATTGGAGGGGCGTTGCACGAGTCGCCCTGCCTTCGTCGACGCGCTCGAATTGACGGGATTTGGCGAAGGAGATTTCCGAGCGTCGGAAAATCGACAACGGCCCTGGGAGATACTTGGACGTTCGCCCAGGCTGATGCCTGAGACCTTGAGGAGGGAGAGACCTTGAGCACCAACGAATGGAAGACGCACAATCCTTCTGGGGGGAAGCGGGTCGTCGTTACCAAGGAACTGCCCGGCGGCCGCTGGCTGGACGTCCTGGCGCAAGCCGGTTGCAAGACCGAGGTCTGTACCTCCACGGACATCCTGACCGTCGATGAAATCAAGGCCGCCATCGGCGAGCAATGCGACGCGGTGATTGGTCAGTTGACCGAGGACTGGGGTGAGGCGCTCTTCTCTGCCTTGAAGGAGGCGGGCGGCAAAGCCTACGGCAACTACGCGGTAGGGTTCAACAACGTGGATGTAGGGGCGGCCACGCAGCTGGGCATTCCGGTGGGGAATACGCCCGGTGTTTTGACCGACACCACAGCCGAAATGGCGGCCGCGCTCACTTTCTCGGCCGCTCGCCGTGTCGTCGAAGCGGACGCGTTCATGCGCGGTGGGAACTACAAGGGCTGGCTGCCCACGCTCTTTCTGGGCGAGCTTCTCAAGGGGAGGACCGTCGGCGTGATCGGCGCCGGTCGGATCGGCGCCACCTACGGGCGGATGATGGTCGAGGGGTTCAAGATGAATCTGATCTACTATGACATTTACCGGAACAGCGCCCTGGAGGACTACATCGAGGCCTACAGCGCGTTGCTGGTGTCCCGAGGAGAGCACGCGGTGTCGTGCCGGCGGGCCGGACGCGTGGAAGACGTGCTTGAGACCGCCGACGTGGTCAGCCTGCACCCGGTGCTGGACGAGACGACGCACCACCTGATCAACGCAGAACGGCTTTCCGTGATGAAGGAGAATGCGATTCTGATCAATGCAAGTCGGGGTCCGGTGATCAACGAAACCGACCTGGTTGCCCACTGTCGTGAACATCCCAGGTTTCGGGTAGGCCTGGATGTGTTTGAAGATGAACCGGAGATGAAACCGGGCCTGAGCGATCTCGACAACGTCGTGATCGTACCCCATATTGCATCCGCAACGGACTGGACCCGGGAAGGCATGGCC
Organism: Candidatus Latescibacterota bacterium; assembly: GCA_965198095.1. Classification (GTDB taxonomy): domain Bacteria; phylum Latescibacterota; class UBA2968; order UBA2968; genus CBDFJH01. The sequence continues at coordinate 2,291,874 of OZ240239.1, forward strand.
ACGCTTGCGGCGAGCAATGTCGCCGGAATCCTGAACGGTTATCCTGCCTGGCACGATCCGGACAATGTCCTTGATTTCCTGGAAGACGACCCGCCAAAGGCTGCGCCCAGCATTGTCAACGCCGGGGATGTCGGAGTTCCGATTTTCAGCGCCTAGGACTCTTCCCTTCGATAAGAAGCCGGAGTGGGATGGATCGCCCGGTCCGTCCCATTTCCCTGGAACTGCTTCGGATAATATGCTTGTGGACCGGATGATCTGCGTGGCCCCGATGATGCGTCGCACGGACCGGCACGAGCGCTACTTCCTTCGCCTTGTCTCCCCCCCCGCGTATCTCTACTCCGAGATGGTTTCGGTATCGGCGATTCTGAAGGGTGATCGAGAAAGACACTTGAGATTCGACGAACGCGAGCACCCCGTGGCGCTGCAAGTCGGCGGGAGCAACCCGACTGAACTGGCAGAATGCGCCAGGATCGGCCAGGACTTCGGCTACGATGAGGTGAATCTGAACGTCGGATGTCCGAGCGAGCGCGTGCAGTCCGCTCGCTTCGGCGCCTGTTTGATGGCGGAACCCGACCGCGTCGCCGAGTGCGTGGCCGCGATGCGGCACGTTGTCCGAATTCCGGTCACCGTCAAAACCCGAATCGGGATCGACGAGCGGGATCGCTACGAAGACCTCGCCCACTTTGTGCAAACAGTTGCCGCCGCGGGCTGCCGGGTCTTCATCGTCCACGCCAGGAAGGCCTGGTTGAAGGGCGTGAGTCCCAAAGCGAATCGAGAGCGGCCTCCGCTTAGATACGAAGTCGTGCACCAGTTGAAGCAGGCGTTTCCTTGCCTGGAGGTCATCGTCAACGGAGGGATCAGGACGGTTGATCAGGTCCGCCAGCACCTCCGGTCCGTGGACGGCGTCATGATCGGCCGCCGGGCGTACGAGCATCCGTTTTTGCTGGCTGAGCTGGATCGCGCCGTCCTGCGCAGGAGCGGGCGCGGCATCACGCGCCGGAGCGTTTTGGAGGCATACCTTCCCTACGCAGAGCAGCAGCTCCGCTCGGGCGTCCGCCTTGCGGCGTTGACCCGGCACATTCTGGGTCTGTTTCACGGATTGCCCGGAGCGGGGGCCTGGCGCCGGCACCTCACGCAACGGGCCGTCAGACCGGGTGCCGGGGCGGAAGTCATCAGAACGGCTGCGCGAAAAGTCCTTACAGAAGGCGGCGCAGTCGCAAACCGGAAGGGTGGACGACATCCTATCGTCTCCAGGGGGAGCGCGACCGCGCATTAAAGGCGTAGAAAGGAGACATCCCAGCGTCATGAGCAAGAAGGCTGAAATCTATTTCCACGACTGGACTCGGCGGGAGGAGGTTGCCGAAGCCATGGTCCCGCTCATCGGACGGCTGTATCGGGACCATGGGGTCGTCACAACGATCTACGGGGAATCTCTGGTCCACAAGGCCGCGATTCACATCCTCAAGACACACCGCTTTTCCCGACAGATTCTCAAGGATGAACTGACCGTTTTTTCGAGTTTTCCCATTCTGCAAGCCCTGGGAAAGCTCGACCTGTCGCCCAGTCGGATTGACGTTGGAAAGCTGACGACCGGCTACCAGAACAGCGCGAGGGCAGAAGACGTCGACGCCTTCGTTGGCCGCGAGCTGTCGGCGGTCCGGGGGGGCAAGAGAAAACTCAGAGAAGTACCTCAGGACGTCGTCCTTTACGGGTTCGGCCGCGTCGGCCGGATTCTGTCCAGGATCCTGATTGAACGGAGCGGGGGCGGAGACAAATGGCGCCTTCGAGCCGTCGTGGTGAGAGAGAGGCCGGGAGACCTGGTGAAGCGGGCGGGCCTTTTGCGACTCGATTCGATCCACGGGCCGTTCGATGGCACGATCTTCCTGGACAGAAAGGAAAATGCGTTCGTCGCGAACGGGAATATGATCAGAATGATCTACTCGGATCGACCTCAAGAGATCGACTATACACGATACGGCATACAGGACGCGATTATTCTGGACAATACGGGCGTATGGCGGGATCGGAAAGGTTTGGCGCAGCACCTCGAGGCCAAAGGCGTGTCCAAAGTGATCTTGACGGCCCCAGGCCTGGGCGACGTCCCGAATATCGTTTACGGCGTGAACAATGCGTGCATCAGGGACGAAGAGAGGATTCTGTCTGCCTGCAGCTGCACGACGAATGCCATCGTCCCGGTGCTCAAAGTGATGCACGACCGCTTTCGGATTGAAGAGGGGCATATCGAGACCTGCCACTCCTACACGCCCGAGCAGAATCTCCTCGACAACTATCACAAGAAAAGCAGGCGGGGCCGGGGCGCGCCGTTGAACATGGTCATCACCGAAACGGGCGCAGCCGATGCCGTCGCAAAGGTGCTTCCCGACCTTGACGGGAAACTCACCGCGAATGCGATCCGCGTGCCGACGCCAAATGTCTCGCTGGCCGTTCTGAATCTGACTCTGGCCACGCACAGTTCCGAAGAAGAGGTGAATGAGTATCTTCGAGGCATCGCCCTGAATTCATCCTTACGGGGCCAGATCGATTACGTCAGCTCGCCCGACGTCGTTTCAAGCGACTTCATCGGCGAGGAGAAGACGGGCGTCGTCGATTCAGAGGCGACGATCGTTCAGGGCCGGCGGTGCGTCCTCTACATCTGGTATGACAACGAGTACGGCTACAGCGTTCAGGTCATTCGAATCCTCCAGCACATTTCCGGACTGGAGCTCCCCTCGTTTCCTCGTTAGCCGCGTCCGCAGGCGACGCGATCCCGGGATCTCAGGATCGATAGCCTGCTTACGAAGGAGGTTGTGCCGAGGCTACCGTAAGAGAGAGAAGATCGTGGATTGAAGAAACAGTCGGGGCAACCTTCCGTGGTTGCCCTTTTTTTCAGCGCGGGTGATGAGTGCCGGCACGCGAAAAATTCTGTAGGGGCGCGTCGGACCGGGCCCCTACTCGGGCGACAGCAGCATGCCCGGAGTATCGAGGGTCGGAGAACAACACGGCCCCTTGAGACCGGACACGTATATGTGTATACTCTTAGATGAAGAGACGAGAACTGGAGCAGGCTCTAAAGGGGTTCGGGTGGAAGTTTTTACGCCACGGTGGGAAACACGACGTTTGGACCGATGGTGAACGCGAGGAGGCCATTCCTCGTCATCGGGAGATCAACGAAAGACTCGCGCGGACAATTCTTCACAGGGTGAGGGGGAGAAAGTAGATGCGGTTTCACGGTAGGATCTACGAAGACGGAGAATTTTGGCTTGCGGAGATCCCGATTCTTAACGCAATGACGCAGGGACGCACTCGAAAGGACGCTCTTGGTATGGTCAAGGATCTGCTGGAAACCCTGGCCAACCGGCAAGGGTTTTCGCTGGCGCTCCATCCAGGCAAACAGGACGACTTTGAGGTGAGCTCGTCTGACACGCGAACGATGACCAGTCTGCTGCTTCGGCGACAACGTGAAGGGAGTGGTCTGTCGCTGGCCGATGTCGCGACGCGTCTGGGCGCCAAGTCTCGCAACGCCTACGCCCGCTACGAACGTGGGACATCTGTGCCCACAATCGAGAAACTGAACGCGTTGCTCCAGGCGGTTTCGCCCGACCGGGATTTCGTGCTGCGCGAGAGCAGCGTCGGCTATACGGCGAAATGAACCCGCGAGATAAAATGATCACCTGTTTCTTTGCCAATGATTTCGCAAACACAACGCGGACAGGTGACGTTCCATGGGTAAACACGGGAGTGCAGCGCGATGGCGAAGGCACGGAAGAGACGGAGACGCTCCAACGCGGAGACTGAATCAAGCGGCCCCAGTGCCTTCTTGGGCCACGAGTCCGAGTACTGGCGCATGGCCGACGCCCTGCGGGGCAGCATGGACGCCGCCGAGTACAAGCACGTCGTTCTCGGCCTGATCTTCCTCAAGTACATCTCCGACGCCTTCGAGGAGGCCCACGCAAAGCTGGAGGCCGAGGTAGACCAAGGCGCGGATCCCGAGCACCCGGACGAGTACCGCGCCCAGAGCATCTTCTGGGTACCGCCCGAGGCCCGCTGGCCGAAGCTGCAATCGCAGGCGCGCCAGCCCGCCATAGGGCGGACCGTGGACGACGCCATGACCGCCATCGAGCGGGACAACCCGGCGCTCAAGGACGTGCTGTCCAAGGACTACGCCCGTCCCGTGCTGGACAAGTCCCGGCTGGGACAGGTGGTCGACCTGGTGAGCAACATCAAGGTGGGCGGCGCCGAGGCCCGTGCCACGGACGTGCTGGGCAGCGTCTACGAGTATTTCCTGGAGCAGTTCGCCCTGGCCGAGGGCCGAAAGGGCGGCGAGTTCTACACCCCGCGCAGCGTCGTGCGGCTCCTGGTGGAGATGCTGGAGCCGTACCAGGGCCGGGTCTACGACCCCTGCTGCGGCTCGTCGGGAATGTTCGTCCAGTCAATGGAGTTCATTGACGCTCACACCAGCGGAAATGGGAACCTGCCTGCCGGCAAGGCAGGGGCAGGCGGCAGACAGGCAGGCGGCGGCAACGCCAGGGAGAAAATCTCCATCTACGGCCAGGAGTCCAACTACACCACCTGGCGGATGGCCAGGATGAACCTCGCCATCCGGGGCATCGAGGGGCAGATCGAGCACGGCGACAGCTTCCACAACGACCGCCATCCCGATCTGCGGGCCGACTACATCCTGGCCAACCCGCCCTTCAACGTCTCCGACTGGGGCGGCGAGCGGCTGCGGGGCGACAGGCGATGGGAGTACGGCGTTCCGCCGGTGGGCAACGCCAACTTCGCCTGGGTGCAGCACTTCCTCTACCACCTGGCGCCGCGCGGCACGGCCGGCTTCGTCCTGGCCAACGGGTCCATGTCGTCGAGCCAGTCCGGCGAGGGTGAGATCCGCAAGAACCTGATCGAAGCCGACCTCGTGGACTGCATGGTCGCGCTGCCGGGCCAGCTGTTCCGCTCCACCCAGATCCCCGCCTGCTTGTGGTTTATTGCCCGCGACAGGCGACCCTCACCCGGCGCTTCGCGCCACCCTCTCCCAGGGGGAGAGGGTCATTCTCGGGGTGGGCTGGAGTTCTCCGGGCTTCTGGAACGGGCTCGGGAGATGAGGAGACAGGCCACACCGGCAAAGGCGTTTGCGTGGGCACTGTTCAGAGACAGGAGATTCCTTGGCCTGAAGTTCCGTCGTCAACATCAGGTCGGCAGCTACATCGTGGACCTCTACTGCCACGAGAAGCGGCTGGTCGTGGAACTGGACGGACCGGTCCACGACGATCCCAAGAGGCAACCGGTGGATGCCAACCACGATGCCGACCTTGAATCCCTGGGGATGACCGTCGTCCGCATCCCCAACGATCACCTGCTGCGTCACACCGAAGAGGCCCTCAACGAAATCGCAGACGCCCTGGACCTCTCTCCCGCTGGGAGAGAGGCAGGGGGTGAGGGTGAACTTCACGACCGAAGGCGCGAAATCCTGTTCATAGACGCCCGCAAGATGGGCCACATGGTGGTTCGCACCCACCGCGACCTGTCCCCGGAGGATATCGCCCGCATTGCAGACACCTATCACGCCTGGCGCGGCGATTCCCCTCTCCCCGTGGGAGAGGGCCAGGGTGAGGGTGTCGCGGTTTACCGCGACATCCCCGGCTTCTGCAAGAGCGCGACGCTGGAAGAGATCCGCAAGCACGGCCACGTCCTCACGCCCGGCCGCTACGTCGGGGCGGAGCCGCAGGAGGAGGACCTGCCTGCGCCGAAGCCCGGCACGTACTTTGTTTACGTCATCTCGTGCGAAGGTGGGAGCCATTACATTGGGCATACGGACAACATACCTCGGCGATGGAAAGACCATGTATCCGGCAAGGCAGCAGAGTGGACCAGGAAGAACAGACCCCGATATATCCCCCACTATGAAGAGTTTGGTAGCCGTGAGGAAGCTGCGGCCCGTGAACGGGAATTGAAAACCTCAACTGGAAGGAGATGGCTCAAGAGGACGATCGCCGAAGGACGGGCTCGGCAGGCAGGTGGGGAGCCTTTCGAGCAGAAGATGGCTCGGCTCACGACCCAGTGGCGCGAGCAGCAGACCGAGGCGAAAAGGTTGGACGCGGCGATTGAGGCCAACCTGAAGCGCCTCGGGTTCGGAGACGATTGATGGTGACCGTCCGCGAACTATTTTCGATCAACTGAAGTCTTGACACCAGTCAATTAAGTAATTACTATAATTACAATCCGCCTGCTCAGGTGAAGTTCCAACAAAAGGGCAAAGCAATGGCAACCCGAGATGTCAAACTGATCGCCATCGGCAACTCCAAGGGCATCCGTCTCCCAAAAATCCTGCTACAGAAATACGGCTGGGGGGACTCCCTCGTCCTGGAAGAAACGGAAGAAGGCGTCTTTCTGTATAGCAGAGAAAGGAACAAGCTATCCTGGAAAGAGACCTACCGCGCCATGGCTGCCGACAGTGAAGACTGGAGCGATCTTGACGCCACCGTCGCCGATGGTCTGGATTGATGTCGGCCTTTCCCAGGCGATACGCGATCTACTCTGCCGACCTCAATCCCACCGTGGGTGGAGAGATCCGCAAAGTGCGCCCGGTCGTGGTGGTCAGTCAGAATGAGATGAATCAGTTTCTCGATACGGTTGTCGTCTGTCCTCTCACCACCGCGTTGCATCCTCGGTGGCGGACGCGGATGCAGATCCAATGCGCGGATAAGGAGGCTGAAATTGCCGTGGACCAGATCCGCGCCATCAGCAAGCAGCGACTGAGGCGCCGGATCGACCGGCTGTCCGCCGAGGAAGCGGCCCAGCTCCGACGCCTTATCACGGAGATGTACGGGGAATAGCGATCCAGGAGCCTGTCGGGGAACCCCAATTCGGCCCGACTGACATACAATGTATTGACATTTATGTCTATTATAACACTTTATATTGTGTCTCGAAAGAGGCTATCAGAGGTATTCCAACAGGCTCCTAGCCAAATATAGAGGACGTGGCACGATGATTCGTCCGACCAAAGTGGAAACTCGCAAGGGATACGGGTTATGGCTCCAGTACTCTGACGGGACCACCGGAGAGGTTGACCTGTCTCATCTGGCCGGACGCGGGGTGTTTGCCGCGTGGAAAGCGCCGGGGTGTTTCGAAGAGATCCACATCGTCCCCCATGGAGCTATCGCCTGGGGTGATGACCTTGAGCTCTGTCCGGATGCGCTTTACATGCCGCTTACTGGCAAGTCTGTAGAGGAACTCATGCCGGATGTGCGGGCGCGGGTCGAAAATGCCTGAGCTCTGCCGATTTTACGGAATAATCATACGCATGTATTTCGCCGACCACGGGCCGCCTCACTTCCACGCATCCGAAGAGAGCCTGGCCGGCCTCGAAGTCGCAGATGCGTTGGCGTTGCACCGTACGTCTCATTGATAGGGGCACGCCGAATATGACACGCAGAGACTACGTGGTCGTGCCGAAGGGGGCCAAGCAAGCGACGGCAGACCAGTGGCGCAACGTTGCGCTTGGCGACGTATGTACGAAGATCGGTAGCGGGGCGACGCCACGCGGTGGCAAGGATGTCTACCTGGACGAAGGACTCTACACGCTAATCCGCAGCCAGAATGTATATAATGACGGCTTCCGTCGGGAAGGGTTGGCGTTCATCAGCGACCATCATGCCGATGAGTTGCGAAGTGTGGAGGTCTTTGAAGACGACGTTCTTCTCAACATCACGGGCGACTCCGTGGCGCGGGCGTGTCAGGTTGCCCCGGATGTGCTGCCATCCCGCGTGAACCAGCATGTTGCGATCATTAGGCCGGACGCCATCAATCTGGACTCAGGCTATCTACGCTACTATTTGGTTTCTTCTGAGATGCAGACTGTACTCTTATCGTGGGCAGGTTCAGGTGGCACTCGAAACGCCCTTACAAAGGGCATGATTGAATCGCTCGAAGTCACGCTCCCGCCTCTATCCCAGCAGCGCACCATCGCCCACATCTTGGGGACGCTGGACGACAAAATCGAGCTGAACCGGCAGATCAACGAGACGCTGGAGGAGATGGCCCGGGCGCTGTTCAGGTCGTGGTTCGTCGATTTCGATCCCGTCCGTGCCAAAGCGGCCCTCAAGCGCTCGTCCCTCATCACTCCCCCCTTGAGGGGGAGTCGGCAAGCCAAGGGCGTCAGCCCGCAGGCGCGCCGGTGGGGGGACATCAAACGTCGCTACTCCCCTCAAACGCTACGAAAGGCCCGAACCCTCCGCCAAGCCGGAACCGACGCCGAGGGTCTCCTCTGGCACTTCCTGCGCAACAAGCAACTGGACGACTGCAAGTTCCGCCGCCAACAGCCCATAGGCCCCTACATTGCGGATTTCGCCTGCCTGTCCCGGAAACTGCTGATCGAGTTGGACGGCAGCCAGCACGCCGAAAGGCACGTCTACGACGAGAAGCGCGACAACTTCCTGCAGGAGAAAGGTTACCGGATACTGCGCTTCTGGAACAACGAAGTGTTTGAGCACTGTTTTGGTGTGCTGGAGCAGATGTACGAGGCGTTGACGTCCCCCCCACCGCATCAGCCGTCGCCTGTCGGCTCGGCTTCTGCCTGCCTGTCCTGCGGACGCAGGCAGGCGACTCCCCCTCGAGGGGGGAGTGATTGGAGCATCGAACGGGCCCGCGCCTACCTGCCTGCCGCGCGGGGCTTGGCGCAGGCAGGTCTGGACGGCATGGACGACAGCATCGTTGACCTCTTTCCCGACCGGCTCGTAGACTCGGAAATTGGAGAGATACCGGAGGGGTGGGAGGTGAAGGCGCTGGGGGAGTGCATTAACCTTACAATGGGACAATCACCTCCAGGTAGTACTTATAACGAACGTAGTGAAGGCTTGCCGTTCTTTCAAGGCAACGCCGACTTCGGATTCAGGTATCCCGAAAAGAGAAGGTACTGCACTGCACCGGCTCGGATCGCTCATCCGGATGACACGCTTGTTAGCGTTCGGGCACCGGTTGGCGCAATAAACATGGCGTGGGAACAGTGCTGCATTGGCCGCGGCGTTGCTGCGCTTCGGCATAATTCCGGCTCCAGTTCCTTCACCTACTACTCGGCTTGGGTTCTGCAAGAGGAAATACAGCAGTACGAGCACACCGGAACGGTGTTCGGCGCCATCAATAAGAGTCAGTTTGAAGCACTCCAGACGGTGGAACCGAGGTCAGAACTTATCGAAGCGTTTGATGCCCGTGTTGGCCCAATAGATGCACGCATCAGGCACAACATATCTGAAGCCCGTAACCTAACCTTCGTCCGCGATACGTTGCTGCCTAAGCTCGTCTCCGGCGAGGTCCAGGTGACGCGAAAAGGCGCTGGACAGATTGCACAGAGGACAGTGTGATGAGTTTATTCGATCGTTATGGCTGGCAGGCACGGGTCTTTCCCGTTTACATAACGATCTCGCCGATCATTCTTGCTCTCGCGGCTATTCTGCCTCCTGGTCTTAATCTGCCGTTGGGGGCTGCTACAGCCATCGTGTTTGTTCCTCTGGCATTTTTGGCCGGTCAAGTCGGCGCCGATTTTGGCAAGCGCCTTGAGAAACGTCTCTGGCTACACTGGGACGGCCCACCCACAACCCGCTTTCTGCGGCACTCAAACGATGAGTTCAACCTGATCACTCGGAAACGGGTGCATGCGAAACTTCGCAGCCTTGGTCTCGACGTTCCATCAGCAGAGGATCAGAGGCATGACCCGCAAGCAGCGGATGCCCATTGGGAAGCATGCACCGCGGAGCTCATCCGCAGAACTCGAGATCACAGGGGATTCCCCCTCGTTTTCAAGGGCCTCATAGAGTACGGTTTTCGAAGAAACCTGCTCGGTTTAAGGCCTCTCGGCTTGCTACTCTCCATTGGGGCTTTGCTCGCATGTTCGTGGAAAGTTTGGGCTGGTTGGGGTAATCAGGAGGCGGTCGCCGTGGCCGTCGGCGCGGCTCTTCTTTCCCTTTCGTTGCTTGCTATCTGGATCGTTTGGGTCAGGGAGAAGACAATCGCTATCTCTGCCAACCGGTACGCTCGCTTTCTTCTAGAGGCCGCGCAAGAACTGGAGTAGCCAATGGCCACAATTCACTTCCTGAATGTCAATGATGGCGACTGCTCCATTATCGAGCATAACTCTCGTCACGTAACTGTGATTGACGTCTGCAATGCGAGGCCCCCTGAACCGATAACGGAAGCAGTGTCAGCTAGGCTTACAAAGGCAGAACGTATCATCGGGAACTTTCATCAGAAGAAGCACTCTGTAAACCCAATCTCCTACATGCACGATCACGGTATCGACGGCATCTTCCGCTACATTCAGACCCATCCTGACATGGATCACATGGACGGAATCACGGCCCTGTTCGAAGCTTTCAGCCCATTGAACTTCTGGGATACCGACAACCGGAAGGAGATACCGAATTCATCCTGGGTGGGCTCACTCTACTCCAAGGATGACTGGAACTTCTACAAATGTCTTAGAGATGCAAAACCGCAGCACCATCCCAAGCGGCTTGCCTTGCTATCTGGAGCTAAAGGACAGTTCTACAACGTCGGGGCGGATGGTTCCGGAGCAGGGGATGGTTTGTATGTCCTGGCCCCAACCCAGGACCTTGTGGACATGGCAAATGAAGCGGACGACGAGTACAACGATTGCTCTTACGTGCTCTTGTACCGCACGAGAAATAATCGAATCGTGTTCGGTGGCGACTCTCACGATGATACGTGGGAGCACATTCTCACGAGGCATGGCAATGATGTTACCGACGTCGACTTACTGATCGCTCCGCACCATGGCCGCAAGTCGGGACGCTCTTATGAATTTCTCGACACTCTGAAGCCGACCCTCACCTTCTTCGGAAATGCGCGTTCCGAACACTTGGCATATGGTGCCTGGAACAGCCGTGGGCTCTCCACTATCACGAACAACCAAGCCAACTGCATGGTAGTGGACGCTGGAACGTCGCCTATGATTCTCTATGTAACCCATGAGCACTTCGCCAGGCGTGTCAACCCGGTAACGTTCTACAATTACGCAGTCAAAGCGTGGGATGTTGGTCCCATCACGGAGGATCTTATCCTGTGAGATTCGAGATCCTTAATGTTGAACATGGGTTCGCGGCTTACGCCATAGCCAACGATGGCAGTGTTCTTCTCTTTGATTGTGGACATTCCCCAACCTGCCGGCCATCGGAATATCTGAACGCACAGGGCATTCAAACAATTCAACGCCTCTTCATAACAAACTACGACGAGGACCACATTGGTGATTTGCCGAGTGTGCGACGGAATCTTTCAGTCGAGGTGCTTACTCGCAATCTGACCCTTACATCCACGCAACTTCGCAGCCTGAAGACTTCTCCGATCAGCGTGGCAATGGAGTCTCTCCTTGAGATGATCGACAGCTACACCGAGGAAGTTTCCAACGCGCAACTTGAGCCGCCGGGTGTTCGAGTCTGGACGTTCTACAACGACTACCCAACGTTTACGGACACTAACAACCTGAGCTTGCTTACGTTCCTTGATGTTGGGTCTGTGTCCTTCGTGCTTCCTGGCGATCTCAAGCGTACCGGCTGGCTTGCGCTACTCGCGAATGCACAGGTCTGCCAGCTGTTGGAGCAAGTCAATGTGTTCGTTGCGTCGCATCACGGTCGCGAAAGTGGCTACTGCCGCGAGGTCTTCGACCATTGTCGGCCATCGCTCGTGGTCATGTCCGATGGTCCAGTGGAGTACGACACACAAAGAATGGCGAGCACATACGGACAGCACGCTACGGGCGAGTGGTTCAACGGTGGCGGTGACAGGGAGGAGTGGAGGAAGGTTGTTACGACTCGAAACGACGGGCATATTTGGTGGCAGTTATAAGCTCGACCTTCGCCGAATCGGCCGTTGAGCAGACCATCCTTCGAAAAAAGGTGTCCAATCGGGAGACGCCATTGGTGCTGGAGAATCGCGATGAGCGGCTTTCTCTTGGACTTAAACGTGGTATCCAATGTGACGAAACGTAACATCCACAATTTCAAGCGCATTGAACGTTTTGCAGGAAGGAACAGCGGGATGATCCGGTTGCTCACAGCCCGAGTTCGGACCGGGCTTGTCGTTGCTGCAATGGTGGCGACCGTTCCAATGATTACGTTTGCACAAACGACCGAACCCGCGCTTGAAAGCGCGCCTGCGGCGGCAAAGGAAGCGGAAGCCAACGCCAACCCAACGGGCGACGAGAACGACACGTCGGTGCAAAGGCCAGCGGTCCCTGCCCCGGTCGAAGTCGAACTACAGCGTCGCGTCAACGAACTTCGAAGCGAGATTCTGGACGACCGGGCGTCGTACATCGACCGCTGGCTCTCTGTCATCACCATTGTTCTCACATTCTTCGGCATTGTCGCTGTTGTGGGCGGCTACATAGGCTTCCGACGATTCCAGGCAATCGAGGTCGACGCGAAAAGCTCCGCCAACGACGCGGCCGGATATGCGAAAGGGGCGAAGCGCTATCTCGAAGAGATTGAGAGGAACCGAGATCAGTCCGACGAGATTGTCCGGCGCATGAATGCCCAGACTGCTGCCGATGACCCTGAAGAAGCGCAACAGGCCGTCGAGAACCTCCAAAATAACCCCGCAGCATCGCCGATAGGTAAAGCAATTGCCCACGCTATTTCTCTCCAACAGCAAGGCAAGAGAGACGAGGCAATTGCGAAATGGCGCGCCGTTGCCCTCATCGCGGAAGAAAGCGATAACGATCTCGCCGCGAGAGCTTGGTATTCGGTCGGTTATCTGATCAGGGACGGAAGCCCGGAAGACTGTATCGTGGCCAATGATCGGGCGATCCGCTTGAAGCCGGACTTAGCAGTAGCCTACAACGACCGGGGCAACGCGAAGGCGGTGTTGGGGCGACGAGATGAGGCCATCGCCGATTTTGACGAGGCGATCCGTTTGGAACCGGATTATGCCATGCCCTACAACAACCGAGGCATCGCGAAGGCGGCGTTGGGGCGATCAGATGAGGCCATCGCCGACTATGACGAGGCGATCCGTTTGAAACCGGATTATGCCATGCCCTACAATAACCGGGGCGTCGAGAAGGCGGTGTTGGGGCGATCAGATGAGGCCATCGCCGACTATGACGAGGCGATCCATTTGGCACCAGACGACGCCGAAGCCTACAACAACCGGGGCGTCGAGAAGGCGGCGTTGGGGCGACGAGATGAGGCCATCGCCGATTATGACGAGGCGATACGCCTGAAACCAGACTATGCCGCAGCCTACAACAACCGCGGCGTTGAGAAGGCAGCGTTGGGCCTCAAGGACGAGGCGCGGAGGGACTTCGAGACCGCGCTCGATCTAGCGCGGAAGGCCGGCAATACAGGCGTAATTGCTGCGGCGGAGCAGGCACTTCGCGATCTTGACGACGCCGGGGGCTTATGGGTCCTTCCCGGTTCACCGAATGCGATGTCGAAGACGCCGCCCGGGCTTGGTTGGCGGCCTCGGCTGGGGGTCGCCTGCGCTATGCGCTTGCCCGACTGAAAGCCGTAACCCACTTCTCGGCCGCCGGTCCGCCGGGGATAGTCGAGAAGCGGAATATCCAAGGATTCCGGAGGCTGACCGATGACGGGAGGAGTTATTTGAATGATTCCTAATGACCTGGGAAAACTGGAACGAGTTGACCTCCGTGCAGTATGGCGGGACGAAGCTGACGACTTCACGCCATGGCTGGCGCTGCAGGAGAATCTGGACACTCTCGGCGATACCCTTGGTATGCAGATAGAGTTCCAGGCACGCGAGAGAGCTGTTGGTCCATATTCAGCCGACATCTTGTGCAGCGACATGGCTGATGATCGCCACGTCGTTATCGAAAACCAGCTTGAGACAACGGATCACGACCATCTGGGTAAACTCCTGACGTATGCTGCGCATTTCAATGCTTCGACCGTGGTCTGGGTCGCCCAGGCTTTCACGGACCAACACCGAGCGGCAGTTGACTGGCTTAACGAGACCTCGGCTGAGGGTACTCGGTTTTTCGCGCTCGAAATTGAGGTCTGGCGAATCGGAGAGTCTGCGTACGCGCCAAAATTCAACATGGTGGCCAAACCGAACAACTGGACGAAGGGTGGTCAAGCTCATGCTGCCAGTTTGTCCGAGACCAAGCAAGTTCAGCTTGACTTCTGGAAAGGTTTCTATGCCCACGTCGGACAGCACGGACAGCAAATCAGGCTGACTTCAACCCCACAAGCGCGACACGGGATAAATGCGGGTGGCATTGGACGTCCGGGATTCCGTCTCTGCGCCATAGCCTCGACCTATTCTGAGACCATGGGTTGGAAGGGCCAAGAGCTAAGGGCGGAGCTGATCATCAGGCATGCAGAGCTTTCAGCCCAATACCACGATCTGCTCCTGTCTCAAAAGGCCGAGATCGAACAGGAGATGGGCGGAGAGTTAAGCTGGCCCACTCCCGGGGATTCCACGACTTGCAAGATCTACTCTCGTAAAGATGTGGACCTGTACGATCCAGACGCCCGCAACGAGCAGTACACGTGGCTTCTGGAGCAACTTGAGAGTCTATATCGGGTTTTTGTGGGCCGGATTCAGGAGCTGGAGCCTCGTTCGTAGAGACTAGGGGAACCATGACCACCCTCACCGAAGCCGACGTCGAGGCCGCTGCGCTTGCCTGGCTCTCCGCCCTCGGCTGGCGGGTCGCCCACGGCCCTGACATCGCCCCGGACACGCCCAACGCCGAGCGCGCAGACTACGGTCAGGTCATCTTGGAGCAACGTCTGCGCAACGCCCTCGCCGAGCTCAACCCCACCCTCCCCACCGACGCCCTGAACGACGCCCTCCGCAAGCTGACCCGCCCCGAAGGTTCCACCCTGGAAGCCCGCAACCGCGCCTTCCACCGGATGCTGGTGGACGGCGTTGAGGTCGAGTATCGAGAGGCGGAGGGAAGGGTGCGCGGGGACCAGGCGCGGGTCATCGACTTCGACAACCCCTCCAACAACGACTGGCTGGCAGTCAACCAGTTCACCGTCACCGAGAACCTGCCTGCCGCGACGGGTGCGGCGCAGGCAGGCAGGAACACCCGCAGGCCGGACGTCGTGCTGTTCGTCAACGGGCTGCCCGCGGGCGTGATCGAGCTCAAAAACCCCGCGGACGAGGACGCCACCATCTGGACGGCGTGGCAGCAGCTTCAGACCTACAAGGCCGAGTTGCCCGCCCTGTTTTCCATGAACGAGGCGCTCGTGGTTTCGGACGGGACCGAGGCCCGCGTCGGCGCGCTGACCTCCGGCCGGGAGTGGTTCAAGCCATGGCGCACCATCACCGGGGAGACCTTGGCCGACCCTCACATGACCGAGCTGCAGGTGATGCTGGAAGGCGTCTTCGAGCGTAGCCGTTTCCTCGCGCTGGTCCGCGACTTCATCGCGTTCGAGGACGACCTGTCTGCTCAACAGGCAGGCGGCAGCGGCGCCCTGGTCAAGAAGATGGCGGGTTACCACCAGTTTCACGCCGTTCAGGTGGCTGTGGAGGAGACATTGCGCGCGGCCAAGCTCCAGGAGAAGGCCGCGGATGCCGGCCTCTACGAGTCGGGCCGCAAGCCCGGGGGCGAGGCCGGCGACCGCCGCATCGGGGTGGTCTGGCACACCCAGGGCTCCGGCAAGAGCCTGACCATGGCCTTCTATGCCGGGGCCGTCATCCGCGAGCCGGCCATGGCCAACCCCACCATCGTCGTGCTCACCGACCGCAACGACCTGGACGACCAGCTTTACGCCACCTTCTCTCACTGCCAGGACCTGCTGCGCCAGCCGCCGGCGCAGGCGGAGAGCCGGGCCGACCTGAGGAACAAACTCTCGGTGAATGCCGGCGGCGTGGTCTTCACCACCATCCAGAAGTTCTTTCCGGAGGAGAAGGGCGATACCCACCCAAGGCTCTCCCTGCGCCGCAACATCGTGGTGATTGCGGATGAGGCCCACCGCAGCCAGTACGACTTCATCGACGGTTTCGCACGCCACATGCGCGACGCCCTGCCCCGCGCCTCCTTCATCGGCTTTACGGGAACGCCGATCGAGTTGCAAGACGCCAACACCCGCGCCGTGTTCGGGGACTACATCAGCATCTACGATGTCCAGCGGTCCGTGGAGGACGGAGCCACGGTGCCCATCTACTACGAGAGCCGCCTGGCCAAGCTGGCCCTGGACGAGCGCGAGAGGCCGAGGATCGACCCGGAGTTCGAGGAGGCGACCGAGGGCGAGGAGATCGAGCGCAGGGAGCGGCTCAAGACCCGCTGGGCGCAGCTCGAGGCGGTCGTCGGCGCGGAGAACCGGGTCACGCAGATTGCCGAAGACATCGTCGCCCACTTCGAGCAGCGGCTGGAGGTCTTGCAGGGCAAGGCGATGGTCGTCTGCATGAGCCGGCGCATCTGCATCGACCTCTATCGGGCATTGGTGCGCCTGCGCCCCGGCTGGCACGACGGCGATGACGGCAGGGGAGCCGTCAAAGTGGTGATGACCGGCTCCGCCTCCGATCCCCCGGAGTGGCAACCGCACGTCCGGAACAAGGCCCGGCGGGAGGACCTGGCGAACCGGTTCCGTGACCCTTCCGACCCGCTGCGGGTCGTGCTGGTGCGAGACATGTGGCTGACGGGGTTCGACGCGCCCAGCCTGCACACCATGTACGTGGACAAGCCGATGCGGGGCCACGGGCTGATGCAGGCCATCGCGCGGGTGAACCGCGTGTTCAAGGATAAGCCCGGCGGTCTGGTCGTCGATTACCTGGGCCTTGCCCACGAGCTCAAGCGCGCATTGGCGGCCTACACTGAAAGCGGCGGCACCGGGCGGACGGCGCTGGACCAGGAGGAAGCGGTGGCGGTGATGCGGGAGAAGTACGAGATCTGCTGCGGGCTGTTGCACGGCTTCGACTGGACGAGATGGACGACGGGCACGCCCCGGGAGCGCCTGAACCTGCTGCCGGCCGCGCAGGAGCACGTCCTGGCCCAGGAGGACGGCAAGGAGCGCTGCCTGAACGCCGTGCGAGCGCTGTCGCAGGCCTTCGCGCTGGCCGTGCCGCACGAGGAGGCGCTGTGCATCCGCGACGACGTGGGGTTCTTTCAGGCGCTGCGGGCGGCCTTGTCCAAGCGGGCTGCCGGAGAAGCGCGGCCCGAGGAGGAGTTGGACCTGGCCGTGCGCCAGATCATCTCGCGGGCGGTGGCGTCCGAGGGGGTGATGGACATCTTTGCCGCGGCGGGCCTGGACAAGCCGGACATCTCGGTGCTGTCGGACGCGTTCCTGGCCGAGGTGCGCGGGATGGCCCACCGCAACCTGGCCGTGGAGCTGCTGCAGAAGCTGCTCAAGGGCGAGGTCTCCACCCGCCGGCGCAAGAACGTGGTGCAGGCGCGGTCATTCTCAGAGATGCTGGAGCAGACCCTGCGGCGCTACCAGAACCGGGCGATAGAGGCGGCGCAGGTGATCGAGGAGCTGATCGAGCTTGCCAAGGAGATGCGGGAGGCCAACGCACGCGGCGAGCGGCTGGGGCTGTCGGAGGACGAGCTGGCCTTCTACGACGCGCTGGAGACGAACGACAGCGCGGTGCGGGTGCTGGGCGACGAGACGCTCCGTGCCATCGCCCGAGAGCTCGTTGAAACGGTCCGGAACAACGTGACCATCGACTGGACGCTGCGCGAGAACGTGCGCGCCCACCTTCGCGTCCTGGTGCGCCGCATCCTGCGCAGGCACGGCTACCCGCCGGACAAGCAGGAGAGGGCGACGCAGACTGTGATCGAACAGGCCGAAGTCTTGTCTGAAGGGTGGGCGGTTGGTTAGACCTCGACCGGACAGCCCGACGGTCGCGCCGTTTCGAGAGAAAAAAGGTTCGTCGCGGAGCTTTCCTCGGTCCAAGCGTCGAGGGTCAGCCTGAAAGGGCGCCTCATAGTTTTCGTCGAGGGTGTCTCCTGCCGGGTCCCCATCGATCAGAATGTACGAATTCGCGATGTGCAACCACCTTCACGGCATCGTGGTCATTCACAAACGACCTGTAGGGGCGGTTCGCGAACCGCCCCTACAACTACGTTACGGTCGTGACCCGCGATCGCAGGGCCCTGTTCGGCGAGGTGGTCGGCGCGGAGATGCGTTTGAATGAGGCGGGGCAGATGGCGGCCGGGTGTGGGAGGCGTTGCCCCACCGGTTTCCGGGTGTTGAGATGGGTCCGTTTGTGGTCATGCCCAATCATGTCCACGGCATCGTGGTCATTTACGAACCACCTGTAGGGGCGTCCCTTGTGGGCGCCCGATCTACTCTCCCGCCTCGGCTGGGGTGTAGCTCACGGCCCCGACATCGCCCCTGACACGCCCACGACCGAGCGCGCCGACTACGGTCAGGTCGTCCTGGAGCAGCGGCTGCGGGACGCCTTGGCCGAGCTCAACCCCACGCTCCCTTCCGACGCCCTGGACGACGCCTTCCGCAAACTGACCCGGCCCGAAGGTTCGACCCTGGAAACCCGCAACCGGGCCTTTCACCGAATGCTGGTGGACGGCGTAGCGGTCGAGTATCGGGAGGCGGGGGGAAGGGTGCGCCGGGACCAAGCCCGGGTCATCGACTTCGACAACCCCGCCAACAACGCCTGGCTGGCGGTCAATCAGTTCACCGTCACGGAGAACCTGCCTGCCGCGACGGGTGCGGCGCAGGCAGGCAGGAACACCCGCAGGCCGGACGTGGTACTGTTCGTCAACGGGTTGCCCCTGGGCGTCATCGAGTTGAAGAACCCGGCGGACGAGGAGGCCACCATCTGGACGGCGTGGCAGCAGCTTCAGACCTACAGGGCCGAGCTGCCCACTCTGTTCTCCATGAACGAGGCGCTCGTCGTCTCGGACGGGACCGAGGCCCGCATCGGTACGTTGACCTCCGGCAGGGAGTGGTTCAAGCCCTGGTCGTCAGTTGGGGTGGAGGGCTGGGTTTAAGTGAAAAGCATCAAGAATTCCGTAGTGTTCTTAGTTTAGCCAGCGAACTTCGGCGTCACCGTAGCTCCGCGACAAGAAAAACGGCTTACCTCCCATTCGAGATAAGCCTTTGTTTTGAATGGTGGAGCTGAGGGGGATCGAACCCCTGACCTCATGAATGCCATTCATGCGCTCTCCCATCTGAGCTACAGCCCCACCCGTCGGCGTAAAGGGTAACCCCAAACCCATGTGGGTGTCAAGGCAAAAGGCCGGTTAGGCTTCGCCGATCATCTCCGCAAAGGCGTCCTCCTCCAGGACCCGGATGCCGAGATTTTCGGCCTTCTGCTTCTTGGCGCCCGGGTTCGCCCCCACGACCACCAGGTCTGTCTTCCCGCTCACGTCGGACGTCGGCTTGCCGCCGAGCGCCTGGATGAGCTCCTGCGCCTGCTGGCGGCCCCAGCGCGACATCGTTCCCGTCATGACGACGGTCTTGCCGTCCAGCGGCTTCGGACCTTCGTCCCGGTCCTTTTGGGACGCAAGCGACACGCCCGCCCGGCGAAGCTTTTCGACGACTTCCCACCTCTGTTCGTCGTTCAGAAATTCGTGGACGCTCTGCGCGATGC
This sequence comes from Candidatus Latescibacterota bacterium, assembly GCA_965198095.1. Taxonomy (GTDB): domain Bacteria; phylum Latescibacterota; class UBA2968; order UBA2968; genus CBDFJH01. The sequence continues at coordinate 2,311,404 of OZ240239.1, forward strand.
CCGGGCCGATTTCGTGGAGGGCCTCCAGCTCGACCCGGCTCGTCCGTCTCAATCGATCGACCGAGCCGAAGGCGGCCGCGAGGGCCTGCGCGACCGTGGCGCCGACGTGTCGGATGCCGAGGGCGAAAAGCACGCGGTGAAAGGGCCGCGTCTTGCTGGCCTCAAGCGCGTCCATCAGGTTCCGGGCCGATTTCTGGGCCATGCGGTCGAGATCGGCAACGGTATCCACGTCCAGGCAATACAGATCGCCGACGTCCCGGATCAGGTCCCGATCGACGAGCTGATTCACCAGGGCGGCGCCGAGCCCTTCGATGTCCATGGCCGTGCGGGACGCGAAGTGGCGAATACCGGCCTTGATCTGCGCGGGGCATCCGGCGTTGACGCAGCGGATCGCCACCTCGACGTCGTCCTTGCGGAGCGGGGCCTCGCAGACCGGGCATTGGTTCGGGAATCGAAAGCGTCGGCTGCCGGAAGGCCGCCTCTCGAGCACCACGCCGACGACTTTGGGGATAACGTCACCGCCCTTTTCAAGGGTGACGACGTCTCCTGGCCGTAGATCCTTCCGCCCGAGCTCCTCGTGGTTGTGGAGCGTGGCCCGGCTCACGGTGGTGCCGCCCAGAAGGACAGGCTCCAGTTCGGCGACGGGCGTGACCGTGCCGGTTCGACCGATCTGCAGACGAATGCGCTTCAGTTGGGTGACGGCTTGCCTCGCCGGCAGCTTGTACGCGATGGCCCAGCGCGGGCTCTTGGCCGTCGTCCCGAGCCGCTCCTGTTGAGAGAGGCTGTCCAGCTTGACGACGATGCCGTCGATCTCGTATTCCAGCCGGTCTCGTCTGCCCTTCCAGGTCTTCCAGAATGCGACGACGTCCTCGAGGCTGGCGCACCGTCTCCACCGGGTGCCGACCGGCATTCCCATAGACGTCAGACGCTCCAGGGCATCGGCGTGCGATTGGAGATCGAGCTCAGCGGCCCGGAGCGCGTAGGCGCTGAAGCCGAGGCCGCGACTGGCCACGACTTTCGGATCCTGGAGCTTGAGGGACCCGGCCGCAGCGTTGCGAGGATTTGCAAACAAAGGCGCATCCGCCTTCTCCCGCTCGCGGTTGATCGCCTGAAACGATGCCTTGGAGAGGTAGACCTCCCCGCGGATTTCGCACGCGCCAACCGGTTCCCTCAGCCGGAGGGGGATGAGCCGGATCGTGCGTACATTCGTCGTGATGTCTTCCCCCTGGATTCCGTCTCCACGCGTCACGCCCCGGACGAGCAGGCCGTTCTCGTATTTCAGACTGAGGGCGACGCCGTCGATCTTAAGCTCGGCCACATAGTGAAGGGGCGCGTCCGGTAATTCTCTGCGGACTCGGACCTCGAACTCGCGGAACTCCTCCTCCGAATACGTATTCTCAAGGCTGAGCATGGGGATATCGTGAACGAGGGTTGAAAAAGACTTGGTGAGATCGGAACCGATGCGTTGAGCCGGTGAATCGGGACGGATGAGGTCTGGATGCTTCGCTTCGAGTTCGATCAGCTCGCGGAGCAGCCGATCGTAGTCCTGATCCGAGAGGGTGGGAGCGTTCAGGACGTAGTATCGATAGCTGTGCTCGTTGAGCTCACGGATGAGCCTGTCGATGCGGGTATCTGCGCTCGCGGACATGGTGCCTCAGGAGTGACCCGGGTCACGGAAACGAGGAGGTTCCAGGATCGGTCCGACCCGCAACGCCTCGGCTTCCGGTGCGCGGATAGACGGAAAGCTCCCGGCCGGGGACCCAAATCGATCGATCTCAGGAGGACGAAGCCCAGCGATACGGAGGCCGGTCTTACCGGGACTTCAGTCGGGCGCGTGATTTCAGGTCTGCGGAGGCAGGCGGCTTGAACCCCAAATGCCCGTGTCTGAGAAGCCCAGGACCTATAGGGGCGGATGGCCCGCAATCGGGCGAGATTGTGGCTGCGGTTCGATCGGTTTGTGGAGTTCCTCTTTGAGCAGCTTGCCCGGCCTGAAATGGGTCTTTCGACGTGCTGGAACGTAGATGATCTGCCCGGTGCGGGGGTTCCTGGCGGCCGGTTTGGGGCGCGTCTCCTTGACTTGAAAGACCCCGAAGCCTCGAATCTCGATACGGCAGCCTTCCATGAGGCTCTCGCGCATTGCCTCAAACACGACATCGACCATCTTGGAGGCCAGGTTTTTCTTACATCCGGTCTCTTGGCTGATCTTCAGCGCCAAGTCCTTCTTAGTCGTGGTCGCCAAAAACATACCCTCCCTGCACGGGAATGCGGCCAGGCAACGATGCGCTTAAATTATAACTTAATCAACGGGTTGTGTCAAGTAGGAAACAAGACTCGGACGCAGGACGGGCCTTAAACGCAGGTCTTGTTCCGGGCCATATCCCGTCCCGGACGGAACGTGACCCGAGCCCGTGGATCGATTCCGTAACGGTGCGACAGGCGTTCTCTCGGCGCGAGCGCGGGATCGATCGAGACCGCGAGAGTGTCCAACTCGCAGCGTGAGAACGGTGACGCATCCAACGCAAAAAGCCTACCCAGGCCGACTAGAGACGGTCCAAGAAGATGGCGGCCAGTCCGAGGACCATTCCGACCTTCAAAAGCCGATTCAGCCGGGGAAGCGCCTCCGGACGTGGATCCATCCAGAGACACGCGACCACGTAGGCCAGGAGGGCGTCCATGAGAAGGACTCCGCCCAGGTAACGGAGGCCATAAAGACCCAGAAAGAACGGGAACGGAGTGGCCAGGACGACGAGTAGGTAGGTCGAGGTCACGACGATTCGGCTTCGCGCAACGCCCCATCGGAGGGGGAGTGTGTCTCTGGACCGGAGACCGTCCCCCCTCATATCCTCCAGATCCTTCAAGATTTCACGGCCTGCATGATATAGACCGGCAATCGCGGCCGGCACGGTGGAAGGAAGGATAGATTGGACGGCCGCGCCGCCGTATAGGAAGGCCAGGCTTCCCAGACCCCCGACAAGCAGGTTTCCGGCCAGTGGGACGGCCTTGAGCCATCGGTTGTAGAGGACGAGCCCCAGCGCGGCGATCATGAGGATGACTCGACCGGCGGCTGGAAGGGTCAGACCGAGCCCGATTCCGAGTCCGGTCAGACCCAGGAACATCGCCTTCGCAGGCCAGACGGGCAGCCGGTCCGAAGGCAGGGGCCGTCCCGGTTTGTTCAGGCGATCGGTTTCAATGTCCCATAGGTCGTTGAGTGTGTAGCCGCCGGCGGCGACCAGACTGGCCGAGAGCGCGGCCAGGAAGAGCGCGGGCGTTACGGACTGGACGCCGAGCCAGCCCCCCAACAGCACGGAAGAGAAGACCAGGATACAGTTGTGCGGGCGCATGATTTCCAGCGCGGCCAGGCCCCTGCGAGCGACGGAAGGCTGCCTCATGAGGCGCCGGGTCCGTCGAGTATGTCATTGGCGTCTCGAATGGTGTAGTGATATCCCTGTTCGGTAAGAAAAGTCTGCCGCTTTCGGGCGAATTCCTGTTCGCGACTGTCACGGGTGACGAGCGTATAGAAATACGCAGGGCCGCCATCGCGCTTCGGGCGCAGGATCCGTCCCAGCCGCTGCGCCTCTTCCTGTCGGGAGCCGAACGTGCCCGAGATCTGGATGGCGACGTTCGCATCCGGCAGATCGACGGCGAAATTGGCGACCTTTGAGACGAGGAGGACGCCGATTTCCCCACGCCGAAACCGCCCGTAGAGGCGGTCGCGTTCCCCCGCCGGCGTCTTGCCCGTGATGATCGGGACATTCATCTGTCGAACCAGGTTCTCCAGTTGGTCCAGGTAATGTCCGATCACGAGCACGCGGTCCCCTCCGTGTTTCTCGATCAGGTTTGCGACCAGTGCATCCTTGTCCGGATTCTCCGATGCGATCCTGAACTTGCCCCGTCTCCCGGCGACGGCGTACTTCAGGCGGAGTTCCTGAGATAGGGGAATTCGGATCTCGCAGCATTCGGCCACGGCGATCCAACCCTGCCTCTCGAGCACTCGCCACGGGACGTCGTAGCACTTCGGGCCGATGAGGCTGAAGACATCCGTTTCAAGGCCGTCTTCCCGCACGAGTGTGGCGGTGAGGCCCAATCGCCTACGGGCCTGTAACTCGGCCGTGAACCGGAAGACGGGCGCCGGCAGGAGATGCACCTCGTCATAGAGGATGAGTCCCCAGTTCCCCTGGTTGAAGATGCTGAAATGTGGAAAACCCTCACCCTTCTTTTTGCGGTAGGTGAGAATATGGTAGGTTGCGGTCGTAACGGGCCTGATTTCTTTCTTCTCGCCCGAGTATTCCCCGATCTGATCTTCCGTGAGGTCCGTTTTGTCGAGGAGCTCCTTCTTCCACTGACGAGATGCAGTAATGTTGGCGGTCAAGATCAGGGTCTGACACTGCAGACGCTCGATTGCCGCGATTCCGACGATCGTCTTTCCCGCGCCGCAGGGGAGGACGACGACTCCGCTTCCGCCTTCGGGGCTTCCTTCAGAATAGAAGATGTCCGCGGCCTCCTTTTGGTAGGCCCTGAGCTGAAAGGCCTCACCTGTTCGTAAGGCGCTCCTGCATTGGAGCTTCAGACTCGCTCCGGGCAGATATCCGGCCAAGTCCTTTACCGGAAAGCCGATCCGTGTTAGAACTTGCTTTAGATGACCCCGGTAGAGCGGATCGATCTTCACCCGCCTGTCGTCGATGAAGTCTCGCAGATAGGGCTCGACCCTTTTGTGCGCTTGGATTTCCATCATCAAGAGCGGATCGTCAACAGAGAGGATCAAGATGTCTTCGGACCGATCGATCTGAATGCGCCCATACCGGGCGATGACCTCCGGAATCTCGACGCGGACATTTCGAGGAATATCGTACTTGCCGTACTCGTTCAGGACTTCCAGGACATCGTCCGCAGACAGGCCGGCGGACGCCGCGTTCCAGAGCGAGAGCGGGTTGATCCTGTAGGTGTGTATGTGTTCGGGGCTCTTTTCCAGTTCGGCAAACCGGACAAGCCGGTCTCTCGCCTCTTCGTAACGGGAACTGGCGACTTCGACCAGCACTGTGAGGTCGCTTTGGACGATGAGCGGATTGTCCTGCCTGAAAACCATTCGCGTCGGGTATGAGAGGTTTGAAGCGGGGATGGAAGGAAGAGGCTTGCGGGATCGCTCAGGCGACCCCGGAGGACTGCACATCTATCCCTTAGGCATCCTAGTGATTTTGACTCGCGGCCCTGGCAATATGACGTTGGAGTATAGCGAAATAAAAGAGATTTGTCAATTGGGTTCACGGAGATTCCACCTGACTGAAATAAGAAGTTGACTTTGGGTGGAAACTTGTCTTAACTTAGTAAGGCTGAAAAGGTTACGCCATTCTACAAAGGGCGATGTCTTGAGGATGTGACACACTCGAATGTCGGACGGCGCGAGGGTGTCGAATAGCGGATGGGAGGACGGAATGGAATCGCAGTTTGTCTCCTGCCTCAAGTGTTCGGACGGGACCCTGCTCCCGCTTTCCGATTATGGTCGAGAGGGGGCCTCGATTCGGTACAAGGCCTGGGTCTGCAGCAATCCGGAGTGTGGATTCAATCTCCGAATCGACAACGGCGAGATCAGTGTGGGGAGAAACATCTCCCAATCTTACAAATAGTGCGCGTGGCGCTTGCGACCGAACGCCGGCAATGGATTTCGAAGATGATGGCAGAGATGCGGGTCGACTCTGCGAAATCAATGACCCTGAGGCTGAACCCGGTTGGTTTTTGGCCGTGATGCCGCAGTCGGCGTTTCCGCGCGGCGACTTCCGTCTCGTTTGTATGACGGAATCTCGCACGCCGTCTTGAATCTGCTCTGAGTCGAGAGATCAGAACCCCACCTGTCTTCACGCTCCTTCCTAACCATTTGAGCCGTTTCAAGCGGTTTTTCCCGGGGACCGGCAGAGGGGGTGTCTCAGGAAGTGGATCGGGTTCAGCGATGAAATGGCAAACGTGCGGCATTGAGGAGTGGGGCTGGCGTGATCCTGTCCTCGGGATCGAGACATCGTGTGATGAAACGGCTGCAGCCGTCGTGGCCCGCGGACGAATCCTCTCGAATGTGGTCTTTTCCCAGACGGAGCACGGCCGATTTGGTGGAGTGGTGCCGGAGCTGGCCTCGCGCAACCACATCCGCAAAGTCATTCCTACGATCTTGAGCGCCTTTGAAGGGGCCGACCTTTCCCTGGAAGGGTTGAGTGGGATTGCCGTCACGCAGGGTCCGGGCTTGGCGGGCTGTCTCCTCGTCGGGATATCGGTCGCGAAGGGCATGGCCCTGGCCTCGCGGCGTCCGCTCGTCGGCATCCACCACATCGAGGGCCATCTGATTGCCGGCGCCCTGGAGCACCCGGACTTGAAGCCCCCATTTCTGGCCTTGGTGGCTTCGGGCGGTCACACCGAGCTCATCCACGTGATCGCGTGGGGAGACTACCGGGTCGTGGGAAAGACCCGGGACGACGCCGCCGGAGAGGCCTTTGACAAGGTCGCGAAGCTGTTGGGACTGCTGGAAGAAGGGAAGGTGACGATGGGGGGGCCTCCGATCGCCGCTCTGGCGGCATCCGGAGACCCCGCCGCGTTCGATTTTCCCAGGGGTCTTCGTGATGGAGATGGGTTCGACTTCAGTTTCAGCGGTTTGAAGACAGCCGTTCTGTATCATCTGAGAAGTCGGTCCGAGGCCCAGAATGACAGAGAGAGCGCCGACGTAGCGGCCAGCTTTCAGGCCGCCGTGGTCGACGTGCTTGTCCAGAAGACCCTGCGAGGGGCGAGGCGCCTGGGGGTCGCGCACGTCGTGCTCACCGGAGGCGTCGCGGCAAACGTGCTGCTGCGAGAGGAGTTGACGCGCTCTGCCGCTGAGCAGGACGTTCGGGTCACGACGCCGTCCCCCCATCTCTGCACGGACAACGCTGCGATGATTGCTGCGGCAGGCGCGTTTCGACTCGCTTGCGGGGAGCGCTCCGGATTGGAGCTCGACGCCGATCCCAGGCTCGCGCTGCCGGGAGACGGGTTGAGCGAGATTGGCGTCGAGCAGGTGCGGGATGCGCTTTGATTTTGAGTTGGACGTGAGGGATGGGCTCCTGCTCGGGTTTCTCTTCCTTGCGAGCGGATTCCTTGTGGCGCAGGCCTACTGGCCTTCCCTCAAGAGGAGCGGGTTTGCCCGATGGGCGGTATCGGTACGGTGTCTGGCCTGCCTTTTGCTCATCCTTTTGCTGATGGAGCCGGTTCTGGCGTTGCGGTGGCACAAGCTTCGAAGGCCGCTTGTGGCTCTGATGGTGGACAGGAGCGAGAGCATGCGCGTCGAGGAGGGGGGGAGGAGGCGTTCGGATGTAGTTCTGGAACTGCTCAAAGGAGACGCGCTGAAGGACCTCGAGGCCGAGGCGAGATTGGAGCGCGTGGGATTCTCGGAAGAGATCGAGCCGTTTTCAAGCGATGAGATCGATTCCCTGTTTTGGGAGGGTCGAGCGACGGACCTCGCGGGAGCGTTGGATCAGGTTCGAGAAAAGATCGATGGAAAAGGCGCGGTGGCGGCCGTGTTGATTTCGGACGGTGCGCACAATCTGGGAGGACGGCCCGAAAGGGCTGCTCTGGACCTGGGCATTCCAATCCTGACCGTCGGCATCGGAGACCCGAGGCCTCCGAAGGATCTGGCCCTCTTCTCGGGTGTTGTCGATCCGATTGGATATGTCGGCAGTGAGGTCTCAGTTCAGATCGGGATCCGATCGAACGGCTTCGACGGACACCCCAGCCTTATCTTTGTGGACGAGGGAGGCCGCCGACTGTCGGCCCATCCGGTGACGCTGGCCGACGGAGATCAGGTTCTGAATCTGACGTTGCTTCCCAAGCGGGCCGGGAGACACGTCTACCGTGTCTCGGTAGCGGATCAACCGGGTGAAAGGTCAAAGGCGAACAATACGCTGCTCCTCTCGACCGAGGTGCTCGAAAACCGAAAACGCGTCTTTCTGGCCGGGGGACGCCCGAGTCCGGACTTTGCTTATTTGCGCCGTCTCCTCGAGGCCGACCCCGATCTGAAGCTGGACGTGGCCGTGACGACGGATTCGGGAGAAAGTCGACGTTCCCTGCGACGAGGTTTGGCCGAGTTGGGGAATCAAGACCTGATTATCTTGTTCGACTTTCCGGTCTCGATCCTCTCCGAGTCGGCTGAGAAGAAACTGGCCGACTTCGTGCGTTCCGGGGGCGGCCTGCTGTTCGTGGGCGGGGTGCATTTCCCGAAAGGAGCGGATGCCCTACCGGCTTTGGCCGACGTGCTCCCTCTGGCGTTCTCGACGGTTGGGGATGCCTACGGGGCCGGACCCTTCAACGTGCGCGTGGCCGAGACCGCGGTCCGGCATCCGGTGATGCGGATCTCTGACCGGGCTTCGGACATCGCGGCCGAATGGGCCGACCTGCCCCCCTTGCTGGCCTTCAATCCGAACGGCGGCGCCAGGCCTGGCGCCATAGTGTTGCTTCAACACCCCGTCGCGCGCGTGGCGGGAGCCAAGATGCCTTTGGCGGCAGCGATGCAGGCCGGCCTCGGGAAGTCGATGATGGTCTGCGTTCGTAGCTTTTGGCGATACGGGCTGATGATGTGGGGGGTCGGACAGAGCGACCGCGTCTCCCGCCGGTTCTGGGGAAACGCGGTCCGCTGGCTGACCACGCCGGAGGGTCGAACGCGCGTACGCGCGATGACCGACAGACAGACTTACCGAGGCGGCGAACCGATCACGTTCCACGCGCGCGTGCTGAACGAACTGCGTCTCCCTGAAGATGGGGCGAGGGTCCGGGTCTCGGTGATGGAAGACGGCGAAGTTCGAGAGGTCGCGCTCGACGGACTGGGCGAGGGGCGGTATCGAGGCGTGTTCAGGGGTCTCTCTCAGGGCGATCATACATTTCGGGTCCGCGCGGAGAAAGGCGAGGTGAGTCTGGGAGAGGGAACAGGCCGTTTCACGGTCGGGCATTACAGCCTCGAGTATGATGATACGCGGATGAATGCCGAGTTGCTCCAGGAGATCTCGAGACTGACCGGCGGCCGATTTGTTACGCCTGAAGGACTGTCTGACGCGCTACGGGCGCTGCCGCTCGCTCGCCAGCCGGCGACGCAGCGGTTCAAGTTTCGACTCTGGGGCGCATCCTGGCCCCTCTTCGTGCTGCTCGGACTGCTTACGCTGGAGTGGTCGGCAAGGCGGCGGCGTGGGATGACTTAGTATACCGCTCAGGCAATATGCATCGCAGATGCGACCGAAAGAGACGAATCCGTGCCTCGGAAGTGAACAGGGCATGCCATCACCAGGACATTCCAAGAACGGAGAAGGGGCTCGAGCAGCGGCCCACACGCTCGTCATCTGGCTCATTTGCGTGGCCGTCTCGGGGCCTGTTCAGAGTTCCGCGCAGATCATCATCAGCGAGGTGATGTTCGACCCGTCGGGAAGTGAATTCTACGACGAGTTTGTCGAGATTCAGAATCTCGGCGGGACGTCCGTGGACCTCCAAGGCTGGCGGGTCGGGGAGGCCGGGGAGACCGACACGATTGTCGGGCGCGAGGTTGGGACGGTGCTCGATCCGGGTGGCTTTGGACTGATCTTGGACTCGGGCTACTTCGAGCATTCATCTACATACGATCCGCTTCCGGAGGACGCATTGATCCTGACGGTGGCCGATGCAACCCTGGGCAAAGGGGGCTTGAGCAACGTCAGGCCCGAAAAGATCCTTCTGGTTTCTTCATTGGGCGATACGGTGGCCGCCGTGGCGTATACGCTCGGCAACGCACCGGGGTTTTCGGATGAAAAGATCGATCCGGTGGCAGGGGACGAGCCGGAGAACTGGACCGATTCACGTTGGGAGGGCGGCACGCCAGGCAAGCCGAACAGCGCGAGTCCGAAGGCGTACGATCTCGCCGTTCTAGGAGATCTCGAACCCGCTTTGAGCGCGGTGCCTGGAGAGACCCTCCTGTTCACGTTCAGGATCGCCAACAGAGGCAGGCGTGATGCCGGGCCGTTTCGCCTCGAGGTGTCCGCCCCGCCCGGACCCGGGCTGATTTTCGAGGAGGAGATCGCGTTTCTGGAGGCGGGCGGCGCGATCGCTAAGGCCGTTGAGATAGGAGATCTCGGGCAGGGCCGTCACGAGGTTTCGGCTGAGGTGATTTTCTCGGATGACCAGGACAGGTCCAACAATCGGTTTTCAAGGGAGGTCGTCGTTGGGGCGTCCCCGCGACAGGTGGTCGTGAACGAAGTGATGTATTCGCCGGATCCGGATCAGCCCGAGTGGGTCGAGATCTTGAATCGTTCCGGAAGTGCGGTGGACCTCCTGGGTTGGCAGATTCAGGATCGCCGCCCGGATCCCGTCGACCTCCGGGTCGAGGTCTCAACGAGACTTGCACCCGGCGCGTATGCCGTGATTGCTGAAGACGCCGATGAGATGTTAAAGTCGTATCCCGCGCTCGCTGTCGCCCTGCTGGAAGCCGAAAGGTGGCCTCGCTTGAACGACGGGGGAGATGCGGTCGTGATTCGGGACGCGGCTGGGTCTGTTGTCGACACCACCGTGTATGACGGTGCGGGCGGCTCTCAGGCAAAAGGCCGATCTTTGGAGCGCATCGATCCGGACGGACCGAGCAGCGATCCGGAAAACTGGCTCTTCAGCACCGACCTGGACGGCGCAACTCCGGGCCGGCCAAACAGCGTTTCGGCGGACGACCTCTCGAGCGAAGTGCATCTGTCGGTTTCGCCCAATCCCTTTCGCGACCGCGTTGAGATTGCCTATCGGGTTCCGAGGCGGAGAGCATCCGTCAACCTCTGGGTCTATGACCGCCTGGGCCGACACGTTCAGACCCTGCTCAATGAGGCGCAGGGGGGTGCCCAGCGCACGGTGGTCTGGGACGGTCTGGGAGAACGCGGGGCAAGACTGAAGCCGGGCATCTACGTTCTGTATCTCGAAGCCTTGACCCCTGATGGGCAGATTCATCGGACGAGGACCGCAGTGGTGCAGGCGAGGGGCCTCTAGAGGTACCTCTCCCGAAATAGGCTGTTGGTGGGATGGAACAGGTCATGGGGTATCCAGGCTTACCCCGAGCTTGCGCATATCCTCAGGACCACGACAGACGGTTTCGTGAACTCCGAACGGATTCACACACGTCTCCCACGCTCCCCGAGTCGCACGTGTACAGGTGGACGCGATGAAGAACAGATCGAAGCTTGTGCTGAAGAAGAGGCGACGGCCATCGGACCTCCTGACCCAAATCGTTGGGGTGCTCCTGATGGGGCTGGCGGCGCTGATGGTGATCAGCCTCGTTTCTCAGGCGCCGGAAGACCCGCCCAATTCAAGCCGTCCTCCGGAGCTGGCGGTCAATCTTGCCGGCTGGGTCGGCGCCCATTTCGCCTATTATATCCTCTTTCTGATCGGGCAGGGTGCCTATGTCTTGACCCTGCTCGTCTTCCTATGGGGCTGGAACCGGTTCAGGCAAGCTCCGGCGCTTCCTCTCTTGGGAAGGAGCGCCAGCCTGCTGTGCGCGGTCGTGATCTACTGCGGGGCGACCGGGATTCCGTCCAGAGGAAGTTCCTACGAGGCGTTTCGGCTGGGTGGCTGGCTGGGGGTCACGCTTTCTTCCACGATCCTGGTGCCGTATTTGGGAAAGATCGGGGCGTATGTCTGCCTGGGCACAGCGGCGGTTGTGGTGCTCATGCTCGCCACGCAAGTCCGTCTCGGCCGGGTGCCCGATTACTTGCTTGCCGCGGGCAAGGCGGTTCTGATTTCAGTCGCGCAGGCGGTCGCTCGCCTTGGCGGTTGTCTGTGCAGCGTCTGGGACGGGCTGATGCCAAGACGTGGAATGGGGGAAGTCGGCGGGAAAGAAGGGGTTCCAGAGCAAGTGGCCCTCGCGATCGATGAGCCGAAGCCTAGCGATCGAGGCGTGGACGAGATCCTTCGGACCGACGTCCCGCCGGGTCCCGGGAGGGAACAGAGCGAAGCCGCTACGGACTTTGGCTCCGAAAACGAGCGACCGGTCAAAAAGGTCGTGTCGGCCGGTCACGTCGAGGGTGACGGGAGCTACACGGTTCCGGACCTCCGTCTTCTGGATGATCCGTTGATCACGGAGGGCCAGGTGGACCGGGACCATCTGATCGAAGCGGGGAGGACGCTCGAGCGCAGCCTGTCCAGCTTCGGCATCGACGGCAAGGTCACTCAGATCAGTCCAGGGCCGGTCATCACCTGCTTCGAAGTAGAGCCCCCTTCCGGCGTCAAGGTGAACCGGATTGTCAATCTGGCGGATGATCTCGCGCTCGTGATGAAGGCACGAAGCATTCGGATCCAGGCACCGATTCCCGGAAAAGCGGTCGTCGGCGTCGAGGTGCCGAATCAGAGGCCTTCCAGGGTCTATCTCAAGGAAGTTTTGAGGTCCAGCGCCTTCAGGGATTCGACTTTGGGGTTAGCGCTTGCCCTGGGCAAGACGGCTTCCGGAGCGCCGTTCGTCACCGATCTCACCGCGATGCCCCATCTGCTGATCGCGGGTGCGACGGGCAGCGGAAAGTCCGTCTGCATCAATGCACTGATCTCGAGCATCCTGTTTCGACGGACGCCCCGGGAAGTTCGCTTTCTCATGGTCGATCCCAAGATGCTGGAGTTGTCGGTCTACGACAATATCGCCCACCTCCTCGCCCCGGTTCTGACCGAGCCAAAGAACGCGTCCGAGGCCCTTAAGTGGGCCGTGACGGAGATGGAGATTCGATATCGGATGTTGGCGCGCTACGGGGTTCGGAGCATCGACGATTTCAACCGGAAGCTGGACAGAATCCGGCGTGAAGCAGAGACGGATGAAGACCGGGCCGAGGTGCCGGAACGACTCGCCTATATTGTCATCGTGATCGACGAATTGGCCGATCTGATGATGACGGCTCCGGCGGATATCGAAGACTCGCTCGCACGGTTGGCCCAGATGGCCAGGGCCGTGGGCATTCACCTTATCCTGGCCACGCAACGCCCGTCGGTAAACGTGATTACCGGGACGATCAAGGCGAACTTTCCCTCGCGTATCGCCTTCCGGGTGGCGACCAAGGTCGATTCCCGCACGATTCTGGACGTCAACGGCGCCGAGAAACTGCTTGGCCAGGGGGACATGCTCTTTTTGCCTTCTGGAAGACCGGAACCTCTGAGGGTTCACGGGGCCTACATCTCTACGGAGGAAACAGAGCGCCTGGTCGAATCTGTTCAAGAACAGAATGTGGAGGTAGAGGAGCTCGATTTCGGAAGCCAGATGTCCGATGTGGCCAAACCAGACCCAGGTCGCGACGAACGGTTCGACGAGGCCCTACGCCTGGTCGTCACGCACCAGCAGGGCTCCGCTTCCCTGCTGCAGCGCCGGATGAAAGTGGGGTATGCTCGGGCCGCGCGTCTCATAGACGAACTCGAGACCGCGGGCATCGTGGCCGCCAGCGATGGGAGCAGCCGGGCGCGGGAAGTTCTGGTGAGTGAGGAGTATCTGGATGAGATGGAGACCCAATAAATCGCGGTGTGCGATGCCAAACGGGGCATCCGAGTCCCGACGAGAGATGGGCGAATGATGAGGACAACTCGCTTTGTCCTCCTGATGGTTTTAGGAGGGCCTATTTTGACGGGGACCGTGTGGGGTCTCGACGGGAAGGAAGTCGTTCACCGGCTCCAGGAACGGTTCAGCAACCTGGAGAGCATCACGGCTCGATTTTCAAAGCGGCATTACTGGAAGCTGGTCGAACAAACACAGGAGATCAAGGGGCGTCTCTACGTGGATAAGCAGCACCGATTTCGTTTGGAAACCCCTGTGCAGACCGTGGTTACAGACGGAAAGACGGTCTGGAACTACGTGCCGGACAACGGACAGGTCATCATCACCAGCTACGAGACCGCGAAGTCCGATCGGAGTTACGAAAAGCTGCTTTTCGACCTCATCCTGCTGGGGGGACATTCAGACCGGTTCTCGTCCGAATATCTCGGACAGGAACGGGTCGGAAGGAGGCCGTGCCACCTCGTAGAACTCGTTGCCAAAGAAGAGGATGCATACATATCTCGAGTTCGTCTTTGGGTGGATCGAAGCCTCTGGCTGGTTCGAAAAGTCGAGTATCGGAACGTGAATGACGATATCACGAGCCACACGCTGACGGAATTGAAGACGAATAAGGATATCGATGCACGACTGTTCACGTTCGACATCCCCCAAGGGGCAGAAGTCGTCGATCTCAGGCCCGAGAAAAAGTTGGACGGGCATTGAGGGAGCAGTCGGACGTGGCTGCCCGGAGCCGTTAACGAAAAGGAGTGCGCAGCATGCCGCGGGAATTCCAAAGCGCCGAGGTCAGGTCTCGACTGGAAGCGAGCAGGGAGCGTCTCGAAACGCTCGGGAGGCATCTTTGACCTGAAGGCGCGGGCCCTTCGAATCGCAGCGCTTGAGAAGAAGATGGAGGATCCAGACTTCTGGAACGATCGGGAACGGGCCCGGAAGGTTCTGGAAGAAGTGAAGTTCGAGAAGGCGTGGGTGGCGCGTTGGACGGGTCTATCGGAGCGGCTGAATGACCTTCAAGAGCTTCAGATGCTGGCCGAAGAAGAGAATGACCAGGACACGATACGGGAAGTCGGGGATGAGCTCGGCCGGGTGGACGCCGGCTTGGAAGATTTGGAACTTCGCTACATGCTGGGTCAGAAGGAGGATCGCCTCGACGCCATCTTGACGATTCATCCCGGCGCCGGGGGAACGGAGTCGGCCGATTGGGCCCGGATTCTGATGCGGATGTACTTTCGGTGGACCGAGCGCCACGGATTCCAGACGGAGGTGCTCGACCTGGTGCCGGGCGAGACGGCGGGGATACGAAGCGCGACAATCGAAGTCAAGGGCGAGTATGCGTTTGGATACCTGAAGGCAGAGGTCGGCGTGCATCGGCTCGTGCGGATCTCGCCGTTCGACTCCAACAGTCGTCGGCATACCTCCTTTGCGTCTGTCTTCGTTTATCCCGAGGCGGTCGGCGATGTCGAAGTGGAGATCAGGCCAGAGGATATACGTGTCGACACCTACCGTTCTGGCGGGGCAGGAGGGCAGCACGTAAACAAGACCGATTCTGCCGTACGGATCACACATCACGCTACGGGAATCGTCGTCCAATGCCAGAATGAGCGTTCTCAGCACAAGAACCGAAGCGCGGCGATGAAGATTCTAAAGGCCCGTCTTTACCAGCATTTCAAGGAGAAAGAGGAGCAGAAGCGCGCCACTCTCGAAAGTGTAAAGAAGAAGATTGAATGGGGGAGTCAGATTCGAAGTTACGTATTCCAACCCTACCAGATGGTGAAAGACCTCAGAACCGGGGTCGAGACCTCGAACGTGCAGGCCGTTTTGGACGGCGAGATAGACGATTTCATCCAGGCGTTCCTGACGGGGCGTGAAGGGGAAGCCCATTCCGGGCAAAGCGCTTGACATCGAAAATCATATTGCTTATAATACGCACAAATATCTGGAGTCAATAAAAATCAGCAAGTTACGGAAAAAAAAGGGTTCTTCAAACGCGATAAAAGATGATCACGTGGAGGAGGAGGCGCGGGCCACTCCTGAGGGTCAGCTGATTTCCCAGCGGCTGAGGAAGCTTGAGGAGATTCAGGATATGGGCATCACGCCGTATCCTTATCGCTTCGAGAAAACGCATCATTGCAGGGAAATCAGGGAAAATTTCGAAGAGATTCAGGCCGCGGCCTCTGACGTTGTCGCAGCGGGTCGATTAATCGCCCTTCGCGGTCACGGAAAAGCCGGGTTTGCAGACCTCCGGGATGACGAAGGGCGAATTCAGCTTTATGTCAAATCCGAGACGGTCGGTGAGGCGGGGTTTCGTCTCTGGAAGCTCCTGGATATTGGTGACCACGTCGGAGTCACCGGAAAGGTATTCCGGACGCGGACGGGCGAAGTCACCGTGGAGGTTCGTCAGATCGACCTTCTCGCGAAAGCGATTCGGCCGCTTCCCGTTCCCAAGGAAGAGGTTAGGGACGGGGAATCTGTCGTTCACGACGCCTTCAGCGACAAGGAACTTCGATACCGCAGGCGCTACCTCGATCTCGCACTGAATCCGGAGGTCAGAGAGGTTTTTCGCGGTCGGAGCGCGATCGTCTCGGCGATCCGGGACTTCCTGGACGCGAGAGGGTTTCTGGAGCTCGACACCCCCGTTTTGCAGCCTCTTTACGGAGGTGCTTCAGCGCGGCCGTTCTTTACGCAGCACAATGCCCTTGACACGCGGCTCTATCTCAGGATTTCGAACGAGCTTTACTTGAAACGCCTGATTGTCGGTGGCTTCGAGCGTGTTTACGAGTTCAGCAAGGTCTTTCGGAACGAGGGTATCGATCGATCGCACAACCCCGAATTTACGTTGTTGGAGCTTTATCAGGCCTATGCCGATTACAAAGACATCATGTGTCTCACCGAGGCGCTATTTGCCCACGTTGCTGAGAATGTCGCAGGTTCAACTCAGATCACATATCAAGGGGAGGAAATCGACCTTGCACCGCCCTGGCGGCGGGTGACGATGCAGGAGGCCATTGCGGCCAACGGGGGTGGGGACATCCGAAAAGCGTCGATCGATGAGCTCAAAAAGGTCTGCGAGGGCATGGGCATCCAGTTGGAGGCTGGTGCAAGTTGGGGTCGGATGGTCGACGAGATTTTCGACGCGTGCGTAAAACCCAATCTGGTTCAGCCCACTTTCATTCTGGATTATCCTGTCGCGCTTTCTCCGCTGGCCAAGAGACATCGTGACGACCCCGAGCTGACGGAGCGGTTCGAACCCTTCATCTGTGGTTGGGAAGCAGGAAACGCATTCTCTGAACTGAACGACCCACTCGATCAGCGAGCGCGATTCGAAGCGCAAGTGGCGCTAAGGGAGCGTGGCGATGAAGAGGCGCACGTTTTGGATGAGGACTACATCCGAGCCCTGGAATATGGAATGCCTCCAACGGGGGGACTTGGCGTGGGCATTGATCGACTGGCGATGTTGTTGACAGACTCCCCGTCGATTAGGGATGTGATCCTTTTCCCCCATATGCGCCCCGAGGAGGCACGGGAAAGGGCCTGATGGGCGACCTCCTGAAGGCAGAGGGCATCAAGAAGACCTATCGCACCGGAAATACCGAACTTGATGTGTTGAAGGGGATTGATCTCCAGCTGTCGCGAGGTGAGATCGCGGCGGTCGTGGGCCCGTCGGGGGCGGGCAAGAGCACGTTTCTCCATATTCTCGGGGGATTGGATCGTCCGAATGAGGGCGCGGTTTGGATTGAGTCGACAGATGTATATACCCTCTCGGACGTCGAACGGGCCCGGTTTCGAAACCGGGATGTCGGGTTCGTTTTCCAGTTTCACCACTTGTTGAAGGATTTCACGGCCCTGGAAAACGTCATGATGCCCCTGCTCATTCGGGGACTGAGCCTGGCCGAGGCCCGTAGGTCCGTGGTAGAGTTGTTGCTGCGCATGGGGCTCGAAGCGCGTATGGATCACTTCCCTTCGGAGCTGTCCGGAGGAGAGTGTCAGCGGGTCGCCGTGGCCAGGGCCCTGGCGGCCCGACCGAAGCTTCTGCTTGCAGACGAACCTTCGGGCAATCTTGACGCAGAGCGGAGCGCGGAACTCCACGATCTGATCTGGGATCTCGCGCGTCGTTTCGAGCAGACCGTTCTTCTTGTCACACACGATGGCCAGCTTGCCGAGCGGTCGGATCGAATCATCCGCATGGAAGACGGCAGAATTGAATCTTCCCTGCTGAATGGGGTTTGAGCCTCGGGTTGAGGCCTTCAAATGTTTTGTGAATTGTGTGGTCAAAGAGAGGCAACGGTTCTGTTTACCCAAATTCTCGGTCAGGAGAAACAGATCCACCACTTCTGCAGGAAGTGTGCGGCGGAAAAATCGGAAACCTCCGTGGGCGTGACGCTGTCCGTGACCGCCGGGCCGATACGAGAGGCGGCAGGGAAGAAGGCGAATCTGGTCTGTTCTGGATGCGGCTTGACCTTTTACCAGTTCAAGAAAGTCGGTCTCTTCGGTTGTCCGGACTGCTATCGGGCCTTCGAGCCCGAGTTGGGCGAGATTTTCAGGCGCATCCACGGTGCTTCGCACTACAACGTGGCCGAAAAGAACGACGAGGAAAGCCTAAAGCGGTTAGCGAAACAATTGAAAATGGCCGTGGATCGGGAAGAGTATGAGGAAGCCGCGAAACTTCGAGATCGGCTGTTGATTTTGACCAAGAAGGGAAAATCTGGTGAATTTTGAGGATCTAGCCGGCCGAAGCGCGAAATGGCTGGATGGGTCGGGTCCGGATTCCACCTGCGTTGTCAGCACGCGGGTGAGGCTCGCACGAAATCTAAGTGGATTTCCGTTTGCGCATCGAGCGAAAGAGGGACAGCGGCGTCAGATCCTGGGGGCCGTCGTCCGTTCGTGCAAAGCACTTTCCCCGGGACAGGAGATGACGTTTTACGACGCGTCGACCCTCTCCGAGCTCCATCGGGAGCTACTCGTGGAGCGGCACCTCATCAGTCCGACCTTGGCCGAAGGACGGGGTCCTCGCGGCGTCTTGATGGATTCCAATGAAGTTCATAGCGTCATGACAAACGAGGAGGATCACCTGCGTTTGCAGGTCGTCCTCTCCGGGTTTCAGTCGGGCAAGGTCTGGAGGGCGATGGAACGTCTGGAGCGACATCTCTCAGGACAGCTCGACTACGCCTTCTCCGAGAGATGGGGATACCTCACCGTCTGCCCGACGAATACCGGAACGGGGCTCAGGGCCTCTATTTTGGTTCATCTGCCGGCACTCGCCTTGACGCAGCAGATGGAACGCGTCGTCCGTGACGTTACGCGGGTGGGGCTTACGGTGCGCGGTCTATACGGCGAAGGGACCGAGGTCTCCGGCAACCTGTTTCAACTTT
Source organism: Candidatus Latescibacterota bacterium (assembly GCA_965198095.1). GTDB lineage: Bacteria > Latescibacterota > UBA2968 > UBA2968 > CBDFJH01. The sequence goes on from OZ240239.1 coordinate 2,330,289, forward strand.
CCAATCAGCTCACGCTCGGGTGCTCCGAAAAGAAGACGCTGGAATCACTGGAAAGCGTGGCAAGGCAGCTCTTGGAATGCGAGCAAAACGCCTGCGAAGCATTGATGCGGGACGCCCGTGTCCAGATTGAAGACAAAGTCTGGCGGGCCTACAGTATTCTCTGTCACGCGAGGATGCTTACGTCTCAGGAGTTCATGAATTTTTCGTCTGCGATTAGATTCGGGATCGAACTCGGCCTGTTGCCGTTTAAGGACATAGGGGCGCTCAACGCCTTGATGGTACAGACCAAGCCGGCCCACCTTCAGTGTAGACGAGGTCGGCGGCTGGATCCCTTGGAGCGGGACGAGATCCGGGCGGAGATGGTTCGAAACCGAATGATGGAGCTTGGATCCGACTTGAGGTCTTCGGGGCCTTAAGATTGACCGGGAAGGGGTTTTTCGATGAACAATATGTTTTCGGACCGCGTGAAGCGGGTGATGCAGCTGGCCAGAGAAGAGGCAGCCCGTCTGGGGCACAACTACATCGGGACAGAGCACCTCCTGCTTGGCATCCTTCGAGAGGGAAAGGGCACGGCGGTTACCGTGCTGGTCAACCTCGGGCTCAACCTCGAAAGCATCAAGCAATCGATCGATGACTACGTTGCCTCATCGGGCGGATCTATGACGATGGGTGAGGTTCCGTTCACGCCGCGTGCCAAACAGATTCTGGAAATAGCCGCAAACGAAGCGAAAGAGATGAAGAGCCAGTTCGTGAGGACATGTCATCTATTTCTCGCCTTGCTCAAAGACAAGGAGACGATCGCAGCGCAGATTCTGGCGGCTTTTGGCGTCGATCACAAGACTGCGAAGGAGGAGGTGGTCGCTGTTTTGCAGGGCAAGTCCTCCGGTAAACGTGAAAAGAAGAAAAGCAAGACGCCCTTCCTGGATCATTTTGGTCGGGATCTGACGGAGCTGGCCCGTGAGGGCAAGCTGGATCCCATCACCGGTAGGGATCGGGAAATCGAACGCGTCTCTCAGGTACTTAGTCGACGGAAGAAGAACAACCCCGTTCTGATCGGGGAACCCGGCGTGGGCAAGACGGCGATTGTAGAAGCTCTGGCTCAGCGCATTGTCGCACGACGCGTCCCGCAGGTCTTGGTGGAGCGACGTGTTGTGACGCTCGACATGGGCGGGATTGTTGCCGGAACGAAGTATCGCGGGCAGTTCGAGGAACGTATCAAGGCGGTGATGAATGAACTGCAGCAGAGCCAGGAAGTGATCATTTTCATCGATGAGCTGCATACGATTGTAGGCGCCGGAAGTGCAGAAGGAACGCTGGATGCATCAAACATGTTCAAGCCGGCACTCTCCCGGGGGGAACTGCAGTGCATCGGCGCCACCACGCTGGATGAGTATCGCAAATACATCGAGAAGGATGGGGCCTTGGAACGACGCTTCCAGACGATTCTGGTTGAAGCGCCCTCGGTGGAGGACACAGTCAAGATCCTCAATGGCCTCAAGTCGAGCTACGAAGCTCACCACATGGTCAAGTACACCGATGATGCGATCGACGGCGCGGTTCAGATGGCGGACAGATACATCAGCGATCGGCACTTGCCTGACAAGGCGATCGACGTGATCGATGAGGGGGGCGCGCGCGTTCGGCTCGGGCGATTGAATCCTCCCGAGGAGATCAAGGCTTTGGAATGTGAAGTTGAGAAGGTTACGAGACAGAAGAATACGGCCGCAAACAGTCAACAGTTTGAAGAAGCCGCCAAACTGCGCGATCAAGAACGCAAACTCAAGGAACGCCTGGAGGGGACAAGGCAGGAGTGGGAACAGAAGGTGAGAGACGAGGTGGTGGAGGTCAACGAAGAGCACATTGCCGAAGTGATTTCCAGCATGACCGGCATTCCGGTTTTCAGGCTTGCAGAGGCCGAGTCCGAAAAACTGCTGCGTATGGAGGACGAGATCAAGAAGGCGGTTGTCGGGCAAGACGAAGCCGTCGCGATCGTGTGTCGTTCCATTCGTCGCACGCGGGCGGGGTTGAAGGATCCAAACCGACCGATCGGCACGTTCCTGTTCCTGGGTCCAACCGGGGTCGGCAAGACCTACCTTGCGCAGGCACTGGCCAGGTACCTCTTCGACGACGACGAAGCGCTCGTAACCGTCGATATGTCGGAGTATATGGAGAAGTTTGCCGTTTCGCGGCTCATCGGAGCTCCCCCGGGCTACATCGGCTACGACGAAGGGGGTCAGCTGACTGAAAGGGTAAGAAGGCGACCCTATTCGGTCGTCCTGCTCGATGAAGTCGAAAAGGCGCACCCGGATGTGTTCAATCTCCTGCTGCAGGTGTTTGACGAGGGCCGGTTAACCGACAGCTTTGGCAGGAAAGTCAATTTCAAGAATACGATCCTGATCATGACGTCCAATTTGGGAACGAAGGACCTTTCAAAGGCGGGCGGCCTCGGATTCCAGAAGTCGGATAAAAAGACGCTGCGGCATAAGGTGGAAGAAAAGATTCAGGAGGAGCTCAAAAGGACATTCAGTCCTGAGTTTCTGAATCGGCTGGACGAGACAGTCATCTTCAACCCTCTCGAACGGAAGGAAATCATCCAGATCGTGGATATCGAGTTGGCCGGAGTCCTCTCTCGCGTCGGGGAGCGAGGGATCTCCGTGAGTCTGACGCCCGGAGCCAAGGCGCTGATTGCCGAAAAGGGGTACGACCCCACGTTTGGCGCCCGACACCTGAAACGGACGATTCAAAAGATCGTTGAGGATCCGTTGGCCGAAGAGATCCTACAGGGCCGATTCACGACGAGCAGCAAAGTCCGGATTACCAAGAAGGGAGACGGGCTCAATTTTCACGACAAAACGGAGGCGGATGCAGGATCGGTGGACCAGAAACTGCTGGACCGGGACAAAGCCTGAGTTCGCAGCCGGTCTTCAGGCCTCCGTGGGTCCCCGCCAGGCCGTGACTTGGCTTCTGGCCCGGGTAGCCATTGCCCGGGCCGGTTTGGCGTACGGGTCGAGGAACCATCGGCTGACCGGAGCGTATATAGGCGATGTTGATCCTGTAGACCATCGGACGACACGACGAGACCGGAGTCTGCATCTTGAGCGATTTTAGGCGATTGTTTCTTGCGCTGTTCCTTCTGACGTCTCTCATCCCGGTCCAGGCTCGCGCACAGCAGCGTTCGCCTCTGCTTTCGGAGATCCGCGTACGGGGCAACCGGATCATTGAAGAGACGCTCATTCGGTTCTCGTGCGGTCTGAGCATAGGACAGCCCATCGCCTTGCCGAACGATGCGGCGCGGGCGATCCGAAACCTCTACAAACTGGACTATTTTTCCGACATTCAGTTCTATGTCGATTTGGATCCAGAGAAGCGTGTGGCCGTCGTGGAGATCGTGGTCGAGGAAAACCCGAAACTTGGAGAGGTGCGTTTCGAAGGCAACAGAAAGATCAAATCCAAAAAGCTGAAGCGGGAATTAGGGTTTATCCGGGGGCAGTTCCTATCGCCACAAGAAGAAAAACAGGGACGGGCGAAGCTGCTTGACCTGTACCGCGAAGATGGCTACCTCCTGGCCGAAGTCAGTTCCTCGAGGGGGGATCCTGATTCAGAGGGGCGCGTTCCTTTGACGTTCAAGGTGCGGGAAGGACGCAAGGTGAATCTGAAGCGGATCTCTTTCAAGGGCAACGCCAATTTTTCGGATCGAAAGCTTCGAAAGCAAATGGAAGAGACAAAGCAGGATGGGTGGTGGATTGGAGGCGGGAAATTCCGCCAGGAAAAATACCCGGAAGACAAGCAAAAAGTCTTGTCCTACTACCATCAGAACGGGTATCGTGATGCCGAGATCGTTGCCGACAGTCTCTACTATGACGAGGAAAAGAAAAACCTTTACATTGATATCGAGGTTCGGGAAGGTCCCGTTTACACCTTCGGTCAGGTCACCTGGGACGGCAATGAGCGCGTTTCCGATGAAGGGATTCTGGCGCATATCGTCGCGAACGAAGGTGATGTATACAGCTCGGAGCGCGTTGAGAATTCTCTGGAACAGATCCGAAGTTTTTACGCGGACATCGGCTATATCGGGGCCGTCGTCACTCGAAGAGAGACCCCGGCTGAGGATCATCGGGTCGAGCTCCACTACAACATCGAAGAGAACAAGCCCTGGAAGGTCCGAGAGATCACGGTTTCGGGAAACACCAAGACGAAGGATCGGGTGATTCGGCGTGAGCTGTGGATCAATCCCGGAGATACATTCAGCAGGAACCTGATCGAACGGTCTGTTCGCAACCTTCAGCAGCTGAATTTTTTCAACAACGTCGATGTGCCGATCAAGCCGATTGAGAAGCATTCGGAGATTGACGTGACGTTCAAGGTTGAAGAAAAGCCGACGGGAACGGCCTCCATCGGCATGGGGTATAGCGGACGAGACGGTCTTCTGGGAACGATCGGATTGCAGGTCCCGAATTTTCTCGGAAACGGACAGGTGCTGGATTTCCAGGCGGAAATCGGTCCGCGACGTTCGATCCTCAGGGCCGGGTTTACCGAGCCGTGGCTTCTCAACACGCCCACAAGCCTGTCGGGTCAGTTGTTTCGAGACACGCAGCGCTTTTATGTCGACTACGATCTGAGACGCATGGGAGGTGGCGTGCGGGTCGGACGAAGGCTGGTTTGGCCGGACTACTCGAGGGTGAGCGTTGGATACCGGATTGAGAAGGTCGACTACGTCAATATCAGTGAAGACCTGGATGCCACGTTTCAGGAGAGACTCCGAGGCCAAGTCACCAGTATGGTCAATTTCAACTATACGCGCGACAGCCGGGACATCCCGGTTTTTTCTACGAGCGGTTCGGTTTTCTCCTATACCCCGTCCATTGCAGGGGGTGTCTTCGGCGGAAGTGCGGACTTTCACAAACACGATTTTGCCTCCAGCTTCTATGTTCCTCTTTTCTGGAGGTTTGCGTTCGGCCTCAAGGCCCAACTCGGGCTTTTGGGCGCGTTCGGCGCCGGGGGTGCCCCGTTCAACGAGCTGTACCGGCCGGGGGGCATCGACATCTTTGACAGGACGACGCTGCGTGGATACGACGATCAGTCGGTTGGACCGCAAGAGCCCGTTAGGAGCGCCAACCAGACCCTGGTTGCCGTCGGCGGGCGTTCTCAATTGATTTTCAACGTGGAGATCACCGTTCCTCTCGTCGAGAATCAGCTCTATGGCCTGGCATTCGCCGACGCGGGGAATGCCTGGAAGACCTTGTCCGAGGTTAGCGTCTTCGATCTCCGTCGCTCGGTGGGATTCGGTCTTCGGATCCAGACGCCACTCCTCGGCATTATGGGCTTCGACTTCGCCTGGGGGCTGGACAGGCAGCAGGTGGACGGTAAGGCCCCCCACTTGGTTACCCATTTCCAGTTTGGTCCACAATTTTTCTAATGGAAGGAGCATTGAAACATGAGATTCGAACGGATCGTTCCGGTTCTGGCCGTTTCTATCCTTTTTCCTTCTTTGGTCGGCGCGGAGTTGAAGATCGGCTACATCGACTCGGATGAGATTCTGGCCAACCACAAGCCATTCCTGGATGGCGAAAAGGATGTCCAGCGCTATAGAATGGAATTGGAGAAGGAATTTACGAAACGGCAGAACGAGTTGGAGAAGATGACGGAGACATACGAGCGGCAATCCCTTCTCCTGAGTGACAAACGGAAGCAGGAAGAACAGCGGGCCATTCTTCAGAAGCAGGAAGAGCTGCGACGCTATCTTTCGGAGATTTCGGCCCCTCAAGACGGGAAACTCGCCCGGAAGAGCCAGGAGGTCTTGGCCCCGATCATCAACCGAGTGAACATCGTGGTCCAGAGGGTGGCCAAGGAGAGCGGCTACGACTTTGTTTTCAACGCATCTACCCTCGCCTTTGCCAGCGAGTCGTATGATCTGACCCGGATGGTTCTGGATGCGTTGCAGAAAGAGTTGGAAGCGGAGACGAAGCAGTCCGATCGTCCGGGACCGTAGGATCGGCCAGCGTGGAATTAGATCTGGAAGCCATCCGGCGCGTGCTGCCGCACCGGTATCCGTTCCTTCTGATTGATCGGATCTTGGAATTGGTGCCCGGAGAGGCCGCGGTCGGCATTAAGAATGTAAGCGCCAATGAGCCCTTTTTCGAGGGCCACTTTCCCGGCCGCCCCGTCATGCCGGGAGTCCTGATTATTGAGGCGATGGCGCAGACGGCCGGCGTCTTGATGGGCGATCAAACAGAAAGTGGGGCGGTTCCTCTTTTCCTGGGCGTCGACAAGGCGCGTTTCAGACGCCAAGTCGTTCCCGGGGATCAGCTTCGGCTCGAGGTCAAGCTTCTGCGAAAAAGAAGAAATGTCTGTCGAGTCGCGGGCAGAGCCTACGTGGACGAGACGCTGGCGGCAGAGGCAGAGATGATGGCGACGATCGCGGTGCCTGAAGGCGTCTGATCCTTTTCCGTTCGCATCGCACGATGACTCGAGCCGCTGCAAGGCATACGCAGCGGATTTTTCGTTCTGGCCGAGGCGTCCAGGCGTCGGCGACGCGCCTCTTGGGCTTACCGCCCGTCGATTCAGAAAGAAGAGATCGGAAGCCGATACGCTGCCGCGGAAGCGAGTGATGGCTTGCAAAAAACCGGAGCCGCTCGATCGGGCGGCTCCGAGGGGTGGCTGCAGCGAAGATGAACACGCGACCATAGCACAACATGTTGTGGGAGTTGTCATTGAGACTACTAAATAATAGCACATGAGCGGAATCGGGTCAAGGCCTCTTTGGGAGAAAAACGGCTCCGACAGGGTTGGACGGCAATCTTGGAGGACAGTGGATCTAGGCGTTGTGGAGGTGCTGGCGCCTTCGTGATGACCCCGGCCGATTCCAGCTAGTGTCGCGTCCCAGCAATTCGTAGAACAACTATGTGACCAGCCCCTACATTTGGCAGTAGGACTAGTGAACCATCCAAGTGATTGATCTCAAAGGCACTAAGGGCAATAGTGTAATCACCATTTAGAAGCTGGTTTGTAGGAAATCTTTATTTAAGAAACTTCCGGGACATCACACTAGGAAGCTTGCGCAGAATTCGCGGAGCGGGCGGCCTCTATCCGCTGTCTCAGGGATTCCGTAGCGCTCCGGGCGGCTTTCGCGAAGTCGGGTCTTCCTGAGGCATATAGGACACTTCGAGAAACGTTGACGAGGATTCCTCGACCGCCGGCGTCTTTTCCGTTCGTGATGACCGTCTCCGCCTCTCCCCCCTGTGCGCCGATCCCCGGGACGAGGATCGGAAGGTCGGGCGCAATCTCCCGTATCTTTTTCATTTCGTCCGGGTGGGTGGCGCCGACCACGAGGCCGCACCGACCGCTGGCGGACCACCTGACCGCTTTACGGGCCAGAATCTCGTAAAGCGGCTTCCCGCTGACGGGGAGCCGCTGCAGGTCCTCGGAGCCAGGGTTCGAGGTGAGGCAGAGCAGGAAGGCGCACCGATCTTTGTAGTCCAGGAAGGGCATCACGGAATCACGACCGAGCAGGGGATTCAGGGTCACGGCGTCTGCGTTCAGTTGTCCATAGGCCATGGTGGCGTATCGGGACGCCGTGTTGGGGATATCCCCGGCCTTGTAGTCGAGGATCGTCGGGATATCCTCTGGAATCGTTTCCAGCACGCCTGTCAATGCTTCCCATCCGCTCTTTCCGAGGGCGCCATAGAAAGCGAAGTTCGGCTTGTACGCACAGACCAGATCCTTTGTGGCGTGGACGATTTCCTTCAGAAAGGTCAGGATGGCGTCGGGCTGAGCCTGGAGGTGGTCCGGGAGTCGTTTCGGGTCCGGGTCCAACCCGACACAGACCAGACTCTCGTTTCGGGCCGTGGATCGAATGAATTTTTCCTGGAAACTCATGGGTCTGGGCATCCATCAATCAAACCGGCGGACCCGCTTTGGGGAGTCCGCCGGTTTGATGAGCGAGTGGGCCTGTAAGCCGAGTTCTGTCATTCGATCCGGTTTGTGACCGAATGGATGGCCATTTATCTGGGATATCGGTTACCCGATACCTCGTGCGGCCAACCCGAGCGTTGTAGCGAGGCGGGTCACCTCTCCGCTCCTATTTGGCCTTGCTTCGGATGGGGTTTGCCGTGCCGCTCCCGTCGCCGGGAAGCGCGGTGGGCTCTTACTCCGCCGTTTCACCCTTGCCCGCAGCGGAACCGGAGTTCCGCCCGCTGGCGGTCTGTTCTCTGTGGCACTTTCCGTCGGGTTGCCCCGCCTGGGCGTTACCCAGCATCCTTCCCTGTGGAGCTCGGACTTTCCTCACCCTATCGGGCGCGGCCATCCGGCCCACTCGCCGTGGTCCCCTTCAGGATTCCCTCGTTCGCCAGTCTGTCAGCCTCCTGGTTTTCGGAACGACCGACGTGCTGAATCCGGAACCCTTCAAATCGATCCGCCAACGCTTGCGCCTTCTCGTAGAGCGGCCTCAGCGATCGCGTCTTGACCTTGTAAACACCTTTCAACTGGTTTACGACCAGCTCACTGTCGGAGATGACGCTGACCCGCCTTGCGCCCGCCTCCTTCGCCAGCTCAAGGCCCCGAATGAGCGCCTGGTACTCTGCAGAATTGTTCGTGGCCTCGCCAATGTAGCCAGCGTAGCTCATGAGCGGTTTGCCGCCTGATCTGATCCGCACGCCGATCCCAGCTCGGCCCGGGTTTCCTTTGGAGGCACCGTCTACTTCGAGCGTTACCTGACCGTTCACACACCCACGTTTTCGGTCCAAACGAGAACCCTTCCACAGTTTTCGCAACGAATCACTTGATCCTGCCTGCGGACTTCGACCATCCGCTGGGGAGCCATCTGGCGGAAGCATCCTCCGCAAGACCCTTTTTCCAAAGGAACAACGGCCACGCCCCCTCTTACGACGCTTCGGATGCGGGAGTAGATAGAAAGCGGCCTCCTTTCGATCTGGGAGGCCAGATGATCCCTTCGTTCCTCACATCCTCGCATATTTTCGTCGAGTGAAACCAGTTTGGACTCCAGGGATGCGATCCTGTTTCGTTTTTCACACGCCACATCGCCGAAGAGCTTCCGCTCGTCCTTCAGTTTTTCCGTCAGCACTTCGGATTTTTCAATATTCTCCAGGATGGCGGTCTCAGTCTCTTCCACACGGGCCTGCAACGCCTCAATTTCGTGCTGAATCGCGTCGTACTCCTTGTTGGTTTTGACTTCATAGAGGCGATCTTGATGTTTTTTCAGGTCCAGATTGATGGCTTCCAGCTCCCGTTCCAAGAGGCGCTGGTTCTTTTCGAGCGCTTCTTGCCTCTGGACCTTCTCGCCCAACTGTTCTTCGGCGCGGTCCAGTTCCCCTTGAAGCGCTGAAATTTCTCTTGGATAGTCCTTTTGGGACCTTCTAAGCGTGTCGATCTCTATGTCGATCTGCTGCAGGTTCAACAACAGTGTCAAGCTTTCTCGCATGCCTGCATTGCTCCTTACGGTACGGTTAGACCCGCAAAAAAGAAAGGCGCATCGATCTGCGATGCACCTTTCTGAGTTGGAACCAGCGTTCCGTGTTCTCGCCCTGTGAGTTCAATTTGCCCAAGTACGGCTTCGTAGGCGTTGCAGAGTGGGCGATACCGGATTCGAACCAGTGACCTCTGGTATGTGAGACCAGCGCTCTAACCGACTGAGCTAATCGCCCGTAGAGAGGCAGTTTGAGAGGCAACTTCAATAGGCGTCCTTTGCCAACGCCAGGCATTGCTCGTTCCACGGTCTGAAATGAGTCATGAAATAAACATAAACGCTTCGTGAAAGTCAAGCGGCTTGTTCCTGCGGAGATCAGTCGGCCCACGGACTGTGAATGGTTGTAAATTAAGCCATTTGAGCTTGCTTCGATTCGGGGATTTGAATATATTCGGCAGGTGTTTCACAGCGGTGACCCCGTCGTTCAGCGGTTAGGACACCGGGCTTTCAATCCGGCAACGGGGGTTCGACTCCCCTCGGGGTCACCATACACATTTGCGACGCATAAGAGCCCGGCAGGATCACTTCCAGCCGGGCTCTTGCCGTTTTCGGGAGGTGATTTTTCGCAGTGGCGGTTTGATCCGGGATGCTCAACCCGCACCTCGCGGAGCCGTCTGGTTTTCTTGCTGGCGTCCGGATACAACGCAGCCGGAACGGAGCGCGAAAGTGCGCAACAGGGTCGCGGCCTTCCCGGCCGCGACCCTGTTTGTTCTGCCCTAAATCCCTGTTGACAAAAAGCATAGGACGTTGTATATTCCGCTAGGGCTATGGAATGGCCCAATTGGGATCCTCGGACATGATAGGGGTGGGATGGCCGGGGATCCCGTTTTTTTTTGTGCAACCGTCCTCCATACTGGGCGTGTAAACAGCTGAAGACAGCCCTTTTCCCGACCACGCTTTTTGGACTTCCCTCCCGCCAAAAGGCCTCTGATCGGGAAAGGGCCTTTTTCTTTGAGGCCGACCTCTTTTTACCTGAATCATTCAGTGCGCCGTGGAAAGGCGCGGATCTCCAGTGGGTGAGAGTCCCACCCGACAAGAGTTGCTCCAGCCTGCCTGCGCCTGCCTGTCCCTGCCTGCTGAAGCAGGCGACCTGCCTGCCGGCAAGGCAGGGGCAGGCGGCAGACAGGCCGGAAGCTCGGCAGGCAGGTCGGTAGCAATCGGAGCGGTGACGTAGGCAACGAAATCGCCGAAGCCTCCGGTGTAGGGGGTCGTAAGGCAACTCGGCGAGTATGCAGGCCGTAACGTGAGTGAACGCTGAGCGGGCCTACCAGTGACTTCGTGGTAGGCAGGCCTCGAAAAGGGCAATGCGGGAGCCGACCCGCCTGAATTTCGGGGAAGGCCGCCGTCGTTGGAGAAGGGAGCAACGCGAGCACCCAACGGTCCCGCCGGGCAATTCCAATTAAGACGAAAAGACGGTCTTGACACCTGAACATTTGTTTAGTATATTTCCTTTATCCGGTAAAAACGGCTGCTTCTGTCGAGCCAATCCAAACTGTGGGGTATCGATTGGAACCTGTGAACGCTCGCGGCGTCCTCACGGAGCTTGGCGATGACTTCTGTCGGGTCGTGGATCGCATCGTAAACGAGCTGGACGATCAGTCGATTGATTGCCTGGACCGAGAGCGTCTCGCGGGAGTGGAGGTAGCTGAACGAACGGTTGATGCCAGAGCTCGGGAATTGCAGCGAGGACTCTGCGGGACCGGAGAATGGAAGGCGGCTCTAGCCGACTACGAAGCGCATTGGGTCAAGATTCTTAGCGGGCTCGGAGAAAGGAGAAACTGGGCAGAGGGGGCCGGTTCGGCGGGATAGATCCGTCCGCGCTTCGTTTTCAGGTCGCGTAGACTTCCAAATGTGCCCTTGCGAGCGCTTCCAGCGCTCCGTGAAGGATGGATTCCAACCTGCGAATCCGTCCTTTTTTTTCTCAGCGAGGGTCTGAAACCGATCTTCACCAGGCATTGCCGAAGAAATTGTTGACACGGACGGTCGCAGGATATCATAATACATTAACCAAATTTATTAATACAGGCTGATCGATTTTATTTGTTAATCAATATGGATCTGGATCAACTCAGAGGCTTTTTCGAGACGGCCCGCCATAAGAGTTTTACCCGAGCCGCGGAGAAGCTGTTTTTGACCCAACCCGCGATAAGCCTGCAGGTGAAGGCGCTCGAGACGGAACTGGGGGAAAGGCTGTTCGAGCGGCACGGAAAGCGTGTCATCCTGACTGAAGCCGGCCGCAGGCTGATGAAGAAGGCGCAGGAGATCTTCGAAACGGTCGAGGCGGCGAGACAAGAAATGGCCGATTTGAGGGAGCTCCGCGTCGGTCGGGTCTCCGTTGGGGCGAGCGATACGAATTGCGCTTATGTCCTCCCCCGCTCGGTTACGGCCTATCGTAAGGCGTACCCCGGTGTGGAGATTCGGCTTATGGACAGAATGTCACCGGGCGTCGAGCGGCTCGTGTTGGATGGCGTTGTTGACTTTGGGCTGGCGACATTCCCCGTTTCAGAACCTCGGTTGGAGAGTGATCCGCTTTTCGATCGCGAGGACGTCGTGATCTTTCCCCCTGGACACCCCATAGCTGGGAATCATGCGATTACGTTAAAAGACCTGAGTTCGTATCCCCTGCTTCTGCTCGAACGCGGCAGTACCAGCCGCGCGTTGATGGACCGATCCTTCCTGGAGGCCGGTTTCGTCGCTGATGTGGCGATGGAGCTCGGAAGCATAGAAGTGATAAAACGGTTCGTGGAGATTGGGTTGGGCATCGCTCTCGTACCGAAGATCGCCGTTGCCTCCGAGGTTCGGGAAGGTCGGGTCATCGCGAGCCGCGTCACGGATCTTCCGATACGGAGCGTTGGGGTCGTAAAGCGTGCCGGAGTTCGTCTGTCTCAGGCAGCGGAGGTATTCCTGCACTTCCTCAGATCGGACGTGTCGGAAGGGCTTGAAAAAAATCTTGGAGATTAGGTCACCTGACAGGGCAAGTCGAATCTCTCGGCGCATCGCCTGCGCAGGAGCGAGCAGGTCGGCCGGCAAGGTTGGGAAAGATCTTGGCATTCACGACCTGAACGCGGTGTCCGAGGGTGAGAAGGCCCTCACCGCTCGACGGCTTGTGTCTGAGACCGGTTTTGTTTATCATGCAACTGGACTTTCTCAACGTTGGGTTGACGCGGGGCTCGGATTGGTTGTTGATTCCAGCCCCGAAAATTCGTATGCCCGATTTTCCCGTCGATCGTCCGATCTCTTGTAAGAGAAGGCGCACGGGTGCTCTTATTACCAAGATCTCTTGCTGTCTTTGTCCTCTCTCTGGCGCTTCCTGGCAGTGCCGTATTGGCAGATCCAGCGGACGAGGTCCAGGCCGAAGCCCTCTATGAGGAAGGCCTGAAGCTGCAGGAAGCCGGGCAGCGGAGTGAGGCTGCTCGTCGATTTCGGGCCGCGATCGAGATCGATGACAAACACGCCCCCTCATTCGTCGGTCTGGGCCATATCCACTTGCGACAGGGCGAGCTGAAAGAAGCGGAGAGGGCCTTCAAGCAGGCGCTTCGCAAGAAGAAGAGATACGCCCCGGCCTTCAACGGCCTCGGGCTGGTCTACAGAGAGAAGAAAAACGAGCTGCGGCGGGCGATCGGTTTTTTCCGCGACGCCGTTCGAGCGGACAAGGCCTATTCGGAGGGTCAGTACAACTTGGCTCAGACCCTTCAGCAGTATGGGAGCAGTGAAACCCTTCGCGCCTATCGGAATGTCGTGAAGATCGATCCAGCCCATCCCGATGCCCTGTTTCAGATCGGGCGCATCCACGAAACGAACGAAGATTACGCGGGGGGGGAAACGGCTTACCGCGGACAGATCGACGTGAATGCGAAACACTATGGCGCCCGGCTTCGGCTCGGCATGATGCTGAACCTCCAAGGCCGGAGCGACGAGGCGATGGCGACGTTCGAGGGGGTTGCGGCCATCCCGAATCCCCACCGGCGGTACGCCGTGCTCGAGTTGGCGGGGGTCCATCAGAGGCGGCGGGATTATGACCGTTCGCAGTCGCTGTTCGAAGCCTACATCGAGGCCTTGGACCCCGAAGAGCAGGCAATCTACCACGACCTGGGCCTCGTGGCCGGGGGTGGGGCGCTGCAGCGATTCGAAACAGCCTCTGCAGAGGAACAAAAGGAGATCTCCGAGGCCTTCTGGAAGGATCGAGACCCCGCGCCGGCCACGGAGGCGAACGAGAGGCTGCTGGAGCATTACCGGCGCGTCGCCCACGCCAGAGAGCACTACGGTTCCCGAACCTATCCGTGGGACGATCGCGGTGAAGCTTACATCCGGTACGGGGAACCGGATCACGTGAGCCGTTCGAGAGACATCCGGCTGGAGAGGGGCTCCAAACTGGTGGCCCTCAAAGACCGCTTGATCCAACGGGCAGGAGAGGCCATTCCTGAGCTGATACGGGATCGAGCGGAGATTACGGGGCGTGGAGGATCCGTCGCAGATGCGGACTACTCGGAGGATGAAGATCCAGAAGGGCTGTCAGAGGGGCTGAGGCCACAGCGGATCGCGAGAGAGGCCGAGCTGAGAGGGGCAACGATCCTTGGATGGCCCGTCTACCCTGTCGCTGAGCACGCCACCTGGGAATACTGGATCTACACCGATGTGGGCCCGGGGATCGAAGTCACGTTTGTGCAGCGACAACACGGCGGGTCCTACGAGTATGCGAAGATGCCTTTGGGGACCGGCCGAATTGCGCGGATCTGGCGGGAGATGAACCCCGAGGTCGTCATCGAACGGATTGCACTCAGGACGCCGAGCCGTTACACGCCGGACTTTGCCGCGGGGATCCTCGATTTTGCGTTCTACACAGCCGCGTTCAAGGCGAGCGAAGAAACGAGCGGGCTGGAGATCTATTACGGTATTCCGATGCGTGACCTTACAGCGGTGCCCATAGAAGACGGCGGGAAGGCGGTCTATCTCGAGCGTGGGGTGGCGGTCTACGACGCCTCCAACAGAGAGGTGCATCGGATGCATCAGGAGATGGCCCTGCGCGTAAGAGATGTCGTGGATACCTCCGCAGGGGTCTTCATCCCGGAAGTAGACCGAATCGAGCTGTCTCCCGGAAGCTACCGGTTTGCGATACAGGTCGTGGATCGGAGTTCAGGGAAGTCACAGGTCTACAATCACCAGAGGATCGTGAAGGGTTACGGCGGTGAATCACTCATGCTGAGCGATATCGAACTGGCTGGATCTATCGAAGTGGCTGACAAGGGGCGGTTTCAGAAGGGTGACGTTGCCGTGATCCCCATGGCGTCAAGGACCTATCTGTCGAATCAGCCCGTGTTCATCTACTATGAAATCTACAATCTGACGCGGGACGAATTCGGCGCCACGAATTATCGGGTGTCATACGAAGTTCGGTCTATGGAACGGAAATCGGTCGGGGCCCGGATCCTGGGAGGGTTCGGAAACCTGCTCGGAAAGCGTGAAGATCGCGGCACGATCACGATTGAGTACGAACAGATAGGTGCCGAGGTGAATGAGCAGGGATATCTGGAGCTCGACATGTCCCAGTCAGAGCCCGGACGTCAGCTGTTAAGGATCAAAGTTACGGACCGAAACAGCGGGAAGAGCGCCAGGGCGGTCGCGAGATTTACGATTCAGGATTGACTGCGTCGCATTGTGTCAAGTAGATCGCAATTCGGTGTTTGGCAGCGACGGGTCGTCCCGGATGCGGGCCCGGGCTCGCTGGCAAAATGTGGCCCGACGCGCGTCCGGGCCTGCCCCGGATCGAGTTCAGACGCGCGCTTTGCTCACAACGTCAAACGTTTACAAAACGGATTCGGTTTGAACCGGGCACAGCCATGGGACCTGAAAATGCCGGCTTCTTCGACGACGAGGCGTAGATAAAGTGGGTCAGGACTCCGTCCGACAACTGCGTCGGGATGCCCGAGCCATGTTCGATGCCGCTGTCCGTGCGGTGGATGCGGAGGCGTGTGTGCGCCGGTTCGTCTCGGTCGACGGGAACAGGCTGGTGGTCGGAGACCGTTCCTGCGATTTGCGTCAGTTCGATAGAATCTTGAGCGTCGGGACCGGGAAGGCTTCGCCCCGAATGGGTGTCGCCCTGGAAGGGATCCTGGGGGAAAGACTGACGGGCGGCATCGTGAACACGAAATACGGGCACGCGGAACCGCTTGAGCGGATCGAGATCGTGGAGTGCGGTCATCCCGTTCCGGACGAGGCGGGTGTGGAAGGGACGCTGAGGATCCTCGAGCTTCTAAGCAGCGCGGACGAGGGAACGCTGGTGATCTGTCTGATCTCAGGAGGGGGCTCCGCGTTGATGCCGGCACCGTCGGCGGGCATCACGCTCGAAGAGAAGCAAGAGACGACCCGGCTCCTCCTGGAGTGCGGCGCAAACATCGTCGAGCTGAATACGATCCGGAAACACTTCTCACAGGTCAAAGGGGGTGGACTCGCCCGGGCGGCCTTTCCTGCCAGCGTCATCGCCTTGATGCTGTCTGACGTCATCGGCGATCCCCTGGACGTGATCGCTTCCGGCCCTACCGTGCCCGACGCCTCCACCTTCCAGACCTGTCGGGAGATCGTGGAGAAATATGACCTGGACGACAAGCTGCCCCCATCCGTCCGGAAACGATTGCTCCGGGGGCTGGAGGGGCGCGTTCCTGAGACACCCAAGCCGGGCGACGAGGCGCTTGCGCGGTGCCAAAATCTTGTCGTGGGCAGCAACGGCCTGGCCGTGTCGGCTGCAAAAGCAGTTGCCGAGGAACTCGGCTACAACACGCTCGTTCTCTCCACGAGACTGGAAGGGGAGGCTCGAGAAGTTGCGCACATCTATTCGGCCGTCGGGAAGGAAGTACGCGCCTCGGGGCAGCCTGTCGCTCCCCCAGCTTGCGTCATCGCGGGGGGAGAGACGACCGTGACGGTCCGAGGAACGGGAAAGGGTGGCCGAAATCAGGAGATCGCTCTGGCTGGCGCCATACAACTTGCAGGATGGGATGGGATTGTGCTTTTCAGCGGTGGCACGGATGGCACCGACGGCCCGACGGACGCAGCAGGGGCCGTGGCGGACGGCTTCACGATTTCCCGGGCTGAGGAACTCGGCCTCTCGGCCAATGCTCATCTGAAAGACAACGACGCTTATCCCTATTTCAAGGCGCTCGAAGATCTGGTGATTACCGGCCCAACGGGAACAAATGTCGCAGACGTGGCGTTCGTGCTCGTGGGAGATTGAGGGACGGCGGACTGTTTGGAACGGACGCGTCGGGGACGCGCTCAACGCGTTCTCTGTAGTGCACGGCCGAATCCGGGCGAAAAAGTTCAGACAACGATTGGACCGACCAGGAATCGAGCTGCGGAAAGCCGGAGGGGGAAAGGGTCCGGATCGCCGGTTTCGATGGAGACGGAGAGACCATCCCACGGCATCGGGGGGCTACGTGCGTGAACTGTCGGAGGAGAAGCGTCTGCGGGTCCATAGGAGACCCACGGCCAGCGGAAGGAGCAGCCACCCGATCTGGGCGCGCCCGCTCAGCGTTCCGCAAACGCCCGCGGCACCGGCGGCGATCAGGGATCGGTAGAGAAGCTTCGCCGCCGGATTACACGGCGTGATCCCCAGGCGACGTAGCAGCCAGAATACCTTGCCGTGGGGAGGTTGTCGAAAGTGCAACCCGGCGACAAGGATCGAGATAGAAGCGGCTCCGACCAGAAAATTGGCTTCTGGACTCACCCACTTTAGGCCGATGCCGAGTGCCAGCAAATGGGCGAAGCCGAACAGACAGACTGCGCCATCTCTAAGGACGTCGTAGATACCGACGCTTTGCAGCCGTCTCACCCGGGGCCGGTCGACATAGGTGATCATCCAAAAGAAGAGGTAGGTGAACACCATGGCCCCAGGATTTAGGTAGACGCCAACGTTTTTGGATACGGTGTAGTCGATCCGACCGTCGATGCCCCAGTGGATCGGGATCTGCGGGGCAAGGTGGTCGTAAGCCAAGAAGGAACCGCCTAAGGCGATCGAGATGGCAATTGGGGAAAACAAGGTCGTGTTTCACGGGTTGATGGATAGGGGCTGTTTTTCCGAGGGAGTATATGTTGAAGCTTGATCCTTGTCAAGACAGGAGCGGATGCAGAGCCGCGTTCTTCATGCCCTTGATCCTTTTCCTGGTTTGGGGTTTCAGA
This sequence comes from Candidatus Latescibacterota bacterium, assembly GCA_965198095.1. Taxonomy (GTDB): domain Bacteria; phylum Latescibacterota; class UBA2968; order UBA2968; genus CBDFJH01. Next base: position 2,347,939 of record OZ240239.1, read on the forward strand.
CCCTCCCCGCTCCAGGCGCGTGACTTCAAGGGAGAGATCGATAGGCATTTTCGAAAGGCAAGCGTGGACTCCGCCCTTGTGGTCGCACAGTCCTTCGTGTCCTCGCATCCGGACAGCGCCGAGGCGCTGAGATACCTGGGGATGCTCTATGCGGAGACCGGTCGAGTGGAGGATGCTACGGGCGCGTTTCGCCGCTCGATCCAGCTCGGACCGAATCTGGCCAGCGGTTACAACGGCTTGGCCGATCTCTACGCGAAAATCGGTCGGGCACGGAAGGCCCTGGAAGTCCTGAACGATGGCCTTGAGAAAAATCCGGGACTTGTGCCGCTCCTTCTGCATCGTGCGATGATCTACGGCAACAGCGATCTTCCGAGCTTGGCGATTGACGATCTCGAGAAAGTCTTGGAGAGAGATACGGACCGCACGGGCGCCTACACCGATCTCGCCGTGTTGCACGCGAGAGCGGGGAACTTCGAAGCGAGCGTTCACGCGCTGAACAGAGGGCTGTCGCTCCATCCAGACAACGTTCGGCTGTTGGTCGACCTTGGAGGGGTCTACCATTCCAGCGGCGAGACGGTAGAGGCGTTCAATGCCTACAGACGGGCGGCCAATATCGCGCCGGAAGACCCGATGGTCTATCGCGCGATGGGATTTGTGGCCTCCGAAGTGGATTCTAACGAGGTGGCCGTAAAGGCGTTTCGTAAAAGCCTCATGCTGAATCCCGAAGACTTGGAGGTTCGGGACGCCCTTGGACAGCTGTATGCCAAACGGGGTGAACTGGCGGCTGCAATCGGCGAATACAGAAAGCTGGCGCAACGCATTCCGCGGGACCCCTCCGTCCGGCTTGCGCTGGGGCAGTTGCTTCTGGAGCAGGGAGACGTGAGCCGTGCCAGGGATGAATTCAATGAGGCGCTCCGTCTCGAACCTGACTGGGTCCAACCTTACAAGGGGCTCGGACTGATCTATCTGCGACAGCAGAACGCAGACTCGGCGCTCATCGTTCTCAAGAAGGCCCTGTCCGTCGATTCGACGGACGCTGAGACCTACGGCGATCTCGGGTCGGTCTATATGCTCCTCGGGCGGTTCGATGGGGCGGAGAGGGCCTTCAAACGGGCGCTCGAGTTTAGCCAGAGCTCCGTCGTGTTGAGACATGCCCAAGAGGGCCTCCAGGTTGTAGCGTCGGTACGTGACGGGAAACTCAATGCGAGGCATATCCTTGTCAAGACCGAGCAGGAAGCGCTCGAGATCCTGAGTCGACTGAAAGCCAACGAAGATTTCGCGAAACTGGCTTGGGAGCACTCCATCGATCAGGCCTCCAAGGGGAACGGCGGCAGCCTGGGTTTTTTTTCTCAAGGTGACCTGTATCCCGCATTCGAAGAGGCCGTCCTGAGACTGGAGGTGGGCGAGACGAGCGGTGTGGTCGAGACGCCTCTTGGATATCATATCATCTTGAGGGTCAACTGATCTCTAAGTCGAATGACGGCGGGCGATACAGAATCGGACGCGTCGCCCGCATTGCGTACGGCGCTCAAAAAAACGGCTTGGCACACTGTTCGCAACATCGTAGCGCCATCGTAGCGCCGTCGTGTGAGGTTGTTCCTCTTTTCCGTATAATTATTTGTTTATTAAGGACTCAAATTGGACATCCTAATTTTCCCACGGCGTTGAGCCTGCGATGTCGCCGAGAGTTGTGTTGCAAAATAACCACATTCGTGGAAAAATGGCCCGGTTGTGGGCTGTCGGGCTCTGTCTGACGCTTACAGGTCCAGCGCTCGCCTCGGATCATCGGGTGCGTCTGGACTTGGCGACAGCCCTTTCGCGCGCCATTGAAGCGAGTCCGGCGGTCGGAGTTGCGCAGGCCGATCTAAAGATCGCCCGAACGGAGTTGTCCCGTGCCCGCGCTGCGCGGATTCTCCCGAAGTTCGACCTGCGCTGGTTTCTGGGCCCCTCGCCCGAAGCCCGTGGAGACGCACTGACGGGAGATACGGAAATAGGCAACCTCGGCCTGTTTACGCGCTCCGAACTCAACCTCGTCCAGCCGCTCTTCACGTTCGGAGGGCTCTCGGCGGCCGAAGACGCAGCTTCCAGCGCCATCACGGCCCGGGAGGCCGGCCTGGAGCGGTCACAGCGCCAGGTTGCGCTGCAGGTGATCGGGGCATACTACGGGTTGCTCCTGGCGAATGACCTCTGGAAGTTGGCCGTAGAAGCGCGTGAGGACATTCAAGGTGCCCGGAGAACCGTTCTGGAAAAGTTGGATGCCGAAGAAGGAGACTACACCTACATAGACCTTGCCAGGCTGGATCGCTTTCTCTACGACGTTCACGAGAATCAGAACAAGGTCGCCCGTCTGAGAACGTTGTCTCGGACTGCACTCAGGTCGCTGCTCGATCTTGCCGAGGGTGACTCCCTTGCGTTGAGGGACGAGACACTGAGACCCGTTCCTGTGGAAGTGATGTCCCTGCAGCACTATCTCGCCGCATTGGGCGATCAGCCAGGACTGAGACAACTCCGTGCCGTCGCCGGCGTTCGAGAAGCTCAGGTCCGCGCTGCTCGCAGCGATTATTATCCTCAGTTCTTCCTGGCGGGTCAGTTCAAGCATTCGTTTGCACCAAACAGGGACGATCAAGACAGTCCGTTCGCCAAGGACGATTTTAATTTCATAAACCTCGGCGCGGTGATCGGGATCCGTCAGTCGCTCTCATTCGGAGCGACCCGTGCAGGCGTCCGGAAAGCAGAACTCGAACACCAGAAGCTGATTTATCAGGAACGCCTCGCGAGGACGGCCGTACGGATCGAGCTCGAACGCGTTTACACAAGCCTAATAGAGGCTCGGAGAAACGTGGCCGAAGCAAGAAAGGCAAAGCGGGCAACCCGGCGATGGATCAGTTCCGCCCGGGGGGGGTTTAACGCCGGCCTGGAGGAGTCCGAAGAGCTGATCGATGCAACCAAGGAGTATGGTTTGATTCGGGCAAAATACCTTGAGGCCGTCTACGATATGAATACAGCCTGGGCGGCTCTGCAGATCGCAACGGGGAAACCCGTCGTAGAATAGTTTGGGGAGCGAGGATATGGTCAAGAAGGCAGTCGTTATCGCAGCAGGCATGGGGCGTCGGCTCAACGGGAGTTTCGGAGATTCACCCAAACCGCTCGTTCAGGTTGCCGGGCTGAGTCTGCTTAAGCGAACGATCCTTTCCGCCAAATCTGCTGGTGTTTCGGATTTCGTGATTGTTATCGGCTACCGGGGAGAGGAAATCCGGAGGGAAATAGAGGAAGATCCACAGATTGACGTTCGTATCGAATGGGTTGAAAACCTGGAATGGAAGCGCGGGAACGGGTTCTCCGTGTTGAAGGCTCGGGCAAGCGTGGACGGCCCTTTCTTCTTGCTGATGTCGGATCATCTGTTCGATCCCCACATTCTGGAAAGACTTGGGCGTCGGCCTTTGGCAAGGGATGAAATCCTCCTTTGCGTCGATTCGGAACTTGACCGCGTCTATGACATCGAGGATGCCACGAAGGTCGTCGTAGATGACGGGCGCATCGTTCAGATCGACAAGGGATTGGGCGCGTTCAACGCGGTCGACACGGGAATTTTTCTGTGCAGTCCAAGTCTTTTTGGTGCGCTTGAGCGATCTGTCTCGCTTGGTGACGAGTCGCTCTCCGGGGGAATTCGCACGCTGGCTCAGAAGCGGAAGGTGGCTGCCGTGGAGGCAGTGGGCCTCTTCTGGTTGGATGTAGATACGCCCGAGTCTCGCCAGCATGCGGAGAGGCAGCTGTTGGAACAACTCGGAAAGCCGACAGACGGTTTCGTGTCTAGAAGATTCAACCGAAAGATCTCCAGGCAGATCAGCCGCCAGCTTGTCAAAACCCCCATAACGCCCAATCAAATTTCTTTGGTCACGTTGCTCATCAGCCTTTTGTCCGCCTACTGGGTCTCTGCCGAGGGCTACTGGATGCTTGTGCTGGGAGGCCTGACATTCCAATTCGCTTCGATCCTGGACGGGTGCGACGGAGAAGTCGCCAAGTTGAAGTTTGCCAATTCTCTTTCGGGTGAATGGTGGGATACGGCCGCAGACAACATTTCACACACGGCCTTTTTCGCGGGTGTGACCTACGGGATGTATCAAATCTCGGGACAAAGTTTCACGCTTACGCTCGGGTTTGTGGCAATTGCGCTTAACATCCTGAGTGTTTCTCTGGTTTCCATCTATCTTCAGGGTACCGGATCGGGAAGCATCGCCAGCTTCAACTTTGCGTTCTCAGGGGACGTGCCCAAAGAAAAACGAGGGTGGTTCCATCGGTTCTGTTGTTCGGTGAAGTTTGCGTGCCGAAGGGATTTCTTCGCTGCCCTGTTCTGCGTGCTCGCCGTTGCGAACATGCTGGACGCGATCTACTGGATTTTCACGGTGGGCTCTCTCCTCGTGACGGCGGGGATATTCACCTACGCCGGCCAAATGCTCCAGACAAAGGGGGTTTGGCCGCTGGTCGTGGGTCGCCAGTTGAAGGAAGACCGGCTGATTTCAGAGAAAGCTGACTGACTGCCGCTCAATAGTCGTTTGGGCCGTTCGCGCAAGAATCCAGACCGATCTGTCTGGCATTGGCCATGGCGCACAAACTTCATATCGTTTTGATCGGGTTGGTGGCTTCCGTTTCGGTGGCGTTCGCTGGTGAAAAGGGCGCCGCGCTCCTGGAACTCATCAAGGCTCGAGACCGGGCCATACGCGAGATCGTGAACTCTGAGACGGGCGGAGAAACAGAGGCCGAGCGAAATCGGCTGAAGGAACTCATCGGAGCGCTGTTCGACTATCGACGTTTTAGCGAGCTATCGCTTGGACGGTATTGGAAGGAGCGAACGGAGGCGGAGCGGAAGGCGTTCACCGACCTGTGCCGACGCCTGGCAGAGAAGAATTACGCCGACCCCAAACTCTACACGAAGTCGGAGAGAATTGACTACGTCGGTGTGGAAGTGAACGGGGCGGAGGCCGTCGTGCAGACAGAGGTGTACTATAAAGGTGAGATGAGTAACATCGATTACAAGATGCACGAGGTCAACGCCAAATGGTTCATTTATGACATGATCGTGGATGATTTGAGTGTGACCAGAAACAATCGCGCCCAGTTCAGGAAAGAGATTCGGAAGTCGTCTTATGAAGGTCTCGTTCAAAAGTTGAAAAACAAGCTCGAAGAAGAGACGGATAGGGATTCGTAGTGGAAGCTTTGTTCAATTTTCTGGCGCGTGTCGCCTACAAACGGTATATGACCATCGTCGCTCTGTCAGGACTGCTGACGCTTTTCTGCAGTTACTTTGTCTATCAGCTGGTCAAACGGATCGAGACCGATATCGCCGCGCTGATTCCAAAGGACTACCCCAGCGTCAGGACCCTTGAGGAAATCAAGTCTCGGATCGGCGGCGTGGGCAGCCTCGTTGTTCTCGTAGAGTGCGAAGACTACGAAAGCTCAAAGCGCTTTGCAGAGGACCTGGCCGCAGAGTTGCAGTCGGAGGTCTACACGAATTACGTGAATTACGTCGACTACAAGGCGGACGTGGACTTTTTTAGGGAAAACGCGCTGCTTTACATGGATTTTGAAGACCTGGAGGAAATCCAGTTTCGAATTGAAGACCGGATTGCCGAAGAAAAGCTGAAGTTGTCTCCGCTCCACATCAGTCTGGGAGATGAGGAAGAGGAGCTCGACTTTTCAGATATCGAGAAAAAGTACGAGGAAGAACGGAATGGGAAGGATCCGTTTTATTCGAATCCAGAACGAACCATCGTGGCGCTGGAGGTCCTTGCTGCCGGAACGGTTAGCAACATCGGATTCGCGAAGGACATGTATGACGTGATTCGCGGCGCCGTCCGCAAGTTGAATCCTTCGGCCTATCACCCCGAAATGGTCGTGGAGTACGGGGGTCCCTTCAAGAACAAGATTGACGAGTATGAGGTCATCCTGGGTGATATCAAGTCGACGCTTGTCTACGGCGTCGTAGGCGTTATCGTGCTCTTGACCTTCTACTTCAGGCAGCCCTTGGCTGTCCTTTTTATTGCCATTCCTCTGACGATGAGTCTGATGTGGGCTTTTGCGATTACCTACTGGATCGTCGGGAATCTGAACACGATGACCGGCTTCCTTTTCGTCATCCTGTTCGGCCTAGGGGTTGACTTCGGCATCCACATGTTTTCCAGGTATCTCGAAGACCGCATGGCGAGAATGAATGTCCTGGTGGCCATCCAGACGATGTTGAGCCAGACTGGCCTGGCTATTCTGACTGCCGCGCTGACCACTTCGATGGCCTTCTTTTCGCTCGCCATAACGGACTTCAAAGGGTTTTCCGAATTCGGGTTTATCGTAGGAACCGGTATCCTGATGTCGCTGGTTTCAATGATGACGGTGCTCCCTGCTTTTATCGTGCTTGCGGATCATAGGCTGAATCTTGTTCGTCTGAAACCGGTGTGGGGGCATCAACGCGTAAACAGCAAGGGTCGATTCTACTGCGCCGGCATGATTCTCGTAGCTGCGGTCTGTATAACGGTTTACCTGGCATCGAATCTACACAAGATCGAGTTCGAATACGACTTTACGAACCTCAGATCCAGGCTTCCCGCTTCGCAGGCCGTGAAGGACAAGATGAGCACGATTCCGAAGTTCAACAAGCTTTCACAGTCCCCCAGCGTGGCGTTGGCCGATAGCAAAGAGAAGTTGGACCAGATCGTGTCTGCTATCGAAGCGAAGATAGCATCTGACGATCCGACGCCCACAATCCATACCGTTCGCACGCTCCGGTCGGCGCTTCCCGAACGCCAAACAGACAAGCTGAATGTGATCGAGGAGATCCGGACACTGGTGGATGGCGAAGGCGCCAAGCTAATCAAGGGCAAACAAAAAGAGCGTCTTGACGAGCTTCGCGATCTGCTGAATGTCACACGCCTTACCGTGGACGATCTCCCTCAGAACATCCTGCGCAAGTTCTCAACGGTGGATGGAAGCCGCGCCCATTTTGCGTTCATCTACCCGGACGTGCCGCTCAGAGATGGAAAGAAGGCCATGGCGTTTGCTGACGACTCTGCCGTGATTGAAACAGCGTCCGGTGAGACGTTCTTTTCTTCGAGTTCGAGCGTGATATTTGCGGACATGCTTAGGCTTATGATTCGAGACAGCCGTGTAGCCATTGTCCTTACGTTGCTCGTCGTGTTCTTGATCGTCCTGGCCGACTTCCGAGGCTTAAAGGAAGTTTCCATGGTGATGCTTCCCTTGATTTGCGGTGCGATTTGGATGTGCGGCATCGTGTTTTTGACGGGCATGAAACTGAATTTCTATAACATGGTCGCTTTGCCCACGGTCATCGGGATGGGCATAGACAACGGCGTTCATTTCTACCACCGGTACCGTGAGCAAGGTCCCGGTTCACTGATTCTCGTCCTCAGGAGTACTGGCGGGGCGATGCTTGTTTCCACGATGACGACGATCGTTGGCTTCTTGGGTCTCATGCTCGCAACCCATCCCGGGCTCAACTCGATCGGGAAGCTGGCTTTCATCGGACTTGGCACTTGCTTTATTTCAGCCGTCGTCGTGCTTCCGGCCATTCTTCAGGTAATGGAGAATGTCCGTAATTGGAGAGTGCAGGCCGCATACGAAAGTGCAGCGAGAAGCGCATTGCAAGCCGGTGATTAGGTTTTCGACAAAGGCTTGTGTCTCGCAATCCTCGGTTCGTTTTGCTTGACGCCGACTGGTGGAAGGTTTATCTTAACGCTCCATTTCGGGCAGGCGTCAGTTGACATACTTGCATCGGGGCTTCTCTTTTGTTGACCCGGAAACTTACGGCTAAGAGGAAGGTCAAGGGGCTGTTGAAGCTGGGGTTGACGACCTTGCAGGGACGGCCTCGGTTGATGAACCTCGAAGTCACCAAGTTTTGCAATGCCAAATGCGACTTCTGCGACTACTGGAAGACCAAGAAGTCTCCGCGGCTGGACGACTACGTGGATGTCGTACGGAAGGTCAAGCCGATCGTCGTCAACATCACCGGAGGGGAACCTCTCCTTCGGAAGGACCTGCCGAACCTGATACGTCGGATCCACGAGAACACATTCTTCGTATACATCGGCATGGTCACCCACGGTCAGCTGTTGACTGTGGAAAAGGCCCGGGAGCTTTGGGACTCAGGATTGGACCAGCTGTCGATTTCAATGAACTATCTGGGCGAAGCGCACGATCGAGAACGAGGCATCCCCGGACTGTTTGACCACCTCTCCAAGTTGATTCCCCAGCTCCTGAATACGGGTGTCGACAACGTGATTTTGAATACCGTGATTATGAACGAGAACCTGAATGTGATCCCCGGAATCCTTCGGCAGGCCTACGAGTGGGGCATCAAGGTCTCGTTCAGTTCCTATACCGCGCTGAAGAATGGGAACGCGGAACATCTGGTCAGCCCGGAGAAGATGAGGAAACTTCGGGATCTTATCGACGAGATCAAAGTTCTGAAGCGAACCTACGGAAACGTCGTCTCCTCCTCCTACTACCTGGATATGGTGCCGTATTACTTCGAGCACGGACACGTTGAGAATTGCAAGGCGGGGCGGAAGTTCATCCAGGCGACGCCGGACGGCTATCTGAAGGCCTGCCCTGAGATGCCTGTGACCCAGCACTTTTCAGACTACAAGCCTTGGAAGGAGCAAGTGGACTGTACGAAGTGCTGGTATGGGTGCCGAGGTGAGTCTCAGGTTCCTGTTTCGATCGAGCGATTCAAGGAACTGGCGATGGGTTAGCCCGGACGACAGAACGAAGCGTCTGATGGACCGCAGCCGGGTTGCGGTCCCTTTTTATGCTTGGAAATGAGTTGACGCTGAAATCTCCCGCGGCTATATTCCGGAGTGGTTGCTTGCGGTGGCGATTTGACCTGAGGGTCAACCTCCCGCTTCTCGGGGTCCCACCGCTCACGGAATACGGGTCCTGAGCGAAGCGAGAAGATGCTCCGTATCCTTCCCTGCAGCGTAAGGGCGCTACGCAGGCAGGGACAGAAAGCCACCCGCTTCGTGGGGGATCGCTTACTCCCCGTTACAAAAGTGCTCCTCCCCGCGCCTCCTTCTCATTCTATCTGATGGATTTTGTCAAGCTTCTCAGATCGTCCTCGAGACGCGTAGGACCGCGGCGGGCAAGTCGCTCAGGTCGCGGTTCTTCCGGCAGCATGTGATAGCCCACAAGATTGAAGACGCCCTTCAAACGCTTAGGCAGCCCTATACGTGCCGGACGGAGGGCTATATGGGGGGCCTGTACCGCTGGCCTCTTTACACCCGAACAACTCATGAAATCTGAGAAATCTGCGTAAATACCGGGCTTTCCGGTGATTGCACCAAGACAGGGTTTTTGGCTCGAATTGGATGACTGGTTATCCTACATAACATTATGAAAATTTTCAGCAGATTTATGAATGATTCAGGTGCGGAGTATGCTTGTCAACCCTTTGGCGGCGTAGAAACGAGGATCCGAGAAAAAGCTTGGGAGGTCGAGAGTGAAATCCCTGCTGAAGCGTTACCTGGAAGAGAATGCTCCTCTGATCGACGCGGAGATGTTTGCGCTCCTTCCGGAGGCAGAGCCGAGACAATTCCTTTATGAGCCGATGCGGGACTACCCACTCAGGGGCGGGAAGCGATTTCGCGCGGCGCTTGTGTTGTTGTCTTGCGAGGCATTGGGGGGAGAGAAACACAAGGCCCTGAGAACCGCGGCAGCGTTCGAGATGTTTCAGTCGTTCGCCTTGATTCACGACGATATTGAAGATGGCTCCGAGATGCGGCGGGGGAAGCCCTGTCTTCATCGACTGCTGGGCATTCCGCTGAGCATCAACGCGGGGGATGCGCTCTATGCCAAAGTCTTCGAGGCATTGTCGGAGAATCGCCAGGCCTTGGGAGATCGTAGGACTCTGGAGCTCATTCAGGAGATGATTCGTGGGGCCCGCCTGACGTTCGAGGGTCAGGCCTTGGACATCGGGTGGATCGGCGTGGAGAAGATACCGACCATCGACGAATTCATGGGCATGTTGAGGCTCAAGACGGGCTGGTACAGCGGCAGAGGGCCGAGTGAATCGGGGGCCATCATCGCCGACGCGTGCGGGTTTCACAAGAAGGCGATCGGCGATTTCGGTGAGGCCATGGCCATCGCATTTCAAATTCGAGACGACTTGCTGAACCTGACGGTTCGTGCCGAGGATGCCGTGAGGGCACCCGCGACAACCGCCGGCGGTTACGGAAAGGAGCGGGGCGGGGACATTGCGGAAGGGAAGCGTACGCTTATGGTGATCGACGTATGCCACGCTTGCTCTGCCGAGGAGCAGAGCCAGGTGCTGGATATCCTGGCTCACGACCGGTCACGGACCACAAAAGAGGAGATCGAGTGGCTGATCGCATTGATGGATCGGTATGGGTCTATTTCACGGGCGGAAGAGGTATGCTGGAACCAAGCCAGAGAGGCCCAGAAGCACCTGGGTCAGATCCCGGATTCGGAAGCGAGGGATATCCTCAGAGAAATGTGTCAGTTTCTAGTAGAACGGATCTTCTAGTGCGATCTCTCAGGAAGTTGATGACGATGAAGCAGGCAGCGCGCCTTCGTCGCGAGATCCAGAATAAATAGACTTCTTGTATTTTGTATATTTGGAAGCCGCACAAAGGAGGAGAAAGATGAGGTTCTTTGTCGATACGGCTGATCTCGACGCCATTCGTGAAGCGCAGGATATGGGCGTGTTGGACGGGGTGACGACCAATCCGTCGCACATCTCGAAAGAAGCGGGGGCCTTTGAAGACATCATTCTGAAAATCTGCGGTGTCGTCGACGGCCCGGTCAGCGTTGAGGTCGTCAGCACGGAATGGCGGGACATGCTTCAGGAAGCCAGGCGACACGCCGCCCTTCACGAACAGGTGGTCGTGAAACTGCCTATCACCCTAGACGGCCTCAGGGCGCTCAAGGTTTGCAGCGAAGAGGGCATTCAGACGAACGTCACGCTCTGTTTCTCTCCGAACCAGGCCCTTCTGGCCGCCAAAGCGGGCGCAACATACATCAGTCCTTTCCTGGGACGCCTGGATGATGTGGGGCACATTGGCATGGATCTGGTCCGAACGATTCGGCAGATCTACGACAACTACGGATTCGATACGCAGGTGCTTGCCGCCAGTCTCAGGAGCCCCCTCCACGTCGTGGAGGCAGCCTTGGCCGGCGCTGATGTTTCAACCTTGCCACCGGAAGTATTCAGCAAGCTGTTGTCGCATCCCTTAACGGACGTCGGGTTGGAGCGATTCCTGAAAGACTGGAGGGCCTGGACGGAAAAACAGGAAGCGGGTGGCGTGATTGCATAACGCCCTGTTCTGTTCGCGCCTTAAAAAGGGCCTGTGCTCCCGACGGGACGCAGGCCCTTTCTGGACTGGAGCCACCCAGCGGGATCGAACCGCCGACCTACGCATTACGAATGCGTTGCTCTACCGGCTGAGCTAGGGTGGCTAACCCAATTAAAAACAATTTTTTATATAAAATCTCGGCAAAGATACACAATGAGGGAAAAGCTGTCAAGATCTAATTCAGCGTCGACCTCGGTTCGAGCGCAGCTTGGGCGGTTGACAGGACCCTGAGGACCGTATTACCTTGCTTCTTTTCGTGGACAGACACTGATTCTCGGAAGGGAGATTCTGCATGAGGCTTCCAAAGGGCGTTTGGCCTGTGATGCTGACGCCGTTTTCCGCAGACAACAAGATCGACTGGGATGCGTTGGATCGATTGACGGATTGGTATATCGATTCAGGTGTCGCCGGCCTGTTTGCCGTTTGCTTGTCGAGCGAAATCTACGAGCTCTCCGATGAAGAACGCCTTGGGCTGGCCAACCGGGTCGTCCGCCGATCGAACGGGCGGGTGCCCGTGGTTGCTTCGGCAACGTTCGGAGGCGCGATCGAAGGTCAGGGCAATTTGGTCAGGCAGATGGCCGACACGGGCGTGGACGCCGTTGTGGCCATTGTCTGCAAACTCGCCGACGTTGCGGAAACGGAGCAGACCTGGAAGGCCAACGTGGAGCGCCTTCTCGAACAGACGCAGGATATCCCCATGGGTCTCTACGAGTGTCCGAAGCCGTATCATCGCGTGCTCGATGGAGAACAGATTCGCTGGTGTGCATCCACGGGGCGATTTCTTTTTCTGAAGGAGACGTCGGGGAGGTTGGAACTCATCGTGGAGAAGATCGAGGCGACGCGGGGCAGCTCGCTCAGCTTCTACCTCGCCAACACGCCGAATCTGCTTGCCACGCTTCAAGAAGGCGGCGACGGGTACAGTGGAATTGGCGCGAATTTCATCCCGGAGCTCTATGTTTGGCTGTGCAGGCATTTTGCTGAAGCGCCGGACGTCGCGGCCAAGGTCCAGCGGTTCATGAGCCTCATTCAACACCTGGCCGCGTATAAGTACCCCGTCGGCGCAAAGCGATTCCTGTCCAACCTGGGGCTTGGGATCCGAGATGGATGTCGGGTAGCGAGTGAACCGTTGACCGATACCGATGTCAAGGCCCTGGAGCACCTGAGGGCGTCCATAGAAGAGATCAGAGTGGAGATCGGTATCGTCGAATCCGTCACGTGATGCCGATGGAAGACTGCCGAAGCGTGCGCTGCGATTCTGTGGGTCTGAGCGGTCAGCCGTCCGTGGCTATGGGTCGCAGCCTTTCAGGTTGCCCCTTCGGGATGGACCGCCTTTCCCGATTTGAAAACCTTCACCGGTCTTCGTAGCGCGTTCAGGTCCTCGAGCGGATTCGCCCCCAACAAGACCAGGTCCGCCCGGTAGCCTTCCCGAACCTCGCCAACCTGCCGCAAGCTCATGAATTCCGCGCTCTTGCTGGTCGCGGTTCGCAGCGCTTCCTCGTTCGAAAGTCCGGCTTTCGCGTAGGCCAGGAGCTCGTCCTGAAGGGAATTGAACGGCGTATTCGTGGCCCCACAATCGGTACCCGCGATGATCTTCATGCCGAGGCGGTAAAAATGTGAGGTGTTTGTGAGCCTCCCTTCCAGGCGTTCGACCGCAGCGACGTCTCCAGGGTTGTGTGGCTTGCCGGTCTCCCGAAACCTCTTCGCCGCTTGGAGTCCGCAAAACACAGTGGGGCTCACGACGATCTCTTGATCGCGAATCCGCTTGGCAGTCTCCTCGTCGTATCGATACCTGCCGGGCGGCTCCACGAAGTTCACGTGCTCGATCATGTCCAGACCGACGCTCACGGCACGCTCGATGCTTTCCGTGGCGTGGCAATGGGCAGTGATCTGCACGCTGCGCTCTCTGGCCACCGCTACGGCCTCCCGCATCAACTCCAGGGGGAGGTCGGCCTCGTGGGGCAGCGTGCCAGGGGTCAAGCCGCCGCCAGAGGCCATGAGTTTCACGAATCCTGCGCCACGATCCAGGTGGTGTTCGGCCAGACGACGCACGTCTTCGACGCTGCCGACTTCTCCGCCCATGAAATGGCAGTGGCCGCCAGGTCTCATCAGGGCGTGTCCGCAGCTGATGATGTGGGGACCCGGGATCTCTCCGCAGGCGACACGATGTTGAAATTCGAACATGAGATCAGCCGGCGCCGCGCAGTCTCGCATGGTTGTGATTCCGGCTTCGATCGCCACCCCGGCGTTCGTCCCGGCCCACCGCCACTTCGTCTGATCGTCGCTCTCAAGGTAGCTGATCCGCGGCGCGTTGCCCGCATCCAGGAAGAAATGTACGTGACAGTCTATCAATCCGGGCGAGAGGTAGGAACCGGTTGCGTCGATCGCGTCCATCGGCCGCTCCGGTTCGGCATCCGTAATCGCGCGGATCGTCCCGCCCTGCAGGTCGACCGACCGGTTGGGCAGGATGGCGCCGGCCGAGACGTCGACGACATTCGTGTTCCATATACAGAGCGGGTCTGACACGGCCGATTCTCAGGAAAACCGATCGACGCGCAGGGGCGCGAGATCGATGGCCGGCTTCTCTCCCGCGACCAACTGGGACACGAGACGCCCGGTGATCGGGGACAGGGAGATCCCGATCATGGCGTGTCCAGCGGCCACGATGAGATTTTCGTAAGCCGGTGAGCGACCAAGAAACGGAAGCCCGTCCGGTGTACAAGGCCGCAAGCCTCGCCAGATCTCGACGAGGTCCATCTGCTTCGGATTCAGATCGGGCAAGTATTTCGGCACGTTGTTGATGATGGCATCGACGCGGCGTCGGTTGATGGAAAGATCGAGACCGGCGAGCTCCAGCGTACCTGCGAATCGGAGGTCCTCTCCCATCGGCGTGATTCCAGTCTTCGCCTCCGCCATCATCACCGGGACGGGGAGCTGCCTTTCGGGCGGGCACTTCACCGTAATGCTATAACCTTTTGCCGCCTGGATCGGCAGGCGGATGCCGAGGTTGCGGGCGATGACGGGTGACCAGGAGCCGCCGGCCAGAACGACCTCGGGAGCTTCGAAGTCCCCCCGGGTCGTTTGAACCTTCCTGACCCTGGACCCGTTCGCCTCAAAACCGAGCACCTCAGTACCGGTATGAATTTCCACGCCGTTTTGTTCTGCCCGACTCGCCATGCCTTTGACAAACTGTGCGGGAAGAAGCTGGGAATCTTGAGGATAGTAGACCGCGCCGCAGGTCTGAACTCGTTTTCCGGGCAGCATTTTCGCCGCTTCGTCTGCGCTGAGGACCGGTGCCTCGAGTCCGATGCTCTGAAGGAGGTGGGCCTCTTCTATGCCTTCCCTGAGGCCTTGTTCGGTCCTGAACAGGACAAGCCAACCTTTCTGTTCGAACCCGAATTCGAGATCCTGAGCGAGTTCCTTGAACAAATTGAGGCTCGCCAGGCTCAAATCGCGAATGACGGGCATCGTCCGTAGCATGTTTGGTGCTTTGCAGGCGGCCCGGAACTTCCACAGCCAGGAGAAAAATTCGAGGTCGAATCGGGGTTTGATGTAGAAGGGACTCTCCGGATTCAACATCCACTTGAGCCCCTTGGAGATCACGCCCGGTGTTGGAAGCGGAATGCTGTGGCTGGGCACGACCAACCCGGCGTTCCCATAGGAGCTTCCCGAACAGATGTCGCCCTTTTCGACGAGGATGACCTTTCGCCCTCGCTCACTCAGGTAGTGGGCAGAACAGACGCCAATTGCGCCCCCTCCGATGATCAGGACGTCTGCTGAATTTTGGTTCATCCGTTGTGGCTCCTCAGATGTCGTCGAATGGATACAGTTTTCGGCTTAGATTGTGGTACGCAAGCTTGCCTTCCGCGGGGTTGTGTACGCTTGGCTCGCTGACGGCGTAGATGGCGCCAGCCCACGATTCGAAGCCTGATCGGAAGTGCGTCGCCGATTTTACGCCGATGTAACGCATCTGACGCGGATCCAGGTCGAGCGAGCGGGCGAAGGCCGTGTCGAACGGCTGCTCGCGCTGGGTAACCAGGATAACGTGGATTCCGCCCTCCCGGATGTGTGCGGAGGGCCCCATGTTGCCTTCCATGCCGGCGTTGAACGCACCCCCGTAACGAAACCTGCCACCTGAAAGGGCCACGACTTCCGCAGTCATCTCAACGGGTGACCCCTGCATAGGAGAAGATTTCCCTCCTATGCTGAGCTTCAGGGATGCACCCACGCCCGCCTGTTGACATCGCGCTATGGCGTCCGGGTCGACGATGTAGAGCAGGCAGGCCTGAGGGAGACCGGCTTCGACAAAGGCGCGTAGCATCCCGGTACTGTCGCCCGGGGAGCCCCCGCCGGGGTTATCGCTTCTGTCCGAGAAGATCGCCGGGAATTTTGTATTCTCCTCGGCCAGTCTCAGGGCTTCCCGCGTGTCCGGCGTCTCGGTGTGCCAGTCGGCCCTGCGCGCGAAGATCCAGGCCCCGAGTTCGTCCGCACAGGCCTGAGCCAGGGCCGGATCGCCGTCCGTGACGACGTAGACGGAGGCGCCCATGTCTGGAATGTCAGCCAGCGGAAAGCAGGTGGCGATGGAGCCGCAGACGACGCCCGAACGGGCTTCAATGCGGTGGAGTTGCTCGATCGCCTCCTTCATGGGAGCGTGTGCCGTGACCTGGTTCTGACCCCAAACCATAGGGATCTGATGCAGGGCCATCGTCGGTCGCAGCCCACGGTTGAGGACGCGTTCGAGGACGTCTGCGCATTCGCGACCGCGCTCGGCCTGGTCCACTTCGGGATAGGTATCTCGCCCGACCAGCACGTCGGCCATCTGGACCATCCGGGGAGAGACGTTCGAGTGGATGTCCAGCTGAACAAGAACGGGCACGTTTTCGCCGACCCGTTTTCGGACGGCCTCCAGGATATGGCCTTCGCCGTCGTCGATGCCCTCGGCGACCATCGCTCCGTGGAGCTCAAGCAGAACGCCGTCGATCGGGAGCGCCGCCTCGATTCCCCGCAGGAGTTCGTCGAGGAGCCGGTCGAAGATGTCCCGAGGCGTCGGACCGCTGGGATGGGGTTCCGCAAACAGGGTCGGGATGAGGTCAAAGCCGTGGGCCTCTGCGCCCTCGATGAAGCCGCCGACCGGGGTGTTCGTGTCGCGAAAGGTCTCGAGGATTTCCTGTCCCCGAAGATAACCGAAGTGTTCTTCGTAGTTTTCCCAGGTTGTGGCCACCGGCGTAAACGTGCTGGTCTCGTGGCTGATCGTTCCGGTCACAACTCTCATCTCTCAATCCTCACACAAAGAGGGAACGAAATCCCGGTCACAGCGTTCACCACGGAACTTCCTATATTCTCGAATGTCTAAAGACAGAGCGAGTGTCATCGTCAAGCACTTTGTGAGGTCCTTATGAGCCGGATTCCGGAGTTGGAGCAAGAGGCGCTTACTGACGCGCAACAACGGATTTACGATACCATCGTCGCCTCTGAGAGGGGGTATTGGAGCACCCTTTCGTATCTGGCTTTACGGTCCGGAGTTCGCCGACCGTACCCCGTCGTTGGGCGGATACGTTCGGCTCAAGAGCGTCCTGGAGCCGAGAATCAGCGAGCTGGCCATTCTCATCACGGCGCGGTTTCGAAATTGTCAGACTGAATGGTCCATCCACGGAGGATTCGCAGAAAAGGCCGGGCCGGACCGCGAGGTCATCGAAGCGATTCGAAACAGACAGACGCGTGCCCGAATTCCGGCATACAGACGAGAAGGCCGTCTACGCGTTCTGTCACGAAGTGGTTAAAGGACGGGTTCGTTCGGGACGACACTTTCGAAACGCTTTTGGATCGATTCGGCACGCGGGCCGCCGTTGAGTTGACAGGCCTTTTGGGCTACTCCAGTATGGGTGCGGTGACTTTGAACGCTTTTCAAGTCCCGCTGCCCGAGGGCATAAGCCCAAACCTGACCGGTTGTCCGACCTTCACGTGAAATTCTCGGTGAGATCCCGTGCAAAGGACCGTTTTGAACCCAGGTCAAACGGCCACCGCGCACCATCAGGACGCGACCGCGACTTCCCAAAGGCCTTCCTTCGGTCGGGTGGCCAGCCAATCCTCTCTGGATTCGGTGGCAAGGGGAATGAGATTCGAAACAGGATCGACGTCAGAGACGATGTCCACGTCTCGCTGGGTTCGGAGGGTGCGCCAGATATGCCACAGCTTCCTCGGGTTCACGCCCGCGACATTGCGAAGCACGAGGTCCCAACGACGCAAGGGATTGTAGAATGAAACGTACGCCTTGCGAAGCTTGTCCTCTATAACCTCTGCAGGGAGCGTGTCTCGGTGAAAGACAACTTTGCTGCCCGTATAGTCCGCCCAATTGTTGTCGTAGATCCGATGGGCATTGCGATCCCAATCGGTCGTTCCGGGGTAGGGGGTCAGGATCGAAAACTGTGCCTGATGCGCGTTCAATGATTTTGCATAGGAAATCGTCTGTTCTATATCCGCTTCCGTTTCCGACTCCATTCCGATGATGAAAGCGGTCAGGGCCCGGATGTCGTGCTGCTTCAAGAGTTCGACGGCCTGCTGGCCGGTGTCCAGATTCATCTTCTTTTTCCAGTGCACGAGGACGTGCTCGTTCCCCGATTCAAGCCCGAGGAAGACGTTGCTGCAGCCCGACTTTGCCATGTGTT
The DNA here is from genome assembly GCA_965198095.1 of Candidatus Latescibacterota bacterium. GTDB lineage: Bacteria > Latescibacterota > UBA2968 > UBA2968 > CBDFJH01. The sequence goes on from OZ240239.1 coordinate 2,365,976, forward strand.
CGACGAGGTCCGGATTGCGTACCAGGATGTCGGCACGGGATTGACACCACCAAGCCATCTCCAGCCCTCGATCGATGATTTCCGCACAGAGGTCGTGGATGCGCCGGACATTGGTCGTGAGGAGGTCGTCGACGAGAAGAACGCCTTTAAACCCGTAGGTTTCCTGAAGGAATTCCATCTCGTCTACCGCCCTTGCGGCCTCGCGAGAGCGCCACTTGCGCTTTTGATATAGGGTCGGGACAGAGCAGAAGGTACAGTTGAACGGACAGCCCCGGCTCGTGATCATGGTCGTGACAGAGTATTGCCGCAACTTCGTCACCTTATAGGGCTCCATGTCCAGCAGGTGCCGCGCCGGTCGAGGCAGGTCGTCGACTGTCGCGATGTCCGGAATCTGGGGATTGTCGACAACAACGTCGGCATCTGCATCATACCACGACAGACTGGGGATCTTGGATGGGTCGAATCTTGGGCCTTCATCCTCGAGGCTTCGGGCGAGGATAGAGGTCGCCTGTTCCCCTTCTCCTCGAACGACGAAGTCCACAAAGTTCAGGCGGAGGGTCGTCTGGGTCGTAAACGTAACGTGCGTACCCCCAATCAGGGTCCGGCAACCGGCCTCGTGGGCACGCTGGGCGTACTGCAACGCTTCCGGATACTGGGGGGTCGTGCACGTGATGCCGACCAGGTCGAAATCGTCGTAATTTTCAGGGCCGCCATAGAAAGTCATGTCGCGGACTTCGACGTCGTGGCCGTCCGAATCCAGCTTGCCGGCGACATACAGGAGACCAAGAGGGGGAATGATGACCTCGGCCGCGAAGTAGAGGCTGTGCAGCGGCGGGCTGATCAGGAGTACTTTCACGCGGGACTCCGTTGCTTTTGGGCGAGTGTCGAATTTCAGACCCGAGGCCTGAATCCCGGGGGAAGATACCAACCCCTGTTTTCAAAAGCAAGAAGGAATTCATGGAAAGAGACAGGTCAGGGTCTCTGTAACTGATGTTTCTACAGTCAGATAGATCTGAACCTTGGCTGCCTTTCCGGCCCGACGCATCGCACGATGACCCTCAGGCACGCGGAGTGAATCGTTGAGGCGCACGCTCATTCTTTTCTTCGTCACAATCCTTCCGCTTCGTGCAACCGGCGCAACGCTGAGTGGCTTCATTCAAGACAACAGCAACGGAGAGGCCCTTGCCTACGCGAACGTCGTCCTGAAGTGGGAGGGTCCGACTCTGGGTGCGTTGGCCAATCAAGACGGATACTACGCAATAAAGAATATTCCGCGAGGAACCTATTTTCTCGAGGTTTCGTTCATAGGCTACGCGACTTTCCGAGACAGCCTGGCATTCGAAGGAGAGGAGACAATCCGTCTGGCGATCGCCCTGGAACCTGCGCCGATTCGGACAGAGGAGGTTGTGGTGGAGGCTGAACGATACAAGCTGGAACGTGAGGCGCAGACCGGATTCCTCTCTTTGGAGGCATCGCGCTTGAAGGACCTCCCTGCGGTCGGAGAGTCGGACATCCTCCGGAGTCTTCAGCTGCTTCCGGGGATTCAAGCCGCCTCCGACATCAGCAGTGGGCTCTATATCCGGGGCGGCGGACCGGATCAGACCCTGATCCTCCTGGACCAGATTCCTCTCTACAATCCGTCACACGCGTTTGGATTCTTCTCCACGTTCAATCCGGATGCGATTCGAGATATGAGCCTTTATAAGGGGGCTTTTCCGGCGCAGTACGGAGGGCGATTGGGCGCCGTGCTTGACGTTCACAATCGGGACGGCAATCGGAAGGACTTCGAGGCCACCGGCGGAATCAGCCTGATCTCAGCCCGAATGACGGTCGAAGGCCCGATGACGCAGGGGTCGTGGATGGTATCGGGCAGGCGAACCTACCTGGACCCCATCCTGGCAGCACTCCGGACGAATAGCAGGGAAGTGCCGGCCTATTTTTTCTACGACTTGAATGCCAAGCTCAATCGGGATTTTGGTGATCAAGACAACGTCGCGATCAGCGGCTACTTTGGCAGAGACGACCTTCATCTGGATCTGGACGAAGGGAGTTTCGTGAACATCCGATGGGGCAACACCGCCTTCACCGGAAAATGGACCCACGTTTTTTCTCCCGCCCTGTTTGGGAATTTCATGGTGGCGGGAAGCCAGTACGCGAGCAAGACGTCGTTGAGCTTTTTCGAGACGCCGATTCAGTTTTCAAACGCCATTCAGGACCTGACGTTCAAAGCGGATCTGGACTACTTCGCCAGCAGCCGGCACACGATGACGGCTGGCTTCCTGGGAACATTATACGACTTCTCGTTCGAAGAGGCGTTCAACCAGCAAGATCAAATTTCGCTTGAGGAACGCCCGAAACTGTTGTCCTTTTACGTCCAGGATCTGTGGCAGCCCGGCGCGGCGACCAGCATCCGTCTAGGGCTCAGGACAAACTATTTCAGCGAGGGGCGCCGATGCCAGATAGAGCCTCGGTTTTCCTTCAGCCGGCGGCTTTCTCAGGACCTGAAGTTGAAGCTCGGGGGAGGGATCTATCATCAGTATCTGCAGCTCGTGACCACCGAGGCCTTCAGCGGTGGAGACTTCTGGGTCCCTCTGGACCGCACTGTCGAGCCGGGGAGGTCGCTTCAGGGCGTCGCCGGGATAGAATGGGAACCCTCACGGAGATATCAGGCAACGACGGAGTTCTACTACACAGGTCTGAAAAACCTTGTCGTTCTGGACAACAACGTCGCGGTGGATAGTGAAGAGTCGACTTCGGAGGATGTCTTCGTTTCCGGAGGCACCGGATTTGCCACGGGAGTGGAGATTTTTTTACATCGACGCGCTGGGGCCCTGACCGGGTGGGTGGGATACACGCTGGGATGGACGCGGCGACGCTTCGGAGAGCTGAATCGTGGGCGCCGATTTCCTCCCAAGTACGATCGGCGAAACGACTTGCGCGTCGTGGGCAACTACCGGTTGGATCGCTGGTCGTTCGGCGCGAATCTGATCTATGGAACCGGCCAGGCCTTTACCCCCGCCTCTGCCCGCTACACCTTGCGGTCCCCGGCGACTGCGGCCTTCTTGGACGATGATTTCGTTCTGCCCGCTGCGCGCAACAGCGGGCGGCTCCTGCCTTACCATCGAATCGACCTGAATGTGGCAAGAAGATTCGAACTGTTCGGGAGTGACACGGAGGTCTACCTCCAGATTTTCAACGTCTACAACCGCCGAAACGAGTGGTTCGTACAGTACTATGCGGATAGCCCGGAGACCGACCCCGAAGTCGTAAAGATGCTGCCGATCGTGCCGACACTCGGGATTAATTTCAAGCTTTAGAAAGAAACAGGGAGGCGTGCTTGAAAGGGATGATCTTGATTGCAGGGTTCGTTCTGATGGTCGCGTGCTCCACGCAGCGCGGGCCCGGAGAGCTTTTCGGACCGTCTGAGGCAGGTGTGCTTGTCGTGGATGCGCTTCTGATCGTCGGTCGCCCACTTCCGGACCTGTTTCTTCACGAGACGGTCGCGCCAGGAAAGCGCTACACTCGCGAGGCTGCAGCGGTCCCGGGCGCGGCGGTGGAGGTTCTGCAGGGGGACCTGGTTTTTTCTTACAGCGCAGATCCCGATTCGGCCGGCCGTTACCTTCCCCCGGCCGAACGTCCGGCCGTTATGCCGACGACCGAATACCACCTTGTCGTGAGGTCTGATGGACGTGAGTTACGGGCCACTACCCGTACGCCGGCGCCGTTCCAGATCCGCGAGGTGGTGTTACTGGACGAGGAGACGCAAGAAGTGAGGCGTCACCTAAAGACATTTCAGGAGGGCTCCGACGTCGTCTTCACGGCGCCGGAGAATCAGGTGACCTACCTGGATGGGCTGCTCGAAGCCCGATTCGATCCTATCGACGTATCGGGATATCAGGCAGGGATATTCAGCATCGATCCCGGCTCGGAACGGGTTCTCGAGGCAGATTTCTTGGACGAAGAGGACTACGCGGACTTGGAGCCGCAGGGCAGTTCTCCGGCCTTCGTCGCCCCGGACGGAAGACTTCGTCTTCCTTGGTTCGTTGTGGCATTTGCGGGCCGAACCATCCTCAGGATCTACGCCCTGGACAAAAACTGGTTCGACTTTGTTCGTTCCAGTCCTGAGAACGAAGGTGGCAACTTCGGGAACCTCGCCGGCGACAATTTCGATCGGCCGCTGTTCCGCACTGAAGGCGGTTTGGGTCTCTTCGGGTCGGCGGCGGTGGATTCCCTCGGTTTCGTCGTCCTGCCGAGGCCGGAGGATTAAAGACGTGGATGAAGATGCGGAGCTTTCTTGCGCTTCAAGAGGTTACGAGCCGGGGACAAGGTAGAATTCGTCGAGACTTGGCGCGACATTCCCACGTTCCCAGCCAATTTTGAAGCTGGAATCGATGGGCGAGAGGTTCCGAAGCCGGGACTCGCAAGACCTAAAGTATTGATTCGTTCTTCGTTAACCCACATATTTAAGAGATCGGGATCGTCTCTGTTTGCGGCACGAGGCCGGCCGCGTGTCGTGTGACCGAAGGGCTCCTGTTCAGGCGGGCGCCTCCTGAGGAGACAGAATGTGAAACAGCCATTCTGCAAAGGTCTTCTACTGCTGCTGGGGCTGGGCGTCTTCGGATGCGGGAGTGACTCGGGAACCGGTTTCGACGTTCCAGGCGGTGGGGACGGAGGAGGAGGATCGGTCAGCTCCGGTCCGAACTTCCTGGATATCGACAGGTTTCCGTTCGGCCAGCTCAGAGACGGGGGACCCGGAAAGGATGGCATCCCGGCGCTGACCGACCCCCCGGTTGTCGGTCCCTCTGATCCAGGGGCTGGCTACCTGAGCGAAACCGATATTGTGATGGGGGTGGTGATCAACGGAGAGCCAAGGGCCTATCCGCACAACATCGGGTGGCATCACGAGATTGTGAACGACGTTGTGGGCGGGAAGCCGATCGTGGCAACGCTTTGCCCGTTGACGGAGACGGGCATGATCTTTGACGGGGAAGGCGCCGACGGCAGCCGCATCCACCTGGGCGTATCAGGCCTGTTGTTCAACAACAATCTTGTGATGTATGATCGCCGCGACAACGCGACCCTGTATCCGCAAATGACCTTCAAGGGGATTTCCGGCCTACGCGCGGGCGAAGAATTGGAATTGCTGCCTGCCGTGGAGACCAGTTGGCGATACTGGAAGCAACTTTACCCGGACACGAAGGTCGTAAGCGGGAACAATGGCGTGTACGCCATGGGGCAGTATCGAAGCTATCCGTATGGGAGCTACAAGTCGCTTCTCTCGGCCCCGGTCTACCAGACGTTTCCACCTCTCGAGTCGAATCCGCTCGGTCAGCGGTTCGAGCCCAAACGATTGACCCTCGGAATCAGGTTCGGAGAGGAGGCGAAGGCTTACCCCTTTCCTGCCCTGGTCACCCATACCTTAATCAACGACAATGTCGCAGGAAACTCGATCGTCGTCGTCTCCCACATGGCCGAAGCGTTTACGGCGGCCTACTCCAGCGAGGTTGACGGCCAAACGCTGACGTTCGAATCGATACCCTCCGAGAATCCGAACTTTCCCTTTTGGATGAAGGACAAGGAGACGGAATCGCGCTGGAACATACTTGGAGAGGCGTTCGACGGTGAGCTCAAAGGAAAGCAGCTGACGCAAGTTTCCTCCCATAACGCATTCTGGTTCGCGTGGGCGACCTTCTGGCAGGACACGGAGGTTTACGAGTAGCCCGTGAATTGCGAATCGCTCCCGAGGAAGGACCCGCGGGCAAACGCCCCGGGAAAGCGTGATGGACTTGTTTGGCGGTTCGACCGCTCCCGGAAAACAGATGTCCCGATCGAAGCTGGAGGCTGCGTCGCATTCTCTCTGTTCGGCCTTCGGCTGGCAGAAACAGAAAGCCGCCCGGTGGGGGGGCGTTGATTCAGATCGTTCCTGTGTCTCCTGCCGTTCTCAGATCAGCAGGGGTTTATTTTGTCCGTTCAAGCTTCTCTTCTTGCCGGCGACGACCTTGAGCGATCCCTCACCCAGGTCCGAAGCCAGGCGTCTTTTTGCCCGGGCCGAATCGTTCGTGCCGCCTATGCGTTGATGCAGGGTCCCGAATTCGCTATACTGGGAGCCTGTCGGAGTCCTCTATTGGGTGAAAGTTTTTTAAAAGTAAGCGTGTTGCCAGGAGGCCTGATGTCTTGAGGTGATCGTGCACACTCCGACTCGGTTTCGCGCGTATGCTCCAAAATCAGTTGATGCTGTTGCTTCCGGATCTGCAGGATCGGCTTCCGAAGCATCATACGGCCTACTTTATACGGGACGTCGCTTGCGACTCGACGTGCCTGTCCGATGGCCAGGCGGGCGCCGAGGCTTCGGCAAGCCTGCCAGCGGCTTCTTGGCAGACAGGCGACGCAGGCAGACAGGCCGGATACAAAGCGTGCCACGCCCGAGGACATAGGTGGAGCCTCTCCTTGTTCCGACGCTCGATCCGGATACCAAATCCGCAAAAACGCAACCTCGATCCACTCGTCAAGCATACGTAACCCGACGGGCTCCCCGACCTGATATTCTGAGACGCGGAATGACCGAGGAGGGCTGAGATGTATCGGGCCGCCGTCATCGGCTGCGGCAACATGGGCCGCCGGCACGCACAGGCCTACGCTGCGATGGACGGGATCCAACTCGTCGCCGGCGTGGACCTGTTTGCGGACAAGGTAGAGACGTTGTCAAAAAAATTCGGGTTCTCGGGGGTCTACCAGGTGTGTGAGGAGATGCTCGACAAGGAGAGACCGGACCTTGTCAGCGTCTGCACGCGCAACGACGGGCACGTGGATCCCGTGATCCTGGCGGCCGAGGCGGGGGCAAAGGGAATCTTCTGCGAAAAACCGATCGCGTTGCGTTTGTCGGACGCGGACCGAATGATCGAAGCCTGTGACAGGACGGGGACGCAGCTCTCGGTCGATCATTCGATGCGGTTCGAAGCGAACTACCGAACGATGAAGGCGTGGACTGCTCAGGGAGAGATCGGCGACCTTCAACGTGTCCGCATCCTCTATACAGGGGACCAGGGTTCACTCTTCCACAACGCGACGCACGGCCTGGATGCCTTCAGATTCTATGCGGGAGATCCTGATTGGGTCTTTGCCGACATTGAACGGAACCTGAACCGCGATTCGAATCAAGAAAGTGTCACCGCCGAATTCAGATTCAGGGCCGGAGCTCGCGGGACCTACCTGTCTGGGGCCGGAACGGACTATCGGTATGAGGCCCTCATCCTCGAGGGGAGCACGGGAAAGATCGAGGCTCGAAATTTTGATGGCTGGCGGCCCCTGATGCGAATTTGGCGTGCGGAACAGGATGCGGATCCCAGGTCCTTCAGGGATGGCGGAGTGATCGAAGGGCAGAAGAACAATCTCTATGAGACGGCCATCCGTGAGCTCGTGTCGTCTTTCGAACAGGGCGGGGAAAACATCTCCAGCGGACGAGATGCACGGGCCGCATTGGAGATGGCGGTCGCGATCTACGAGTCGAAGCGGATCGAAAGCAAGGTCCGATTCCCTTACTCGGGCTCCGAAGATCCGCTCCGAGAGATGCTTGAAAGTGGGCAGTTACCGAAATCTTTTGCCCGCGACCTCCAGAGAATGAACTAGGCTCGGACTCCATCGTGCATACCTCGACCGGACGGTCGATGAGGTAGATCCAAGGGCTGTGCCGCCCGCCAGGGTGGTTGGTATCCAGGCTGAGGATATTTCCCGGTTCAGCCCGGTCGAGCAAGGTCTCGGTCCGCTCGAACTCGGGATGATTGACACTGACTTCCCCGCACAACAGAGGCACGTCGGCCCGGGCGCAGGTCTTCGCCATCCGATCTGCCTCGGCGAGCGAGAGCGCCATCGGTTTTTCGGTGATCACGCCCTTCGTCCGCACGCCTCGTCCAGGCAGGTCACGCGTCGGGCCGGATGTCGGTTCGGGTCGACGACCACGAGGTCGAGGGCATTCTTTTCGAGCATCTCAAGGTAGTCGGTGTAAAGCGCGTCGATGCCGCGCTGATCGTGTCGTTGCCCTATGAAATCCTCCTGTTCCGCCTCCAGGCTCTCCTGAACCCGCAAGCGTATGGCCAGGCGCACCGACTGCGTCAGGGCTTCAGCACCACGATCGACTGTAGACATGTCCTGCAAAAAGGCCCGGATCTCCTTGCGCAGATTCTCACTGGGAGGTATCTTGCTCATAACGGCGTGATCTCCCTTCCTTACGCATCGCGGGCGTTGAGGTTTCGGGTTGCCTCCGGAAGATACTTCACGCCTGTCTACTTTTGCAGGAAACCCATGACGTTACCCCTGCGCCAAGACGTGCGGCAAGACCCATTTTCTGACCAGAAAAGGAAGCATTGAGGATGGATATCGCAATGCAGTGGTTGCATCTCCTGTCGGCCATCCTGGCCGTGGGTGGCACCGTGTTCCTCCGGTTCGTGCTGCTTCCGGCGGCGCAATCGCTGGATGAGGTGCAGCGGCAGATGTTGACGGCCACTGTGCTGAGGAGATTCCGTCCGGTGCTCTGGGGCAGCATTATCGTTCTGTTCCTGACGGGGCTCTACAATGTCGGAACGGTAGCGATCAGAGGAGGGCTTGCATCGGCGCCCGACTATTTGAACATTCTGGTCACCAAAATCTTTCTGGCCTTCGTCATTTTCGGGTTCGCGTTTCTGCTGACGGTTCCGGGCGAAATTTTCTCCGGAATGAAAACGAGGCGAAAGCAGTGGCTCGCGGTCAATGCCGTCCTCGGGGTGATCGTAGTGCTGCTTTCGGCCTATCTCAGAAGAATGTAAGCGCGCGCAGGGCAGACCCCCTAAACGCATTGGACGCCCGGTGAAGAACCGGGCAATGACCTCGAAGGATGGGAATCACCAGTGGCGAAGAAGAAGATCCGCCTCGGACTGATCGGTTGCGGCAGTATCGCGCGTGGCGCACACCTGCCGCGAATCCAGGCCGACGGCCACGTCGTCGTCGTCGCAGCCTCGGATCCGGCCGAACACCAGGTCGCGGCGTTCATGGAGCGATGGGGGAGGGAAGTGGCCTATTATGCCGATGATAGAGAGATGCTGCGTCGCGAGGCTTTGGACGCGATTCTCATCAGTTCACCGCATAGCCTTCACTACGAACACGCGCACAGGGCGTTACAGGCTGGGCTCCACGTTCTGGTTGAGAAGCCGATGACGCCTTCGTCGCGGCGGAACGGGGCACTGCTTGCCCTTGCGAGGAAGAAGAAGCGGGTGCTGATGGTTAGCTATCAGAGACACTTTCTTGCATCCTATCTCTACGCGCGAGAACTGATACAAAAAGGGCTGCTCGGAGATCTGCGCAGCGTCGTCGCGTACATCACCCAAGACTGGCAACGCGTGGGGGGATGGCGACTCGATCCTCGACACTCAGGCGGCGGAATGTTCATGGACACGGGGAGCCACCTGGTCGCGGCCGTGCTCTGGATGACTCAGCTGATTCCGGTTGAGGTTTCGGCCTTCGTGGACCAATTGAAGGAGGGGATCGACATCAATACGGTTCTGAGCGTGCGGTTCGAGGGTGGATCCTTAGGGACTCTGAGCACGCTTGGGAACGCCGCCCTTCACGATGAGCATGTTGCGATTCACGGAAGCCGGGGCGGGATCCTGTTTCGCCAACATCAGTGGGAACAAAGGTCCGTCCTGCTTGACGATAAGCCTCTGGACCTGCCTGCGCGGATCAAAGAGACGACCCCGGACGCGGCCTTTTTTCGTTTCATTCGCAACGGGGGCAAAGGCTACACGCCTCCCGATTTTACCGTTTGGGTCGCAGCGCTCTCGGAAGCTGCATACAGGTCCGCGTCGAGTAAGCAGTCCGTGAAGATAAGGGCGTAGAAGAAGACCAGGAGGCGTGTCGTGAGTGACGTGATCATCTATCACAACCCGAGGTGTAGCAAGAGCAGGCAAACGCTGGCGTTGCTTCACGTACGGGGAGTTGAGCCGAGGATCGTGGAGTATCTGAAGACGCCACCTGACGAGGAGGCCCTGGCCCGAATCCTGGGAATGCTCGGGATGGAGCCGATCGATCTGATTCGTAAAAAGGAATTCAAGGACCTCGGTCTGTCGGACGTGAAGGATGACAGAAGGGAACTCATCAGGCAGATGGTGGCGAATCCGATCCTGATCGAACGGCCAATCGTCGTGAAGGGGAACGAAGCCAGGCTGGGGCGCCCGCCGGAGAAGGTCCTGGAGGTCCTGTGAGCCGTGTTCGTGGCACCCGCCGGCAGAGGAATGTCTAATCCAAACGTCGTTTGAGCATCAGCAGCGCAAGCATGGTCTTGGCGTCTTCAATCCGTCCGTCTTCCACCATCCGGAGCGCTTCGGCAAGGGGTAGGACGTGCGTCCGGATATCCTCTGATTCGTCCGCGATCCCAGCCCTTTCAGGAATGTCTTCTATCTTTTGAACCCGTGCCAGGTAGAGTTTCACCCTTTCGGACGTCCCTCCGGGACTGACGTGAAAGGTGGCCAAATGTTCGAAGGGGTTGGCAACTCGCAAACCGGCCTCTTCGAGAACTTCCTTCCGCGCAACGGCCCGATTTTCCCGATCTTTGATGCCGGCTACGATTTCAAGCATCCAGCCTTTTTGCCGGTTTCTGGCATAGACGGGATACCGGAATTGCTCCACAAGGATGACCTCTCCCGTTTCCTCTGCATATGGCAGTACACCAACGGCGTCTCCTCGCTCGAAATTGACGCGAGTCACCTCGGGGCCCATGCGCCCATCGAACTGTTCGTAGGAGAGGGTGGCCTCTTCCACTCGAAACAGAACCTGCCCGCTTGGGAGCTTGAACTCGTAGGGAATCCGTATCTCCTTGACGTCTACGTTCATAGGCATTTCCTTACGGATGGATCAAGAAGTGTAGAAAGGGGAACCGCCCGGACGGCGGACGATGCAGTTTACCGGGCTGAAGCAACGGGTCCACGCCGGAGAACGTATCTTCCGTGTGGCCGTTTCCTGCCCCTTTGACAGGAGCCGTTTTCAAGAGATCCTCCGGCAGGGGCCATACAACGAACAAAGACGGGTCGAATTTTGTGGCATGGCGGAGGAGCACGGCGTCCACGTTCAGTTCCGGATTAGACATACGCGCCATACCTACGCGATCGGCGACGATCCGGATCCGGGGCCGTGCGGCGTGTTGCTTCCTCAGACCGGGCGCGGTTCTACGGTAGCGGAGGCCCTCCGGTCATTCCACTACCCACCCGGAGGGCGGAGAAGCTATGGCGGCGCGGCGAGACGCGGGGCGGGCGAAGGGTCGGCCCGGTCGGGCGTCCTACGCAGCGCGGTGGAACCGATTCGGGGTGCTGTCTCCACAGCTCGAGTCGGTCGAAGCCGTCATCCAGGCGCACGTTCTGGCCAGGTCAGGCGCGGGCTTCCTCACTTTTGGCCGATCGATCCGATGTTCAGCTTCAGCGCCCACCGCGCCATTTTCTGAAGACAACAGATGACTCCGTGGCTTAGGTCGTGAAGGCCTTCGAAGGCGCGACCATCGCAGTCTGCACCGGAACGGAGACGCCAGGAAAGCCCGCAGACATGGGTATCACGATTTTCCGGGAACGGTAGAGATGTGACGATGGCTCAGCTGTGGCCGCTACTGTAGCCGGAGAACAGAAAGGAGAATCGCAGATGGAATTTGTCGGCCTCAAGAAACGGATTCACGCCGGAGAACGGATCGTGGGTGTGAATATGCCCTCGTCCACTGCGAAAGAGCGCTTCGAGGAAATTCTTGCGCAGGGACCTTACGACTTTGTGAACGTTGACAGCCAGCACTCGCCACTCAACGAAGAAAGACTGGTCGAATTTTGTGGCATGGCGGAGGAACACGACGTTCACGTTCAGTTCCGGATCAAACATACGCGTCACGCCTATATGATCGGCAACTATCTGGATCTGGGACCCAGCGGGGTCGAGGTTCCTCAGACCGAGCTCGAAGCGACGGTCGAGGAAGCCCTTGAAGCCTTCTACTACCCACCCGAAGGGCGGAGAAGCTACGGCGGCGCGGCGAGACGCGGGGTGAAGAGTCTGCCGGACCCGGTGGAGTACGCCGAGTGGTGGAACCGGGCTGGCGTGTTGTGGATGCAGATCGAATCCGTAGAAGCCGTGACCCGGGCGCGAGCTCTCGCCAAGTCAGGCGTGGACTGTCTTTCGTTCGGTCCAACGGACCTGATGTTCAGCCTGAAGGAATACCCCCATCATTCCTTCGAGACGATGGATGACTGCGTGGCCTACGTGGTGAAGGCGCTGGAAGGCACGAATGTTGCCGTATGTGTTCGAAGCTATGCGCCGGATCTGCGACAAAAGTACACCGACATGGGCGTCACAGTCCTTTTAGAGAGCCCAGTGAGTTAAAGCGTCTGTCGCCCTCGCCAGCAGCGATCAAAGGTATGCCCGAACGTCGGACAGGGTCGTCTGAATGCCGGCTTCCAGGGTTCTGAGGTCACTGGCGATGTCGATCATCTGGAAACCCTGATCGATGCGCTTCTTGATCTCCGCCAAACCTCGTTCAGGAATGCCGCAAGGTTTCCCGACTTTGTTGCAGGCATCTGCGAACTTCTGAAGGGCCTCCTCGTGGGGTGGGGAACCCCGCTCGACGCCCATCGAGATTGAAAGGTCCCCGGGCCCCAGAAAACCGACGTCGATCCCCTCGACCGACATGATCGCCTCCGCGTTGTTTATGCCCTCCATGTCTTCGATCTGGGGGATGACGAGGATTTCGTCGTTTGCCACTTCGTAGTATTTCCTGCCGTAAATCGCAATTCTACCCGTTCCGGCAGAGCGCGTTCCCGTCGGCGGGTAGCGCATGGCCTTCGCGATGGCGTCCGCCTGCTCGGGGGTGGACACGTGTGGAACAATGATGCCATAGGCGCCCGCATCCAAGAGACGGGCGAGGCTTACCGGGTCGTGATCCCACGTGCGAATGAAAGGGGTGGCGCCCCTGTTTTCGATGGCCCGAAACGTCTCTGCGACCAGCGGAATGTCAAAAGGCGAGTGCTCGCCGTCGACGGTGAGCCACTCCAAACCACAGCTGGCCATGATTTCGGCTGCCAGCGGGGAAGACAGGTTCAGCCAGCCACCGACGGATACTTGGCCCTGCTTCAAGCGCTCTCGAACGGGGTTCTTCATCGCGAATGCTCCTTTGCTTGGCGCCATAGTCGATCCATCTCTTCGGGGCTTGCGTTGCGGGGGTCGCTGCCATCCTTTCGTAATTCCGACTCGATGAATCGAAATCGCGTCTCGAATTTGTCCACGGTCTTTCGAAGCGCCTCCTCCGGAGAGACCTGAATGAGGTGGGCCACGTTCACGAGGGCAAAGAGCAGGTCTCCCAGTCCTTCCTCGATCCTGTCCGGGTCCCCGGACGATCCGGCGTCCAAAAACGCTTTCCAGTCTTCGCTGGCCTTTTCTTTCGCTTTGCCGGGATCTGTCCAGTCAACTCCGGCCTTGGCAGCCTTTTCCTGAATCCGCGCTGCCCTGAGGAGTGCCGGCAGGTGCCGGGGGATGCCTGAGAGCGTTGCCGGTTCGGCGCCCTTTTTCCGTTTTTCCCGGGACTTTATGACCTCCCAGTTTTTCAAAACCTCGCGCGCGTCTGCCGCGTTTGCGTCACCGAAGACGTGTGGGTGCCTTCGTAGAAGCTTGTCCGAAATGGAGGCCGCAATTTCCTCGACGCGAAATCGACCCTCCTCGCTGGCGATCTGGGCGTGAAACACAACCTGAAGGAGCAGATCGCCCAATTCTTCACACAACTCCCGATCGTCACCCCCATCAATGGCGTCGAGGACCTCATAGGCCTCCTCAATCAGGTAGGGCTTGAGGCTCTTGTGCGTCTGTTCGAGGTCCCAGGGGCATCCCGCCGGGCCTCTGAGCCGACTCATGATTTCCACCAATCGGTCAAATTCACGCATCTATGCACGGATAGTTTCGAGTGACGGGGGATATCTTTCGAGACCGGACTTCAAAGGTAGCCTGCGTCCGATCGCAAGTCAATCGGTTTCGGGAAAGCGAAAATTAGACGGGTGCGCAGTCGGATCCGTCCGCGGACCGGTGCCGGAGGGGACCGCATCAGGCGCAATTAGCCGTTGACAAGGGCCAGACGGCAACGTATGTTTTGTGAGGCCGCATCGGGTCGATTTCGAATCATTGCAGGCCCGAAATCTCCTTCCCTTGAATGTTGTGGGTCGCCCAGGTCCTCCGTCCCGACCATGTCCCGCCGCTCTTTGTCCGATGCCCGGGGCGCTACGCAGAACGCACGCCGCGCGTGGGTCACTCGGTCGAATGAACCGCACGTTCATGCCCTACTTTACATACCTTGCGAGATTCTGGAGACAGATGGATGAGCCGCTCAGTTAGAGACATTCTGAGGAAGGCAGGAAGGGACGCTCTGAGGGAAAAGGAACAGGAAAAATTTCGCGATAAAGTGGATGAAGTTGCCTCACTGTATGAACAGGCGGAAAAGACCGAGCTCGAAAAACGCCACGATAGATACAGGAAACGACAGGAATACGCGAGCCGGCTCGGGCCAGCCGTAGAGCGCCTCCCGATCCTCTCGAAGGAGGAACAGGCGCGGCGGGAAAAGTCGAAACCGGTGCGCAGACGGATCGAATTCGAGGGACCGATCGAAAAGCTTATTGAAAAATACGGGGACCCCAAGGAGGTGTTCGAACACCTCTCGCTCGGCCAGCTGATGAAATACGGGCTTGACGAGAAAACAGGCTGTATCTATGAAAAAGGCGAAATGATCTTCGATGGAAAGCAGCTGGTCAAGGAAAAGCCGCAGCATCGGTTTCGGTGAAGGAAGAGGCTTGGCAGGAGGAGCCGAGCGTCCAAAGGCCTTTCGGCCGTCCATGTCGTGATGTTGAGTCGCCGACCGACAGCGAAACGGCTGTAGCAGCCAGGGAATGAACAACGGTGTCGCGGAACCCCAGACGGCCGATGCGATTGTCCGCGGCGGTCGTTTGACCCGGGACCGTTTACTCGACAGCGGATGAAAGTCGATGCCCGGGCAGGAGGAAAAGAAGCCTGGTCTTCCATCGACCCAATCTCGAGGACCTTGTGCCATCCGCGCAGGGTCCTTTTTCGATTTCAGCTGCTCATATCGAGGCAGGAGGTCTACGTGCGCGGAGGGACTTTCGAAACCTGTCGGAAATTACGCGGCAACCCGGTTCGCGGCAGATTCTAGGCGATCGTAACCTCCTTTGAGAGATAGACGTCCTGAATCGCGTTCAGGAGCTGTCTGCCCTCTTCCGTGGGCCGCTGAAATGCCTTTCGACCGGAGATCAGACCGGTGCCGCCCGCACGCTTGTTGATGACGGCCGTGCGTACCGCTTCTGCGTAGTCGTTTGCGCCCGACGAAGCGCCTCCCGAGTTGACCAGGCCGATCTTTCCCGTGTAGCAGTTCACGACCTGATACCGGCAGAGGTCGATCGGGTGGTCAGAAGTCATGTCGGTGTAGACCTTATCGTGCGTGCGTCCGAATTTCAGCGCCGTGTACCCGCCGTTGTTCGTCGGGAGCTTTTGTTTAATGATATCGGCCTGGATGGTCGCCCCAAGATGATTCGCCTGACCCGTTAGGTCCGCTGCTTCGTGATAATCCTTTTCGTCCGTCTTGAACGCGGAATTCCTCAGGTAGCACCAGAGCACGGTGAACATCCCGAGTTCGTGAGCGCGCTGGAATGCTTCACTCACTTCCGTAATCTGTCGATTTGACTCGGAGGAGCCGAAGTAGATCGTCGCTCCGACGCCTGCAGCACCCAAATCCCAGGCCTGCTCAATCTGGGCGAAAAAGACCTGGTCGTAAACGGATGGGTGGGTCAGGAGTTGATTGTGATTGAACTTGAGAATAAATGGGATCTTGTGCGCATACTTGCGTGCGGCGAGACCCAGCACGCCCAGGGTCGTCGCGACGGCATTACACCCGCCTTCGATCGCGAGCCTTACGACGTTTTCTGGGTCAAAATAGATCGGATTGGGCGCGAACGACGCGCCTCCGGAGTGCTCGATCCCCTGGTCGATCGGAAGCATGGAAAGGTATCCTGTCCCAGCAAGCCTCCCGCTGTTGAAGAGGCGCTGCAGACTGCCCAGGACACGGGTGGGACGATCTGAGTCGCGAAAGACGCGATCCACGAAGTCGGAGCCTGGCAAACTCAGCATCTCCTTCGAAATCTTGCACGTATAGCCAAGCAGATCGTCTGCCTCATCCCCGAGGTGTGCGCGTATCGGTTCAATCATTTTCGACCTCCTCCGATCTCCAGGACTTACCCCTGTTCAGAATGGGCGGTCAAGTGGCTCCGGACGGCCCGTCCGTAGTCGACGTCCCGTAACGCAAAGTCGATAAAGGCCTTGTAGTAGTTTTCGTGGTTCCCGATGTCGTATCGTATTTCGTCCGGCTTCATCCGGACGGCTCGGACGCCCCGACGAGATTGGATCAGGGCCCGGATCGCGTCTGTTACCTCGATCTCGCTGTGCGGCCCGGGGCGGAGTTTTCGAATTTCATCAAAGATTTCGGGTTCGAAAATATACCTTCCATTGATGGCGAGATCGCTGGGGGATGCTTCCGGCGATGGTTTTTCCACAACATCATCGATGGCGAAGCTCTCAGAGGAAGGGTCTGCTTCGGCTTCAGGTTTCACGACGCCGTACTGACTGATGCGATGTGGATCGACCGGATCCACGCCCAAGGTGCAGCTGACCGTCCGTTCCGGGTGCGACGCCATCATGCGCCCGACGTAATTCGGTCTGGTTGCAGACCGAATGATCGTGTCTCCATTCGCAACCACAAAAGGCTCGCCGCCCGCGAAATCCTCTGCACAAGCGATCGCGGCCCCAGTACCTGCTGGCCTGGACATGCCTTGAGGGATAGGTTGTAGGACGTAGGACAACGCGATTCCGCCCGCGCTTCCGCCCAGTTGATCTTTGATGATTGGCTTCGATCTCGATGTAATCAACAGGCACTCCCGAAGGCCCGCGGTCGCCAGCTCCTCGACAACGTGCTGGACCACGGGATATCGTCCGAGCGGGAGCATTTCCTTGGGAAGTGCCCTCGTCGTCGGAAGGAGGCGGGTTCCCAGCCCGGCGACTGGGACGACCGCCTTGGTGATGGGCATCTTCTTCTTTCTGTTCGAAGGTGGGGTGGAGGCAACGATCAAAGATACGCCGGGAGCCGCGGGATGTCAACGCAGAAACCGGGTCCCTCTTTGTCTGAATATTGGCTACATCTCCTTATTCGATAATGGGTTAAAGGAATAGAGGCTTTCGGGAACGGGGCCGCGTCCTGGAGAATTTCCGTTGCTCTGCAATGGCATATTAGGTAGGTTTCATACAGATTTTTTCGGTGGCTCGTATGCCCTTTGGGCGAGGCCGTTTTTATTCACTCTGATCCTCAATCCCGTCAACATGAGTCAAATCGTGCGCGCCATTTTCCTGCTCTTCCTGCCGGTGGCCACCTTTGCCGAGGATTTCTCTACGCAAGCCGATTCCCTCCGCAAAGCCGTTGCCCGAGATGCCGAAGCAGGTGAACGCGCAAGCGCGATTTCAAAGCTCGAAGCCCTCATCGACGCCGAGGCTGCGCGGGCGGAAGACTATGTCCTGCTCGGACAACTCCTTTTTGCCCGAGGGCGAGCGCCAGAGGCTCTGGACGTGCTCCAGGCGCTCTCGGTTCTCAGAAAGGCGGAGGAACCAGCCCCCTTTTTGGAAGCGGCGCGCATCGAAAACGCGGCCCGGGAAACCGAGCTTGTAGAACGGTTGTTCGAACGGTATATCGAGCATCTTCCCGAAAAGGAGCGGGAGATCTACCAGGACATACGGCGGGTGGTGACCGACGAGGAGCGGGAAGTTTACGAATCGATCGTGGAAACCACGAGCGGGGAGTTGGCCGGGCGCTACTGGAACTTTCGAGATCCAACACCCTTGACGCCGGAAAACGAGCATCGCCTTGAGTATTACCGGAGGGTGGCACACGCGCGCGAGCATTTCTCGGGAAGGTTTCCTTGGGACGATCGGGGGGAAGTCTACCTTCGACTCGGCGCCCCGGACCACGTCAGTCGTTCGAGCGACATTCAGGCGGAACTGGACCGAACCGTCCAGGATGCGAGAACGAATTTCGCCAACCGTCTTCGCGTGAGACCCGAGGCGGTCCCCGGCCATCCGATCTTTCCAATACGGGACGATGTCAAATGGGAATACTGGGTGTATACGGACCTCGGTGGCGGCACGGAGTTTACGTTCGTGAATGCATTCGGAAGGGATCTTTTCATCTTTGCTCCCATCCCTACCCGCGTCTCGTTGTCGACGATTCGCGAACTTCAAAAATTTCATGGGCGCGAGTTGATTGAAAACGCAACCGCACATCGTCAAGTCATTCATGACGAAGGCGTGACCGGCCTCCCGATCGATTTCTACTACTACACGGCCGGTTTTCGCGGGAAAGGGGGGAAGACCCGGCTGGAGATCTATTACGGTCTCCCCGCCTCGGAGATGGCGAGGCTGCAGATGGACGAAACGTCCGACCTGCTGGTCCTGGATCGGGGATTGGCCCTGTTCAACGCATCGTGGGAGGAGGTTCACCGGGTGAAGGACCAGCTTGCGTTTGAAGCGCCCACCGGTCAGCAGATCCTGGAAGGCGCGTTCATCCCGGGAGAACTCGCGGTCGAGCTTGCGCCGGGGCGCTATCACTTGGCCTTTCACGTCTTCGATGTCCTGTCCGGGAGATCTAGGGCCTACAGGGAGGCGCTGACGCTCGACGATTACGCGAAGAATGACACGCTGAAGATCAGCGACATCGAAGTCGCCTTTTCGATTGCCGAAGTTGAAGAAGCGGGGCCCTTCGTTAAGAGGCAGCTGAAAATCATTCCCATGTCGTCCGGGTCCTTCCGCAGACATCAGCACGCCTTCGTTTACTTCGAAATCTATGATCTGAAGCGAGACGCGTTTGGTCAAACGCGCTACCGCGTCACCTATTCCGTACGGTCTCTTGGGAAGTCGTCTCCGGCAAGAATCCTGAGGGGTTTCGGAGAACTGTTTCGAAGGTCGGAGAAGGGGCGGGAAATAGAAGTGGCTTACGATCAAGTCGGGAACAGTAGCGATGACGCGATTTTTCTGGAGTTGGATCTGTCTGAAACCCAACCTGGACGGCAGGCTGTGGATGCAACTGTCACGGATCTGCTGACCGGTCAGTCTGTGTCAAAGGAGATCATCTTCAAGATCGAAGCTTACGAATGATCGTGCGGCGATTCCGCGGCGAGGCAGATGAGCCTTTTCCAATCCAAACTTTCTGAAATCCCTTCGGTCGACCGAATGCTTTCGGAACCGGACGCTCAAGCGATGGTCGAGCAGTGTAATCCTTCGCTTATCAAAGATTTGATACGCCGGGCACTTGCCGGTGTTCGAGAGGCCGTGGCTCGGGGGGCGTTTCAAGCCCTTGACCGTGACGCCCTGATCGGCGTTGCCCTCAAAGACGTGCGCGAGCAGCTTGAGGACTTTCTTTCCTCGAGGCTCAAACGAGTGGTGAACGCGACAGGCATCATTCTGCACACGAACCTGGGCCGGGCGCCGCTTCCCAAAGAGGCCATTCGGCAGATCAGAGAGACGGCCGGGGGCTACAACAACCTGGAGATCGACCTCGAATCAGGCAGGAGAGGATCCCGAATCGCTATTGTCGAGAGACTGCTTTGCCACCTCACGGGCGCGGAGGCAGCGGCTGTCGTGAACAACAACGCGGCTGCGGTCCTCATCACGCTGAACACGCTTGCCCTTGAACGAGAGGTCATCGTGTCTCGAGGGCAACTGATCGAGATCGGCGATTCGTTCCGGATGCCCGACATCATGGCGCGGAGCGGCGCAAGGATGGTGGAGGTCGGGACGACCAACCGGACCCATCTCGAAGACATAGCGCGGGCCATCTCGCCAAGCACAGGCCTGCTCATGGCGATCCACCCGAGCAACTACCAGGTGCTGGGGTTTACTTCAACCGTCCCGCTGAGCGAGTTGGTTGCCCTGGGTCGCCGACACGGCCTTCCGGTTGCCCACGACCTGGGCGGGGGCGTTCTGATCGATCTCAGACAGTACGGCCTTCCCTATGAGCCTGTCGTTTCGGAGAGTATCTCCGCGGGTGCAGACCTGGTTTGTTTCAGCGGCGACAAAATCTTGGGAGGACCGCAGGCTGGAATCCTTGTGGGTCGTGAAGGAGTGATCGACCAGATTCGACGGAATCCGCTCATGCGGGCGCTCCGATGCGGTAAGTTGACCTATGCGGCCCTCGAGGCGACGCTCAAACTTTATCTCGACTCAAAGCGGCTGGCGAGGGCGCACCCGACGCTAAGGATGCTCGTCGATTCGCGGGCGAAGCTTCGGAAGCGGGGGATGCGCCTGCTCGCCCTGGTGAAACCTCTGGCCAATTCAGGATGGGATCTACAGCTACAGGATTCCGTCGCCCAGGGCGGCAGCGGTTCCCTTCCTCTGGAAAAGATCCCGAGCGTGGCGATCACTCTGAAGGGCCCCACGGGCCGTTCGGCGAGCGAATTGGCCGCGTCTCTTCGTCGGCACCAGCCTCCTGTTTTGGGCTACGTGAGAGAGGGCCGGGTCTTCCTGGACCTTCGCGCCCTGCGGCCGGATGAAGTGAGCATCGTGGCCGATGCGCTGAAGGCATTGGAGGGGAGGACCGAGTGAGCTCCAACGCGTCGGTCAAACAGGCTCCAGGGCATCGTGAAGGGAAGCGGATGACCCACGTCATCGTCGGGACCGCGGGCCATATCGACCACGGAAAGACCGCTCTGATCGAGGCGTTGACGGGTATCAACACGGATACGCTTCCCGAGGAGCGTATCCGCGGGATGACGATCGACGTCGGGTTCGCCTATTGGAAGGACCACGTCACGATCATCGATGTCCCCGGTCACGAGCGGTTCGTGAAGAACATGGTGACCGGTGTCAGCTCGGTGGACATGGCCCTGTTTGTCGTCGCCGCGGACGATGGGACGATGCCTCAGACTCGGGAGCACCTTGACATTCTGAATCTCCTGGGCGTTCAACGGGGCGTTGTCGCGTTGAACAAGATCGACCTGGTCGATTCGGACTGGATGGACTTGGTGAGTGAGGATCTTCGGGATCTCGTCCGGGGCACATTTCTGGAAGGGGCGCCGGTCGTGCCCGTCTCCTCTATCACGGGAGAGGGGATTGATCAAATCCGTCTCCTTCTGGAAACGGAGATCGCCAAGGTCGTGGGGAGACCCGACAGAGGGATCTTCCGCCTGCCCGTAGATCGGGCCTTTTCCGTTCGAGGGTTTGGGACGGTGGCGACGGGGACGGTGCTATCGGGAGGTCTGAGGCCGAAGGACGAGGTCGAAATTCTGCCGTCCGGAAAACAAGCCCGGATTCGGAGCCTCCAGGTTCACGGCAAGGATGTCGACTTTGCAAGAGTTGGGCAGAGGACGGCCGCGAATCTCGGTGGTGTGGAGCTGGGGGAGGTCAGACGGGGCGACGTGTTGACGCAGCCGGGGCAGTTTGGCGCGAGCTATATGTTGGACGCCAGACTTCGACTGCTCCGGAATGCGCCGGTTCCCCTGAAGAACAGGACCCGGGTGCGTCTGCACCTGGGTCCCAGGGAAGTGCTGACGCGCGTCATCCTGCTCGAGAGTGAGGCACTGCTTCCAGGCGAGGAGCAGCTTGCGCAGCTGCGTCTCGAGTCACCGGGGGTAGCCGCCCCGGGCGATCGATTCGTCATCCGGCGATATTCTCCCACGCTTACGATAGGCGGAGGCGTGGTTCTGGATCTGAAGCCGGCCAAGCACAAACGGTTCAGCACCGAGGTCATTCAGACCCTTCGGGGATTGGGTGAGGAGGAGCCGGCAGCGGTGCTGGAGGTCCGCTTGAAGGCAGCGGCTTTTAGACCCAAGTCTTCGGAAACACTTGCGTTGGAGATGGGGCTTGGATTGAGCGAAATCGAGAAACACCTGAACAGCCTCGTGAGCCGAGGACGTATCGCGCTTTTTCATCACACAAGCGCCACTTATTACATACACGCAGATTTTTACACCGAGTTTCTCGGCCGCATTGAGAAAACAGTGGCCGGCTATCACCGGAAGGCGCCCTTGCGACCCGGTATTGCGCGCGAGGCGCTCAGGCTTCGGGTAAAGGGTGCCGCATCGTCTGTCTTCTTCGATCACTGCGTGGAATGCCTGCTTCGGAAGGGCGTCATTAAGGCCGACGGTCCTTTGCTCAGCCTGGCAGATCACGAGATCCAGCTTTCTCCTCGCCAGGATGGCCTGCGAAACAGTCTTCGACAGCACCTGCGAGAGGGATGTGTCGCGCTGGCAGATCTGAAGGCGCTCTCGGTGGCGCTGGGAAGCGATCTCGATTCGGTTCGAAGGGTGATGGAGGCGATGCAGGCGATGGGGGAGGCGATCCTCCTGGATGGACGTCTGCTCTTTTCAAGGGGAATGCTGGCCGAGATGGAGAGGAAGTGCGTAGCATATCTCGAGGAACAGGGAGAGATCGAGGTGTCTGCGTTTCGAGATCTCGTGGGCACGACACGAAAATACGCCGTTCCGGTGCTCAACTATTTTGACAATCACGGAGTCACGCTGCGACGAGGGGATGTCCGCGTCTTGCGCGGCGCCGACGGCCGGGGGTCCGAGGCCTGAAGCCTCAAGTAACGGAAGAGGAAGCCTCGGAACCGCTGGAGAGACTGCAAGACTACCCAAAAGGACACGGCATGAAGTGGCGGAAGAAAGCCAAGCGGCTGACCCAGATGGTCAGCTGTGGCGGCTGAGCGTCCAAACTGGATCCAGCGGTGCTGGATGCGATTTTGAAGGATCTTCCCAGAATCGATCACGCCGACCTTCTGGTCGGCGTGAACCGGGCAGACGACGCAGGCGTGTTTCGGGTCTCAGAGGAAATGGCCGTGATCCAGACGGTAGATTTCTTCACGCCGATCGTGGATGACCCCTTCGCCTATGGGCAGATTTCTGCCGCGAATTCCCTGAGCGATGTCTACGCCATGGGAGGACAGCCGATCACCGCGCTCAATATCTGCGCCTTTCCGAAGGATGAGATCGAGCACACCGTCGTCGCGGAGATCCTTCGCGGAGGCCAGGAAAAGGTAACCGAGGCGGGCGCCGTTGTCGTGGGCGGACATACGGTAGACGATCCCGAACCGAAGTACGGGCTGTCCGTGACGGGTGTCGCGCACCCCGACGGGATTGTGACCAATGCAGGCGCTCTGCCCGGCGACCGTATGGTCTTAACCAAGCCTTTGGGCACCGGACTCGTTGTGGATGCCTTCATGAATGACCAGCTCTCCGAGGAAGAGATGAGCCCTGTCGTTACTTCCATGCTGCGCCTGAACAAAGCGGCTTCTGAGCAGATGACGACGTACGGGGCGCACGCGTGTACCGATATTACGGGTTTCGGACTGCTTGGACACGCGCTCAGAATGGCCACGGAAAGCAGCGTGGGGCTACGGTTGTGGACTTCAAGCATCCCGCACTTCGATTTGGCGCTCAAGATTGCGGAGGGAAGGGCCGGGGGGGGAATGAGAAGGAACCGTGCGCAGTTTGCGTCTTCCGTACGTATTTCAGGTGACGTTCCCGAATCCTGGATACGTCTGATTTACGATCCACAGACTTCAGGCGGCCTTCTGATCTGTCTGTCGGCGAAGGGCGCAGATGCCCTGGCTGAGAATCTGCACGAAAGGGGACTCGTCGCAGCCGTGATCGGAGAAGTGGTGAGCGAGCATCCCGGACAAATCGAGGTCACGACCTGAACAGGCTGTCGAAAGAGGCGGGAATGGATGGGGCGCTGGTGGCCCTCGCGGGCTTCAAACCCGTTGCGGTGTGCTAATCACACACTGGGTGGGTTCGATTCCCACACATTCCCGCCAGTCTTTGGGCTATCCGACGACGCCCGCGAAACGGGTGGTAGAGCATCCTGCGCTGCGGGACGGGAAGGATGCGGCGCAGGATGCTCGGTTCGTTCAGGTCCGACATCGCGAACGATCGACAAAACAAAAGCACCCGCGAACTTCGGAGGTGCTGGAAAAGGAACATCGGCCGACAGGCGACAAGAAACAGGTGGCTTACACTCCCCTCAGAAGAAGCCATCCATGACTCTACGCTGCTGGCCGATGAATAACGGAATGCCTATCACGTCCTGCCGTCCCAATCATACGGGAACGACCGCTTTGCGTCAAGGGGAAAGATGAAGCGGCTGTCTGTCGCCCTGGCTTGCGCCTTTGTCCTCTTTGGACAACCCTGCCACGGTTGGTGGTCGAAGGGTCACGGGATTCTCACCCGGGCTGCGGTTTACGCCCTGCCCGAGGAGCTTCCAGCCTTCTTTCGCACGGGGTCAACCGCGATTGCCCACTACGTCTTCGACCCGGATGTCACGAAGAACCGGGGCACCCCCCTCGTTCGAGGGGCAGAACACCCCGAACACTTCATAGACCTTGAATACTTGAAGGGAAACCCCCTTCCGAAGGGTCGATACGAATTCATTTCTTTGTGCGTGAAGCTTGGCGTCAAACCGGAAAGAGTGGGATTTTTGCCGTATGCCATTTCCGAGTGGACCGAGCGGCTGGCCGTGGCCTTCGCGGAGCATCGGAAATGGCCCTCGAATCCGATTATCCAGAACAAGTGCCTGGTTTACGCCGGATTCATCGCGCACTACGCACAGGACGTGTGCCAACCCCTTCATCTGACGATTCACTACAACGGGCGGGCGAATCCGGACGGCTCGTCGCCCCGTACCGGGATCCATCAGAAAGTGGACGGATTGATCGAGTTCCTTGGGTTTGGACCGGAGGGGTTGGCGCGGGGGCAGAAGATCGATGCGTTCGGCGACGTGATGGAGGCTCTTTTTGATCAGATCGATGCCGGTCGGGCGCTGATCGATCTCGTCTACGACCTGGAGGCCGACCTCCCCGACATGGAATGGGGCCGCGAACGGAAGCCCGTGGCGTCGGTCAAGCAGTTTGCTACGGAGAGGGCCCGCGAGGCGGTCCGCTTTACAGCGGCGCTCTACCTGACGGCCTGGCGAATGTCGGAGAAGGTTGAACTTCCGGACTGGCTGGATCGAGCGGAAGTTGACGATTCGAACCAAGACTGAAAGACACGGGGTGTGGCTGAGCGGAGTCGAATGTGCGAGACTACAGCAATCTCGTGAATCGGGTTGAGGGTCTGTCCGGGGCCTCTGTTGCCGTGTCCGCACTGGGCGAGGTGGAGGGGTATCCGGTCCTTTGTGTCGGACTGTCACGGAATCCTTCTCTGCCAACCGTCTTCCTGAACGGAGGGACGCACGGAGACGAACCGGCGGGTGTGGAAACGGCCCTCGCCTTTCTGGAAGGGGATCACGGGCGTTGGCTGTCCCATTTCCAGTTTCAGGTGACGCCCTGCCTCAACCCGTACGGATACGTGCACAACACGCGGCTGAATCGGAATGCCGTGGACATCAACTGGGCTTTCCTGCGCGACGACGTGGCCGAGATCGATATCATCCGAAGCCTTGTCGAAGGACAGCGATTCGAGGTCGTGATCGACTTTCACGAGGACTGGGAGAGTCCGGGCTACTATCTCTACGAACAGGTGAGAGGGAGGTCGCCGGTCGGCCCGCGGGTCACACGCCGGGTTTCAGAAGTTTGCCCGCTGAATCTAAACAGGAGGATTGAGAACGAAGAGGCGAAGAACGGGGTGATCTTTCCAGACCGTGCGGTGGAAAAGCGTCGCAGGGGTAAGGGGATTCCCATCGCGCTTTTCCGGCACGAGGTGACCGACCATATGATTACGTCCGAGACGCCCACGGGTGAGCCCATGAAACGACGCATTCAGGCCCATCTCACGGCGCTGGAGGTGATCTTGGCGTCACACTGCGATGCTGTTCGCAAGGTCGGACGCGTGCTCGGCGTGCGCAGGATAGACTTGAAAGCCGCCCGCATCAAGCCGGCCTACAAGATCGCGCCCGAGGACGTGGTTGCGCCAGACCTGACCCCCAAGGACTGGGCCGATTTCGAATGCGCGGTCTCCCGCTTCAATCGGGGTGAGTACTGGGAAAGCCACGAAGCGTGGGAGCAGGTCTGGCGCAGGCATCCGGAGCCGAGCCGGATCTTCTTTCAAGGCTTGATTCAGCTCGCGGCCGCGTATCACCAGCTCGAGCGCGGGATCTACCACGGCGTGGTCAAGCACTTCAACAATGCGGATTTGAAGCTGCGACCCTTTCCGGATCGGTTCCTGGGCGTCGGCGTTTCAGCGCTGAAGGAAGCGATCCGGAAGGGGCTTGAAGAGGCCGAGCGGTTGGGAGAGGAGGGCCTGGATCGCTTCGATCCAGGCTTGTTGACGTCTATGCGCTTCGAGCGGCCGAACCGTGTAGATGGAAGCTGCCCGGGCTTTCACCCTCGGGCTATGCCTTAACGGAGAGCGTCGTACGAATCGTGCGGAAAGAATAGTGAACATCGTCGGGAAAGTTGTCGTTCGTCCACGCCGGTATCTGGCCTCCCCCTGTTATCCGGACGCGGTCGGATGGCGGAATCTCGAAAATCGCACAGCTCATTCCCGTGAGCGGCAGCTCGCGGCTGATCAGCTTGGCCTTCGTACCTCCTGGAAGGACGTCCGGATAATGCTCCGCTCCTTTAATGGGGTCGATCTGGCTACTTCCCTTGGCCTTCCACGTATCGTACCTGAAGTGCATGCCCCATAGATTGTCGGCACGAAAACGAACTGGCATCACTTCCGGACTTTCTCTCTCCCCTCGAAATCCCTCGACTGGATCTGCCTCGACTTGAATCCATCCAGGTGGCGTGCAGGCGCTGCCGATGACGGCCACGCGCACGATCGCGTGCTGTTCCTCAATCTCGATGTATTCTGGCGGTAGACCGGATGCTCCTTTCGTCTTGGTATTGATGGGGAAGAGCTCGACGCCGTGCACTTCGCCGCCCTCGTATTGGCGATGGACGGTCACATTCGGGTAGTTAAACGGCATTCGGTACTCGAACGTCTTGAGGATGAGTTCTTCAGGTTCCCGGACGGGATCGCTGTATCCAGGCACTCGCTTTTCCTCTGCCACGGTGTTACCTCCTTTGAGTTGAATGTTGCCACTTGGATCTGCCGGCCACGGATGCGGGCCGCGTCAAAATAAGGGTCCATCGACGAGGAGCTCGACGGACCCTGAGTATTTCAAGGAAGAGCGGCGACGTTTCAGTCTGTGGGCGTGGAGAAGAAGTTGGCCCCGATGAATTCAACGACCCTTCGAAAAGAGGTCAGCCCCGTGGGACGGCCCTGCCTGTCGACCAGGGGGATGTGACGGAATCCGTGGATCGACATCAGATGTAGTGCGTGTGCGATGGGCGTGGAACGCCTCAGGGCGGTAGGCTGGGCGGTCATCACATTGCCGACCGGCGTTCCTTCAAGATCTTGTATTTGTCCTGCCACTCTGTAGAGCACATCGCGCTCGGTAAAAACTCCGATGAGTATGCCTTCGTTGTCCGTAACCAGGACACAGCCGACACGTTTCTTCCGCATGCGTGAGATCGCCTCTTGGATCGAATCGCGGACGGATAAACATTCGGGGGAGAGCGGTTCGAGGAAAGAGATCGGATCCGACATAATGCCGCGATGGGCGAGGGAAGATGGCCTTGGCAGATCTTCCTGCGTCAGGCTGACATTACACGCCTCGCAAACGTCGGCACCGGGAATGTTATCGTGGCCGCAGGCCGGACACTCCATGCCGGTTTCCTCCTAAGACTCCCCCGGAATCGTCCAGGTATCGGCCGCCCGATAGAGTGCGGTCAGGTCGCCCTCACCTTTTTCGGAGATTGAAGCCTGCTCCTGGCCGAGGAGTTGTTGTTCGTAGGTCGGCTGCGTCAGGCACCGGATCACACCCAGGGGGACGGGGAACTCGGGTTGATCCATCCGGCTGAGCAGGTATGCCAGGGCAGGCTGCGAAGCGGTTTCATCGTGAACGAGGAGGTCTTCTTCGGAAACGCCGTTCTCCAGGCTCACGACCTCCGGGTTCAGAGTTTTCAGTCTGATGCCCTTATCCCGATCTTTCCCGAAGATCATCGGCTTTCCGTGCTCGAGGATCAGTGTGTTGTCGTCCTTGACGTCTGCCCCCGTCACGTGGGACCAGGCCCCGTCGTTGTAAATGTTGCAATTTTGATAGATTTCGATGAAGGAGGTCCCTTTGTGTTCGGCCGCGCGATGAAGCGTCTCCGCCAGATGCTTTGTGTTTCTGTCCACGGTGCGGGCCACGAAGGTCGCCTCTGCACCTATGGCCACGGAGGTCGGATTGAAAGACTGTTCGATAGATCCCAGGGGCGAAGATTTGGTTCGGTGGCCGGGCAGCGAGGTCGGAGAATACTGGCCCTTGGTGAGTCCGTAGACGCGATTGTTGAACAGTAAGATGTGCAGGTCCACATTCCTGCGCAAACAGTGAAGCAAATGGTTGCCTCCGATAGAAAGCCCGTCACCATCGCCGGTAATCACCCAGACGCTCAGATCCGGGTTGACCACTTTCAATCCGGTGGCAAAGGTCGGGGCGCGTCCGTGGATGGAGTGAATCCCGTAGGTGTCCATGTAATAGGGGAAGCGGCTGGAGCACCCGATGCCCGAGATGAAGACGATCTTCTCTTTTGGAATCCCGACTTCGGGCAACACCCTCTGCATCTGGGCCAGGATCGCATAATCGCCGCAGCCTGGGCACCATCGGACGTCCTGGTCCGACACGAAGTCTTTTCTGGTTAAAGGTTTTTCGAGTACCGCCGCATCTGCCATAGCCTGATCCCCAATCGTTTTGTTTCGACCCGTCAGCATCCCAGGAGTTCATCGATCTTGTTCGCGATTTCAGAAATTTTGAACGGCTGGCCCCGCACCTTGGAATAGGGGACGACCCGGACCGGGAAACGGCCGTTGAGGAGCAGGGCAAGTTGACCCAGATTCATTTCAGGGACCAGGATCTTTTCGTAGCGTGATAGGACATCTTCCAGATTCTTCGGAAACGGATTCAGGTACTTCACGTGCGCGCTGGCGACAGACTTGCCCTCGGTCTGGGCCTTTCGTACGGCCGATCGGATCGCCCCAAAGGTACTGCCCCACCCAACGACCAGTAGCTCGGCGTGATCCGGGCCCCGCACATCCTGAAGCGGAATCCGATCCGCGATTCGCGCCACTTTCTCCGCCCTGATCTTGACGATGTGCTCGTGATCCAGCGGATCGTAAGAAACGTTTCCGGTGACGTCCTGCTTGCCTAGACCTCCGATCCGGTGTTCCAATCCCGGTGTACCGGGCAGGACCCACGGACGGGCCAGCGTCTCTGAATCCCGCAGATAGGGCTGAAACCCGTCAGGATCGGTGCGATGATCGACCCGTATCGGTTTGATGTCCGCCGGATCGGGTATCTTCCAGGGCTCCGAGCTGCTGGCAAGATACCCGTCGGACATCAAAATCACCGGGGTCATACTCTCTACGGCGATCCGAAAGGCCTCAATGGCCATCGTGAAGCAGTCTGCTGGGGTTGCCGCAGCGATGACCGGGATCGGACTTTCCCCATTCCGGCCGAATAGGACCTGAAGCAGGTCGGATTGCTCGGTCTTGGTCGGCAGACCGGTGCTGGGCCCGCCTCGCTGAAAATCGGCGATCACGAGCGGCAGTTCCAGGACCACGGCCAAGTTGATCGCTTCGCTCTTCAGTGCGATTCCAGGCCCGCTGGTTCCACTCGCTGCCAGGGCGCCGCCGAAGGCGGCACCAATCACAGCGCCGACGGCGGCAATTTCGTCTTCCGCCTGAAAGGTCCGGACTCCGAAATGCTTCAGTCCCGCCAGCTCCTCGAGGATCGCGCTGGCAGGCGTGATTGGATAGCTTCCATAAAAGAGGGTTTTCCCCGCCTTTCGGGCCGCGGTGACCATGCCCAGGGCCGTGGCCTGGGCCCCCGTGATGGCACGATAGGTACCGGGCAGGACCGGGGCCTTCGGGACGCGGTAACGGAACTGAAACTCTTCGGTCGTTTCTCCGTAGTGGTACCCTGCCTTCAAGGTTCG
This sequence comes from Candidatus Latescibacterota bacterium, assembly GCA_965198095.1. Taxonomy (GTDB): domain Bacteria; phylum Latescibacterota; class UBA2968; order UBA2968; genus CBDFJH01. Next base: position 2,396,010 of record OZ240239.1, read on the forward strand.
GACGTTGCCTTCCGCGACCGAGGGCCGATTCGAGAACTTCCTTTCCAGCATGCGCATCGTGGGCTCAAGTGGCCGGTCGAAGATCCAATAGGCGAGGCCGAGGGCGAACATGTTCTTCATCATGTCGATCTGGCGGTTCGACAACCCTTCAATCCCTTTCAACGCATTCTTGTGCAAACTCGTAAGGGGCACCTCGCAGACCCGGTAGCTCTTGAGTGAGGCGTCCTCGAGAGGATTGGCTTCGTATCCGGCCTTGCGCAGGTTGTTTCTCGTGAAGTTTTCGGTATTGACAATGACGATGCCACCACGGGGGAGATCTACGATGTTCGCCCGAAGCGCCGCCGGATTCATCGCTACCAGCACCTGAGGTTCATCTCCCGGCGTGTAGATGTCTTCGCTGGCGATCCGTACCTGAAATCCGCTTACGCCCGGAAGGGTGCCGGCCGGTGCACGGATCTCGGCGGGGAAATCGGGAAGCGTACTGATGTCGTTGCCGACCACCGCGGAAGTGTTCGCGAATTCTCCCCCGATCAACTGGCTCCCGTCGCCGGAGTCTCCGGAAAAACGTATGGTGATGGATTCGACCTCCAGCAGCTCGTCCATGTCCTGGTTGATCGTCTGGGCCGTTGGATCGGCCATGCGTCTAGACCTCCTGGCGTGATTATGCTAAGTGGCTATGCTCCGTGTCGCGCCGTAGCTGTTTGATCCGGCTCGGGAGGCAAGTTGTAGACTTCCTGGGGAAATTGGTCACAGAGGAATTTGATGATCGCGTAATGGGAGAGGTTCCCGACCACTCCGCCTTCTTTCCTGTCAATCACCGGGATGTTTCGAAAATGACCCTCGTTCATCAGGTCGATCGCCGATTTTACCTGATCCGTCGGGCTGACCGTGTGAGGCCCCGGGGTCATGACTCCCAGAATAGGTCGATCCCACCTGTCCGGCTGATCGACGACCTTTGTGAGCACATCCCGTTCCGTAAAGATCCCGACCAACCGTTCCTGTCGCATCACCATTACACAGTTTCGCTTTTCCGTCCGCATCCGCTGCAAGGCCTCTTTGACCGGTGTTCCTTCCACGACCGCAAGGTAAGGAGACAGATCCAGGTGGCCGACGGTTTCAGCCTGCAAGTTCTGCTCAAGTCCCATAAAAAGCTCCAGGCAGGATCAAATCCAGGTCTTACGCGCAACCGTTTTGAATTGAGTCGCTAATTTCCCATATCGGTAATAAATATAGAACATTAAGTTGAAGCGATCAAGTCGATTGTCCACATCGGAGAAATATTCATAACCAAAGCTTATACTTGGACGGGTGAGGCGAGGTTTATTGTCGGGCGCGGCGCCGCATTCCTGGCAGCTTGGCCACGAATGGCGTGCTGAAAGAGGCGGTGAAACAGGTTGGGAATGAAGCGGTCGTCGGATGCGCGGACGTGGGTGTCCCTCCACGAGAGGGACGCTGAACGCGTCTTGGAAAGGCAGAGAAAAATTCGGTTTTTGGCATTTACACGATCGATTATATTCGGTGTCGGCGGTTTGGCCTGCCTTGTGAGAAGAAAGATCCAGGAGGCACTTTGAGACGGGAACAGAGATCCGAGAAGGATTCCGGTGGTATCAGGGCGACGACGATGCAGAGCGCGATCTTGGCCATGGGCGCGGTATCGTTGGTGATGCTGCTGGTTTCGTTTGGAATGGGTTATCTCTTTCGATTCGGATGGCTCGTCTCTGATGCGGGGACCCACGTGCGACTGGGTTTGGTTACCGCGATTTTGACGATCCTGACGCATACGACGACGATGTTCTACTTTCTGGGGACCGGAGCAGTGATCAAGTCAGAAGTCCGGGAACACCATCTCGATTCGGAATTCCTGGTTCGGGCGCGTGGGTTTAAGAGCGCCTTCTTCACGTGGCTCACGTTCGGAATTCTGTCGGTGATGGCCGCTGCGATCCTTGGCGGGGGCGCACACGCAGATCTGATTGCCGGGCAGTCAGCCAACGGCAGATCGATGCTCTCGGTGTCGCACGAAGTCGTCTCCATCGTCGGGCTGATCATCAATCTTGTCGCTTTGATCAAGACCCCCATTTTTATCCAAAAGAACAATCGGCTGCTGGATGATGTCTGGGCGGTTCGAGGAGAGGCAGACCGGACGTGAGTTCATCCATACCGGGCGTGGCGTTCTTCGATTCTGTGAGCGTGTCGGAACTCGGATGATCGAACGGATCGAGAACTTTGGCTTCGAACCGGGCGAGAATGCGCCGAAACATACCCAGAGGGGACAGGTTGAAACAGGCAGAGGAACCCGTAAAGTGGAGAAGGCAGAACAGGAAAGTGGTCGCTTGAAAGAGAATGCGGCCGAGAGGAACTCGCGTGCGCGGAAAATTATCTTTCGGCTCAGGAGCGCCTTCCCCAACGCGGCGGTTTCACTACGGCATTCGAACCCACTCGAACTTCTCGTAGCGACCATCCTGTCTGCTCAGTGCACCGACGAACGTGTGAACAAGGTGACGCCCGGGTTGTTCCGCAGCTACCCGAAAGCGTGCGACTTTGCCGATGCCCGCCTGAAAGACCTCGAGGACCGGATCAGAACGACTGGATTTTTTCGGAACAAAGCAAGAGCCATCAAGGCCTGTTGTCGGGTTCTGGTAGAGGAACATGACGGGAAAGTCCCGAAATCCATGAAGGCCCTGACGGGGCTCGCCGGGGTGGGAAGAAAAACAGCCAATGTCGTGCTGGGAAACGCCTTCGGCCTGCAAGAAGGGATTGTCGTGGACACGCACGTGGGTCGGATATCCCGGAGGCTGGGCCTGACCGAGTATACGGATCCGGTCAAGGTCGAGCAGGATCTTATGAGAATCATACCTCGAAAGAGTTGGACCGTTTTTTCCCACCTGCTGATTCTGCACGGGAGGGCCACGTGCAAGGCGCGGTCGCCAGACTGCGAGGCGTGTCGCGTTGGCTTGCATTGTCCTTCTCGTGGCAAGGTATGACGAAACCACGGATCGTCATTGCCGATTCAATCTGTTCTCGGCAAAGAAGCTTGACAATCCTGGGCGTGTCTTGTAGATTCCACGACTTGAGGGTCCGGCAAGCTACGACTCATAGAAGGTTAAACGCTCCGGGCTTTGATCGCTTCGGCCGGTGGTCGAGACCGCCATAGGCCGGTACAGAATTTTCGGGCGCTGTACCGGTTTTTTGTTTTGGCTTTTGGCGAAGCATCTCGCCTCTGGTTTCAGAAAAGACGAATTGCTATCGTGGGACCTTTGGGCGGGAGAGGCAGATGAACAAGAGGCAGATGTCGACATTCAAGAAGCTCCTGGAGAAGCGGAAGAACGAGCTCCTGAGGCAGGTCGTCAGTCAGGACGACGATATCGACGAGCTCAGGGATGACCAACCCGCAGACCCGATCGACAAGGCCGGAAATACGTCTTCGCTGGAACTCATGATCGCCTTGGGCAACAACGAACGGGTCGAGTTGGCAGAGATCGACAGCGCGCTGGAGAAGATGGACAATCGGGCCTACGGACAATGTGAGGAATGCGGAAAGAATATCCTGGCCGCGCGTCTGGAGGCGGTCCCGACGGCACGGCTTTGCGTAGACTGCCAGCAGGAACGGGAAATGAACCCCGGGGATGTTCGCGCAGACCGCCCGAGGCGCAGGATCATCCTGAATGACGATCTTCCGGTGTCGAGTGAGGAAGAGTCGTGAGGGGTTGCAGCGGCGGCTTGACCTGGCGTTCCACTGCTCACGCCTGCCTGTCCCTGCCTGCTGAAGCAGGCGACCTGCCTGCCGGCAAGGCAGGGGCAGGCGGCAGACAGGTGTCCGCCGCCACGCACGCAGACAGGAAAACCGAGCCCTGAATGCGCCACACCGCTTTTCGTGCGGCCTTCAGGGCGCGTTCAAGCAAGGTTTCGCGATGGCGTGGGACAACGACTGGATTGTCCCGCATTTTTGTTGGTCTTACCTTTTCAGACCCTGGATGATGTTTCGGCATCCCTGTAGATAGATGCCCGTATCGACAGCCGTCACGACGTAACGGACCCCGACGTCGATCCAGCGCTGGGCGGCTTCCCGGGTATCGCAGAATGTGCCGACAACGATGCCTGCCGTATCCACCTCGATCACAGCCTCCTTCATTCGCTCTACGACCCTTGGATCGGTCACGCGACCCGGGATACCCAGAGATTGCGAAAGGTCGTAGGGGCCTAGAAAGATCACGTCAAGCCCCTCTACGTCCAATATCTCTGAGAGATTGTTCAAGCCGTTTACACCCTCTATGTGGACGACGACCATGGTCTCTTCGTTCAGCCGTTCCAGGATGGAAGCGCCCTCAGCGAAATAGCGCGCCGCTCTCGTGTATGGAGAGACGCCGCGCATCCCCAAAGGGGCATACTTGGCCGAATGGACGACGGCTTCAGCGTCCGACCTGGAAGAGATTTGGGGAACTTGGACGCCCCCCGAGCCGATGTCGAGCGCTCGAAGGATCTGCGATGGATCGTTGTCGCGCACGCGGACGATCGGGGTGATGTCGACGCCGGAGGCCACGCGGCAGAGATCTTCGGCGGTCTCGATGTCCAAAGGTCCGTGCTCCGTGTCGAGAATCACGAAATCGAAACCCGCAAAGGCCGCGATTTCAATCAGGGCGCTGGAATTTATGTTTACAAAGGGACCGACGACGACGTCCCCATTGAGAAGCTTGGCCTTCAGTTCGTTTCTCGCCATGATGTGCATCCCCGAAAAAAACGACTGGTGAAATCGAAGCAATATAGACCTCGGTTTCGGCGCTGTAAAGGGAATTCCTGCTCAAAAACCGAAGCAGGGTGTCTTGACTTTCGTCCGGTCCCTGCTTATCATGGTGCGAGCGACAGACTGTTGGCGGAAGGGGAAGAGCTTGCTGGACCTTCGCAAATTTGCCTTGCGGTTGAAGGTCATCGAAATTCTGGACAGGTATCAGCGTGCCAGGCGCCGGATGCATATTGTGCAGCGATGGAAAAGGGCGCTGATCCACCCGAATTGACAGGAAGGATCCGCTGCATGCAGCCGGCGTCCGGACCTTGAGCGTCCGGACGCCGTTTTTCGTGTGCCGGGCATGATCGACGGCTTGGAGGTGTGAGTCCTCTATGGAGGAGCCGCAAGGCTCCCCCCTATCCCGACTGAGTCGGGATGCTTTCTTATGTCTCGAGAGAGAAGATTCCAGCAGGTCTTCGATCTGCTTTTCGCCGCCTTCGGTGCTCAGGAGTGGTGGCCGGCCGAGACCGCCTTCGAGGTGATGGTCGGGGCGATCCTGACGCAAAACACGGCCTGGAAGAACGTTGAGCGTGCCATTGCAAATCTGAGGTCTTCCGACAAGCTCGAACCGACGGCGCTGGGCGAGATCTCGCAGGGTAAACTTGCCGCGCTGATTCGGCCCGCCGGTTTTTTCAACGTCAAGGCCAAGCGGTTGAGGGCCTATCTGGACTACTTTGGTTCGTGCTACGATGGCGATTCGTGTAAAATGAGGACACGGCCTATGCACGCGCTGCGATCCGAGCTTCTGGGCGTGAATGGGGTGGGACCGGAAACAGCCGACAGCATCTTACTTTACGCCCTGGGAAAACCCAGCTTTGTGGTAGATGCGTATACCCGTCGGATTTTCAGCCGTCTGGGTCTGGTGGACGAACAGGTTGGCTATGGCGAACTTCGAGAGCGTTTCTCGGGCGCACTTCCGAAAGATGTGGGGCTTTACCAAGAGTATCACGCGCTGATCGTCGCCCTTGGCAAAGAGATCTGCCGTCCCAAACCGAAGTGTGGTCTCTGTCCATTACGAGAGATCTGCCCAGTAGGAAGAGCGGGTAAAGTTGGGTTTGGCCGTGCTTGACAGAGGATGTCCGCTGGAGGGAAATCGTCTACGCGATGGCGATGCGCCGGGAGGTCCGAGGTGACTGCTGACCGAATAGAGAAGATTCTGGAAGAGGTGAAGGCTGGAACGGTAGAGGTCGAAGCAGCCGTCGCTCAACTCGAGAAGTTGCCTTTCGAGGACATTGGGTTCGCAAGGGTCGATCATCATCGTGAGATCCGGCGGGGATTTCCGGAGGTCGTTCTCTGTGAGGGAAAGACGGTGACGCAGGTCTTGGGCATTGCGCGCAAGATCGTAGAAGCCGGATCAACGCTTTTGGGCACGCGGGCCACGGAGGAGATGGCGGATGCCATGCGCGGGGTCCTCCCCGACCTGGAACACAACAGCCTCGCCCGGACCGTTGTCGTCCAAAGGGGACCGAAGCGTCGGGAACGCGGCCTGGGTAAGATATTGGTGATCTCTGCGGGGACTTCAGACCTTCCCGTGGCGGAGGAGGCTGCGGTTACGGCTGAGGTGATGGGGAACCCGGTGGCGCGTTTGTACGACGTCGGCGTTTCCGGGATTCATCGGCTCCTGGCCGATCGAGATGAGATCTCGAAGGCCAGCGTGATCGTCGTCGTGGCCGGTATGGAAGGGGCCCTGCCGAGTGTGGTTGGAGGTCTGGTAAGCGTCCCGGTGGTCGCGGTGCCGACGCGCGTCGGTTATGGAGCAAGCTTTGGTGGCTTGGCCGCTTTGCTGGGGATGATGAACAGCTGCGCTCCCGGTGTAACGGTCGTGAACATCGACAACGGATTCGGGGCGGGTTACGCGGCGAGCTTGATCAACCAGGTCGGGACCAAGCGGGAAGCTCGGAGGACGTCCAGTCCTTAGCCTGAATAATTCATAGATTTGCTGAAAATTTCCATCATCTTATGTAGAACAATTTATGTAGAACAATCAGTGATCCAATTTGAGCTGAAAAACCTTGTTTGGGTGCAATAACTGGAAAGCCCGGTATTCACGCAGATCTTTCAGATTTCAGGAGTGACTTTCCTAACCTTTTTTATGAATTATTCAGGTTGGCTTCATAAATTAGGGCATCTATTTTCAAGGGGTTTCTGCCTGACTTTTTGTGGCCTTCCCGCCTGCGCGCGTTCCAGAGGCCCGGGCCGCAGGCTTTTCGTCACGCACAGCACCAGGGCGTTTTCGGGAGGATCCGGATACAGACCCGCGATGGCCGCGGCTTTGACGGCAAACTCCAGGTCCGTGCTGATACACCAGTTTCGCCGTCTGGCCGGCACGATCCCGCGCCTTCTCAGGATCTTCCGGATATGGTGCACGGAGATCCCCAACTTTTCAGAAAGCAGAGGGCCGGTCCAGGGGCTCTGACGCCTCCCTGGAAGACGGCGCGCACTCCACAAATCCGATGTCCGTTTTCAGGCCCGGGCGCGGTGTTCCCTCACGGCCTCATGCGCCTCAGGCTGTCGTGGGTCCTCAGATCGGTCTCCGCGATCCGTTCCCGGCAGATCATCTTTTCCATCCGAGAAGGCCGATTCGATCCTTGAATTCCAGAGGCTTTCCGGAGGTATCGGTCAGGGGTCTGGGTGCCTGGGTTGTAAACCGGCTGAAAAAAACCAGGAAACAGAGGGCGACCGGGACTGCGAGCAGATCAGCGGGGAGGTGAGGGGCCCACGCGAGGATGAGGACCCAAGTGATCAGTCCAGAAAGGATGCTCGCCAGGGCGCCGGGGGTGTTGGCCCTGGGCCACCAGAGTCCGGCAGTCATGGGGACAAAGAGGGTTGCGAGAAGGATCGACCAGGAATCCACCATCAGCGTGTAGACGACATTGTGGGCCAGCGCCAGGTAGAGCGCGACGAGACCCAGGACCGGCACGCTCAGCCTGCAGACCGACAGGATGCGCGCCTCGGATATGCCCGGGCGCAGATACCTGAGCAGATCCGAACCGATGATGCCGGCCGGAGCCAACAGGCCGCTGTCTGCGCTGCTCATCAGCGCAGAGACGAGGGCGCCCAGAAAGAGCGCGGTCCAGACGGGCGAAAGGTAGTGCATACCGAGTTTCATCATCACAAGATCGGGATCTTGCAGCTCGGGGTAGATCAACGTCGCGGATATTCCCAGGAAGACGGGCAGCAGGCCGACCGTGACGTAGAGCAGTCCGGCAAGATAGGCGCTGTTTTGTGCGACGGACTCCGATCGGCTGGAGAGACTCCTCTGCAACAGGTCTTGGGCCGCGAGGTTTCCGAGACCGATCACCATCCAGTCTCGGACATACCCCAACCATTCGGGGAGGCTCGCGTTCCCAGGAAAAAGAAAGAATCGATCATCCGGAATCTGAGAGCGTATGGCGGTCCAGCCTCCCATGTCGTGTATCAGCATGGGAAAGATGATCACAAGACCGGCGATGAGGACGGAGACTTGAAGAAAGTCCGTGAGTGTCACCGCCCACATGCCCCCGGCCGCCGTGTAGATGAGGACGACGGCCGTTCCTACGCAGATCGCCACGGTAGGATCCAGGCCGACGATGGCGTGGATGACTTTTCCGAACGCCAGCAGGAGCGAAGCGACCCAACCGACGTAAGCCGGAATGGTGCAGAGGGCGGCGATGACCCCGGCCTGCTTTCCGTATCGAATCTCAAAAAATCCGGAAACTGTCGACAGGCGCATCCGCCGCATCATCCTGACGTAGAACAGGCCCGCGAGAAACAGGCAGAGCGAGGCGCCGAAGGGGTCGGCGATCACGCCCAGGAACCCGCTCTTGTAGGCTTCGCTCGCCGCGCCGATGACCACGCCGCCGCCAAACCAAGTGGCCGCCAAGCTGCCGGTCGCGAGCCATATTCCCAGCCTGCGGCCTGCCACGATAAAGTCGGCGGAGGCCTTTATTCTTCTCCCGGCGTAAAGGCCGACCAGAAGGGTGATCAGGACGTAGAAGGAGAGTCCAATGACGATCGGCCAGTGGACCATGCGGCGCTACTCCGATGCTGTTTAGGAGAGGATCATCGACGGTTGACGCGCGGCCTGATGATCTCCATCAGGAGATCCACGGGCAGGCCGGGGATCGTGTTCCCATCTCTGCCGACCATGGTTTCCTCGCCTATGATGGCGTTGAGGATGGCTTCCTCGGTCGCCTCCACGACGGCCTGAAACAGGGGTGTCAACTGCCTGTCGCGGAGGGTCAGCAAGGTGTCAAGAACGGCCTGGTTTCGAGGAATTCGTTGAGCCGTAGAAAAGGCCAGGATCAGGTCTCCGCTGCTCGTGCGAGAGACCGTTCCCGTCCGGGCGAGACCCAGGGGCGCTCGCTTGCAGAGCCGCCGGAGCTGTGTCGGGATGAGCGGGGCGTCGGTGCCGATGAGAATGATGATGGAGCCGTCCCGCAATCGCTTGGAGGATTCAGATCCGAGCCTTTTTCCCACTGGCACGCCGTCCACGATCAGTTCCGGACGGCGGCCGCAGTTTGCGTTTACGAGGACACCGACGGTGTGGCGCTGCACCACCCGAGAGGCCGTGCCGATTCCCGCTTTGAACCCATACGCCCGCATGCCGGTTCCTGCGCCCACCGATCCCTCGACCACCGGACCGCCAGTGGCGGACGCGATGGCCTGAAGGACGTGCGCTTCTCGCACGTGTCGGCCCGCAATGTCGTTCAGGCCCCCGTCGTAGCATTCCGCCACGACCGGGAGGGGCACGCGTTCCGGGTCCCGATTGAGCATGTAAGTGATGACGCCGTTGTACGCGGTGCCGACGCTCAATGTGTTCGTGAGGATGATGGGCACCTCCAGCAGTCCCCGCTCGTTCACCCATTCGACACCGGTCATCTCTCCGTTGCCGTTTAGGACCTCTGCCGCAGCGAAGACCATGTTCAGGTAGATGTCGTCTCCGTGAGGCAACAGGGCAGTGACGCCGGTGCGCACCGGACCCTTCCCGACGACCAGCTTTCCCGATCCGGAGTTGAGCGTGACGTGACCCACCCGGACGCCGACGACGTCCGTGATCGTGTTGTTGGCGCCGGGGGGCAGGGTCCCGATCTGGATCCCTAGGTCTCTGGCCCTTGGGCGAGGGGTTCCCCCGGCCGCAGGCATCGCGCAGAGGATGGCGAAAAGAAAAAAAGAGATGGAAAGAGAATGGACCCGAGCGGAGGGACGCCGTGGATGCCTCGCCATACCGATCCTTACCGTGTGTTAATGTCCTCTGAAAAAGGTCAGCAGGAAGCGCGCCGTGAGTCCCTCAGGCAGAAGGCATCATCGTTCCGACGGGCGATACCGCCGGCCCTTCCACGTGAAGCCGGAAAGGGTTCCCAGGATCCCCATCGCCAAGATGTAGGGAGATTGGAACAGTTCCCATAGCGGGAACACCCGAAGCAGGTCTTGCCGGCGAAACTTGCACGCGCCCCTCCAGGCCAAGACGAAATCGCTGCAGGCTTTTACAGCCCAGCAGGCGAGTGCTACCATCCGCACACCCGCCGGGCTGCCGAAGATGACGCCCAGCGGGACCAGCGTGTTTACGAGGAAGACATCGACGATATAGGCGAAGAAAGGGCGGTTGAGTCGGGCCTGGAAGCGGGCGTTGGAAGCCCAACGTCTCCGCTGCTGAAGATACCCTCTCAAGGATTCGGTGCGCCAGGTGCTGACGAAGGTGGCCGGATGATTTGCGAAGACGATCTGTTTGCCGCCCGCTCTCCGCATAAGTTGGAGAAGCAGGATGTCGTCTCCGGATGGCCAGTTCCGGATTTCGCGAAACCCTCCGACGCTCTCGAAAAGGGACTTACGGTATGCCAGATTCTGTCCCGTGGCCGCAAGCGGATAGCTGAGGTTCGCTGCCCCCGAAGCGGCAGACATCAAGGCCAGGAAGTCGAATCCTTGATATCGCTCCAAGAGCGTTGAAACCTGGCCGTATTCCTTCACCTGAGAAAATCCGATGACCGCACCCACGTCCGGTCCAAAGCACGCAACCATCTGAGAGATCCACGTGGGGAGAACGCGACAATCGGCATCGGTGGTCAGAATGATCTCGCCGCGAGCTTCTCGAATTCCCACCGACAAAGGGCGTTTCTTTGCCGCCATCTCCGGAGCAAGGTCGCCGACTTCCAAGCAGCGCACACGGGCGTTTCGTTCGGCAATCCGGCCGACGATGTCCCGTGTAGCGTCTTCAGACCCATCGTCGACGACCAGGACCTCAAAGCATTCGGGAGGATAGGTCTGTCGTAGCAGTCCGTCGAGGCAGCGCGCAATGTTGGTCTCCTCATTCCGTGCGGCAATGACGACAGAGACGAAGGGATGGACGGTTCCCGGCGTCGTCGGCCGGGTCCGTGAAAGTCCCCACGTAAATGCCAGCGCTACGCTGACATAAACGATCGTGACCGAAATCAGGAGCCAAGCCAGGAGGTCCATCTCTGGAAGCGGAATTTCCTCTCAAGGGTGAATCTGCTCGATGTCGTAGAAGAGGCCTTTTATCCCTTCAGAGCAGTTGTTACAGATCGGAACCGAGGCGCGATCCGTCAAGATCTCGTTTCTGAATCGGGCATAGCGCTCACCGCCCCAAATTTCATCGAACCCCTGGACGTTCAAGGCATTTCCGAGCCCGTAGTCTACGTCCTTGTCGAAGCAGCAGGGGGAGACGGAGCCGTCCCAATTGATGACGGTGCTGTACCAGAGGTGTCGACAGGAGTTTGTGATCTTTGCCTTCGTTGCCAGAGACGGCACATCGTACCGATAGCGGCTGTGGTCTTCGTTCGAAGGCAGGTAAGCCTCGGCTTCCGCATTCGTGCCCACCTGCACGGTCTTCAAGGAGAGTCGATCGACGCCAAGTTCGCGGGCCAACCTGCGTGCTTCGTCAATCTCTTCCTCGTTGTGTTTCATGATGATAAACTGCAAATGGATAACGGGATGATCCGCTTCGAGGTCCTCCTTGGCACGTGCGAGCAGACGAATGCCCTCCAAGACCCTGTCGAAATTTCCGCCCACACGGTACTCCAGGTAGGTCTCGGAGGAGACCCCGTCCAGTGAGACGATGATCTCATCCAGCCCCGAATCCACAATGTCCTCGGCGTTTTCGCGGGTGCGAATGAAATGCACGTTGGTGCTCGTAATCGTGGGCACGTTTCGGGACTTGGCCAGACGGATCATGTCGGTCAGGCTCCTGTTGATAAAGGGTTCACCCTGGTTCCAGAGCATCAACAGGATGAGGTCATCTGCCAAGCTGTCGAAAACCTGGCGAAACGCATCCAGCGCCATGGTGCCACGCTCACGCGTGAGCTGTCCGTTTCCGGAGGGACAGAGCGGACATCGAAGGTTGCACAGATTGGTCGGTTCCACCATCAGGACAAACGGGCGCCCCATGCGGACGTCGCGTTTGAGCAGGTTTGAGAGGCCGAAAGAGGCAACGACTTTGGCCGCGTTCCACGCCCGCCGAAACGTCAGAGTCCGATGATACCTCAGAAGGGTCGTTGGAAGCATCTTCAATGAAAGCATTGAGGTGATCTCCAGCGCGAGGGTTTGAGGGCCCCGAGTCCAGAAAAGAACACGATGTAGGGAACAGAGATAAGCACGAGCACCGAAAACCAGACCATAGATCGGCGAGACGCAAAACAGGAAGCGGCCCCCCAGAGGAAGAGGGCATCGGCGAGCACCTTCGCGCCTGCCCACGTTCCCAGCACGGGCCAGAATTCCGGAAAACAAACGGAAAGCACGGGGATGCACGCCAACAACACGTGGAATATATAGACAGGTAGCGCGACAAGCAAGGCCGGAAAGCCATAGTGCAGGGACTTGGATTGGTAGCGCAGCTGCCGTGTGAACAACCGGTCCGTATGCGGTCTGGAAGGCACACCCGGCGATGGGTTGAAGCGGACCTTCCAACGCGTTTGAGAAGCGATCTTGCGCATCAACAGGACATCGTCCCCTCCGAGGACGTCTCCGATACCGTCAAACCCATCGACTTCATCGAAAGCTGTGCGTCGATAACTCAGGTTGCGGCCGGAGCAAGTCAGGGGGAAGCCCACGCCCGCACTGCCGGCCCCCAGGGCTGAAACGACAAATGCCTGGAGCGCCAACAGGCCCCCGAGCATTCCGGATTTCGGAAGGAGTGGGGCGTGGCCAAGAACCATTCCGACATCGGGTTCAAAGGCGCGCGCTGTCGCATCCATCCAGCCGGGAGGGGGACGACAGTCTGCGTCGGTCGTCAGGATCAGTTCGCCCGTTCCGGCACGAATCCCGAGCTCCAGTGCATTCTTTTTTGGGCATCGGCGACGGGTCCGGCTGACGCTGAGAACGCGCAGCCCCGGAATTCTGTCTGCCCATCGACAGGCGCGGGCAACCGTGTCGTCAGAGGATCGGTCGTCGACGACCACGACCTCAGTGCGGTCGGCGGCGTAACTCTGGGCCGCCAGGGCCGAAAGGCACGCGTCGATCGCGTCTGCCTCGTTGCGCGCAGCGATGACGACCGTGACGGAGGGCCTCTCAAAGCTCGATCCGACCCGGGTGCGGCGGATCCCGATCCAGGCAGCCGAGAGGAGGAGGATGTAGAGCGCGCCCAAAGCCATTCCTGCGATAACAAGTGCGCCCATGGTTTGCTCTTTATGACCTCACGTTGAATCGGGCACCGATACCACTCCGGAATCAGCGGAAAACTTCCGTGAACGTAGCATCGGCATCGGCCAAAATCAAGCTATTTTACTCGGCTTGCCTTCATCTTTGAACCCGGAGCTGACGGAGATCGGGATGCCCATTTATGTCGCGTCCGAACAGTCAACATATTTATTTTCAAAATGTTAGAAGTCTCTTAGTCTATCCGAGTCTGCCTGGAACCCCGGGTGAGTTCGGGAAAGGTTGCCCGCGTTAAGGCGATGCTTTGGTCTGCGAGAACGGATAACGTGGCGAAGTGCCGATAGTGAACGTCTATTTCTTGTCTGGGTGAAAGACCTGTTCGGGCCTTCTTTCGACAATTCGAGAGGGTCAGGGGAAGATCGCCTGCAGGATGGGGAGTTTTCCCTGTTGCGTTTCAGGAACAGAATTTGCAGACAGACTTGGCCGGGGGTTGGAACCGCGTGGGTTGTGTCTGTTTTCACGACGCTGGCGCCTTCATTTTGAACGTCTCGATGAAAAGAAATAGGTTGACGCATCCATTCCCGTTCGCGCATCTCACAGGATGCGGCATCAAAGTTGGCGTTGTGGACAGTGGAATCGACGCCACACATTCGAAAATCGGGCGCGTCGCCGGTGGTGTGGACCTTTCTATGGGTCTTGACGGTCAGACCCTTCAGGGGACCGACACGGCCGACTGTGCGGGACACGGCACGGCGTGTGCGGGGATTATCCGGAGGAAGGCGCCGGAGGCGGATCTCTACAGCATCCGGATCTTTGATGCTTCCCTTTCCACGGATGAGCGAGCGCTTTCCGCCGCGATCGACTGGGCAACAGCGCACCAGCTGGACGTCGTCAACTTGAGCCTTGGGACGACAGACGTCTCGTTTCGTGACGCTATCGCCAAAGCCTGCAGAAAGGCGGTTGAAGCCGGCACGATCGTTGTCGCGGCAGCACACAACGAAGGCCTGGAAAGCTATCCGGCTTCGCTTGCGGATGTGATCGGTGTGGAGGGCGGCAAGGTCTACAGTCGGTATGAATATGACTACAGACCTGGCGAAAGGATAGAATGCGTCGCCCGAGGGGATGAGCAACGGGTCTGCTGGTCAGACGGTCGAGAGATCATGATCGGCGGGACGAGCTACGCCGCACCGCACATCACCGGCATCGTCACCCTGATCCGAGAGGCCCACCCCCGCGCGCCATTGGAAACGGTGAGAGAAATCTTGAAATCGAATGCGGTGGGGAGAAGACCCGAGCGGGTTCGCAACAGCATCGCTATCACAGGGTCCCCGTTCGTGTCGCACGCGATGCGATCAGCTTCCAGCTCGGTCAGACCGGGGGGTTCAGGTTTCGAATGGATCAAAAAGGCTGCGCTCTATCCCTACAACAAGGAAATGCACGCCTTCATCCGGTTTCAAGACCTGCTCCATTTCGAGATTGTGGGCATCGCCGATCCCGTGGGCAAGGGCCTCGTCGGCAAGGATGCCGGAGCGGCCATCGGGATGTCTACAGCGGGGATAAAAATCAAGCCGCGCCTCAAGGATGCCCTCAAGGGCGCGGATACGCTCATCTTGGGCTACGTGGACCGGTTGGGACGCATCGCGAAGCGGGACGTGGTTCGCGAATCCATCCAGATGGCCATGAGTCAAGGCCTTCACGTGTTCAGCTTTCTTTCGGTACCTCGTGGACTTTACGGCGACCTGTATACCACGGCCCGCAAGAAAGGCCTGAGAATTTTCTATCCCTCGATCTCTCAGGGTAGAGTTCAGGACGTCCTGCGAAATTACCGGACGGACGGCAGCGTCGAGGTTCCGGTCGTCGGTGTGTTTGGCACCAGTGCTCAGCAGGGCAAGTTTACGGTTCAGCTGGCGCTCCGGCGGAAACTGATCGAGATCGGCTACAAGGTGGGGCAGATCGGCACGGAACACCACGCCGAGCTGTTCGGGATGGACCTGGCCTTTCCGATCGGCTACGCATCCCCGCTGGAGCTTCCGCTCCAGGTCTACCCGCCCTACCTCGATCACGAGATGCGGGAGATCTGCACGCGAAAGAAGCCGGAGATCGTGCTCGTCGGCGCGCAATCGGGCACGATTCCGTACGATATTCTGGAGCACGCGACGCATTCCCTGCCGACCCTCGCCTTTCTGCTGGGGACAAAGCCTGATGCATGCATCTTGGTCGTCAACAGCATCGACCCGGACGACTATATTCAGGACACCATCAACGCCATTCATTCTCTGGGCAAGACGCCCACGATTCTGCTGGCCATGAGTGACAAGGAGAAACATATACGGGCCGCGTACGGCCGGACCCTGGTCGCTCCCCGCCAGATGTCGCGAGAGGAGATCGATCAAAAGCTGCACGATCTCGAAGAACGGTTCAGGCTTCCGGCTGCGGAGATCGCTTCTGAGGAAGGGCAGCAGAGGATCGTGGATGCGGTCATAGGGCAATTTTGCGAGAAGGGTCCCGGTGGAGATGAGGCGCCAGACCGTGTCTGAACGGATCTCCGCATCATAACGGGTCCCCAAACACGCTAATGGCTGGGAGCGGAGGCCGATGGCGGAAGAAGGCATAGAGGATCGCATCAAGCAAGTGATCGTCCGCAGCCTCTCGCTGGATATCCGACCGGAGGAGATCGGTGACGAAGAACAGCTTTTCGAGGGATCCCTGGGTCTGGATTCCGAAGCGACGATCCAGATTATCGTCGGCCTGGAAGAGGAGTTCGACATCGATTTCGAAGATGAAGACCTTCGCCCCGAGCTTTTTGACAGCGTGCGGGCGATGGCGCAACACGTGAGATCAGCCGTCTCATCGGTTCCGGCCGAGGAAGAAAGGGAGCCACTCTCTTGAAAGGCGCGTGCGATGCGATCGCCGGAATTTTGGATCTCTCTCCTACGTTGTTTTCCTCCGCTTGTTTTTTCAATCCCCCAAGCTTATTTTCCTGTTAGACGCGCTTGTCCGTATCTTGCGCCGCGACCCTCCTCCCCCGGGGAGCCGTTCCTTCCGAAGCCTGGGGGATTCTTCTTTGCGTTTCGTTGCCGACGTTCACCTTCATTCCCGATTTGCCAGGGCCACCAGCAAAGCACTGAATCCTGAGAACCTCCACCGGTGGGCGGCGCTCAAGGGCCTGACCGTGGTAGGTACGGGAGACTATACGCATCCGGAATGGTTGCAAGAATTGAAGGAAAAGCTCGATCCGGCGGAGACAGGTCTGTTTCGGCTCGGGCGCCCGCTCCAAAGCGCCGTGGATGCGGAGCTGCCCCCCTCCTGCAGGGGCGAAGTGCGTTTCCTGCTTTCGACCGAGATCAGCCTGATTTACAAGAAGCACGACAAGACCCGCAAGGTACATCACGTGGTCATCATGCCGGATTTCGAGGCGGTGGAGCGGCTGAATACGCGGTTGGGGAAGATCGGGAACCTGAAATCGGACGGGAGGCCGATTCTGGGTCTGGACAGTCGGGACCTCGTGGAGATCTGCCTGGATGCCTGTGAAGATGTGCTGTTCATCCCGGCGCACATCTGGACGCCTCACTTCGCGGTACTCGGGTCGAACTCGGGATTCGACAGCCTGGAGGAATGCTTCGAAGATATGCTCCCCCACATTTTTGCCGTTGAGACCGGCCTCTCTTCCGACCCCCCGATGAACTGGAGGCTGTCGGCGCTGGACGAATATGCGATCGTATCGAATTCGGATGCCCATTCGCCCCAGAAGCTGGCGCGCGAGGCGACCTGTTTTGATACGGAGCTGTCTTACTTCGGGATTTATGAAGCGCTGAAAGACAGGGACAGGAATCGGTTCACCGGCACGATCGAGTTTTATCCGGAGGAAGGGAAGTATCACTGGGACGGCCACCGAAAGTGTGGCATACGCTGGCCGCCGGAGGAGACGATGGCGGGCCACGGCCTCTGTCCTGTCTGCGGCGGAAAGCTGACCGTTGGCGTTCTGCACCGCGTGGAGGCGCTGGCCGACCGAGCCGTCGGTCATCGTCCCGACGTCGCCGGTACGTACGAAAACCTCATCCCGCTGCCCGAGATTATCGGGTCCGCGCTCGGGGTCGGGCCGAGCAGCAAGAAGGTTCAGGGCCTCTACACCCGCCTCCTGGCTGAGCTGGGCCCGGAACTGGACATCTTGAGAGATCTTTCCGTGGAGAAGATCTCCAGTTCGGGCGAGCCGCTCGTCGCCGAAGGGGTGCGCAGACTCCGGGAGGGGGAAGTGGAGATCCGCGCGGGGTATGACGGGGTCTACGGGGAGATCCGGGTCTTCTCGGATGAAGAGCGGGAGCAGCTCAAGGGCCAGAACTTCCTGTTCGACGTGGCATCTCTACAGGTGGCTTCTCCGTTGCAAACGGTTGAGAGCAAGGCGCGTGGGGCAAGCGGCGGGGTTCGCACGATAGAGGGGGAAGCCGAAGCCATGCGGAGCGCGGGCCGGGATGCGCTCCCGGCGGCGCCAAACGCGCTCGACATCGAACAGAGGGCGGCGGTCCGGGCGGAAGATGGGCCGATTGTCGTCGTCGCGGGCCCCGGAACCGGAAAGACACGGGTGCTCACCCACCGAGTCGCTCACCTCGTCCGGAATCGAGGTGTCACACCCGATGCGATCGTGGCGGTGACGTTCACGAATCGCGCGGCGGGGGAGATGCGCCGCCGCCTCACGGACCTTCTCGGCGGCGTCGAGCGAGGCGGCGATGTGGCTGTCGGGACGTTTCACGGGCTGGCCCTGGGCCTCCTTGAGCGCTATGCGCCAGGGCCGCGCCTCTCGGTCCTGGATGAGTTCGAATCTCGGCAAATCCTGTCGGATGTGCTGTCTCGCGAGAAGTGCTCGATTCCAATCAAGGAGGCCGGCGCCGCGATATCGTTTGCCAAGTCCACGGCACTTCATCCCGCGGAGCTCGACGGAGAGGAGATTCGGGCGGTCTACCAAAGCTACCAGGCGCGTCTGGCTGTCTTCGGAGCAAGAGACTATGACGACATTCTGATGGATCTGGTGACGCTCTTGGAAACGAATGCAGACATCCGCGGCGCGCTGCGACGGCGGTGCGCTCATCTCCTGGTAGACGAGTTCCAGGATGTGAACGCGGTGCAGTACCGCCTCGTCAAGCTGATGGCCGGCGGCGGAGAGGGGCTGTTTGTGATCGGCGATCCGGACCAGGCGATCTATGGGTTTCGCGGCGCGCGTCCCGAATGCTTCAACGTGTTGTTCACGGATTTTCCTTCTGCGCGCCGCTTTGCGTTGAAAAAAACGTATCGATCGACCCGTCACATCATCGATGCGGCGAGGGCGCTCGTCGCGAGAGGCGGCGATTCCGACGCGCTCCTCAGCGTGCGGGGTGGGGGACCGAGGCCCCGTCTGCTCACTGTGTCGGGAGAGACGGCCGAGGGGATCGCCGTCGTGCGAGAGATCAGCCGAATGGTGGGCGGCGCGGACATGCTTCAGTCCGACGACGTCGCTTCGAGGAACGGAGGCGACAACCCGGGGCACCGAAGCTTCGCCGACTTCGCCGTGCTGTTTCGGATCTGGCAGCAGGCGGAGCCTCTGGAGCGCTGTTTCCTCGAGGAAGGCCTGCCCTACCGGATCGTCGGCCAGAAGGATTTTCTCGAGGCAGGGTCCGTTCGCGAGGCGCTGACGTTTTTTCGGTATGTCTTCTCGCCGGGGGAGACGTTTCGCCTTCTGAGCGCCGCTGGGCTGGCGCCGTTCGATCCGGGCCCCGACGTCCTGTCGGAGCTGCGTCGGCGTCTCAGCCGGGGCGATAGCATGGAGGCGCTACGAACGGTGTCGGACCGGGTCGAGCGCCTGTTTCAGTTCGTTGCGCGCTACCGTCTGCTCGCAAAGGAGGCCGGACCCGCAGCGCTCTTGAGGCGCTGGCAGGAGGACGTTGACTGTGAAGAGACACCCGACTACGAACGGTTCGTTCGGCTCGCGGAGGGCGTGGGCTCTCTGCGGGGGTTGCTGGAGGGGTTCCTGACCGGAAGAGAGGCCGACCTGGAACGGAGTGGGGGCACGCCGCGCCAGGAGGCCGTCAGCTTGATGACGCTTCACGCGGCCAAGGGGCTCGAGTTTCCCGTTGTCTTTATCTGCGGTGTGGAAGAGGGGCTCATTCCGCACGGCAGCAACCCGGTCGATCTGGAGGAAGAGCGGAGGCTCTTCTATGTCGGGTTGACTCGCGCGAAGGACGAGGTGGTGCTGACCCGTGCGTTGACCCGGCGTCACTACGGGAAGCGGTTCGCGCCGAAGTTGTCTCGATTTGTTCGGGAGATTTCCAGCGATCTCCGGATGGAGGAGCGGAAAGGCGCGACCCCGGCGGCGGAAGGGAGGCAGCTCTCGCTGTGGACAGGCGTTGAGGCTTAGGATGAACTCTGAAACAGTCGCTTTATCTGTGCCCGTGTCGGGAACTGATTGGCTTCCCACACGGCCAGGATCTCGCCGTTCCTCACGTAGGCCATGCGGGGAAAGCCGTGGCCGTGCACGAGACGCGCGAAATCCGCGTAGGAGATCGTGGCGATCTTGTAGTTCGGCCGCCAGCGATTCACAAAGCGTTTGATCTCCGATGAGTTCGTCTCGAAGGGAGATAGCGCCACGACTTGTGGGGCGCCGGGCATCGTCGAGAGCCGGTTCACGTCCTTGACCTTCTCCTTGCAGTGCTTGCAAGTCGGACTGAAAAGCTGTACCAGATAGGCTCCACGATGAAGATCGACGTTCGTCCCGCTGACCTCCAGACTCTCCAGTCTTAGTCCGACCTGCAAGTCGCTCCCCTCCAACCGCCCCATCTCCGGAAAGAATCTGACGCCCGCCACGAGCAGGGCCAGCAGCACACCTCCGGTGACGGCCCTCCGAGCCAGGCGATCCGACGCGCTGGGCAAGGCGTCCCGCTTCACGAGCGCGAACAGGAGCATCGCCAACATGATCGTGTTTTCTGCGGTCGCCTCGCCAGGTCCTCTTTCAAGCAGCGTGCCGAAGCAGCCGCACTTTGCGTCGAACCCCTGCGCCCAGGCGGAAACGGTCAGAAGCAGGAACAAGGCCATCAAAATGACGCCGAATCGCAGGGTCGCCTTGGGTTTCCAGCTCATCACGAGCGCAAGTCCCAAGCCACATTCAACGACGCCCATGAGGAGGGCGATCCGGGAAACAGCGGGGACGACGTTCGGCCCCAGTCTCAGGACCCCTTGTATGAACGGAAGGGATTCCCAATAGAAGAGGACCGGGTTCCATACCTTGGCTCCCCCCGCGACCAGGAAGACCACGCCAATCGCGATCTGGCAGATTCGAGCGGTGACCCGGATGCGACGCGATGCGCCCGGTGGCCTTTGCGTCGAGCCCACGTCAGTTCCCGACGAGTTTGAGGAACTTGCCATAAGCCGATTCCCACAAGTCCGAAGAGGTTGGATCGTAAGTGACGACCTCGGTCGAATTCCGCACGATTTCCCTGATCTGGGCCAAGGAGCCGACCTGACCGTCGGCCATCGCCTGAATCAGGATGTTACCAAGGGCGGTGGCTTCAGCCGGCCCCGAGATGACCGGCCGCCCGGTCGCGTCCGCGGTGTATTGGCACAGAGGCGCATTGCGACTGCCGCCTCCTACGATGTGGATGACTTCCATCTGCCGATTCAGGACCGATTCGAGCTCCATCAGGACCTGTCGAAACTTGAGTGCCAAACTCTCGAGCGCGCATCGGACGGTCTCGCCCTCGGTTTCGGGCTCTGGCTGACCCGTTCGCCTGCAGAAGGCACGAACCCGGGAAGGCATGTCGCCTGGCGCGAGAAAAGCAGCGTCGTCCGGGTCGATGAGGGAGACCAGCGGGCTCGCCGTGCAGGCGAGGTCGGCGAGGTCCTTGAAGGAAAACGCCCGCCCTTCGAGCTCCCATACTCGATGACATTCCTGTACCAGCCAGAGCCCGGTGATATTCTTCAGGAAGCGGAAGGTTCCGCAGGCGCCCCCCTCGTTCGTAAAGTTGCGGGACAGGACATCGGACGAGATCATGGGTTCCTGGATTTCGCTGCCCATGAGCGCCCAGGTCCCGCAGCTGATATAGGCTGCGTCCGCGCGCCGCATCGGGACGGCTGCGACCGCAGATGCCGTGTCGTGACACGCCGGGGCGATGACGTCCGCGCCGCGGAGTCCCGTCTCCTGAGCGATGGCGCCCCGCAGGGGTCCAAGCTTTGTGCCGGGCTGTACGACGGCGGGCAGGAATCGGGTCGGAATCTGCATACGATCGAGCAGATCCGTTGCCCAGGCGTTCTTGCGCGGGTCGTAGAACTGTGTCGTGGTCGCATCCGAGAATTCAGAGACCTTGGCCCCGGTCAGCCAGAAATTGAACAGGTCCGGGATCATCAGAAAGGTCTCGGCCATATGCAGCTGACGCGCGTCCTGTGACGCCATTGCCAAGAGTTGGTAGAGGGTATTGAGCTCAAAGAACTGAATGCCGGTCTGTTCGAAAATCTCCGGCTTCGGTACAAGTTCAAACGCCCGGTTCATCATCCCTTTCGTCCGGGGATCCCGGTAACATCGAGGGTTGCCGAGGAGTTCGTCGTCACCATCCAGGAGCGCGAAATCAACGCCCCAGGTGTCGATCCCGATCCCCGAAAGATCGTTTCCGAAATTCTGGACGTACCGATGCAATCCTTGAAGGATTTCTTCTTGGAGGCGCAGGACGTCCCAATAAAGTCGGTCCAACACCGGGACAGCGCTGTTCGAGAAGCGATGCACCTCCTCCAAAGCGACCTGTTCGCCGTCGAATTTGCCCAGAACGGCGCGTCCACTCGATGCCCCGAGATCGTAGGCGAGGTAGCTTACTGTTTTTCCCATCGTTCTGTTGAATTTCCTGTTGTCTTTCGGGTCGGCGGCCACGATATTTGAGTCGTTGAAGTATATATCTTGACGGCTCCGAAGTGTCAAGCCTTTCGTGCGTCCCTTACTCCGGCGAGCAAGATTGGGTATCGGAAAGGCTGCGGTGCCGGATTGGATCGATGCAAACGCGAGCGGGTTCGCATCGTCCATCGGGCTGACGCGCCGGCGCGTGAGGGCGCCGCGCAGGTTCGTGAGGATCGGGAGGCGCGTGAGCCGCGGCAAAACGTTGTTCGCGAACGAGGCGGGGGCAAGACGGGCCTCCTTTGTCTCGCTGTTAGAGGAACCTGAGTCGACTTGAACAACGCGAACCCTGACGTTGCCGAAAGCGCATACGCGGGACCGTGCACGATGCGGAGCCGAACTGTTGCGCATTGCGCGAGTCCATTTCTGGAAATCACGAACGTCTGGATCTATGATCAGATCCGATCGCACGACCGTTACCGCCCCGTTGTCCTGACGCAGGCACTTCGGAACCGAGACCGTTTTCCCTGTGCGGACGTGGTCTTCGTGCAAGAGGGACTGCCACGGCTTCGGCGGCTGTTGTATCGCGGGCTCCGGAAGTGGACCGGTTCGTATGCCGGATACGGTCGTGTGGTCAAAGAAGTGGGCGCCGTGGTGCTGCACGCCCATTTTGGACAGGAGGGGTTCCGATGCCTGACGGCGCAAAGAAGCGCCGGCATCCCGATGGCCACCCGCTTTTATGGACTGGACGTCTCTCTACTTCCCAAGAGGCGCTTATGGCACAAACGATTTCAGAGGCTCTTCTCCGAAGGGCAGCTTTTCCTGGCGGAGGGACCACGAATGGCAGAGGCGTTGGAGACGCTGGGCTGCGACTCCAACAAGGTTGAGATTCAATGTCTGGGCGTTGACCTCCAGAGGATCCGGCACCGTTCCGAGGCCGATGGCGTAGCGCGCGGCCCGATCGTGATGACCTACGCCTCGTTTCGAGAGAAGAAGGGCCTGGTCTATGGGCTGCGTGCCGTGCGTCGGATTCTGGACAAGTATGCAGATCTGCGGGTAAGGATGGTTGGAGATGGACCTCTGAGAGACGAGATTGAGGCAGAGATCAGGAGATTGGACTTGGGAAATCGGGTGGATCTTCTTGGCATGCAGCCCCATTCAGTCTGTCTGGAGGAGTTACGGAGAGCCACGGTCCTGCTCCATCCGAGCGTCACGGCCGCAGATGGGGATACGGAGGGTGGTGCGCCCGTGGCCTTGCTCGAAGCCATGGCGTCCGGACTGCCCGTTGTTTCCTCCTTTCACGCCGACATTCCTTCCGTCGTACCTAATGAAAGGTGCGGGTTGCTCTTCGACGAACGCGATGTGGAAGGTCTTGCGGAAGGTCTGGACGCGATACTCGAATCGAGATCGCTTCGGGACGCGATGGGCGAGGCCGGGAGGGCGCACGTTGAGGTCCACCACGATTGCAAGGTCCTGAGCGGAAAGCTGGAGCGGAGTTACGACCGGCTCCTTGGCGGCTGAATGCGTCGCGTGCGGTGCGTTAACTTGGGAACGTCTCGGTCGCAGGATCAATTCCGTGGAACTTTGCCCATTCGTGGACGTAAAAATAGACAGCATAATGATTGAATGGGTTTATCAAGTATGTTGGAGTTGAGCGTGGTTTAGAAGGAGGTTTCGCATGAACAGGGCGATACAGTTTTTCCCTATCACCCTCTGGGTATGGCCCCTGTTTTTGACTGTCGCCATCTTGGGCGGGACTGCGTCTGCCTCGGAGGACGGGACCGGCGTCTCCGCGGTGAGCCAGGCCGAGCGGGATTCTCTGATGATCCTCGGAGAAAGCTACTTCGGCGCAGAGGAGTACTTCGAGGCAGAGGAGGTTTTCTCTCGGCTCATCGAGGCCTATCCGAAGGATGCCGTCGTTCGGACTTGGCTGGGGACCGTGCAGATGAAGCGAATGAACTTCAGTGACGCGGAAAAGACCTTCGAAAAGGCCCAGAAGCTGGACAAGACGTATGTGCCGGCCTATGTCGGGTTGGGTATGGTGCACGCCTACAAACCGTCCAGAGGGATCGCCGCCTTCTACAACTACCGTCGCGCGATCGGACAGGCCAAGCGGGCGGCCAAGCTGGACTCGACCTACGGTCCGGCCTATCGACTGCTCGGCGACGTCTACGAGAAGTATCAGGAAGATCACAAGAAGGCGATCGAATACTACCTCAAGTACATCGAACTCGAGCCGGACAATCTGGATGGTCTCTACCATTTCGGCGTTGCGTGTGTGCTGGATCGACAGTACGAAAAGATCGACAAATACATTGCCCCGTATTCACGCGCCCACCCGGATGAGGTCCGACTCCTTCCCCTGGTGGCTCAGGGATATTTTTACCAGGACAAGTCCGACCTGGCCCTGGAGAACTTCGAACGCTATCTGCAGAACCTCGAAGGCCACGAGCGGAGATTGTATACGGACATCTCTCTGGTCGCCTCGGATGGAGAGCTCGCGGATTATGACGCGATCTCGGACGAGGCCGAGCGCCTGGCCTACCTCGAACAGTTCTGGGCGCGGCGGGATCCCGACATCCTGACGAAGATCAACGAGCGAATTATCGAACACTACAGAAGGGTCTGGTTTTCGCGGACCTATTTTGCAGACAGGATCTATCCCTGGGACAAGCGCGGCGACGTCTACGTTCGCTACGGCGAGCCGGACTATCGGTCCCGATCGGCCAAGAGAGAGTTTCACCAGAGCCCGGAGGTCGAGGCGGTTCGCAACCGGATGGCCGTGCAGATTTACGGACCTGAGGCCCAATTCCTCACCTTCGTCGGCCCCGTCTATCCGATTCGATCCCATCGGCATTCCGTGCTCCAGAGGAGTATCGACAACTTCACGGTCCCGTCGGACGAGGAAGTGGATGACCCGTCTGCGCTCGAAACGACCACGGCCGATCTCCCCGGGGAGGGTGAGAGCCTCGATCTGGATACGGCGGACAAGGACTTCGAGGAATTCGGGAAGGTCAAGCTGCTCTTCGGCGATTACGCCCCTGTTACTTCCGAGCAGGACATCGCCATGGTGTCGTGGGAGGCCTGGACCTATACGCAGATTCAGGGGGGGATCGAGATCGTCTTCACCGACGAGAAGAGGAACGGGCGTTACGATTTCGCTCCGATCCCCCCGGTGAGCGACCTGTCGAAAAACATGATCCGATCGATCGCCGTGATTTCCCAGCACGCACCCGCGACGATCTACGGGAATGCCGTGGGTGAAGTCCCCGACTACTACCGCCCCGGACTCCTGGGGCCCGCGCTCAACTTCTACTACGATTTGGCGAACTTCCAGTCCCTGGACGGTCATACCTCGTTGGAGATCTACTACGGCGTTCCGCCCGAGCAGGTTGAGACGATGGTCGACGCCGATTCCTCTTACATGCACGTGGAGGCCGCCATCGCCCTTGCAGACGAGGACCGCACCGCCATCTACCGAACTTCGGAGGCGTTCTACTACCGGACCGTGGGGGAGGTCAACAAGACGAAGGGGTCCTTTATCCCGGAGATTCTCAAAGCTCAGGTCCCTCCGGGCAAGTATGAGCTTCAGGTCCAGTTGAAAGATCGGATCTCCGGCCGGACCGGGCTCTACAAACAGTCCATCGAGGTTCCGGACTTCAACCTTGAGGCCCTCCAGTTGAGCGATATCGAACTTGCGATGAACATCGGGGACCCGGCTACGCCAGAGAAGTTCCACAAGGGGGACGTGTGGGTGATTCCGATGCCCACTCGGTCTTACCGAGAAGATCAGAAGGTCTACGCCTACTATGAGATCTACAACCTGCAGGAGGACACGTTCGGGCAGACCCGCTACAAAGTCCAATACACGGTCCGAACCGGAAAGGGTCATTCGGTCGGCGTCTTTGGGGCCGTGAGGCGGGGCATCGGAGCGATATTCGACCGGGGCAAGCCGCAGGTTTCGGTCAGCTACGAGCAGGTTGGATCGAACCCGACGGAGACCGAATACTTTGAGCTCGATCTCAGCAAGGCCAAAGCCGGTCTTCAGGTTCTGGAAGTGAGAGTCGAAGACACGGTCAGCGGCCAGTCCGCCACTCGGGAGGTCCGGTTCCGGCACGGCGGATGACGTCACGTTTCCTCGTCAATCAAACGAAACGTTCAAACCCTCCCTGTTGCGCCTTCATCCGCCGCTTGAGGATTTGCGAAAGGACGGGTAGGCCCTTGCGACATTTCTGGTCCGGCAGGATCTTCGCCCTGTTGGTGGGGAGCGGAATTTCCGTCGTTTCGGTTCACGCAGAGGACGCCGCTCCAAAGCCGGCGGGCAGCGTCGAGTTCTTTGAAAGCGAAGAGATGCCGATCGTGAGCGCCGGAAACTTGAGATTCTTCATCGACGTCGCCGGGTTTCGGGGGGCCGTGGGATATACACGCCAGGAGATCTACATTCTTCTGGACGTCAAACAGTTGCGATTCGAAGCCAAGGGGTATGAACGGGTTGGAAAGATCGAATATTCGACGACCTTGATCGACGCTTCCGGCAAGACAGTGAAAGAAAGGATATGGCGGCGCGGCGTTTCGATTGGAGACCTGGACGCCCTGGTAGACGCCGGCGCGCCCCACCGGGAGGTTTTGAAGCTGGATCTGAAACCGGGCCTTTATGGGGCAAGCATCTCGGTGACGGACTTGAAGGGGGGTCTGTCGGGCACGGCGGCAACGCTGCTCGAAGCGAGAGACTTCGACAGACCCGGGCTGGTGTTCAGCGATGTCCTGCTTGCGAAAGAGATGGTCCGTACCGAAGAGGCCGATCCGTTCGTCAAGCAGGGGTGGAAAGTCGTCCCGAACGTGAACCGGACCTATGTGTCCGGAAATACGCTTCCGATCTACTTCGAGCTCTACAATTTTTCTCTCTATCCGGAACAATCGGAAGACAGCTTTATTCTCGGTTACACACTTCTGGACGCCGCGGGGAAGGCTGTCAGGAAATTCCCGGCAAAGCTCGTGTTGAAGCCGTGCGAGAGTGCCGTCAAGACCGAGTTTCTGGACATGAAGGGACTGGAGAACGGTTCGCATCAGATCCAGATCGAGGCCTTTGACGGGTCGAGTCGAGAATACCTCCGTACGCGTCGCGGGCTTTTCGTGGCTGCCGAAGATCAGCTCACCAGGCTGCAGACGCGGAGAGACCTGATCCGGTATTTTTCGGACATTCGATACATTGCTTCGTCCTCGCAGCACAAGGCCTACAAGGCACTCGTGGATTGGCCTTCACGAATGAGGTTTCTGAGGGCGTTCTGGAGGAGAATGGACCCCACGCCCAAGACGCCGGCGAATGAACGCCTGCTTCAGCATATCTACTGGATGCATCACGCAGACGGCCGTTTCAAGGCGAGTCGCGGTGTGCGTGGATCTGACACGGACAAGGGACGGGTCTATATTCAGTATGGACCGCCGGACGATATCACCTACCATACCTCTGCCGCCGGACAGAAGTCCCACGAGGTGTGGTTTTATGAGAAAACGGGAAGCTATCGGTTTATCTTTCGAGACCGATGGGGGATCGGAAAGTATGAGCTCGTGCATTCGACCTATCCGGGCGAGCTTCAGAACCCCTACTGGTACCGGGAGCTTTAGAGGCGGACGCATCTCTGCGGGTATGTGAACCCGGCGGAAATCATCAGCTTCTCGCTTGAAAAATGGGCTTGGCGTCATATATTGAGCGACGACGCCAGGTCCATTCGCGTGTCTGGCGCGTGGTGAGATGTCTGTTGGAAGCGATCGAACATGAGAGACTTGGGAGGCGGGCTCCTCTTGCGGCGGGGAAGGGCCGACGACGCCGAGGCGCTGGCCGAGTTCAATGCCTCCGTGTTGAGTGACGTCGATGATGAGGCGCGCGCCGCGGACATCCGCGTCTGGACGTTGGACCTGATCAGCGGCCGTCACCCGTGCTTCGACCCGGAGGATTTCACGGTGGTGGAGGACAGGGCCACCTCCGCCATCGTCTCATCTCTCGCCCTGATCTCTCAGACCTGGTCCTATGACGGCATAACGTTCCGGGTTGGATCCGTGGATCTCGTGGGTACGCATCCTGGCTATCGCGGTCGAGGTCTCGTTCGGGCACAGATGGACGTGGCTCACGGCTGGAGTGCGGCACGCGGGGAGATGGCCCAAGTCGTGGGAGGGGGGTTTCCATTCTATCGGCAGTTCGGCTACGAGACCGCGGTCGAATGGTTGGGCGGCCGGGCCGGAGACCGGGCCGATGTGCCTGAGCTGGCAAAAGGCGCAGCAGAGGCCTTTCAACTCCGCCCGGCGACGCAGGCGGACCTTTCCTATGTGTCAAAGCTTTACAGACGAGGGATGGAACGCTACCTTGTTTCGTGCGAGCGGGACAAGCAGATGTGGCGCTACGAGCTCGAGGGGCGCAACGACCGCGAGCACCACAGGGTGGCCTTTCGAATCATCCTCTCGCCCGAAGGTGAACCGGTCGGCCTATTGCTGCACTGGCCGAGGCTGATTGCCGGCGAGGTGTGGGTGAGGGCGTGCGAACTCTCTTCCGGCGGATCTTGGCCTTCGGCATCGGGCAGCGTGCTTCGCTATCTTCGAGCGACCGGCGAGGCATATTCCGCCTCCGAACCGTGGTCACGTACAATCGCCTTTATGCTGGGTACGGAACACCCTATCTACGGGGCACGGCCCGAGCTGTCCAGAGAGATTCGTCCGTACTCATGGTACGTCCGCGTCTCCGATGTTCCAAGATTCGTCCGACACTTGGCGCCGGTCCTTGAACAGAGGTTGGCTCTTGGCTCAAAGGCGTACGCTGGCGAGCTGCTCATCAGCTTCGGTACCGATGGGATGCGGGTCGTTTTTGATCGGGGGCGATTGGCGCAGGCGGACGGCTGGACACCTCCGCAGAACCACGATCCGAGACCGGACAGACCGGATGCGGTCTTTCCCGGTCTGACGTTTCTCCAGTTCCTTTTTGGATTTCGTTCTCTAAGCGACCTTGAATATGCGTTTCCAGACCTGGAAGTAAACTCCGACGAGGCACGGGAACTCCTGGAGACGCTGTTTCCTGCGCGGTCCTCCGTGGTATGGGGCATCCAATAGAAGATGGCGCGATCCCGCATCGCATCGGATTTCGACGCTTCATGTCCTCTGGTGAGGGCTCAAGAAGACAGGCGACCCTTGCCTTGCGGAAAGCGTTCGGCCAAGACGCGGTTTCTTGAAGGGGAGTCATGGACAAAGCATCCGAATGCACGAAAGTGAGTCGGGACAAGCTGACTTCCTATTGCTGCGATCCTTTGCCTGACGACCATCCCTGGCCGAAACGAGAGAATCTCACGATAAGTGGCTGCAGTGCCCTGCTTGGCGGTGAGCAGACGGCCTTTTCCATCGGCCATTTGAAACCGGGGCAATCCGTGGAACATCACCGCCACGCGCAGGCGGAAGAAATCCACGTATTGATGAGGGGCCGCGCCCAAATCCGAATCGGTGATCGCGTCCTGGAAGCGGAAGCGCGCGATGCCATTCGAGTTCCCCCGGAGGTTCACTGATCCGTCTGCGACTCCCCGGACGAAGACCGCAGGCGGCTCTTCATGGGTTCGCCCATCGACGAGTACCGCAGGTATCCGAAATACGATCGATCGAGAGATCAGGCAGTTTTCGCGAACGCCAGCGGAGGGTACGACCCTGGAGCCTTCCGGAACGACGCATTTCAGGAGAATCGGGATGTCATTCGCGAGGTTGAGCCCTCGGGTTGGGTTGTGTCTGGTTCTGGCCTGCGTTGCGCCGATCTCCGCATCTGCCGCCGTGCCGGCGCGCGATACGAATCCCGACAGCGCCCTGAAAGTTACGCTCGATCAGATCGAGGGCCAACCCCTGACGATAGCTCAGGCGATCGACTTTGCACGGGATGGGGCAACGTTGATCCGAGGGGCAGAGGCGGTGCTTCGGGCGGCGCGAGGTGCCGTCGTGAGCGAGCGAGGCCGTTTCGACCCGGAACTGTTCGTGGAGATAGACAGGACGCGTGAAGATCTCCCGACCGCATCTCCGTTTGCGGGAGCGACGGTTCTCGCCACAAAAGAGACGGTCACCGAATCGGGGGTCCGCATCCGTCTCCCGATCGGAACCGAAGTGCGGGCTTCACTCAACACCTCCCGGTTTCAAACCAACTCGCGGTTTGCCAGTCTGAATCCCCGGTACGATTCGTTCGGCATGCTGCAAATCAAGCAGCCGCTCCTCGAAGGTTTCGGGGCTTCTGCCAGGCGTGAGCTCTCCAGTGCCGAGCGGATGCTCGAAGCGGCCGAAGCGCGCTACAGAGACGCGGTCCTGCAGGTTCGCTCACGGGTGGAGGAGACCTACTGGGAACTCTATGCAGCGGAGCGCGACCTGGCTGTACAAATGCTGATTCGAGATCACGCGGACGCCCTGGTGAAAGAGGCGGACTTGCGTGCCCGGGCAGGTCTCGCGGGCCCCAATCAGGTGGCCAACGGGCGGGTCTTTCTGGCCAAACAGGAACTGGGCCTTTTGGATCGCGAAGAGCAGTTCGAGCAGATTTCGGACCGGCTCGCTTCTTTGATCGGCAGGAGACCGGAACGGCCTCACGCCAGATTTCGGCCCACAGATGAACCTCCGGAGGATTTTCCGATTGAAGACATTAATCAGCTGCTCGATCAGGTCCGCGCGCAAAACCACGGGCTCCGCGCGGCGCGGGCAGATATCGCCGTACTTCGTGAACTCGCGGACGGGGTAAAGCGTGACCGGCTCCCCACCGTAGATCTGCTCGGGTCGATTGGGGGAAGCGGACTTTCCGGGAAGGCGCAGGATGTCGTATTTGCGGTGGACACATTGAGAAGCGATTTTACGGGCGAGTATGCCGATTCGTGGAGGCAGGTTCTCCGACGAGAGTTCCCGGCCTGGACGGTGGGTCTGAACATCAATATCCCGATCGGTTCGCGCGAGGGACGGGGGGAGCACGCTCGATTGCGGGCCGAGGTCCTGAGGGCCGATCAGCAGTATGTGGCGCTTTCCCGGAGCCTCGAGGAGCGTGTCCGAAGGCACCACAGGGAGCTGGTGAACGGACGGAGGAGACGGGTGGTGGCAGAGCAGGGCCTGGAAGCCGCACAGGAGCAGGTACGGATCGGTCTGATCGAATTTCGGAATGGACGCTCGACGGCGTTCGAGCTGGTTCTCCTGGGATCAGATCTCGCCGAGGCCGAGCAGCGATACTCTCAGGCGCTCGTGCGACACGCAAAGGCGGCCGCTGTACTGAAGTACCTGACCTCTGAAGGGCCTTAAGGGCAGTCTCTCGTGTTTCGTATCTCGGAAGCGGCCGTGCACGGAGTGATGACGAATCTTATTCAAAAGACTTTGATCGGGACCGTTGCTGCTTGGGTCCTGATCTCGGGTTGTTCGAAAGAGCAGGGGGGCGGCAGCCGATTTGCCATGCCACCGATGCCGGTGGAGACCGATCTGGTCTCGGTTCGCGCCGTCGCAGACCGTTTTCGGTCTGTGGGCACGATCCAGGCCGGCCGGGCCATCGCCGTTGTGCCTGAGATCGAGGGGAGCGTCGTGGGCATTCCCTTCCGAGAGGGAGAGGCCATCCGTCGGGGTGATTTGATTCTCAAGCTCAACGACGCCGAACTGGCCGCGTCGGTAGAACGGGCCGAGGCGCTGCGTGACCAGGCCCGGTCCACCTACGACAGGATGGAGAATGTTGTGGAACAGGGGGCCGGCGCCCCGCAGGATCTGGATGATGCGGCGGCAGATCTCAAGGTCGCGGGAGCCGAACTGGCACTCGCCCGGGCCCGACTGGCGAAGACACGCATCGTTGCCCCGTTTGATGGGATTGTGGGCGCTCGCCGGGTGAGCCCGGGGGCCTTTGTGCGCGTCGGCCAGACGGTTACCGAGCTGGTCCAAATCTCCTCTCTGCGCGTCCATTTTTCGGTTCCCGAGCGCCACTTGGGCAAACTGAAGCGTGGGTCGAAAGTCAGGATTTCAACGACGGCCTATCCCGGAGAGGAGATCGAGGGGAAAATCGATGTCGTGGAGCCGATCCTGGATGCCTCGACTCGGAGCGTCAGGGTGATCGCCATCGTTCCAAACCCGGAAGGTCACTTCCGCCCCGGGATGTCGGCGAACGTAAGCGCCGTTCTGAGCTCGCGAGAGTCGGCGCTCACCATCCCGAATGAGGCCGTTTTTGCGACCGGAGACCAGATGTTTGTGTATGCCGTGAACCCGGACAGCACGGTGACGCGGATCGCTGTCGTTCTGGGCGGCCGCTATCGGGATGTGGTCGAGGTCCTGCACGGACTCGAGCCAGGGATGCGTGTCGTGTGCGCAGGGCATCAGAAGCTGTTCGCGGGTGCGAAGGTCCTGCCGATCCGGAAGGCGAGCTCCAAGCTGTCCCAGCAGGCCCCGGGTGCCGGTCCGAGGAAGTAAGATGAAACTGAGTGAGATATCGATTCAACGGCCCGTCCTGGCAACGGTGATGAGCATGGTGATCGTGCTCTTGGGCGCGATTTCCTACACCTTGCTGCCGGTTCGGGAATACCCGGACATCGATCCGCCGATCGTATCGGTCACCACACTCTATCGAGGCGCCAGCGCAAACGTGGTCGAGACTGAGATCACAGATGTGCTCGAGGAACAGTTCGCGACGCTGGCTGCCGTGAAGACGATGGCTTCTTCGAGCAAAGAGCAGGGTTCGGTCATCACGATCGAGTTCGAGCTCGGCAGAGATGTGAATGAGGCGGCGAATGACGTTCGAGATCGAGTCGCTCGCGGTCGTGGAAAGCTGCCTCGGGAGGTGGATGATCCCATTGTGGCCAAGGTGGACGCTGACGCGAGCCCGGTCGTCTGGCTTGCCCTGTCCAGCGGGCGGCACGACGGGCTCGAATTGAGCGATATTGCCGAGAATCTTCTGAAGGACCGGATTCAACGGCTCGCCGGCGTGGGGTCTGTCCTCATAGGCGGCGAACGGCGGTATGCGATGCGGGTCTGGTTGGATCCGCTTCGGATGGCCGCCCACGGACTCACGACGGGGGACGTAGAGACCGCCATCCGGATGGAGAATGCTGAGATCCCCGCGGGTCGCGTGGAAGGGGATGCGCGCGAGTTCGCCGTGCGGACGCGGGGCGGGCTTTCCACGCCCGAGGAATTCGGTGCCATCATCATCTCCCAGAGGGGGAATGACCGGGTTCGGTTGAGAGATATCGCTGAGGTGACGGTGGGGGCGGAAGACGAACGGAGCGTGGCCCGCTACAACGGCGAGCCGGCGGTAGGTCTCGGGATCATCAAGCTGTCAAAGGCGAGTACCCTGGAAGTGGCGACTGCCGTTCGAGCCTCTCTGGGAGAATTGGAAGAGGGCCTGCCGGACGGGGTCAAACTTGAAGTGGCTTACGACTCCTCAGTCTTTATCAGCAATTCCATCCGGGAAGTCTCGCGCACCCTGCTGACGGCGATGTGCCTGGTCGTGTTCGTCGTCCTGGTTTTCCTGAAGAGTGGGCGCGCGACATTCATTCCGACGATCGCGATTCCGATCTCGATCATCGGTACGTTTACTGCGGCCTACTTTCTCGGTTACACGATCAACGTGTTGACGCTTCTGGCCCTCGTACTTTCCATCGGGCTCGTGGTTGACGATGCGATTGTCGTGCTCGAAAACATCCACCGGCACATGGAAATGGGAAAGCGCAGACGCCGCGCGGCCATCGACGGCACGAGGGAGATCGGGTTCGCCGTGATCGCGACGACCGTGGCGCTCGTTGCCGTTTTCATACCGGTGGCCTTTCTCACAGGGAGAGCGGGACGCCTGTTCCACGAGTTCGGGATCTGCATTGCAGTTGCCGTTACGATCTCCACGTTCGTCGCCCTGTCGCTCACACCGATGGTCTGCTCACGCGTGCTCAAACCGAGTCACGACAGCGGCGCGCGTTGGGCGACGCGTTCCTTCGATGCCTTCTTTTTCTCACTACATCAGACCTATCGACGCATCCTCGTTGATACTCTGAACCACCGCGCTCTCGTGATCGGTTCGGCCATTCTGCTGGTGGGCCTCAGCAGCGCGTTTTTCCTTCAGCTTCCCCGGGAACTCGTCCCTATCGAAGACCGTGGATTCGGATTTGGAATCGTGATCGCACCCGAGGGGGCCACACTGGGTTACACGGATCGCTACATGCGCGACGTAGAGCAGCGTCTCATGACACTGCCTGAGCGCAAGGCCCTCTTTACTGCGACTGGACTCGCTATGAGCGGGCCCGGGCAGGTCACGAACGGGGTCCTGTTCCTGGCCCTGAAGCCGCGCGACGCGCGCGAGAAGTCGCAGCAGCAGATCGTCGAGGAACTCTTCCCGCAGATGATGTCGATACCGGGCGTGCTGGCGTTCGTGATCAATCCACCGAGCCTCGGGGGGCGGTTCAGCTCGAGCCCGGTCGAGTACATCCTCCAGGCCGACACGTATGACAAGCTGGGTGACGCAGTTCAAAAGCTGATGGCGAAGGCTTCGGAGCTCGGCTACCTGGTCAGCTTGGACACCGACCTTCGCCTGAACAAACCGCAGCTGGAGGTAACGATAGACAGGGAGCGCGCGGCGGAGTTGGGCGTCTCGGTGAGCGATATCGGCGCGACGCTGGAGACCTTGCTGGGCGGGCGCGTGGTGAGCGATTACAAGCGGGGCACGGCACAGCACGATGTGATCGCACAGATGAAGGCGGTTCAGCGGGCAGAGCCGAATGTGATAGAGGGGATCTATATAAGGGGAAACGGGCAGCTCGTTCAGCTTGCGAATGTCGTGAGCGTTGCGGAGACCGTTTCTCCCAAGGAGCTGAACCACTTCAACCGGGTGCGATCGGCCAGGATCACTTCGACACTGCCTCCCGGCGTGGGCATCGGAACCGCGCTGGACGCCCTGGATGGGATCGTGAAATCGGAGCTTCCTCCGGATATCAGGCGAGAGCTGGGAGGGCTGTCTCAGGAATTCAGGTCTTCCAGCACGATCCTGGCTTTCATGTTCGTGTTCGCGCTGGTCTTCATCTTTCTCGTGCTGTCCGCTCAGTTTGAAAGCTTCGTTCACCCGCTGACGATTCTCTTCTCCGTGCCCCTTGCGGTTTTCGGTGCGCTTCTTTCGCTGTTCGTGTTCAAACAGAGCTTGAATGTCTATTCGCAGATCGGGTTCATCATGCTGATCGGGCTGGTGACGAAGAATTCGATCCTGATCGTGGAGTTCTCAAACCAGCTGCGGGCTCGCGGTCGAGCCGTCGTGGAGGCGGTGGTAGAGGCCTCCACAATCCGACTCAGGCCGATTTTGATGACCTCCTTTGCGACGATCTTCGGCGTCCTGCCCATCGCGCTCGGTCTGGGCGCGGGGGGGGAATCTCGACGTCCGCTCGGGATCGTCGTTGTGGGGGGACTGCTGTTTTCAACGTTTCTTACGCTGCTCCTCGTGCCCGTCGTCTATACCCTGCTGGCCCAATTCACAAGGGCTTCCAGACCTGATGATGAAGGACCGGAAACTTCAGTTGATACGTCGATGGAGGGCGCCAGCGCCTCCTGAAGCTTGCGGATCTCCGGCCGTGTGGCGCGGAAGACACGACCGGATCCGTGGAGACTGAAAATATGGCTGCCGGAGCAATTCATGGATGCTGTTCCCGTGCCCGCAGGCACGCACCGACGAGGCGTGTCTGCGGCTCTTTGACGAGCGGTCTTCCCGACCTATCTTAAAGGTCCTTCACCGAATTCAAATGAATCCGTCCGCCCTACAGGAGCTTCAGGCTTTCCTGAAGCCGGATCAGGTCTTGACCGATCCCGAGGACCTGAGCGTCTACGCGTTCGACGCCACGGCCGGCCTTCACGAAGTGCCTGCCTGCGTGATCATGGCCGAGTCGACGAGCGAGGTCTCCCACGTCCTCCAGATCGCGAATCGCCATCGGATCCCCGTGGTGACCCGGGGTGCCGGGACCGGCCTCGGTGGCGGTGCCGTGCCCGTTCCTGGATGTATTGTCCTCTGCCTCGTGCGGATGAACAAGGTGCTGGAGGTGGATGTCAAGAACTTGACGATGACGGTGGAGCCCGGTGTGGTCACCCATAAGGTCTGGGAAACCGCCGCAGCCTCAGGCCTCTTCTATCCGCCCGACCCCGGTTCCGTGAAGATCTCCACGATCGGGGGCAATGTCGCCAACAACTCCGGAGGGCTGAGGGGATTGAAATACGGAGTGACGCGGGACTACGTGATGGCGCTGGAGGTGGTTTTGGCTGACGGCCGAGTCCTCAACACAGGGACGAAATGCGTAAAGGACGTTGCGGGATTCACGCTGAAAGATTTGTTCATAGGCTCTGAAGGGTCGCTCGGCGTCATTACGAAAGTGACGCTCAAACTGATCCCTCCTCCGGCATCCAAGCGGACCCTTTTGGCCCTTTTCGACGAGATGACCGTTGCCGCGGAGACGGTTTCCGTGATCATCCGGGCGCGAATTATTCCTTGCACGCTCGAGTTTCTGGACCGGATGACGATCGGCTGCGTGGAGGATCACGCACAGATTGGGCTGCCCCGGGATGTGGAGGCGGTCTTACTCATAGAAGTCGACGGTCACCCCGTGGAGGTCCAGGAGCAGGCCGAGCAGATCGAAAAGATCGCGCGAGATCAGGGCGCGCGCGACGTACGCCTGGCTGCCTCGGAAGAAGAGGCCGCGCGGATGACGGCGGCAAGGCGCGCGTCCTTCGGCGCGCTCGCCAACCTGGCACCCACGATCATCCTGGAGGATGTAACCGTACCGCGCAGTGAGCTCGCGCGCATCGTGGCCTATATCCAGGAAGTGGCAGTGCGGTATCGCATCAAGATCGGGACCTTAGGCCACATGGGAGACGGGAACCTTCACCCGACGCTTCTGGCAGACGAACGCAAGCCAGGTGAAATGGAGCGCGCGCACGGCGCGATAAAGGAGATTGTGGACTTTGCCGTGAAGCTGGGGGGTACCGTCACCGGAGAGCACGGCGTTGGCCTCTCAAAGAAACCCCACCTGCCGTCCGCGCTGGGTCCGGTGGCCCTGGATCTGATGCGGCGCTTAAAGGCGAATTTCGACCCCAATACCATCCTCAACCCCGGTAAGATCTTCGATTGATGGCGTCCGCCCGTGCAGAAAACCTGCTGACCGGCCTCGACTACTCGGTCCTGCAAAAGTGCATACACTGCGGGATTTGTCTGTCGTCCTGTCCAACCTACGAGGCGACCCTGATGGAGCGATCCTCTCCCCGCGGGAGAATCGCCATGATGCGGGCGATCGCGGATGGACGCCTCGAAGTCTCACGCGGCTTTGCCGAAGAGCTCTACTTCTGCCTGGGCTGCCTGGCCTGTCAGACGGCCTGTCCCGCGGGCGTGGATTACACGAACCTCTTCGAGCACGCGCGCGCGGAAATAGAGCGGGCAGGCGTGTTGAATGGGCCCCTGCGCTCGGCGGTGCGACGGGTTGCGCTCAAGTGGTTGTTTGCGTCCCGAAAGCGGCTCCATCGGCTCGGGGCCCTGCTCCGGTTCTATCAGCGGAGCGGGCTTCAGGGCTGGGTGCGAACGAGCGGGATACTCAGATGGCTGCCCTCTTCATTCAGCGAGCTGGAGTCTCTCTCGCCGGCCGTACAGGACCGGTTTACGGAGGCGTGGTTTCGAGAGGACTATGCGGCCAGGAACCCGACGCGCGCCAGGTACCGGGTCGGGCTGCTTGCAGGATGCATACAGGATATTGCCTTTTCCGACGTGAATGCCGACACGATTTACGTGCTTCAGCAGAATGGGTGCGAGGTGATCTTGCCCAGAGGTCAGGAGTGCTGCGGCTCGCTGTTTGGACACAACGGAGAACTGGAGCACGCCCGCGTCTTGGCCAGGCAGAACATCGACGCCTTTCCGTTGGACGACCTGGATGCGGTGATTACGAATGCAGGGGGGTGCGGATCGCACATGAAGCATTACGCGCGTCTGCTGTGTGAGGATCCTGCCTATTCGGAAAGGGCGAAGATCTGGAGCGAGAAGGTAAAGGATATTCACGAATTTCTGGTTGCGATCGACTACCGCGCACCCCGCGGAGAAGGCACCAGGAAGACCGTCGCTTACCACGATTCGTGTCACCTCGCGCACGGACAGAAGATCACCACCGCGCCTCGCCAGGTGCTCGACGCGATTCCGGGCATGGCGCGGGTTCCGCTGCCGGAGGCCGACTGGTGCTGCGGCAGCGCAGGGGTCTACAACCTCACGCAGCCGGAAATGTCGATGCAGCTTCAGGAGCGAAAGATGAGACACGTGAAGCAGACCGGGGCGGAAGTGGTCGCAGCCGCGAATCCGGGCTGTCTCGTTCAGCTCGTCCACGGGGCGAAACGGTTCCAGGTCGCCGTGGAGGTAAAGCACCCGGTTTCGCTTCTCGCGGAGGCGTACCGGGAAGCGGATGAATCTCGCTGACGGCCGCCGACGATCGGTTACTCCGTAAAGCGATCCAGGCCAAACGTCCTCGAAGCATGCCCCATGTTTCGGAGCTCCATCCCCATCAACGACCCGCTCGGTACCGCCGTCGACCTCCTTTGAGGTGTCGTTCTCACGGCCCTCACTTCATCGCCCTCCGTAATGTCGACACCGTTGCTGACGTGACCAAGGCGCCTTGTTTGACGTCAACGGGTGTCTTCGGCTTTCGGCGATCACGCTGACCGTTCCGTCCCTTTCCGGAGCGAGGACAATTTTACCGGCAATGTGACGAAAATGTGACGTTCGTGGTGATTTTCTCGTCTTCAATGCGTCCCGGATTGCGCAGGGACTGGCGCGTCGCGTTCAGTGACGGTCATTGCCGGCGGTCGCCCCTGCAGCCAGGTTCTCCCGATCTTCGGGACGGCCACGCCCGGGCCACGAGGAACGGCGAAAAGACGGCGAAGAACATGGCCAGTCCGATGGCGTCGAGAAAGGGGAGGTACCACGGCCACGGTGCGAAGAAGAAGGGGGACACCGTGCCGACAGGGGGTTTAGAGAGATACATGTAATTGGATCCCAAGAAGACGTTGAAGACGGCGACCCCCGCAGCGAAGAGGTTGAGGCAGACGAACGCACGGAAGAGTCCTCCGAGCGTCGGCCGCATCCTCAGGCCCCAGGTGGCGAAGAGAACGCCCACGACGATGCCGGAATGCGCCATGAAATACTGGAAAAAGCGGTATCCGGGGAAACCCACCTCCAGTCCGCCCGGCGTGATGACAGCGTTTGAGGCGCCGACGAGGCCCCAGAAATAGGCGATCTCGTAAGTCTTCTGGTTGCGAAAGAGCAGGGTCGCGGCCGTCACGAGGGTCGCGATGCCGCAGACGTGGAGCGGCATGTGATTCTGCGCGAAGCGACTCAAACCGACCTCGGCGAGCCGGTAGCTCCAGTGGATCACCTCGTTGATCAGGATCGCGCCAGCCCACAGATAGCCGACGACGACCGCCTTGCAGGCCGGCCTTCGCGAGATCACCGTGAGCAGAATCGGCAGGAGGAGCGTCAACGCCGTCGTGACGAGATGGGGTGTGCCAAACGTCTGGAATTCGGCAGTTGGCATGCGACGCCAGATCTGGTTCGCGGGCGGATAGCGAATCCGTCGCTGAATCTACGATTCAATCACGGCCCGATCGAATGTCTTGTCGTGCTCACATATTACAGGTTAGGTCTTGGCGCCGGCCGCTTCCAGGAAGGCGATCGCCTTCCTGTGCTTCTTCTCCCGCGCTCGCGACAGCGGCGTGCGCCCCTCCTTGTCCTTCTGGTCGATTCCGGCTCCGTGATCGAGCAGCAACCGCAGCATCTTGTCGCTGGCACCGAAGTGCACGGCCACGTGCAGGCAGTTTTCCCCCGCCTTGCTCTTGATCCTGTTCGGATCCTGACCCTTCTCCAGGAACCACCGCGCGCCCTGGATGCTGCGACACGAAACGGCGCAGCCGAGGGGGGTGTAGCCGCCGTGGTGATCGGTGCCGCGGGTGCCGTCCAGTCTGGCCCCGTAGCTCAGCAGCAGTTCCAGGGCGTCGAACTGTCCCGCGCAGGCGGCGTGGTTGAGGGTGTCGTCGTCGGCGACCGTGCCACCGGCTTTGAGGAGCACTTCGAAGACCTCCAGGTTGTTGCTGGAGATGGCCTGGTCGACGCAGCCGGTGATGTCGGATCCGTGGTCGAGCAGGGTCTGCGCGATCCGTGCCAGGGCCTTCCTCTTCTCGGCGTCATCTCTTCCCACGTGCGAACGGGCACAGTAGATCAGCGGTGTCCAGCCCTCGTCGTCCGTCCAGATTCGGGTGCCCTCGTGATGAGCGCTTGCCAGGGACGGGTCCTTCCTCAGAAGCGCGTTCACACGCGCTGTCTCGCCGAGCAGCGAGGCGTGGAAGATGTCGTGTTCCTTTGGCACACGTTCCAGCATCGCCGGCAGGAATTGGGTCGCGTCGCCGGTGGCACAGACGGCGATGGCGCTGATGATCCAGTAGCTGCCCGGCATCAGCGGATCGGCGCCGGCATCGAGCAGCAGATCGACGACTTTGCGGTGGCCCGCGTGCTTGGGCGCCGTCTTCTTGTACTCCACGGTGCGATGCAGGGGGCGGTAATGGTGCGCCGACTTGGATTTGACGTTCGGGTCCGCGCCATTGTCGAGCAGGAGCGCCACGGCCTCCGCCCGGCCGACGTAGCAGGCATCCATCATCGGCTGCCAGTCGGTGGCCAGCGCCTTGTCCGCCTTCAGCATGGCGCGCATGGTATGGAGGTCTCCGGCCGAGGCAGCCGAGGCGAGTGCTTTCGCAGGCTTCATTGTATTTCGGTCCTTATGATCGACGTTTGAGCGACAGTCACGGCGCCGGGCCCGCTTGCCGTTTCTGCGCCAAAACTCTACGAACAGCCGCGCCCGACTTTTGTGATTCTTCTCTATCCGTCTAGGATCTTCCACATGTAGAGTGCGAGGATTGAGCGGTACGGGGAGCATCGATCCGCAACTACGAATGCCTCGTCTCCGACAAACCTCCGCAACGTTTTCTGAACGGACACATCGCCCACCGGCCATACATCAGGATCACCATAGAAGAAGATGGCCACCATGTCGCAAGTCCACGGGCCGATCCCCCATATCTCTTGGAGATGTGCGGATCGCAAAGATGGAGCCATGGCACCAACAACATCTGAGC
The DNA here is from genome assembly GCA_965198095.1 of Candidatus Latescibacterota bacterium. Taxonomy (GTDB): domain Bacteria; phylum Latescibacterota; class UBA2968; order UBA2968; genus CBDFJH01. Next base: position 2,437,352 of record OZ240239.1, read on the forward strand.
AGAGCAACCCCTCATTATGCGCAGCCCGAATATTCTGCAAGGCCTTTATCTTATTACTCGACACGCCGCATCGACGGAGGAGCGGTACCGCTCGCGGGTGAAAGAAATCTGGAATTAGCTTCGAGCCTTTGCTTGCTTGGAGTTCAACGCGAGACCAGATTCTCTGTGCGGCATGTTTAGAAAGCTGCTGGCCAATCACAGAACGAGAAAGAAAATACGCAAGATCCTGGTGAACTCGCCTTTCCACCTTGATAGGCCCGACTGCCCGCATCACGTTCGCCAGTTCAGAAGAGAACGATTCCACAGATCGTATCAGGTGACGTTGGGCGGTTACACTCTTCATTACTCTGCGTTTAGCCTTGATTCGACATATTTCGGAAGTTTTTGCTGGGATTTGGCCTGAAGAACAACGGCGAATTGATGTCGCAAGTCGACGATTCTTAAAGTCACCGGCTGTGACCGGAAAAAAAACGCATTTGAACGATCGAAATGCCCCACTCCTCCAGCGTTTGACCGCGTTGTCGATTGCCTATTTTTGACGAATTAAGGTTAGTTAGAGTCTTACAGTGTGATTTCTACGCAAAATGGGTATATGTTTGTTCGTGCTGTCTGCTCAGGGATTCGTGTTAACGATAAAGGGTCAAGGGTAGGGTGTTGAGTCTACGGCCTGCCTGCCGCGCCAGGACATCACGGATTACTCCCCCCTTGAGGGGGAGTCGGCAAGCCACGGGCGTGAGCCCGTAGGCGCGCCGGTGGGGGGAAATTAAGCGTCGCCATACCCGTCAAACCCTGGCAAGCGCCCCATCCCTCCGCCAGATCCAAGCCGCCGAGGGCCTGCTCTGGCGCTTCCTTCGCAATAAGCAACACGGCGGCCAGCACACGGAACGACACGGCTACGACGGGAAGCGAGATGCGTTTTTGAAGCAGCAAGGCCAGCGGGTGCTGCGCTTCCGGATCCGCGAGGTGTTCCAGAATTGTTTCGGTGTGTTGGGGAGAATGTTAGAGGGGTTGACATCCCCCCACCGCATCAGCCGTCGCCGGTGGCTCGGCTTCTGCCTGCCTGTCCTGCCTGCCTGTTGCAGACAGGCGGACGCAGGCAGGCGACTCCCCCTCAAGGGGGGAGTGATTAAACCGTCGAACCCGCTCCCGCCTATCCGGCTGGTTAGCCTTTCTGTGCTTTGTCTGCTAGTCCCCACCGACACCGAGCAACTGGCCGACGTTTTCGCCGTCGAACCACTGGATTTCATCCTCATGCGCTCTCGCGTGTGGCAGTCGATACAGGACATCCGGAAGTCTCTTGTCACCTGTGAACGGGTTGACGTAAAGACAAGTGGGCGCGTCGCAAAGGTTCCAGGGAGCGATATCTCGGAATATCAAGACAGCGGCAAGCCGGGTGTAGCGTGGCTGATAGCCGCCTTGAATCCAAACCCCATCGGGTTTACGGCTAATCTTCAGTGGGCGATCAGGGCGTTTTTCGACGTAAGAAATCCGCTCCTTGCCGAACAACGCCTCCATCTCATCGTCCTTATCAAAAGAGAAGTCTCTCACGTTTGCCGCCACCACAAGCGGCGCATCAAAGCACCCGTATTTTCGGGCCTTCTTCTTTACGGCACGCTGAACGGGAGTTGAACTGTCAACTCCTTCACAACGAGCAGGACCTATGACAAGAGTTCGCGATTTGCCATCTCCCCGCTTTTCCGGAGGGATCGGTCGAAGCCAGCCTTGTAAGCTCCATGTCCCGTGTTCGATCTTTCGAGAGGGCGCCGCAAACCGTCCTTTGCTGTCAATCAGGTCTTGGATTTCGTCGGGGTCGTGACCGCTCAGTAGTTCGGTGAATGGCTGCGTCGCTTTTTCCCGGCTCAGCGGAGTGGTTAGCGTTCCGTCTACTTGCGCAAATATTCGGAAGTGCGAAGAGGTCAGAGTATTGATCTTCGCCACAACGTCTTCTTCCAACGAATTGGGGACAAATGGACTGTCTTTGGGGTCAATGACTGTGGCTTCGACATAGCAGCACTGACTTTTATGACGGACAAAAAAGTCCGGCCGTGAATCCATGCCGCGTATTTCAGGATGCACGTCCGCTATGCAATCCAAGCGAGTGATCAGTTCATGTATGAGTAATTCGAAAGTTGCCCCTCGATAAGCATGATCGTCGTCCCCGCGAAACCTCCCCCGAACATCATCTTGAGCCTTGACCGGGAATCGCTCGAACCACGATTCAAGCCGACCTCGAATCCGGGTTGCCTTGCGGTGGGAAGATCGGTTCAAGTACGCAAACCACGGTTCATCGTGCTGTCTTGAGCTTGCGTCTGTTCGTTCCATATTATCGAAAAGAGGCAGGCGAATCGTCATGATTTGGCCTCTCCGAGGAACTGCTCTGCATCCTGCGTCCGCAACTCGCCGGAGATGAGTTTGAGGTTGGCGGTTCGCGGCCTTGGCGATGTCGAACGCGGGCTGCGCCATGGGCATACGTTGCCTTTCCTGGTCCGTGGCGTCAACCCGGAAAGCCCGTTATATGTGGTTTATATAGAATATTTGGCGGAGAGGGTGGGATTCGAACCCACGGTACCCAGAAGGTACAACGGTTTTCGAGACCGCCCGATTCAACCGCTCTCGCACCTCTCCGAAAAGCAGAAGCTCGTGTCTTGGAAACCCCGGCACCCGATATCCAATTCGATCCTCATCTTGAATATGGATTGTGGATTCGTGGTCTCGACGAGATACGACCTTACTCCCTCAGATGCTCGAAAAATCCCTTCAGCATCGCCGAACAGGTCTCTTCAAGGACCCCGCCTCGCACGTCCAACCGGTGGTTCAACCGGGGATCCCGCACGACGTTGCGAAGCGACCCGCACGCGCCCGACTTCGCGTCTCTGGCACCAAAAACGAGCCGCGAGACCCGGGCGAGCACGAGGGCCCCGGCACACATCGCGCACGGCTCGAGCGTGACATAGACGGTCGTCCCGTCGAGCCGCCAGGTCTGAAGACAGTCTGCCGCGGCGCGAACGGCCAACATCTCTGCGTGCGCCGTCGGATCTTGCGTCGTACGGGTCAGGTTGTGGCCCCGCCCAACGACGGTCCCGTCGCGGAGCACGACCGCCCCGACGCACACCTCGCCTTTTTCAGCGGCGGCCTTCGCCTCGGCCAACGCAAGCCGCATTCCCGATTCGTCTACATCCAGAGGACCTTCCCTCTAACGCGTTGTCCGTTCGAGATTCAACCCGGACGAAATCTGTCAACACACTGACTCCGCCAAATCAGGTCAATAGGCTTGCAGATCTGAAAAATGACGCAACTCGCCATGAAATCTGGAAAAACGCAAATTCAATGCGACGCCGGCACGACCTCGAGCCGAACGACGGATTGCCGCAAAAGAAGGGATCCGGCCTTTCCGCTTCGCTCAGTCCGCCCTGATGCCGGCCCGTGGAACCTCGTGCGCGCAAGCCGTTCATCTCCGCCGCTCGACGTCAATGATTTCTCGAATCCTGTCCTCGAATTCTCCCCCCTCGAACGGCGTATTTATCCACGCGGCCACGATCTCTCGCGCGAGCGTATCCCCCACCGTTCCCACGCCGACGCAGAGCAGATTCGCATCGACGTGCGACCTCGCGTATTTGGCGGACGTCACATCATTGCACGCGACCGCACGCACGCCCGAAACCTTGTTCGCGACGATGGCCGAGGGCGTCCCGCCCGCGTCCATCACGATGCCCGTCGCCACTTCGCCCTTCGCAACGGCCGTTGCCACGGCCACGGCGACCTTTACGTAGCCCGCCTCCGTCGTGGACGCAGGCGCGCAATCGATCACCTGACGGCCCAGCCTGCGAAGCGTCGCGGTGATCGTCTCCTTCAGCGCGAGCCCCCTTCGATCGGCGCCGACCCCGATCGTACCCCGCACCTGCTCCGTCGATGCGGCGCCCTGCTTCACCTCCCCGCGCACCTCGACCAGCTCGATCCCTTTTTCGTTCAGGGTCTCCAGGGCCAGGGGCGTCACGATACACCCTTTCATCACGCGAACCTCGGAAGCCCCCTCCCTGGCCGCTTCCAGGACAGCTTCCTGAGTCAGGAGACGGACCGGCAGGCCGCCCGACGGCTCCGAAGGGCGATTCGCCGCCGCCCGCTCCGATGCACGGGATCCAAGCCGGCGCATCACCTCCGCCACGACCCGTTCGATCTGCTCCTGATTCATTTCGGAACACTTTCCGATTCACTGACGGACAATCGCACGTCCCGTTCCGCTCACGTCCCCCACGCTGCGCGCCCACGCCCTGCTCACCCCCGGTCCGGGATTTCCCGACTCGGTTTCATCCGACTCCAGAACGCGATTGAGCCGATCGGGATAATTCGTGATGATCCCGCCCACGCCCATCTCGATGAGCTCACGCATGTCCGCTTCCTGATCCACCGTCCAGACCCAGAACCCCATCGCCCGGGTCAGGAACATCTCCACCAGATCGGGCCGCGCGGCCCTGTAGTTCAAAGCCAGGGCATTGGCGCCGATCTTCAGAACCCGTTTGACCACGCCTGTCTTGCGGCGAAGCGCAGCCTCGCCCCCGGTCATCACGAAGGCCGTTGGAATGCGGCGATCCAGCCGATTCACGGCGCGGATCGCAGGCCCGTAAAAGGACTGAATGACCGCGTGCGACTGCGCACGCATGGATCGAATCACGGTCACGGCCCGCTCCGCGGCCTCCTCCGTCTTCGCCTCGATCAGCAGCAGCGCCCGCTTGCGGGCCAGGTCGAGCGCTTCTTCCAGCGTCGGTATTCGCTCCTCGCGGAAAGAGGCGTCAAACCAACTTCCGGCATCCAGCTTCCTGACCTCGGCGAGGGTCAGCGTGTCCACGGGGCCGCTCCCGTCGGTCGTCCGATCCACCGTCAAATCGTGAATCACGACCGGGACCCCGTCCGCCGTCAGGTGAATATCCACTTCCACCAGATCGACGCCGATTTGCAAGGCTTTTTCTACGGCTGTCAGCGTGTTCTCAGGAGCGAAGCCCGCGCCGGACGCGCCTCGATGTGCAATGCACATCACCGGCGACCGGCGCCGCGCCGACACTTTGGACCGGCGCCTTCCGAACGGGACCGACTTTGGTTTCGTGGCTTTTTGGACCCGCATTTTCGACCTCGATGTGGCGGGGAAGGAAGCCCTCGCCTGGGATAAGGCCAAAATAGACCGCCCGCCCATTGTTGTCAAGCAGTCTCACGCATCGCTCGAGATTCGCGGGTCGTACCGGCTCCTTTGTCCGGTCTTGCCGGAGAGGCCACGATTCACGCGTTTGCCCTTGACACCTTCAGGCCCTTGCCGTAAATTTCTTCCCGATACCCTCTTGATTCCGGCGTAGCTCAGTCGGCAGAGCAGGTGGCTGTTAACCACCGTGTCGCAGGTTCGAGTCCTGCCGCCGGAGCCACACTCTCGACCGCCGACTCTTGCGGCTTGACGACCCCGTGGGGCAACCCCTTCGGGGTCTTGTCGTATCTGGCGTTTTTTCAAGGAGTTACGCCCCTCCCTACATGATCCTCGATTCTCCAGTTCGCAAATTCAACCTGGGGTAGCGGACTTCGTTCGCCGTCTCCTCCCGGATCGCCTGGGAATGGAGCGTCTCCGAGGCGCCGGCATCGGCCGTAGCGGTCTTTCCTTTGCCGGACCGGCAGATGAAGAGCCGCTCCTTGGCGTGGGACGCCTCGCCGTGGCGGGAGGTGATGGCGTAGTGGTGATCGTGGGAACGCATCGCCGGTGCGAACCCGTGCAAGGCAATCAGCGCCCGCATCTCCCGCTCGTTGGGATAAGCGTGATCCCGGTAGGAGATCAGCCAGTGCGGGATGTGCCGGGCGTGGCCGAGAAAGTCTTCGAAGACCGCCTTGGCGGTGGCGGCGGTGACGGGCTTGCAGTGTCAGAAGGCCCGAAGATAAATTGTGGAATCTACCGGGATACTGTATGTTTCATAGTGGAGTGTGTTGTCCGCGATGGGGGGATTGTGCCCGCTGATCGAGGACGACAACCCATTCAACATAAATGGAGGACCCATGAAACAGCTATCTATGGATCAGATTTCACAGATGGTCGCCCCCTATATCCCCCGGATCGCGGCCGCCTTGGCCATTCTAGTGGTGGGATGGCTCATCGCCTTGATTGTGGCTGCCATCGTTCGCAGGCTGCTTCGGCGCACCACGATCGACAACCGTCTGGCAGCTTGGGTTGCCGGGGACGAAGGAGTCAAGGATGTGCGTGTCGAGAATTGGATCGGCAGGGGCATCTACTACCTCATCATGTTGTTCGTGCTGGTGGCTGTTTTCCAGACGCTGGGCCTGACAATCCTCACTGAACCGCTCAACCGACTGCTGATCCAAATCTCCGAGTTCGCGCCTCGCATTCTGGGGGCTGGCTTCCTGCTGATCATTGCCTGGATACTGGCGACGGTCTTGAGACTGGTGATTTCCAAGGGGCTGACCGCCGCCAAACTGGATGAGCGGCTGAAAAGCGAGGTCGGTGTCGAAGGCGAGGCACAAGCCCCGCTGGCAAAGAGCTTTGCCGACGCTGTTTATTGGTTGGTCTTCCTGCTCTTTCTGCCCGGAGTTCTCAATGCCTTGGCGGTGCAAGGACTGCTCGAACCGATTCAAGCGATGGTCGATAAGGTGACAGATTTCATTCCCAACCTGTTCGCGGCAGGGGTCATCCTGGGTGTTGGATGGTTCGTGGCGCGCATCGTGCAGCGCGTTGTAAGCGGTCTGTTGTCAGCAGTGGGACTCGATGCTCTGAGTGAAAAAGGAGGGCTCTCCATCGCGCTGGGGACTCAGCGGCTTTCGGGAGTCGTGGGACTGGTGGCCTACATCCTGATTCTTCTTCCGGTCGTCATTGCCGCCCTCGATACGCTTCAGATGGAAGCCATCACGGTGCCGGCCAGTAACATGGTCACCATGATCCTGGAAGCCATCCCGGCTATTTTTGGTGCCGTCCTGGTGCTGACGATTGCCTATCTTGTGGGCCGGGTTGTGTCCGGGTTGGTGGCCAATCTGCTGGCTGGCGCCGGCTTCAACGGTATCTTGGCAAAGCTGGGAGTGGGTAAGGAAGCCGACGAAGGAGCGCGGACCCCCTCGGCGATCGTCGGGACCCTGATCCTGGTAGCGATCATGTTATTTGCCGTCACTGAAGCGGCGGGTCTCATTGGTTTTGGCGTTTTGTCCAGTCTGACCTCTCAGTTTCTGGTCTTCGCCGGTCGCATTGTGGTCGGCCTCATTATCTTTGCTATCGGTCTTTACCTGGCCAATTTTGTTTACAAGACGATACTGGCGGTCGGGGCCGCCCAGGCCCGGCTCATGGCACTGGGCACTCGCATTGTCATCATTGTGCTGTCGGGTGCCATGGCTCTGCGTCATATGGGGTTGGCGGACGAGATTGTCAACCTGGCCTTCGGCTTGGTTCTGGGTGCCGTGGCAGTGGCTCTTGCCATCGCTTTTGGCCTGGGAGGCCGGGAGTTTGCCGCACGCCACCTGGAAGGGTGGTTGCAGTCGATGAAGTCCGACCGACCTTCCAACTGAAAGCAGTGACCCTCTCACCCGGATCAGGGGCACTCCATTTGCCGGAGGCTGTTGAGTACGGGGACAGGGTGGGCATTTGTGAACCCGCAGGAATGGGTTGTGAAGCCAGGGAATACGAAAGGGTTGCCGGTGTGGGTTGTTGTAGAGGAACCCTCTTGCGCTGTTTTGTCGGGTGTTTTTACGATCCGTTCTGCCATGGCTCTCGGAAATCTCAAAGTTCAAAAGTCATTTCCGGCTGCATCGGGAAGCGCTTCCTGCCCAGGCGCTTGAAGGGCAGTTTGGAGACGTCTTGGGCAAAGACACTTGCAGCATTGACGTTAAAGGTCGAACCGGCGATTGGACCGAATCCGCTGCGAAAGTGCCCGGTGGACATGACGCAGAGGCATCCGGGCACAGTCAAGGCCCAGCCCGCGGGTAAAGGCCAAATCAATAGTGTGGACATTCCGGCGCGCGCCATCGGCAGCCACTTGGGGGTGAACAGCCCGAGCATCCCCGTGACGGTGAGGATGCTTCCGGCCAGGAGCCCGAAGACCCCGGCGGCGGCGAGCGTGAGCTTCGTCTCGGTCACGCAGCGGTTCGACACGACCTGCGCCGTGGGACGGCTCACGCTGAACATCCTGCTCTCCTTCGCCCAGTTCGAGCGGGAGCTCATCTCCGGGCGCACGCGGCGACGCAATCCGGATCCCGGGTCACTTTGCCATCATTTCCGGGAAGCGTACCCCTTGCGGAGCACCTCTTCCGCGGGCTTTCCCTGGGGCGTAAATCCACGCGTCCGCCTGTGCGAGAACCGGCCGTCCGGAAACCACTTCCAGATGTAAAGTCCGTTAAACCACGGCCGGTCCCAGAACACCTCGAACATCGCCTCATAGCACAGCGACTGAATCTCGAAATTCACCTCTTCACCCGAGCGCCAGACCCACGGTTCTTCTGCCGCGTCCTCCGTGCTTCGGTACCCGACCTCCGTAAAGATGACCGGTTTTCCGACGCGTCTCTGCACGGCCTCGATTCTTTTCAAGTAGGGCTGCCACGCCGCCTCGATAGAAGCGCGGGTCACCGGCTCTTCCCTGTTTCCGACCGGGAAGTAGGCCTGGATCCCGATGTAGTCCAGCATATCCCAGAAAGGTATTTCCTCGAACTCCCGGTACCAGTTCGCCGAATAGGTCAGCTCCCCGCTGAACAGGCGCCTCACCTCGCGAATCAGGTCTCGCCATTTCTCCGGGGCCTTCAACACCGTGCTCCGCAGCTCGGTCCCGATGCACAGGGCCTCGATCCCCTCCTTCTCGGCAAACTTTGCATAGTGCAGGATAAGTCGCCTGTAACCCGTCCACCAGCGGTCCCACGCATCCTGCGAATCGAACTCGATCTCTCCGCGCCATTTGCCGTTGTTCCGGTCCTCGATCCAGATGTGGGGCTTGAGCATTGTCCGAATGCCCCGAAGCCGCGCCTTTCGAGCCGTCTCCGCCAGCCCTGCATCCGTTTCTCCCCACCATACCTTTCCCGAGGTGACCAGAACCACGACCGGATCGTCGTGGCGTCTCTGCCATCCGAACGGCGTCTGCGAGATCCAGTTGACGTTCAGCTCGTCGAGGCGGTCGAACGCCTCATCGGCCACCCTTCGAGGACCGGCCACAAAGCAGACCCCGCGGTGGCGTTCGGCCTCCGCATCGGCGTCGGGGACCGGGCCCTGCGCGATGGCGTGCGACGTGACGGCAAGAAAGGCAACTCCGGCCAAAAACCGGATCATCTTCATCTCATCAACTCCCACCACCAGCAAGCTGCCCGTAGCACGCTGATTGGATTTGATCTTTGCGATAGACGATCGACGATTGACGGGTTTGCGGTACCCGTGTTTTGATTTTCCGGTATCCTTTCCAGTGGGCCGGCAAGTTAGAGACGCAGGATAAAGACCTGTGCTTTTGAGCAGTTTTGACGTCTACGCTCCGCAGCTCCCTCTCAAAAGGGACAAGGAGGGCGAAGTGCCGAAGAAGCAGATACATCGTGACGCTGACGGCCCAGGAACGGTCATATCCGCGAAGCACAGGCGCGCACGGGTCTTTTTGAAGGCCGATCAGGGTCCGGAAAGGCAAGAGCTGGACGGACGAAGAGATCCGGCACGCCCTCGACGTCCATCCCAGCACCGTCGAAAGAACCTGGCCGGTTCTCGATTTCATGGAAAGGCGAGTTTTTGTTCCCTGGTCCACATTTGGGTGCTACTTGGAGGCCATTCCGGTGTCCTCCACCAGGACACGGAGCTTTGCCCTGGCCGCTCTTTTCGACCTCGCTCGATTTTCCGTTGACCTGACAAGCAGTCGGGCCACATGTTATGGTCGGCGTGAGTTGCCACCCGCCGCAAAGAAGAACCGGATCGTGTCTTCCTCCTTGAGCATGACATCGAAGAGCGCCTGTTCCTCCTCTTCCCAGTCCTCGTCAACCACCCGCCTGATGATCCGCAAGAGTTGGTCCATGGTCAAGAAGAGCGTCAAGGCGTCGCCGTCCACGAAATACGCGCACTCAATCGTAAATCCGTCCGTGTCCACCATCGTCAGGCGATTGCCGCTCACGGACCAGGTCCCCGTGTTGTCGTTGTCTTCGTCTTCATAGGAGCCGTCAGCGTTAAAGCGCCTGATTGATGAAACATCGCGGGTGTCGTTCTCCCTATCGCCTGTGAACTCCTGGACGGAAATGACGGCCGCCGCTCGATCCAGGCCCTGGTCCACCAGATAGTTCTCCAGGTTGTCACGTATCGTTTGAACCATATCCGTTCCTACGTACCCCCAGGATCCGACCGGACTTTCCAATGTCAGAATGGCTGAACCCGTCACGCGTGCCTTTCCGCCCACGGGCAAATCGATCATCAGCTCATATCCGCCGTTAATCGGAATGCTCGACCAGGAACCCAGCAGGCTCCCGTTCCGCCAGGCGCGCGCCTGATAGTAACCGCTCACATTGTCCGACCAAATATACACCCTCGCCCGACCGCGCGCATCGGCCGTGCCCGACCACTGATAGTTCGCTGCCCGTCCTGAAACGGAACGCGAAAACTCCACGCTCACACCACTTGGAGGCGCCTGATCCTGCCGCACCTCAGCCGCCACCACAACTTGCGTCAAGTCCCTGTTCACAGACAATTTACCCAGCGGACGTCCAACCTGTCCGCCTGCCTGCGTCCCTCGGACAGGCAGGTCCGCCTCCGTTACCCGTGACATCGTCACGCCCTCGTCGCCACAGCTCCACATCATTCCTCCGGCAGCTGCCAACACGAACACGTCGCGAATACCTCTAAACATGGCGAGCCTCCTGGATTCGGGAATCGCCCAGCGAAATGAGCCGGAAAGCCGTCCGCCGCAATTTCGGCGTCTCTGTGGGCCGACACCTGCCATATTAAACTCCTTAGAGGCTTGATACCATCATGGAAAAGGGATTTCCGATCCTGATCGGCGATGCAAACGGAGCCGACAGGGTCATACAACAATACCTTCACATCAGACACTATCAGAACGTAGAAAGTTTATTGTTGTTCCGGGGAAATTTGCCGAAACAACGTTGACAACCGGCAAACGCGTAATATCCCCGCTGGTACTCGCAACCGTGACGCTCGGTTTTATTCTGCGAAAGACCGCGTCATGGCGCAAGAGGCAACGATCGGCCCAATGATGTGGGACGGGAAAAGTGTTGGAACCCTGCTCAATCTATTTCACCTTCCTGGCCCAAAAAAGAAAGCCGTGATTTACACAAGTTTTCTTATAGGTGGGTCAGGGTTTCCAGGTAATAGTGGGGGCCGGTCGTTGTTCCGCATCGGAAAATGAAATAGGTTGGAATGTCAGGGAGAATGCTGATCTTGTCCACGCAGTGACAACCGATTCCATTGACGATGCTGTCCGTAACGATTACATAAAGAAAAGAAAGCTCTGATGATGTATTGATATTTGTTCGTAGCCATCAACTTTTGGGAGGGCTCATGACGCGCAACTTGCCATGCATTTTGGGCCTGTTCTCGTTGATCTTCGTTTTGGGCTGTGACAAAGCCCAGGAACCGGAGACACCGGAAACCGTCAAGCTCGGTTTTCTGGGCTCGGGCGACCGGGCCACCTACGCGAACGCCGCAGCGATCGCCGTGGCTGAAGTGAACGAACACGGCGGCTTGCTCGGCATGCCGGTCGAACTGGTGCCCCGGGTCGAAATAGAGGATGCGGCCGTCTCTGTTCAAACCGCCGAAACGATGATCGGCACGGAGGGAGTCATCGCGATCATCGGCCCCAACCGCTCTACTCATGCCGTCGAGGTCGGAAAAATCGCACAGCAGCACGGGCTGCCGATGATGACCACGGCCGCGACCAATCCGGACGTGACAAAGGCGGGCGACTTCGTCTTCATGGCCGCCTTCACGGATCAGTTTCAAGGGCGGGTCATGGCTCGGTTCGCGCGCGAGGAGCTCGAACTGGCCCGGGTGGCGATTTTGACGCGCAGAGACGACGTCTACACGGAGGGGATATCTGAATTCTTCGTCTCCCATTTCAGCGAAGCGGGCGGGACGGTCGTTGCGAACGTGTTCTTCGAAAGCGATCAAACCGACTTCACGGGACCGTTGACCCAAATTGCGGCGACGTCGCCTGAGGCGCTCTTCATATCCGGGTTTGCTGGAGACGTCGCCCTCGTGACGGAGCAAGCGAGGGCGCTTCCGCTGCAAAACAACGCCGGCGAGCCGGTGCTTTTCCTCGGGGCCGACTCCTGGGACAATCCGAGCTTGTTCGCGAACACAACTGCCGAAGTGGAAGGCAGCTATTTCAGCAGCCACTTTTCGCCCGACACCGATGAACCGGGTGCGCGGGCGTTTGTGGACACCTACCAATCCCTCTACGAGGTTGCCCCCAGCGGTGGAGATGCCGTGAGCTACGATGCCGTCAAGCTCCTTTTCGAAGCCGTAGAGAGAGCGGAAAGCCTGGACCCGGATGCGGTACGGAAGCAACTGGCAGCGACTTCGAACTACGCCGGCGCAACGCGTATTGCCGGTTATGACGAAAACCGTCATCCAACCAAAAGCGCGGTCGTGATGACCATCAAAAACGGGGCAAAGCAGTTCCATAAGCAGATAGACCCTGCTCTGTAGCGGGGCGAGGCCGTCCGGATTTCGCGATGGATCGGAGCCGTTCGCACGATGCAGGACCGAGTTTGCGTTGAAAAGGGAATAACGCGAACGGAATTTGTGATCTTGGGCGGCGTGGGCAATCCGGACGTAGATGTGAGGAAGAGAAACGTCGAGCAGGCCCATGGCTCAGGGCAGGCATTTCAGTAAAGGCCCGAACACTGCGCATAGCAGGGGGTGTGCGCCTGGCCCCGTTCGGTCAAACCCTGGGGGGTTCGCACATCTCCGAAACGTGACCTGAATTGGAGTTCAAGCAATTTGTACGATCTGGTCGTCTTCGATGTCGGAGGTGTTCTTGTGAAGCTGACGGGGATGCCCGATCTAATGAAGTGGACGGGTCTCAGCGCAGACGAAGTCCGGCACAAATGGCTCAGTCTCGATGTCGCTCGAGCATTCGAATCCGGGAAGATTTCCTATGAGGAGTTCGGCTCGAAATTCGTTGCCGAGCTGGGCCTCCCATTAACCGTGTCTTCGTTTGAAGAGGTGTTGCGCAGTTGGATGGGAGAGCTGTTTCCTGAGGCGGAAGCCATCGTGTCCGCTGTCGGAAGGAGAAACCCAGTGGCGTGCCTGTGCAACACGAACACGGTACAATGGCCGGAGATTCGAGATCGGCTCGGCGTTGGAGCGTGGTTCGAGCATGCGTTTGTCTCTTACGAAACAGGTATGGTAAAGCCGGACATGGCCACCTACGCGTATGTGAGTGAGCGGATGGAAGTTGAACCTGAACGTGTTGTTCTTTTTGACGACACGCAAGCAAACATCGACGGGGCCATCTCGTTCGGATGGGCGGCCCACCTCGTGCAGGGAACCGGCGAGTTGAGAGCCAAGCTCACGGAACTGAATCTGATATAGGGGTCCGCTTCCGGTAACTTTCTCTAACCTGAATAATTCATAAAAGAAGGTTAGGAAGTCACCCGTACTCACCTTTTCTTGTCGCCCAAGAAAAGGTGACAAAAGAAGGGCGCCTGCCTGCCGCGCCCAACGCGGCGCAGGCAGGCCCCTCAAACGCCGGGGAGGCTCGGGCCGTGGCGACTCAGCCTTACTGGAAACGACCGGTGCCGCGAAAGGAATGAACGCCTCCCCCCGCCTGATGCCCACTGCGGGACCCGCCCCCACATCCGCCCCCGCACCTGACCCCGTCCCACAGAGGGCCCGAACCCATGGGGAGGAGGAACGCCGAAGCAGCTAGAGAGCCGAAACGCCACGGCCGCGATGACATCTGGGCCGAATCCCTCGTGAAATCTGAAAAATCTGCGTGAATACTGCGCTTTCCAGTTATTGCACCCAAACAAAGTCTTTTAGCTCAAATTGGATAACGGATTGTTCTACATAAAATGATGGAAATTTTCAGCAAATTTATGAATGATTCAGGTTGAGTGAAGAAATGAGCAAAGACAAGAAAACTGCAATCCACGGGGTCCAATCGGAGCCGCCCAACCACAAGGGTCGTGCATATCAACGCCGGCCCCGAGTGCCATCGCTAAAGCCAGGTTCGCGTCAGCGAAGCCCCCGGCCAGGAAGGCCGGCGAGAAGTAAATTTCTCGTTCCGGCAACTTTCCTGCTATAACTCCCCCAATAATGCGGTTGTCGGAGACGTGGCTGGCTTGACCGGATTTTGCCGTCGCGCGCCCTTCGATACACCCGCAAGACCCCTCGGTTATGATCAGCCGGACATCTCGCTCATCGGGCACCCAGGGACACGGGGCCTTTGCACCTACCGCGGGCTCCTGCGCCTCTCTCTTCCAACCTGGACCCGTTCGTGTCGAGTGCCCGAGCCCGCCGGGCGTAGGGTGTCGACTATATGGCGCTCTCCTTAATATCTGCGTGACAAAGTTTAGCAGGGGGCCTATTATGGAGACTTGGAAATACTGTGTCGGCTATTCACCAAGGGGTGCGGCGTTAGCGCTCAGGCGGGTCTGATATGTCGAGTCGCCTGCTGGATACAAACCCTGAACAAAGGCCACGGCTCGCTCCCGAGGCTTGGTGGATAGGCAGAAACTTTCGCGCGTTTTTTCGCTTGCGCGTTGAGCGATTCACTCGTGTCGAAACGGGCGCAATGGACGACGCGACAGGCGGCTGTCGTTGTTGAAGGGGCAGGGAGAATGCAGAACGTGCAGGGAATGCGTGACGACGTAAACTGGGTTGCGATGGCGCCCGAGGTGGCCTGCCGGCTCATAGGGGAGCCTGACCTCAAGACGAAACGCGAATGGCGGTGGGGCGAGGGCGGCATCGTCAGGCTGGACCTGGCCAAGGGTGCGTTCACGGACTTCGAAACCGGCGTCAGCGGAGGCGCGGTCGCGATGGTGATGTACGTGCTCCGGATGGACCGAGCAGCGGCGCTGCAGTGGCTGTGGAGCGAGGGGCTGCTGCGGGAGGGCCGATCGCAATCTCGTCGCCCGGAGCATACCCCAAGGCCGGAGCCGGTCGCCGAGATCCTGAAACATCCGATGGGAAGCATCCGTGATATGTTGTTTGCCGACGACACCCTCGCCGCGCTTCAACGATATGCCGATACGGACGACGACCCCATCCCCGAATCCTATCAGATGAATCTCCCCGGCCTGGAGCCGGAAAGCGTGATCCGGCCGGCAAACGGATTGCTTCCGTTGGACTGCGCCGGCATGCAGACCAAAATTCGCAAGGGGCACGTAAGCCACGCGGTGCGGATTTTCCTCGAGGTCATTATGGCCCTCGAGGAAGGGCAGGACCGCGCGACCATCCGCTGCACCCTGGGGAACCTCGCGGACTATCTGTACCCGGACGGCAAGTTCAAGAAGCACACGCAGCTCGAGCACATCCACAAGGGCCTGCACGACCTCCATGTCAACGCGTACGTGCCGTTCATGGATCCCACCAGTGGTCAGCTGCGCTCGTGGAGGCCCGTGACGGTCACAACCAGCCTGGCCCCATCGGATGATGAAGACTCGATTTTCTTTGACGTCATCCTGCCGCCGGACGCAAGGCAAGGGCCCAGGGTGCTCAAGGAGGCAGTGCGCGCCACGGGCAGACGATCCGCGCCGCAATTCAACGCGTATCTGGCGGCGGCGGACGTGATTGACCGCTACGGCGAGCAAAACGGAGAGATCATCGACCCCACGCGGCCGGAGTCACGCAATGAACAGGGGCATTTGATTGACGGGGAGGACGGCGCAACCCACGCCGAGGAGGACGGGACGCCCGCTGCCCGCCCTTACCGTCCCGATGCGGCGCCAGCGATGAACAGAGGGCGCAACCCGAAAGCCGACCGGTATCCGGTGGTGTCGTTTTCCGATCTGATCCGCGCCTGTTGGCCCGGCGTGGATGTAAGGGCCTTGACACCAGCCACGAAACGGGAGAAGGTGACGCACGCAAAAAAACATTGGAAGGCGCTCGAGCAAGACGGCCATATCCGTATCGAAGCGCTTGCCGAGGGATGGCGCATCCTGCCATCGGAGAAGCATGTCCGGACCTATCGGGCGCTGATGCACCAAAAGCGACACCCACCGCGAGTCGAGCCAGCCTCGTAGGCCAGGATACATATGCCGACACTACGATCTACGGAGAATGGGGGCGTACCGCTCGCATTTGTCCGGTCATCGAATCAGACGGGAGGTGTCGTGATGCGGCTATCATCGGTGCTTTTGCGCGCTTTCAGTGGAGCGTTGGGGGTCTGCGTGGCGCTCGGCGCATCGGGCGAGAGCGCGGCCGGAGAGCCGCGGCTCTCCGGGTGGTACGTGAGCGCCGGGGCCGGGGCGAATCGGTCTTCCAGCATGGAGCAGGTGGGCCACAACCGGGATACGACCTGTTATCCGGATGAAGATTGCAGTCTTCTCCCCGGCAGAACGCCCGACGGCTACCGCTGGCGCTACGACCTCGATGCGGGTACCGGTACCGCGTTCGAAGTCTTGATCGGCCGCAACACCGGCCGGGCGCGCCTGGAGCTGTCGGCGGCCCAGCGGAAAAACGACATTGATCAGAAATTTACCGGGATCACCTACCTGGACGGGACGCTGATCCGGGATGCCGGAAATGACATTCAATCCAATGCCACGGCCTCGGTTGGGGATCTGACGACGCGCACGCTGTCGCTCAGCGCCTACTACGATTTTCCGCTTGCAGCCAACCGAATCACGCCTTACCTGGGCGCCGGACTGGGTCTCTCCTTCGTCGAGGTGTCCAAGCTGCATTTCAGCACTAAATACACGGGTACGCCGAGTCCTTCCGATCCTCCACTGCAGTCGTTCGACTCCCGGCAGGATGTTGACCTGTCCGATACCGCCCTCGCCAAACACCTCTACGCCGGCGCCGGCCACTGCGTGAGCGACAAGGCCATGCTCGACCTGAAGCTGGCCTATACTCACGTGGGCGACATCGAGGACACGGACGGCTACTCCGTGCATCCGGTCGAAGGCCTGACCAGCCTCACCAAGGTCAGCGGCATCGGCCATGGGTCGTTGACGCTCACCTTGAAATACCTGCTCGGCGACTGACGCCTCCCATCCATCGCGATGGGGAGACGCTGGTGATCGAAGCGGCTCTCGATCTTACGGCAGGTCGCGTTGACAGGCGGGTGCGCTGCCGGAGGCGTTGCCGGAGCGCTCCTGCCGGGGCAGCCTTCCGGAAGCTAGCAAGACGGCACCGAGGACGTGCATGCCAGCGACGTGGACTTCGTCGACTGGCATTGAAGGAGGGTCGTGATATGCGGCTCGGGTTTGGAGGCCACCGATGATGTGCCGCGAAGAAGAGATCAGGCGCCACCTGTCGCCCCGGCTCGCCGCAAGTCCCGGCACCAATTCGAGACGCTGCTGGCAGCGTCTCGAATTTTCGTTATACTGGGCTACCCGGTACGGGAGAACCCATTTATATGCGTCTGTCGTGGAATGAAATCCGCGCCCGCGCTGCCCGGTTCGCTCAAGACTGGAAAGACGCGGGCTACGAGAAGGGCCAGACTCAGCTCTTCTACCGCGACTTTTTCGATATCTTCGACGTGCCCGTGCGCCGGGTGGCCGCGTTTGAGGAACCCGTTAAATTGCTTGGCGATAAGCGCGGCTTTATCGACCTGTTCTGGAAAGGCGTCCTGCTCGTCGAGCAGAAAAGCGCCGGCCGCGACCTCACCGCCGCCAAGACCCAGGCCCTCTCCTACTTCCCCGGCCTCAGGGATGCCGACCTGCCGCGCTACATCCTGCTGAGCGACTTCGCAACGTTTGAGCTATACGACCTCGATGAAGACGAAAACGTTGCCTTCGCTCTCGCCGACCTGCCCCAACACGTCGAAAAGTTCGGCTTTATTCTGGGCGTGCAGAAGCGGACCTTCAGGGATCAAGATCCGGTCAACATCAGAGCGTCCGAGCGCGTCGGCGACCTGCACGACGCGCTGGCGGCCTCCGGCTACGCCAGCCACGACCTGGAGCAATTCCTCGTCCGCATCGTCTTCTGTTTCTTCGCGGACGACACCGGCATCTTCGAGCCACGCGACATCTTCCTCGACCTGCTGGAAAACCGGACGCGGGAAGACGGCTCAGACCTCGGCGGCTGGCTGGCGCAGCTGTTCCAGGTGCTCAACACGCCCGCAGACCGCCGCTCGAAACACCTCGACGAAGACCTTGTCCGCTTCCCCTACGTGAACGGCGATCTGTTCCGCGACCCATTGCTCATTCCATCGTTTGATGCCCCGATGCGCCAGCGGCTCATTGACGCTTGCCATTTCAATTGGTCCGATATTTCTCCGGCGATCTTTGGCTCGCTATTTCAGTCGGTAATGGAAAAGGACGAGCGCCGGGCTCAGGGCGCGCACTACACCACCGAACAAAACATCCTCAAGGTCATTGAGCCGCTGTTCCTCGACGACCTGCGTGCGGAGTTCCGGCGTCTGAAGTCGCGCCATGACACCCGCCGCATTCCCGAACTGATCGCCTTTCAGTTGCGGCTCGGTGACCTCCGCTTCTTTGACCCGGCCTGCGGCTGCGGCAATTTCCTCGTCATCGCCTACCGCGAATTGCGGGCATTGGAAATTGAGGCGCTCAAAGAGATTCGCCCGCGGCGCCAATACGACGCCTTTGCAGAGATACTTTCGGTGGTCGACGTGGATCAGTTTTACGGCATTGAGTTGGGGGAATTTCCTGCGCACATCGCCGAGGTCGCCCTGTGGATGATGGACCACATTATGAACAACCGGCTGAGCCTGGAGTTCGGCCAGACGTACACGCGGATTCCGCTGGAGAAGTCGCCCCACATCCGGCATGGCGACGCGCTGGAGATTGATTGGTCCGAATTGCTGCCGCCGGAGGAATGTTTCTACGTCTTGGGCAATCCACCGTTCGTGGGCGCGAAGTTCCAATCCCCGTCACAGCGCGAACAGGTGCGCCGCATTGCCGCGCTGGGCAAAAGCGGCGGCACCCTCGACTACGTTACCGCGTGGTTCATCAGGGCCGGCGGATACGTGCAGCAGAGCGCGGCGCGGATCGGCTTTGTGGCGACCAATTCCATCACACAGGGCGAACAGGTCGCGCAGCTTTGGCCGATTTTGTTCGACCGTTGCAAGCTGGACATCGCCTTTGCGCACCGCACCTTTGCGTGGGGATCGGACGCTCGCGGCATGGCGCACGTTCACGTGGTCATTATGGGATTGGCCAAACGGGGTGACGCGCCAAGAGAGAAGCAGCTGTTTTCCTACGACACCCCCAAAGGCGATCCGCAAGAGAGCCGTCATGCGGCCCTCTCGCCCTATCTGTTCGACGCCAGCGGACTGGCCGATTCTCGGGTTGTGGTAAAGGAATCGGCACGGCCCCTGAATGGGCTGCCGAAACTTATCATCGGTTCCAAGCCCATCGATGGCGGCCACTATATTTTCAACGTCGACGAACGCACCGCTTTTCTGTGCGAAGAACCGGACGCTGAGCCGTATCTGCGCCCCTTCGTGGGAAGCCGCGAGTTTTTGCAGGGTGGAGAGCGCTGGATATTGCACCTGGCCGACGCACCACCCCAGGTTCTGAAAACGCTGCCGAAAGTCCGCGAGCGCATCGCCGCGGTCCGCGCCTATCGGTTGGCAAGCAAGAGTAAGCCCACCCAAGCACTCGCTGCGACGCCGATGCTCTACCACGTCAACGTCATTCCCACTGCGCCTTTTTTGGTCGTGCCGGAGGTCAGTTCCGAACGGCGGGATTACATCCCGATTGCGTGGCTGGAGCCGCCGGTCATTCCGAGCAACAAGATACGTATACTGCCGAACGCCACCCTTTGGCAGTTTGGACTCCTCACATCTACAATGCACATGGCATGGGTCAGGAATATCGGCGGGCGGCTCAAGAGTGACTTTTCATACGGGATCGGCGTTATCTATAACACCTTCTCCCTACCGCCAGTCCCCGCAGAAACACTACAACGCTTCGCGCCTCACGCCGACGCCATCCTCGCCGCCCGCGCTGCTTATCCCGATGCGACGCTGGCTGACCTCTACGACCCTGATCTCTGCCCGCAGATCTCCGCAAAGCGCACCAGGCCCTGGACCGCGCCGTCGATAGGCTGTACCGACGTAGCGGCTTCACCTCCGAGCGCGAGCGTGTCGAACACCTGCTCGGCCTGTACGAAAAAATGCTGGTGCCGCTGGCGGCCAAGGCCAGGCCGAAGCGGCGGAGGCGAAGGCGGAAGTAGCGGAAGAAGGTTGATACTCAAGGGGCGAAAATACTCTGACGGGACCGTTGAGCTTCGCAGCCGTCAATGAGGCTAAGCTGCGCGTCTGGTCCGCGCGCTCGAGAACGGGGTTCGTTCCGCCATTTACTCGCCGAGCGCGCGCACGACCGCCTCCGGGTCGCGGTCAATAACGGTCAGCAGGACACGGGCGGCGCGGTCCGGCACCCGGCGCCCCTGTTCCCAATCCTGCAACGCACGTGCATCGAGGCCGAACCGGTCGGCGAACTTCCGGCGACTCAGCTTCATACGTTTCCGCAGTGCCAGAATGTGTTCCGCGGCGGGATCGTCGACAATGCGGCACGGAAGCGCGACTTCGCCGCGCACGTGTGCAAGCACCTCGCCCAAGGCCGCTTCTACCTCTCGACCCACCTGGGTTCGCTCCGTTGTCATCTGTTTGCCTCTTCTTTCTTGATCGTGGCCACCAGCCGGGACAGGTCTTCCCGGTCTGCCTTGGCATAGGCCGTCAGCATATAGAGGGTCTCGGGTCCGGCGTGATGGAAGTAAATGGTGCGGATTCCACCTCGCTTTCCCCGTCCGGACGCTGCCCAACGCAACTTGCGAATTCCTCCCGTTCCCGGGAGCACAGGCGCCCCGGTGAGATCGGCAATGATCGCCGCCTCCATCTTTTGCCGTTCTGCTTCCGACATGAGCTTGCGGATGGCCCGCCCGTACGTCTTGGTAGTAACGATTCGCATCCACTTTAATATGCGGCACTGCCGCAAATATGTCAAAAATTACATTTGAAAGGCAGCGACGGGCGTTCACGGACGGCCCGCAGGGTGTGACGGACACGAGCGCAACCATTGAGGGGCTGAGCCCCGACACGGCATACGAGGTGCAGGTGCGGGCGAGCAGTGCTGCGGGCGACGGGGACTGGTCGGCCCTTGGGGTCTTGCGGACCGCTGTAATAATCCTGTATGACCTGTTTTCCCTGTCGCTGGATCTGGATGACTCCGAAGGCGATCAGTAGCTTCTCGCGCATCGGCAAGGAATCGGCGGCAGCCCTTGAGAAGGTTGACGAACACCCTCGGCCCGATGCGGATTTCAAACGCCTTGCCAGGGCTCCCGAAACGCTCCCGACGCGTTGCAAAACGCGCCTCGCGCTGCGAATTGCAACATATCCTCTGTCTCTCCATCCGGTTTTCCACGTAAGTCCTTAAGTAAACATCCATTTAAAAAATCTTCCGGAGCCGTGAAACGGTCGCCTGGGCGGTCTGGCGTGCGGCATTTTGCAACGTGTCGATATTTTTACAAGCGGCCTTGCATATACCCTAACTCCTTCATCTACAATGTGTTGTCTGTATTGCACAAATCCGGCACGAATTTTGCCTATGTACGAGGCGGAAATGCCCACGACTTGGATCTGCCGGGCTTCCGGCTGCATCCGTTAAAAGGCTGGTTCGTCCGGAGGCTTCCGTTTCCCGCCAACCCTATAGGCCACTCATCGGCGCGTCGGGACCGGCTGGCGTACCGGTGGCTTGCGCCGCCGGAGCCGGAGGCTGCGGGATCGGACCGGAACTGCGGCGGCCTGTGACCTCGAACGGAGTCGGCACGACGACAAAGACCGTATCGGATCAAAGAGATCCGGTTCAACACCTGCGGAGATTGCGAACTCAAGGAGGATACTTCGTGAGCAGACCTGAAAATCGTTACCGGCTACTGGAACCGGCCCTGTGCGCCGTCCTGCTTCTGTCCGCCTGGCCGGCCGAGGCTACCGGCCAGGAAAGTGACACCGTTCGCCCGGTGTTTGTGAGCGCAAGGACCGACGGTGGTTATGTCACCATTACTTTCAGCGAAGAGATCTTCATTAGTCCGCTGGTGAGATACGTCAAGGAGTGGTCTGGCGCTCCTCTACAACTTTTCTTGAGAGCGGCCTTCGAGATGTCCATCAACGGGCGTGTGATCTATACTCAAGAAAGGGCCTCACTTTCCGGCACCGATCTCACGCTACGGATGGCATATTATGCAGGGCCCGGAGATGAGGTCCGAGTCGCCTACAACAACATATTCGTCAGAAACGCAGGCGGCCTTCTCGTTGACGCTGCCGGGAACGCCGTTCCTTACTTCTCCTCCCAGACGGTGCAGAACAACGCTGGGTCTCCTGGCTCCAATTTGGTTGATGGAGCGGTATTGACCCCGGGTGAGATCACGATACCGGAAGGCAGCAGCGGAACGTACACCGTTAAACTTGCCTCGCAACCGTCGGAGAATGTGACTGTAAAAGTAATGCCCTATGCCATTGTGCAGGTGATGCCCGCACAAATGACGTTCACTCCGGATAACTGGGATGATCCCCAAACAGTGACGGTATCCACCTATGACGACAATGACTCTGTCGATGCCTGGGCGGCAGTATTGCATCAAATCGTCGGCGTTAACAACGCTAACTGGACGTTTATCAACGTAGTCGTGGACGACCAGGACCCGCCACTCGTAGTGTCCGGAAGCACCTCGACCGACTACGCGGAGAACGGCGCCTCTGGGGTGGCCACCTACCCGGTGACCAACGCGGGAGGCGCCACTGTCACCTATAGACTATATGGAGATGACAAAAGCGACTTCTCCATCAGCCGCGCCGGCGTGCTCACTTTTAAGAGGCCACCCGACTACGAGAATCCGGCAGATTCAAACCGCGACAATGTATACGTGGTGACGGTACATGCCTCAAATGGCACATCCACAGGCGCGCTGCTGGACGTGGCGATCAACGTCACGGACGTGGACGAGACCCCGGCGGTGACCATTGCACCGGGGGGGGGCACGACTTCGGTAACGGAAGGAACGGCCATTGAGTTTACGCTGACCCGGGCGGGTTCGGCGACGAACGACCTGACCGTCAATGTGCGCGTGACCCAGGCGGGCGAGGTCATCAAAACCGCGGATTCCTATCAGGCGCCGACGACGGTTGCGTTCACCGCGGGCGCGGCGACGGCCCCGCTGACCGTGGAGACGCAAGCCGACGCGGTGGACGAGGCCAACGGCGAGATCACGGCGGAGGTCACGGCGGGTGCGGGATATACGCTGGGTACGGCCGCCTCCGCCTCTGTGGCGGTCACCGACGACGACGAGCGCGGCGTGAGGGTGTCGGAGACGGCGCTTACAGTACCGGAGGGCGGCAGCAATACCTACACGGTGGTGCTGACCTCAGAGCCGACCGATGATGTGACGGTGGAGGTTTCGGGCGCCTCAGGGGACGTGAGCGTGAGCGGATCGCCGTTGACGTTCACGGTGGACAATTGGGACGCTGGGCAGACGTTCACGGTGGACGCGGCCGAAGATGATGACGCCCTGGCGGATCTGGCGGTGACGCTGAGGCATACGGTGAGCGGCGGGGACTACGGCCCGGTTACGGCGGAGGATGTAACGGTGACGATTACCGAGAACGACGAGCCGGCGCTGAGCGTTGCGGACACGAGCGCGGCGGAGGGCGACGGCCGCATGGTGTTCAAGGTGCGGCTGAGCCAGGAGACGAGCAACGAGGTGACGGTGTCTTTCGCGACCTCGAACGGGACGGCCCAGCAGGGGACGGATTACACGCGGAAGACGGGCACTCTGACCTTCCCTGCCCGGACGACGGAGCAGACGATAGAGGTGCCGATCCTCAACGACCCGGAAGATGAGGACGAGGCGGAGACGCTCAGAGTGACGCTGAGCAACCCGCAGCACGCGACTTTGGACGATAACCAGGCGACCGGTACGATCCGCGACGATGACGACCCGGAAGTGACGGTGGCGTTCGTCCGGGGGAGCTATACGGCTACGGAGGGCGGAACCGCGGCTGAGGCGACGGTGAAGCTGAGCGCCGATCCGGAACGCACGGTCGAGATTCCGCTGACAGCGACGCCGCAGGGGGGTGCGACGGCTTCCGACTACTCGTTGCCGTCAAGCGTGACCTTCACCAGCGGCGGTCCGACCTTGCAGACCTTTACCGTCACCGCGACCGACGACCGGGTGGATGACGACGGCGAAACGGTCGACCTCGGCTTCGGCAGCCCGTTGCCGGACGGGGTTACTGCAGGCAACCCTGCAACGGTGACCCTGGACGACAACGATGATCGCGGGGTGACTGTGTCGGCGACGACGCTGACGGTGTCCGAGGGCAGCAGCGCGACCTATACGGTTGTGTTGACTTCAGAGCCGACCGGGCCGGTGACGGTGGCGGTTGCGGACGCCTCCGGGGATGTGAGCGTGCGCGGATCGCCGGTGACCTTGACGTTCACGGCGGACAATTGGAGTACGCTGCAGGCCGTGACGGTAGACGCGGTCGAAGACGATGATGCCCTGGGGGACTCCCCGGTGACGCTGAGGCATACGGTGAGCGGCGGAGACTACGGCTCGGTTACGGCGGAGGACGTGCGGGTGACGATCATCGAGAACGACGCGCCGACCCTGACGATTGAGAGCGAGCAAGTAGCAGAAGGGGACGGGGACATGGTGTTCGACGTGAGGTTGAGCCAGGCGACGAGCAACGAAGCGACCGTGGAGTACGCGACCTCGAACGGCACGGCCATTCAGGGGACGGACTACACGGCGCAGGGCGGCACGCTGACCTTCCCTGAAAATAGTACGATACCTCAGGAGATCCGCGTACCGATCCTCGACGACGACGTGGACGATGCGATTGAGGAGAAGACCTTCAACGTGACGCTGAGCAACGCGCTGAACGCGATCCTGGCAGGCGGCGGGACGACCCTGGCGGTGACCGGGACCATTGAGGACGACGACGACCCGCAGGTAGAGGTGTCGTTCCGGAAGGCAACGTACGCGGTAAACGAGGGCGAGACCGTGGAGGTAACGGTGCGGCTGAGCGCCGATCCGGAGCGCGAGGTGACCATTCCACTGACGGCAACGCCGCAGAACGGTGCAACAACGGCCGACTATTCGGGGGTGCCGCAGAGCGTGACCTTCGCCGCCGGTAAGACCTCGCAGGCTTTCAATTTTACCGCTATCAACGACACCGAGGATGACGACGACGAGAGAGTCGAACTCCGCTTCGGCTCCCTACCGGCCCGGGTTGGTGTGGGCAGCCCAGCACCAGCCACGGTTGCGATTACGGATACCAATGTTCCAGAGGTAGAGGTGTCGTTCGATCAGACGCGGTACACTGCAACGGAAGGCGGTGACGCGGCCACGGTAAGGGTGCGGCTGAGCGCCGATCCGGAACGCACGGTGATGATCCCGCTGACGCACACGCCTGGCAATGGGGCTGGGGTCGGCGACTATTCCGGCGTGCCAGCAAGCGTGACCTTCGGCCCGAGTGAACGGGAGCGTACCCTTACTGTCGTGGCGACCGACGATGCCGAGGATGACGATGGCGAGACGGTGGCTCTCGGCTTTGGCACGCTGCCGCCCCGGATCACGAAGGGGCCTTCGGCCACGGTGGCCCTGACCGACAACGATGAGACCTCACTCACCCCCCCCCCCCCCCCCCCCCCCCGACCTCCACCGCCGTCCGCGCCCGACGCGCCTATGGTGACGGAGACATCGACAACCAGCGTCACGGTGAGTTGGGAAGAACCGGCCAACGACGGGCCGGCCATCACGAGCTACGATCTGCGCTACCGGGAGGGGAGCGACGGGGCGTTCACGGACGGTCCTCAGGACGTGACGGACACGAGCGCAACCATTGACGGGTTAAGCCCCGACACGGCATACGAGGTGCGGGTGCGGGCGAGCAGTGCCGCGGGCGACGGCGAGTGGTCGGCCGTGGGCCTTGGGCGAACCCGTGCGCCACCGCCACCCGCGCCTGCTGCGCCCACGGTGACGGAGACATCAACGACCAGTGTGACGATCAGTTGGACCGCGCCGACCGATGACGGTCCGCCTGTCACGAGCTACGATCTGCGCTACCGGGAGAGGAGCGATGGGGAGTTCGCAGACGGCCCTCAGGACGTGACGGACACGAGCGCAACCATTGAGGGGTTGAGCCCCGACACGGCATACGAGGTGCAGGTGCGGGCGAGCAGCGTCGCCGGCGACGGGGACTGGTCGGCCGTGGGCACGGTTCGAACCAACGTGCCAATCCTGAATGACCGTTTTTCCCTTTCGCTGGATCTGGACGGCTCCGAAGGCGATCAGGACCTCTCGTTTCTGACGGTCTCACCCGGTCGCGTCGTTCCCGTTCAGATTTTCGGCGCGGATATCCGGAACACGCGCGGTCTTTCCATGCGCGTGGGATACGATTCGACCCAGGTTGTCTTTGAGGCCTTCGATGCGGGCGATATGTTGTCGAATGCCGAATCGCTTGTGGAGCGGGATTCGACCTTTGTCGAGGTAGGGATCGTGTCTCCGGCGGGCCAGGCCACGGCAGGCCTTGTGGGCACGCTGCGGTTTCGCACGACGGATGCGTTATCGGAGACCGAGATTCGGCTGGCGGGCGCGGACGTCGTTCGGGGTGAGTTCCCGGAGGTGATGACGCGATCCGTGAGTGTCGCCCTGCAGGCGGCTGCGCCGCCTGATCCGGATTTCGACGGCAATGGGGTGGTCGAGTTCGCCGATTTTGTGCTGTTCGCCGGTGCGTTCGGGTATGGGGAGGGCGATGACTTGCCTGCGCGCAGCGCGCAAGCAGGGAAGTATGATGTGATATACGACCTGAATGGCGATGGCGGGATCGGGTTCTCCGACTTCGTGATCTTCGCCGGAAGCTTCGGCGATACAGTGAACCGCGCGCCGGTCTTTGACCCGGCTCCGCCCGTAGCGCGTTCCGTGGCCGAGAACGCACCGGCGGGTGAGCCGATCGGGGATCCCGTCTCTGCCTCGGATGCCGATGGCGATACACTCACCTATACCTTGTGGGGCGCCGATGCGGAACACTTCGACATTGACGCGAGCACCGGGCAGATCCGGACGAAGGGGACGTATGACTTTGAGGAAAAGAAAGGATACGCGGTGATCGTGCGCGCAGGCGACGGCCAGGGCGGGCGCGTCAGCCTCGTCGTGAGCATCGCCGTCACCGGCGTGGACGAATAGCAGATTCAGGGTATTCTCGTAACATAAGAAATATTGTATTTTCACAAGAATTTTTGTTTTACTGTTATCTGCGACCAGAATCCTGATCAGTTGGATCGGCCGGGCCGATCTTCGAGCGCCTGGGGAAGCGCTGCCTGTCGGCAACGGGCCGGTGGCCCAGGCGTTCAGCACCCGCCGCGGGGCAGTAAGTGTACGCCTCGAACGAAGCGAAGAACCCCGGAGCGAGGGCGTCCCGCCCTCGTCCCGACGTGGGTTTCAAGACCGCCTCTCGACCGGCCCGGCGGGACGAAGTCGCGGCGGCCACCTCTTTCGCAAGACGCGCCTTGCGTTGCCTGATGTGTCCGGATGGGGCTGGTCGTCGATACAGATAACATACTCTCCATTCTGCCGGGCATCCGGCGCGGACAGGACGCCCGGCGGCGTGATCTATCTTTCAGATTCTTTTTTTGAAGACCTGTGGACAACGCGACAGCACGGATTCCCACGTACGCGACGGGAGTGAATCGGCAGCGGCCTGCGGGGCGCTGGCGGGCGGTTTGCTGCGCGAGAAGGTGAATCGGTTTCTGACGCGGATGGATGGCGCTCGCAAACCCTCGACAGGAGCCGGAAGCCGGAGAAACCGATTCGGGAACACAACGGCCGCACCCACCCGGCCCGCTCGGCACCATTTTTCCTTGCTTAAGTCATCATATTAAGGATATTTTTAACGACCGCAGAAAGGGCCGCCGCAGCCGAGCCCAAGGGTACCTGGCCGCTCGACTGTGCGGTTTTGTGGCGGATGGAGTTGATTCCTATCTACTTCCATGCCAGGAACCGACACCATACGACCCGGCCGCTTTGCGGCGCATCCACATTAAGATCTGAATATGGATGGGGAGACGGGATGGCGCAGCGATGGAAGGACTGGCTCACCCAGGCGGAGCACGATCTGGAGCAGGCCGCCTCCTCGCGGAGGGAAGGCCGTCACGATTGGGCCTGCTTCGCCGCGCAGCAGGCTGCCGAGAAGGCGGTCAAAGCGCTCCATCTCGCCCGGGGTCAGGAGGCGTGGGGCTATGTGGTTGCCCGCCTCCTGTCGGAACTCCCGGACGCCCCGCCCGAGCATCTCATCGAACAGGGACGGGCGCTCGACAACTTCTACGTAGCGACACGCTACCCGAACGGCCATCCGGAAGGGGCGGCCTACGAGCACTACGGCTCGCTGCAGAGCGGTCAGGGACTGCGTTATGCCGGTGACATCCTCCAGTTCGTCCATCAAGCGCTGGCCGGCGCCTGAAGCTGTTCTCGAAGCGCTTCGCGCGTGGTCCGCTGCCCAGGCTGAGAGGCGCGGGGACCTGGTGGCGCTGGGCTACTTTGGTTCCTACGCCCGTGGGGATGCCGGGTTCGGCAGCGATCTCGACCTTGTTGCGGTGGTCGGGAACAGTTCTGCCTCCTTTATCGAGCGGGCTCGTGGATGGCCGACCCACGCCCTGCTCGTGCCCGCCGACCTGCTCGTGTACACCGTCGAGGAATGGCAGACGCTACGGGAGGACGGAGGCCGTTTCGCCAGGGTCCTCTCCGAGGAAACGGTCTGGCTGGTGGGGCCGCCGGAAGACCGGGGTTGACTGCGGGCCTGATCCTGCCAAGTCGTCTGCCGTGCAGCACGCCGGGTATATCGAGACGTTCTGTTTGTGAGCCATTCTGGATTCAGCGAAGACGATGAAGAGTACGACGGGTGGTACGATCTGAATGCCGACGGCGCGGTCGACTTTCAGGATTTCTTTGATTTTTGCCCAGGACTTCGCCAAAAAAAATAACCTGCAATTGACGGTCTGTCGAACGCGCGCCTGTCTTTGCGGTGATTGTTTTTGAAGCAGGCTTCCGCCACGCAGAGAGGCGTGTATCGCTTCGTGTAATGATGACGCGAACCGTGCCGCCCTCTCTTGTTGAGAGCCGTATTCATCCGTGGCAAGTAAAGAACCGTTCAGATCAATGGCCTGCTTGATGGAGGCGGCACACCCTTTCAGGAGAGATCGTCCGCGACTTGCGCCACGATCTTTCCGGACCGCTCCTCGGCCCCGATGACGGGCGCTTTGCGAGTTCCACGATCCCCGGGGTTCTTGCCTGCCTTAAACGGATCATCGTCGCGTTTATTTCATTTCCCGGGCCATCCACCGACCTGGGTCTCCGTCCGCCTCGATGATGCCGCGCAACATCATCCTTCCCTGCTTCGTAGCCATTCTCGCGCGGATACGCTGCTGCATATACCAGCCACTCCGGCCACGAGAACCGGCCAATCAAAGTTGATCCTCGACAACCTCTCGGCCGGATCGGATCCGGAGGAAATCACGGTGAACCGCGCGCCGGTGTTCACCTTCACGCCTCCGGTGACGCGCTCCGTGGCAGAGAACGCCCCGGGAGGGGAGCCGATCGGGGATCCCGTCTCCGCGAGCGATGCCGACGGCGATACCCTCACCTACAGCCTGTGGGGCGCCGACGGGGATCACTTTGCCATTGACGCGAGCACCGGGCAGATCCGAACGAAGGGGATGTATGACTTCGAGCAGAAGCGCGGCTATTCCGTGATCTTGCGCGTTATCGATGGCGAAGGAGGGCGCGTGAGCACTGTCGTGAGCATCGCCGTTACCGGCGTGGACGAATAGCGAATTCAGGGCACTCCTCATCAACGCTTTGCTCGACAGCCACGTCCGCTACGAAGTGACCGAGAGCGGATACTCGATCCGCGCGAACCCCGGAGGACCAGATGGACGAAGACACTCGGTGTAACGCCCGTGGCGCATCGACCTATGTGGAGGTGTCCTCTTCATGGTCAAAATGAGAACACGCGAGGCTCTCCGCTGGCGGGTAGGTATCTGCGTCATCGGCAGTGTCCTGCTGGTGCCGGAGGTGGCTCGTCCGGTCAGGGCGCAGACGCCGGAGTGTAGCGCCGCGAGCACGGCCGTCACGGCCATTGATTCGCGCATACTGGGGACGAACCCCGACCTGAGTGGCCTGGTTGCGGACTGCAACACCTTGCTGGGGCTCGAGGACGAGCTGCGTGGCACGGGGAACCTGAGCTGGGCGGCAGGGATTGCGATGGACGCGTGGGGCGGCATTACCGTCGCCGGCACGCCCCCGCGGGTGACTCGGCTGGATCTCGCCAGCAAGAGCCTCACCGGCAAGATCCCCGAGGAGTTGGGCGACCTCATCGAGCTGACAGAACTGGTCCTCCGCTTCAACCGGCTCACCGGCAAGATCCCCGAGGAGTTGGGCCGCCTGACCAGGCTGACAAGCTTATACCTCACCGGCAACCGGCTCACCGGCTCCATCCCCACTCAGTGGGGCGACCCGACTGGCCCCTTTCCCTTGCCTGCTTTAGGGGATATAGACCTCAGCGACAACCGGCTCACCGGCTTCATCCCCCCGGCCCTGGGGTCACTCGAAAACCTGAGGTATTTGGCCCTCGGCGAGAACCAGTTGACCGGCACCATCCCCAAGGGGTTAGGCAACCTGACCAACTTGAACAGTTTGGTCCTCGACTCAAACCAGTTGACCGGCGCCATCCCCAAGGGGTTAGGCAACCTCACCAGACTGACAGACTTAGCGCTCCAGCACAACCGACTGAGCGGCACCATCCCCAGGGAGTTGGGCAACCTCATCAGGCTGTGGAGTTTAACCCTTCATTCCAACCAATTGACCGGTCCTATCCCCCCCGAGTTGGGCAACCTCACCCGGGCGATATTCCTTTACCTGAACAGCAACGTCCTTAGCGGCGAGATCCCCGAGGAGTTGGGCAATCTCACCGCCGTGCACGAGATAACTCTCCACCAAAACCAGCTCACTGGCCCTATCCCGTCCGAGTTGAGTGCCCCTGTAGAACTGACGAGGCTGTGGCTTTACGACACCCACTGGACGGGGACGATTCCACCGGTGTTACTGGCAAAGACGGAGCAGGACTTGCTTACCCTGGACTTGCGGACCAATCGGCGGCCGGTCGCCCCGGCCGTGGAGGACCAATCCTTCACGGCCGGGGAGGCGTTCACTTATCAGGTGGTCTTCAGCGATCCGGACGGGCAGGCCTTGACGTACGGCGCCATGCAGGCCGGCGACACGCCTCTGCCTTCGTGGCTGACGATTGATCCGGCGACGGGCACGCTCAGTGGCACCCCGCCCACGGAGGAGACCGTCAGAGTAGGGGTGACCGCCGTGGATGCTCCCAGGGACGGAAGTCCGGCCTTCAGCGCCTCTGTCACGTTTGCTCTCAAGCCGAAGCCGCCACCGCCGCCACGTGTACCGCCACGTCCACCGCCCCCACCCCCACCTCCTCCGCCCCCTGCGCCGTCCGCGCCTGATGGGCCCACGGTGACGGAGATGTCAACAACCGGCGTGACGGTGAATTGGTCCGTTCCAAACAATGACGGGCCGGCCATCACGAGCTACGACCTGCGCTACCGGGAGGGCAGCGATGGGGAGTTCATGGACGGCCCGCAGGACGTGACGGACACGAGCGCGACCATCACAGGGCTGAGTCCGGACACTGCGTACGAGGTACAGGTGCGGGCGAGCAGTGCCGCGGGCGACGGCGAGTGGTCGGCCCTGGGTCTCGTGCGGACCAATGCGCCGCCTCCACCCGTGCCTGACGCGCCTATGGTGACGGAGACATCGGCGACCAGTGTGACGGTCAGTTGGTCCGCGCCAACCGATGACGGGCCGCCCATCACCGGCTACGACCTGCGCTACCGGGAGGGCAGCGACGGGGAGTTCACGGACGGCCCGCAGGACGTGACGGACACGAGCGCAACCATTGAGGGGTTGAGCCCCGACACGGCATACGAGGTGCAGGTGCGGGCCAGCAGTACCACGGGCGACGGGGACTGGTCGGCCCTTGGGGTCTTGCGGACCGACGTATTGATCCTGTATGACCGGTTTTCCCTGTCGCTGGATCTGGATGACTCCGAAGGCGATCAGTCCGTCTCGTTTCTGGCCGTCTCTCCCGGTGGCGTTGTTCCCATTCAGATTTTCGGCGCGGATATCCAGAATACGCGCGATCTATCGATGCGCGTGGGATACGATTCGACCCAGGTTGTTTACGAGGAATTCGATGTGGGTGACGTGTTGCTCGATGCCCAGGCACTTGTAGAGCAGGACTCGACCTTTGTGCAGATCAGCATTGGGTCCTTGGGTGGGTCTACGGTGAAGACAGGCCTGATCGGCACGCTGCGGTTTCGCGCCACGGATGCGTTATCGGAGACCGAGATTCGGCTGGCGGGGGCAGACGTCGTTCGGGGTGAACCCCCGGAGGTGATGACGCGATCCGTGAGCGTTGCCTTACAGATCGCCGGGCCTCCTGATCCGGATTTCGATGACAATGGGATGGTCGAGTGGGCTGATTTCGTGCTGTTCGCCGGCGCGTTCGGGTATCGCGAGGGTGATGAGGAGTACGATGCAAAATACGACCTGCACGGCGACGGTCGGATCGGGTTTGCCGACTTCGTGATCTTCGCCAAAAGCTTCGGCAGTAAAGTGAACCGCGCGCCGGTCTTCGCACTGGCGCCGCCCGTGGCGCGCTCCGTGGCTGAGAATGCCCTGCCAGGTGAGCCGATCGGGGATCCCGTCCCGGCGAGCGATACCGACGGCGATACGCTCACGTACAGCCTGTGGGGCGCCGATGCGGATCACTTCGACATTGACGCGAGCACCGGGCAGATCCGGACGAAGGGGACGTATGACTTCGAGCAGAAGCGCGGCTATGCCGTGATCGTGCGCGTCACCGATGGCCAGGGCGGGCGCGTGAGCATCGTCGTGAGCATCGCCGTTACCGGCGTGGACGAATAGCAGATTCAGGACACTCTCGTAACATAAGAAATATTGTATTTTCACAAGAATTTTTGCTTAACTGTTGTCTATGACCAGAATCCTGATCAGTTGGACTTGTGTACAGTTGCGACGGCAGCTCATCCGCCGTACCGGTTTTTTCTTCACGCTGGCAGTGCTCCTCATCATGATAACCGGCAGGATAACGAGCGTGCACGCACAATCCTCGCCATCGATTTCAATTGAGCTGTCCCCGGGTCACCGGGTGCCGCAGAACACCGCGATCACCGGTACCGTCACCTTGAGCAACCTGGACGTTGGCAGCTATTCCTCTGTCATATTCCGTGCTGATATCACAGGATATCGGGATGCCGAGGGCAGGTGCAACGGCGATGACACCGGCAAAGACATCGAGGCAGCCGTGGACGAGAGCCGGGAAATCCTCACGGACTTAAGGATTTACGACGCCTGTCATTACTATACTTATGGTAACTACACGCTCGATGCCAGGATATTCCGGATCGATACATCAGCCCCCGACGGCAAGGTAGAGTTGGCATCAACGAGTACGCAGTTCATGATGTCCAGGTATCTGACGCCGGGAGAGGTGACGGCGCCGCCCCCGGCTTCCGGTGTAAAGGCATGGCTGGACCCGGACCCCAGAACGCTTGACATGCGCGTCGGGGAGTGGCATCGATTTCGCACCCGCAGCGACATTCTGCTCTACCTCAACGACCACGTCGGCGTACTCATGTACGGTAGCGAACCTGGATTCTTCGTCGCCCCCGGGGAAACTACTCCATCAAAATCCGTCGAGGAAGCCTGCCAGGGCCCGTATTTCATCGACTCCCCTTGGCGCCGCGCCATCCATCAGGCGCTCTGGATCGGCGCCTGCAAGGCCGGCGACGGAGTCATCCAGGTTCGACATGAAACCGACGCAGTTGCCCCCCTGTACGAGTACGAGTTCCGCGTCCTCGAACGGGGCGGGACCGGTGGAAACAGAGAGCCGGCGTTCGACGAAGGAGCAAACGCCACCCGCTCCGTTGCCGAGAACACCCCTGCGGGCCGAGAGATCGGCGCCCCAGTCACCGCCACCGATGAAGACGGAGACGCGCTGACCTATTCCCTGGGCGGCAGCGACGCTGCCCTGTTCTCCATCGACGGCGGCACCGGCCAGATAGGGGTGAAGGCCGGGACCACGCTGGATTACGAGAAGCAGACCAGCTACTCGGTCACTGTGTCGGTTCACGACGGCAAGGACGTAAACGGCAATGCCGACACGAACATCGACGCCACCATCGACGTAACCATTATCATCGACGATGAGGACGACACGCCCACGCTGACGATTGAAAACAAGCGTGCAGGGGAGGGGGACGGGGACATGGTGTTCGCGGTGGTGTTGAGCCCGGCGAGCGGCGAGGAGGTGATGGTGGACTACGCGACGCAGGCAGGCACGGCCACCGAGGGCACGGACTATACGCGAACGAGGGGCACGCTGACGTTTCCTGCGAATAGTTCGACGCCGCAGGAAATCCGCGTGCCGATGATCGACGATTCGGCAGGGGAAACGGACGAGACGTTCACGGTCGAGTTGAGCAACGCGCGCGGCGCGGCGCTGGGCGTCGCTCGGGCGACCGGGACCATTGCGGACAACGATGTCACACCGCAACCTCCACCGCCACCGTCGCCACCACCACCTCCACCGTCACGTCCACCGCCCCCACCACCACCTCCACCGTCCGCGCCTGATGCGCCCACGGTGACGGAGACATCGACGAGTAGCGTCACGGTGAGTTGGGAAGAACCGGCCAACGACGGTTCGCCCATCACGAGCTACGATCTGCGCTACCGGGAGGGCAGCGACGGGGAGTTCACGGACGGCCCGCAGGACGTGAAGGACACGAGCGCAACCATTGAGGGGTTGAGCCCCGACACGGCATACGAGGTGCAGGTGCGGGCCAGCAGTGCCGCGGGCGACGGCGACTGGTCGGCTGCGGGCACGGTGCGGACCCGTGCGCCACCGCCACCCGCGCCTGACGCGCCTATGGTGACGGAGACATCGGCGACCAGTGTGACGGTCAGTTGGTCCGCGCCAACCGATGACGGGCCGCCCATCACCGGCTACGATCTGCGCTACCGGGAGGGCAGCGACGGGGAGTTCACGGACGGCCCGCAGGGCGTGACGGGCACGAGCGCGACCATTGAGGGGCTGAGCCCCGACACGGCATACGAGGTGCAGGTGCGGGCGAGCAGCGCTGCGGGCGCCGGGGAGTGGTCGGCCCTTGGGGTCTTGCGGACCGCCGTATTGATCTTGTATGACCTGTTTTCCCTTTCGCTGGATCTGGATGACTCCGAAGGCGATCAATACGTCTCGTTTCTGACGGTCTCACCCGGTGGCGTTGTTCCCGTTCAGATTTTGGGCGCGGATATCCAGAACACGCGAGATCTGTCAGTGCAGGTGGGATACGATTCGACCCAGGTCGTTTACGAGGCGTTTGATGCGGGCGATATGTTGCCGAATGCCGAATCGCTTGTGGTGCGGGATTCGACCTTTGTCGAGGTGGGTCTTGCGTCGCCGGGGGGTCAGGCCACCGTCGACAGCAGCCTGCCTGCAGCGCACCTGCCTGCTGAAGCAGGCGAGGCAGGGGACGCTGCGCAGGCAGGCCTTGTGGGTACGTTGCGTTTTCGTGCGACGGATGCGTTATCGGAGACCGAGATACGGCTGGCGGGCGCGGAACTCATCCGGGGGGAACCCCGGGAGGCGATGACGCGATCCGTGAGCGTTGCCTTACAGATCGCCGGGCCTCCTGATCCGGATTTCGACGGCAATGGGATGGTCGAGTGGGCTGATTTCGTGCTGTTCGCCAACGCCTTTGGGTATCGCGAGGGCGATGAGGAGTACGATGCAAAATACGACCTGCACGGCGACGGTGGGATCGGGTTTGCCGACTTCGTGATCTTTGCCAAAAGCTTCGGCAATACAGTGAACCGCGCGCCGGTCTTCGCCCTGGCGCCGCCCGTGACGCGCTCCGTGGCTGAGAACGCCCCGGCGGATCAGCCGATCGGGGATCCCGTCTCTGCGTCGGATGCCGACGGCGATACACTCACCTACAGCCTGTGGGGCGCCGATGCGGAACACTTCGACATTGACGCGAGCACCGGGCAGATCCGGACGAAGGGGACGTATGATTTTGAGCAGAAGCGCAGATATTCGGTGATCGCGCGCGCCGGCGACGGCCAGGGCGGGCGCGTCAGCCTGGTCGTGAGCATCGCCGTTACCGACGTGGACGAATAGCAGATTCAGGGCGCCGGGGGACCTCGTGATGTTCAACCGGTGCATATACCACGCCGTCTATGGGCGGAGGGACCGGCGACGGCGCTATGTTGCCCTGAAATACGCGGCTCGGCCGTCTGCAACTCACAGTGCGTCCGCATCGTCTAGACAAATCCCATAACGTCCATAAGTGACGGATCTGTTGGCGGATTCCCATCTAGCCGGCTCCGATAGCCTCACTCACCGTTGGAGTAGGTTGGGCTCTGCCGTACCGATATTGTGGGATCTCCAGGATGTTGAAGAGCTGGTCCAGATCGGGCTCTGGCAGGAGGAGAACATCGCCAACGCTGTCGAATTGCTGGCGGAGTACGGGCCTGGATTTCATGGACTGGACAGAGGCGTGTGATCGTCCACCCTTACGAAGGGTTGACCTGTTTCGGCAGCCCGCCGAACCTTCATGGCGAGTACGGCTGCGAAGTCGAGCCGGCGTGACAGGACATCATGGAGATCGCGGCCATCCATACAAATGACGCTCTTGCCGCGCCCGAATGCGGTGAGCCCTTCAGAGGAGAATCCGCTATAGCTCAACAGAAGACCGCGGGACCACCTCGCCTTGTCCTCTACCTTGGCGTTGAAGGAACGAAGCGTCGCTGTGTCGACCAAGGCATTGGTCCATTTTGCTTCGAGCAAATAGATATCGTCTCGCAAGACGAAGCTGCCGTCGATTTGCTCGCCCACCAGACGGAAGGAAGCGCGCGCAGACAACCCGTATGCATCGAACATGCCCTTCAGGAATTTTTCGAATGCATAGCCACGCGGTTGTGGGTCCAACTTGGACAGGTGCAGCAAGCGACCGGCAAGAGAGGAAGCCGTCACCGCATCAATTCGCGATTCTGCGGAAGCGGTGGAGGACATCTCGTGTGTTGGCGGCGTGCCCCCGGGACGTTCAATGATTTTAGAGAACGCAGCCCGTACCGTATCGTCCAATTCCGGATAGTTGTGAGTTACGCCGCTGGCTTCACGGTACTCCCAAAGCGCATTCAGCGTATCAAGAACTGTTTTTCGGTTCGCCTGTCGCAAGTAATAGCGCAGGCGCTTCGCCTTGCTCCCGCCCTGAACTGCCCAACGAGGATCGTCTATATCGACCCGGAGTTCTTCTCGGAAGAATTCAGCGAAGGTTCGATTCAAGAAATCTAGTACGTAACCGTCTTCCATGCCGAACACCTTGTCGAGGACCGGCACGTCCATGGTGCGAATCTTTGCATTCGACGTTCCGCTCATGTCTATCTCAAGCTAAGTCCTCTGAGCCAGGCGTCGACCTGTCCGAAGGCGTCCTGCTGCCACTGATCCGCTGTGCGATTGCCAAGCAGATAGGAGCCTTCAACGAACCTTCTGACGCTCGTTGGTCCGAAATCTTCGATGTTGCGAAATTTGTCGGAGATCAATCAGTAGCCTTGCCGGGCTGATCGAACGTCGAGGAGTGGTCGTGTAGCTTCGACGAGCGCGTCGATCCCATCCGGGAAATTTCGGATAGAATAGTAGATGTCGTAGGCGTCCTTGCGTTTCAGACGATTGGCGATGGCGTAGCCTTTCATGGCCAAGAGGGCTGGAATCGACGCAACGGCGATACGAACGAGATTCCTGCCCCCATCGGGCATGTCTCCTTCGATGGCGACCATCTGATAGAATCTGAGCGCCAGGTCGGCGCCGTCAGCACGCTGGACGGCAAACTGGCTGATGAGTGGCGGCGTATTTTTTGTAATCTCTGCGTCGCGCGACATCAGAAAGTCGACGACGACGTCGATGTCGGGCCCGTCATCCCTGGCGGGTACGGTGCGCACCAGTTGGAAGCGCCGCAGATTGTCCCGTTGATGGTAGCCATGTTCCTGAAGGGCTTCGACAAGTCGAACATATTCGCCGTCGCCCAGGGCGGACGGGTCGAGACCAAGGTCCACGTCTCCGGTTCCGATATGGGGCATGTCGGCTTCGCTCAGCAACAGCCAGGGAACGGCGCCGCCGACAATCGCAAACTTGCCATTGAAGCTGCCGAGAACCTGGCCGATCTCGATCAGCACGGATTTAACCGCCGTTGTCGTCCGGTCATCGTAATCACCGGCGGATTGAGGCTCTCTCATAACCACGGAAAGCACTTCGAGGCCATATGGTCGGCGGCCTCACGATCTCGATCGTTGCCGTTCCAAAGATCGAGGTATGTGACAATCGGACTGGCGCAGAAAATGCCTGGCGCCGGCTGAACTGCGTCTTCGAATAGATTCTCATCGTTCGGGATGCGCACGATGACATTTGTTCCCTTTCCAACACGAGTCAGCTTCAACGTCTCCGTCAGCATACGAGCGCCGGGTTCATCGGCGTAGAAGCTGTGTGTGCCGCCCCGGGCGAAGGGCGCAAACCATTGGGCGGCCGAGTTTGACGAGTAAATTGCGCGCGGATGCTGTGGTTCCGGATTCAGACTTCCCGACAACTGTTTGCTGAGTTGGTCACCGTGGAAGAGCGTGTATCCGCTGATGCGGCGGCCAGCCGACTGGCGGTATTCCTCGCGCCATGTCCGCAATAGCGCATCCGGCTGGACAAGGATGATGCCGTTGTTCCGCTTTTCGATCCATTCCCGTGTGAGCAGGGCTTTGCGAACGTTGCTCACATGGCCGAGGCTCGCGTTGGCCGCTTTCGCCAGGTCGGTGACGCGCCATGCCCGGGCAGAATCGCGAAGGAGGACCCGCAAGATTGCGGCCGCCTTCGGGGTGAAGATCGACCTTAGAGCGCGAGTTTCGGACTTGGGCCTGTCCGCGACAGCTCGATCGATATAGACATTGTCGAAGGCGAGGTGAGCGTTCCCGACCAGATCCAGGTAGGCGACATCGTGATCTATGCAGATCGACCGAGACGCGGGAGACAAGTAGGGACTCACGAGCATGGGGATCGAACGTGTGCCGGAATCCCCGTGACCGGACTGACGAGCGTGCGCCAGGTAGCCCTTGAGTTGATAGACGGCGGACCGGACGAAACGGGGAGCACCGTTCGCTTTGACTTCGATGATGAGTGCATAAGTGTGATCGCCGTGCTCGAACTCGATACGTCCGTCTATGAGATCGTCGCTTCCGAGCCGCTGGTCATGGCGAACCGAACTGGCCTCTAGGTGCAGCACATGGTCGAGCAGGTCACGGGCCGCGTTCACGGCTGCGATCTCCAGATCGTTTACTAGCGCGTGCTTTTTCATCGTATACTGAAATTACTGATTTTGGTGAAAAATATCAAGCGGTTTCACTCATGTGGCGTTTTCAGCGGTATGCTGAAGGCGCCTTCGATGGTGAAAATGCCGTCCGAATTCGAGCGCGCGAAGACCAAAACCCTGCGAAGGATGGAGCAGGCCTACAAGGAGCGGGATAAGACGGTCAGTCTTGTTTTTACCGGGCCCCAGGAATATGGCTACGGAGGTCAGTTTGAGCTGAACACCGTGAGAGATGTCGCAAATATCAAGCTGCGCAAGACGCTCCGGGAAGAGCTCGGAGGCACCTACGGCGTCTGGATAACGAAGAGGTCATATCTGATTCCCAAGCCACGATATGAAATTTCGCTCACGTTCGGGTGTGCACCGGAACGGGTTGATGAAATGATTCAAGCGCTCTTCCAGCAGATCGACAGTCTCAAGACGGTCGGCCCCGACGAGCTCACCGTGACCAAGGTGCGCGAGAAGCAGACGCGCGAGTATAAAGTGAACTTGAAGAGGAATCGGTACTGGATAGGCAAGCTGAGGTGGATGCACTATAACGACGAAGATCTGATGGATATTCTTAGACGCCCGGACTATATCGATACCATTTCGGCAGAGATGATTCGGGGCGCTTTCCGGAGGTTTTTCGATACCAAAAACTACGTACAGGTTGTGCTGTATCCGGAGGAGATTGAAGAAACAACGATGCGGAGCGATTAGCATGAATAATTCATAAAAAAGGTATTTCGCTTACCCAAGTCATTGTATTATGATGACGCAAATAATGTTATAACAATGAATTGGGAGAAAACTACGTTGAAGATAATCGTGACAGGGTCGCTCTTGCAAGTCGATGCGCCAAGAAGATTTAAGGCGCCTTCGACGGCGGCGGCGTGGCCAGCCTGCCTGTGCGCCTGCCTCCGCGCCTAACGCGGCGCAGGCAGGTCACCGCAAGCAGGCCGATGACGGTGACACCTTACTGTTTCGGGACGTGGAAGCAACGACAGGCGATTTGTCTTGGATGGATGATGCATTGAAGCGATACGTCGAACCAAAGGTTGAAAAGGTGGAGCAGACATTCCTGTCTGCTCATAACCCTCAAACCGGAACCTTTGCATCCCGTGTCTTTGCACGCTACGACTCGCCGCCGTCTCCCCCACTGGAATAAGGACGGCGCTATCTATTGGATCCCCTTTCGCCTCGCTGACGCGATCCCCCGGGACCTTCCAGGAAGGGCGTAAGCTGTGGCACAAGCGCCACCCCGAACCGTGGACAGACGCCGAGTGGAAAGAATACAACCGACGTTTCGATGAAAAGATCGAATCCTGGCTCAATGCCGGCATGGGTTCCCGTGCCCTGGCGCACATAGATGCCCGTGAAGCGGTCAAGAAGTGTCTTTTGCGTTTCGACGGCGAAAGACACCGGCTTCACGCAGCCGTCATCATGCCCACGCACGTTCACCTCCTTATGGAACCCCTGGGAGGCCACGACCTTTCGCGGATTCTGCAGGGCATAAAAGGCGCCTCTGCACGCGAAATCAACAAACTCACAGGCGTCACCGGGACTTTCTGGCTCGACGAATCCTATGATCACATTGTGCGCAGCGAAAAGCAATATTGGCGCTTCGTCCGCTACATCACGGAAAACCCCACAAAAGCCGGACTGCGCGACGACGAGTATTGGCTCTATAAAGGCGACGCACGCCTTTCTTCTGTCTGCATTCCGGCAGAAGGACAATGTGAAGGGCAGACAGGAATGTCTGCCCCACCTTCACACACGCTTTCTCAACCGCTCGACAAGCCATTGTGCCGAGGTGGCGTTGATTGATTCGCGAATAAAGCAGCTATCCGTGACAATTCATGAATGATTCAGGTTAGAAAGACGTTTTCCCAAGGATAAGCCCCGACCTGCCTGCAGCCGGCAAGTTACAGAGATCGGAGGAGGTCTTTCATATACCCGTCAATACATAAGGTCTGAGTCAGGCCCGGGACCAACTGAAGTCCGCTCCGGTTGACGAGAGCTCATATCGGATCGAGGAAGGCTTTATCTCGGTTGATAGCTTTCCAGCTCCATATCTACGACTCTCCCGCCCCGTAGTTGCCCAATCACGTTTCCTGCCGCATCGATTTGGTCTGAAACATACGACATTTCCTCCTTCATTCGAATCAAGCCGATAGAGGCAAACCACTGTTCCGTGCGTAGCTGAATGGAAGGGGTATCAACAATCCGTACAACCTTGAATGTTTCGAATGTTTGATTCAGGACCGATATCTCTTCAATAGCCTCCACCACCTTTTTGGAGGGTAAATGAGGAGATCCAAAATCCCATTCCGAGTTGATCTTCAAAGGGAAAACCAAAACGGCGACATTCCAGAGGTCAGGCATGTCTTGAGTCGCGTTGATGGCGACCTTGTGAAGTCGTGCAGTTTCCGGGAACAACATCCCGATACCTTGTGAAGCGACTGCCCATAGGGTATCTCCCTCCATCGTATACCATGACTGCCCCGTCACAACCTCTCCACGTTCAGGACCACCTGTGTAACGGTAAGTGGTCTCCATTCGGTAGGCGTCAACACCCTGAACGGATTCCTTTCCAAAGATCTGCCACCGCACGTCAGCCGCCCATTGACTGTGTTCAACCAAGTCCGATGACAACGGGAGCCGCTGTTCAAC
This sequence comes from Candidatus Latescibacterota bacterium, assembly GCA_965198095.1. Lineage (GTDB taxonomy): Bacteria > Latescibacterota > UBA2968 > UBA2968 > CBDFJH01. The sequence continues at coordinate 2,479,637 of OZ240239.1, forward strand.
CGTAACTCGATACTTCCAAGTGTTGCCCGAGGCAAGTGGAAACGTGAAATCTGTCGTTGGCGTCGCCTCCGCCTGACAGCTATTGCCTTTCCACCCGCGGAGGCCCTGAAGCCAGGCCTGAAAGGCGGCGTCAAGCGGCGCACACAGCCCCGTTCCTCGAATGATGACCCACGAAAGCCTCGGGAGCGTCGTCAGGCTCTGCGGAAGCGGGCCCCTCAAGGGCACATTATAGCTGAGATCCAGCAACGCCAGGTTGGAGAGGTTGCCCAATTCTGATGGGACCGGCCCACTCAACTCATTCCTGCCAAGAGACAGGGTCTCGAGTTTGGAGAGGCGACCCCATTCCGGCGGGATCGCCCCCCTCAAGTAATTGTCGCCAAGTTCCAGCGCCGCGAGGTTGGACAGACCGCCCAGGACCGCGGGGACCGGCCCACTCAACTCATTGTCTGAAAGCACCAGGTGCGTCACCCGACCGTTGGAAACCGTGACGCCGTGCCAGGTCGAAAGTTCGGTGTCGATCAGCCAATTTGTCCTGTTCGTCCAGTTGTCTCCATCGGTCGCATGGTACAGCGCCACCAACGCGTCGCGTTCCGTGTAGGTCGTGCCAAAAGCGCCCGCAAAGACCACAAAATCGACAAAGTCAATGGCCCCACTTCCGTCCATATCCATACGGAGACGATATCCGGGATCCGATGAGGTCAACCCGAATACGTGTGCGAAGGCCAGAAAGTCGGCAAAGTCAACATCAAGGTCCCCATCGAAATCGCCCGGAAAGCTGGAGCCGGCTGTACCGCCCATGCCCGGCGTGGCGGGCGTTTCTACGCCCACCGCATGAAAGGACGTCACCTGCTCAAACCCGGCAACCCTCACCTCGACCGTGTTTGTTCCCGGATCGGGACCAAGGGTGAGGATACGCTCCGCCCGGCCGTTGGCATCGGTCGTTGCTCTCTCAACCGTGAACCTCCCGCTGAGCCTCCCCTCGCCCGCGGTGACCGTAAACGTGACTTGCGCACCCGGTAAGAGATGAAAGTATGGACCTCTCACTTCAACGACCAAGGGGCTCGCCAAGGCGGCACCGGGCGCGCCCTGCTGGTTATCGCCGGAGATTTCCACCCGCAGCGTTCGAAGACGGGGCTGCGTCCACGCAGACAGATCCCACAGCAGGACCGTGCCATCCCACGACCCGGAGGCGAGGATCATCCCATCGGGCGAAAGCGACGCGGACAAGACCCAATCCGTATGCCCCCCGGAAAAGGTGGCGATCCGTCCCCTTGTCGCCACGTCCCACAGCTTGACCGTGTTATCCCTTGACCCCAAAGAAGCGAGCATCGTCCCGCCGCGTGAAAACGACACGGACTCGACGCCATACGCATGCCCGGGAAGGGTGGCGATCCGTTGTCTTGCCGCCACGTCCCACAGCCTGATCGTTTCATCCCCTGAGCCTGAAGCGAGGATCGTCCCGCCGGGTGAAAACGACACCGAACGGACCCAATCCGTATGCCCTGGAAGTGTGGCGATACTTTGCTTTGTTGCAACATCCCACAGTTTGATCGTGCGATCCCGCGACCCTGAGCCTGAAGCGAGCATCGTCCCATCGGGCGAAAACGACACGGAAGTGACCTGACCCGTATGCTCCTCAAGGGTGGCGATCCGTTCTCTTTCCGCCACGTCCCACAGCTTGATCGTTTCATCCCCTGACCCGGAAGCGAGGATCGTCCCATCGGGGGAAAACGACACGGAATAGACCACAGACGTATGCTCCTCAAAGGTAGCGATCCGTTCTCTTGCCGCCACGTCCCACAGCGTGACCGTGTCATCCCATGACGACCCTGAAGCGAGCATCGTCCCATCGGGGGAAAACGACAACGAATAGACCTGACCCGTATGCCCGGGAAGGGTGGCGATCCGTTCTCTTGCCGCCACGTCCCACAGCGTGACCATGCCATTCCTCAACCCGGAAGCGAGCATCGTCCCATCGGGGGAAAACGACACGGAATGGACCGTACCCGTATGCCCGGAAAGGGTGGCGATCCGTTCTCTTGCCGCCACGTCCCACAGCTTGACCGTGCCATCTCCTGACCCGGAAGAAGCGAGGATCGTCCCGTCGAGCGAAAACGACACGGAATAGACCGTACCCGTATGCTCGGAAAGGGTGGCGATCCGTTCTCTTGCCGCCACGTCCCACAGCTTGACCGTGCCATCCGCTGACCCGGAAGCGAGGATCGTCCCATCGGGCGAAAACGACACGGAATGGACCGGACCCGTATGCTCCCTGAGGGTGGCGATCTCTTCTCTTGCCGCCACGTCCCACAGCTTGATCGTTCTATTCTGTAACCCCGTCGAGGCGAGGATCGTCCCGTCGGGGGAAAACGACACGGATCTGACCCCATACGGATGCCCGCCAAGCGTGGCAATCTCTTCTCTTGCCGCCACGTCCCACAGCCTGACCTCGCCAATCCGTGACCCGGAGGCGAGGATCGTCCCGTCGAGCGAAAACGACACGGACGAGACCGGACCCCTATGCCCGGGAAGGGTGGCGATCTCTTCTCTTGCCGCCACGTCCCACAGCTTGACCGTTTTATCCAATGACCCGGAGGCGAGGATCGTCCCGTCGAGCGAAAACGACACGGAATAGACCGTACCCGTATGCTCATCAAGGGTGGCGATCTCTTCTCTTGCCGCCACGTCCCACAGCTTGACTGTGTGACCTTGTGAAGAAGCGAGCATCGTCCCGTCGCGTGAAAACGACACGGAAGTGACAAAAGACGCAGTGGGTAGCAGCGCGAGGACACGAGACGTCTCCACATCGTAAAGCCAGATGCCAATGCCACTTGCCACGGCGAGGCCTTGATCAACCGGCGAAAAGGCAACCGCCCTGTCGCCTTCACCCAGGCCTCCTTTTCCCAGGCGCGCGATCGTCCCGTCGGGCAAATGCCGCGTCTCATCGGCTTCCGAGACCCCCCTTGCCAGAAGCATCTCCGGCGGGCATACGCCCAAAATCAGGACGGTTGCAGCCATTCGCGCCATGGCTTGAAGCGCTTCCGTACTCATCTGGTTCCCTTCCCAGTATATGGCTCGATATGTAGCGACAAGTGGCCGGCCCGGTACGCCTCGGCGACGTTGCCCAACTCGCGGGCCAGGTCGAGAACGCTCAACCGATCCTCGGCGAGCGTGCTCACCGCATCGCGCTTGCGACCCCTGTCAGACTTCGTTGCCGTTCGTCCCATAACGTCCTCCTCCAAATGCAGTATAGCATGGGAAGAAGGCTAGACGAAAATGAATCTCGAAGACCATCAATACCTGATCTGCGGTGCCACAATGGCACCGCTTTGGGTGCCAATCGACCGCCAGGAGCCAGGATCTGTTCTTGCAGTCGGGGCAGCCTCGATTTGAATTTAAACCTGAAGCGGGCCGAGTATTCATCTCGGCACAGTTCGCGGCGCGGATGATCGCAGACAGCGGAGTGGGCGAATTCGACAATGTCGAGCTGAAAAAGAAGTTGACCGGGAAGGTTGTCAGGGTATCTCCCTATATATATGAGCACTCCGAAGGTGTCCAGGGCAGCGCTTCTCCACAGGGTCGACGGCACTCATCGAATATAAGAAAACTTGTGTTCAGACAAGAATTTTTGTATCTTGTTTGTCGATGACCAGAATCCTGATCAGTTGGATCGGCCGGGCCGATCTTCGAGCGCCCGGGGAAGCGCCGCTTGCCGGTGAAGGGCCGGTCGCCCAGGCCCTGAGCGCGCGCGCTTACGACGCTGCCGTGTTGATCAGCGACTACCCCGAGAGAGAGGCGGCGCCGTTCGTCGAGTGGCTCCGGCCGCGGACCGGGGCTACCGTGACCGTCTGCCACGAGCCGCTCTCCGGTCCGACGGACTTCGGAGAGATCCACGAGGCCGCCGTTCGGGTCGTGTCCGGCTCGCTCGATCATCACGGCGCCGATGCGGAGCTCACCTTTCATCTGAGTCCCGGCACGCCCGCCATGGCGGCCGTATGGATCATCCTTGCCAAGACGCGTTTCCCCGCTGAACTGATCGAGTCTTCGCCCGGGCACGGCGTGTGCACGGCCTCGGTGCCCTTCGACATTTCGGCCGAGTTCATACCGGACCTTCTCCGAGGCCCGGACGAGCGCCTCGAGAAACTGACGGCCGGACTCCCGCCCGAGGCGCCGGAATTCGCCGATATCATCTACCGCAGCCGGGCCATGGCCCGCGTGATCGCCAGGGCGCGTCGCGTGGCGCCGCGGTCGGTGCCGGTTCTCGTCGAGGGCGAGTCCGGCACCGGAAAGGAGCTGCTCGCCCGGGCGATCCACCGGGCGAGTCCCCGGCGGGACAGACCCTTCCTGGCGGTCAACTGCGGCGCGATACCGGCCGAGCTGGCCGAATCCGAGCTCTTTGGCCACGAAAAAGGCGCCTTCACGGGCGCGGACCGGACGAAGACCGGATATTTCGAGGCCGCCGACGGTGGAACGCTCTTCCTCGACGAGGTCGGCGAGCTTTCGCTGGCCGTCCAGGTAAAGTTCCTTCGGGTCCTCCAAGACGGGGAGGTCCTGCGCGTCGGCTCGACGACCCATCGCGAGGCGGACGTCAGAATCGTCGCGGCAACGAACCGGAGCCTCGCCGGGGAGGTCGCCGCAGGCCGGTTCAGGGAAGATTTATTCTATCGCCTGGCCGTGGCGGACCTGAAGCTTCCGCCCCTGAGAGAGCGTGCGGGCGACCTGGGCCTTCTCGTGGATCGACTGCTCGAACAGGTCAACGAGGAACACGCGCGACAGCCGGGCTTCGAGCAGAAGAAAATTTCTTCAGGCGCAAGAAATCTTCTTCTCGCGCACCCATGGCCCGGGAACGTCCGCGAGCTGGTGAACACGCTTCATCGGGCCGCGCTCTGGACGTCAGGGCCCATCATCCATAGCGAGGACGTGCGGGAGGCGCTGCTGCCCGCGGTGGGCCGCGCCGACTCGAGAATCCTCGAACGACCGCTCGGCGATGACCTCAGCCTGCCGGATCTGCTGGCTTCGGTCGCGCGGCACTACCTGGCGCGGGCGCTGGATGAGACAGGGGGAAACAAGACGCGGGCGGCCCGCCTGGTGGGCCTGCCGAGCTATCAGACGTTCACGAACTGGTTGAAGAAATACGGCGTGGATCGATAATCGCGCACCGGCGGTCAGACGTGCAACGCTCGCGATTTCCAACGAAGGACAAGGGGTTGAACGAAAACAAACGGGCCGTGGCGAACGATCGGTCAACCATGAACCCACGTCAGCAATGAAGAAGGCGAACGAAAGCGTCTGTCTTCGCCATAGAAACCTCAAGAGTTCCTTTCGATCCTGACACGATATTAAAGTTCCATGAACAACATCGAATGGATCTTCCTGGACCTGGGCTGGACGCTCGTGGACGAAACCCGGGCGCATCGTGAGCGTTTCAAGGACGTGTGTGAGCGCCTCGCCGGTTTCGGGCTGTGCCATTCCGTGGACGAACTCATGGCGATGTACGAACAGGCGGCGACGGATTTCGCGCCAAGCCCCTTTCGCGGCATGCTGGCGCGGTTGAATCTGAGCGAAGAGCAGCTTCGTGCCGTTGCGAGTTCCGTACGCTACGAACACGAAAACGAAATACTGTATCCCGGTGTCCCGGAGCTTCTCGCGTCGCTATCCCGCCGATTCAAGCTCGGCGTCATCGCCAACCAGTCCGAAGGTACGGAGGATCGCCTCGCGCGATGGCGCATTCGGGACCCTTTTTCTCTTGTTTTTGCGTCCGCCGAGTTCGGGCTTTCGAAGCCAGATCCGGAGATATTCCGGAGGGCCATCTCCCTGGCCGGGTGCGCCCCCGAGCGCGCATTGATGGTCGGAGACCGGCTCGATAACGATGTTGGGCCCGCGAAATCCCAGGGCTGGAAGACGATACGAGTGCTGCAGGGTTTTTTCCGGTTTCAGGCGCCGCGGGTTGCCAACGAGATTCCCGATTTAACGATCTCGTCAATTCAGGAACTTTCAGACACCAAGTCGACAATCGGGCCGTCGCGTAACCGAGCCGCCGGACCTTGAGGGTAGCATGAAGATCATCGGCGCAACCTGCTTCGCCCTCAGGATTCCTTTCGTCGAGGCCTTCGGTCACAGCGCTTCGGTGCGGTCTCGCTCGGACTCGGTCGTCGTGCGTCTGACGGCCGACGACGGCGCGGTGGGTTACGGCGAAGGTCTGCCGCGTCCCTACGTGACGGGCGAGACCGTCGAGACCTGCGTCGATCATATTGCGCATTGTCTCTGGCCTGCCATCGCCGAATTCGACTTTCCGGCGCTGACACCCGGTCCGGATCCCGTCCGCGTCCTGGCCCCGGTGGACCGGGCATTGCCCGATGGCGAAGCCAGCGGCGTCGTCGCGTGGCACGCCGCGAGGGCGGCCTGTGAACTGGCCCTGATCGACGTCCTGATGGGGCGGCAGGAACTTCCTCTGGGCGAGATTCTGCGTCCGAAGCGGCCGGCTGTCACCTACGGCGGCGTCATTACGGGCGGCTCCGTCGACAACGCGGTCCGGCTCGCGCGGGTCTGCGTGGACTACGGGCTTCAGGCCATCAAGATCAAGATCGGGGGAAGCGACGCTTGCGATCGAGTCGCGGCTGTCCGAAACGCCGTGGGACCGTCCGTCTCCCTCAGAGTCGATGCGAACTGCGCCTACACGCCTGACGAAGCCGTCGCAACGCTTGCGGCCCTGGTGCCCTTTGACGTCGCCTGCGCCGAGCAACCCATTCCCCGCGGCGACCCGGCGGCGCTCGCTCGCGTCAGGTCCCGGTCGCCGATCCCGATCATGGCCGACGAATCGCTCGTGACCTTGTCCGACGCGGAGGCGCTGATCGCCGCGCGGGCATGCGATTTCTTCAATCTTCGCGTCTCCAAGTGCGGCGGGGTGGTCCGCACGCTGGAGATCGCCCGAATGGCCGCCCGTGCGGGATTGCGCCTGCAATTGGGTTGCCAGGTGGGGGAGTCCGCGATCCTCTCGGCGGCGGGGCGGCACGTGGCCGCCTGTCTCGACCAGGTGGCGTTTGTCGAGGGATCCTATGGCAGCATGTTGCTGGTTGAAGACGTGTCCGAAGAAGCGGTGACCTTCGGTCGCGGCGGCAGGGCGCCGCTAATGTCGGGTCCGGGCCTCGGCGTCCGTGTGCGGGAGCGTTGCCTGCACGCCCACGCGGAGACCCCAACGATTCTTGGTGAGGGATAGACCATGGGAAAACTCGTCAAGACACTCATTCGGGTGAAGGGATACGGGCTGTCCCGGAAGCTCGACCGCGCGGCCGAACGCCCTCGCGCCGCGCAGAACGCCTTTCTTCTCCGGTTGGTCAAGGCCAACGCCGGTACGGCCTTCGGAAAAGACCATGGATTCGCCGCGGTGCGCACGGAGGCCGACTACAGGCGGCAGGTTCCCATCCGGGACTACGAAGGACTGCGTCCCTACGTCAACCGGATCATCGCGGGTGAGCAGGGGGTCCTGACGGCGGCCGCCCCCCGCATGTTGAATATGACGAGCGGTACCACGGGCGAACCGAAGTACATCCCCGTCACACCCGAATCCATGCGCCTTGCGTCCCGTTTCTCGATCGAGTGGATCTATCGCGCGCTCCAGGACCATCCCTCGTTCCTTGATGGCGCCTTTGTCGGCATCGTAAGCCGGGCGATCGAGGGTCGCACCCCCTCCGGACTTCCGTACGGCAGCGCGTCCGGGATGGTATACCAGCAAATTCCCGGGCCCATCCGCAGCACCTATGCCATTCCCTACGCCGTTTCAGAGATTAAGGACTACGATCGCCGCTATTTCATGGCCGCGCGCCTGGCGCTGTCCAGGCGGGTTTCGTACATCGGGACACCCAACCCCAGCACGCTCATCCGCCTGGCGGAAACCGCAATGAGAAACGGGGAGGCCATCGTCCGGGCGATCCACGACGGCACGCCCGGCATCGATTTGCCGGACCAGCCCGGGCTTGCCGAACAACTGGCCGCCCCCGTGAAACCGGATCCGAGCCGCGCGCGGGTCCTCGCGGACGTGGCGGAACGGACGGGGGCGCTCCGTCCGGCGGATTGCTGGCCGGATCTGAAACTCATCGGCTGCTGGCTGGGGGGCAGCGTCGGCGTCCAGGCCCGGAAGCTGCCGGAATATTACGGCGACGCACCCATGCGCGACCTGGGCTTTCTGGCCAGCGAAGGACACTTCACCCTTCCGTACCGGGATCGCACCGCCTCCGGAATTCTCTCCCTGCAAGGCAATTATTATGAGTTCATCCCCGAGGCATCGCTGGATGGCCCGAATCCCCCCGTACTCTCCAGCCACGAGTTGGAGTCCGGGGTGAACTATGCCGTCCTGCTGACCACGCCCGGCGGCCTCTACCGCTACGACATCCACGACATCGTACAGGTGACCGGGTTCTACCGGAACGCCCCGTTGCTGGCCTTCATCCGCAAGGGCCGCGACATGACGAGCATCACGGGCGAGAAGATGCACGTGAACCATCTTCTCCTGGCGCTGGACGAGGTCCGCCGCCGGTATGACGTGTCGGTGGTCGAACAGTTCCGGGTGGTGGCCAACGTGGAGGCGCGCCGCTACGACATTTTTGCGGAGTTCAAGGGCGAGGTTTCACGGGATTTCCTGCGGGATAAGGTGATTCTCCATCTGGATCGCGCGCTGGCGAGCGCCAACGTGGAGTATGCCGAGAAGCGCCGCTCCCGGCGGCTGGCGCCGCCATGCCTGCATCTGATGCGACCCGGTTGGGCGGAAAGCGAGGTGTTGCGCGCCGCGGGGGCAGGAAAGCGGGATACCCAGTACAAGTGGCGGATCCTCTGTTCCGAACCCGTCCCGGAGGATGCCGGGGCCGTGTTGCACACGGTCGAGGTCCGGGAGGAGGGCTGGAACGGCTGAGATCCAGCTCAGGAGGGGGAGATACGGGCGACGCAGATGCATTCGCCTTCAGCCAGGGGAAGGTGATCCAAACGGGCGGGCGCGAGGTACCGGGCGCGGAGGTGACCGGGCGTGACGATGCTGCTGGCGGAAAAACCGTTCGATGCGAGATAGTCCGGGAGGCGGTCGCGCGGGATGCCCCACGTAAAGACCTCGCCGCGGAGCCACAACCACAGGTCCACGGCGGCGCTCCCATTCTGAAAGCGTATCCGGCCGTTTTCCGATTCCATGAACGTAAACGCAATGCGGCTGCGGGGGTGGCCGTGTCCGCGGATGAACGAGAGCAGCCTTGCGATGTCGTCCGGATGCAGGTACATCAGGACGCCTTCGCAGAGAAACAGCGTCTGCACGTCCTTTCGATAGGCGCCGCACGCCAGCAGGCTTTCCTCGAGGGTCTTGCGAGCGAGGTCCACCGGGAGAAAACAGAGGTTATCGCCGGACGTGTGACGGGCTTCGGCGGTTTCTCGCTTGATCCGTTGCGTCGCCGGATGGTCGATCTCGATAAACTGCGCGGAAGGAAACGCATCGTGCAGGCGGAGCGCAAGCGTGTCGAACCCGCCGCCGATGACCACCATCTGGCCCGCGCCCGCTTCGAGGAATTTCCGCGCCACGTCTTCAAGATAGCGCTTGCGAAGGACGTAATGCAGTTGGATGCCGGGGATCGAAAGACGCTCCAGGATGGCGATGAACGGCCGCGACAGAGGACGCATTGCGCCGAGCAGCCAGTGCGTGAGGCGGGAATGGGTCCGCACGAACCCCGCACTCATCTCCGCGGCCCGCGGAGGGATCAGGCCGCCGATCAGGGGATCGCGGGACAGATACATCAGACTTCTGGCGATCACGTAGGCCGTGGAACTCGACGTATCGTCTTTCACCTTGGCTCCGATGCGGCATGGCGGGTCGCGGGTGCCGCCGCCGGTCCTACGTGCGCCGGTGCAGCGTCATGGGCATTCCGTGCAACGGCCACGTCTTCACCGCCATGGACGGTTGGACGGGATGCCCCCGGACAAGCTGAAGCCGATATTGCTGGGTCACCATCATCAGCACCAGCGCCGCTTCCAGCATCGCGAAGCTGCCGCCGAGGCAGACCCGGGGTCCGGCGCTGAACGGCAGGTACGCGTAGCGCGAGCGCTGCTCGGCCTGCTCCGGCGTAAACCGCTCCGGGTCGAACGTCTCCGGATTCTCCCAGAGGGCCGGATGGCGTTGCGTGATGTAGGGACTCACGAGCACGAGCGATCCCGCGGGGATGTGGTAGCCGTCGATCTCGTCGTCCTCGGACGCCTCCCGCACAATCACCTTGATCGGCGGATAGAGCCGCATCGCTTCCTGGAACACCATCCGGGCGTAGCGGAGGTGTGGGAGAGACGCGACCGTCGGGGTACGCCCATTCAGTACGGAACACTGCTCCTCCCAGAGTCTGCCGGCCACCTCGGGATGTCGATCCAGCAGGTACCAGGTCCAGGTGAGGGCGTGCATCGTGGTTTGATATCCCGCGACGAAGAGCGTCACCAGTTCATCTCGCAGCTGCCGGCGATCCATGCCTTTCCCGGTTTCTTCGTCACGCGCCCGCATCAAGACCGAGAGGAGGTCCTCCTCCCGCGGCTCGGGCGGACGCTCGTCGATGCGGTCGTCGATGAAGCGGTGGATGGCGGCCAGGCACCGCTTGAAACGGCGATTCGCGGGCGTCGGGATGAACATAGGGAGCGCGATCAGGTCGGCGGAACGCCGATCGATGAAGCCGACGCAAAATTGAAACGCCTCGTCAATCCGTGACGTCTCGTCATCCAGATCCCTGCCGAACAGGATACGAACGATGATGTTCCCCGTCAGGCGCGCCATCTCGTCGTCAACCTGAATCACCCGCCCGTCATCCGCCAGGGGCTCCCATCGCGCGAGCATGTTGCGGATCGCCTTCACCATCACGTCCATGAACCGCATCGTGCCTCTGGGCGTGAAGAGTGGCTGCATCATCCGGTGCTGGCGTTCCCACAGTTCCCCTTCGCTCGTAATCAGACCTTCGCCCAGCAGCAGCTTCTGATCGTCGTAGCCGTAGCCTTTGAAGTAGGTGCGTCTCCTGCGCACCAGCACGTGTTCGACGTGCTCCGGCCGGGTCACCAGATGCACCGTCAGGCCCCTGATGTTGAGCCGGACCACGTCGCCATACGTGGACCAGGCGTCCACGAGATACCGGATCGGATCCTTTCGGAATGGAAGGACAGAGCCCAGAAGCGGGAGACCGCGCGGGCCCGGGGCGTGCAGTCTTGCGGCAGGTGATGCAGGCATGGTCTTGTCGAGCTTTCTGCAAACCCCTTTTTCGGGACGCGGAGCCAGCTGCTCTCCGCCTGCCGCTCCACGTCAGGGAAGCGTGCGCGTTGCGCGGGAGCGTCGAGCATCGCGGCCGCGAAGTGGATACCCGGCTCCACGGCCATCGGGGCCGAAGGGAGCGGAGGGTGTGCAAGGCGCCCCAAATCTACGAAGCGTGTTTGAAAGCCCCCATCAGGTTGGGATAGAAGCTCTCCAGGTCCGGAAATCTTTCTCTGTTGGCCTCGTACTCCTCAAGCCTTTGGCAAAGCGCGCCAACGTACGGAAATCCCCTCTCTATTTCCCTTCGTAGTGCGTCTTCTCCAACTTGGGCGCCAAGCTGAATTGTGGCGATTCGAGTTGTGATTGCGCGTATCACGTGCTCATTGACACAGGTTTTCCAGCTGCGATAGCCATAGTTCCCGAGTCTTTCCCTGAGGGGAGCAAAAAGATCTTCGGACTCCCGGAGAAGGGTCTCGTATTTGGCAGTCACAGGGTTCACAAACGGATGGCTCAGCTCATGCCAGATGAGTTCCGAAAGGTGCACTTGAGAAGAGAGTATCGGTTTCCCGTACAGCGTGGGCCCGACGACGCAGAAAGCTTGTAGCTGCCCCGCCTGATTCTTGAGGCGGAGTCCGACTCCGCCTTCCATCAACGGGCTGAGGATCACGGAATGCGCCACTTTCCTTAGGCCGAAGTAGTCTCCAATGATTCGTATGTCATCACACTTTCCCAGAGTTTCACGACAGCTTTCTATCAGGTGGTGGTAGAACGGAACTTCGCGGTTGAAGAAGCACGTGAAATTCGACTTGGCCGCAAAGGATCTGGTCGCGTCAAGGAACTCATGCGTCCTCCCGCGAAAGGCAGTGTCTATGTATTCGTGAAACGGCGCGTGCTCGGACAATTCTGGAGGATCAGAAAGCCGTAAGGCAAAATCAGGATATGCATCCGAGTAAATGCTCTCTTTGATGATGTCTTCAAAGATCCGGACTGCCTGCGTCTTGGCATACGGCGAGAAGTAATCCCTTAGCCTGGTTTTGTAAGGTGATTCCTGTTTTGCAAGGTTCTCATATCCGGCCAGGAGCTGGACAGCAGCCAGGAGCTCTATTCGCGGGTCTACCCTGATGTCTAGCGCGCTCATTTTTCCAGGATTGGCTCCATGCCGAGGAGTATCCCAGACCCGAGAGTCTGTATCACAAGGCTGGTAGGCCAGTTCGCAAGGTGGGGGACCGGAGGTACAAATAAGGAGGGAGTGATCGCGAAGCAAGAGAATCCGTTGGGGGTAGACGTCTCAGCCAGAGAGCGGGTGGTCGCGATCCGTCGTTTGGGGAAGCCGTTCCCGATTCCGACCCACCGGGGGGGCCGATCCATGCGCCTTCAAACAAACGGATCGACGAGTTCCACGCCGCTGGCTTCGAAATCCTGCCGATTCCGGGTCGCAAGCGGTAGTCCGTGAGCGAGAGCGGTTGCGGCAATGAGGCTGTCCTTGATCGGCATCGGTTTCCCGACAGCGCGGAGATGCGCCAGGAGCTCTGCCCAACGCAATCCCGTCTCGGCCTCCCACGCGACACAGTGAATGCGCCGGGCCACGTCGGCGAACCAACTTTCGAGTTGTCGCCGCCGCCGCCCGGATGGAAGCAGAAGGATCCCGAAACGAACCTCCCCCAGGATCACGGGATCGATTGCCAAGTCGCGCTCGTGACGCCTCAACCACTCGATCACGCTCAGATCCGGATGCGCCCGGGTCGTCTCGCACAGCACGTCGGCATCGACGAGACACGTCATGATGGTCACCCGAGTGCGTCTGTGGACTCCGATTCGATCGGCACGAACCAGCCCTTCACGGGACAGGCGAGGAGCGTGTCCACCAGTCCCTGGTTCTTCGGGGGAACGACTGTCAGACGGTATTCGCCTCTATCCACCCGTTCTATGTCAAACGCTTGACCCCGCTCGATCTTGTCCTGATGGCGAAACTCGGCCGGTATGACGATCTGACCCTTCGATGAGATGACGGTCCTCATAGGCAAGTAAGATAACGTCTTACTCACAATTGTCAACTTTCTCTCGGAAGATTCCGGCCACTGCCGCTCAAACTCGACTCCATCGAGGGGTAATAGCCTCACCGATAAGATCATTCATTCGATTCGGTCCGGGCGTCGCCGGCCCCGCGCCCGCGGACTCGTCCGGGTCTGTGCGGTCGAGGGAACGCACTTGGGCAAGCGCCGGGATGACGTATTCCACGTCGAACGTCAGGACAGGAGGCCGCCTTCAGCTTACGACGCGCCCGTTTCTGTGGCGAACCCTTGCGAGGACTTCCCAGACCAGTATTGCAGCACCGACAATGATGAGCGTATCGCCGGGCATTCTCAGTTTGTTGAAGAAAACCACCCAGGGCTGCTGGTAGAAGGACAGGGACCGGGCTGCCGCATAGTCTACGGTTATGGATTCCAGCAGCTGTAAGACGCCCACGGGGGTGAGCGAGAAGGCCACCATGAGCATCAGACCGGCGTTGAGGCACCAGAAGCTGACCCAGAGTCGCCGTTCATGCCATCCGTCGGCGACGGCGTGGCGCATCACGTAGAGCAGCATTCCCAGCGCCAGAAAGCCGAACGCGCCCAGGAAGGAGGCGTGAGCGTGCGCCAGGGTCAGGAACGTGCCGTGCTCGTAATAGTTGACCACGGGCAGGTTGATCAGGAGCCCCAGGACGCCCGACCCGATAAACTGCCAGATCGCCGAGGCCAGGAAGAAGTAGAGCGGCAAACGGTGGACCGTTCGCAGCTCGGATACCGATCTCAGCGTGCGGATGGCGCTTGCGAGCAGCAGAAACAGGGGCAGCACCTCCAACGTGCTGAAGACACCGCCGATGCCCAGCCAGAGTGTCGGCTCTCCAACCCACCAGTAGTGGTGGCCGATCGCGAGAAATCCGGCCATCAGGACCAGCGTGCCTTCCAGGTAGAGACTCTTCGTGACCTCGGCAGGGGTGACCAGCCGCAACCCGGCCAGGAACCAGCCCACCACCAGCAGCTGGAAGAAGGTGAAGATGCCTTCGACCCAGTGATGGACCACCCACCAGCGCCAGAAGTCGATAATCACCCAATGGCTGTCCGGACGGTAAAAGAAACTGGCAAAAAAGACCGCCGTGATGCCTGCCACGTTGAGCGCCAACAGCCTGAGCAGCGGACGCCAGCGCACCTGCGCGCCCATCAGAACGGATAACAGCACCACCGTCCAGAAGAGGAATCCCAGTCCGATCCCGACCCGCCAGAGCCGCCCCATCTCCAGGTATTCGGTCCCTTCGCTGCCGAGAAGCGCCCAAAACGGTCCCAACCATCCTTTCACGCTGGCATAGACGCCCGCGAGCGTGCCCGCGACAGAGAGGGCAAGGAGGATCAGCGAGACGGTGAGCAACGGCCGATGCCAGGCTTTGGCGCGGCCCCCGAGCAACAGGCCGACGTAAAGCGCCGCGGCCATCCACGCGCCCACGACCCAGATGACGGCCATCGCCGTATGCGCGGTTCTCATCACCTGAAACGGCAACACCGCCATCCGTTCCAGCCCCAACGCGCCGAAGATTCCGTAGAAGTCCTCCCGGCTTGCATACGCGTTGGCCAGGTACCCTCCCACGCCTGTTTGCACCAGGAAGACGAGCGAACAGGCCGACAGAAGCAGCAGGGGCGCGCTCTGGAGCGCGCCCAACGGCTGACGGGCGTGCTCTTCCAGAAGCGGGAGTTCGGGGATTGGCTCGATTTCCACAAAGCCGTAGAAGAGGACGACAAGAAAGGCAATCAGCAGAAACAGACCCACGGTCCAGGCTGTCCAGCCGACGACACCGGGCGTCGGTGTCAGCCCCAGCTCCGGCAAGGGCGGAAAGTTGTTGGTGTAGGATCCCTCGCTGCCGGGTCGAGGCGCGAGACAGAACCAGGCCGTCCAGCCCACAAAGGCCGCAAGCTTTCCGGCTTCGTCCTCGTTCATCGTTCGAGACGCAACCCCCAGGCCGGGATCTCCCTTCACGAAACGGTCCCTGTATACACCTATGATATGCCGGTGTGCAGATGCCCACTCCCGGGCGACCACGAGCCGCCGTTCCTTCAGCGCCTCGGACCGGACCAACGCACGGGTCTGCATCATCACCTGTTGCCGCTGCACGGGATCCAAGTCCACCAGTTGCCGGTTGAACCGGCGCACCGCGAGGTCACCCGCGATCGTGTCTCTCAGCAATGCCAGGTACTCGGCCGTGAAATCCGGACCGAAGTAGCTGCCGTTGCCGAGTAACGTCCCGAACCCCATCAGGTTATACTTCTGAAAGACGGCCTGTCCCGTCTTGATGTCCGAGCGGGTGAACAGCGTCTGTCCCTGCTCTGTCGTGACCGCTTCGGGCAGCGGCGGCAACGATCGGTAGGTCTGCACGGTGCCCCAGACGAGCACAACGCCGCTGATCAGAATCGCGGCAACCAACAATCGGTTTGCCATGCGCAGAGAGAGTCGAAAAGCCATTTTCACGTTTTCTCCAGCGGTACGGGCCGACGTGAAGGCCTCGTCGAGGAGCCGGCCGGTCGTGTACCAGCTTCGCAACGCGTTCGGCGGCTATTGCGATAAACAGAATGCGTTGGACTCAGTCTTCGGAGACGGGGTGACGAGGAACCCGTGGCGGGACGGCGGGTGCGTGCCCGGGGCGCCCGGTAATACGACGGTCACCGCCATCGGCGAAGGGAGGGTGACGGTGTCCTGGGAGGCGCCCGTTGGGGACGGCGGCTGGACGATCGAGGGGTACGGGGTGCAGTGGAAGTCCGGCTCCGAGGAATACGACCCTTCCCGACAGGCGGAGGTGACCGACCTTGACAACCTGACACATACGATCAGCGGCCTGACCCACGGCGTGGCCTACACGGTGGGCGAAAACCTCTTCGCGGCCTGCCTGCTGCAGGCAGGCCGTCGCTCCTGGCCCCGATGACGACCGGCAGGCGCGCCTTATCCTTTCGAGGCCGGCCCTTCGACCGTTGGCAAAGCCGCTGCGCTGAACCCCACAACGCTACGGGGCGGCAGCGGCGCCCACGGCGGTTCCGATCACTTCACCGGAAACGATGATCTCGACGCGCCGGTTCTGCTGACGGCCTTCGCGAGTGTCGTTGGAAGCCACCGGCACCGAGAAGCCCAGCCCCACGGAGCTGACGGCGTGTTCGGGAACGCCTTGAGTCAACAGGTATTCGCGGACCGCCTCGGCGCGCTGCTCGGAGAGCCGCTGGTTCAACACTTCGCTGCCGATGGCATCGGTATGCCCTTCAGACCGCAGGCGCAGCCCGGGGTAGGCCAGGACGATGCCGGAGAGACGGGCGAGTTTCTCGCGGGCGACTGGCCGCAGCGCGTACTGCCCTGTGTCGAACAGGACGTCCGAAATGTTGACGATCAAGCCCCGGTCGGTATCCCTGGTTTCGAGCACCAGACTGAACTGCTGCAAGAGCCTGGCGCGCAACCCGGCTTTTTCCTGCTCGGCCGCCATCCGTCTTCGATCGGCCTCCGCCTTTTCGGCCTCGGCCCGGGCGCGCGCTTCTTCCTCGGCGATGCGGCGCGCCTCGGCCTCAGCGGCACGAGCACGCGCCTCCTTCTCGCGTTCCGCGGCCTCGCGGCGTTCGTTTTCCAGGGCCTCTTCCTGCTGCCGTCTGACGGAGCGTCCACGGGCGTCTTCCGCGAACTGCACGGCCCGCCGGGCGTGTTGGATCACTTGCTTCCGCATCGCCTTGTTGTCGAGGACGCGCTCGACCATCTCCATGTGGGCTTCCGCCTTGCCGAAGATTTCGGATGCATACGTTGCGGCGCCGCTCAACTTCGCAATTGCCAGAGCGTTGCGCGCCTGGTAGACATCGAGCGGCACTTTCTTCAAATCGACGCTGAGGGAAAGCGGGTTGGCCAGCTGTTCGTACCGGCCGCGCTCGAGCAGCTCGTAGTTGGTATCGATGCTTAGGATGCGGCCCTTGGTCCCCTTGCGGATCGCGTTCTCCATAACGACCAGGTCGCTCGGTACTCGCACGGCGAAGTAGGGCTCGGCGGTGACGATGAGTCCGAACACTTGGAATTCGGAAGTGACGTTGAGCTTGGCCTGCCTTCTCTTGTTGAGCACCAGCTCCCCGAGATTGATTGCGCGGCCGTCGGGAGAAATGGACCACATCACGTAGGTGAGGTATTCCGTGCCGAACCTGGCGGGCGGCTCCACGAACTGAAACCGGACTTCGATTTCGGTGTACCCTTTCTTGCGTTCGACCTTGGCGTCACCACGCGCGCTCGGCATCAAGGAGGTACCGATGAAGTCGATCTTCGTCGACCCGCTACGGTACTGGTAGTTGATCGCCTTCACGGTCTTCGACACCACGGAGGTCTCGATCTGGGAAGAGGCAGCCGGGTCTTCGGCTCGAGGATGGGCCGGTAGGGTCAGCACCAGGAGCAGGAATACTGTGGTCCGTGTCATGTGTTCCTCCCTCTCAGGTCGAGACCGCAGGTCCCGTCTGTTTTGATTTTCAACGTCCTGGCGTTTCGTCCCAGGTGATCCAGCACCTTTTGTCCCGCTCGCGCGTTCGGCTCGGGGTAGGCGGTGTGCAGTTCGGTTGTATTCGTGATGGCCATTCTTCCTCCTCGACTCGTCTAACCTGGTTGGCCACCAACGTCGTGACCTCCCTTTCGGCGAGGCTACGGCGATGTCCGCCTCGCCGAATTCAACCTCCGGCTGCGACCGGTTGCAGCTCGTAACGCGCGACCTCAATCTCATCCTCTCGTGCTTGCGCCTGCACGACATCATAGGCTGCCTGCAAACGTATCCAGGTCTCCGTCGTAGAGCCGAAGGCCTTCGCCAACCGGACCGCCATATCGGCCGAAACACGGGCACGTCCATTCACCAGGTTCGAGAGCGCCTGGCGACTGACGCCAAGGGCCTTCGCGCCTTCGGTGACGCTGAGGCCGAGCGGCTCCAGACAGGACACGCGCACGACCTTGCCGGGGTGCGGCGGATTCTTCATCGGCATGGTGGTTCTCCCTCCATCGGGCGGTCGTCGATCAACGCCGCGTCGTAGACGTCTCCGCCTTCGAAACGGGATATGATGCGCCAGTTGGCCTTCACGGTCGCCGACCGGTAGCCCTTTCGGCTTCCCTTCGAGGGCGTGCAGCCGGTATGGGGAAGACGCATCGCTTCCGGGGAACTGGCGACGTCGGGCCGGGCGAGCATCACTTCCACCCGGTCCTGCCGATCGGGGCCGATGAGGCCGCGGTCGCCGCGCTCATGGAAGCGCTCGAGCCCACGTTGTCGGAAGCTCCGTATCATCGGGAGAATGTAATATGTCTATCGACACTTGTCAATGGAGGCTGTGAGTGTGTCGTTGACACACGGGGTTGGCTGCCGGCGCCCGGCGCGCTACCGGTCCGGGAGTTCCGGGGCCGGGCATCGGCCCCTGTCTCTGCCTCTTCCAAGATCGGTTCGACTCCTTTCGACCTCCCTCAATTTTCCGTTGACCTGACAGGCAGTCAGGCCACATGTTGTGGTTGGCGTGTGTTGCATCAGACCGCCACCTGAGGGACCTTGGCGCCTCGATGAGCAAAGGCCTTTGCGGTAGCGGCCCCTATGCCGTGGTTTCCGCCCGTAACGATCACAACTCACCCGTCGATACGTAAGGTCCAGGAGGAGACGATGGCCGAGGAGGAACATATAATGAACGAAACGACTGAAACCATCGTAAAGGAAGAGAAGGAGGAACAAATAATGAACGAAACAGCTGAAACCATCGCAAAGGAGGAGGATGAAACTCAAATTTTCAAGAAGCAGATTTGGTTGGGGTATGTGGATACACGAGTTTTGGGTCGTTACTATGGTATGCTTACGTATGACTACGAGCGTAGGCACTGTCTTTTTGCCGTTGTTTTTGTGTTTATATTGTTGGGAGCGTTCGCGACGGCGGTGTACAGTATCTTGTCGGGAGAGTTGGCGACGGAAGCGCCCAACTTCCATGTCTGGCTGCCGCCGCTATTGATGCTCGTCGTTACGGGAACGTTTATATGGTCGTATTTTGAGAACTGGTCACGCAAATCCACCTTGTGCTTTGTGATGTACGACCGATGCAGCAGACTTGAATTTGATTGGAGGACATTATGGTTTGACGTGAAAAACGCAGAGAAGCCTTCGGCAGACTATTACAGTCGTCATCGAAAGCTGACCGGGAAGCTCCATAATATCACTTTAAAGGCGCCGGAATACGGGATATACAACAAAAGACTTTACAAGGAATGTAAAGACGAGGAATACGAGCATGTCAAATCGGAATTCAGCCAAGAACAAGAATGGATGTACAACCGTGTGTGAGTCCTTGCACGTTTCGGATCGCGTCGAGATCCGGGGTAGGGTCTCCGACGAACAGGGGCGAGAACTGTTTGGCGGCGCGTTGTTTACCGGCATGCCCTCCGGGTATGAAGGGTGGGGGATCACGGCCGTCGAAGCAGCCTCGGCGAGAAGGACATCCGTCCCATCGCCGCGGTCGCTCGCTGACCCCGTCAGCGCAAGATGTGGGCGACGCTGATCAGACAGCGCCTGCCGTCCCGTCCGTAAACTCCGCCATCTTCGGCGCCTTCATTCCCGTCCATACGCTTTGTTGCCCCTCCACGCGCGCCCTTCAGTATATTGTTTCGGAATTCCCTGTTGTTCTCACTCGGTTCGTTTCCGCGGATGCGCAGCCCGTCCGAGCGCTTTCCACGTGAGGACGCGCGTCTCAAGCCCAAGGAGCGTCGTATATGCAAAAGGGCCCGCTATACCGCTATCGAACCGTCCTGGTTCTAGGCGCCGGCTACGTCGTGGCCTTTGTCGTCGTGGCCGTGGTTCGCCTGTGGTGGGACGACGGAGGGAGGATGGACCTCCATATGAACATCCCAAGCGCCGTGTCGCTGGGCCTCAACCTGGTCTTCGTATGGGGGGCGGGAAGCCTCTCCTTCCTGCCGCTGATCTGGACGCTGCGCCGTTTCCGCAGGAGCCGCTGGATTCCCCTTGTCGCCTACGCCGTCGCCCTGCCCGTCTCTTTGGTGGGAACGCTCTTCGGGGGCCTTCTTCTCGGGCCGTTTGTGGTCTTCTTTGCCGGAGTTCCGTTCCTGCTGGCCGTCGCCATCTCCTTCGGAATCCAGGCCATTTTGGGCCCCGAGCCTCCTCACTCCCGCTAACAGCGCATTGCCGGAGCCCGATCAGCCGGGTCCGCGGTCCCTGCATGTTCCCGCGATCGGTCGCGTTCATCCGTGCGTATGCTCGATCGGAAACACAGGTTTGGCGTTATCTGCCGTGGCCACGCGGACAAGCTTCGCCGGCCCGCCCAGCTCGCTGAAGACTGCACCGATGGGAACCAGGCCGTCTCGTTGACGCTCTGGCCCATGTATTCTGCCACGGGACCCAGACAACCCATGAGGTGGTTCTGGCCGGGAGACCCGGC
Source organism: Candidatus Latescibacterota bacterium (assembly GCA_965198095.1). Classification (GTDB taxonomy): domain Bacteria; phylum Latescibacterota; class UBA2968; order UBA2968; genus CBDFJH01. The sequence continues at coordinate 2,500,328 of OZ240239.1, forward strand.
CAAGGCGGAAAGATCCTCATCGTCGCTGGTCGTCTTGATTTCATCCATAGCCGAATCAGAAGTCGGACGAGTGTGACGAACGTCAACTATTTTTCGGTTCAACGACAATTAGAATTTCCGATCAGTGGTGTTGTTTGTGGTACTTTTGTGCGTGTTCGAGGTCTAGGCGTAACCCGGCGACGAAGGGCGTCAACGGGAGACCCACAACATCAGGTTCACGTGTGATCTCTGTCTAAGACTGTAACGTTAAATCTTCACGATCGAATTAAGGAGAGCGTCGCGAATGCTTCCGAAAACGGGAATGCTGCCTACTCAAACACTCGCGCTGCTGGTCTGTGTGTCTCAGGCCGCTACGGGCTCCGCCACGGACAATGCGCAGGCAACAACACAGGCGATCACGACCAATGATAACGGCGATGACGCCGCGACTCTTCCCGACTTCGACGGCGACGGGACGATTGGCTTTGGCGACTTTGTGAAGTTTGCGGCTAAGTTCGGTTTGGGTCAGGGTGATGACAGATATGACAGCCAGTTCGATCTGCTTTGGCGATTTTACGCGGTTCGCGGCGTAGTCCCGATTTTAATGACGGAAATGCGGTGTACGACGTGCGGTACATACGGGTTACGCATGGCGCTATCCAGCTTGGTGATTTTCTGAATCTTGGGAGCGTGTTTGACGTGCCAAACGATTCGTCCCATGGCCCGGTGCAGGCAAAGAAACCATGTGGAACTAACGGCCTCCGCCTTTGACATCCATAGAGGCTCTCAAGACACATTTACGGTTTGTACCCTGCAAGCGTCACACTTTGACGACGGGGTGCGGCGAGCGCCGACACATCCAGCGATTACAACGCATGGTTGCTTGTCGCTCTAAGGAAAGGGCATACAAATGTATGAAAAGACGGTAGTAAACGTGGCTATATGCTTTTTCGCAATGCTGTGTTGCCCTTCCATCAGTTCCGCTTCTTCCTCACCGCCCGACAGTGTGCATTTCTGCGCGCCCTTCGATTACGAGCAGTGGCGGCGGGATCACCCCAGCCCTGCCGCCAAGCGGCCGGCGGATCTGAACGTGGGCGAACCGCGCACCGTGCGGATGATCTACTTCCTGCCTGATGACCGCCCTTACAGTGCGGAGGTGGTTCAGGACATGAAAGACAGGATCCGCGAGGTTCAGACCTTCTATACCGTATCCTTGCAGGCGCGCGGCTACGGGGAAAAAACCTTCGGCTTTGAATCCAATGCAGAGGGAACGCCGATTGTGCATCGCGTGGATGGGCAACACTCCGACAGCCACTATCTTGACGACACAACCGGAAAGGTGTTGGAAGAGATTGAAAACGCGTTTGATCCGGAGCAAAACATATACCTTGTCGTCATTGACAATAGCACGGGTGTGATTGACAGATTCGCGGGAGGGATAGCAACACGAATTGGAAAAAAAGGGGGATTTGCTCTGGTTACCAGCAACGAAATGGATCCGTTCAATTTCCACAATGTTGTCAGCCACGAATTGGGCCACACCTTCGGGTTACAGCATGATTTCCGCGCCAACGCGTACGTCATGTCATACGGTAACTTCCAGGAGTCGGAGGTGTCCGCGTGCAACGCCGAGTTTCTTGCCGTGCATCCCTATTTCAACCGGAGTGTACCAATTGATGCGGCGCGAGCCCCTGCCATCGAACTGATCTCGCCGCTTACCTATCCGGAGGGCGAAAAAAGCGTTTCCGTGCAGCTCGAAGTCAGCGATTCGGATGGACTTTATCAGGTGATCCTGTTCGAAAAACTCCATGGGACTGAAGTGAAGGCGTGTCGAGGGTTGGCGGGAGATGAGAATGCTGTCGTGACCTTCGATTACAACGGCGTCATTCCGAGTGCTGTAATAGAGGGTGAGTTTACGAGTCTTTCCACGCGACCCAGGCATGATATCCAGGTCAGGGCCGTCGATACCGCGGGGAATGTGAGCCAGACGGATTTTGTCCTTTCCGCAGTTGAGTCTGAATCGACTCTCCCCCGCCCTCAAACGCTGGAAATAATTTCCGGCGACGACCAGCAGGGCGAAACAGGTTCTGAATTGGCAACTCCCATGGTCGTGGAAGTGAGAGATCAGTACGGCAATCCGCTGCCGGGTGCACAGGTCACCTTTACGGTCACTGCGGGCGAAGGCAGGCTCAGTGGACGCTTCGAGCTGGAAAACGTGACGACCGATGCCGATGGCCGGGCGGAGCGTATCCTTACTCTTGGTCCCAAACCAGGCACGAACGCCGTTGAAGTGTCTCTGGGCGAAACCGCAGTCGAGACATTTCATGCGGTGGGCCATGGAGAGCCTGTCACGCCCCCGAGTATGGACGGTGAATTCCGCACATGGCATCTACCGGATGGTGCAACTGCTCGACTGGGAAAAGGCCGCCTTGCGCTGGACGGGAGAGCGGTTGTCTTTTCGCCGGATGGCCAACACCTCGCTGTGGCGACAAAGATTGGCGTCTGGCTTTACGATGTGGCGAAGTCGCGGCCGCTCGTCCTGTTGCCCGCCGAGAAGCAGATCACCTCCATGTCCTTCTCACGGGACGGTTCCACCCTCGCGTGGTCGGAGCGATACTATTTCCGGGACAACATCAAGCTATGGGACGTAGTGACAGGCGTACTGACCACTACTATTTCCGCATATGATAACTGGGTTTTGTCCGTGGCCATTTCACCGGACGGGAAGCTGCTCGCTTCCGGTTCCTTGGATAACACCGTCATGCTGTGGGACACAGAGACGGGACGCAATGTCGCCACATATGAAGGAAAGCGTACATCCAATTATCTCAATGATCCTATCTCCGTATCGTTCTCGCCGGGCGGGAAGCTTCTCGCTTTAGGGTCCCATGACAGGACGATCAAGCTGTGGGACGTAACGACGGACACCCAGGTCGCTACGCTCGAGGAGCATACGTACCCGGTCGCATCCATTTCGTTTTCACCAGATGGCACCATTCTTGCCTCCGGGTCCTGGGACCGGACAATCAAGCTATGGGACATGGCGACAAGGAACAATGTCGCTACCCTCGAAGGGCACACGGACAGAGTCAATTCCGTGACGTTTTCAGTCGATGAGGAAACCCTCGTTTCGGCTTCAAGCGACGGCACGATCAAGCTGTGGGACGTGGCGACAAGAGATAATGTCACTACCCTCGAAGGACCTGCTGCAGGAGTCACGTCCGTGGCGTTCTCACGCGATGGCGTTCTCGCCTCGGGTCTTTCCGATGGCTCGGTCAACTTGTGGGATGTTTCGGCAAGAGGAGTTGTGGACGAGCTCATGGAAGGCGGTGCGGTTTCTTCGGTGGCGTTTTCAGGCGACGGAACGATACTCGCTCTGGGATCCGACGATAAAACGGTCAGGCTTTGGGACGCGGAAACAGGCGCAAAGGTAGCCACCCTGGAAGGGCATACGAGTGCGGTCACTTCCGTAGCTTTTTTACCGGATGGTACAACCCTCGCCTCGGGTGCGAACCAGGAAATCAAGCTGTGGCAGGCTCCACCGACGTCGAGTACTTTTTCGCTTATAGCCGACTATTTCAGGCCCGGGTGTGGGATCTTCAGTATCGTACCATCCCCGGACGGAACAACGATCGCTTCGGGGGGACCTTTTGAGATCGTTCTCTGGAACCTGGCGACGCAGGCACAGACCGCCGTTGCTTCTTCCACAACCACCCTGTCGTTTTCTCTGGATGGAAAGCAGCTTGCTTCAAAAACCTTCGATGGCTTTATCAACCTGTGGGACGTGGCGACACTGGAAAATACCGCAACGATACCCATCGGTCACACAAGTGTGGATATTGCCGGTGGTTTTGTATTGTTTTCGCCCGATGGTACGATGCTCGCCACCGGGTCGGATTATGTTAAGCTTGGACACATTATAGGCTCGGTCAAGCTGTGGGACGCGGTTACAAAAGAGAACATTGCCACCTTCGAAGAGCATGAGAGTCAGATCAAGTCAGGGGCGTTTTCGCCCGATGGGACACTGCTGGCAGCCGGCTCGTTTTACGGCGTTATAAAACTGTGGGACGTGGTGAAGAAAGAAAGTGTCGCCACCCTGGAAGGGCATGCTGGCTCGGTCGAATCTCTGTCGTTTTCGCAGGATGGCACCATGCTCTCCTCCGGCTCGGAGGACGGCACGGTGCTGCTGTGGGATATTGCGCGTTACATCTCGCCCTCATTCCCCACTACCGACTTCGACGGCGATGGTACCGTGGGATTTTCCGACTTTCTGCAATTCGCAGCGCAGTTCGGGCTGAGCCAGGGCGACCCGGGGTATGACGCGCGGTTCGATCTGGATGGGAATGGCACGGTTGGGTTTAGTGATTTTCTGATCTTTGCAAGCAGTTTTGGCCAATAAGCACGATCACCATGGCAGGTCTGCCTCTCGCGACGTCCAGGTCAGGAAGATTCTGTGGACCGACGGTTCCCGTGAGAATTCAAACAGGATATCCAGGCCTTCACACGCATTCCTTTGGGCGGCGGACGTTTTGATGTCATGATCGACGGCGAATTTGCCTTCTCCAAGCCCCAAGGAAAGCCGCATCCCGAGTACGAAGAGATCCAGCACCAAATCGCCAAATGCGTCTGAACGAACCTATATCAAAATAAAGGGTCGAAGCCGCTCTCGGGGTGCCTCGACCCTATTCCGTTCTTCGCACGTGCTTTTTGGTATTCCTCCGGGACTCTCACTCGTCCCGACCCGCGGCCACAGCCGTTCGGGGGCGGCTGCCCGTCCTTTGTGGGACCCACTTGCCGTGCCCTCTATTCAAAGTCGGAATAGCAGGAGCGATCTGTAAACAGAAATAGCCAAGAGACCGGTAAATGCCATCGAGAAATGGAATTATGTTCAGTGCCGCCCTTTTTTCACTGGCGCTTGTCTGTCACGCCGCTATCGGTGCCAATTCAGATGATGATCGTACAGCAACACATGCGATTGCGTTCGACGCCAATGGAGATAATAACGCGTCTCTTTCTGACTTCGACGGCGACGGGACGGTTGGTTTTCCCGACTTTGTGAGCTTTGCGGGCGTATTCGGGTCAAGTGAGGGTGACGAAAAGTATGATGCCAAGTATGATCTGAATGGCGATGGCGAGATCGGGTTTTCGGACTTTGTGATCTTTGCGCAAAACTTTGGCAAAGAGGTGCCGTCTCCGGTCGTCGCCATCCCCGACGCCAATCTGCGTGCTGCCATCGAGGCGGCTTTACGCAAGGCCAGAGGCGCCCCGATTACCGAGGCTGACATGGCGTCGTTGACCGGCCTTCGGGCACCAAACAAGGAAATTCGCGATCTGACCGGGCTGGAGTATGCCACCAGCATGACATTTCTGAATCTTGCGGGAAACAACGTCGCGGACGTATCAGTCCTGGAAGGCTTGACGAACCTCACGGACCTGACCCTTTCCGGCAACAACATATCTGATCTGGCTCCTCTGGTGGCGAACACGGGTCTGGGCAAGGGAGGCACAGTTGATGTCACAAACAACCCCCTGAATGCCGGATCCGAAAGCACGCACATTCCGGCACTCCGGGCTAGGGGCGTCAATGTTTCCTTTGACGACGTAATCGCCATTACCGAGCCGCAGATTTACAACGACAACGTATTTGTCCTGCCCGTAGCAGAAAATCTCGCCGCACTTTGGACGGATTCCGGCAATCAGCCACCACTGGAAGACTATGCGGCGCGATTCTATGGGCACTTCAGTGATGAGTTCGATTTCCTGATTTTCTTCGCCAACGTGCGTCGAGAGACCCAGCTAGAACCAGGTTCATTGGACGGAGGCTTTTTTTCACATGTGAAGAACGATGTGCGAGGTATCGGACTATCGCTTTTCTCCAACAATAGTACGTGGGGGTCGGAAGGGAAACTCCAGGGCGTGATTTTCTTTTCTGTCTATGAGCCATTTCACCTTGGGTATTCCGACTTTCGTGGGGGCACCCTCCTGCACGAGTTGATGCATCGATGGGCAGCCTTCCTTGGTGAGCCACTATCAGATGGACATTGGAACGGAAAGAGTAATATCCGTGGATCTCTCGGTGGTGTCTTTCGTTCTGATTTTGAAGAGATAGTTGACCTTGGTGGAGGCCGGTACACTGGTGCCAAAGACCCTATCGACCCTAAGGAAAATCCCTATCCTCCTCTCGAACTGTACTTGGCAGGTTTTGTGCCGCCGGAGGAGGTCCCTGATGTGTGGGTTGCAGTGGATGGGGAGTGGCTTTTTGGCGAAGCGGGCAATCTTGTCAGAGATGGAAACGGGGATCGCATTTTTTCCGCACGCGAGATAAAGAAATACACTATAGACGACATCATCGCCGAGCATGGACCACGCGCTCCCGACCACTTGCAATCCCAGAAGGACTTTCGTGCGGCGGTTATTCTGCTGGTTAGCGAGGACTACCCCGCGACCCGAGATATACTGGAAAGTGTGAGCGACGACGCATTATGGTTCAGCCACGCGGGTGAGGACGACCTGGAGAAGAGTGACTGGCTGCTGTGGAATTTCTACGAAGCAACCGGCGGCAGAGGAACGATCACCATGGACGGCCTGTCACTGTTTAAACGCAGTGCTGGCGCAAAGAAGGCGATATCGAGTTCGTTCGGAACGCCCCCACCGCCCATTGTGGATCACTGGGAAATCGGGAACGGTCGCGAGGATCTCGAAGGGACGCCGAGACACATTCCTGCAGAAGAAGAACAACCGTGATGGGGCGCGTGTTGTGGGGCGTTGGCTAATCATCCACCTTCTCGGGCGAGTGTTTGGCCGCGTTCGAGAGGAGATTCACCATGACCTGGACAATGCGCCCGCGATCCGCGTTTACGGCAGGGAGTTCGGACGTTAACTCAGGCCCGGCGGGAAGGAGGATCGCCGTGAAGAAACATACGCCAGGGACGAGATTGTCCTTGCAAACAGCATAGAAGGGATATATACTATCCTTGTTTCCTTACTATAGCCTCATGAGGTGCTTGATGCTTGCCAAACTGACGTCCAAAAATCAGCTGACCCTGCCAAAAGCGATGATCGCCGACTTCCCGGGCTCGGAGTATTTCGATGTGACCAAAGAAAATGGCCGTATCGTGCTGACACCCGTGCGCCTCACCCGCGCCGATGCCGTGCGGGCCAAGTTGGCTGAGCTCGGCATATCCGAGGCCGACGTGGCCGAAGCCGTGGCATGGGCGCGCCGGGATACATGACCAGGTTGCGACTCGTGCTCGACACCAATCTACTGCTGTCGGCCCTGCTGTTCCCCACCAGATCGTCCTGGCTGCGTCATGCGTGGCAGTCGGAAGCTATCCTCCCGCTGGCAAGCCGCGATACGACGGCGGAGCTGATCCGGGTGCTGTTCTATCCGAAGTTCCGCCTGACCGACGACGAGCGTGAAGATCTGTTGGCTGATTACCTGCCTTGGTGCGAGACGGTTGCCGTGTCCGAGCCGCCGGCCGTGCCAGCCTGCCGCGATCCCTCTGACCGGCCTTTCCTGGAGCTGGCGCTGGCGGGCAAGGCGGATGCGTTGATGACAGGCGACCACGACCTGCTCGTTCTGGCCCCGAACTTTTCCGTTCCAATTCTCACCCCAAACGCGACTAAGGATCGTTTGTTCGGATCCGGATAATCCAACAAGTGGTTTCCCCGGCGATACCGATCCCCTGAAGCAGGCAAGCACGACGCAAGTTTCAGCCGACGGATGCCGAAAGAACATTTGGCCCAGGGCCACGGTCGCGCGAGCCAGGTTTGGAGCGGATTGTCAGACACGTGGCATGGATCAGATCAGGGGCCGACGAGTGCGATCCCGGATGACGAAGACTACGCGGGCGGTTCAATCCGCATCGACGACACTTGGCGCCGTCTGCTGACGAAAGGCACACACTTTACGGACGAGAGGCGGCGACGGAAGGCATCGCGGTAGATGCCGCGGGCGCTTCGAGCCGCGCGAAGGCTGGGAAAACCGATGATCCGTTTCCACGCATGGCTTCGGACAGCGCTTGTCACGGTGACGGCTATTCCGGCCATGGCATTCGCGCAGACGACCGACACCATCATCAGGAGCACGTCTGCGCGAACCGGCCCGTTCACCACGTCGCCCGCCGCAGGCGCGGCGGGATCGATATCCTCGGGGCCCGCGTCCCGGGGTGATTTCTACTTCCGGGCCGGGGTTGTCCTCGACGGGTCGGAAGAAACGCGGTTCAGGGATGCAGACTGTTCGAGCGCCTCTCCGGCGGCCCTCTATGGCTGCGGGAACGGGAACGACGACGCACCCCTGAGTTCGGCCGGTGATTTCGGAACGATGGCCGGTTTCGAGTTCGGGCTCGGCTATGCCGCGGCACCCGCCCTACGGCTCGAAGCCGTCATTCGGCACCGCCCGATCTTCTCCTTCGAGGGCCGCGCCAATTTTGTTCAAACGGCGGGTCGGCAAGCCGTCTCGGCGGAGCTTTCCTCCCTGACCGGCATGCTTGTCGCCTATCTGGACCTCCCCGGGCTCGGCCTGCCCCGGCTCGGTCCCTTCAGCCCGTTCATCGGTGCCGGCGGCGGCCTGTCCCGCATCGATATCGATGAAACGCATATGGAGTTCCCGAAGACGACGACCATCGTTCCAGGCGGACAACGGGTCAATCTTGCCTGGATGCTGGGGGCGGGATTCGCGGCATCGCCGGGGGAGAAGACGACGCTCGATCTCGCTTGGCGTTACACGGATTACGGCGCCGTCGAAACCGGCAGGGCCAAGGGCCGGATCGTCTGGCGCGACGGGAGCCGCGACCCGCTGGAGATCGATTTGGCCGGAACGAGGGCCGATCTGCGAGGGCATGGACTCATGCTATCCTTGCGCTACGCGTTCTGAAGCGTTCCGTGACCTGCTCGAGACCGGGAGCGGCCGGTCTCCCCGGACGAGACCATTCGGGCCGTCCCGCGGGCGTTGGTACCGGTTCAGCCTCTTGCCTCCCGCCCGCGGCCGTGCGCCGGGACAGGCGTAGATGCCGTCAAACGGCGTGGAGCATTCATCCCGGCGTGCGATATTGGCAGCGCACTTCGGCTCTGGCTTCCTGAATCATTTGGCGAGAGAGGGCGCGTGTATTTACAACCCTTTCAGGCTTCAGAACGTTGATGGACGCGTTTGCGAGACCGACTACATAAAAAAGTGCGTCGAGGCGGATGCGCCTTCGACGTCGGATGGTTGACTTAACGTATGTCTGGGGTATATTGGCAATGATCGTCAGCCATCGCGGCCGCGAACCGGGCGTTCTGCCGCTGGAAGTGGGTGAAGGCCTTTTCTCCGGCGGAGGCTGCTCGAGTGAGTTCGAAATGCGCTCGCGACAGCCCGTACACGCAGCCCATCGCCCTTCACGCCCGCGACACCTGATTTCGAGGAGTCCAAAATGAGAGTCTGGTTCCCGATCTCATTTGCGTTGCTGTTCACAGCACTCACGTCCGACGCCTTCGCCAGGCCTGCCCGTACTTCGCAGATCCCGAACGGCGACGTTTCCGGCTGTGCCAACTGCCACGTCAACCCGGCCGGTGGCGGAGACCGTAACGTCTTCGGATCGGCGGTCGAAAGCGGTTTTCTGAACGGCACAGGGGCGTCGGCCACGGTCAACTGGAACGCCGACCTGGCCGCCCTGGACTCCGACGGAGACGGGGCCACCAACGGCGAGGAGCTTGGAGATCCGGACGGCGACGGTGTCCCGATCGACGGCGCGGCCGTCACCAATCCGGGCGAGCCTGCACCGGTCGATGAGGGAGCGATCCAGGTACTCTCCTTCGCCATCGCCGGTCAGGAGCTCGCCGAGGATGCCGCGAACCCCCCCGTGGATGCCGGTGAGCAGGAGGTGGTGATCCGCTTTGCCGAGCCCGTGGTCTTCGGACTGTCGGAGGACGGCTTGCCGGTCTTCGACAACCTGAGCGTCGGATTTGCGCCCTATCTGGGGGTCGGTGAGGAGGTCACGAATCTTGCGATCAGCGAAGACGGACTGACGCTCACGGCAACGGTTTCCCTGGCGGAGAATACGGCGTACCAGGTTCTGATCGGACCGAACGAGCCCGACGCTTTCGACGAGTATCAGGTCTACTACGTCGGGACAAGCGAGCTGCCCGACGTCTCCATCACCGGTCGGGCGATCTATCCTGCGGACTTGGCCGACCGTGTCGGAGAAGGCCTGGCGTTGGTCACCCTTCTCGACCGCGAGCCTTACGAGTTGTTTCGGGAAAAGGAACAGGGGTTCAAGCCCCTGGCGGAGGCCTTCGCTGACAGGTCAGCGTCCCAGGGGGAAGCCGGAGCGGAGGCCGTAGCGCTGGTGCGGATGACCGGAATCGGGCCGGGTGGGAGCTACGAGCTGAAGTTTGTCCCGGATGGCGACTACGTCCTTTTGGCAACCGTTGTGCTGGATGATGGCGGGGGGGCCACGATCCTCGCGGGAGGAGTCGGCGTGGAGGACTTGGCATCGGGTCCCGCGCCCCTCCTGGTGGAGGGGGTGAGCCTGACGGACGTGGACTTCGACCTGTTCGACCTGTTCGGCGTCATCATAGTAAGCGAAAGGGAAGTCATTGTCGCCGGGGTGGATGTAGAGGGGGGATTCTTCTATTTCGATAATTCGGACGGCGAACGGGTAACCGTGAATGTCTTTCTGACGGCGATTCTGGATGTGGAAGGGAACCCCATCGAGTTCTCCGATCTTCGGATGGGCTCGGTCGTACTCGTCTCGGGACTGATGGTGGCGGGGGAGATCACTGCCGTTGTGATCCAGGTCGTCTCCTTACGGCCATCTCCGGATTTCAGCGGAAACGGCGTGGTCGGGTTCGAGGATTTCATCGCGTTCGCGGGGGTTTTCGGTTCCGTCGACGGCGATGGGATCTACCAGGCCAGGTTCGACCTGAGCCAGAACGGGAGCATCGGATTCGAGGATTTCGTCATTTTCGCCGGGTCCTTTGGCATGGAAGTTGGCACATCATAGTCGCCATCGGCGCCGGACCGCGAAGCGAGCCACAGGGCTGAATCCAATCGTTATTCGTGCATTGGCAGTACCAAGGCCGGATGCAAAACGCCGTATGAGCCGAGAGGTTCACGTACGGTTCCGGGAAAGCGTAGCGGCGGTGCGATCCCACTGCACGACTCGACCCGCCGCCGGGCCAACCCCCGCAATCCAATCGAAAGCGCTTCCTGATCGTGGATCGACATCCGGTCCACCGCTCCCGGAAGACACGAAAGTGGATCGACGAACACGCGGCCGAGATCCGGCTGATCTTCCTGCCGGCCTCCAGCCCGGATCTCGATCCCGACGAGATGCTCGACCAGGATGTGAAATCGAACGCCGTCCTGCCTGTGCCGGTGGCGCGGCAGACAGGTCGCAAAAGGCGTCCTCCCACGCTTGCGCACAGGATCGACAACGTCCGGTCCTGCCTGCGCAGTAGGCAACGACAAAAAGCCGTCGTGAGACGCTGCTTTCGATCGCCATCCGTCCGCCACGCCGCACTCTGAATACGCCGACCGTTTTACTGCTCCCCGCCGTAAAAAAAGCCGGTCCACCGCAGGAAATGCACCCTCTACGCGCCGTGCGGCGTATTGACGGGTATGTGAAGGACCTCCTCCGGTCCCGGTAGCCCGACTGTCCGAGGGACCTGCCTGCTGAAGCAGGCGACCTGCCTGCCGGCAAGGCAGGGGCAGGCGCAGGCAGGTCGGGGGTTGTCTTTGTTTTGCTACGAGGCCGGCCCCTGCGGATACGGCGTCTACCGTCAGTTCTGGGCCCCGTGGAACGAATGCACGGTGGTGGCGCCCTCGCTGATCCCCGGACGGGCCGGCCGTCTCAATGGGCGGCTTTCTCACCCCGGCGGTTGATCCACGTGATGAGCTTTTTCGCTGCCAGCGGGAACAGCCCGAGCAACACAACGGCCGCGATGAGTCCGGTGTCCAGAACATCGCCGGGCGACTTCAGTTCAGCCAGGCACGTACCCGCGAACACGTACACGAAGATCACGGCGAGCATGCCGGCTTGGCTCACTGCGTAGAAGGAAAACACGCCCATGCGGGTCAGACCCATCACCAGGTTGAGGACGAAGAACGGCACCAGTGGTACCATCCGCAAGCTGAACAGATAGAAGCAGCCGTTTCGTTTCATTCCGGCGTTGACGCCTGCGAGCTCTTTGGCGAAACGTCTCTGTACCCATTCCCCGAGCAGCTTGCGCGATACCAGGAACGCCAGCGTGGAGCCGATGGCGCTGGCGAAAGAGGCCAGCACGAGGCCCCACCCCAATCCGAAGATGGCGCCGCCGGCAACGGTCATCGCTCCGGCGACGGGTAAGGGAAATGCGGCGACCGTTACGTAAATCCCGAAGTAGGCCGCGCGCGACCAGCCCGGGTATGCCGCGATGAAGCGGGCGACGGCACTGTCGGTTCGCAGCGACTCCAGCGTCTCGAAGGTCAGGAAACGGCCGAGGTCGAAGACGAAGAAACTCCCGATAGCGATGATCAAGACGACGGCGACGGCAATCCGTCCGGCAGTCATGGCTCGAGCGTCGCTGAAGGCGGGTCGTGCGTCGTGGGCGTTTCACTTGTGTTCGTCAACGAACCCCCGGGATCGAACGCTGTCTCACCGACCGAAACGAAAGTCCGCAGCCTCAAAAACGAACCGTGACGGGTGAGGACATTCGGGTGAGGATCAACCGCAAGCTGTCGAACGAGTCCATACGATAGGGGAACGCGGCAGACCTCGGACGCCTTGACGAGAATGGGCCTCCTCAATGATGATGGCGAACGTGGGACCCCGGTGTTCATCGCCGGTTTCGTCGAGAATGAAGGGTGACTTCTGGATGGCGGCTCTGGGTGGCGGCTATCGTAACCATCTTCCACGCCTTGCGAAAGGCCTTGAGTTGGCCCTACCGCTCCGTGCGGCCGGCGACGGATGACACGTGGGCGAACGGTTTGATCGTGTCGTGGATCCGCTACCGGAATATAGGGGCCTCTCACCAAGTCGTCAACACGCCATCGCGCATCTGAATGGCTGCTCCGGGAGCGGTACCGCGGCCACCTCCGATGAGATCGGGACGGGCAACGTTGTCGCATTCCAGACCTGCAATGCTTTTCACCGCGCCCACGGAGAACTGACGAAACGCGCTTCCGGAGACGTCGACGAAGTGCTCCTTCTACAACATTAACTGAGCTCCGTGTCACCGCGTTTTTCGGAGATAGGGTTCACGGTGGGACCGGCAGCTTGCCAACCGCAGCCCAGTCCGGCACGACGGCCGGGTCGATGTCGAACACGACCAGCCCCAGCGTGTAGACAAGGGTGGCGATTACCAGCGCTCCGATCAGGTTCAGGACGATGCCGGCGCGGGCCATCTCGGCGATGGAGAGGCGATTGCTGCCGAACACGATCGCGTTGGGCGGCGTCGCCACCGGCATCATGAACGCGCACGAGGCGGAGAGCGTCGCCGGAATCATCAGCACCAGCGGATGGGTACCGGTGACCAGCGCGACCGGCGCCAGGATCGGCAGGATCATCTCCGTGGTCGCCGTGTTGCTGGTCAACTCCGTCAGGAACGTGAGGGCGAGACAGACCAGCAGGATCAACACGAACGTCGGCAGCGCGCCGGCCGCCTCGAACTGGCTGCCGATGAGTTTCGCCAGCCCGGTCTGCTGGAACGCGTAGGCGAGCGCGAAGCCGCCCCCGATGAGGAGCACGACGTTCCACGGCAGGCGTGGGATGACGTCGGCGCCCATCAGGCGGCTTCCGGACTCGCGGTTGCGCGCCGGGATGAAAAACAGCACGGACGCCATCGTGATGGCGACGGTGCCGTCGTCGATGAGGCCGGGCCAGGGCAACAGCCGCGACCAGCCGGGCAGGGTGAAGGCGCCCAGGTTCAGGTCGACGCGGAACACCCACAACAGTGCGGTCACGGCAAAGACGATCAGTACCGCGCGTTCTTCGAACGAGATGGGACCGAGGCGCTCGAGCTCACGCTTGACCACGCCCCGGTCGACAGCGACCTCGGCCGGCACCCGGTAGAAGACCTGCGTGATCACGACCCAGGCGGTCGCCAGCATGACGGCGCCGACCGGGAAGGCGACGATCATCCATTGCCCGAAGGCGATACGGGGCGCGGTGGGAAAGAGGATTTCGTAGATGCGCACGAACGACAGGTTAGGCGGCGTGCCTACCAGGGTTGTGAGGCCGCCCACGGAGCAACCGTAGGCGATGCCAAGCATGAGGCCGACGGAGAACTGCCGCGCGCCCTCGCCGAGCCGTTCCTCGACCTGAAGCACGATGGCCAGTCCCATCGGCACCATCATCACTGCCGTCGCGGTGTTGGAAATCCACATCGAAAGGAACGCAGCGGCGATCATGAAGCCGAGCACGATGCGCGCCGGCCCGCCGCCCACGAAGTTGATGATGTTGAGCGCGATACGGCGGTGGAGGTTCCACTTCTGCATCGTCAGGGCGATCATGAAGCCGCCGATGAAAAGAATGATGGTGCTGTTCACGTAGACGGGCGCGGTCTCGCGCCCGGCCATGATGCCCAGCAGCGGGAACAGCACCAGCGGCATGAGCGCCGTCGCGAACAGCGGAATGGCTTCCGTCATCCACCAGATGGCCATGAGCGCCGCCACCGCCGAGAGGCGGCTCGCCGGCAAGTTGTCGGGCGCCAGTGGGAACAGCATCAGCAGCGCAAAGGCCGCGACGCCGAGCCGCAGGCCGACTCTGCCTGCCTTCGGGGCAGCGGGTCGTTGGCTCACTGGCATGGCAACGCGGCGGTCAGGTAAATGGCGATGCTTTTGAAGATGGCCCTGTCCTCTTTATTCCAGCGGTCTAACGCCGCTCTGGATCCCGGCCTCGACACGGCGCATTCAGCCGGAAAAGGGTCGTGCCCGACCGGAAGATGGATCGAAGGTCCCAAATATAGCTGATCGTGTCTGCGCGGGCAATCGACGGCCAGTCGGGACAGTGCCTGGAAGGCGGGGGTCGTGATGATGTAAGGACAGAGGGGTTTTTCCATCGTTGTCGCTGCGCTTCCGCAGATCCGTCGAATGACAGGAGCGAGCCGTCCGCGAACCCTGCCCGTCCCGGTCGTGATTGACCGGTCTTACCGCGCACCCGGTCAGTGAAAGTCCCGGCTCTTGAGGTGGAATGACGCATTCTCCAGCTTCGGCTTCCAGATTTTTTCAACCACCAGGTGGGTTACCCCTTCCGCCACCTGCAGATTTCCGGTCACGCCCATGCAGGAAAGCGTCTTGGCGAGCAGGGCATAGCGCTCGAAAGTCTGTTTCCAGATGACCAGGTTCACGAACCCCGTCTCGTCCTCCAGCGTCATGAAAGTGACGCCCCGTGCGGTCCCCGGGTGCTGGCGGCAGATGACCATGCCCGCATAGCGAATCCGGCGGCCATCCGACATCCGGTTGAGTTGGCGCGCAGTGGGCAGTCCGTGAGCAGCCAGAGCGGAACGCAGCGGTTTCAGGAGGTGGCCCCGGGAGCTGTGGCCGCTGGCTCGATAGTCCCAGACGATGGTCTCCGACCCACTCAGGGAGGGAAACCGGGGCGACGGGGCGCAGCTGCTCAATGGCAGCACAGGCTGGTGTTGGACTGCAAAACCGTGAATCTGCCAGAGCGCCCTTCGACGGTCCAGGCCGAAACAGTCGAAGGCGCCTGCCTCGGCCAGGGCCTCCAGCTTGTTCTGGTGGAGTCCGCTCCGCTGGGCGACATCCAGGAGATCTCGGAAGGGGGTCTGCCGGGTGGCCTCCGCCAGATTCTCTCCGTCTCTTTCCCCCAGCTCTCTGACGTAGCGCAGCCCCATGCGGACCGCGAACTCGGCGGCTTCCCCGCGACGACCCTCCCCGATCTCAACCAACGTGCAATCCCAGTGGCTGTCGAGAATACTGACCGGTCGCACCTCAACCCCGTGGATCCGGGCGTCGTTGACGATGGTGGCAGCCGAGTAGAACCCCATCGGCTGGGCATTCAGCAGGGCGCAGACGAACTCGGCTGGATAGTGGCATTTGAGATAGGCAGTGGCATAGACAAGATGAGCAAAGCTGGCAGCATGGCTTTCGGGGAAGCCGTATTCACCGAATCCACGGATCTGTTGAAAGATACGCTCGGCAAACTCGTGCGGGATACCCTTCTCTACCATGCGGGTGACCAGAATCCGGCGGTGCCGCTCGATCCGTCCCGAACTTCGCCAGGCCGCCATGTCCCGCCGGAGCTGGTCGGCTTCGCCGGGGGTGTAGTCGGCCGCCACGATGGCGAGCTGCATCACCTGCTCTTGAAACAGGGGGATTCCGAGGGTTTTTTTTAGAACGGGAATGAGAGAGGGGTGGGGATACTCGATCTTCTCCTCTCCGTTGCGCCGCCGAAGATAGGGGTGGACCATGCCGCCCGTGATGGGTCCGGGGCGAATAATGCTGATCTCGATCACCAAATCGTAGTAGCTGCGCGGCTTGAGGCGCCCCAACATGGCCATCTGGGCCCGACTTTCGATCTGAAACACCCCCACCGTATCGCTGCGGCAGGCCAGATCAAAGGTGGGGGCATCCCCCTTGGGGATGGTGGCAAGGCAGAGCTTTTGCCGACGGTGTCTCCGCAGGAGGTCGAAGCAGAGATGCAGGTGGGTGAGGGCGCCCAGTCCCAGGAGGTCCATCTTGAACAGACCGGCCTGCTCCACGTCCTCCTTGTCCCATTGAATGACCGTTCTGCCCTCCATGGTGGCGTTCTCGATCGGCACCAGGTGATGGACGGGGCAATGACCCAGCAGAAAGCCGCCGGGATGGATGGAGAGATGACGGGGAAAATCCTGAATCTCTTCCACTAGAGAAATGAGATGGCGCAGGGCCGGGTTTTGGGGATCGAGTCCGGCCTGGCGGATGAACGCATCGTTCCAGGGGGCATGGGAGGCCAGCTTGGCCAGCCGATCCAGGCTGGTTGCTGAGATCTCCAGTGCTTTTCCCACTTCACGGATGGCGGATCGAGACCGGTAGCGGACCACATTGGCCACCATGGCGGCGTGCTCACGTCCATACTTTTCGTAGACATGCTGGATTACCTCTTCACGGCGGTTGTGCTCGATGTCCAGGTCGATATCCGGAGGCTCGGCCCTCTCCCTGGAGAGAAAGCGCTCGAAGAGGAGTTCCACCTGGGTCGGATCCACGCTGGTAATCCCCAAGGCAAAGCAGACCGCGGAGTTGGCGGCCGACCCCCGACCTTGACAGAGGATGTTTTGACGGCGACAGTACTCGACGATCTCGTACATGGTCAGAAAGTAGCCTTCGTACTCCAGTTCCTGGATCAGCGCGAGCTCCTTCTCCAACTGTGGAATATGGTGCGGAAACTTTTCGCCCAGGCGACGGGCAGCCCCCTCGAAGGTCCGATCACGCAGGTACTGTATGGAGGTCTCGCCCTCCGGCAGGCGTTCCAGTGGATAGCGGTAGCGCAACTCCTGGAGCGAGAAGGAACAGCGGGCGGCGACCTCCCGGGTTCGCACGACCGATGCCGGATCATCGCTGAAGAGACGTGCCAGGTCACCCGGATGCTTCAAGGCGTGCTGGTCGTTCGGCTGGATGAGGCGGCCCGCCGCCGTCAGGGTCACACCTTCCCGGATACAGGTCAGGACGTCCTGCAGGCGGCGCCGTTCGGGCGCGTGATAGAGGACCTCCACAGCGGCCACGGTGGGCAGCCTGAATCGGTCTGCCAGCTTCCGGAGCCGAATCTCTTGCAGGACTTCTTCCGCCCGACGGTGTCTGGCCAACAGGATGTGGAGGCGGTCTTCGAATGCCGCTTTGAGTTGCTCCAGGACAGGCTCCGGGCCGGCCTTTTCACCAGCGTTCAAGTCGGACTGGCCGATCCACAGAGCAGTCAAACCGGGACTGGCGCGACACACCTCCTGCCAGCCCAGCTTGCATTCCCCCTTGGAGGAACGCAGATGCCCGTCGGTCAGCAGTCGACAGAGATTGCGATAGCCTTCCTGGTCCTGGACCAGCAACAGGATCTCCGAGCCGTCTTGGAGGCTGACCTGCGATCCTACAATCAAGTGGATACCCAGCTGGCGGGCGCGGACGTGGGCCCTCACGATTCCGTACACGCCATTGCGATCGGTGAGCGCCAGGGAAGAAATGCCGTTCTGATGGCAGGCGTCGACCAGCTCCTCGGGATGGCTGGCCCCTTCCAGAAAGGAATAGTTGCTCTTGCACCAGAGGGGAGCGTAGGACCGATCGGAGGGAGAGGCCTGAGCACTGATCTGGTTTGGAGCCAAGGGTCACGGTTTCCGTTGTCTTGATAATCGTGGAGATCTCAGCGTCCAGGGGACGGCCGAACAGGTCAAGTCACTCGACGCGGCCCTGAGCGTACCAGCGCCGCCTTTGTTGGTCGTAGTAGACCCAGAGAGTCTCTCCCCGATCGGTGTTGACGAACCGATAGTCTCTCCGAACCTCTCGACGCCACCAGCCTCCATTGACTCGGTCGTCCATCAGGCGCCCCAGGCCGGGCGATGGCTCCCAGTTTCCCGGAGATAGCGTTCTGGGTCGCACGTGGGCACGCCGTACCAGGGGGCGCATGGCGACCGGTCGGGGGCTGGCCACGGTGAAACTCTCGAAAGGCTGCCACTCGGAACGGGCTTCCGGCAGATGCCCTGATTTGAGCCGGACCGAGAGCACCGAATCCGGGCCGAACTCGGCTCGCACCCGGGCCAGAGCAATCAAGGCCGCCTCAGTATCGCGGCGTGGATTCCGCTGCAGTAGGTTCAGTGCCTCGGCGGAGACGCACGCGCCCTCCACTTCGAGGTACAATTCCACCGGAGGAACGCGGAAGGAGACTGTCTCCAGGTGCAAACGGATCAGATCCAGCAGGGTGGAAACCTCCAGGGTCGGTCTGGCTGCCTGGATGCGCTGATGATGACGGTCTCCGTCCTCCAGCAGAAGTTGCAACTGGAGGGCCGCCACCGCTTGGCATCTTTTCGCGACCGCCCTCAACAAGGGACCCAGCAACTGGTGGATCCAATAAAGGAGTCCCAGGGCATTGCAATCCGTCTCATTCAGGTCTATCCGGGCGCAAAGAGGCTCAGGGACCCTTCGGGGTTGGAGCGGCAGCGTCAGTTCCCCTGACGCAAAGCGGTAGAGGCTCCAGGCCTGCCCGCCAAGGTGACGTGCGATACTGCCTTCGGGAAGATCCAGGAAGTCTCCCACGGTATGAATCGCCAATTTGTCCAGCCGATCTCGCAGCTTCGGATCGAGGTGCAGATGCAGCAGCCGCACCCTGCGGCTTTCGGCCTCTTCGACCTCGAAGGAGGGGATCACGGTCAAAAGGTTCCTTGCCCTGGCGATGGCATAGCTGCCAAAACGGCTGAAACCGACCACGATACTCGCCGGCAACGCCAGCCGGGAGAGGTGGGTGTCGATCTGCCTGGCCCAATCCTCGAGAGATGCATAGAGTCTGTCGAGTCCGCTGGCGTCGGCCCAGAAAATCCCCGGTTCGTCGTTACAGGGCTCGATCCTGGGACTGAAACGGTCCAGCAGTTGGTGGATCTGCCGGACCGTGGCCTGGATTTCCCCTTCTGAAACCGTCCCCGCGCACAGGTTCCGGTCCAGCGAAAGGGCGGAGGCATAGCGCATCCCCGACCGAATGCCGGCGCGACCGGCTGCCGTGTTCATCCATAGGATGGGGCTTTGAGGCTTCTCTTCCTCCACCACTGCGGCCGGCCTCCGTCTCCACTCCGGGTGTCTTTTCAACAGGAGCTGCAACGGCAGCGACTGGATATTAATACAGGCCATCCGGTCCACGACAGATCTCGGCGTGGCGCCAACCCGGTCCATGGTGTCTGTCCTTCAAGATCTCAATTTCGTATCGAAAGCGGTCGAACCCCAGACGTCGACAGGAGCTTTGCCCTCTCAGAGAGACCATCGGTCCCAGCGAAGGCGCCTCTCTGGCTTTGGAGGTCAGGCAGAGGAGAGCGGTTTCGTGGGTCCGTGCCTGCTGGACCAGACGCACCTGCAGCGGAATGGGAATCGTGGGGTTGGAGTTCAGATCCATCACGATCAAGCCGAAGGCTCCCGACCTCAAGAGCCGGTCCGCCGCACGCGCCGCGGCCTGTGCATCCGGGACGCGGATGACCACGAGGGCGTTCAGATCTACGCCGTTTTCGGCTGCATCCGGGGCAAAGAAGGTGTCCGGCGTGGCTGTGATCCAGGCCACCGGCTCACCTTCGAGCTGTGCATCCAACACCAGCCGAAAGGCAGCGGTTAGCAGAGCAGCTCCAGGAATAGAGGAGAGCTCACAAAGGCGTCCGGCCAATTGCGCCCGTGACCAGAGTGGTGTTTCCTTTCGAGGCTCCGCTGGCACCGAGTTGAGACGGATCCTGAGGTCCCTCAAGTCACGGGTCTGTAAGGCTGACATCCTCGCTCCTTCTGGTTATTCGATATACCTTCGCACTTCGATGACTTTGCCCAGGAGTGAAAACGGCTCTCCATCCTCTCGGGGGACAATCGACTCGAAGGCATCATTCTCGGGATGCAATTCGATGCGTCCGTCCTTTTCCCGGTATCTTTTTACGGTCGCCTCTTCACCTATCAGGGCGACTACGATATCCCCCGATCTGGCAGTCGGCTGTCTGCGGACGATCACGGTGTCTCCCGGCAGGATGCCGGCTTGGCGCATGCTCTCCCCCTGAACGGACAGAGCAAACAGCTCCCGGTGATCGAAACGTGTCTGTACCGGGATATATTCGTCCGGGTTCTGTATGGCCGTGGTCAGGTCTCCCGCCTGAACGCGTCCCAGCATGGGGATCAAGTGGGAGGAACGAGCCCTCTCCAACTCCGGCAGGCGATGGGCCCTGGCTTTGCCGGAGTTTTTGACCAGCTTCCCCTCGGATACCAGTGCCTCCAGATGCTGACGAGCCGACTGAACCGCCCGGAATCCAAAAGCCTGCTGTACCTCCCGGGTGGTGGGTGAGGTGCCGTTCAGAATCCTCTCCCGTACGAACGCATAGATTTTTTTCCGGGTCTCTCCAGGTGGCGTGTAGGCCATGTTCCTCTCCTGAGTCGGATGACGATAAAGTGACCGGGGAAACAAAGAAGGAACATTCAACAGCAAGAAAACAGACAAATATCTGTTTTGTCAAGCATTTTTTTCGGCTGACGGACGTTTCCCTTTTTCTGCTGATTCAACGGTCTCTTCTGCTGGATGGGTCACACGGCAGTAAGAAGGTCCAGCATAACATCCAGAAGGACTATGCTCCTGAAAGGATATGAAGCAATGGACTTCGGACCGAGGAAGAACCTTTTTGTGGTGCGGGTTGTGGACGATCGTGTGAGGTACGTGCTTCCTGAAAGAAATCGGGTCTTGGAGGAAGACCTGGGCAGGCGGATGAGGCCCGGGATGGAGAGGGCGGTTACCGCCCGGTACGAGGGGGACCGGGAGGACGATTTCGTCTATCTGAAAATTGACGTCAGAGAAATGCCGCCGGGCGTCTACGAACTGATGGTGACGGTGAAAGACGTCCGGACAGGGCGACGTAGTGAACCAAGATGGTGCCCCCTTTCTGTCTAACCTGAATCATTCATAAATTTGCTGAAAATCGTCATAATTTTATGTAGAACAATCAGTTATTCAATTTGATCTAAAAGACTTTGTTTGGGTGCAATAACTGGAAAGCCCAGGATTTACGCAGATTGTTCAGATTTCACGAGTGATTCGGGCCAGATGTCATCGGGGCCGTGGCGTTTCGGCTCTCCAGCTGCTTCGGCGTTCCTCCTCCCCGGGGGTTAGGGCCCTCTGTGGGACGGGGTCAGGTGCGGGGACGGATGTGGGGGCGAATGGAAATTCGCGGTGTGGGGGCGGGTCCCGCGGTGGGCATCAGGCGGGGGGAGGCGTTCATTCTTTTCTCGGCGCCAGTCCTTTCCAGTGAGGCTGAGTCGCCACGGCCCGAGCCTCCCCGGCGTTTGAGGGGCCTGCCTGCAGCGCGGTGCGCCGCGCAGGCAGGCGCCCTTCTTTTGTCACCTTTTCTTGGGCGCCTGTACAGACCGGACAGATAGGTAACACCTGTTCGGGGACATGGGTTACACCTCATTGTCCTATTGTAGACTCGGAAAGGGGGGTCTACAATGCCTTGGCAGGAGGTGTCCGTCGTCTCTCTTCGAACAGAATTTGTCACGTTTGCTCAGCGTGAAGGGGCCAATATCAGTGAACTATGTCGCCGGTTTGGGATCAGCCGTAAGACCGGCCACAAGTGGCTGAAGCGCTCTAAAACGCATGGGATGTCTGCCCTGGAGGACCGTAGCAGACGTCCCCGGAGGATGCCTCTTCGAACCTCCAAAGAGGTCGAAGACAAGGTCCTAAGGCTCCGAGATGTCCACCCTGTGTGGGGTGCGCGGAAGCTCCGTCGTCGGTTGCAAGACCTAGGTGAACGGGCCCTCCCCGCACCCAGCACGATCACAGAGATCCTCCGACGCCGAGGACGTCTGGATCCTGCAGAGTCAAAGCAGCGCCTGGCCTGGCAGCGCTTCGAGCACCCGACACCGAATGCGCTGTGGCAGATGGATTTCAAGGGACATTTTCCGCTGCACCGCGGCCAATGCCATCCGCTAACGGTGCTGGATGATCACTCTCGCTTTGCCCTGGGGCTGGAAGCCTGTGGCCGTCAAACAGGAACCGCCATCCAACCGCGATTAGCCCAGATCTTTGAAAGATACGGATTGCCCGATTCCATCCTGACCGATAATGGGGCTCCGTGGTGGGGGACCAAAAGCGGAACCGTCACACAGATCTCGATATGGCTTATTCGACTGGGCATCCGTCTGACTCGATGTCGTCCGTATCACCCCCAGACCCAGGGGAAGGACGAACGCTTTCACCGCACCCTGAAAGCGGAGCTGATCGCCTACCGTCCCTGGAAGAGCCTGGCCCAGTGTCAGCGTGAGTTCGACCGGTGGCGAACTGTGTATAACTTCGAGCGCCCACACGAGGCCCTGAAACTAGAGGTTCCAGCGAGCCGGTATCGGCCCAGTCCGCGTCCGTTTCCCGGTCGCCTTCCGGCGATTGAATACGGCCCCGACGATCACGTGTGCAACGTCGGCTGGAATGGCTCCTTCGAGTATGAAGGCAGAAGCCTTCAGGTCAGCAGTGCCCTAAAGGGATTTCCCGTGGCGGTTCGGCCTACAACTACAGATGGATTTATCGAGATCTACTTCTGCAATCAGCGTGTTGGAGCGTTCCATCTCGATGACTCTGGAGCCACTTAACCCGCTCCAAAAAGTGTTACCCATGTACCCGAACACCTGTTACCCATGTACCCGGTCTATACAGGCGCCCAAGAAAAGGTGAGTACGAGCGACTTTCCTAACCTTTTTTATGAAATTATTCACGTACAGTTCGTAAGGGGTGCGCCGCTCCGCCCTGCCTCCGCCCGTCGTCGGTCTGGACCGCACCCACCTCCAAGCCCCGGTCTTCGTATTGGCGTGGCACGTTCGCCCGGCATTCCTTGAAGACAAAAAAAAGGCCATCACCAGAGGCCCCCAAGGTAGATTGCGAGCGGGCTGAGGTGCGTTCTGGACGTCTGCTCAGGGGCCGCGCCGATGGTTGGCTACCTGCGGTGCCTGGGTAATGGCCATTCGGATGAATCAACAAAAGATAGGCTTAAGCGGCGGGAGTGTCAACGGAAACCCAAACGCGCCCTTGTTTTTCTGTCCCGGATATCCGAAATTAAATCTCCGGGGAGCGTCGTTGCGCCGCAGGCCGGGCTCTGGTGCAGGATTGCGGAAGGCGCGTCCGCTCGCCCTCGGACAAAGGAGGCCGCGTGGAGTGTTTCACGATTTATCTCGACGACGTTGATGGCAGTGACCGTGGTGGCAGGAGGCTGAAGCTCTTCTGGCTGTTTGAGGCCTTGTTGGGTGCAACATGTATCTTTCTAGGCATTTCAGGTCTGAGTGGATCTGTAAGTCAGGAGAAGATGCCTTGGCCTTGGTTCCACTGGGTTCAGATCGTCTTCGGGACGCTTATGCTTTTGGGCTACGGTGGCCATATCTTAGCCACCAAGATGCTGGGCCGCCCGCACCTGACCTTTTCGGACGACGGCCTCGAGCTCCAACTGAGACAATTTCGAAAGGCAAGGCAAGTGCCGTGGAGTGACGTGGCAGACGTTCGGCTCGGGATGAACAGGGTGAAAATCAGCCGGAGAGATGATCGCCAGGGAAACGTGGCGATACCATTGGAATCCTATATGTTGAACCGGCAGGTCGAGGAGCGCTTCAGGGCCTACGCGTCTCGAAAGGGCTTTGAGATTGTCGAGTAGGCATCGCAGGAGTGACGGCGTCGCGTCGTTCTCCGGGCCGGGCATCGCCCGATCGCCCGTTCTTGGGACTGGAGTTTTTTTATGATCGAGCGGCGTCATTTTCTGAAGACCCTGCTCGCCGCGCTTCCTGGCGTCATGATTCCCTGGGGTTGTGGCAGCAAAGCGCACGACAAGCTGGGTCGGCTGCTTCCCGTGCGCAAGCTGGGCCGCACGGGCGAAGCCGTGACGATGCTCGGGGTCGGAGGCTATCACATCGGCTGGACGACCGAGCGGGACGCCGCTGCCGTGATCGAGACGGCGCTCGAAGGCGGTGTGCGCTTCTTCGATACCGCCGAGGGCTACTCGGACGGCGAGAGCGAGCGGCGATACGGCCGATACCTGACGCCGCAAGGCCGCGAACAGGTCTTCATCATGACCAAGACCGGCGCCAAGGATGGCGATACGGCGCGGCAGCACCTCGATGCAGCGCTGAAACGCATGCAGACAGACTACGTGGATCTCTGGCAGGTGCACGCGATTGGGTCGCCCGAGGATGTGGACCGGCGCATCGAAGGGGGCGTGCTGGACGTGTTCGAACGCGCCAAGGCGTCCGGCAAGGTCCGCTATATCGGGTTCACCGGACATCGCAACCCGGCGGCTCACCTGCGCATGCTGGAGCGGACGGCGGACAGCGGCCCGTTCGACACCTGCCAGATGCCGGTGAATCTGCTCGACCCCAGCTACCACAGCTTCATCGAACAGGTCGCGCCGATTCTGGCGAAGCGCGACATCGCCCTGCTGGCCATGAAGACGCTGGCAGACGGCCGCTTCTTCCCGAAGAAGGTTAGGCTGGACAGGGTGCAGTGGGAAACGGACAGCCCGGTGATTCCTGACCGCGTGAGCATCCGCCAGGCCCTCCATTTTGTCTGGTCGCTGCCCGTGAGCGTCCTGATTACCGGGGCTGAGAACGCCGACCTGATGCGCGAAAAGATCGCCCTCGCCCGAGATTTCGTATCGTTGACGCAGGCCGACCGCCAGGCGCTCATCGACAAGGTGGCCGATCTGGCCGAGGGCGGGAAGATCGAGTATTTCAAGAAGATCGCCTGAGCTTGCACGGGGATGATTCGGGCTTCCCGATCGCCAACGCGAGCCCTCAAAGCTCGCAGAGATGCTCAGGAGACTGAAAACGGAGGAGCTGTATGCTGACGGCAACTCAGGTCGCCTGTTTCGAGACCTTTGGTTTTCTGTTCTTTCGGCAGACGTTTTCGCCGGAGGAGATGGAGAACATCACGCTGGCCGCGGAAGAGGTGTGGGAAGAACGGCTGGGCCATCGGCCGGAGGAGGGTGAGGCCGCGAGTGTGGGGAACTTTATTGAGGTCCATCCCCGGCTGGCGCAACTGGCCGAGGACCGTCGCGTCCATGGGCCTGCGGCGCGCCTGTTGGGGCCGGGTCTGATCTGGTCGGGCTCGGAGGGCAACCGGGGCATCGCCCGGGGGGACGCGCACTACTGGCACGCGGACAGAGAGGGCAAGGAGGAGTTGGGCTATCTTCGGATCAAATGCATGCTGTATCTGGATCCGATGCGGAAAGATACCGGTGCCCTTCGGGTAATTCCAGGCTCACACCGGCTGCCGCTCCACGAAGACCTCGTGTCGTTCCGAGACCGTTACGAGGAAGAAAACCCTTTGTACTTCGGGATGGAGGGCCCGGACGTGCCGTGCCACGCCGTCGAGACCCAGCCGGGCGATCTCATCATCTTCAACCAATCCCTGTATCACGCCGTCTACGGAGAAAAGGGCAGACGCCGGCGGTATATTGCCTTGAAATACGCGGCACGTCCGATCACCGACGCGCACATCGCTTCGCTGAAACTGTGGTCCCCGGGCGTATTTGAGCCGGACGAGGCCTTTTTGAACAGCGATCGGCCCCGTATTCGGAGATTGGTGGAAGGGCTCGTGGAGCTCGGCGCGGGTTCGACGTAGAGGATGCCGAAGTCAAACAGATTTGAAGCAGAGGGCCTCAGGACGCGGGCGCCTTGGCGGCCTGGATACGATTCACGAACGCCCGCGTTGCCGCCTCGGGGTCTTCCTGACAGCAGATGGCCGAGATCACCGCGACCCCGTGGGCGCCCGCGCGAATCACGTCTGCCGCTGCGTCCCGAGCGATCCCTCCGATCGCGATGACCGGCAGAGCAACGTGCTGGGCAAGCTCTGAAAGCCGGTCGAGGCCCTGCGGCGCGCCAGCGTCCTCTTTCGAGCCTGTGGCATAGATCGGTCCGAATCCCACATAGTCAGCGCCATCCAAAAACCCCCGGCGCGCTTCCTCGAGGTTGCCGGCGGAGACGCCGATGATCCGGTCGGCGCCCAGCATCTCCCTTGCAAGCTTGACGGGGAAGTCGTCCTGACCGAGATGGACCCCGCCAGCCCCCGCGGCGAGGGCCACATCCACCCGATCGTTCACGATGAGCGGAACGCCGTTCGCCGCCGCGAGGTCTCGCATGGCCGTCGCAGTGGTGATCAGGTCTCGCGTGCTGCCCGTCTTCTTGCGGAACTGGATCGTATCCGCGCCCCCGGCGATGGCCTTTTGCGTCAACGCAACGTGGGAGAAGCGGTCCTGCAGATCGGTATCGGTGAGGACGTGGAGGCATCCGATCCGTTTCATGTCTCTTGGGCCAGGAAATAGAAATGGTGGGTGGGTCCGTGCCCTTTCCCGATGGACAAGCTGTGTCGAATGGCCTCGGTGATGTAGGCCTTGGCGCTCGACACGGCCTCTACGAGAGGTTTTCCCCTCGCCAGGTGCGCCGCGATGGCCGCGGAGTAGGTGCAGCCCGTTCCGTGCGTGTTCGGCGTGTCGATCCTTTCGGCGCGCACGACCGTCTCTTCGCTCCCATCGAACAGGATGTCTACGGCGCCCGACCGGTCCGCGAGGTGACCGCCCTTGACGAGGACCGCCCCCGGGCCCGAGTCGAAGATCTTTCGTGCGGCCCGTTTGGCCTGATCCAACCCCTCAATCTGCATGCCGGCCAAGAGATTGGCTTCGTGAACGTTGGGCGTCACGAGGTCGGCAATCGGAAGCAGGTATTTCGTGATGCTTTCCACCGCATCGTCGTTGAGCAGGGAAAAGCCGCTCTTGGAGATCATCACCGGGTCGACAACGATGCGGCTGGCCTTCCGCTTGACGAGCTGATCGGAGACCGCTTCGACGATCTCCCTCGACGAGAGCATCCCGGTCTTGACCGCGGATATGTCGAAGTCATCGAAAACCGCCTCGATCTGGTCCACGATGATGTCGATCGGGAGATCGTAGGCCTTCCGGACCTCCCGGCTGTTCTGAGCCGTGACGGAGGTGATGGCGGACATCCCGAACGTGCCGTTGGCGTGGAAGGTTTTCAAGTCGGCCTGGATGCCTGCGCCGCCGCCCGAGTCGGATCCGGCGATGGTGAGGACCTGTTTCATGATCGCTCCTGCGCTGAGAGAGGTGCGGCTGTTTGTTCCCACGCGGCGAGGTAAGATGAGACGCGGGACGCGATATTCCCGGCCCCGAGGATGCCCGACATCACGGCCACGCCCGCGGCGCCCGCGGACCGGCAGAGGCGCGCCCGCCCGGGCGTGACGCCGCCCAGCGCGAAAAGGGGAAGGTCGATCGAAGCGGCCGTTCGCCTGAGTCCCTCTATGCCCACGAAGGCGTCGGCATCCGGTTTGGACGGCGTGGGGTAGACGGGGCCGTAGGTCGCAAAATCACCCCCGGCTTCCGCGCGTCTGAGCTCCTCGGCATTGTGGGCCGAACAGCCGATGAAGAAGCTTCGGCCGAATCGACGACGAACGCTTGCGGGCGACGGACCCAGGGCAGGGAGGTGAACGCCTGCCGCGCCGACCGCCACGACGATGTCAGGGTGTGAATTGATGACGAGGCGGGCGTCGTAGCACCTCGCGATCTTGACGAGCCTTTCAGCAAGATGGCGAAGCCGTTCGAGGGGCATCTGCTTCTCGCGGAGTTGAAGAAGACGGATGCCCGCGTCGAGGGCCTCCTCCACGGCACCTTCCACCGAGCGAGGCGCGCAGGACGCACGGTCGACGATCAAGTAGATGGGAGGAAGGGGAAGGTTCATGGAAAAAAATCAGGTTCGTGGGACGCCCTCCGGCGAAGTAGATGGCGCCGCATAGAGCCTTTTGGGTATCCGGCCTGCCTCATAGGCGAGACGGCCGGCCTCCACTGCCTTTCGCATGGCCGTAGCCATTTTCACGGGGTCTTTTGCGCCGGCCACAGCCGTGTTCAGGAGGACGGCTTCGCAGCCCATTTCGAGGGCGATGGCGGCATCCGATGCCGTTCCCACGCCCGCGTCCACAATCACGGGCACGGTGAGCGAATCCAGGATGATCCGCAGGTTGTAAGGATTTCGAATGCCGACGCCCGACCCGATCGGCGCGCCGAGAGGCATCACCGCCGCGGCCCCCAAATCCTCCAGTTTCCGGCAGGTTACCGGGTCGTCGTTGCAGTAGGGGAGCACGGTAAAGCCGTCTTTGATGAGCGTCTCAGCCGCGTCGAGCAGGCCCGGCACGTCGGGCAGGAGGGTCCGCTCATCTCCGATGACTTCCAGCTTGATCAGGTCTGTCCCAAGCGCTTCTCGGGCCAGGTCGGCCGTGAGCACGGCGTCCCGAGCCGTGAAGCAGCCCGCCGTGTTGGGGAGGATCGTGACCTGCGAGCGGTCCAGGAGGTCGATCAAGCCTTCTCCGGATGGATCGTTCACGTCGATGCGCCGGATGCCGACCGTCACGATGTCGGCGCCGCTGGCCCTGATCGCCTCCAACATGACCTGATGGTTGGGATATCGCGCCGTCCCGATCAACAGCCGCGATCGGTAGGTCTTGCCCGCGATCTCGAGCGTGCCTGGCTTCGTGCCGTCGTGCGTGTCGGTCATGGGTCCGAGCCTCAGCCTCCCTGCACGGCGTGAATCACTTCCATTTGATCTCCCTCGGAGAGGGCTGCGGTCGTCCAGTCCTCTCGTGACACGACTTCTGCATTGACCGCCACGGCGATTCCCTTCACCGACGGATCGATTCGGATCCGCGTGAGCAGGTCCAGCACCGTGATTCCGTCCTGAACCGTCTCTTCCTTGCCGTTGAGGACAATACGCATCACGACAGGAACCTGTCTAAGCCGAACGGCTTGATCAGATCGGGCGATTTCCCGGTCAGGATCAGGTCGGCGATGGCCTGGGCGGTGATCGGCGCCAAGAGGAACCCCTTGCGATAATGTCCCGTGGCCATGATGAGGCCGTCTACGGGCGTCTCCCCCAGGATTGGGGCGTCGTCCCGGCTGCCGGGTCTGAGTCCGGCCTGGACTTCGGCGATGGGGAGGTCGTAGATCCCGGGCACGGCCTCCCAACCGGCGCGAAGGAGCTCGAAGACCCCGCCGGCCGTTGTCTGCGAATCGTAGCCCATCTCCTCTGATGTCGCCCCAAGCAACAACTGGCCGTCGTCCCGGGGGACGAGATAGGCCAGCGTGGACGAAGCCAGACGGGCATACCAGATGATCGTTTTCAACGTAAAGCCGTCATTCATCCTCAACCTGAGAATCTGGCCGCGGACGGGTCGGACCGGCGGTTTGAGGGAATCGGGTATCCCGGGGATTGTGGCGGACCAGCATCCTGCGGCGAGCACGACGACGTCCGCGGCGTGAAACTCACCCTGTGCAAGCACCCCTTCCACGCGGTGCCCGTCCAGCTTGAGCGCCTCGACGGGCGTCTGCTCCCGGAGCGTCCCGCCCGCGCTCTGAAGGGCCAGCACGAGAGCCTCCAGAAAGCGCCGGTTGTCCACCTGATGGTCACCCGGGCACCAGACCGCGGCCGTGATGCTGGATGAGAGATGGGGCTCGCGCTCCCGGGCCGCGTCTCCGCTCAGCCAGGTGACCGGCAGGTTCAGATCTTCCTGGTACGCGTATCGAAACCTCAGATGTCCGACGTCGTCAGGTGTGATGCCGACAACGAGAATGCCGTCGCGTCGATAACCCACGCCGGCACCCGTCTCGCGCTCGAGGTCCCGGACGAACCCGGGGAACCTGTCGACGGCATCGAGGCCGAATCTCAGCAGCGTTTCTTCCTGAAACCGCGTCTCCGCGAGCGGGGAAAGCATGCCCGCCGATGCCCAGCTTGCGGCCCGACCGGCCCGGTCGCGGTCGAAAAGCGTGACCTCCCGCCCGGCTCTCGCCAATAGCCAACCGATACTGAGGCCGATGACGCCGCCGCCCACGATAATGATGCGGTCTGTCGACATGAAGAGGGCAAAGGATGCAAACGGCAAGAGATGTTCGATCTGCAACGCACAAAAAACACCGCCCTCCGAGATCGATCGAAAAGCGGTGCCGCCCTTTTCGACTCCCTGCGCCAGCATAACCCGGATCAGGTTCAAAGGGTATGTTCTCAGCCCACGAGATGAGCACCCCCGTTTCCTGCACCTCCCTAAAGATAACGGTTCACCACCCGGTTCGTCAAGTGGAGGCCGCGGAACGCCGTCATAGGCGCATCGGACACTCAGAGCGCTTAAACTTCTTGACATATCGGCGTCGCGTGAACTATCTAAGGCGGCCACCGATTCTCAACGAGGTGAGGACGTCGCGTGGACCCGAATGCATCTGGATCGGAAAAGGCGCTGGAAGTCCGGTTGGGGGCGTTGCTGACGCGGCTGGGTTGGACGCTCGCGGTTGTGGAAACGACGACGGGTGGACTGATCGCTTCTCGCGTCGTGGACGTGCCGGGATGCTCCGCCTATTTCGACCGGGGTCTCGTCGCCTACAGCAGGTTGTCCAAGTTGGACGTGCCAGGGGTAACGGACGTGCTCATCGATACCCACGGTTCCGTCAGTCCAGGGGTTGCCGTCGCCCTCGCGGAGGGTGTGCGAAAGATGAGCGGCGCTGACCTTGGGCTGGCGGAGACGGGGCTGGCGGGCCCGATCCAAGGACGCTCTCCCAAACCGATCGGGTCTGCCGTCGTTGCCCTGTCTGCCTCCGGAGAGACCCTGTACAGGACGTTCATCGTCGAGGGAGATCGACGGCAGATTCGCCACGGCATTGCCCACCGCGCGCTTGCCTTTGCCGTTTCATTCCTCGAAGGTGGGGGCAGGGAATCGACGTCGGGGCCTTGAAAAATCATCACTTTGCGCTTGACTTGAGGTCTGGGTTTGCATAATTTCTTTTCTGGACTGTATAAGGAGATCAGCCCCGAATAATCCGTGCAAAAGCGTTTCGTTACGAAGAGGCAAAGATGCGGAGGCGTGATCTTTGCTTTTTTTTGGACGCGACTCGGCTCCCGAACCGTCGTTGCACGGAGATCCTGAAGGCCCAAACTTCGGAGGATGTATGGCAAAAGAGGAAAAGGTTCAGTTGGAAGGTACGATCGTAGACAACCTGCCCGATGGTCAGTACACAGTCGAAATCGAGGGGGGGCACCGCATTCTGGGCTATACCTCTGGCAAGATGAGAAAATTCAACATTCGAATCCTCGTTGGAGATCGCGTCACCATAGAGACGTCACCTTATGATTTGAATCGTGGGCGGATCACCTGGCTGCACAAGCTGCCCGCGTCGGAAGAGTTCGGCGCCAGAAGAGGAGGCGGACGTAGATTTCGAAAGCGCCGCCGCTAGCACTGCCCCCGCCGTCGTCCTTGATCCTGCCTTATCCATCCCCGCTTGCGCGTTACACCCGACATCTTCCCTAAGGGACCGGTGAACAGGAGCGCGTTCGTTTCGCTCTACCGGGCGGCCAGGGCTGCGTGGATCGCCTGTGATTGGCGCCTCGCGCGAAGCCCCTGGGCGTTGAAGACGACGCGCGGAGACCTGACCCGCACCCCAACCCTCATATATCGACCTTCGTCCACAGAAAGAGGCTGCGTGTGGCGGCTGGGAAGAAGGAAGCGCCTTCTCCGTGCGTCTCGTAGAGTCGGTCCAGGAGGTTGTTGAGATCCATCCGGATCTCGAACCGCTTCCCCCGAAGCTTGCGCCCCAGGTCGTAGGCGAGGCTCAAGTTGAGGACCGTATAGGGCTCCACGAACAGGCCGACATATTCCGGATGCTGACGCAGCTCCGGGCGCTTCCTGTTGTTCTGCGTGTTGTCGGTGTACTTCTTGCCGACGTAGTGCGCGGATAGAGATGCGCGAAACCCATTCTCTTCATATGTCAACCGGGCGTTGGCCAAAAGATTGGGGAATCCCGCGATCGGGTTGCCGTCGAGCGCAATCGGCTGTCCGCCTTCGAAGATCGTGTGGTCTTCAAACGTGTTGCGGCTGTAGCTCAGGTTGCCTCCAAGCGTCAAGGGGCGGGCAACCCGCAACGCAGCCGTCCATTCGATCCCGCGGTGCAGGGTCTTGTCGGCGTTCCCGGTGACGGGCTGACCGTAGAGGTCGAGCTGCCCGTTCTTGACGATCTCATCCCTGAAGTTCATCCAGAAGAGGTTCACGTTGGCGTGGACGTTCGCAGACCGATATCCGGCGCCGATTTCGATATCGTTCAGTTTTTCCGGCTTGGCCAGCGGCCGGTCGAAGTCGAATGCGGCACCCTCCGCGCGGCGCTCGAATTCAGGTTGGGTTTCCGCCGCTCGACCCGCTCGCATCATACAGGTTCTGTCTGCGGGGCTCCCGTGAGGTCCTGGAGAAGTTCAGATAGAAGTTGAGCCTGTCGGAGAGATTGTAATTGGCCCCCACCTGGGGATTGAAGAAGGTATAGGGGACGGTGAAGGCCGTGTTTACGAATTTTTCGTCGAACAGTCTGTAACGTTTGTAGGCCAACTGTAGATTGACCATCAGGTTCAGCCGGTCCGTGGCCCGGTGGTTGTGGTTCAGGTAGGGCGAAACGATCCATTTCGCGCCCTTGTATTCGTAAAAGCGGTACTCCGGAATGATCTCGGGAGGCAGGTTCTCGGCCCAGCGTATCTTTCCCCAGTGGAGAGACTGGTGGTAGCGAAGCTCCAGACCCGCTTCGGTCCTGGACCTGTCGGAACGGTAGGAAAGCCTGGGCAGCCACCCGCCCTGGCGGTTGTTTACGAACGCCCGAATCAGCGATTGGCCCGGGTTGGCGTCGGGCGTGAAGCCGTTCTCCGCCGTGAGTCGATAATAGGTGGTATCGGCCCACGAGCCGTCGAAGTCGAAGAACCCACCGCCCTGGACGTAGAACAGCGTGTTGTGGAGGGTCGTTGACGGGGAGAGTCTCTGTTCGTGAATGAGCTCGTAATGAGGTTGGTGGAAGTCTTCGATCTCTTCATCTCCCACGATCGGGTTCTCTCTGCGGAGTGTCCGGTCGCGCAGGGCGTTCACGCGCGCGCCGTCCACGGTCTTGAAGCGCGCCGTCCCGTAGAAGTTGAGGTGGTCTCTGTTCAGGCTGCCGTAGATGTGCAGGCGTGCCGTGGACGCTTCCGTGTAGTAGGCCGCTCCGAAGAAGTAGGAGAGGAAGTCGACCCAGGCCCCGTTCCGATATCCGTCCGTCATCGTCTTGCTGAAATGGGCGTGAAGCGCCAGTCGGTCCTCCACGAGCCCCGAATTGAGCGTGACGCCCAGCTTTCTCGTATCGTAGCTTCCGTAGCCCGCCGTCACGGTCAGCTTCGGCTCGCGACTGAACCGTTCGGTGACAAGGTTGATCGACCCGCCGATCGCCGCCGGCCCATAAAAGGCGCTGCCCGATCCGCGCTGGACCTGGATGTCCTGAAGGCTGGATGCCAGGTCGGGGAAGTTGACCCAGTAGACATTGTGGTCCTCCGGGTCGTTTTGAGGCACGCCGTTGATCATGACGGAGATCCTGCGCTGATCGAATCCCCTGAGGGTCAGGTAGTTGTAACCGATCGCGTTTTCGCTCTCGGAGTAGGTCGTGCTCGAGGGAAGCTCGGACAGGAGCGTGGGGATCCCCTGCGTGTGGAAACGGTCCTCCAGCTCTCCCCGGGTGATGTTGCTGAACGTGACCGGGGTTTCCCGGTCTACCGCCCGGGTTGCGGTCACCGTGATGACGTCGCCGGGCAGCGCGGTCAGCTTCAAGAGGAAGTCGAGTCGCGCGGTATCGGCGTCCAGCGTCATCCGCTTTGTTGCGGGCGCGTATCCGATGCGCGTCGCCCTCACGGTGAATGCCCGGAGATCGAGGTTCTCTATCCTGAAATATCCCTCCGGACCGGTCTGGCCGCCCCTTTTGAGCTCCAGAACTTCGATGTTCACGCCTTCGAGAGGGGTTCCCGTGTCGTGATCGGCGACACGTCCAAGCAGGACGGCCGCATCTGCGCGGTCCGGCAGCACCGTGGCTGTCAACAAGAAGATCAACATCCATGACCGGGTCAACACGTTAGCCTCCACGACGATGAAAGAAGAAAGGCCGCCTTCACATCAGAAAGCGGCCTCGCGTTTCGTGTCTCGTATGACACGTCAAAATCCGCTTCCCTGCGCTGGCATTACCCAGATCAGGTTCATAGGGTATTATCTCAGCCTTTCAGCACCCCTATGCGGAACGACATCAAGTCTGAAAAAGAGCGACGTTACGTAGAAAGAAACTAAACAGAATGACGCATTTCGTCAAGGACCGGATGGACAGCTTGGATTACCCGGGCCCGTCGTAGGAGAAGTCCCGGCCACCGGGCCGACGAAGCGCCGTCGGCTGCTCACCCGGCAGCCTTGCCGGCTCTGGCCCGCTCGGCGTAGGCTCTGGCCTGACCCGGGATGTCTACGCCGACGGCGTCGGACCAGGCGCTCAACAGTTTGCGATAGATCGGCCCGGGTCTTCCGTCACCTACCGGATCGAATTCAAACCGGGTGATGGGCGTCATGCAGGGGTTGGTGCTGGTGCGCCAGGCTTCCTCCGCGATTCGCACATCGTAGGGTTCAATGTCGGCCTCGTGGACGGGGATGCCGTGTTCGGCGGCCAGGTCCAGGCAGAACTGGCGGGATACGCCGCGCAGGATTTCGTGCGGCCTGGGGGTGAAGATTTCACCGCCGCGGGCCATGAAGAAATTGCTCGCCGTGCCCTCGGTGATGAAGCCACGTTCGTCCGTGAGCAGGGCATAGGCGCCCTTCTCGATGCGGCTGGCCTGGAGGTCGGCCAGTTTGTAGTGGAGGCGGCAGCGAGTCTTGGCCTTGGGATCGATGTAACGCGAGGGGATAGACTTCTGGACCGGGATCACGAAATGGACCCCTTTTTCGTATTCGGGGAACAAGAGTGACAGGTGGGGAACGAGCGACATGACGTCGATGACGACGATCGGCCCCGTCCCTTCTTTAACTTCCGACTCGTAGGGCGGAACCACGCCGCGGGTGACGTTGTGCAGGATGCGATAATCGAGTCCGTCGAGCACGTCGAGGTTGCGCGCGATCGTTTCGTGCGTGGCAACTTCCATCTCGTCCATCGTGAGGCCGCAGTCGATTTCAGCATAGCGCAGGGAGGCGTAGAGCCGTTCGAGGTGTTCGCGGAGGAGGAAGGGCGTCTGGTTGAACGACCGGGTGGCCTCGAAGACCATGTCTCCGAAGAAGAGGGAGGAGTCGAAGATCGAGATTCGGGCCTCAGCGGCGGGGACGAACAGACCGTTGAAGTAGATGATGCGTTTCGACATAGCGTCTTCCTTCAGCACCCTGCCTGAGAACGTTCGGAGCGTCGCAAAGCTCGCGACCGACGGATCGCTCGGACGCAGGAATACGACGTTCGCGCGTTGCGTGATCCGGCGGAAGGCCTGGCCTTTCAATGCCGAAGTAATTTAAGGATCGCCTTCCGATTCGCGAAACCTTTTTGACGTGAATAACCAGATCCCCCGAGGCAAATGATCAACAGGGAACGCGTCTGGGGGTTTACATCGCTTCCGGTTCCGGTTCAAAGGCGCCCGAATCGTGGAACTCTCTTCTGTCTCTTTGTGGAGGTCTTCGCCGATGATCAGGCCGGGGTCCCCTCATTCGGTCACCCCTCCTCTTCATCCGCTTCAGCTTGTCAAGTTGCGCCTTCGAGAGGATTTTCTTCACGCTCAGCAGGTGATTGATCCGTTTCTCGAGCATCTTCGAGCGTGCTCTGGTCACTTCGGCCATCCCTTTCCTTACCGCGGTCGGGTCGGGATCGGACTGCCTCAGCGTTGCGCGCAGGTCGATGCGGGCGATCTTGAGGTCGGCTCTGAGGCGAGCCATCCCCTTGGCTCGCGAATGACGGAGTTCCTGCAGCTTTCCGCGCTGCACTTCGGTCAGGTCCAGCGCCTTCCAATCGGGCCCTCGATGCCGGCGATTTCGGCCGGGGTCCGCGTCTGATGCGACCGGCAACAGGACGATCGCAGTCAAGATGGCCACGACAGATCTGGAGATCATGAATGTCGCCTCCTTTTTCGGTTTTACCATTTCCATCCACCTCTCTTTCTCCCTCCCCGTCGGTCCATTTTGCTCCTCATCTTCTCGATCCTGCTCGTCATGTTGTCGAACTTCTCCGTCTGCTCCGGAGTCAGGTCCTCTCGGATCTTGGACTTCGTATCGTTCGAAAGCGCGTTCATCTTCTCGCGGACGGCACGCTGAATGTCGTGCGCGGCCCGCCGACTCTCATCCAGGGTCCGCCGGATCTCCAGCTGCTGGTCGTCGGTCAGGTCCAGGTTCTGAATAAGCCGGCGAACCAGGCGATCTCGAACGGGGCGCCCGGAGAACGACCTATCCGCGTGCGGAGACATGAAATATGACTTGTCGTGGCGGAGCAGCACCCATCGCTCGATCGTGGCGCCAACCACGATACCGAGCAAAAAGATGCCCAATCCGAGCAGAACCGCCTTGGTGCGTGAAGATAAAGAGATCATCGGTCACCTCGGTTCGTTGTAGGTTCGATCCCGGAGCCCAACAAGAAAAGAATATCGTCTCGGGAGAGCTCACGTTCGCTCAAGGCCACGACCTCGACACCTTGCGGATCCCACTGGGCCTCCAGGAAGTCTTCGATGGTCACCCGGACATCGCTGCCGTTGGGCGTGGGTAGCACGAAAAACAGAATGACCGCGGCCGCGGCCAGCAGCGGAACGAGGCGTCTGCCCGCCCACTCGAATGGACCCCAGAGGGGCAGAGCCCGTTCCTTCTGAATACGCTCCGCCAGGCCCTCCCAAAGATCGGGTGCGGGCTCCTCGGGCCGGCTTCCGATGAGGCGCTGAGTGCGCCGCAGGTAGGCCAATTCCTCTCGGCAGCACCGGCAGTGCGGGAGGTGATCCTCTACCTGACGCGTCTCTATCTCGGAGAGGCCATCATCCAGATAGGCTGGGAGCAGATCCTCGACGTGGGTCCCATTCATGCCGATTCCTTTCCTGTCCATTCGTTGTAAATGGGCCGAAGTGCGTCTCTCATTTCCGCCCGTGCGCGAGAGAGCCTGGATTTTACCGTGCCGAGCGAACACCCCACGGTCTCTGCGATCTCTTCCTGCGACAGCCCTTCCATGTCCTTGAGCACGATCGCCATCCGATGGTCGGGCGAAAGGGTGTTGAGGACCGTCTGGATGATCTGCCTCAGCTCCTCGCGCTCCACCTCGCCGTCTGGACGCTCAGTGTCAAACAGCGTTTCAGGGACGATCTCGCCCGACCGGGTCAGACGATCCAGCGAATCCATTTCCCCGCATCGGTGCGCTTTGCGGGCCAGATCCAGACAGATGTTCAGCGAGATTCGATAGAGCCAGGTGTAGAACGTGGACTTGGCCCGAAACCCGGCGAGCGCCTGGTAGGCCTTCAAGAAGGCTTCCTGCGCGGCATCCCGGGCCAGCTCGCGATCTCCGATGATCGCACAGGCCAGCGTGTAGATCCTTGCCTCGTAGCGCTCCACGAGGGCCCGGAAGGCCTGGTGATCTCCCTGCTGACTTCGCTCGACCAGCTTCAGCTCTGCGTCCATTCAGGCCCCTGGAGGCGAAATCGATCGTCGCAACCCGAGGGAAGTCAGGCGACTCCATTCAGCGCGATCCGGTTAGAAGGCCCTGCCGGGTCCGTGCGTTCCAATGGCTTAGACGGAACTCGCCCGTTTTCCGTTCCGTCCAGGTCAAAAAAAGGGGTGCCGAAATCCGACACCCCTTGAACCCGGTCAGCCCGGTGGCTATTCGATGATGATATCGGAAAAAGATTTGCCGGAAGGGATCATCGGCAGTACGTGCTCCTGATGGGGCACGATCACGTCGAGCAGGTACGGACCGGGAGACTGTATCATCCGTTCCAGGGCCGGCCGCAGGTCCTTTTCGTAGACGACCCGCTCTCCCGAAATCTTGAACCCCTCTGCGATCTGGACGAAATTGGGGTGGATTTCCCCCTTCTCCGGGTCGCCGATGAAGGTATGGGCCCGGTTGCTTTCGTAAAGGATGTCTTCCCACTGAACGACCATGCCCAGGTGCTGATTGTTCAGGATCATCGTCTTCACGGGGATCTTTTCGGTATAGAGGGTGGCCAGTTCCTGGACGTTCATCACGAAGCTGCCGTCGCCGTCGACGTCCACGACCATCGCGTCTGGTCTGGCAAGGGCCGCACCGATCGCGGCAGGCAGGCCAAACCCCATCGCGCCCAGTCCTCCGGAGGTGAGCCAGTTTCTGGGCTCGTCGAACAGATAGTACTGCGCGGCCCACATCTGATGCTGACCGACCCCGGTCGAAATGACCGCTCGGCCTTCAGTCAGCTCGTAAAGGACCGATATGGCGTGCTGGGGCAAAATCGCCCCGCCCATCTCCTTGTAGGCCATTGGATATCTCTTGCGCCACGCTTCGATCTCCTCCCACCAGTCTCCGTAATCTCCCGGTTCGACGAGCCCATTCAGGTCTTCGAGGGCGTATTTGACGTCGCTGTGAACCGGAAAATGGGCCACTTTGTTCTTGTTGATTTCGGACGGATCGACGTCGATGTGCACGATTTTCCCGTGTTTGCAGAATTCCTCAAGCTTTCCAGTGACCCGGTCGTCGAATCGGACGCCCATGGCGAGCAGCAGGTCTGCGTGGTTGATGGCGTAGTTGGCGTAGACCGTGCCGTGCATCCCGACCATCTGGAGGGATAGGGGATCCGTCTCCGGGTAAGCACCCAGCCCCATCAACGTCTGGACGACCGGGATTCGGGTCTTCCCGATGAATGCTCGCAACTCGGCTGACGCGTCTGCGCAGATGATTCCGCCCCCGGCGTAGACGACCGGCCTCTTGGCCGCCTTGATGGCTTCAGCGACTGCTTGGATCTGCGCTCGGCTCGCCTTGATGTGCGGGTTATAGCTCCTGATGGCGACCGTTTCCGGATAGATCGGCACGGTGTAGGCCTGCTGGATGTCCTTCGGCACGTCGATCAAGACAGGCCCCGGACGCCCCGTAGACGCAATGTAGAAGGCCTCCTTCACGATTCGGGGCAGATCGTCCACGCGATCCACCAGGAAGTTGTGTTTGGTGATCTGGCGCGTGATCTCAACGGTCGCGGTTTCCTGAAAGGCGTCTCCACCAATCAGGTGCGTCGGCACCTGGCCCGTTATTGCAACGATCGGAACGGAGTCCATCTTGGCATCCGCCAGCCCGGTGACGAGATTCGTCGCGCCGGGACCCGAGGTCGCCAGGCAGACGCCGACCTTGCCCGATGCCTTCGCGTAGCCTTCTGCCGCGAACACCTCTCCCTGCTCGTGGCGGCATAACACGCACCGGATGTCGGAACGGGTGACCGCCTGATGGATCTCCATGCTGGCCCCTCCGGGATATCCGAAGATCAGGTCGACGCCTTCTCGAACCAGCGCTTCCACCAGAATATCGGCGCCCCTCAAGGGTTCGCCTGACGGCGGTCTCTTCGTTGAGGCTGCTGAGCCCTCTATTGCCCGTCCGTCTTTGCTCGCGGGCACCGGCTTGGTTGCCATCTTCCTTACCTCCCTTTACGGAGCTGTCAAAAAAAAACCCGCTGCCGAATTCGAATCGGCGGCGGGTTTGAGACCTGTTCAACGGATCGTCCTAGAAACAAGCTCGCCACCGAACTCCGGTGTGACGTACACCAACGAGGTCTACACCTGCTGGGCGGAACGTTTCAAACGGGGATCTGGGAAGAAGGGGTCTCAAACTGAGTTCCTGGCACCTGAAGATTGGGATTCTCCTGATCGATTGAGGGTGATATAATACAAGGCGACCGTAGCGAAGTCAAGTTTTTTCCGACGGCCACGGAAGCCGCAGCCGCGGTCTCGTGAACGTAAAGCGGAAACCGTGCCGCGCTCGCGGGCCTTGATTTTGGCGCGAGACTATCGTACCTAACCTGAATCATTCATAAATTTGCTGAAAATCTTCATAATTTTATGTGGAACAATCAGTTATCCAATTTGAGCTAAGAAACTTTGTTTGGGTGCAATACTGGAAAGCCCGGTATTCACGCAGATTTTTCAGATTGTCACGAGTGATTCGGGCCAGATGTCATCGCGGCCGTGGCGTTTCGGCTCTCTGGCTGCTTCGGCGTTTCTCCTCCCCAGGGGTTAGGGCCCTCTGTGGGACGGGGTCAGGTGCGGGGGCGGATGTGGGGGCGAATGGAAATTCGCGGTGTGGGGGCGGGTCCCGCAGTGGGCATCAGGCGGGGGGAGGCGTTCATTCCTTTCGCGGCGCCGGTCGTTTCCAGTGAGGCTGAGTCGCCACGGCCCGAGCCTCCCCGGCGTTTGAGGGGCCTGCCTGCGCCGCGTTGGGCGCGGCAGGCAGGCGTCCTTCTTTTGTCACCTTTTCTTGGGCGGCAAGAAAAGGTGAGCATGAGTGACTTTCCTGGCCTTTTTTATGAATTAATCAGGCTAACTTGTGTTTCAAGAGATCCGGTCTGCCAGGGTGAACATGGATAGGAAATTCTCCGTCGGTCTCATCCAGATGACCTGTTCGACCTCGGTGAAGGAGAACATGGATCGGGCCCTGTCCATGGTCGAGAAGGCCGCGCGTGCCGGCGCTCGTGTGATCTGTTTGCAGGAGTTGTTTCGTTGGCGCTACTTCTGCCAGGAGGAGGACCCGAGATGCTTCGACCTTGCCGAGCCGGTGCCAGGCCCCTCTACCGAGGCCATGGGCAAGCTGGCGAGAAGCGCGGGTGTGGTTCTGGTGCTACCCCTGTTCGAAAGACGCGTCGCGGGCCTCTATTACAACAGCGCGGTGGTCATCGATGGGGAGGGTGAAATCGTCGGAATCTATCGAAAGATGCACATACCGAACGATCCCGCGTACCGCGAAAAGTTCTACTTCACGCCGGGCGACCTGGGCTTCCGGGTGTTCGAGACGAGTGTCGGTCGGATCGGGGTAT
The DNA here is from genome assembly GCA_965198095.1 of Candidatus Latescibacterota bacterium. GTDB lineage: Bacteria > Latescibacterota > UBA2968 > UBA2968 > CBDFJH01. The sequence continues at coordinate 2,541,783 of OZ240239.1, forward strand.
TGATCTGCTGGGATCAATGGTACCCCGAAGCAGCCCGGCTTACCGCGCTCCGGGGCGCAGACATCCTCTTTTTCCCGTCCGCGATCGGATGGCACTCGAAAGACGACCCCGATGCCGGGCCGACGTGGAAGGAGGCCTGGCGGACCGTCCAACGCGGACACGCCGTCGCGAACGGGCTGCACGTCGCGGTCGTAAACCGGGTCGGGATGGAGGCGTCTAACGAGGAGGGAGGGATCCAATTCTGGGGCTCTTCCTTTATCGCGGATCCCCGCGGGGTCGTTTTGGCTGAGGCCTCCGGGTCTCGTGAGGAACTCCTTCTGGGCGAAGTCGACCTTGCCAGGGGCGAAGAGGTGAGACGGGACTGGCCCTTCCTGAGGGACCGAAGAATCGACGCTTACGACGGGATCGACCAGCGCTGTCTGGATCGGTGATGCGGGAATCTTGCGGGGCGAACAGGCGGTCGAGCTTGAAGCCTGCGGAGCTCGGGTTTCATCTGCCTGCCGAATGGATGCCGCACGAGGCAACGTGGGTCGCCTGGCCTCACAACGCCGGAGACTGGCCGGGCAAGCTGTCGCCGGTGAGATGGGCCTTCGCGGAGATGGTCCGGTGGATGGCGTTGGGTGAGGAGGTTCGGATCCTCGTCAACTCCAAATCTCAGGAGATGCGCGCACGCCGGGTGCTCGCTCGCGCGGGTGTTCGCGAGTCTCGTATCCGGTTCTTTGAAATTCCGACGGACAGGGCCTGGACGCGCGATTTTGGACCGATTTTTCTCCGAAAGGATCCGGGCGGAAAACTGTCTGTCGTTCGATTCAAGTTCAACGGGTGGGCCCGGTACGCGGGCTGGCGTCAGGACGATGCAGTCGCCGGACGGGTGGCGCGGAAGCTCGGCTTCCCGACGTTCTCCGCGACAAGAAACGGGCCGCGGTTCGTGCTGGAGGGAGGAAGCCTGGATACGAACGGAGAGGGGCTCTTCCTGGCCTCTGAGCCCTGCCTGCTGGACTGCGGCGCGCAGGTCAGGAATCCGGGCGCCGGGCGTGCAGAGGTCGAGGCCGTACTACGGGATTATCTCGGAGCGAATCGGGTGCTGTGGCTTGGAAGCGGGATCGAAGGAGACGACACGCGCGGCCACGTGGACAACTTTTGTCGGTTTGTCGGTCCGGGGCGGGTTGTGCTCTGTAGAGAAAGGCGAGCGAACGATCCGAACTATCGGGCGCTGGAAGAAAACCGGGAACGTCTCGAATGCGCGCGTCTGACCGGTGGCGCGATCCTGGATGTTGTTTCCATTCCGATGCCGGAGCCGCGCTACCTGGACGGTCGACGCCTGCCGGCGAGCTACGCCAATTTCTACATCTCGAACGACACGGTCCTGGTGCCGACGTTCAACGATCCCAAGGACAGGACCGCGCTCGGAATCTTTTCAGATCTGTTCAGCGGCCGCGAAGTCGTGGGCGTACACGCGGGGGACCTGGTCTGGGGCCTCGGCGGCATCCACTGTTTGACGCGTGAACAGCCCGGAAAATGAGGATCTGACGCCGGAGACAAAGCCGTGGCCATGCGAAAGTGGCCGAGGCCATTTCAGGAAACAGCCTTGATGGCAGTCTTCGCCGCACGGGCGAGAACAGAAGCTTATTTTGCGAATGTCCATGAGTGCATCATCGAATCCGGTTGTTCGTGGTGAGTGTCTGACCTGGAGATCGGTTGCGCGCGGCGTGCTGCTGGGCTGTCTGTTCGGCGCATCGAGTTGGGGTGAGGGGCGGGCGGCCCCCAGGCCCGAAGTCGCGCAGCTCCTGCAGCAGGTCTCCGCGGACGGTCTCGAAGCGACCGTCCGGAGGATGGTCGCATTCGAGACCCGGTTTGTGGGGTCGGATTCGAACAGGGCAGCGACACAGTGGCTGAGAGAGAAGATGGCGGGCCTGGGATACACGGATGTCAGGTTGGACAGCTTCAAAGTGAACGTAAACCAGACCCCGTTCGGGAAGCCGTTCGTCTTCGACGATCTCACGCAGTGGAACGTCGTGGCGACGAAGCCGGGCGTGCTGCGCCCGAGCCGGCAGATCATCATCGGCGGCCACTTCGACTCGATCTCTCTGGACCGACGCCAGGAGGATCAGGATGTCGCGCCCGGCGCCGACGACAATGCCTCGGGCGTCGCCGCGGTGCTGGAGATCGCGCGGCTTCTTCGCGCCGTGGACCTGGACGCGACGCTCGTTTTCGCCTGCTTCGGCGCGGAGGAATTGGGGTTGATCGGGAGTCGACACTATGCCCGAGCTGCGCAAAGCCGCGACGACGACATTCGGCTCATGCTCCAGCTGGACGCCATCGGATCCAGGTCTGCAACCTTTCCGGAGGCCTTCACGATAGACACGGCCAGCCGCTACCTTTCCGAGGGCGAGGCGGTCGCCGAGGCTGCCCGGGACTACACCTCCATTCGCGCGCGCCGCAGGACGGGCGAAGGTCCGATGCCTTTTGCCCGCGGCTGTCGATGCTCCGACCATCAACCCTTCATCGACAACGACTTCCCGGGGATCGGCCTGTTTCAACACATTCAGAATCCTGCGCCGCACCTCAACATGAGCACCGATACGTTGGACCAGGTTGACCTCTCCTTTGTCGAGGCGGTCGCCAGCGTTGCGCTCGCCGCGGCCGTTGAGGTTGCCGGATTTCCGGCTCGCACGCCCGACTTCGACGGAAACGGGCACGTAGGGTTCACGGATTTTGTGGCATTTGCCGGCAGGTTCGATACCTTAGTCCAGAACGATGAAGAAGCAGGCTTCGATTTGGACAGGAACGGGTTCGTGGGATTCTCCGACTTTGTGCTGTTTGCGCTGAACTTCGATCGGAGATTTTAGCTGCCCAGATCGGGCGCGAATCGAAAGGAGGCTTGGAAATTGAACGCACTGGCAAGATTCTTCCGGTTTCAGGAGTTGGGAACGAACTTTCGAATGGAAATCGTTGGCGGGCTTACGACGTTCGTGACCATGGCCTACATCGTGGCCGTGAATCCGGCCATTTTGTCTGATGCGCTCGGGCAAGCGCTGTTTCCGGATCTGTTGTTCGCCACCTGCGTTTCGGCGGCCATCGCGACGTTGATCATGGGAGTCGGGGCCAACTACCCGTTCGCGCTTGCCCCCGGCATGGGATTGAACGCATTTTTCACCTACACGATCGTTCTGAGAAACGGGGTTCCGTGGGAACTCGCCCTGGGGATCGTGTTTGCCTCCGGCGTAATCTTCACGCTGCTCTCCCTCTTGCGGATCAGAGAGGTCATTATCAACGCCGTTCCGGGCGTGCTCAAACACGCGACAGCAGGCGGGATCGGGCTGTTCATCGCATTCATCGGATTGAAGAACGCCGGGATCGTCTCGGATGATCCGAACACGCTCCTCCGCTTGGGCGACGTGCGGAGTGCCTCGCCGGGGCTCGCTCTGCTGGGGATCTTGGGGATCGGCGCGCTGCTCGCCCGACGCGTTCGGGGATCTATCCTGATCGGCGTGGTTGGCATCGGCTTGCTGGGCATGGTCATCGGCGCGGCACCGTTTCCGGATCGTATCTTCAGCCTACCCAGCTGGCCGGAACGTCTGTTTGGGGTGGCGGCCTTGAATTTCACAGCCGCGTTCGACGTCGCCTTGATAGGCTTCGTCTTCGCATTTCTGTTCGTGGATCTTTTTGACACCATGGGCACGCTCGTGGGGCTGTCGGAGCGGGCCGGCTACCTGGATGCAGACGGGCGTCTGCCCAGGGCGAATCGCGCGCTTCTGGCAGATTCGTTCGGGACGATGCTGGGGGCCCTATTCGGAACTTCGACCGTTACCACCTATATCGAGAGCGGCGCCGGCACGTCGGCGGGTGCCCGGACCGGATTCGCCAGCGTCGTCACGGGACTGCTTTTTCTCCTGGGGTTGTTCATCATGCCGCTGGTCGAGTCGATCCCGACGTTCGCGACCGCGCCCGCACTCGTCGTGGTCGGCGTGTCGATGATGGCCTCCGTGCTACGAATCCGCTGGCGCGATGTTTCGGAAGCGCTCCCAGCCTTCCTGACGATCATTGTCATGCCCTTGACGTTCAGCATCGCCAACGGCGTGGCGCTCGGGTTGATCGCTTATCCGATCGTCAAGCGGTTGGGGGGGCGAGGCAAAGAAGTACATCTGCTCGTCGATCTGCTCGCGGTGGTGTTCATTGCGAGGTACCTCTTTATGGATTCGTGAGGTGGCCGGACCCCTGCGAGGCACAACAGGCGATTGTTGACGCGGTGGGGGTTGCGTTTTTGAGGTGGGGTCGGACGAGGGGATGGCCCCTCACTCCGGTTCTGCAATCCGGATGTCGACTTCAAACAGACTCGCGGGGACCCAGATGCCCCACGTTTCAAGAACTTCGGGATGAATCTCGCCGATGATCCCGAGAACCTCACTGTTTTTGCAGATCTCTCCGGCGCGTCCGGGGAGGAAGGTCGGGTGGTCCGCAGGGGTGAGGGCGTAGTCGAAGCGGAAGTAGTAAGCGAGCGCCTCAAGAAAGCTCTGGATGTCGGAGAGGTTCGCTTCCGCCCCTGCCTCCAGGGCCGCGAGGTGGACCCGGGTGACGACGCCGTAATCTTCTTCAGGAGCGATCAGGGCAACCTCACCGACCTCGAAGATGCGATGCGGATAGATGGCGCGTCGGCTTGCGCGTTCCACCCGAAGCAGTCCCGGGAGGAGCGCGTTTCTTATTGCGCCGTAAGATGTTGAGACCGGATTTTTGATTTCCACGACCGCACTGCTCGGGTCCCGCAGCCTGGCGGTCAGGTCATCACGCGCGCTGAGGATTGGAAGAAAGAGTTCCTGGAAGCCGCAGCCGACCATGAGTTCCCGAATCCGGTCGGAAAGGTCTTCCTGGGGCGCAGCCTTTCCGACCGTGAAATCGTGCAGAGGCTCGGGCTCGATCGTGTCGTATCCGACGGCCACTGCGATGTCTTCGATCAGATCCACCGGGTGCAGAACGTCATCCCGGTAGGGGGCGGGCCGGGCCCGGATTGTGCTCCGCTCGACGACGACGTCGTGGTAGCCCATGGCATTCAGCGCCTGTTCAATCCGACTGGCGTCGAGCTTGGATCCCAGAACGTGCCGGACTTCTTCCAGGGCCACCCGGATCGGCTCAGTCAGGTCGACCGGGGTTTGGATCTCTCGTCCCCGGACCGTTTCGTACGGATAGATGACATTCACGGGGAGGACGGTTGCCCCTCGATCGGCCATGTTGACGGCCATGATCGTGCAGCTCAGCAGGACGGCATCCAGCACGGTGCCGGTGGCTTCGCAAAACAGGGAGGAATCACCCGCCTGGACCCGTCCCAGGGTCTGGCTGTTGATGATGGGGGGCATGGAGAGGACCTCGCCCCTTTCGTCCCGCAGGATCGGAAACGTCTCGAAATCTGCAAGCAGGTGGGCGTAAGCCCTTCCCGTGGGGTGCTCCAGAAGGATTTGGCTCAAATCCATCTCCACGTCGGCTTCGAGGGGGATGAACCGAGTGGATCCGGGATCGACAGCTTCATAGTGCACGGGATAGACGATCTCCGAAGCATCGTAGATTCCGATGGCCACCGTCTGGCGGCCCCGGCCGTAGTTTTCCGTCAACCTTTCCTGCGCCTCGATGAGCTGCTCCAGCGCCACGCCGTCGATGTCGATGCCTTCGCAGGCGAAGGCGGCCACGTAGGGTCGGATCGGCTTGAGGCCGGCGTCGACCCGAACCTCACGCTCGGCGGCGGTCGCTCGAAAGAAGGGGTAGACTTCGTGACGTCCCGACCGGTGTCCGCGAAGCAGCCTGGCCAACCCTTCTGAAGACCAGAGGTCCGGGCGGTTGGTATCCTTGACCTGAATCCGGAGGCGGCCGCCTTCTTCTTCCGTCACCTCTGCCTTGGCGACCTCCAGCGCAGATTCAAGGGACTTCAGATCGTAAATCTGTCCAGCGAGGGATTCCAGGTCTTGCTTGAAGATGCTGATCGTTGGCATGATACCTCTGCCTTTTCGCGGACGCCCGCGCGCTATCTCTCGTTTCGGACGAAGTCCAAATCGGTGCTGAAGAGGTCCCGAATGTCGTTGATTCCGAGGGCGACCATCGCCATTCGGTCCACGCCCAGGCCCCACGCGATCACGGGAACGTCCACCCCGAGCGGTTGAGTGACCTCCGGACGAAACAGCCCGGCGCCGCCAAGCTCCACCCATCCGAGGGAAGGATGTTTGGCTTGAAGCTCCACGGAGGGTTCGGTGAAAGGAAAATAATCCGGGACGTACCGGACCTCTTCTGCCTGGGCGAGCTCGAGCGCGAACAGGTTCAACAGGCCCAGCAGACCGCGGAAGTTGATCTTGGCGCCCAGCACGATGCCTTCGACCTGGATGAAGTCGGCGGCATGGGTCGCGTCGACGTCATCCGGCCTGAAACATCGGACAATCGCGAAATACTTTCCCGGAATGTTGGGAGAAGAAGCGAGCGTGCGCGCGGAAAGCGCCGTTCCCTGCGTACGCAGGATGAGCCTGCGGGAGCGATCCGGATCAAACGGGTACCGCCACCCTCGCGAGCCGGTTTTCCCACCGTTGGCATGCGTCTCCCCGACTTCCGTAAAGTAAGGTTCTTCACGGCGCTTGGAACGTTCGGGGTGCTTGACGTAGTATGCGTCGTGGATGTTTCTCGCGGCGTGAAACTGGGGCATGAAGAGGGCGTCCATGTTCCAGAATTCGGTCTCGACGAGTGGCCCCTTCATCTCCTCGAAACCGAGTGAGAGCAGATTTCGACGGACGTTGTCCAGGTAGGCTCTGTAGGCGTGCGCGCGCCCCACGAGAATTCGAGGCGGTCTGATGGAGAGGTCGTAGCGGCGAAACGAAAGATGCCTCCACGCCCCGTCCTTGAGCATTTCAGGGCGGAGCCGTGAGACTTCCTCACCGGTCAGATTGGCTTCGAGAAGCGCGGCCAGGGTCCGGCCGCCGGTCTGCGTGAGACGGTAGGATCTCTCGACGCGCGCCTCGACGCGCAGGGCGCCACTGGCTTTGCCCCTCTTCCGGGCGTGAGCCGCAATGTATGCCCGGGCGTCCTCGGAGAACGCACGGATGTCGACCCCGTCACCCGTCTTCTGAAGCCGTTCAAACAGTTCCGGCATCAGGCGATCCCGGTAGAACGCAGCCTTTTCCTCGTCCGCAATCTGAATTGCCTCACCGTCCTGGCGAATCACGCCGCCCTTCTTGAGCGCGCCGAAGGCGCTCCCCCAGTCCCGTTTTTCGAAGCGGGTATCTTTCTGGAGGTCCTTGAGGGAAGGGAAGGGCGGCTTCCCGGCGCGCGCGAGGAGCGCAGATTCGGGCGTGGTCCCTCTCTCCGCATATTCGGCACCGACTTCGGTGAGCAGGACGGTGCTCAGCTGTCGCTCCGCGACCGTCTCGATCAGTCCTTTTGACAGCAGCCACTGGATGGCGCGACGTTGCTGAGCAGGTTCGAGATGCGTCGCATCCAACATTTCAGCGTCAGCGTAGACCGCGGTTTCCCGTCCCGAAAAGACGCGAAGCGTGCGGATCTCGAGCGGGTGCACGGAGGAAAGATCGTGATTTGCCTGCTGGGTCACGCGGGTCTCCCTGAAGATTTCCGACGAGTACAGAAACGCCCTCTCATCCTTTGGGGACGAAAGGGCCTGCTGCCTTCCGCGGTACCACCCTATTTGCGTCCGGACCGGACACCGCTTAGTGAGCAGCCATCACTGCCCCTCTTTTTGACGGCAAAGAGAAACCGGTGCAGCCTAATGCTCTCTCAAAGGAGAGGTTCGGCGTTGCAGCTCGGGAGGGAACTTCGACCGGCCGTGCCGCAGAGGCGTTCTCAACCCGGGGCGCCCCCTCTCTGTGAGGCCGGAATCGGTGGACTTTCCTCCGTCAAGGCTTTGTTAAACTATAAGTTACGATAGCATCCGTGTCAAGCGAAAAAACGAAAAGGAGCCTCGCCGTTTTCTCGACTCTCCGCAGTCACCGAGGCCGGCCCGGATCGCACGCAAACCGGGTGACGTGATCGATCGCCAGCCTCTCGCCCGCTACGCACCGTCGTCTGCCCTTCCGGACAGCATGCCATCCAAGGACCACCTTCCCGCCCCCTTCAGGATCAAGGCGCCAACGATCGCAAGCGCGAGGAGGTGGTACTCAAATCCCTCTCCCTCCTGATTCTTGAACCAGTTCATGAAGAAGCCGTGCGGGTAGTGGAGGGTTACGGCAACCAGCATGACACATCCGATCCCGAACGCCGCTACTCGCGTAAGGAGTCCGAGAATGAGCCCCAGCGACCCGAAGAACTCCGCGGCGATGGCCAGAAACGCCAAAACGGCTGGAATGCCCAAGCCTTGCGTCAACGTATCCATCGTTCCGGAGAATCCACTGCCGCCGTACCAGCCCAGCATTTTCTGCGCGCCGTGGGCGAAGAAGACGATTCCCAGGAGAACGCGGAGGATCAGGCTGGATATCTCATCGTCCGTCGAAATCAGCTTTTCGAACATCGTTTGCTCCTTGAGTTCACCAGAGGTTGTCTACCGTTCTGAATCGACAGGAGGGACAAAGCGGTTGGCGAGCTCGGCATAGTCTTCTCGGACCGGCGTGAAGATGTCGAGGGCAACGACAGGACCGCCCACGGCGGCGACGCCGTGAGGCACGTTCGGCGGGATGAGAAAGGCCTCGCCCTGTTTCAGAATCCGGGTCTCGTCTCCGATCGTGAACGCCATCCGGCCGCTCAAGACGATGCCTCCCTGCTCGTGCGGGTGATGGTGTGTGGGAACGATTGCGCCTTCGTCGATCTCGACGCGGGAGATCATCAGGTTTTGGCCGTAGGGCGCCCGGATGCGAACGCCCGGGGCGAGCTCGTTCGGGGGTACGTCCTCCCAATCGATGAATGCCATGGCGACCTCACGGAATGAGAATAAGAAAGACCTCGAAGGAGTGACCTGGGGAGAAACTGAACCCTGCTCTGAGCCGAGGCGGCTGAAGAAGCGCCGGTCTGGCCATTGTTCGCCCTTGGGAGATACGCACTGACCTTGCCTTCCCGACCGTAAAGATAGGGTGGACGTTTTGCCGTGCGCAAGCGGATTCTGGCGCCCCGCGCGAGAGGAACGCCTAGAACATCGCGATCAACTGAACCGTGACGCCTGCGCTCAGACAGAGGACGCCCAGCAGCCGAAGGGCAACGGTTCTGCCGGGGTTGAGCATCGGGAAGTGGGTGAGGAGGACGTTTGCCGCGTAGAGGATGTAGACCAGTCCCTTGATGAAGACCAGGTTCAGGAAGATCGGGAGGAGGAGGAAGATGAAGGCCGCGGGAAGGGTCGCGACGAGACCGGGCCGGAACGGGAAAGCGGCGACCGCCAGCAGATGGTCTACCCAGACGGGGAACCGGGAGCGCCCGCAGAGACCTGCCCAGAGGAGCAGGCTCAGGAGGACGAGGGGGAGACAGAAGGCGCCGATGGCCAGCCAGAGGATGCCGAGCCCCTGCAGGTAGAGGCGAACGGGCGCGGCTTGCGCGACCCACGTCGCGTATTGCGGAAGCAGCAGGATGGGGATGACGATCAGGAACCAGAAGGAGCGCCGGCGTTTGAAGTAGAGGTCCTGGAAGGTCTGGAAGAGATAGGCAGGCGTAAACAGAGGTGTTGCCAGGTCGCGGAGAAAGCCTCGGAGGCGCTCCTCGTACCGGTCGATCCGGGTGATGAGATCGAGGCTGATGAAAAGGACACCGAAGAGGTCCAGCAGGAGGCCGAAGCCGAATAGCGTCATTCCAGTCATTTTCAACCCGCGCCGGATCTACGACGCGACGATGATCTCTCCTTCAAGCCCTTCTGGAACAGGCCGGCCGGTCAGTTTGAGGATCGTAGGGAACAGATCTACCGTGCGCGGATGGTCTCCGCGAACCGGGACGTTCATCGCCAGGGGAACCTGCATGTGTTCGCGGTGCAGCGACCCGTGCGACGCACGGTGGTCCGGGTTTTCGTACTGACAGGACCGGAGGTCGCTGCCGACGTTCGCACTGAGTATCATGTCGCCCGACCTCGGGGCTTCGAAGAGCTGCGTCAACTGGACCAAGCCGTCCGGGTAGTCGGTCTCCACGGTCAGGGCATGGGCCTGCGCCGCGTCCAATTCAGGCGGAAGGGGACCGTAGCCGAGCGGGTCCCCCCACAAGGTTTCATAGGTATAGGTCCCGTCTCGCTCGACAATCCGGGCCTCTCCGGCCCGCGCGATCACCCGGATTCCGCCGTCTTGACTCCGGCTCGCGATGAGGTCGACCTCCTCCCGGCCGAGAAACTCGGCCACCGGGTCGGGCGTAAGCTCGCGAATCTCCTCGTAAGCCATCGGCGCTCCCCAGCCGGTCTTCCCGCGGAAGTAGACGTGACCCATGCCATTTCCCGAAACCATGAAGGCGGCATCCGCGTCCGGGCGGAAGACCTTGGGGTAGTGGAGCGTTCGGAAGCCCATGGCGTCGAGGAGATCTCCGGGGTCGAGGTGGCGATGGGTCTCGGTGAGCCCGTGGTCGCTCGTGAGCACGAGGAGCGTCTCCTCTTCCCGGCCCTGCGCCGAGAGCGCGGCCACGGCTTCGCCAACCGCCCGGTCCAGCGCCCGGTAGGATGCGACGACCTCGTCCGCGAAGGGATGTTTCAGATGAGAAAATTCATCTACGCCGGGGAAGACGGCGAAGACGAAGTCGGACCGCCGGTGGATGGCACTGTTGAGGAGCCGCCCGGCCGCCCTGTCCACAGGTTGCCAGCGGTCGGTCCAGTGGGCGTAGAGCCAGTAGGCGCTCCGGATCGCCTTTGTGACGTTTCCGAAAAACCCGACGTCCCGATTGATGGCGCTGAAGATATTCGCGGGCCGCTGGAAGTGCCCGAAGATCGTCGGGAACCGGGCCATCAAGTCCTTGTTGAAGCAGTAGCTTCCAGGGCCGACATAGGATCGGTAGCTCCGCCGGCCCCAGACGCCAAGCCTGGAAAAGGCCTCTCTGTCGAACCATCGGATGCCGGGAAGGTTGCACGGTCCGGGATAGGCGCCCGTCAGGAAGGGCAGATATGCCGGTCCGGTGGTCGAGGGGAAGACCGTGGTCGCGCGACGTAGGGATCCAGGTGCCACGATGTGGCGGGAGATGTTCGGCAGGTCGCCCCGACCCAGGAGTTCTTCGAGGAAGTCGGGTCGCGCACCGTCCGCGAGGAAGAGGATGCACGAACGGAAGCAAGGGTTGAGCATGCGGTTAGATACGGGAATGCGTGGGCTGAACGGGCACCGGCACGTCTTCGGGGCACGAAGTCAGGTGATTCTGGACAATGCGGTAGAACAGGAGGCAGACGATCAACATCACGCTGCCGATGAGCAGCAGCGGAAGGATCTCGAGCGTGCCCACGAGCGCGAACAGATAGTAACGCGGGAGCCGTCCGGCGAAGACGGCCATCATGTACCGGCTGAGCGGGTAGCCGCTCGTCGGGCTGAGGACTCTGAACGGATAGAACGGGATGAAGGGCATCAGGGCGGCCACGAAGACGCAGACGAAGGGGGCCTTCAGGAAATAACGAACGACCTTTCCGTAGGCCCTGCTTTGTCGAATCTTCCTGAGCTTTTCCGCCTGAAAGGCGAAATTGATGGCCTTGTAGTCGACAAAGCAGGGGATCATGGTGCCCACTGCCGCGACGAAGGCCACCAGCTCCGGCGCGTAGAACCGCCCGAATAGGATGACGGCGGGCTCGTGAGGGATCGCGATGAAGGAGTTCGAAGGAGCGGAATACAGGAAGAGTAAGATCAGATTCCGGTAGTCGGGTAGGAAGCAGGCCGTCGCCCCGGCGACCAGGAGGAGTGGGACGAGGCTCAGGAGATAAATCCGCCAGTCTTTGTTCAATCGCATCGATGCTCCTCAAAACAGGGCTAAAATTTAGACTCAAGGCGGAAATAAGTCAATAAAATAATCGGCCCGGGAAACGGTAGCCCGGCTGGACTGCTGGCGAATGATGCCCGTCCCGGGCGTGTTCAATGTGTCGAGATGCAGGGTCTCCACCCACGGACCGCCGCGGGCGTTTGCCTTCACGCGGGGAGCCAAGCCTGGAAGAAGCGCTGCCAGTTGCGGTACATGATGTTGGCGATATCTTCCCTCTTGTAACCTCGCCTTTCGAGCAGACCGGCGACACGTTGATAGTCGGCCACCGTGTCGATTTCGTAAGGCGCGCCTTCCCGCCCCCCCTGGCCATCCGTATCTCCGCCGACCGCGGCGTGGCGAGCGTTGCCGGCCAGCTGGCAGACGTGGTCGATGTGGTCCACGAGATCGTCGAGCCTGATCGCCTCCCTCGGGTAGACGGACCGGCGTTCCGGAATGTCGGCCCAGTCGATGCCCGGCTTGTAGAGCATGTAGGCATCCATCGAGGCCCCGATGACGCCGTCGCGCTCGATGATCGCCCTGAGTTGCGCATCCGGAAACTGCCGCTCCCCGGGCGCAAGCGCCCTGCAGTTCTGGTGACTCGCCAGGATGGGGCCGGTAAAGATCTCAAGCGCCTGCCGGACCGACGCGTCGGAGGCGTGAGTCAGGTCCAGCATCATGCCTACGGCATCCATCTCGCGCAGCAGCGCTTTGGCTGCGGGGAAGAGCCCCCCGGAGGTGCCGGTGCCCGTCCCGTGGGCGTAGGCGCTCACGCCGTAGTGCGTGAGGCTGACGACGCGCAAACCGTCTTCATACCACTCGCTGACCTGTCCGGGCGAAAGGATCGGATCGGCGCCCTCCATCCCGATCACCAGTCCGACCGGCAGGTGATCGTGGGTCTCCGCTTCTTCCCACGCCTGCATATGCGCCTTCAGGCTGCTTTTCGTCGTGAGCAGACGGACCTCGCCTTCCGCTTCGAGCACTCGGTAATATGCGAGCTGGCCGTGCGCAGCCGCGTAGGCCAGATGTCCACTCGCGTAGCCCCAAAGCGTACTCCCTGGTCTCCAGACCCGTCCGCTCAGCTTCACGAGGGCAGCCGCGATCCGGCCACGACGCATCTCTGGGAGCGAGGCCATGAGTGCTCGGTGTGTTGAAAACATTCTGAATGCGTGGCGCGTATCGGAGGCGCGAACCTCATCGATCGATCGGGTCAAGTCGAAGTTTCCGTCGATGGCGACGGGCGCCATCGGATAGTCGCCGTCGAAGATCAGCATGATCTGTCCTCTCTACAGCTCACCAAGGAGCCTGTTTGTCCTGCCAGGGGTGTCTTCTGAGCTCCGCTTCATTCAGTTCGGCGCCCCAGCCCGGGCCGGTCGGGATCTTCATGTATCCATTCTCGATTTCGGGTGGATGCGTCACCAGATCGTCTTTCCACGAGACGTCGTCGATATCGATCTCCATAATGCGCACGTTGGGAAGCACGCCACAAAGGCTCGCACTCATGAATGTCGACAGGTGGCTGTAGTAGTTGTGGGGGGCAACGTTCAGTTGGTAGACCTCGGCGAGGTCCCCGATCTTTTTGGATTGTGAAAAGCCGTTCCAGCAGACGTCTACCATAAACACGTCGGCAGCGTGGCGGTCGAAATAGGGGAGGTACTGGCCCGCGTAAACGAGGTTTTCCCCGGTGCAAATCCTCGTGGATGTCGATTGCTTGATCTGAAGGACGGCATCGGGATCGTAGAGGTCGACTTCCAGCCAGAGCAGGTCGAACGGCTCGAGCGCGCGCGCGATGCGGACGCAGGCCTCCGGCTTGAAGTTGAAGTTGAGGTCCAAGTTGATGTCGACCTCCGCGCCGACGCCTTCCCGGAAGCTCCCGATCAGATGGACGATATGTTCCAGCAGGGCTTTCGAAACGATCTGATCAGTGGATCCCGGGCCACCGCCGAACCCGCCGAAATGCACCGAAGCCGGTTCGCCGGGGAGGACGATGTTCGTTTTCAGGGCCGTAAACCCCTTTCTGACGACCTCCCTGCCCAGCGCCACGATGTCATCCATCGTTCGCAGGGGAGGGGTATTCAAGAGGTCCGCGTATCGGGCGCGGCTCGTCCCGCAGTGGGACCAGTAGAGCCGGATCTCTTCCCGGGTCGGACCTCCAAACAGCTCGACGACCGATATGCCCAGCGCCTTCGCCTTGATGTCTATAAGGGCGCACTCGATCCCGGCGATCGCCTTCGCGGCAATGCCTCCGGGGCTCTGGCGGAGCCTCCGGTAGAGATCCCAGAACCTCATCTCGTAGGGCCTGGGGTCTTTGCCGATGAGCAGGGCCTTCACGTCCTTGACGGTGCCGACGATCCCGTAAGGGTTTCTGGCGTCGCTGCATTCCCCGTAGCCCGTAATGCCTTCATCCGTATCCACCTTGACGAAGGTCCAAGGCCTCCAGCCTGCGTCGACGACAAAGCTTTCGACGTTCGTAATCTTCATCTCAGCCGCCCTCTTTCCTCTTTTTTCGGCCCGCACCCGAGCTGCGGGATCCTGCAACAGAGCAATAAAGGTAACAAATGGACCGAAGGAGATCAATGCGGTTGCACGGCGCACCGTCGCTCTACGCCGGCTCCCTGCGTTCTACAAAACCGTTTGCGCGTTTTGTTTCTGGACTGTATCGTTCCATCGAATGCGGGTAAGCCGGTTCGCGATCGTGGCTTTGACCTTGGGTCCCGCCGCCCGCGCGCCTGCCTGTCCCTGCCTGCTGAGGCAAGCGGCAGGCAGGTGTCCGCACGCAGACGGGGAAACTGAGCCTGGAACGAAGCAGCGGGCGTTTATTCGGAAGGCTTTTTTGGGAGGTGAAGGTCGTGTCAGAAGATACGCATGAAACCTTTACACTGCCGGGGGACGTCGATCTGGAGATGGCGTGGGTCGAACCGGGAACGTTTCTCTTGGGATCCGTCGAGTCCGAACCGGGGAGATGGGATGATGAGGGTCCACAACACGAGGTGACGCTCACGCGCGGGTTCTTCCTCGGGAAGTATGCGGTCACGCAGGAGGTTTGGGCAAAAGTGATGGGGGCCCGGCCTTGGGCGAGACAGGATTACGTGTTCGAAAACCCCGTGCATCCAGCCGTCTACGTCTCCTGGGAAGATGCGCAGGCGTTCGTGAAGCGGCTTAACGTTGATGAGGCGTCGTCGTCCTACAGGCTGCCGACGGAGTCGGAATGGGAATATGCCTGCCGGGCGGGCACGACCACGCCCTGGTCGTTCGGAGAGGATGAAGCCGAGATCGGCGACTATGCGTGGTACCGAGGCAACGCGTGGGACGCAGGCGAGCCGTATGCGCACCCGGTGGGGGCCAAGCTTTCCAACCCGCTCGGAATTCACGACATGCACGGGAACGTCTGGGAGTGGGTATCGGATTGGCACGGCGACTATTCGGCCGAACCGCAGACCGACCCTCAGGGTCCGGAAAAGGGAACGATTCGGGTGCTGAAGGGAAGCGGGTTTTCGAGTCTGGCCAGGGCGGTGCGATCGGCCTTCAGGTACGGCTATACTCCCAAGCGCCGTTTTCACTGCATCGGTTTCCGCCTGCTTCGAGAGGCGATATAACGGGAATAAGGCCTGATGTTGGAAGGAGAGAACGAGGCGAGGGGGCCGCATCACAGCGGCCCCCTCGCTTTAGCGGGTTACGGCGCCCTTTCAAATGTCGTAATAGAGCGCAAATTCGTAGGGGTGAGGTCTGAGACGAATGGCGTCCACTTCGTTCTCCATCTTGTAGTCGATCCAGGTGCTGATGACGTCCTCCGTAAAGACATCCCCCTTCAACAGAAACTCGTGATCCTCCTTCAGGGCATTCAGGGACTCGTCGAGGGATCCGGGCGTTTGAGGGATCGCGGCCGCCTCCTCGGGCTCCAGGTCGTAGAGGTCCTTGTCGAGCGGGTCGCCCGGGTCGATCTTGTTCTGGATGCCGTCCAGTCCCGCCATGAGCATGGAGCTGAAGGCGAGGTAGGGGTTGCAGCTGGGATCGGGACACCGGAACTCGCATCGCTTGGCCTTGGGTTCTGCGTGGTAAACCGGAATGCGCACGGCCGCGCTCCGATTGCGCTGCGAGTAGGCCAGGTTGACCGGCGCCTCGTAGCCGGGGACGAGCCGCTTATAAGAGTTCGTGGTCGGGGCTGCGAACGCGAGCAGCGCGGGCGCGTGCTTCAAGAGCCCGCCGATGTAGTGAAGCGCCGTCTCGCTGAGCCCGGCGTAGCCCGAGCCCGCAAAGATGGGGTCATCCCCGCTCCACAGGCTCTGGTGGACGTGCATCCCCGTTCCGTTGTCTTCAAAGATGGGCTTGGGCATGAAAGTAGCGGTCTTGCCGTGTTTTTTGGCCGTGTTCTTCACGATATACTTGTAGATGACCAGCTGATCGGCGCACGTCACCAGGGGTGCGAATTTGAAGTCGATCTCGCCCTGGCCACCCGTCGATACTTCGTGATGATGGGCTTCGGCATTGAGTCCGGCATCGATCATGTGCAGGATCATTTCGCTCCGAAGGTCCTGTTGGGAGTCGCTCGGGGGTACCGGGAAATAGCCTTCCTTGTAACGGGGCTTGTAGCCCAGGTTGGGACCTTCATCCTTGCCCGTATTCCACCTTCCCTCCACGGAATCCACGTAATAATAGCCTGAGTTGTGGGTCTGGTCGAAGCGGATGTCGTCGAACACGAAGAACTCGGCTTCTGGACCGAAGTAGGCCGTGTCAGAGATCCCGGTGGACTTCAGGTAGTTTTCCGCCTTCAACGCGACCGCCCTCGGGTCCCGCGTGTACTTGCTGCGCGTCACGGGATCGACGATATCGCAGATCATGACGAGGGTGGGGATGTTGAGAAACGGATCGACGAAAGCCGTGGTCGGATCGGGAACGACCAGCATATCGCTTTCGTTGATGGCCTGCCAGCCCCGGATGCTGGAGCCGTCGAACCCGATGCCGTCTTCGAAGGCCTCTTCTTCGAACTCGGTGGTCGGCAGCGAGAAGTGCTGCCAGAGACCCGGGAAATCCATGAACCGGAGGTCGATGATCTTGATGTCTCGCTGTTTGATGATATTGAACACGTCTCGAGGCGTTTTCGCCATTTCCTGCTCCTTTCAACGGAAGAATTCTTCTTGGCGAGAGGTGGTCTGGCGCGTCGCCGAAATAGGATTGAAAAATATATCCGGCCTTTGTTTCAGTCAGATTTCGGCCATGTTAAATGTATATTAATAAAACTGCAGAGTGCCGCGGGGACAGTCCGGCCTTCGCCGGGGCATGGTTGCATTTCGCTTAACGCCTTGAAAAACGAAGAGATCCTTTCTTATTTGGCCTGAAAAATAGAAAGGGGTGGTCTTTACCCAAATTATTGCATTATATTATATAAGAATGCGAAATTACGGGTTAACACGAAAACGCTAAGTTATTTCAAGGGTCGAACAGGTCATGAAATTCTTTAGGGATAAGCTGTTTCAGGACCTTGATCCTGGCGAACAACACAAGAAATTGCCGCGACTTGGGAGCGCCTGTCTGCCGCCGGGCAGCAGGCAATCAGATTCACACCTCTATTGAGGATCAAGTCAGTTTTTAGCGTTGTGTTGTAGGGTTATATACGTGACGCAAAGGGTCGGGGGACGTAGTATGCCTGGATGGGGAAAGTCACGTGTGCTGGAATGGCAGGGATTTTTCCAGCCGCCTTGCCCAGACTCCTGGAGTACATCACGCGCGGATGGGGCGGATTTCTTTGGCGCAGGGGTGTTGGATGCATAAACAGTGCTCTCCTGGCATTGATTTACGCCGTTCTTCCAGTTGTTGAAAAGTTCCAGGTCAGTGTTGAGATTCGACATGCCGACCGAGGATGTGGTTGAGTCCATTCAGGGGATTTGTCGGCCAAACTGTAAGGAGATCGAAGGATGAAACAACCGCCATCGGCATATGTCGAGGGGTATGCGAAGGCCCGTCGCCACGACCAGGCAATGGCTGACAACTATGTCAAGCATACCACGATAGGCGACCCGGGTCTGGACCCGGTAATGGAAGAACTCTCCTCGTTGCCTCCTCACGACCTGCACCGATTCATCGGGGCTGGCATAGAGGGGCGGGATGAGGTTCTGTCCAATGCGCCAAAGGCCCTGCGCGATTTCTTCGAAAGTCTTGAAGAACCTCCATGGCTCAACTACGAAGACTTTCGTCCGGGGGTTCGCGCCTTCCACGCAAACGTAAACCTCATGCTCGTCGCATTCGTTACGGGGGTGCTGGTGGAAGGCTTCTCCACGCTTATCGCCAAGTCTTTCAATATTACCGGGCGGGTGGCGACGACCAAAAGGCGCCTCCAACAGAATAACCGCCACATGATGGATATCTTTTTCCCCGGCGGCTTGCAAAGACACGGTGACGGATGGAAGCTGTCCACACGAATCCGCTTCGTTCATACTCGAATAAGGAACCTGCTGGCGAAATCCGACGATTGGAATCACGAAGCCTGGGGCATGCCGGTAAGCGCGGCACACCTGGGGTTTGCCATCTCCGTCTTTTCCAAGCGCCTGGTGGAATACTCGCTGCTGGTGGGCGCGGCCCTCAACAAGGAAGAACAAGAGAGCGTTATCAAGGTGTGGCGCTATGCCGGCTATCTCATGGGGATTCCTGAGACCATCCTCTATACGACCAGCCAGGAGGCGGGAAAGATTTACAAGATCGGCTATATGTGTGAGCCGCCGCCGGACGCCGATTCGATAGGCGTGGCGAATATGTTGATTAATGCAATACCGTCAGTTGCGGATATAGACGATCCGGTTGAGCGTGAAAAACTGACAGATCTGGCCTACCGCCTTTCACGAGCGCTCATAGGAAACCGACTTGCCGACCAGTTCGAGTTTCCAAAGACCTCCACATTGGGTGCACTGTGGATTTACCGGATGAAGCAACGCCTGCATCGAATGCTCACGAACAAGCAGGTTCTCAGATCGGATAACTTCTCTCAGCTTCTCCAGATTTCGGTGTACGACGACGAAGGACTGAGTTACAAGATGCCCAACCATGTCCACACATCAAAATCAATCCAATGGTGAAGATGCTTGCGCCGTGGTGCGACCACCATCTATCCTGAATCATTCATGCATTGCTGAGTCCGAGTGAGACTTGTAAGTTGATTTTGGGTTCAAGGTGCGTTGCGTGAAGCGGTATTGGCGTTCGTTCTGTGCGGCTCACGCTGTTCTCCAGACGGGATAGCGTCGGGCTGGCTCGCCAGATCCTCTCCCGTAGTCGGCAGGCGCTCTGCACGCGGCCTTCAGCGCCGGATCTGAACGAAGATCGTTGCTGTCGTTGGCGTCCTCGCAGCCACAGGCGACCTGCCTGCGCCGAGTTCCCTGCCTCGCCTGCTTCAGCAGGCAGGTCTGGAACACGCGCCGTCTGATGAGGTTCGTGTAAGCGTGGTCGATATCGCTTTGGTGCCGTCGATCCCCCAACGCCGCAACGATCCGATCCGCGATACCGATCCCGGACTCCAGCTTCCGGAGAAGCAAGGCACCCCCCTGCCTGCAGCAGGCGGGCGTCGCTCGCGGTCGTGCCTCCGTCGAAGCCCGCTTCTACCTTCTTGCCCAAATGCTTGCAAACTTCAAGGCCATCTGTTTACTTTCCGTCACGGTAGCTTCCTTTCAACGGGTTGTCTTTACTCGTCACCCCTGAATATGGGGACAAACAACCACTTGTACAAGGGAACTACCGCTTCTTCTGAATAATCCAGGCTAACGGAAAGCCGGGGATTCATCGGATAGATGGAACGAAGTTACCTACAGTTGGCGGTGTCGACAGCGTCGCGCCTTCGAGTCGGCGAGGTCATCGCCGCTCCCGGCCTGGGATGGGAGCCGCGATGACTCTTCTGCTTTTGGACCGCTACGTCGCCGCCACTCTGCGCCATCGGTGGCTGATCGTTGCGCTCGCAACGCTGGCCATGCTGGCCGCGACGGCCGGTGCCCGCTTTATCACCGTTACAAACGATTACCGCATTATGTTCAGCGAAGACAATCCGCAACTCGCCGCTTTCAACGCCTTGGAGAACACGTACTCCGTCTCCAATACGGCCCTGATTGCCATTGCGCCGCGAGGGGGTTCGGTGTTTACCCGCGAGGCGCTTGGCGCGGTTGAGGAACTGACCGAAGCTGCGTGGCGCGCGCCCTATTCCAGCCGGGTCAACTCCCTTACCAACTATACCCACAGCGAAGCGCTTGAGGATGAACTTATTGTCGCACCGCTCGTTGATAACGCGCAGTCGCTGAGCGATGCCGACCTGGCGCGAATCGAAACGATCGCACTGAACGCGGTCGAAATTGCCGGGCGTCTGGTCTCCCGTGACGGACGCACGGCTGGGGTGGCCATTAATTTTATCCTGCCCGAAAATCCGGACCGGGCCGTGATCGAAATCACCGATTATCTAAGCTCGCTCCTGGACCAGGCCCGGGCACGCCACCGGGATATTCATTATTACGTGACGGGCGATGTCGTCATGAACCGGACTTTCGCCGATGTCACACAGGACGATATGCAGACCCTGACACCTATTGTGTTTCTCATCATCGTAGGTGCCACAATGATTCTTCTGCGCTCGCCTCTCGGCACTGCGGCCATCGTCGCGGTGCTCGTGTTTGTCATCAATACCACTATGGGGTTCGCCGGCTGGAACGGCGTGGTGTTCAGCCCCACCAACGCCGGTGTGCCGATTATTGTCATGGTGATAGCCATCGCGGATGCCATCCACGTTGTCACGAGTGTTTTACTGGGTATGAGGCGCGGTCTGGACAGAAATGCGGCGATTGTCGAATCGTTTCGCATCAATGCCTATCCGGTATTTCTCACCTCGGTCACGACCGCGATTGGATTCCTCAGCCTGAATGCCTCGGATTCGCCGCCTTTTCACGTCCTGGGCAATTACGTGGCGTTCGGTGTATTATGCGCTCTCATATACACCATGACGCTCCTGCCGGCATTGCTCTCGATTCTGCCATTGCGCGCGCGCCGTGTCCAGTCCGAGGGAGCCGCCTTCTTCGACCGCTTTGCCGACTTTGTCATCGCCCGGCGTAGATTTCTGCTGTGGGCCCTCACATTGGCTGTCGTTGGCCTGATCATCGGCGTTCCCCGCATTGAGCTGAGCGATAACATGGCCCAGTACTTTGATGAACGATACGAGTTCCGGCGCGATACGGATTTTGTCATTGATAACCTGACCGGCCTGGACAAGCTGGAATATTCGCTCAATGCAGGGCGCGAAGGCGGCATCACCGATCCCGGCTATCTGCGCCAGGTCGATGCTTTCGCCGAATGGTACCGACAGCAACCCGAAGTGACCCATGTCCAGGCGTTTTCGGATATTATGAAACGTCTCAACAAAAACATGCACAGCGACGATCCGGCCTTCTATCGCCTGCCTGAAGACCCGGATCTCGCGGCGCAGTACCTGTTGCTCTACGAGCTTTCGCTTCCGTTCGGCAGCGACCTCAACGACCGCATCGACATCGGCAAATCCGCCACGCGCCTAGTCGTCGTGACCAAAAATGCGTGGTCTCGAGATATACGTGAACTCGATAAGCGCGCACAGGTCTGGCTCCGCGCCAATGCGCCCGCTTTTGCGCACGAAGCATCGGGCCTTAGCGTCGTATTTGCCCACCTGTCACTGCGGAATATCAACAGCATGTTGCGCGGTACGATCCTGGCCATGGCGCTCATTTCGTTTATCCTGATTTGGATTTTCAAGAGCGTTCGGATCGGGCTCCTCAGTCTGCTCCCCAATTTTGTCCCCGCAATTATGAGCTTCGGCCTGTGGGGTTATCTCGTCGGCCACGTGGGCATTGCTTCATCGGTGGTCATCGCCGTCGTCTTCGGAATTGTCGTGGACGATACGATTCATTTCCTGAGCAAATATCTGAAAGCCCGGCGCGAGGGCCTTACGGCGCCCGAAGCCGTGCGCTCCGCCTTCCGCACCGTGGGCCATGCGTTATGGACGACGACCGCGGTGTTGTCAGCGGGCTTCCTCGTGTTCGCCACGTCGGGATTCGAGGTCAGTTGGGCGCTCGGTCTTTTGGTTACGACCACCATCATCTTCGCACTCCTCGCCGATTTCCTTCTTCTTCCGACTCTGCTGATGGCCTTGGACCGGAGAGATTCATGATTCCCGCACGAGCAACGCTCCCGTTTTTTGCGCTTTGCCTGGCCATTTTGACCTGTCTTGGCGTGCCGACACCCGCCTATTCCGAAAGCGCCACGCCCGAGGAAACCGGGCTGAAGATCGCGCTCGAAGCCCGCGCGCGCGCCGAGGGTTTCGCCAATTTCACGGCTCGCCAAACCATGATATTACGCAACAGGCATGGGCAGGAGAGCCGGCGCGAACTCCGTATCAAGGTTCTCGAGGTCGCCGGAGACGGTGACAAGAGCCTGTTCGTGTTCGATAATCCGCGCGATGTCCAGGGGACCGCGCTGCTTATCCACGCCCATAGGGAAAAAGCGGACGATCAATGGCTCTATTTGCCCGCTCTGAAACGGGTCAAGCGGATCAGCTCGTCGAACCGTTCCGGCTCCTTCATGGGCAGCGAGTTCGCCTATGAGGACCTGGGCGCCCAGGAGGTGGAGAAGTTCACCTACCGGTATCTGCGTGACGAGCCTTGCGGCGATTTGACGTGCACGGTTTCCGAACGCGTCCCGGTGGATGAAAAATCGGGCTACCGCCGCCAGCTGGTCTGGCAAGACCGGGACGCGCTGCGGGTCTGGAAAGTGGAGTACTACGATCGTAAGGACGCACATCTGAAGACGCTCACTCTGGAGAACTACGAGCGATATCTGGATCGTTACTGGCAGGCTGGCGAGATGACGATGGTCAATCACCTCACCGGCAAAAGCACCGTTCTGACCTGGACGGATTTTCAGTTCCGAACCAAGCTCAACGACCGCGACTTCACCCGAACGGGGTTGAAACGGGTGCGTTGATGCTACTCCGTGCCGCCCTCGGCGCTGTTTGGATTCTGGCCCCGGTCTTTGCCGCCACCGCCCCTGTCCGAGCCGAGATTGGCCACGACTTTTCCGGGCGCGTGAGCATCGAAAGCCGATGGTATCCCCAATCCGCCGCCCATTCCGGCCAGCGCTCGCACGGGAGCGGTTTTGTTGCGGAGCCAAAACTCTATCTTGAAGACGCCCAGGGCAGAAGTCTCACCCTGGCCCCGTTTTTTCGCTACGACGGCGGGGACCCACGCCGCACCCATGCCGATCTGCGTGAAGCCTATCTTCTGCTGTTCGGCGAAATCGGCAACCATGAATGGGAGCTGCGCCTGGGCGTCGACCGGGTGTTCTGGGGAGTCACCGAATCGCGCCATCTGGTCAATATCGTCAACCAGATCGACCTCGTCGAACACCCGTACAAAGAGCCCACGCTGGGCCAACCCATGGTCCATCTCACCTGGTCCGGAGATTGGGGCGCGGCGGAAATATTCGGTCTGACCTACCACCGCGCTCGCACCTTTCCGGGCCGCTATGGACGCCTGCGCTTCCCGCTCTTGGTGGATAATGAGCGGGTTTCGTATGAAAGCGACGCCGAGCAGTGGCATCTGGATCTCGCCGCCCGCTACAGCGGCAGTTTCGGACCCGTCGATGTGGGGATGAGCGTATTCGATGGCACCAGCCGGGATCCTTTTCTGTTGTTGGATGAAGACCGTAATGGCGAGCCGGCCCTGCTACCCTACTATGAACAGATTCGCCAGTTTGGACTGGACGCCCAGCTGACCGCCGGCTCCTGGTTGTTCAAGCTCGAGGCCATTCGGCGCTCCGGCGCCCGAAACCGTCTCGGCCTGGAAGAGGACTACGTTGCTTCCGCTTTTGGCGGCGAATACACGTTCTATTCCGTATTCGGCTCGGCTGTCGATCTCAGCCTGCTCGGCGAATGGAATTACGATGGGCGGGGCCCAAACGCGACCAATATCTTCCAGAACGATCTCTTCCTTGCCGCGCGCTGCGCGTTCAACGATGTCCAGAGCACGGAAATTCTCGCCAGTATTATGGAAGACGTTGACACGACGACACGCGTGCTGACTTTCGAATTGAACCGGCGCATCTCCGACCGGTGGTCTCTGCGCCTGGAGGCGGTCGCCCTTCTCGGCATCGACAAACTGGATTTATCCTATGCGACGCGACGCGACAGCTTCATCGAGCCGAACTTGATTTACAATTTCTAGACCTGAGGCTCGGCGGTCGGCAGCCCGTGGCGACTCGCAAACCCGAACTCGGACCGAAACCGGGGAGCCACTGTCCGCTGGCTCGCAACGGGCGAGCGTGAGTTGGTCTTTACCCGGTATGGAGATTGTCAGACGTAACCTGTCCTATCTCATCATCGGCCGGCAGCAGTACCTGCATCCACCCCTCCGACTTCCCCGCATTCATATATGCCATTCATATATGCACAGTATCGGGACTTTATCCCCGCCTCCGGTATTCAGGCATCTCGTTTATGAACGATGCCGGTAGAGCGGCTGGCGTTGTCCCGAGATTCGTGGGAGGTACTCCCCCAGGCCCAAAAAGCTGGAAGAAAATGCGCCTGAGAAGCCGTCTTAAAATTCCAGGTTTGGTCCTTCAAACGGATCAAAGCACCTCGAAAGTCGCTCGACGCCAGGGGAGCGCGACAGCCCCGCAAAGCGGTCCGACGTGGGTTTTAAGACAGTCATCATGCCTCGCTGAGGCGCCCATTATGATTTAAATAGTTGCGTTGGCAGATCGGCGTCGCCAGCAGCTTTTTTTCTAGCTATTACTCAGAGCATAAAATACTTTACATATGTGCCTATATGGGTTGTATGTCAGAAAGAGACGCGCGATCGCTGTCGACGGAATCGCAAGAGGATCTGCGACGCAGCGTGATTCGAGCCGTGACCGAAAAAGGGGTGACGCAGGTGCAGGCCTGCGGCGTGTTTGGTGTTTCGCGGCAGGCGATCTACACTTGGTTGACGCGCCATAAGGCCGAGGGAGACAAGGGTCTCATACCGAGGCGTCGAGGGCGTCCGTCCCAACCCAGGCTGAAAGCGGCGCACGCGCGGGAGGTGCAACGCTAGATACGCGATCGGTGTCCGGATCAACTCAAGTTGCCGTTCTTTTTGTGGACGCGGGAAGCGGTCGCACAATTGATCGCCGCTCGGACCGGTGTGGAGGTTTCGGTCTGGACGGTGGGGCGCTGTTTGAAACGCTGGGGCATGACCCCGCAAAAGCCGCTGACGCGTGCGTATCAGCGCGATCCGGAGGCGGAGGCGCGCTGGCTGAAAACAGAATATCCGCAGCTCCGTGAGCAGGCCCAAAAGGAGCGTGCCACCCTCTGGTGGGAAGACGAAATAGGCATGCGCATGGACGATCAGGGCGGGCGCAGCTACAGCATGAGCGGGCAGACCCCCGTGATCCCAGGCAGCCTGCCTCGCCTGGCTCAGCAGGCAGGCGGTCAACGCTGTCGCTGCAGTATGATGTCGGCCATCACCAACCGCGGCCGGCTTTGCTTCCGCGTGTTCAAAGGCCATCTCAACTCGGACGTGTTCATTGACTTCATGCGCCGTCTCAAGCGGCAATCCGATCGAAAGATCTTCTTGATCGTGGATCGACATCCGGTCCACCGCTCCCGGAAGACACGAAAGTGGATAGACAGACACGCGGCCAAGATCCGGCTGATCTTCCTGCCAGCCTACAGCCCGGACCTCAATCCCGATGAGATGCTCAACCAGGATGTGAAATCGAACGCCGTCCTGCCTGTGCCGGTGGCGCGGCAGACAGGTCGCAAAAAGCGTCCTCCCACACTTCAGCACATGATCGACAACGTCCGATCTCACCTACGCAGGAGGCAACGACAAAAAGCCGTCGTGAAACGCTACTTTCGAGCGCCATCCGTCCGCTACGCCGCACTCCAAGTATGTCAACTGTTTACTGCTCCCCGTAATAGGTCGGCGAGAGGCCAATAAAAGGGAATGATATACCTGACTACCCCCAATACACCTCGACCGCCTTCGGGCTCCGCTGCCAGGAAGCGGGGGTCCGCCCCTCCATGAGGTCAGGCGGGGACTGCTGGGACAACGCCCTTTGTGAGAGCTTCTTCGCCACGCTCGAATGCGAGCTCCTCGATAGACACCGCTACCGAACACAAGACGAGGCCAAGACGGCTGTGTTCGATTTCTTTAAAGGATGGTATAATCCACATCGACGTCACTCAGCCCTCGAATACGAGTCTCCTCTCAGTTTCGAGGAGACCCCACGGCCGCTGGCTAACGCCAACCCTAAACCGTCCACCAAACCGGGGTAAGTCCAGTCGAGGATAACAACGACACTGCGGCCAGCGAGGCAACTGACCTTGCGCAGGTTCCGTATGGGCAATTATTCATGACGCTGTGTAGAACTTGGCATTCTTTTTAGATATACGAATCTCATCCGAAGAGGGTGTCATTCGGAAAAGAGTGAAGAGATACCTAAGCCATCGGATAAATGATGCATTTTCGAAGTGTTTGTTTTTTCAAACCGCCATTTCAGGGCATGGCCTTGGACGTCAGAGGGAGAGAAAAACGGTGACCAGGTTGATCTTTTGTTGGATGTTGCTGGGGTGTGGGGCCGTTTGGGCCCAGTCAGGAGGCTTTATCGAGGGGACGGTTACAGGAGAGGGGAGGGAGGCCCTGCTCGGCGCCAATATCACTGTTCAGGGAGCGGCCCTGCCGGAAGGCACCGGGACCGTAGCGGGCGCGGAGGGGCGGTTCGGCATCGCCGTTCCAGCGGGGAACTACAAGGTCGCAATCACGTTTGTCGGCTATAAGGTCGAACTACGCGAAAATGTGCAGGTGCGGTCCGGCCAGGCCACCCGGCTGGATGTGGTACTGATGGAGCAGGCCATTGTTCTTGATCAAAGCGTGGTCTCCGCCTCCCGCCGGCGGGAAAAGATTTTGGAGGTCCCGGCCTCGGTATCCGTGGTCGAGGCCCGCGAAATTCGCAACAATCCGGAGCTGAACGTCGTCGACCATATCCAGGATCTGCCGGCGGTGGACTTTGCAAAGTGGGGAATCGCGAATAGCAGTGTGGTGGTGCGCGGCTTCAATAATGTATTCACCGGCACCCTGCTCATGCTGACGGACAACCGCCTGGCGCGGGTGCCCTCGCTACGGGTCAACGCCCCCAATTTCATTCCGATCACCAACGACGACGTGGAACGCATCGAAGTGGTCCTGGGGCCGGGGTCGGCCCTGTACGGGCCCAACAGCGCCGATGGGGTCATGCACGTCATCACCCATTCGCCCTTTACCTCCCAGGGCACGAGCGTGCAAGTGGGGATGGGAGAACGCAACCTGCGCCAGACCGCGTTGCGGTACGCCGGCGTGGCGGGGGACCGCCTGGGCTACAAGGTTTCGGCCCGGTACTATACGGGAACGGAGTGGGAGTACACCGATCCGGAGGAGGTGAAGGCCCGGGCGCAAAGGCAGGCGGAGATAGATGCGGGAGCGGAGTTGCCGCCCCTCAAAACGCGCAACCCCGACACCAGGAACATAGGTCTCGAAGCGCGTTTGGACTGGCGGCCCTCGGACGACTTGACCGCCATTCTGTCAGCGGGACACAACAAGGCAGACCTTGTCGGGTTGACCGGCGTGGGCGCGTCGCAGACGATAGACTGGGAGTACAACTACGCCCAGTTGCGGCTGCTGTACCGCGACTGGTTCTTCCAGGTCTTCCGCAACTGGACCGATGCGGGCGGCACCTACCTGCTGCGCACGGGTGTTCCCGTTGTCGATAAGTCCTCTCTGACCGTGTTCCAGGCGCAGCACGCGTCCGGTCTGGGCGCGCGCCAGCGTTTCACCTACGGCTTTGACGCGCTGTTGACGCGGCCCGTTACCGACGGCACCATCATGGGCAGGAACGAGGACGACGACGACCTGAACGAGTTCGGCGTTTACGTGCAGAGCGAAACCGCCCTGGGCGAGCTGCTGGATCTGGTGCTGGCCCTGCGCTACGACTACCACACCCGCCTCGCGGATCCCGAATTTTCGCCCCGGGCCGCCCTGGTATTCAAGCCACAGGAGACCCAGACGCTGCGGCTGACCTACAACCGGGCGTTCAGCACGCCCACGACGAACAATCTCTACCTCGACCTGCAAACGAGCAGAGATCCCTTTGGGCTGAGCCCGATTTTCACGCCTCTCCTTGCAGCGCGCGGCCTGGAGTTCAAGTCAATCGACATCTGGATCCAGGGAAACTACAGGAGCAACAGCTACGGCCTCACCTTCCGGCAGGACGGGGAGGGCCGGCCCCTGTTCCGCTCGCCCTTTGCCCCAATGGCCGGTCTGCCGGCCGACCAGTACCTGCCTCTGGACGACCCGTCGTTCACCAACGTGATGTGGGGAATCGGCCGGGGGGCGGTGTTGGCACAGGTTGGGCCCGCTTTCCAGGAGCTGGCTGTCGGCGCCCTGACGGCTCAGGGCATGGGGGCCGAAGCAGCCCAGGCCGCAGCCGGCCAGTTGGTCGCGGTCCTGTCGGGCATCGTGCCCGAGCAATTGCCCGGCCTGCGCAATGTCATGGGCAGATTGAACATAGAGTTGGAGCCTCTCGGTGAAGCGCCCGATGAACATCGGCAGCCTTTCTTCTTTGTGGAGGCGGACGGCACCACCCCCATTACGGCCTATGACGTGCCGCGCATCCAGTCGGCCATTACCCATACGATCGAACTGGGCTACAAAAGTGTGGTGGCCGACAAACTGGTCGTGGCCGCGGATCTGTACCAGTCCAGGATCGAGAATTTCGTCGGGTCGGTGTCGGTGGAGACCCCGAATGTCTTCCTCGACCCGCAGACTCTGGGCGCGGCGCTGAGCGAGGGGATAAGCCAGGCCCTGTCCGACCCGGCCAACGCGGGACTGGCCGTCGCCCTGCAGGCGCTGGACGCGGTGCAGGTGCCGGGCGTGGTGCAGGGCAACAACAACGGCTCGCCGGTGGACGAACTGGCCGGCATCTTCACCGCAGGGGCGGCAGCCATCCCCTACGGCACGGTCTCGCCCGAGCAGGCTTCCGATCCCTACGCGATGATTATGAGCTACCGCAATTATGAAGATGTGACCATCCGCGGGCTGGACCTGAGCCTGGCCTACTACGCCGACAACGATTGGAAGCTCACGGGGAACTATTCCTTTGTCAACGACAATTTCTTCGAGAACCTGGCGTACTCCCAGGCTGCGGGAGGTGGCGACATCGCCCTGAACGCGCCCAGGCACAAGGTCAAACTGGGGGCGACCTACGACTTCGCCGGGTGGGGGCTGGCGGTAGGTGGCGCGTTGCGTTACACCGATTCCTTCCCCATGCAATCGGGGGTGTACGTGGGCGAGGTGGATGCCTATACCGTGCTGGATCTGAACCTGAACTACCAGTTGCCCTTAAAGCAGGATCTGGTGCTGCAGGTCGACGCGAGCAACGTGCTGGACAAGCCCTATCGGTCGTTCGTCGGCGCCCCGGAGGTGGGCCGCCTCGTCTCCGGGCAGGTGGGGCTGCGCTTCTGAGCATGCCGCAAAGCAGGCAAAGCGGGGAGGTGGCTGTGGCCGCCCCCCCGCTTTGTTTTGTGCCCGGCCGGTGTTCCAGGGCCGTTTATTTCATTCGGCTTGCGCAGGGTCGGGACCAGCGTCACCCTCACTGTAATTTGAGGTCTCTTTTGGCATCGGCGCGCTCAAACGAAAACTCCCATACCCTTCGAACCGGTGCGGCTCTCTGGTGGGAGGAAAGACTTCGCGCGTCCGAGAACGATCAATTGCCGGATTTGCGCTCAAGCGTTTCCAGCCGGCGATAGCCGTAGGCCGGAATACTGGATGACGACTCGGTCACGTCACTGGTAAACATGCTGAATCTTTCGACTCGCAGACGGTAGCTATAGTTGTGCCAGGGCTGGAAATCCACGATTTCACCGCGGAACGCCGCACCATTGACGACGTTACAATACACCGGATAGTTGCTGTCACACCTGGTCCTGTGCGGCCCTACGCTGATTTCCTCTTCCGTACCCGTGGCTTCAGTTTCCGAGCTGATTTCATTCAACACGTACCGACCATCGCCATATCTATTGACATCGAGGGCATAGTGATAGCCGGCCTCGTAATCGAAGTTGGTGATCATATCATCGTAGGGCGCGCCGTCAATCAGCAGACAGAAGTCGTCGATCCGTGCGCATTTCACCCGCGTCGGTCCCACGGATAAGGTTTCGGGAGTGGATGAAGGCCGGGTTTTTTCCAGTTGTTCCAGAAGACGATAAGCGTATCGGCCGGCATCCTGCGGCGGTTCCTCTCCACCCCAGGGGTCATATTTCCCGATCCGCAGACGATAGTCGTAGCCGGCCTCGAAATCGAAGCCCTCGATACCATCGTAGAAAAATGAGCCGTCAACCAGCAGGCAGGACTGTCTGCCGACGCCGTAGCATTTGGTCAGGGCCGGACCGACGGTTACTTCCCGTATCTCAATGTATTTGGGCTCGTTCGGTTCCACCGGACCTTCGCAGGCGGCAAAAACCAGGACCAACAGCACGAAAAGAAAAGAACATCCGGTATGCACGGGTTCACCCTTCTGCAAGCGTTTGGATAGGGTCATAGTCATACTCTCGTTTTTGGCGTCCAGTACCGGCCATGTGCAAGCCAATGTCTATAATTGAAGACACGCTCCAAGTCTGCAATGACAGATTGGCGAACATCCCCATGCCGTTGCCACACAGAGAAAATATCCGTTGGCGACACACGTTGACCCTTCTCCAGATGTAATTCTCGAAGGGCCTATGACAGAGAATCTTTTCGTCTTCTATGGCAACGCTGCAGAAAGTCCATACGGAAAGCTGCCTCTAAAGCTGCCAAGATGCTCATGGATGTACTCCGTGCATGTTCTGCGAGAACGGAGATCATCTCAAGTTCCATTTCCGGTGACGTATAACCGGCGAAACGCTCGCCCAAGGTGGCCGGCTTGATACCGCGCCCAGCGCTACAATTCAGGATTGGCCTGGGTCCGGGAGCACGGCCGGGCTTACTCCCGTGACGGTACTTTGGGGCGGCCCCTGACTTTCGAGTGATGGGACAGAACAGGGCCGGGCACGGCCGTGGGTCAACGGGTCAGGGACCGAAAATAGTCCCGGTAGCGGATCGTCTCGGTGAGGTTGTCACATTCATTGCAGCGTTCCCACGCTGTCCAGACGTATTCGATTCCGATCCACCCTCGGTAGCCTGTGTCCTGCATGGCCTTGAAGACCCGTTTGTAATCGATCACGTTCCGGTCGAAGCGCTCCTGCAGTCGCCCGCGACGCCCGCCTCTGACGTGAAAGTGGCTGGCGTGTTTCACGAGAGGCTCGACTTCGGAATCGGGCAGTCCGATTTTCGTGAAATGCGTGTAGTCCAACGTCAGGGTCAATCCAGGTACGCGTCTGACGAGATGCTCCGCCGATTTGGGGCGAGGAGCGATAGAGCCGATGTGGGCCTCCACACCGAAGACGATTTCGTATTCTCTGGCTTGTTCCACGCGCCAGCTGAGCTCGTCAACGGCGCGTGCGAAAGATGCCTTCAGAGACTCCTCGCCAAAGCGCACGCCAGGCAGAGCGGTCACGTGTCTACATCCGCACTCGGCCGCGTAATCCAGCGTCCTGCAGAACCAGTCGCGGGCCTTTCGGCGCCTCGAAGCCAGGGGATGGTTCGAGGCGAACGGCCCGGGGTCCGCGTCTGTCTGGAGAAAGACGTCGGCTGCCTTCAGACCCAGGTCGTCCAACTTCATCTTCAGCCGCCTGGCTGACCCGGGAAGCTTCTCGAACTCACCCGATGGCTGAAGGTGGGAACGGTTTTCGAACAGCCCGATGTCCACGCCTCCGAACTCGAGCATGGAGATCAGCCGCAACGCGTCGCCGTGCGGCAGCAGTGGAAACGTGAAGTCGGCGCAGGCGAGCTTCGGTCTCACGAGCCTCCCGTAAAGCTTGCATGCGAGGTTTCCCATTCCGCGGCCGTCGTGTAGCCGCAATCGACGACCAGGGAGGTTCCCGTAACGCCCGCGGAGTCCTCGCTCGACAAATAGAGGATCGCCTTCGCGATTTCTCCTGGCGTAAGTGCTTTGCCCATGGGCACGCGGCGGAGCCGCACGGCGAGCGCGGCTTCAGGGTCGGGCGTCGCTTCAAGGTGCTCGCGCAGCATCGGCGTATCGGTGAGCCCAGGGCAGACGCAGTTGCAGCGCAGACCGTCCGCGGCATAATCCAAGGCGATGGAACGGCTCAGGCCAAGGACTGCGTACTTGGACGTCGTATAGGCGGGCGTCAGTGCTTGACCCACAAAGCTGCTGATCGAACCGACGTTGACCATGTAGCTCCGTTTGTTCTTTTTGAGGTGGTGGATACCGTGCTTCGCAACGTAAAAGATCGACTTGACGTTCACGTTCATCAGACGGTCCCAGTCCTGGCCCGCGTAGTCGTGCAGAGGGGCGACGTGTACGATGCCCGCGCAGTTGACGATGATCTGAAGACCCCCGAAATGTCTGACCGTACCGTCTAGTGACTCGCGGATTTGCGCTTCGCTGGTAACGTCGCATTCGATGGAAATGGCGGCCCTTCCGAGCTCATTGATCCGTTCAGCGATCTTTTGACCTTTCTCGCCCTGGACATCCACGACGGCGACCTTTGCGCCTTCCCGGGCGAACAGCTCGGCGGTCGCTTCGCCTATCCCCGAAGCGCCTCCCGTGATCCAGGCGACCTGTCCTTCCAGGCGTCCCCGCACGCTGTCATCCCTCCCGTGACGTCCCGACGGAGAGTCGGACCCACTTGTCCTGAAAGCCTTTGCGGTCGAAAACCTCCGGGTTCAAGACTCCTATGGGTCGTTTGCCCGTATGGAGATTGACCATCCCCTGGCAAACGGCCCTGCCGATGTCCCGGACAAGCTCGTTCGTCCACGCGATGGAATGCGGGGCGAGCAGCACGTTTTCGAACGCTCCGAACCGGTGCGGAGAGAGGATGGGCTCACCCACGAAGCAATCGATCGCGGCCCCCGCGATCGCTCGGCCTTTCAGCGCGTCGTAGAGCGCATCTTCGTTTACGATCCCGCCGCGCGCCGTGTTGATCAGGAAGGCGCCAGGTTTCATGAGCGCGAGCTCTGCGGGGCCGATCAGATCCCTCGTCTCCTCATTCAAGGGGCAATGGACCGAAACGAAATCGGCCTCGGCCATCAAATCGCGTAGCGGCACCAGCTTGACGCCGAGTTTTTTCGCTTCTGACGGCGCCACGTACGGATCGAAAGCGATCGGCGGCGCCATCCCGAAAGTGCTCAGGAGGCGGATCGTTTCGCGGGCGATTCCGCCGAGCCCGACCGCCCCGAGCGTCCGGTCTCGCAGCTCCACGCCCATGTACGCGGTGCGGTCGTTCCATCGGCCTTCCCGGAGGAGTTGGTCTTTCACGCGCACGTGATGGGTCAACGCGATCAGCCATCCCACCGTGGCCTCGGCAACCGGCCGATCCACGGCGCCCCGCGTGATAAAGGCCACAACGTCCGCCGACGTGCATGCCTGGACATCCACCGCATCGTAGCCCACGCCAAACCGACCTATCGCAAGCAGGTTCTCGGCCTTGGAAACCGTTTCGCCGCTTACGACTTGCGCGTGTACGATCACGCCGTTTGCCTGAAGGATCTGGTCGGGCGTGATCGGACTCCGGTCCTCGGAGAGCGGGAAAAGCTCGATCCGGGCAAATTCCCTGAACGTGGCCCGGGCCGCATCTCTGAATTTGGAATTCCCCTCATAGAAGTCGGCCGCAACTGCGACTCGGAATGGCTCGGATGGCATCCCGCTGCTTTCACCTTTGAAGGTCTGTCTAAAGCGCCGGTCGACGCGACGGGGTCCTCTTTCCGAGATAACTTCCATATAAATAGCACCCTTGTCAAGCCCGACACGAACGAGCCGGAATCTCTTGCATCCTGAACATGCAGCCCTTATTTTGGGCTCACATTTCCGATTCGAGATCTACCTGTATCCGGGCATAGGTTTTGGGAGATCGTCCGGTGTCGCAGGGAGGCCTGTCCGGGTCGCGATCGGCCGACGCGTTCGGAGAGGGTGCCGGCGTGGTTGGGGACGGCTGTCGATGCGCGAGCGGGCCCCTGCTCGATTGGCTTGTCGCGGTTGGAAAACGTCACAAAAAAGGTGAGAGGATCGCATGATCGAGAGAAAGCATTACAGGGCCGGCGCGATCGGACGCACGGGAAAGGGCCGCTATGGACACGGCCTGCACTTGGCATATAAGGGGATCGATGAAGTGGACCTGGTGGCTGTGGCCGATCCGGACGAAGAAGGTCGTGCGGCCGCGATGAAGGAGACGGGCGTCACGATCGGCTATGCCGACTACCGGGAGATGCTGGAGAAGGAAGACCTGGATATCGTCAGTGTCTGTCCGAGATGGGTGGATTGCCACCTGGAGATGGTGTTGGCCTGCGTGGACGCGGGGTGCCACATCTACTGCGAGAAACCGATGGCCATGAACCTGGAAGATGCCGATCGAATGGTGGATGCGGCCGATCAGGCCGGGATCAAGCTTGCCGTCGCGCACCAGGGCGTCTATCTGCCTCAGGTGCAAGAAGTGAAGGGCAGGATAGAATCGGGTGAGATCGGCCGACTGGAGGCGCTTTACGCGCTGGGAAAACAGGATCACCGGGGCGGAGGCGAGGACATGATGGTGCTTGGAACGCATCTCTTCAGTCTGATGCGTTTCCTTGCAGGCGATGTCGACTGGATGTCTGCCCACGTTACAGCCGGGGGCCGCGACATCAGACCCGAGGACGTGAGGGAAGGCCACGAGCCCATCGGTCCGATCGCAGGCGATTCGGTCAGCAGCTATTTCTGGTTCAAGAGCGGAGTATCGGGCCACTTTTCGTCGAGCGTCAACCAGAGCGCCTGGGCGCCTGGCGGCGGTAGGGGTTCGGGGATGAGCCTGGAGATCGTCGGGCGGGAAGGAAGGATGAGTATGAAGGACGGGGCTGCGGCAGAAGTGCGCATCTACCCCTACGGCGTTTCGACGCCCTGGGACGGCAGCCCGCCCTGGAGAGCCCTCGACGTTGAATGCCTGGACTACCTGCAGGGGAATCGGCTCGCCATCCTTGAGCTGATCAAAGCGATCCAACAAAACCGTGAGCCCGTCGGCAGCGGCCGCGACGCGCGCGCCGCTCTGGAGATGATTCTGGGCGCCTATGAATCGCAGACGAAGGGCGGCACCCGGGTCTCCCTTCCGATTGCCGACCGCGCTCATCCGCTTGAGCGATTTCGTTCCTGATCCGAAATCCCCGGGCTTTGAATCTACAGATTCAGCCGGCCACGGGAGAAAACCGATCCCATGGAGCTAAAGATAGACCGGGACATCAGGGGAGACGTCAAGGCCCCCGTCCTGCTTGCGGGATGGCCCGGGATGGGCAGCGTCGGCGTGGGCGCCATCGATTATCTCCGGAGACAACTGGATGCCACGCCCTTCGCGGAGCTGGACCTGAGCGAGTTCTTCACGCCTGAAGCCGTTGTGGTCGAGCACGGCATCGCCAAGGCCTTCACGGACCTGCCGAAGCACGTCTTCTACTACGTCCGCGAGCCTGAACTGATCATCTTCGAGAGCGAGGCCCAGGTCGGCGGTACAGGCGGGATCACGCTGATGACCCGGATTCTCGACTTCGCATCGGAATTGAAGGTCGGGAAGATCTACACGGGCGCGGCATTCGCCAAGCCCATGAGTCACCGGGAACCGGTGAAGGTTCTGGGCGTGGCGAACCGAGAGCGTTTGAGAGACAGTCTCGTCCCCCACGGTGTGGAGATCCTGGAAAGCGGGCATATCTCGGGTCTCAACGGCCTGCTTCTCGGGTTCGCGGGATTGAGGGAGATTGAAGCCGCCTGTCTGCTCGCCACCATGCCGCAATATGCCCAGATGATGCCGAACCCGAAGGCCTCTCGAGAGATCATTCGTGTCTTCGAGTCCATACTGCGCGTCCGGATCGACATGGCGGAGATTGACCAGGCCGCGGAGCAGATGGATCAAACGATGTCTGAGATCGAGGAGAAGATACGGACGACCTTCTCCAGTATGGAGATGGAGGAGGATGAGGCGTCCGAACTGGAGCAAGTGGATGAAGCGCAGGTGCCTCAGTACGTGATGGAGAAGATCGAGAGACTGTTTGAAGAGATTCAGCGGGAGAACTCGAGACAGAAAGCGACCCAGCTCAAGAAGGAGCTGGACCGCTGGAACCTTTACAGTCTTTATGAAGATAGATTCTTGAACCTGTTTCGCCAGGACAGGGAAGGCGGTGTTTAGCAGCCATCGGAGGTTTTACGAGGCGCGGGCACGTATTCCGCACGGGACGCACCTTTTTTTCTTGAGGAAACCAGATGTCGACTCCGCCGAAATCCCTTTCCAGATGCAGTTTTCGCAGCTAAATTCAGGCGCGATGCGCAACCGGTCCCGATGTTGCGGGTGAGGGT
This sequence comes from Candidatus Latescibacterota bacterium, assembly GCA_965198095.1. Taxonomy (GTDB): domain Bacteria; phylum Latescibacterota; class UBA2968; order UBA2968; genus CBDFJH01. Next base: position 2,578,110 of record OZ240239.1, read on the forward strand.
TCGCCCGAGGCTTGACCTGAACGCCCCACCGCTCGAGGAAGACCGAGCCTGAGTCGAGCGAAAGGATGCGCCGCATCCTTTCTGTCCTGCAGCGCAACGCCGTGCGCAGGCAGGAACAAAGCTGCCCGCTTCGTGGTCGCTTGCCGAATTGGAGACGTCAATGTCAGGGATTCGAATCGATCTTTACAGTGATACGGCGACCAAGCCGACAAGAAGGATGAGGGAGTTCATGTGTGCCTCCGAGGTGGGCGACGAACAGCGATACGAGGATCCTTCCGTGAACGAGCTCCAGGAAAGGGTTGCGGACTTGCTGGGAAAGGAAGCGGCGCTGTTTCTCCCTTCGGGCACGATGTGCAATCATATTGCCTACCTTGTGCATTGTGACCCGGGAGATATGATCTTGATGGAGAGGACTGCGCATCCGCTGATATCCGAAGCCGGAGGCGCGTGCGCCCTCGCGGGGGTGACCCTCTACCCGATTGACGGCCAGAGGGGACAGTTTACGCCTGAACAGGTTGCGGAGCTGATGTCCTATCCATCCAGCCTCCGCAGGCCGGACGTCAGAGTCGTGTCGATCGAACAGACCGCCAACAGCCCGGGTGGATGCATCTGGCCGCTCGACCGGATACGGGCCGTGTGTGAGGTCACGCACGAGAAGGGGGCCATCGCTCACATGGACGGGGCGCGTCTGTTCAACGCCGTGGTCGAGACGGGGATTTCGGCACGGGACTATGCGGAGACGTTCGATTCGGTCTGGGTCGACCTGAGCAAGGGGTTGGGGGCGCCGGTGGGTGGGGTCCTCGCCGGCTCCGGCGCGTTCATCCGGCAGGCCTGGGGATGGAAGCATCGCCTCGGCGGCGCGATGCGGCAATCCGGAATTCTTGCCGCGGCCGGCATCTATGCCCTTGAACACCACATCGATCGGCTGGCCGAGGACCACCGGAACGCGAAACGGTTCGCGAAAGGGATCGCCGGGGCCGCGGGCATCTCGGTGGATCCGGATTCCGTGGAGACGAACATGGTCCGGTTCGACGTCGCCCAGACCGGGCTGTCGTCGTCGTCGTTCGTGGAGCGGTTGATCAGCGAGGAAGGGGTCAGAGTCAGCACGCCGGGCCCGACCGCGCTTCGAGCCGTGCCGCACCTCGGCATCACCGAAGAGGACATCGATTCGGCAGTGGAATCGGTCGATCGTCTTGCAGAGCGGGCCGCGGTGGGACGGTAGACCTCGGGACAAGTGGAGGCTGAAGCATGTATCGCGTCGCAATCCTGGGTTGTCGTGCCAGAGGAACCGCGGCGGCCAGGGCTTATCACGCCCATCCCGACACGGAAGTGGTCGGAATCTGCGACCTGGTCCCTGGGCGGCGGGAAGCGCTGGGCGACTTGCTGGAGGTTTCCGCCCGTTTCGCTGACCTGGATGAAATGATTCGGGAGACCGGTCCCGATATCGTCGCCATTCCAACGGGCACCGAGCTTCATTATGACCTCAGCGTGCAGGTTCTGGGGCACGGTCCGGTGAACATCGACGTGGAAAAGCCGATGTGCGTCGACTTGCTTCAGGCAGACGCCCTGACGAAGAAGGCCGCCGAGACCGGGGCTCGGATTGCGGTTCACCACCAGGGCCGCTGCGGCGTATGGATGAAGGCGGTGTTGCGAGAGATCGAGGCGGGAACCATCGGAGATCTCCAGCATCTGACGGCTTTCGGAAAGGGCTACTACGGGGGCTACGGCCTGATGAATATCGGGACCCATATTCTGAGCAACTTTCTGGAGCTGGCGGGGCCGTGCAGACGCGTGTCCGCATCCGCCCTGACGGATGGTCGCCCGATTACGCCCGAGGACGTGCTTTCTTCGCCGAACGGAATGGGAACGATCGCAGGAGAGACCCTGACCGCGACACTGGAGTTTTCGGAGAATGTGACGGCGACACTCCTACAGCACCGTTACCCGGTGATCGACAGTCGATTGGCTCGTTTGATGATTCAGGGAACCCATGGGATGCTGTTGTGGAAGTGGGAAGGGGCCTGGCGGATGGTGCCTTATCGGTTTCCTCCCGACCAGGTCAGGCAGGAGTGGCAACGGCTGGAGCCGGACTGGCCGGAGCACTATGATCCTGACGGCGGCCTGAATTCTGAAGACTACGCCTATGTGGACGAATATGTCCACGCGCTGGACGAGGGGCGGGACCACGTCTGCAGCGGGACCGAAGCGAAGCACGTCATCGAGGTTATGATGGGCATTTTCGAGTCGGCTGCCCGCGGTCGGGTCGTCGATCTGCCGCAGGCCGATCGGGAGCACCCCCTGAAACGCTGGCGACGTGAGGCCGGCCTCGGCGAGCCCGAATCGACGCCCAGGCCCTACCCCGAGTGGCTGGAGGTTGAGGATCGACGCCTCGGGCGACGCAAGGAAAGCTGAACACGGCGCCCTTCGCGTGGAAGCAAACAAAATGCAATGCTGACACTTTCATCGCCTTCGAGAAACCCTGCGCAACGTCAGCTCGCACGCCTCGAAGCAGACGCAACCGGTCGTTTTCAACGCGCCACGAAGTCGAACAGGCCGTCGAAGAACCGTTCAACCGCGGGTGCTTCCGAAGACGGTAACCCTACGAAAGCGATCTGGATTTATCGAGACGCTCGCATAACGACACGGGGAGACGGATGGAGAAGGCAAGAGTAGCACTTTTTGGCGTGACGCACCCGCACTCTGAGCATCATCTCAGGACCCTGCAGACCTCTTCCATGGTTTCGGGGATCATCCTGCACGACCAGGATTCCGAGGCACTGGCGCGTTCAGGGTCGGAGCACAAGGTCGAGTCTGTCTACACGGACTTGGAGGCCCTCCTCAAGCAGGAGGAATTTCTCGTCGGTGTCGCCTGTGTCGAAAACGATCTCAACGCAGGTCTCTGCAACAGACTCATCGAGGCCGGCGTCCACGTGATCAGCGAGAAACCGATCGGGCGAAACAGTCGGGAAGTCGCGTCGGTCGTGACCGCGGCGCGACAGAAGAATCTCAAGTTGGGCGTCATGTACTCGAATCGATCGCATCCGGTCTCCCAAGAAGCCCGCAGGCTCGTTCAAGCAGGCGTGATCGGACGCGTGACGAGCTGTGAAGCGAGGCAGGTGACGTCTCAGGTAAAGTTTCGGAACCCCGACCACTGGCTGTTCAAGAAGGCACGGGCCGGAGGAGGCATTTTGTCCTGGCTGGGCTGTCACCACATCGATTTGCTGTGTTACGTCATGGGAGATGAGGTGACGTCTGTCTCCGCCATCGTGGATACACTCGGTGGAGAGGCGATCGACGTGGAGGACGTGGCTTCGGTCAGTTTTCGATTTCGGAGCGGCGCGATCGGGGGACTGCAGGCTGGCTATCAGCTCGCGATGAGCGCGGAAGGCTACCAAGGCGCGAAGTACGATAGCTATGTCGGATTCCGCGGAACGGAGGGGAGGATCTATTGGAGCCCAATCGCACATCCTCCAAGGCTTTACGTGGAAAGTGCCCGGTCGGAGTGGGCCTCGTCTCCCGAGCGGACCTTCGACTTCATGCTGCCGGACGTAGAAGCCTACGGAGGGGCGCACGGCCTCTCTTTTGTCGAAACCTTTTTCTTGTCGGCGCTTGGCCAGGGAGAGCCGGTCGCCACGGGTGAGGATGCCCTGCGAGTCGCCAAGATCGTGGAGGCGATCTACGAATCGAGCTCGACCGGGAGAAGAATCGAACTGTGAGGGTTGCCCCGGGACGGTCTTGGGTGCGGCCGCAACGCCGTCAGGCCACCGGGCTCAGGAGTTCCTCGCCGTTCAGCCCGGCGACGAGATTATCCACGGCGAGCCTGGCCATTGCGCGCCTGGTCTGAACTGCGGCGCTGCCCAGGTGCGGTGTAATGATCACGTTGTCCATCTTGAGAAGCGGGTGATCTCTCGGCAGGGGCTCCGGCTCCGTCACGTCGAGGGCCGCACCCCTTATCCGTCCCTTCTCCAGGGCTTCGGTCAAGGCATCGTGGTCGACGATCGGTCCGCGTGCGACGTTGATGAGAAAGGCCGTCGATTTCATCCGTGCGAGCGCTTCGCGACCGATCAAACCCCGGGTCTCCTCGGTCATGCTGACGTTTAAGCAAACAAAGTCTGACTCGGAGAGCAGGTCGTTCAGCGTGGCGTAGGTCGCGCCCAGTTCCGCTTCTGCCCCGGGGTCCGGTTTTCGGTTGTGGTAAAGAAGCCTCACGTCGAACCCCTTGGACCGGCGGGCCACCTGCCTGCCGATGTTGCCCAAGCCCACGATGCCCAGCGTGCAGCCGTGAACGTCCCACCCGATGAAAAGGTTCGGGTCGTGTCTCGTGAAGGCCTCGCTTCGCGCAAACCGGTCTGCGCTGACGACATTTCTGGCGATGCCCAGGATCAGCGCGAAGGTCATATCCGCCGCCGCCCCATCCAGCGTATTGGCCGTATTTCCCACCCGAATTCCTCGCACCCGTGCCGCTTCCAGGTCGACGTGCTCTACGCCCACGCCGTGAATGCTGATGACCTTGAGCGACGGCATGCGATCCATCAGCGCCGCATCTATTGGAAATAAGCTGTATCCGAAAAGCCCTTCGAACGACGCGTATCGATCGGGACCGGGTGCTTCGTCGGACATGATCGTGACTTCACAGTGCGCATCGAGCATCCGTCGGAGTTCATCCGGGACTGGAACGTTCAACAGGACTTTGTGCGCCATACCTCTCTATCCTTTCAAGCGTTTGGAACGGTTTGGACGCCACGGGAGCCTCAGGGCGCCGGCGTGAGGATGCGCCTGGGATTTTCAATCATAATCTGATCGACCTGCTCGTCCGAGAGACCGACTTCCCGGAGCAGGGGCGCAAACCAGTCCATCAGCAGCGCGAAGCCGTGTCCGCCGTATTTCTTGAGGTGGTACTTACGCGTCATGTCACACGAGACCGTAACTTGCTCGAGGTGTCCCCATTCTACGAACGTCTTCGCAAGGTGGGCCTTTCCGTGTTCCAGGAGACGTTGCCCATCTCGTTCGCCGTAGCCGACCGTGTCGATCCCGACGTTGACGCCCGTGTCGAGGATGCGTTTGAGATGCGCCATCTGCGGATTGGAGAGTCCGGCCGCCACCGACGACCGGTCCGAGGGCATCATGTGACCCAGCACGACCTTATCGAGCAGGGCGCCGTGCCTTTTGAATGCCGCCACCTGCCAATCGCAGTCTCTCAGCCCGCAGTGAGTGCTAATGGGGATTCCGGTTGCCTGCTGCGTCATACACGCGGCCTGGAAGACCTTGTCGGCATCTTCGGGCACGGCATCCTTCTCATTCGAGCCGAACTCGGCAAGTACGCCCGGACGCACGTCGGTACCAGCGAAGCCGTGCTCGCATTCGTCAATCCATCGCCGAGCCAGTTCCTCCACCGTGGATGCCGCCACGTACTCGGGCCACACGATCGGCCGATACACGCCCGTCGAGGTGACAATGTTGATTCCGGAGGCTTCGGCGATCTGCTTGAGTCCGGCGGGATTCGGGCCCAGGCCGACGCAGGTGAGATCGACGATCGTGCGCGCTCCGGCGCGTAACACGTCCTTCATTTCCCAGGTGAGGGTATCGATCTCGTCCAGCTTTTTCAGCGGGTTGTCGCCGCTCCACGAATTGTCCACAATCACGTGCTCGTGCATGTAAGTCGGGCCCAATGCTTCGGGCGAAATGGGACCGAGCACGGTCATGATTTCTCCTGACCGAGGGCTCATTTCTCTTCCCCCTTGATCTGTCTTTGAAAGGCCAAACCTCCGAGGACCTGAACGGCGTCCGCAACGGAATATAAAACTGCCCGGGGCGCCAGGCAATCAGAATAGAAGTGTGGAAGGTGGCTGCGATGCGCTGAAGAATCGTGGAACGGTTCGGCGGTTCGGGACGTCGAATAAAGTGAAATTCATCCGTTCGTTACAGGGTTTCTATTGGAGGTGATGGAAATGTTGACAAGGCTTTCCTATCGCGTTTCTCATCTGTATGATCAGGCCCCGATCAGCCTGACGTTTCCTCATCAGGCCCGATGGAGACGAATGAAAGCCCTCGCGCGAGGCAGTCACCGGCCGAGGAGGAAGTCTGTATCGCGGCCCGACCTGCCGTCCAAGAGTTAGGCAGGGGAACAGGCGTTTGCCATAGAGAAGAGACGGGTGGCAGCCGGATGTGGCAGGCTACGGCGCAGCCGCACGGAGCAGGTGCTTCGGGCGGCTGTCTTTTTAGGGTGTGCCGGGCGTGGCGCGAAGCGCCGGGGGCGTGCGCCTCATCCAGCCCGCGCGACCAGCCTGAAAGAAATACTGTCAAAGTGGCATATCATATGTAAAAAAGTCAGAAATACTGCCAAAATGGCAATATTTTTCTTTTCCCGCAAGTTGTGCCAAGAAAAGGATATATGTATATAACTGTATGTATTTATTCTTTTTAGCCCGTATTTATACAGAACTGGCACGCGAATTGCGATTCGAGAGTGGGCGTGAGCAAAAAAGAAAGGTCGGTTGGGCAGCTCACCGTCACACAAACGATCCACTCTCACGGAGGTGAATGAAATGACACTCGTAAGATGGCAGCCGAAGCGATTCGTCGATTTCAGGAACGGGATCGACCGGATGTTCGAAGAGTTCTGGGATGGGGGCCCGGTCCCGGGGGCTTGGCGCCCGGCGATGGATGTCTCGGAGACGGACGACGAGATCCTCGTTCACGCGGACCTGCCCGGACTGGGCAAGGATCAGGTCAAGGTCAGCCTTGAGAACAACGTCTTGACCATCCGGGGGGAGAAGCAGCACGCGTCTGACAACGAGGAAAAGCACTACCATAGGAGCGAAAGGTCCTATGGAACCTTTACGCGCTCGTTGAGGCTCCCTTCAGACGTCGAAGCAGGAAAAATTTCGGCATCCTACAGGGACGGGGTCCTCACGCTGACGCTTCCGAAGTCGGAGGCCGCGAAGCCGAAGGAGATCGAGGTGAAAGTCGCCTGACCGGGACGCAAGACCTCTTACGCCACAGGCAAGTCAACGAAAGGGGACCGTTCGGGACGGACGGTCCCCTTTGAAATGGCGAGCCTTCCGGAATCATCGCGGCTTTGCCGACACGAAAGGCCGATCGAATGGAATTCAAGGACTACTACGGGATTCTCGGCGTCTCCAAGGAGGCGCCGCAGGAGGAAATACGGAAGGCCTTTCGGGAGCTGGCCCGGACCTATCATCCGGACAGGAACGAGGATCCCGGAGCAGAGGAAAAATTCAAGGAGATCAACGAGGCGAACGACGTCTTGAGCGATCCGGAAAAGCGTGCCAGATATGACGCCTATGGCATGGCGTGGAAGGCGGCCCAGGAGGGCCGTCGGCCGTCTGCCGGATTCGGCGGCGTCCGGTTCGACTTCGACCCCTCGAACGTCGATTTCTCGAATGGAGGTGGGGGCGAGTTCGGCAGTTTCTTCGATTTCCTGGAACACCTCTTTGGGGGCGCGAGACGGGCCTCGGGAAGCAGGACGTACTCCGGCGGCTTTGGCGGGTTGCGGGCCGTGTCCCCCCGCATGGGTTCGGATCACGAAGCGAGGGTGAGTTTGAGCCTGGAAGAAGCCGCGCAGGGCGGAAAGCGACGGATTGCGCTGACCGATCCGGACACGGGAAAATCGAGGACCTATCGGGTTGCGATTCCGAAAGGGGTTCGATCCGGCCAGCGAATTCGGCTGGTGGGTCAGGGCGGGCAAGGCCCGAAGGGCGCAACCTCGGGGGACCTGTATCTGATCTTGGACATTCGGCCCCACGACCGGTTCGAACGCAAAGGTCGAGACCTGTACGCCGTGCTTCCGGTCGCGCCCTGGAAAGCCGCGCTCGGGGGCTCGGTAAGGATGCGGACGCTGAATGAGACGGTAAAGATCAAGATCCCGCCCGGATCTTCTTCTGGACGAAGGGTGAGGTTGAAGGGAAAGGGATTTCCAGATCCGGAAGGTGCCGGAGATCTCTATGTGGAGATTCGAATCGTCGTGCCGGAAGCACTGTCGGGCGAGGAGAGGGCACTTTACGAGAAGCTGGCACGCGTTTCAAGCGAGGCAGGCTAAGGAGAAAGAGATGGACCTGACCAAACTCACTCGGAAATCTCAGGAGGCGGTCCAGGAGGCTCAGTCCAGGGCGATGGGCTATGGTCACGCCGAGGTGGACGGCGAGCATCTGCTTCTGGCCTTGTTGGATTCGTCGGACGGCCTGTTGCCGAGGATGTTGGCCGGGATGGATGTGCCGTTGGAAGCGTTCAGGCGCGAGGTCGAGGAGGTCTTGGGGAAGCGCCCGAAAGTTGCGGGCCCTGGTGCTGAAGCAGGAAAGATCTATGTGACCTCGCGGTTCCAACGCCTGTTCGGGAGTGCCGAGCAGGAGGCCCGTCGCCTGAAAGACGAATATATCTCGGTGGAGCACCTTTTCCTCGCACTGATCGGAGAAGGGAATGCGTCAGAGGCGGGGAAGGTCCTGCAGCGGTTCAACATCACACGTGAAAGGTTCCTCGGTGCGCTCACCGGTGTGCGAGGCACCCAGCGTGTCACCAGCGCGACACCGGAGGGGACTTACGAGGCTTTGGCGAAGTATGGGGTGGATCTCGTCGCACAGGCGCGTCAGGGCAGGCTGGATCCAGTCATCGGACGGGATTCCGAGATCAGGCGCGTGGTCCGCATCCTGTCCAGAAAGACGAAGAACAACCCGGTGCTGATCGGCGAACCAGGCGTGGGCAAGACAGCGGTCGTGGAGGGTTTGGCCCAGCGTATCGTCCGAGGGGATGTCCCGGAGTGGCTCAAGGACCGGTCGGTCTTCTCGCTCGATATGGGCGCCCTGATGGCGGGCGCCAAGTATCGAGGGGAGTTCGAAGAACGGCTGAGGGCCGTTCTGAACGAGATCAAGGAAAGTGAAGGGCGGATTCTGCTGTTTATCGACGAAGTCCACAACATCGTGGGTGCGGGAAGGACAGAGGGTTCGACGGACGCCGGAAACATGCTCAAGCCGATGCTGGCCCGGGGAGAGCTGCATTGCATCGGGGCCACGACGCTGGACGAGTATCGAAAACAGATGGAAAAGGACGCGGCGCTCGAGCGGCGGTTTCAACCTGTGCTCGTGGAGCCGCCGTCCGCAGAGAATACGATCTCAATCCTTCGCGGCCTGCGTGAACGGTATGAGGTGCATCACGGGGTCCGGATTCAGGACAACGCGCTCGTGAACGCGGCCGTCCTGTCGAATCGCTACATTTCGGACCGGTTTCTGCCTGACAAGGCGATCGACCTGATGGATGAGGCCTGCGCCACGGTCCGCACGGAGATCGACTCGATGCCGGCAGCATTGGACGGGGCGACCCGACGCGTGATGCAGCTCGAGATCGAAGAGGCCGCCCTCAAGAAGGAGAAAGACAAGGCGAGCCAAGAGCGGCTGGCGGCGCTTCGAAAGGAGCTGGCAGACCTCAGGACGGATGCCGACGCGATGCGCGTCCAATGGGAGGCGGAGAAAGCGGCGATCGAGCGCGTTCGGGGCGTGCGGGAGCAGATCGAACGTGTGCGGCTTGAGATCGAGGAGGCCGAACGGGCGTATGACCTGAACCGGGCCGCGGAGCTGAAACACGGAAAGTTGCCCGAGCTCGAGCGCGCGCTCCGGGCCTCGGAGAAGATGGAAGCCAATGAGGGCCGGCTCCTGCGGGAGGAGGTCACCGAGGACGAAATCGCAGAAATTGTCTCGCGATGGACGGGCATACCGGTCACTCGGCTCGTTGAAGGGGAACGGGAGAAGCTGCTTCGGTTGGACGAGATCTTGCACAGGCGGGTTGTGGGGCAAGATGAAGCGGTGTCTCTCGTCGCCGATGCCGTCATCCGGGCCCGGGCCGGAATCAAGGATCCGCGTCGGCCGATCGGGTCCTTCCTCTTTCTCGGGCCGACCGGCGTGGGAAAGACAGAGCTGGCCAAGGCGCTGGCGGAGGCCCTTTTCGACAGCGAAGCCAACATGGTTCGAATCGATATGAGCGAATACATGGAGAAGCATTCCGCCTCCAGACTGGTGGGCGCTCCCCCGGGCTATGTGGGTCATGAGGAGGGGGGCCAGCTGACCGAAGCGGTTCGACGGAAGCCCTATTCGGTGCTTCTGTTCGACGAGATCGAAAAGGCGCATCGCGACGTCTTCAACGTCCTGTTGCAAATCCTGGAGGACGGCAGACTCACGGATGCACAGGGGAGAACGGTCGACTTCAAGAACACCATGATCATCATGACGTCGAACATCGGCGCCCGGCACCTGCTCGAAGGCGTGACCGAGAGCGGCGAGATCCAGGCGGGTGCGCGGGATGCGGTCCTGCGCGAGATGCGGCAGCATTTCAGGCCCGAATTCCTGAACCGAGTCGACGATACAATTCTGTTTAACTCATTGACGAAGAATGAAATTATACAAATTGTTGAATTGATGATTGAAGATTTGCGGAGACGCTTGAGCGATCGCGGAATGACACTCGCGATCACAGATGCGGCCCGTGAGTTTGTGGCACGAGAGGGGTTCGATCCGGTCTATGGCGCCCGCCCGCTCAGGCGCTTCCTGCAGCGCGAGCTGGAGACACGGATCGGCCGTGGTCTGATGGGGGGCGAGATTCTGAATGGCGCCGCTATCAGGGTGGAACTTGAAGACGGAAAGCTGGTCGTCCGGCACGAAGGTCCAGGTCAAAAGGCCGTTCAGACGGAAGCCGAATCGGTGGGGACTTGAGCGTCAAGAAGTAGCGTAGCGAGTAACGAGGTCCCTTCCTCAGGGCGAGGAGGGGATCTCCTTTTGGCCCCGGCATGGCGCGTGGGCTGGAAGCTGAACGTTCCGCTGCTTCGGCGGGAGGGTCGCCGAGCCGGCCTCATCAGTCGAGGGATGGCGCCAGATGAAGCCTTCGAGGAGCCCATTCCGGTGCGCCCAAACCAACCGGACGGCGGTGTAAGCGCGGGACCGCGAGCAACCGTTGTTCGATTTACCGGAGATTGAGGGCCGGCGCTTCATAATTTGCAAGAAATTTCTTGTCCCTTTTGGAGGCGACGGTATATTCGGTTTGTCCGTCATCGCTGGAAAGCTCCTGCGCGACAAAGGCAAAATCGTATCCGCGACTGGACGTTTTTTCGGCTCACGGGCGCGCGTGGCGCCAACGATCGGAGCGGCGTGGAAGTCGTTCGATGCAACGCTCTCCGCGGGGTCATTCCGCGCGGGAAGAGCGCGGCAAGCCGAAGGACCTCTGGGTTGGCAGGTCGGCCCGCAGCCACCTTGCGGGGATCTTCTTCAGCGGGACGGGCAGGCGAGATCCGGGCGTCCCGTCAACGTCAAACAGATTGCGGCCCCGGGGTGAGGTATCACAAGGCCGCGATGAGCATCGTTCGTTTCGACGCTTCAGACCGTATTGCTTTTTGTTGAGGATGCGCCTCGACATAAATTGCGACAGGCACAGATCCGACCCGTTTCCAGATTTCCGGACGGCAACCCAAACATTGGAGGTCCTATGCTCAGGTTGATGCTTCGCTCACTTGCGCTTGCCGGTCTGGTTCTGGTTTGCGCGGATACCGGGTCTGCCGGTACCTACCGGATAGACGCGACACATTCCTCGGTCGAATTCTCCATACGCCACATCGTGAGCCGAACCACCGGACGTTTTACCGATTTCTCCGGGACTGTCGTCTACGATCGGAACAAGCCGGGGCAATCGAAGGTGGAGGCGGTCATTCAGGCTGGCTCGATCAACACGGACAATGCGAAGCGGGACAATCACCTGAGAAGTCCGGATTTCCTGGATGCAAAGCGCTATCCGGTGGTGACCTTTAAAAGCACGAAAGTGGAGAAAAAGGGCGAAAAGCTCGTGGTTACGGGCGACTTTACGATGCACGGGGTCACGAGGCGCGTCGTCCTGGCTGTAGAAGTGCTCGGTCTGGGAACGCATCCCATGCGGAAGATCCCGGTCGCGGGATTTTCGGCGGAGACGGCAATCAAACGGTCTGACTACGGGGTCAACAGCTGGGCCGACGTTGCAGGCGTGCTGGGAGATGAAGTTCGTATTTCATTGAACATCGAGGCGACCGGGATGAAGGAGAACCCGGAAACCGGGCAGGAGGCGATCGCCCGATAGACGAGAGGGCCTGTCACCGTTCCGGTTTCAAGGAGGGCTCGTCCGTCAGCGCGGGGTTCCGTCGAAGGAGAAACGAAAAGGGAGCGGTCGATCGTAACCGCTCCCTTCTGCATAGTGGGCATTTTTTTCACTCGGGCGATCCTGACTCCAATATGCGCTTGACGGTATCGAACTGTCTGGGCGGGCAAACCAGTGTAGGTTCGGGAACCCGCCGGCCGTCGTAAAGGTTCGCGAGCTCGACCGCCGCCCCGGAAAGGAAGCGAAACGGGACGTTTAAGATGCGAAGCATGGCGGCACAGGCTGCGTAATCCCAGATATGTGCCTGACCGATGGCGCCCACCGCGGATCCGCGCATAATGTAGCAGATATGTGCGGCCGTGGATCCAAGGCTGTGGATCTTGCCGGGGAAATCGATCTTGTAGTCGGCGAGCAACGGCTCATTGACCAGGAGGAGCGCGTTCGGCCCGATCGGAGGATCCGGAGGGGACAAGAGGGTGCCGTTCAGGAACGTCCCAGTTCCGTCCGTATGGTAGAGGTCGTCCAACATAGGGAGGTAAAAGGCCCCCAGGATTGGGGTTCCCTCCTGCAGCATCCCAACCGATACCCCCCAAACCGGAAGCCCGTGGTTGAAACAGCGCGTCCCATCCAAAGGGTCAATGGCCCATACGCGCTCGGACCGAGGGTATGGGTCCTCGCCCTCTTCGCCTAGAATCGCGTCGTGGGGGTGGGCTGACGTAATCTCGTTTCGCAGGTAATCCTCCACGGCCAGATCTGCCTCCGTGACCCAAGAACAGTCCGCCTTCGTCGATACGCGGGTCTTCCCAAAGTAGGAGCGGGCGATCTTGCCGGCCCGCCGCGTCAGTTTGAGCAACCATTCGACGTCAATCTCAGAGGCGTTCACCACGACGTAGGTTCTCCGTTAAAACGACGCCGCGCGAAGCGGGCGACGGTCCGTGCGGTGCCCCGCGCTGCAAGACTGAAAGGATGGGGGCGCATTCGCCAAAGGGCTCGGTTCTCCGTGGGCAGGTCCATCAGGCTTCGACGAATTTCCAGACCCGAAGCGCGGTGCCTCCAAAGATCCAGGACCGCTCATCTTCGCTCAGAGCAGAAAAATAACGCTGAGGAAACGCGAGGGCGTTGTCATACCCTTCCCGCGTGCTGACCGGCGGGAAATCGCTGCCCCACATGATTCGTTTGGGGCCGAAGGCCTCAAGGACCATGTCGGCGAATGGCGGGATGTGAGCGAACGGGTGTGGCGGTTCGCAGAACTCACCGAAGCCGGGGAGCTTGATCGTGACGTTGGGATGTTCGGCGAGTCGCGTGACCGGCGCAAACGCCCGGTCTGGACACCCCGGACCGATGCCGCCCAGGTGCTCGATGGCGATTGAAAGTTCGGGAAAGGTCCTGAGGACTTCGTCGAATTCGAGACTCAGAATCCCCTGGGGGCTGCTGGGCGCGCTCACGACGAGTCCGAGTTCCGCGGCGGTGCGCCAGTGGGCCAGCGGGTCGGCGCCGCGTGCTCTGGCATCCACGGGCAGGCGGATTCCGGGGATCCCTCTCTCGTGCCATTCTCTCATCTTCGTGCCGTCGTCCGTCTCTTCCACGATCATCGCCGCGGAAAACCGTCCAGGATGGCTGGACATGGTTTCGAGCAAGTAGGTATTGTCTGCATTTCCCATGTACTGGATCAGCACCGCTCGAGCCACACCGGATCGCGCCATGTGGAAGAGGAGGGATTCGACCGGTTCGTACTTGGAAAGGCCGATGTGGCAATGCGTGTCTACAATCGTCATAGCGGGAGGCTTTCCTGGCGGCCAGCGATTCCTGCCGATCTCAGCGGCGCGATGCATTCGGGGCTGTCATTCCTGAAGTCATTCACCGTCCGCGACACGGGATGGGCGGCCATCCCTTCGGACGGGTAAGGTTCGAGCAGTCCGCGAAGCCTTCCAGGCCGGAATGAATTCGGATCCAGCCACTCGTCGTAAGATTTCGGTTCGAGGATGGCAGGCATCCGGTAGTGGATCTTCTTCAGCAGGTCGTTCGGCTCCGTCGTGATGATGGCGCAAGTATTGAGCACGTCTCCGTCGGCTCTCCGGTACGTCTCCCAAAGGCCGGCAAAAGCGAACGGTTGTGCCGATTTCATCCTTATGTAGATCGGCCTCTTCGGACTGCCCCCAGGTTCCTCGCGCCACTCGTAGAAACCGTCTGCCGGAATCAGGCAGCGCCGTTTTTCGAAGGCCATCTGGAAAAAAGGTCTTTTCTCAAGCGTCTCTGCTCGCGCATTGATCATCCGATTCCCGACTTTCGGATCGGTTGCCCACGAGGGAAGAAGTCCCCACCTGAAGTACCGGGCCGTTTCTTTCCCGTCATTGGGCAGGACCAGGATATCCTGCCCCGGAGCGATATTGTAACGCGGCAGGAATGAAACGGGAAACTCGAAGCCCTCGAACACCATCTTGAGCCCTTCCGGACCCAGAATCAGGGTGAATCGCGCACACATCCCGTTTGCCTCGGGTCGAAAGCGCCTAAAGGGCGACTCGGGACGAAAACTCGGTTACGCCCCGGATGCCGCAGTCGACTCTGAACAGCGCCCCGGCACATTCCTCGGCGCCGCCTCCTGCACTGGTGACATAGATGTCTGTGTGGTCCACGCCTCCGAAGGTCAAGCTGGTGACCTGTTTCGTCGGAAGCGCAATCCGGCGCACTTCTTTGCCGTCTGGCGTATAACGCGCGATGCAACCGCCTCCGTGATACGCGGACCAGACGTGGCCCTCAGAATCGACCGTGAGTCCGTCCGGAACGCCATCGTCCGGGTTTGTTTGCAGGAAGACGGTCTTGTTGGTGAGATGGCCGGTCTCAGCATCGTAGTCAAAGCTGTAGATCTTGCGTGCGGTTGAGTCGGTGTAGTAGAAGGTCTTTCGGTCCAGGCTGAACCCCATGCCGTTGGAAAGGCCCACGTCGTCCAGGATGAGGTCGAGGAAACCGTCCCTGTCCAGCCGGTAAAGCCGTGCCGGATGCCCCTCCGAGGGCATCGTCCCGCAGAAGACCCGGCCCTCCGGATCCGCGATGACGTCGTTGAACCGGGTCTCCCGGTCTTCAGGGTATCCCTCGAAAATCGTGCCGAGCATCCCGTCCTTCCAGGCGCGAATGGCCCCTTTCTCCATGAATAGGAGCAGGGATCCGTCGGCCTGGATCGTATATCCGCCCACCACATCGCCCTGGTAGAATTGCTCATAATGCCGACCGGCCGGGTCGTACCAGAACATTCTCCCCCGCGGAATGTCTGTCCAGTAAATCCGGTGTTCCACGGGATGCCAAAGCGGGCCCTCCCCGACTTCACATTGGGCATCGACCACCCGTTCGGGTTTTACGGTCTGTCCCACGCTGAGCCCCCTTTACGCTCCGGTTCCCGACCCACTGGATGCAAACCACCAGATCCCACTATCTATACGCGAGGCGTCCCGTTGTCAAGGGCTTTGTGGCTTTTGGCGAAGTATCCGTTGCATTCTGCTTCCCTCTTTACTATGATTTCAAACGCTTGTAGACGGGGCAAACCAGGCTCAGGGGCCGCCGACCTGCGTGTGAGATCAAACAAAGGAGAGCTCTATGCCGGAAACCGTGAACGACCTTTCAGTCAACTACGAAGAAGATGGTGTTCTGCTCTGCAAGGAGTTGGACCGTTACGTGCTCTCCAAAGGCGCGTGGGCGACGCTGCTGTTCCTCTACCGGGATCTGGATCGCAAGACCGGAGCGTATGGCCCGAAAAAGGTCGCCATCCGGCGCTATCAAAAGCGGGATGGGGCGTATGTCTACAGGAGCAAGTTCAACATATCGAGTATGGATCAGGCAAAGAAGATTATCGAGGCCCTGCAACGCTGGAGATGAAAACGGACCCTAGAACGGGGCGATTGACGGGGAAAAAATGCCTTCCTTTTTTGGCGGGGCCGAGACGTCGACGCTTCACATCGAGACACCGAGCAGACCGCGTGTGAACTGAATATCGACGTTCCCATGAAGACGGCTCTTCGGGGTGTAGCGGCGAGAGGCTGCCTCAACGATCAGTTTGAGCATCTGCTCCGAATTCTGACGGCTGTCTTCGTCCAGGAAGAGGTCGATGTCCGCTCCGTGGGCAGATTGCACGGTCGCGCCTTCCGAAATCGAAATCATCGGAATCATCGGATGACCCTGCATCGAGTGGGAACCTGCGTATCCCAACAGGATTTCGACCCCGGTCGCCCCCAAACCTGTAAGGTTTTCCACCCACTGTTTCGTCGGGCTTTCCATGATGTGGAAACCGGGCTTCGTGACCCGTTGCCCGTAGGCCAGGGACGGTGCCGTTCTGACGGACCCGAGGGTGTCGTTCGCAAACGGGGGGCTCGCCAAAAGGTCTTCGTTCTCTGGAATGACGACGGTCCCGCCCGCGCCGACAAGGATCCCGATCAAGGCTCCGATGCTTTCTGAGGCGCTTTCGGAGAGTGGGCTGTCGCAGAGTAGGCCCACGCGCAAGGCATCGAGAGTCACGTCTTCAAAATCCAGGCCGCCCGAATCGGCGATTCGTTCTGAAAACCATCCTTCCACCTTATCCAGCACACGTTCCATTCCTCCGTCGAGCTGAACGCTCGCCCACCCGAACCTGCCCGGGTCGATGCCCCTCTCATCCAGCTGGCGCCGCCAGTAGTCGTTGTGCGTCATTTCGCAGCCGTGCTCGAGGAGCAGTCCGAATTCCACGAGGGGATGGCTGAGATGGCCGAGCATCGCGTCCGTATAGTGACGAAACGCCGACTCCCCGGCGAAGCCGCACCCTTCGGTGTGGGGCAGCGCAACAAACCTGGAAATTCCCCGTTCGCGCCCCAGACGCCTTTGGTTCAAACGCTCCGCCGCCAACTGAGCGATTTGGCCCGAACAGAGGCTGCTGGGCAAGACAAGCCCTACACGGTCGGTTGCGTAACCGCGGTCGGTGCGGATGGCCCGGAATCTGATTTTGGATTCGGGGCGTTTCGCCCTTATCGAAATGGGTTCGCCATTCGGCAACCGAATCGCTCGCAGGCGGTCCACATTCCCCGCCTCTCTCTGGCTCCAATCTCTCCAGATGGAGACTTGGCTGTGTCCGGCAATTTCTCCCTTGCTAAGCTCGCCCGACGCGATATCTATGGTACGTTCCAGCATCTCTTGGCCGAGGACATCCAAGGGTCTGCCATCCAGAAACTCGCCGGCATTCACGTCCATTTCGTCTGGAAGGAGGTTGTACCGGCGAGTCGTCGTCACTACCTTCAGGGTCGGCACGAAAGGGAAATTCGTAATGGCTCCGCTGCCGGTCACGAAAAAAATCACGTTGCAGCCGGCCGCAACCTGCCCGGCGACGCTTTCCAGATCGTTTCCCGGACTGTCCATGAAGTAAAACCCTGGCTTCCGCATCCGCTCGCCATATTCAATCACGCGATCCAGGCGGACATCGGGGTGTCGTTTCATCCCGGCGCCGATCGACTTGAGGACGATGTTGTAGAGTCCCCTGAGCCGGTTGCCCCCGGAGGGATTGCCTTCCGCAGTCGTTCCGTGGGCCTCTGCAAGCGCCCTGTAGCGTTCAATCGCACCCAGAAATCGCTCTGCCGTGTCCTGATCCGTGACGTTTCGGAGGATATAGGATTCCGCACCGATCAGCTCCTGGGTCTCCGCGAGGTTGGCGGATCCACCGTATCGAATGATCTCGCGGGCGACCCAGGCGGCCAACGGGTTTCCAGAAACGCCCGAGAAGGCATCGGAGCCGCCACACTGCAGGGCGACGTTCAGGTGGGCCGCCGATACTTCGCTCCGAGGGGTGTGGTTCAATGCCTCCAGCCAGCCTTCGATGAGTTCCTCGCCTTCGCGTAGGCTCTGCTGGAAGCCGCCGGTCAGGGTCAAGAATCGGTGGGGCACATCGGCGAGGGGATAGCTCTCTCTCGCCATGTAGCTGTAGAGCATTCGATTCGTGACCGGTTCAGAGCCGTAGTCGACCGCCAGGACCGCACCCACGTTTGGATGGACAAGGAATCCGGCCAACGTGCGCAACAGCATCTCCAGGTTATTCGGACGGCCCTGACTGCCTCCCTCGGTGTGAGCCACGGCGACAATGCCGTCCACATTCTCGTAGCGGGCGGCTCGTGTTTTGACTCTTGACACTAGGTTTCTTACGTAACTTGCTGTTCGAGAAGTTGTTCCGAGTACCACAATAATGTTTCGCGTGCCGACGCCGCGGGAGGTGCCGCGGGGGTATCCTGGAAACGTGAGCGAGGTCGCGTGGGGCGCCACCTGCCTGCCGGGCCGAATCGGCACCTCTCCAAGGTCATAGGGCACGACCCGGTCTTCAAAATTGGCCGCATCAGGGAGCCTGGCTTTCACACTCCTATGCCGCATCGTCTCCAGGATCATCGGGTTGCATACATACTCGCCCGGAAGAATCTCGCGCGTCGCTTCACCGAACGGCATGCTCCAGGAGAGAAGCGGTTCGCCCGGCGCGATGCGGCGAACGGCGAAGCGGTGACCCTCCATAACCGTCGTATCGATCCACAATCTTCGACCCTCGAACTCGATCAGCGTGTCCGGCTCTACCGTTCGGGTCGCGATGGCCACGTTATCCCCGGATCCGGGCAGATGGCCGACCTGATCGAATTTGACGCTAACCATCCCGCGAATCTCCCCTTTCGTTTGCTTGAGATGGTGGGACGTAACAAAAATCCAGCCCCAAAGTCAAGGGGCTGAGCGAAAATTAACTTGCCGGCCCGGAGGCGGCGGATTATATTACCAACAGATGTTTTACTAATAAAACATACATTCCAGACCTCGGGATGAATCATGGCCACTTCAGACGTGTGGAAGGCGTTCGAAGAGAATGAGGTAACCCATAGCGTGGCGCATCACCTCGCTGCCATCGAGGAGCTGTCTCAACAGCACGGATATGCGCGGGTCTCCGACGTTGCCCGGTATCTCGACATTACCCGTGGAAGTGCCTCCCTCACGCTGAAGGCGCTGAAGCGGAGGAAGTATGTGCTGGAGGACGAAAACAAACACCTCAGGCTTTCGGATGACGGACAGCGTGTGGTCGACGTGGTGTTGGCCTCGAGGGTCATCGTCCGGAAGTTCTTGAAAGACGTCTTGCACGTTGAAGAAAGGCAGGCCGAGATCGACGCCTGCAAGGTGGAGCATCTGCTGAGCCCGGAGACCGGTGGGAGGTTGTTGCATTTCGTCAGATTTCTGATGTCCGAGGCTGCGATTTCCCAGCGCTTTCTGGAGGCCTTTTGGGAAGACGAGGTGCTCTGCCACGACGTCGCGGCCTGTCCGATATGCGAAGAGGAATGCCTGCTCCACCTGGAGATGCAAACTTGAGGGCGTCGTGACAGACGGCTTCGGAGGAGTTTTTTCTATGCGCCATTCGTGGATGGCTTCCGCTTCCCGGAGGCTGAGGAAGCTTTTGGGCAGAGCTGGAGACAAGCCGGAAGCGGGAGGACCGCTGACGACCTGGCCCAAGGGCAATGAGGGATGGGTCGTTGAGGTCTCAGGCCTTTCCCGGCTTTCCGCCCGGCTACGAGAGCTCGGGATCGTGCCCGGCACCCGAATCCGGATTCTGAGGTCGGGTTGTCCGACGGTGATTCAAGTGGAAGAAGGTCGCTATTGCCTGAGGCAAAAGGATGCGGAGATGATCCGCATCGGGTCGCGCCGAGCGACCGATTCTCATTGAGTCACCCATAATGTCTGTAACATTGAAAACGATACGCAGCGGGAAGGTCAAGACCGTCGCCCTGATCGGCAATCCGAATACGGGAAAGACGACCCTTTTCAATGCCCTTACGGGACTCTCCCAAAGGGTGGGAAATTACCCCGGTGTCACGGTCGAAAGACGCGCGGGGCCCATGAAGCTGGATCTCGAGGAAACGGTCCAGTTGCTGGACTTGCCGGGCACCTACAGCCTCGCGGCAAATTCGCCGGACGAGATGATCGTCGCCGATGTCCTCTTGGGTCGGCAGGTCGAGGAATCGAGCGTGGACGCTGTCGTGGCGATCGTCGATGCGGCGAACCTGAGACGGAATCTTTACCTCGTCTCTCAGGTGATGGAGTTCGGAATCCCCACCGTCATTGCCCTGAACATGGTCGACTTGGCGGAATCGGCCGGGATTCGTGTGGATCCAGAACGCCTTTCCGGGCGGCTGGGGATCCCGGTTGTGCCGATCTGTGCCAACAAGAAGCGGGGACTGAACGCGTTGCGACACGCGATCGCCCAGGCACTTTCGACCGTCGGCCACCGTCCCGGACACGCGCGGCCTCGATTTCTCGAACCCCTGGGTCAGCAGATCGAGGCATTGAGCAAGGAGATCGCCTCGGCCTCGAACGGCCGTTCCAGAAGGGTGTCGGAGATCGAGCTGTATCGCGCTGTCGTCGACGAAGGCGGGTATGCGGAGAGGCGCATCGTCGATACGGTTGGGCCTGATGTGGCACGCAGGGTGTCCAGAATCCGGGAAAAATTGCAGGTAGATCGGCCCCTTTCAACCCTCGAGGCGGAATCCCGCTATGCTTGGATCGACCAGGCGATCGAAGGCGCGCTCCGCCGGCCCCCGCGGCTGCAGACGAGCCCGTCGGATCGGATCGATCGATTTCTGACGCATCGGATCTTCGGAACGATTGTCTTCGCCGTGGTCATGGGGATCGTTTTTCAGTCGATCTACGCGTGGGCCCTACCGCTGATGGACGGGATCGAGGTCCTGTTTTCAATGTTGGGCCGGGTTACAGGGTCGATGCTGCCCGCGGGTGCGGTAAAGAGCCTGGTTGTAGACGGGGTGATCGGAGGCCTCGGGAGCGTGATCGTGTTTCTCCCCCAGATCGCGATCCTGTTCTTCTTCCTGGCCATTCTGGAAGGTTGCGGATACATGTCGCGGGCTGCACTGCTCATGGACGGGATGTTCAGGTGGTGTGGACTCTCCGGGAAGTCGTTCGTTCCGATGATCTCCAGCTTTGCGTGTGCCATTCCGGGGATTATGGCCACACGGACGATTGAGGATCCCCGAAGTCGGCTGATGACGATCCTGGTGACCCCTCTGATGAGTTGCTCGGCCCGCCTTCCGGTCTATACGCTCTTCATAGGAGCGTTCATACCCAATGACCAGATTCTGGGTGGCTGGGTCGGCGTCCAAGGGCTGACCCTGCTCGCGATGTACAGCGTCGGGGCCGGCGTGGCCATTCCGGTCGCCTGGCTCTTGAAGAAACATCTCTTCCCCGGAAACTCCCCGCCTTTCGTCATGGAACTCCCTTCCTATAAATGGCCGGACCTGGAGACGGTCAGTTTACGGGTTTACCTGAAAGTCCGGACATTCATCGCACGCGCTGGGACGATCATCCTTGCTGCAGCCGTCGTGATGTGGGCGCTGGCCTATTTTCCGCGCCCTGCGCCGACCTTGGAAAAGTATCGCTCAGCCAGCGAGAGTGTGCGGCTCAGCCAGGCCGGAGAGATGCGCGCGCGTGCGCTGTCCGCGTTGGACACCCAGATGCGCGCAGAGCTCCTGGAGCAGAGCCTGCTCGGCCGCGCCGGGCGTTTTGTGGAGCCGGCCGTGCGTCCACTGGGCTGGGACTGGCGCATCGGCATGGCCGCCATGGCCTCCTTTCCTGCTCGCGAAATTGTCGTCGCCTCTCTGGGGACGATCTTCAGCGTCGGAAATCAAGTGGACGAGACGTCTGCCGCTCTGCGGACGGCGATGCGCACGGCCGTCAGGGCGGATGGGAGCCCACTGTTCACGATTCCAGTTGCCTTGTCGATCATGGTCTTCTTTGCTCTGTGCGCCCAGTGTGCAGCCACCCTGGCCGTGATGCAGCGTGAGACTCGCTCCTGGAAGTGGCCGATCTTTGCATTTACCTACTTGACTGGGTTGGCTTACATAGGCGCTTTCGTCACCTATCAGTCGGCCACGGCCTTGGGGTGGGGAAGCTAGCGCTAAGATGGACTGGCAGTCGATCCTCGTCATCGTCGTCGCAGCCGCGTGCGCGGTGTGGCTCGTCAGGCAGTGGTTACGGCCCTTCCTGGTGAACGTGCCGGAATCGGATGCGGAATGCGACGGGCCCACGGTGCGCCCGAATCAGGAGCTCCTTCAAGTGTTGCCTCCGGATGAATAGTTAACAGACAGCACCCCAAGTTGTTGCGTTATTCTTAAATCCACAGGCGACCTCTGTCGAAACGGAGGTCGCCTTTCTGTTGCAACATCCGGACCCACGGTGTATTTCGAAAAACAGACTTGACATTTACGGATTAGAAATATATTTTAGTCACGTATAAAAATTTTTCATCGATGTTAAAAATTTCGGTCTGCGACTGATGAGACAGAGACCCGAGGGAGGCCGTGGATAACGATGTCCCTTCGCGCCGAACCATCCGTCTGGAAGCTACTGCTCCTGTTCTGCACGGTCTGCTCGATGACCTGCGACAAGCTGCTGACGAGCGCCCCGGAGAGGGGAGAGACGCTGGACGGGACGCTGGACGTTTCGCCGTCCCTCAACGCCTCGTTTGCGAGGGGGGATGAGCAGTTTGAACGGGTCTTCACGATTGCGGACGGCCTGGGTCCGATCTTCAACCAGCCCAGCTGCGAGACCTGTCATCCGGGGGATGGCCGGGGGAGCCCGTCCACGACGTTAACGCGCTTCAGCGTTGACGGTGACCCGGTCCCGAGACTGGGCGGGGGACAGCTTCAGGACAAGGCGATCCCGGGGGTATCTCCCGAGATCCTGCCGCCTGGCGTCCAGACCTCCGTTAGAATGCCTCCGCCCGTCTTCGGCATGGGGCTGTTGGAAGGGATCCCCGTCGAGACGCTGATCGCGCTTTCAGATCCGGAAGACTCGGACGGTGACAATATCTCCGGACGCATCAACTGGGTGCAGGCGGCCGATTTTGTGCCCCCGGGGGTCATCGGCGGCGGAAACGGGCAGTCGGTCGGCCGGTTCGGACGGAAAGCGAACGTCTCTTCCCTTTTGGAGCAAGTTGTGAGCGCCTATCGTGAGGACATGGGCATTACGACCGACTTTGCGCCAGAGGAGGTCCTACATCCGCAGGCCGGAGACATGACGATCGGAGACGCCGTCCCGGACCCCGAGGTTCCGGCTTCAGAGGTAAACGACGTGATCATGTACGTCCGCCTGCTCGCGCCGCCCAATCGGGGCGCGAGCACGGAGGCGGTACGCAGGGGCGATGCCCTTTTCGCAGAGATCGGGTGCGCCGCTTGTCACGTGCCTACGTTGAGCACGGGATCCCATCCGATCGCTGCCTTGGACCGCGTTGATGTCAACCTCTACTCGGACCTGCTCCTCCACGACATGGGCTTCGAACTGGCGGATGGTCGTTCGGATGGGACCGCCAATGGGTTCGAGTGGCGGACGCCGCCGCTGTGGGGACTGCGCCTGGCCGCAGACGCCCTGGGAGGAACCGCCTTCTTCCTTCACGACGGTCGGACCTCCGATCTTGCCGAGGCGATTCGACTGCACGGAGGCGAGGCGGAAGGGGTTCGCAACCGGTTTCTGGGTCTATCTGAAGCGCAGCGGCAGGACCTCATCGCGTTTCTTATGTCCCTGTAGCCACCAGGTGGACCCGATGAAGATTTCCCGCCGCTGTTTCCTGTCTGCCTCCGGATGCCTGGCCGCGGGCTTCTCGCTTTGGGCGTGTGCGACCGTTTCGATCTACCGCGCAAGCGTTTCCGGGGACAGAATCTCTCTCGACGCCTCCCGCTTTCCCGAGTTGAGCGAGCCGGGAGGGGGGATCGTGCTGAAGGCAGAGGGGTTGCGGGACTCCGTCCTCCTGGTGAACGATGGTGGAAGACTTCAGGCCCTCTCGGCCGTCTGTACGCACCTCGGGTGCAACGTGCGGCCTGCGGGCAGGTTGCTCGTCTGTCCCTGCCACGGCTCCACCTATTCTCTGGACGGGCGTGTTACTCGGGGCCCGGCGGCAAGGGCTCTCTCGAAGTTCGAGACGCAGACCCGGGGAGACCGCGTCGAGATTTTCATTTCCAGATAGGAGTGGGGAAAGGGATGTGTCGGTTTTCGATGTTCGCTTTGTTGACCCTCCTTCCAGGTCTGATTCCCGGAAACCCGTGCGCCGAAGATGAGCCTCGAGAGCGGCCGAAGCCCTTCGTCCGGGGCGGCGCCTACGACAAGCCGCACCTTTTCAGGTTTGCAACGGGAAGGGCCTCGCTCGGGGGGTACGCCGAGACTCATTTTCGTTACGAACGAGAGGAGGGGGTCACTGAGGAACTCACGTTCGTTCCGGTCCGGTTCAACCTGTTCTTTCATGCCGCGATCTCGGAGCGATTCAGGATGGCGGCCGAGCTCGAGTTTGAG
Source organism: Candidatus Latescibacterota bacterium (assembly GCA_965198095.1). Taxonomy (GTDB): domain Bacteria; phylum Latescibacterota; class UBA2968; order UBA2968; genus CBDFJH01. The sequence continues at coordinate 2,602,551 of OZ240239.1, forward strand.
AAAGGCACCGAAGAAATCCTGCTTGAGCTCGCGATCCTGGATTTCGAACTGCATTCATCGTTGTCGCTCAGGGCGGGGATGCTTCTGACGCCGTTGGGCAGGTTCAATCTGGCCCACGACAGTCCGGCCAACAAGGTGACGGATCGGCCCCTCGTCAGCACTCAGATCGTCCCGACTGCGCTTTCAGAGCCAGGAATGGGGTTCTTTGGCGCCTTCTACCCCTCTCCTCGAACTCGGATAACCTACGAGCTTTATGCAGTGAACGGCCTGGATGCAGGCGTGATCGAGGAGAGTGCCGAAGGTACGCGCATCGCCGCGGGGCGTGGGAACATCGAGGACAACAACAATCGTCCGGCCTTCGCCGGGAGAATCGGGATCAGCCCTGTTCCAGAGGCGGAGGTGGGGATCTCCTGGCACGTCGGACAATACAATCAATCAAAGATGGAAGATCTCGTCGTGGATGACGAGAGACAGCTGCGCATTTTCGCAGCGGACATCGAATACCGCCGGGTGCCTTACGAACTCGTTGGTGAGTATGCCCGGGCGAGTATCGATCTACCACCCGGGCTGCAGGGATCGATCTATGCGGAAAAACAGCAGGGGTTCTACCTTCAAGGAAGCGCTGAGTTTCTGAGAGATAGGGTTTCCACGGTCCCGGGATCGTTCTTTGAAGGCGTCGTGAGGGTTGACCGCATCGATCTCGATACCGACCTCGAGGGGGACGACCAGACGCGCCTCACGTTAGGCCTCAACTTTCGGCCAACGGAAGATTCCGTCTTTAAGCTGAACTACCTCTATCACTGGCACGACGACAGGAACAACGTGAGAGCGCTCGGCGCGGGCATCCTCTTCAGCGTGGCGACCTATTTCTGAGTCGTCTTGAGGAGCACATCGCACGGGCTTCGGGGTCGAAGCCCGCAAGCCCGACGGTTTCCCTGCTTGAGCGCCAGCCACGCACGTTCGGAGATTTACTCCAACCCGTCGCCGGCGGCCGGGATGCGATTCCGCCCACAGGCCGGCCGTGGGAGTCCGTGGTCTCTACGTAATCGGTTTTCGGCCTCCGAGACAAGGCCCGCCCGTGGTCTCACGCTGAACCATCGCGCATTCGCACATCCACCTCGAGCCGGGTTTTCCCGCCTCCCTGGAAAACACCCTGGGTCGGCGGCACGTCCCGGTAGTCGCGGCCCACTGCTATTCTCACGTGCCGTTGGCCGGTCACACGCCGGTTGGTGGGGTCAAAGCCGACCCAGCCAAGCTCCGGCAACAGGCATTCGACCCAAGCGTGAGTGGCGTTATCCGGCGCCTGCTCGCCAACCTGTCTGGCGACGCGCAGGTAGCCCGAGACGTATCGGGCAGGGATCCCCCAGGACCGGGCAATGGCGATCATGGCGTGAGCGTAGTCCTGGCAGACTCCGCTGCCCGACTCGAGGATGTGCTCGACGGGGGACGCCACCGAGGTGCTGCCCGGGACGTAGCGGAAGCTGCGGTGGAGGGTATCGGAAAGTTGCAACAGCCCCTTGAGAGGATCGTCGCCGCACTCGATCTCGTTTCGGTCCACGAAATCGTCGAGAAGGTGTGACGGCCCGGCCAACGCGCTCGGATGGGTAAAGTCCCAATGGATGAAAGACTCCCCCCAGGCGCGGATCTCCCGCCAGGCATCGACTCCGAGACCGTCGGGAAGGGGGGCCGAAGGCGCCAGTTCGACCGTGGACCGGGCTGTGATCTCCAAGTGCCGGTGCTCCCGGTGAAGGTTGAGGACATGCCGGGCGTTACCGAAACAGTCCGTCTCGACGGTCAGAGAAGCCGATGGTCGTGTTTCGATTTCGAAGTCCAGAAGTCGCTGTCTCTCATCGCCGCGCGGCTTCAGGCAGAGCAACATCACGCACCCCCGCGCCCGGGATGCATATCGATAACGGGAAACGTGCTCGATCTCATATGGGACACTGGCGGACATGGTATCAGCGGACCGGGGAGTCCTCGATGGGGTAGTCGATGTAAGCGGCGATCACCAGATCGTGGAGCTTCCGGCAATGCTCTCCGATCCACTGGAGAAGCTTCTCCCGGTCCTCCCGATCCGGCCAATCATAGTGGATCAGAGCGCAGAGGCGGCCGGCCAGCCGCCGGGCCAATGCGCCGGAGTGGATGCCGGGGCCTCGACCGATGGCGTCGAGCTCCTCGGCCGCCGAGTCGAGGGACCGGCAGAGCGAGCCGGGCAGCAGCGGATCCGTCACCAGCAAGTCCAGGACTTGGCGCGGCTGGACGTCGACGCTGTAGTTGCGGTTGTAAGCGTCAAACGCCTGGCAGAAGCGCAGAAGACCGGTCCAGTCCTCGCCTAAGGACTCGTCGATCCGCCGGCCGGCGACGACCTGAGCCAGAAACAACGAGGCCGAGGACTGGACCCGCTCCATGAAACGCCCCAGTCGCCAGAAACGCCAGCCTTCGTCACGATACATGGTCACCTCCGCTACACCGGCGAAGGTGTCGATTTCACGCGCCGTTTCCACGTAGAAGTTCTCCGGGGAGACCTTCCAGATCTTCCGGATGCTCGACTCCTGGAGCCGCAGATAGGCCAGGTTCAGGCAAGTCCACATTTCGGCGCTGATACAGTTGCGCATCTGGCGGGCGTTCTCGCGGCCCATGGCGAAGCAACTCCATACCGAATCGGGATTGGAGCGCTCGAAAGTGAGATCGTCGGCCAGGGTGTAGGAATCGGCCAGGGTGTAGTCGTCGTCGCCCAGCAACTCGAGGTTGCCCCCGGGAGGCTGCCGGTTCAGGCTGAGGTAGATCCGGCTCCAGCCGAAATGGATCTCCCGGATCGGCCGATCCACCAGAGCCTCCACCTGCAATCGCAGCAGGCGGCAGAGATGCTCCGCCCTCTCCAGGTAACGGCCCATCCAATACAGACCTTGGGCATTGCGTGAAAGCACTCCGGGTCTCCGCTGATCAATCCTGATTAATACTCGTGCTCATCTCCGCGTTCCCCAGCGCCGGTTGCGACCTGTTGAAGCCCAGCCGGTCGCGCTCCCCACGCCGGTGTTCATGGCGACCCCGTCTACTCAGTCTCCCAACACCCACAGGTCTTTGCCGCCTCCACCCTGACTGGAGTTCACCACCAGGCTGCCCTGGCGAAGGGCGACGCGGCAGAATGCTCCGGGCACGATGCGGATCCGGCGGCCATGGAGCACAAATGGACGCAGATCGACGTGGCGCGGCGCGGCCTTCGATCACGCAGGGTGCGCGTGAGAGCGCCAGCACCGGCTGCGAGATGAAGTCGGCCGGATTGGCCCGCACCTGCTTGGCGTAGACATCGCGTTCTTCCGGCGTCGCGTGGGGACCGACCAGCATGCCGTAACCTCCGGACTCTCCTACGCGCTTCACGATCAGGCTTTCCAGGTTGTCGAGGGTGTACTCGAGCGCCTCGGGTCGACGGCAAAGATAGGTCTTCACGTTTTTCAGAAGCGGCTCTTCACCCAGGTAGTAGCGGATCATGTCGGGGACGTAGGCATAGACGCTCTTGTCGTCGGCGACGCCCGTGCCGGGTGCATTCACCAGGGCCACATTGCCCAGCTTGTAGGCGTGAATCAACCCGGGTACGCCGAGCAAAGAGTCGGGGCGGAAGACCAGCGGATCGAGAAAATCGTCATCCACGCGCCGGTAGATCACGTCCACGCGCCGCAGGCCAGCCGTGGTTCGCATGTAGACGAAACCATCGTTGACCAGCAGGTCACGGCCTTCCACCAGTTCCGCACCGATCTCGCGGGCCAGAAATATGTGCTCGTAGAAGGCGGAATTGTAGACTCCGGGCGTCAGCAGCGCGATACAGGGGCCGGCCCGACCACTTGGCGCCAGCTCCCGCAGGGTCTGGAGCAGGACGCGTCCGTAGTGCTCCACTTCTCTCACTCGAGAGCTCCGGTAGAGCCGGCGGAGACTGGCCTTCACGGCCTTACGGTTGGCGACCATGTACGAAACCCCCGACGGGACCCGCAGGTTGTCTTCCAGGACCCGGAAGCCGTCGTTCGTTCGAACCAGGTCGGTGCCGCAAACGCCCACCCAGATTCCGTGGGGCACGGAGACGCCGCGCATCTCTACGCGGTACTGGGGACAGCCGCGCACCACGTCCACCGGGATGACCCCCTCAGAGATGATACGGGCCTCGTTGTAGATGTCGTCCAGAAAACGGTTCAGGGCTCGGAGCCGCTGGGTCAGGCCGACTTCGAGTTGGCGCCACTCGTCCCCCGATAGAATCCGGGGCACGCAGTCGATGGGGATGATGCGCTCCTCGGCTTCTTCGTCGCCGTAAACGGTAAAGGTAATACCCTCGTTGGAGAAGGAGCGCGTTACCCGCTCCTGAATGCTGCCAACTTCCTCGGCGGAGAGCCGGCTCAGGGTTTCGTACAGCAACCGGTAATGTTCCCGGGGCGCGCCGTCCGGCCGGAACATTTCGTCGTAGAACCGGGCATCCAGGTTGTAGGAATGAAAATCCATGAGGCTGACTCGACTCCGTTCTCCACGCGATATCAGAACATCTCGCTAAGCGATACCGCTATGGCCCCACAATGCTGTCGCCAGCAGGTGAAATATCCGCCTTGACGGCACTTGATCGGTACCGTCCGGGTGGCAGCGTTGGCTGGCTACGCATCACGTCTGGGCGGAGTCCTTCATCGGTCTCTCGGAAACCGGGTTCGTAGCCCCGCGTCAGCGATTGCCCATCTCGGATGCAGACACGCCTACCTGGACAATCCGACGTTTATCAGATCCCCGAAACGCCGACATACTTGAAGATCGCACCATCCATTTCACGTGATCGGGCGGCCTGGATGACAATGGTCTTGGTACCGTCAAGGAGTGCCCTCTCCGCCGCGCCAGCCCGCTTGAACCGGCGAGCATAGAGACCCCTTCGCCGCACGCCAGGTCCAGCACCGTCCGGTCCCGCAGAGCGCCCAGCACCTCGAACAGGGTGTACCGCTCGATATAACGGCGGAACAGGAGCCGCTTGGACTCGCGATAGCGATCAGCGATGGCATCGTACTCATGCTGTTCGGTCATGGCGACGCCCCCTGGAGCGGTGCGGCCAATGGGCGCAGTTCATCCCGTAGAAATTGACGGGTCTCCCGCAGGCTGGAAACCGATAACACCAGGCTCCCGATACGGCGTGCCTCCGTTTACAGGTAATGAGATAGACGCAGGTACAGATACCTTCCCATGAAGTCGTAGGTGCTGGCATCCGAAGTGCCGAGGAAGCCGTTGTATATCACCGCTGGAGCCTGATCGAAGACGTTGTTCATTCCGATGGTCAATACGGAAATTCCAATGCCTCTCACCAGTCGGTATGATCCGTGCAGATTAAAGCGACTGTTCGGGTCGACTTTGCGGCTTTCCGGCTTTTCCGCCACGTCCGAACGATACAGGCCCTTGCAATCGTCACGTGCGCACTCCAGGAAGCCGCCGACGTACTGCCAGGTCAGGCCAATCGAAGTTCGTTGTCGCCTCAGGCCGACAGAAGCGGCATGACGCCATCTGGGGAACACGCCCAAATCGTAGTACCCCCTGCCCTTGATCAACTCGAGACCGCCCGCTGACGGCAGCATTTGCTCGTATTTCACGAGCATGTTGCTCTCCATCTGCGCGGAGACGGCGCCCAGTGGCGAATCGGCAATGTAATCGAATTCAATATCCAGGCCGCTGGTTTCGGTTTCTCCAAGGTTGGCACCGCGTGACAGGATATTGGTAATCAGCCTCGTGCTCCGGTCTCGCACGATTTGATTGCAGTAGGACGGCGTGTCCTGCGAGTAGCAGTTACTCAAGATCAGACCGGCGGGCAGTGCACCGATCACATCGTCGATCGTGTTGGTGTAGTAACTGACCGTAACACCGAGATTTTCCAGAAAGCCCGGTTGGTAAACCAGACCTGCCGTGATCATGGTGGCCTTCTCCGGATCGAGGTCCGTAGAGCCGCTTACCTTGGCCCGGAGCTGTGCCCGCGAGTCCTCGAAATCGGCCGGGATGCCTTGAGCGGCGCAATTTCGCTCTTGCTGAGCGGTCAACGTCCGGGCATTGCCCGCTCCGTCCACCCTGCTGCAGGGATCGCTCACCATCGGGAAGGCGTCGCCTTCACCACGGAACATTTCGGCGATGCTGGGAGCACGAAACGCATTGGAGAACGTGGCCCGAAACGTCAGCCCCCGAGGAAGTTCGAGGCGCGTACCTGCTTCGTAGGTAAAGCCCGTGCCGAAGGTGTCGTAATTGAAGGCGCGGCCGGCAGCCGTCAGATCAAGACTCAATGCTTCCGCTTCATAGAGCGGCAGATGGGTCTCCGCATACAGGGCCCGGACCGAATAGGCGCCTTCGGTGGATTCTTCCTTATTACCGGTGGTATTTCCCGATGCGGTTACCGGATCGGGAATGTAAGACCCCGTCTCCCAGCGTGAAGACACGCCCGCAGCCACGGCCAGCGGGCCGGCCGGCAGTTGCGCGATCTCTCCGGTCAGGTTCCACTGAAGGATCTTCTGCTTGGAGTAGCCTCTGGCGATACCGGTATACTGGATATAGTCCAGCATCTCCGGTGTAATCGTGCCGGCGCCGTGTAGCAGATCGAGAGGCACGCAGTCGTCAATGGCACTGCATTCGGCGTCCGGCCCCAGCGCATGGGCGAGATTGCTGCGGATGAATCGGCCCTGGTTGATACTCGTCCCCTCGCTGCGGCCGTAGGAATAAGACAGATGCACGTCGAAGCCCAGAAGCCGATATTCCAGGCCCAGTACGATACGATAGGTGTTGATATCCTGAAGGAAATTACGATTGCCCGTTTCGACGAAGCGACGGCGGACGTCGATAAAATCGCGGCCAAACGGATTGTATCTGTTGGCGGCCGATAACGTGAGGGCCTCACTCCAGATGAAGAGGGGGGTCGGGGCCAGTTTCTGATCGGATTGCCGGTTGGTGTAGGATACCTCGAAAAAGGTTTTCGCCTCCTCTGCGAATTCATAAGAGCCGCTGAGAAAGGTGGTGTATCTCGTCTGCGGCGTGTAAAGGTAATTCTCCGGCTGGTAATTGTACAGGTCGCCACTGCCGTCCGAGGAGTTCCCTCCATAGTTGAAGGGGCGCCAGCTCGCGTTCGGGTCGCGGTGATAATCGCCGGCGTCTTCGCCGGCAGCCGAAACCACCGCCTGCCAGACTTCGTTGCCCGCGTCACCCGAGTGGTCGGTGATGTGGCCTTCAGGCGTCGCCGAACTGCCGCTGGTCGTGAAGGTCCCGTCGTTCTTTTCCCAGTCGTAGGTCTTATCCTCGGCGCTGAAACTACGGTCGCCGGTCCAGACGGGTTTCTGGTTGTGGTAGCCGGCCGAAAATACGATGCTGCCCTTCTCGCTCTTCAGACCGGCGGTCGCGCTGAGATCAAGCACTTCTCCGTCACCATTGCCCGAGATCCCTCTGTAAAATTCAACATCCAGCCCCTCTGTTTCCGACACCGTGATGATATTGACCACACCCCCGACGGCGTCCGAGCCATAGACGGACGAGGCGCCGTCCTTGAGCACCTCGACGCGTTCGATGGCGGAGGCGGGAATGGAATTCAGGTCGACGGATGAATTCGCGCCAACACCGCCCGGCACGAAGCGACGGCCGTTGACCAGCACCAGGGTCCGATGGGAACCGAGTCCGCGGAGACTTACGCGGGTAGAGCCGTCTCCGCCGTTGTTGGCCTGGGTGTTGACGGCATTGGACTGCACGGTAAGGGTTTGCAGCACGTCTCCAATGGAAGCCAGGCCCCGGGCCTTGATTTCCTCCCTGGACAGGATAACGACCGGGGCAGGCGAGCGAGTCTCGTCGCTTTTGATACGGGAGCCGGTCACTATAATCGGTTCGAGCTCGTAGACGATCAGTTCTTCGTCGGAGTCTTCGACATCCTGTGCAAGCGCCTCCGCAACGCGCGCCGCGGTAATGAAGAAGACGATAAGGGAAACTGCAATCCGAAAGAATCGGAAAATGGTCACGACCCCCTCATGAGAAACTCGACCCCCACGGCTCATTCGTCTCGCTTCCGGGGATCAGACATACCCTCGCAGGGGCCATCCGCTCCCTCAAAGGAGATATTGATCGCTTCTGCCGCACGCGCTCTTTGGTCGTGACCGTTGACTCCAGTGCGGCCCGTTGGATGACGGCGAGGTTCGAGGCCTTCAAATGCGCCCTGGCCTCTTTTCGCAACGGGTAAAACTTCCCAGACTTCGCCGTCGCGCCACACCGGAACCAACGTGGGATTGGTGTGTTACCGACGTCATCCGAAAGTGTACTGGCATCCATCCGCACCCTCTCCCCGTCGACCACCTGGCCTTCAAACAGCTCGGTGTCGTGGATGTCATGATCTTCTCCGCAGGACGATATTGAACGCATGTTCAAGATATCACATACTTAATAAAGCGTTTCGAGTTCGTCGTCAAGTTTGAAATCCAGCTTGACATCCGACAAACAGCTGACTATTTTTAGCTGAGCCTAAATTATTGAATCGTGTATTGACAGTGGCGGTGAATATGAGTGAACACGGGACACTGTTGATGACCCTCTTGCTGATGACGGCCGGCGGCCTGATTTTTTGGCCGAAGTGGGGTTATTTCTGGCGCTGGCAGCGCGTTCGCCGAATGGCCGATCGCATCCTCATTGAAGACGCGCTCAAGCATCTCTACAATTTCGAGTATCGCAGACAGGTCGTTTCCGTGGAGAGTCTCGCGGGCGCTTTGGAGATTCCGGGAAACAGAGCGGTCGAGCTGCTTGTCCGCATCGAGGCCCTCGGGCTGGCTCTGTCCGATAGGAGCGGATTGCGCATGACCCCCGAGGGCCGCCACTATGCGTTACGAATCATTAGAGTGCATCGACTTTGGGAACACCATCTCGCCGAAGAAACCGGTACGGCCGCCTCGGAATGGCACAGCTCGGCAGAGTATTGGGAGCACGACATCACGGAGAGCGAAGCAGACCGCCTGGCCCAAAAGATGGGAGACCCGGCGTTCGATCCGCACGGCGATCCGATTCCGACGGCTTCGGGCGACATTGCGCCTGGCCGGGGACAATCCCTCACCGCGCTCGCCGAGGGTGAGCGGGCGACCATCGTCCACATCGAGGACGAACCGGGAGCCATCTATGCCCAGTTCGTCGCAGACGGAATCCACTTGGGCATGCGCCTGGAGGTCACGGAAATCTCACCGGAGCGTATCCGGCTTTGGGCGGAGGGGGAAGAGCACGTATTGGCGCCCGTTGTGGCTGCAAACGTCTTCGTCGTTCCGCTGCCCCGGGATGGGGAAATGGAGGGCCCATTCGAAACACTGGCCGCGCTTTCCTCGGGAGAAAAGGGCAGAGTGCTCAACATCTCCGGGGCCTGTCGAGGCCTTGAGCGGCGGCGCTTGATGGATCTCGGCATCTTGCCCGGCACGGTGATTGAAATGGAAATGACCAGTCCCAGTGGAGACCCGACCGCCTATCGCGTGCGCGGCGCCGCGATCGCGCTTCGCAAAGAGCAGGCCGGTCAGATACGCGTTGAGAAGCTCGTGGAGGTGGTCTGAATGGCGTCGGATGCGTTGTCAAGTGCTTGTGAAACCTGCTCATCCCATCATGCGGGGAATCTGATCAAACTCGGCGTCAACATGGCGAACTGGAACTATGTCGTCGCTCTGGCCGGAAACCCGAACACGGGGAAGAGTACCGTGTTCAACAGCTTGACGGGACTCAGACAGCATACGGGGAATTGGCCGGGGAAGACGGTCGTCCGAGCCGAGGGAGGGTTCGACTACGGGGGGGAGCGATACAAACTGGTCGATCTGCCCGGTACCTATTCTCTCCTTTCAACGAGCTTTGATGAGGAGGTGGCTCGCGATTTTATTCTGTTCGGACGCCCCGACGTCACCGTTGTCGTCGTGGACGCCTCTCGCCTGGAGCGAAACCTCAACCTTGTGCTGCAAGTGTTGGAAATCACAGATCGGGCAGTCGTCTGCCTCAATCTCGTGGATGAGGCAAAACGGCACGGCCTTGCACTGGATGACCGCCGTCTGGCGCGGGACTTGGGCGTGCCGGTCGTTCCTACAGCTGCCCGCCAAGGCAAGGGCATTCCGCTCTTGATCAAGACGCTCAGTGAAGTGGCCACGGGGCAGACGATCTGCAGACCGCACCGGATTCGAAGCGAATCGCCCGCACTCAAGCGTGCGATCAACCAGGTCGTCGAAAAGGTCACCTCTCAGTTCCCCGACCTGCCGAACGCGCGATGGGTGGCGCTGCGGCTGCTGGAGGGAGATCGGCATATCGTGGACGCCCTTAGATCGGGTGAATTGGGGGAGCTGGACGGTCAAAGCCTGACCGATTCGAATGGTGGGCCGTCACCGAGACTGGAGGCGGTCACGTGAACGGGCGGAAAGCCTTTGAGGATGTCATTTCGACCGCGTCCGCCCTGCGCTGGGAAGTGAGTGGAAACTTTCATGATTCCCTCATGGAGGCCATCTATACAGATGCCGCGCGGATTGCCGATCGGGCAGTGACCCGAAGCGACGCACAGCCGCGCTTCGATCTGGACCGCGCGATCGACCGGCTGGTCACCAGTCGATGGCTCGGTTTCCCCACGATGCTGCTGATGCTTGCGGCGATATTCTGGGTGACGATCGAAGGGGCAAACGTGCCTTCCGCCATGCTGGCGACGTTGTTGATCGATACGTTCCATCCAGTTTTGAAGCAAGTCTCCGCCGGGTTTGGGCTTCCGTGGTGGCTGGATGGGGTCCTCATCGACGGTATGTATTTGGCCATGGCATGGGTGGTCGCCGTGATGCTCCCGCCGATGGCGATCTTCTTCCCTTTGTTTACGCTGCTGGAGGATTTCGGATATCTTCCCAGGGTGGCTTTCAACTTGGACAATTTCTTCAAGAAGGCGGGGGCCCACGGTAAACAGGCCTTGACGATGAGTATGGGTTTCGGGTGCAACGCCGCGGCTATCGTCTCCACGCGCGTGATCGACAGCCCGAGGGAACGCCTGATTGCCATCATCACGAACAATTTCGCGCTTTGCAACGGACGCTGGCCCACCCAGATCCTCATCGCGACGGTCTTCGTCGGCGGGTTGGTCCCCGTGCATCTGGCCGGATTGGTGTCGGCTGGCGCCGTAGTGGGCGTGGCGGTCCTGGGCATCGCCCTTTCGTTTGTCGTTTCGTGGGGGCTTTCACACACGGTCTTGAAGGGTGAGGCCTCCGTATTCAGCCTTGAACTCCCGCCGTACCGCCCTCCCCGAGTCCTTCAAACGCTTTATACGTCCATGATCGATCGCACGCTCATCGTGCTCTGGCGCGCCGTCGTTTTCGCGACTCCGGCCGGGTTCGTGATCTGGACGATTTCGAACCTTCAGATCAACGGGGCCAGTCTGGCGGAATATTTTATGGATTGGAGCCACCCGTTCGGTCTGTTGATCGGGCTGAATGGCGTCATTCTTCTGGCCTACGTGATCGCGATTCCGGCGAATGAAATCGTCATTCCAACGATCCTCATGCTCACGGTCTTGAGCGCCGGGTTGGGCGACGTTGGCCAAGGGTCCGGCGTCATGTTCGAGCTCGATTCAGAAACGGCGACCGCGGCCATCTTCAATGCCGGGGGGTGGACCTTGCTGACCGCCGTCAATTTGATGCTGTTCAGTCTGGTGCACAATCCCTGTTCGACAACCCTCTACACGATCTACAAGGAGACCCGAAGCGGAAAGTGGACCGCGGTTTCTGCGATTCTGCCGATCGGCATGGGGTTTGTCCTCTGTTTCCTGGTGGCGGAGGTCTGGAGACTTTTCTCGAGCTAGCGACCGCAGAGATTCCGATTTCAAGGCTTCTTCGGAGTGGCGACCATGCTCAGTCAGGCCGCGCAGGATTACTTGAAGGAAATCTACAAGATCCAGGATGCGAGCGCTCCAAACGTCTCCGTGAACACGTCCGCGATCGCAGAAAAGATGGATGTTGCCGCGGCCTCCGTGACGAACATGATAAAAAAACTGGCGGTGCTGAGGCTGGTTCGCCATACCCCCTACCAGGGCGTCGAGCTGACGCCCGCGGGTATACAGATCGCCCTTGAAGTTCTGAGGCATCATCGCCTGATCGAACTCTATCTGACGAAGACACTCGGGTATGACTGGGATCAGGTGGACGCTGAGGCGGACAAGCTGGAGCACGTGATTTCGGAAGAGTTTGAAGACCGAATCGACGCCGCATTGGGATATCCGACGACAGATCCCCACGGATCTCCGATTCCGACCAAAGGGGGAAATATCCTGGAAGAGCGTGGGCTTCCGCTTTCTGGGCTTCAGAAAAACCGGCCGGCTGCCATCCGACACGTCAGCGATCAGAGCCCCGGGATGCTCCGATACATGGCTTCCCTGGGTCTAAAGCCGGGCGTCGAAGTGGAAGTCCTGGAGCAGGCCCCTTTCGGCGGACCTCTGCTCGTGCGGGTGGACGGAGGAAAAGAACATGCGCTCGGTCTCGAGGTCGCGCGGCATATCTACCTCTCCGTCGAGTAAACGACCCCTGCGAAACCTCGAACGGATCCGACTTTCCGCATAGCATGAATCACTTTCTCGTTCCCCTGATCGTCGTAGCGCTGCTGCCGCTGCCCGTCGACGCGACCGGACCCCGGGCGTTCCGCCCGGAGGGGTCCTTACCCCCCCTTTCCCCAGCGGAAGAACACGAGATCTATTGCCGCGCCTGCGCCCTGTTTGACCGGAGCGCGCTTCCGGCCGATAGTCCCTATCTCCTGGACCGGGCGATCTGCGGAACCCCTGTGGTTATGAGTCTGGCTTTGAACTGGCCCAGGCTGAGCAAGGGCACGCGAGAGGCCTTTGCCTCCTTGTTCCAGCGGCCAAACCGCCAGAGAACGGTGACGGAGGGGCAATTCAAGATTCATTTCGATGAAAGCGGCAGAGACGCGGTCAGCCTGACGGATCGAGACTCGAACGGCGTCCCGGATTATGTTGACGAAGTCGCTACGACATTCGAGGCGGTCTGGGACCTCCAGATCGATCAGCTGGGCTACCACCCGCCCCTTTCCGACGGTGACGATTTCTTCGATGTCTATATCACGGAGTTGGCGCCGCAAGGCGTCTACGGGTGGGCTTGGCCCGAGTCATCCGTCGGCACGACGGCGTCGTGCTACCTGGAGATCGACAACGACTATCGCGAGGACATTTACGCGTCCAGAGGATTGGACGGGCTGCGGGTCACCGTGGCGCACGAGTTCTTCCACGCCGTGCAGTTTGCCTATTTCTCGGACATGACCTCAGCGGGATGGTGGCACGAAATGACGGCCGTGTGGATGGAGGATGTTGCTTATGACGACGTCAACGACTACTATGAGTACATTCCGTTTTTCTTCGAGGCTCCCACGGCATCCCTCGATGGTGACAACAAATTGGCGAGCTATTCTATTCTTGGTGCCGCTGTCTTCGCGCACCACCTGGATCGCGTTTTCGGAAGGTCATCCATCCGGAAAACGTGGGAGGTTCTGAAGGCGAGGGACCGGTCTCCTTATCCGGAGAGCCTGGGCGACCTGAACGCCGGTATGCCCCTGGCGGGGTTTCGGGATGTGCTGCCCCGGTTCGGCGTGTGGAACTATCTGACCGGAAGCAGACGGCGTTCAGGCTATTATCCCGAGGCCGCCTCATACCCGCTGGTCAGGACGCGGACCGTGCGGCCCGCCCCCGGCACGCCAGTCTCTGAAACGAGCGAAGTCGACCACCTGGGAATGGAGTTTGTCCGAGTCCCGACGGGCCGGCTCTCAGGAGGGGTTCGGGCCTCATTCGTTCTGGACGCAGACGCGACGTGGACCCTCCTCGTCTTGTTGGTCCGCGACGCAGGCGTGGAACTCCTTCGTCCCCGGGACCCGACGCGAACGGAGATCGCCCACGTAGACCGGTTCAACGAGATCGTGTTTGTCCCGATCGTGACCTCTCTCCGGGGGAGCAGGTTTGACCTGGATTATACGATCGCCTTGGATTCCGGCATTTCTGTTGCATCCGACTTCGTGGGCGATCTCGACCAGGATGGGCAGGTCTATTTTTCTGACTTTATGAAATTCGCCGACGCGTTCGGGAAAGGTGTCGATTCGCCCGGATACGATGAAGCGGCCGACCTGGACGGAAATGGCGAGACGAACTTTAGTGATTTTTTGATCTTCGTCCTGCACTTTGGCGAGCCGGGATAGCCCGGGCGAAGCAGGTCCACCGAATGCTGGACAAGCACGAGGCGTCCTGTGATTACACTCAGAACCGCTCGCGAAATTGAAAAAATACGGCAGAGCTGTCGGGTGGTCGGACTCGCGCATCGAGCCATTCAAGAGCGGATCCGGCCGGGGGTTTCAACCGGCGAACTGGACCGGGTGGCGGAAGCGGTCGTCCAGGATCACGGTGCTGTACCGGCGTTCAAGGGGTATCGCGGATATCCCGCGGCGACCTGCATCTCCATCAATGAACAGGTGGTGCACGCGATCCCGGGCCGCAGAGAATTGGAGGAAGGTGACATCGTCAGCATTGACATCGGCGCGAAGCTTCAGGGCTATTACGGGGACCAGGCCTTCACGTTCGCGGTGGGAGAAATCTCGCGCGAGGTCAGGAGCCTGATGAAGGTCTCGCGAGAGGCCCTGCACAAAGGGATCCAGGCCGCTCGATGCGGCGGTCGTCTGGCCGACATCTGTGGGGCTGTCCAAAACCGGGTCGAGTCTCACGGGTTTTCGATCGTCAGGCAGTTTGTCGGGCACGGCATCGGACGCGAGCTGCACGAAGAGCCGGCCGTTCCGAACTACCTCCCGGTGGAGCGGAATCCGCGGCTGCGCAAGGGGATGGTGCTGGCCATTGAGCCCATGGTGAACCTCGGGGGGCCGGACGTCACCGTGGCCGACGATGGCTGGACGGCGTCGGCCACCGACGCACTCCCCTCGGCGCACTATGAGCACGTGATTGCGATCACCGATCAGGCGTGCGAGGTGTTGACCATGTCGGAGGAGGAGATGGACGAAAGTGGGCAGGGGAGCGTCGGCGGCCCCTTTTTGTAGCTGAGGCGTGACTCTTGAGTTTTCGAAGAGGCGTATTTGCGACGATTGCCAACACCTATCCACGAACGGCGACGGCGCGGCGGGCCGCCGTGTTCCTCGTGCGCGTCCGGTGTGCTGGTTTCCGCCCTTTTGGCACTCGGACTCCACGGCTGCAGCCAGCACTACGAGGAAGGGACGCATCCGCCGCCGCGCCCACCGGCTTCGGCGCGTCTTCCAGCGGAGCACCCGCCGCTGAGCGCGCCCAAGGTGACACCCGAGAAAAGGAGGCAGTCGGAATCCGGATCGGTCAGCGGCAGGATTCGGGTCTCAGCAGCCCTTCAAGGACGGATTCCGAAGGGCGCCTATCTCTTTATTCTCGCCCGGGAGCGGAGTCAGGGCGGACCGCCGCCTTACGCCGTCAAGAGAATACGGGTGCCCCGATTCCCATACGAGTATTCGCTCGGACAGTCGGACGTTCTGCCGATGGCAGGAGAGGGGATCGTCTTTGAAGAGATCCCCGAGATGTACCTCATCGCCAAGATCGATCAGGACGGTCGCGTGGGCTTGGAACCGGGAGACATGGAGGGAGAATGTCTGGACAATCCCGTGGCGGCAGGCCAGCATGGAAGGGATATTCTCATCGACCGCCTGTTCTGAACGCCGTCCCGGCAGCGATGGAGGCCCTCTCCGAATTTCGGAACCAATCGTAGCGGATGACGTTGATTAGAGAAGCTCGCGGGGAGAATCAGCCCAGAAGACGCGGAGGTGTTCTGGTGGACGGCACAAAGGCCGTTGCTGCCCTACTTTTGGTCCTTTCATTTTCAGCAGCCGGATGCGGGAACAGCCGGACCAATCCGGTGGGTGTGGATTTGATACGCCGTGAGCCGGGCAGCGTAGCCGTAGATACCGTATCTCTTTCCGGCAGGAGCATCTTCGAAGGTCTGACCAATTTCGTTTACGGACCGACGATCGACCTGAGAGTTGGAAAGATGAACGGCATCCTCTTCAGGTCCCTACTTCGATTCGACATCTCCTTGGATCTGCTTCTTGATACGGCTGGCGTGGAGGATGTCGACGCGCTAACGATCGAATCTGTGGAAGTGACGCTGAGAAGGCTTGAGGCTTCGTTCCAAAGAGGTCAGGCGGCGATCACCGTCAGCCGGCCGGATGGGGCGTGGGACGAATTCACACAGTTCGTGGATTCGGCGTTGACGTCGGAGATCTCGCTGCCCGCTACGCCGATTTCCGGGGCCTCCGCAACGCCTTCAGGCGAAGACGCCCTTCAGGTTGTTTTGCCGGTTTCCGAATTCAGTGAAGCATCGCGGGGGGCCGGCACGACAATTCCGATCGAAATCCTCCTGGGACCGGACGACGGGGACGATTTCCTTGCCGTGTTCGCGTCCCGGGACACATTGGGATGGGCTCCGGAGCTCGAGGTGGTCTATTCGGCGAACGGTCGTCTTCTGCCACCGTATACGGCCGTCTCATCGAACGACACGTATTGGGCGGCACGCGACGACAGAGGCGGACCCGCCAGCGATCTGCTCCTCGTGCAGTCTGGAATTCGTTACGGCACGATGCTTCAGTTCGACACGACCGGGGTCGACATCCCGTTCGGCGCGACGATCAATGCCGTCGAACTCCATCTGGATACCGACGACCGTTCTTTCGTGGAGATGGTCCAATTTCCATTCACGGCGGTGCGTGTGGATGTCACGAGCGGGAATCCGCTCGTCGGCGACAATCGCTTCACGGACTTCCTGGAAGTCTCCCCTGGCCTGGCTGACACCGTCCTTGCGCTGGACCCCGTTTTGCTTCAGGGTTGGCCATCCGAGTCCTTTTTCAACAACGGACTCTCCTTGAGGGCGTCGAGAAACCAACACGTGGCTTGGTTGGTGGCGGGTAGGCCTTGGCTTCGGGTCACCTACGTCCGACCTCCAGAGATCGACTGAGGAGACTCGAAAAAAGGTCATGACGGTTTCGACTAAAATGCGAATCTGTTTCAGCGCGGCTGCGTTCAGTCTTTTTCTTCTAGGCTGGACGCGAACAGGAGAGCCTTCCACGATCTTTTCCTTGAACGGAATCGGGGATGCCGTGCGCCGTGTCGACGTGAGGTCTAAGGGAATGGGGGGGGCAGGGCGGGCGATGCTCGACGGTCAAAGTTTCAATTCGTCCAATCCCGCGCTGTTGGCCGCTGTACGGCGTGCAGGCTTCACGGGGCGTTTTTTTCTGCAGCGCCGCGCTCTCAAAGACGCCGATGGCGTGACGCACGTCGTTTCCGACGGGGACATTGGCGGGTTGAGCGTGACCCTGCCCATCCGCCAGGGCTCTGTCTTCGGGCTGAGCTGGGAGCCGCTGACCGATGTCGACTTTGGATTGGTTGTGGATGCCTTCGGCGAGGAACCCTACCAATACCGCTTGACGGTGGACGCAAGGGGCGGGATCGAGGCCCTGTCGGCGGCGTTCGGGCAGCGAGCGGGAAAGCGCCTTTACTTCGGATTTCGGATCGATGCCGTGATGGGAACGATCACGGAAACGTGGATCAAGGATTTTGAGGACGCCTCCATCCATTTTTCAAAGGACCGGATCGTCCGCAGCCACAGGGGCGTGCTGTGGGCGTTGGGTCTGGCCTTTTCGCCGGTAAAGAGGTGGGCGCTCGGTCTGTCATTTCAGCCTTCAGGCAGCATCGAGCAGACGCGGACCTTGAGAAATGTCTACAGCGACGATAGAGGAGACGTCTACGTCGATCAAGAGGCGTCCCGCTTTGTCGGCTTCGCCCTGTTTGATGTCGAGGATAGGTCGGAGGCCGATTTGAAGATGCCCGCCATCCTGGGCGGAGGGATATCCTACTCGTCTGGATACAAGTGGCTCGTGGGTGTTGACATCGAGAAGAGCTACTGGTCAAACACGGGGAACGATCGGAGGGACGCATTCGAGCTCTCCGCGGGTCTGCTTTACAGGACCGGTTCAAAGGATCTTGTAGTGAGGGACACGAGAGTGGAGTGGATGGGTGGGGTCCACCGTCGGTCGCTCTACTTCAAGACGAAAGGGTCGGCGATTTCGGAGATAGGCGCAAGTCTCGGACTGGGCGTTCCCTTGAAGAATCGGGGCGGGATGTTCCGTTACGTGGTTGAATTCGGGTCGCGTGGAGATGAGCGGAAGCACGGGGCGTCGGAATGGTTCATCGGACAGCGGTTGTCATTTTCCGGCTGGCTAAGGTGAGGGTCCGCCGTGACGGTTTGAGCTGAGGGTCAAACCGTCACGAGAAATGCCAGTTTTATCAGAGAGTCAACTTTAAATCTCCCGAAGATGCGCCTTGTCATCTTCGGGAGATAACGGTATCGGGCGGACCGGACCGTCTCCGCCTAGAAGGCGAACGGGCAGTGTGCACAACGAGATACCGAGGCCGCAAACGAGGACGAACGTGATTTCCAGGTTGGCGATGGGCAGGGCGAGTAAGCCCGGGGGCAGGAGGGGAATGAAAAGACCTGCAGCCAGAATACCCTGGGGCAGCACACTGAAATAAGCTCCCGGGACGTCTGCAGAAAAGCGACGCGCCACGAAGAGGCTGGCCGCTTTTCCCGAGCTGACGCAGAATGCGTAGATCATCAGGACGTATAAAGGTCTGCCGGACAGGGACAGCAAAGCCAACTCCGAGGGGATCGTGCGGGCTGCGAACTCGGCCACCACGAACGGGACAAGCAATTGGGACACTCGGGCAGAGATGCGCTTTGCATCGAGGTGATCGAAACGAAAGGAAAGCAGCAGCCCGGACAAGGAAGCGAGCAACAGCGACGAGATGCCGTAATGTTTGGCGGCGAGAAAGATGATCAGGGCTGCCGTGCCAAACAGGAAGAACCGGCCCCAGTCCGTTCGGATTCTGTGTAAGCAGCGGTTCACAACCTCAACGCCGATGAGCCAGTAGCCAATCTCCAGAAGAAAAGGGGCTGCGGACACGGCGTCGGGGAGGGCCGACCGAAGCGTCAGCACGATTCCCAGCAGCACTAAACCCAGAACGCTCGTCAGCAGGGAGAGGGACCACGTCTCCACCTGTTTGGAGAGAGACCTGAGCATGAGAATCGGGGCGCCTACCGATGCCAGGAGTCCGAGTTGAAGTGCGTCTTCGACGGCGCACTCAAAGACGACAACAAAGACGACCGACGTGACGACTGCTGCGCTTATGACCGCCATGAAGGCAGGAACAAGGTAACGGCGGTCCGAAATCAGGGACGGCGTAACGGACAATCCAAGATAGAGTCCAACCCAGACCAATGCAATCTCCGAAAACGTCTGGGTCGACGCGATCGCCGTATCGGAGAGGAGGCCTGCCGGCCCCAGGAGCAGCCCTGCCAGCAAAGCCCCCGTGAAGGCGGGAATTCCACTCCTTTCCGCGAACTCCGTCAGAATCACCGGCAGGACTGCCAGGAGCCCCACGAAAGCAGCAGGTTCCAGGATGGGAACCGGCCCTCGCTGGATCAACCAGACGACAATACACAGCAGGAAGCAGGTGAACAGATTGCGCAACGTCTTGCTCGCCTAGCGTGAAAGGCGCAAGCCTTCCCGGGTCACAGAGATAGGCAGCGCCTGAGTCAGGAAGAGGAGGGCAAGCGCCCCCACGATCAGAGCATGATTTGTGAAGTCGATCCCGACATAGAGGCCCTGGATCAGAATCGCGGCGGAAAGCGTCCCCAGCGGCCGCCACGCCATCGTGAAAAGGTCCCTCCAGGACTGATGCGTGGGCGATAAGCACCGACTCATCAAGAGGACAACCGTCTTGATCGATCCTCTGAGCACAAAGCATACAACTGCGAAAATCATCACCTCCTGGAACGGGAAGGCCGTGCCCATCACATACCGAGAGATCAGGCTGCCGGCGAGTCCCAGAAAGATCGGTTCTACGGCGGCGCCCACAGATTCAGAGAGCTCTAGAATATCCCGCCTTTGAACGCTCGTGTTGATCAGCCACGTCCCCGCCACAAACCCGATGATCAATCCTGGAATCCGGAGTTGGAGAGAAGGGCCTCCGATGACGGCCATGACGCCCAACGAAACGTAGGCGCATTTCAGGGATTCTTTGTGGACGTGGAAGACGAAATCGAGCAGGATGCCGAGTAGAAATCCGGAGACGACGAGGAGTGAGAAGACACTCGTGTAACCGACAAGCGCAATCGGACCCAATTGTATGACGTCATCCTCACCCAGGAGGGGAAATAGGAAAACGAAAAGGATTAAACAGGCCGGGTTAACGAAGCGGGCGTGACTGGCAAGGGCCTTTCTGCCCCGATAGAAGATCAATTCAGGTATCCTGAGGCTGGTGGCGAAGGCGCCGAACACCAAGGCCGCCATTTCGATGTTGCCTCTCAATCCGAGGCGGGAGACAAGCAGAGGCTCCGCTGCCCATACGAGAATTCCCACCATGAGCAGGGATGTCACCGTTTCACCGATCTCTGACAGCAGGCCGCCCATGGGATAGTTGCGGAGTTTTCGAATCTCAAATTCCAAACCGGCCTGAAATCCGAGCCAGACGAGACCCATTCCCACGACCGTGTATCGGAGCCCTTCGCCAAACCGAAAAAGCTGCTCGTGGCCCTGGAGCGGAAGGCTCAAGACCAAGCCCAGCAGGAAATAGTGAAATCGCCCATCCCTCAGACTGTCTACAAACGTCGGAAGATTTCGACGCTTGTAGATCTCCGTTCCGATCCAAAATATCGAGAATGTAAGAAGCATTGAAAGCAGCATGGATCGGCCTCAACTGGGCGCAAAGGCAGGTAAGTATCCGTCCTGCAGCGCGGAACGCTGCATCAGGCGGGGAACGCCGCCGGCTTCGCGGGGAAGTCGTCTACTATACTTTCTTCAGATTCGCAAGTCAAGCGTTTGTCCCTTCCGCAGCGTACGCCTGCTTGACAGGGGAACCGTTTTGGCATATATTCCATTTCTTTGTAACTACGCTGTAAGCCAAAGAGTTACCGCCATGGCAAAGCAGCGTCCTTATTCAATGACTGTCAGGTCTGCAGCACCACCTCTCTCAGAAAAGGGGGCTTTCGCCTATCTCGTCCCTGATCCGTGATGTGGCGACTCCGTCTGGATTGAAACCTTCCAGCCAGTTCCCGTGACGGGTGAGTCCTCTGGAGCCATCCAATGGAGAAGGCCCAGAAGCATGTCCTCGAAATGAGCATTCGGAGTTCGTATGACGACTTGGAAAAGGTGACCCGTTTTATCGCGCACGCAGCCAGGAGTGCCCAAATTCCGGGGGAGACCGAAGAGGATGTGATGATTTCCGTTATAGAGGCTGTGAATAACGCGATCGAGCACGGAAACCGGGAGGATGAGAAGAAGCAGGTCCATATTCGAGTCGAAACGACATCAGAGAATATTACGATCTGCGTTCGAGATGAGGGGGAAGGGTTCGATTTGGATCTCGTGTCCGATCCCAGAAGTGGCGAAAAATTGTTGAGCAGTTCGGGCCGAGGGATTCTGATCATGAAAGCCTTCATGGACCAAGTCGTATTCTGTATCGAAAAGCAGGGGACCGTCTTGGAGATGTCGAAACGTTTTGTGACACGGTGACCTTTCAATAGGGGAAAGATGCAGGTTGCGATTTCGGGGCATCAGTATGATCTTTCGGATCGATTGCGGGTTTATGTCGAAAAGGAGATTGCAAGACTGGGACGTTTCTACACGCCCCTTCTGGATTGTCAGGTAACGCTGAGTCAAGAGAAACGGAAGCGAAAAGCCAATGTCGTGGTTCATGTCCATGCCCAGGTTCTGACCGCCTCTCACGAGGCGGACAAGGTCTACGCTGCGGTGGACGGCGCCATGGACAAGATGGGCAGGCGGCTCAAGCGGCTCCACGACAAACGCCGATATCATCGGGGGAGCCCGGAAAAGAGTTGATAGGGAAGTGCTGAGCGTCGGAGGACGTGCAATTGCAGTCGATTTCCGTCGGCGATATTCTTGAACGATATGGAGAGCAGCTGGCTTTAAGGGCAGTGGCTGGCCTGCAGGGTTTTCAGAACGATCTGACGTCGAGTGACCTGCATCGGCCAGGCTTGGCCTTGGCCGGATTTGTCGGGCTTTTCGCGTTTGACCAAGCGCAGATACTCGGCAATACGGAGATGCTTTACCTCGGAGCGCTCCGGCCGGAAAGGCGGCGAGCGGTCGTCGAGACGATCTATCAGTTCGACATTCCGTGTGTTATTATTACGGACAACAATGACGTTCCTCGATCGATAAAGGCGTTCTCCGATTCGCACGACGTCCCACTGCTCGTGACCTCTTATTCGACGACCAAGTTCTCGCATCTGTGGTCATACTTTCTGGATGACCTGTTTGCTCCAGAGACGACCATCCACGGTACGCTTGTTGACGTCTACGGGATCGGTCTCCTCTTCGTCGGGCGAAGCGGAATTGGAAAGAGCGAAATCGCACTCGACCTGGTTGAACGGGGCCACTGCCTCGTGGCCGATGATGTGGTCATCGTTTCGAGAAAGTGGCAGGGGAGCCTCGTGGGAACCAGCGGAAACGCGCTCCGCGATCACATGGAGATTCGTGGACTGGGTATCTTGAACGCCAAACAAATGTTCGGGGTCCGGGCCGTCCGACTCCAAAAGCAAATAGAGGTCGTGGTACAGCTCGTGGAATGGGAGGACTTTGTCACATACGACCGGGTGGGCATCGATGAGGATTGGGTGTCGATTCTGGATGTGGAAATTTCGAAAGTGACGGTCCCGATTTATCCAGGAAAGAACATCACCGTCATCTCCGAGGCGATTGCACTTAACTATCAACTCAAGCTGCAGGGCCTTCAAACCGGTCAGGAGTTCAACAAGAGGCTTGTCGAAAGGATGCAGAGCGCAGCCTGTCCAGAGAAGGCAGCAGGAACAGATTTGGAGTAACGATGCGTTTCAAGAACATTCGGATCTCTCTTGGTGCTGTGACGATCGTCGGGGTGCTGGGTGTATTCGGCTGCCAGGGTTGGAACGCGGCAGCACAAAAGGAGGCTGAAAGGCAGGTTGTGGCCGTACGGGACCTGGAGGAAGAGCTAGGAGACCTTCCAAGAGCCATCCAGCGCTATCGAGAAATCGCCCAGGAATTTTCGGGCACGAAGGCGGGAAGAAGGGCGAAAGAGCGTTATCTCAAACTGTTGCAGGTAGAGGAAATCCTGGCTGAAATAGAGGTGAGGCCTAAAGAGGATCAGTTGGCGGCTTACAGGAAAGCCTGCACGCTTCTGCCAGACTATCCGCCCAGCCTCAGAAAGGTGGGCGTGTTCAACTTCAACAGGACGTACCTCTATTCCCGGACCGCTGCAAAGCTGAAGGACAAGTTGACTGCCAACGATGTCGTCGAGGTATGGAACGAGCAGGATCGCCTCTGGTCACAATATACGTTTCGTGCGACGGCCCTGGACCGTGAATGGCGGGACAGACTCTGTAGGCAGGCCGTAGAGGTTGCCCGCATGCTGGAAGCGTTCCGGCGCTACTCCGAAGCCTCGGAGATCGTCGACCGCGGCTTGGAATACGCCGCTAACGAAGACGTGAAGGCACACGCAAGGGTCTTTGCATCCTTTTACACCTTCCGAAAGGCCCGTTTCAAAGCGGCCATTAAATTGGCGGAGAAGGCACTCGCCTATGAGTTTCTCTCCAGAGAGGACAGGTCACGTGCTTATCACACGATCGGATTGAGTTATACCTATATTCACGAAGACACAGGCCAATTGTCAGACCTGGATGCGGGCATCAAGGCTTTGAACGAGGCCGTGCTGATCGACTCTTCGATGGCCGAGGCCAAGCGCATGCTGAAGGTCCTCCGAATTCAGCGGGAAAGGCTCTATTTGTAGGTACGGATGCCGTGTCATCGGACAAAGTCCCCCACGTTCTGTTGATCCACAACGACCGCCCATCCTGGAAGATCGGTGCGTTTCACTTCATCGGGAGCGGCCAGTCGCGCTGATCTCCGAAATGGCTGGACCTGTGCGTGGGAAGGCCGGATGGCTTAGGCATCCGGCCTTGTGATTTTTTGTAGGATACGAACATGAGATCCGTTGTAAGCAAGTTTGGCGGAACTTCGCTGGCCGATTCGGAGCAGATCAGGAAAGTGAGAGACATTGTGGCCTCGGACAGAGGCCGAAGGTTTCTCGTGCCCTCCGCGCCTGGCAAGCGCGGCCCGGAGGATACGAAGATTACGGATCTGCTCTACCTCTGTCGGGAGCTTGCCAGGCAGAAGCTGGACATATCCGAACCGTTTGGAAGAATCGAGAGTCGCTACCGGCGGATGGCTGAGGATCTGAAGGTTGGCATCGATATGGACGGCTCGTTGGCCCGCCTGCGTAAAGAGATTCAGGACGGGGCAAGCAGAGACTATGTGGGATCGAGAGGTGAATTTATCTGCGGCCTGGTCCTGGCGGACTTGCTGAAGGCAACGTTCGTAGACCCGGCAGACGTGCTTCGCTTCCGGACCGACGGGCTTTTGGATCCGATCAGTTACGATCTCTTGAAGCGCAGGCTAAAAGGGGAGGGGACCTACGTCGTCCCCGGGTTCTACGGGGCAGACGCCGAGGGGAACGTCAAGACATTCCCGAGAGGCGGGTCCGACATAACGGGCGCCGTTGTCGCTCGTGCAGTGGGCGCCCGGATCTACGAAAACTGGACCGATGTATCGGGCCTCCTTACCGCCGATCCAACCATTGTTCCTGATGCGAGGCCGGTGCGCGAGATCACCTATCGGGAGATTCGGGAGCTTTCCTACATGGGGGCCACCGTCATTCACGACGAAGCGATGTTTCCAGTACGAGAAGCCCAAATTCCGATCCATATTCGCAACACGAACAGGCCGAATGACCCCGGGACGATGATCCTGTCCAAGCGTGAATCGACAGATGATGTCACGGTAGGGATCGCGGGACGGCCCAATTTTACGATGTTGTACATTGAGAAGGCCCTTATGAATCAGGAAAGGGGATTCGGGAAGAAGATCTTGGAGGTCGTCGCATCGCACGACATCAGTTACGACCATACCCCTTCCGGGATAGACACGATGTCCGTCGTGATTCGGGATGAGGAGCTGGACGGAAAGGGGGAGGCGCTTCTGGAAGATATCCGTCGGGCCGTGAAGCCGGATCGCACCGCCTTGATCACCGGACTGGCGCTTATAGCTACGGTAGGTGAGGGCATGTCGCACAGGATCGGCGTCGCAGCCAAACTTTTCAATGCCCTCGCCACGTCAGGGATAAATGTGCGGATCATCGACCAAGGCGCCTCCGAGATGAACATTATCGTCGGGGTTGAAACCCGGGACTACAAGCCCGCGGTGCGGGCTATTCACAAGGCCTTTGTGACGGGATAGCGTTACGGGTGGGGGCCGAATGACGTCCTGGAGGCTGATCGAACGAGGCGCCGTGCGGAGAGGCGCTTCCGGGAACCTCTTCCGGCCGTATCCTACCTTGTGGACGTAACGAAACGGTGAATCCCCATGTGTAATACATTCTGTATTTGTGTCGTTTGAAACAGACGAGACCTACCCCCTGCCCCCCTTCCTGAGAGGAAGGGGGAACTGTGATCGGTTAATGAACGGTTGGATTGGATGAAGACGTTTCGAATGAAAGAAAATCCGGTCGAAACATCGTGATGGGTCGGCGAGTTGCAATTGGGAGGGTGACGAGATGGCGTTGTCCGAGCAATCACAGAATGTATAAACGTTGTTTACGCAACACTTCGTTCGGCTCCCCCTCTCCTCGCAGGAGAGGGGGCCGGGGGGAGAGGTCCTTTTTTTGTGAATTTTGCAGGTAAGGTGGATCGCATAGACGGTTCACGTGAGATAGGCTTTATGAAGAAAAAACAGAGGAGCAGAGGCGCTTCAGCGCAGGAATCTGGCGCGGATAAGGCGCGGAAGCCGGAACTCGCGAACAAGGTCTACAAACGGGAGCTGGCCAAGCTGCACGTAGAGCTTGTCAAGCTCCAGGAGTGGATCAAGTACAAGCGCCTGAAGGTCGTGGTCGTTTTCGAAGGGCGGGACACAGCGGGAAAGGGGGGGACGATCAAACGGATCACGGAGAGCCTGAATCCAAGGATCTGCAGGGTCGTGGCCCTGGGTGTCCCGACAGAAAGGGAGAAGACGCAGTGGTATTTTCAGCGCTACGTGGCGCATCTTCCGACGGCAGGAGAGATGGTCCTGTTTGACCGAAGCTGGTACAACCGGGCGCTCGTCGAGCGGGTGATGGGGTTCTGCACGGAGGCGGAATATCGCGAGTTTCTGAGATCCTGTCCGGAATTTGAAAGAATGCTGATTCGCTCCGGAATCATCCTGATCAAATACTGGTTGTCGGTAAGCGACGAAGAGCAGGTAAGGCGCTTCGAAAGGCGGATCCACGACCCGACGAGGCGGTGGAAGCTCTCCCAGATGGACCTGGAGACCTACCACAGATGGGTGGACTACTCCAAGGCCAAGGACGAGATGTTTGCAAACACCGATACCAGGCAGTCTCCCTGGTTCGACGTCGAGGCCGACAGCAAGAAACGTGCGCGATTGAACTGCATCAGCCATCTTTTGAGTCAGATTCCCTACGAAGACTTGCCTCCGCAACCGATCGAACTGCCTCCGCGCCAGGTGAAGAAGGACTACGTTCGCCCACCCAAATCCAACCAGACGTTTGTGCCCGAGATCTATTGACGACGAGGAGATACGGCAGTTGATCCAATCGAGCTACCCCGATCCGGAGACCTATCGTCTGGAAATGTTCGCCAAGGAGGATGAACTCCTAAAGGCTGTCATGCCGGCGGCCGTCGAAGCCGGTCTTCCTGGAATCTCCGTCAGCCCCGAGTCGGGCAAGGTGCTCTACCTACTCGCGAAGACGATTGATGCCAGACGTATCTTGGAATTCGGAACACTCGCTGGATATTCCGGGATCTGGTTGGCGCGCGCCCTGCCCCCGGAGGGAAGACTGATCACCCTCGAGGTCGAAGCAGACCACGCAGAGTGGGCCAGACGAAACTTCGAGATAGCCGGACTGGGCGACCGAATCGACTTACGCCTGGGCGATGGTTTGCGTTTGCTGAAGACGATCGAAACAGATGAACCTTTCGACATGGTCTTTATCGACGCGAACAAGGAAGCCTATCCGAGCTATCTGGACTTTGCGCTGGAACACACGAGACCGGGCGGGCTCATCGTCGCCGACAACGCCAACGGCCACGGGCACGTCCACGAGCGCCTCGAAGAAGGGGACAGAAGAGTGGGCATTCAGGTCTACAATCAGCGCGTGGCAGATCATCCCCGGTTGATCTCCACGATCATTCCTGTCGGAGGCTGGCTGGCCGTTTCCTTGGTCCTCGAAAAAGATGGAGTCAATCCGTGAAGCTGCTGATTACACCAGACATGCACCAAACCCTGGCCGTGGAAACGAAAAACCATCTGGATCGGATCCAGGCTGTTTCCGGAGATGTGGAAGTCTTCATCCCTGTGACTTATGAAGAGGTGCTGAGGCTCATGCCGCGCATCGACATCATCTTCGGCGGAATCGACCGTGGCATGTTTCTGCGGGCAGAACGCCTCAGATGGATCCAGACGATGGCCGCGGGTGCAGATGGTTTTCTTTTTCCTGAGTTCGTGGAGAGCGAAATCGTGCTTACGAGCGGAAAGGGGACCGTGGGCGTCCACCTTGCCGAGCAGGCGATGGCCCTTCTGCTCGCTCTGACGCGAGGTGTTGCAAAGGCCGTTAGAACGAAGGACTGGCGCGAGCGAATGCCAATCCGGAAGGCATCTTGGGAGCTTGTCGACAGGACGATGGGCATCGTCGGTCTGGGCGGCACCGGTAGAGCCCTGGCGGTTCGCGCAAGTGCGTTCGGGATGCGGATCCTGGCAGTAGATACCGAAGACTTGGATGTCCCGGCGTATGTCGAGGCGTGCTGGGGGATCGACAGGCTCGATGACCTGCTGGCGCTATCCGACGTCGTGGCGATCTGCGCGCCGCTCACGCCAGCCACGCAGGGCATGTTTGATCGCGCGGCCTTTGAGAAGATGCAGTCGCACGCCCTGCTCATCAACGTAACGCGCGGCAAGATCGTGGAAGAAGAGTCGCTTCTGCACGCGCTGAAAGTTGGCTGGATCGGAGGCGCCGGATTGGACTGCAC
Source organism: Candidatus Latescibacterota bacterium (assembly GCA_965198095.1). Lineage (GTDB taxonomy): Bacteria > Latescibacterota > UBA2968 > UBA2968 > CBDFJH01. Next base: position 2,630,699 of record OZ240239.1, read on the forward strand.
GCCGCAGGAGCCTCTGCCCAGGGGCCATCCGCTCTGGGATATGGAGAATGTCGTGATTAGCCCCCACACGGCAGGAGGTTCGCCGAATCGCGGAGAGAGAATCCTCGACCTCTTCTGCGAGAATCTGAGACGGCTGATCGCGGGCGAACCCCTTCTCAGCCAGATCGCCAAAAAAAAGGGGTACTGAGAGGCGTCTGCTGACCATGCGCGTGCTATTCTTCTGGGAACAGGTCGGAGGTCTGACGCTCGAACACAGATGCAATCCGTATGCAGGTCTGCTCGCACGTGCACTGGAAACACTCGATGTCCACCTCGATTTGGGCGACTACGACTTCAGCCGAGACTGGCTGGAGGCCGAGCGGCCCAATCACGATGTGCTCCACCTCAACTGGCTTCACCCATTCTACCGAGCCGATCACCTTGAGTCTACGGTGGCACGCTTTGCCCGATTCACTGACAACCTGAGCTTCGCGCGAAGCCTGGGCTACCGGGTGGTCTGGACGATGCACAATCTGTATCCGCACGAGCGACCGTTCCCCGCCATCGACCGGTTGGGCAGAGCAGTCGTCTCTGGAGCCGCCGATCACCTGATTGTCCACTGCAATTATGCGGCCGAACTGGCCCAAAGTCAGTTCCACCGGGCGGCGCGACTTCACGTGATTCCCCACGGCCACTTCATCGACGTCTTCCCAAACGAGATTTCGAGGTTTGATGCCAGGGCACAACTCGAGATTCCGCAGGGTGCCTTCGTCTACCTTTTCTTCGGGAACGCCAGGACCTACAAAGGGATCGAGTTTTTGATCCAGGCGTTCTGCAGGGTCACGGACCGGGATGCCATACTGGCCCTTATGATGAGAGAATCGACGATCGATCCCGAATACGCCGAAGGGCTGCGGTCCCTGAGCCGTCGCGACAGCCGCGTGCAGGTGTTCAGCTCTCCCTTCTTCGAAAACGACGAATTCCAAACCTACGTCAACGCTGCCGATGTGGCCGTCTTTCCGTTTGTCGAAATTTTGACCTCGGGATCTGCCATTACTGCGCTTTCGTTCGGAAAACCGGTCATTCTGCCCAAGCTGGGCTGTCTCCCCGAGCTCATAGATGAGAGCATGGGGATACTTTATGATCCGCAAGATGTGGATGGGCTGGAGCTTGCCTTGAAGGCGATCCGGGGGCGGGATTTGAGAGCCGCGAGTCAGGCGGCGCTTGAAAGGGCTCGGAGCCTGGACTGGCAGGAGATCGCGTTACGCCTGGCTACGGTTTACGGGGTCGAAAATTGACTTAAGGGGTCACCCGATTCAGAGGGTGGCTTTGTGGATGGAGGCACGGCATGGCTGAAACATCCAAGCAGTTCGCTGAGCGCTACATTGTGGCAGGTACGCACGCCCTGGCAGGGCTGGATCCCTCAAAGATCGCGGAGGTCATTCAGACCGTCGGAAACGCACGCCAGACGGGAAACCGGGTCTATGCGATCGGCAATGGGGGAAGCGCAAGCACCGCCTCGCACTTCGTAAACGATCTCGGGAAGGGGGCGTCGCTCGGAAGCCAGAAGCGATTCAAGGCGATTTCGCTTACTGATAACGTGGCGTGGATGACCGCCTTGAGCAATGACATCTCCTACGAAGATCTGTTCGTGGAGCAGTTGCGGAATTTCGCCGAGCCCGGGGATGTGTTGATCGGGTTCAGCGGAAGTGGAAATTCCGAAAATGTTCTGCGGGCTGTTCGCTACGCGAATGAGATGGGCTGTCGAACGATCGGGTTCGTTGGATTCGATGGGGGGGAGCTGGCAGGTCTCGTTCATCTCCCGATCGTGGTGGATTCGGATCATATGGGCCATATCGAAGATGTGCACATGCTGTTGCAACACATGATTTGTTACTATTTCATGGAGACGGGAGGATCTTGATCCCTGGAAGCCAGCCTTCTGTTCATTTGCGCCCTTTTTGGATACGATCTGAATCTCGGCTATCTGAGTCAGCTCGTTCGAGGGCAAGCAGATCTGGTCTGGAATCGACAGCCGATCGAAGCGGTGCTGCGCCGTGAGGGCGTCGATCCGGTTGTCCGGAAAAAGCTCGAGTTGGTTCAGGAAATCGTTGCGTTCGGGCAGTCAGAGATCGGGTTGCAACCTTCCGAGAACTACACGACCTATTGCGACGTCGGAGCCGGGCCGGCTTGCTGGGCCCTGGTTGTCTGTCCGAAAGACCGGCTGGATCCTGTGCAATGGCGCTATCCGGTCGTGGGTCTCGCGCCCTACCGGGGCTATTTTGACCTCCAGCTTGCGGAACGGGACCGCAACAAGCTGGCGTCGCAGGGATTCGATACCTACCTGCGGCCCGTGAGCGCCTACAGCACGCTGGGGTGGTTCTCGGATCCCATTCTGAGTTCGATGCTGCGCCTTCGAGATGAAGATCTCGCGAATCTTCTGATTCACGAGCTGACGCACGCAACCGTTTGGATTCCCTCCGACGTCCCGTTCAACGAGGGCCTCGCCACCTTTGTCGGAGAAGCCGGGAGCCTGCTTTTCCTGGAAGCGAAGCACGGCCCGGACTTTCCTTCGGCCCGAGAGGTCCTGGCACGCAGGGCAGACCGCCGACCCTTCCTGACGTTTATGGCCGGGTTGATCGGGGAACTCGAGGCGCTTTACGCCTCCGATCGTGAATCGCACGAAAAGGTGTCGGAACGCGAGAAGATTTTCGCTGAGGCGAAGTCGAGATTTTCAGACTTGCCCTTTCAAACCGATTCATACTCGGGATTTCTGGAGTGGCAGTTGAACAACGCTCGGCTGGCCTCGTTTCGGACCTATACGTCGAAGCTGGATCTGTTCGAGCGTGTCTACGAGGCAGCGGGCAGAAATCTCAAGGACGCGGTAACCGTCTTCAGGAGCTGCGCGGACCTGGATGATCCCAGGGAGTATCTGGAGATGTGGATTCACGGCCGCACCGGGAGTCTTGGGTCTGAGTGACAGAGAGCTCCTGTTCCAACGCGTCTATGCCGTCGTGGCGACGATCCCCGAAGGGACGGTTGCGACGTACGGGCAAATTGCCGAACAAGCCGGCGTAGGGCCGAGAAATGTCGGACAGGCACTGTCCGCATTGCCGCCGGGGTCCGACTGTCCGTGGCATCGGGTCATCAATGCGCAGGGGCGAGTTTCGATCCGGTCGAATCGGCACGCAGCCGGCCGGACCCAGAAGAGATGTCTGGAGAAGGAAGGCATCCAATTTCAAAACGGGAAGGTCGACCTGAATGTATTTCTCTGGCATCCCCGCGTATGAATTCCTTCCAATGTCCGTAACTCCATTGGGCAGAGGAATTTCTGTTGACAAAGGAAAAGTATTTTTTTATCATCATTTAGCCAATTCATGGATGAATCCATATGGCCCGTGACGTTTGAATTTCCTCGATTGCTCGCGGTGGCGGTTTGACTCGTGGCCAAAGGCCGTGCATTGCACAGGGTCCCACGGCTCACGGAAAATTGAGCCTGCCCGAGTGGAGTCGAGGAGATGCTGCGCATCCTTTCTGTTCGGCCTTCGGCCGAGGCAGAAAGCCACCCGCTTGGCCCGGGGGCGTCAATGCTTACAAGACCATTTCGCCCGGCCACCTGCTTGTGAGAAAGGATACGAAGTGACCAAGGCCGACATCGTGAACCAGATCGCAGACGCTACGGGACTGACAAAGACCGACACCGCAGCGGTCGTGGAGCAGCTTCTCAGATCCGTCATCGCTGCCCTACAACAGAAAGATCACATCGAGATCAGAGGCTTTGGTACGTTCAAGGTGGTGACTCGGGCTTCGAGGACGGGGCGAAACCCGAAGACGGGTGAAGTCGTGAAGATTCCGGAAAGGCCGGTTCCCGTTTTCAAGCCGTCCCGGGAGCTCCGCTCCGGGGTTGATGATCGTCACAGAAGGCCATAAGACAACGAGGGAACCCGAAGGAGGCGCCTTTGCCCTGTGGAAGAAAACGAAAACGGCACAAGATTGCCACGCACAAGAGAAAGAAACGCCGTCGTAGAGATAGACACAAGAAGAGGGGCTGATAGGACCTTTTGAACCGGCCGGGGCATTAGCTCAGTCTGGATAGAGCGCTGGTCTCCGGAACCAGAGGTCACAGGTTCGAATCCTGTATGTCCCACCAGACGCGGGGGTTGCGGCAAAGTATGTCGTAGCCCTCTTTTTTTGTTTCGATCGAGGGCCGGAACGTCGATGAATCAGATGCGTTCGCAGGGAAAAAGAAAGTTGCTGGCACGCACGATGGGCGCGATGGCAGATTTGCCCGGCCCGATTCTCCCACGTCTCAAGTCTGCGCCCTTCTGTCACAGTGGCAGGAGAGCCCCAGTTTCTTGTCAAAAATGGCTGCCGGACCGTGTTCGAAGTTCTGGCAAGCGTGGAACTTTCCAACGGATGGGCCGTCTAATGGTTGCGGCTCTTTGAGCCGGAACCACGGATAGAGGTAACGTCGTTTGGAACCGAATAAACCCATGCCAAAGCCCTATACGCACGACATATCCGTTCAGAGATATCTGAAGGAGCTTCGGAAATATCCGCCCATGCCGAGGGAGGAGGAGGAGGAGACCCTGCGCCGCGCGCGGAAAGGAGATCCGCACGCCGTCGACAGGTTGATCACCTCCAACCTCAGGTTTGTGGTGCGTGTGGCTCTGGAATATCAGGGGAGAGGCGTGCCGCTCTCGGATCTGATTGCCGAAGGCAACGTCGGATTGCTGGAGGCCCTGAAGCGGTTCGATGAACGGCGGGGTTACAAGCTCATCAGCTATGCCGTCTGGTGGATTCGTCAGTCCATCTTGAATGCATTGAAACGCACGCCGACGGTATCCGTGCCTGCAAATCGCCGGGAAGACATGGACCGCATGGCCAAGCGTTGGGGACAAATGACCCAGGAACTGGGCCGGATTCCGACGCTCGATGAGGTTGCCACGGACATGAAGATCAGCATGAAACGAGCTGAGCGCGCCTTGCAGTGCGTGCGATCCGACCTTTCTCTAGAGGCGCCCTTGGATTCGCTTGGGGAGCAGACGCTGCTTCAGGTCCTGCAGGCGGAAGACCCGGAGCCGGACCAGCTGGTGCTGGACAGAGATTGCGTCGAGCTCGTATCTGAGTCGATGATGTCCTGTCTAGACCAACGTGAGGCCGGTGTGATCAGGGACTATTTCGGTCTCAATGGCGAGGAAAGGCACACCCTCGGAGAGATCGGCGCTAAATTGGGCGTGACGCGAGAACGGGTGCGGCAGATTCGGAATCGCGCGCTCGGAAAGCTTCAACGGTTCTTCAAGCAGCGTGTATCCGCTGAAGGATCCTGGAAAGACCTCGTGTAGTATCGATCCGCAACAATCGTGGCGGGTGGGGACCTTTTCCCCACCCGCCTTTTTTGAGATAAAAGACCGCTCGGATAACAGAAACTCATTGATTTAACGCTTGTCATTTTTTAAACTACAGCCGTCTGGTCCTGTGGCATCCAAAGTCACCTTTTGTTGAGGCGTCGCGTTGGGATCGCCAATATCATCCCGTGATTCGAGACCCTCCGAGAGGATCGAAGGGAGGACGCGCAATCTTACCAGATCGACGTCGTTCGGGACGGTCCTTTTCAGATTGCGAAATGTCCCATGGCTTTCTGAGTGCTGGCGCGACGGCCAGACCGACTACCGCGTTCTCCCGAACTGCCATCTCCGACCCCGCGTTGTCCTTCCGGGCACCTTGCTCTTTTCAGTCCTGTGGTTTTTCTTTCCCCAATTGATGAAATATCGTATCTGAAAGTGCCCTATCCTTCGTTGGATGCGGCACAAGCGTGATCGACAGGAGATGAGGCGATGACAGAACTTTTTGCCTTTATCAGAGATCGACTGTTCCAGTTCTTTGGCCACACCTATCACATGTATCGGTATTTTGTCAGATGCCTCAGAGAGTTGAGGCACGTCTACTTCTATCGCCGGCAGGTGATCGACCATTGCTACACGATCGGTGTGGGATCTCTATTCCTCGTCTGCCTGGTTTCGGCCTTCGGCGGGATGGCGATGTCAATTATGATCGCTTACCAGATGGAAGCGTACGTGCCTGATTACATGGTTGGAAGCATGCTCGTTCGCTCGGTTCTCCTCTCGCTTGCTCCCGTCCTGACCTGTCTCGTGCTTGCGGGTCGCGTAGGTGCCGGCATCGCGTCAGAGGTCGGCACAATGAAGGTCTCCGAGCAGGTGGATGCGTTGACCTCCCTCGCTGTCGACCCCGTCGGATATTTGATGATGCCCAGGATGCTCGCAGGATTTCTGATGATTCCTGTGCTTGTGATTTTCTCCAGCTTTGTCGCGATCTTCACCGGGTTCGCCACGGCGGTCCAAGAAATGGATATCAGCATCTTCAACTTTGTGAAGGGTATGAAACTCGATTTCCGGACGTACGATTTCATCGTCGGAATCGCGAAGGCAACAGTTTTTGGAGGGTTGATTACGTTCGTAGGCTGCTACGTTGGCCTCGAGACAGATGGCGGGGCCCAAGGCGTGGGACGGTCCGCGACCGCGGCAGTCGTGATTTCTGCTGCGCTTATTCTTGTTTTGGACTATTTTCTTAACCTGGCGTTGCTCTACTGACCGCCCTGAAACGCGTGGAGGAAGCATGGCCGGGAACGGGGCTGCGATCGTCTTTGACGATGTCTACAAGAAGTTCGACAACAAGGAGGTGCTGAGGGGTTTGGATCTCAAGATCGAGTGGGGGGGGGTCACCACGATACTGGGTCCAAGCGGTTGTGGGAAGAGCGTCACGCTGAAGCACGTGATAGGGATTCTGAAGGCTGAGCGGGGACGTGTAGAAGTGGCTGGATACGATATGAACGTCATCGAAGAGCGCGAACTGCTCGATCTGCGGAAGCGCATCGGCGTGCTTTTCCAATCTTCGGCCCTTTTCGACTCCCTGTCCGTCAAGGAGAACGTGGCCTTCGGGCTCAGGATGCACAGAGAGATGGATGAAAAGGAGATATCGGAGCGGGTCCGGGTCTGCCTGAAGGAGGTCGAGTTGGAGGGTGCCGAGGAGATGATGCCGGTGGACCTGTCAGGGGGGATGCGAAAGCGTGCCGCCCTGGCCCGGGCAATCGCGCTCTCCCCGGATTTCGTGTTGTACGATGAGCCGACAACCGGGCTGGACCCAAGGACCGTCAACGTGGTTGCCGAATTGATTGTCAAGCTTCAAAGTGACTTGGACATTACCTCTGTAGTGGTGACCCACGACCTCGACGTGGCAAACCGAATCTCCGACCATATTGCGCTGCTCTATGAAGGCAGGGTTGCTGCGGCGGGGTCTCCCGAGGAGCTCGAAAAAGGAGAAAACGAGATCTATGAGTTTTTTGTGTCTGGCCAACTATAGAAGAGGTCGAACATGAATCGAAGTGGGCGGGAAGTCGTCCTCGGAGCGATCGTTTTTGTCGCGGTCGCCATCGTCGTCGTCGGGTCCATGTGGCTTTCTGAGCGGTTTGCCGGAGCAGCGGGCGGCTATCGGCTCGTTGCCACATTTGATTCCGTATCGGGGCTAAACCGAGGTGCCCCAGTCACCATTCGTGGCGCAAAAGTGGGCAAGGTATTGAGGATTGACATCGACGAAGGGCAACCGAGAGTCACGATCGGCTTCGAGCAGCATCGCGATCTTCCCCGAGACTCGAAGGTGATCATGAAAAGCCTGGGCGTGCTCGGAGAACAGATGATTGAGATCCAGATTGGCACCGATGTCGACGTGCTGCCCGACGGCGCCTTCGTCAAAGGTGTCTCGTCGACCGGATTGGAGGAGCTTTCCGAACAGGCCGCCGACATGGCGCGGGATCTGAAGCGCGCCGTGGATCACGTGGCCAGCGAGGAGAACCTTTCGCGCGTCGAGAGTGTGCTGAGTCAGATGGACGACGCGACCCTGAGCCTCAAGATGACGCTCGATGAGAGCCGGGAGAGCATTTCCGAGGTCCTCGACAGTTTGGCCATGGCTTCGGGGCAGGCGAACGGAGTACTGTCCGACAGCAGGGATGGGATTCGTCAGTCTGCGGAAAACCTGCGCAAGGCCACAGAGAGCCTGATCGAGGCTTCAGAGAATCTCCAGGGCGCGTCCGTGTCGATGCGGGAGATGTTCGACAATCTGAATGTGGTCACGCAACGACTTCGCAATGGCGAAGGCACGTTGGGCCGGCTGCTCGAAGATGATCAGGTCTACGAAGGACTGGAAGGGACGCTGACGTCTGTCGATAGCCTCATCGAGAACATCACGAGAGATCCGTCGAAATATCTCAACTTCAGGTTCAGCATATTCTGAGCGACGTCGGGGTCTGTCATGCGAACGGTCCACCACTTCCTATACGCGACAATCCTTTTTTCCTGGACCTTTTCCGCGCACGCGGGCGATTTGGGGTGGTATCGTTGGGAAGGGGATGAAAGGATCCAGTTCGGCGGATTCGTGTATGGAATGAATGCCATCCAGATCATCGATTCTGACGAGGGGGCCGACCGGCGCGTTGTATACGGAGACCGTTTTGGAAGCGTGCGTGTGCTGCGGCTCAAGAAAGAGGGCTTCCGGGAAGAGTGGGTCAGCGATCCGCTCAGATCGGCGATCGCTCAGGTGTTCGTGGAAGACATCGATCGAGATGGCAAGCTCGAGATTATGGCCTACACGGAGGTTGGAGACATCGCCATCTACAAGGCCGATGACTACAAGGTCGTGTGGCAGATCGAACGGGACGAATACGACGGGATCTCTTCCATGCTGGTCGAAAACGTCGACGAGGACCCGCAGTTGGAACTCGTTTTTTCCGCGTCGAAAGTCGTGGACGTAGAAAACTTCCAGACCCCCGGAGCGGGCACCCGGGAACAACAGGAGCGCGCGCGCGAGATCGCCGCCTCCCGATTGTTCATCTTTGACTGTCTGAATCTATTCGTGGAATGGGAGAGCGAGCTGGGCCTGTTTGCGCAGAGGATGGTCACAGGGGACCTCGATGCGGACGGGAACCTTGAACTGGCTTTGAATACGGGGTTTGTCGTCGACCTGAACTACCGAAGCGTCGAATGGAGCTTTCCTGAGGGATTTGGCCTGGAAATAGGCTATGCAGACATAGATGGAGACGGCATTCCGGAATTGATCGGTGAGTCTCAAAGCCCCGTGCCGCCCAGACGATTCCTCAGATTCTTCGATGTGGACCTGCAGGCAGAGAATTTCCTCTTCTCGAGAAGATAGAAGATATGGTGTCCCCGGCTGAAGAGGGCAAACCCGAGACCGAAGCCCCGGGCCTTTCCCGGCAGAGTCCGAAGACGGATCGGTTCCTTTTTCGGCTGATCATCCTCGCTTTCCTCGCTGTCTTCCTCTACGTCTTGAAGGAGGAGCTGTCACCCCTGCTGATTGGGGTGACGTTGTTTTTTCTGCTCTTTCTCGCTCGAAAAGGCACCGGTTTTGAACAGGGAGTTGGAATCCTCGTCGGTCTGCTCTTCGCCGTCTGGTTTTTGTCCGAGGTTTCGGGGCTGCTCTGGCCGTTTGTCATCTCATTCGTCATCGCCTACCTCCTCGCGCCACTCGTACAGATCATGGAGAGGCGGATTTCGCGGATCCTGTCTCTTTGTGTCATCGGGTTGCTCGTGCTGGGCACTTTGTCGGGCATAGGGGTTATCCTCATTCCGAGAGTGACCGGCGAAGTTCGAGAGTTGGTCCAACATCTGCCCGCCTACGGGCGAGCGATCGGTCGTCTTTATGACAGGGTCGTGTTGTTGATCGAGTCCTATGGCGTGGGCTTGTCGGCGGGCGAAATCCAGCAATGGTTCATCGAGAAACTGCCTGAGGTGGGCAGGGTCTTTGCGGACAATACGACCGAGGCGCTCAAGGGGCTGACTTCCGGCGTCGCGGCGCTGCTGAATCTGCTGATGATCCCTTTCGTGACCTTTTACGTTCTGAAAGACTATGAGAAGATCAAAGCCGTTTTGCGGGGTCTGCTGCCGAGACGCTATTCCGGCAAGATCGTTTCGATGATCGGTAGCGTGGACCTCGTCCTCGGACAGTATGTGCGCGGCCAAATCCTGGTCTGCGGCTCTATTGCCCTGATGACCTGCGTCGGGCTGGCGATCTCGGAGATTCGATATGCGGTGACGCTCGGGCTCATGGCGGGTGTCATGAACCTGGTGCCGTATGTCGGGTTGGCCGTTTCCCTGGGCGTGACCTCGATGGTCGCTCTGCTGGGGGAGGAGCCGTTGACGGCCCTCCTGAAGGTGATCTTCGTTTTTGTCATCGTTCAGGCGATTGAAGGCAATTTTCTGTCGCCCCGCGTGTTGGGAAGGCGGGTGGGTCTGCATCCGGCATGGGTCATGTTTGCGCTCGTCGTTTCTGCCCACTTCTGGGGCGTTCTGGGCATGGTGATCGCGATCCCGGTCGCTGCCGTCGTCAACATTCTGGTGACGGTAGCGGCAGGTTCCTACTACAAGTCGCGTTATTATGGCACTGCGGCGGACTGATGATTTCACTGACTCGCAGAGTCGGATTCCAGTCAGCCAGGGGGAGACCTCCGCCGGCTTTTTCGTTGGAGGCCGGGCAGGAGACGGATTGTGACCCTGATGCTGGCCACGCCTTGACGGCCCGGCGCGAAATGATTAGATTGAGGGTTCGGCGGCGGTTCGATCTGTGGATTCCACCGCCTCAATAGGATCTGTGGTCGGGGCGTGGCGCAGTCAGGTAGCGCACTTTCTTGGGGTGGAAGTGGTCGCTGGTTCAAATCCAGTCGCCCCGACCATTAAAACAAAGGGTTGCGGAGATCATCCGTGACCCTTTTCGCACGGTGGTGAGATTGAGGCCAAGACCGCAGCGTGAGGTTCCGTTGCTCAACTGGAAAAGGTCGAGAAGGCGATATCGCCGTGTGAACGGAGGTAGTGAAACGCGTGGAGACCTCTGCCGCATTCGTGCATTGGCGCGTTTTGAGTGAGGAACCTGAACGGGTGCTGGACGATCTGGCGCGCTATACGGAGATCAACACGTTGCTGTTGAGCAACGTATTGATCCCGGACTTTTTGGATCCAAACCCAAGATCCACGCCATTGTTGCTTCCGGACGCGGACGGGTTTGACGGGTTGCCCGTAACCGCAGCTCCGGACGCGTTTGAAACCGTCGTCCGGTTTGCGGAGCTGGCCGAATCGAAAGGATTCCGGACCGTCTGTCACACGATGCCCAGCATGGCGTTCACTCGAGACCTTGCCGAGTTCGACACCGTGACAGTGCAGGGAAAAAGGTCGGATGATTCAAAGAAGACGGGAATGATTTGGGGCTGTCCAAACAACCCGATGACGATCCAGTACGGAGAGGAACTGGCGGGACGCTCGGCCCAATTTTGGTCCTTTGCCGATATGCTGGAGCTGAATCACGTGGAATTTCGTTTGTGGCCTCGTGGGGGGGTGGATGAGCTGATGGTCTGTTTTTGCGACCACTGCAGGAAGCGGGCAGAGGACACGGGACTCGATTTTGAGGGGATGAAGCGGGCGGCGACTTCGTTCTGCGAAGCGTTCATCTCGGGTCGACTCCTCCCGGATCGAACGACGTCTTTCCGGGGTCTGATGGATTCACTGAAAGAAACACCGCTCTTGACCGCGTGGAGCCGTTTCCGGATGACCTCGATGTCTGATTTCATCCGGCGGGTGACGACCGCGGCACGAACGTCAGCAGAGAAGTCCAATCCCAACTTGAAGATCGGGATGGATTTCTTCCTGCCTTCGGCCGCAAACCTCGTCGGGACGGACTTTGTTTCCTTGTATCCCTTGTTCGACTGGGTTTCTCCCAAGTTTCCGGATTACGTTCCGGGCACGATCTTGCCGTTCATATCGGACGAACTGGCATCGAACAGTGGAGACAGAACCTCTGCTGCGTTTATGAGGGCCCTCCGGACTGTCCTGGGCCTGGGCGAGGGCCCGGCCGGCTACGAACCGATCCAGCCGCCCGTCGAGGATCTGCGCTATTCGAACGCGTTCGATCCAAGCATCATCCAAAGGCAATCGGTCTACCTTGAAGCGCTGTTCGGGAAGGTGAAGATCTACCCGTGGATCTGGATTTACAACCGGGATCTCGATCTGTTCAGACGGAAAGTGGAGGCCGTGAAGGCGTGTGGGTTTGACGGCTATTTCGTGTGGAGCTGGGAGGCGGATCTCTCCGCCGAGCGACTGAAGATGTCAGCGGGATGCTTCCAATAGGGGTGGGGCAGGCGGCACGCCGGGGCTCCGTCGCGAGAAGCTGCCCGAGGTGGGCAGGGTCTTCGCGCACAATACGACCGAGGCGCTCAAGGGGCTGACTTCCGGCGTCGCCGCGCTGCTGAATCTGCTGATGATCCCTTTCGTGACCTTTTACGTTCTGAAAGATTATGAGAAGATCAAAGCCGTTTTGCGGCGACTGCTGCCGAGACGCCATTCCGGCAAGGTCGTTTCGATGGTCGGCAGCGTGGACCTCGTCCTCGGACAGTATGTGCGCGGGCAAGTCCTGGTCTGCAGCTCTGTTGCCCTGATGACCTGCGTCGGGCTGACGATCTCAGGGGTTCGGTACGCGGTGACACTCGGGCTCATGGCGGGCGTCATGAACCTGGTGCCGTATGTCGGGTTGGCCGTTTCCCTGGGCGTGGCCGCGCTGGTCGCTCTGCTGGGGGAAGATCCGCTGACGGCCCTCCTGAAGGTTCCGTTGCCCAGCCGGAAAAGGTCGATAAAGGCGACGTCGCCGTGTGAACAGAGGTGGCGAAACGCGTGGAGACCTCTGCCGTATTCATGCATTGGCGCGTTTTGAGTGAGGAACCCGAACGGGTGCTGGACGACTTGGCGCGCTATACGGAGATCAACACGTTATGCAATCTGAAAGCTTATTTTCCAAGTAGATACACTATTCAATGACCAAGTTCGGAAACCGCGACCGTTACACGCCAAGTGGCCAAAGTAAGACCTTACGAAGGCGATCTTGACACACACCACCGCAGGCACCTGACTCCATCACGAATAGGAAGGTGAAGATGACTTCCCCAAAAGGCACGATGTGTATTGCGGCCCTCGGGGCGCTGGCATTTGCGTGTCAGGCCGCGATGGGTTCCGATGCAGACGATGATCGCACAACCACGCATGCGATCACGGTGAATGCCAACGGCGATAACGCTACGGCCCTGTCCGACTTTGACGGCGACGGGACGGTTGGTTTTTCCGACTTTGTGATCTTTGCGGGCGTGTTCGGGTCGCGTCGGGGTGATGAGAAGTACGAAGCGAAGTATGATCTGAGTGGCGATGGTGAGATCGGGTTTTCGGACTTTGTGGTCTTTGCGCAGAACTTCGGCAAGAAGGTGCCTCCCCCTTTGGTCGTACGCCCGACCGGGGAATTGCAACCCTGGGATCTATCCACCATCGTGCCGATCGACTCGGTTCGGTCCATGCCCACGGGCATGCCGGTGTTCATGCGGACCGAATTTGCCAATGGCGAGCTCGCCGATCTTGAAATGAGGTTCGTCCAGGTGGTCGATGATTTCTTGCCGCCCATGCCGGTCTACATGGTGGAAGCCTCCGATCCGGTTTTGATACAGCTCGGGGGGATTGCCAAGGGTATGAGCGGTTCCCCCATTTTCACGGAGCAGGGCACCTGGGGCGCCATCGCTTATGGATTTGAGTCCCAGGACAGCCCGCCGTACTACTTCTTTGCCACGCCCATCGAATGGGTCATCGGTTCTAAGGGAACGGTGCCGTTGGCCAAACGCGCGGCCACTTTGCAGGGGAGCCGTATCGTCCCCCTGGATATCCCCTTGCTGAGCACGGGATTCAATCGTATGTCGCCGCCTGAAGGGGGTTCGTCCCTCCTGAGCGAGGTGGTCGCCGCTGGTTTGACCCGGCAGCGTCAGCACAGCTTTGCGCCCGGCAGGCCGCTGGCGGTTGGTTTGCTGGTGGGTGAGCTTACCATTGGCGCTCTGGGGACCATATCCTACGTTGACGGCGATCGAATATATGGTTTTGGGCATGCCATGTCGGAAGCGGGTGCGGGTCCGGTGGAGCTTCCCATAATCGAAGCGCAGGTGCTCGGAGAAATCTCCAATTTGGAGGCGCCGTTCAAGTTCGTGACGCTGAACCCGACGGTGCGCGGCACGCTGACCGAAGACCGCTTGCCCGCGGTTCGCGGCGTGCTCGATGACGGACCGGAATTGGTACCGATCAGGAGCGTGTATACGTTTCCATCGGGGGGCGTCGTCGAGCTTGTGCAAAAGATGCCCACCATCGGTGTGGACCCATATACCTCGCTCGATCTCGTCGCCAGTGCTTCTTTTGTCCCTTTGTCCAGCCGGGTCGAAGATGAGCCGGACCACGGTATCCGCGTTACCACGGATATTTCCTTTGTCGGCGCCGATTCGACGCTCGCTCGTTCCCGGCTGTACGCCTCGCCCGAAGGACGGCTCGCCTCTCTGGTTCGGTATGCCTTTGACGACCTGTCCCGGGTACTCGCCCAACTTATGACGAGAGACGATTACGCCTTGCAGGTACGGGAGGCCGAGGTTCATGTTGAAGTGATCCCCGAGCCTCGTTTTGCCAAGTTGGTGGATGTTGCTGCGGATACCGTCATCAGTCCCGGGGACACGCTGGCCGTTACTGCCTCGCTGCGCGTTGGCCGGCGGAGTGACCGGGAAATCGAGCTGGCACTCAGCGTACCGGATACGTTTCCCGCGGGTGTCTACCAGCTCGAAGCAGGTTCCGTTGCGACATTGGGGGATGACTCCGGCGGAGCAGGTGGACCCGGACGCTTTGGCCCCCCTGGTGGTTTCGGGGGCGAAGAGACGATTGATGATGCTTTCGCACGGCTGAATGAAGCGGACGAGAATGTCCTGCTGAAGGCCCGGTTGAGGTATGTCATGCCGCTCGAACCGGGTCGGGGAGGCGGGTTTTCCCCTCGGGGACAGGGCCCCGAGGCGACTGTTTCCACGCAGGAAGATATCGATCTGCTTATCGAAGGCTTCAAGAGCCTTCAGATAAAGGTGGGGGGGGATTGACCGGGCCGGCGCCGGGCGGAGTCCCGGTTGCAGACCCGCCGGTCACGGTCCACCGGTTCCTCAGCCCTTGACAGAACAAACGCATTCGACATAACTTGCCGTCAGCAACCGTTCCGCGTCCGGGGGACAGGGTTCAAGGATCGAGAGGTTCACACGTCCTCGGATTCTCTTCAGGATGAAAGCGCGGACAAAGAGCAATCACACGCAGACATTCATGAAGAGAACAAGAGATCTTGTCCAAGCAGCCGTTAACCGCAGAAAGTCGTGGGACCGGACTCGAAAGACTTGAGGCAGGTTGAGCAGCCCGGGCGATTCACGGAAACATCTCAGCGTACATGGCTAACTGGCGTCTACGGGGATCCCGAGGACGAACCGGCCGTCGTCACGGCGGACACCCTCAAGGGTCGTCACTTTGCTGTATTTCTTCTTCCTACCGACTTCCGACTCTGTCAATTTGAATTGACAGTTGATGAGAAGGCCAGAGATGGAATGCTGAAGCGATGCTATGATTGGGTGATGGGGTGGTCCGATAGCCCCTACGGTACACCCGCGCTCTTCTTGATTGCCTTTGCCGAGTCTTCCTTCTTTCCCGTTCCTCCCGACGTCCTCCTGATGGCCCTGGCGATTTCCGCCTCGAGCCGCTCCCTCTTTTACGCGCTCGTCTGTTCGGTCGGTTCCGTGCTGGGCGGAGTCGTCGGCTACGTCATCGGGCTGGAGTTCTATGAGCTCGTCGGACATCGAATCATCGACTTCTATGGTGTATCCGAGCAGTTCGACGCTGTCGGCGGACGCTACAAGGAGCGTGCCTTCATCGCCGTGGCTGTCGCAGGATTCACTCCGATTCCGTATAAGGTGTTCACGATCTCCGCCGGCCTCTTCCGGATTCCCCTCCTCACGTTCGTGGCGGGTTCCGTCCTCGGGAGGTCCGGCCGCTTTTTTCTGGTCGGCGGGCTGTTCCGCCTCTTCGGGCCCTCCATCAGAACCTTCGTAGACCGGTATTTCAACCTGCTGTCGATCCTGTTCGTGATCCTTCTCGTGTTGGGATTCGTTGTGATCAAGGGCGTGGCAGACTGAAAGCCCGGCCGATCAGGCTCCGGCCGCGACACGGCTGCGTGATCTTTCCAGATTCAGTCCGTCCGCCGCCCTGCCGCCGTATTGTCACTTCCTTTGGCGCCCAGAGCAGTCTTCTCGGTCTCCCGCACCGGTCCCTCCTGTGTCTCCTCGTACAACGCATCGAAGCGCCAGGTGCCGTCGTCTTCCACAAGTTCCAGGCGAGCCCCCCTTTCGCAGATCGGCTGCGCGTCCGCCGCGTAGACGCGCCGAAGTCTCTGCAGGCCGCATCCGTACCAGGTGACCTCCCCGCTGTCACGTACGTAGCGATAGAGGTGCCTGGGCGGGTCGACGAACGTGTAGTCGACGCGGGTCTCCTCCAGCTGCTTCGGATCGACCTCTATCCCCAGCCCCGGGCGCTCGGGCACGCGTATGAACCCGGCCCTCACATGGAGCTCGGACTTGGTCATCTGTTGCCCGTAAATGTTCACGCAGGTGACGGCCGGCCACGTGGCCTGCTGGATGACGGCGCCCAGGTGCGCGGCCCACGCCGTGGTGACGCCTGTGCCGGTGAGCTGCAGCCAGAGCGGCTTGTTCGCCTTGTGACAGACGGCGGCCCGAGACAGGTTTTCGGAAGCGCCCCTGTTGAGGACGAAGCCATCTGCGACTTCTTCCTTGAGCACCGTCAGGATGTCTGGAGCTCCAAAGTGCATGGCGATCGGCCGGTTGATGTGCGTCCGGATCTGTCGGTTCCCGGCAACGTCGTCCTGGGGGATCGGGGTCTCGATGATGGAGACTGCCTCGTAGCGCTCCAGCGCCTTCAGGTGAGGCACGGCGTTCGCTGCATTGACGAG
This sequence comes from Candidatus Latescibacterota bacterium, assembly GCA_965198095.1. GTDB lineage: Bacteria > Latescibacterota > UBA2968 > UBA2968 > CBDFJH01. The sequence continues at coordinate 2,647,592 of OZ240239.1, forward strand.
TGAGCCGTTATAGTCCAGGTCCAGGTCGAAGCCGGCCGGCACGGCATCGAGTATGGCACGGACGGCCGCGTCCAGGTCGAACCAGGGTCTCGCCTTGAGCTTGGCGTTTACGTAGCCCGCCTCCACCGCCTGCCGGCACTCTTCCGCCCAGCCCTCCGGCGGCATGTCCATCGCCCACCAGCTGATCGGACACCAGTCGCGCACCTTGGTGCCGAGGATCCGGTATACCGGCACGCCGAGCGACTTCGCGATGCCGTCCATCAGGGCGATCTGGACGCCTGCACCCAGTTCGTCTTCCCACATCAGCTCGGCGGCTTCATGCCCCAGGATGCGATTTTCGATGTCGTCAGGCACCTTGCAGTGGGTGTAGTTCGGAATCGTCTCTCCCAGCCCGCTGACGCCGTTGTCGAACTCGATTCGACAGATCTGAGCGATCCGCCAGTGGGGGAGCCAGTACTGAAGGTACTGGTTCGCGTGGGGGGCGAACGGCACGTCGTGATGCGTCAGCTCGATCGATACGACCTTCATGAAATCCCCCTATTCTGAAATCCTTCGCCGAGCTTTAGGTGAACGTCCCGGCAAGGAAGCGGCCGTTTCGGCTCGCGTGACTGCTGTGACATCCGTGACCGGATCAGCCCTGAGGCCGTCAGATCCTCATCGGCTGGCCCGGTGGGGAGGCCGTCGACGTTTGAATATCAGACGCGGCCGCTTGAAAGTCAATGCGACCCGATCTCGGCCCTTGGACGGCATTTGGCCCCGACTTTTCTGGAGAATGTGCTTGCACCCGGTCAGCTTTCTTGTATTTTTAGCAGGCCGTCACAGGCCGTCACAGGCCGTCACAGGCCGTCACAGGCCGTCACAGGCCGTCACAGGCCGTCACAGGCCGTCACAGGCCGTCACAGGCCGTCACAGGCCGTCACAGGCGGTCGAATGAAGCGTCGGGGCGTGGCTCAGTCCGGTAGAGCGCCTGCTTCGGGAGCAGGAGGCCCCCGGTTCAAATCCGGGCGCCCCGACCATTAAAACAAAAAGTTACGGAATCTGTTCGCGCACCTTGTTCTCGTCGGGTGTCGCCTGAACCGCGATCGATCAGGTTTAGAACCGCTCGCGGCAGTCGTGGTTTTGCGGAGTTCCTCTCCTTAAGATCTACTTCGTGCAATGGAAGATCTCTCCTGCGGCCTCTGTGTGAACGGCGATTCGAACGCGCTCTTCCCTGCCTAGAAAATCCCCCGCGACGAATTTTTCCACCTCGAAGCCGACGTCTCGAAGTCTGTCGACGAAGTCCGGGCCGTAGCGACGGACGTGATCTTCCTGTCCGAACAACCGAAGCCGCGTTTCCGGATCGGTCGCACGGCCGCCCTCAACTGTCTCGGTCGCGGTGATGGGCACCAACAGGACCGCCCAGCCGCTCGGGCTGAGCACGCGATGCAGCTCGGCCATGGCCTGGCGGTCGTCGGGAACGTGCTCGAGGACGTGGCTGCAGCAGATGACGTCGAACGAATTGTCGGGGTGCCGGATATCGGTGATGTCGACTTCCTCTGCGGCATCCACGCCGCTCAGGTCGGCGGCAAGGTGGTCGAGACCGCGCAACGGCTCCAGTTGACGTCGTATGTGGGCTTCGGGTGCAACGTGAAGCATCCTTTTCGGTTTCGAGTCGAAGAGGTCGGTTCGTTCCCGAAAATAGCGCCAGACCAGTCGGTGCCGTTCCAGCGAGCCGCACCAGGGGCATCGGGCATCCGGCCTCGGAATGACTCCGGACGCGAGAAACTTGCGGGAATGCCTGGAGCAAATCGGACAGTATCGATTCCGGCCGGACAGCCAAGCGGTCTTGGCGACCGATCGGAGGCATCCGGGCCTGAGATCTCGCAAGTGCACGAATTTGTCCTGGTCGGCGGTGTTTCGGGGTGGATGAATGCCGTTCAAAGTGCGGTATGATGCCGAATATTCCTTGAGGTGTCAAGCGGGAGGCGGTCCGGTAATATTCAAGACCGGAAAGCGACCTCTTTGATGCTTGCATCGTGAAACGGAAAGATAGGTATCATCTCTTTCACCTTCAAGGCGCCGGAGCAGAACGCGCCTCCTTTGAAGGTTGCCGGCGGTGGTGAGATGGCCTGCTGACAAGGAGATCTCGCGGCGATACGAAAGATCGAGGTGTACACCGGCGACAGGCGCTGCTCCTGTTGGCGCTGGATCCCGTCCACGCCGTGGCGCTCCCCAGGCAAAAGGTTTTCGTTGCGATCACGCGATCAACAGAACTTATAGTAAACGACTGTTGTAAAATAATTTAAGGAATTTCGTGAATAATTCCGATTAGGTTATTTGGGGAGCTGTTGAGAAGTCGATCTCGGCAGGAAGTTCCGCGGAGGTCGCGCGTTGATGGCGGCCTGTGGATCGGCCAACGACAACGCGCCAAGGACCGATCATGGGCCTATCCGAGAGCTTTCGTCTTGCCTCCGATCTGCCAGTGCCAACAGGTTGGGTCAAGTCACAACGGTATCGGCAAATCAGCCTCACAGGCGGAGAGGATCCGTGACATGAATGAAGTCGGAAAACTGCCCGATATTGAACACGAGGTTTACATCGATGCGCCCTCCGAACGCGTCTACGCGCTGCTCACCACCGGAGATGGGTGGGACGCTTGGTTTACCGATGGAACGACGGTGGAGCCAAGGCGTGGGGGATCGATTACGCTGCGATGGAAGAATTTCGGTGCAGGGCGCTGGACTGCGGAGGATGGTGGGCCCGTAGTCGAAGCAGATCGGAATCGGAAGTTTTCGTTCGAGTGGTCTCCCGGCAGCAATCCAACAACGGTCTGCATTACGCTTAAAAAGCTCGGCAGCGGTACGCTTGTCCGGTTGACCGAATCGGGATATTCGGCAAACGGCGAGGATCTAAAAATATGCATCGGGTGCGCTGTTGGATGGGGCGAGGCGTTGACGCTCCTGAAAACCTATCTGGAGCACGGGATTTGTTATGGCGAAGTCCCGCGGAAATGATCAGTCGTGTCGCTTCCGGTCAGTTGGTCCCCAAATGGACCCACCTCGGGCAGGACATGGGTCCTGAACCGTCGATCGCAAATTGGCGACGCCGGCTCTCAATACGCTTGTGTATATGTGCTGTTTTTGGTATATTTTACAACCTACCTTTGATCGCTGCTTTTCGCATAGAAAGGCTCTGCGTATTTATTATAACATACTGTAAATAATGATTTAAGAATTGTAGAGGTCCAACATTCTTTTCAGGGACCCAAATGAATCAAAACTACAAACAGCCGAGTCGCAAGGAAGCGGAGTTGGCGGAGCGGAGGAAGCGAGGCCGGTTGATCACCCGGGCACGCCAAGGCGACGCCAACGCGTTGGCCGAGCTTCAGAAACGGCATGGGGTTACGAAGGTCTGGACGGACGCGGAAATCGAGGCCTACGAGCGTGACTGAGGGCCTTCACGCGGAGCAGGGAATACGAAACTTCGCTTGAGCCGGAGTTAGAGATTTCTTCGCAAATGGACGTGGATGCCTTCGGGGGCACGGTGCAGCCGTGCCCCTGCTTTTTGTAGGGCCATAATGGCGCCGTGCCGTGCTGAGGAAAACGGGGGTTCCGTTCATCGGTGTTCCAGATTGGTCCAGAGCGCATTTCATCGCTCACGGACGACCGGTTCGTGACTCGGCTGGCATCGGTGCACCTCCCACTTCGCCCTGGCGGGAACGCCAGGCGCTTCGTCTTTTTTTCGCGAGACAGACCCATTCCCCACGTGCGAAGCCACCTTGGACCTCGTCATTCGATGGGTGAGTGCTTTCCTGATCGGAAAACATCCCACACGGCGGTCGCGCTTTCGGAACGCTCCGAACACGACCCTTCGATGAGCGATATCCCGGAAGATGTGCGTTCATGACCTGTTTCTCTCGAACCGTTTCAACTTCAGCGCGTTCGCGATGACCGAGACCGAACTGAAGGCCATGGCCGCGCTGGCCAGTATCGGGCTCAGCAGCGGGCCGCCGAACAGGTAGAGCGCGCCGGCCGCCACCGGGATGCCGACCGAGTTGTAGAAGAAGGCCCAGAACAGGTTCTGCTTGATCGTGCGCATCACCGCACGGCTCAGCCTGAGGGCCCGAGCCACGTCGGACAGCTGGCTGTTCATCAAGACCAAGTCCGCTGTCTCCACCGCGACATCGGTGCCCGCGGCAATGGCGATCCCCACATTGGCCTGCGCAAGGGCCGGGGCGTCGTTCACTCCGTCGCCGACCATCCCGACCCGGCGGCCGTCTTCCTGCAGGGACCGCACGACCGCGGCCTTGTCCTCCGGCAATACTTCCGCCCTCACCTCGTCGATGCCGACCCGGCGGGCGACCGCTTCCGCTGTCCGGTGGTTGTCTCCGGTGAGCATGGCCACTCTCAGGCCGTATGACTTGAGCCGTTGAACGTCGGACCGGCTGGAGGCGCGCAGTCTGTCGCCGACGCCAATCACGCCGACGAGCCGGCCGTCTACGGCGACCCAGACCGGGGTCGCGCCTTCTTCGCTCGGCTTCGTCACCTCATCCGGATCGACCCCGAGGCGTTCGCCGATCATTCTCCGACTCCCCACGACGACCCAGCAGTCGCCGACGCGGGCTCGCGCCCCGTGGCCGGGCACGGCCTCGAAGTCGGTCACGGCGTGGCGTTCGGTTGCGCGTTCCCCGGCGTGGGCCACGATCGCTCGCGCCAGCGGATGTTCGGAGCCCTGCTCCACCGAAGCGGCCAGCGAGAGCACCTCCTCTTCAGACCTCTCTTCGAGCGCGATCACCTCGGTGACCGTTGCCTCCCCTGTGGTGATGGTGCCCGTCTTGTCCAGGATGACGGTATCCAGTCCGGCGGCTGCTTCGAGAGCGGCGGGGTGCTTCACCAGGATGCCGAGTTGGGCGCCTCGCCCAGTCCCGACCAAGATGGCCATCGGTGTCGCGAGGCCGAGGCTACACGGGCAGGCGATGATCAGGATGGCCAAGAAGATTTGAAGGACAAAGGCCGGGCTTGCACCGCCGATCAGCCAAGCCCCGCCGGCGACGAGTGAGATGCCCATAACGATCGGCACGAAATGGCAGGAAATCGTGTCGGCCAGCCGTGAGACGGGCGCTTGGCCTTGCTGTGCCCTCTCCACCTGTCGCACGATCTGTGCCAGCACCGTATCTCTCCCGACGCGCGTAGTGCGCACCGCCAAAAGGCCTTGTTGGTTGATGCTGCCTCCAATCACGCGATCACCCACACCCTTCGCCACTGGCATCGACTCGCCCGTAACCATCGACTCGTCCACGACCGAGGCCCCATCGACCACTTGGCCGTCGGTCGGCAAGGCCTCGCCCGGGCGCACACGCAGCAGGTCGCCGACCTCCACGTCATCGATCGGAACCGCGTGCTCCTCACCGTCGACCAACAGGGCGGCACGCTTGGGCTGCAGATCCATCAGGGCGTAGAGGGCTTCACCCGCGCGGTTCTTGCACAGGGTCTCCAGGTAGCGCCCCAGCAGCATCAGGGTGAGGATAGCGGAGACGGCCGTGAAGTAAGCGTCGAACGTGCCGGCAAGTCCGGCCTGCAGACGGCCAAGGCCCCAAGCGCTGAAGGCAAAGGCCGTGGCGGTGCCGATGGCGATGAGGGAGAACATGTTCGGCCCGCCACGGAGCAGGGCGCGCACCCCGTCTGCGTAGATCTGCCTGCCGATCCACATCACCGGCAGCACGAGCAGGAGGTGGAGCCAGCCCACGTGGCGTGGGTCGAGGGTAGAGGAGAGAACGTCGGGCAGGGGCAGACCCACCATGCCCATCTCGAAAACGAGGAGAGGTGCCAGAAAGAGGGCGGCCCCAGTCAGCGACCGTTTCTGCCGGTCGAGTTCGGCCCGCCTCCGCGCGCGTCGATCCCCGACGGCGGCGCCTTTTTCCAGGACTTGATAACCCGCGTCGACGACCGCCTGCTTCAGTTTCCTGACGCGCCCGCGCCGAGGGTCATAGTTGACGTGGGCCTGCTCCGTGCCCAGGTTGACCGATGCCTGCACGACGCCCTTCCGACGGAGCAACGCGCGCTCGATGCGACGGGCACAGGCCGCGCACGTCATCCCGCCGATTTGGAAGACCCGTTCCGTGACGGGTGGATCGGCCTGGGCGAGTTCTCGTTCGGGATCGCGTTCCAAGACTTCGTACGCCCTCAACAGACGCTATCGAGTGAACTTATGTAAGACGTCCATCAGCTCTGCGATGGCCTCGTTTCCTTGTCCGGCCCGGATGGCCCGGCGCACACAGCCCTGCGTGTGGTCCTCGATGATCTGCAGGGCCACTTGGTTGAGCGCGGAACGCACGGCGCTGATCTGTACCAGGATGTCCACGCAATAGCGGTCTTCCTCGATCATCCGGCTGATGCCCTGAACTTGGCCGGCAATACGGTTCATGCGAGGCCGCAGGGCGAATTTGTGGGGCTGTTTCACGCGCTTTTTCGACACGTCGGTCTCGTTGGCCACGGTTGTTTCTTCCTTTTCGGGTTGAGTGGATTATTTTAATATACCCCTGTAGGGTATATTGTCAAGGCCTGCATTCACGCGCTCGGTAGATACGGAATACCTCTATCTGCTCGGGGATATCATCGACGCCGATTCGTTGAAGGCGCGGTGGCACTGGCCGACGGCATTCACACAGGTTGTACAAACGATTCTGGACCGGGCGCACAACGGCACGAAGGTCTCCTATGTGCCGGGGGAATCACGACCGGTATCTGGGTAATCTGGTAGAACTCGGGACCCGGCTGGCCGGGGTCCAAGTGGCCTGGGAGTGTGAGCACGAGCTGGTCGACGGTCGCCGGATGCTGACGCTTCACGGAGACGCGTTCGATCCGGTTCTTCGGAACTACCAATCGTTCAACGGTCTCGGCGTCTACATCCAAAATGCTCTGGTGACGCTGAATGGCGCCTTGAACTCGGTGCGCAGCGTCATGGAGATGCCCTTCTTCGCCTTTTCCGAGGCAGTCAAGCGCGGGTCCAAGCGGGCGATGCAGTACATTTTGGACTTCGAGACGCTGGCTGCGCAGAGTGTGGCTGCGCGCGGCGTGGACGGGGTCATCTGCGGGCATATTCACGCACCCAAGCTGAGAGAGATCGACGGCGTTCTCTACGGAAACTGTGGGGATTGGGTGGAGAACTGCACGGCACTGGCGGAGACGTTCGACGGAGAGCTGAAGATACTGGACTGGAAACAGGCTGTGTTGAAGCCCGCACCGGCCTCAGCGGGAACGGGCAGAACCGCATTCGGATTCAGCCTCAACCCCCGGTGAGGAGCAACGCGGAAGCAGCTAGAGAGCCGAAACGCCACGGCCGCGATGACATCCAGCCCGAATCACTCGTGAGATCTGAAAAATCTGCGTAAATACTGGGCCTTCCAGTTATTGCACCCAAACAAAGTTTTTCAGATCAAATTGTATAACTGATTGTCCTACATAAAATTATGAAGTTTTTCAGCAAATTGATGAATTATTCAGGCTAAGGAATCGAAAACGCCATCGCAGTCGTGAACGTGAGGGTCTCGAGGGTAGGAGGGCGATCAGACTTGGCCGAATATCCGCGGAACGGAGACCCTGGCCCCGAAGTGGGATGACCGTTTTGAGGCATACGCCTTATGAGACAAGATCTTTCGGAGGCAGGTCACTTTTTCCTGGATATCGCGTCGAATTCTGAGCATCATGCTCAGCTTCGGAGGCGCGCGCGTTGCGGAGAGGAGTATGGACGCCCAATTTCGGAACATACGTTTCATCGTGAATCCCCGGGCCGGTACGCGGCACGCGGATATGGGCGCCACGATCCGCAGGCTGCTCCACGGGACCGGTCCGGCGTTCGACGTCTGCGGCAGTGAGTACCCGGGACACGGGGCCATACTCTCCCGTGAAGCGGCCGACGCCGGAGTGGACCTCGTGGTCGCAGTGGGGGGTGATGGGACGATCAACGAGGTCGGGAAGGGTCTGCTGGGACGGGAGACGCCTCTGGGAATCGTCCCGGTCGGGTCGGGGAACGCGCTCGCCTCGGCGCTCGGAATTCCGCTCCACCCCGTGCGGGCCTGCAGGGGTCTGCTTCAGGCCCGGCTCCGGGCGATCGACGTGGGGAAGGTGGGCGACGCGGTCTTTTTTTCGACGGCCGGAATTGGATTGGACGCGGCGGTGTGCCACGAGTTCAACGGAAGGTCGGGCGGGCGGCGCGGTTTGCTTACCTACGCGGCTTTGACACTGGCTGCGTTGCGATCATATCGGTCAGAGGAAGTGCGCGTGAAGCTGGAAGAGGGGGAGGACTTTCGGGTGCGTCCGACGGTTCTGACGGTAGCCAATTCGTGCCAGTTCGGGAATCGGGCCAAGATTGCGCCTCAGGCCCGGCCGGATGACGGCCTGCTGGACCTTTGCATCCTGGAGGATATCGAAATCGCGCGAGCGCTCTGGCACGGTCGACGGTTGTTCACGGGGTCGATCCACAAGATGCCCGGCGTCCGGATGTTTCAAGCGCGGAGACTCTGGATAAAGCGCAACGAGCCGGGGCGACTCCAGCTGGACGGCGAGTCGACGACGGGCGGGGCCGTGTTGGCGGTCTCTCTGATGCCCCACGCGATTCGGATCGCGGTACCGAAGGACGGGGGCGCCAATAGATCCGTCCGGTGACAATGCCCAGCTCGACCTGTCCTCTCGGCTGGGGTGCGGCGACATTCGCTTTGATGGTTCGCGGTGGTGGTTTGACTTGGGGTCGAACCGGTGCTTTGCGCGGAGCCCCACCGCCCGCGGAACACGGGGATGCTGCGCGTCTTCTCTGTTTGACCGTCGGCCGGGACAGAAAGCCACCCGGTCTGCTCGGCGCATCCTGCGCCGAGCCTTCAGGCTGCCTCCGGCAGGCAGCCTCCGGCCCTTGACCTTCGACGCGCGGGCGGCCGTTGACTGAAATGAAGAGCCACCGGCTCACGCGCCGGTGGCTCGTTGCTTCTGGGTCGGGATCTACCGTTTCAGTTCGGTGACAGCTCGAGCCCGATCTCTTTCCCTCCCTTTGCCTCGCCGCTGGTGCCATTCTTGTTGAGCTGCAATATCTTCGCTTGATGCGGCAGAAAAACGAACGGGGCGACATCTACGATTCGAAACGAGATGTTCCTGAACCGGGAGAACGTTTCTTCGACTTCCCGGAGGGAGTACAACCTGTAGTTCACGCCAAAAACGCGATACATAAGGCGGATGAAGCGCCCCATGATCGTCGCCGTCGGCACGGAATAGATGGCCCGGTCCGCGTCGGAGTTCGAGAAGACCTTGAGCATACTGGCCAGCCTGACGTGCTCCGAAACGCCGATCGCGACGATCACGTCGAAGCCGTTCTTCAACGTGAAATCGTTGACGTCGGCTCTCTGGATCGTGACATTCTGGACATGGGACAACTTTCTTCCCAACAATCCCAACATCGACGGAGAGAAGTCGGTTGCGATCACCTTGCGGGAGATCGAGCACAGGTGCTTCGTGTAGAATCCGGTGCCGGACCCGAGCTCGAGCACGCAATCCGACGGCCGGATGATCGTGTGCGCGGCCTTGTGTACGGTCTGTGCTTCCCTGAACCGCTTCGTGGGAGCGGAAGAGAGGACCAGGTCCCACACCTTTGCAAGGTTGTCGTAGAATCTTCTGGTCGGCGTCTGCTCTGACAAGAGGCCTGCTCCCGATTGTTCGCGGCGGCGGTTTGACCTGGCCGTCCGGACGATGCATTAAGGTGATGAATATAGGTAAAGAAGGGCGGAAAGTAAAATTGCGTTTCCTGCGGGTTCGCGATGCTCAGTTCCCAGCCTCCGCTGCGGCCGCCTCGGCGTCCCGCTGCCGGCACAACCGTTCTCCCTTCAGGCACATCCGTCGTGTCAGGATCATCGCGACGATGCCGCCCAGGATGTCGGCGGCTGCCACACCGGAAAAGAGTCCTGCGATCTCGTAGAGGTGCGCGCCCAGGACGGCGAGTGGAATCGTGAACGCGAACGTGTGGACCAGTGTCTGAATCGAGGCCATGATCGGCCGCCCGATGGCATTCAGCATCTCTTCGGTCACGCCCAGAATACCCACCGTGGCGTATCCGAACGGTATGATCCAAAGGTATCGAACAATCTCCAGCACAACGGCTTCGTCGTGGCTGAACAGGCGCGCGATCCGTTCGGCCGCGAGGTGCAGGGCGACGAGGGCGAGCACGCCCCAAAAGGTGGCGAAGATGTAACCGTGCCGGCGGCCCTTGGCCACCCGGTCGAACTGCTCCGCGCCCCAGTTCTGTCCCATGAACGGCACGAGCCCCGAGCATAGGGCGAACACGGGGATGAGGGCAAAGACGGTGATTCGAGATCCCGCACCCCAGGCCGCGACGGCACCAGGGCCGTAGCCGGCGATCATGCGCGTGACCACGCCGAGCGCGACGGGCTGAAGCAGATTGGTGACCGTGGCCGGGATGGCGATTACCCCCACTGCCTTCCACGAGCGCCAGACGTCCCGGAGGCCGGGTGTGGCAAAGTCGAGCATGTGGTGACGAAAATGAAGGATCAGGAGCGAGGCCACCACCGTTCCGGCCCGGGAGATGACGGTGGCGATCGCTGCCCCCTGGAGTTCCATTCGGGGAAATCCAAACCATCCAAAGATAAGCAGGGGATCCAGGATGAGATTGGTGCCGGTGGCACAGATCATGATCATCGCCGGAATCTTCGTATCGCCCGACGCACGGATGGCGGCGTTGGCGACCATCGGGATGACGAGAAAGACGATCCCGGGATACCAGATGATCATGTATTGACGTATGAGGGGCAGAACGTCCGGTGTCGCGCCCAGGAAAGTGAACAGGGGCGTGATCGTGAGCATGCCGACCCCGGCGAACAGGAGCACGGTGAGGAACGACAGCACGAGGCTGTCGGATGCGACGCGTCTTACGGCGATGGACTCCCCGCGGCCGATCGCGCGGGAGACGACGGAAGTGGTCCCGGTGCCCAGGCCCCACGCAACGCCGAAGAGGACCATCACGACCGGGAAGGTGAAGCTCATCGCCGCGAGTTCCCGCGTTCCGAGTCGGGAGACGAAATAGGTATCTGCCAGGTTGAACCCAACGACCGAGAGCATTCCGCCCACCATGGGGAGGGAAAGCCCGGCGAGGGTGCGGACGACGGGGCCCTGAGTCAGTTTGGCCGGAATCTCCACGATCGAAAGGGCTTTCTTGACGACACATCCCAGGGGACGCTGGACAGGATGGCGGTTGGAGATGCAGGATGGAAGTCACCGACCATGCGGTGCTCACGCTTCCGAACATGTGTCACGCCTTCAAAGGCTCAGGGAGATCGTGGATGATCCGATCCGGACCGAGTCCATCAACCCGCGGCGCGAATCTCTTGCAGACTTCGCCAAGTCGGGCCGACGCCCGCGGAAAATGGCGGGATCGTATCGTCCAGGTCGAGCGGCATGGCTTCCGGCAGGTCGGCTCTCATCGTGTAATTCCGCGTGTCTCAATCCGGAAGCCGTCGATGACGACCTTGCAGAGCCCGCCACTCGCGCTGAAGGCATTGGCGAAGACGCCCACATCCTGCGTCTCCGCCGCGTGGTTCAGGACGTGCTGCTCGTCATTTTCCAGCCAGTCCTCGCCATCCAGGCTTGTAAAGGCGCGAAAGGTCTTCCCCCGTTTCTCCAGCTTGAACCAGACCGGCAGCTCGCAGTGCCCTCCGTCGGCCCGGTAGTCAACGCAGCCGTCGCCGTCCCGATCGATGTACCAGATCTTGTATTTGCCATATTTGGGGACGCGAAAATGCTTGGAAAGCCCGCCTGATGCGTCATCTGTCATCACATTGCGGGATATCAGGCCGACGGCGGCGTACTCTCCGGTGTGCCTGTCTTGGTGGAGGACGCGGCAGGTAACGGCGTAGTCCCCGGCAATTCGGGGAACGTAAACGACGGCGTGCCGGTCGTGGTCTCCATACGCGCCGCCGCCGCGAATCTCGATCCGACCATCGGTGTGGAGGAAGAAGCGGGCGTCTGCGTTCGCATAGGTGCAATACGGCCAGTCGGGATAGCCGTTGACGCGCAGCGGCAGGAGAGGCGAGGCCCCTTCGAAATCGTCGAAACGGACGAACGAGGATTCGCCGGGCGCCAGTAAGATCTGTTTCGCCATCCGTGGCCCGTCCGAAGCCTCGACCTGCACCTCCGTGACGCCAGACCGGCCCCCGACGTTGCGGACGGGGACCCTGACCCTTTGCGAATCCTCCACCGGGACCGACAGCTCGACCGGTCCGGGATGCGTAAATGCACCGGGCGCCTCTCGCACCGAAACGGCTCTCTTCCCGCCGCACACGTCGATCTCGTGGGTTCCAGACGCGTAGAGCGGCTCCGTGGCCAAGGCAACGGTTCTGCGCTCTCCGCGGCCGAGGAGCAGCCATCGTCCTCCGATCGCCTTCCCGCCTTCGGAAAGGCTCGCGAGAAACGCGCCCGCGCGGCCTCTGTTTTCGAGATCGAGCCTCATCTTGATTCGCGATCCGGGATCGATTTCCCGGTCCATCTCCAATACGGTGTGCCGAACGGCGTCGGCGAGGGGCCGCACCCCTTCGGAATGCCACCCGGCGACGAACGGCTCCGATGCATCGCTGAGATCGGTGACGTGGAAACGGATCTGCCGGGTCGGCCGCTCACCGACCCGCACATACGTCTTGCAGGGCTTCGCCGTCACGTTCCGGATCTCGACGCGAGCAGATTCGTCGATCGTGATCGCGTTGTCACGCACTGCCTCTCCGCGTGTGGAGACGTTGTCCCAGCAGAATCCGTCTGCCTGTCCGAGTTCGATGATGCGGTCGAGCGGCGCTCGCAAGTCGAGCTCCACGTTCCGAATCGTGAGGTCTCTGACGTGCGAGCAGGACAACCAGCTCTTCATCGTCTCCTGCGTGTGAACGAAGCGGGAGTTCTGGATCGTCATACCGCTGATCGGGACCTGTCTGAGCCCCTGGATGACCGATGCCCGCGTCATGCCGGAAACGAGGAGGTTGTCGAACAGAAGGTCGGTGACGGCCGCCCGGTCCACGCCCATCGTCGTGATGTCGAACGCGTCCCTCAAGTTGCGAGCGACGACGTTCGAGAAGACGACCTTTTCGATGACCCGTTCTTCCGTCTTTTCGAGCTTGGGACGCATCAGCTGGATCGTGAACATGGATCTGACGGTGTCGAAAATACAGTTCGAGACCTGGATGTTCCGAAAAACGCCCGAGGTGCCGGTGCCGATCTTGATCGCCGGGTGGGTCGAGTTGCGGATCACCGTGTTGGTCACGATGACATCTTCGACGACATTGTTGTAGCAGGGGCGTTCGGGCCTGCCCTCGTTCTTGATGCAAAGAGGGTCATCCCCGCTCCCCTCGATGAGGCAGCCGTCATAGAGGACCTGGCGGCAGCTCACGATGTTGATGCCGTCTGCAAAGCCGTCCCGGACCGTCACTCTGAGGATGCGGACATCCTCGCATTCCAGAAACGTCGTGCACCATCCGGGAGACCGAACGACCGTGACGTCTTGAATCGTGACGTCTCGACATCGCTCGAACAGGATCGTCAGCGGGCCTCGCTTGCTGACGAAGTTGCGCGCCCGTTCCGGAACCGGGCCCTTCTCCTTTCGGACGGCCATGTTTCCGTCGATCACACCGGCGCCGCAAATGGCGACGTCGTGGAGATTGACCCCTCGGATGAAGTGTTGCAGGCTTCCGGTCAGGATACAGAAATCGTCGACGTCGGCATCTTCGTAGTCCGAAAGGGTTTCACTTCCTTTCAGCACGGCTCCGGCGCCGATCTCGAGCCGCACGCGGCTCTTCAGGTAGACCGTGCCGCACAGATAGGTCCCCGAAGGAAAATCGACCCAACCCCCGCCGTTCTCAGCGCAGGAATCGATGGCCTTTTGGATCGCCTCGGTATCCAGCGACACCCCGTCGCCGCGCGCCCCGAACGCCTTTACGTTGAAGCGGATGTTGGGCCCATTCACTTCCCGGTCTCCTTATGTGGGCTCGGCATATTGGCCGAAGCTCTGTGCGATGCTATATTGACCCGGACGTCATCGCCGCGCCGACCCCTTCCAAGCTGAGGCCTGACGAGACTTGGGCAGGGAACGCCGCGGCACCGGGCTCCGTCCAACGGATGTATCGTGTCGTAATCTACGCTGCACGCAGGCCGAAACCAAGGAGATACGGGATGAGGCGAAAAACGGTTCTGATCGGCTTGTTTGCGGCCGTTCTGTTGTTCGGGCTCGTTTCCGCCGAAGCGCAACGGGGCAGGGGTGGATTTCCCGGTCGTGGCGGCCGAGGAGATATTCGGAAGATGCGGACGCAGGCCCAGGCCATCCGGGCGTTCCCTGTCGAACGGCTTTGGGCAGGACTCTCGTTCGGCATCGACCTGACCGAAGGCCAGCTCGCGGAGATCAAGCCGGTCATGGCCGAGGCGTGGGCCAAACGAAACGGCGTGCTCAACGTGGCGAAGAAGGCGGGCAGCTGGGAAAGGGCCAGGGAGGTGCTGGAGGCGTTGAAACAGGACGTGGACGGGAAGCTGGCGATCCTCTTGACGAAGGAGCAGCAGAAAAGGCTGAAAGGGCTGTCGGAATCTTCGGATCAATGGCTGATCGGCCCGTGACTGTTGCAATCGACCCATAAGTCCTTGCTCCGGCAACGGTGACAGGCGGAACCGAAGCGAAGAAGATTCCTGCCGGTCAGAACGATCGATCGGGAAAGATCGGCGCCTCGCAGCTGGTCTGTTTGCCGTCAGCGCGTGGCGGGTGTATCTTGCAGCCCCGGATCGACGGACGGACTGCAGACGACGATAGGGATTTATTCGGGAGAGCACTATATGGTTGACGCCATTCTTCTAGGCCCGGGCATTCGACACGAACGGGGCCGGGTTCGAAGAGAGCGGTGCAGGGGCCGCGATGAGTGCAAAGGCCCCGTGTCCCTGAGTGCCCGATGAGCGAGACTGTTCAGCTGATCATAACCCAAGGGTCTCGCGGGTGTATCGAAGGGCGCGGGAAAGCCTGTGAGGCGAGCCTCGTCTCTCGATCACTGCGATCGAAGGAGGTCATTCATATGCTCGTCAATACACGAGGTCTAAATTACGTGTGCCACGGGCGGCTCGCCCGCCCGTGAAAAATTCATTGCTCTAAGGATGACAAAATTCGCTCGTCATTTTCCACCGGCAGCAAGCTGCCGGTGCCACTCCCCGTAATAAATGAGACGTGATTCCATCGTTGGAGGGATGCCGTGCGAACGCTCTATCTGATTCGACACGCGAAATCGAGTTGGGAAGATCCCACGCGCGATGACTTTGACCGGCCGCTCAACAAGCGGGGAAAGCGGGATGCGCCAATCATGGGGAATCGGCTCCGAGACAACGGAGCCGATCCGGACCTGGTGATCTCCAGCCCCGCCAAGCGGGCGGTCCTGACCGCCAGGACGATCGCGAAGGCAGTGGGATATGAGGCCGGGCGGATCGAGACGGACGAAGCGATTTACGGCGGGGGGGCGTCGCGCCTGCTCGGGCTGATTCGGAGGATCGACGATGCGAACCATCGGGTGATGCTGTTCGGACACAACCCCGGATTGACGTGGCTGGCCGTGGATCTGACGGATGCCCGGATCGACAACATGCCGACCTGCGCCGTCTTGTGCATCCGGTTTGACGTTGCGTCCTGGGGGGAAATCAAAAAGGGCGCGGGAGAAGTCGTCTTTTTCGATTATCCGAAGAACAAACCCTGAAGCGTATCCCCAAGCGCGTATCTCGCCTCTCCTGAAGAGAATCTCGATAGATCTATCCCGCCATGAGATCACCTCGGGATACGATGCCCTTATCCACTATCGATTGGGGATGCGAATCGGGACAAAAAAGGTTCGGCGACCCCTCCGAACGAGCAGCAGGGCGTTGTCGCCCGCGTTCAACTGGCTCATCATCCTGGTGTAGGCTTCCAGGTCCTCGACGGGCCGGCGATTGATTTCCAGGATGAGATCTCCCCGGCGAATCCCCCGGTTGGAAGCGGCGGAGCCGGGCCTCACGTTTGTGACGACGACGCCGCTGCCCCGCGGGTAGCCGAGCCGGCGCGCAAGCTCGCCGTCCAGCGCCTGTACCTCCCAGCCCAGGGCCTCCTCCTGCCGGGAGACCCCGGCCGTCGTTTCCGCCTCCAGTTCTCCGAGCGCGACGCTGACCTTCTTCTCTTTTCCTTCGCGCAGGATCTTCAGCGCGACGTTGCTGCCGGGCGTGGTTTGTGAGATGCGGTTTCGAAGTTCATAAACGCTGTTGACGGCGCGACCGTTCACGGCCAGGATCAGATCGCCCCGCTCGAGTCCGGCCTCATCCGCAGGGCTGTCCTCCTCGACACCGGCGACGAGCACCCCTTTGTTGGCCTGGAGGTCCATCGCCTCCGCCATCTCCCGGGTCACGTCCTGGATCGATACGCCCAGGAAGCCCCGCTTGACTTCTCCGGTTTCCACCAGTTGCTCCATGATGTTGCGCACCATGTTCACGGGGATGGCAAACCCGATGCCCTGATATCCACCGCTGCGTGTCACGATGGCGGTGTTGATGCCAACCAGCTCCCCTTTCAGGTTGACCATGGCGCCCCCGCTGTTTCCGGGATTGATCGCGGCGTCGGTCTGAATGAAGTCTTCGTAGTACGCCAGGCCGATGCCGCCACGTCCCACGGCGCTGACGATCCCGTAGGTGACCGTATGCTGAAGCCCGAACGGATTTCCGATCGCCAGTACCCACTGCCCGACCTTCAGGTCATCGGAGTTGCCCATCGGGACGGTCGGGAGGTGCTTTCCATCTACCTTGAGGACGGCGAGGTCGGTTGGCTTATCCGTTCCGACGATCTCGGCGTCGAAGGACCGCCTGTCGCCCAGCTCGATGCGAATCTTGTCCGCACCCTGGATCACGTGATTGTTGGTCAGGATGTAGCCGTCTTCCGATATGATCACGCCGGACCCCAGGCCCTGCTGGCGCTGCTCGCCCCGGTGCTCGGGGGTCTGAAAAAAGCGCCTTAAAAAGGGATCCCGGAACGGAGTTCCCGCGAAGGGGTCGCGCGCCTGGACGACCCGCTCACTGAAGAGGGTCACGACTCCGGGCCGGGCTTCTGCGGCCACGGCGGCGAAGGCGTCACTGAACTTCTGGAGCTGATCCAGCGCCTCCTGAGTCTCTTGGGGAATCGCGGCGCCGGAGGGGGAGACGTTGCACGACAAGAAGAGGCAAAACAGAAAGATCCACAGTCTACGGTAAGCCAGCATGAGCGCGCTCCTTCCTTTCAGCCTATTTTGAAGTCGGGATCGGATCGTTGCAGGTGGCAGTCGGACCCGGATCGAACTCGATTCTCAAATATAAGATCCCGATACCGCAAAGAAGTTCCAAGAGACGTGCGCAGAGGTCCCCGGAATTTTTTACAAGTTTACAATAATCAATGTGATAGAACGAAGACTCGAATAACCTCGCGAAAGGCGGATCTGTCTCCCTGAGTCGAATGGGTGTTGCCGCCGACCCGGGAGAATTTGAAATGACGCGCAGGACGAGATACAGGACGGGCAGTCGTCCGGACATCGGCCGCGTGGACGATATTTTCCTTGACACGGAGCGGCGAATTGGTAAGTTATTAGCACTCTAGGTCATCGAGTGCTAATCCCTCCGGACATGACCCGTGAAACACATTCTCAATCGTCAAATCAGGTCCAAAGGTCCAACCCCATAGGAGGATGAGATGGCGCAGAGACAGACCGCAGTCCAGCAGGTGAAGCCGCTTGCCGACAGGCTGCTCGTCAGGCGGCTCGAGGAAGAGGAAGTCGTGAAGGGCGGGATCATCATCCCGGATACGGCGAAGGAAAAACCCCAGCAGGCGGATATCATCGCCGTCGGGCCCGGGAAGCGGAGTGATTCCGGAGATCTGATCAAACCGGAGGTGAAGCCGGGTCAGCGGATCCTCCTGGGGAAGTACTCCGGCACCGAGGTGGAGATCGACGGAGAGGAGTATGTGATATTGCGAGAGGAAGACGTGCTGGGTATTCTGGAATAAAGACTCACTAAGGAGGAAGGAAGATGGCTGCAAAGCAGATCAGCTTCGGGATCGACGCCAGAGAACAGATCCTGAACGGCGTAGACCTGTTGACGAAGGCAGTGAAGGCGACTTTGGGCCCGCGAGGTCGCAACGTCGTGCTCGGAAAGAAATGGGGCTCCCCAACCGTGACCAAAGACGGCGTGACCGTCGCCAAGGAGATCGAGCTGGAGGATCCCTACGAAAATATGGGCGCTCAGATGGTCAAGGAAGTGGCCTCCAAGACATCCGACGTGGCCGGAGACGGCACCACGTCGGCCACCGTGCTTGCGGAGAATATCTTCAGGCAGGGGCTGAGGAACGTGACGGCCGGCGCCAACCCGATGGACCTCAAACGAGGGATCGATCAATCCGTGAAGACGATCGTGAACGAGCTGCAGGGTCAGAGCCGGGCGGTCAAGGACCGAAAGGAGATCTCACAGGTCGGGACGGTCTCCGCGAACAACGACACAGCGATCGGGGAGATCATTGCCGACGCGATGGAGAAGGTGGGAAAAGACGGCACAATCACGGTCGAAGAGGCCAAAAGCATCGAGACGACCGTGGATGTGGTGGAGGGCATGCAGTTCGATCGCGGCTACGTTTCTCCCTACTTCGTGACGGATCAGGACAACATGGAGGCGATCCTGGAAGATGTCTATCTCCTCATCCACGAGAAGAAGCTGTCCAACATGAAGGACCTGCTCCCGATCCTGGAGAAGGTGGCCGGCACCGGGAAATCACTGCTCGTGATCGCCGAGGACGTGGAGGGGGAGGCGCTGGCCACGTTCGTCGTGAACAAGGTGCGTGGCACGATGAAAGTCGCGGCGGTGAAGGCGCCGGGATATGGAGACCGCCGCAAGGCGATGTTGGAAGATATCAGCGTGCTGACGGACGGGCGCGTCATCAGCGAAGACCTGGGCATCAAGCTGGAGAACCTTCAGATTGACGATTTGGGCAGGGCCAAGCGGGTCGTCGTCGACAAAGACAACACCACCATCGTGGAAGGTGCCGGCAACAAGGCCGATATCCAGGGCCGCGTGAATCAGATCCGGGTGCAGATCGATGAGACGACCTCCGATTACGATGGGGAAAAGCTTCAGGAACGCCTGGCCAAGCTGGCCGGTGGCGTCGCGGTCATCAACGTCGGCGCGGCGACGGAGACCGAGATGAAGGAGAAGAAGGCCAGGGTCGAGGATGCCCTGCACGCCACCCGGGCCGCAGTGGAAGAGGGGGTCGTCGCCGGCGGGGGCGTGGCGCTTTTACGTTGCATCGACGCCTTGGGAAAGACGCGCAGTCAGGTGAAGGGAGATCAGAAGATGGGCGTTGAGATTGTCTCCCGGGCCCTTGAGGAGCCGATGCGCCAGATTGCCGAAAACGCCGGCATGGAGGGAAGTCTGGTCGTGGAGCGGGTCAAGGAGGGGGAGGGCGCCTTCGGGTTCAACGCGCAGTCGGAGCGCTACGAAGACCTGGTCACCGCGGGCGTGATCGACCCGACGAAAGTCGTGCGAACGGCGGTGGAGAACGCCGCCAGCATCGCAGGCCTGATGTTGACGACCGAGGCGCTGATCACAGAGATCCCGGAGAAGGAAAAGCCAGCGCCCCCGGCCCCGCCGGGCGGCGGGATGTACTGATCTCACGACTCGGCGGTGCGAGAAAAGGGCCGATTGCTCCACGCAGTCGGCCTCTTTCCATGCTCCGGATTCGGTGATTCATCCCAGACGATTCCGCAACGCTTCGACCAAGTTGGGTTCAGGCTCGACGGGAAGTGATATCACCTTGTGCTGCAGGGCGCTCGTGTAGAGGCCGAGAATCACGTTGAAATCTCTGAGGGATGCCGTCAGGTTCAAGGGGTGAACTGCGTTTTCATCATCGAGCCAGTCGAACATCGCCTCGGTCATCGCCGCCTGGGCAAGGATGTCTTCGGCATAATACTCGTGGACGCCCGAATCGACTCGCCCGTCACGGTTCGTCTCCCAGGATGACATGGTCCAGTAGACGTAACCCCGGGTGCCGTATACCGCGATCCGCTTGCTGTGGCTGGGCTTCTCTTCGGATATGAGCGGTGCGTCGGGGCCGCAATGGAGTTGTGCGCGAATGCCGTTGTCGTAGCGGATGCCGGCAAGCGACCGGTCCGGCGCGAAGTGCTGCTTGGCGTTGTCTATGAGGCCGTCTGCACCCGCGACCTGCCCGAAGACGGAGGCGGGGATTCCAGATCGGTTGAAGGCCGCGATCGATTGAAGGACGTGGGTCCCCTGATAGGCCAGATTCAGGTGGGCGCTCGCATCCACAAACCTGACGTCTCCGATTGCTCCGTCCCGGACGAGATTCTGGAGCGCCGCCCTCCTCGGGTGGAAGTGGAGCTGGTGGTTGACGGCGATTTTGACGCTTGAGCGCGCCGCGAAGCGGCGGATGGCCAGATAGTCTTCGCCCTGGATGGCGACCGGCTTTTCGACAATCAGCGCGGGAACGCCGACCTCATCCGCCGCCTCGAAGACTTCGAGTCTGACGTTGGGCGGCGTGTTGACGTGGACCAGGTCAGGCTTCTCCTTTTCGAACAGTTCCCGATACGATGCGTAGCGCGCTTCCACTTCATACCGACCGCCGAACGCGTCCAGCTTCTCCTGCCGGCGAGTCGACACGGCGGCCAGCCTGCCTCGCCTGATATGTTTGTAGGCTTCGGCGTGCCCCCTGGCCCGTCCGCCCCCAACGCCGACGATCGCGCATTTGTACACGACGTCACTCCCACGGTTTCAGGATGATCTTCCCGCACGCCCCGGAGAGTTGGGTCTCCCACGCCTGCTGGATCTCGGCGAACGGAAAGGTGTGGGTGATCAACCTTCTCACCTGCTCATCGTTGTCGGTGATGGTCTGCATCACCTTCGGAAAGTCCTTCAGATTGTAATGCCACGAACCGATCAGGGTCAAACCCTTCCGGATCGTGTCGTCGCTGACTCTGACGGGCGTTTCCTCTCTGCATTCCCCGACGAACGCGACGGTTCCCCCGGGACGCACCGCATCGATGCAGAGACGGTGCGCAGGCACCGTCCCGGAGCAGTCCGTTGCCTTGTCCGGACCGAGCCCGTCGGTCAGGTCTCGGATCTGTTGCAGTGCGTCGCCCGCGCGGGGATCTACGACCGTTTCGGCGCCCAGTTCGACGGCCAACGCGGCCCGCCACGGGTGAGGCTCGACACCGATGACCCTGGCGCCGCGCGCGGCTGCGTTGATGATGCCGCCCAGGCCGACGGGGCCCAGGCCCGTCAGAAGGAGCGTGTCGGTTTGGCGCAACCCGATTCGCTCGAAGGCGCCGAAGGTGGGCCCCAGCCCGCAGCAGGCAAGCGAGGCGCGCTCATAGGAGACCCCCTCAGGGATGGCGGGAAGGAGCCAATCCGGTTTGAGCAGATACTGGGCCATGGCCGCCTGGCCCTTCGGGCTCCCCGTGAACTCGGCCACGTCGATCTTCTCCTGGCAGTAAATGAATTCACCTGAACGGCAATATGGGCACGTTCCGCAGGCGTAATGCGGCATCACGACGACCCTGTCTCCGATCTTGACGCGGCCGGGTCGCGCGACGTCAACCACTTCACCCGCGGCTTCGTGGCCGGGCGAGCTGTCCCGCGCACCCGTGTCGAACGCCTTGAACTCGGTACACATAGGCGCTGCGTGCACCTTGACCAGAGCCCAGTCCTCAACAGGTTTCGGATCGGCCACATCGACGAGTGCGGCCCGGCGTCTTCCTGTAACGGCAGCTTGCTTCATCCGGATTTCCCGAGCATCGATTCAGACTCGAGGCGAGGTCTCCCCGTCAATATGCCGCAATCGGAGGACGAGGTCAACGTAGAGGTTGCCTCCCCGAAGAACGCAAGCGCGAAGCGTGCCGGCACTCGCCGACCCTCCGGCGGGTCTTGTTCACGGGCAGATTTGGCCCTATATTCGAGACTCTGATATTTTGGCGACGCAGAAGGGAGCGTTGTGACACCGATTCAGGCCGCCATCCTCGGTCTGTTACAGGGGTTGACCGAGTTTCTTCCGATCAGCAGCTCCGGCCACCTCGTGCTCGGGCAGAAGCTTCTCGGTGTCCAGACCTCGAACGTCACGTTCGAGGTCGTGCTCCACCTCGGTACGTTGCTGGCCGTCGTGACCGCCCTGCGTGAACGCGTCCTGGCTCTGGCTGCGGGCTGTATCAGGCAACAGCCCGATGCCTGGCGGTTTGTGCTCCTGCTCGGAATCGCGACCGTCCCGGCGGCGGCCTTCGGCCTGTTGTTCAAGGAGGCATTCGAGGCTGTCTTCTCGCGTCCGATCGTCGTGGCTGCGCTTCTTATGGTCACCGGTTTGATCTTGTGGAGCACCCGATTCCGTGGCGGACACAGGGAGAGATTTCGGGTCTGGGATGCGGTGTGGATCGGCGTTTCCCAGGCCTTGGCGATCCTTCCCGGGATCTCGCGATCCGGCATCACGATCGGAACCGGAATCTGGAGGGGGATCATCGGGAGGGAGGCGGCGATCTTCTCATTCCTGCTTTCGATACCGGCCATCCTCGGCGCGAATCTCCTGAAGACGGCCGAGATCATTGCCCATCCACCGGGAGCGGATACGCTGGTCTGTTTCCTTATCGGGATGCTGACCGCCTATGCTGCCGGCGTCGCCGCGATCAGATGGCTGATGGCGATTCTGGACGGAGGGCGTCTGGATCGGTTCGCTTATTACTGCTGGATCGTTGGCCTGATCGGCGTGGTGGCCCTTTCGGTTCAGGGTTGAGGCAGCGCGTTGGCATCCAAATGGGTAAAACGGTTCGTACCGGTCCTCGGGGCCGGCCTCCTCATTCAGGGCTGCGGCAAAGGTCCCCTAGACCTGAATACCGACGATCTGGACAGCCTGCTTTCCATCGCCAACCTGAACAGACGTTCGATTACCGATCGGTCGGATCCACCCATGATCCTGGGGTTGGAGATCGATGCGGACGTCGTCAACGTGGGCGCCGTGACGATCAGGCGTCCCTTGACAGTCACGTGGACCCTGCTGGACCCGGACGGGGATCGATTCGCATCGGCGTCGACCCGGATCGCGGGCAACTTTCCGGGGGGCGAAACGCGGCACTTCTCTCTCGTGCTGAACTTTCCCGCGACAGCCAGCTTGGACCGGTTCCGGGACGTCGTGACGTTCGATCTCGACCGTTCCTCCGGCCAGTAACGACGGGGGCGTGCGTCGATGGAGCTTTATCTCATCCGGCACGGCGAGTCGTTCAACAACAGACTGAGCGCGGCTGAGGCGGCGAAACGCGCCTGCGATCCGCCCCTGACGGAGAGGGGCGAAGCCCAGGCGAGGAGACTCGCCGATTACCTTGCCGGGCGTGCGCGACGCCCGTCCTCGGCAGAGACTGCGCTCGACGTGCAGAATCGATCCGGATACCGATTTACCCGGCTCTTTTGCAGCCCGATGCTCAGGGCCCTGCAGACGGCCGCTCCCATCGCCGAAACCCTGGGGATGCGCCCCCGAGTTTGGATCGACGTCCACGAGCAGGGTGGAATCTGGCTGCAGGAAAGCCCGAACGATCTTCCGGGGCTCAGCCGAGGCGAGATGGTCAGCCGCTTTACCGGTTTCGCGCTTCCCGAAGGGGTAACGGAAACGGGCTGGTGGCACCGTCCCTTGGAACGGGAACCGGAATGGATGGCCCGGTCGACGCGCGTCGCGAAGGAACTCAAGGGGTGTTTCGCCGCGACCGACGAACGTATCGCCATCGTCACTCACGGAGGATTCGCCAGCTGTCTGCTTCACGCCCTTTTGAACGGCGAGTCTCGTCAAGATGCCCACTTCAGTCATCAGAATACGGCGATGAGTCGGGTCGATTTCGAAGCAGATCGAGCGACGGTCTGCTATCTGAATCGGATCGATCACCTGCCGTCGGAGCTGGTTTCGTGACGCAAGCGGCCGAAATGCCGAACCCCAAAGTGATCCTGACCGGGTTCGCCGACGAAGGACCGGAGAGCAAGCGGGCCGAAGAACAGTTCACGATGATGCGGAGCCTCGGCCTCTCCTACTACACGATCCGGTTTATCGATGTCGGCCGCGGGGTCAAGAACGTCCTGGATCTGACGGACGGGGAGCTGGACCGCCTCCACGCGCTTCAGACCTCCTACGGTATTTCGGTGTCGAGCATTGGCTCTCCCATCGGAAAGGTCAAGCTGCTGGACCGCGACGACGGGACGTCGCGTCGCTACGTGGCGTTCGAAGACTATCTGAACGTCGATCTTCAACGGGCGATCGATCTGGCGGCCGCCCTCGATACGAAACTGGTGCGGGGGTTCAGTTTTTACCCACCGCAGGGCGATGATCCCTGGGCACACCTGGACGAGGCGGCGGAGCGATTGGTTCAAATCGTGGAGCGGTGCGCCGGCTCCGGGTTGACGTACGGTCTGGAGGTGGAGCTGGACCTGGTGGGACGGGACGGGGATACGCTGATCGCGCTCTACGAGAAGGTGGGCAGCCCGAACATCTGCCTCATCCCGGATATCGGCAACCTGGCCGCCATGGGGCATTCGCCGGACAGCGCGTACAGACACTACCTCAAGATGAAGCCCGGCATCGGCTGGATCCACGTCAAGGGTGCGACAGGCGCCGCCCGGCCCGGCCGGGCACGCACGCGACACCTTCCGGTAGACGTCGGAGATTCTGCACACGAACCGGTGCTTCGTGATTTCAGGTCTCTGGTTCCCGAGATCGAGGAACGGCTCTCGGCGTTCGGGGTGCCGGGCGTCTTCGTGGATCTCGAGCCTCACGTGAGGGGAGGCGGGCCGTTCGGGGGCGTGAGCGGCGTGGACGGGTTCGGCGTGGCCTTCAGGGCCCTTTGCAGGCTGCTGGACCATCTCGCGTTCGACTACCACTTAACGCATTACGGGGACCTGCATCTGGATGAGGGCTGTCCGATCCGATGAGTTCTCCACCCCGAAGAGAGGCCCCGAATCGGGTCGCCTTCGCTCGAGATCCGGGCTTCTTCGCGGCCTCGATGATCGGCATCGGCGCCATGACCGGTGCGGGAATCTTCGTATTGACCGGTATCGCCGCCGGGACCGCGCGAGCGGGTTCCAACAACGACTTGGTCGTGATGGGCGCCGCCAAGACGGGACTGTTCAAAAAGCTGCTCTTTGGGTCGGTCGCCATGCGCAGACGTCGGTGACGTTGGTCAAGCGGAGAGAGGGCCCGGCCAAGGTCTGGCCACGTGGAACTATGAGTTAGAGGAGAGAAAGCGTGTCGGAAAAGATTCGAATCGGGGTGATCGGAGCGGGTGGCATTTTCCGAAGAAGGCATCTCCCCGGGCTGGCCAGGATCGACGATGCAGAGGTCGTGGCCATCTGCAATCGGAGCGAGGAGAGCGGCCGGGAGATCGCCGAGGCGTTCGGACTGAACGCAACGGTCGTGACCGATCCCCATGCTTTGATCGCACGCGACGACATCGACGCGATCATGATCGGGACGTGGCCCTACAAACATTGTCCGTTCGTGCTGCAGGCCCTGGACGCGGGGAAGCATACGTTCACCCAGGCACGCATGTCGATGAACCTTCGGGAAGCGAAGGCGATGTACGCCAAGGCGCGGGAAACCGGTCTGGCGACCCAGGTCTGCCCCTCTCCGCTCGGCATCAAGGGCGATCCAACCCTGAGGCGATTGATCCGTGAGGGCTATTTGGGCGAGGTCTACAACATCAGTTTTCGATCCCTGGACAGCGACTTTTGCGATCCCGAATCGCCCCTCCATTGGCGTCAGGTGGCGCGGTACTCAGGACTGAACGCGCTCGCCGTGGGAATGCGGATCGAGTGGATCCACCGGTGGTTCGGATACGCGAAGAGCCTCACGTCGCAGGTGGGGACGTTCATCAAGGCGCGGCCTCTGGCCGACGGTAGAGGATATGGCCCGGTTGAGAGACCTGATACGGTGAACGTTCTGTGCCAGATGGAGAATGGGGCGTCGGGGGCGTTCCTCTTTTCCGGTGTGACTCGGCATCGAAACGAGCAGCGCGTCGAAGCCTACGGCAGCGACGGGACATTGATCTACGATACGATCACGTCGACGCTTTGGGGAGGGCGCGCGGGCGATACAGGGCTCTCCGAGATTCCGATTCCCGAGGATGATGCCAGGGCCTGGCGTGTGGAACAGGATTTCATCGACGCGATTCGGACCGGGAGGCCCGCGGAATCCACCTTCTACGAAGGCGTGAAATACATGGAGTTTACCGAGGCGATATTTCGGTCCGTCGAGACCGGCGGGAGGGTGACCCTTCCGCTCGTGGATTGAGATCCGAGGTCGGCGTTTGTCATCCGTCGCTCGCAGAGACTCCTCTGCGTGGCGTCTCGTAAGGAGCAAGACCATGTCTGACAAGCTTCGAATCGGCATCATTGGGGCGGGCCAGATCTTCCGGGATCGGCATTTCCCGGGTCTGGCCAAGATAGCGGACGTCGAGGTAGCGGCGATCTGCAATCGAAGTGAAACAAGCGCGCGAGCGATCGCCGCGGCGTTCGGACTCGATCCGGAGTTCATGACTGATCCCCACGCACTCATCACCCGAGAGGATATCGACGCCGTCATGATCGGGACGTGGCCCTACATGCACTGTCCATTGGTGCTGGCGGCCCTGGACGCCGGGAAGCCGACGTTCGTCCAGGCCCGGATGGCCATGAACCTCAGGGAAGCAAAGGCGATGTACGCCAAGGCTGAAGAGACCGGCCTGCCCGCGCAGATCTGCCCATCGCCTTTCACGATGAAGGGCGACCGGTTTGTCAAGCGATTGATCCGCGAGGGCTATCTGGGCCAGGTCCAAAACATCAACGTGCGGTCTCTGCTCGACAACGCCTGCGACCCCGCGGCCCCGCTCCACTGGCGCCATATCGAGCGTTATTCCGGACTGAACGCCCTGTATCTGGGAATCCTCGTCGAGTCCGTGCACCGGTGGTTTGGATATGCGAAGCAGGTTTCCGCACAGGCGGAGACATTCATCAAGACGCGTCCGCTTCCGGGCGGCAAAGGGCGCGGTCCCGTGGAGCGCCCCGACACGGTGAATGTCCTGTGCGAAATGGAGAACGGGGCCACGGCAACGCTGCTCTTTTCCGGCGTGGCGCGATTCGGCGGAGCCGAGAACCGGATTGAGGGCTATGGAAGCGAAGGGACTTTGTTTTACAGCACGAACGACCATACGATTCTGGGCGGCAGGAGGGGAGATGACGGCCTGTCCGAGCTCACGATTCCCGAGGACGAGGTTCAGGAGTGGACCGTCGAGCAAGACTTCATCGACCTGATCCGGACAGGCAGGCAGGCCGCATCGACTTTCTACGAGGGCGTCAAGTATATGGAGTTTACCGAGGCCGTGTTCCGGTCCGTAGAATCCGGGAGGCGCGTGACGCTGCCCATCGTGGACTAGTGTTCTGTCCCGGAAATAAGTTGCCCAAATTCGACCGTCGAGTCGCCCGGCTCGCAAGGCGCCTGAGCGCAGGCGACCTGGGCAAGGTCGGTGAACGAAGGCAACGTAGCGAGACGGGATGAATCGGCGGGAGAATGGTGAGGTATTTTTGGGACAGGACACTAGGTCCGGAGCATCCATCAGCGGCATAACGGATCGTTCGGATGCGTTGCAGGACCCTTGGGCGCCGCCACCGCGAACGATCGATTATCCGAGCCGAAACGCTAAAGGAGGAGCACATGACCCGTGACGAGCTGAAGAAATTGATACAAGGGACCCCCGCGACCATCCCGACCGCGTTCGACCAGAACATGCGGCTGGATCTTGCCAGGCAGACCGACCTGACGCAGTGGTGGGTGGAGCACGGCCTGGGTACGGACGTCGCGGCCCTGAAGGTGGCCGCGGCGATGGGGGAGGGGGCGGAGCTGGCCGACGAGGAGCTGCCCAAGGTGCTGCGCGCCGTCGTGGACGGCGCGGGCAAGGACGCGATGGTCATCTGCGCGCTGAAGAGCAAGAACACCCTGCATACGATCGAAGACGCGAAGATGGCGCAGGACATGGGCGCGATCGGCCTTCAGATCGAGCTGCCGTTCTTTCACAAGCCGGTCCAGGACGACTACGTCCGCTATTTCACGGACATTTCGGACGCGATCGACATCGGCATCATGATCTACAACACGTTCTGGTTCGGTGCAGAGTCGCTGACGGCCGAGACGATTCTCCGGCTGAGCGACGCGGAACACGTCGTGGCCATCAAATGGGCCGTGCCCGAGGGCGAGGACTACGACGCCATGCGCCAGTTCAGCGACACGTTCAACGTGATCGACAACTCGGGGCAGTGCGTGAGATGTCACAAGAATGGGGGGCGGGGCTACATCAGCGCGACGATCCCGGCCTACCCCAAGTTCGATCTGGACCTGTTTCAGATGTTGGAAGCCAAGCAGTATGATGAGGCTCAAACCGTGTATAGCCGCGCAATAGGAACGCTCGCGCCGTGGATGCAGAAGACCCAGGCATACTCGGGCGGCATGCGGCAGTTCAAGGCCATGATGACGGTCGTCGGTCAGCCGGCCGGTCCGCCCCGTCCGCCGACGCTTCCGATCCGGGATGACGAACTCGCAGAGCTCAAGGGGCTGTTCAGGGCGCTTGACTGGCCCGTCGCCTAGACCCTGTCGATCATAGGGGGATTTCAAAGTGGGGAACCGATCCATAAGATGATTCGTCTTGTGGCATTCGATCTGGACGGAACCGTCCTGAATGAAAACAGTCGGGCTTCAGAGGCGTCTCTGGAAGCGATCCGGTCGCTCGTCGCGCGTGGGATCGTCGCCGCATCGATCAGCGGGAGGAACGTCGCGAATAGCCAAAGGCCTTTCGCCACCGTTCCCGAGTTGATCAGAGCGTTTTATTCGGATGCTACAACGGGTCTGTCGTCCTGAGCGCCGAGACAGACGGTCGGAGGGAGTTGCTTTACGAAGAACGACTTCCCGAGGAGATCTTTCTGGAGGCCGTAGACTACATTGAGAGACGCGGACTCAATTTCATCTATTGCGGCTGCGAGTTGGATTCGGAGGACATAAAGGAAGCCTACATCGCAGACCGCGACTCTGAGGCTGTTCGAGCGCTGGCGGAACTCGTAGGACGCGACCTGGCTTTCGATGAGCGATTGATTTCGAGAGTCAGGGACAGAGATCTGGGTCCGCCCCCCAAGCTGATTGTCCTGTCTGGCACCGAGAGGCGAGACGAGATCGCGTGCGAGTTGCGGGAAATCTTCGCGGACCGGGCCTACCTGTCGCCGACGGGAGAGGACCGGGTCGAGCTGATGCACCGGGCCGTCAACAAAGGCGCCGCACTGCAGGCCATCGCTGAGGCGAGCGGGGTGCCTGTTGAGGCATGTCTGTCTGTGGGCGATGGGGACAACGACCTGCCGATGCTGCGCAGGGCGGGCGTCGGCGTGCTGCTGGGGAGTGCGGACGAAGGGACACGCAAGGCCGTGCAGGGCTTCCGGATCCGCGTCGGGCCGCCCTTCTCGGAAGAGGGATTTGCGAAGGCCGTCCGGCAGTATGCGTTGGGCGAAAAGATGGCGTGAGCGCCCGTGAAAGGGGATGGACACGACGCCGTGCTTCTGTTACAATGTGTCGTGGTGTTCCGGCAAGACGGACCGAACCACAAAGGAGGAAACATGATCGCGGTAGAAGAACTGAGAAAACGCTGGCAGGGTGTCGTGATTCCACTGATTACGCCCTTCAAGGGAGACCGCTCCCTGGACCTTCCGGCCCTGGAAAGCAATGTCCAGTGGCTGATCGACAGAGGGGCCCGCGCCGGCAACTCGGTGCTGCTCGCCGCCGGATCGGGGGGCGATTTTACTTCGATGACGGTAGACGAGCGGAAGCAGGCCATCAAAACGGTATGCGATGTGGCGCGCGGCCGCGTTCCGGTTATGGCCAGCGGGCAGAGCACCGATATCCGCGATTGCATCGAGATTTGCCAGCACGGTGAAGCGGCCGGGCTGGATGCCGTCCAGCTGGCGGGCCACTACTTCTACGACGGGCGCCCCGGAGATACCCTTGCCTGGTTTCAGGAAGTTGCTCAAAACACCGATATCGGGTTTGCCGTATACAACCATTTCTATTCCGGCGCACACTTCGACATGCCGCTGGACCTGATCGATGAGGTCCTGGACATCCCCAACAGCATTGCCGTCAAGTGGGGGGCGGCCGACGTCGCGAAATTCATGGAAGGCGTGCAGCGTTTCAACACCAGGGCGGTCGTCGTGGACAATGCCTTCCTCCCTCAGATCTCCTACATGCTCGGGGTTCGGTGCCACATCAGCCACATCCCGAACTTCTATCCGGAGCATTCCTGGGGCGTGCATGAACTGCTTTTGGCCGGCAAATACGAACAGGCCAAGACGGAGTGGGACCGTTGCGCGCAGCCTTGGCTGAAACTGACCGGGCAGGTGAGGGCCCAAACGGCCGCAGAGGGCGTCTTCGTCCGGCCGGCAATGGAGGCAGCCGGCCTGAAGGGAGGCCATTCGCGTCCACCGTCACGGGATGAAGTCGTCACACCGGAACTGCGCGAGGGATATGAAAGGATGCTGGCCGAGTTTCAGGCGTAGGTGAATCTCAGAGAAAGGAGCGACTTTAGATGACTCGAGATGAAGTGAATCGGCTGATGCAGGGCCCGATGGCGACGGTCGTGACGCCGTTCGACGACGACTATGAAGTCGATCACGTCCGGATGGCGGAGGCGGTGAGGTACTATGTAGACGGCGGCTTGGTGAAAGGCAAGGCGGTGCTCAAGGTGGCCGCGGCCATGGGCGAAGGGCCGATGCTGCGGGACGATGAGTGGCCCGCGCTCTTGAGGACGGCCGTGCAGGCGGCTGAGGACCGCGCTACGATCATGTGCGGGATTCACTACAAAGACACCAAACGCACGATCGAAGACTGCAAGCGGGCTTCCGATCTGGGTGCGATCGGCGTGCAGATCAATCCGCCCATCTTCAACGACCCGTCACAGGATGACCTGCTTCGTTACTTCGGGGACATTTCGGACGCGATCGATATCGGGATCCTGCTCTACAATACCCCCTGGCTTCGCGGCGGGAACGTGCTCCCGGAGACGATCCTGAAGATGAAGGATTTCGAGCAGCTCGCAGGGATCAAGTGGAGCGTTCCGGACGACCAGAATTATGAGGACATGTCCAAATTCTCCGATATCTTCAACGTGATCGACAACACGCAACAGCCTGCGCGCTGCCGCAAACTGGGTGGGCGAGGCTACATCAACCTGACGTCCGAGATCTATCCGCCGCACGATCTGCGTGTTTGGGAATTAATAGAGGGCGGGCGCTACGAAGAAGGCCAAGCCCTGTTCGACAAGGTCAACGATGCCCTGCGCGACCTGTATGCCAAACAGTCCGAGGTTTCGGGCGGGCAGGCCCGGTTGAAGAAGGGGATGATGGCCATTATGGGCATGCCGATGGGGGCCTCGCGTCCGCCGTCCCTGCCGCTGAGCGGGGCGGACATGGCCGAAGTGCGGGAGGTGATGATCAGCTTCGGGTGGCCTGTCCGGAATTGACGGGCGCCGGGTCGCACACAATCGAGTGCGGATGACGGATTGAAAGCGACGGGGAACAGAGCGTGTGAAACCGGTTCAGCGCCGGGCCGGGCTGGCCCGATCTTCGTCCGACACTTTCGAAGGAAGGTCGGCGCTGCTGGAGAGAATGTGTTCCTTCATAGCCTGTTGTGCACGTTCGGAATCGCCTGATCGAATCGCGTGAAAGATCGTGTCGTGTTCCTCTAAGGAAAGTCTTGTTCGTCTCGCCACCTCGGACATCGGACGCGCCAGCGTCCCTTTGATCCATTCGTGCAGATAGCCCCTCGTCATGCTCAGCAGGCTGTAAAGGATCGTGTTTTGCGTGGCCTGGGCGATCAGGAGGTGGAATTCCAGGTCGCATTCCAGGAATTGATCCGGCTTCTCCAGCAGGTCTTCCATCCCTTCGATGTTCTGCGCGACCATCGAGAGGTTCTCCCGGGTAGCGCGCTGCGCGGCCAGGCTCGCATTCTGTGATTCCAGCACGATCCGGGTTTCCACCAGGTCCTTCACCCTTTTCGGATCCAGAAGCAGACCCCACTGAAGCGTCTTTTCCAGGTACCGGTTGCTGTTGTTCGCGACAAAGGTGCCTTCTCCGACGCGACCTTCCAGAATGCCCATGACCGAAAGGGAACGAAGGGCCTCGCGCAGGGACGTGCGTCCAACGCCGAATCTCTTGCAGAGGTCCCGCTCGCCCGGCAGACGCGCGCCG
This sequence comes from Candidatus Latescibacterota bacterium, assembly GCA_965198095.1. Classification (GTDB taxonomy): domain Bacteria; phylum Latescibacterota; class UBA2968; order UBA2968; genus CBDFJH01. Next base: position 2,679,889 of record OZ240239.1, read on the forward strand.
GGCTTGAGCACGTTTTTGGAGATCAAATCGACAATCTGTTCGACGATTTCGTCGCTCAGCGACCTGCGGTTGACGGGCCGCATTTCTGCGACGGCGGCGTTTTTCTCAAGCACCACCGGTCTGACCTCCATCCGGCGGATTCCAGACAAATACAAGAAGGGTCGGCATTCTGGAGGCCGGTCTGAATTTTTCCTTGGCAATTGTGGAAATAATGGTTATCATTTTATGATTGTGCCGATGGTCTGACCATCATCATTAGCAAAAAAATACGGCAATTTCACCTCCGGTGTCAAGTAGAATCAAATGGAGGGCGAGGCATGGGACAGACGGTCGATATCGGAACCCGGATCGAGCTGGTCTCGATGGACCCACATTTTCACGACATCACGATCTCCCTCTATTATCAAGAGAGCGCCCGCGGACCGATATATTTACTCCATACCTACAGCGGGTTGGATAGGGCCGGCGCGCGGGTCGATTCTGTGAAGAAGCGGATGATTGCCCTCGGGGGGTTGCAGGAAGTTCCGGAGAGCGGCTTGCTGCGTTTTGCCTGCGGAGCCGGGCACGCGTTTGCGTGCAAGCGACTCTTCCTGGAATCCTGCAAGGAAGATCCGGACGGGCCGATTGAGATTCGACCTCTGACGACGCTGGATAGGAAGTCGGGCTTGGACATCCGTGTAATCTCTCTGGGGAACGGCGCCTACCAGGTGACTGCGGAGGGCGATCACAAGGACAAAGATCGCCGCATTTCGGTCATTGTCAACGGCCTCAGGAAATTGGGTGAGATGTCGGGCGTCGAGGGGCGTCCCGACCAGGTGGCCTTCCCCTGCGGTGCCTCGCACGATGCCCTGGTCGGCCTGCTGCTCGTGCGGGCTCCGAACGTGCGCGCGATCGTCAGGGAGCAGGAGATGGCAGCGGCTCGAGGCGTTCTGGCGGCCCCGAGTCAACAAAAATGAAGATGGATTCGGAATCGGAAAACAAGCCCAGCCTTTTTAGGAGATCGCCATGGATGATCAGGCAGTGGGACCCATGACGGGCCGCGAGCGCGTCCTTGCCGCCCTGCGAAGAGAGCCGGTGGACCGAACCGCGGTTTGCAACCCGACCTCGGTCGCGACCGTCGAACTGATGGACCTTGTCGATGCCTCCTTTCCGCAGGCCAACCGGGAGCCTGAGCTGATGGCCAGGCTGGCCGCGACCGGATATACGGAGCTGGGGTTCGACACGATCATGCCGGTGTTCACGATTATACAAGAGTCTTCCGCACTGGGCTGCAAGATTCAGTGGGAACAGAAGGACAACTGGCCGACGGTCAAGATGCGGGAGCCGATCTGGGAGGATGTGGATGATATCCAGGTCCCATCGGACCTCCTGACGCATCAGGACACGAACTGTGTGCTGGAGGCGATCAAGATTCTGAAGAAGGCGTATGGGGATGAGGTGGCCATTATCGGCAAGACGATGGGGCCGTGGTCGCTCGGGTATCACTGCTTCGGCGTCGAGCCGTTTCTCCTCATGTCTCTGGACGACCCGGACAAGACCAAGGCCTGTCTGGACAAGATGAAGGAAATCACGGTTGCGTTCGGCGTGGCTCAGATCGAGGCGGGGGCCGATGCCCTGACGCTCCCCGATCACGCGACGGGCGACCTGGTCAGCGGAGAATATTACGAGCGGTTTCTTCGCGAGCTGCACATCGAGTTCGTCGATCGGATTCCGATTCCTTTGATCCTTCACATCTGCGGGCGGACCGTGGACCGGATGGAATACATCGCGCAGACCGGGATGGCTGCCTTTCACTACGACTCCAAGAACAAGCCGGCCGAATCGATGGAGGTCGTGAAAAATCGGATTTCTCTCGTGGGGAACATCAACAACCCCGAGACGCTGTTTTCGAAAGGTCCAGCGGTTGTGAGGCAGGAAGTCTACGCGAACCTGGATTCGGGCGTCCAGCTTGTCGGTCCCGAATGCGCGATCCCGCTCCAGACGACGATCGACAACTTGAAAGAGATTCCCAAGGCGGTGCAGGACTGGCACGAGGAGCGCGTCTCCAAGAACTGAGGATTTGGCAGACAAGGAGGGTTGATATCGCCATGGCAGAGCTTGCCGATGTAGAAAACGAATTTATCCGGAACGAGATCGAAGAGTTCATCGAGCGCCCGGATGAGATCGAGCGCACGGTCAATACCTTTGCAAGGGTCAGCCCCGAAATGCAGGCCATTGCGGCGGCGCTGGTAGACGGAGAAAACCATACCGTGGATCAGCTGACGAAAGAGGCGCTCGATGCGGGAACCGAGGCGCTGGAGGTCATGGACGACGGCCTGATTGCGGGGATGGGGATCGTGGGGATCAAGTTTCGCGAAAATTTCATATTCGTTCCCGAGGTATTGGCCTGTGCCCGCGCGATGAAGGCGGGGATGGCCTACATCGAGCCGATTCTGTCCGCCTCGGGAGTGGAGCCGGTCGGGACTGTGATCATGGGCACGGTGAAGGGAGACCTGCACGATATCGGGAAAAATCTTTGCATTATGATGCTGAGGGGCTCCGGATTCGTCGTCCACGACCTCAGCGTGGATACTTCCGAGGATGAGTTCATAGAGGCAGTGGAAGAGCACAGCGCCCCGCTGCTGGGGATGTCGGCGCTTTTGACGACGACCATGCCCAACATGGGCAAGACGATCGAGGCCTTCATCGACGCAGACCTGCGTGACGACGTGAAGATCATGGTAGGCGGTGCGCCGGTCACTCAGGAGTTCGCGGACGATATGGGCGCCGACGGCTACGGCAAGGATGCGATGGCGTGCGTCGAGCTGGCCAAACGGCTGGTCGAGGAGCACAAAGCGGAAGTTGGGTCTTGAGTGAAAAAGATCGATAAGGAAGAATATCAGAAACGGCTGGATCGGATCACCGAGCTGTTCTCTGACATGGTCCGGCACGCGGATGAGCTGTCCACGCATAGGTGCCCGTACAAGAATCGGTTCGACGAATGCACCGCAAAGTTCGGCTGCCGGAACCAACGCCGGCCCGGCGAAGCAGGGAAACTGCTGCTCTGTGCCGCGGACGACAAGCTGAACTATCGGAGCGCCTGGGAGATCGATCCGGAAGAGGAACCAGACCTCTGGATAAGGGACAGGCCGTCCGATGGGGACGATATCTCACGATGGTGAGACCCGTGAACTGAGACACGGAAAGACGGTGTTCGATTACGCCGACGAGCTCGTCGTCCAGGTTCCGACATCGTGCGGGAGAGCCGGACACTGCCACGAATGCGTGGTGGAAATCACGAAGGGCATGGATGCGCTCTGTCCACGGACCGAGGCGGAATCCTTCCTGAAGGGAGAATTCCGTTTGGCGTGCCAGGCCGAAATTCAGGACATCGAGGCCGACGTCGCGTTTTCACCGCTCCGCAAGACCCCCAAAATCCTCACACGCTCGAACGAGAAATCGGTCGACCTGGATCCGACGGTTGTGCGCCAGGGTGATTCCGTCTGCTATGACGGCGAGGTTGTCGACAAATACAGAGGGCACATCTACGGCCTGGCGATCGACCTTGGCACGACCACCGTGGTCGTGGATCTGGTGGACCTGGAAACCGGCAAGAGTGTCCACACAAGCTCGTTTCTGAACCCTCAGGCGTTCGGGGGAAGCGATGTCATGCATCGCATTTCCTACGACGGCGGGGCGTTTCGGGGCGAGCTCCAAAAGGCGATCGTGAGTAGTCTCAATCGCGAAATTCGGGCGATGGGTGAGCGTCTCGGTTTCGCTCGTCAGGAGATCTACGAGATCGTGGTCGCGGGAAACTCGACGATGCGCGACATCTTCTTCAAGCTGGACGTGCAGAGCATCGGCCAAAAGCCCTACAAGTCGACGGTCGAGCACGACTACCTCGAAGGCAGACGTTCGACGACCGCGCTACTCCAAAGCACGCGCCGGCTGGGATTGCGCGCCCATCCGAAGGCAAGGGTATACGGGCTGTCCCTGATCGCCAGCCACGTGGGTGGAGACGTGGCTGCGGATCTCGTAGCGATCGACATGGAGGCACAGCGCGACATTGTCATGCTCGTGGATGTGGGAACGAACACGGAAGTCGTCCTGGGGCACGCAGGGAGGATGATGGCGGCTTCCTGTCCTGCCGGACCCGCTTTTGAGGGCGGGCTCATCAAGTACGGCATGCCCGGGTTTGAAGGGGCGATCGAGTCCTTTCGGCTGGGACAAAACAGTCATTTCGAGTATCAGACGATTGGCGGTCTGGAACCGCAGGGGATCTGCGGGTCCGGATTGATCGATCTGCTGGCGGAACTGCGACGCGGCGACCGCATGTCGCCGAAGGGCGTGTTTGCGGACAAAGCCTACGAGCTGACGGTCGTGCCCGACCACGGCATCACCTTTTCCCGGGAGGATGCGAGCAACCTCGCCCAGGCAAAGGCGGCGAACTACTGTGGACAGTTTATCGTGATGCGGAACTATGGCGTGGACCCGTCGGAAATAAGCAAGCTCTATCTCTCCGGCGGGTTTGCAAACTACGTGGATGTTGAAAACGCGATCGAGATCGGTTTTCTGGCCCCGGTTCCAAAGGACCGAATCGTGAAAGTCGGGAACGCCGCCCTGCAGGGGGCCCGGGAGGTCCTGCGTTCGCGACGAAGGCGGGTGGCCATCGAGCGGCTCGTGACGGAGATCGAGCATATCGAGCTCGAAACAACGCCCGACTTCTTCGAAGTGTTCGTGGAAGCTTGTCAATTCAAACCGATGCCGCAAAGACTGACCGAGAGCGCAACGGCGGTGAATTCATAAAATGGGCAACGCTCCAAAAGCAACGCGGCCAAATGCAACGGCGTGGTCCAAGCGGACGTTGCGTCACCTCCTGGAGGAGACGGACACGTTCGTGACCTGCGTGGAGCTCGTCACCTCGCGGGGGATAATCACGGAGCGCCGTGGGCGGCGTGTGCTGGAACTGGCGCGCGACCTGGCCGGGCATCCCCGAATCCACGGGTTGAGCATTACGGACAATCCGGGTGGGAACGCGATGCTGAGCGCGGATACGTTGGGGACCGATCTGATCTCGCGCGGCCAGGAAGTGATTATCCATATCTCCTGCAAGGACTGGAACCGGAACGCCCTCCAAAGCCAGGGGTGGTCCATGGCCAGCAAGGGGTTCAACAATATCCTGGCCCTGTCGGGAGACTATCCCGTAGACGGCTACGAGGGTCTGCCAGGCGGGGTGTTCGATATCGACTCGGTCGGACTGCTGAAGATGCTTTCTGACATGAACAAGGGCCTCCAGGTCGGTGGAAACGGTCGGAGCGCCGAGGTCCTGAAGCGCACAAACTTCCTTCTGGGCGCCGTGGTGAACAACCACAAGCTGCAAGAGCGGGAGGTCATGCCGCAGTATTTCAAGCTGGCCAAGAAGATCGAGACCGGCGCAGCGTTCATCATCAACCAGATTGGCTACGATTCCCGCAAACAGGATGAGCTGATCAAATACATGGCGCTTCACAATCTGGATGTACCCGTGGTCGGAAACGTTTACGTGCTGAGCCGGCCCGCTGCCCGCTACTTCAACTCCGGGCGCATTCCAGGCGTGACGGTCACCGATGCGTTGTTGCGCATCGCGGAAAAGCAGGGAAGGTCGAAGGACAGGGGGAAGGCGTTTTTCCTCGAATTCGCCGCGAAACAGTGCGCCATCGCAAAAGGGCTTGGCTACCGGGGTGTTTATCTCGGCGGCCATCTCAGGTACAGAGACTATGAGCGGATTCTGCGTATTTGGGATGGTTTCGGCGAAGCGGACTGGCGGGAGTTTGCACGGGAGATCCGGTTTCATCTGCCCGGAGAGTTCTACTATCTCGCGCCCGACCCGGAAACCGATCTCAGCTCTGTCGAAGTCAGCCCCGATTACCTTCAGTCCAAGCGCCCCGAGGCCCGGAGGGCGGCCCGCCGGAAGCTTTCCTTCAGCTATAAGCTGAATCGAATCGTGCACGACCGGATCTTCGAGAAGGGGAGCAAGGGGTTCCGCGTCGGCCGAAAGGTGTCCGAGACCATTTCGAACGCGGGAAACGGATTGCAGAAGATTGCGCACGCCATCGAGCAGGCGGTGAAGATTCCGGCGTTTGACTGTCGGGACTGCGGGGATTGTTCCCTGCCCGACATCGCCTATCTCTGTCCCGAGTCGCAATGCGTCAAAAACCAGCGCAACGGACCTTGCGGTGGAACGCGCCAGGGCAAGTGCGAGATTGGAGAGAAGGTCTGCATTTGGGCGCGGGCGTATGACCGGCTGAAGGCCTACGGTCAGGAGGAGGCCATGCTCGACCGCCCGGTGGTCTTCAAAGACGGCTCGCTGAAGGGCAGCAGCGCCTGGGCGAACACCTTTCTGGAACGCGACCACCACGCCAAACAGAAATGAAGACCTTCCCGGAGAGACGGGACGATGCGACCGCTTATTTCGTCGGGGGTCGCCGCGGCACGCAGCCGGCCGACATCAGACGATTTCGGGCGACGCAGGATTCCTGCCGGAAGGCGTGAGGAGGCGCCATGAGACTGGACGGGTTCGACAGAGAATTCATCGTGGTCGGGGAAAACATACACACGACACGTGTGCTTCTCAGAAAGGGAAAACTGGTCGCGACCGATCCGGACGGGGAGGACGCGGTTCGCTTCTACGACATCGACAAGAAGCGACACTACCTCAAGATCCCGGACAAGGTGAGACAGGCTCAAGATTTCCAGGAAGGCCGTGTCAAACATATCAAGGTCGCGGTTGATGGCGCGATGTCAGGAGAGGAACCGCAAGCGAGTGTCGGGATGGCGTACCTAAAGCGGCTCGTCAAACGCCAAGTGGACGCCGGCGCAGACTTCCTCGATCTGAACGTGGATGAGATCTCCCTGAAAATCGAAGCGCAGAAGGCCGCGATGAAGTGGTTGGTCGAGACCGTGGAGGAACTGTCCCCGGTTCCGTTGTCTATCGATTCGTCCAAGTCTGAGATCATCGAGGAAGGGCTCGGCGCCTGCAAGGGCAGGGCAGGGCGGATGATGCTGAACTCGGCCTCTCTTGAGCGTGCGGATGCACTGGATCTCGTAAAGGCGTTCAACACGCGTGTCGTCGTCACGGCGGCGGGCGAATCGGGGATGCCCGAAGGGGAGGAGGAGCGCGTCGCCAACGCGTCCCGCATGGTCGAGGCCGCCCTGGAAAAGGGAATCGCGATTCAGGATATCTACGTCGATCCGCTGGTCTTCCCGATCTCGGTGAACGATGAATTCGGAAATCACTGTTTCAAGGCCATACAGATTCTCAGGGCGCGGTTCGGGCCCGAGATGCACATTACGGGCGGATTCAGCAACGTCTCTTTCGGAATTCCGAGCCGTCGCCTGGTCAACGACGTCTTTCTGAACCTCGCGGTGGAAGCGGGGGCCGACAGCGGAATTATCGACCCCGTGACCAGTCACCTGCAAGAGGTCTTTGGAATGGACCGGGAGACGCGGCCTTATAAGCTGGCCGAGGAGATGCTGCTTGGGCGCGATCAGTACTGCAGGAATTTTTTGACGGCCTACCGGAAGGGAGAGCTCACATAGCGCATTTCGAAACGTGGATTCGGGATTGCGGACGGAAAGGCGTTCGCGGCGGAGGGGGGCCGGGCAATCGAGCATCGGATCTGACAGACCTCGCATAAGGAAGAGAGATATGGCCGAGTACAAGGTGCTGTACTGGAAGAACATTCCCGCTCAGGTGAAGGTCTATGAGGGCAAGAGGTCGATTTCGGCCAAGATGCCCGATCGCTTTCAGGAAGAGATCGACCAGACCGCCATGGAGGAAGGGCTTGAGCAGAGTGAGGCCTATCTGGACGAATGGCAATGGACCGAAAAGCTCGATCGGCCGGGGGACGCGCAGTCGGTACTGAACCATCTGCTCCAGGAACTGGAAGCCGACTACGATGCCAGGACCCGAAAGAAGTCGTAAATCCTCACGCGTTTCACCTCTCCACGTTTTTGCCCGCAGACAGGCAACAGCCACGCTCCGACGAATGCGCCCACACGGTCGCCCTGAAACGCTCCATTGATATTTTAGCTTAGAAGATTTCTATTTTGTACACTGTCTTAAAGAGTTACACTTTTCACGATAAGAGACGTTGTTCTCGGAAGGGTCGCCATGGCGCGCCTCGAAGGCGTCGTTGAGCGGATCACCTATCAGAGTGAGGCATCGGGATACACCGTGGCCAAACTGCTGCCCGAAGGCCGGGGGCGTGAGACGGTGACGATCGTCGGCGAGGCGATCCGGCTGAGTCCGGGGGAATCGGTGGCTCTGGAAGGGGACTGGAAGACCCATCCGCAATACGGGCGGCAGTTCAAGATCGCTTCTTATCAAACGCGTCACCCCGCCACGGTGGAGGGCATTCGGAAATACCTCGGCTCGGGAATGATCAGAGGGATCGGACCGGTCATTGCCGGGAAAATCGTGGATCATTTCAAGACAGAAACCCTGGAGATCATCGACAAGGCCCCGAAACGGCTCGCAGAGGTGCCGGGGTTGGGACCCAAACGGGTCGACGGGCTCCTGAAGGCCTGGAAGGAGCAGCGCGATATCAGGCAGGTGATGCTCTTCCTCCAGTCTCACGACGTGGGGACCGGCTACGCCGTCAAGATCTGGAAGCAATACGGTCAAGAGGCCGTTTCGGTGATTCAGGAAAACCCCTACAGGCTGGCCAGAGACATCTGGGGCTTCGGGTTTCAAACAGCCGACCGGATTGCCGGGAAACTGGGCGTGGAAAAGGACTCTGAAGCACGGATCCTCTCGGGGATTCGGCACGTGTTGAACACCGCAGCGGACGAAGGGGGACACGTCTACCTTCCGAAGGAGGAGCTGGTGGCCGTCTGCTCAGAGACGCTCCAACTGGCTGTCGAGCAGATTTCTCCGTGCCTGGAGGCCCTTCAACAGACAGAGGAAGTCGTTGTAGAGGAGGATCGCGTCTATACGCCGGCGCTCTACTATGCCGAACAGGGGGCCGCGACCCGGCTTCACCAGCTGTCGCGCATCCAAAAGATTGAGACCGGGGACGTAGATCGGGAAATTCGTGGCATCGAGGAGGCCGACGACATCCGATTCGCCCAACTTCAGAGGGTCGCACTTCGGATGGCCCTTTGCCGCAGTTTGCTCGTCATAACGGGCGGTCCGGGGACGGGAAAGACCACGACGGTGGCTGGCATCATCCAGCTCTTCGAGGCGCGAGGGAAACACATTGCGCTTGCCGCACCGACCGGACGGGCGGCGAGGCGAATGCTCGAAGCCACCGGACGGGCGGCGAAGACGATCCACCGGTTGCTCCAGTTCAGTCCCCGGAAGATGCGGTTCGAGAAGGACTTTGATCATCCGCTGGAGCTGGATGCCTTGATTGTGGATGAAATCTCGATGGTGGACATCTTTCTGATGCACAGCCTGCTTCAGGCGGTTCCCCTGAGCGCCACGCTGGTGCTGGTCGGCGACGTGGACCAGCTGCCGTCCGTCGGGCCCGGCAACGTGTTGAAAGACGTGATCGCTTCAGGGATGGTGGAAACCGTCGGCCTGAACGAGATTTTCAGGCAGGCGGAGACGAGCCGAATCGTCAGGAATGCGCACGCGATCAACGTTGGCGCGTTTCCGGAGATTCGAAATAGTCGGGGATCGGACTTCTTCTTTATCGAAGAAGAAGCGCCTGGGCAGGTCGCCGAGACGATCTGCGGCCTGTGCGAGAGACGGCTTCCAGGGACCTACGGAATCGATCCGATGGACGATATTCAGGTGCTGAGCCCGATGCACCGCGGAGAGACGGGCACCGAGAACCTGAACCGCGCGCTGCAGCAGACGCTCAACCCAGGGGGAGAAGAACTGCAACGAGGCGCCACCCGGATTCGCGTGGGCGACAAGGTGATGCAAATTCGGAACAACTACGACAAGGACGTCTTCAACGGAGACATCGGCCGCATCCAATCGATCGACCTGTCTGGAGAGGTCGTATCGGTCTCCTTCTTCGACCGGGTGGAGCGATACGACTTTTCGGAGCTGGACGAGATCGAGCTCGCGTACGCGATCACCGTCCACAAGAGCCAGGGTTCGGAGTATCGCACCGTGATCCTCCCGTTGACGACGCAGCACTATGTGATGCTGCAGCGTAATCTGCTCTATACGGCCATCACCAGGGCCAAAGACCTCGTGGTGATCGTCGGGACAAAACGGGCGCTCGGAATCGCACTTCGGAACAACGTGGTGAACGAACGGTATACATCTCTGGCGGGTCGCGTCCGCAGGCGTACAGAGGCACACGACACCCGTAGGGGAGCGAACGGCCGTCTGTTCCCTTAGCAGATCGACGCCCTGCATTCCCCTGCGCTCAGACCACGATCGCTTTCCGCACGGCGGCTGTCGAGATGCGGCCCGCTCTGATGACGTCAGCTTTGCGGCCCGTGACGCGAACGATGGTCGAGGGCCCGGTGTCTGGAAGCAGGCCTCCGTCCAGGATCAGGTCGACGCGATCACCCAGTTGGGCGGCCGCCTCTTCGGCGGAACGGGCAGGGCACCGGCCGGAGAGGTTCGCGCTCGTGCTCGTGATCGGGCCCCCCACGCGGTCCAGAAGATCCCGAACGATTGGGGCGTCCGAGAGGCGAAGGGCGACCGTGGCGCCTGGACCCGGGAGTGCCTCAGGCAGGTTGGCGGCTGCCTTGAAGACGAGGGTCAGGGGCCCGGGCCAGAACGTCTCCATCAGGGTCCGGGCGTTTTGCGGAATCTTCGCGACGAGCCGACGCAAATCCTCCGGGCCGCGAATCAGAAGGATCAGGGCCTTGCCGGCTTCTCTCTGTTTGACCGAAAAGACCCGGCTCAGGGCGCTCGGATTAAAGGGGTCGGCTCCCAGGCCGTACACGGTTTCGGTAGGGTAGACGATGACGCCGCCGTTCCGAACGTGGTCTGCCGCGTCGGCAAGGTGGGTTGGGACGGCAGGAAGGATGGGGGCGGAACAGGTCAACTCAAGGACCGCTCACGACGGTTTGGCGGGTCTGCAGGGGCGACCCGTCAAGCATCCCTTTTTTCCGCTCTGAGTTCTCGAAAGATACGCAGCTTGGCCCTGTCTTCCGGATCGAGCCCCCGCAGGGTTTCGAGCGTAAAGGCAAGCAGCACGCTCAGCACAAGGCTGAGCCCGGCGGCTGCGCAAACCATGAGTGTGCGTCTGGGTTTGCTTCGCGTTTCGGGGGGCTGGGCGCGGTCGAGCACGATGACGACGGTCGTCTCCTTTTCTTCCTCCAGAAGCGCCTTTTCATATTCCTGTCGGACGAACTGGTAGATGGCGTTCTGGATCTCGATATCCCGCAGATGCTGAAGCGCCTCGAGTCCGAGGGCGGGGACTTCCCGGAAGGGGATGAAGATTTCGGGAAGCTCCTCGTTTGCGCCCGCAGCCTGCTCTCCGGTCTCGAACCGACCCATCAGGATTCGGTCCAGGGCCTCCCTGGCGCCGGAGATCTCCATCTCCAGCTGCTTCAGCTTGGGGTGGTCAGGTTCCATGAGGCGAGCGGCCATCTCCCTCTCGATGATCAGCTCTCCAAAGGTCACGAATAAGCCGGAGGCCATTTCGATCTGCGATTTTGCCTGAGTTTGCAGATCGAGGGCCATATGCTCCTTTTGAAAGTCGTGGTATCTCCGCTCGGCGTCCTGCATCTGGTGCTCGGCCTCGACGAGTCGTTTCTCGAAATAGCCCCTGAGGCCGCCCGCCTGTTCCTCGCGCCTTGCCTGCAGGGCGAAATCCAGTTCTTCCACGAATGCGTTCGTGATCTCCGCGGCGAGCTTAGGTGTTTCGTCCTCGTAGGAGACGGAGAGGAACTTCTCTCGGGAGAGTTCCACGTCCAGCCGGTCGGCGACCATCTCATAGAGATCCTCGCGTCTCTCCGGTTTGTAGCGTTTCTCCAAATCGAAGCGCCGGATGACCGCATCCGCCACCCGGACGCTCTTCAGAACGGGCACGAAGTCGGTCGCTGAAACAGCGCCTTGGCTCCCCAGGAGGCCGATCGGGAGGCTGCCCAACAGGCCTGAGAAGCCGAAGTTGTCTTGACGCTCTTTGGGAGGATAGACGACCGCATAGGCTCGGTAGGCTTCGGGAAGGATCAGGCTGATGACGGCCGTGACGAGAGAGACGGTCAGGACGGCAGACAGGATCATCCGTCGCCAGCGAACGAGGACGTCGATGTGGTCCAGCAGGTTTTTTTCGCGATCCATCAGCGAATGCTCCTGACGGCGATGACGAGCGTGGCCACCTGGGTGAGCACGACGAGCGTTTCCCGGAACAAACGCCATGCCTCACCCGGCTTTCTGCCTGGAACGTAGATTTCGTCTCCAGGATCCAGCCGCTTCACCTTGGAGGCGTTGATCCAGTTTCCGGTGCTGGCCTTGACCACGATCACGTCGCCCACCTTGGCCCTCTCGTTGAATCCCCCGGCGCGGGCGATGTAGGTCCGAATGGCATAGGTGGAGTCGTAAGGGATCGCGGCCGGGGTGATGACAAATCCGGTGACCAGGATAGAAGGGACGAGCTTGGGTACGCGAACGATGTCATCCGCCCTCAGGGCGATGTTCTGCGTTTCGTCGTTGTCCTCGAACAGGGCCACGAAATCGACCGGGAGGCGGGCCCGGTCCTGCTGCGTCTTCATGGACAGATAGGTGCGCTGGTCCGTCGTCAAGATGGCCGGAGAGAGGGTCTTGAGCCGATTTGTCCGGTCTTGACCGCCTTCAAACCGCACCTGACGAATCACCGAAGCCTGAGCCAGGGCGGCTTGGCGCGTGAACCCCCCGGCCTTTTGGATCAGGTCCTTCAGGGTGAGGCCTTCTTCGAGGGGAAATGCGCCGGGGAAGTAGACCTCGCCCTCAATCGTGACCCGCGGCTTTCTACCCGAGATGTAGAGCTTGTCGTCGTGCTGGAGCGTCAGGTCAGCCTCCAAATCACCGTGGAGAGCCTCGGACAGGCGGACCTGCAGCCGATCCTCGCGATGCGGCGTTCCGGATAGGCGCAGGAGCTCACCCGCGGCCGATTTCGAATCGGTCGTGAGGCCGCCCGCGAGCCGGATCAGGTCTGAGACCCGATCTCCACGAACGAACTCGTAATTTCCGGGCCGCCGAACCGAACCTGAAATGCCCACGGAGTCCTGGAGGGCCGGGACGTAGATCTGGTCTCCATCCAGGATGAACGGGTTGTAGGCGACATCTCCCGTGATGCGCCACAGAGCCAGATCGGCTTTCTGTCCGGTCGGCTCGGATCCGCCCTCTCTTGACATCCGGTGGATCTGCAGATTTCGCTCGGAAGCCCTGCCCTTCGGATGGTCCCGAAGTCCGCCTGCCCCGTCGACCAGCTCCGAGACTTGTGCGACCCCTTCAACCATGTACGAGCCGGGAAAACGGACCTGGCCGAACACGTCCACCGGAAAGCTTCGGAGGCGGGTGAGCGTGACATCGATATCCAGGTGTCGAAAACGGTCTTTGACGCCAGTTTTGATCTGCTTGTGTGCCTCCGAGAGGGACAAACCCGCGACGTCCACGGCCCCGACGTACGGAATGACAAGCTTCCCCTCCGCGCCGACCAGGACTTCGAACGCTTCCGGCGCTTCACCCCCATCCAGCAGAATCACGAACGTATCTCCCGGTCCGACGATATAACGTCCGGTTCGGATGACCGAGTCGTAGGCCGCTTTGCCGATGCGTCCGACACCGGTCTGAAAGAGACCTGTCTGCTCCTCTTTGGCCGCCTGTCTTTGAGCCGGGAGTCGTCCGCTTCTTCTCTGGGTGACGTTCTTCGGGCTGCGCTGTGCAGATAGCAGCAGAGGCTGGAAGACCAGCCCGAACACGAGCAGGCCGACGATCGCATTTCGGCCCCGCCGGGTCGATCGGCTTCCGGTCTTTCGAGGGTGCAGGATCTCCGCGATCATTCGATCACCACGCCATTCGTATCGATTTCGAGTACGAGGCCGCTCGCTTCGACGCCCTCCCGATGCCAGGTCTCCACCATCGCCTGTCTGACGCGATCGGCCCGGCCGGTCGCGAACGCCAGCAGGGAGGGCCCCGCCCCGGAGAGGCAGGTCCCCGACGCGCCCGCGTCACGGGCGGCCGACAGTACGGCTTCAAAACCGGGTATGAAGGGGGCCCGATACGGTTCGTGCAGTCGATCTTGCGTGGCCTTGCCAAGCATCTCGAGATCTCCGATGGCGAGCGCAGCCGTCAACAGGCACGCACGGCTGACGTTCGTGACGGCTTCCCGGTGCGAGACCTGCTTTGGAAGCGCGGCTCTCGCCGTCCGGGTCTCCAGCTCGAATCGGGGAATCGCGACCACGGCTCTGAGCTCGGCAGGCGGAAGCGTCCGGAGGCAATCGGTCTGTTGACCCGACGTCGAGCAGATGGTGAAGCCGCCTTTCAGACAAGCGGATACATTGTCGGGGTGGCCCTCGATCTCTGTCGCCAGGGCGAGCAGCTCGGGCTCCGACAGCGGCCGTCCAAGAAGGTGATTGGCAGAGACGAGGCCGGCGACGATCGCCGTTGCGCTGCTTCCGAGCCCCCTTGCCACGGGGACTTCGTTGTGCATCTCCACGTCGAGTCCGGGCAACGCCCGGCCCGCTTTCGAAGCGGCGGCGGATGCGGCCCGGTAAAAGAGGTTCGTCTCATCTCTCGGCAGCACGCCCGCCCCCTCGCCCGTTACGGTAATGTCGGCTCCGGCGTGTGACGCCGTTCTTACCGTCATCCGGTTATGGAGGCTCAGAGCCAGGCCCAAGGTGTCAAACCCCGGCCCCAGGTTGGAGGTCGATCCGGGCGCCCTCAGACGGATTTCCATCAGGCGTCCCTCACGAGTTCCAGGGAGACCGCGTCGGCGAGCAGGAGTCCGCGCCGCGTCAGGCGAGCGTTTGGTCCATCCAGCTCCAGAAGCCTTTGTGACAGCAGACGATCAAATCGCGGACTTTCGCGCAAGAGCGCCCGTGCGACCCCTCGCCTTTGTCGCAGGCCCAGCATCACCGTTTCCAGGCGCCGGTTCGCATCGGTGATCACCTCGGTGTCTGCGATCGCCGTCCCGGAAGATTCCACTGCCTCGACATAGGCCGACAGTTCGCGGATGTTCCAGGACCTGCGGCCGTACAGGAAGGAATGCGCCGACATCCCCACGCCCAGGTAAGGCTGCCGATCCCAGCAGGCCAGGTTGTGACGGGATGAGAAACCGGGACGCGCAAAGTTGGAGATTTCATATTGGACGTAGCCCACTTCCGAGAGCCGCTCGAGGGTCCGTTCGTAGCATTCGGCCTGGGATTCCTCCGAGGGGAGGGAAAGACGGCCCTTCTGACGACGTCGCCAGAACGGCGTTCCCGGCTCGATCGTAAGCCCGTAGATCGAAAGATGCTCCGGGCCGAGGCGGATGGCCGTCTCCAGCGTGGTCTGCCACTCGCGGAGCGTTTGGCCGGGCGCGCCGAAGATCAGATCGATGTTGACGTTTCGGAACCCGGCGTCGCGAGCGGCTCGCAACCCGGCGATTGCATCGGCCGTGGTATGGTTCCGCCCGAGGGCCCTGAGGGCACGATCATCCAGGGCCTGAACGCCGAGACTCAGGCGATTGACCCCGATTTTCTCGAAACGCGCGAACGACGGCCGATCGCCGGGATTGGCCTCCAGGGTGATCTCCGCGTCCGGAACGACCGTTGCCCTGTGGCGCACCGCGTCGATAATCTTCTCCACGCGATCGACCGGGATGGCAGATGGCGTCCCGCCTCCGAAGTAGACCGTTTGGAAGGTCGGGTCGGGGCCGAGCGCAGCCAGGCGTTCCTCGAACTCCGTGATGAGTGCTTCGACGTATCGGTCCACCATGCCCTGCTTGCCCGCGACGAAGGCGAAGTCACAGTATGGACAGGCCGAAGCGCAGAAGGGGATATGTACGTAGAGGCCGAAGGAAGTCATGCCCGTGGTCTCGGGAAACGCAAACCGACGTTCAGTCAATCACTCTGCCGATTCTCTCCCAACGGATCCGTTTTGGAAAGCGGATCAGATTGTAGAGCAGCATCTTTGGTATTGAAGACAGGCCTTCGTATTCGGGTGCATCGGCGTCAGGGGCCCACGATGCATAGATGAGAAACGCCTTTCCCTTGATCTGTCCATACGGCAGAAAGCCCCAGTAGCGGCTATCTTCGCTGTTGTCGCGATTGTCGCCCATAACGAAAACGTGCCCGGGCGGAACGACGACGGGTCCGAAGTTGTCGCGCGCGCCGTTCGGGTGGTCTATGGGGAGCGGCGACCCTTTGGCCATGTATTTGGAGAGGGGTGGGTCGACGGCCCGCGCTCGATTTACGTAGGGCACCTTTCGGACCTCCACCGTCTGACCGGGGGTGCCGATGCATCGTTTGATGAAGTCCCGGCTGGGATCCTCCGGATATTGAAAGATGATGATGTCTCCCGGCTTCGGCTCGCGAAGCGCCGGCAACCGCCAGTCCGTAAACGGGATCTTAGCGCCATAGATGAATTTGTTGGCAAGCAGAAAATCCCCGACAAGGAGGGTATCTTCCATCGACGCCGAGGGGATGCGAAAGGCCTGGACGAGGAATGTCCGAAGGACCAGAACAGTCACGATGGCGGCCAGGATGAGTTCGAGCCACTCCCTCACAAGGGACTTTTTTCTCCGCCTTGCGCGCCGGCGCCTCGTTCTTCCGTTTGCCATGAGGTCCTGGATCGGTCTTCCGCTGGACGTCGCCTTTCAATCGCCCGTTTTCAACACGGCCAGGAAGGCTTCCTGTGGAATCTCCACGTTGCCCACCTGCTTCATCCTCTTCTTTCCCTCTCGTTGTCGTTCGAGGAGCTTCCGCTTTCTCGTCACGTCTCCGCCATAGCATTTGGCGGTGACGTTCTTTCGGAAGGGCCTCACGGATTCCCGGGCAATGATTCTGCTGCCGATCGCGGCCTGGATCACCACTTCGAACATCTGACGGGGAATCCATTCCTTCAGTTTCTCACACATCGCCCTTCCCCAGGCCTGGACCTTGTCCCGGTGCACGATGGCCGAAAGCGCGTCGACCGGGTCGCCGTTGATCAACAGATCGAACTTGACCATGTCCGACGGCCTGTGCCCCTTGTATTCATAGTCGAAAGAGGCATAGCCCCGGGTGACCGATTTCAGCTTGTCGTAAAAGTCGAAGACGATCTCCGACAGGGGGAGCTCATAGCGAAGGAGGCCGCGATTCGGGTCAATGTAGTCTGTCGTCAGATAGTTGCCCCGGCGGTCCTGCGCGAGGCGCATCACGTTGCCGACGTATTCCGAAGGCACGAGGATCTGCGCGTCCAGGATCGGTTCACTGATCTCCTGGATGTTCCCGGCGTCGGGCATCTCGGCCGGGTTGTTGACGTCCTTCACGCCGCCACCCGTGAGCGTCACCCGGTATTCGACGTTCGGTACGGTTGTGATGATCTCCATGTCGAACTCGCGGGCGAGGCGTTCCTGGATGATCTCCATGTGAAGGAGGCCCAGAAAGCCGCATCGGAAACCGAACCCGAGGGCGCCGGAGGTTTCAGGTTCGTACTTGAGCGAGGCATCGTTCAGACGGAGCTTGTCGAGGGCCGAACGCAGGTTGTCGTAGTGGTCGAAATTGAGGGGGTAGACGCCCGCGAAAACCATCGGTTTGACCTCCTTGTAGCCTGCCAGAGGTTCGGTCGCCGGGTTTTCGGCGCTCGTGACCGTGTCGCCGATGTGGACATATTCCAGGTCCTTGATGCCTGCAATCAGATAGCCGACTTCGCCCGCTCCCAGCCGCTCCTGCCTCAGCCGCCCGAGCTTGAGGGTCCCGATCTCCTCGGCCGAATAGCGCTGATCCGTGGAGAAGAAGCGCAAGGGCATGCCCTGCTCCAGCGTTCCGTCGAAGATTCTCACATAAGCCACGGCGCCCCTGTAGCGGTCGAACACGGAGTCGAAGACGAGGGCCCGCAAGGCGGCGTCGGCGCGGCCGCCGGGAGGCGGGACGCGCTCGATGATCGCGTCGAGGACTTCGCCGATGCCGATGTCTTCCTTCGCACTGATTTGGAGAATCTCCGAGGCATCGACGTCCAGCAGCTCCTGGATCTCCGAAGTCACGCGGTCCACCTCTGCCCCGGGCAGATCGATTTTGTTGATGACCGGTATGACGGTCAGATCGTTTTCGAGGGCCAGCAGCACGTTGCTGACCGTCTGGGCCTCGACGCCCTGCGCGGCATCGACGAGCAGCAGGGCGCCCTCGCAGGCCGCCATGCTTCGAGAGACCTCATAGGAGAAGTCCACGTGTCCGGGGGTGTCGATCAGGTTGAGGAGGTAGGCTTCCTTTTCGGAGGCCTGGTATTCCATACGAACGGCGTGCGACTTGATCGTGATCCCCCGTTCCCGCTCCAGGTCCATATCGTCCAGGACCTGGTCCATCATCTCTTTCCGGGAAAGGGTCAGCGTGTGCTCGAGGAGTCTGTCCGCGAGCGTGGACTTTCCGTGGTCGATATGGGCGATAATGGAGAAGTTTCGGATCCGTTGGGCGTTCATCGTTCTCGGTGGCGTTTGATCCGGAGTCCGACCACTCAACAAGAAATGGGCCTGCCGTGAGCGGAAGCGAGGGGATGTTCCGCACCCTTTCCGTCCCGGCCGAAGGCCGAACGGAAAGCCACCCGCCGGGCGGGTGTTCGTCTCGGGCGGTCGTTTGCCGAACAGCAGCAAGTCTAAAAAAGACAATTGCATAAATGCGTATGTACAAGCAAAAAAATATACCCTCTTCCCGGATTCAAGTCAACGAAAAGAGTTGATACGTAAGGGATGCAAGCCTATATTGGGCGTTTCGACTCGCTTGACGCGCGCCGACCGTAAAGCGATTGCCGGCATACTGCATATCGAGAGGATGAAGCTTGAAAATTGAATCGGCTGAACTTCGATACGTCGAACTGCCGCTGATCAGTCCCTGGCGAACGGCATACGGAGAGGACCCCACGATCCATTCCGTGATGGTGCGGTTCTCAAGCGGCGGGGAAAGCGCCTGGGGAGAGTCGACGCCATTCTACGCGCCGACCTATTCTCCGGAGAGCGCGGGCTCCGTGTATCTGCTGTGCAAGGAATTTTTTCTCCCCAGGATTGTCGGGCAGGACATCGAGTCGGCAGAAGACTTGAAGGGCCGGATCAGCGCCTTCAAGGGCAACCCCTTCGCAAAGGCATCGGTCGAAGTCGCCTGGTGGTCGCTCTACAGCAAGATGCTCGGCCAACCCCTGTGGCGAGTGCTGGGGGGAAAGGAATCCGTGGTGCGGTGCGGTGCCGATTTCGGCGTTCAGGACTCCATAGACGAGCTCCTGGCGCTCATCCAGGGGGGCATCGACGCCGGGTATCCGAGGACGAAGCTGAAGGTCAGGCACGGCTGGGACGTTGAAGTCCTGGAGAGCGTGCGATCTGCGTTTCCCGGCCACGTCTTTCACGTCGATTGCAACTCGGGCTATGACCTGAAAGCCGACCTTGCGACCCTGAAGGCGTTCGACCGTTTCGACCTCGCGATGATCGAACAACCCCTGTTTCATACCGACTTGATCGAACATGCCGAGCTTCAGAAGCAGATCGAGACGCCGATCTGCCTGGACGAGTCGATCAAGAGTCCCCGGGATTTCGAGCTGGCGCTCAAGGTCGGCGCCTGTCGTGTGGTGAACGTCAAGCCGGGCCGGGTCGGCGGCCTGGACAACGCCGTGCGCATTCACGACATGGCCTGCGACGAGGGGATGGAGGCCTGGGTCGGCGGCATGCTGGAAAGCGGCGTGGGCGCAGGGATCTGCGCGGCGGTTGGAACGCTGCCAGGGTTTACGTACCCTGCGGACGTTTTCCCTTCTTCCAGATTCTATAGAGAGGATATCACCGATCGGTGGATCGAGCAGGATGAGAACAACTGCGTGGTCCTGGACGAGACGCCCGGGGTCGGCTTCGAACCCGTTCCGGAGCGCTTGGACGCCGTCACGATAGACAGGGACGCGTTCAAGCGGTAGGCCCTCCTCGAACCCACCCGACCGCAGAGCAGATAGACGGACTTCTGAACGACGCACTCCTACCTGAAGGCATTCACGTCCGGAGACGGCGAGGCGGGCGGGCCGCGGTGGTGCTCGACACCGGCGCGGTGATTCGCGGCTCCGGCGCCAGGCACGAGGATCGGGAGCGCAACATCCGCAAATGGTTCGTCGACCGCGACCTGATCGACGGCGCGATCCCGTTGACCGGCCTTGTCGGCTACGACGGCATGGTGGCCCTGACGCTCAATGCGTTCAAGGTCCCCGTTCCCGAAGATTACGCGCCGACCCTCGTGGACTGCCCCGCCTTCAGACGTTGGCAGTCCGGCAGAGCAGATCGCTCGGCAAGCTTTTCCCGGCGTTCTCCGTCTCAAGGTCTGAATCACGTGTGCCACGGGCGGCTCGCCCGCCCGTGAAGAATTCATTGCTCTAAGTATTACAAAGTTCGCTCGTCATTTTCCACCGGCAGCAAGCTGCCGGTGCCACACGGTTATGTATTGACCCCTGTCAGGAGCTCCGAAGGTGGTGTGTGTCCAACGTCACAACTTTCGTAGATTTACCCGTGGCCTCCTCTTTCTCGCTGGGGACAGGTCTTTGGTTGAACTTCCGTTCCCAAAGATAACCCCCGACCTGCCTGCAGCAGGCAGGTCACCGAGATCGGGGGAGGTCATTCATATACTCGTCAATACATAAGGTCTAAGGAGAGCACGATACAGTTGACACGATACGCCCCTGGAATACGCGGAAATGATGTCAACTATTTACCGCTCCCCGTAATATGAAACCAAAGGAGTACATCAAGACCCCCGACCTCCGCCCCCGCCTGCGCGCCGCGGGGTTGGTGCTGCCGCTGCTGGCCTTCATCGGCTTCACCTTTGTCGCGCCGCTGGCGACGATGCTGGTGCGTAGCGTGTACGACCCGGTGGTCGCCGATGTCCTGCCCCAAACTCTGGCCCTGTTGAGCCAATGGGACGGCGTGAGCGCCCCCGGCGAGGCGGTGTACGAATCGGCCGCACGCGAATTCCTGAAAGCGCGCAAGGAACGGACCCTCGGTCAGGTCGCCAGCCGCGTCAACCGCGTGCGCGCCGGGTTGCGCAGCGTGTTGACGCGCAGTGCGCGGAGGCTGCGCGGCATTGACGAGGGACCCTGGCGCGACGCCATGATCGGCGTTGACGCCGCCTGGGGCGATGCGCGGACGTGGCACGCCATCCGCAGTGCCGGGGAGCGTTTCACCGCACGGCACTATCTGAACGCCCTCGACCTGCAAGGCCGGGACGGCGGCGGCATCGCCCGCCAACCCGAAGAGCGCCGCATTTACCTGCCCCTGCTGTGGCGTACCCTGGAGGTGAGTCTGACCATCACCGTCCTGTGCCTGGTGCTCGGCTATCCCATCGCCCACTTGATCGCGCACGCGCGCCCGCGACTTGGCAATCTGCTGCTGATCCTCGTGCTCGTTCCCTTCTGGACATCGCTGCTGGTGCGGACGACATCCTGGATCGTGTTGCTCCAGACCCAGGGCGTGCTCAACGATACGTTCGTCGCGCTGGGGCTGATCGGCGACGACGGTCGGCTGGCCATGATCTACAATATGACCGGCACGTTGGTGGCGATGACCCACGTGCTGCTGCCCTTCATGACGCTACCCCTCTACTCGATCATGCGCGCCATCCCGCCGCTCCAGATGAGCGCCGCGGCCTCACTGGGCGCGAGTCCCTTACAGGCGTTCCGGCGCGTGTACTGGCCGCAGACCCTGCCCGGCGTGAGCGCCGGATCGCTGCTGGTGTTCATCCTCGCCATCGGCTACTACATCACCCCCGCGCTGGTGGGCGGCAGCAGCGGCCAGCTCATTTCCAACATGATCGCCTACCACATGCAGACCTCGCTCAACTGGGGTCTCGCCGCGGCGCTCGGCGGCATCCTGCTGGTGTGTGTGGGCGGGCTCTATATGCTCTACGACCGCGTGATCGGCGTCGAGCGCATGAGGTTGGGCTGAGATGGCGTCCAGGGGAAGGCGGGAACGCATCGGCCGTTTTTTCTATCTGGCGTTCTGCGCGGCCGTGTTCGCGTTTCTGGTTGCGCCGATCCTGGTGATCGTGCCGTTGAGCTTCAACGCCGAGCCTTACTTCACCTTCACCGAGGGCATGCTGGGCCTGGATGCGGACGCGTACTCGTTGCGCTGGTACCGGCAGATCGTCGAAGACGAGACATGGACGCGCGCGCTGGTCAACAGCCTGATCATCGGCGTTGCATCCACCGCGCTGGCGACCGCGCTGGGTGTCCTCGCCGCGCTGGGGCTGTCGAGCCCGGCCATGCCCGGTCGCCGCCTGGCGATGGGGTTCCTGATCTCGCCGATGGTGACCCCGGTGATCATCTCGGCGGCGGGCATGTTCTTCTTCTACTCGAGCCTGGGCCTCGCCCAGACCCACCTCGGGTTGATCCTGGCGCACGCCGCACTGGGCACGCCGTTCGTCGTGATCACAGTGACCGCCACGCTGTCCGCGTTCGATACGAACCTCACACGCGCGGCCGCCAGCCTGGGCGCCGGACCGCTGCGCACCTTCCGCCGCGTGCAGCTGCCGCTGATCGCGCCGGGGGTCGTCTCCGGGGCGCTCTTCGCCTTCGCAACCTCTTTCGACGAAGTGGTCGTGGTGCTCTTCATGGCCGCCATTGAACAACGCACGATCCCGCGCCAGATGTGGGCCGGCATCCGCGAGCAGATCAGCCCGACCATCCTGGCGGTGGCGACGTTCCTGATCGTCTTTGCCGTGTTGCTGCTCTTCGCCGTCGAGTGGATGCGGCGGCGTGGGGCGTCGGATTGAGCGACCCATGTGACGCACCTGACCTGGATCGACGGCGTTCTTGCGCCTGCACGGCCCAACGATCCATAAGATCCAAAGGTTACCGGAATGCACCCAAACGATAGCGCCTACGTCCAATTCGAGCGCGTCAGTAAGAGCTTCGACGGTCGGACCCTGGTCGTCGGCAAACTCGATCTCAGCGTCCGCAAGGGGGAGTTTCTGACCTTGCTCGGGCCGTCCGGGTCGGGCAAGACGACCTGCCTGATGATGCTCGCGGGCTTCGAAACGCCCACGTCGGGCGCCATCCGCATTGACGGCCGCTCCGTACACGCGCTGCCCCCGCGCAAGCGCGGCATTGGCATGGTCTTTCAGAACTACGCGCTGTTCCCGCACATGACGGTGGGTCGCAACCTCGCCTTCCCGCTGGAGGTGCGCGGGCTCGACCGGGAGCAGTGCCGCGAACGCGTGGCGCGTGCCCTGCATCTGGTCCGCCTCGACGGCCTGGAGGACCGGCGGCCCGCTCAGCTCTCCGGCGGTCAGCAGCAGCGCGTGGCGATCGCCCGCGCACTGGTATTCGAGCCCGAACTGGTGCTGATGGATGAACCCCTCGGCGCGCTCGACCGGCGCCTGCGCGAAGAGATGCAGTACGAGATTCGGCGCATCCACAAGAGCCTCGGCGTGACCGTGGTCTACGTCACCCACGATCAGCAGGAGGCGATGGTCATGTCGGACCGGATCGCCGTGCTGCGCAGGGGAGACATTGAGCAGGTGGCCGAACCCGAGGCCCTCTACGAAGAGCCGGAGCGCTCGTTCGTAGCCCGCTTCATCGGCGAAAACAACCGCATGCACGGCCGGGTGATAAGAGTGGACGGGGACATCTGCGAAGTGGAGACCGGCGGTCAAATCATCCGGGCGCTGCGCGTGGCGCCCTGCCGGTCCGGCGACGCCACGACGCTCTCGATCCGTCCGGAGCGTGTCGCCATTTCGCCCGAGCCGGGCCTGTACACCAACGAACTCGACGCGAAAATCGAGGATATCACCTTCTTGGGCGACCACCTGCGGCTTCGCATCACCGTGTGCGGCCGCTCGGATTTCATCGCCAAAATACCCAATATCGTGGGGCACGGCGCCTTGCTGGAAGGCGACCGCGTCCGCATCGGTTGGACGCCCACGGACTGCCGGGTGCTCGACCCGGACGACGAGGAGGACACGACATGAAGGGCAAATGCAAGCAGAAGACGGTTCGCATTGCGGCGCTGATCGCTCTGGCCATGCTGCCATGGGGCCGCGCAGTCGCCGACGACCCATCGCTGACGGTGGTTTCCTGGGGCGGCTCCTATGAGCGCGCCTGCGTCAAGGGCTACCACGAGCGGTTCATCGCCGAAACGGGCATTGCGATCAACCTGGAAAACTACAACGGCGGGCTGGCCCAGATTCGCGCACAGGTGGACGTGGGCAACGTGTACTGGGACGTGGTCGACCTGGAAATCCCCGACTTGGTGCGCGGCTGCGACGAGGGCCTGCTGGAACCCGTTGCGGTGGACTCGCTTCCGGCGGGGGCCGACGGAACGCCCGCGGCAGAGGACTTCGTCCCCGGAACGGTGACGGAGTGCGGCCCGGCCACGATATTCTATTCGACCGTATACGCCTACAACAAGGCGCATATCCGGGGAGAGAAACCCGCCACCGTGGCCGACTTTTTCGATCTGGAGAAATTTCCGGGCCGCCGCGGCATGCGCCGCTCGCCCATTGTGAATCTCGAGTTTGCGCTGATGGCCGACGGGGTGCCGGTCGACTCGATTTACGCCACGCTCGATACGCCCGACGGTGTGGACCGGGCCTTCCGCAAGCTGGACATCATCAAAGAGCACATCGTCTGGTGGGAGGCCGGTGCGCAGCCGCCGCAGATGCTGGCCGATGGGGAGGTGGCGATGAGCACGGCCTACAACGGGCGTATCTTCAATGCCCAGGTGCTGGAGAACCAGCCGTTCGTCGTTGTCTGGGACGGGCAGGTTCTGGATACGGGAGGCCTCGCCATTGTCGCGGGCACGCGCAACCTGGAGGCTGCCCTGAAGTTTCTCAAGTTCGCCGCGACCCCGCATTCCATCGCCGACGTAGGCCGCTACATTTCCTACAGCCCCACGCGCCGCTCCGCGATGCCGCTGATTTCGACGCACGCCGAGAAGGGCGTGGACATGACGCCGCACATGCCCACCAGCCCGCAGAATTCCGGCCGTGCCCTGCACAACGACTGGGAATGGTGGAGCGACCACGCGGACGAAATGAACGAGCGCTTCAGCGCCTGGCTGGCGCGGTGAACGGGCAGCGTTGCTCACGAGAGCCTTTCCCGCTGAAATCACAGTTTTGCCCGTTCAACAAACTCGCGAACGCCAAAATCAAGGAGGCTCAGGTCAATTTTGGAAGGAAAACCTCTAACTCCGGATCTGTTGGAGCCCTTTGGGACCACGCTGAGCGTACTGGTTGACGGATACAAGGCGAAGTGCTGCATGGGACCGATGGGCGGCTATAGTGTCAGAATCAGATTTGTTTTTGAAAAAGAGCATCCGGAGTATGGCAAGGAATGGATGACAAAATATTTTGAATTTCTGAAACCTGGAACATTGGGTTGGGGATTTGATGGCAAAACCATGCAAATGATGGTTCTGGATGAGCAACATCCGTTCGACCAGGAAGCTGCTGCGCATAGATTCGATTAATATGAGCAGCCGACCCAAGCGAGCATAGCCAGAAGTTGACCCAAACATCCAATGTTTACAGCCGGCTGGGGGTCCCCACCTACATCAACGCCCTGGGGACCGTCACCCACCTTGGGGGAACCATCATGCCGCCCGAGGTGGTCCGGGCCATGGACGAGGCAGGACAGCACTTCGTCCCTCTGGCCGATCTGCACGAGAAAGTGGGCGAGCGCATCGCCCGGCTGATTGGCGTGGAGGCCGCCACCGTCACCAGCGGGGCCGCCGGCGCCATCACCCAGGGAACCGCGGCTTGCGTCACCCGGGGAGACCCTGAAAAGATCGCCCGACTGCCCGACACCACCGGAATGCCCAACCAGGTCATCATCCAGAAGTCACACCGAAACGCCTACGAAGCCCAGATCAAGTTGGTAGGCACCCGTGTCGTGGAAGTCGAAACGACCGCCCAGTTGGAAGCCGCTATCAATCCCAGCACCGCCATGCTCTTCTTTATCAATACCTTCAACCCCAGGGGCCAGATCGATCGGGACACCTGGGTCGCCATGGGAAAGAAGCACGGGGTCCCCACTTTCAACGATGCCGCCGCCGACGTTCCGCCCAAGGAACGGCTGTCCGAGTATGTCAGGATGGGATTCGACCTGGTGACCTTCAGTGGCGGCAAGGGGCTGCTGGGGCCCCAGTGTTCCGGCCTGCTGCTGGGCCGCAAGGACCTGGTGCTGGCCGCCAGACGGAACGGGAGCCCCTGGGGCGGCATTGGCCGGGGCATGAAGGTGGGCAAGGAAGAGATGATCGGCCTGCTGGCGGCGGTGGAACGCTACCTCAAGGTGGACCGCCAGGCTGAGAAACGCCTCCTCCAGTCCCGGGTGGACACCATTGCCGCGGCCTTGGCCTCCATCCCGGGGGTGCAGGCCGAGACCTTTGTCCTGGAGATCGCCAACCATGTCCCACACCTCAGCCTGGAGTGGGACCGCGAACGGATCCCCATCACCTCCGCCGAGGCCTCAGGGCGGCTCAAGCAGGGCGAACCGCCCATTGAAGTGGGAGGTCACCGCTGGATGCAGCCCAAGAGCCAATCCCCGAACAACATGCAGGGCCTGACCGTTTCCGTCTGGATGCTTCGACCGGGAGAGGACCAGATCGTGGCCGAGCGCCTGAAATCGCTGTTGGCCGGCTAAAGAGGAAAACCAGGATGCTTTATCAACGACTGGCTGAACTGGAGAGAGAGGGGCGTCCGATCCAAGTCGGAATCATCGGCGCCGGAACCTTCGGAACTCAAATCGTGGCTCAAACCTGCCGCATCAAGGGCATGCGGGTGGCGGCCATTGCCGACCTCAAGCCGGGTAGACGTGGTGGTGGAAGCCACCGGTATTCCTGAGGTCGGTGCAGCCAACGGCTATCGGGCCATCCAGCAGAAGAAGCATCTGGTCATGGTGACGGTGGAAGCCGACATCCTGGTGGGGACCCGCCTGATCCTGGAAGGCAGGGACGCGTTCCGCACGCCGACGGTGGTCGTGGTCGTGGACCGCACGGAGCTGGAAGGGCCAGCTCAAGGGCTGGGTCGAACGGCTGCTGGGGGAGATGCAGCAGCAGGACATCGCCGTCTGGCGCGCCAACTCCAGGGCCGAGCTGCGGGACCTGTTCACGGCCGACAGGAGGGGACTGATCATCTCGATGATCCACAAGTTCGAGGGCATCGAGAAGGACGCCAACCGCCGCGACAACATCTACGTGTTCATCGACGAGGCGCACCGCTCGGTCGCTAGGGACCTCGGCACCTACATGATGGCGGCGGTGCCGAACGCGACCATCGTCGGTTTCACCGGCACGCCGATCGCGAGGACCGCCCAGGGTGAGGGGACCTTCAAGATCTTCGGCGTCGACGACGCGCAGGGCTATCTCGACAAGTATTCGATCCTGGAATCCATCGAGGACGAGACGACGCTGCCGCTCCGCCACACCATGGCGCCGAGCGGGATGACGGTGCCATTCGATCAGCTTGACAAGGAGTTCTTCGAACTGGCAGAGACCGAAGGCGTTACCGACGTCGACGAGCTCAACAGGGTCCTCGATCGAGCGGTCGGCCTGCGTACTTTCCTGGCCGCCGACGACCGGATCGAGAAGGTCGCCGCGTTCGTCGCCGAGCACTTCAAGGAAAACGTGGCGCCCCTTGGCTACAAGGCCTTTCTCGTGGGCGTGAACCGCGAGGCGTGTGCCAAATACAAGCGCGCGTTGGACAGGCTCCTGCCGCCCGAGTGGTCGGAGGCCGTCTACACCGCCAACGCGGCGGACGGCATTGACCGCCCGCTCGTCGCGGAGCTCCAGCTCTCGCCGGAACGCGAGGCGGACGTGCGCCTCACGTTCAAGAAAGCGGATGAGAACCCGTCGATCCTCATCGTTACCGACAAGCTGCTGACCGGCTACGACGCGCCGCTCCTCTACTGCATGTATCTCGACAAACCGATGCGCGATCACGTTCTCCTGCAGGCGATTGCGCGCGTGAACCGCCCTTACGTGGACGCGGACGGCGTCCGCAAGCGCATCGGCCTTGTCGTCGACTTCGTGGGCGTGCTGCGCGAATTGAGAAAAGCGTTGCGCTTCGACTCGACCGACGTCAGCGGCGTGATCGAGGATCTCGATCTCCTTCTCGGGGACTGCCTGGACAGGATCGAGCGGGCGGAAAGAGATTTTCTCGGCGACGAGGGGAGCGGCGGTTCGGACGAGCGCCTGGAGAGGCTGGTCTACGGACGCTTCCTGGATCCGGAGTCGCGAAAAGCGTTCTGTCAAACTTACAAGGAGATCGAAGCCCTTTGGGAGATTTTGTCGCCATCGGCTGAGCTCCGCGACCACATTGATACCTTTAAGCAGCTTGCGAAACTATATATCGTCCTCATAAATGCCTATAAACCAAATTTCACCTACGCGGCACCCCTCGGCCTGAAGACACAAAGCCTGGTGCAGGACAGCGTTATCCAGCGCGACCTCGGAGACCTGATCAGGACAGTGACGTTCGACGTGCGCACCGTCGAAGCGCTTCGACGGGAGCCGGGCCCCGGCGAGGCGAAGGTGTTCAACCTGGTGCGGGGCCTGCGGGCCGAGATCGACGGCGAGCCGGACGCGGCGCCCGTGCTTCGACCGCTCAGGGATCGCGCCGAGCGCATCGTCGAGGACCTCGAGAACCGCAACGCGACCAGCCTCGCCGCGATGGAACAGCTGGCGGCGCTGGCGAAGGAGAAGGAAGAGGCCGTCAAGGCCGAGAAAGACAGCGGCCTGTCTACCCGGGGATTCGGTGTGTATTGGACGCTGAAGGAGGACGAGGCGCTCAGGGCGGTCGGGATTTCCGCCGCTGAGTTGGCGCGGGAGGCGGAAACGCTCCTCGCCCGTTTCCCGAACGCGGCTCTGAACGCCGACGAACAGCGGCGGCTTCGAGCCGCTCTTTATCGGCCGCTTCTCGGCGTCGGCGGAGATGAACGCGCCCGGATCGTCGAGACCATCGTCGAAATCGTGCTGGGCACGGACGAAGATGCACGTTGATGACGAAAGGCGCCGCGTCATTCGCGATCGCGTCGATGACTGGGCGCAACGGCTCGGCGTTCTCCCGAGGGTGGTTCGCGTCCGGCGCATGACCCGGAAGTGGGGTTCCTGCTCGACATCCGGGATCGTCACACTCGCCGTCGATCTGGCCGATCAGGAATCGGGGTTTCTGGACTTCGTCATCGCGCACGAGCTGCTGCACCTGCGCGTTCCCAACCACGGAAAGCTGTTCAAAGCGTTGATGACCGTTCACGTGCCTGGCTGGAGGAAGTACGACAAGGGGAAGCAGGGGGTCGCCTACGTTGCGAAGATCGCTCCCGAAAGAGACGCCATAAGCGCACGAGGGAAATCTGCCCACGATGCCTGATCATATCGCGGCGGTGACGGCGACCCCTCTGTTCTCAATAATCTTCCATATAGAGAGATAACCGGATTTCTAGCCATCCACCCTGCTTCTTGAGCGATTCCATCTGCACGAACAGCCGTTTCCCGGCGTCCATCAGCCGCGCGGGAATCTCGTTGTATTGGCGAGGAATGTAACCGAGCTTGTGTCCTTCCGTCGTCAAGACTTCGATGGCGAACTCGTCGTGAACGTTTTCTGGCTCGCGGCACAATCCGAAGCGCTGCCCTAGAGACAACCTCTCAGCCACCTTTTTCGCCTCGTAGTAATTGGTGCCGGCAACGTGCATCCGTGCGAGCATGATGTCCTGCACAAAGGGTATCTGTACAGCCTTTCCGGTGACGCTCTTCTGGAGAAGCTGCTCAACAATTTGGATTTTCTGGAGTGCCTTGTTCATGCTCAGTGCACCGAGCCTTAAAGCGGAAGAAGCATCCCGTACCAGCGTTGTAATTCCGTTCGATGTTCCTTGCGATCGGAGATCTTCTGTTGCAGCTCCTCTTGCTTGGTCCGAATCCACCGGAGGTCTTCAAGGCTTTCCCGGTAGGAGAACGGCGGGTCGGAGAGTATCTTGGCAAGCCGTTCGCTCTGTCTCTCGATACGGGATCTCAGGCGTTCGATTTCTGTGTCGAGGTCGTCGGATGTCTCCGGCGGCGCGTTCCCTGACAAGTCCAACGTCTCTGCCAAGGCTTTGAGAAGATCGAGGTCTCCTGCGCGATAGGCGTGCTGCAACGTGGACCAGATCTGCTCCCCGCGTTCCACCTCGCACCCGCCGACGTCGGGATGATAACGGCGACAGATCCGGCGGTACAGGGTCTTCAGTTCGCGCACATCCTCCGGTTTCATCAAATGGGCAGAATCCAGCAGGTCTACGGACCGACGCAACTCGCGCTCCTTCTCCTCGATCTCCGCACGAAATTTCTCGAACTCTATACGGATTTCCTCATCGAGACGTGCGACCCGCTCGACGGTAACGGTCCTGCCCAGGTTGATGTCCGCCTGCAGGATTGCGATGCGGCGCCTTAGTTCCTCTATTTCGACCTCCAGGAAGAAAAGCTCATGTTCCAGGTAACCCACATCGCGGTTGTACTTCGCCAGGAGTACGTCGCGCTCTCCGTAAAGCAAAGATTCATGTTCTTCGATGAGCACGGTTAGATTTTCGCGCAATGCATCGATTTCTCGGAGCTTGGCGGAGAAATCAAGGTGCAGAATTAGATCGCTCTTCACAACCACGCATCACTTATAAATAGGGGCTTATAACCCAAAGTCACATTTTGTCCACAACCTTGATGATCACTATCTACCAAGGATGTCTTTGAGTTGATCTCTCGTGCACTCTTCCAAGTCCGGAACGATTTGTTAGCAGCACTAGACTTCAATGTGCTGGTACTGAATAGGCAACGAAAAACGCTTATTCAGCCGACGACAATACTCT
Organism: Candidatus Latescibacterota bacterium; assembly: GCA_965198095.1. GTDB lineage: Bacteria > Latescibacterota > UBA2968 > UBA2968 > CBDFJH01. Next base: position 2,710,763 of record OZ240239.1, read on the forward strand.
TTAACGTCTGCATCAGCAGCAGTCTCACCCACAACTATCAATTGGTAGGCCTCCTGTGAACCTGGCCAAAAAGCATATTCAAGCAATTGCCCAATGGCTTCTCTAATGCATGCGCGCGGCTCAAGGTACGTCTTGATCTCGTAGAACGAATACCCATTTGGTTGACGGACCACCAAATCAACGCGGGTTCCAATGCCAGTCGACGACTCGGTGCCGACGTTTTCCGCGCCGTGCCTCTTTACGAGTCGGCGATAGAAAGCGTTCTGTAACAGGTTATGGCGTAGATTTACATCCAGTTCTTGCTGAGCGTAACTGACCTTGGTTGCGGCGGCTTTCGAGGTACAGCCAGATCTAAATATAAACTGTTCTTCATCAGGCTTCGAGAAGCGCTGCGTTCGGCCCTTGCTTTCGACGTATTCGTAGAGGGGTAGCAAGCGATCCATCTCAGCCAAAATTCGGTCGCTATCCAATTCCTGGACAGACGATCGATGGCCTAGAAACACAAACACCCCCTTTGACACCAATTCGTGTGAAATTGGACCAGGAAGCGATTCGCCGCTACGGCTCTCGTCACGCCAGTGCCAAATCCGCATATCGGCGTAGAGATCAGGGTGACGTCGAAGGAAATCGTTGAACAATCGAACCTTCGGGATCAGCCGGTCAATCGTAGGCAGTGATTGGCTTGTTTGGAAAGAGAAGGCTACGCCGTACCTAAACATCGTATCTTCCGTACCGATGTTAAATTGCAATTCGGATCGACCGCCATGGTGAAAAGCCCAATCAGCAGTTATCGTCCGCGAACTGAAGATCTTACTGCCAGGGCGTTTCTTGAGTCCATGCAGATCGGTACGAAGCTGTTGAAGTGTGCCGATTCGGTAAGACTGAGCCTTTGAGTTGAGAGCCTTGGCGAACGCGGGAAAGTCGAAATCGCTCATTTTCAGAAAGTCCTTTCACAGACGCGGCACCGCAACAACGACCAACAGCAACAGCCCCAACGCCGCACAGCGGGGGCAACGGAAGAAGATTGAGAATCAGCCCGGTAGGAGGCGCCCCTCACAAACCCGAGGCGCACTCTTGGCTCTTAAATGAGCATTGGTGTTGTACAGTCTTTGTATTGAGTTTTCCGGCCGCAGAAGGGACGCTAGAATCGGTCCTCCAGAAAGCTGGATGAATATGTAAAAGCTATTTCTGGGTTAGAACAATAGATCCGATCAGATCTGTGCGCTTGTTTCGAACACGAAATCGAACCGCCCCGCTACGTTGGTATCAGCAGCGGGGCGGTCGTGTTTCGATCACGGACTAAGAGGAGATCGATTCCCAGAGCTCGACGATCCGATCTTTCACGGGCCCGACCTCCGCGTCGAAATTCACGAACCGTCTTCCGTTGTCCTCGACCGAGATCCGGCCGTCATAGCCGGCCTCCTTCAGCGTCTTCATATAAGTGAGGTGGCTGAAGTTCCGGCCCTTGGAAGTGAGGATGTCCATTTCGGGGACGGGCAGATGGACGTGTTTCAGGCGGGGTGCGGCCTTGAGGATATTGTCCCAGGGTTCCTCGTCCTTTTCCATGTGCAGGAGGTCCGCCAGCACGCAGAGATTCGGGTGGTCGACCTCTTCGGCGATCTCCAGCGCCTCGGCTACGGTGTTGATCACGTTGCAATACTCGCGTGCCAGAGGCTCGATCACCATCGTGATGCCGCTTCGCTGGCCCGTCTCCGCTGCCATGGCGGCAAACCGCTTGATCTGATCGAGGGCCTTGCCGCGGGAATAACCCTCGGCAACGTTGCGGGCGCCCCCGCTCCCAAAGACGATCGTTTCCGCCCCGAGCAGGGAGGCCCGTTTCACGACCGTCTCCACGTGGTTCGCCAGGGCCTCGAAGTCGACCGCGTCGCCCGTAATCTTGAGTTCGTTCGGGACGAAAACGTTGAACGCCTCCGCCCGAATGCCGGCCGCCTGGAATTGCTTCCTTACCGGCTCGAATTCACGATCCGGGCGGTCCGGGAGGAGCATGAGCGCCCGAGGTTCGATGAAGTCGTAGCCCGCGCGCTCGATCGCGGCAAGACGATCCTCGACGCCGCAACAGCCCAACCTCATGGATGTGGCCTCCCCGTGACGTAAACATCATTCTCAAACCTGTCGGAGCCCGCCGTTTCTCGGGGCGCTCGATACGCCTTCAGTGCGACAGACGGTTTCTGATGTGCGGCTGAATCTCGCCGTCTTCCGGAAATCGCCCCTCCTGCAGCTTCGAGAAGACGAGGTCTCCATCCATGCTGAACTCGAACTTCCCGCCATCGGACGGTACGAGGGAGAACGATTCGATGTCTCGCTTGAATTCCTTCAGGATCGATGCCGTCAAACTGACGGCCTCAGGTTCATAGTTTCACATCGCGCAGTAGACCAGTTCGAGCCGCATGCCCGCCTCCTTGTCCATGCTGTTGAGATGATGTCCTGACATCGATAAGGGAGCCAACATAACACAAAGCGAAAGCGCTGTCAATCTTCCCGGAACAGCACGGGGCTTGACCCATGCCGGGGTCTGCATTAGATTGCGGCGCGCCGGCAAATGATCGAATCTCTCCGAGAAGGGCGAAGATGGCTTCCAAGGGCAAGAAGTCGTACGATGAGCTGATACGGAGGTCGAAAGAAGCGTCCCTGCTCGGGTCCTGCGCTTCCCTCCTTGCTTGGGACGAGCGGACCTACATGCCGAAGGGGGGAGTGGCCCACCGCGCGGAGCAGCTCGCACTGCTGGCCGGCATGATCCACGACCTCGACACGGCGCCCGAGATCGACGGGCTGCTCGCCGACGTGGAGGGGAGCGACCTGGTGAAAGATCCTCGTTCCGCTGCGGCGGTCAACGCACGCGAGATACGGAGGCGCTACGACCGGAGCGCGCGGCTCCCCAAAAGGCTCGTAGAAGCACTCGCTCGTGCCGTGCCTCCGGCCCGGCAGGCGTGGGCCGAGGCCCGTAAGGCATTGAACTTCGAGACGTTTCGCCCCTTCCTCGAACAGATCGTTGAGCTGAAACGGCAGGAGGCCGCGGCGCTGGCCGATGGCGAGGTGGCTTACGATGCGCTGCTGGAGGAGTATGAACCGGGCGCGACGGCGGAATCGCTCCGCCGCGTGCTGGGCGGGCTCCGCGACGCGCTGGTCCCGCTCGTCAGGGCCATTGCGGATTCGGGGCGCAGACCCGATGCCTCGATCCTGGAGCGGGACTTTCCGGTGGCCCGCCAGGAGGCGCTCGGAAAGGCGGCCGCCTCCGCCATCGGGTTCGACTTCGGCCGGGGACGTCTGGATGTGACGGCCCATCCGTTCTGCACCGGAATCGGTCCGGGAGATACGCGTTTGACGACGCGATACAATCAGAATCACTTCTCCGAGGCCTTTTTCGGGACGATGCACGAGGCGGGTCACGGAATCTACGACCAGGGGTGCGATGAAAAACAGTTCGGGACGCCGATGGGGTCGGGGGTCTCGCTCGGCATCCACGAATCGCAGTCCAGGATGTGGGAGAACTTCGTGGGCCGGAGCCGGGGGTTCTGGAGATATTTCTTTCCCAGGACGCAGCGCGCCTTTCCCGAAGCCCTCGGCGATGTGTCACAGGAGGCGTTTTTCTTTTCCATCAACTTCGTCAGACCTTCGTTCATTCGCGTGGAGGCCGACGAGGCGACCTACAATCTGCACATCCTCCTCCGCTTCGAGCTGGAGCAGGCGTTGATCGCGGGCGATTTCCCGGCGAGCGAGCTGCCCGGATCTGGAACGAGCGTTTCGAGCGCGACTTCGGGATGAGGCCTCCGAACGATGCCCTCGGTTGTCTTCAGGACATCCACTGGAGCATCGGAGGCATCGGCTACTTTCCGACTTACGCACTCGGAAACCTGTACGCCGGGCAGTTTTTCGAGCAGGCACAGGCCGATCTCGGCGACTTGGAGCGCCAGTTCGAGAAGGGGGCGTTCGGCGCTCTGAAAGATTGGCTGACGGAGAAGATCTATAGACAGGGGATGCGATATCAGGCGGGAGATCTCGTCAAGGATGTGACCGGAAAACCTCTGAGCCACAGACCGTTAATCGATTATCTGAAATCAAAGTACTCACGGCTTTACGGGATTTAGCTTGGCGCGGCGGCCCGTCATTCTGGACGTGGACCCGGGAGTGGACGATGTGCTGGCGTTGATGCTGGCCGCGGCCTCGCCGGAGCTGGAGTTGGTCGGGGTTTCAACCGTCAGCGGAAACGTGCCCGTGGATGTGGGAACGCGGAACGCCCTCCGGCTCCTGGACTTCCTGGGCCGGAGCGACGTCCCGGTCTTCAACGGCGCCGAGCGACCTCTCGTCGTGGATCCGTTCCGCGCCACCGACGTGCACGGACCCGGGGGGCTCGGAGCCGCAGCCCTCCCGGGAACGGAAACCCTGCCCCGCGGCGACGGCGTTTCGTTCATGGTTGCAGCGCTCCGGAGCAGGCCCGGAGAGGTGACGCTGGTGGCGACCGGCCCGCTGACGAATCTGGCCCTGGCGGAGCGACGGGCGCCGGGGGTGCTGGCGTGCGCGCAGGAGGTGATCGTGATGGGCGGCGCGGTTGACGCGCCCGGAAACGTGACGCCGAGCGCCGAGTTCAACTTCTTCGCGGACCCGCACGCCGCGCGCGAGGTCATCGGGTCGGCCGCGCACGTGCGCCTAGCGACGCTCGACGCGACCCGGCAGGTCTTGCTGCGAGAGGACGTGATCCAGAATCGCATCTCGGCGCTCGAGTCGCGACAGGCGAAGTTCGTCGTGGACGCCAGCCGGACGGCGGTCGATTACGGGAGACGCCGCGGCGGCGAACCGGGGCTGCACCTTCACGACCCGCTTGCGCTCGGTTTGGCGCTGGCGCCATCCCTCTTCGGGCTTGCGCCGTTCTTTCTGAGCGTGGAAACGGAAGGCCTGCTCACGCGCGGGGCGCTTGTGGTCGACCGAAGGCCGTTCCTGGAAGAGAAGCATCGACAGGGACGTCGCGTGGAATGCGTTACCGAGGTCGATGCCGAAGCCTTTCTGGAGCTTTTCCTGTCTCGTTTGTTCGGGAAATGACCGCACGCTGCCGGGCGTCAAGCGGCTGTCGGTCGAGAGAGGGTCACGACGGTTCCGAAATCCGTAAGGGGGCACGCTCCTCGCCACAGGTCGAAACGAGGGTGACGGTTTGAAGGCGATCATTCTGGGCGCCGGCCGGGGTCAGCGGCTGATGCCGCATACGGATGGCGCCCCCAAGTGTTTCGTGAAGCTGCGGGGCCGGCGGCTGCTGGATTGGGGGCTGGATGCGTTGAAGGCGGTCGGCCTGGATGTCGTTTTCGTGGGCGGCTACGCCGCGGAGCGGGTCGAACGGGCGTATCCCGCTTTCACTCACTGCTACAACGCCGAATGGCAGGATACGAACATCCTGTTTTCCCTGATGCGGGCCGAGCCCTACATGGGGGAGGGCTTCGTGTGCGCCTACGCAGACATCCTCTACCGTCCCGGGATACTCGGCGCGCTGATGGAGAGTCGCCACGACGCGACCCTCGTTTGCGATACGGCGTGGCGAAAGCGCTACGCGCTTCGGACGGAACATCCGGAAGCGGATGCCGAGAAGATGACCGCTGAAGGCGACCGGGTCATCCGGATCGGTCGCGAAATCCCGAGCGAGACGGCGCACGGGGAGTATGTCGGGATCGCTCGATTCACCGCAGAGGGAGCGGGTGCGCTTCGGGACGCCTATCACCGAGCCGGGCGCAGATACGACGGCGGCCTTTTCGGTCTGCGGAGACGTTCCGAAAGGCCTATCTGATCGACCTGTTGCAGGAAATGATCGACCAGGAGGCGGCGATCCACTTCGTGGAGACGGAGGGGGGCTACTTCGAGATCGATACGGTCCAGGACTACGAGATCGCAAAACAGGAGTGGGCCGGGTGAAGCGCGACATGCCGCTTTTTCCGGCCGGCGTCGTCGGGAGTATGCCAAGGTCCCGGTTCGTGCGAGACCTGCTCGGTCCTGAAACGGCCGACGCCGATCCCGAAGCGACCTCCAGGTGGATGGATGCCGCGGTGGACCACGTTGTCGCGCTGCAGGAAGCGGCCGGCATGGACATCGTTTCAGATGGCGAGTACAGGCGACGATCGTATATCGGAATCATCGCCGACGTCGCCGACGGATTCGTCCTGGAGAAGAGGAACGGACGCTGGTGGCATACGATTGTAGACAGACTGGAGCCGACCCGGCCGGGGCGCGCGGCCGAAGAGGCACGCTACCTGAAGCGGCGGACGTCCCGGAAGATCAAGGTCTGCCTGCCTTCACCCTACCTTCTGGGAACTCGCATGTGGGATGTGAACCGCTCGGTTGACGCCTACCCCACACGGCAGGCCTTTATGGAAGCCACGGTGCCGATCCTGAGAACAGAGTTGGCGCTTCTGAAAGAGGCAGGGACCGACATCGTGCAGTTTGACGATCCCCACCTCTGTCTGTTCGTGGACGACAGGATAAGAGCGGGATTCGAGGACCCCGAACGGGAGATCGCCCTGTGCGTGGACCTGTTGAATCAGATTCTGGACGGGATGGATGGCATCGTCAAGGCCATCCACCTGTGCAGGCGCAACAAAGGAAGGGCCGGGTGGGTGGGTGAGGGTGGCTACGAGCCGATCTTACCTGCCTTGAGGCGACTCGACGTCGATCAATACGTTATGGAGTTTACGATTCCCGCGGCGGGCGACCTGTCCGCCCTCAAAGGATTGCCCGACGGCTGTCAGGTCGGTCTGGGATGTGTGGACTGTCGAAGCAGGCGCATCGATCCCGTTGAGACGATCGTCAAGCGGGTAGAGCAGGCCCTGGTCTATCTGAGACCCGAACAGATTTTCCTGAATCCTGACTGCGGATTCGCCCCGGGGAACGCCGCGAACATACCGGTTGACGAGGCCTATGCAAAGCTGTGTAACGAGGCGAAAGCGGCGCGAATGCTCAGGGAAATGTATGGCGGGGGGGATTAGCCGTTTGGATGCTCCGCAGTCCTGCACGGACCCTAAAGCCTTGAACGAACGCGGAGGTAGCTGGCGTAGCGGCGGCGGTCGATCTGTCCCGATGCGACCCCCTCCTTGATGGCGCAATCCGGTTCGTTGAAGTGGGAACAGTCTCCGAATCGACACTGGCCCAGCAGTGGCTCGAATTCCTTGAAGAGGAGCGACACGTCCTCCTTTCGAACGTCCCAAAGGGAGAACTCGCGGGCGCCGGGAAGGTCTCCCACGAAGCCGTTTCCGGCGACTTCGAAAAGCTCGGTGTGTGTGGTCGTGTGACGTCCCTCCCGAGTCGCCTGGCTGATCTCGGCCGTCCTGAGCCGAAGCCCTGGCTGGATCCAGTTGAGGAGGCTGGATTTCCCGGATCCGGAAGGTCCCATCAGGAGGGAAAGGCGGTCCTTCAGCAGGTCGTGGAACGCTTCCTTGCCCCGGTCTGCGACGACGCTCGTGTAGAAGACGCGATATCCAATCTGTTCATACACGGCCATCGTCTCTCTGACTTTTTCAGTCAGATCGATTTTGTTGATGCAGACCGCAGCGGCGACGGATTGCCACTCGGAGATGCCCAGCATACGATCCAGGAGGTCCAGATCGAGAGGGGGGTCGTCAGCGGAGAAGACCGGGATGAGTTGATCGACGTTGGCGGCGAGAATTTGTTCCCTGCGAGAAGTGCCCGAGGCCTTTCGAGAGATCTTGTTTCGGCGGGGGAGCACTTTTCGTATGAGACCCCTTCCGCCCTCTCCTTCCTCGAATCGGACCCGGTCTCCAATGGCCACGGGGTCGACCACGCGGACGGAGCGGATGAACGCTACGCGTCGCCGTCGGGACGCCGGGTCTGCCTCCGGGTATTCCAACTGCTTGCGCAACAGGGTGGAGAGGGCGCAGTCGACAACCTTCGAATCTGAAGAAACGAAGTAATGTCCCAGGTTTTGCCGAAGCACGGTGCCTTCACGAACGGATTTCCCCATGCCGGTCCGAAGCCTGTGCCTAGATGATTTCGACCTTGCTGTCGTCTCCGAGCGTAAAGCGATACGCCGCCGGCTTGGCATCTGCCCGAACGATCTCGGAATTACAGCCGATAATGGCATCGGCGATTCGTGCTCCCAGGTTGAGCACCTTTCCGCCGTCCAGAATGATGGAGTGTTCGATTTCGGAGCCGACGATTTCAACCCCTTTGCCGATCGTCGTGTAGGGTCCTACGTAGGCATCGTGAAGCCGGCACTGGGCGCCAATAACGGCGGGCCCCCGAATGATGCAATTCTCAACCTGGGTTCCTCCGGCAATGTGGACTCTTCCGGTGATTCTGGAGGCGGGGTCGACCGTGACGTCGGTGGCGATCCGTTGTTCGGAAAGCTCGTCCAGAAGCACCCGATTCGCCTCCAGCATATCGTCCTTTTTGCCTGTATCCAACCACCATTCCGTGATAATGTTGGACCCGACTCTAGCCCCTGTATCCAGGAGCTTCCGGATCGCATCCGTGATTTCATACTCCCCCCGGGCCGACGGCTGCAGCGTTTCGATGGCACCGTGAACCTTGCGGCTGAAAACATAGACACCCACGAGGGCGAGGTTGGAGCGTGGGTGCTCCGGTTTCTCCTCGAGATGGACCACACGACCCTCGTCATCCAACTCGGCGACGCCGAAACGTCTTGGATCGTCGACGGCCTTCAACTGAATCAGCGCGTCGAGGTTTTCTTGTTCAAACTGACCGATCAGGTCCGCGACCTCGTGTTTGATCAGGTTGTCTCCGAGATACATCACAAAGGGTTCGTCTTGCAGAAAATCTCGAGCCTGTTTGACGGCGTGCGCTATGCCGAGGGGCCGTTCCTGCGGAATGTAAGTAAAGTCGGCGCCCCATCGGGATCCATCTCCGAGCTTCTGTTTGAACTCGCTGCCCGTGTCGCCGACGACAATGCCGATTTCCTGAATCCCGGCGCGCACCACCGATTCGATTCCGTAGGCCACGATCAGCTTGTTCGCGACCGGCACGAGCTGTTTCGCGCGGGTATATGTGATCGGTCTGAGCCGGGTTCCCTTGCCGCCGCACAGAATAAGGGCCTTCATCACGTTCCATTCATTTGACGTGGGTTGTCGAGAGCTGAATTTGAAAATAGGGGAGCCCCTATTCCTTGTCAAGTGCATAGGAGCGAACGGGGCGCCTTGACTTATTCCAAGCCTGTTCCTATAAGTGAACGGGCGGCGTTTGAACCCTACCATAAAGGGTCCGGGTTGTGATAGAGAGCATCAAGAACCTAATCGAACGTGGGGCGGATCAGATTCTGCCTTCTCAATTGCTCATGGCCTTCGCCGTCGTGCTCGGTGCGCTCGTTCTGCGCAAGGTTCTTATGATCATGCTGAATCGGTATGCGCTCCGGATCGTGAGGCTGAGCGAGACGCAAATAGACGACCTGTTTCTCAAGGCTTTGGAAAGACCGCTTGGCCAGGGCATACTCCTCCTGGGGCTGTATGTTGCGGTGAGGAGCTTTGCGCTTCCTCCGAAACTCGGCGCGGGCGTCGATGCGGCATTTTCGCTACTGCTTCTGGTCTTGATTTCCTGGCTGATGCTGCGCATGGTCCGTGTGGTCACGCACGTGCTTCACGGGTGGGCTCAGAGAACCGACACGGCTCTGGACGACCAGCTCGTACCTCTCGTGAACCGGGCGGCCCGCGTGGCGATCGGCATTTTGGCCGCACTGTTGATTCTTCAGAACATGGGGTACTCGATCTCGGGCCTTATCGCAGGCCTCGGCGTCGGGGGTCTTGCGGTGGCGCTCGCGGCACAGAAGACGCTCTCGGATCTCTTCGGCTCTGTGATGCTGTTGTCGGATCGGCCGTTTCTCGTCGGAGACTGGATCAAGTCTCCTGATGAGAACATCGAAGGCGTCGTGGAACGTATCGGTTTCCGGAGCACGCGGATCCGCACTTTCGAGAAGACGCTGATTTCCGTCCCGAACAGCCGCCTCGCCGACTTCATTATCGACAACATCGCGCGGAGGCCCATGCGGCGTGTCTGGATTACGGTAGGCGTCACATACGACACGACTTCGGCTCGGATGCGAGAAGCCGTCAGGCGAATCGAGAACGTGCTGAAGCAGAATCGAGAGGTCAATCAGGATTTTTTCCTCGTCTATTTTACGGATTTCGGATCCAGTTCTCTGGATATCATGGTCTACTACTTCACGAATACGACCGCTTGGGCTGATCATATGCGTATTCGAGAGGAGGTGAATCTGGAGATCATGGAAGTGCTGGAAACGTTGGGACTTTCCATCGCCTTTCCTACGCGAACGGTACATCTTGTCAACGACGACGGAAAGGCCTCCGGTGACGATCCGGCAGCATAGCGATCCAAGCCAATCTCCGGTTGACTTTTCCTTTTTTACCCATATTTTTTCGTGACTCGTTTCCGTTAAAGGTTTTCCTTCATAGAGGACAGAATGGAGAAAGACCTTTCTTCGATCATAGAGGGCTGGGACTTCGACCCTGGTGACATTTGCGCCAGAAAGATCGCGGGTGTCGACGGACGCGAAAAACTTCAGGTTCGGTTGGACTTGGGCCTGCTGCAAATGGAACTGAAAGGTCGGCCGGACGGGTCCAGATTTCGCGGGCACGAGACCGTTCTGGACTACTACCGGAACCGTCTGCATGGCCACGAGGACCCGCACGGTTCGGATGGAGGATTTCGGCTCGGTGGGAAGGCTTGCTCCAGGCTGTGGCAGGAGCGTGTTCAGTATTACCACCGCTATATTTGTCTGCTGCGCCTTGAAGACTATAAAGGTGTCGTGTGTGACACCGCTCACGACCTTGCCATTTTCGACCTTGTGAACAGATACGCTGACGACGACAAGGCCAAGCTTTCGTTCGAACAGTACAGGCCTTACGTCATCATGATTCACTCCCGGGCGGAGGGCGAGATTTGCCTGAAGCGCGGGAACTACGAGGGTGCGATCCAGGCAGCATCGAACGGCATCGACAAGATCCGTTCTTTTTTTGAAGCCTTCGGGGATCCGGAGTTGATAGAGGCCAGCGAGGAGCTCCAAGCCCTCGAGGCGTGGGGAGAAGAGCTCAGAAATCATCGACCGATGAGCATGAAACAGCAGCTTTCCCAGAGGCTGACGGAGGCCATTGCCGAAGAAAAATACGAACAGGCCGCGCGGATCCGTGACCGCCTCCAGGGGCTCGAAGGCGCAAACTTCTGAACTCGGCGTGGATCCATCCGCGAAGCGCGCAGCCGTCTCAGGAGCCGTTGCAAACTGGAACGGCTCCGCCTGTCTTCCTCAATGCCTCGGCGCCTTTTCGCGCAAACGCATACCCGCAGAAGAAACCATTGTGGATAACGGGTCGACCGACGGGTCGCAGGCGCTGATTCAAGACCGTTATCCTCGGGTCAGGCTGATTGAGCGGCCCGTCAACGAGGGAGTCGCCAAGGGTTACGACCTCGCGATCGCTGAATCCAGGATGCCCTTTCTCCTGATCTTGAACACCGATGTGTTTCTGGATCGGGATTTTTTGTGTGACGCACTCGAAGCGATTCGTTCGGCCTCGAACCTTGGGATGGGTATCTGTAAAGATCTTCAGCTTGGCGGTCGGGTCGCATCTCGGGTCGAACGGAGATCGAGGTTCAAGCTATCCAATAATCAACGAAAGACGGTAACATCATTCGACCGAGACTCCGGTCCCTCGATCGTGGGCCATTGGAAATGTCGTTGAACATCAGATATCTCGTGCCGCCAAATGCGTGTTGAGCGTCTCATTGCCTTTCGACACGTGCGCGCCATGCGCAGGCGGAAACGCGTCTCGTTGGCCGCGCTGACTGCCGCGTTGGGTGTCACTGTCGGCGTTGCCGCGCTCGTGACGGTACTTTCGGTCATGAATGGTTTCGCGGGAATGATCTGGGACCGCCTGCTCGGGATCAATGCGCATATCACGGTGCGGAAGGCCTACAGCGGGCATATCGAAGATTATCGAAGCCTGTCGAAGACGCTGGCGGCTCACGAAGATGTTGTCGGTGCGTCTGCATTTATTCAGTCGGAAGGGTTCGCCCTGAGAAAGCCACCGTGGGATGGCGTCATCAGTTCGGGCGTGTTGGTCAGAGGCGTGGATGAGGAGGAATTCACGCAGACGAGTGAGATCACAAAGTACTTCTGGGCGGGGGAGGTCGACCTGGCACGTCAAGAGACGGAGGGGGGTCGATCGGTCTCGGGCGTGCTGATCGGTCGTGTGCTGGCCGACAAGCTGGGGGCGATACTGGGGTCCGAGATTCACCTCGGGATCTTACCCAAAGAGATGTTGACGGGCCGGATGCCGCCCCTCCGGCCCTACCGGGTCACCGGAATATTCAACACCGGCCACTACGAGTTCGATTCAGTCCTGGTGTTTATTTCGCTGCGGAATGCTCAGCGGGACCTGAATTGGGAGGATGTCGTCAACGGGATTCGACTCCGGTTGAAGGACCCCTTCTCCGCCGACCGTGTCGGTCGGGAGCTTCGAGACGTGCTCAAAGAAGTGGATCCGAGCGTGACGCCATCTTCCTGGATGTACGAGCACGGAAATCTCTACGTTTGGATCAAGCTCGAAAAGTGGTTCATGTTCCTGGCTTTGAGCTTGATCGTTGTCGTTGCCAGTTTCAACATCATCAGTATCCTTACGATGAATGTGGCCGAACACAGACGTGAAATCGGCATTCTGAAGACGATGGGCGTGACACCCAAAAGCATCGGCAGGATATTTTCGCTCGAAGGTCTGACCATCGGCGCTGCCGGCGTGACTCTCGGCAATCTGCTCGGCTTTGTCCTTTGCTGGGTGCAGCAGCGCTATCAGCCTCTCCGGCTGCCGGGGGACGTCTTTATCGTAAATGCCCTGCCGGTGGAAATGCGTCTGGTTGATTTTATCGTCATCTCCGTTTCCGCGCTGATCCTCTGCTATCTCTTCTCGCTCCTGCCTTCCCGAGATGCCGCCTCTCTTGATCCGGTGGAGGCCATACGATTCGAGTAGCGCTGAAAGTGGAAGGACGTTGCGGGAGTGGCATTTCAGTCGTGGCGCGCATCGCGGCCAGCCAACGTTCCATCCTTCCGGCTGACGTGGGCCGAATGCCTTCGATCGGAATCTTGCGGCGAACGGAAAAGCCTCCTTTTCGGGGTCGTCTGCAAACGCCCTCCCGGAGTTCGGGAGATTGATTTCAAATACCACCGAGGGCGTCCAGGCATATCGTTTGACGCCCGGTTGCATTTCCGTTATATTTATCCCTTCACAACACAATCCCAACCTGTCATACGGATGGAGATTCCCGTGGGAAGCCCTGGAAAGTGGGTTTTGTGTCTGGTTGGTCTGATTCTCTTCTCTCCGGAGCGAGATGCCGAGGCCCTCGGGCTGGCCGGCCTGGGTCTAAAGGTCGGCGTGGACTTGACGCAGGAAAAGGAGGTCATCGTCGTCGACGGGGCGTCCTTCGACACGGCAAGTCTGGTGCTCGGCGGATACCTGGATCTGGGGGAAGTGTTCATGGAGAAGCTGCATCTGGTCCCGGGCGTGGATGTCGTCTTGCAGGATCAGCAAAGGATCTATTCGATGAGCGGCGATTTTCGATACTACCTTGCGCGGGGTGGAAAGACGACCGGTTTTGTCGGCCTTGGACTGGGCACACACATTTTGAGAAGTGCCATTCACGGCGAAGACGACACCAAGGTGACCCTCAACGTTCCGCTCGGGTTCCAACGGAGTCTGGGCGGGAATTTGCTCTGGTTCGGCGAACTCAAGCTTCTCATCGGAGACCAGGCCAACGATAGTTCGTTCCGGGTTAGCGTCGGTCTGGTTTTTGGGAAGTCGGTCGAGTAAAACAGCCCCGCGCGGGGCGGGTGGCGCAGCATCCCGGGGCTTCCGCTTGGGGTAGACGCTCAGTTTCCCCCGTCTGCGCGCGGACCCCATGTCTGCGGCACAGGCAGGCGTGGGCGGTGGGACCGTTTGCGAAGCACCGGTTAGACCATCGAATCAACTGCCACTGCGAGCAGGCGAAAGGCGAGGCGTATGGCAAGGGAACGCGAGAAGGAGCTTCGAAGGAGGCGCCACAGGCGAAAGAAGAGACGCAAAGCGCATGGTAAGGATGCAAGGCGGAACAAGAAAAAATAGAAAAGCACGGTGTCGGCCGTGCTTTTTTGTTTACGGGTCACGACGCGAACGGAACTTCGTCGTTCTGGACGCGCGGCTTGTGTCCTTGCGTTTGCGGCCGGGTGGGTCGATCCCGTTTGGACCGTGAGCGCTCTAAACGGCTTTTTCGGCGATACCGAAAGCAACGCCTGAGCTGAAGCCCTTCGGATTTCTTAATCCTTTGATATTGCGATATTCCTGCGGATGTTTATGTTTTGATGGACAGACCGCCGGGGTCATCGCGCCGATCCAAGACCGGGAGGAATGCATCGAGTGGCCAGGGACAAAGTTGAGCGTATAAGCTACCACGTCGCCGAGATCATGAAAGTCCTGGACCTGGACATGGGCGACCCGAATCTGAAAGACACGCCGGAGAGATTCGCGCGCATGTATCTCGAGATCTTTCAGGGGTTGGACGAAGATGCCGAGCCTGAAATGACGATGTTCCCGAGCGAGGAGGCATTCAAGGACATGATTGCGATGACGGACATCACGTTCTACTCGATGTGCTGTCATCACCTGCTTCCGTTTTGGGGCCGTGCACACCTTGCCTACATCCCGTCGGACGACCGCATTGTGGGGTTGAGCAAGCTCGCTCGAATGGTGGCGTATCACGCTCAGCGACCGCAGATTCAGGAGCGCTTGACCACCCAGATCGCCGCGTCGCTGGAGCGCGAGATCTGTCCCTCGGGCACCATGGTGGTCGTGGAAGCCAGGCACCTCTGCATGGAAATGAGAGGGGTGGAAAAACCGGGCACGTGGACAACGACGTCGGCCGTTCGCGGGGTATTCACGTCAAGGGCGACGCGCGGAGAATTCCTGGATCTGCTCGCCAGAAAGCGGGAAGCCTAGGAGCCTGTCGGGTTACGTATGCTTGATGAGTGGATCGAGGTCGAGTTTTCGTGGGTTTGGTATCCGGATCGAGCGTCGGAACGAGGAGAGGCTTCACCTTACGCCGGACTGGGCATCCGGCTGAGTCTGTAGAGCTTCAAAAGGTGAAGCGATGAAATCCTCGAAGTTCCTTGATCTGTCCGGTCTGCCTGCCAAGAAGCCAATCCCGAAGGGCTGGAGGCAACCGCATGGATGATACGCGCGAAACCGAGTCGGAGCGTCCATCAATACCCCCAGGAAGAGGGCCCTTGACGACACGCCTGTTTCAAGAAACTTTCACCCGATAGAGGACTCCGACGAACGGCTGGAGCGTGTGGATCGGCTATTGCTTCGAGAGATTTCCGTACATGTCCGAAACGTGAAGATCGAAGGGACCGTGAGCAGGATTGCGTTCCACCTTTCGAAAGGTCGTCCCACAGGCATAGCAGACCGTAATCTCGGGGAGCATCAGATAGAGGATGAGGTCGACCAGGGCGCCCACGCCAAGGCTGTAGTAGAAGAAAAACGGTCGGTCCAGCCAGACGAACAGCAACCCGAGGAGCGCGAAGAAGAGCATGACTCCAAGCCCCAGCCTCTGGTTGAAGTCCCGTTGAACGTAAAAGTCTCCGTTTTCGCATCCCGGACAGATATCGACCCTGTTTCCACACCGCAGCTCCTTGGAAAGGTTGAGAGCCGTCTCTCCGCGGCACGCTGGACACGCCACCGGGCCGTGGACGTCCGATGCTTGCACGCTGATCGAGGTTTCGCAGTTGGGACAGCGAAAGGTGATGGTCAAGGCTATACCGGTATCGACGTATGGTAGAAGATGAACTTGGAGAAGGCCTCGCCGATGAGCACGAGGATCGTGGCTACGTAGAGCAGCCCGGTCGCGGATTGCGTGGAGCTGATCTTCACGGTCTGCCACGTCATGACGATGATCGCCAGGGGACCCAGGATCCCGAATAAAATCCGTGCCCAGAAAAACAGGCCCTGCAGCCCGATGAAGGAGGACAGTATCCGGCGGGGTTCGTCGCCCGCGGCCGTCCAGAACAGGATAAATGTCGTCACCAGGAGCAAGACCTTTCCGAGGACCGCGAAGACCATGAGGAGGGACATCGAGCGTAGCGGCCGAATCGGAAGGGTCGGTGTGACGAGGTACCAGTGGCCAAGAATCATCGCGAAGACCACGCTGCCCAGAAAGAGCGAAGAAAGCAGAACGTAGACGGCAGAAAGCAGTGGGGCCCACGCAGGGAATTCCGCCGGGACCCGCCGGACGGCATCCAACAAGATTCCGATCAACCCTGCCGATCCAGTCAAGACAAGGAGCGGCCTTTGCCAGCTCGGGCGCCCGTTGATCACCGAGGCGACGAAACCGAGGTTCAGCGCCCAGGCCAGGGAAAGCGCCAGAAAGGACAGAGAGAACAACCGGTCCCGCACCGGGACCACAAGCAGCGCAAGGGAGAGCATGACGAGCGTCGCGATTCCGCAGAACCTGAAGAAGGATCTCCCTGCCGAAGGCGGTACGAGCAGGATCGAGATGGCCCCGCCCACGGCGAGTTGACTGAAGATGAGATAGGTGATCGAAAGGAGCATGGCGTGACCAGGGCTTCAGACATCACGATTCCGAGGCGTCAAATATAGGATGTCTGCTGCCGGGTCACAACGACGATGAATTGGCTGCATCGAGCACGTGGCGGTGCAGCCGGCGCAAGACAATGAAAGGAAGCGATGTCCATTCCGTCGGAAGTCGAGCGCGTGACCGACACGATCTGGGAAGTGCCTGCTTCCACAAAGGAGGGGATGCGTGTGCCTGCGCGCATCTATGCGACCGAGAAACTCATGAGGGCGATGGATGCAGGGGTCATCGATCAGGTCACGAACGTGGCTACATTGCCCGGAATCTTGAATTGCGCCTATTGTATGCCGGATGCTCACTGGGGTTACGGCTTTCCGATTGGCGGGGTCGCGGCGACGGATGCGAGCGAAGGGGTGATCTCTCCGGGGGGCGTGGGTTTCGACATCAATTGCGGCATGCGGCTCATCAGAACGAATTTGACGCACGATGAGGTCAGACCCCGTCTGAAACAACTCGTAGATGCGCTGTTCAAGCGTGTCCCGGCAGGTGTTGGATGCAAGGGCTTCGTTCGGCTCTCGCACGACGAGTTCCGTCACGTCGTTGAACAGGGCGCTGCCTGGTGCGTTCAAAACGGCTACGGTTGGGAAGAGGATCTGGAGCTGACCGAGGAGCGGGGTGGCGTGAGCGGGGCCGACGCCGAGAAGGTCAGCCGGAGGGCCGTTGAACGGGGCGTCCACCAGATCGGAACGCTGGGCTCCGGAAACCACTACCTCGAGATTCAGGTAGCCAAACCGGAGCTTGTTTACGACCGAGAGCTGGCGAAAGCCTTCGGTATCCGGATCCCGAATCAGGTGGTCGTGATGTTTCACTGTGGGAGCCGGGGATTCGGTCATCAGGTCGCCACCGATTACCTGCGCCTCTTTCTGGACGTGATGCAAAGCAAGTACCGGATTCGGGTGAAGGACAGGGCGCTGGCGTGCGCGCCGTTTCAGTCTCCCGAGGGGCAGGACTATTTTGCGGGGATGAATTGCGGGCTGAACATGTCTTTCGCGAACAGACAGGTGATTCTGCACCGGGTTCGGGAGGTGTTTTCCGACGTGATGGGGCGCAGCCCGGAAGAGATGGATATGCGCATGATTTATGACGTGTCTCACAACACGGCAAAGCTGGAGCAGCACGTCGTGAATGGAGAGAGGCGGAGCGTCGTCGTTCATCGAAAGGGAGCGACGCGAGCCTTCGCGCCCGGCATGCCCGATGTGCCGGAACGCTACCGGGAGATCGGGCAACCGGTCATCATCGGGGGCAGCATGGAGACAGGGTCATACCTGCTCATCGGAGTCCACGGCAGCGCGGAGACATTTTACTCGACGGCTCACGGAAGCGGGCGCGCAATGAGCCGGACGCGCGCGAGAAAGCAGTTCAGCGGCCGGGATCTGCAGCGGGACATGGCAGCGAGGGGAATCTACGTGCGGGCCGCCTCATTCCGAGGCCTCGCCGAAGAGGCGGGGCGTGCATACAAAGACATCGATGATGTGGTCGAGGCGACCTCCAGGGCCGGCATCAGCAGGCCGGTGGCTCGCTTTGTCCCCATCGGCAACGTCAAAGGATGACCGGGTGAAACGCCCGCGACCCTCGTCTCGGGCCCGCTCGGCAGTGGGAAGACGACGTTGCACGCAGCCGTTTTTCGTTCTGAGGCAAAGGTGTCCGGATCTTCCTATACATTTCTGGACGATGTCGCGATTGCCGATGCAGCGTTCGAGGCACGGGGAGCGTCACCCGAAGCCCTGTTCGTCGCCGCGTCGGCGGCGACGCTGAACGTGATGGTGGACAATCCGGACCGTGTCGAGAAGCGGACCCGGCGGCCCTTTCGGATTGCGTCCAAGGATCTCGATCTGCTCTTGTTCGAGCTGTTGCAGGAGGTCATCTACTTCAAGGACGCCGAACGACTCCTGCTCAGGGTGGATCGGATTCAGATCGAGCAGGGCGAGGATTTCTGCACGGCGTCGGGAGACCTGGCCGGCGAACGGCTGAATCCGGAGCGCCACGAACTCGCGGCGGATGTCAAGGCGGTGACGCTGCACCGGTTCCGGGTTGAAAGGGACGGACAGGGCTGGACAGCTTTCGTGATCTTGGATATCTGATGAATATCGGCGGTGTCGTGTTGTGCGGGGGACAGAGTCGGCGCATGGGACGGCCGAAGGCGTGGCTCCCCTTCGGAAATGAGGTGATGCTTCAACGGTTGGCGCGGATCCTCGCCCGGGTCGTGGACCCGGTCCTCGTGGTCTCGGCTGCGGGCCAGCGCCTTCCGAGCTTGCCGGACGGTGTTGAAGTCGTTCAGGACGAGGTCCCCGGCCAGGGCCCCCTTCGCGCCCTGGCAAGCGGGCTCAGACTGCTCTCCGGGCGCGTCGAGGCCGTCTACGCCAGTTCCTGCGACGTACCGCTGCTGAAGCCCGAAATCGTCTCCTATCTGGCCAACTTGCTCGATGATTTCGAAGCCGTGGCACCGGAGGAGGGCGACCGGAGGCATCCTCTGGCCGCGGTCTACCGGGTTTCGGTCTGGCCCAAGGCGGAGGGACTGCTTAACGAAGGTCACCTTCGACTGGGCATGCTCCTGGATCTTTGTCGGACCCGCGGCGTTCCGGTTCACGAACTGCGGAGCGTCGATGCGACCCTTCAATCGCTGCGAAACGTGAACACGCCGGAAGACTACGCCGACCTGCTGAATCGGGCGGGCGTTCCTGCAGCCAGGCGTTGATAGGGGCTTCATTCTTCCGTATATTGGACAAGGATCGTCAGACGGATTAACCTGTTCGAAAGGGGGATCGAGATGCCGAAAGAGGACAAGACGCTCTTGAGTGACGAGGAGATTCAAACCGCGGTCGCCGACTTGGCCGGTTGGGACTACGACGTGTCCAGGAAGGAGCTGAGCCGGGTCTGGAGATTCGAGAAGTTTGTGCCTACGATGGCGTTCGTGAGAAAGTTGACCGAGATCATGGACAACAACAACCACCATTCCGACATTCACCTGGACAGCCGGAGCAAGACGTTGACCGTCACCGTGACGACCCACAGCGAAAACGCAGTGACGCGCGCCGATCTGGATTTTGCGGGCGCCGTGAACGCAGCGGAGTAACGATGACCCGCGTTAGATCGCGGGAGGGCGAATCGTAGCGTGGAAACGGCGGCGCCAAGAAGCCGAGCAATAGCCCCTCGATCGTCCGTTTTCCACGTTTGGGGTTGCAGAATCCGAAATTTTGTGTATTTTCGTATTCGACCGATTTGAACGCTGTACTGCACTCGAAGGACACGCTGAAAGGAGGCGGGGTATGGAAGAATCCAAACGTCAGGTCATTGCCTATTTGAAGCCTCAGTGCGGATGGAGTCGAGGTGTTCGCGCTGTCCTCGCGAAATATGGACTGGACTACGAAGACAAGGATATCATAAATTATCCTGAAAATTATGAAGAGATGGTGCGAAAGACGGGCCAACCCTTACAGCCGTGCGTCGAGATCGACGGCCAGATCCTCGTAGACGTCAGCGGCGAGGAGCTGGAGGCCCATCTGATCAACGAGGGATTCAAGCCGAGCGGCCCCGACCCCGACGTCGCCACGGACAGTGCCTGCGAGGATCACGGGCCCTCCTCACAGCCGATCTTCTTCAGTGCCAACTCCTGATCTCACGGTTGCCTGTTTCGTCGGAGAGGCGGTTCCCGGTTCGTGGGAATCGCCTCTCTGGTTTTGGTTCGCTCGCAAGGGACTTTAGGTGCCGAGAGGACATTCAGACGTCTCCCGTCGGCAATCATCCCTGTTTCGCAGAGCGGTTTCCGGCTGCAGGCGCTGCCCCAGGCTCGTCGCGTACTGTGCCTCCTTCAACCTCCCCGAGAATCGCAAATTCCCCCTTTCTCCGTATTGGGCGAAACCGGTCGCCGGGTTCGGAGATCCCGAGGCCCGACTTCTGATCGTCGGACTCGCGCCCGGGGCACACGGAGCCAACCGAACGGGGCGACCGTTTACCGGCGACGCAGCCGGATCGGTGCTCTACAGGGCGCTCTATGAACACGGTTTCAGCAACCTGCCCTCGGTTTCAGACAGAAAAGACGGCCTGGAGCTCAAAGATGCTTATATTACGAACGCGGTAAAGTGCGCACCACCGGGCAATCGCCCTTCGGGGCCGGAGAAGCGAGCCTGTCTGGACTGGCTTCGTGAAGAGGTGGCCAGACTCAGGCGTGTTCGCGTTCTCTTGGCGCTGGGGAGGGATGCGTTCGAGGCCTGCTTGAGACTGCAGCGGGAACGGGGGCGTGTGGATCGACTCAGAGACTATCCGTTCGTGCACGGCTGCGTTCACCGATTCGTGGACGATTCCAGGATTCTGCTGTCGAGTTACCACTTCAGCCGATATAACACGAATACCGGGCTGTTGACGGTCCAGAGCGTATCCCGCCTTTTCGCTAAAGTCAGATCCCTTCTCTCCGAGGAGTCACCTCGTGTGCGGAATCGTCGGATGGATCGGCAGGAAGCCAGCCGTTGATGTCCTCCTCGCCGGACTCCAACGGCTCGAATATCGCGGATACGATTCCGCCGGTCTTGCGGCCATCAACGGGGACAGAATTCACCTCGAGCGGTCTGTCGGAAGGGTCTCCGAGCTCGTTCGCAGAGTGAAGAGACGCCCACCCGACGGAACGACGGGGATTGCCCATACCCGGTGGATGACCCACGGGGAGGTCAGCGAGCGGAACGCCCATCCGCACCTTTCCGAGAGTGGCAAGATCGCGGTTGCGCACAACGGCATCATAGAAAACCACGCTGCCATCCGTTCTATGTTGGAGAAGGAAGGGGTTGCGTTCAAGACAGAGACGGATACCGAATCCCTGGTCCAACTCATCGGTCGCCTTTACGAAGAGAATGGGGATCTGCTGGGTTCGGTCAGGCTGGCCCTGCGGGAGGTACAGGGCACCTTCGGTCTGGTCGTCCTCTGTGTGGATGATCCCGAGACGCTGGTCGCAGCCCGGAGGGGCAGTCCACTCATCGTCGGAATGGGAGATCAGGAATACATCGTGGCTTCGGACGGAAACGCGATCGTGGCGCATACCGACCAGGTCATCTACCTGGAAGACAATGAAGTCGTGAAGCTGGGCGCCGAAGGCCTTCAGGTGACGACGATCGATGCGGAACCCTTGACGAAGGAAGTGAACACGCTCGAAGTCTCGCTCGAAGAGATCGAGTTGGGTACCTATGACTACTACACGCTCAAGGAGATCCACGAGCAGCCCCGAAGCTTGCGCGATGTCATGCGCGGCAGGGTCGACGTCCGCGGAAGGCAGATCACGCTCGGCGGGCTGAAGCACCTGGAGCGCGAGATGGCCCGCTTTCGCCGCGTGCTGTTGACGGCGTGCGGCACGGCCTGGCATTCAGGATTGATCGGGAAGTTCCTGTTTGAAGAGCTGGCTCGCGTCCCCACCGAGGTGGAATACGCGAGCGAGCTCCGGTATCGCAACCCGATCATCGAGGAGAACACCCTTGCGATCGTCATCAGTCAGTCGGGCGAAACGGCCGATACGTTCGCTGCACTGCGCGAGATCCAGGCCAAGGGCGCGACGGCGTTCGGGGTCGTCAACGTGGTCGGTTCCACGATCGCGCGGGAGGCCGACGCGGGCGTCTATCTTCACATCGGGCCCGAGATCGGCGTCGCCAGCACAAAGGCCTTCACGGCCCAGGTCGCAGTCTTGGCGATGATCGCCACGGACATGGGCCGCAGGCGGCACCTCTCGCAGGAGCGGATGTTCGAGATTCTGAATGAACTGAATCAGATTCCCGACAAGGTGGCGCAAGTGCTCGCGCTCGATTCACAGATCCGGGACCTCGCGGTTCGACTTTCAAAGCACGAAAACTGGCTTTACCTGGGTCGTGGCGTCAACTATCCGGTGGCCCTCGAAGGGGCGTTGAAACTGAAGGAGATCAGCTACATCCACGCGGAAGGCATGCCGGCGGCGGAAATGAAGCACGGGCCCATTGCCTTGATCGATGAAGGGATGCCGGTCGTGGTTGTCGCCCCGCGGGATCACACCTACGACAAGGTCCTCGCGAACATCGAGGAGGTCCGAGGGAGAGGAGGCAGCGTGGTCGCCGTCTCCGACAAGTTGGATTCAGAGCTGGACCGACTCGCCGATGACGTTCTTACGGTGCCCAAGACGCTTTCGATCCTTTCGCCGCTCGTCACGATCATCCCCCTCCAGCTCCTGGCCTACCACGCAGCCGTCATTCGTGGCAAAGACGTCGACAAACCCCGCAACCTGGCAAAGAGCGTCACCGTCGAGTAGCCCTTCCGGTTTCTATCCATCCGGCTGATGGTTTGCGAAGTCGAACGTCGCGACGGCTGATGCACGTCCATCCGGCTCGTGGTCTACGAGGACTCGGGCGGCGTCGCCTGTGACCTTTCGCCCGTCTTCGGGCGGTCTTCCGGCGGATCTGGCGCGCGAGCCGTCTTTTCCGGGACCGGCGTCTCGCTCCCGCGGCCGGGTGGCTCGGGGGCGAGGCATCGGGATCCGGACCTTGCCGCGGTTTGCGCGAACAGCGATGGGGCCGATAATTGTTCGGCAGCCCCCGTAGGCAAGACCTGAACTTCCGTGGCCAGCAGGGAGGCGCCTGTTTGATGCGGCTGCTCACCCAGAAGCAGATTGATGACGTCCGGAGACGCTGTATGACCGGGTCCTTTCAACCGGCCTATCAGAAGCTGAAGGCCGATGCGAAGGCCTTTCTCGCCCTGAAAATGACCCCGCCCGAGTCTCCGGCTGGCCTCTATCACGACTATTTCTGCCCGGAACACGGTGTGGAGCTCTCGTTTGACCCGGCGGCGCCGAACCGACATCGATGTCCGGCGGGACAGGAGCGTTTCAGCGGGGAACCGTATGACTCGGCCTGGAACTGGTTTGTCAACAATCGGCTGTCCGTCATGGCCTTCAAGCTGGCCCTGCTCTGGCAGATCGATGGCGAGGCCCGTGAGTTTCGTCAGGTTGAAGAAATTCTGCTCGGTTATGCCGCACGCTACAGGGACTACCCGCTCGGCGAGGAGCGGGTTTCAGGCCGGGGCAAGGCCACGTTTCAACCCCTCGACGAGGCGGTCTGGTTGATCCCTCTTGTCCAGGCATACGATTTGATCCGCGCTCACGTCTCAGGCGATGTTCGGCGCCGAGTGGAAGACGGTCTCCTCTGGCCGGCCGCCGACCATATTCTGTCTCAAAAACATTTCCGGATCCACAACATCGAGTGCTGGCTGAATGCGGCGCTGGGGACGGTCGGCATCTCTTTGGGAGAAGATGCGCTCGTCCGAGTCGCCGTAGAGAAGGCGTTCGGGCTTCGGCACCAGCTGGCGGAGGGCGTTCGGGACGACGGATTGTGGTGGGAAGGCTCATCCAGTTATCACTTCTATGCCCTGGCCGCCTTGATGACGCTTGCCCGGAATGCGCAAGCGAGCGACGAATCTCTCTGGAAAACGACGCAGATCAAAGAGATGTTTCGAGCGCCCGTGGCGCTGGCCTACCCCGATCTCTCCCTTCCCGCGACGAACGACTGTTGGTTTTTTTCTTCGCTCAAGGACGACGTCTGCCACGGCGTGCCCCCGGCCTCGGGGTTCTACGAGGTCGCGTATGCCTGGTATGAAGACCTCATCTTCGCCTGGGTCCTGAATTTGAACTACAAAGCCCGCCCGAGGGAGACGTTCGAAGCCCTCCTATACGGCCGTGAACTGCCGGACACAAGGGTTCGGATTCGTCCGGGCGGAACGCACTTTGACACGTCCGGGTTCGCGATCCTCCGATCTGCCGATCCACCCGGCAGACAGTCGAGTCTCTTGCTCAAATATGGTCCCTCCGGAGGGGGGCACGGACATCCCGACAAACTGGCGATCTCATTCTATCTGTCCGGACATCTCGTCTCCCCGGATCTGGGTACCCCCGGCTACGGGATCGATCTGCACCGTTCCTGGTACCGGCAGAGCGTGAGTCACAATACCGTCGTCGTAGACGGCTGCTCGCAACCGCCCGCGGATGGTGAGGTCGTCGCTTATGAAAGCGGTATCCGATCCGACTACGGCGTGGCCGACGCCCGCGTTTCCTGGGAAGAAGGTCCATACGGAGGGATCCGGATGCGGCGATCTCTGCTCTGGATGCAGGATTACCATCTCGACCTGTTCGAGGTCCGGGGTGCCCGGATGCACCAGTTCGACTGGGTCTGCCGGTTTCGTGGTCAATTTGCATCGGCCTCGGGTCTTGCCGACGAAGCCCCCGTTCTGCTTGAAGGGGAGGGCTACGGCCATATCTCCAACCCCAAAGCGGCGATTCCAGGCCGTTCGGTCCGCCTGGCGTGGGCCCTGCCCGGGGGTGGTTTTGCCCTCCATCTGCCCCTGGAGACGGAAAGCACGCTGATCCGCGGGCGGGCGCCCTACAATCCTGCGTCGGAGTCCTGCGATCTGCTGATCCGCCGCCGCAGATGTTCGGCGACGACCTTCGTGGGCCTGGTGCACGCCTGGAGGGGGCATCCGAGCGTCTCGGAGGTGAATGCGATTGACGCTCCCGGGGGTGTGTTGGCGCTTTCCGTCGTTTGCGCTGGAGAACGCCATCTTTGGATCATCTCCAAAGAGGTGGATAAGGGGACCCTTTCCCACGCGCGTCGGGATGCGGACCGGGTTCTGACCTATGTCCTCTAGGCCCACAATCGGTTTGATTTGGTCCCTGGATTGATTATATTCGGTTAATTCGTTCGAAGGTTTCACGCTCAGCTTGAGTCATGCATCAGCCTGAGAGGGTAGACATTGGCTCAAATGGTTCAGGATATAGAGACCCACTACCGTGAGGCCCTGGCCGGTTCAGGCAGCCTTTATGAACGCGCCAGCGAGGTCTTTCCGAACGGGGTCACCCACGACAACCGCTTCAGACGGCCCTTCCCGGTCTACGCGACGCGGGCCGAGGCAGGGCGCAAGTGGGACGTGGACGGCAGGGAGTACATCGATTTCTGGATGGGCCACGGTGCCCTCCTGCTCGGGCACTCACACCCGACCTTGGTGAATGCTGTCATCGAGCAGATCCGGCGGGGCACCCACTACGGGTCTTGCCACGAGCTGGAGGTGGAATGGGGGGAATGGGTGAAGCGCCTGGTTCCTTCCGCGGAGCGTGTCCGTTTCACGAGCTCGGGGACGGAAGCGACGCTGATGGCGCTCCGGCTTGCCCGCATCTTTACGGGTCGAAACAAGGTGCTCAAGTTTCAGGGCCATTTCCACGGCTGGCACGACAACGTGATCCCGGGGCATAAGCCGCCTTACGACCGTCCTCCTCCGGCTGGCGTGCTTCCGGCCGTCGCGGAAACGGTACATCTCTGCCCTCCGAACGACATCGACACCGTTGAGACCGTCCTCCAACGGGACGACGCCGTTGCGTGCGTGATCATCGAGCCGACCGGCTCGGCCTTCGGGTTGGTGCCCACTCGGAAAGGGTTCCTGAGCGAATTGCGCGATGTGACCGAGCGCTACGGCGCCCTCTTGATTTTCGACGAGGTAGTCACGGGTTTTCGATGCGCCCCGGGCGGGGCGCAGGCCCATTTTGGGATCGTCCCGGATCTGACGTCCATGGCGAAGATTCTGGCCGGTGGGCTGCCCGGTGGGTGCGTGGCCGGGCGGGAAGAGATCATGAGGCTTTTGGCCTTTCAGGGAGAGCCCGAGTGGGATACGTTCCGAAAGATGCCGCATCAGGGAACGTTCAACGCCAATCCACTCTCAGCGGCGGCCGGCGTCGCGATGCTGAAACAGATCGCCGACGGACAGGAAATCGACAGGGCGAATCGTATCGCGGATAGGTTGCGAGCCCGCTTGAACGAGGTTGCAGCCTCCCACCGGGCAAGGTGGGTCGTGTATGGCGATTTCTCTCGCATCGCCTTCTTTCCCGATTGTGAGTCGCCTGCCGAGGATCTGAAGGCGATCCAGGAGGGGACGTACGACCATCGAAAGCTCAGGTCGGTCCATCCAAAGCTGGACGGACCTTTTCAGCAGGCGATGCTCCTGGAAGGTGTCGACATGACCGGGTGGATGGGATTGACGGCCTCCACACACACCGATGAAGACGTCGACCGAACGGTCCAAGCGTTCGATCGCGCGCTCGACCGGCTGAAGGCGGAAGGGCTTGTAGAGACGGCAGACTGATCGAGCGACGACGGCATGCGGGTCCGAAGACGGAACGCGCTCTCGTCGTCCATCGCCCTCCCCGCAAGCCCCGGCGTATCCCCCGAATCTGGAATTGCAGGACCCCTCCCCCGCAAGCCTTTTCCACATTTGATTGTCCGCGCTTCTGAATCCGCTCGTCTCAAGTGCCCTGGCTCGCTTTCGTTCACTCGGGGCGCGGCCCGTTGCGCGAGACAGAGCGGCCGTGCACGCTGCCGGAATCTCCGCTTGAGGGTCAGGCGATCACACGCCTCCCAGGAGAAGGACGTTCAGGATGGCGAATCGAATTCGCATTCTTCCGGATGAAACCGCCAATCGGATCGCAGCGGGGGAGGTGGTAGAGCGGCCGGCCTCGGTTGTCAAAGAGCTGGCCGAAAACGCGATTGACGCGAGCGCGGACAGGATTGTCGTGGAGGTGAAGGCTGGGGGAAAAGAGGAGATTCGGGTGAGCGACAACGGATTCGGGATGTCCCGAGACGACCTGCTCCTGTCGCTGGAACGTCACGCCACCAGCAAAATCTCCGACATCTCTGATTTGCGGGCCCTTCGAACGCTCGGTTTCCGAGGCGAGGCGCTGCCCAGCATCGCCGCGGTGTCCAAGCTGGTCTTGGAGACCTGCTTGCGCGACGAGACGGGAGGAACGAGGGTTGTCGTGGCAGGCGGGCGGATCCGGGAGGCGTCACCGGTGGGCCGCAGCCCCGGAACGACGGTATCGGTCCGCGGGCTTTTTTTCAATCTGCCGGCAAGGCGAAAGTTCCTCAAAGGAACAGAAACGGAACTGCGGCACGTCGTCAACGCCGTCATCGGTCTGGCCGTTGCCTATCCGGAGATCGCCTTCGTCCTCTCTCATAACGGGCGTCAGATTCACAATTTGGGACGGTCTGATCGGAGGCAGCGAATCGAATCGGTGTTGGGCCTCGACCTGAAAAGGAATGCCATCTACGTAGAGAGGCGCGCAGAAGGAATAGAGGTGGAGGGCTTCGTTGGGTTGCCGGAATTGGCCCGGAAGTCCGGGGCCTCGCAGGCCCTGATCGTAAACGGACGCTGGGTGCATCATAAGGGGATCGCGCATGCGATCTTCGACAGCTACGGGGGCCTCTTGTCGAAGGGGCTCTACCCGGCTTTCTGCATCTTTCTGGACGTGGACCCGAGTCGGCTCGACGTGAACGTCCACCCTTCGAAGCGGGAAGTCCGGTTCACGGATGAACGGGCGATCTACAGGGTGCTTTCAGAGGCTGTCAAGGCCTCCCTGACGAACGCAAACGTGATCCCTGAATTCGGTCACGATCCTTTCGTGAGGCCCTCCGCGGCCCAGCCGTCAGACTCGGGTGAGGCGTTTTCCGGACGTATGCCGGCCTCATCCGAGGGAGGCGCCGTCGCAGACCGGCCGTCCAGGCGGGACAGCGGCGTCTACAGCCTGGGCCTGGGCTTCGGAAGTGAGCGTCAAATGACGCTCTCGCTCGCGCGCCCTCAGCACGGCGTGCGACCGGCCAAAGCGCTTTCGCAGCAGGAAGAGGCAGATCTACTTGAAGAGGATAGATCAGAGATCTCTGCCTGGCAGCTTCATCGGCGTTATATTCTGGCCCACATCAAGCTGGGTCTGGTGATCATCGATCAGCACGTGGCCCACGAACGTGTGCGCTACGAGGCCGCGTTGGATCAATTCCACACGGCGTCCGGCACGGGACAACGCCTGCTGTTCCCGATGACCCTGGAGTTTGGCCTGTCCGCGAAGGAGGTTTTGATCGAGTCGCTGCCATTGATGGACCGGATGGGGTTTGGCATCCGCGACTTCGGCGGGAACAGCGTGGTTGTGGATGCAATTCCCGTAGATTTGGCGACGTGGCAGGATGGAAAGCTGCTGCGTGAGATCGTGGACGACCTGATCGAAGATGAGCAGCAGTTCGACCTTCCGCCTTCCCAGCAAGACCCCAAGGTCACACCTCTCGAACACCATCTCGCAGCTTCCTACGCGTGCCACACGTCGATTCGCTCCGGAGATACCCTGTCGACCCAGGAGATGCGGGCGCTCATCGACAAGCTCTTTGCCACGCGTGAGCCCTTCGTCTGTCCCCACGGGCGACCGATCGTGCTCAAGGTTCCCCTGCAAGAGATCGACCGTCGTTTCGGACGTTAGCGTCGTGTCTGAGCCGCCCCTCCTGATCGTCCTCGCCGGACCGACCGCGACAGGAAAGACCGGGACCGGCGTGGTCCTTGCCGACGCATTGAACGGCGAGATCATCTCGGCCGATGCCCGGCAGGTCTATCGCCACATGGATATCGGCACGGCAAAGCCGCGAAAGCGAGAGCTGGAGGCGGCGCCTCACCACCTGATCGACGTCGTCAACCCGGACGTGACCTATAGCGCGGGACGATACGCGAGAGAGGCCGCGGCGGCGGTCGACGACGTCGTCAGTCGGGGGCGGTTCCCGATCCTGGTGGGGGGGGCCGGATTCTACCTGGAGGCGCTGCTCAAGGGATTCTCACCGATTCCAGAGATTCCGCCAGATGTAAGAGCCGTCCTGCAGGAACGGGCCAGGATGGACCTGGGCGGGCTCTATCGCCGACTCAAGGAGGTCGACCCGAGGACGGCAGCGCGTTTGAACGGGAGCGACAGGCAGCGGATCGTCAGGGCCCTGGAGGTGCACGAAGCCACGGGAGAAACGCTGTCGAACCTTCAGGCCCTGCCTCGAATCACCTACGGCAGGTGGCGGGTCAAATCGTTCGGCCTGACGATGGATCGCACGGCGCTGTATCGCAGAATCGAGGTCCGTGTCGAAAAGATGATCGAGACCGGGCTGATCGAAGAGGCCGTGGGCCTCCGTGAAATGGGATATGGTCCGGAGTTGAACGCGCTGAATATATTCGGCTACAGGGAGACGTTTGCTTACCTCGACGGCCGCCTGAAACTGGACGAGGCGGTGGAGCAGATGAAGATAGGGACGCGCCGGTACGCCAAGCGCCAGATGACCTGGTTCAGGAGGGACCGCGAGATCGCCTGGATCGATCCCACGACGCAGGACGCCTCTTCGCAGATCCTGAGATCGCTGAATAGAGGTTGACAGGCCGTTGTGGAGGGACTAGATTCGAGACACCGGGGCGGGAGTAGTTCAGAGGTAGAACGCAAGCTTCCCAAGCTTGATGTCGCGGGTTCGATCCCCGTCTCCCGCTCCAGAAAATCATTTGTGGTCGTATCCATCGTGGCGGCGCTCCCCATTTCAAGAGGCCGCCTTTGTCGTGAATATCAGGCGGAAACGCCCGCGACGCGATCCTGCCTCGACGAATGTGCGCCGGGTGACGGGTGAATCCCAAGTCGCTTGAACGGGCGAGAGCGCCGGGGTCGATGGCGCAGACAGCTGTTCACGAGGTACCTGGACTGTTTTGTGGACGAATTGGCTTGACCCTCCCGCGGGTTTCATTTATCTTCTATTAAGTATTTCTCTAGAATATTTCCACACTAAATTGTGTAACAACTAGATATGGGAAATCGTGTTCCGATTGAAGGTCGCCCCATGGTCACGGAGCTGGAGATCGGCGTCGGGATCACGAAAGTGCGCCCTCGCGGCCTCGGCGAAGCGAAGGGGCTCCTGGAAGGGGATGTGATCGAGAGGATAAACGGGGAGGCGATTCGGGACCCGATCGACTACCGGTTTCATATCGGGGAAGAATCTGTCGAGCTCGAGGTGCGGCGCAACGGGGCGTTGCACGTCCTGGACATCCAGAAGGATGCCGACGATGCGCTGGGCCTGGAGCTGGAGGACCTTTCCATACTGAAGTGCAACAACAAATGCGTCTTCTGCTTTCTGCACCAGATGCCGAAGGGAATGCGCAAGACGCTCTATTATCAGGATGACGACTACAGACTTTCGTTCGTTCACGGGGCCTATGTCACGCTCACCAACCTCTCCGATGAGGAGTTTCAGAGGATCGTGGATCAGCGACTGAGCCCGCTTTACATCTCGGTGCACGCGACCGATCCAGACTTGAGGGGGCGATTGCTGGGACGTGAAACGTCCGTAGACGTCATGGAAAGAATTGGCTACTTGAGCGAAAACAACATCCAGATGCACGCACAGGTGGTCTTCTGCCCCGGATGGAACGACGGCCAACAGTTGAAGCGGACCGTCTTTGACCTCGCAGCCTGTTATCCGGACGTCGCGTCTCTTGGCGTCGTCCCCCTGGGCCTGACGCGATACCGAAAGAACCTCCCCGACTTGGCGCCGGTCACGCCTCGGATCGCGGAACAAACGATCGAACAGGTCTCTTCGTGGCAGTCTCGTTTGAAGCGGCGACACGGACGTAACTTCGTCTACCTGGGAGATGAATTTTACCTCATGGCCGGCCGGCAAGTCCCGTCCGGGATCGAATATGACGGCTTTCCGCTTCTGGAGAACGGCGTGGGGATGGTGCGCCGGTTCTGCGATGCCTTCGAACGGGGGTTCGATCGTCTCAGGGATGGGCGCGAACCCCTCCACGTCTTGTTGACGACGAGCCTGCTGGGGAGCCGATTCATGCGGGAGATGGTCGATCGACTGAACGGGCTCGGATGGCCCAGGGCCAAACTCGTGGAGGTCCGGAACCGATTTTTCGGAGACCGGATCACCGTGACCGGTCTGTTGACGGGGGCCGACATGCTGGCGGCGTTGAAACGGGAGTGGAGCCCTCCCCAGGTCGTGCTTCTTCCACCGAACTGCGTCAGCCATGCCGGGCTGTTTCTGGATGATCTCACGCCGTCGGATCTCGCCCAGGCGCTCGGCGCCAAGGTTGTGGTCGGAAGTTACGATCTCGTCGAGACCTTGACGCAGATCGCCGAGGGTTGGGAGGTGGGGAAAAATGCTTCGGGCGGGCATCCCTATATTTCTTCGCACCAGATGGACGCCTGAGCGAGGGATGGTGCGATGGGTCAGCGAATGCCAGTCGTCGCCATCGTGGGGAGACCGAACGTCGGAAAGTCGACGTTATTCAATCGGTTTCTGGGAAAACGCCGGGCCGTGGTAGACGATCTGCCCGGGGTGACGCGAGATCGGAATTACGGAGAGGTCGCGTGGAACCGTCGCGTTTTCACGCTCGTAGATACGGGCGGTTACGTGCCCCGCCCGGACGAGCATCTCCTGAAGGCGGTGTCCCGCCAAATCGAAAAGGCGATCGGCGAGGCCGACCTCGTCCTGATGGTGTGTGACCTCAAGACCGGTCCGATGGACTGGGATGTTGAAATGGTACGGCTCGTCCGGGCGTACGGGAGACCTTGTCTCCTGGTTGTGAACAAGGTCGACGCGGCGCAAGACGAGCCCGATGCGGCGCGATTCTACAGTCTCGGGTTGGGCGACCCGGTCCTTGTCTCAGCGCTTGGCGGACGCCTCGTCGGAGACCTGATGGATCGGGTGATCGAGCGACTCCCTCCGGGAGAAGAGGCGCAAGATGAGCCGTTCGTGCCGAAGATCGCAGTCGCCGGCCGGCCGAATGTGGGGAAATCGACTTTTGCCAACAAACTCATTGGAGAGGACCGGGTCGTGGTCAGCCCGATCGCTGGAACGACTCGGGATTCGATTGACCTTCCGATGCGGCGAAACGGAAGAGACTATCTGTTGATCGATACCGCCGGGCTGCGCCGCCGTAGCCGGATTCAGGATCCGGTAGAGTATTACAGCACCGTGCGGACGACTGAAAGCCTGGAGCGTAGCGACGTCGCGATCGTCCTCGTGGATGTCGAGGAGGGTTGTACCGTTCAGGACATGAAGATCTTCAATCAAGCCTTGGAGCTCGGGAAGGGGGCTGTCCTGGCGGTAAACAAATGGGACCTGATGGAGAAAGACCACAAGACCTCGGCGGAATTCACCCGCGACCTGCAACGTCGGTTTCCCACGTCGCGGTTCTATCCGATCCTGTTCACCTCCGCCCTCACCGGACAGCGGACGTGGCGAGCCATCGATTTCGCGCTCGCCGTACACGACCGACGTGCTTCCAGAATCCCGACACCGGAGCTCAACCGATTCCTGGAAGAGGTGAACACCGAGTCTCCGCCGCCCTCGCGAGGGCGGCGTTCGAGCCGAATGGTCTACGCCGTACAACCGCGGACGGAACCCCCCACGATTGTCTTTTTCACATCGAGACCCGAGGACGTGCCGGAGCACTACCGACGATTTCTCGAGCGGAAGCTGAGAGAACGGTTCGACTTCCTGGGTACCCCGGTTCGTGTCGCTTTTAGAAAGAAATGAACCATCGAGCGTTTCAGGAATGGGATCCGTCGGGATGTTCGCTCGTGGCCCGAGCTTACTTCGACCATCCGTCGCCCTTCGATACACACGCCCGAGACGTCGTATCTTCCGAGGCGCCGCCGTCCCGTCCGTTAAACCCGAACTCCGGTGACGAGACATGAAAAAGACAGATCTCGGAAAGCTTTACTACTCCATCCGCGAGGTCTCCCGGCTCGCGGGTGTGGAACCTCATGTCCTCAGGTTCTGGGAAAAGGAGTTCTCCATGTTACGTCCCAAGCGGGCACGATCGGGAAACCGGTCCTACAGAGAACGGGACGTGAAGGTCGTTCTGGCGATCCACGACCTGCTGTATAACCAGAAATACACGATCAAGGGCGCCGTGGAACGGCTCAAGTCGGATCGATCGCTCTGGGAGGAACGGGCGCTGACGCGACCTTCCTCCACGACCCGGCACGGAGCGCCGGATGACGTGTTGACGGACCTCAGACGGATGCTATTGGACCTTAAAAATCTGATTAATGACGATAAATGAAGGAGATAGGTAGCATTTCCGCTTGCGCCAACTTTGCAAATGTTCTATATTTCAGACACGTTGAGAGTGGGTCATTGCCCACTCTTTTGAGTAGTAGGCCGTTCTTATCCACGAAACCCTGTCGGGTGAATCTGCTACTGTCTTGAAGCCATTTCTTGATTCCACATCGGTCGTCGACGACGGTGCCGAGTTGAGCCGGCGGCTGGCGCGAGAGGGCTACGTTTACCTTCAGGGGCTCATCCCTGCGGATATCCTGGAAAGTCTCAGGTTGCAAATCCTCCGGATCCTCAGAAACGCCGGCTGGGTTCGCAAAGATGCCCCTTTGGCGCAGGGCGCCGCCGACCCGAACGGTTTTTGTGTGGAGCCTCAGCCGGAATACATGGAGGTCTACCGCCGCTTCTACAGGCTCCCGGATTTTCACGCGCTGCAGCACCATCTGAATCTGATCGGCCTGTTCCAGCGGATCCTGGGCGAAGACGTCCTTCCGCATCCAAGTCTGATTGGAAGAGTCATCTTTCCCCAGCGGGAAGCGTTTACGACCCCGGCCCATCAGGATTTTATTCCGGTCCAGGGGACGGCCGATACCTACACGGCGTGGATCGCGCTGAGCGATCTGCCGCCTGAAATGGGTGGCCTACAGATTTCATCCGGGTCGCACCGCAAGGGTGTCTACGATTTTCGGCCGGCGCTCGGGGCAGGGGGGCTAGAGGTGACGGATCCACTCGAAGGCACCTGGGTTTACAACCCCTTCCGCCAGGGCGATGTCCTGATCTTTCACAGCATGGCGGTCCACAGGGGTCTGCCGTCCACGTCCGACAGCCTCAGGCTGTCTGTGGATGCCCGCTACCAGAAAGTGAGCGAACCGGTCTCGCCGAATACGCTGCTTCCGCACGGGGCGATCTCCTGGGAAGAGGTCTACGAGAACTGGCCCACGGACGACTTGAAGTACTATTGGAAGAAATGGAACCTGGAAGTCCGGCCCTACGACTGGCAGTATCACGAAAAGCGTGACCGTCTGGCCTTTGAAATGGCCGCGGCGGGCGACAAGCACGCCCGTTCCGCGCTGCAGCGAATCGTTTCCCGCGATCTCAACGCGGCCAAGCGAAAGAAGGCGAAGGACTTCCTGGAGAAGCTGGATCATTTGGCGCAGGTTTCCTGATGGTCGAGACACGTAGAGCCGCCCTTTCGCTGGAAGGATCGGTCCCGGAGCCGGAGCTTCACGATTACCTGGAGCGTCTGGCGAGTCGATACCTGGAGGAAAACGGGGCGGAGCTGGTCGAGCTGTTGCTTGCCGGGTCGCCAAACCGGAGAATGATTCGCATCTACGTGGATCAGCCCGGCGGAATCACGATCGACCGATGCGCCACATTCAGTCGCGGGATCGGGGATCTCTTGGACACATACGATCCTGTCGACGGGAGGTACACGCTCGAGGTCTCGTCGCCTGGCCTGAATCGGCCGATCAAGTCCGACGGCGACTACGAACGGGCCATCGGGAACCCGGTTCGTCTGGTCGTCGAGGGGAAAGGCACGCGTGTCGGGATCTTGCGAGCCTTCAGCGCGAAAGGCGTTCGGGTCAAGATCGGTGGGGAGGTCGAAGAGATTCCCCGTGAGGATGTGGTGAAGGCGAATCTCCACTTTGAAATCTAGGCGTTGCAGTTCAGGAAGGGGATGTCATTGAATTACGAAGTGCTTGAAGCCCTGGGTCAGATCGCGCAAGAAAAGAACGTGAAGAGAGAGCTCGTCGTCGAGACCCTGGAGATTGGGTTGCTGTCTGCCGCAAAGAAACGCTATGGCACATCCGACAACATCGAGGTGGAGATCGATAACACGTCGGGCGGTATCACCCTGTTTGCGTTGAAGCAGGTCGTGGCTGAAGAAGCGCCGGAGGACTCCGGACTTGAGATCGGCCTTTCGGCAGCCAAGGAGATCGACCCCAAGGCCAAGGTCGGCAAGACCGTGAGGGAGGAATTGAGCTTTGCAGATTTTGGGAGAAACGCGATTCAGACGGCCAAACAGATCCTGATTCAGCGAGTCAGGGAGGCCGAACGGGAGCGGATATACGATGACTACCAGGGGCGAATCGGTGAAATCGTCAGTGGGACGGTTCAGCAGATCAGTCGGGGGGACATCCTGGTCAACCTCGGGCGCACAGAGGCCGTGATTCCGCTCAAGGAACAGATCCGGAAGGAAAGGTATCGCCAGGGAGATCCCATCCGGGCTTACGTCGTGAACGTGCTGCGGACCTCGAAAGGCCCGCAGGTATTGCTTTCTCGCACCCATCCGACCTTCCTCATGCGGCTCTTCCAGTTCGAAGTGCCGGAGATCTATGAGGGGGTCATCGAAGTCAAGGGCGTCGCGCGTGAGCCGGGAGAAAGGGCCAAGATCGCAGTCGTTTCGCACGATCCTCGTATCGATCCGGTCGGGGCGTGCGTGGGTATGAAGGGCTCCCGTGTTCAGGCAGTGGTGAGGGAGCTCAGCAACGAGCGGATCGATATCGTGCCCTGGAACGAAAACGAAGCGATCTTCCTCTCCCGGGCCCTCAGCCCGGCCGTTGTCAAACGCGTGGTGGTGGAGAGAATAGAAAATCGGATGACGGCCGTCGTGGAGGACGATCAGCTTTCGCTCGCGATAGGAAAATCGGGCCAGAACGCGCGCCTGGCAGGCAGGCTTACGAGTTGGAAGGTCGACATCATCACGGAGACCCGATTCGAGGAGTTGCAGGCCGAAAAGGCAGCGACGCTCACGCCCCTTGCGAGCGTGCGCGGAATCGGCAAAGTGATGCGCGAGCGTCTGGAGACTGCCGGGATTGTATCTGCGAACGATGTGGTAGCGGCCTCGGTCGCGCGCCTCATCGGCGTCCCTGGAATCGGGGAGGCCACGGCCGAAAAGATCCAGGCCGCGGCGGACGAGATCGTCTCTGTCAAGGTGGCCGAGTATCGAGAAGCGTTGGAGATAAAGAAGGCAGCCGAAGAGGCAGAGCGAGCAGCCCTGGAAGCGGCTCAGGCAGCCGAAGAGGCAGAGCGAGCAGCCCTGGAAGCGGCTCAGGCGGCCGAAGAGGCAGAGCGAGCAGCTCTGGAAGCGGCTCAGGCAGCTGAAGAGGCGGCCGAGGAAGAGACGGACGCCGAGGCGGCTGGTGGCGGCGATGGGACGGATCTGGAGGCAACGGGAGAGGATGAAGCGGCTGAAGCCACCGCCGGGACCGTGGAGGATGAAGACGCCGAGGTCGAAGAAGAAGCAGAGGCCGGCATAGAAGCTGCCTCGGCGACGGCGGAAGAAGAGGCAGCCGAAGCGACGTCCGCGGCGCACGCGGCCGAAGGGGGTGAGAACGGTCCTATCGAACCCGACGCATAAGTCTACGGCGAATGGAAGTCGCGCCAAGAGGGTAAAGAAGCCGGAAGCCGAAACGCTGGCCGCCCAGAACAAGCGCATCTACGAGGTCGCTCGGGAGTTCAATCTCTCCAGCGTTGCGATGGTCGAAGTGATTCGAGGTCTGGGATATGACGTCAAGAATCACATGGCCGTCTGTGCCCCTGAGATGCTCGAGAGCGTCCAAAAAAAGTTTGAGGAGGAACGTTCCGCCTCCAGACAGGAGATGAAGCGCAAGGACATCCAGCAAAAGGAAAGAGCGCAAAAAGAGCGTCAGGCCGCGGCTGAGAAAAAGACCACCAGAGCGAGGCAGACAGCAAGAGTCGTCGACAAGAAGGAAGACAAACAAGAAGATCGTCCTCGGAGACGGCGTCCGGGCCGACCTCAGGAATCGATCCCGAGAATCGAAGACGCTTCCGGACAGGTGATTGCTCCAAAGGCATCTACAGATCTCCCGAAAAGCCACCCGGTTGCGCCAGCGCGGCACGGGGGGGGTAAGAGACGGAGGCGGCGTCGAGGCCGGCCGACGGTAGATCAGCGAGAGGTTGAAGAAAGCGTCCGCCGGACGATGGCTCAGATGGAGGGCGGCGCCCGCCAGAGGAGGCGGCGACGGCGCGAGGAAGGAGGAGAGGAAGAAGAGGCCGAAGATCGTCTGATCAGGGTCAACGAGTTTACGACCGTGGGTGAGCTCGCCGGGATCATGGACGTCCCGATTCCGGAACTGATCAAACAGTGTCTCCAAATGGGCATCATGGTCACGATCAACCAGCGTCTGGACATGGAGACGATTACGCTCGTCGCCGACGAATTCGGGTTGGACGTTGAGGAACAGGAAGCGTTCTCGGAGGCCGTTCTCGAAGAACAAGAGGAAGAAGAGGGTGGAGAGATGCTCCCCCGGCCGCCCGTCGTGACGATCATGGGCCACGTCGACCACGGCAAGACCTCATTGCTGGACTACGTACGCAGAACGAACGTGGTCGCCGGAGAAGCCGGGGGGATCACGCAGCATATCGGAGCCTACCACGTTGAGCTCGAGAACGGCCGGGTCGTCACTTTCCTGGATACGCCTGGACACGAAGCCTTTACAGCCATGCGCGCCCGTGGCGCGCAGGTGACTGACGTGGTCGTGCTCGTCGTGGCCGCGGACGACAGTGTGATGCCGCAGACGCTTGAGGCGATCGACCACGCACGCGCGGCGAACGTACCGATCGCGCTGGCAATCAACAAGATCGATCTGCCGGCCGCGAATCCGGACCGAATCAAACGTCAGTTGACGGAACACAACATCGTTGTGGAGGAATTCGGGGGCAAGGTGCAGTGCTGCGAAGTCTCGGCTTCCACGGGACAAGACGTGAACGAGCTCCTGGAGCTGCTGGCCCTGGAAACCGACCTTCTCGAGCTAAAGGCAAACCCGGAGTCGCGCGTCAAGGGAACCATCATAGAAGCTCGCCTGGATCGAGGCCGCGGAAACGTGGCCACCGTTCTTATTCAGTCAGGAACCCTCCGGGTCGGCGATCCGTTCATAACCGGTCTTTACAGCGGGAGAGTCCGGGCCATGCTGGATGAGAGAGGCAACCCGGTCGGAGCGGCCGGGCCCTCGGTGCCCGTGCAGGTCCTGGGGTTGGACGGACTGCCTCAGGCCGGAGATCTGTTCCACGTCGTCCCGAACGACCGCCAAGCACGGGAACTGAGCCAGAGACGCCAGCAGCTCCGACGCGAACGTGACGTCCGTCGAGGCAAGCGCATGAGCCTCGTCGACATTCGCGATCAGATCCAGGCAGGCAAGATTCAAGAACTCAGGCTGATCTTGAAAGCAGATGTGGATGGGTCGGTGGAAGCGCTGCACGATGCACTTTCTCAGATCTCCAGTGAGGAAGTCAAGCTCAACGTGATCCACCGGGGCGTGGGCGCCATCTCGGAGTCGGACGTCCTCCTGGCTTCTGCCTCGGATGCCGTCATCATTGGCTTCAACATCAGGCCGGACGCTCGGGGGCGCGAAGTCGCAACCCGGGAAGGCGTGGACATCTGGCTATATCGCGTGATCTACGAAGCCGTGGAGGACATCAAGGCGGCACTCTCAGGACTGCTGGCGCCAAAAGTCGATGAACATATCCTGGGTTCGGCCGAGATTCGCGAGACATTTCAAGTGTCTCGGTTTGGCACAATCGCCGGATGTTACGTCGATAGCGGCGCCATCCGGCGAGATTCGCGCGTGCGTGTCCTCCGTGACAACGCCGTTGTCTTTGAAGGCCAGCTCGCATCCCTCAAGCGGTTCAAGGATGACGTTCGAGAAGTGCAGTCGGGATTCGAGTGCGGCATGCGGGTGGAAAACTTCAACGACATCAAGATCGGAGATACAATCGAAGCCTACGAGATGGTTGAGACAGCAAGAAGCTTATAAGCATGACGATTGGGCTCTGTCGCGTTGTCCTTTACCTTCCCGAATGCGGTTCCCTCAAAAGCAAGCGTAATCTGCTCGCGAGCATCGTCACCCGAATTCGAAGCAAGTTCAACGTTTCCGTCTCAGAGATCGAGGACAATGAGCTGTGGCAAAGGGCGACCCTCGGCGTCGCCATCGTGTCGAACGAGGCGCGCTACGCGAACCGGGTGCTCTCCAAGGTCGTCGATCTGGTGAAGGCGGACGTCAGGGTTGAGCTCCTTGACCATTCTCTCGAGATGATGTGATATGCCGACGTGGCGGACCGAAAGCGTTGGGCGACAAATCCGGGAGATCGTGAGTGAGATTATCCACAGGCGTTTGAAGGATCCACGGCTGGGGTTCGTGACCGTCACTGGCGTGAGGGTGAGTCGAGGTCTGAAGACGGCCAAGGTCTACGTGAGCGTGATGGGGGATTCTGAAGCCAAAGATGAGACGCTCCGAGCCCTGTCTCACGCACTTCCGTTTGTCAGAAAAACGCTTGGCAGTCGGGTTCGCCTGAGGCACACGCCCGAAATCCTGTTTGAATACGATGACTCGATTCAGCGCGGCAGCCGAATCGATCGTCTGCTCGAAGACTTGAAATCATAGAGGGAGATGAGGTGG
Source organism: Candidatus Latescibacterota bacterium (assembly GCA_965198095.1). Classification (GTDB taxonomy): domain Bacteria; phylum Latescibacterota; class UBA2968; order UBA2968; genus CBDFJH01. The sequence continues at coordinate 2,750,715 of OZ240239.1, forward strand.
ACGGGCTTCTGGCTGTGGACAAGCCGCGCGGATGGACATCGCACGATGTCGTCGACCGCGTCCGCGACAGGCTGAAGCTGGAGAAGGTGGGCCACACCGGGACGCTGGACCCTTTGGCTACAGGCGTCCTTCTGCTCTGCTTCGGACGATTCACGCGCCTGAGTTCGCTGCTGACGAATCAGGACAAGGGATATCTTGCGAGGATTCGGCTTGGCGTCACGACCGACACGCTGGACGCGGAAGGACGCGTAACTGCACGATCAGACCACGTTCCTGAAGAGGCCGGGGAGATCCAGCGCGCGATTCCGGGGTTCATTGGAGAGAGTAAGCAAACGCCCCCAATGTTTTCTGCACGAAAGATTTCTGGAAAACGGCTGTACCGTTGGGCGAGGGAAAAAAAGGAAGTTCCTCGGCCATCTCGACAGGTACGGATTCACTCGATTCAGGTTGCGCGGTTCGATCCGCCGTTCCTGGACCTGGACGTTTCCTGCTCCAAGGGGACTTACATTCGTGTCTTGGCCGAAGACATCGGACGCGCGCTCGGATGTGGAGGGCATCTCGCAGCGCTCAGACGAACGTGGGTGGGCAAGATCGGGCTGGATCAATGTGTCGGGATGGACAAGGTCGGTGAGAAGGGGTGGGAAGACCACCTGATCGATCCAAATCGAGCCCTGGACCATTTGCCCGTGCTTCGACTGGCGTCCGAAGCAGCAAGGAGGTTCTCTCACGGAAACCCCATTTCAGGGCTGGGGGCAACCGTGCCATCGAATCCACAGTCTCCGATTCTGGTGGTTGACGAAGCAGGGCGCCTCTTGGGAACAGGGGAGTGGCAGATCGAAGGTTTGGTTCTCAAACCGGTTCGCGTTCTTCGGCCCCACAGACCGGAGATGGCCGCTTGATGCGTCGCACCGACCTCAACGCCTCCGTCGATTTGCGTTGCCCAGTCGTCACCGTCGGGACGTTCGACGGCGTTCACTTGGGCCACGCCGCGGTGCTGGAAGCGGTCCGGGAGACTGCCAGGGCCCGTGGAGGAACGAGCGTCGTTGTGACCTTCGATCCCCACCCGCGTGTGGTCGTAGATCCGAGCCGCGCGCCCGACATACTGACTTCGATGGAGGAGAAGGCGTGGAGAATAGGCGGTCTGAGCATCGATGAACTGCTCGTCGTGAATTTCACGCCATCCTTGATGGTGTTGAGCCCTGAGGCGTTTGTCCGGGAGTATTTGGTCCGGATGCTTCGAGCCAACGTGATTGTGCTCGGCTACGATCACGGATTTGGAAGAGACCGCAGCGGGGATTCGGGAACGATGAGGAAGTTGGGGCAAGTCCTGGGTTTCGAAGTCATTTCCGTGCCGCCGGTTCTCGTCGGCGGGTCGCCCGTAAGCAGTACTCGAGTCCGGAGGCAAATCGCCGAAGGCGACCTTCAGGAAGCCAGCAGACTTCTGGGTCACGGCTATTTCATTCACGGCCGTATCGTGCGGGGAGAAGGCCGCGGCCGGCAGCTGGGATATCCGACCGCAAATCTGGCCCTGCGCGACAGATCCAAACTGCTTCCTCCCGACGGCGTATACGCGGCCTGGGTCCACTTGCCCGATCCTCGCGCTGCCGTCGTGAACCTGGGTGTTCGACCCACCTTCAACGGCAGGTCGCACGGTCTCGAGGCCCACGTTCTGGATTATGAAGGAGACCTTTACGGCAAACGCGTGACCATGGAGTTGACCCGCCGTATAAGGAATGAACGCAAGTTCGAGAACGGGAACGCTCTCGTCGAACAAATCAAAAACGATCGGCAGACCGCCCAGGCGCTGCTGTATGAAGCGGACGGGATGCCTGTCAAGGAGGTGGGCGCTTGAGTTTGACCAAAGAAAGGAAGGCAGAGTTGCTGAACAGCTTTGGCAGAACCGGAGAAGACACGGGTTCGCCCGAAGTGCAGATTGCGCTGCTGACCGAACGCATTCAGACATTGAACGGCCACTTCCAGCTACACAAACGGGACCACCACTCCCGGCGAGGCCTGCTCATGCTCGTCGGCAGACGGCGCCGGTTGATGAAGTATCTGCGTCGTAGAGACCTCGCGACCTACAGGGCGCTTGTGGAGAAACTCGGTATTCGTGGATAGGTCTCGTTTCACCCGAAGGTTACACTCCCCTCTCGTTTCTGCTTTTCCGCGTCGTATAACCGAAGCTGATTCAATCTTTTATGGAGGTAAGTTGGATGCGTGAGAAAGTATCTCTGGATTTGGAGGGGCGTGAGCTTTCTGTCGAAACAGGACGTGTGGCCAAGCAGGCCCACGGGGCGGTTTGGGTCCGCTACGGCGAAACGATCGTCCTCGTGGCCGCGGTTGCGGATACCCGCGAAGCCACGACAGATTTTTTCCCGCTCACGGTGGACTACCGAGAGCGGTTTTACGCGGGCGGTCGGATCCCGGGAAACTTCTTCAAGCGAGAAGGTGCGCCCACGACGACCGAGAAGCTGAACGCCAGGTTGATCGATCACCAGATTCGCCCGCTCTTCCCGAAGGCCTTTCGGCACGAAACCCAAGTGCTGGTCTCCGTACTCTCGTTCGATCGGGCGAATGATCCGGCCGTGCTGGCCATGATGGGCGCCTCCGCCGCCCTGAGTATCTCCGATATCCCTTTCGACGGACCGATCGGGGCGGTCCGTGTGGGGCGCGTGGATGGCGCCTATGTCGTGAATCCGACGTATGCCCAACTCGAAGAAGGCGACATGAATGTGATCGTCTCCGGCAGTCGCGAATCGGTGATCTCCGTGGAAGGCGAGATGGGCGAGGTGCCGGAGGGGGAAGTCCTCGAAGGTCTCAAAGTGGCGCACGAGCGCATCGTGCAGGTGATCGACCTTCAGGAAGAGCTGGTTTCCAGATGCGGCAAGGCGAAACGTGAGGTCAGCGAGCCCGAGGTCGATGAGGCGATCGTCTCTGCCGTCCGGGAAATGTCGCAAGAAAAGATCAAGGAGGCCAATCGGCTGTCGGTCAAGGAGGATCGAGCCGGTGTGCTGAGCCAGTTGAAAGCAGAGGTCCAGGTGGCGCTTGCAGAGCAGTTTCCGGAATCGGAAGAGGTGATTGCCGACGAATTGGCGGCGATCGAGAAAGCCGATATGCGGGCGATGATTCTGAATGAGGATCGCCGGATTGACGGCCGAGGCTTGGATGAGGTGCGTCCGATTACGATCGAATTGGGGCCGCTTCCGCGAGCACACGGTTCCGCGATTTTCACGCGCGGTCAGACGCAAGCCCTGTGCGTGGCCACGCTCGGCAGCAAACTGGACACCCGCATGGTCGACGACCTGGAAGGCAAGTCGTTCAAGTCTTTCATGCTGGACTACAACTTTCCATCCTATAGTGTCGGGGAGACCCGGCGGATCGGCGCTCCGGGACGACGGGAAATCGGGCACGGTGCCCTTGCGGAAAAGGCCCTGGACCCCGTCATTCCGTCGGAGGACTCCTTTCCCTACACGATCCGCATCGTCTCTGAAATCCTGGAATCCAACAGCTCGTCATCCATGGCCACAGTCTGCGGAGGGTCCTTGGCCCTGATGGACGCAGGCGTTCCGATCAAGGCCCCCGTTGCCGGGGCAGGCGTCGGACTGGTCGCGGAGGATGACAAATGGGTTGTGCTGACCGATATTCTGGGCGCTGAGGACCATCTGGGAGATATGGACCTGAAGATCACGGGGACCAAGGATGGGATGACCGCCATCCAACTCGACATCAAAATCGACGGTATTCCGTTTGAGATCATGCAGGAGGCGTTTAAAAGGGCTCGCAAGGCGCTTGATCATGTCCTCGGGGTGATGAGCGAGGCGATCGTCGAGCCTCGCGATGAGCTCTCCCGGTATGCGCCCAGAATCCTGTCGATCAGGATTGATCCGTCGAAAATCGGACTTGTCATCGGACCGGGCGGGAAAACGATTCGGAGTATCGAAGAAACAGGCGCCAGGGTCGCCGTCGAAGATGACGGCATGGTCACGGTCAGCTCAACAGAACCTGAAGCCGGAGAGAAGGCCATGGCGATGATCGGGGCTCTCGTGGAGGACGCTGAGGTCGGTCGCGTCTACGAAGGAACGGTCAAACGGGTGATGGAGTTTGGGGCATTTATTGAAATCCTGCCCGGAAAGGAAGGCCTTTGCCATATCTCTGAACTGGCATACAATCGCGTGCGGAAGGTGAGCGATGTCCTCGAAGAGGGGGAGGAGACAAGGGTAAAGGTGATCGCCATCGACGACCAGGGCAAGATTCGGCTCAGTCGAAAGGCCACGATGGCGCCGCCCTCCGGGTATCAGCCCGAGGCCCCGGAGAGACGACCGAGGCCGGACAGAGGCCGTCGGCTGACGCGAAGGTAACATATCATCTTTCTAACAGATTGAACGAGAAGGCGATCGGAGAATTACCTGATCGTCTTTTTCGATTTGGGAAACGGGGGGTCGTGGCGCCGTCTCGACCCCGGGTCAAGCCGACGCTGCTCACGTCTGTCCCTGCCTTGCCGCCTGCCTGCGCCGGGCCGCCTGCCTCGTCGGCAGGCAGGTGCTTGGCAGGCAGGGCAGGCCGGTGTCCGCACGCAGACAGAGAAAACCGAGCCTGCCTGGAGCGAATCTCGGGGATGCGCCGCATTCTTTCTGTGCAGGCGGGGACAGAGAGCGGTCCGGTCCGGGGCCTCGTTTGCGGAATGGAGGATGGAATCTCCGTGGTGCTGAGTGGAACTTGCCGAAAGACGCAGCTGGAAAATGGAATGCGGGTCGTGACGGAGCAAGTGTCCTACGTCCGGTCCGTGTCCGTAGGGATCTGGGTCGGCGTCGGTTCACGGGACGAACGGGAAGGTGAGCACGGCATTTGCCATTTTCTGGAACACATGGTCTTCAAGGGCACGCGTGGGCGGGCGCCATTCGAGATCGTTCATAGCCTGGAGTCTCTTGGGGGCAGCATCGATGCCTTTGCCTACCGGGACTGCACCTGCTTTTTTGCGCGGTGTTTGGATCAACACCTGGATGTGGCCCTGGACGTCTTGGGCGACATTCTGCGGAATGCGCGGCTGGACCCCGTGGAGATAGAGAAGGAGAAGGGCGTTGTTCTTGAAGAGATCCGGAGCGTGGAAGACACGCCGGAAGACCTTGTCCACGAATTGTTCGCGAAATCGGTCTGGCGACGCCATCCTGTAGGGGAGCCGATTCTGGGGACCCGGGAGTCCGTAACGGCCCTCACCCGCGGGCGCCTACGCGACTTTATGCAGAGGCATTATCAGCCGGACCGCATGATCTTATGTGCAGCCGGAAATCTCGATCACGATCAAACCGTCGACAGGCTGACGGAGATCTTTGGCACGACAAGCTCGGATTCGTCGCCCCTGGAACGAGCGCGTCCAGAAATCGCTCCGGGACAAGAACAGCACCATTCGCGTGATATAGGGCAAACGCACATCTGTCTTGGCGTGACGGGATATGCCTACACGCATCCCCGAAACAACGAGCTCCTTGTGGCGAACACGGCACTCGGAGGGGGAATGAGTTCACGGCTGTTTCAGGAGATTCGCGAACGCCTGGGGCTCGTCTACACGGTCTACTCCTACCTCGAAACGTTGGAAGACACCGGCATTTTCGGAACCTACATGGCCTGCGATCAGGCCCGCGTCGGACAGGTTGTGGAGATCGTCCGGGCCGAGCTCAACCGGTTTGGAGCGGATGCCGTCTCGGAGAAAGAGCTGAAGAGTTCGAAAGCTCAGCTTCGCGGGGAGCTTATTCTGGGGTTCGAAAGCATGGATCGGCGGATGAGCCGGATGGCCAGAGACGAACTTTACACGAAACGGTTGCGGACACCCGGGGAAGTTCTGGCCGGCATCGACGGGGTGACCCGAGAGAGTCTGGTTGAGGCCTGCGGGCAGCTTGTGGGAGAGAGCCGCATTCACCTCGTCACTGTTGGCCCTTAGCGGGACCCGTTCGGAGGGGATCTGCGTGATTGTCGGGGTCGTCAAAGAGAACAAGGTCGACGAAAACAGGGTTGGGCTGCTGCCGGTGGGCGTGGAGGCCCTCGCCGAGAACGGACATCGGGTCCTGATCGAGTCGGACGCGGGTCTCGCCAGCGGTGTGTTGGACGAAGATTACCGAGCGGCCGGGGCGGAAATCGTCAAGCGGTCGGAGCGCGTATATGACGAGGCAGCGTTTGTCGTCAGAGTGAAGGAACCGCGGGAAGCAGACATAAAACGGCTCCGACCGGGTCAGATCCTCTTTTGCTATTTTCATTTCGCCGCAAACCGTGAGCTTACGCTCGCCATCAAGGAATCGGGCATCGTTGCGCTGGCCTACGAGACCGTTCAACTGCCCAACGGCGAGCTTCCCCTGCTCGTGCCCATGAGCGAAGTGGCGGGACGCATGGCGTTACAGGAGGGGGCCAAGTACCTGGAACGTCCTCAGGGCGGACGCGGCATCCTCCTCGCGGGCGTCCCCGGCGTCGCGCCCGCCGACGTCGTCATCCTCGGAGGCGGTGTCGTCGGCTCCAACGCCGCCCGCATCGCCGCCGGACTGGGGGCCAACGTCTTCGTCCTCGACATCAATCTGGAGCGCCTTCGCTATCTGGAGGACATCATGCCTCCGAACGTCACCACGTTGATGTCGAACCGATACAACCTGAACAAACTGATCTCCTCGGCAGACCTGGTGGTCGGCGCGGTCCTCAGGCCGGGGGCCAGAGCGCCCCGGATCGTGACTCGGAAGATGATTTCGGGAATGAAGGAGGGCGCCGTTATCGTGGATGTTTCCGTCGATCAAGGTGGCTGCGTCGAGACGTGTCGCCCCACGACCCACTCGCAACCGACCTACAAGGTGGACGAAGTCATCCATTACTGCGTCACCAACATCCCGGGTGCAGTTCCTAGAACGTCTACTTTTGCGCTCACGAACGCCACGCTGCCTTATATTGTGGAAATTGCCAACAGGGGCTGGAAGGCGGCATGCCGCGGCGCGGTCGAACTGGCGAGAGGTCTGAACATGATCGAAGGCCGCGTCACGCACGCCGGGGTCGCGGAGGCCTGGGGCCTGTCGTTGGCGCCCGTGGCGGAGATTCTCGGGGACTCGCATCCATAGCGGGAAATTGGCGGATGGCCGTTCGAATTTCGATTGCCGAGGTCGGCGACTACGAAGGCAAAGAGGTGCTCCTGGAGGGATGGCTCTATAACAAGCGGTCCAGCGGAAAGCTCTTTTTTCTTCAAGTGCGGGATGGGACCGGTGTCATTCAGTGCGTCGTCTTCAAGGGCGACGTCTCCGACACGATATTCGAACGCGCAGGGGAAGTCACGCAGGAATCCTCGATCCGGGTCTGCGGCCGGGTTCGTGCCGACCGGCGCGCCTCGATCGGGTATGAGATCGGGGTCACGGATCTGGAGATCCTTCAGCTCGCCCTGCCGTATCCGATCTCGCCCAAGGCACACGGCACGGCGTTCTTGATGGACCATCGCCACCTCTGGCTTCGGTCTTCGAGACAACACGCCGCGCTGCGTGTCCGGAGCGCCGTCCTCCGGGCCTGCCGCGACTACTTCGACGGCAACGGCTTCGTGTCGGTCGACGCGCCGATTCTTACGCCCGCTTCCTGCGAGGGCACGACGACCCTGTTCGAGGTCGACTACTTCGATTCCAAGGCTTTTCTGACTCAGAGTGGCCAGCTCTACATGGAAGCAGCGGCCGCGGCGTTCGGGAAAGTTTACTGTCTAGGGCCCACCTTCCGCGCCGAGAAATCCAAGACACGGAGACATTTGACCGAGTTCTGGATGCTGGAGCCAGAGGTTGCCTACATGGATCTCGACGGGGACATGGATCTCGCGGAAGATCTTCTCGTCGAGGTCGTCAAGCGGGTTATAAGGCAAAACAGGAAGGAGATGGAGGTCCTCAAACGAGATCTGGAACCTTTGGAGCGGGTGGAGAAGCCCTTTCCTCGAATCTCTTACGATGAAGCGGTCCACCTTCTGAGGAAAAAGGGCGTGGACCATCGGTGGGGGGATGACTTCGGCGGAGACGAGGAGACGATTCTGGCCAAGGCGTTCGACCGGCCTGTCATCGTGCACAGGTTTCCGGCGTCGTGCAAGGCCTTTTACATGAAGCAGGATCCTGAGAATGCGCCGCTCGCGCTCTGCATGGACGTTTTGGCGCCGGAGGGTTACGGCGAGCTTATCGGAGGCGGACAGCGGGAGGACGACTTGGGCGCACTCCAGCAAAAGATCGCCGAGCACGACCTGGATGAAGCGCCGTTGCGCTGGTACGTAGACCTCAGGCAATATGGCTCGGTTCCGCACGCCGGTTTTGGACTGGGCATCGAGCGAACGGTCGCGTGGGTCTGCGGGCTGCCGCACGTTCGGGAGACGATTCCGTTTCCGCGAATGCTGCAGCGGTTGTATCCATAGGATGCCAACAAGCCGTACGTCATAGAAGGGTGGGAGAAAGATCGTATGGAGCAAGGGGCGTATGATTTTCAGAAGATCGAAAAGCGGTGGCGGGAACACTGGCTGAAGGAAAAGACGTTCCGCACCCCCGGGCCTGGCAATCCTGACTTTGATCCCGAAAAGCCCAAGTTTTACGTACTGGACATGTTTCCGTATACGAGCGGCTCGGGGCTGCATATCGGACACCCCAAAGGATACATTGCTACGGATATCTACAGCCGTTTTAAACGAATGTGCGGCTACAACGTCCTGCATCCGATGGGATTCGATAGCTTTGGACTTCCAGCAGAGCAGTACGCCATCCAACACAACGAGCATCCTGCCGTAATTACGAAAAAAAGCATCGAGACGATGCGCGAACAGTTTGAGTTCTTGGGGATGAGTTACGACTGGGACCGGGAGTTGGCCACATCCGGCGTTGGCTACTATCAATGGACCCAATGGATATTCCTGCAACTGTTTCACAGTTGGTTCGACCCGCAGAGAGAATGGGTTGATGAGGCGGGACGGAAACTCAAGGGGAGGGCCGTTCCCATCTCAGACCTCGTTGCCCAGTTTGAATCCGGAGCGCGCACTTTAGGAAAACACGAGCTGGCCGCCGCCAATGCAGACGGGGGGGTGACGTGGAAGGATTTGACTTCCGTGCAAAGGTTTGCCGTCTTGAACGGCTATCGCCTGGCATACCACGAAGATGCCGTTGTCAACTGGTGTCCCGGACTGGGGACAGTTCTCGCCAACGAGGAAATTACTAGCGAGGGCATGAGTGAGTTAGGTAATTTCCCCGTCTATCGACGTCCGCTCCGGCAGTGGATGATGCGAATTTCCGCCTTTGCAGACCGCCTGTTGGAAGATCTGGACGCACCGGACCTTCCCGATGGCAAGGACACGACCTATACCTTGGACTGGCCCGAGGCCGTGAGGCGAATGCAGCGGAACTGGATTGGGCGGAGCGAAGGGACAGACGTAACTTTTGAAGTTCTCGTTCCAGGTACGGAAAGGGTTGCGACCGAGTTGAATGTCTTTACGACGCGTCCTGATACACTGTTCGGTGCGACTTTTATGGTCGTTGCGCCTCAACATCCACTGGTAAACGCAAATGCACCTGAATATCTCGTGCCCGAGGATTGGCCGGACGAGGCTCCAAGATCCTGGAAGGGGCCGGATCCGACCATGAATATTCGGGATGCCGTGTCCAATTATGTCAAGGTGGCGGAAGCGCGCGTGTCCAATCGCGAAGATGCGAAAGGGAAAACAGGGCTCTTTTCTGGAATTTATGCAAGGAACCCTGTAAATGGTCAGAAACTGCCTCTGTTTGTCTCAGATTATGTCAGCATGGAATATGGCTCAGGGGCCATTATGGCCGTTCCGGCTCACGATGAAAGGGACTTTGAGTTTGCGGCACAGTACGAACTTGAAATCGTGCGCGTGGTTGAGCCTCCCGGCGGTCGCCAGGAAGATTGTTTCACAGGCGACGGGACAAGCATTCATTCTCCCGCCTACGACGGTGCGAACCCATTTTTCATTAACGGACTTGCGACACCTCGGGCCAAGCAGACCATGACGCAAGCGCTGGAAAAGGCGGGTCGGGGGAAATCTTCAGTGAACTACCGCTTGCGCGACTGGATCTTTTCTCGACAGCGCTACTGGGGAGAGCCTTTCCCCTTGGCTTCATCTCGTGAGGGTGACGTTATTTCGGTTTCACCTCCCGTCGCGCTTCCGGATTTGGAGGACTTCAGTCCTGAAGCGTCAGATGATCCAAATGCCCCGATTAAACTTCCCTTGGCCCGGGCTGATGAGGAATGGCGAAAAGTTGACATAGACGGAAAGGAGTATGAACGGGAAACAAACGTGATGCCCCAATGGGCTGGATCGTGCTGGTACTATCTGAGGTTTATCGATCCAAACAACCCGGACGCCTTCTGTGATACCGAGAAAGAGAAATATTTCATGCCAGTCGACCTCTATGTCGGAGGCGCGGAGCACGCGGTTTTACATCTCCTCTATGCTCGGTTTTGGCACAAGGCGCTCTATGACCTCGGTCACGTTTCATCGCCAGAACCTTTTAAGCGCCTTTTCAATCAGGGGATGATCACCGCCGATGCATTTGCGGACGATCGTGGGGTATACGTGGACATTCGGGAAGTCGAGATTCGTGACGACGAGGGGTACCACAGGAAGACAGGGGAGAAACTTCGGAAACTTCCGGGAAAGATGGGGAAGCGCTACAAAAACGGGCTTCCGCCTGAGGAAGTTGGCGACGAGTTTGGCGTTGATTCCCTCCGTCTCTATGAGTCTTACATGGGGCCGCTGGACGCCAGCACCCCGTGGAGCATGAGCGGAATTCGGGGAATGCAGCGGTTCTTGCAGAGGGTCTGGCGAAACTACATGACTCCGCAGCGAAGCGCGAATATCGGCGGCAAGCTGACGCCAGAACTTGAAAAACTCAGGCATAAGACGATCATTCGCGTCACGGAGGATATCGAAGCCCTGCGGTTAAACACCGCCATAGCCGCATTGATTGAACTCAACAACGCCCTTGTCGGACTCAGTTCGGTTCCGAGGCCCTTAGCCCGAGATTTCCTACTGCTACTCTCCCCATTCGCCCCTCACTTGGCTGAAGAGATTTGGGAGATTGCGGGGTTGGGTGACAAAGAAATATCCCGCGAGGATTGGCCGACAGGGGTTGAACGGCTGGCGGCTGAGCAGACGGTCGAGATGCCGGTGCAGGTGAACGGAAAGGTCCGCGCCCGTTTCGACGTGGAAGTGGACAGCTCCGAGGAGACGGTCGAACGTCTGGCCCTGGAGCAGACAAACGTCCAGGCACACCTGAAGGGCCAGACACCCAGAAAGGTTATCGTCGTTCCAAACCGGCTGGTGAACATCGTGGTGTAGGAACCCGAAGCAGACCCGGACAAAAGAGAGGCAGGGGGCGGAGTTTCAAGCGCCCTGCCTCTCTTTTTTTTAGGCTCGGTTCGCCGATCAGCGCCTGGGACGCCTGTAGAACGGCCTGGGCACCACGACCGCGCTGCGCGGGTGACCCCGAATCAGAATGCGCAACGCCTGGCCGATTGCGGAGAATCGGGGAGAGACGTAGGCCATGCCGATCCCTTTGTTGAGCCAAGGCGCGAACGCGCCGCTCGTCACGTGCCCGATCGGTTGACCCGTGGCGGCCTGCACTTCATAATCCTGCCGCGGAATGGCCCGATCGCGCATCTCGAGCATGACCAGCTTCTTCTGAAACCCTGCGCTGCGCTGGGCGCGCATCACGTCCGACCCGATGTAGTCGCCCGACTTCGCCACGAAGATGCCGAGCCCGGCCTCGAGAGGGGAGGTCTGTTCATCCAGCTCGTGGCCGTAGAGCGGCAACGAGGCCTCCAGTCTCAGCGTGTCCCGCGCGCCGAGCCCCGCCGGGAGCACGCCGTGGGCCTCACCCGCGCCCAGGAGGGTCGACCAGAGTGTCGCCGCATCGTATGGTGCGACAAAGATCTCAAACCCGTTCTCTCCGGAATACCCCGAGGCGGCGATGAGGGCGGGGCGCCCTGCGATTTCGCCGCGAGCCACCCGATGGAAACGAAGTTTGTTCAAGTCTACGCGGGTGAGTCCGGCCAGGACAAGACCTGCCTTCGGTCCCTGGAAGGCAAGCAGGGCGTAGTCGCCGGAACGATCGCGGACCTCTGCGCCCCGAAACGCCGATGCCCGGTCCGACAGGTGTTCCGAGACCTTGTCGACGTTTACCGCGTTTCCGACAACGAGAAATCTACGTGCTTCGACCCGGTAGACCATCAGGTCATCGATCGTGCCGCCGTGTTCGTTCAAGAGCATCGAATACTGCAAATCGCCTATACCGAGCCGGCTCGCGTCGTTGCACGCGACCGATTCGACGAACTCGCTCGCTCGCGGGCCACGTATTTCAAACTCTCCCATGTGGCTTACGTCGAACAGGCCTGCGGCCGAACGCACCGCGCGATGTTCCTTGACGAGACCCTGGTAGTGTACGGGCATCTCCCAACCCGCAAATTCGACCATCTTGGCCTTCAGGGATTGATGCGATTCGAACAGGGGGGTCCGTCTTCCGGACATGGCAACCTCAGACCAGGGATTTGCCGAAGTGATTCGACGAGTAAGATACCACGCGAACCCCCTGATCCACGAGAAATCTTGCAGCGCTCCCATTTGGAACCGTGGGACCGCCAAAAACGAGGGTTGACAATTATAATAATTATATAAATATTATATAAATTAAAATTTTATACAAATCCCGAAAATCCGGAGGCTCTCCGTGAACGTCGAAGACATCGCTGTCTGCGTAAGTATCCCTCAAGCTGCGAAAGTACTTGCTGTTACCGACAAGACTGTGAGAAACTACATCGACCGCGGCCTTCTCAGCGCAGAGAAGTGGAACGGCTCGTGGAGGATTCAAAAGGAGGATCTAATAGAAATATATTATAAAAAATATGGAAAAAAATTGGCACTTTCAGCCAGCGGGAACGAAGGGCATTTCGTGCGGATTCCGATCGGAGAATACGAGCGGCTTCAACGGCGCGCCGGTCGGCTGGAGGCGGGCCGGCAACAGGTGGAAGAGCTCAAGGCGGAGTTGGAGCTGGCACAGAGGAAAGTGATTGAATTGGAGTCGTCTTCCGCGTCCGGTTGGACGGAGGCGCGAACGCATAGAGAAGAGAGAGAGGTGCTGGAAAAGAAACTGGATGAGTCGCGGCAGCGGGAGCGGGAGAGCGGTGCGCAGCTGCTGTCGTGCACGGAGAAGTTGGATGGGATCGGGGAAGCGCGACGGGAGTGTCTGGACGAGATCGAGCGGCTGAAGGAAGAGAGCCGGGGATTGAAGAAGCGGTTGGAGGCACAGGGGAAGGGACGGAAACGGCGCCGGGAAAAGGCGAGCCCACCGAGGCGCACGCGAGAGACAAACCGATTGAAGCGTCTCTTGCGGGCGTTCTTCTCGTCAAATTCGGAAGGAGATTAGGCTTCTTGTGGCCGTTCGGATCGGTCTCGGCTCGACCTGTTCGCGTTGCGGGCCGTCAAGGCCAGGGCGATAAGTTGGATTAACGACGCTCGTGCCACTGATCGTGCGATGCGACGCGGGGAACCGGACGACCGGCTGGAAGGCCCGCGCCGTTGAGGCGTCGCGTCGGCGCCGGGGCGCGGTGACTTTTTCACCGCTTTCTTGTGAAGAAACTCGTCGTCCGTCGTGTGACCGAGGGGCTCGGAGTGGCGCGTCAGATCGTTTTCCACGTTTGCCAGCCCTTACCCAACGCATCAGCTGTGGAAAAACGGTAATTGGTTTACATAATGTATCTTATAATCGTTTTGTCTCGTCCGCTTGGCGCGGTTACGTTACTCTAAAACGTGTTCTCGATTCAGGACCAGCATCTCGATCTCTGTCCTGGCGGTCCGTCCCGGCGAGCTGTTTGAGTAACTCTCCACGATTTTGCGCAAGATGTCGACCTGTCGTTCCGTGTCCCCCGTCAGACCGGAGCAGCGGGCGGCGTGCGTGAGCGCGAAGGGCGCGTAAGGCGAGGATGGATGCGTCTCCGCATAGCGCGTGTAGGCGACGATGGCACCAGAGTAGTCGTTCTGTTCCTCGAGGCAGGCAGCAACACCGGAAGCGGCTGCGTATCCGAGCGCTCCCCCGTCTCCATAGTTGTCCAGGTAGGATTGGTACGCGGCCTGGGCCTCCGGATGACGGCCGAGCTCGAAGTAGAGATTTCCGAGGAAGACCGTGGCGTGACGGGCCTCCGGGTTGCCCTCGTAGTCATCCACAATCCGCTCGGCCTGGAGGATGGCCTCTCCGGTCTTGCCCTGGTACAAAGAGATTCGTACCTCGCCAAACGCATCGATCACTGCCTCCGCCCGGGTTTGAGATCGTCGTTGATACAAGGCGGCAATCAAAATGACAACCACGGCGGCGGCGGCGATCGCAAGGATTTTGGTATACTCCTGCTTCGCGTAGGCCCAGATCTTCAGCGTCCAGATCAGGAATTCATCCTGTTTGACCTCTTTCCGGGTCAGTCGTTTTCTTACCCTTTGCATGACGCTTTCGCCTCTGACCGTTCCACGACTTTGAATAAAAGGGTTTATTTTTATGCCAGTTAGGCACAATATAGAAAAAAACGACGGAGGTGACAAGCCAAAAGCGCCTCGCCGTCGAGACGGCTTCTTCAGCCCGCTATTCCTCTGAATCAAGGGTTGTGAAAGCAAGGGGAAACCGTCCGCGCTTCCCCACCGTGAAGGTCTGGGAATTCGGGGATTGTACGTTGCGCTCACGCTTGAATTGACTATGTTTGGATGTGGGCCTTCGCCTATCTGTCGATTAACCGGGGAGATATGATGATATGACCGTTTCCGCCGAACTGCCGGTCGTAAGCCCGGCCCCCCTCGAGGCGGTTCTGGACGGCCTTACCGTTGGGCTGGAGTCGGAGGAACTCTGGGAAGGGCTCGTCGACGACTGGATACGCTGCTTTGCCTGCGGTCACCGCTGCAGGATCCCCCCTGGCCGGCGAGGGATCTGCAAGGTCCGATACAATCAACGTGGGACACTGCACGTCCCGTGGGGCTACGTGGCCGGCCTGCAGTGCGATCCAACGGAAAAGAAGCCCTTTTTCCACGTCTTTCCGGGTTCCAACACGCTGACCTTCGGGATGTTGGGATGTGATCTGCACTGTTCCTATTGCCAGAATTGGCTTACCTCCCAAGCGCTGAGAGATTCCGCAGCGGTCGCGCTCCCGCGCGAAACATCTGCTCGGGAGCTGATCAGAAAGGGGAAGCAGCTCCGGGGCATGATAGTGGCCAGCTCCTACAATGAGCCGCTGATTACCTCGGAATGGGCCGTTCAAGTCTTTCGGGAGGCGAAGGCGGAGGGGTTGAAAACAGCTTTCGTTTCGAACGGAAACGCCACGCCTGAAGTCCTGGACTACCTGAGGCCGTGGACAGATTGCTACAAAATCGATCTAAAAACGATGTCAGATCGAAACTATCGCAGGCTGGGCGGGGTGCTCCGGAACGTCCTGGATACGATTCGGATGGTGTATGAACGCGGGTTCTGGATGGAGATCGTGACCCTGCTCGTGCCGGGTTGGAACAGTTCGGAGGCGGAAATACGGGATGCGGCGGAGTTTCTCGTATCCGTTTCTCCGGAAATTCCCTGGCACGTGACCGCATTCCACAAAGACTACAAGATGACCGAACCGGACAACGCGTCGGCGGAGCTCCTCGTCAAAGCGGCGGAAACCGGGAAAGAGGTCGGGCTGGACTATGTGTACGCGGGCAACCTCCCCGGACAGGTCGGGGACTTTGAGAATACGCGGTGTGCCCGGTGTGGCGGCCTCCTCGTCCGGCGTACCGGGTTTTACGTCGAGCAGGTCCGGATCGGGGACGATGGAAGCTGTCCGGATTGCGGCCACGTGACCCCGGGCATTTGGGGGCAGATCCCTCGCAAGTCGGACGGGTTCGTCAGACCGCTTTGAAGCGCGCCATTCCCGGGTCAGAGCAGGCTTCCATCCAGCGAGAGTCGACCTTGCTCGGCGGCCCCTCTCCCCTTCCCGGCTCGCAGACAGGACGATCGGTTTCGGCCCCAGGGCGTCCGGTCTCGACCTGGATCCCCCTGGCACCGCCTTGACCGCTCGCCACAGAAGGAGTCTCCGCCCCCTCGTGGCTGGGTCCGAGGCCGACGTGGGCAAAGCGGCAGATCTGACGCCGTCAAGGGCGCGGTCGATCCCCAAGGAGGCCGGGGAGAGGTAAAACGACCGATTTGCCGGCCCTTCCCAGAACCTTCCGGTTTGAAATTTCCGCATAAGGGGACGTATTGAGGAGAGCGTCAATACACAAGGTCTAAATCACGTGTGCCACGGGCGGCTCGCCCGCCCGTGAAAAATTCATTGCTCTAAGTATTACAAAATTCGCTCGTCATTTTCCACCGGCAGCAAGCTGCCGGTGCCACCCGGTTATGTATTGACCCCTGTCAAGAGCTCCGAAGGTGGTGTATGTCCAACGCCACGACTTTTGTAGATTTACCCGTAGCCTCCTCCTTCTCGCTGGGGACAGGTCTTTGGTTGAACTTCCGTTTTCCCAAAGACCTCCTCCGATCACCGAGATCGGAGGAGGTCTTTCATATACCCGTCAATACAAAAGGTCTAAGGAGAGCACGATACGGTTGACACGATACGCCCCTGGAATACGCGGAAATGATGTCAACGATTTACCGCTCCCCGTAATAGTATCGTCCGGCCTCGTATCGTTGTCAAGGGATGCCACGAAGATTCTCGCGACATCTGCTCAGGATGCGTTCGAGCGCTGCCGAAGCGTCCCGCAGACTACAAAACAGACCGTTTTGAGCCGTCCGAGTCGCAGGTCGCCCCCTACCAGTTCGTGAATGATCCGTCCTCCCGGAACCAGTGTGGACATTCCCAGAACTCGAAGGGGGCTTCCGCCATCTCCTCGTTGAACTCCACGCCGAGCCCGGGGCCTTCCGGCAACGGATAGGAGCTGCCATCCAAACGATGCTGGACGGGAAAGAACTCGTCGCTGAACGTGAACTCGTGTTTCCGATCCTCCAACCAGGCGAAGTTTGAGACCGCCGCACCAAAGTGGATGTGCGCGGCCGTACTGATCGGTCCGAGCGGATTGTGGGGCATCATGTCTATATAGTGGGCTTCGCTCCATCCTGCCACCTTCATACCCTCCGTAAAGCCGCCAACGTTGCAGATATCGATTCTCGCGAAGTTGGTCAGCCCTCTCTCGATGTAGGGCACGAACGCCCATTTGCTCGAAAACTCCTCCCCTATTGCGAGAGGCGCCCGGATCATCTGGCGGAGCGCCGCATATGCGTCTGGTGTTTCACACCGGATCGGTTCCTCCAGGAAGTCGAGCGTCCCTTCTGGCATCCTTTGACAGAAGGAAGCGGCCTCGGCCACACTCAGACGGTGGTGGTAGTCGATTCCGAGCACGGGAGAGCGTCCCACCTCTTCCCGGACCGCAGCCATCCATTCTGCGGAGTGGGCGATCGACTCTCGGGGTTCGAAGCGTGTTTCGTTCTCCTCGGCCCCCGGGTGGGCTGGCGTGAACCGAATCACATTCCAACCCGCCTGGATCAGATCGACCGCCTCTTCGATCACTTCCGGCCCGTGGAGGGGATATTCGGAGGTGACAAAGCAGGGCACCGCGTCGCGCTGCGCGCCTCCCAGCAGTTGGTAGACCGGCACCCCCAGCTTTCTGGCCACGAGGTCGTGCAACGCGATGTCGATCGCAGATATGGCCCCGGTGAGGATGCGGCCGCCTTCGAAATATTGACCGCGGTAGAGCTCCTGCCAGATGGCCCCGATCCGCATGGGGTCTCTTCCCAGCAGGAATTCCCGAAAATGTTTCACGGCCCCCGCGACTGCGAGTTCTCGACCCGACACACCCGCCTCTCCCCACCCGTAGTAGCCTTCATCCGTTTCCACTTTCAAGACAAACTGATTCCTGTGTCCGACCCGCACCGGGTAGGACTTGATGTCCGTGATCTTCATTTCGCCTCCTGTCGTTGTCGCGGTTCAAGTTGATACGCTGACCCCCGGGTCTCTTTTCACCGAATGCCGCTTCCTGTCCGGGAAGCGGGACATCGATCGCCTACGCTGCAGCGCCCCTCAGGACGCGCCTCAACACTTGGCCCTTCGCGCCCTTGGGAAGGGTATCGCGGAAAAGGACCTTGCGAGGATACTTGTAGGCGGCGATCCTCTTTTTGCAGTAGCCGATCAGCGCGGCCTCGGTCGTGGTCATCCCCGGGGCCAGCACCACGACGGCCACGATCTCTTCCCCGCAGGTGGCATCGGGCACACCGATCACGGCAGCCTCGGCAACGGCCGGATGCCGGACGAGGAGATCCTCGACCTCGCGCGGATAGACACTGTATCCGTTGCGCAGAATCATATCCTTCTTGCGGTCGACGACAAACAGATGGCCTTCAGCGTCCAGGTAGCCGATGTCGCCGGTGTGGAACCCGTCGCCGCGCATCACGCAGGATGTGGCTTCGGGATCTCCGAAATAACCCTTCATCACCGGATCTCCGCGCACGACGATCTCTCCGGCTGAACCGCGAGGGCGTTCCCTTCCCTGATCGTCGACGATTCGAACCTGCACGCCCGCGATCGGCTCGCCTACGCTGCCGGGCTTCCTGGGCGCGCCCGCCGTGCGGGATGCGACGACGGGCGAAGTCTCGGAGAGGCCGTAGCCTTCCAGGATCTCGGCGCGGAACGTCTCCTCGAAGGCCTTGATCGAGCTTGCGGGAACCGGCGCCCCTCCCACCAGGCAATAGCGAAGCGTGGAAGGGATCGACGTTTGGGTTTTGGCATAATCTACGAGGGAACGAATCATGGCGGGCACGGCGGCCGAGAGGGTGATCCCGTCGTCGCAGATCTTGTGAAACGCGCGCGCCGCCGAGAATCGAGGCAGGAGGGAAACGGCAGCCCCGTGAAACAGGGGCGCATTCTGCAGGCAGGTCTGCCCAAAGCTGTGAGAAAACGGCAGAGATGCCAGCACGACGTGGCCCGGGCCCCACCGCTCCGCCTCACCGTTTGGGCGTCGGGTCGTCTTCTCGGAAACCCATCGTGCGTTGGAGAAGAGATTGAAATGGGTGATCTCCGCTCCCTTTGGCCTTCCCGTCGTGCCGGAGGTATGGAAGATGACCGCCGTATCGTCTGCCGCTGTCGGCGCAATCTTCGGATCTTCGGGAGCCGACGCGATGCAAGTGTCAAAGTCGAGCGAGCCTTCGCGGGTGGATCCGGTTCGTGAATCGCGAATCAAGAACAGGCGGCGACAGACCCCGGCGTTGGCAAACCCTTCCAGCCCGGCTTCCAACGCCCCTTCCCAAAGGACCATGCCGGTTGCCCGCGATGCGTTGAGCCTCGAGGCGACTTCTTCGCCCACGAGGAGGATGTTGAGTGGCACGACGATGCCGCCGACTGAAAGGATGCCGAAGTAGGCAACCGTGAACTGCGGCAGGTTCGGGGCCATGAGGGCGACCCGGTCACCGGGACGGACGCCGGAACCTCTGAGGACGTGCGCGAATTTCCGACGCATGGTTTCCAACTCGCCGTATGAGACGACGCCCCCATCGTAAAGAAGAGACGGCGCGTTCGCGTATTGACGCGCACTGTTGCAAAGGATAGAGGCCAAATTCAAAGGCATCGAGAGAGACTCGATTGAGGGTGGCTTTTGGGGCCTTTGATCCGACGGACGGCTGTGCCAAGCCGTCACGTCTTCAATCCATCCAGATGCCGCCGTTCACGTCCAGGACTTCGCCCGTGATGTAGTCCGATTCACCCGAAGCCAGAAAAAGGGCGGCACTCGCGACCTCCTCCGGTTCTCCCCTTCGATGCTTCAAGACAATCGATTCGTCAATCCACTGGGGGTGGTTCCGGGTCATTTGCGTGTTGATAATGCCAGGGGCAAGCGCGTTGACACAGATTCCGTGCGGGCCCAGCTCCTTGGCCAGGGAAAAGGTGTAGGCGGAAACCGCCGCCTTGGAGGCCACGTAGGGCGGACTGGCCGCGAGCCCGCCCGTCTTGGCGGCCAGCGAGGAAAAGTTGATGATTTTTCC
Organism: Candidatus Latescibacterota bacterium; assembly: GCA_965198095.1. Lineage (GTDB taxonomy): Bacteria > Latescibacterota > UBA2968 > UBA2968 > CBDFJH01. The sequence continues at coordinate 2,770,736 of OZ240239.1, forward strand.
AGACCTGCGCTCGATCATATGGTCCATGACGGCTCGGCAGCAGAGGAAAACGCCCTTGACGTTGATCCGGAGTACCCGATCCCACTCCTCCTCCGGGCAGTTGGCCGTCATGTAATGCTTGAACACGCCGGCGCCGTTGACGAGAATGTCGACCCGGGCGAATGCGCGCAGGGTGTCGGCGAACATGCTGCGTACGCTGTCGCCGTTTGAAACATCCACTTTCAGTCCAACCGCGCGAGCGCCTCCACGACGAATGCGGTCTGCGGCAGATCCTGCCGCGCCCTCTTGGATGTCGGCCACGGCCACGGAGGCCCCCTCACGGGCAAACCGTTCGGCGATGGCCCTCCCGATTCCTTGAGCTCCGCCCGTAACAAGGGCGACCTTCTCTGTCAGTCGATTCATTCGATGATCCTCGATCCTCTTCGCTGCGTGTGGGCGGACAACGACGATGCCGGCGTGAGCAAACGACTCCCGCGAAGGACAGGGACTGCGCCCAGGTCAGACGGTCACCGCGAAAATAGTCTGAATCTTTCCCGAACAAAAGTCGTCATCGAGATTCGATCGCTGCGCGAATGACGAGAAAAACAGGCCCCGGTCTCAACCATCCTTGTCTGGAAACGCGTCTGGCCCCTACTCAATTTTTGTCTTGCGCCCTGTTGGAACCCGGCTCTATATTATGCGCCATTCGTTTACGCAGGAAAGGGGGGGATCGATGACCACGACAAAGAAAGACTTGGCCATAAAGATATCCGAAAAGCTCGGCGTCAAGAAGCAATTGGCGTACGAAGTCGTCGACACGCTTTTCAAGGGCATGTGTGATCGTCTCATCTCCGGTGATCGAATCGAAATTCGGGGTTTTGGTGTTCTGGGCGTAAAAGATACGAAACCGAAACCGGCGGCGCGTAACCCGAGAACGGGTGAAATCGTCTACGTGCCGGCGAGGAAGAAAAGCTACTTCAAAGCAGGGGTACTCATCAAGAAGGCGCTGCACGAACCTCTCGAGAACGGGAAGGCGGAGCGATAACCGCTCGTGACCCCGCCACCGCGGCGCCGGGCGAAACATCATCGAAACTTCGTTGGGAACCAGAAAGGGGACACGGCTTCTCGGCCGCGCCCCCTTTCTGGTTTCTGCGACGGTTTGCACAGACCGCGTAGATGGGTAACAGGCGTTCGGGTAGACAGGTAACGCTTTTGTGGCGGTCGGAAAGACTTCACCTGAATAATTCATAAAAGAGGTTAGGAAAGTCACTCATACTCACCTTTTCTTGCCGCCCAAGAAAAGGTGACAAAAGAAGGGCGCCTGCCTGCCGCGCCCAACGCGGCGCAGGCAGGCCCCTCAAACGCCGGGGAGGCTCGGGCCGTGGCGACTCAGCCTCACTGGAAAGGACTGGCGCCGCGAAAGGAATGAACGCCTCCCCCTGCCTGATGCCCGCTGCGGGACCCGCCCCCACGCCGCGAATTTCCATTCGCTCCCACATCCGCCCCCGCACCTGACCCCGTCCCACAGAGGGCCCCAACCCCCGGGGAGGAGAAACGCGGAAGCAGCCAGGGAGCCGAAACGCCACGGCCGCGATGACATCTGGCCCGAATTACTCGTGAAATCTGAAAAATCTGCGTAAATCCTGGACTTTCCAGTCATTGCACCAGAACAAAGTTTTTTGGCTCAAATTGGATCACTGATTGTTCTACACGAAATTATGGAAATTTTCAGCAAATTTATGAATTATTCAGGTTCACTTTTTTCCGGAGTAGATTTCCACGACTCCCTCTGTGATTGGTTGGCCGGACCGCCACCGGAAGTCCCTTCAGGGCACTGCCGACCCGAAGGCTCCGGCCTTCATACTCGATGACGTCATAAATTAGTGGAAGACGATATTCTTCAGCTCGGTCATCTCCTCCACGGCATATTTCGGGCCTTCCTTTCCCATCCCGCTCTCCTTCAGACCTCCGTAGGGCATGAGATCGGCCCGCCACTGCGGACCCCAATTCACCATCAGGTTGCCTGAATCGACGCGCCGAACGAACTGGATGGCCCAGTCCAGGTTCTCGGTGAACAGTGCTGCGCTCAGCCCGTAGTTCGTGTCGTTGGCCATGGCAATCGCCTCATCAATCGTCTCGAACCGGGTGAGTGCGACAGCCGGACCAAAAAGCTCGTCGCACGACACACGCATCTTCGGGTCCACGTCCGCCAGGATCGTCGGCGCGTGCATCGTGCCCTCGCGAGTGCCCCCCGTAACGATCCGGGCCCCCTGTTCCGTTGCCTCGAGGATCCATTCGTTGACGCGCACCGCGTCTGCTTCTCGGATCATCGGACCCATCGTCACGCCGTCTTCGACCGGATTCCCCGTCTGTATTTCATCCACCTTTGGCGTGAGCGCATCGATGAAATCGCCGTACACCCGCTGATTGACCAGAACCCTCTGGGCAGAAATGCAGACCTGCCCTGCGTTCGCAAACCCGGTTGCAGTGGTGGCGGCAGCCACTTTTTCCAAGTCTGCGTCCGGCATCACGATCAAGGGTGCGTTGGACCCGAGCTCCATGGTGACCTTCTTGAGACCTGCCACGTGACAGATATGCTCGCCCACATCCCGGCTTCCGGTGAAGGAGATCTTCCTGACCCGAGGATCGCTGCAAAGCCCTTCGCCGATCTGTCTACCCGGGCCCGTGATGCATTGGACAGCCTCTGGCGGTATGCCTGCCTCGAGCAGCACTTCCGTGAGTTTGAGCGCCGACAGGGGCGTATCGGTTGCAGGCTTGATGATGACCGAATTCCCCGCGGCGAGAGCGGGACCGACCTTGTGACAGACAAGGTTTAGCGGAAAGTTGAACGGGGTGATCGCCACAACCACACCACACGGCACCCGAAGCGTAAACCCAAATTTTCCAGCACCGTTGGAGCTGCCATCGAGCGGTAGGGTTTCGCCGTAGAGCCGCTTTGCCTCCTCGGCTGAGAGCGTCATCGTCTCAATGGCCCTGGCCGCTTCACCTCTGCCTTCCTCGTATGTCTTTCCCTCTTCCAACGTGATGGTTCTGCCAAAGTCGTCGATGCGCTCCTCCATCAATTCAGCGGCACGGTGCAGGATGCCGTAGCGCTCGTAGGCCGCCATGCTCGCCACGGCTTCGGCTCCCCTGGCGGCCGTTGCCAGCGCAGCCTGGATGTCCACCTCGTCCGCCCGGGGTACCGTATCGACGACCGATCCGTCAAACGGATTTCGGACCTCGACCGCTTCGGGCTTGTCCGTCCACGCCCCATTGATGTACATTTTCATGCCAAACCTCCCTCTTGTTGTTGGCTTCTCTTGATGACGATGTAGCTGATGTCGTCTTCGGGCGGGTTGAATGCGAGGATGCCTTCCTTGATGCGCTCAAAGATTTCCCTGGCGGACCGATCTTTTACCTTTCTGAGCGTGGCTTCGAGGTGATCCGGGAAGTAGGCGTGATCTCCTCTGGCGTGTTCCGAAAGGCCGTCTGTATAGAGCAGCAGGACGTCCCCCTCCCCCATCAGATTGATTTGATAGACCTGATACTTTGTTTTGTAGCCCAGGACGCTGCGGGTCGCGCGCTTGTCGATATCGTCGTGAGACGGGAGCGTGCCGATCGGCGGAAATGTCGTCAGGAGCTCCTCGTTGAAGTCTACGAACTGATTGTGCCGATTCGAAAAAAAGAGCGGCATGGGGTGGGCGGCCGAGATGAACTTGAACGTCCCTCCCTCCGAGATCTCTCCGTAGATCATCGTCAGAAACTTGGTCACGCTGGACGAATTGTAAAAGCGTGTGTTCAAATTCTCGAACAGTCTTTCGGTAATATTCCCCGAGTGATCCAGCTCATAGATCGCGCCCAGAAGAAAGGCCTGGTGAAGCATGGCTGCCAGAAGGGCGTCCGTAATCTGATGACCCGAAACATCCAGCAGGGCGATTCCCACCTTTTTCCGACACCCCTTCAACCGAGCTTCGACCTTCTCCAAACCGACATCACGGGCTTGTCGTATTCTGGCCTCAAGGTTGTAGCGGTTCTTGAAATCCAGGTAGATGACGTGGTCTCCGCCGATCACGCCGTTCAGCGGCATGGATTCTCCGTAGACCTGGATCCCTTGCAGCATCGGCAGGCTGCCTGATGAAGGGGTCAGGGCCTTGGCAATGTCCTGGAAATTCTGCAGCTCACCGATCAACTTCTGAAGGGATTGCCTGACTTCCTCGATAATGTCTTGCATTCGGTTGTTCGCGGTGAGGCGCAAACGCCGCGCGCTCTACGGGGTCGTTGCCGGCCAAATGAGATGAGCCGTGGCCGTACCCACGCTATAAGATACACGGAAATCTTGGCCGCTACAACCCTTGTTTAGGCTACGTCGCCTGGGCTGCGCAACGAGAAAGGGGGCGCCACCATCACGATGGCACCCCCTTTGCTCACGCGTCCTTTTAACCTAAGGATCAGACCTCTGCCTCCTCGGTTTCCGCCTCGGCATGGCCGTTGGAAGTCAGATGCTCATACGCCTTGTTCAGAACAAGCACCGCCTTCGGGATATCGTTCACGCCCAGGCTGCTCGACGTCTTCCAATCCCCACTCTTGTCCCGATACCGGCGCTGGAAAGAGACATTTCGCACGGCGAACGTCTCATCCCCCCGAGTGTATTCATTCACGAATACCGAGGCGCTGCACGCACCATTCCTGAAAGTGATCTCAGGTTGAGCCACAAGGTTCACCTCCTTTCCGTGATGGAAATCGCGTCTACCACCCGATCTGCCAGACCGTCATCGGTCCGTCCTGAATCGCTCGACGCTTGTCTATCCTGAATAATTCACAAAAAAGGTTAGGAAAGTCACTCGTACTCTACTTTTCTTGCCGCCCAAGAAAAGTAGACAAAAGAAGGGCTCCCCTCAAACGCCGGGGAGGCTCGGGCCGTGGCGACTCAGCCTCACTGGAAAGTATTGGCGCCGCGAAAGGAATGAACTCCTCCCCCCGCCTGATGCCCACTGCGGGACCCGCCCCCACGCCGCGAATTTCCATTCGCCCCCACATTCGCCCCCGCACCTGACCCCGTCCCACAGAGGGCCCCCCTAACCCCTGGGGAGGAGGAACGCCGAAGCAGCTAGAGAGCCGCAACGCCACGGCCGTGATGACATCTGGCCCGAATCACTCGTGAAATCTGAACAATCTGCGTAAATCCCGGGCTTTCCAGTTATTGCACCAAAACAAAGTTTTTCAGACCAAATTGGATAACTGATTGTTCGACATAAAATTATGAAGATTTTCAGGCTATTCACGCGATGGCTTGGCCGGTTCTGGAGAGAAAGGTTCCCCAGGCCCCGGACTGCATGCAGGGTCTTCACGCCGGTTGAACGGCGTGTCTCGGGTTGGACCTCCAGCGCGTTGCCGGCCGTCGCATTGCGGAACGTTCCAGACGACAATCGGATCCTCATATGATTTAAAAGACGTTTGTAGTGTCGGTTACATAAAAAGGTTGTGCAAACCTCTAATACCTTTCAAGGGCGCGAGTCGAAGTGGACGCCGATCTTCATCGCCGCACCCGACAGGGCCCGTGTGTGCGTGCGTCCGGGACCGACCGACAAAGATTGTCCCGAACCTCTCTCTGCCCATCCAGGCTCCTATCCGTCTCCTTTGCAAGGCACGTACCAGGAAGCGGTGATTCCACTAACGCCTTATTAAATGAAGTCTTACCTTCTTTTCTGACCGACGGGTATCGGGACGGTGTCGAAAGAGGTTTTCAAAAAGGAGGCCTCTCATGAAAAGCGATTGCCAAACAGGCCGCCACGCAAGGGGCCATAAAAAGGCCCCGACCCTTTCGGCCGGGGCTTTTCATCACGTGGTGAAGCGGTGAATCGAGGAGGGATTTTGAGGATGGCCACCGGGGGTTTTTCCCGGAGTCCTACGGCTCACGGAAAAGGGCCTGCCGTTGGCGACAGGTCTCCTGTGGGTCAAATCGCCTTTCGATACCGCGCTGGGTTGATGCTGAGTTGACCTCTGTATTTCGCGACGGTTCGGCGGGCGATGTCGATGCCTTCCTTCCGCAACAGGTCGGCGACGCGTTGATCGCTCAAAGGATGCCGAGGGTCTTCTTCCTGGATCAGCTTGGCGATTTTGTCTTTGACGCTCCTTGCGGAGACTTCGATTCCGTCCTCGCGACTGAGGGCCCCATCGAAGAAGTACTTCAGCTCGAAGACGCCGTGAGGCGTCTGCACGTACTTTCCGTTGCTCACGCGGCTGATCGTGGAGACGTGCATCCTGACTCTATCGGCAACTTCCTGCAGAACCATTGGCTTGAGACGGCTTGGCCCCCGCTCGAAGAAGGGCAGCTGGCGATCGACGATGCACCGCATGACTCTCAGCATCGTACGCCGCCGCTGGTGAATCGCGCCGATGAACCATCTGGCCGAGTTGAGCCGATCGATCACGAAACGCTTCGCCTCTTTGCCGGCCTTTTCCGACTGGCTGAGCAGGGTCCGGTAGATTGGACTGACGCGCAACGAAGGGGCATTGCGGTCCGTGAGGGTTACGAAATATTCGGCTCCAACTTTCTGTACTTCCAGATCAGGCACGACCAGATTGTGATTTACGCGTGGCTCCGGCGCGAATCCCGGTTTGGGGTTCAAGCCCGAAATTGCCTCTATGGCCTCACTCAATACCTCCCTTTGAATCCCCTCCGCACGACAGATCTTGCTGTAGCGCCGATTGATCAGGTCGTCGAGGTGTTTGCGCACGATGGCCATGGCAGGTGCATCCTCGTGCCCGTGAGCCTTGAGCTGAATCAGCAGACATTCCCGAAGATTTCGAGCGCCAACGCCGGGCGGATCGAACGTTTGAATGATCTGCAGCACCCTCTCGACATCTTCAGGTTCCACGCCCAGGACGTCCGCAATGTCGTCTATCTGTGCGTGCAAGAAACCATCTTCGTCTATGTTTCCGATAATGTACTCCCCGATGATGATGCGATCGGCCTCGGAGAGATCTGTGAGCAGCAACTGATCCTTCAGCGCGTCTTCCAGCGTCGTCTGACTGACGCCATCGTTTTCCCACGCTTCCACGTTCGGGTCATACTCCTGGCGCGGGCTGGTATAATCCGAGTCATTCAGGTAGTCATTCCAGTCTTCTTCATCGAATGCGTCCCTGTCCAGATCTGCATTTTCGAGTTCGAGTTCTTCGAGTTCGTCCTCCGTTTCCTCCGCCTCCTCACGCGCCTCTGGATCTTCCTCCTCTTCATCCGGAGCGCGTTCTTCGATCTCGAGGAGGGGGTTGATCTCCAATTCCTGTTGAATCAGTTGCTCGAGCTCCAGTGTCGGCATTTGAAGCAGCCGCAGAGACTGAATGAGCTGTGGCGCCATCTTTTGCTGCAGTGATGGGGTTTGCGTGAGTCGAATCATTGGCGTTGAAAAGATGAAAACCGACCGGTTTCAAAATCTGTACCGACGTGTTCCGTCTGAATAAAGTAACAAAAATCGTTCACTCGAACCAGCCCCTTTCACGTCACGAAAAGCGATTCGCGCTCAATCCAGGCGGAATCGATCCCCCAAATAGATTCTTCGCACTTCGGAATTTTCCGCCAACTCCCGGGGCGTGCCGGAGGTCAGGATGCTTCCTTCCGTAAGGATATAAGACCGATCGGTAATGGCGAGCGTCTCGCGAACGTTGTGATCGGTGACCAGCAGCCCGATGTTGCGCCTCTTGAGGTCTGAGATCATCGTTTGAATGTCCTGCACGGCCTTGGGGTCGATCCCGGCGAACGGTTCATCCAAGAGCATGAATTTGGGCTCTCTGGCCAGCGCGCGCGCGATCTCGAGCCGACGTGCCTCTCCTCCCGAAAGGGCGTCGGCCCGCTGTCCGGAGAGCACTGTGAGGCCCAATTCATCCAGAAATCTTTCCGCACGATCCTCTCTTTCCTCACGGCTCAAATCCAGGGATTCGAGCACGGCCATCACGTTTTCCAGAACGCTCAATCTTCGAAACACGGAGCGCTCTTGTGCCAGATAGCCGATCCCTCGGCGTGCGCGGATGTACATGGGCAGCGTCGTAATCTCCGAGCTCCCCAGAAAAATGTGCCCTTCCTTGGGCGCAATGAGACCCACGATCGTGTGGAACGTGGTCGTCTTGCCCGCCCCATTCGGACCGAGCAACCCCACAACCTCCCCTTCACACACCTCCAAACTGACGTGATCCACGACCCTTCTGCTTCCATACTCCTTGACAATTTGCTCAGTCCTCAGGTTCACCGCTTTCCTCTTTTCGTTCGGGCGTATACAGGCCGCGCACGCCGCCCGCTCCGACCACCTTTTGAAGCTGGCCTTCGAGGAAATCCAGTTCGATTCGGTCTCCGCTCAGGACAACGGCCTCCTGTCCCTGTTCCTTCGGCACGTGCCGACAGGAGGCTTGCGCTTCTGCGACTACGCGCTCGATCTGTCTGTCTTGAAACCGGATTGACAGGTAGCCACCGGAGAGTCGGCTTTCCTCATTCCTGCCAGGGAGAAGGTGGGAAAGAGATCCCCCCCCTTTTAGCGTCAGACTGTCGATTTGATCCTCGCTGAAGGTCAAGTCCATCTCTTCTCCGCTAAGATCTGTCTTGGCCCCGTCTTCCAAGTCGAATACCCCCGTCACCCTCTCCCAGGCGAGCAGACCGGCGATCCGAACGCTGTCCAGCCTCACTTTGCACTGTCCCGCGCGAATCAACCTCCTTTCGAGACGCCCGTCTCGGCTGACTTCCGAAGCGATCTCTGCCGAACGCCGAAGTCCGATCTCTGCGATCCGTCCCGACGCGAAACGCACGACCATCGTATCGGCTCGCATGTCGACGGACGTCTCCTCTTGTATCCACTCGGCTTCGGCAGGGCCTTCGAGGTAGAGCGCGGCCTCTTCGTCCAGGTAGCGGCCCGACTTGGCACGTCCCCTCATCTCCGCCTGCTCGAAGTTCACGCCTTCGGAAAAGCGGACTCGTGTCGCTCGCCCACCGAACGCAAGTATGCCGGCTTGGACCTCCAATCGGGTTCGCGGGTCGCTCGCCCTCCGGATTGCGGAAGCGTCACCGACAGCTCTGCCAGAATCTGCCCGGGCGTCGTAGAAGAGGTGCTCTGCCTTCAACGCCACGTCGATCTCGGGGTAGCGCAACGTCACTTGGCCGTCTGCGTTCAGCGTATGGTCCTTCAGATCATACGCGACCCTTTGAGCCGTCAACGTGCCCTGCTTGTCCTTTGCTTCGACATTCTTCCGAAAGCGCGCGATCCGGGTCTTGCGATCGTATACGAGGGTCTCGGCTTTGATGCTTCGCAGAGAATCCTTAAGAGAGATGCCTCCGATGAAATGAACTCGGTCCTGCCCTTCGCGAACCCGGACAGAATCTGCATCGATGCTCACCTCGCCGAATGCCGCGGCGACGCCGCCGACATAGATGCGGAGCACGCCTTCGGGCTCACGGATCGTCTGGCTCCGATCTGCTCGCACGGCTTCCTCGGCGGAGAGCATTGCGGGTGTGATCGTAAGGATCAGTGCGAGGTGCAGCCTGGGGCGCATCATGTTCCGGGAAGGGGGACCCATTTCTGTTTGAATCGGCTAGCGGCGGAGGGTGTCGGTCCGTCCGAAACGGGTCGCCACCTGGCGCAGCGTCCATTGTTTCAGGTCTGAAGAGGCCTGAAAACCGACCCCCGTTTCAAGCCCGTCCGGACGTCGGATGACAACCTTTCCCGGGCCTGTGATCGTCCTGTCCTCGCGACGCCAAAGGAGCGTGTCCGTCTCGAGTCGGATGCTGTCCCGGGAAATCAGCAACACCTCTCCCACCACGACCATGTTTCCGGTGCGCTCGTCGATCTCCGCCTCACGGGCGGTGAGCCTGGAAACCGGTTCGCTTCCGACGGCGTTGTAGAAGATGACCGAAATCCCGTCGTCCAGGGTGGTCTTTTCGGACCCGACGAATTTCTGGAAATGTGCGGCCGATATGGCGGCTCGCTTTCGGCCTTCTTCTGTCAGGACAGTGGTCCAACCCCAGGCCTCCTGATCTGGTCTCGTATCTGCCGGTGGAGGACGTTGAGGCGGCGTCTCTGGCTTGCCACATCCGAGGCCGACGAGGCTCAGAATCAGAATCGATGTCCATGAGGCCACGCGGGAGCGAGCCCGCCCCCCCCCCCCCCCCCGCAACCCATCAGGACCCAACTCCAACCCCAATCACTTCGTTAGAGAGGGGATTGCGCAGGCCTTTGTGTGCGTGCGAAAGGGTGGCTTCAACGAACCCGAAGAAGAGCGGGGCGGGCTGCTCGAGGTGGGACTTGAACTCTGGGTGGGCTTGTGTGGCGAGGAAAAAGGGATGATCCGGCAGCTCGATGAATTCCATCAACTTGGTTCCATCCTCACGTCTGTGAAATCCGGAAAAAACAAGCCCGTGCTCTTCGAGAAGATCCACGAATTTCGGTGAGACTTCGTAGCGGTGCCGGTGGCGTTCGATCACGGCCCGTTCGCTGTCCAGAATCACCCCGAGTCGAAAGGTCTCCTCCGGTTTCTGCTTGAGCTGCTCGACGCCCCACGCGTCCTCTTCGAGGCGGCCGCCGCGTTCGTAGAGATCCAGCACCAGGCTGTCGCGTTTGAGGATTGCAGCATACCCGCCGAGCCGCATCGTGCCGCCGTAGCGATGCTCTTCCATCACCACACGTTGGCTACGTTGAATGTCAATCACCGGACTCGGCGAATCGGGATCGTTTTCGGCTGAGTTGGCCTGCGGAAGCCTCGCGACGTGTCTTGCATACTCTACGACCGCCATCTGGAGGCCGTAGCAGAGCCCAAGGAAGGGAACGCCGTTCTCTCGCGCATAACGAATCGCCCGGATCACCCCTTCGGAGCCCCCCTCACCAAAAGCGCCGGGCACGATGATCCCATCAAACTTGTCAAGCACCTCTTCCACGTCTCCCGTCTCGAGACGACGGGAATCGATCCACGAGATCTTCACGTCGGCCGACAGGGAGGCGCCCGCGTGTTCGAGGGCCTGGTTGACCGAGATGTAGGAGTCGGTCAACTCGTAATCTCCAATCTCCACGTATTTTCCGACCATGGCGATCCGAACGGTGTGAGAAGGGTTGCGTATCTCGTCGACGAGCGTCTCCCAATTCTTCCAGTTTGGCTCCTCTTTGGGTTCCAGTTTGAGTTGCTCGAGGAGCTTCCCGCCCAGCTTTTCTTTCTCGAAGTCGAGCGGCACTTCATACAAGGTATCCACGTCCGGAGAGGAGATGATTCGGTCTGAGGAGATGTTCGCCGAGATCTCTATCTTGCGCTTCCGCACGTCATCCAGGGGCCTGATGGCCCTGCAGATCAGGAAATTGGGAAGAATGCCGTGCTCGGTGAGGAGCCGGATGGAATGCTGCGTCGGCTTTGTTTTCATCTCCTTGATGTGGCCTGGAACCGGCAGATAGGTGACCAGGACGTAAATGATGTTGTCTTCTCCGACCTCTCGTTCCAACCCCTTCATCGCGAACAGAAAAGGCATGTTTTCGTAGTCGCCGATCGTGCCCCCAATCTCCACGAGCGCGATGTCAAAGCCCTCAGCGGCCTCCATGACGCGCCTCTGGATCTCGCTCGTGATGTGAGGGATCGGCTCTATCGTCTTCCCCAGGTACTCTCCCCTTCTTTCCCGCTCGATAACGGCGTGATAGATCTGACCTGTCGTCAGGTTGTTTCGCTTGGGTAGTTCGATACGAAGAAAACGCTCATAGTTACCGAGGTCCTGATCGATTTCTCCCCCGTCATTCGTGACCCATACCTCTCCGTGTTCGGTGGGGCGAAGGGTCCCGGCGTCATAGTTCAGATAGGGGTCGATCTTGATGGCTGTCGCCTTGAATCCGTACTGCTGAAGGATTTTGCCCATCGACGCAGTGGAAAGCCCTTTCCCGACCCCGCTGATCACCCCGCCGGCCACGACGATGAACTTCGTTCCCGAGTAGTTCCGATCCACGAACTTCCTCCAGGTATCCTCTTGAAGCGGGTTGGCATGAAATTGGCGGCGAACCCCAAGTCAGGGTCGCCGCGTCGTCTTTCTACTCGATTACCTTGGGGACCTTAAAGTGCCCCATCGCCGCGCTGGGTGCGTTTGCGAGCGCCTCTTCCTGCGTGAGAGAGGGTCGCGGAAGATCTTGTCTGAAGACATTCGAAAGGGGAAGAACGTGAGCAGTAGGGGGAACATCCTTGGTGTCCAGCCTTTCGAGTATGGACACGTAGTCAAGGATTCGATTAAGGTCTTCAACCAGCTGCTGTTCCTCTTCCAGCGTGAAGCTCAGCCGGGACAGCCGACTCACCTTTCGGACGTCTTCCAGTGAAACGGGCATCGGCTCCGGATGAAAAGAAAGGGTCAATGGGGTCAGGATCAAAACTAATATGAACCAATTGTCTCGTGAAATCAAGGGGGAATTCTAGCCTGCTTCAGCCTTGCAAACCCTGCGATGACCTTCTTTTTGACGCCGCTCTGAAACCTGATCGTCAGTTTGGCTGCCTCTCCCTGCCCGGTTCGAGACTCGATCTGACCCGGCCCGAAAGTTGGGTGGACAACCCAGGCGCCGACATCGTATGCGCAGGACCCGGCCTGAACATCCAGCGGCCTGGAAACCTCATCGGTCCGCGCCGAATCAGGCGGCGTGTCAAAGGAAGAAAGGAGGTGCCCGGGGATCTCCTTGACAAATCGGGATGCCACGCGAGCCCTCAGTCCGCCATACCGCCTTCTTTCAAACGTGTGGGTCAGGAACAGCCGCTCCTTCGCGCGCGTGATGCCCACATAGAACAGCCGACGTTCCTCCTCGACGTCATCCAGCGCGGTCTCGTCCTCCTTGATGATCGGCAGGAGCCCTTCCTCCAACCCGCTGACGACCACAACTGGAAACTCCAGCCCTTTGGCGGAGTGCAGCGTCATCAAGGTGACCGCATCGCTCGCGTCGGACCACTGGTCAACGTCGGCCAGCAGGGCGGTCTCTCCCAAGTAGGCCTCGAGGGAGGGGTCGTCGGACCGCTCCACGAATGCTTCCACGGCGCCCAGCAACTCACGCAAGTTTTGCGTCTTGGACTCCGCTTCGACGCTGCTCAGCTCGGCCAGAGATTCCCAGTAACCCGTACGACGCAAGGCCTGAGCCGCCAGTTGATCCGCGGGCAAAAGCTTCATCTCCTCCCGAAGGTCCTCGATCATTCTCCGGAACGAGGTCATTTTCTTGCGAATCCGGTCGGAGAGGCCGTCGATCTCCGCCACGCGGCCGAGCGCCTCATACAGCGCGATCCCCTCCCTTCCTGCAAAATGCTCGAGCCGCGCGAAAGAAACGGCTCCGATGCCCCTCCTCGGCGTGTTGATCACCCGCATCAGACTGACCCCGTCGAACGGATTCGCCGTGAGCCGCAGGTAGGCCATCGTGTCCTTCACTTCCTTTCGCTCGTAGAATCGGACCCCGCCCACGATCACGTAAGGGATCCTTTCGTGGCGCAGAGCTTCCTCCAGCGCCCTGGACTGGGCGTTCGTTCTGTAAAGCACCGCGATCTCTTTATAGCCATAGCCTCCATTTGCCTTGAGGTCTGCCAACGTGCCCGAGATCCACTCGGCCTCCTCCGCCTCATCCAGGCAACGCCGCACTCGAATCTTTTCTCCTCCAGGCCGGTCGGTCCAGAGTTGCTTCCCCATTCTGCCCATATTGTGACCGATGACGGCGTTTCCCGCGTCGAGGATGATCTGAGTAGAACGATAGTTTTGCTCCAGCCTGATCACCTCGGCGTCGGGATAGTCCTTTTCGAACTCCAGGATGTTCCTGATGTCCGCGCCTCGCCAGGCGTAGATGCTTTGATCGTCATCCCCGACGACACAGATATTTCTGTGCTTTTCAGACAGCAGGTTGGTCAGCAGGTATTGCGGCCGATTGGTGTCTTGGTATTCATCGATCATGCAATATCGGAATCGTTCCTGGTAGCGAGCGAGGACGTCGAGATTGTCCCGGAGCAGGGTCACCGAGGTGATCAGCAGGTCGTCGAAGTCCACGGCATTGTGCGCGCGCAGCGTCGTCTGATATTGACGGTAGATGCGTGCGATCTGCTGTTCGTAGAAGGTGGCGGCCCGTTCGGCGAACAGGTCGGGATCCACCATCCTGTTTTTTTCCTGGCTGATTCGGGCGCGTATCTGCTTGGGAGGATATTGTTTGTCGGAAAGCTCCTGATCTCGAATGACGTTTCGAAGCAGCGCCAACTGATCGTCAGCATCGTAAATGGCAAAATTGGGTTTGAAACCGGAAAGCGGCGCTTCCATTCGAAGCATCCGCGCACAAATGGAGTGAAAGGTCCCGATCCACATTCCGGGGCTGGATCTGTTCATCAGCGACTCGACGCGCTTCCGCATCTCATCCGCCGCCTTGTTGGTAAACGTCATGGCCAGGATCCGGGCTGGCGGGACGCCAAGCGCCCCGATGAGGTAGGCGATCCTGTGGGTGAGGACGGACGTCTTGCCGGAGCCGGCACCGGCCAATACGAGAAGCGGCCCGTCAATCGAACGGACCGCCTTTCGCTGTTGTGCGTTGAGTTCCATCATTCGAATAGACGCGCCATTGCGCCCGTCTCTGCGGTCATCGCGCCGCCGATCTCTTCCACGTCCGGCTCCTCGCCGAGCGGGTCCGGCGTTTCGCGCGTTCGTGTTCCTCAGCCGTTCGGGAGAAGACGTGAAGGCCGTCGCCGCGGGCCACGAAATAGAGATGGGCCACGTCGGCCGGCCAGAGGGCCGATTTGAGCGAGGCTTCGCCCGGACTCAGGATCGGGCCCGGAGGCAGCCCCCGGTGACGGTAGGTATTGTAGGGTGAATCGACCTGATAGTCTTTGTAGAACAGGCGCCGAGGTCCATCCGGTATCGCATACTGGACCGTTGGATCCGCCTGGAGCGGCATGTCTCGTTTCAGCCGGTTGTGATAGACCGCCGAAATCAGCGGCCGTTCCCGATCGAGCTGGGCCTCCCCTTCGATGATGGAGGCCAATGTCACGACTTCGTGAAGCGTCAAACCGAGTTCCTGGGCGCGAGAGGCCCTGTTGGTATCGAAGACCTTGAAGAAGCGCTTCACCATCATCTCGATCACGCCCGCTTCTTCCATCTCAACCGAGAATCTGTAGGTTTCAGGAAAGAGGTAGCCTTCCAGAGACTCGGCATCCACACCGACTTTTCTGCAAAACGGCGGGTCCGAAGTCAATCGCAGCAGCTTTTCGGCATCCAGGTCGAGCGCCTGAGCCAACAGTTTGACCGCGGCCTCACGCCGCAACCCCTCCTTGACCGTGACTTCGACAAACGCGTCCCTGGAGATCTCCAGTTCCTTCAACGCCTGCCAGGTGCTCATGCCGCCGTGGAAGGCGTGCACGCCCGCCTTGAGATGCCGGCTGGTGCCTTTGGCGAAAGCGAAACCCGCGAGCAGTTTTGGGCTCCTTATGATCCGCTCGCGGTAAAGCATGTCTGAAATCTGCGAGACCCGCATCCCTTTCTCGACCGTCAGTTCAACCGGTGCGATTCCGGTTGGACGGTTCAGGCGGTATATCCACCCCCCCATTCCGAACGCGCCCCCCGCCAGAACAACGGCGGCGATCGTGAGGCCGAGGGGAATCGTCGGGCTGCCGCGCCGTTTAGAGGCATCAAAGGTCATTGCCCCTCTTGCTCCCCGCTGCACGCTTCCCCGCCGTTCCGGGCCTGTCTTTGAAGGTAGGTCTCCAGCAAGAGCGTGGCTGCAATTCGGTCGACCTCACCCTTTTCTCTTCGCCGCCTGCGACCCATCTCAATCAGGGAACGTCTTGCGGATACGCTCGTCAACCGCTCATCCCAACAGGTCACTTTCACACCGGTCTCGGCTCGCAGCGCCTCGGCAAAGGCCTGCGTAGCCCTGGCCATAGGCCCGATGCTGCCATCCATGTTGAGCGGCAGACCGACAACGATCTCAACGACTCCCCAGCGCAGAGCGACGTCGGTGACGGCTGTCAGGGCCTGCCGGGCCCCAGTCACTTGGACCGTTGGCATTCCCTGGGCGGTTAGACCCAATTCATCGCTCACGGCAAGACCGACGCGCCGGCGGCCGAAATCAACAGCGAGGATTCTTCCCAATTTGGATCGAATGGAAAAAGCGGAAGACAAGGCACAGCCCGTCGGAATTCCTCCGGCATCTGTCCCTTGCGTTCCGCTCAAAGAGTTCCTCTCTTGACAGATCTCTACTGGGAAAGGTTCTTCAGACGTTGTCTCTTTTCCATGACTTCCCTGTAAAGGCTCGAAACCAAGTCCCGCGCCCGGGGACTTCCGGACTTGGCGCTCGGAAGGAGGTTATCGACGAGTTCCTCCAACTCAACGATATGGGCCTGAAGTGCGCGACGCATCTCAGTCACGGATGACCCCGTTGTGTCCATTCTTGCTGAATTTTCGGAAGGGGATGTGGCGCATCGACCCTTCCGGATCCAGACCGGGACGTCCCCAAAAATTCTGTATGAGAGATGAGATCTGAAGCCTCAAGCGCTGCTTCCTGTTTTTCAGACAAAGCTTCCGAATCATCTTCCGAGAGGTCCGCTTTGGCTCTTCTCTGATAAAATCGGCCGCGCTCATGCCGTGACCGTGCGCGTGGCGCATCAGATTCGAGAACGCCTCAATGTCGACCGCGTCCCCCAAGCGAGACAAGATCTGCTTGTCTTCAGCATAATCCGCGTTGTGTTCCGACATGCGTTTGCCCTGGCGCCTCTTCCCAGTGCCTCTCGGCCGTCGAAGAATTATACGCTCGATACGCCTTCCTGTCAAGGCGCCAAGAGAGGAGACGTTCGGAATGCTTGTGCGCTCACGGATTCCGTCTGGCCGATGGCTCACGTGGGGGCGATACGACCGGACCTAGGAACAAGGGGTCTCAGCGCCTCGGAGCGAGCAATATCGAATATAGCTTGACCCCCGTGAACCCACGCGCTACATTGGCTATCCGCGTTGCTAACGGATCGCGTAAAGATGGATAGAAAGCAAGGGTAGCGTTGTGACAAAATACCAAACTGTTTTTGTCGTCGGTGTTTCATTGTTGCTTGCGTCTTCTTTCGGGTGCCACACGCGCTCTGCAATCGACAAGGAGAGGCCGAAGAGAACGGTTCGGTTCGACGATTTGCGCCCGGGGACGCGCGTGAGGCTGATACTGAATCCCGACAGCTCAATCCCTTATTCCAGAGCATTTAAGCAGCGAGGGTTCGAGTGTTTTGTGAGGAAAGTGCGCACGGACAAAGTCTGGGTGGACATGATCGACGGGCTCGTCGAGTTTGAGATCGCATCGAAAGACATTCAGCGCATCGAATACGTTGGCCTGGAATTCGAAGAGCCACTGATCGAGTGGCCGGCGGTCTACATCCCAGCCACCTTGACTGCCTTGCTCCTGCTTATGGGCCAGTGAGAAGGGGCTCTGCCGGGCCTCTTTGCGCCATGGTGGATGCTCAAACACAGTGAGCGGACCATTGAGTATGATGGCGATGCGGTCGAGGCTGTCCAGCCAGTTCCTCTGCTCGACCGCGCGCGGGAGGTTGACAAGCATGAGCCGCTCAACCGCCTGAATAGTTTCCCCATAATCTTCTCCGCTGGAACTCGTTGTAGCGAAATCCTCGTGAATTCAAAGAGCATCGGTGGAGTACAAGGCGTGGCTTTTGCGATTGCCGGACCGGCCCCGGCTTGGCATGTCACTGCGCGTTGACGTGATTGAGAAGTGGCGGCACCGGGAGGCGCAGTGAGCAGCGTGGGGGTTCGCGCGGCGTCGGGCATGGCTTGATGCAAAGGGAAGACTGCGGAGCGGAATGCATCGAAGCGTTCCCTGCGCTTAAAGGAAGACGTGCCCCGGCCCGAATTCGGAACATTCGACGACTTGCTGCAGATGGCAGAACCCTCTTTGCGTCCCATTGCGACCGCGCTGCGGCAGGCCGTCGTCGAGGTCGATCCGAACGCGTGCGAGGGGGTCCGCCTTGGCGACCGCGCCGCGACCTATGGCGTGGGACCCAGGAAGATGATCGACGGTTATGCCTACATTCTGCCCTGCAAAAGGTGGATCAACCTCGGCTTCCACCAGGGCGTCGATCTGGCAGATCCGGCAGGATTTCTGGAAGGGACCGGCGCCCGGATGCGCCACGTGAAGATTCGCTCGCTCGATGATGCAAAGCGGCCGGCCGTTCGAGCTCTGCTCCAAGCTGCGCTTGACAAACGAAGAGAAACGTCCGGGCGGTGAATGCGAGACGAAGCCCGATTTCTTCGATTTCGATAGCTGCATCGCTTGGATGAGACCGGGCGATGCCCACTTTCTGAACCAACTCTTGGGGGCTACGGATTCCTATGATTTCACAGATCGCCACCGCAGCCGTCTACGTGGACAACCAACCGGCCGCCGTTCGGTTCTGGACCGAGCAGGTTGGATTCGAATTGCGCCACGAGGCCGACATGGGGCCGAACGCCAAGTGGATCGAGGTCGGTCCGCCGGGCGCCCGGTCGAACTTGGTCATCTACCCCAAGGCGATGATGAAAGACTGGGCGGAGCGCAAACCTTCGATCGTGTTCGAGTGCGGAGATATCGACGCCACGTACGAGGAGATGCGCGCCCGAGGCGTGAAATTCACCCAGGAGCCGAAGGAGATGCCGTGGGGCCTGTTCGCAATCTTTATCGACGAAGACGGGAACGGGTACGGACTGAGGCGGGGATAGACCGGATGGAGCGGGGCCAATCGGGTTGAGCATTAGGGCACCAGGGTTCACGAAAACATGAACGATGTTCCGGCGCCCGCTGAAGTCGGCCGTCCTTCTCCCGGGCCCGGTTTTGGTCCTCGTGCGGGGTCTTCTACTTTGGGTCGCTCGGTCTCCTTCGACTTGCTCTGCGCCTGTCTGCGCAGTTATGCTGACCTTCTCAGATACCAGACCGGGCCGCCGAAACGGAACGTCGCCTTCGCATCCGAAGTGAAAAATCGACCGAGGTCCTTGCCGAGAAATGCCTTCACTTCCGCACGCGTCCATCCCCCACGCTCCACCGCTGTAATCACGTTCGTCTGCGTCATCAGGTACCTGATCAGTTGAGGCTTGTCCCACACCACGGCGTTTGTGTAGTGCTCTCGCTCGATGAATCGGAAGCCGAATCGCTCGGCCTCCTGCTCGTCAAAAGGCCGGTTGTCGCGCGGGGGCGTAGGAAACAGCTGAATGAAGGCGGTCGTATACCAGGACTTGAACCTCGCCTCTCCTTTCATTTCAGCGGAAAAGAGGTTGTTGTAAACGACGAGCCACCCGCAAGACTTCAGTCCCCGTCCCGCCTCTGACAGGAACTGTTCTCGATCGAACCAGTGAAGGGCGGACGAAACCGTGACCAAGTCGACCGTTGCATCGCCGACGGCCAGATTCTCCGCCAGACAGGCCAGGTAGACGATCCGTTCGTCTCGTGGTGCTTGCTTGAGCATCTCAGATGAACCATCTGCGCCGATAATCGTTTGCGCGATCTCTTTCAGGGCGATGCAAGACAGTCCGGTCCCGCACGCCACGTCGAGCGCTCGGTCCAGTTTGCGGTCGAGGGCCAACCGCGCCTTGACGTTTCGAATGACGGTCTCGTGGTGGTAGGGGCGGCCCCGCGCATACTGTTCGGCGGCAGATTTCGTGTCGAAGAGGTGGGTCACGTCGCTCTACAGGCTACAGGCGCTGTTCGTCACAGACGCGTTGGCGTTGGGCGGCAGGCGATACGCTTCGTGTCGTGCCAACGTTCGAGATGCTGCTGGTCTTCCCTGTTGAAGGCCACGGCCGACTCCGAGGATTGCCCACGACGAGCCTTCTCCCCTCCCCCATTTCGCAGACGGGAGCGGGGTCGATGTCCGCCCTCATTTTTCGTTGCCTTGGGCCGGGCCAGAGTCCTGTCCGGTGTGAAGATTTCGTCCGTCACGTGGGCCGGCGTGTCAGCCAGGTTATGGGTCCTCTTGCGCATCCACGGGAATGCCCTCTTTCATTCACCTCGCAGGGGGCGGCAGGCTGACGCCGAAGCCGGGGGCGTCGTCGATGGCGATCTCCCCATCCACGATCTTCGGCTGCCCGGCGACCCAATCGATCCAGGGCCGGCCCGATTCAGCGAGCGGATCGGGATCAAGCGATGCCATCGCGTGAAGCGACCAGACTTCGCTTCCGCGGTGGGGACAGACGGCGACCCCGTATTTTTCACCCATTGCATAGATCTTCACGAGCTCCGTAAGCCCACCGCACCACGTCACATCGGGCTGTACGATCGCGTGAAGTCGCTCGCTCATCAGAAGGTCGAACGCCGCAGCCGTGTATTCGTGCTCACCGCTCGCGATGGGAATCGGGCTCTCGTCGCGAAGCTTCGCATACCCCTCCAGGTCTTCCGGCGGCAACGGTTCCTCGAGCCAGGCCAGATCGCAACCTTCCAATGCTTCAGCCAGACGAAGCGCGGAGTCGACGTCCAGTTTCATTCCGGCATCCCCCATCAACTGGACCTCCGGCCCCAGCGTTTCCCTCACACGACGGATCGGCCCGACGATCTCTCCGATCTCCTGATTCGGGTCGATCCCGGCGTGCAACTTCACCGCGCGAAACCCCTGCGCGCCGTTTCGAATCGCCTCCTCGGCCGAGAAACCGGTCTTGTAGCATCGAATGCGTTTCCCCACCGGGCCGTCCTTCTCGCCCAGAATCTCGGCCACCGGCTTCCCTTCCCGTTTTCCCCTGAGGTCCCACAGGGCCAGATCTACGCCGCTGATCGCCATCACGACAACCCCTTTCCGTCCATACGGCCGTGTTGCCCTGTACATCTCCTCCCACAGGTCTTCGACGCGGGTCGAATCGGCGCCGATGAGAGGTCGGCGCAACGCGGTCTCGATCACGTGAATGCCTGCCCGGCCGCCGCCTCCGACGCCGTAGCCGGTCAGGCCGTCTTCTGTCTCGACAGTGACAGCGATTTGGCCCAGCCACGTTCGCCAGTCGTTCGGATCTCCGGGCGCTTTCGGTTGGACTGCCCTGATCGATTTGATTCTCACGTCACGGCCTCGTCTTCTCGCCTCGTCGCGGCGATCTGATTCAGTGACACGCAATCCTCATTCGGTCCGCAGCGCGGGCTCCAGCGATCGCTTCTCGGTCAGCCGCCCGGAAAGATATTTGTGGATCACACTGGACAGCAGTGTCTGATAGGGAATCCCCTCTTCTCTCGCCCGCGAGTGAGCGAGCTGGAAGTCACGTTCGGTCACCCGCAGATTCACGCGCCGGGTCTTGTTGAACGTGCTGCGGGCCGCCTGACGTGCCATATCGAGCTCGCGTTCCGCTTCCGGGGCACGGCGTAGCTCGCCCCGCTCGAATCGATCCAGAATCTCCCGCTCTTCCGTGCCCATTTCGTCCTTCACAAGGGTCGCCTCCTCTGATCATTTCGCGTCTCCTTCCGGCTCGGAATGATTGTCTTCAGGAATCGCGTGCCGTCCGCCTCTATCACGAATGGGACGAGGTGGACGTACTGCTGGATATCCACGACGTAGATCAGCTGTCCCGGGCAGCGATCCTGGTCCGGATGCGTGAGCACATCCATCAGACCGCCCTGCTCGATCGCGGAGACCACACGCTCAAATGAAATTCCTCGCGCCTCAAGGAGCCATTGGTTCTTCTCCGTGTTCCAATCGAAACTGCCGTCCATGGGCTAATAATAGCACATTGTGTGCATTTTGTCAACACACCTCCCGATCCGAAATGAGACTTCTCCGCAACTGTGGCCAGCGCGAAGACGTAAGACGTTTTTCTTTCTCGCCGTCGCCTCCGCCAGGGCGGAGATGGAACCCTACAAGGATTCGGCCGAGTTCGAACAGCTCAAATCCCTGATCGGGGTCTGGGAAGGTTAAATGCCGATGAAGAAAGACAAGGAGCCCCCGGACAGGCAGGCGGACATGCCCGAGGCCGTGAAGATAACCCGTCGAGTCCCGCCCGATCGCGGGCGGCAGCGTGATCCAGGAGACGTTCAATGCCGGCTCGCTGATGGAGCGGGTCACCATGTACCACGACCGCGGCGAAGGGTGTGCCTCACCCACGACTGCGCGTTGGGGAACCAGCCGCGCCTGGACGATACCCACACCAACGATGGAAAGCTCCACTTCGCCTTTTCCAAAGCCAACGAATTGGACGCGGCCACCGACACGTTCATGCACTCCCTCGTGCTGACGACCGTCGACGCAAACACCATCCTGCAGCGCTGGACGATGGATCAGGGAGGCAACGTAGTATCGGCATACAACATGCGCCTGACCCGTGTGCAGCAGTAGACCGCCACGCCGCACACCGGCGTCCAAGACAAAAAGAACCGTCCGGGCGGCGGTTGGAGTCGCTCCGGCCTAAAACTCCAGGATATCCACTTTCTGGCGAAACCCGGCAAGGTCGACCTCCCCGCGGCCATAGGCATCCACATCCACCTTCTGAACCTTCAACACCAACCCCTTCGGGCCCGGCCAGCCGCTCCACAGACCGGCCGGAAAGCGGACCTCGACCACGATGTATTCATTGGGCTTGACGATGCGGAGGGTATAGCCGTAGTCCCCCACCACCTCGACCAGCTCCCCCTTGAATCGATCGTGGATTCGACGTTCTTCTGCCGTCGGTTTGCCCTGTTTGTAAGGATGGGTCGGCGAATAGAACGCCTCTACTTTTTCTTTGATCAGAGGATGGGCTGCACGGTAGCCGGTTCCCGCGTTTACGAAGAAGACCGCCCCCAACCCTTCGAGGTACAAGCCCAGGGTCTGGTTTCCTCTTCCTGGGATTCCGAATCCTGGGACCAGATGCGCGGGCCGCGTGAGGGCCTTGTCCAGGATGGCGGCCAGGACGCTGATCTTTTTCATCGTGGCACCCGCCCGCCGGACCTCACGAGAGACCATCCGCCTGCGAAACTCGGCCTCGCTCAGGCGCTCGCGGCGGTACGCTACGATATCACGCTTTTTTGCCGTGACCTCGAAGTAGGCCTGCTCCGACAACGCAGTCATCATCTGGTGCATCGGAACCTTCCGAAGGTTTCGGCGCGGTCTGAGAGCTTCCCTGTCTATCTGTTTTTCGACGACCTCCCGGGTTTCCACGTTGACGCCTGTCTCCTGTTCGCGGGGATCTATTGCGTGCTGCGCCTCTTTCAGCCTGTGTTCTGATGCCCCTTGCATAAGTCTCTGGAGTTCCAGCGATTCACTGGCCACTCCCTTTTGCACCTCAAAGGAGATCGGAGAAACCGGTTGGTAGTGGACCCGGACCGTGATCTGGTCTTCCGCTTTCAACTGGCGGATCGCATCGGCGTAGGTGCCCAGAAATTCTCGGAGTCGATCCTGGAGCAGGCCGCGCCTCTCCTCCTGTAACGCCCTGATGGGGTTTACCTCATTGTCCTCCTTACTCGTGCCCGACGCCTCTCGCGCCCACTGAATCGCGCCCAGATCGGGAAGCCCTGGCGGACGGCTTTCTTCGATCAGAAAGATCACCCCGTAGTTTTCGAAGTAAAATCCCCGAACGTGCGGTTTTTGATGGACGCCGGATATGAAGGGCGTGTGATGGGCGTGCAGGTTGTGCAGGATCCCTTCCATGATGCCCAGATCCTGCTGCATGCGTTTCCGGTCGATCTCGACCGGGCCGGCAGAAGCTGGAAGAGCAAGGCAGAAGACGGCGATGAACACAATCAGGGGACAGACTCTCATTTCCATTCTCCTCGTGTCGATCATTCAAAGGTGGAACGCGTGGACGGCGTCGCCTGCGTGTATGCGACCGCCAGGAAGCGATGCAAAAGGTCTTCGGTCCGCATCAAGCGGCTCTCCGTCGACCCGTCGATCTCCTGCAAGCCCTGTGCGATCAGTTGCAAATCCTGTTGGCGCTGGAATTCCAGATCCCGGGCGAACTGGTCCAGGATTAAAGCAAGTTCCACGCGTTGTTGGGCGTATCCCTCGCGGATCAACGCGTGCATCAGGCCCAAGGACTGTTGTTGCGCCTGCACCCAATCCGCCCGCGTGAGCGGATCCCTTGGAACCGCTGACGCCGGGT
This sequence comes from Candidatus Latescibacterota bacterium, assembly GCA_965198095.1. Classification (GTDB taxonomy): domain Bacteria; phylum Latescibacterota; class UBA2968; order UBA2968; genus CBDFJH01. The sequence continues at coordinate 2,794,722 of OZ240239.1, forward strand.
CGGGCGCTGCCGTCCCGGGCAGGCTCAGCCTCAGGTGGAACCCTCCCTGCCCGTCGTAGTCCGCCTCGAAGTTCAGGAGCGCCAGGATCAGCACGACCCCGGTCAGGCCCAGCGAAAGGCCGGGCGCCCACGCGCGCCGGTTCCCAGAGAACCGCCAGTCGGGCCATCGGGCTCTCCACCAAGGCCGTTTTTCCGGCGCGAAGACGAGGCTCGCAGGCGGATCCTCATCCGCCCAGGCACGCATCAGGTCCGCCGTCCGTCCCAGTTGCTCCAGCGCCCGCGCACAGGAAGGACAGGTCTTGATGTGGGCCTCGATGCCGGCCCGCCTCTCCGCATCTCCCTCGTCGTAGAGATAGCCGACCAGTTCCTCTCTTGGCAGCTCACACGTCGTCATCGATCGCCTCCTGGGTGATATGCCACTGATCCAGCAGCTTCCTGAGATTATTCAGGCCATAGTACAGCCGGGATTTCACGGTGTTGACCGACAGCTCCAGGGCGGCGGCGATTTCAGTGAACTTCAGGTGCTGGTACTCCTTCATCACGACTACGACCCGTTGTTCCTCTGGAATCGACTGCAGCGCCTGGTTGAGCAGATCTCGCAGATCGCGCGCGTGGACTCCGGCATCGGTCTCGACCGAAGAGATCAGCGCTTCATCCGGCCGCCCGTTGGTCCCTTGCTCCAGGCGCTCCAGAGAGACCGTGGGATGCCGCCGCCGCTGCCTAAACTCGTCCCGGCAGGTGTTGACCGCGATCTGGTAGAGCCAAGTGGAAAATTTCTCCGGATCCCGCAGCCGGCGGATGTTGCGGTAAGCCCTGATGAAGGTCTTCTGGCACAGATCCTGCGCTTCCTCGCGGTTTCCCACAGCGCGCAGGATGAAGTTGTAAAGAGGCCGGTGCCAGCGCCCGACCAGCCCGTTGAAGGCGTGGGACTCGCCGGCGCAAAAGCGCCGGATCAGATCGGCATCGGCCATGGATCCTGCCGTGGATAAGATCGGGGATTTCTGAAGGCTTGTATGAGTGAGACGATGGAAGGGGCCAAAAAGTTCTACGACCGATCAGGAGGTCGGTTTTATCTCTCCGAACCCCGCTCGATCTCGATCACCTTTTCAGACATTGACAGAACGTCTCCGAACCAATATTCTTAACCTTCTCAGCTCGCTTAAGAGAACCGAAACCGGGAGAAGACGCCATATCCCAGGTCGTCGTCCAGGATCTCGTCAAGACCTACCAGATCGCCGAGCGCCGGGCCGGTCTCTGGGGCGCTTTTCGCGGCCTCGTGCGGCGGGACTATCGCACGGTCTGCGCCCTGGACGGCGTCTCGTTTTCCCTGGAGCCGGGCGAGCTGGTCGGGTACATCGGACCCAACGGCGCGGGCAAATCGACAACCGTAAAACTCCTTTCCGGCATCCTGGTCCCGGATTCCGGCCGTTGCGAGGTCCTCGGCCGGGTGCCCTGGAAAGACCGCGTGGCGCACGTGCGGCAGATCGGGGTGGTCTTCGGCCAGCGCACGCAGCTCTGGTGGGACCTGCCCGTCATCGAGTCGTTCGAACTCCTGCGGGATATCTACAAGGTGCCACAAACAGACTACGTCCGCCGCCTCGATGAGCTCGTCGGCCTGCTGGACTTGGCCCGGCTACTGGACATGCCGGTGCGCCAGCTCAGCCTGGGCCAGCGCATGCGCTGCGACCTGACGGCCACGCTGCTCCACGCCCCTCCCCTGCTCTTCCTGGACGAGCCCACCATCGGCCTGGACGCCGTCTCCAAGCTGGCCGTGCGCGACTTCATCAAACAGATCAACCGGGATCGGGGCACCACAGTCATCCTCACCACCCACAACATGGATGATATCGAGGCCTTGTGCACCCGGGTCATCGTCATCAGCCAGGGTCAGATCCTCTCGGACGGGAGCTTGACCGAGTTGCGAGCCCGCGTCTCCACCGAGCGCCGCCTGATCGTCGACCTGGTCGAGGAAGCGCCCGGGATCGACGATCCAGATGCCGAGGTCATCCAGCGTAGCGGCCACCGGGTGCACCTGCGCTTCGACCCTGCCCGGGTGCCCGCCGCCACGCTCATCAGTCGGATCACCGCGCGGCACGCGGTGCGCGATCTGTTCGTGGAAAACCCGCCGATCGAAGAGATCATCGCCCGCCTCTACCAGGGAGAACACGCGTGAGCGCCTACCTGGCGCTCTTCAGCGCCCGCGTCCGAATGCTGCTGCAATACCGCGCCGCAGCCCTGGCCGGCATGGCCACCCAGCTGTTCTGGGGCTTGATCCGCATCATGATCTTCGAGGCCTTCTATCGTTCGAGCATCGGGGCGCAGCCGATGACCTACCCCGAGGTCGTCAACTACGTCTGGCTGGGCCAGGCGATGTTTGTGTTGTTGCCCATCTTCGCGGATGCCGAGATCCGCGCCATGGTCCGCACCGGAACGGTGGCGTATGAATTGACCCGACCGATCGACCTCTACACCTTCTGGTACTGCCGCGCCCTGGCGAGCCGCATTGCGCCCGCCATCCTGCGCGCGATCCCCATCTTCTGCTTCGCCTTGCTCTTCCTGGGCCTGCAACCCCCTCCCTCCTGGTCTTCTGCCGGCGCCTGGGCCTTGGCCACTCTATGCGCCCTGCTCCTGGGCGGCGCCTTGGCCACCCTGGCCAACATCTCCCTGTTCTGGACCGTGGCGGGCGAAGGGGTGTTCCAGATTCAGCAGGTCGCCCTCATCATCTTTTCCGGCCTGATCGTCCCCCTGCCCCTCTTTCCGGACTGGGCGCAGGCGATCCTCGCGTGGATGCCGTTTGGCGCGCTGGTGGATCTGCCCTTCCGGCTCTACATGGGACACATTCCCCCCGGCGAGACCTGGGCGGTCCTGGCCCGCCAGTCGGTCTGGATCCTGGCCCTGGTGGCCCTCGGTCGCTTTCTCCTGGCTCGGGGCACCCGGCGCCTGGTCGTCCAGGGAGGCTGAGATGACAGAATCGGTGCGTCTCTACGTCCGCTATATCGGGCTTTCCTTCCGCAGCCAGATGCAGTACCGCGCCTCCTTCATCATGCTCTCCGTTGGCCAGTTCCTCGTGACCGGCGTGGAGTTCATCGGCATCCTCGTGCTGTTCGACCGGTTTGAGCGGCTGGACGCGTGGACCTTGCCGGAGGTGGCGCTCTTCTATGGGATGATCAACATGGCCTTCGCCCTGGCCGACGCCACGGCCCGCGGCTTCGACCAGTTTGGCGCCACCGTCAAAAGCGGCGATTTTGATCGGCTGCTCCTGCGCCCTCGCAGCACCGTCCTGCAGCTGGCCGGCCAGGAGCTGACCCTGCGGCGTATCGGGCGGTTTTCTCAGGGATTGGTCGTGCTGCTCTGGGCGGCGTTCGCCATGGATATCACCTGGTCCCTGGATAAAATTCTGATCCTGATCGGGGCCATCCTCGGCGGCGCCTGCGTGTTTTACGGCGTCGTGATCCTCCAGGCCACGCTAGCCTTCTGGACGACCGAGGGATTGGAAATCATGAACACGCTGACCTACGGCGGGGTGGAAACCGCCCAGTATCCCCTCTCCATTTACCGCACCTGGTTCCGGCGGTTCTTCACCTTTGTCGTGCCCCTGGCCTGCGTCAGCTACTACCCGGCCCTGGCCATCCTGGAGAGGACCGACCCGCTGGGTTCGCCGAGCGCCTTCCAGTGGCTCGCGCCGCTCATCGGCCTCCTCTTCCTCTGTCTGTGCCTGCACGTATGGAGAATCGGCGTGCGCCACTACCGCTCTACGGGGAGTTGAACGCCCTGGCAAGCGCGCTTTTCGCGGTCGCCTTCAAGTAGCGGAGATCAGCGGAGGAGCGGGCGTGGCGTAGGTTTGGATGGATGGCTTCGAAGCGGCAGGATAACGGTGGAAGCAGCGTTGCGCCCTAGCAGGTAAGCCGCGCGCGGTGGTAAAGGCTAGGACAGTGTGGGAATCCTACAGGTGGTCGATGGCCAGAGAGGGCGTTTCAAGGTGTTGTCGAAGGTGATCCGTCGCGGGTACGTGGCGTTGCAGGGGCGCACGGGACGGCCTGCGGTGGATCAAGACGGCAGGTCGCCCCTACGGTAACCGTTCGTTATGATCACAATCCCGTGAAGATGGTTGGGCATGACCACCCAGGCATCCAATTCGATTTCGACGCGGATTCGGACGGATTTCGACCATTCATCCGCGACAATCCGGCCCGCCTGATTCAACATCATTTTCCTATTCGCGATTTCCCCGAACAAGATTTCACGGTTGTGCGTGCAAATGGTGACGAAATAGGCGCCGGCCTGTGAATAATCGTAGCTGCGCAGCCGCATTGCACGGCGGCGGCGCTTATACGTGTCGGGACGTCGTGTAAAAAGATAGCGCTTCCCCTACGAGACCTGCCGGAATCGTGGCGCCCCTGTCTCTGTCCGTACCAGTTTCCGCCGTCGTCGTCGACGATAGCGAAAGGCTCCCACCCCATCTTCTGAGGCACCAGGGTGAATGTCACGCCGCGAGCGCGCATCTCCTCGAAGGCGGCGTGAATCTATCTGCACTGGAACACGATGGACGGCTGTGCTCGTCCCAAACCTTCATTATCGCCTTGGCGTAGACCCCCAAGTTCGATGCCCACCGGGCGGCTCGACCTCGATCCACGCCGCGTCCGGCCCATGTCGGCCTCATAGCCCAACTCGAACCCAACCCGGTCGATCTAGAACCGAACGCGCTCAACCGGTCTTCTACATAGACGGCCGCGGTTGCCATCTAGGTAATCACCGGATGCTTCTCCAAAAGGGGTGCGCAATGCGCAAATCGCATGTCGTAGCCGCATATGCACGAGGCATGAGCGGCTGCAAATGGTGTACCCCTGGGGCGATTCGAACACCCGACCAACGGATTAGGAATCCGCTGCTCTATCCTCTGAGCTACAGGGGCACTGTTGTCAAACAAACGCTGGAACGGGCTTTCAGCACCAGAGACGCTAGTAACGGATCAGGGAGAAGACGCCGCGGTCTCCGAGTTTCTTTCGCCCCTCCAGAAAGGTGAGCTCGATCAGGAACGCGATCTCGACAATCTCTCCCTCCAATGCGCCCACCAGCTCGCACGCCGCCGCCATCGTCCCTCCGGTGGCCAGAAGGTCGTCGACCAGCAGCACACGTTGTCCCGGTTGAATGCCATCCCGGTGGATCTCCACCTCGTCGGTCCCGTACTCGAGCGCGTAGGCGGCAGAGATCGTTTCCGCTGGCAACTTGCCCGGCTTTCGGATCGGAACGAATCCGGCCTCGAGCTCCAGGGCCAGTGCTGCGCCGAGGATGAAGCCCCGGGCTTCCACACCCACGACCCGTTCGACCCGCCGGTCCCGGTATCGACCGGCCAGCGCCCGCGCCGCCTGTGCGAAGGCGGGGCCGTTCGACAGCAGCGTCGTGATGTCCTTGAAGACGATCCCCTTTTTGGGAAAGTCCGGGACGTCGCGGATCAACGCGGATAAATCCACGGGGGCTCCTTACTCAAAAACGGATTTCGAAGTCGGACTCCGAACCGTGGCGCGGGCACACGCCCGTGTCGACGGAGACGACGTGAGCTCCGGGTGGCCCTCGCCTCATCGCCTCTACGAACGCAGAGACGTCCGCCTCCGCGCCTTCAACCTCCAGTTCCACATCCCCGTTCGGCCTGTTTCTCACGTAGCCCGCCAGACCCAGCTGTTTGGCCGTGCGCTGCGCGAAAAACCGAAACCCGACGCCCTGGACGCGTCCACGAACCGTGGCGTGGAGGCGCGTGGCCATCAGCAGGCCAGACCAGGATCGGCGCTCAGGTTTTCCCACAAGATTTCCACCGGATGGCGGGCCCGTCGACCGGTCGCGTGGGCGATCTGTTGCCGGCAGGAAAAACCCGGCGCGGCAATCTCGACCTCAGGGCCGGCCGCCCGGATCGCCTGCATCAGCCGGTCCTCCCCCACCTTCAGGGAGACCGCGTACTTTTCGGCCTCGTAGCCGAAGGCACCCGCCATGCCGCAGCAGCCAGATCCGATCAGCGTCGCCGTATGGCCCGGCGGCATTGCAAGCGCCGCCATCGTGGATTCCATGCCCCAGAGCGCCTTTTGGTGGCAGTGGCCGTGCACAAGGATCTCCTTTTTGGACCCGGAAAAGGGAAGCTCAACACCGTCCCCACGCAGCCGATTCAGGTACTCTTCCGCCGTGTAGGTGTTTTCAGACACCGCGCGGGCCCTGGGATCGTTCGTCAGGTCCAAATAGTCGTCCCTCAGCATCGAGACGCAGCTCGGCTCGACTCCCACGATCGGATATCCCATCCGCGTCAACGCATAGAGGCTGGCGACGTTGAAGTCGACGTGCGTTTTCGCCTCTTCGATCATCCCGCTCGACAGCATCGGTCGTCCGCAGCAACGTTTGGAAGGAAGCAGCACCTCGTGTCCGGCCGCCTCCAACAACCGGGTCGCCGCAATCCCGATCTCGGGATGGTTGTAGGTCAGGTAGGTGTCGTGGAACAGAACCGCTTTGCGCGCGCGCTTCAGCGGCTCGCGCCGGGCAAACCAATCGGTGAACCGCTCGCGAGCGAACGGCGGCAGGGTGCGTTCGGGCGCAATCCCGAGCCATTTCATCACTTGACGACTCAGGCGGCTCTTTGAAAGCCGGTTTGCCAGGGGCGCAAACGCCCAGCCCACCTGGTTGATCAACTCGATGTTCCCAAAAAGCCAGGTGCGGAGCGGCCGCCCGTGCGCCTTGTAATAGTGGGCCAGAAATTCGTACTTGATCTTGGCCATATCCACGTTGGACGGGCATTCCGCCTTGCAGGCCTTGCACTCCAGGCAGAGGCCGAGGACCTCGTGGAGCCGTTCGTCCGTGAGACCTCCCTCCAGCTTCCCGGAGATGGCTGCACGGAGGGCGTTCGCCCGTCCCCGGGTGGAGTGTGCCTCCTCCAGCGTCGCCATGTAGGAGGGGCACATCGTGCCGGTCTGCCTTTTCCGGCACTCGCCCACGCCGTTGCACATCTCCACGGCCCGGTGAAATCCCCCATCGGACGAAAAGTCGAAATGGGTATCGAGCGTCAACGCTTCGTAGCCGGACCCATACCTGAGATTCTCGGTCATCATCGGGGCGTCGACGATCTTGCCCGGGTTCATCAGACCGCGAGGGTCGAAGGCCTGTTTCACGTCTCTGAAAGCCTGATAAAGCCTGCGCCCAAACAGTTGCTCGTTCCAACAGCTGCGCGCCAGGCCGTCGCCGTGCTCTCCGCTCATGGCCCCCCGGTATTTCACGACGAGCGCCAGAGTCTGCTCCGCGATCGATCGCATCTTCCGAATGTCGCGCTCTCTTTTCAAGTTGATCACGGGACGCACGTGCAGCAACCCCACGCTGGCGTGCGCGTAATAGCCGGCGGACACCCCGCTCGATCCGACAAGCGCGTCCAGCTCAGCGATATACTTGTGCAGCACCTCCGTCGGGACCGCTGCATCTTCGATGAACGCGATCGGCTTGGGATCTCCCTTCACCCCCATCAGCAGGCCGAGGCCGGCCTTCCGCACGTTCCAAACGTGGTTCTGTGCCTCAGCCGTGACAGCCCGCGTAAAGGCAAAGCCGAGGTTCCTTTTCTGGAGCACCCGTTCCAACGCATCCAGTTTCGGTAACAGCGCTTCTTCTGATGCGCCGTAGTACTCGACGACCAGGACCGCGGCCGGATCTCCCTGAATCCATCCCCGCTGGCGCGCGAGCGAGAGAGACCCCTTGGTCTGATCCATGATCATGCGGTCGATCAACTCGACGGCGACCGGGCCGGTTTCCAGGATCGGCACGACAGCACGCATCGCCTCAAGCAGATCTCCGAACTGAACGACGCCCAGGACGTTGGCCTTCGGGAGCGGGACCAGGCGCAGCTTGGCCTCCACGATCGTCGCCAGGGTGCCCTCCGATCCGACGATCATGCGGCACATGTTGAAGGGCTGATCCTTGATGAATTCATCCAGATTGTAGCCGCCGACGCGCCGAAGGAGTTTCGGATAGCGGCGTTCGATCTCACTCCGGTGCACCCTGGCCAGGCGGACGACCTCCCGGTAGGATTGGCCCTCCAGGTCTTTCTGATCCATTTTTTCTTTCAGGTCATCCGCGTGCAACTCGCGGAACGTCGCCTCGGAGCCATCGGCCAGGAGGACCCGCAGTTCGGCGACGTGGTCGATCGTCTTGCCGTAAAGGATCGAATGGGCGCCCGAAGAATTGTTTGCGATCATGCCGCCGATATTCGCGCGGTTGCTCGTGGCCACGTCGGGGGCGAACTGGAGGCCGTGAGGTCTCAGACAGGCGTTCAGCAGGTCCAACACGACACCCGGTTCGACCCTCACCCAACGCTCCCGCACGTTCAACTCGAGGATCCGGTTCAGATACTTCGAGCAGTCCAGAATCAGCGCCCGGCCGATCGCCTGTCCGGCCAGCGCCGTGCCGCCCCCCCGAGGCAGGATGGGCACGTTGTAGTCGTTCGCAATCCGAACGGCCGCTTGCACGTCCGCGCGATGTTTCGGTATCACGACGCCCAGCGGTTCAACCTGGTAGATGCTCGCGTCCGTGCTGTAGAGCAGGAGCGAGACCGGATCGAACCTCACCTCGCCTTCAAGGGCATCTCTCAGGGCGTCATACAGGGATTTCAAATAGCGGTCTTTCCTCGGACGAATGGCGCCGGTGCATAAACGCCACCCGAAACGTGTCGAGATGGATCAGGGCAGACGCGACAGTCCGTTCGAAAATAGGACCGATGCAAGGGGATCCTCACGGATCCCGAAAGATTATCGCAAGACCGGTTCCGGTGCCGTCACGTTGAATCGCACCGTTTCAAAACCGACTTCACAGGGGTGTCCTGGCGCGATCTTCAACAGGCCCCGATCGGGCCGGCAGATCGAGGACCAGATCGTCCCCCACCCCTCCCGGCGCCCCGGCGCAGTCGGATGGCCGCCGTGAACGCCGGCGCAGATCGTGCAGTGGTGGTCGGAAAGAATCTCCTCGACGAGCGCCTCGTCAACTTCCCCAACCTGTTTGCGAAGCACATCCGCCACGTATGCATAACGAATTCTGGAGTGCTTGGAGCGTTCGGAGGCATCTTCTGCGCCCAGCATATGGTTGGTCGAGATCAGGACCCCGTTTTCCGGCCTTCGAACGGTCACCGTTCCGGGTCTGGCCTCGACGACCGCGGCCTGACCGCTGGCATCTGTAATCAGATAGGCCATGGAGCGGAGGTGATACACAGACCGCAAGAGCTGTTCCGCCTCCGCCACGCAACTGCAGGTTTCGGCAATCGTGTCGACCAGCAGATTCCACTGCAGACCGGGCTCTGAGGGCGCCTGTCCGGGCAGGGACGAGATGACCGTATACAGGCCATCTGCGTTGAGACAGTCCGGATGGCCGGCCCAGTGGTGCGTGTAGGAAAGGAAGGGCGTAGCCCCTTCGGCCTGAATCTGTCTGAGCTGGCACCACTGCAGATCGGCGTAGACCCAATCGTAGTTGCGGCCTACGATCACAGCGCCGTCTCGGCTGGCGGATGGCAGCACGGAGAAGGCGGTACAGCCGCGGAGGACGCCTTGTCTTCGCGCGAAAAAGTAGTAAGTGAATCGGTCCCGGTCGAACCGGCCGCCCTTCAACACGCCCTCGTAAAGCGCCACCAGCGGGGCGTGGAGCCGTTCCGCCTCCCTCAGGCAGGCGAACGCGTAGTCGCAGTCCTGTTTCGTGACTTCCGGCATGGGAAGCGCGCCCAGCGCGCGACCTCGCTGCCGTCCAATCTCGTAATGGGTGCCTCTATAGCGCGTTGTTTTCACGATTGATCTGGGCCAGCAGGACTGCGGCCGACAGGTCTGGATCTGGCTGGAGAAAGATGGAAGTAATGTAAACTATCGCAGGGTGAAGGTCAAGGTCACGAGGCGCTTCACCTGTAGATCGAACGCTCAAAGGGCTTGACGTCCTTCGAAGGAATCCCTAATCTCTTTTTCGAGCCGGCAGGGTGCGGCTGCCGCTGCTTTCAGCCCCCCAGCGCGGGACGCACCGTCGAAGAGGATCGCACGCAGACGCGCGGAGAAAGGGCATGGGCGTCGCCGCAAAGCAGCGGATCAACGGCAGGATCGGAGTTCGCCTCGACGGGCACAGCCCGTGGTGAGAGCGCCGACTCGAATTTCCGGAGGACGTTGAATGTCCGAGGTTCCGGCCTTTAAGAAGGGATGGATCTTGATTTTCGCTGTTGTCCTGGTCGGCTTGGCGGCCTACTGGATGGCCGAATCCCGTCAACGCCCAACCGCCGGGGAGACGACGCACGAGGACGGCCCGTGGAAGCATACGAATCGTCTGGTTCACGAAACAAGCCCCTACCTGCTCCTGCACGCGCACAACCCGGTCGACTGGTACCCGTGGGGTCCGGAAGCGTTGGAGCGGGCCCGGAAAGAAGACATACCGATCTTCCTCTCGGTCGGTTACTCCGCTTGCTACTGGTGTCACGTGATGGAGCGCCTCGTCTTCTCCAACGCCGAGATCGCCGACCTCATGAATCGATGGTTCATCAACGTCAAGGTCGACCGGGAAGAACGGCCCGATCTGGATGAGATCTATATGACGGCCACGCAGATCTTCACCGGCCACGGAGGCTGGCCCAATTCGGTCTTTCTGACGCCCGAGCTCAAACCTTTTTTCGCCGGTACCTATTTCCCGCCCGAAGACGACGAGACGCTCGGGCGGCCCGGCTTTCGCCGCGTGCTCCAGGCGATGCACGAGATTTGGACGACGCGAAGGGCAGACGTTGAAGCGCAGGCGGCAAGGGTCGTCCAGATCATCTCAGATCTCCAGCCGACGCGGAGCGCAGAAGCGGACCTCTCCGCGCTCGATTGGACCCTTGTGGAGAAGGCATGCGCGTTGCTTTACGACGCGCACGATGCCGAGCACGGCGGGTTCGGCGGGGCGCCAAAATTTCCGCCCGACCAGGCCCTTCTCCTCCTGCTGGACCGATACGAACGCACTGGAGACCCGAAACCGCTGGAAATCGTTCGACAGACGCTCGAAAAGATCTACCTGGGAGGCATACACGATCACCTGGGCGGAGGATTCCATCGATACGCGACCGACAGCCTTTGGCGTGTCCCCCACTTCGAAAAGATGCTCTACAATCAGGCCCACTTGGCGAAAGTCTACCTGAAGGCCTACCGCTTGACGGGCGAGTCGACCTTCAAACGCGCCGCCGAGGGCATCTTTCGGTTCGTGGATCGGGTGATGACGTCGCCCGAAGGCGGGTTTTATTCCGCGCTGGACTCGCAGACGGATCACGTCGAAGGGGAGTACTACGTATGGACGGAAGCGGAAATCCGGCAGGTCCTGCAAGGCGACGCAGACCTCTTTTTTGCCGCTTACGACCTCGCGCCGACGTCGGAGGGCGGAAAAGGGGTTCTTTTCATGCCACGGTCCCTGGAGGTCAGCGCGACGGCGGTCGGCGTGCGGCCGGACGAACTCTCGGAAAGAATGGATCGTCTCGAGCAGACGCTCCTGAACGAGAGGCGGGCCCGCCGGTCGCCCCTCCTGGATACCAAGGTCGTGACGGCGTGGAACGGCATGATGATCGCGGCCTACGCCTACGGCTACGAGGTGCTGGGCAAGCCGGACTACCTGCAGGCTGCGCGCCGCGCCGCCGAGTTCGTCCTGGCGCATCTCCGGGAAACGGACGGCACCTTGATGCGAACCTACCGCGAAGGCAGGTCATCTTACGAGGCCTATCAGGAGGATTACGCGTTTCTGGCCCAGGGGCTCCTGGCCATCCATCGGGCCGCGGGCGAGGAGAGATACCTGCAACTGGCTGCGGCGCTTGCGGAGCAGATGCAGGATCGGTTCCGGGACCCCGAACAGGGCGGATTCTACTTTACGGCCGATCCGGCGCAACTGATTGTACGGATCAAGAAGACGACCGATGGTGCGATTCCATCCGGCAATGCGGAAGCGGTCAGCCTGTTTCTGAACCTGGCGAGACAGACCGGCAAACAGGCCTATTTAAAGGGCGCCGAGCGCACCCTGCTTGCCTTCGGAGATCAGCTGAAAACGCATCCCCGATTTTCCAACCGGATGTTACAGGGGCTGATCGCCTATCTGGATCACCGGGCGCCGCAGGAGGCGTCCCGTCCCGCCGTAGATCTGGAAGCGCCCCGCCGACTCTGGACGGACGAAGGTCGCGTCGCGGCCGACATCCGGCTCAGCACCGATCGGCCGTTTGCAGGCGAACCGTTCGAAGCCGTCGTCACGCTCCAGGTGGCGGAAGGATGGCACATCAACGCGAACCCGGTGTCGCTCGACTTCCTCGTGCCGACGGAACTGAGCGTGGCGTCACCCATGGCGTTGGATGTCATCTCGATCGAATACCCGCGCGGGACCGACGTGGCGCTCGGGTTTGCGGATCAGCCCCTCGCTGTATACGACGGCATCGTCCCGATCCGAGCGACCCTCAAACTGAGCACCGCGACCCCCCCGGGCAGCCGCGGGCAGATACGCCTCACGGTCGCGTATCAGGCCTGCGACGATGCGCGCTGTCTCCCCCCTGCCTCCTTGACACGCCGCGTCGAACTGGCCGTTTCGCCATAAAGGGGTGGACGTGGACCGGATAGACGTCTTCTTTCTCTGCACCGGGAATGCCTGCCGCAGCCAGATGGCCGAGGGGCTGCTGAGGTGCCTGGGCAAGGATCGGTTCAGGGTCTTCAGCGCGGGCACGCATCCGTCCGAATTGAACCGGCTGGCCGTGAAGGCGCTGAAGGAATTGAACATCGACATCTCGGGGCAGTCCTCGAAGGGTGTGGACACGTTTTCAGGGAGGCGCTTCAACTACGTGATTACGGTCTGCGACGGTGCGAAAACGCGTTGTCCGGTCTTTCCAGCCGGCACACGTCATCTTCATTGGAGCTTCAAGGATCCTGCGGAAACCACGGGGCGAGAAGGAGAAAGAATGAAGGTCTTCAGGGCCGTACGTGATGGCATACGACGCGAGATCGAACGCTTTTTAGAGACCTGAATTCAGAGCCCCCGGAAGACACGCACGCGCCTCGGGTCGGCCGCGTGTCCCGCAGCAGTGGCCCGAGTCTGCGCCGGCACGGGCGCGCTCGTCATCCGGCACAGGATGCCCCTCCCAGCACGCAGAACTTGGCGCAATGGGGATGATTCAGCATCACGGTGCCAGAGGCTTCTCGGAGCGTCCGGCCCATCTCGAACTGCGGGTCGTAGGGTAAGAGCGTACAGGCGACCACCACCGGGTGAGGCGCTCCTTTTCGTTTGACGACCATGCGGGAGGTGGCGCACATCATGTCGTTCGGGGAAACCCCCACGATATCCCAGCACTTCGTCGTGATTTCAGGAACGTCGACGCGTGCATCCATTTCGGGAAAGAGCACCAGTTGGACCGGGTCGTCCGCGTCGATGTCGACGTCCAGGTCTGCGAACAGGTCTCGATAGCCCGCCCTCAGGCTGTCCTCAGGCTCGTCCCAGAACGTGCGGCCGGCGGCCGTGAGGTTGAACCCGCTGTCGGAGAGCCACCTCAGACCCTGGATCGTGGGTCCCCAAGACCGGAATCCGCGTTCCTGCTCGTGCAATTCCCGCGCGTAGTGATCGATGGAGACGCGGACCTTCAGCCGCTTTCCGAATCGCCCGTTCAGGGCGAGGAGCCGATCCTTCAGTTTCATCATGGGTCGCATGCCGTTCGTCAACACGAGCACCTCAAAGGCACGCGCGAGACAGGTTTCGAGGATCTCCACGATCTCGGGATTCATGAAGGGTTCCCCTCCCGTAAACCCGATTTCGCGCGTGTCGAGCTGATCGTTCTCGATTTCGGCCAAATATTCAGCCACCTCATCCTTTGTCAAATAGACGAGCCGGTCATTTCGGGGACTGGATTCGATGTAGCAACTCACGCACGTCAGATTGCAGAGCGTGCCCGTGTTGAACCAAAGCGTGTTCAGGCTTTGGAGGGCAACGTGGGCGCGCTGTTCCCCTTTGGCCGTGATCCGGGGATCGCGAAACTTTTCGGGCGCGATTCGCATTTCCGTGAGGGTCTGGGACACGGTCCTGGTCTCCATCTCCTGAGAGAGGGCCCGCGCTGCGCAGCGGGCGCCTCGATCTGTTTCCATACCTCGCCCTACGACAGCGCTTCCAGCACCGCCTTGTGGAATGCTGAAAGGCCTGCCGCCAGATCGCCCGAAAGGCGCAACCGGATCAGCCTTTTCCCGCGGCGGTTCAGCGCCGCGAAATCTCCGAGTGCCTGAGCCGTGCTGAGGACGCCGAACGTCGTGCGACGCCCCGGAATCGGCAGCTCGTCCGGATCGTCCGCGTCTATGATAACAAAGAGGCCACGGTCCGGCCCGCGCTTGTGCATCTGTCCGGTCGAATGGAGGTATCGGGGGCCAAATCCGAGCGTCGTCGCAACCCCTGTACGCGCTCGAATTGCGACCCGGCTGGCCTGCAAGAGCTCGAGGGTCTCGGGCACGGGATCGAGATAGGCGCAGAGGGCAAGATAATCCCCCTGGCGAAGGCGGCGCAAGTGGAAGCGCACGCACTCGACCAACGACGACGCACCCGAGAGGACCGCCGTGTTACGATCGTCGGCGAAGGCCGCGACCCCGTCCTGGGACAGGAAAGGAAGATCGGCCCGCAACGCCCCTTCCCGTTCATACGTCTCTGTCAGCCCCGCCGTGAGGGCCTTGCTCTCCTGAACGTTCGGCTGATCGAACGGGTTGACGCCCAGCACGCTGCCTGCAACTGCGGCGGCCATCTCCCATCGAAAGAACTCCCCGCCCAGGCTGAACCGATCATCGAGCGCGATTCGGATCACGGGATGGCCTGCCGCATCGAGCGCCTCGATCGTTTCCTCCTGTTCGGAGTCGCGCGGCCACGCAAGGTGGATGTAGACAAACAGGCGATCGTCGCCGTAGAGATCTGCAGGTCCTAGCGGTTCGTTCTCAATCGGGATGAGCCCGCGCCCCTTTTTGCCCGTGCTCTCGGCGAGCAGCTGCTCCAGCCACGGTCCGAAGGCTTGGAGCTCCGGCGCGATCACCAGCGTGACCTTGTCGCGCCCTTGAAGGGCCAGCTCTGCCAACGTGATCCCCAGGGCCGCACCCGGATTTTGCTCGCAGGGCACCGCCGGCCCGCATCTGTCGGCCATGTGAGCCGCGCTCCGGAGGAGCCGGTCGAACGCCAGGCCGATCACCCGGGCGGGCACGCGGCCGAAGCTGGAGAGGGCCGAAAACCTCCCGCCCACGTCGGGCTCGCCGAGAAAAAAGAACGCGAATCCCTCTTTTCGAGCAAACACCTCCAAGGGCGTGCCGGGGTCGGTGATAACGGCGAAGTGGCCGCCCGCAGCGTCCCCCACCGCCCTTTTTGTCTCCTCGAGAAAGAAATCGCACAAGAGACCGGTTTCCGTCGTCGTCCCCGACTTGCTGGCCACGATGTAGAGCGTCTGCTCGGGAGACAATCGGCTTCGGGTTCGCGCAACCTGACTCGGGATCGTGGAATCCAGGACGTGGAGTTGCGGACAGCCCCCAGATCGCCCGAACGTCCGACGTAGGACCTCGGCGCATTGGCTGCTTCCCCCCATGCCGAGCAGGAGGACATCCTGAAATCTCCGGGCCCGGATCTCTCGGAAGGTCTGAACAGAGGTCGGCGGTTTGCGATCGGCGAGCCCGAGCCACCCCAGCCATCGGTCTTCATCCGCGCCAGACCAGATCGTTGGATCCCGGTTCCAGATCCGCCCGACCCGCCCGGCTTCGTTCCAGTCCGCCAGTCTCCTTTCGACCTGGCGCGCGTAAGGACCGATGGCGCTCAACATATCGGAGACGGCTTCCACGCGGCTCCCTCTTCCAATCTGCCCTGGAGAGATCTGTCGGGCGTTCTAGAGGCCCGGCAAGTCCTGCACCTTAACCGTAGAGATGGGCAACGTATTCGCCATACCCGTTGTAGATTCGCGTCGGCACGCGCTCGCCCGTGCCGATCAACCGTTCGCTCCTCTGGGACCAGCGGGGATGCGGCACGTTCGGATTGACGTTGGACCAGAAATCGTATTCGTCCGGTGCAACGCGGTTCCAGAACGTTGGGGGCCGCTCCCGCGTAAACTGGATCGAGACGATCGACTTGATACTCTTGTATCCGTACTTCCAGGGGACGATCAAGCGAATCGGCGCCCCGTGTTGTTTGGAAAGGGCGTGTCCGTAGATACCCGTGACCAGAAGCGTCAAGTCGTTCAGGGCCTCGCGCATGTGCAGGCCCTCGAAATAAGGCCAGGGATACCAGTGCTGCCGCTTCTGGCCCACTGCCTCTTCCGGCCTGAGAAACGTCACCATGCGGACGTATTGGGCCTCCGATCGCGGCTGCACGGCTTTCACGAGCGCTTTGAGGGGAAACCCGGTCCAGGGCACGGTCATCGCCCATGCTTCCACGCATCGGAGGCGATAGAGGCGCTCCTCGACCGGCATCCTGCGAACCAGATCGTCCACGTCGAAAATGCCGGGCTTTTCCACGAGACCGGTCACTTCCACGGCCCACGGACGGGTCTGGAAACGATCCACGAGGCGCCAAACCCGATCCTTGACCTCCGAGAACTCGTAGAAGTTGTTGTGCGTGGCCGCGACCCCCTCTTCTGTGAGGGGACGATCGACGGTGTAGGCCGGGTTCCGTTCTGCCGGGTAGATGCCCTCGGGCGCCTCTGGAATCTGTATGGCAGCGGCTTCGGCCTTCTGATCTGCGGGCGAGCGGCCTCCGGTGCAGCCCAGCAGCAGGCCTGCACTCGTGGCCGCTGAGGTGATTAGAAACCGCCTCCGGTTCAGGTAGGCAGCTTCAGGCGTTGCTTCTCGCTCCGCGATTTCCCATCCTCGACGCCTCCTGATCCCGGGCATATCTTCCTCCTGCCGATCACGGCATGGCCTGATCGTTCAACGTCCAGTCGTAGGCGTCGTATTCGACGCTGACGTCCGGATGCGCGCGCAGAAAATCCCGATCTTCCAGGGGGAGGTAAAGGTTCAGGTAATCCACGATCGTCCCTTCCTTCTTTCCGAGAGTCTTTTTGTACCACCCCGTGAAATCGGCTTCGAACCAATCGAAAATCTTCGACAGAACGACCTTCTTCTCTTCCCGGAGAATCCGGACGTTCCGTCGCTCTCGAATGAACAGCTTCATGGCCTCCTCGAGCCGTGCCTCCACGTCTTCAGGGTGGTAAGCCCGCTGTTCAAGAGGGGGACACCCCATGGAAGCGCAGCTGATCGCTACGTGAATCCTAGGTTCATCGAACGCCTTTCTCAAGATCTCGTGTTCGATGTCGTCGAGCGTGTAGCGCGCGCCCCCTGCCGTGAAGTCGGTTCGCTTGAAGAAACCGAACAGCAGCTTGATCTCTTTCACGCTCCGGACCGGATAGGCGTCGACGACACCTTTTAAGACAAAGGCATTGTAGGCATTGATCCAGTAGGCCAGTTCGTGGGCCCGGGTCGGAAACTGTCCGGGATGGCTTTTGGGACTCGCGACCTCCAGCAACTCGACATAGGCCTCCAGATCACCCGACCCCCGTTTCAGCCCCGCGTAGTCCACAAGGCCCTGATCGTTCACGTAGGCCGCCAAGACCCGGTCCAACCCGGAATGCTCGAAATGGCGGCCGCCCTCTGGCGCGCCGAACAGCGACAAGGCGGGAGCCAGGATCGATGCCAGCGTGGCGATGACGGTTTTCACGGCCTCAATGTCTCCGATGAGATCGAAGGCGCTCGCGCACGGGCGCTCACGCAACCTTTTTAATGTTACGGGTCACCAAACGGTTTCATCTTTTATCGATGGCTGCCTGGTTCAGGCTGCGACGCCCGCACCTGGCTTGTCGAAGAACGTCAAGTAGGGCTTTTTGTGGATCTCTCTATGCAGCAGCGCGGCCAACTCCATGGCGTGGTAGTCTCCCCACAGGCAGGACTCCCCGTTCGGGACGTCCTGACCTGCGTGCAGGGGGTCCCAGCCGTTCGGCCGGTGGTAGACCGTGTGGAGCAGCAGACCCTGATGGCCTTCATCTTCAGAGAGATAGGGTCGTGAGAAGAGCGTGTCCGCGATCGTGAGCGCCGCCTTCCGATACCGGCGGCCTTCCCGCCCCCCCAGATAGCTGCCGAGTCTGTAGAGCCCCTGTGCGGCGATCGCCGCCGCCGAGCTGTCTACCGGCTCGAACGCGTTGAACGGGTCGGCAGGTCGCGTCAGGTAGTCGCCCATCCGGGCCAACCCGGGCGCGCCCGTATCCCAGTAAGGGATCCCGTCTGCCGCGGCACCCTGCGCGATGTAGAAGTCGGACGCAGCCACGGCCGGCTTCCTGAGCATCTCTTCAACCTGCGCGCGCCCCCCGAACGGATTCAGCGCTTCGTCGCTCAAGACCTCGAGGAACTCGAGCAGCTCCGCGTAGCCGGTGACGACCCACGAAAGCCCCCGGGTCCAGGCGGAGAAGGGCGAGTAGCCCTGCTGTGTGCTGGGGCAGCGATAGTTCCCATCGTTGACGTTGAAGACCGATTCGTGTGCCACCCGGCCTGGGACGTCGTAGATGTCGCGGCCTTCGCCGTAGTAGACGTTGAAGCGGGCCGTGGTTTCGGCGTGGCGAATCATGCGTTCGAGGAGAGAGATCGATCGATCGTTTTCTCCGAGGAGCACCTGCCCCAGCTGGTGGCCGAGCCCAAGCACCCGGCAGGTCCGTATCGTGTCGCAGAACAGGGAGTGGGGACCGTTGAAAGAGTAGATGTAGCCCTTGCCGCGATTCAGTCGGGTCCAACGGGAAGCCTGGACCGCCCCTGACGCCCGGATGGCCAACTCACAGAACCGGCGCTCTCCCGGATCGTCCGGCGTTACCCCCTCGATCGACATGCGCCTCAAGTTTCCGTAGCTGGAGATCGTGTTGAATCCGTGATCGTGCACACCGATATGGGTCAGGTGGGAGACCATCCACTCGCCGGTGCCCTGGCGGCCGATGGCGAGGAAGCGCTCATCTCCGGAGACGTCGAACTGAAGGAGCGCACAGCCGTACTGGAATCCCCGCGTCCACTCCGTCCAACTCCTGGAGCCGTATACCCCGTCCACCGTGTGCACGGGGGCCCCGGATCTCGGATCCCAACTGGCATCGAGCGAGGCAATCTTCTTTGCCGAGAGCGCGAACAGCCTTTGAAGCTTGGGCGCCAAGTCGCGAACCTCCAACCGCTCGTTGATCTCCACGAATGCACCTCTCTTCAGAGGCTTCGAGACGCCAGACGCCTGACCGGGAAAGCGGACTGGGGTCTGGATCTATTACGCGCGTTTCAGCAGGCGATGACCTGACCGTCGTAGGCCAAGCCGACCGTCTCGGGCAAATCCACGTCCTCGGCCCTGCATTGTTCCTCGAAATGCCTGTGATCCAACCGGTGCATAATGTGCGTGAGATAGGTCTTGCTGGGCCCCAGGTCGATCGAGAGCTTCACCGATTCACCGACGGAGAGATGGGTCGGATGACGGGGATTGAAGCTGAGACCGTCGATCACCAGTACGTCGATCCCGCGAAGCAACGCCAGTGCCTCGGACGAGATCTGCTTGACATCGGGCAGGTAACCGAACGACCCGATCCGGTAGCCGACCGTCTCCACGGCACCGTGCGTGACCGGGACGGGCACAACTTCCACGCCGCAGACCGTAAAGCGGCCGGAAACGGCGTTCGGGACCAGATGGGCTACCCCACCTCCCTTGAAGGTCTCGTTGGAGAACATGTAGTCGAAGTTTCGCTGGAGGACACGCATCGTCTCTTCCGGTCCGAAGATCGGCATGTCCACGTCCTGCTTGCGACAGGGCATGACCAGGTCGTTGGTCCCGCTTATATGATCGGAATGGCAGTGGGTATAGATCACGGCGTCGATATGGGTCACGCCGTTTCTGTCGATCTGATCCAGGAAATTCGGACCGGTGTCGAACTGGAGTCGCGCCCCGTCGACTTCCACGTGGCACGAGGGCCGGGTGCGACGGTTTCTGGACCCGGCTCGGCGCGCATCTTGGCAGGTCCCGCACGCGCACCTGTACTCCGGGACCCCGGTAGAAGTCCCCGAACCAAGGATCGTCACTCGCATTCCTTGTCCTGGAAAGAGTTCAGAAGCAAGACGGGGAGGATAACATACGACTTCCCCGGAATCAAATCAACCGAATCCGGAGCCTGACGTAGCAGGGCTACGGACGGACGCCCGCCTACCGAATCCGCGTCTGGCCGTTCATCATCAAGGCATCCGGCTCGGAGGCTGGATGGAGCTGGTCGACCAGATCGGTCACCGGGCGAAGCGTCTCCAGCAGGTCGGTAAGCGGCGAAAGGAGGCCCCCCGCCACCGCTCCGTTCAGAACCTGCGCCAAGATCAGCTCCAGCGTCGATTTTTCCTCTGGGATCACCCTCAGATGCACGGGCGCGTCGGCAGAGAGCCCAATCGCCTCTCTGGCCAGGTCGAGCGCCACATCCAACCCACCAAGCGCGTCCACCAGCCCAAGCGCCTTGGCATCCTCTCCGGTCCAGACCCGGCCTTTCGCCACCTCTCGGACGGTCGACAGCGGCAGGTCCCTCCCCTCTGCGACCTTACGGGTGAAATCTGCGTAAACCCGGTCCAGCCAGGTCTGCAACCTTCCCCATCCTGTCTCGGAGTAGTCGTGTAGACTGGACCAGATCTGAGAATTGGCGCTTGTTTGGACCGTATCCCACGTCAAGCCCAGTTTCTCCCAGAAATGCTTCGTCAGCATCTTTCCGCCCACGACCCCGATCGATCCGGTCAGCGTTCCGGGCTGAGCCACGATCTTGTCGGCTGACATCGCGACGAAATAGCCCCCTGAACCGGCCACGTTTCCCATGGAGACGATCACCGGTTTGCCAGCCGCTCTCGCCCGGGTCGTTGCCCGCCAAATGGCGTCGGATGCGACGTAAGAACCGCCCGGGCTGTCGACGCGAAACAGGATGGCACGGACCTCTTCGTCCTCCACGGCGGTGCGGAACGCCTCCGTCACCGTGTCCGACCCCATGTTCGAATCCGAACTGTTTTTTCCCCGCATCACAGGTCCGGTTCCGTAGATCAAGGCGATCGCCTCGCCTCGATCGTGAGGTCCTCCCGTGCGCTTGAGGTAGCTGCCGAGGGAGAGCATGTTCGCGTCCCGGGAGGTTTCGGCCTTCATCTGTTCGTAAACCTCATCCCTGTAGGCGAGCCCATCCAAAAGCTTTGTCTCGACCGCCTCCTGCCCGAAGAAAGGCCCTTCCTCCATCCTCACACGGACCTCCCGCTCAGAAAGCTTCCGAGACGCTGCGATTCCCCGGATCATCTGACCGCACAACGAGGAGACGATCTTTTCGGTCGCTTCGTGATGCGGCCGGGTGAACGCGCGCTCGGTCAGTTGGTTCATCGCGTTCTTGTATTCGTGGCGATGGTCCAGCCTGGGTTCGATACCAAGCTTCTCGAACGTCCCCTTCAGGAACGGCTGCTCTGCGATGAGCCCGGTGAGGCCAAGATCGCCCGAAGGCTGCAGGTAGATCTTTTCGAACGCGGTCGCAAGATAGTAGGTCCGGTTTCCCGGACCGACCTCCCCGAAGGTTTCCGCATAAGCCACCGCAAGCTTCCCGCCCTTCCGAAATGCCATCACCGCGTCTCGGACCTCCTGAATCTGTGCCCAGCCCATCGAGGTCTTGCCCACCCGGGCGATCAGCCCGATCACTTTCGCGTCGTCAGAGGCGCGTTCGAGCGCCTCCACGATCTCCCGGACGACGAGCACCTCGCCCTCCGAAAGCCGGGTCAGCGGGTGATTTCCGATCGCTTCAACGACGCGTCTCTCGAAATCGACCTCCAGGATCGTCGCGTCCGGCACCGCGGGCGTCGTCCGGAGCAGAACGGCGACCGTCGCCACCAGGACGGTGAGCACAACGGCTGCGCCGATATAGGCGAGGATGTAGATCGTGATTTTTTTCACGGCGTCCTCCAGGACGTGTGGTGAATGCGTGAACCTCGCATCAAGGAACGCACGCCCGTGCTTTCACGGCGTCCGGATCGAAGATCGGCAGGCGTCTACGGCCATCTACAAGGCCAGATCGATGGATGCAAGGCTTTTCCGGTCTAAAACGCTCAGATCCGGAAACTCGAATCGGTTTCCGTCCACGTCCACGACGATCAGCCGATGCTCGCCCAGCCACTGCGCGTGCTCGGCCACGTCCCGGACCACGAACTCCCGTCGTCCCCGGTCGGTTTCGACATCCCAGTAGGAGACGCCGTAGTCGGTCTGAACAGCGTGGACCTTTTCGACGCGCGCCGTCAGATACCTCGTCTGGAGTTCTTCAAGGACCAACGGGCGGGACGCCTCCGGGAGTTCGTCGATGCGGTCGACCATAAAGATCATCTCATCCTTTGCGTCCAGGAAACAGATGTAGCCATCCGGATGGGTCAGGGGTGCTGCACGGACGATCTTGACCTGGAGGTAGGACCGATCGCTCTCCAGGGTCAGCCGAAGCTTCCAGGCCGGCGCCCTGAAAAGCCACACGTCGTTCGGGTTCACCCGCTCGGGGTGACGCACCTCGATCGGCGTGGGTTTCCACGCGCCCTCCTGATCCGCGGTGTCCAATTTATGACGATCATTCATGGCAATCTCGGCGCGACCTATGCCACCTTACCGACTTGGATGACGGCGCTCGTCTCCTTCTGCGTCTCGACGAACCGGTAGAAGATGCCCTTGCGGTTCAGGAGCTGCGCGTGTGTCCCCACTTCAGCCACCTTACCTTCGTCCAAAACGACCAGGCGGTCCGCGCTCCGAAGGGTCGACAGTCGATGGGCAATCGCGAACGTCGTACGACCCCGCACCAGGCGCGATATCGCGGACTGGATCTTTTTCTCGGTCGGCGTGTCCACAGAGGACATCGCCTCGTCCAGGATCAGAATCCTCGGGTCGTAGAGGATCGCCCGGGCGATCGCAATCCGCTGCCTTTCTCCGCCGGCAAGCATCTTGCCCCCTTCGCCCACGATCGTGTCGTAGCCCTCAGGTTTTCGTATGATGAATTCGTGCGCCTCAGCCGCGATGGCGGCCTGGAGGATCTCCTCGAAGGCGGCCCCGGGCACGCCGTAGGCGATGTTCTCGGCGATCGTGGCATCGAACAGAAACGGCTCCTGATGTACGACGCCGATCTGGGATCGAAGGCATTTTAATTCAATCTTTCGCATGTCGACGCCGTCCACTTCGATCGCGCCTCGGTTCGGATCGTAAAGTCGGCAGACCAGGTTGATCAGGGTCGTCTTCCCGGCGCCCGTCTTGCCGACCACGCCGATCATTTCTCCCGGCGCCACATCCAGGTCGATCCCTTTCAGCACAGGTTTTCCCGGATCGTAGCCGAACGCGACGTTCTTGAAGGTGATGCGACCCTCAATGCCGGGGATCTGGATCGCATCCGGTGCGTCAAACGGTTCCGGATCGCTGTCGATCACCTCGAACACCCGTCTGGCTCCGGCAAACGCGCCCAGCGTAAAGTTGTAAAGGGCGCCCAGCCACTGCAGGGGTTCGTACAACATCCAGAGGTAGCTGATGAACGCAATCAAGGCGCCCAGCGTCAGCTCTTCCTTCAGGATCTGACGCCCTCCGAAGTACCACACGGAAAAGGCGCCGAAGCTCATCAGAAAGTTTGACAAGGAAAAAAAGACGAACCAGTTTCGCTCCACGTTGATGTCGACCTGACAGAGGTCTTCATTTCGGCGGTTGAACCGCTCCCCTTCCCGGACCTCCTGCGAGAACGCCTTCACGACGCGGATGCCGGTGATCGATTCGTTCAGGTGCGCGTGCAGGCGGGCCCATTTGTTGGACCATCTCTGAAACAGGCGCAGCATCCGGCTCCAGATGGTCGTTCCTGCGAAAATGACGAACGGGATCGGGATGAGCACGAAAAGGGTGAGCTCCCAGTTCATGATCGAAAGCAGGCTCAAGATCCCCGCGGCCATCAGCGTATTGGAGAAAACGAACGGAACCCCGATGATGAAATACTCTTCAAGCCTGTCCGTATCCGTGGACATCCTTGAAATCAGCGCGCCGATCTTTCGTTTGTCGTAGAAGCGCAGGGGCAGAAACTGAAAGTGCCGGAACAGCTCGACACGCATGTCCTGAATCGAGCGGTGTCCCAGCCATCGGCTCAACCACTCCGTCGCGACCTGATTCACCCAAATGACAGCCCGGACGGAAAGCAGCAGAAGGACGAGATGAACCAGGAGGTCGACATTGGCGCGGGGCGTCAGTACGTCGTCGATGACGTGCTGCGTGATCTTGGGCGGCATCAGGCCCAGTGCCGTCGTCGTAACCGTAAGGAGGACCATCAACACAAATCTTTTCTTGAAGGAGAACATGTAGCCGATGAGACGCTTCAGCGTCTCCCGCGACTTTCGGCAAAAGGCGCAGAGCGCAGTCCCCTCGGGCAGCAGCCGTCCGCACTCTGGGCACCGCTTCTTCTCCAACTCGGTCGGCAGCGCAAGGGGCTCGCCTCGGGTCAGCTGTCGGATGCCCTCCGCCACCTCCGCAAACTTGGGCCTGAGGGACTGGGTAAAGGAAAGGCTCAGCGGCCGCCCCCCTCTTCGATCGACCTCCATTCGGCCGGCGCCGACCCAATCTTCGATCCGTACGCCCGTCACCTCCGAAATCGGCACCTGAGCGGTTTTCCCTCCGTCAGCAGGGATCACCGTCAGCTTCTGGTCTGTCATCACGAGCCACTGCTGGCCGAACTGTCCGTCTGCCGTGAGATCGGTCGCGACTTGGACGAGCACCTCCTCGTTCGGTGTCCTCGCCCTGTTGAGCTTTGAACGGATCGCCTCGGGCAGTTGTTCTCTGAATGGGTGCGTGCGTTCCATTTATTCTCCGACTGCGATCATCTCTGCGATCTCCTGCTGCAGCTTCACGAGGCCGTAAAACTTTCCCTGTCTGTCGAGAAGCGCCTGTTGGGTGCCGATCTCCACGATCCGGCCGTCCTCGAGGACGACCAGGCGGTCAGCGTCTCTCAGCGTAGAAAGTCGGTGTGCGATCGCGAACGTGGTCCGCCCCTTGATCAGCCGACCGATCGCCCCTTGAATCCTCTTCTCGGTCTCGACGTCGACCGAGGAGGTCGCCTCATCCAGGATCAGGATCTTCGGATCGTGCAGCATGGCGCGCGCGAGGGAGACCCGCTGTCTTTCGCCCCCCGAGAGGCTGCCCCCCCGCTCGCCGACCTGGGCATCGTAGCCATCCGGCTTGGCCACGATAAAGTCGTGCGCGTTGGCTGCCCGAGCCGCCGCCACGATTTCGTCGAACCGTGCCCCCGGCCTGCCGTAGGCGATGTTCTCCGCGATCGATCCGCTGAACAGCAGAGGTTCCTGGAGCACGATCCCAATCTGATCGCGCAGGTCGGTCAGGCGGATCTTTCGAAGGTCGACGCCGTCGATCTCGATGCTCCCGCGGTCGATTTCATAAAATCGGCAAAGCAGATTCACGGTCGTCGTCTTCCCCACGCCCGACTTGCCCACAAGACCGATCATCTCCCCCGCGGCAACGTTCAGGTCGATGTTGTGCAAAACCGGCTTGCTCTTGTCGTATCCGAAGCTGACGTCCCGGAACCGAACGTGCCCCTGGATGTTCGGCATGGCGACGGCGTCCGGATCTTCGTAGGCCTCTCCCGGGATGTCCGCGATCTCGAAGATCCGCTCGGCCCCGGCGAAGGCCCGCGACATCCAGCTGTTGACCCGCCCGAACCAGTGAAGCGGTCCGTAGAGCAGCCACATGTAGCTGTAGAATGCCAGGAGGGTGCCGAGCGTCACCTCTCCCCGGATAACGTCCTCGCCACCGAAGAACCAGACGATGATGACCCCGAGCCCGGTGAGAAACGTCATCGTCGCGAAAAAGAAGACTCGGTTGACTTCGGTCCGCACCGCGGTTCGGGTGAGCTTCAGGTTGAGTCTTTCAAAGGTGCCGATTTCCCCCTCTTCGCCCCCGAAAGCCTTGACGACGCGAATGCCCCGCAGCACCTCGTTCGTTCTCGAAATCATGACGGACCAGGCCTGCATCCACTTCCTGAAGATGAATCGCATCCGACGCCAGTAAACGGTCGCCCACACCGTGATGATCGGGACCGGAAGGAGGACATAGATCGCCAACTTCCAACTCATGTAGAGCAAGAGGCCCAGAATGCCGAGGAGCATGAGGCCGTTGATGACGAGGTAAGGAAGCCCGTCTACCAGGAAGTCCTGAAGGCGGTTGCTGTCCCTCGTCACGCGCGACGTCACGGCCCCCACCTGGCGTTTGTCATAGAAGGAGAGTGAAAGCAGTTCCAGCTGCTTGTAGAGCTGACTTCGGATATCGGTTGTCACGCGCGCGCCCAACCACGCCACGGTCCAACCGCGAATCCACTCGGCCGCCCAGGTCACAACGCGTACGCCCACGAGGGCCAGCACAAGCAGGCCCAGGAGGGTCACCCGGGCCTCGGGATCGGACACCGCGCCCTCCCCCTCTGCCGGGACAAGCACGTCGTCCACAATCCGTTTGGTAATCAGCGGCGGGATCAGCTCCGCGACCGTTGTCAACACGGACGCAAAGGCCAGCAGTACGGCCTGTTTCTTGTAGGGCCTGAGGTAGCCTGCAATCCGGCCGAGCGTGGCCAATCGGCGAATGCAGGCGGGGCAGATGCCGTTCTTTTCCGGCAGCGGACGATCACACTTCTGGCATCGAACGCGGTCGATCCGGGTATCGATCTCCGGCGACTCCCCTTTGCGCAGCTGTTCGATGCCGACGGCCACGTTCGAGAACTTGGCCGCCTCCGTGTGCGTGTAGGGGAGTTGGACCGTCGGCTTCTCGCGACACTCGATCTCGAGGCGGGCCCCCCCGACGAGGGACTCGGTCCGGGCCGAGATGACCTCGTCGAGAGACACCTCGATACACTCCGCCGCCCCGTCGTCGGGAAGGATCAGGACCCGTTTCCCCGTGACGACGACCCACGGCCTCCCGTACGTCCCGTCCAGGTCGAGGTCGGAGGAGGCCTGAATCAGCGTCTCCTCGTCTTTCTCCAGGATCGCGTTGAGCGCGCGCTCGACAGCTGCCGTGGAAGGTTCAATAAACTTCTTCAAGTGAAGACTCTATTTTGTTTTATATCAGTAATCTATGAGATATTTTAATCCGAGATCCGGCGACGATCCAGGGTAAAAAAATACCATCCAAATGTTGAGGATGGCTTCAAATCGGTCTCAATTCAAGCACCAGGCAACGTTTAGATATCGTTCACACTGTGATAATTAACGGGATCTCTGCGAACCCACGCACGACAACCTCCTTCCTGGGCATCGATGGCGTTAAACCCTATCAACTTCCACCCCCCAAGTCAAGGGAAAATTGGCGTTTCAAGCCCAAAAGATCGGTCAGCGGACCAATTCCACCCGACCCCACAGGCTGGGGTCGTAGGATACAGGAAGCGGGTCGTCCGCGGTCCAGTACTGCCGCCCGCCCTTCCCGTCCCTCAGCAGATAGGTGAATCCCAGCCGGTTGTTTTCCTCCGGATCGAACCCGATCAGGGCTTCGGAAGGCAGGTGGATCTCCATCCGGTAGCCGGAGTCGAGGACCGTGGATGCAACGCGCAGGATCTGGGGATCGCACAATCGGCCGTAAGAACGCGCGCGGCGGATGCGCATCTGCTTCCCGATCGGGGATCGGCCGCCTCTTCCGGTCCCTTTCGGTAAAAAATAGAAATGATGGCAGTAGCGACTCGCCCGGTGCGCGTCCCGAACGTCGCGCGTATCGATCCAGATTTGCAGGCCATCTCCCTTCAGCGGTTGTCTCGGCAGGACGTCCGCGCGCGAGCCTTCGACCCGAACGGCGAAATAGAGGCCGGTCTCGTTCCAGGCCATGAAGAGATCTGCAAAGGCCACGTCCCCGTCAAGCGCGGTCAGGTCCGGGATGCGGTATGCATCCCCCCAGCCTGCGAGACATCCGTCCAGCTTCGGCGCGGTGGCGCGGTAAGGGCAGGCGTAGGAAAACTTGAAACAGGCACGATTCGGGATCTTCACGTTCACTTGTGTTTCCTCAAGTCGGAGGCGAAGTCATTGCCATCTGTCGTTCCTGTCGAGGCGGGGCGTCGGGCGGCCTGTCCCGGGTCCGGCACCTGCCTCAGGAACCGGCCCGTGTGAGACGCCGGCGTCTCCGCCACCGCCTCGGGCGTGCCGGCTGCCACGAGAAAACCGCCATCGTCTCCGCCTTCAGGACCCAGATCGATCACCCAGTCGGCGGTCTTGATCACATCCAGGTTGTGCTCGACCACGATCACCGTATTCCCGCCGTCCACGAGCAAGTTCAGCACGTCCAGAAGCTTTTGGATGTCCGCCACGTGGAGGCCGGTGGTCGGCTCGTCCAGGAGGTAGACCGTCCTCCCGGTGTTCGGCCGAGAGAGTGCCTTGGCCAACTTCACCCTCTGGGCCTCTCCCCCGGACAGCGTCGTAGACGCCTGGCACAGCTTCAAGTAGCCGAGGCCAACGTCATCCAGGGTTTTCAGGGGCCTCTGCACCCGGGGAACGTTTTCGAACAGGGTCAGGGCCTCGGACAGCGTCATATCCAGGACATCCGCGATCGACCGCCCTTTGTAGAGGATGTCCAGGACGTCCCGGTTGTAGCGTTTCCCGTCGCAGACCTCGCACGTCACCCAGACATCGGGCAAGAAATGCATTTCGATGCACCGGGATCCGAGCCCTTCGCACGCCTCGCAGCGGCCTTTGCGGCTGTTGAAGCTGAACTGACCGGCCTGATATCCCCTGACCTTCGCGCTGGGCAGTTGGCTGTATAGCTGCCGGATGGCATCGAACGCTTTCACGTAGGTGGCAGGGTTGCTCCTCGGTGAATACCCGATGGGGGTCTGATCGATGTTGATAGCCTTGTCGATCTGCGCCAGCCCTTCGATTTCGTCGTGATCGCCCCACGTCTGCCGGGCACGGTTGACCTTCACTGCAAGCGCGCCGAACAGGATGTCGTTCACGAGCGAGCTCTTTCCCGACCCCGACACGCCCGTGACGCACGTGAAGGTGGAGAGCGGGAAGCGGACCGTCAGATCCTTCAGGTTGTTCTGTCTCGCCCCCTTGACGACGAGCGCGCCCCGGTCGGTCGGTCGGCGTAGCTTCGGCACGTCGATCCCGAGTTTTCCCTTCAGGTAGCGCGCCGTCAAGGAGCCGCCTTTGAGCCCCAGCCGGGAAGGACGCCCCGCGGCCACTATCCTGCCTCCATGGGTCCCGGCGCCGGGCCCGAAATCCAGGATGTAATCGGAGGCCTCGAGCGTCGCACGGTCGTGCTCGACGACGACGAGCGTATTCCCGAGGTCCCTGAGGCGCTTCAGCGCAGAGAGCAGACGCTGGTTGTCCCTTTGATGCAGGCCAATCGTCGGCTCATCCAGCACGTAGAGCACGCCAGTCAGCCCCGATCCGATCTGGCTGGCCAGCCGAATTCGCTGCGCCTCCCCGCCGGAGAGCGTCGGCGCCCTTCGAGAGAGGGCGAGGTATCCCAGGCCGACCTCGTCCAGGAAGGAGAGACGGGTTCGGATCTCCTGCACGATCTCGCCCGCGGCCTGCTGATCCCGGGCGCTGAGCGCCATCTGTCGAAACCAGGCGCAGGTTTCCTCGATCGGCAGGTCGACGACCTCGGTCAGCGTCCGGTCCCGAAATCTGACCGCCGCGCTTTCCGGATTGAGTCGCGACCCCCGACACGACGGGCAGGCGACATCCTGCACCTGCTCACCCATCTCCCGGCGAAACCCGGGAGAGAGCCGAACGAGGGCTTCTACGGTCGAGAACAGTCCTTGAAACTGAACCTTAAGACCTTCCGGACCGCTCAACCATCGGTCTCCCAGGCCGTAGAGGAGGGCTTCCAGCGCACGCTCGGAAAAGTCCGAGATCGGGGCCTTCAGGTCGAAACCGGCGTCGCGGGCAACCGCTTTCAGGAGCTCGAGAAGCGGGCCGGTCGGTTGGCCCCAGGGGACGACTCCGCCGTCGATGATAGACCGTTTCGGGTTTGGAATCAGGCTGTTTCGCCCCATTCCCTTCTGCGTACCCAGACCTTCGCACGCAGGGCACCAGCCTCCCGGGCTGTTGAACGAGAGGCGCTGGGGCGTCAGAGGCTCGAAGCTGTTCCCGCAGGAAGGACAGGAGAGGTGCTGGCTGAACCGGGTCTCCACGTCGTCGTCCGGCGACGCGAGCACGACGACGCCTCCCGATAGATTCAGTGCCGTCTCTGTGGAATCCGAAATCCGCCCGCGCGTCTGATGGCCCGCCTTGATCCGGTCGACCAGGACTTCGAAACGGTGGGTCAGGCGAGGGTCGACCTCCAACGGGTCCTCGAGGTTGAACACGATCCCGTCCAGTCTGCTGCGCACAAACCCCCTGCGCCGGGCCCGCTCGATCAGCGTCGGATAGTCCTCCCCGCGGCCTGGGGCCTGCGGCGCCAGGATGAACAGCCGCCGGCCCTTCGGGATGTCCAGGATACGGTCCACGATCTCCTGCGCCGACTGCGCGCCGGCCTGCACGCTGCATTCCGGGCAATAGACAGACCCCAGCAGCCCGAACAGGGCGCGCAAATAGTCGTAGACTTCGGTGATCGTGCCCACGGTCGACCTCGGGTTCTGGCCGGCCGTCTTCTGTTCGATCGAAATCGCGGGGGACAGCCCTACGACGCGATCCACCCTGGGCTTCCGGGCTTGGCTCAGGAACTGCCGGGCGTAGGTGGAAAGTGACTCGACGTAGCGCCGCTGGCCTTCAGCAAAGACGGTGTCCAGCGCCAGCGAAGTCTTCCCGGAGCCGGAGATTCCGGAAACCACGGTCATCCTCTCCCGGGGGATCTTAACGTCCACGTTCTTCAGATTGTGCTCCTTTGCCCCGAAGACTTCGATCTCCCGAACCCGCTCGTTCCTGTCGCCCGCACGCCCGTCCTTTCGGACGGTCCCGCGCCGGTCCATCTGGCCGTTGAACAGGCCGCGAAGCGCGCGACCTGTGTGGGAGGCCGTCACCTCGACGACCTTTTCCGGCGTGCCCACGGCCACGATCGCGCCTCCGTCCTCCCCCCCTTCCGGACCCAGGTCGATGATCCAGTCCGCCGTCTTGATCACATCCAGGTTGTGCTCGATGACGATCACGCTGTTGCCGTGATCCACCAGATGCTGCAGCACGTTCAGCAGGTTCTGGACGTCGGCGAAGTGAAGTCCCGTCGTGGGCTCATCCAGAATATAAAGCGTCCTCCCTGTATTAATCCGACACAGTTCCTTAGCCAGTTTTATTCTCTGCGCCTCTCCTCCCGACAGGGTCGGTGCGGGCTGTCCCACGTGGACGTATCCCATGCCGACTTGGACCAGGACGCCCAGCACCCGATGAATCGCGGGAATGTGCTTGAAAAAGTCGGCGGCCACTCCCACTTCCATTTCCAGGACGTCTCTGATGGAGGCCCCTTTGTAACGGACGTCCAGCGTCGCCCGGTTGAACCTCCTGCCCTCGCAGACGGGGCAGGTGATCCAGACGTCGGCCAGAAAGTCCATCTCGATCAGGTTTGCACCGTTGCCCCGACAGGCCTCGCATCTTCCCCCTTTTACGTTGAAGCTGAAGCGCCCGGGAGCGTAACCGCGCGCCTTGGCTTCGGGGAGTCTGGCGAACAGGTCCCGGATCGGCGTGAAAGCACCTGTGTAAGTCGCCGGGTTGCTCCTCGGCGTTCGGCCGATCGGCCGCTGATCGATCTCGACGACTTTGGCAAGCAGATCCGTCCCCTCGATGCGCCTGTGGAGGCCGGGCTGCGTATGTGCGCCGTTGAGGTCCCGGGCGAGCGCCCTGTAGAGGATCTCATCGATCAGGGAGCTCTTGCCTGAACCGGAGACACCCGTCACGCAGGTGAAGACACCGAGGGGAATCCCGACGTCGATGTTCCGGAGGTTGTTTTGGCGCGCCCCCCGGATCGTGAGTCGATTGGCGGCCACGCGTCTCCGTTCTGGAATCGGAATGGCGCGTCTTCCCGAAAGATAGGCCCCGGTCAGAGAGTCCGGTGCCCTGGCCACCCGATCGGCCGATCCCGAGACCACGACCGATCCACCGCGGTGTCCGGGTCCAGGGCCGAAATCGACGATCCGGTCGGCCCGGCGCATCGTCTCTTCGTCGTGCTCGACGACGATCACCGTATTCCCGGAATCTCTCAGACGGCAAAGGGCATCCAGGAGTCGCGCGTTGTCTCGATGATGAAGCCCGATGGAGGGTTCGTCCAACACATAGGTGACCCCGACCAGTCCGCTGCCGATCTGCCCGGCGAGGCGAATGCGTTGGGCCTCGCCCCCGGCAAGGGAGGGTGCGGTCCGATCCAGGGTCAGGTAATCCAGGCCGACCTCCAGCAGGAACCTCAGGCGGGCCCGGATCTCCTTGAGCGCCTCTTCTGCAATCCGTTTCCGTATGCGATTGAGCGCCAAGCCGTCGAAGAACGCACTGGCCTCCCCGATCGTCATCGCCGTGACCTCGGGCAGTGCCTTCTCCTCGATCTTGACGGCCATCGCTTCCCCGCGAAGACGCGACCCGCCGCAGCTCGGACACCGTCCGGAACGCACGTAGGGCCCCAGCCTGCGTTTGGCGAGCGGATTGGAGCCCTCCGCGTAGCGCCGTTCCATCGCCGTGAAGATGCCTTCGAAGCGGTCTCGATGTCGATATACGGATCGGTTCCGACGCTTCCACTCGAACTCGATCTTGTGCGGAAGCCCGTGAAGCAGTTCCTTTTGGGCATTCTTGGGAACCTCGTTCCAGGCCGTCTTGAGGCTTGCCCCGTGTCTCTTGAGCACCCCTTCGTAATAGTGGCGCTTCCATCGATTCCTGGGCACGCCGAGCGGGGCAATGGCTCCCTCCGCGACCGAGAGGGTTTCATCCGGCACGGCAAGCGCCGGGTCGATCACGATCTGCGTCCCCAGTCCGCGGCAGGTGGGACACATCCCCTGGGGACTGTTGAACGAAAACAGCTGGGGCGTGGGCTCCATCGCGCTGAGTCCACAGGACGTGCAGGAGAAATTGGAGCTCAGGAGGAGGTCCTGCCCCGCTTCGGGGCTGACGATGAGGGTCCCCTTGCCGAGCGCCAGCGCGGCATCCACCGCCTCTCCGATCCTCGCTCGCAAATCGGGCCTGACTTCAAGGCGGTCGATCACGACCTCGATGTCGTGACGCGCATATCGTTCGAGGCGGGGCGTGTGGGTCAGTTCTACGATCTTTCCGTCCACCCGGGCGCGGATGTAGCCCTCGCGCCGCAGGTCTTCGAAAAGCTCCAGATATTCCCCCTTTCGTCCCTGTGCCAGGGGGGCGAGCACCTGAATTCGCCGCCCCTCCTCGAGCGCCAGAATACGATCCACGATGCCGTCTCTCGACTCTGCCCCGATCGGCCGCCCGCAGGACGTGCAGTGAGGCGTCCCGACCCGGGCGAACAGAACACGCAGGTAATCGTAGATCTCGGTGATCGTTCCGACCGTGGACCGGGGATTGCGTCCCGCTTTCTTCTGTTCGATCGAGATCGTGGGCGAGAGTCCGGTGATCTGGTCGACGTCCGGCTTTTCCATCTGGCCCAGAAACTGTCTCGCATACGCGGAGAGTGACTCGACGTAACGCCGCTGCCCTTCCGCATAGACGGTGTCGAAGGCCAGCGAGGACTTTCCGGACCCGGAGACGCCCGTCAGGCAGACCAGCTCGTTCTTGAGAAGCTCCAGGTCCACGTTCTTCAGATTGTGGACCCTTGCGCCGCGAATCGTGAGGTGTCGTGTCTCCATAACGTCTCGACGTTCCGGATGGAAGCGGTTCCCACACCCCTAGAGGGCGTAGACGACCGTCTGCGAAGCGGTGACTTCTGCGAACGATCAAAGACAAATATAGTATTCATATGTTCACATATCAAGGAGAAAGGCGGCCCAACGGTAGCGGGAAGATTGGAGAAACGCTCAGACGGGAAGGAGAAGTTGCGCGGACGGGATCGATTGGGGTCGCGCCGGGTCGACACGATCTTTTTGCAGCAAAGAACAACCTGCCAATGGGGCCGTGAGCCGGATCTACGCCGGCGAGGAAAAGCGGCTGTCTACCGACTGGAACGATTCCACTACTGCTTTACGAAGGTGAACGTGCCAAGCCGGGGCGTCCCCGGCCCAAACGGGCTCGACTGAATCTTGAATATGGGCCGCGGAGGCTTGGTCTCCAAGTCCTCTGCAGTGTAGGAGGCGCCGCTGTCGGTGCCTGAATCATAGGCCCAAAGTTCCACAACCACCTTGTCCAGCCAGGCGCCCTCCGAGAAGAGGCTGAGCCCCGCGACGCCGACGAACCAGTCCGGGCTGGGCGCGATCATGGTGACGAGGGTCACGAGCGGGTGGGTCTCGCTGATCTCGAACGTGAACCGCTGGGACCCCGGTGAGGGGCTCAACTCTCTGCGCACGAACCAGAACTCCGCCGTGCCCGCCTTGATGGCCGCTTTTATCTCGATCAGGAGCACGCCCGTGGTGCCAAACTCGGCCATGGACTTGATCGCACGCGTGGCCAGCCCGCCCACCTCCCAGAACACGACGTCCGAGTTGTGCGTGCCCCCGACCGGGTCGGAGAAATGGGGGTCGTCCAACGCGGGAAAGTCAGGATGGGTTTGCGCACTCCACTCGGCGTCGAATGTGACCTCGTAGGTCACGATCTCCTTGGGCGGCTCGTTGCTCTTGCCGAACGCGAACGCGAACGCGACAAAGTCCAGAAAGTCGACTCGTCCGTTCTGATCCAGGTCCATTTCGGGATCCGCCTTCCCAAAGCCGATCGCGAAGGCCACGAAATCCAGAAAGTCGACCTGGCCATCCTCTGTAAAATCGATGTCCACCGTGGATTGTGCGCACACCAGGGCAGGAAACATCATCAACTGAAGTGCAATGCCTAACGCGATGAGCCGTATCCGCATCTTTGGTGTCTCTCCGTCACGTCACAAGCTGTCGTTCCTGAAAGATACGCGAAATAAGGGGTGAAGGCAATCGTGAATGTATGACTTTAGACCCGCGCCCCGCTCGCGTCCATCTCGCGCCATGCCTGCCTTCGGGCGATCCTGGTGCCGACAGATCGTCCGTGGAAGGCCCCCCCTGGCGGGCGAGACCGATTTTTGGTATCATGTTACCCATCTCACCCGAAAGGGATGAAACCGCACGACGGCACAATCGAGTTGGGACCCCACGTGGACGACGCGAGTCTGTTCGACGCAGCCTATGAAGCCAGAAAGCGCCCCCTCCTCTCGAAGGTGATGAAGCGGGTGCGGCCCATCTATACTGCAGAGGAACTCGACGTCCTGAGGATCGATCCGGTCGACCGAGGGATCCTTTCTCAGCCCTCCGGCCGCGGCTTCGTCAACCGGGACATTCTCGAAACCGTGCTCGGCAACCTGCTCGAATGCGTGGCTCCGGGTTCTCACAACGCCCTGAACGTCCAGCCGCAGGACCTCGGCGTGGCGATCGAGGAGATCGCCGACCAGCTCTACGCGATGATCGCACAGTCGCTCCGCGCAGCCGGCGACCGCGGCGACGTCGGACGGTGCTCCCTTGAGTCGACGGCCGCGCTCCTGTTGGACCTCCCCCGGCTGAAGGCGCGCGCGCTCTGGAATCGGTTCGCTTCACTCAAAGACCCGGCCGTCTGGGACGCCTATGTGCTCGCCAAGGGCAAACTGGATCACGACGCCTTCGCCGACTTCGATTTTTTCCCGGAAATCGAACGTGCGATAGAAAACCGGGACTTCGATCACTATCGGGAATTTCTCCGGAAGGCCGGCCTCGAATTCGCGTTTGACTACCAGATGCAACTCGTGTCCAGCACCTATCCGGGCTGGCGCGTCCTGTTCTATCACGACATCGCCCACGCCCTCACCGGGTCCGGCCCGGCCGGACCGCTTCCCGAGATCGAGCAGATTCCGGTTCCGCTCCTGCCCCGGGCCATCTCCGAGCTGGGCGGCCGATATTACCAGGCCGATCTCCATCCCGAGACGCGTGTCGGAGATGCCAACTTCCTGGACCACCCGCATCGCGGGATGACGACCGGTCAGACCGGAAGCATCGGCTCCGGATGCGTCATCTACCCCTGCACCATGGGCGGTCTGAGCGATAAAATCAAGGTGCGCCATCCACAGATCGGAGACTATGTTCTCATCGGAACGGACACCAAGCTGCTCGGCCCCGTCCAGATCGGGGACCGCTCCACAGTAGGCACGGGGACCGAAATCTTCGGGAATGTCAAGACCGGCCCGGGATGTCAGATCGCGTCATTGGTCGTTATTGGTACCGTGCTGACCGGTTCCAGACCGCCTGGAGACATTCGGCTGGAAGAAAACGTGCGCGTGGGCGACGGAACGATTATCGAAAACGTGACGGAGTGCGACCTCGTGATCCCCGAAAACACACGGATTGCAGCCCGCAGTCACGTGGTGAACGACGGGGCCGGACATCCCAAATTCGTGTAGGCCCTCGCGCGGTCCGCGGAAAAGCGCGCTTCGTATCCCCTGCCAGGAATGCGGTTTCCTTCCGGTCACGTTCCAGCACCTCTGCGCGACGCGCCTCCTTTCGCGAACGGGTCGTGGTCCTTCCCCGATGAAGACGCCTCCTTATCGCCTTGAAGCACCATCCTTTTCGATACAGCCGCGGAGCCTGGCGAAGGGTTCGACCTCTGAGCCCGCCGACGGATGCGACGTCCCGCCCGTCAGCTTGTGAAGGACCGGGCGTGCGACAGATTCAAACGGCAACACGTCCGACGGCAGATCCGACGCACAGAACGAAATGACGCGATCCTGGATCGAGGCCGCGTGCAACTCCCGGTAGTAGGCAAACAGATACTCATTCGCATACCCCGCCCACCTTCCGCCTCGCGCCTCCGCCCACGCGCAGACTTTCGCATCACTTCCGTCGACGCCGTACCAGTTTCGGGCCATCTTCCTGACCCACGTGTCGACCGGCACGGCGTCCAGCCGCTCCATCGCAAAAAGATCGATACACTTCTGGACCTTGAGTCCAACGCCGGTGCCCGCCAGGTGCCACAGCGCCTCCACCACGTCGCGCCACACCGCCAGATCGACGGATGCCGCGTCGCGGCCGTCCAACTGCTCTGCGACGAATCGCGCTGAAGCGGCCACAAACGTCGACCGCCAGCCGAATCGGCGGTGTCTGAAGTAGCGGCTGTTCAGGTCGGCCAACACTTCCGGTTCGGGAAACTGCCAGTACCGCGCCCCCATAAAGTCGATCCCTTGACCCAGGATCCGGGCCAGAAAATGGACGCGTCGCTTGGTCAGCGACATGTGCGCCTGCACGGAGAGCACGTAGGAGATCGTGCACTCGAACGGTTCCTGCCTGGCGAACCGGAATCCGCTCAACCGGTCCCGCGCCTGGCGAAGGTAACGGTCCGCCCTCGGCGCGCGCACGCTTGGGACCGTGTCCAGGCGCAAATACCAGCGAAGAAACGCCGCCACCTCCATCTCCCCCGCGTAGGTCTTCACGCGCGCGCCGGACGCCCGAAACCGGAGGCGGTTTTCGTCCTGCTTCAGGTGAAAGGCGGTCCCGTAGGCAATCCCCTTCCACCACCCGTCCCGGTCCCTTCCCCACCGAAAGAGCTGGCCGGAGCCCAAGGTATGGCCGAGGTGAAAGCGTTCCACGGCGACTTCGCCTTCTACGGGGTTGGCCGCCTGGACGGACCGGGACTCCCGGGGCGGTCCGGACGCACCTCTGCTGCAGCCATCCCGCGTATAGCAAGCGCGGCAGACGGCGAGCGCTTCGTTGTGTCGGCCCAAACAGCGAGGGGCGTCGTCCATACCGGGGATGATACGCCGTTCCCTCGGCCTGAGCAAGGAGAAGATGGTAGGTGATCCGGGGTCCGGCGATTATATTGATGGCGTTTGAACCGAGCCGTATCCGGACCTGTATTCGCAAGGGGGTTCAAGATGCGTCGCAACGCGCTGAAGGCGTCGATCCGGGGGATTTCAGCCGCTGTCCCGACGCCGTTCGATTCGGACTACGAGCTGGACCTGGGCACCACGGCCGCGCT
This sequence comes from Candidatus Latescibacterota bacterium, assembly GCA_965198095.1. Lineage (GTDB taxonomy): Bacteria > Latescibacterota > UBA2968 > UBA2968 > CBDFJH01. The sequence continues at coordinate 2,832,734 of OZ240239.1, forward strand.
GACCGAATGGTGGGTCGAGCAGGGACTGGTCGAAGGGACGGCGATGATCAAGGTCTGTTCGGCCTGGGGCCAGGGTCCCGACCTGCTGGACGAAGAGTGGCCGAGACTGCTGAAGACAGTCGTGAACGCAGGCGGCCCGGATGCCAACGTGATGTGCGGGATCAAAGCCAAGGACACGCTGCACACGATCGAGGATGCGAAGCGGGCCCAGGGCCTGGGCGCGAAACACCTCCAGATTGAGCTCCCTTACAACCACGCCCAACCCACGCAGGACCAGTACGTCAAGCATTTCACGATGATCTCCGACGCCATAGACATCGGCATCATGATCTACAACACCCACTGGTTCGGCTGCGACCCGATCAACGCGGCGTCGATGCTCAGGCTCGACGATGCCGAACACGTTGCCGCGATCAAGTGGAACACGCCGAACGACTACGACGAAATGAAGGCTTTTGCGCACCTCTTTAATGTGATCGACAACGCGGGTCAGACCGTTCGGTGCCACAGGAACGGAGGACGCGGGTTTGTCAGCGCCACGGCCGGGGCCTGCCCTGCGCACGACATCGAGGTGTGGCACTTGCTGGAAGCGGGCCAATATGACGAAGCCCAGGCCGAGAGAGACAGGGTCTCGGCTGCGCTCGCACCGGTGCGCGAACAGGTTGCTGCAAACGGCGGTGGCTACCGCCTGGTCAAGGGCATGATGGAGGTCATCGGGCGACCGGCAGGGCCGCCTCGGCTTCCCACAGAGCCGCTGAACGACGCGGAGAAGGCGCAGCTCCGAGCCGCCATGGAGCAGATCGGATGGGTATAGCATGAGGGCACGAGCGGGCAGCGCGGGACGGAGGCGCGCCTGATTTTGAGGGGACAGCCGGCCGGCATGAACATCCGCGTGACCGAATCGACGGAGAGAAAACCCCGTCCCGGAGACAGCGAGCTGCGATTCGGCAGATACAAGAGCGACCACATGTTCCTGATGGATTATGCCCGGGGTGCCTGGCGTGATGCGCGTGTCGAGCCGTACCGGGATCTGAAGCTGGACCCGGCCGCCAAGGTGCTGCACTACAACCAGGAAGTCTTCGAAGGGTTGAAGGCCTTTCGTCAGGAAGATGGAGGAATCGCGCTCTTCCGGCCCGACTTGAACATCCAGCGCCTGAACCGATCGGCGCGGAGGATGGTGATGCCGGTGGTGGATCCCGATCTGTTTCTCAGCGCGGTCGAGACGCTGATTCAACTGGACCGCGATTGGGTTCCGGAAGCGGACGGCACGTCGCTCTACATTCGTCCGACGATGATCGCGACCGAGCCGACCCTCGGCGTCAGCGTCTCCAGTCGGTATCTCTTTTTCGTCATTACCCTCCCGGTGGGCGCTTTTTATGCAGAGGGCGCCAACCCGACCCGCATCTACGTCGAGCAGCAGCACGTCCGGGCGGTCCGCGGAGGTGTGGGCGCGGCCAAGACCTCGGGGAACTACTCGGCCACGCTTCTCGCCACTCGGGAGGCGGAAAGAAAGGGCTATACCCAGGTCCTCTGGTTGGACGCGAAGGAGCGGAAGTATGTCGAAGAGGTCGGCACGAGCAATATCTTCTTTTACGTGGACGACGGGCTGGTGACGCCTCCGCTGGACGGCACCATCCTGCCCGGCGTCACCCGGGACTCCGTCATCCAGATCGCAAGAGACTGGGGTCTCAAGCTTACAGAGCGACCCATCACCATCGACGAAGTCGTGGAGGGATGCAGCAGCAGACGCGTCAAGGAAGTGTTCGCCACAGGGACCGCGACCGTCATCTCGCCCGTCGGATGGCTTGCCTACAACGGCGCGGAGGTTCGAGTCGCGGATGGTGAGACGGGTGAACTGTCCACGAAACTGTATGAAGAGATTACAGGGATCCAGTACGGACGGAAGGAAGATCGGTTCGACTGGCGGGTCCGGGTTGCCTGATGTAGCTTCTCGTTCCAGGCTCTGAGTATCTTTGGTGCACAATTCGTCAGGAGACTGAAGAAATGGATGAGATCCTCCCCGGGTTGTTTCAATGGCGGATCGATTGGCCCGGCTACTACTGTCTGGATTCTTACTTGCTCAAGACCGAAGAGGGAAGTGTCCTGATCGACCCTTGCGAACGAAAGGGCGTAGAAGCGCCCGAGGATGTGAAGGCGATCATCGTCACGGTCGGCTGGCACGAACGATCGGCCTCCCTGTTCGCGAAGCGGACTGGGGCTCCCGCATTTGTCCCTGCAAGGGATGTCTGCATGATCGAAGACCTGGATGACTACGAAACCTACGGCGACGGGGATGATTTGCCCTGTGGCCTGAAGGCGATCGGAACCCCGGGTTTAACGCGCGGAGAACAGGCAATCCTCTCCCCCGTTCACGGCGGGACGCTTTTCGTCGGGGATGCCATGGGCACGACCGGAAAGTGGGCGCCCGGTGAGATCGCGCTCGGAGGTCACCCCAACGGCCATCCGCAGCCGGCCGAAACGCTTTCTCACCTTCTCGATTACGAGTTCGAGAACTTGCTTCCGGGGCACGGAGACGCGCTGCTGGATGGGGCGAGATCGCTCGTCAAACAGGTGCTCGATTCGGGGGTCAGCACGTCTACCGGTCCTCCTGCGGTCACCTACTTCCCCCTGAAATAAGGAGAACATCCCCCCTCGTCGACCGGTTGCCTAACCGAATCTGGAACAGATCCCCGGGAAGGTCTCTAGGATGAATACACCCCTCAAAGATAGAGTCGAAATCCTTCCGTATGACCCGGAGTGGCCGGAGCTCTTTGAAAAACTGGGCTCAGACCTGAGAGACGTCCTGGGTGATATCGCCATCCGCATCGACCACATCGGGTCCACGGCGATTTTGGACCTTGCCGCAAAGCCGATCATAGACATTCAGATCTCGGTAGCCGCCTTCGACCCCGTAAATGTCTACCAGGCGCCTCTCGAGAGTATGGACTATGTTTTCAGAGACGATAACGGAGACCGCTCCAAGCGATATTTCAGGGAGGCTCCGAAAACACGTCGGACCCACATTCACGTCAGGCGGGCGGGAAGCTGGTCGGAGCAGTTCGCGCTCCTGTTCCGCGACTATCTGCGATGTCACAAGGATCACGCTTCGGCCTATGCTTCAGTCAAAAGGCAGCTCGCAGGGAAGTACGGTCGGAGCCGCATCGGATATAATGAGGCGAAGAGTGAAATCATCTGGGAAATCATGAATCGCGCCAACCGGTGGTCTCAAACCACGGGATGGGAACCCGGACCGTCCGACGCGTAGGCCGTTGACATCCCGTGTCAGGTTGAGCCGAGCATGGACATTGTGATGAAGCGATCACGCACGAAGCCATCCGTTGGTACCTCCAGATCCGCTAGAATCTTCATGGTGATCCCTTTCCTCCCTTCAAACAGGGTGCGCGACGATTCTAATCGGCCGGGATCAGGAGATTCAGGTCACATCCACACCATCCGAGGTGAGTCGTGACCAGATCGAGCGAACGGCCCGTCACGCGGAGAAGTGGGGCTTCACCGAGCAGGACAGCGACGACGGGATCTTCGCTGTCTCAAGCGAGGATGGCGCATCCGTACTCACGACGACGTGGCAGGAAGTGCATCACCTGCAGGCGAACCGCAAACCGGCGTTCCGATGTATCCACGCCAACCCCTACTTCGACAACCTGGAACCGGGCGCGTCGAAGACCGTTCTGGGCTGCGTGCTGATCACGCACGGCGGCCTGGAGGAGGCCTGGGCGGAGACGACGGGTGTCATCCAACAGATTAAACAGGAGGCCTGACGATGGGAGACACGCACAACAGAACACCCGAGGTGGGAACAGAGACCCAGCTGCTCATCGATGATCACGTCGTAGATGAAATCTGGTTGATCAGAAGGGCGCCGGAGATGCCCGTGAAATATCTGAACAGCCCTGTTTTCGATGAGGTATGGGGCAACACGATCATCTACGATGAAGAGGAGCGCATATTCAAGATGTGGTACGGGATCCCTATACCCGGGACCTACGAAGCCCGGGGGGCCTATGCTGTCTCTGACGACGGGATTCAGTGGGAGAAACCGGACATGGGACTCGTCGAGTATGAGGGCTCGATGAAGAACAACCTGATCGGGACGAACGGTTTCGGATCCATCTTGAAAGACCACTGGGACCCCGATCCGCAGCGCAAATACAAGATGATGACGAAGCGGAAAAGCACGGAGGTCTCTGAAGGCAGAGCCTTTGCCGCCTTTTCAGCCGACGGGATCCACTGGCAGGACCACCCCGGAGAAAAAGCGATCGTGAGGGGTTCCGGGGATGGAAACGGGATGGTGCTCTACGACGAAACGATTCGGAAGTATGTCAACTTTCGAAGGCCGACGATCCGTGCCGGAGGGGGCGTGCATACGGGTGACATCGGTTTTCCGGACGGGCACGTGATGAAAGGCGCCGGCGGGGACAATCGCTCTGCTCCAGAGGGCATCGGGTTCCCGTTGGAGGATGACTTCGTTCTCCACGAGGAGGCGGAGGACTACATCCACCGGTATCTGAGACCCGCGCCCTACATAGACACGCGGGCCTTGCGCATATACAAGGAGAAATCAGAGGAGGAAAGGGGGGCAAGCCTGCGGTGCAACAGAAGAGTCGCCCGGGCGGAGAGTGAAGATTTTCTCAACTGGACCGAACCGGAGGTAATCCTCAGACCGGACGAGCTGGACCCACCGAAATTCTACAGCATGAGCGTTGCCAAATACTGTGGGATGTATCTCGGTCTCGTTCAGGTCTACAATGCCTGGGGCTTCCGGAGATATCCGGGCTGCCCTCAGGAACCGGAGACGATCGACATCCATCTGACGTTCAGCAGAGATGGCTGGCACTGGGAGCGGCTCGCCAACCGTCCGGTCTTCATCCCGAGAGGCTACATCGGCTCCTTCGAAGGCGGGATGATCTGTCAGTCCAATCCGCCCCTGATCGAATACGGGGACGAGATTAGATTCTATTTTCAGGGCCGCGCCGGCAGCCATAACGCACCCTCAAGGGATGGTGGAATTGGCCTAGCCAGACTGCCGAAGGAAAGGATCGTCGCCAGAACAGCCGGCGATGAAGTCGGTGCCCTCCTGACAAAGCCATTCGAATTGACCGGGAAGCAGCTGGCGGTCAACGCGAACGCTTCGAAGGGCTTGATCAAAGTCGAGGTGACCGACCCGATAGGAAAACCGATAGAAGGATTCAGCGGCGGAGAGGCTGAAGAGATCAGGGGCAACGAGTCCTGCCATCCGGTCGCGTGGAAGGGCGGAAGGAAACTGGAAGAGATCGCCGGGCAAACGATTCGGCTGAGGTTCTTTATGCTTCAGTCTAAGCTGTACTCCTTCAAGTTCAGTTGAACAATTCCTTGAAAGTCTTCCCCGCTATCGCGAAAGAGAAGCAATGGGCTGCAGGGTTGTGTTGGTCGGAGGTGGAAGCTACAGCTGGACGCCGAGGCTGGCGACCGATCTCTTCCTGAAGGAAGGACTCCGCTGCGGCACGCTGGTCCTGGTCGGCCTGGAGGAGGCCTGGGCGGAGACGACGGGTGTCATCCAACAGATTAAACAGGAGGCCTGACGATGGGAGACACGCACAACAGAACACCCGAGGTGGGAACAGAGACCCAGCTGCTCATCGATGATCACGTCGTAGATGAAATCTGGTTGATCAGAAGGGCGCCGGAGATGCCCGTGAAATATCTGAACAGCCCTGTTTTCGATGAGGTATGGGGCAACACGATCATCTACGATGAAGAGGAGCGCATATTCAAGATGTGGTACGGGATCCCTATACCCGGGACCTACGAAGCCCGGGGGGCCTATGCTGTCTCTGACGACGGGATTCAGTGGGAGAAACCGGACATGGGACTCGTCGAGTATGAGGGCTCGATGAAGAACAACCTGATCGGGACGAACGGTTTCGGATCCATCTTGAAAGACCACTGGGACCCCGATCCGCAGCGCAAATACAAGATGATGACGAAGCGGAAAAGCACGGAGGTCTCTGAAGGCAGAGCCTTTGCCGCCTTTTCAGCCGACGGGATCCACTGGCAGGACCACCCCGGAGAAAAAGCGATCGTGAGGGGTTCCGGGGATGGAAACGGGATGGTGCTCTACGACGAAACGATTCGGAAGTATGTCAACTTTCGAAGGCCGACGATCCGTGCCGGAGGGGGCGTGCATACGGGTGACATCGGTTTTCCGGACGGGCACGTGATGAAAGGCGCCGGCGGGGACAATCGCTCTGCTCCAGAGGGCATCGGGTTCCCGTTGGAGGATGACTTCGTTCTCCACGAGGAGGCGGAGGACTACATCCACCGGTATCTGAGACCCGCGCCCTACATAGACACGCGGGCCTTGCGCATATACAAGGAGAAGGGAGAAGAGGAAAGGGGGGCAAGCCTGCGGTGCAACAGAAGAGTCGCCCGGGCGGAGAGTGAAGATTTTCTCAACTGGACCGAACCGGAGGTAATCCTCAGACCGGACGAGCTGGACCCACCGAAATTCTACAGCATGAGCGTTGCCAAATACTGTGGGATGTATCTCGGTCTCGTTCAGGTCTACAATGCCTGGGGCTTCCGGAGATATCCGGGCTGCCCTCAGGAACCGGAGACGATCGACATCCATCTGACGTTCAGCAGAGATGGCTGGCACTGGGAGCGGCTCGCCAACCGTCCGGTCTTCATCCCGAGAGGCTACATCGGCTCCTTCGAAGGCGGGATGATCTGTCAGTCCAATCCGCCCCTGATCGAATACGGGGACGAGATTAGATTCTATTTTCAGGGCCGCGCCGGCAGCCATAACGCACCCTCAAGGGATGGTGGAATTGGCCTAGCCAGACTGCCGAAGGAAAGGATCGTCGCCAGAACAGCCGGCGATGAAGTCGGTGCCCTCCTGACAAAGCCATTCGAATTGACCGGGAAGCAGCTGGCGGTCAACGCGAACGCTTCGAAGGGCTTGATCAAAGTCGAGGTGACCGACCCGATAGGAAAACCGATAGAAGGATTCAGCGGCGGAGAGGCTGAAGAGATCAGGGGCAACGAGTCCTGCCATCCGGTCGCGTGGAAGGGCGGAAGGAAACTGGAAGAGATCGCCGGGCAAACGATTCGGCTGAGGTTCTTTATGCTTCAGTCTAAGCTGTACTCCTTCAAGTTCAGTTGAACAATTCCTTGAAAGTCTTCCCCGCTATCGCGAAAGAGAAGCAATGGGCTGCAGGGTTGTGTTGGTCGGAGGTGGAAGCTACAGCTGGACGCCGAGGCTGGCGACCGATCTCTTCCTGAAGGAAGGACTCCGCTGCGGCACGCTGGTCCTGGTCGGCCTGGAGGAGGCCTGGGCGGAGACGACGGGTGTCATCCAACAGATTAAACAGGAGGCCTGACGATGGGAGACACGCACAACAGAACACCCGAGGTGGGAACAGAGACCCAGCTGCTCATCGATGATCACGTCGTAGATGAAATCTGGTTGATCAGAAGGGCGCCGGAGATGCCCGTGAAATATCTGAACAGCCCTGTTTTCGATGAGGTATGGGGCAACACGATCATCTACGATGAAGAGGAGCGCATATTCAAGATGTGGTACGGGATCCCTATACCCGGGACCTACGAAGCCCGGGGGGCCTATGCTGTCTCTGACGACGGGATTCAGTGGGAGAAACCGGACATGGGACTCGTCGAGTATGAGGGCTCGATGAAGAACAACCTGATCGGGACGAACGGTTTCGGATCCATCTTGAAAGACCACTGGGACCCCGATCCGCAGCGCAAATACAAGATGATGACGAAGCGGAAAAGCACGGAGGTCTCTGAAGGCAGAGCCTTTGCCGCCTTTTCAGCCGACGGGATCCACTGGCAGGACCACCCCGGAGAAAAAGCGATCGTGAGGGGTTCCGGGGATGGAAACGGGATGGTGCTCTACGACGAAACGATTCGGAAGTATGTCAACTTTCGAAGGCCGACGATCCGTGCCGGAGGGGGCGTGCATACGGGTGACATCGGTTTTCCGGACGGGCACGTGATGAAAGGCGCCGGCGGGGACAATCGCTCTGCTCCAGAGGGCATCGGGTTCCCGTTGGAGGATGACTTCGTTCTCCACGAGGAGGCGGAGGACTACATCCACCGGTATCTGAGACCCGCGCCCTACATAGACACGCGGGCCTTGCGCATATACAAGGAGAAGGGAGAAGAGGAAAGGGGGGCAAGCCTGCGGTGCAACAGAAGAGTCGCCCGGGCGGAGAGTGAAGATTTTCTCAACTGGACCGAACCGGAGGTAATCCTCAGACCGGACGAGCTGGACCCACCGAAATTCTACAGCATGAGCGTTGCCAAATACTGTGGGATGTATCTCGGTCTCGTTCAGGTCTACAATGCCTGGGGCTTCCGGAGATATCCGGGCTGCCCTCAGGAACCGGAGACGATCGACATCCATCTGACGTTCAGCAGAGATGGCTGGCACTGGGAGCGGCTCGCCAACCGTCCGGTCTTCATCCCGAGAGGCTACATCGGCTCCTTCGAAGGCGGGATGATCTGTCAGTCCAATCCGCCCCTGATCGAATACGGGGACGAGATTAGATTCTATTTTCAGGGCCGCGCCGGCAGCCATAACGCACCCTCAAGGGATGGTGGAATTGGCCTAGCCAGACTGCCGAAGGAAAGGATCGTCGCCAGAACAGCCGGCGATGAAGTCGGTGCCCTCCTGACAAAGCCATTCGAATTGACCGGGAAGCAGCTGGCGGTCAACGCGAACGCTTCGAAGGGCTTGATCAAAGTCGAGGTGACCGACCCGATAGGAAAACCGATAGAAGGATTCAGCGGCGGAGAGGCTGAAGAGATCAGGGGCAACGAGTCCCGGCATCCGGTCGCGTGGAAGGGCGGAAGGAAACTGGAAGAGATCGCCGGGCAAACGATTCGGCTGAGGTTTTTTATGCTTCAGTCTAAGCTGTATTCCTTCAAGTTCAATTAGAATCGGGAAGATAGATCCGCGACGATAGAGGAGAGGATTTGAGCTCCAGGGTCGTGCTCATCGGAGGCGGAAGCTACGCCTGGACGCCGAGGCTGGCAACCGATCTGTTCCTGAAAGAGGGGCTCCACGGCGGCACGCTGGTGTTGGTCGACAAGGATCCCGAAGCCGTCGAACTCCTCAGGCGATACGCCACCCTGCTCTCAGAGAAGATCGGGACAGGATGGCGCGTCAAGGCGGCCGACCTCGAGCCGGCGCTGGAGGGGGCGGACGCGGTCTGTATCTCGATCTCCACCGGCGATCTTGACGCGATGCAGCTGGACTACTCCATCCCCGAGGCGTTCGGCGTCTATCACACGGTTGCAGACACGATGGGCCCCGGAGGGATCTCCAGATCGCTGCGGAACATACCGGTCTTCCTGGACATCGCGCGCAAGATGGAGCGCATCTGTCCTGACGCCTGGCTCGTCCACGTCACCAACCCGCTGAATCAACTCACTCGAGTCGTCGCCAAAGAGACCGCGATCAAGTGCGCGGGTCTGTGCCACGGCTACGCCGGGACCGTGGCGTTTCTCGCGACTTTCTTCGATGCGGAAGTCGACGAGATCGACGCGGTGTCTGTCGGCGTGAATCACGGAACCTGGCTCAAGGAGATCACCGTCAAAGGCGCGCCTGTCGACGCGTCCAGAATGACAGTCCCTGATTACCTGAGATTCGAGGCCGCTCGAGAGGGCCCGATCGAGACCGGGACGACCGACGACGAGATCGAAGCCATGTTTCCAGCAGACACCTCCCTATCTTATCTGCTCCCGTTCGAGCTGTTCGAGACGCTCGGCGTCTACCCGGTCGGGTCGGCACCGCACGTCGCGGAAAACTTCCCTTTCTATCTCAACGATCTTAAGACGATTCGCGAACACCGTATTCGCCGCAAGGGCGTGCTGCCGATGAGAAGGGACGGCAAGGAACGCAGGAAGCGGCAGATTATCGACGTGCTCAAAGGACGCGCGGAATTTGAGCCCTTCAAGGCCTCTCGGGAGGATTTCTCGAGCGTCGTGGAGTCGCTCTTCACGGGCAGACCGTCCCGGGTGATGGCCACCATGGCAAACACCGGACAGATCACCAATCTGCCGCTCGGCGTCGCGGTCGAGACCTGGGCCACGGTGAACGGCGACGGCATCACTCCGGTGAACAGCGGCGAGGTGCCGGCATCGATTCTCGGCATCCTCCAGCCTGTGATCGCGGAGATGGCATTGACCGTCGAAGCAGCCGTAACGGGCGACAGGTCCAAGGCAGTCCAGGCCATGTATATCTCTCCCATGGTGCACCGAAAGGACCGGGCAGCGGAGCTGGTAGATCGCTTGATCGAAGCCACGAAGGCATATCTGCCACAGTTCAAGTGATCTGCGATGCTGAAATGCAAATCCCCCCTGCCCCCCTTTACAAAGGGGGGACAATATACTCTGTGAGTTCGGTTGGGGGTGGTTTCGTGTCTTTCGTGCTTCTTCGTTTCATTTCGTGATCCAGCTTTTAGCGAGATTCATCTAATGGCCGCAGTCGATCACGCTCTCGCCTTCAAATCCGCACGCTCGCTCGCACAGAAGATCCGCAGCAAAGAGATCGGCGCGCTAGAGCTGCTGGAGCACTATCTGGATCGCGTGGAGAAGTACAACCCGACGATCAACGCGATCATCTTCACGCAGATCGAGAAGGCGCGCGAGCGGGCGAAGGCCGCGGATACAGCGCTCGCGAGAGGCGAGGTCTGGGGCGAACTGCACGGCCTGCCGATGACGATCAAGGAGTGCTTCGACTGGGTCGGCACCCCATCCACCTGGGGCAACCCGATCTATAAAGACAACTATCCAAAGACAGATGCGGTGACGGTCCAGCGACTGGAAGGCGCGGGCGCGATTATCTTCGGGAAGACGAACGTGCCCCTGATGCTCGCGGACTGGCAGTCCTTCAACGTGATTTATGGAACGACGAACAACCCCTGGGACCTGACGCGTGCTCCGGGAGGGTCGTCCGGTGGTGCCGCAGCAGCGCTGGCGGCCGGTCTTACAGGCCTGGAGATCGGGAGCGACATCGGGTCCTCGATCCGAAACCCGGCCCACTACTGCGGTATCTTCGGGCACAAGCCGACTTACGGTATCGTGCCGTGTCAGGGGCACGCCATCCCCGGCGATTTCACGCCGACCGATATCAACGTCTGCGGCCCGCTCGCGCGAAGTACCGAAGACCTCGCGATCGCCCTGGACGTGCTCACTGCCGACAAATCGGACAATACAGGATGGCAGCTCAACCTGCCGGCGCCAAGAAAACGTGAGCTGAAATCATTCAGGGTCGCCGTGATGCTCACGAATTCCGTGTGCGCCCAAGACGATGAGCTGACGGATCAATTGCAGCACACCGTCGATCGGCTTGCCCAATCAGGGGTCGAAGTAGACGACAAGGCGCGTCCAGATATTGACCAGGAACGGTCTCACCACGTCTACAAAACACTTCTCCGGTCCGCCACCGGCGCAAGGGTGCCTGAATCGGAGTTCCTCGAACTACGCGAGAAGGCTGCAACCCGCGATGCGGATGAACGAAGCTTTCGGGCCTACATCGAGCGAGGTGCCACGCTTCTCCACCGCGACTGGGTCAAATTCGACAACGAGCGTGAGGAAATGCGTCGCGCGTGGGCCGATTTTTTCCAGCCCTACGACCTCCTGCTCTGCCCGACCGCCGCATCGGCTGCGTTTCCTCACGATCAGGAGGGCGAGCGCATGGACCGAACGATTCTGGTCAACGGCCGACAGCAGCTGACAATGGACCAGCTTTTCTGGGCGGGGTTCAGCGGTGTCGTCTACCTGCCTGCCACCGTGGCGCCTGCCGGCCTCACCCGATCGGGGCTTCCCTGCGGGCTGCAGATCGTGGGGCCGATCATGGGCGACCGGACATGTATCCAGTTCGCACGCCTGATGGAGCAAGAGCTGGGCGGTTTCGCACCACCGCCCGGCTACGAGTGAAAGACCGGGTACCGGGAAATCAAAACACGGGTACCGGGTACCGCAAAACCGGTATCTCGAGAGGAACACGGCCGATGTAAGAATAGAAATACAGCCGAAAAAAGATGAGGTGGGAAAGGCAGGAGGATAGATCAAATAGGTAGAAAGCGGCTAGCGGTAGACGTTTCCTCCTTGGCCGGCTTTCACGACGTAGACGACCAGCACATCATCCTTGACCGAGTATACGATCCGGTAGGCGGCCTGTCGGACACGATACCGATCCTGACTTGAGAGCTTTTCACATCCCGGAGGACGCGGATCCTCTGCAAGGGCTCTGATTCGCGAGACGACGCGCTGCCGTTGGCGCTTCTGAGGAATCGCTTCGATTTCTCGCACCGCAGATGGCTTGATGAGAATCCTATATCTTGCCACTGCGCTTGAGCGCCTTCAGGACGTCTTCGAAACGTTGATTCGGTTCCCTGGCTCGCTCTTCGAACGCGGCCAAGTCTTCCGCGTCTTCGGCTAGCGAAACTCTCACGGCGTCGTTCACCAGTCCAGAGAACGAACGATCGGTCTCGGCTGCCTTCAGCCTAAGCGCGCGGTGTATAGCCGGATCAAAGTAGACCGTACTGCGTTTATTGGAAGAAGACATAGACAGAATATAGCATTTTAACATTATAACGTCAAGACGTCAACCGGAGAAAGCCGAATGGCCACCCCCTTCTATTTCATCGTCGCATTCATTTCCGGTGTAGCGATCACGCTCCAGGGCCATCTCATGGGCCTGATGGATCGCGCGCTCGGGACCAGAGCGAGCGTGTTCATCACCTACGCGAGCGGGGGTGTGATTGCCACACTCCTGATCCTTGCCTTTGGAGGGGCGAATCTCAAGTCATGGTCCAAAGTCCCCTGGTATGCCTTTACAGCTGGTGCGCTCGGGCTGGTTATTGTCGCGTCGATCGGCTTCGTCGTCGCGCGATTGGGCGCGGCGAAGGGCTTCACGCTGATCGTGGCCTCGCAGTTTCTGCTCGCCGTGCTGATCGATCACTTCGGTCTCTTCTCCGCAGACATCCGACCGATCGATTTCACCAAGTTGACCGGACTATGCATGCTGCTGGCAGGCGTCTGGCTCGTCGTGAAGTAGGTACGTTGACCATGAATGTTCGCAGGCTGGACACGAACCCGATCATCACGCCGGACATGGACGAGCGAATGGGCCACAACATCAACGGCCCTTCACTGATCCAGGTACCGGATTGGGTGCCGGATCCACTCGGCAGGTATTATCTCTATTTCGGTCACCACAGAGGCACGTACATCCGCCTCGCCTATGCGGACCAACTCGAGGGGCCGTGGCGAATCCACACCCCGGGTGTTTTGGACCTTGAAGAGTCGCTCTTTGACAGGCACATCGCCTCGCCGGACGTCCACGTGCTGGATGACAGCCGTGAGATCCGCATGTATTTTCACGGCGGAGGCCTGCCCCAGCCGTCACCGTGGGGTCAGTGCACCCGGCTCTCGACCTCGAGCGACGGCATCCACTTCACAGTGCTGGAGGAGCTTCTGGGTTCCTCTTACTGGAGGGTCTTCTGGTGGGACGGGTTCTGGTACACCCTGGAAATGCCGGGCGTGTTCAGAAGATCCCGAACGGGTATTTCGGAGTGGGAGGAAGGGCCGACGTTGTTCACGCCGGACCTGCGCCATCCGGCGCTACGGGTGAACGGAGACAGACTCGACGTCTACTATTCGAACGCCGGCGACTGTCCTGAGCGAATCCTTCAAGCGACCATCGATCTCGCTCCCGATTGGATGGATTGGACCGCGAGCGAATCCATCACCTTGCTGGACCCGGAGATGGATTATGAAGGTGCGAGCTGCCCGCTCGAACCCTCACAGCGCGGCGCGATCAACGAACCGGTTCATCAGCTTCGGGATCCCGGCATCTATGAAGAAGATGGGAGAATCTATCTCCTCTATGCTGTGGCGGGAGAGCACGGGATTGCGATTGCCGAACTTACGGACGGCTGAAGGAAGACTGCTTGCTAGATATCTACGTCGACGCAGATGCCTGCCCGGTAAAACAGGAGGTCGATAAGGTCGCGAAGCGCTACGGCCTGAAGGTGGCGTTCGTGTCGAACACGTGGATGCGGGTCCCGGATCAGGAAGCGCTGGTCGTCGTCGACGGCTAGTTCGATGCAGCAGATGACTGGATCGTGGAACAGATCTCCAAGGACGACATCGTCGTCACCGCGGACATCCCACTGGCTGACAGGTGCATCAAGAAGGACGCGCACGTCCTCGGCCCCAAAGGACACCCCTTTACGGAGGCCAATATCGGGCAGGCGCTGGCGACACGAGATCTGATGTCCGAGCTCCGTGAAGCCGGCACCGTGACCGGGGGTCCTCCACCGTTTCAGAAACGGGACCGTTCCCAGTTCCTTTAGGGCCTCGACCAGATGATCCAGGCGATCAAGCGGACTGCGTAGCTTTCAACACTCATGTAGACCGAGACATGGCGATCACTGAAGAAGCGAGCCGCCTTCATCGCGAGGCGAAGGTGGTGCTCGCCCACCTCCACATGAAACGCCACTACACGGTGGACACGATCGAGTACGATCGCGTCGACGAAGACCTTCCGGGGGTCCAGGTGGACATCCCGAAGTTGAAGCAGGGCGGCGTCAACGTGATCTGGCTCTCGGAGGGGGGCCCCGGAGAGTTTGCCGTCGACGCCGAGACGATGCGCCGTGCAGTTGAAGCGCCGAACCAGAGTCCGGCGGTCCGCACCGCCTTCTATGGCTCGTCGGAGCCGCACCGGATGCTGCGAGGGTTTGATGCGATGCGCGGGCTCTGCTCCCAGTTTTCGGAGGACCTGGAACAGGCGACGTCGGTTCGACAAGCCCTCGAGATCAACGCACGGGGCAAGATCGCGGTCTTCATCCACACCGAAGCGCTGCTCATCGGGAACGATCTCTCCGTCCTGCGCGGCTATCACGGCCTGGGGTTGAGATGCTCCGGTCTTGTTCACAACGCGCCCCTGGATTGGGTCGACAACGGCCATGAACAGCGTGACCCTGGCGGTCTCACCGACTTTGGCCGTCAGGTCGTGCGAGAGATGAACTCACTGCGCATCGTCATCGACGTCTCACACGCCTCAGAGCGGGCGGTGCGGCACGTACTGGAAGAGAGCAACCATCCCATCGTCGCGTCGCATTCGAACGCCAAGCAACTAAGCGCGATCCAGCGCAACTTGACCGACGACGAGATCAGGGGGATCGCCGCGGGTGGCGGTGTCATCGGCATCCACTGCTCGTCGGCGTTCGTGGATATCGACTGCCTGCACGGCCGCAAGAATATCTACGGCGCACAATTCGGCGCTCCCCGACTCGACATGATCGAAAAGGTCAGAACGCCCGGGGCGATCGATCCTTTTCGATACGAGGTGGAGATGCGCAATCAGTATAGCCCGCCTGACGTGGAGCCGGTTTTCCCCACGACCCACCTGGAGCGGCTGATCGACCACGTCGATTACATGGTCAACCTTGCGGGTGTCGATCACATCGGGATCGGCACAGACTTTCAGTTTCTCGAGGATGCCGTGGAGGATTTCGACAACGCAGGCAAGACACCCAACGTTACGCAGGCCTTGTTGAATCGGGGCTATGCTGCAGAGGATGTTAAGAAGATGCTCGGAGAGAACTTTCTGCGCGTGATGGAAGAGGTGATCGGCGAGTAATTAGGAACTGACCTCTACATGGAAGACCGAAATCATGAGTTAAAAGACGGCCGCATCCTCCTGATCCGCGAAGCAGGGCCTGCGGATGCTCGAGCCCTACTCGACTACATCGAGGCCATCAGCCGCGAAACTGACTTACTCAGCATGGGGCCTGGTGAGTTCGAACTCTCGGAGTCGGAGGAAGAGGAATTTCTGAGCAAATCTCTCGCGGCAGACAATTGGCTTTTCCTCCTCGGCGAGATCGATGACCGGATCGTCGCAGCACTGAACTTTTCCGCGGGCCACCGGCCACGCGTCAGGCACAGCGGAGTGCTCGGCGTTTCCGTGCAAAAACGGGAATGGGGCCTCGGCATCGGCTCGCTAATGCT
Organism: Candidatus Latescibacterota bacterium; assembly: GCA_965198095.1. Taxonomy (GTDB): domain Bacteria; phylum Latescibacterota; class UBA2968; order UBA2968; genus CBDFJH01. Next base: position 2,848,781 of record OZ240239.1, read on the forward strand.
TGATACGCTCATCGAATGGGCGAAGCAGACTGGAATCGTGACGAAGCTCAACCTTCGCGTGAGGACGGACAATCAGCGTGCGATTCGGCTGTATGAACGAAAAGGCTTTATAACGGAAGGCACCATCAGAAAAGAGATGCTCCTCGACGGCGAGTATTTCGACAATCATTGGATGGGGCTCGAACTGTAACCCACGAGGGATGTCTATGGCTGACGAAGAGATACAACTCGAACGACTCACCTCCCCCGAGATTCGCGGGCGGATCGAGGCGGGATGGAAAACCGCGCTGTTCGGCTGCGGGTCCATCGAGCAGCACGGACCTCACCTCCCCCTGTTCGTCGACAGCGAGTTCGGCAGCTGGTTGACACTGGAGGTTGCCCAACGTCTGGATCGCGTGCTCGTCGCACCGACGATTCGTGTGGGGTGCTCGGAACACCACATGAATTTTTCGGGATCACTCACGCTCCGCAAGGCGACCTTTCACGACGTTGTCATAGACTACGTGACCAGCCTGACGCGCCACGGCTTCGAGCGGATCCTGATCATCCCGTGCCACGGTGGAAATTTCAAACCGCTTCAGGAGGTCGAGGGACGACTCCAGGAGGCGGCCGGAGAAGCGACCGTGAAGATCTGGGCCGATCTGATGGGTCTTGTCCGGCTCTGGCGAGAAGTGACGGAGGAAGCTGTTGGACTCGGCGATCGCGTCGGCGGTCACGCGGACATTTCAGAAACCGCCATCATGATGGCCCGACACCCCGATGTGGTTCGGACCGACCTTGCTGAGCCCGGCTACACTGGGGAACTGTCTAAAGAGGTCATCGACAGCGCCATTCGGAACGGGTTGGAGACGGTCACCCCGAACGGCATCCTTGGCGACGCAAGGGGAGGCACCCCGGAACTCGGAAACAAACTGATCGCGGCAGTCGCGGATGAGATCGCGGACCGCTTTCGCGGGAATTGAAAGGGATTCAATGGAGATTCAGACATTCGAGGTCAAAGAGCTCCCGCGCGGAGAAAAGAGGACGGGATGGCTGGACGTCGCCTCCAGGCCGGATGGAGGGGCCTGGAGATTGCCTCTGCTCTATGTCACCGGCACCAACCCCGGTCCCCTGCTCCTGGTCACGGCCGGGGTCCACGGGAATGAATACGAGGGCATCGAGGCGATCCCCCGAATCTTCGAACAGGTGCAGCCGGACGGTTTGAAGGGCACGCTGCTGATGGTCTCCGGCTGCAACATGCCCGCATACGAGGCCGGCACGCGCAGCAGCCCGGTCGACGGTCTCAACCTGGCGCGCGTCTTTCCCGGCGATGCGGAAGGCACGATCAGCCAGCGAATCGCCTACTGGCTCGCGCACAAGGTGATCAAACCGGCCGACTTTTTTATCGATCTCCACAGCGCCAGTTTCGACGACGACATTCCCATGATGATCGGATATCCACGCCTCGACGATGAACGCGGCGAGAGGGCCCTGGCCGCAGCCCGTGCGTTCGGGGCGCCCGTACTCTGGGGACATCCACCTTCCAACGCTGCCGGCCGCAGCGTCAGTTCCGCTGATGATTTTGGCATCCCCTGGCTGTATACCGAGACACCCGGCGGGAACCGGTCCACCCGAGACGACCTGGCTTGCTACATTCAGGGCGTGCTCAACGTCATGATACATCTCGGGATGGTGGTGGGTCAGCCCCAGCCCCGCCCGATGACCCATCACCTCATCGGAGATGGCAATCTGGACACGGTGACCTCCGCCCAGGAGGCCGGTTTCTTCAGGCTAGATGTCCAGCCACTAGACGAGGTGCGTGAAGGGCAGCGCGTCGGGACGATTCGGGATTTTTTCGGAGAGATCGCGGCCGAAGTCCTGGCCGACCGGGACGGCATCGTGATCTACGTGCGTCGAACACCCCGGGTTCGTGTCGGAGACGCACTGCTTTTGATTACGGGACTGCTCGAAAGAGGATAGCCTGCCTCTTAACCTGAGATACAGTTTCGAATGAAATACGCCGCTACGCTGGAAGAACAGCTAAAGCAGCTGGAATCGGACGAACAGATGCTGGCGTTCGCCGAGTCACGCAAACGGCTCTCCGGCGATCGCTACCGCCCTTCCTACCATTTCGTCAACCCAGAAAGGGAGATGGGGGACCCGAACGGGCTGTGCTGCTGGCAGGGGCGCTACCACCTGTTCTACATCAGCTATCCTCCGAACAGCGAATACCAGTGCAGATGCCACGCCGTAAGCGATGATCTCGTCCACTGGAAGGACCTGCCCATCGCCATTTATCCGGACATCGAGGAGAGATGCGCGAGTGGAAACATTATTGTAGAAGAAGACCGCGTCATACACATGTATCACGGCATGGGTGCGGGCAACATGATCGCCGTGTCGGGCGATCCGCTGCTCCTGAACTGGGAGAAGATCCCCGGCAATCCCGTGATCCCACTGAATGAGGTCGACGAAACCGGACGGCCCTACCGGGTGTTCGATCCGTGTATCTGGAAGGAAAAGGACGGGTACTACTCCCTATCCGGCAGCTACTGGGATACGAAACTCATGGACAACTGCCGGATGGTGCAGCATCTCTTTTTCTCGCAGGATCTGGAACGTTGGACCTACCACGGGTCATTCGTCGAGGGCGACATCTTCACCGCACCGGGCGAGGACGGCGCGGTCCCCCACTTCTGGCCGATCGGCGACAAGCACATCCTGGTGTTTGCGAGTCACGAACGCGGGTCGCAGTATCTGCTCGGCGATTACGACGAACTGCATCACAGATTCAGACCGTTCGCACACGGCCGGTTCAACTTCTGGAAGATCTGGCCCGGCAGCGTCCACGCGCCCTCCTGCACCCCGGACGGCGAGGGGGGCGTCTACCTCATCCACAACATCAACCAGGGCAGACCTTGGGAAGACTGGAACCACATCATGTCCCTAGTGAGCCGCCTCACCCTGCACGACGACAACACACTGGGCATCGAACCCGTTCAGGCAGTGGAATCGCTCCGAACCAATCACAAACAGGTCGGCGAAACGGTCCTCCCGCCGAATCGCGAGGTCGTTCTCGAGGGCATCGAAGGCGACACGATGGAACTCGCCGCCGAAATCGACCTGAAAGAGGCACGCGAGGTCTGTCTGAACGTGCTTCGCTCACCGAATCGCGAGGAAGTGACCGCCATCAAGTTCTTCGCTCAGTACCGCCCGCTTGGCAGGCACGGACCCATGGGCGAGGAGATGCACGAACAGGAGCGCAAACGTGGACGGAAGTTCCGGCAGGATGCGCTCGTGCTGGACAACTCGCGGTCATCCCTGCTGCCGGATGTGTTCGGGCGTCCGCCGGAAGTGGCACCGTTTGACCTCGCTGATGGGGAGATACTGAAACTGCGGATCTTCATAGACAGGAGTGTCGTCGAGGTTTATGCCAACGGCAGGCAGTGTGTGGCACTCAGGGTCTACCCCGAGCGCGAAGACAGCCTGGGCGTGTCGATCCGTGCCCAGGGTCGCGATGCGCGTCTGGTCTCCCTGGATGCCTGGCAGATGAAGGGCATCTGGTAAAAACTAGGCATCGGAGGAAGTCATGCTATTGGGCTTGGAAACGTTCAGCTATCATCTCGCCTTCGGATATGGCAAGATGGACATCTTCGACTTTATCCGAAAGACGGTCGAATTCGGCCTGGACGGCGTCGAGATCAATGTCGAGGGCGATGACCTGGCCCATCTCGGGAGCGAAGACCCGGGATTTCTGGCCGAAGTCCGTGCCCTGACCGAGGCGAACAACCTCTACGTCGAGCTCGACACCCGCGACACGAACCCGCTGAACCTGACCCGCGTACTCAAGATCTGCAGCGCCCTGGGCGCAGATAGAATGCGGGTCTTCTCAAGTATGGGCGGCGATGTGCAGGCGGAGCTCGAACAGGCGGTAGAGGACTTCCGGGAGGTCCTCCCCCTCTGTGCGGACTACGGCATCAAAATCGCCTACGAGAATCACGAATTCGAAACCTCTCACGATGTCCTGAAGGTCGTGCGTGAGGTGGACAGCGCATATGTCGGTACGCACGTCGACACCGGAAACTCCATGATGGTGTGGGAAGATCCGATCGAAGCGATCACGAACATGGCCCCCTACGCAGTAAGCACGCACTTCAAGGATCACATCGTGATCATGCTCGACGAACAGCCCATGGTCGTGGGTGTCCCGCTCGGCACGGGCAGCACGAACTGCTCGGAATGTTTCCGGATCCTGGACGAACAATCCCCGCTCGAGCGCATCAATATCGAGGTCTGCTACGGCTACATCGCCCCCTTTCGGCTGCCCGAGGTGGAGGGCTACGGTGGAAAGCTGGGCGAGGGCGCCTTCCGTATCTATCCGCCTCCGTATGACCCAGCAGTGGTTGCCCCCTACGTGCTGCGAACCCTGGAGGACGATCTGGGGCTGGAGTCCTTCGAGTGGCATAAGCTGGCAGATCGGGCCCGGTCCGAAGCCGAACGCGAGGAGCTCATTGCATTACAGGAAAAGGCGGTCGTGGACAGCGTCGAGTACGTCAAGAAGCTCAACACTTGAGATCGGAAATTCATGCACAGCATTCATCTCAGATGGTGGGGCTGCGGCGCGTTCGATATCCTCCTCGGCGACGTCAACATCGCCATCGACCCCTACCTGTTCGGCGAGAACCTGCAGCAAGCCGAACCGATCTACGACTACATCTTCATCAGCCACGAACACTTCGACCACTGCCATCCCAAATCGCTTCGGCAGCTCTGCCAAGGCGACCGCTTCAAGAAGCTGTTCGTTAACATCGGCTGCCTCACGCCCAACGAACCGGTCGACGAGAAATACGGCAGTGCCGCCTTTGCGCGCGACCTGCCGATCGACAAGCATATTCCATCCGAGAAGATTCAGGTCGTCTATCCCAAATACGTTGCCGACGATGCTCGCGAATTCCCAGGGCCGTTCGAGTTCGATCTGGGCCCGATTCACGTCGACGCTGTGGAGAGCGGCGAGAACGCGAGGTCTGACCTCCCCACCTGCGGCTATCTGATCACAGATACCGAAAAACAGGTTTCATTCTACCATACAGGCGACCTCCAGAAGACCTTTCCGGCGCTCGAGAACCTCAGGGGGCGCGTGGACTTTCTGATCCACATGAAGACCGGGGTCAAGAAGGGCTCAAAGAACTATGACGAGTTCTCCCATCTACTCGATCTCATCCAGCCCACATTCCTCATCCCCACGCATTACCGGACCGACCGTGTCTCAGACCCAGTCCCCGAAGGCCACTGGCCTCCGAATCTGACGGATGTGAACGCCTACACCGAGGACCTGAGAGCACACGCTGCGGGCAAGACAGAGATACTCCCCTTCACGGCCGGCGTGTTGTACGAGGTAGAAATGCCGAAAAAGCTGGTCGTCTGGGATTGGGACTGGTACGAATCGTGGACCTAACCCCCCTGGCCCCTCCAAACCAATGAGACACTTATGAGTTCCGCGAATGAGCAAAAGGACCACGACGGCTATTCTGAGATCGCGGACCGGTACGAGAGGTTTTACGAAGAGGACCCGAAGATCGTCGCCTTCTTCAAGGCCCTCGTCGAGAAAAATGAGGTCCGCAGAGTGCTCGATTGCGCCTGCGGCACCGGACGTGAGCTCCTGATCTTTCACTCACTTGGCTGTGAGGCGACCGGATCGGACATCTCGCCATCCATGCTCGCGCTGGCCCGGAAGCACCTCGCGGAAGCCGAAGTGGAGATTCCGCTTCATCAGGCAGACTTCCGCGAGCTGCACGGACTTTTCTCCGCGCGGTTCGACGCCGTTCTTGTCTGGTCAGGTGCGATCTTTCACGTAACAGATGATAACGACGCGCTACGGGCCTTCGACAGCATGAGGAAAGTTCTCGAACCCGACGGGATTCTCGTGATGGATCAAGGCATGACGGACAGGAGATTGCGCGAAAAGAGGCGATTTGTTCTGAATCGGTCCACTTCTGAAGCTTCCCGCGTCTATGTGATTGACTTTCTGGGTGAGCGGGACTGGAAGTATAACACGCTCGATATCACCCACGACGGAGGAAAGCACAAGATGGACGTCTGGAGCACGAATGTCCACTTTCTACTCGAGGAAGACCAGGAGCGCCTTCTGGGCGAGGCGGGCTTTTCTACGGTTGAATTCTATGGCACGTATGACTTCGAGCCGTACGACAGGGCTTCGAGTCTCAGGCTGTTTACTGTTGCTCACAACAGCTGACCCTCCGATCAAGAGAGATGATGTGATCGCGTCCATGGTTCTGATTTATGCGATACTCCTGTGCATTGGCTGCTCAGGCGATTCGACGACAATTGTAAGCGGCACAGACGAGCCGACCGTGACGCTTTCCCCCGGCGCAACGCTCTCTGTAGGGACCACGTCGAGGATTGGAAGCAGCGGCACCTACAACCTGCCGCAAGGGGCGAACCGAGTCCGCTGGACCTGTACGGGGACCGCCTCGATCGATATCCAGTCACAGAGCGGTTCCTCCTCCCAGCAATGTTCCAGCGGATCGCAATCCGTTTCGATCACAGGTCCGGGAACGATGACCGTCCAGCTCGGTCCCAGCGCCACCCTGGTGGTCACCGCAACGAGTAGCTGAGCGTAGATGGAACAAGAGACAAAATCGTGAAAGAAATCGATCGCGAGCTGGCTGAGGCCGTCAGCGAGGGGGACCTGGATCAGGTTCGTTCGCTGCTGTCGTCAGGCGCTGATCCCAACCGAGTTTGGGAGCACGAACCCACCCTGTTCTGGGCCGCACAAGGCGAGCTCCCTCTGACGATCATTGGCGCGCTCCTGGATGCCGGAGCGAATCCCGATGCGGAGATCGAGGCTACCGGCGGTTTGTGGCAGGAAGAGGTCGGCGCACTTCTGGAAGCAACAGGAAGCAGCAAAACCAGCGAGACAGAAAGGCCGCGGAAAGATCTCGTCAAGACGACGACACCGATTCATCAGGCCGCCTATTTCCGAAATGTCGAGCTGATCCAACTTCTGCTGAAAGCGGGCGCCAATCCAGATACGAGAGATCGATTCGGACATACGGTCTTGATGATCGCGGCAGAGAGCGGTTACACAGAGACAGTCGCGGCGTTGCTAGCGGGAAAGGCAGATCCTGACTGCAGACGATCGAGAGCGGAAGCGGATCACGATGGCGAGCCCGAGAGCGTCGACGAGGAGCTTTTCAGGATGATGCAGGAGGAAATCGACGTTGAACAAGACTGGACAGCCCTGATGTTCGCGGCAAGAGGAGGACATCTCGATGTCGTGAGGGCCCTTGTGGACATAGGCGCGAATCTCGAAGCAAGGGGCCAGATGGTTGAAACCGCGATCGGTCTCGCCAGGGTCGAGGGCCATACGAAAATCATTCAGCTGCTCAGGGACGCCGGTGCGAAGGAAGATCCAGAGTGAAAGACGTGGTGCCCACATGATCCTCACCTTTTCATATGAACCCTACGGCGCTTCAGTGCGTGATTTTGGCGCGGCCGGCAACGGGCTCACGGACGACAGCGGGCCGATCCAGAAGGCCCTGGACTCGCCTCACCCCGTCGTGACGGTCCCGGAAGGCACGTACCTGCTCGCCAAGACGCTGCGAATCGGGTCCGGCAAGATCCTCCTCGCGCATCCCCGGGCGATCCTCAGACTCGGGGACGGCGCGGGACGGGATGCCGGTGATTTCATCCTGACCAATGCGAATCATGACTCGGGTAACGATCACATCGTCGTCAGCGGCGGAATCTGGGACGGGAACAACGAGAACAACACCCGGGGACCTGACGGCCCAACCGACGTTTACACCGGCGTTGCCCTCGCCTTCGTGAAGGTGAACCACCTCAGGCTCTCTGATCTGACCGTCAGGAACCCCGACTCGTTCTCGATTCGCATCGGAGAAACCAATCACTTCTCGGTCGAGAACATCACGTTCGACCATCAGGTGATCCGGAGAACCCAGGACGGCGTCCACGTCGGGGGCTTCTGCGAGGACGGCATCATCCGAAACCTGAGGGCGCTCCACCCCCTGACGACGAACGATGACATGGTGGCGCTGAACGCCGATGACGATGTGACCCGGGCCGTCAATCTCGGGATGAAACTGGGTCCAATACGGAACGTGCACGTCGAGGGCTTGCGGGCGGAGAGCCCGGACGCCTTCGTGCGCATCCTGAGTCAAACGCAGCCCGTCGAGAACATCCGCATCCGTGATATCTTGGGGGGCAGTCGGATCCACGCGATCAAAATGGACAGCTGGCGCTTCCCACACGGATCCGGCCATATCCGAAACGTGGACATCCGGGACATCCGCGTCACAAAGGCGCCGGACAGTGTTTACCCGGACCTGCCTGGTCAGGACCCAGACACTTCGGCACAATGGGCCCGAACCAGGTCTGGAAGCTCTGAGCGTGCGCTCCTGCCGATCAACCTGAACGTGGGGAATCTGGTCGTGGAGCGATGGGATCGGCCGGAAGACGGAGAAACCGCGCCGACGCTCGTGATCGAGAACGGCCTGGACAACCACGTACAGCTGGCACTCCGATCGCTTGAACAGATGGAGCGCCTTGACGCCGACTCTACGCTTTCCGAAGGGACGGTTCAGCCGCTGCAGATACCCGATAGGGATGTTCTGCACCAGGCCGACCTGAGGATGTCGCGCGATGACAAGCTCGTCCTTCCCACAGGTGGGTTCGAGCGATTTGAACTGAATCCGGAAGCGTGATCCGACACGCACCCGCAGAAAGGCAACCTGGAGGAATTTCGTATCAGCCTCACCTTTTCATCAGAACCCTATGGCGCTTCTGTCCGTGATTTTGGTGCGGCCGGTAACGGACTGGCAGACGACAGCGGGCCGATTCAAAAGGCCCTGGACTCGCCTAACCGCGTCGTCACAGTCCCCGAGGGTACCTATCTGCTTGGCAAAACACTCCGTATCGGGTCAGACAAGGTCCTCCTCGCGCATCCCAAGGCGATCCTGCGTCTCGGCGACGGTGCCGGTAGAAACGCCGGTGACTTTGTCCTGACCAACGCGGATCACAGTTCAGGGAACGACCACATCGTCGTCAGCGGCGGGATCTGGGACGGCAACAACGAGAACAACAGCCGGGGTCCCGAGGGGGATCCGGACGCCTACAGCGGGGTCGCGCTCAACTTCAACAACGTGAATCATCTCCGACTCTCCGACTTGACCGTCAGGGACCCCGACTTCTATTCCTTCCGACTGCGGGCAACGAAGTACTTCAGCGTCGAGAACATCACGTTTGATCATCTCGGCCTTCGGACAAACCAGGATGGCGTAAACGTCTCTGACTGTGAAGATGGGGCGATCCGCAACCTCCGGGCCCTTCACCCGCTCACCGTGACCGATGACATGGTGGCGCTGAACTCGATGAACGTGGGCCCGGTGCGAAACGTGCACGTGGAAGGCCTGAGGGCGGAAAGGGTCGGCACCTTTGTGCGCATTCTGAGTGAATCCCAGCCTGCTGAGAACATCACCATCCGTGACATCTCCGGGGGCTGTCAGGTGAATGCGATCAACATGAACAACTGGCGCTTTCCCATCGGCTGTGGGCACATCCGGAATGTGGACATTCGCGGCATCCGCGTGAATAAGGTCGTGGACGAGCGGGGTGTTCACTCCTATCCCCAGTATGCACTCGTGAAGATCAACCTGAATGTGCGAAATCTGGTCATTGAGCGACTGGAGCGCCCCGAGGACGGCGAGGCAGCGCCGACACTCGAGATCGAGAACCAGTTGGACAACACAGTGCGGCTGGCGCTTCGATCACGGGAACAGATGGAGCGCCTCGACAACGACTCCGCGCTGCCCGGGAGCGCCGTCCTTCAGCTGCAGATGCCCGACGGGGATGTGCTGCACCAGGCCGATCTGCAGATGTCGGCAGACCACAAACTCGTCCTGGCCAGGGGTGGGTTTGAGAGGCTTGAACTGAACCCCGAATATTAAACGCTTACAGTCTCTGCAGGAGACAGTTAGGCCATGTCTAAGAACGCAAATTCAAACGCACCTTTCGTGCTGGGCATGGACCTGGGGACCGGTGGCTGCAAGGTCTGTGCGGTCGGACAAGATGGCCTCCTTGCGGGAAGCGGTGCCGCCGCCTATCCGACCCACACGCCGGAGCCGGGCTGGGCGGAACAGAATCCGGACGACTGGATGCCGGCAATTGCCGGCGCAACGGCGGAACTGCTTGACGAGACCGGCATCCGCGGTGAAGAGGTCGCAGGCGTGGCGCTGTCGAGCGCGTCCCATATCGCCGTGCTGTTGGATCGGCAAGGACGACCGACTCGAAACGCGATCCTCTGGAGCGATCAGCGTTCGCGCGAGGAGGTCGAAGCGCTCGAGGCCGCTTCAGGCGATGAGATCTTCGCCCGAACCTCCAATCCGGTCTCGACGACGTGGACGCTTCCGCACCTGGCATGGATCCAGCGCCACGATCCGGAAGCGTGGGGCCGAACCGAGCGTATCCTCCTGTCCAAGGATTTTCTGGCCTACCAGCTTGCCGGCTGCCTGACGACCGATCCGGCGACTGCACTGTCCTCCCTGCTTTACGACGCTTCCGAGGAACGCTGGTCCGAGTCGCTCTGCGAACTCGTCAACCTAACGCCTGATATGCTGGGCAAGGTCCACCCCGCGACCGCAGTCGTGGGTTCTCTGACCCGGGAGGCGGCGACCACGCTTGGCCTCCGGGCCGACACGCCTGTGATCAACGGGACCCTCGACAATGCGTCGGAGACATTCGGGGCCGGTGTCGCCAGCCCCGGAAGAGCGCTCCTGCGGCTCGCGAGTGCGGGTGGCATCCACGTTGTATTCGATCGCGTGCACCCCCATCCCCGGCTGATCACCTACCCCCACCCCGTCGAGCCGCTCTGGTTCTCTCAGGCGGGGACGAGCACGTGCGCGACGTCAGTCACTTGGGCGATCCAGACCTTTACGTCCAATGGGGACGTCTCTTTCGGAGACTGGGACAAGGAGGCTGCGAAGATATCGGCGGGATCGGAAGGGCTCTTTTTCCACCCCTATCTGTCTGGCGAGCGGTGTCCGCACTGGGACCCCAGCCTGCGGGCGAGCTTCGTCGGCGCATCCCTTCGCCACGAGACAGGGCATTTTGCCAGGGCGGTCTACGAAGGGACTGCGCTCTCGATCCGCGACGCGATGGGCGTTCTAGAGGAGGTCGGCCATTCGCCCACAGACCTTACGGCCGTAGGCGGCGGCACCGAAAGCGAGCTCTGGCTCAGGATCGTCTGCGACTGCCTCGGAAAACCGCTAAAGATCGCAGCGAACGCCGATTCATCCTACGGCGCGGCGTTACTCGGCCTCGTCGGGCTGGGGTTCTTCAAGGATCCACAAGATGTCTTGGACAACCTCAGCGGGTCCCACAGGGTGATTCATCCGGATGAGGGCAATCGTGCGATCTATGACGGGCTTTTTGAGAAGTATCGCGACATTCACGCGAGGCTGGCGCCGGTTTACCACGGTGACGGGTCGTGAGCCTGAATTACCGGCGGTCCAGATCAACGTGATCATCAGCAAATATATATGGTAGGAGCCAGCTCCCGCTGGCGAAGGCGTGCACCGAGCTTGCGAGTTCGCCGCCAGGAGGCGGCTCCTACCCGATTTACTGCCACTTCAATTCACGTTGAGTCAAACAACCCCGACAAGGGAGAATGCTGAAATGCAGCTGGTCCTTGACACGGAGCTGTCAAAGCCGGTCCGATGGGCGCTGGACCGATTGCGTCAAGTCCTTCTCGCGAGGGGTGAACCTGTCCAGGAACGGACCACTCCAGAATCTGGCCACGCGATCCTCGTCGGTCTGGCTGGTGGATCCGCCATCGTCGACCAGGCCCTCGACACGGCGGGATTGCATTGCCCGGAGGCCTCCGAATCCCTGGTCGTCCATCGCGTGGATGCCGATCGACTCCTCATCACGGGTCGGGATGAGCGCGGCCTAGTTTACGCGCTGCTCGACTCGACGAGGGCGATCGAACTGTCGGCCCCTGATCTCTCTCCCTTTGATGCCGTTTACCCGGCCGTCGAATCGCCCACGCTGGACTGGCGCAGCATGCAGCTCTTTCTCTGCAACCAAAAGCTTGAACGGGAATGGTTCTACCGCGAGGATTTCTGGGAGGCTTACCTGTCGCAGCTTGTGCTCGATCGCTACAACAATCTGAGCCTCACCTACGCGCACCAGACGAACTACCTGGCGCCGTGCTATCCGTTCCTGGTCGAGATGCCCGAGTTTCCGCAGGTGGTTCCGTTAGACTTTTCCCCGGAGGAACGTCAGCAGCATCTGGATATGCTGAGGAGAATTTCGGAGATGGCCCGAGACCGGGCGCTTCATTTCACCTTTGGCCTCTGGACCCAGGACGCGGACAGCTACGGCGAACCCACGGTCCAGGGGCTGGATGAGGAGAACCTCGTGGACTTCAACGCGGTGGGGCTCAAGAGGGTGCTCAAAGCCTGTCCGGCCATCGACGGCGTCCAGTTCCGCATGAATTCGGAATCCGGCATTCCGGAGAATCGCCAGATCGAATTCTATGAAAAACAGTTTCGTGCCGTCGCAGAATGCGATCGTCCCATCCGGCTCGACCTGCGCGCAAAGGGACTTTCGAATGAAACCATCCAGCTTGCGTGCGATCTTGTCCCTTCTACCGTCATCTCTACCAAGCACTGGTGCGAGCACCAGGGTCTGCCCTACCCCATGCCTGCCATCCAGAAGAGAGACATCAACAGCTACAGACGATATGGCATCTGGGACCTGCTTCAGAAACCCAGAAACTACCCGCTTGTTCATCGCCTCTGGAGCGCCGGTTCGCAGCGCGTGCTGCTTTGGGGGGATCCGGAGTGGGTGAAGCGGTTCACCACTTCTTGCCGTTTCGGCGGAATCGGGTTCGAGGTGATGGCGCCGCTGACCAACAAGGGCTTTCGCGCAGACACGGAGCCCTGGAACACTATAGAAGATCCGGAGTACCAGCCCTACCTCGACGAGATCCAGCGTTACTGGATGTTCGATCTGCTGTTCGGCCGACTGGGATATAATCCCGACACCCCGGCCGAGGTCTGGGAACGTGAGTTGAGGGTCCGATTCGGTACGGGTGCAGGGGCTGTTGGAGAACTCTATCGTGTTGGCGGCAAGATCCTGCCGCTGCTCACGACCGTCCTGCAGTATTCGGCCAGTATGTGGGGCTTCTGGCCTGAGATGTTCGCAGGAAGGAGCCTGGAAGAGGACATCCGGATCGAGCCGAGTGACCCGACGCAGTTTTACCGCGTCAATGAATATGTCGAGGACACCGCGAATGGCCGGCTCTGCGGCAAGTGGACGCCACCGCACTACGCCGCTCACCTGCGCCAGCTTGCGGCGGAGACCCGCGATGCGCTGAGCGCTCTCGGGACAGAGTCACCTTCTGATGATCCAGAGCTTCGAGGGACGCGACTTGACTTCGCCATTGTCGCCGATCTCGCCGACTACCACGCCTGCCGTCTCCTTGCCACGACCCACCTGGCCTTCTATCACCAGACCGAGAACTCGGCCCATCTGCAGGCTGCTCGCCAGGCCCTGCAGCAGGCTGAACCCCACTGGGCTTCAATCTCCGCCGCAGCCGACGGCGTCTACCATTCGTACCTGATCTTCGGGCGTGAGCAGCATCGCGGGCACTGGAAAGACAGGTTGAAAGTGGTACAGGATGATCTGGAGGCCATCGATCAGCTTCTGGAGGCGGACGCTGAGTCAGGCTCCCCGTTGTTCTTCGAGGGAGGCGACATACATCCCGATCCGCCCGACATCACTTTCACGCCCCCGTTAGAAGCCAAACCTGACAGCGATCTTATACTGCGCATGCACGCCCGATCAGACGCCACCGTAGAAACCGTCCGCTGTTACTATCGTATCGCGAATCAGGTATTGTCATTCGAATGCATCGACACGGAGAGCGTAAACGATGGCTACAGCGCTACGATTCCTGGTACCTATATTGACGGACAGTGGGACCTGATGGTCTTCTTCGAATTCGTGTATGCAGACGGCGGCGCGTGCCGTTGGCCCGACTGGCGTCTCAACACGCCATATATTGTCATTCCGGTAGTTAACAGGATATGAAACCATAGGAGGACGAATGGAACGTCAGAAACTCCACCTGCTTGCCGTAGTCGCTCACCCACACGACTTCATGCACTGCTGCGGCACGTTCGGGGTTCACATCGCCATGGGCGACACGGCGACGGTCGTTTCGCTGATGAGCGGCGCGTCTACGCCCCACAACGATAAGCTCTCAGTCGAGCTGGCCAAACCGCCTGAGGATCGGGACCCCGAGGTTATGGGACAAACCTGGGAGCAGTTCGCCGAAATCAAGAAACAGGAGCTTCGCGACGTCGCCGCGATCTTCGGCATAACCGACGTCAGGGTCTTCGACTATCCGGACCACCCCTTCTACCTGCGCGACCATCCGAAGGCGATCGAACAGCTGGTAGACGTCATGCTGGAGGTGCGTCCCCACGTGCTCGTTACGCAGTCCCCGTACACGTCCAGTGCATTCAGGCACTCCGGTCAAAGCTCCGGTGCACACAATGACCACAACGAAACAGCGTATGCCGCCCTGGCGGCCCGCGCCCAGGCCGGGGCACCCCAATTCGGCGCAACCCGGCGCCCTCACAAAATCGCTGCAATCTATTACTTGGGGCTCTACTTCGATCGGAGCAGGTGGGACTTCTGCGTGGACATCTCCGATTTCTTCGAGAAGAAGGTCCAGGCCGAGGCGTTGTTCCTGAGTCAGGGCCACACGCCGGAACGGGCCCGCCGATCGGTCGAGCTGAATTCTGGATATACGGGCCGGTACAGCGGCGCCAGCTACGCAGAGTCGTTCGTCAGGGACAACCACGAACTCCTACCCCACTTCATCGTGCCGGAGGCGGCGCTCAAACGCGCAGAGGACCCGGTCGTGTAAGCAGGGAGCGGGTGCGCGGCACAGTCGCGCTCACGCCGAACTCGTTAATCTTCGACAGAAATGCTACTTGATGGCAACGACGCGCGGCGAGGTGTCCAACGTGATTGCCGATCCGGTCTCTGTCTACGGCGACGAGACGGGCATCCACGCTGTGACGGAATTCTGAGAGATCCCAAAATGGCTGGGGATATGACCGGAAAGGTCGCCCTTGTGACAGGCGGAGCTTCAGGAATCGGCCGGGCGACCGCGCTTCGATTCGCCGCGAACAACGCCAAAGTCGTGATCGCCGACGTGGACGCCGAGGGGGGCCGAGAGACGGTGCACGACATCGAAGTGAAGGGCGGTGAGGCATGTTTCGTGAAAACGGACGTCTCTCAAGCCGCAGAAGTGGCGCGGCTGATCCGCGAGACGGTCGAGGCGTACGGGCGTCTGGATCATGCCTTCAACAACGCAGGTATCGAGTCACCGCGGACCGTGCCCCTTGCGGCCCACACCGAGGCGGAGTGGGATCGGGTGATCGACATCGACCTCAAAGGCGTCTGGCTGTGCATGAAGTACGAAATTCGCCAGATGCTCGGCCAGGGGTCCGGGGCGATCGTGAACGCGTCATCCATCTATGGTTTGGTCGGGTCGCCCACCGGTCCGGCGTATACCGCCGCCAAGCACGGCGTGATCGGGCTCACGAAATCGGCCGCGCTCGCCTACGCCCGGAAGGGCATCCGAGTCAACGCCGTCTGTTCCGGCGGTACGCGCTCGGAAATGGTCGAACGCCTGATCGCCCAGAATCCGGAATGGGAGGACACGTTCATCGCACGGCAGCCGATCGGGCGGCTGGGAATTCCGGAAGAGATCGCCGAGGCCGTGGTGTGGCTCTGCTCGGACAAGGCTTCCTTCGTTACCGGACACGCCTTGGCCGCGGACGGGGCCTATACGACGGGCTGAGGATTCGCTGCGTGATGAAAAAGGAACGCAAGCGAAGATCCGCCGGGCGGGAATCGGACAGCGGACGGATACGCCAGACCAGAATTTTCGGATGCGTCATAGGCGATTCGGGCCGTCATCCTGGCCGTGGCTCGGTCGCGTCGGCCGCTTGAAACTGCTTGACGCGGCCACGAAGTCGCCGATAATTCAGTTGGCTTTTCGTTCTCGGATGATGCGATACATCCCTTACCTCGACCGACGACGCGGAAACAGGTTCGCGCGGGACGGTTGAATGGAGAAACCCTTGACACGCGACGAGAATTACGACCTCTTCTGCAACCAGCGGCTGAACAACCCCTATCCCCTCTTCGCCCGGCTGCGCGCTGAAGACCCCGTGCACTGGTCCGAGCCGATGAAGTGCTGGCTGATCACGCGCTACGACGACGCGCTGCGCGCCTTGAAAGATGACTATCCGCTCTTGTCGAGTCGGGAAGGGATCTACAGCGATCCGCTCCTGCCGGAGAATCGCGAACGGGCCCAACCCCTCATCGATCACCTCACGCACTGGATGCTCAGCATGGACCCACCCAGCCATACGCGGCTTCGCAAGCTCGTCGGGCTTGCGTTCACCCCCCGTATGGTCCAATCCATGGAGCCGATGATCCGACGTATCGTGGATGATCTCCTGGACCAGATATCGGGCGACAGGCAGACCGACTTCATCCAGTCGTTCTGCCTGCCACTGCCCGCGACCGTAATCTGTGAAATGCTCGGCATTCCGACCGAACACCGGGACGAGTTCCGTGAATGCGTAGACGGCCTGCTACCCTTTTCATCGGCTGGAGGTCCCGGACTCAACGATCACATCGACCAGGCGCGCCAAAGTCTCGATACGCTGATCGGCTTTTTCGATGCGTTGATCGACGAGCGACGCGCCCAGCCCGAGGACGATCTGCTCAGCGCCATGGCCGCCGCGGAGGCGGACGGCGATCGCTTGACCAAAGAAGAGCTGTTCGCCATGTGCGTCTTTCTGTTCGTGGCGGGGCACGAAACCACGATGGGCCTGCTCGCCAGCGGAACCCTTGCATTGCTGCAGCATACGGATCAGCTCGAAAGGATGAAAGCAGATCCGAAAGGTCTGGTCGCGACAGCCGTCGAGGAGTTCTTGCGCTATGAAGCGCCAGTGACCCGCGCCGTGCGCCGCGCAGCCGAGGACTTCGAGTGGCGCGGCAGGCAGATCCGTAAGGGTGAGACGACCGTGGCGCTGCTCGGTGCGGCAAATCGCGATCCCGAGCAGTTCCCGGATCCGGATCGGCTGGACATCGGAAGAGACCCGAACAAACATCTGGGGTTCGGGTTCGGGATTCATTTCTGCATCGGCGCGCCGCTCGCACGGCTGGAGGGCAAGGTCGCCTTCCCGGCCATCCTCGAACGCTTTTCGAACATGCAGCTTGCCACAGACCGGATCGAATATCAACCGGCCTTCGGCATCCGATCGATCAAGGCGCTGCCCGTGGCGTTGGCATAGCCCTCCGCGCGCGACATATCCATTCCAGCATTGGGAAAGCCTTTCTCGGCTTTCCTTTTTGTCCATATTGAACCCGGTCGAAACCCTGAAAACGAGGCGCGTTCATGGACCGAGATCGTTTTTCCCTGGAGACGATCATCTATCTGATCGTTGGGCTGGTGTTCCTTGGCATTTTCATCACCTACCACTCCGCCGCGTTTCCAACCGCCGGCATCCGGCTGGACGTCACACGGGACGAGGCCCGGAAGACGGCCGCCGACTACCTGGAAGCTCGGGGCTACGACCTCTCAGGTTACGAGCATGTAACCACTTTTGGCGCCGACGACATGGGCGCCCTGTTTCTACAGCGGACACAGGGCATGGAGCGGGCGAACGAGATGATGCGCGAGGGCACGCCGATCTGGCGGTGGCGTTCCCGCTGGTTCAAGTCGGGCGAGAAGGAGGAATACAGGGTCTTCGTGGCTCCCTCGGGCAAAGTCGTGCGGTCCACCCACATGATCGAGGACGACAAGGTCGGGGCCACGCTCGCCCAGGATGAAGCGGCGGACCTTGCAAGCAGGTTCTTGTCGGACGTCGCGAGGGTGGACCTCAGCCGATACGAGCGCGTCGAGGCTCGGACGAAGACACAGACCAACCGGGCCGACCACTACTTCGAGTGGAAGCTGAAGGGGTTCGAAGTCCCATGGAAGGAGGGAGATCCGGAATCGGGACCGGGCACCTTACGGATCTCGACGTGGGTCAAGGGCGACGAGATCACACACGTCGAACAGTGGCTCAAGACACCGGAGGACTTTGCGAGAGACCACAAAATGACCCTCTCCGAGGGCGCACTGTTGGGTCTCATCAGTGTCGTGCTCACGTTTCTGATCGGTGTCGCCGCGCTTGTCGTCTTCATCAGGAAGTACAAGCAGGACGCGATCCGCTGGCGTTTCGCCCTCGTCTTTACGATAACGATCGCGGCCCTTTATCTGCTGGCGTCCGTCAACGCGTTCCCGGTGGCCAAAGCGACCTATCCTACAGACATCAGCTATGGCGTCTTTATCGGAATTCTCGTGGCGGGAGCGTTGCTCGTCGCCGCGATCTACGGGCTGCTGATTCTGCTTACGGGCGCGTCAGGCGAGAGTCTGGCCCGGGAGGTCTGCCCGAAAAGCGTAGGCACCTTGGAAGGGATGATTCAGGGGAGACGGTTCACCCGCTCATTCTTCTTCTCTTCGATCCGGGGTTACGCACTCGGGTTCTTCTTTCTCGGCTACATAACCCTCTTCTATATATTCGGTCGAGAACACCTCGGTGTGTTTGTGCCCGCCCAAGGTCCCTATTCCAATCTACTTGGCCTTTACCTGCCCTGGCTCGTCCCTCTCGCGATCTCTTTGTTGGCGGCGGTCTCGGAGGAGTTCGTCTTTCGTTTGTTCGCCATCTCCTTCCTGAAGCGCTACCTGAAATGGACGGTGGCGGCCGTCCTCCTACCGGCCGTGATCTGGGCCTTTGCGCATTCCGGACATCCGATCTTTCCGGTCTACGTGCGCGGGATTGAACTGACGATCGGAGGTGTGATCTTCGGGTTTTTCTTCCTGCGATTCAACATTATGACCTGTATCGTCGCGCACTACGTGATCGACGCCATCATCATCGGTCTTCCGCTGCTCAAGTCCGGAAACACCTACTACGTCGTCTCCGGGATCATCGTTTGCCTGCTGACGGCGGTCCCTCTCGTCCTCGGCATTCCTGGCGTTCTACGCCCGTCGAGGGATAACGGCCCGGGCCGTTCCGTGGGATAGTCCAGCAATAGCGGGCCTGTGCGAGGTTTCTTCTTGACGGACTCTTGAATCCAAACCACGCGCACGACAAAAGCCGGAATCCCGTATCAAAAGGCCTCCCCGCCCGCGATCTCGCGAACCCAGATATTCCTGTAGCGGACCGGGTCTCCGTGGTCTTGGAGGATGATCGGTCCCTTCGGGGGGTGAGGCACGTAGGACGGCATCGTCTTGTGACCCGTCTTGCCGAGCAGCTCCCTGTGGTGATGCACCAGGATTCCATTGTGGATCAGCGTTATGTAGGCGGGGCGGATGACCTTCTCGCCCTCGAACCTCGGTGCGATGAAAATCAGGTCGTAGGTCTGCCACTCGCCCGGTTTGCGGCTGGCGTTCACGAACGGCGGATGTTGGCCGTAGATCGCGCCTGCGTGGCCGTCGGCATAGGTCCGGTTGTCATAGCTGTCCAATACCTGGATTTCATACTGCCCCATCAAAAAAACGCCGCTGTTTCCACGCCCCTGGCTGTCTCCCCTGGCCTCCTGAGGGGAACACCACTCCAGGTGAAGCTGACAGTCTCCGAAATGTGCCCGGCTTTTGATATCGCCGGTCCGTGTCGCCTCCATCGCGCCGCCCACGAGCCTCCAGCCTACTTCTACATCACCACGCCCGACCCAGCCGGAAAAGTCGCTCCCGTCGAACAGGACAGTCGCATCCGACGGGGGATGCGCTGTGGCGCTTCCCGGGATGAAGGGCGCAGGCGTCACGACCGCTGGCTGAGGCCGGTTCGGGTCGTGGACCCGCCACGTCGTGTTCGGGAGGATCGGGGTATCTTCATAGCCAATCGGCGCTGGCATCTGGGACTCTCCTCGTGAAAAGGTCTACTTTGCGTGAGCCATTCAAGATAGCCCGGCTTCCCCGGATGTGTCAAACGAATCCAGTTATCATGCGGACAGCGAGCCGTCGTGTCGAATCCCAGCAGAGTCGTTCTGGAGTGACGCCGCCCCGGCTTGCCGGCGCTATGGGAAGCGCGGCTCCAGCGACCCTTGACCTCAGTGCGGTTTCGCAGGCGACGCCCTTCGGGAAACCGGCGCCACGGAGGACTGGAATCGTGGACTGATCCCTATCTTGGCCCTGTCTGTCTAAGCACCCGCGCGCCATCCCCGAGTCCTTCATTCGCTCGACGCGCCCGCCTCTAAACGCACTATTGACCTTGACGCTCACAGTCAACCCATTTATATTTTTCCGGGACTTTCCCAAACCGCTATTTCCCTCTTTGTGAGAGCAGGAACCCTTGAAGCTCTCTGAGTTCTCCATCCGGCGTCCGATCACGACGCTCATGGTCACGCTCAGCATCGTCGTACTGGGTACGATCTCCCTCTTTCGTCTTCCTCTGGAATACCTCCCGGACTTTACCTGGCCCGCAGTCTACATCAACGTGGGCTACCCCTCTTCGTCGCCGGAGGAAGTGGAGCGAGAGATCACGCGTCCGATCGAGGATGCCATGGGGACGCTCTCGCACATCAAATCGATGAGTGCCAGTTCTCACGACAACCGATCCTCGATTCGTCTGGAGTTCGAGTTCGGGACCGACATGGACCTCATGGCCGTCCACATCCGGGACAAGCTGGATCAGGTGCGCGGGGACCTTCCTGACGACGTGGAACAGGTTCGGATACGCAGGTGGAACACCGAAGATTTTCCGGTCCTGAGCTACGCCGTGACGTGGTCGGGGTCTGATGACGAGGAGCTCGGTCAGGTCTTCGACCACCTGATCCTTCCTCGGCTCCAGAGGCTCGAAGGCGTGGGCAGCGTCGAGCTCAGCGGTCTGGAGGAGAAGGCGCTCCTGGTGGAGGTGGATCAGAACCTGTTGAACACCCACAACCTGGACATCCGATCTCTCAACCGGGCGATCGTCTCCAACAACGTGAACATATCGGCCGGATATGTGGAAGAAGCGAATAAACGTCTGGCGGTCAGGGCAGTCGGTGAGTTCGAGCGCGTGTCACAGATCCGGGAGCTGCCGCTCCGAGACGACCTGGCGATCGATGACGTGGCCGACGTCAGCTACGACTACCCCGAAAGAACCAGCTTCGAGCGACTGGGCGGACGAGATGCCATTTTACTCAACATCCGGAAATCGTCCACGGCGAATCTGGTTGCCACGGCAGACCGGGTCAAGAGAGAAACCGAAAGGATTGCAGACGAGGTCGGTCAGGACAAACTCAGGTTTCAGATCGTCAGAGATCGCTCTCTGGACGTCACGACCGGCATCCGAAACCTGACCCAGTCTGCCGCATTGGGCGGCATCCTGGCCGTCTCCGTCATCTTTCTCTTCCTCCGCAACTTTCGTAGCACGGTCATCATCGGCTCGGCGATCCCCATATCAGCGCTCTGCGTCTTTATGATCATGTATCTGCTGCGTCAACTCTTCGGCGCCTCGATCACCCTCAATCTGATCTCGATGATGGGCTTGATGGTCGCCGTGGGCATGCTTGTGGACCCGGCAGTGGTCGCCCTGGAGAACATCTTTCGAAAACGGTTCGACGAAGGAAAAGACGCCTGGACCTCCGCCATGGAGGGCAGCAAGGAGATCGGCATGCCGGTCCTTGCGGCCTCGCTCACGACCATCTGTGTCTTTGTACCTATCGTGTTCGTGACCGACTCGCGCACCTCCCTCATCATGAGAGATTTTGCGCTCACGGTCTGCATTTCGGTCGTTGGCTCCTTCTGCGTCGCGATGACACTGATTCCGCTCGCGGGGTCACGCATCTTCAAGGAAGGAATCGCCAATGTCGAGCGTTGGCTGAAGATCGGGGTCAGTTGCCTGGCGCTGGGCATCCTGGTGCTGATTGCCCTTTGGATGGGTCCGAGGACGTTCTTTCACTGGGGTCTGGAGAATCTGGCTCGCCTCTTTGGCGGCCTGGCCGCCATCGAGCCGCGCGTCTGGCTCACCCTCGGCGTCGCCGCAGCCGCCATCCTGGGTCTTTATGCTCCCTACAGGCACGTCGGTATAAAGCAACTCTACGCCCGCGTCATCACCGCTACGCTGAGATACAGGTGGACGACGATCGCCATTGCTTCTCTATTGCTCGTCTTCGCACTCCATATCTTCGGCCAGATCGAGAAGCAGCCGTATCGCTGGCAGCCGACGCGCCGGGTCACCTTCACCGTAGAGATGCCGAGAAACTATACGCTGGAGGACGCCTTGAGGCTCTTCCAGGGTATCGAAAAACTTCTGCTGCCCAAGAAGGCCGAACTCGACATCGAAGCCGTGAGCACCCGCTTCAGCGATAGACGAAGCAACCGGGTGACGCTTTACCTGATGCCCGCCGATCGAAGCACCTTGACGACGGACGAAGTCAAGCGCAAGGTGGCGGCGCTCCTCCCGAAGGATATACCGGGCGTTCGGTTTAAGACGGGGCGCACCCGGGGCAGCAGTGATACAGGGGTCGGCGTCAATATCAAGGGCAGGAACCCGGCCGTCCTGGAGATGCTTGCAGAAGACGTCGAGCTTCGAATGCAGGACCTGCAGGGCGTCCACGACGTCGAAACCAGCCTGGAGAGCGGAAAAGAGGAAATCCGAGTCACCGTGAACCGGCAGCGAGCCCTCCGGTATGGGTTGTCACCCCAACAGATAGCGACTACGGTTGCCGCCGCCCTGGGCACCCGAGGAAGCAGCAAGTTCAAGACAGATGAGAAGGAGATCGACATCACGGTGCAGCTCAGGGAAGCAGACCGAACGACGCTCGAGCAGCTCAAGAATGCGCAGTTCGAAAGCGATCACGGAGATCTCGTTTCTTTCTCCACCTTGGCAGACTTTCAGCTCCGAAAAGGTCCCAAAACGATCGCGAGAGAAGATCGCATGGCCACGGTTACGGTCTTCGCGAATACGGAACAGTCCGCAATCTACCGCGTGGGCAGGGAGATGATGGGGCGAATGGAAGACATCCCGCTTCCTGCCGGGTACACGTGGGAGATGGGGCGGTCGTTCCGAAGGATGGCCCAAGAGCAGGGCGAAACCAGCAACACCCTCTTATTTGCGATCATCCTGATCTACCTCATTATGGCCTCGATCTTCGAATCCTACGCCCACCCGTTCACGATATTGTTCTCCATCGGGTTCGGGTTTATCGGTGTCGTTTTCGGCCTCTATATGTTCAACGTCCCCCTGGACAGCAACGCCTCTTATGGCCTTTTGATTCTGTTCGGGATCGTCGTGAACAACGGCATCGTCCTCGTCGATCACATCAATCGTTATCGCCGCTCCGGGCTGGTCCGCAGCGAGGCGATCGTCCGAGGGGGTCAGGACCGCTTGAGACCGATTCTGATGACCGCCACGACCACAATCTTGGGACTCACCCCGCTCGTCGTCCCGATGATTTACGGAATGGCGGAAGGTACGGCGCGCCGCTGGGGTCCCATCGGGCTCGTCGTGATCTCCGGCCTCACCGCATCCACGGTCCTCACCTTGGTGATCCTTCCGACCATCTACTCCTTGATCGACGACTTGGCGAACCGGTCAAGGCGAGTGATCGCTCTCGCGCGGGTCGGGTGAAACGATCCGCCGTGATCCTCCTGAGCGGCGGGCTGGACAGCTGCGTCACCGCCGCGATCGCTGGGCGGTCCCACGACCTCGCCCTGCTCCATCTCGACTACGCCCACCGCACCCACGCCAGGGAGCGCAGGGCCTTCCGCGACATCGCTGACTTCTACGCTGTTCCCCGCGACAGACGGATGGTCGTCGCGTCCGACTATCTCGTCCGGATCGGCGGGTCCGCGCTGACCGATCGCGACATTCCGATACCCCAGACTCAGCCTCGCGCCTCTGCCGACATCCCTGCAACCTACGTCCCCTTTCGAAACGCGCACCTCCTTTCCATGGGCGTCTCCTGGGCGGAAACAATCGGGGCGACCGCGGTATACATCGGGGTCGTAGAAGAGGACAGCTCGGGATACCCGGACTGCACGGAGGCCTTCTGTTCAGCCTTCCAGAAGGCGGCCAGGATCGGGAGCCGTGATCGCATCGACGTCTTGACGCCGCTCATTCACTACAGAAAATCTGACATCGTGCGGCTCGGAGACCAGATGGGCGCGCCGCTCGATCTCACGTGGTCTTGCTACGAGCGCGAGGGGCCGGCCTGCGGTCGATGTGAAAGCTGCCGCCTCCGGCGCAAGGCGTTCCAGGAGGCAGGGCTTTCCGACCCGGTTGCCTACGCGACCGCCACGTCGTAAACCCTGAGTTGCCACCGTGAAGCTGAGGTTGTCGCCCGCCTTCCATCCCTCACCCACCCAGCGTCAAACCGGCCTGCGTATAGCGGGAAACAGCCTCCTTCACGACGTCGGACGGATGCGAGGGGCCACCTGATCAGGGATTTACCCCTCTTCAGTTGGCCGGACGCATGGGTCGTCGGTGAAAGGAGATTCAGCGCTCAACGGCGGTCGATTGCCTTGCGACCCGTGGGCGGGCCTTGACATCCACGTGTGGGCTCGTCCGTTCCGAGGCGTGGACGCCTGGCCATGATGGCCTGAATCGCGAAGGAGATGCCGACGGCCGGCGCGAGCGGCGTCCGGCATAGAGGACGGACGCCAAGCGGCCCAGGGAGGCCGCCGAAGAGCGCTCCCGGAAGCGAGAAGGGAAGCGCGATGGCGTAAGCGACGATGGGGATCCAGCGACAGCTTCGGAAGCAGCGCAGCGTCCATATCAGCGGGCGGGAAGCTGATGCTTCCCACTGCCTGCAAGAAGACCATCTGCGGCAGTATCGACTGCGCACTCGGGAGGTCTTCCCGCGCCCGTCGTCCCACCACAAGCAGAGCACGGCAACGCCAACAAATCCCACGGCGCAGGCACCGACGACGATTCGATAGCGAAGCATGAAGTTTTACGCACGACCTGGCTCGCCCATCTTCAACACACGCATCACGCGCAAGGTCGCCGTCGAGTTGACGAGACCGCGGGCATGCCTGAACTGCGCGTTCAGCTCCTTCAAGTACGATGTCTTGACACGCCTTCTCCAACATCTTATTTTGCAACCGGTTTTTCAAAATCGCTCCTGCGTTTTGGCACACCGAGAATCCGGTTCACCTTACCCATCCGGCCAGTCCATTGCATACACCCTACCCGGCGACCCGTCGGCATCGACTTCAGCTCGCCTTGCGAGAATACGCCCTCGCCGCGATCTTTATCCTGTTTCTGATCGGGGTCTGGGAAGCCCTCGTCAGGAGTTTGGAGGTTGCCGACTATATCCTCCCCCTGCCCTCTCAGATTCTGGACCGGCTCATCGTCTCTCACGAGACGCTCTTGCGCCACGCGGTCGTGACCTTCCAGGAAGCCGTCCTGGGATTTTTTCTGGGCGCCTTTGCTGGCATGAGTTGCGCCGCGGCGATGGCCAGATCCAGGACGATCGAGCGGATGCTCTATCCCCTGGTCGTGTCGTCACAGACCTTTCCAAAGGAGGCCCTCGCTCCGATCTTCGTGGTCTGGTTTGGTTTCGGCATGCTTCCGAAGGTGATCATCGCGGCTCTGATCTCGTTTTTTCCGGTCGTCATCAACACGACGAGAGGCCTGCTCTCCGTCGATCCGCTCATCCTGGACCTGATGCGCTCCTTCTCGGCCAAGCCGCGTCAGATCTTCTTCAAGGTCCAGCTGCCCAACGCAGTTCCCTATCTTTTCGCGTCGCTCAAAATCTGTATCACGCTGAGCGTGATCGGGGCCGTCGTCGGAGAGTTCGTGGGCGCCAGTGCCGGCCTCGGCCACTTGATACGACTGGCCAATTCAGAGCTGGCCACAGACCTCACGTTTGCCACCCTGATCGTCCTGGGCGTTATGGGAACGGCCCTCTTTCTGCTTGTCGAAGGTCTCGAAAAGGGTCTGTTGCGCCGATGGCGGAGCACCTCCACGCGTTGATAAGATAAAGGGCGCCGGATCGTGCGACAACGCCTCATTCTGGCCGCTGTTGCCGGATGCTTCTTCTTCTCCCAATGCGCGAAGGAGGCTCCCTCTGGCGATCACATCCAGCTTTTGCTGGACTGGAAGGCACAGATGGAGCACGCAGGCTTTTTCGTGGCGAAACGGACGGGGTATTATCAAGCCGAGGGCCTGACCGTAGAGATCCTGGAAGGAAACGGGGCCCCGACCACGGCACAGCTTGTCGGAAACGGGACGTACCGGCTGGGGGTGTCCAGCGGTTCCGCCACGGTGATCGCGCGAACAAAAGGGATCCCGGTCGTCTCTCTGGCAGTCATCAACCAGCACTCGCCGGTCGTGGTCTATTCTCTTCGCAAAAACGAGATCCGAGGACCAGCGGACCTACCGGGCAGGCGGATCGGAGTCAATCTCGGGGGCACGAAGCATAGGGAGTTCCAGGCCTTCCTCAAGAAGGTCGGCATCGGAGAAAGAGATTTGCACCTGATCGGAATGACGGAATCCAGCCCGGCGCCACTCCTGGCGGGAAAGGTCGACGCCATGCTGGGGTATACCGAAGATCAGCCGGTCAGCGTGGAACTCCGGGGGCACGAGGTGAACCGTATTGTGCTTTCAGACTTCGGCATCGATCTCTATAGCACCAACATCATCACGAATCAACATTATCTGGCCGAAGATCCGGACGTTGTCCGCCGCTTCCTGCGCGCCTCCCTGAAGGGATGGCAAACGGCCGTCGCGGATCCCGAGCAGGCCCTTTCCGCCTACATGGCCGCGCGACCCGAAAGCGATCCCGAATTCAACAGGGCCAACTTCGAGCAGCTCATCCCTCTGTTAAGGAGCAGTGAGACCGAAAGAAGGGGGTTGGGCGCACAGCAGGCGGAACGCTGGAAGGAGACACGGAATGTCCTGTTTGACCTTGAAATGATCGATCGCAAGCTGGACGTGACGGAAATTTTTACGGACCGTTTCCATCCCTCCCTGCCGGAGCTGGGCGTCGTGGATTGATCTAACCGTCGAGCAGGCCGCGCAACCGTTCCTCGAGCGCCGCAAACCGGCGATCGGAGCGGAGTTTCGATTCCCTCGGCCTCGGAAACGGGACGGCGACATCCGCGAGGATTCGGCCCGGACGCCCGGACATGACGATCGCCCTGTCGGCCAGCAAAATCGCTTCCGGAATACTGTGCGTGACGAAGAAGACCGTGGGTCTCCCATCTTCCCAGATCCTCAGCAGCTCCACCTGTATCCGCCCGCGCGTGATCTCGTCCAGCGCCCCGAACGGCTCGTCCATCAGCAGGAGCGCGGGCCGGTATGTCAACGCCCTGGCGATCGAAACCCTGGACTGCATGCCCCCTGAAAGCTCTCTCGGATAGGCGCGTTCAAAACCCTCGAGCCCGACGGAACGGATCATGGGTGCGGCCCGGCCGCTGACCGTCTTGTCTCGCAGGATCTCTCCCGGAAGCGCGACATTTTCTTCGACTGTACGCCAATCCAACAGGGCCGGACTCTGAAAAACCATCCCCACTTCTCTCGCCGTTCTGGCCAGCTCGGGCCGTTTTCCGTTCACCAACACGCGGCCCAGGGTGGGGGCTTCGAGGCCTCCCAGCAAACGAAGCAGCGTCGTTTTGCCGCACCCCGACGGGCCGATGACGCTCACGAATTCCCCTTTCCCCACGCTCAAGCTGATGCCTTTCACTGCGACGACTCGAGTCGCCCCGGTCTCGAAAACCTTGTGAACGTCCTGAAACGCTACCGCCGCCTGGCGGGCTGCGTCACCTTCCATCGTACAACCACACGACTCCGACTCGCCTCGATGGAAAACGATCGATGCGGCCAGAATAAAGGGCCGAATTCACGAGGGAAACGGCCGAGGACAGTGAAGCCGGTTGGGTGCGCGCAACACGCACGCCTTGGCGAAAACGTCTCACTTTCAAATTCAAGGTCTGAATATCGCCGCGCGCTCGCGCGGAGCGAAGTTTTCCCCATAACCTCCGACGATCAAGACGCTTCCATCGGGCAGGAGCGTCGTGGATGAACCCCCTCGCACGCGTCCCAAATCACTTTCCACAAGGCGAAACTGACCCGATACCGGGTCGTATGCCTCTGCGTCCCCGTCGAATCCGCCGATCATCAAGACAGCGCCGTCGGCGAGCAGGATGGCCGAATGGTCAAAGCGGGGCGAGTTCATGGATCCGGTGGGCGCCACGCTTTCGTTTTTCGGGTCGAAAAGTTCTGCCCGTCGCGTGGGCAAAAAGGTCCCCGACGGCCGATTCTGAGCATTTGTGCTTCCCCCCGCGATCAGCACCTTCCCGTCCGTGAGAAGGGTAACGGTATGTCCGAATCTCAGGTTCAAAGTAGAAAAAGAGACTTCCTCAGACGTAAAGTCGATAATTTCCACATATCCCCTGACGGCCGCGCCGAAGATCGTGCCAACCACGACAACTCTGCCGTCCGAAAGTCGTGTCGCAGTCGCTCCGATCCGGCGAGATGGGCGATTTTGGCTCGGGAATCGGTAAGGCGTAAGCGATTCGAATTGTCCGGCTGCGGCGTCATAAAGCTCATAATAACGGTTCGGATCGTCTCCGGTGATCAATACGCGTCCCCCCCCTACGGGCACCACCGACCTGACCCTGTCGATGGTGTTGAGTTGACCCGTCGTCCGAAACGTTCGGGTCGCCGGATCATAGATCTCCGCTGTCCGGTCTCCACCCCCGACCACCAGAATCGTTCCATCCTCAAGGGGCACGGCGTGGTGCTCTGCCCGCCGGTAGGCCATTCCGCCTTCGACGAGCGTGAACAGACCGGTGGCCGGGTCATATACCTCTGCGCTCCTCAGATTCCCTTCTTCGGACGCCGTCGATGTCCCTCCGATCACAAGGACCCGTCCGTCGGCAAGAAGGGTGGCCGAATGGTTCACGCGGGCTTGGTGCAGCTCTCCTGTGGCGGAAAAGTCACCATTTCCGCCCGAGTTGATCTTTTCGATCCCACAACCGTTCAGCAGGAGCAAACCAACGGATGCGATCCAAGGCCATCCTCTCTTTTGTCGCATTTTAGCCACCTCCGTCGAAACCGAAAGCAACGCTGTCAGACCGGTCTGACCCCGTCGTTCGTCCGCAAGGTCTCAATATTTCATACGTCAATTATAGGCCCAACGGAACGACAAAATCAATCGATTATTTCGCGACGGATCCTTTCGCCTCGGGTTCGACCGATTTCAACGCAAAACGTTCCTGTGCTTCTCCCTTGACGCCCTACGCTCAGACGCTATCTTGGACGCCGTAGTGTTTACGGAAGTCCGCGTGGATCCCTGATTATCCATCCGACGCGGGGTTCTCTGGCGACGCCCGCTTGTGATCGTAGCCACGCGATCCGGACTGGCCTTCATCCGAACCGGATCGATCCGTTGCCGTGCGCACCGGCACGTGCGGAGGAGGCTGCGCTACCCCTCTTCAACGCGACCGAATTCGCCCGAAAGCTGTCGGAGATATTCGAAGGTATAGATGCCGGTGTCGTGACCGTCTGCCCACGTCACTTTGATGGCATAACGGCCCACCGCCACGACATTCAGAACCTCATCCGTAGCAGCTGCGTCCCCACTCGAAATCATGTGTAAACCCTCTTGGGCAACCTGTTTTTCTCTCCGGTCCACGCAAATCGCACACGGGCAGTATCTGCGCAGGTTCGACAGAGAGAGCTGAGCCCTTTTACCATCCTTCCAGATCGTCTTTACCAGACCTGTGCTCCGATCGATGTCAATCTCTTGCAACGCGTTCGTCATGCTTGAATCCAGACCGAGACGTGGAGCCGTTTGGACACTCTGCGACTTCGTATTTTTGCAAGGGGCATTTAGACAAAGGAACTTTTCGATCCGACGGGGGTCTACGTTTTTAGACTGCTAGCGAAGCGCCGTCCACGTAAGTCGTCGCCGAATCGTTTTAATGAACCTTATCCATCACCGCTTTTCAGACAGCCTGCAGGCCATCCTGGCTCAGGACCGGGAACGCCGGAAGCAGTTCGCTCGTCTGCTCACCGACCGACCGACGGGCATCTGGATAACCGTTCGCCAAAAGGCTGCGGGGGCCGACCTGAAGCGTGATTATGCCTCTTCAATCGGCAGGTCGTTCCTGATCTCGCTTCTCTTCCTGACCGTGCTCTCCCTCCTCTTTCCCAAATTCGAGCCGCCGGTCCATCTGGGGACAACGCCCGTACCCCTCATCCAGATACAAGACATCCCCGAGACGGTGCAGCGATTTCAGCCTGAAACACCCCGTCCTGCCGAACCCCTGGTCGTGGAGGGGCAGGAAGTGCCGGAGGACGTGACGATTGAATCGACGGAGCTGGACTTGGACAACGTCCCGATCGACCTTCGCATAAGCGGACCGATGGTCCTGGGACCGCCGGTCGACGAACCCATGGACATTTCAGAGATCGAAGACAAGCCGAAGTTCGTGTTCTGGCCGATCCCCGAATACCCTCAAGCAGCGTTGAAGGACAAGCTGGAGGGTGCGGTAAACGTACGTGTTCTGGTGGGCAAGGACGGCAGAGTCGAGCAAGTGAAAATCATTGGCGGTACGGAACTCTTTTTCGAGGCCGCCCTCGCAACCGCACGGAGATATCGCTTCCGTCCGGGGAAACACGACGGTGAGATCCGGAAGGTCTGGATGCCGATGCCCATTCGGTTCACGCTGAAGTAGCGTTCAACTTGGGCCAGCTTCTGGACCTCCTCGTCGGCCTCGCCAAGTCGCGTTGCACTCGCCAATCGAAGTCGGGACTCAGACCTTTCCTGTAAATCGTTTACCGTTCGAGCCTGTGCCTCCGTACCACCTCTTGTAACAAGACCCCGAAACGCTCTCGAAGTGACGGCTGTAGCGCGAACGCCCGGCGGTAAGTGACGGCTGCGGCGTCATAGAATCCCTGCGCCGTCAGCACCCGCCCCATCAAGACATAATTCGGCGCATACTCAGGGGCGCGTTCGGTCGTCTTGGACGTCATGGAAAGCGCCTCCTCGAACATCCTTCGCCTGAGGTAGATCCAACCCAGACCTTGATAGGCCTGAATGACGCCGGGGTCCTGGCGCAACGCCAAGCTGTAATACCGTTCAGCCACGTCCAAGTCGCCCTGCTTTTGATGAAAATATCCCAGCGCAACGCTCACGCCCGCGTCCAGAGAATCCAGGAGGGCGACTCGCTGACAGATCTCGATCGCCTGAAGATAGGCGTCTAGGCGACCGTAAGCACTCGCCAGGAGTCGGAGTGCCGGTAGATCTGTCGAGCCTTGGCTCACGATTTCGTTCAGTTCAGCTGCCGCAATGGCAACCGCCCCCGTCTCTATCGCCTCCACCGACGCCTGTAATCTCGGCGGAATCGGAGAGACGGGCGTATTCTCCAGCACGTCCCGGAAGAGATCATCCACTTCCTCTGCTTCCTCCGCCCAAGCACATCCGGAGGCCAGGCTCAGTACCGACCATAAAACCACGAGGATCGTCCCGAATCGCGTCAACTTCTGTCTCCCCTCTCGCAGCAGCGACCAGACCGAGCGCGACTCTGCCGCGCAGCAATACCCGTGAAGACGGAAACGGTGGCAGCTCGGGATGGCGTTCACGAGGATCCGTCCGATTGCCCGCGCCCACCCTCGCGTCATCTCACGGGGAAACGCGGATGAAAAAGCTCGGCCCGCTCGAGCGCCCGTTATGGAAATTTGCTCACCCAACGGCGTGGAGAGGTCCGTCACGTGAGGTCATAACGGCGGGGGAAAACAGAGCAGGCCGGGCAACTTCCAGGTGTCAAAACAATTATAAAGAAAACATAACAAACTTGGCGAACGGGCGCAAGGATCAAGTCTTTGGAAATCAACTCGACTTCGGGGTATCAGTGACGTCCCGGCTTCAGCCATTCTGAACGTGCCATTCCGGATACCGTCCCTTGTGTCCGCCTGTGACACCGCACCGACGGCTCGAGTGAGTTCGCCGGAGCCCTCAGCCTCGCCCATCGCCCATGGCTGCGAATCAGCCGAGCCATATATAGTGGCGTTGGTACTCCGCGGCCTCAATGAACCGGTCCAAGATCGCTCCTTTTCCTTCTTCCCGGCCTTCCGATCCTGTGCCGCCCGCGAGAGGTGGCGGAAATGGCACTTTCCTACATCAAACGTGGCTGCCTCGTATCCCGAAGTTGGCGGAATAACCGGCCTCGGTCCCAAGGAATGCTTAGGCGCTAAGGCGTGGCTTCTGTCGGGGACCACGTTCCCTGGACCCGTATCAACCTTCACCTCCTGCCCGACTGTCTGAGATCACCTGGACGCTCACCTCGGCCCGGTCTCTGACGCGTCTGATGGGAACGCCCGGCAGAGGCGTCCCAGACCTCTCCGATGTGCCTTCTTTCAGCATGCCAACTTCGGACTGGCTTTTACTGTCATTTTTCCGTTATATCCCTTACATGTGAAGCGAGGGCTTGATCATGTCAGACGTACCGACCCGGGCCAGGGTGTCCGGGACGTAATGCGAGCAATGAGCGCGAGCGACTGCGCTCCCTGCTCGCGGACTCTTACAGCCGCTTTGGGCGCATGACCCACGCCGGGGGTCGGCGAGGGTCGGGCTGGGCGGATTCCCGGGCGCGGCGGCTCGCCGGGCTGGTGACGGAAACAATCTCCAGTCGGTGGACCGGGTGAGCCTCTCTCGGGGCGCATCGGCCCTCCCCTTTTGTGTTGGGCCGTTTCTTTTTGGTTCTTGTCGTGAGGGCATGGGAGAATGGGATAGTGCTGAGAGTTCGCGCCATGGGGGGGGTTCTGCGAAAAAGCAAAACCTCGACCGCAGACACCGTGGCGGCCGTCCGGGCCCAACATCAGGGCGAGCGCGTGCGGATCTTCGCGGATCCCTATGCCATCTTGCTGTGCGGACGATTCTGGCGCCTGGTCACGCGAATTCGCCCGTTGGCATGGGTCGTCAACCAAGTCGTGATGAGGCCCATAAGACCGGTCTCCATGTGCGTGCTGATGCGGGCAAGATATGCCGAGGAGGTCCTGGAGACAGCCGTCAGAAATGGCATCACACAGTATGTCATCATCGGCGCCGGGATGGATTCGTTCGCTTTCCGCAGACCCGACCTGATCAATCGGATCGATGTCTTCGAGATCGACCATCCCGCGACACAAAAAAAGAAGCTGGAGCGCATTCGGCATGCAGGACTGACAATCCCCTCCCGGCTGCATTTCGTGCCTGCCGACCTCGCGGAAATCTCCGCCATCGATGCTCTGGCCGGTTCGGACTTCGAAATGTCTCAGCCGACGTTCCTGACCCTGCTGGGGGTCGTCTACTATATCAAAGCCGACGCTCTGACCGAGACGGCTCGCTCCATATCCCGGCACCTGTCTGCAGGAACCCGCCTGGTGTTCGACTACCTGCTTGATGAAGCGTCTGCCAAACCCGAACATCTCCCCTTGCGGAAGCGGATGAGGTCCTTCGTTGCGAGAATGGGAGAACCTATGGTCAGCGGATACTCGCTTGCAGCAATGAATTCCTTGATGGCCGCCCAGGGCTTCCATGCGGTCGAAAACTTCGCCCTCCCCAATTTGGAGCAACGCTACAGGGAAGAACCCGGCGCCTTGCCGTTGGAAATTCCCAGCATCTTCGCACTCGGCACCTTCCAAGTCGCCCCTCGGGACGCCTGAGGGGGTTCGATCGGCTTTGGACAACCACCCCCCCGCATCGACAGAGGACGCTTCCGGGTTCGGAAACGCAGCCGTGTGGCCCTTGTCCCCTCACCAAGCCCAGGCCTTGTTCAATGCCTTCAGGCTTGCACAAGGCCATCACCTGACGGGTCGCGGGCAGCTGACGCAGCGAACCCATCCAAAACTTCCTGCAGGACTGCCTGCGGGAATTCGTCAAGACCAAGCGAGCCGACCCTCACCGACGAGAAAATCAGATTGACAATAGTCATTTTGCGCCCAATAATTTCCGTAGCAGACGGGGATTCCGGAAAACTCCCGAACTTTTCCGCCTACGACCTTGATGCCGCAATCTACGACGAGATGCTGCAGCCGGACGGCAAGCCCGGGAGCACTGTCAGCTACTTTATGAAACCCTGCGTCGGTTCTCCAGCGAGGAACCCGGCAGCGTTCAGAAACCGGTCACGCGCTTCTTTTCGAACGAGGACATCTCCTTCACTGTCTACGGGGACGCCGAGACCACCGAGCGGAT
The DNA here is from genome assembly GCA_965198095.1 of Candidatus Latescibacterota bacterium. Taxonomy (GTDB): domain Bacteria; phylum Latescibacterota; class UBA2968; order UBA2968; genus CBDFJH01. The sequence continues at coordinate 2,883,050 of OZ240239.1, forward strand.
CATCCCGGTCGACTGTCTGCCCCGGACCCTCTCGGCCGCGGAGTGGAGACAGCATTAGTCATCGGCAGGCGCAAAGGAAGTCTACTCGTCTCACCGGTATGATTCAATCTGGAAAGGATTTATCTATGTGCACAAAAGTGTTCTTGCATCAAAGCCGGGGCGGTGTCCTGGCGGGAAACGTACTCGCCGTGCTCGGCTGCCTTTTGCTTGGGACGACCGTCGCGCACGCGGCGGTCGAGAACGAGACCCTGTTCATCTTCAATACCTTCTCGTTCCTCATCTGGGGCGCCCTGGTGATGTGGATGTGCGCGGGATTCACCATGCTTGAGTCCGGCTCGGTGCGCACCAAGAACGCCTCCATGATCTGTCTGAAGAACATCGGCCTCTACTCGATCGCCGGGCTCGCCTACTACTTCATCGGCTACAACCTCATGTATGTCGATGTAGGAAGCTGGATCGGCTCATTCAAGCTTTTCTACGGATCGTCGGCCGCTGAGCTCGCCTTGGTGGCGGGACAAGAGGGCGTAGCGGGCGCGGTGATCACGAAAGGCCATTCCACCATGTCGGACTGGTTTTTCCAGATGGTCTTCGTGGCAACCGCTGCCTCCATCGTGTCGGGCACACTGGCTGAACGAGTCAAGTTGTGGCCGTTCTTCCTCTTCACGCTGGTGCTGACCGCGATCATCTATCCCATCGTTGGCGCGTGGACGTGGGGCGGAGGTTGGCTGAACACGCTGGGGTTCAAGGACTTCGCCGGATCAACCATTGTACATAGCACCGGCGGCTGGGCGGCCCTTGCCGGCGCACTGGTCGTCGGGCCGAGGTTCGGAAAATTCCGCCGGGACGGCTCGATCAAGCCTACGCCGCCCTCCAACATCCTGGCGGTGACCCTGGGTGTTTTCATCCTGTGGTTCGGATGGTTCGGCTTCAATGGCGGATCGCAGCTGGCGCTGGGGAGCGCGGCCGACATAGTCGCGATAGGCCATGTGCTGGTCAACACCAACCTGGCGGCAGCGGCCGGCGTCATGGCTGCCCTCGCCTTCTCGCGGACCATCCTCGGGCGCATGGATCTGTTCGCCGGCCTGAACGGCGCGATCGCGGGTCTCGTCTCGATTACTGCCGGACCTGATATCGTCGAGCACTATTGGGCGGTCATCATCGGTGCCATGGGCGGTGTCTTATGCACTGCCGGGCTGAAGTTCCTGGAGAAGGTCAGGCTGGACGACGTCGTCGGAGCGGTGCCGGCCCACCTGTTCGCCGGCGTCTGGGGAACCCTGGCGGTTTGTATCGCCGCCGGCGGCCAGATCGGCGTACAGCTCCTCGGCGTGGCGGCGGTCGGAGTGTTCGTGTTCGGCGTCTCGTGGTTGCTGTGGCACCTGCTGGATTTGACGCTGAACGTCCGGGTATCGCTGCAGGTCGAGCAACTGGGGCAGGATGTCGCGGAGTTGGGAATCGAAGCCTATCCCGAGTTCGTGCTCATGCCCGAAGAAGACGACCAAGGCTGAGACGCAGGGTGCCACGTGGACCCGGGCCGCTGCGTGCTTCGCGGACGAAACACCCGCATCGCCTCCGGCGCCTTCTTCCACGTAGCACTTCGCCGCGGCAGCCTTGTGGCTGGCTCGGGCCAGGCGTCACCTTCTCGCGTACGGACCACCCTGTTCACGGTCAGATCGCTCTAACACCGATGCGACAACAGCGAGCGGCGCGGGCTGGACCTTGTCCGAGGGCGGAACGTGGATATCGCGTCCAGCCGGCAGAAATCGAGATTGAAGTCGACAGGCCAGCCGCCCACGGTGCGGGTTGGCCGTCGCAGGCTGCCTCGCCCGGATGGAGCCAAGCTGTTCACCCTGCAACGGCCCGCTTCTTCAGCCGGCGCGATGCCGACGATCCAACTCGCCGGGTCGCGTCGAGCGACGCCGTCGGAGGACTGATGTCGGGCGACGTCGCCGTCAACGCGATCGATACTCTCGATGAGGTTCTACGCGGCGGTGATGCTGGCGTACGACGCGCCGCTAACGCTTCCAGCGATGGCCTTGGCTGAGGCCAAGCTGCTTGCCGCGCCCGGGAGGACGCGAATCGTTGCCTGCTCGAGGAACAGGGAAGCATCGCCGGCACGTCGGTGAACGACATCCGAATGATCGAGACTTTGAAGGCCAACGGCACGGAAGGCGGCTCTTCGCACGCGGGTCCGGCGTTTACGCCCATGCCCTTCTTGCTTACGGTTTTCGAAAGAGACCTTTTTTTGTTACACTATTATTCCGTGTCGTAAATCAACAACTTTTGCGTTACGGCCAACCGAGGATTGGGAGGTAACATCAAGGAGACGGGTTCGATGGAGATCATTGCCGAGCGAGAAGCGACACACTTGGTCGTGAAGGCGGGAGGTCGCATCGACAGCCTCAACGCTCTTGAGTTCAATGACGTATTGAAATCCAAGATCGGCGAGAGCGACCGCGTCGTGATTTTGGATCTGGAGAAACTCTCATACATCAGCAGCGCGGGCCTTCGGGTGCTTCTGATGACCGCCAAGGCCCTCCAGGACCGGGACGCGAGGTTGATGCTCTGCTCGCTCTCGAAGCCAATCCGAGAGATCATGGCAATCAGTGGTTTCGACAAGATCATCCCGGTCCACGCCACCAGGTCCGAGGCGCAAGCGTCTCTCATCAGCTAGCGGCTGTTCCGTTTCCGGCAGTTTCCTTGGGGAGCAGGGGCGGAAGGCCAGAGAGACTCCCATCTGTTCAAGAGACGATCTGCCAAGTGCGAGAAAAAGGAGACTGCGTCAGGCGGTGGATCGACTGGGCATTCACTCTCTCCATCTGCTGGGTGCCCTAGATAAGCAGTTGTGAAGTTGTCGCGCTCGGCCCGGCATCCCCCCCACTGACAAAAGGCCAGAGAATACTCCCATCATGGATGCGCTCAACCAACGCAGAAGTCGCGTCGAGGTCGATTTCCGTTTTTTCCAGACCATTCCGCAGAGACGGAGACGGCGTCAACACGATTCTTGTCCTTCAGGTCAAGGCAGCTGCGTCCCCGATGTCGGCACCAGAATGTCCGGGTCTCGTTCCCGACGCTGTTCGCCTTCGGCCTGACGGCGCGCCTCTCGTAGGGGCCGGCATGGGGCTCGTCCACGCTCTGGAAAATCGCTTTCCCCAGACCGCATTTGTCTCATCATATTCGAACCGATTCTTGCTTCTTTGAAGCCCTCACCTCTGGCGCCTTTCCCATTCACTTACGGGAGAGAAGGATCGAGCGAGGCGAGGCAGAGTGAGACCCGTCCACTGCGGTGAACGCCGTTTTCCAAGAAACGCCAGCACGTTGAACGTCGCCGTGATCCGCACAGGCGGGGTTGGAGATCTCGTTTCCACCCTCCCTGTGCTGCAAAGCTTGAGAGCGATCGCTTCTGTCGGAAGCCTCTGCGCGATAGGCCATGAAACGACGCTCAGCCTTGCCGAAGCGCTGGTCGACCGCATCGAATCCATCGACCGGGCAGACTGGGCGCCGTTTTTCGTCGCAAGCGGGCAACTCCCCGCCAACAGAATCGCTGGCCTCAGGGAAACGGACCTCGCCCTCTCCTACCTTCCCGACCCGGATGGCCGCTTCGCGGAAAACCTGAGGAAGGCCGGCGTCCGAAATGCGATCACTCACAACCCCCATCCTCCGAAAGACGGAAAAGTCCACGTTGTGGATCACCTGCTGAAGCCGCTTCTTGACCTCGGCATAGAAATCACCAGCCGCGTGCCGAAGATCTCCGTCCGTCACGCCGAGCGTGACGATGCAACGCGTATGCTGAAAGCGGAGCCGTGGGTCGCCATTCATCCCGGCAGCGGCGGGGCGCGCAAATGTTGGCCAGCCGAGCGGTTCGCGCAGGTCGCGGATCAGATCCGTCAAGAACTCGGCCGCCGCGTCATCCTGTTTTCAGGTCCCGCGGACGGCGACAAAGCGATGCGGGTCGCCCATGGAATGAAAACAATGCCGGTCGTCCTTCATCCACTCTCTCTCAGGCTATTGGCCGCCCTGTTCCAGCAGGCCGAGCTCTACCTCGGCAACGACTCGGGGCCTTCACACGTCGCCGCAGCGGTCGGCACACCGGCCATCGTCCTCTTCGGTCCCACCGATCCCAGGGTCTGGGGCCCTCGCGGAAAGGCGGTCAAGATACTCGAAGGGGCGCGTCACCTCGATCTCCACGACCGACTGGCGTCTATCTCGGAACGTCAGGTGCTTGAGGCCATCGCTCAGTCTCTTGTGCCTTAGTGCTGTTGTTCTTAAATTCGATGGCGCATCGTATTTGTGAGTCTATAGTACTTAGGGACCCCTCCCCGACGAAAGGAGCGGGCGGTAGGCGCGAATCAGATCCGCTTCCTCCCCTTTAGAGACGTCTTTACCGCGGCTTGACGTCAACAACAATTTGATTATTTTAATGTTCGCTGACAGTGGATTCAGATGGATGACGCTCAGGAGTCCCCCTTTATGTCGAACGCCCTGCTCATCGTTGATCACGGGTCGGTGAAGGAAGAAGCAAACCGGATGCTCGAAGACGTCGCGGAGATCCTGCGCCACCGGCGGCCGGATCTGATCGTCCAATACGCGCACATGGAGTTGGCGGAACCGACCATCAAGCAGGGCATCGCAGCCTGCGTGAACGCCGGCGCCACGGAAGTCATCGTGCACCCCTACATGCTTTCGCCGGGTCGGCACGCCACGAAGGACATCCCCGCCATGGTGCGGGACGCCGCCGAGGACTTCCCGAACCTCCAGTTCAGCGTCACAGGACCGCTCGGCCTGCACGACAAGATCGGAGAGGTCGTCCTTGAACGCGCCGGCCTCCTTTAATGCCCTCTTGATCCATCCCGTCACGCAGATCTCTCCGTCTCTTTCCAGGTCATGAGTTCCGCCCGCCGAGTTCCATCCCCCGGAGTAGATGCCACGTGGTCCCGGGTCCAACTCAAAGGGTGGTCTCGTTCAAGGCGGAGGTCAGTATCAACCCGGAGGCTTCCGAAACAGACCGCTACCAAAGTTCGATCAGTGGGAATTCACTCCCCACCGGACTGCTTGTCGCACGTAACGGGAAAGAATTACATTGCGCGCGCTCGCAACACGCACTTCCCCAGTCGTCTATAATGGGCTTTCCGAGGCTGTCCAACGGGCCTGCAAAGCCTCGTCCCGGACGTGCATTGGGCCGCTGCCTGCGCCGGACTCGATAGGCGCCGGGAACCGTTCGGCGGCGGTCGAAAGCTCCCGCTGGAGTTCCTCGGCAATGGAGGGCCGGGCGCGCGTCGGGGGAAGGATCTTCTCGTCGTCTAAGTTGGGCGGTTGGCGCCGCGGGATATGCTGCTGTACCGTGCGCTCAATCGCGGCGGCGAGATGAGCCGATCCTGCTGGCCGAACCCGTTCGGCTTGTTGAACAACCATTGATCCCGCATGCATGGAAACGACACCAAGAACCTTCGTGCTGCTTCTCGTCTCGTCATTCGCGGCGACGCCCGCGGCAGGGGCTGAAGCGCCTCTCTATTCTCCCGGTCAGATTCTGGTCAAATTTCGGATGTCCGCCGCGAAGCCGGCGCCTGAACGGTTTCGGGACCTGGCTCGGCAATTCGGCGCCCACGCCCCCGAGCCTTTCCGGGAGCCGACCCGCCTTTCAAAGCCGGCCTCGCGTTTCGATCAGGTCTACCGCGTCCGCATCCGCCCCGATGCCGACCCACGAGAAGCCGCAGCCGCGTTCGCAGCCCTCCCGGACGTCGTCTACGCGCAGCCGAACCACCTCTTTCGGCCTGCACGGGCACCGAACGACGAGCGCTTTCCTGAACAGACCGGCCTCTCCATCATCAACTGGCAGCAACTGTGGGACGGGCTTGGACCGAAACGCAAGGAGGTCATCCTCGCCGTCATCGACTCCGGGATCGACACCGACCACGAAGACCTCGAGGAGAACATCTGGACGAATCGGGCGGAGGTCGAAGGACGGCCGGGCGTGGACGACGACCTGAACGGCTACGTCGACGACGTGAGAGGGTGGGACTTTTCAGACACGCCTGACCTCTCCGCCAAGGGGGACTTTCTCACGCGAGACAACGACCCCTCCGACGAGTCGGGCCACGGGACGCGCGTCGCGGGCATCGTAGCGGCGCGGGTTGACAATGCGGTCGGTATCGTCGGCGTCGCTCCCGACACCAAGCTCATGGCACTCAGGAGCGGCATCCGACTTCAATCGGGCGGGGGCTTCTTCGAGGAGGACGACCTCGCGGCGGCCATCCTCTACGCCGTGGAGAACGGCGCCGACGTCATCAACATGAGCTGGGGCAGCGTTGAGCGGGCCTTTCTTATCCAGGACGCGATTCGCTACGCTGCTGCGCGCGGATGTGTACTCGTGGCCGCCGCCGGCAACGAGGGCGGTCGCGGTCTGTTTTATCCCGCGGCACTCGATGAAACGATCGCCGTCGCTGCCACGAATCAAAACGACACGGCGACCATTTTCAGCAGCCGAGGACCTGCGCTCGACCTCTCCGCCCCGGGAATCAACATTCTGAGCACCCTACCCGGGGGGGCCTATAGCTTCGGCTCCGGCACCTCCTTCGCGGCGCCCCATATCTCCGGTCTGGTCGCGCTCCTGCTTTCCAGACATCCGGAGCTCACCCCCGATCAGGTCAGGACGCTCCTGTCGACCGCGACCGTCGACCTCGGACCTGCCGGCTGGGATGAAACGTTCGGTGCCGGGCGGATCGACGGTGCGGCCCTCCTCGCCCTCGTTTCAGGATTGAATACACCCGCGATCGTTCAGATCCGCGCGCCGGCCGCCGATGCTGGCGCGGCCTCCGCGTTCACGGTCCGTGCAACGGCCGCCGGTCAACACGTCACCGCATACCGGATCTCCTGGGGGCTCGGTCGGTCCCCCACGTCCTGGGACCTCCTCGATGAAGGTCCCTCCGCCACCGATATAGAAACGCGATGGGATGTCGCCTCCTCCCTGCCCGACACGTCAGCCGTACTTCGGCTGGAAGCTGACCTCGAAGGCGGCCGGACGCTCGAAGATCGGGTGCGCGTGTTCGTGAAACGTGCACTGCCCCGGATCACCGATGTTGTCTTCGACGAAATCCTGGACAAGGATCGCAACGTCCACCAAGTCCGCTGGCGCACCGATCAGCTCACGCAAGGGGCCGTGCTGTTCCGGGCCCTGGACGCCGCCGCGGAAGACACCCTCTCCATCGGGTCGATCGACAGCGCGCATACGGCTCGACTGCCGCAAGACGTAACCGAAGGGCCCCTGCGGTTTCGGGTCCTGGCGACGGGTCCCTCCGGGAAGACCACGCTCAGCAAACCTGACACAGTCACGATTTCACATCTTCGCGTTCCCGGCGAAGGGTTCGCCACGGGCGCCACGCTGCCCGATGGATTCCTCCCCGACAGGCCGGCCGACTTCGACGGAGACGGCCGCCTCGAGATCGCGCTCATGCCCTACATCGAAGGGCAGCCTTTCGGTCCGGTCCAGATCCACGAACAGACGGAGGAAGACCGATTTACCCAGGTCTTTGAAAGTAGCGGCGCCTTCTTACCCTGGAGCGTGGGAGATGTCGACAACGACGGGAGCCCTGACCTGCTCGGCTCTGAGCTGAGCACGCTGCGGCTGTTTACGGGCAGTCCCTATCCCTCCCTCCAGGTCTTTGAGCGGACCCAAACCTGGGGCGGGGAGATCGCCGACTTGGACGGCGACGGGAAGAACGAAATCCTGGCGCGTTCCGCCCGGACCCGGGCGATTGAAGTCCTGGAACAGGGAACGGACGGTCTGATCCGCGAAGTCGCTTCGCTCTCCGACCCCACACCAGGCTTGGGAGAAATCGGTTCGCGGTTCGTGGTTGCAGACCTTGACGGCGACGGAAAAAACGAAATCCTGGGAGGCGACGCGGACGGCGACCTATGGGTCTTTGAGGCAGACGGGAACGATCGCTATCGGTCCACGTGGCAACAGGAAGGGGACGACGATACCGACGCACGGTGGGTCGGCGGCGGGTTCGACGTGGACGGAGACGGGCAGATCGAATTCGCGGTGGCCCGCGCGGCGGAGGACCCGTACGATCCCCACAACGGGTTCTGGGACGTCGAGATCTACAGCGCGGCGGGGGACGACCTGTTCGCCGTCGAATGGGCCACGCGAATCTTGGGTGTATCCACGACGGGAAACGGCATCTCCGCCGGAGACGTGGACGGGGACGGCACCTTCGACCTGGCCGTCTGCCTGCCGCCCGACCTTTACATCTTCAAGTCGGATGGGCCGAACGCCTACCGGCCGATCTGGTACGGCCCCGCTGGCCTCACCTACCGTCCCCTGATCGCGGACCTGGACGGGGACGACCGCACGGAGATTCTGTTTAATCGCGACGGGGCCGTCCAGGTTCTGGAATGGGACGGGGCTGAGAGGGCCGTCGTCGCACCCGAAATCCTCAGCGCGCGCCCGGTCGGTCGAGCGCGCGTCCGGCTCCGCTGGGTAAAGGTCCCCGAAGCCTCCGCCTATCGCATACTCAGGGGCACGGACGGCGGTCGTCTGGCGACCCTGGCCGACGGGCTGGTCCTGACCGCGTTCCTTGACACCACGGCCGCCGAAGGCCAACGCTATTCGTATGCCATCGAGGCGATCCTGCCCGGCGAGCTCACGGTTCGATCGGGACGCGTATCGGTCCGTCCCGATGCGCCCCCCCGGCTCGTCCGATTGCACGCCACAGAATACCAGCTCCATCTCACCTTCAACCAGCCGATGTCCGCTGAGGCGACCGATCCTGACCGATATGCCGTCCTTCCCGGCATCGGTCGCCCTGCTTCGGCGATCCAGGATCGAAACCGGATGCGCGTCGTCCTCACGTTCCCCACGTCCCTCGTGAACGGCACGGATTACACGCTGCTGATTCGAGAGGTGGCCGACACGTCGGGGGTTCCCCTGGAGGTCACGTCGCAGGCCACCTCCTTCTCCGCGGGTCAGTCTGTCTATCCAGCCGCGCGCATCGCCGACTTCGACGAAGACGGGACGGTCGGCTTTCTGGACTTCGTTCTGTTCGCCCAGGCTTTCGACAGCTCCGAAACGGCGTTCGATCTGGATGAAGACGGCAGGGTCGGCTTTTCCGATTTTCTGCTGTTTGCGCTCCTGTTCGGCCAGGCGACCTCCTGAAGCCCTAAGCTCGGATGATCTCAGATTCCGAAAAAACTGCCTGCAGCCGTCGGACTTTCATGCATTGAGCCGACTCCGGCCTGCTTCTGGAAACTGTTTGACTCGCCGGGTGCCCGGGTGTAGTATGGTCTTCCGCAAGCATCCGCCCGTGAGAGTGCCAGACGAAACGCTTCTGAGATCCGGAAGGCGCCGACCCTCAATGCTTAGACTCAAGGAGTAACCGGGGCCGTGGAGCGCTATGCCGTGGAGAGCCGAGGCCACCGGTTCACGCTGCACCAGGGGGATGGTCTCTCTGGAATGCGGGCGCTCGCCAGCCGCTCCGTGGATGTCGTCGTGACCTCGCCGCCCTACAACCTCGGTACGCGTTATGCAGCCTACGACGACACGATCCCACGCGAAGCCTACCTGAACTGGATCGATCTGTGGGCGTCCATCGTCAAGGAGACGCTCGCAGACGAAGGCTCCCTCTTCCTGAACATCGGCGGCAAGCCTTCCGATCCAGCCGTGCCCTTCCAAGTCCTGAACATCGCACAGAAGCACTTTCGCCTTCAAAACGTCATCCACTGGGTCAAGTCGATCGCGATTCAAAAGGAGGACGTCGGCAACTATCCAGGCATCACCGGAGACATCGGCGTGGGGCACTTCAAGCCGATCAACAGCCCGCGCTTTCTGAACGACTGTCACGAATACATCTTCCACCTGACGAAACGAGGGGACGTCAAGCTGGACCGTCTGGCCGTGGGCGTCGAGTACCAGGACAAGTCGAACCTGTCCCGATGGAAATCTGCCAGGCAGGATCTGAGATGCCGGGGAAACACCTGGTTTGTCCCGTATAAGACGATCAAGAGCCGGGAAAGGCAGCGTCCGCACCCGGCGACCTTCCCCGTAAAGATTCCAAAGATGTGCATCCAGCTGCACGGGCTGGAAAGGGCGGATCTCGTCGCTGACCCGTTTTGCGGAATCGGCATGGTGGCACTGGCGTGTATGGACCTCGACGTCGATTTCGTCGGGTTCGAGATCGACCGGACCTATTTCGAGCAGGCCCGGAGGGCGATGGCCGCTTTCGGTTCAAAACCTGTCAAGTCTCTCGTAGACGCTTCCACGTAAGGGCGCATCCGTGAGAAACTGGCCCCGCCTGCTCAATCAGAGATCAGGGCAGGTCCCCTTCTCGAACTTCAGGTCTCCTTTGTCTCCTCCACGGCAAGTGGCTTGTCACGAGCGTCCGGCGAGAAACTTTGTTGGATATCCCTGGAAAAGGATGATCGACGACGTCGAGGCCCTCGCGGGCGCAGCCCTGGGTGAAACAGTATGAAGTGGGAAAAACGATATGGGCCCTGGGCGCTGGTCACGGGCGCGTCGGCCGGGCTGGGGGCGGAATTCGTCCGGCAAATTGCAGAAAGAGGGTTGAACGTGGCCCTGGTTGCCAGACGCCTCGAGAAGATGGACGCCCTTGCGGAGAAGGTCGAGCGCGCGAGCGCCGTTCAGACACGGGTGATACAATCGGACCTGACCGCGGCGGGAGCCTGCGCCCGCGTTGCTCAGGAAACGGATGACCTGGAGGTCGGGCTGCTGGTGAACAACGCCGGTTTCGGCGTGGCCGGCAGCTATCACAACTGCGACCCGGACCGTCTGGTCAACATGACGGTCCTGAACTGCGTCGTGCCTGTACTCTTGACCAGCTACTTCCTGCCACTGATGCTCGAAAGGGGACGGGGCGGCGTGATCTTCCTCGCCTCGACCGCCGCCTACCAGCCGACCCCCTATCTGGGCGCCTACGGCGCCACAAAGGCCTTCAACCTCATGCTGGGGGAATCCCTCTGGCAGGAGTATCGTAAACAGGGCGTGGACAGCCTTGCCCTTTCGCCCGGGTTCACGAAGACAGAGTTCCAAGCCGTGGCCAACATAGCGAACGCCGGCGTTTTCAGAGAAGCGACACCGGATGCCGTCGTCGCAGAGGGCCTGAATCGTCTGGGAAAGCGGCCTTCCACGGTCCACGGCGCCTTGAACAAACTGCTGGCCTTTTCCACGCGACTCCTCCCCAGAAGGGCCGTCTCGGCGATCACGGGGGCTGCCCTGAAGGGAAGGGTCACCTCCTCTTGAAACGGCTCACCTGCCAGGCCTGCGGCGCCGCCTACCCGTTTGACGATCCCAGATGGCGGTGCGACTGCGGCCACGTCCTCGACCTGCAACTCGAATCGGTCTTCCATCCGGACCGGATCGTGTCCAAGAAGCTCAGCATGTGGCGCTATCGGCAGATGCTGCCGATCGTGGAGGACGATCACGTCGTCTCCTTCGACGAAGGCTTGACGCCCCTTCTGGAGACCTGGATCGGCAGAAACAGGATCTGGATCAAACAGGAGCACCTCTTTCCCACGGGGTCATACAAGGACCGGGGGGCCTCGCTTCTCGTGAGCAGGGCAGTCGAGCTCGGCGTCCATCGCGTCGTTGAGGACTCTTCTGGCAATGCAGGCGCCGCCATCGCCGCTTACGCTGCCCTTGCGGGCATCGAATGCGAGATCTTCGTTCCGGAAGGAACGGCTCCGGCCAAGCTGGCGCAAATCGAATGCTATGGGGCCGCTGTCCGCGAGGTTCCCGGGTCGCGCGAGGATACGGCGCGCGCCGTCCTCGAAGCGGCTGAGACCGACTTCTACGCAAGCCATTCCTGGTCTCCTTTCTTTTTTCACGGCACAAAGACCTATGCCTATGAAATCTGGGAACAGCTCGGGTTCGAGGCTCCGGATGTTCTGATCATCCCCACGGGCAACGGAACCCTCCTGATCGGCGCCTACTTGGGATTCCAGGACCTCCTCTCCCAGACGCTCATTTCCAAGCTTCCCAGGATGATCGCCGTCCAGTCGGAGCAGTGCGCCCCTCTCTACAGAATGTGGGTGGATCGGCTGGCGGAGCTCCCTCGGATCCAACCCGAGAAGACCATCGCCGAGGGCATCGCGATCGCAGAACCGATCCGAGGCCGGCAGATCGTAGACCTGGTCCGGCGAACCCAGGGCGCGTTCGTGACCGTATCGGAACAGGAAATCAAGGCCTCTGTTGTCGAGATGGGCAGGAAGGGTTGGGTGATGGAGCCAACGTCGGCCTCGGCCTTTGCCGGACTCAAGAAGTGCCGCATCGACCCACGGGAAACGGTCGTCGCGCCAATCACGGGGCACGGGCTCAAATCGACTGAAAAGCTGATGAGCCTGCTTTAGATGAGCGGGTTTGGAGATGCCGACGCATCGACGTCACGCACTGCAGACGGCGAACGACGCAAAGAGGACGGCGCCATGAAACATCAGCGGGTCGCCGTCTACTGCGGATCGAGCGACGCTCCAGGCCGCCTCTTTCAAAGCGCAGCGGAGCGCCTTGGAAGGACCCTGGCTCGAAATGGGATCACGATCATATACGGCGGAGGCACGACAGGCTTGATGGGACGGCTGGCAGATGCCGCCCTGGACGAAGGCGGGAAGGTAATTGGCGTCCTGCCCAGATTCATGGACAAGAAGGCGTGGCGACACACGGGCCTTACGGAGCTGCGCCTGGTTGAGGATATGCACGCGCGGAAGAAGACCATGCTGGACGCCTCAGACGCCTGTGTTGCGTTGCCCGGAGGGTGCGGGACCTTTGAGGAACTGTTCGAAGTCATTGCTTGGAAGAGCCTCAACCTCCACCGTCATCCGATTGTCATCGTGAACGTAGGCGGCTACTACGATACCTGTCTGCAGCTTCTGGAGCAATGCATTGTCGAGGGCTTTATGTCCCCGCGTCACAGAGCGATCTGGACGCCCGTTGGTTCTCCGGATGAAGTCCTTCAGGCCCTGAAGGCCACCCCGGGCTGAAAGGTCGAATCCCAACCCGCCTCACTGCATAAAGCCTACGTAAAAAGGAGATTGGAGTCTCCTTGCAGGTTCTGTCGCACCTTCGACGGCTTCATCATCGATGGTTCGACGAGATACAGTTCTCAAGATCCGGTCCTTTTCTCATTCCGCGATCGTCACGCCTGGACCCGAGATTCACGCCGACACCTCGCCCTTTCATTCCCCGGCCGGCTTTGCCTTCTGCCCCTCCTTGGAGTTCGTCACGATCAGCTTCTTCAGGGCGTCGATCTCCTCATCCAGTGCGTCAATCTTTTCGTTCTGTAGTCGGACCAGATCGGCGTAAACCTGGGCACGTTCTTCCTGGCCCAGGATCGTCTGACGAAGGTCCTCGACCCGCTTGATCAAGGCATCCGTAGATTCCACTTCAGGCAGTTTCGGGCCCTCTTTTCCGATTGCCTTGAGGTGCTGGCGAAGCGCCTCATCCATCTCAGCCCGTTTGCGCTCCGCCGCTTCGATCGCTCGGAGCAGCGGCCGTTTCTCTACCGCGTATTCCAGAACCGCGTCGAACCCCCGGTCCGGGTTCCGGCGTCTGTAGACCAGACCCGCCTGCCGGGCCGCCCGCCGCCTACGGCGAGCAAGACCCACCGCCGCCACGGCGACCAGAGACCCGAACAGGAGCGCGGGAAAAAGATAGGTCTCCCCTGCTGCCCATCGCTCCGTCCCGGGAGCCTCCGGCGTCTCAACCCTCCCGGGACCGACCGCCTTGTCTGCTTCGGTATCCGGCTTCGACCTCGCCTGTCGGCGCCCCTCGGCCAGGTGATCCGGACCCGCTTGATCGCGATCTACGGACGCCTTTACGTCTACCTCCAGTGTCTGCGCGGGCGTCTCCGCCGCCGCTTCTTCCGGCGCCAGAGATCCCCTCGACAGATCCACGGGACGCCTCAGGACCATGTCCTGGCGGATCCAACCCCGCCGACGCCCGTCGGGCAGCACGGCGAGAAACCATTTGCCCTGCTTCCTCACGAGAGACAGCAAGTCTCCGGTCTCGACCGTCGCGATGACACGCGATGCACTTCCCGTTGACGGGCTTCGGCGAACCCTGGCCCGGGCGATTCTGACCTCCAGAAGATCCCGGGCGATGCCCTCTTCCGCATACTGGTCGTAGACCCAGGCGTCTCGTCCATCCGGAAGGACGACACGATACCAAGGACCTTGCTTTCCGATCTGCTTCATCTGCGTCCCGCGGGGGATGCGCCCCAACAGGTTCCTCAAGGGATCGTCGGGAAAGAGATCGGGGGAAGACCGGACGTTTACCGCGTCGGTTTTCACGACGGTTACGATGCGGTCTCCGTGTTTCAGCTGTCCCCAGCAGGCGCTCGACAGGACCCATAGCGTCGAGAGACCGACGAAAATCTTGCGGCGTATCAGCACAAAAACCCTCGGACCCTGGTTTGATGATTCGCTTCGCGAAGCCTCAGACCGGTTGAACGTTCGTTTGCCGAAATATAGGCTCGCCCGCGAACCTTTGTCAATCCTGGGGTCTGCAAACAAAACGGGCAGTCCGCTCCGTATTGGAAACAGACTGCCCTTGACTGACATCTCTGCGGATGAAGATTCATTTCCTGCGTGGCGCGGATGATCGGGGGGCTCCCTTCAGCGATACCCGTGGATCACCGAACGTCAATAGCGTCAACGTCAGATCGTGTAGACCGACGCCCTCTTTCCTGCCCCTTTCCCGGCACGACACCAAGAAAGACCCGTCGACCGGACCCTGAGGCAGCGGTCTAACCGCCCCCAAGGGCCTCTTTCATACGCTCGAAAAAGCCCTTTCCCGCGCTTGGGGGCTGCAGATTCTCCATCTCGGCCAACCTGCCGAACAGGTCTTCTTCCTCCCTGTTCAGCTTTCTGGGAGTCCAGACGACGACCCGTACGATCTGATCCCCGGTCCGATACCCGTTTAGCTCGGGGATGCCCTTACCCCTCAACCGAAAGAGCTGCCCGGATTGGGTGCCTGCGGGAACCTTCATCTGCACTTTACCCGTCAGCGTCATCACCTCCACCTCGTGCCCCAGGGCAGCTTGGCTGAAGCTGATCGGCAGGTCCAGAAGGATATCGACGCCGTTCCGTTCGAAAAGCGGGTGCTCTTTCTCTTCAATGTATACAAGCGCATCCCCCCCCGGCCCGCCCCGAGGCCCCACGTTGCCTTGCCCCTTCAGGTTGATGTAGTTTCCGGCAGATACGCCCGCGGGGATCTTCACCGAAAGGTTGGATGTCTTCTTCGCCCGACCCTCGCCTCCGCAGGCGGAACAGGAATGCTTGACGACCGTGCCCTCGCCGAGGCACCGAGGACAGGTCGTGACATTCACGAATTGGCCAAAAAGAGATTGGCTGGACTGACGAACCTGGCCGATGCCCCCACAGGTTTCGCAGGTTTCCGGATGAGACCCGGACTTGGCCCCCGCCCCCCCACACGTATCGCATTTTTCCAAACGGGAGAGTTTGATTTTCTTTTCCGTGTCCGTCACTACTTCTTCCAACTCAAGCCTCAGGACGATCTTGAGATCTTCTCCGGTCTGAGGGCCGCGATTCCCCCTTCCCCGGCGACCGAAGATATCGCCGAAAATCCCGCCACCGAAAATCTCATCCAGATTCGAAAACAGGTCCTGGAAGTCGCCAGCGTGCGAAAAGTCGGACCACTGGAACCCCCCTGCCCGGAAAGGCCCGCCGAGCCCCTCGTGGCCGTAACGGTCGTAGATACTACGCTTCTGCGGCTCACTCAGGACCTCATAAGCCTCTGCTGTTTCCTTGAATTTTTCCTCCGCTTCCTTATCTCCCGGATTCCGGTCGGGATGGTACTCGAGGGCCTGCTTGCGGTACGCCCGCTTGATTTCATCCGGGGAAGCGCCTCGGTCGACCCCAAGAATGCCATAGTAGTCGCGTCTTTTCATTCAAGGTTCCCGGATGCTTCCGCCTCAGTCGGCTCCGTTTTTCCTCGGCTGACGACGACCTTGGCCGCACGAATCACCCGTTCATCCAGCCAGTAGCCCTTTTGGGCGACTTCGACCACCAAACCCGCGTCAAACGCCTCCGAATCCATTTCCATCAGCGCTTCATGAACGTTGGGGTCGAACGGTTTTCCGACCGCTTCGATTTCAGCCAGTCCTCGATCGTGCAGCAGTTTGGGCAGCTGCTCCATGATCATCTTGACCCCTTCGCGAAATCCCTCTTCCTCGTCTTGCCCTTCCCCTCTGTGAGCAAGTGCCCTGTCGACCGAATCCAATACAGGTAATAGCGCACGGATGATCTCTTCGGTGGCCGACCGTCTGAGTGTTTCGAACCCCCGGACCGTTCGTTTTTTATAGTTTTCAAATTCCGCGGCCGCCCTCATCCATCTGTCTCTATAGTCCGCAGCCTCTTTTCTAGCTTCCTCCAAGGGATCGATTTCTTGCGCTGCTTCTGGCTCTTCGGTCTGACCTTCCGCCGCGGCGGCCCCTGCTGTCGGCGATCCTTCAGGGGTCTCTCCCTCGTCTGGCCTCAGGTCCTCATCGCCGCATTCCTTCTCAACTTCACCGCTCCCCATCAAAGGTGAGACCTCCACAAATGTCGAAATTGAAATTCGCCCCCTGAACAGGGAGCGATCTTGGGTAAAAACCGCCTAAATTTTCGTTTCGCCGGCAAGCCGCGCCCGACAGATTTAGTTCGCGAGCATCTCCTCCGTGATTCCGGCCACGTATTCTACCATTGGAACAAGAAAGGCATACTGAATACGCGTGGGTCCGATCATTCCGATCAGACCGCTCGCGTCTCCAAACCGATAGCGAGAGGTCAGCAGGCTGCATCCACGGAGCTCAGGTGATGCGTGCTCATTTCCAATCGTAATCTTGATCCCTTCAGAATCCATTCGTTCGTCCAGAATCGTGACCATGGGATCCCGTTTCTCGAGGAACTCGAACAGCGCCGCCAGACCTTCCCGGTCTTCACTGAATTCTCGCTGCAGGAAGAAATTCCCGGTTCCTCCGACGTGAAGGTCTTCTCCGCTCCTGAGGTTGAACAGGACGTCCGCACGCTCCCAAATCAGTTGCAGCAGTCTCGGCGATCCGCGTGAGATTTCACGCAATCTGGCCCGTAAGGACTCTCGAATCTCGCCGATGGACAACCCGGACAGCCGCTCATTTACGACGTGATTCGTCTCCTCCAGCTCTGACGCACGAATGTCGGAATCCACCTCGATGACCATCGTCTTCACGAGTCCGGACTTGATGGTCAACACGATCAGAACCTTGGACTCTGAGAGACGAAGCATTTCAATGCGTTGAAAGATCCCCTTTTCAAACCTGGGTGCGAGCGCTACACCCAGATTTTGCGTCACTTCCGCAATGACCTTCGAAACCTGTTCCAGCAAACTTTCGATGTTCCCGTCTCGCCTGCACATCTCCACGCTTTTTCGAATCAGTTGCTGCACCCTGTCCGTCAACTCCTGCTGTGCCATCAATTCGTCGACATAATGCCGGTAGCCCTTGTCGGTCGGCATGCGCCCGGCTGAAGTATGGGGATGACAGAGATAACCCTTCTCCTCCAAGTCCGCCATGGCGTTTCGTACCGTCGCCGCGCTCAGGGACAGACCAGACTTGGCAACGGTCCTCGACCCCACCGGCTCACCGGTCGCAACATAGATCCTGACCAGAATATCCAGGATGTGCGTCTCTCTGTGGGAAAGACCGGGCATTCCATTCCTCCGCGCGGGACAAACCCGAGACGGGGAGGATCCCGCCGGTGCGACCGGCGGCAATTGTCCGTCTACAAGTGAAAAGGGGGAGGGCGTATAACTCTTTGCGACACAAATGACTGGCTTATAAAATCTATTTCGCAATTAAATAAATGATAAGAGAAAGTTCCAGGGTTGTCAAGCGAATTACGCCCGTCACGCGCGGGCTGTTTGCAATTCCTGCAGCCGACTCCTCGCGTTCGACGAGATCCTGGCGACGGCTCGTTCAGGCCGGCGCAGCAGGCAGCGCTGGATGCGAAGGCCATCGGTCTCTTGCCGGGTTCAATATTTGTGGCCTCTGACTTCAGGCCTGCCTGCACGCCGTCTGGTAGCAGTCGCGATGCCAGGCTGCCGTGCGGGCGAGTTGGGCGTGAAAGTCGGTCGTCGGATCGAACCCCAGCTCCTGCCGGCAATCTGCTCAAGGGCATCCTTGACCTCAAGGAGAGAATGGGCGTGCCCCTGCCCGACATTCAGCTCAAGACCAACCGTCCACAGCGGAGGCGACCCGGTCGTCGCAGGCTCGCGCGGAACGTCACGTTGTTCACATCCTGCCCGCTCACTCCGGGATCGGCCTCATCGTGAGCGCCTTTGACGGGCTGCAATATACAATGCAGCTTGAAAGTGTCCAGCCCTTGTTCGACCGATTCGACGATAAAGGCGGCTTTGATCCCCGAGACCTTACGTATTGACGCGCACACGGGGTCTCGCCCCACCCGAGGTGAGGCGCTGCAAAAACGCCCACTGCATCCAAAGGATCGCACCTGGGAGGATCTGCTTCCCCGCCAACACGACATAGGAATGGCTGCACTTCACGATTACGAACCAGAGATCGAAGGCGACCCGGAGCGAATACGACTCGGGACGCAAGTGCGTCAGCAAGCGGCTTTCGATCGCCAGCAGCGGATCGGCGACAGAGGGCCACCGATCTCAGCTTGGCCATCGCGTGGGCCCTCATCGGGTCATTGCCTTCCGGTCGTGCTTCAGTCCGGTCGCAGGGTGTTCACAACTTCGCCGATCAGAGGGGCTGCAAAAGGCAAACGTTGGCTTCGAAAGTCCCAGGCGCCATTTTCCGAGCTGTGTTCGTGCCGCTATCCCCCAGGCACGGGTCGTCGGAAAGAGATTTCTCGAAAACGGTTCAAATGAATCACGTATTCAAGCATATAACCTATTGCAATGCTGATTATTAACGATATCATTTAATATATTACTTTGAAGGATTGCAAATCGAAACATCCCTGTCCACACCATCGCGCTACCGTCCAGACAGGTAAGCCGCTTCCTTCCTTCCCTTCTCTTCGTCCACGCGGTAGAGCAAGAAGCCGCCCGCCAGGAAAAGAAGCGCGACCGAACCGATGCCGACCCGGGATGCGACGTTGCTCCCATAGCCCAAACGCCTGACAAACAGACCGAACGCGGCAACCAGCGCGGGACCGATCACGGCCGCAAACTTTCCGACCATGTTGTAGAAACCGAAATACTCTGCCGCCTTGTCCCGTGGGATCATCTTCGCATAGTAGGACCGACTCAGCGCCTGAATGCCCCCCTGTACCATTCCGATAAACACGGCCAACGTATAGAATTCACCTTTCGTATTTATGAAGGCGCCCCAAACGGACACGAACAGGTAGACGGAGATCGCCACGAAGATGGCGCGTCTGGCTCCGATCCGTTTGCCCAGCAGGCCAAACCCGATCGCGGACGGGAACCCAACGAACTGGGTGACAAGGAGCGCCACGATCAGGTCGTTCGCCTCGAATCCGATGGAAATGCCGTAAGCGACTGCCATACGGATGATTGTGTCCACGCCGTCTATGTAGAGCCAGTAGGCGCATAGAAACAAGAAGACCGTCTTGAGGTGTCGAATCTTCCGGAACGTCCCGCTCAACTGCGCAACGCCTTCTCTGGCTGCCGCCCACCCGGATGCAGTCGCCCCGCCTCCAGGCTCCCGGACGAAGAGCACGAGGGGGATGGAAAAGATCGCCCACCAGAGGCCCACCAAGAGAAAGCAGAACCTCACGGCCTCCGCGGCATCGGCAAATCCGAAACTCTCCGGCCGCAGCGTCATCCAGACATTCGCCGCGAAGAGGACGCCGCCCCCGAGGTATCCGAGCGCAAACCCGAGCGACGAAATGAAATCGACCCGTTCTTTCGACGGCGACACGTCGGTGATCAGCGCGTCATAAAAGATGTTTCCACCGGAGAATCCGATGTTTGCGATCACAAAAAATAGCACAGCCAGGGGCCAATCGCCCCGTTCGACCAGATAGAGGCACGCCGTCATGACGGCGCCGAGGCAGGCGAACGAAAGGAGAAACTTTCGCCTCGAGGTTCCCCGGTCCGAGGTCGCGCCAAGCACGGGGGCCAGCAGCGCAACCAAGAGACCGGCCGCCGAATTCGCGAGACCTAATCTGGCCGTGCTCAAGGTCGTGTCGGTGTCGGCGCTCCAGTACTGCTTGAAGAAAATCGGAAAGAATCCGGCGATGACCGTCGTGGCAAAACCTGAATTGGCCCAGTCGTAGAACGTCCAGCCGAAGATCGCCTTTTTGTCGTATTGATTCACGCCTGACATCGGGTTCAGGCCTCGCATTTCCTTCCGGCGGTAATCCCCAATCCCCGTCGATACGCCTCCAGGTCTATCAGGTCATCCGGCAGCACGTTGCCGATGTTCGCCTCGGGACCGTGGCGGTCGATCAGCTGTCTGCGCATGCCGTGAATCTCGTGCAGGCTGATACCGGGAATCCAGGGCCCCGGCAGCTCGAACATGAGCCGCTTCAGATCCACGGCCTTGATCACCTCATCCACTTGCTTCTTCGTCCGGGGGTCATCACTCACCAGCTCCGCAGCCTCCAGAAGTACGATCTCAGCGCCGGCGTCCAGGCAGGCCTTGACGTCATCCACCATGGATACGGCGGCCTGAAGGCCCTCCTTTTGGCCGACCTCCCCCAGAACCGATAGGCCGAACGCCTCTCTCGCCGATCGAATCATCTTGAGCTTCCAGTCGAGCGAGACGCCGGCCTGATTGTCAGACACCTCCACCCAACGGTAGCCTGCCTTGCATACGGCCGGGAGATACCGTTCCGACTTTCCTTCGACCCCGGCGTACTCCATATACTGCCCTCCTGGAAACGGTTCGATGCCGTGCGCCTGATAGTGTTCGATCTTCTTGCTGAGCACCTCGTTCGAGTAGAGCCGAGAGAACCCGATGGCAACTTTCGCAAAGTCAACGTACGCTGCCCCGGTCACCACCAAGTCCTCCTGGGCGTGCGGTCCAAGGCCCCAGTCTACAACCATCGTCCGACCTTCCTCTCTCGGCTTTTCAGACCTCGGACCCCCATCCAATCCGGCGAAAAAGTGCGTCTCCATCCAAACCTCCTGATTGTCGTGGAAAAAACAGCTTGCCACCAAGATAGCCATCGCCAAGGGGAAAGTAAACCGCCCCTCGCTTCCGCTCGGGGCAGGCCCGGTCTCGTTGAAAGGTCACGACTTCAGACGCCGCGCCGGTCCTATCGCGCGCGGACCCGCCGATTTCTTGAGCAGGCAAGGCGTAGGACGCGTATCGACCAGACGCGCAGGCGAGCCGCTTCAGAACTCGATGCCGAGCCGGGCCGGCGTCCCCCTTGCGTAGTAGTGCTTTACCTTCCGCATCTCCGTGACAAGGTCCGCGCGCTCGACCAGCTCGTCCCAGACCTTGTGTCCCGACAGCACGAGTTCGCATTTCCGATCGGCGTCGTAAACATCCAGCAGAGCCATCACGTCTTCGGCCTTCAGCAGACCATAGGCAACGGCCGCAAGGATCTCGTCCAGGACAACCAGGTCGTCGTTGCCCGAGGTCACCAGGCCTTTGGCGATCTCGATCCCCCGCTCCGCTTCCTGGATGTCCTGTGCCTCAGCCCCGAACCGAAACGAGCCGTCGGGCATCATGCGCTCGCACCCCGTCGGATGGAGTTCCAGCCCCGGGAGTTCCCGGAGGACGTTCCGCTCCGAATAGTGTTCGGCTTCCCCGTCGTAGCCCTTGTCGAATTGCACGAGCGCAACCCGGTGGCCGGCCCCCAGCGAACGGACGGCCAGACCGATGCAGCAGGTCGTCTTTCCCTTGCCGTAGCCATAGTAGACGTGCAGCCGGTGCGACTTTTCTCCGGGATCTGCCGGGGGAATGACACCTCCTCCGGCGCCGATTCGACTTTTTGCCATGACGTAGACTTCAGACTTGAGTGGATGACCTCTATGTTCCGAAAAGTCGGGCAAAGATCAGGAAGTCGCTGAACCCGACTTCCAGGTCTCCGTCCAGATCGAACCTGGCGTCCCAGTCGGCGTCACCCGGTGCCGTATCGAAAGCCAGAACAAAGGAAATGAAGTCGACGAAATTTACGGCCTCGTCGCCGTTGAAATCTGCCGCAGACGGCGGTTTGAGAAAGGCGATCGAACTCGGCGGGAGCCCGGTGGAGATCGGCCCCGCCACCAGGGTTTCCGATGTGACATCGTAGACTAACAGCCCGGCGGCCTCGGGACCCTGGTCCAAGACGTAGAGGTTTCCATTCCAGGCAGCGATTTCCGGCACAAAGCCGCCCGAACCGCCCGGAAGGGTTCCGGCAATGGTCCCCCCGGCAGCCAGATCAAACCTCTTGACGTGGTCCACGAACGACGCATCTGAAACGACGACATACCCGCCCCCTTCGGAGGTGAGCGCGATGGCGCCTGCATTCCCGCCAAGCGCATCTCCGTCCAGCACGACGCCCTCCGTCACGTTCTCTTCCAGGTTCACCACCTCTATGCCGCCGTCCGACAGGTCCCCGAAGGACCCCGCACACGAGAGGTAGAGCTTTGGCCCGACTCGTACCTGCCCGCCAGCCGGGTTCCTGGCCTGAAGCACGATCCCCTGGATGCCATCCTGCTCCTGATCCAGGTCCACGCTCGTATCGGTATCGACGTCCACGACCACGACCTCACTGCGGTCTGTCGGAGCAAATTGGTAGAGCCGTTGACAGGTCGCATAAAGGCGCCCCTTGAAAATCGTCAAGAACGCGACCTCCGGCAAACCATCTGCGTCGGCGGCAAACGAAAGATCGACGCTCCCCAGGGAGTCCCCCGTCGCGGGATTGACGACAAGCAGCCGATCCGAACCGTAGCGGGCCACGTAAGCCTTGGTTTCGCTCACAAAGGCGATGTCCTGGGGATTGGTCCCGTTTCCGACTGAAAACTGGCGGACAGGCGTTGCCAGGTCGTCCGGGTCCAACACCAGGATGTTGTCTGCATTGAACCGATTGATCACGTAAAGATGCCCGGCGTAGCTACGGATCACGGCATCGCTGTGAATGTTCAACACGTTCGCCGAGGCCTGATTCGTTTCCAAGTCCACGACCGCGATGCTTCCGCTCGCGTAGTCTGTGGTCGTCAGAACGGCGCGGCCCTGACCCCACGCCGAGCTGGTGAAAAGAATCATCCAGCAAAACCCCAAAATCACCGCCCGAAAATTCATTTCTCCGCCCTTGAAAAAGTGTCCCTCGACCTTCATATTACCGGGAGCGGTAAATAGATAGCATCATTACCGCGTATGACAGGGGCGTATCGTGTCAACCGTATCGTGCTCTCCTTGGTCACTCCGTCCGTGTCGAGTGCCCCGAAGCCCATGGAGCGTGGGGTTTATCGAGAGACGAGGCTCACGCAACGGGCTTTCCCGCGCCCTTCGATACACCCGCAAGACCCTTCGGTTATGATGAGCTGAACATCTCGCTCATCGGGCACTCAGGGACACGGGGGCCTTTGCACTCATCGCGGCCCCTGCACGGCGCTCTTCGAACCTGGCCCCGTTCGTGTCGAGCGCCCGAGCCCGGGGGTATGGCGTCAACGATATGGTGCTCTCCTTAATGACTGAGCTCAAAGGCGCCCCTGCAGCGTGATGAAGTAGGATCTTCCCGGGAGCGGATAGCCCCAGACGTCCGCAATCCGCGTATCCCGGAGATTCTTGGCTTCGAACGTCATTCGGGCCCGCTTGGCCAGCGGAACGCGAATCCCCAGGTTGTGAACGTGCCGGGCTGGGACCGGCCTCAAATTCGCGCGATCCAGAAAGTTCCCACCTTCGAACGTGTACTCGTGAAATGTCACGGCCCTTCCCATCCTGAGATCGGTGCGTAGATGCGTTTCGTGCGCCGGTCTGCCGGGCAGGCGCCTCCCCCGATGATGGGGTATGTTTGAGCGATCAACGGCTCGCTGAAAGGTGTAATTCCCCGACACCGACAATCGTTTCCAAAGGGGACTGACAGCCGTGATTTCAAGGCCACGAACGTGTGCCCTGCCGATGTTGAAGGCGCGGGACGTCCCCTGGGACGTCTGGACGAACTGAATCAGATCCTCATAGATCTGTTCGAAATACGCGATTTCCAAAAGCTCACCGGCCTTGGATTGAGCACGGAAGCCCGCGTCCCACGCCGTAGCAGATTCGGGCGCCAATCCGCTATTTCCGATCACACCGCCGCGATTCCCGAAGAGTTCAAAGAAATTCGCAAGTCGCGCACTCCATCCCAGATTTGCCTTCAGCCAGAATCCGGGCCGCACGTCCAACCGCAGCCCGACCCGAGAACTCAGCAGCGACCTGTGCACGGAAGTCTCCGGCCCTAGAGGCGAAAAATCATAAGGACTTCGCTCGAATGCGCGGCTCCGACTGTGCTGCACCCTGAAAGAAGACGATACGATTCCCCTGTTTCCAGGTAGCGCCCAATCCGTCCCGGCGCGCGCCTCGGTCACCCATCGGCTGCTTTCAAAAAAGGCCGCTTGATCCTGCAAACGAGACTCGGGCCGGAAGGTCTCCTTCCGGATAGAAATCCCCAAACCTGCCGAATGATTCCGGTTGATGATCGCCTGAGCCCTTCCGCTCCACTCGATGCGCCTCGTCCGGTATCGGTTATCCTGTATCCCGATGCCCACCTCGCCCTTCCGGTCTACGAAAGCTTCCCCCTTGTGCGAGAAGATGATCCGTTGGCGGACCGTAAACCGATCCTTCAAGTCCGGAATCACCATGCCGGCTTCCAAGAGGCTTCGGAAGGTGTTCAGGCGCGCGTGCCGTGACTGGTTGCTGCTGATTCCCGGAATCCCTTTATGACTCCAGTAGAGGTGCTCCTGCACATAGAACTTCCAGGTTCGGTGAACCCGATACCCCCATTTTCCCAGCAGATTTCCGGATGCAAAGTCGCTGTTCACGCGACGGGTCACGGCGTCGTCGTTCGGATTGTAGGGCGTCCCATTGTCATCCAGAAATCGAAAGTCGTTATCGCTCGCCAGGTACGCCGCCGTGACAAGATAGTCGCCCGCGCCGGTTCGATCGGAGGTCGTCGCGCTCATGCTTCGGGTGTTGAACGACCCCCACGAGGCGGTTCCGCTCTGCTGCCGGCCCTCGCGCGCGGAGCGGGTTCGAATATGGACCGCTCCCCCTATGCCCCCTCCTTCCGAGGCGGCACCTCGATAGAGTTCGATCTGTTCGATCTGATTCAGGGGCAGATTGCTGAGATTGACACCTCCGCCAAAGGCTGTGTTCAGGAGGATGCCATCCAGATAGATCTCCACCTGCTCGGCGGAAGAACCCCGAACAGAGATCGTGCTGAAACTCCCAAGCCCGCCCAACTGTTTGAGCTGAACCCCTGTCGCCGTTGCCAGCACCTCGGGAACGGACGTCACCCGTCCCTCAAAGGCGTCCCGCTTCAACACGGTCACGAATGACGGCGTCCTGTGAACGTCGGCCTGGCCGATCGGCTGGGCGCTCACGACCATCTCCTCCAGGGGAATCGGCGAGGGCAACATCACCAACTGAAGCACGCCCGTTGCCCGCTCCGCAACCTGGATGCCTTGCCGTATGAGCACCTCGTACCCCACGTGAGAAACGCGCAACGTGTAGGTCCCCGGAGATACGGAAGGAAACTCAAATTTTCCCCGTGCATCGGTCTCAGCGCCCGGGGGTCCGTCTTCCAGCAAGACCCAGGCCCCAACGAGCGGAGCGCTCGTCTCACCATCTCTCACGATCCCTTCCAGAGATCCGGCCTCCACGATACAGGGTGCCAGGAAGGAGAGCCAAACAGCGATGATCCGATTCATGAAGATGCGCCCTTATACGGCAAACCAGCGATCATTCCTTCTTCGACACCTCTCTGACCTGCACCCCTGACACAAACAAAACGCCCCGGCCTCTGAAATGAAGCCGGGGATCTGATCTCTACACTTTAAGCTGGCTGTGCTTCCCGCTCCACGAGGAAGGTCTAAATCACCATCATGGCTCAGGCAGGTTTTCTGACTTCCGGATCTTCTGCGCTCCCACGCCTTCCCAGCCGGTCGATACCGGCCAGTGGCCTGTTGTGAGACGCATCCCCGGTCACAGCGGCGGGCCCGCGACGGATTCGCACCGTCTTCCCTCTTTGCCCCTCGTGGGGCACCTGAGCCTGATGAAATCGATATCAAAGATCGGACAACATCGGAAATATAGACCGAACGATACGATTTGTCAAGGCAGAAGCCAGTGAAAGCCACCCCGCGAAACGGGCTGCTTTTCGTCCTTTCCGTCGCCCGTCAAGAAGCCGAGCGACACCAGGGACACGATCGGAAATTCTATTTCCCCTTAAAGCTCAATGCCTTATCTTTTCGCCGTGAAGATGCCATCGATATCTCCTGAAACGACTGCCATCGAACATCCCCCGTCCGCCGCCTCGATTCGGGAAGCCTTTTCCCACTGCGAATCCGTGGCCAGAACTCACTACGAGAACTTTCCCGTCGGATCCCGATTCGTGCCGGGAAGCCTGAGGCCTCACGTTTGCAGCATCTACGCTTTCGCCCGTGCCGCAGACGACTTTGCGGATGAGCCGGGCCTGAAACCGACTCAGCGTCTCCTCCGCCTGAACGGATGGCAGAACAACCTCGACGCCTGTCTCACCGAACCGAAAGGTCCTGTATTTACTGCACTTGCCGAAACGATTCGGGCGTTTGACCTTCCGACGCAACTGCTCAGAGACCTCCTTTCGGCGTTTCGACTGGACGTGACCACGCCCCGTCACAAGACGTTTGAGGACCTCCTTTCTTACTGCCGTTATTCGGCCAATCCGATTGGGCGGCTCATCCTGCACCTCTTCGGCTACAGGGACGAGCGACGCTGCCTTCTTTCCGACGCCATCTGCAGCGCGCTGCAACTCACCAACTTCTGGCAGGACATCTCGGTGGATTTTTCGCGCGGCAGGATCTACATCCCTCAGGATGACATGAAACGGTTTGACGTCACCGAGGAAGACCTGGCGGAGAGGCGGGTCACGCCCGGCTTCCGCCGTCTCTTGGACTTGGAGATCGCACGCACGGAGGCCCTGTTCAACCGGGGACGTTTCCTTTCCGAAACCGTTACCGGCCGCCTCAGACTCGAACTTCGCGCGATTTGCCTGGGCGGACTGCGGATTCTGCATAAGATCCGCCATAACGATTACAACGTCTTCGACAGGCGCCCACGCATCACAGCCTGGGATCGCACCTGTCTTCTCCTCGGCGTGCTCCGTCCACGGTTCCCCAGGACCGGAACATCAACATCATCCGATGCACATGAAGATTAGCGATTCCACACGCGCCCTTGTAAGGAAGGCACGCACGAACTTCTATTACGCCTTCCTTTTTCTGCCGAAACCCAAGCGGGACGCCATCTTCGCAGCCTATGCCTTCAGCCGGTTTACGGACGACCTCGTGGATGATGCGTCCTCACCGGAAATGGCTCGAGAATCCCTGCGCGCGTGGCGAAGTCAACTCGACGCCTGTTATGAGTGCCGCGCCGAACACCCGATCACGATCGACCTTCAAGAAACGCTCACTCGATTCCCAATCCCCAAGTCTCATTTCATGAACCTTATCGACGGCGTCGAAATGGACCTGTACAAACGTCGGTACGCCACGTTTGAAGATTTATACGACTACTGCTATCGGGTTGCATCCACAATCGGACTGATCTCCATTGAAATCTTCGGATATCGAAACCCGAAGACCCGGGACTATGCCGTCAACCTCGGCCTGGCTTTGCAGCTCACGAACATCCTGAGAGACGTCAAGACGGATGCACGGCAGGATCGCATCTACATCCCTTCCGAAGATCTCGAACGCTTCGGTTACTCCGAGCGGGAGCTACTCTCATATACCTACAATCCGGCGTTCGTGAATCTGATGCGCTTCCAAACGAGGCGGGCAAGCGCGTTTTACGCGCGCGCGAGAAAATTTCTCACGGACGAAGATCGTCCCGGCCTCTTCTCGGCCGAAACGATGGCCCGCATATACGCAACCCTGCTGAAACAGATCGAGTCGATAGACTACAACGTGTTCGAAAACGCGATCGGCGTGAACAATCTGAGGAAATTCAGTATTGCGCTGAGCACCCGGGTTCGTGCGGGCGCTCTGCGGTCTTCGGCATGAAACGGGTCGTCGTCATCGGTGGCGGCTTTGCCGGCCTCTCTGCTGCCGTCCGGCTCTCCGGAAAAAATCTAAGCGTCACGCTGTTGGAGCGACGGAACCAGTTGGGTGGGCGCGCCTATTCGTTCACGGAAAGACAAACCGGAGACACGGTTGACAACGGCCAGCACCTTTTGATGAAGTGCAACCGGCACACACTGGAATTTCTGAAACAGGTTGGATCTTCAGACCGGGTTCAGTTTCAGGACCGATTCGCGATCGAGTTTTGCCATCGAGACCGGGGCCGAACCCGCCTCTCCTTTCCGCACCTTCCGTCGCCCCTTCACCTCCTGCTCGGCCTGCTGCGCTTCAAATCGATCGCACTTTCCGACATTCCCAGGCTCGCAGGTGTCGCACGGCATCTGGATCCCCTCAAAGTGAACCGTCTCTCCGTTGAGGCCTGGCTGGAACGGTGCAGACAAACAGATCGCCTGCGAAGAAGCTTTTGGTATCCCCTTTCGATTTCTGCCTTGAACCAATCCCCTGCAGATGCGCCCGCAAACCACCTCATTCGGATCTTCCAGGAAGCGTTTCTGAAAGATCGAGACGGCGCCCGCCTGGGCTACGCGACCGCCGGCCTGAGCAAGCTCTATTCCGGGGCCAGTCGCCTCATCGAATCGCGTGGAGGCGAGGTTCATCTGCGTCGCCGGGTGATGCGCATAAGCCGGGCGGGCGGGCGGATCTCCATCCAGCTCGATTCCGGTGAAAGATTGGACGCCGACGCCTGCATCTGCTCGGTGCCTCCATCGGCCCTTTTCCGCCTCGTCCCCGCCTCCCTCTTCAGCCTCCGCCGGGACCTGACTTCCTTCCGTCCCTCGCCCATCCTTTCCGTCAACCTCTGGTTCGAACATCCGATTATGGAATCCGATTTTGTGGGTCTGCTGGGTGGGCGAATGCATTGGGTGTTCAACAAGTCAAACCTCTACCGGGGCCGGGACCGCGCGTCGAACGGTCACGTCGCCGTCGTGTCGAGTGCCGCTGATGGGCTGATCGACGCGTCGGACGACGACTTGGTCCGCATCTCCCTGGAAGAGATCCGCACCCATCTCCGTGTCGATCCTTCGAACCGTTTGATTCACCGTCTCATCGTTCGAGAACGCCAGGCGACCTATGCCCTCCCGCCGGGGGCCCCTCGCCCCGGCCCCCGCACCGAATGGCCCGGGCTCTTCCTGGCCGGCGACTGGACCGACACGGGCCTGCCCTCGACCATAGAAAGTGCTGTTTTGAGCGGCCGCACGGCGGCTGACGCCGCGGAGGCGTTCTTGTTTCGCCGGTAAGCGCGACCGCTCAGATCCAACGTGCGTCGCGTCTTTCCGATCTCTGGATCTTTCGACCTCCGCTACGGACGGCGAACGACAAAGGGCGCCGCCTTCAGGCCACGCCCTTTGCATCCGCGACACGGAAACCGACGTCACCCGACTCGGAAGTTCGAAACGCCCTCCTCGATCACGGTCCTCGTCTCCAAGTCCAGTGCGTGGATGCTCACGATAAACGGCCTGCCCTGTTCATCCTCCTCTACGAGCGGGAGCGGATCCACCTGGTAGAACGACCGGCCATCCGTCGCCTGAGCCGTCAGCTCCGGGTCGCCTCCGGTTCGCGAACCGAAACGGTCAAAAAAGGCGCTGGGTTCCATACGGTAGAGATCGGCACCCGTCCCAACCCACTCCTTGGTCTCAGGGTACTCCTCAAGGCCCACCTCCTTGAGGAAGTTCGCGTGTTTGGCCACGTCGCCCGCGACGACGACCATGTCCTCATTCTCCAAGACGTAGGTCTTATACTTTCCGACTGCCTTCTGAATCATCCGGTCCCTCGCGTCTGACCCCAAGCCTGACCGCCATCTGTGCGAATATAACAAAATGCATCAGAGACACGGGACACCCTCTTGCGCCCCGGTGCCCGGCGGATTCAACCCTCCCCCAAGACATCCAGATACTTCAGCCCCGAACCTGTGTTGAACAAAACCACTCGCTCATCCGGGCGAATGAACCCCGTTTCCATCAAATGCTTGAGCCCAGCCAAACTGGCCGCACCCTCCGGGCAGGGAAAGACGCCGGTTGCGGAGGCCATTTCGTGCACGGATTGGAGAATTTCGTCATCTGTCACTGAAATCGCCGCACCCCTGCTCTCACGGATCGCCCGGAGCATGAGAAAATCTGCAACAGCGGCGGGCACGCGAAGTCCCGACGCGACGGTATGCGCATCCTTCCAGAACTCGGCCCGGTCGGCGCCCGCCTCAAATGCCCGGACGATCGGCGCACACCCTGCTGCCTGAACTGAAATCATCTTGGGTCGTTTCTGACCGATCCAGCCCATTTTTTCCATTTCATCGAACGCCTTCCACATCCCGATCAAGCCTGTGCCCCCACCTGTCGGGTAGATCACGACGTCAGGAAGGGTCCACGCGAACTGCTCGGCCAGCTCATAACCCATCGTCTTCTTGCCTTCCACCCGGTAGGGCTCCTTGAGCGTCGAAAGATCGAACCAACCCTCGAGCCCCTTCCGTTCAGCCACAATCCTGCCGCAATCTGTGATGAGACCATCCACAAACTCCACCTGCGCACCCAGCGCCAGGCACTCCCTCCGGTTGGCCACCGGCGTGTCCTTCGGCATGAAGATCTGAACGGAGACCCCCGCACGGGCCGCGTAGGCGGCCGCTGCGCTGCCCGCATTCCCCGCAGACGGCACCACGAAGGCGCTTTCTCCAAGTTCGACGGCCCGTGAGATGGCCACGGACATGCCGCGCGCCTTGAAGGAGCCCGTCGGATTGTTGCCCTCTTCCTTGAGGTAAAGGCCGTTCAGCCCAACTTCCTTCCCGAGCGACCCCACGTGCAAAAGCGGCGTAAACCCCTCACCCAAGCTCACCCTCGCATCTTCGTTCTCAACCGGCAGAACCTCGGCGTACCGCCATAAGGTCGGCGGTCTCGAGGCGAGCGCATCACGGCTCATCGCTTCGGCGGCACGCCTTAGGTCATACCTCGCAAACAGGGGCGCTTCGCAACAGGGGCTCAGGTTCCAAAGCTGGTCCTTCGGATAAGCCGATTCACATCGCGTGCACGTCAAGTCCAAAAAGAGTTCCAACCTTCGGCTCCCCTCGTCCTCTGACCTCCGAAGTGAAGAATGAGTCGATGATCCCAGGTCAAACCGCCACCGCGAACAATCATGCACCCGCAGACCTGTCAAGTCAACCGGGAAGGCGAAGTCGAAACGCCCTCCCACCCGGGCGAGAAGAGATCTAACCCGACTTGCTGAGTCCATAAACGCGGATCTTTCGCCGCAAAGTCGGTCGGGTAATGCCCAGCATTCGGCACGCCTCTCCTCGGTTCCATCCGGTGATATCCAGTACCTGAGCGATATGGTCGCACTCCAGCTCCACCAACGTCCGAACACGATTCTCGTCTTGCGTGCGTGGATGATGATCCAACACACCCAGATCAGATGCCTCGATGATCTGACCGCGACAGCGCATCGCCGCTCTCGTGATCACGTTCTGCATTTCCCGGACGTTACCAGGCCACGCGTAAATCGTGAGACGATCCATGGCTTCCCGAGAGACACCCGAGATCTTGCGGTTGAGTCTTCGATTGATCTTCGACACGATTCGTCCCAACAAGAGCGGAAGATCCAACCGTCGCTCCCGAAGCGCCGGCAGAGGGATAATGACTTCCGACAGGCGATAATAGAGATCTTCGCGAAACGTCTCTCCACTGACGAGATCGTTCAAGTCGCAGTTTGTAGCTGAAATCACCCGGACGTCGGACTTTATTGGGGACTGCCCGCCGACCCGATAAAATTCGCTCCGGTCGAGTACTCTCAAGAGCTTTGCCTGGAAAGAACGAGACGAATCCCCAATCTCATCCAGAAAAAGCGTGCCTCCGCGGGCGCGCTCGAAGCAGCCGAGGCGGCGCTCAGTCGCTCCTGTAAAGGCCCCTCGTTCGTGCCCGAAAAGCTCGGCCTCGGTCAAGGTCTCCACGATCGCCGCGCAGTTCACGGCGACAAGACGCCCCGACCGGCCTGAAGCTCGATGGATCGCTCTCGCCAGAAGCTCCTTTCCCGTCCCACTCTCCCCCACAATCAAAACCGTTGCGTCTGAAGCAGAGGCCGCGCCGGCACTTTTCAAGGCCTCTATCATGCCGGGAGAACGCCCGATCACCATCTCATCTTCCCGCGAAGGAGGGTTCTGTGAACGATCCACAAAATGGCTTACGGCGGCAACGCCGCTAACGTGAACCCGCGTCAAGAGGTCATCCAGCGTCGTATCGTCCAGAGGCTTGGGAATACAATCGTAAGCCCCGCGCGACATCGAAGAAAGCACCAATTCAGGCGAGAACCGCTTGCTGAGCACCACCACGCGCGTCAGACCCTCTGAACTCCCCGCCGCCTCCAAGAGCGGAAGGCCATCCCCATCCGGCAGGCGGGCTTCGGTGAGAACGAGCCCCGTGCGTCCCTCCCGGACCATCTGCAATCCCTTGAATGCCGATCCCGCACGAGTCACTCGATATCCACGCGCGACGAGGCGTTCCGACATCTCTTTTGAAAAACGCTCGTCGCCATCCACCAAAAGGATCTGATCCATCGCCTGCCCTCCCCCCAAAATATGGCCTCTGCCAGGACGGGTCTTCGCCCGTATGCTGTGTGGCGCCTAGTCAGGTGCACGCTTCGTGCCACCACTGAAGATCGATCGCGTGCGTACGTTGTAATTCGCTCTGTCCGAGTCCAGTAGCGGGACCCTCTTCGAGGGTCGGAGCTGCGGCCATCGCAGCCAGGTGCCATGGAGGACTCGACAGACAGGTCTCCGACTGTCGCACGTCCGCCCTGGAGATCGGAACCGACACCTGCTTATGGCGAATCAAACGGGCGAACCTCCACGCAAGGCATCATCCCTGTTCCACAGTGCCGCACCATCCACAGGACGGATGGCTTGGAAACTCACGAACGAGAGATAACCTGTCCAGTTTCGGGGGTTATTCGGACCAGGAGAGCGTGGAAAGGCGGGAAGTCAATCGGAACCCGGGCCCGCTGGCCGACCGCGCTTGCGCACAACGGTGCCCGAAAGCTTGTCGTGAAGAGACTGATTCTTGTCGTCCCAAAACATCCATATCGCGCTTATCCCCAGGGTGAGGGCCGACAGGACATAGTGCGCCGCAAACCTGAGGAGGGCCTGTCCGGTTGAAAGCCGTCCTCCGGCGATGGTCCCCAGGCGAATGTCGGCCTCCCGCATCCCGGGCGTCGCGCCTGAACGGCGCCAGACCGGAATCACCATCGCCCCTTTCACGATGAGGTAGCCGAGCAGACCCACACCGATCACTTTCCAGGACTCGACATCCCCCAAGACCCCAACATCTCCGCTCAGCAGGCCGTCGAGAAAATAGGAAAAGAACGCACGATCCACTCCAGGTAACCCGGCAGGCCAGAGACCGGCCCGTACGAGGACCACCTGAACCGTACCTGAGAAGATGGTCAGTAAAAGCAACGCCAGATAGAAATCCAGGAGATTGGCCCACACCCGTCTCAAAATCGGCGCGCGGCCCGAGACCTCAGTCTCACTGTCTCGGCTCGATTCCAGATCTTGTAGACGTCTGTCCAACTCTGACTCGATCAGGTTGAATCGCTCGGGAAAGGCGACCCGATCGACGTGGTCGTAGAGGTCCTCGAGCTCTGCGAGACTGTAGCCCTCGATCCGGGACCGATAGGCGCTATCTGACCTGCCCTCCACCATTCTTTTATTCCTTGCGATCTGCCAGGGAATAGATCGTGGGGATGAGCACAAGCGTCACGAGCGTCGAAAACGCCAAGCCGCCGATCACGGTAATCGCCATCGGTGCGCGGATCTCCGCGCCCTGTCCCACTGGAAACGCAATACTCATCGCTCCCATCACGGCGGCCTTCACTCCCGAAGGTAGAACGTCTCCAAGGACCTGATCCACGCCGCTCACGATCGGACGAAAGTTGAAAACGCCCAAGGCCATGGGCAGCAGCCCCAGCACGGTCGTGGCCGTGGTCATCAGGATCGGACGGAGGCGGACCTTTCCGGCCCTTTCGATGGCTTCCAGTTTGGCCAATCCCTCCTCGCGTCGGAGTCTGTTGATGTAATCGATCAACACGATGGCGTTGTTCACTACGATGCCGGTGAGCATGATCAGCCCGATCAGCACCACGACGCTGATCGTCTGGCCGGTCGCAAGCAAGATCAGGATCACCCCGACCAGACCGAAGGGGACGGAGAAAATGATCACAAACGGGTGGATCAAAGACTCGAACTGCGAGGCCATCACCAGGTAAACCAAGAAGATGGCCAGCACGATGGCCAGTTTCATGCTCTCGAACGAGCGTCTGCGTTCCTCGTCCTGGCCGCCAACCCTGATGTTGAAATCAGACGGGACCTGCATAGCCCGAATCTCTCCCTCGATAACCTCTACGACTTCGCTAAGACTGCGGCCTTCGAGATTCGCGGAAACCAGGGCGACCCTCTGCTGATCGATCCGCCGAATCTCCGCCGGTCCCATAGCCACGGACAGGTCGGCCACGGCTTCCAGGGGAACGGGCATAGACACGCCCGGCGCGGTCACGTTCAGGCGTCTCAAGTCATTCACGCGACGCCTGTGGTCGTCGCCTGCCCGCACCCGAATATCCACCTTTCGATCGCCTCGGCTGAATTCCGTTGCCACCTCTCCCAGAACCTGGTTGCGAACGACCTCTCCAATGGCCTGGATCGTGGTTCCCATCTGAGCGACACGTTTTCGATTGAACCGAATCTGGACCTCCGGACTTCCGCCTTCCGAATGCGCCCTTACATCCGTAAGTCCCGGAATCCGCGACATTTTCCCCGCCACCTGATCCGCCAAGCGACCCAAAGCGGTCAGGTTGTAGCCCGAAATCTCCACCTCAACCGGTGTTCGTGCCGAAAAGAGGGAAGGGCGCGCAAATTTGGTTTCGACCGATGGCAAGTCGCGCAGGGCCGCTCTGAGTCGGTCGATTACCGCTTCCTCCTTGTCTCGAATGATCCCTTCTTTGAGCGCGACGTGCACCTCTGCCACGTTCTCGCGCTCGATTCCAACGGCACCTCCTGCCTCCCCGCTGGAGCCGATGATGTTGTAGACCAACCGAATCTCCGGCTGCTCCCGCACGATCCGCTCGATGTCGCGCACGGCAAGTTCCGTCTTCTCTATCGGCGTCCCAACAGGCATTTCAACGTTAATGACGAACTCTCCCTGACTGATCTCGGGGATCAGCTCGCTTCCCAGCCGGTTGCCCAGCAGGAGGACGCCGCCCATCAATCCGACCGCCGCCAAGATGACGATCGCGCGGTGGCGCAGGGCCCACCGTAACAGATCCGGATAGTACGCATAGGCCCTGTTTGTCAACTGCTCAAACGTCCAGATGATCGGCCAAAGGATCTTGAGGATCGCTCTGCCAACGTTATTGGCCGTGTGGAACATCCATCGAACGCCTCTCGCGGAGCCCTGAGGCAAATCTCGCCCGGAACGGAGACGTCGCCGCTCCCGTTCGACCCGCCCTTCACGCCACTCCACGTCTATGGAGGCCAGCATCGGGATCAGGGTCAAGGCAACGAATAGAGAGGCAACAAGGGCATAAGTGACCGTGAGGGCCTGATCCTGAAACAGCTGTCCGGCGATGCCCTCCACGAAGACGATCGGCACGAAGACACAGATGGTCGTTAACGTAGACGCAACGACGGCCCGACCCACGTCCCCAGCCCCCTGGTTTGCGGACGCCATCACACCCAAGCCTTCTTCACGCTTGCGCTGAATGCTCTCCAGCACGACGATCGAGTTGTCTACGAGCATCCCGATGCCCAGGGCGATTCCGCCCAGAGACATAATGTTGAGACTGACGTCGGAGACGAACATCAAGAAGAAGGTCGCGACCACCGAGATGGGTATGGACAGGCTGATAATGCTCGTGCTTTTCGGACTGTTGAGAAAAAGATAAAGGACGATAATCGCAAGCAGGCCACCCATAACGGCCGTACTCAAGACTTCGTTCACCGAATCCCTGATGAACGTCGACTGGTCGAACACCACCTCCATTCTGGATCGGCGAAACAGCGCTGCCGCATCCTCCTCAAAGGCCTCCAGTGCGTCGTTTACGCGCCCTGCGACAGTCACGGTGTTGGCGTCGCCCTCCTTGTAGACCGCCAACTCCACACTTTCCCGACCGTTCACCTGCGTAATCATCAGCCGTTCCTTGTGCCCGCGCGTCACGCTGCCGACGTCGGCCAGCGTGATGGACGCACCCTGCCGTTCACCGATCACGATGTCCCGGATCTCATCCACGCTTTGAAATTCGTTCAACGTCCTGACCAGATACTCCGCTTCGCCGTCCTTGAGCTGTCCGCCCGTCAGGTTGACGTTCTCCTGGGCCAGGCGATTTACAAGCTGAGAAAAGGTGATCCGCAAAGAGGCCAGCTTGGGGGCGTCGATCTCCACTTGAATCTCTTCCTCCAGCCCGCCGTTCACCCGGACCGCGGCCACGCCTTCGAGGCGTTCAAGCTCCGGCTTGACCTGCTCCTCCGCGAGAAGCCGCAGTGCAACGAGGTTCTCCTCGCCGTAGAGGCCGATGCGCATAATCGGGTCGAGCGACGGGTCGAATCGCAGAAGCACCGGTTTTTCGGCATCTACGGGCAGCCGAAGGCGGTCCAGCCGCTCCCGAACGTCCAGAGACGCGAAGTCCATATCGGTGCCCCAGGCGAACTCTACGACGACCTCAGAGATCCCTGGACGAGACGTCGAGCTGACCCGAATCACGTTCGTTACGACACCCACTGCACTCTCTACCGGCTCGGTGATCAGCCGCTCTATCTCTGTGGGTGCCGTACCTTCGTACTCGGTTCTAACGGTAAGCGTGGGATAGGTAACATCAGGTAGGAGATTGATGGAGAGACGGCTGAACGCAACCCAACCGAAGATGACGGTCGCCATCACGACCATCGTCACCGTCACCGGGCGACGGGTGGAAAACGCGACAATCTTCATGAGAGATCAGCAGAGGGTGTCTGTTTTTTCATCAGTTGGATTATTCCATGCGGCGTTCTCTGCCTTGCATCCGACTGAAGTCCGGCAGAACCCCTTTCTCCTGCATTTCCGACACAAAGGCCATCCATTTCTGAGTGTCGGTGGCCAGATCCGGTTCCTGCTTCACGCGTCGTTCATATGCCTGCTTCAGGTTCGGGAATCGGTCCAGCATCCTGTCTTTCATCCGCGCCATTCGATCGGCTGACGCGCCACCGCCGCCCGGCTCCCCCCTTCCCCGTCTCTCTGCCCGGGCGCGCGCGCGTTGGGACGCCTGAACCGGTTCCCGCGTCGCCACCTCTCCGCCGACCAGGCGGACCGATGTCCCGGGGCGCAGGCCTTCGTGCCCAACGGTAATCAGCTGGTCTCCCTCCCGAAGCCCAGTAAGCACTTCCAGTCGTTCGTTGTCTGTAAACCCGATGTCCACTTTCCTTCTCACGGCTGTCCCCATCCCTGACGCGGGATCTTCTTCGTAAACAAAGACCTGGTTTCCCTCCCCCTCCAGCACCAGTCCTTTTTTCGGGATGACAAGCGCGTTTTCGTGAGTTTCGGTAATAAGATGGACAGAAGAAAACATACCGGGACGAAGCGCCCCCCGAGCGCCCTCCTGGATTTCGATCGTCACTTTAATCGTCCCGCTCTCCGGCTCTACGACCGGGCTGATCATCTCGACCTTCCCGCTGAAGCGCTTTCCAGGCGCGGACTCCACCGTGACCCTCGCTTCCTGGCCGATCGACAATTTTCCGATGTGCTTTTCCGGAATTCGAATTCTGGCGAGAAGGGGAGGAAAATCGGCCACCGAAAACACCACCTGGTTGTTCGTCACCAAATTCCCGACCTCCACCTGCCGCGTCGTGAGAACGCCGGCGATCGGGGACGATATCGTGGTGTAGCTCAGGTTCAGTTTTGCCTGCTCAAACTGGGCCCTGTCGCGATCAAGGACGCCCTTTGCGTTCGCGAAATCTTCTTCGCTCACCAGCTTTCTGCGGTACATCTTTTCCGCGCGTCCGAAGTTTCTGAGGGCCTCTTCATAGGCGACTTCCATCTGGGCCGCCTGCAGGCGGGCGGCCTCTTCGTCCAGGCGGGCAAGCAGACTGCCCTCAGACACCCGATCTCCCTCTTCCCTCAAGATTTGAACGACCTGCCCCGTGGTCCGCGCGCGAACGTCCACCCATCGCCCTGCATCGAGTGTCGTGCTCGCCAGGATGTAGTCCGAGATCTCCTTCCGCGTCACCGGTTCCACCTTGACCGGCACTGCAGCCGACGTTCCTGCCTGCGACGACCGCTCGTCGAATCTGCCCCTGCGGTTCCCCGAACTGCTTCCTGAATCGCACGCAAACAGACCGTTAAGCAGCAGCCCCGCCGCCAGAATCGGCTTGAGATACCACGTCATCCTATGGGTTCTCCGGAGTGATTTGCCAGACTTCGAAAGATTAGCACGTTCACGCTCAGTTATCCGGATCCACGGTCGCAATCACGAAGCGTTGGATGCCGGCTCCCCGAATCAGGTCCAGAATGGCGATCACCTCCCCGTGCGGGAGCGCCTGATCGGCCCTTAGCACGAGTCCACCCTCAAGGTTGATCGCCTCGGTATCCTCGACCAGTCCTTTCCTTAGTATCTCTCCCGTAACGTGCGCCCCTCTGTAGTTGAGCTCACCATCGGCCGCCACATCCAGAACAAACCGCCTTTCCTGTTCATCCCGTTCGGAATGTTGCATCGTGGGGAGTTCGACCTTGAGCGCAGATTGTTCGACAAAGGTCGTGGTGACCAGAAAGAACGTCAATAGAAGAAACAGGACGTCGATGAGCGACGTAATATTGATGGCGGGCCGACGGCGGGGCGAAACGAGGAGTCGCACGTTACTCTGCTCCCTCGGCGACCGAGAGGGGGGGTGCCTCCTCTCGGAAACTCCTGAGCGTTTTCAGCAGGCCGTTCGCGTAGTTCTCGATCTCCAAAATCATCGCCTCCGCCTTGCTGCTGAAGTAGTTGTAAAAGACCAGGGAAGGAATCGCAATGAAGAGGCCGGCCGCTGTCGTCAGAATCGCCTCGGCGATACCTCCAGCCAATAGATTTCCTTGTCCCACACCGACCTGAGATATATCATTGAAGACCTTGATCATACCCAAGACAGTGCCCAGAAGCCCCAGCAAAGGAGATACGCTTGCGATCGTTTCCAGGATGACAATACCCTTTTTGAGCGTACCCACCTCTTGTCGGCCCTGATCCAGGATGCCCTCCTTGATCTCATCCACGGACAGGTGCAGGTTGTCCAGACCGGCCCGCATCACGTTGGCAAAGGGGCCTTCTTCCTTTCGGCAGACCGAGAGCGCAAGTCGGATCTCCTCCGGCCCCCGGATATTCCGGATCACGCTCGCCACCTCGGGCCTGATGACGTGCTTTCGCCGAAGATTGAACCCCCGCTCCAGCGTGATGCCGAAGGTGATGAAGTAACAGAGGGCCAACGGGTACATCATCAGCCCGCCCTGCTCAAACAACTCCCAGCCCATCTCATTTTCCTTATCCTGCGGCGCATTCCTCGTTCAAGCGAGGGCTGCCGGACCGCACCCGCCTTGCGCCTTACAGCAAGCGCATTTCCTTCTGAGCCCTCTGCCTATCGAGCGTGCCGAATGATTTTCCAGATGAAGAGGTATCTGACGTCGAGGTGGGCGTCCGGAAAATGATCGGGCAGCGGGCGAAACGGGGCGGACAGCCGGACAGCCCGGAGATTCGTATCCCGGAGCAACTCGCTCCCCTCGTATTCGGCGACTTTCAAGAAGCCGAGGCTGCCGTCTGGCAGGACCCTGATGTTGAGGACGGTCCTTCCTTCGATGATTCCGAGATCCCAGGCGGGAGGCGGAAAGATGTTGCTCTCTACCCGTTTCTTGAAATCGGACATGTAGGGCGCAAAGTCCCAAGCGTAGGTGCTGAGCTGGAAATCCCCGCGCTCCACGGCGCTCGCCTGCCTGTTTTCAAGCTGGACGCCGGAGCTGCGACGCCCATAAACGGCCTCTTCTCGACTTCGAGCCCGCCAGCCGCCCCGATGATCCGAAAGTCTCGAGAAATCGGTCGCGTGATCCATCTCAAGGAACGACAATCCGGGTGCTTCAAGCGGCTCCGTCGAGGCCGCGTTCCCCTGCTCATTCATATTCCCGCTATCGATTGCAGGCGGCCGGTCGGGCTGCGTCCGAGCGTCTCTGGCTTCTTCCATAAACCCCTCCGAATAGGGTAAATAGGACGTCGGAAAGGGCGCTTGCTGAACGTCTCGTGCAATCGCGTGTCTATCCGAGAGCAGCAAACTCTCCTTGGGCGGCGTATCGCTCCGCTGCTGCGGCCGCTCCACGAATTCGAAGCGCACCGGAGAGCGTCGAGGCGCTTCAAGAGGCCGCTCTAGCGGGGTGACGACAGCCCGCATGATCGGTAGCGCGACCAGAAACAGGGGCAAGTGCAGAAGGATAACGGCTGCGTGAGAGAGCGTATAGGGATGTCTCAGGAGCGAATGGATACGATTCATTGGGCAAATCTGGAAGAGTCAAAAAAAGGCAAGTTAATGATAAATATAGCAGATGCCGAAGGATTGGCAAGCACAAAGCACCCGCATTCCGGGCAAAGCGCTTGAACGGCAGGACCAGGGCGCGACCTGCCAAGCGTCGACATCCTCCCGGAATTTCGTGGACGATACAGGCTTGAACATCGCGTGGGCAGGCGCCTCGCGGTCCACGACACTTCCTTCGGCTTCCCTCAATCCTTCATTCTACCGCCAACTTCGCCGTCTCTATTTCAACTTCGACTCATCCTTTTCAAACCGCCGGGCGCCCGGTCGGACCGGATGGAAAATGTCCTTTTCCCGATCGTTCAGTCTCGCTGTGGCCGCCTAGAGACACGCCAACGCTCCAGACTTTCTTGAATCAACGACGTGATCCCCACATAGAAAAAACCAAAGCCGAAAAGCATCATAAACGGAACGGGAAAGTAGATTCCGTGCGAGAGTGAATAGGCAATAATCCAGCAGAAGTAGGCTCCGATCGCCACCTCGAATATCGACAATAGATATTGTTTCCCAAGGGTATATCGCTTGTTCCACCAAGCATCTTCCCGATCCACGACGCGGTATTTCGGCGTCCTCCGAAACTCTGTCTTGCGGCCGACCAGCGCCTCCAACACCCCTATGGCATTGTTCAACGCGATGCCCATACCAAAGGCCAGAACGCAGGGGATATGCTTGAGCCGGGTTTTCCAGCCTGCGTGGAGCTCCTTCTGGGCACAAATATAGAAACGGGAAACGACGCCCGTGGCAGCGAAGAAGAGAGGAAAGTCCACGACCAAGAAGCGGTACCATCCCAGATCCTGCCTGGAGAGCACGGCGGGGAAAATCAGCAGGGCCACGATGGCCATCAAGACATAGGAAAAATTGGCCATCAGGTGGATCAAGGCCTCCAATTTCACGCGCCAGGGGAAGTCACTCCGAATCATTCGCAACAGCAACTTCTTGGCCGTCTCCATCGAGCCCTTGGCCCACCTGAACTGCTGAGCCTTCCACGCATTCATCTCAACCGGCACCTCGGCAGGGCACGCGACGTCTTGTAGAAAGACGAATCGCCATCCCGCCAGTTGCGCCCGGTAGCTCAGATCCAGATCCTCAGTGAGTGTATCGTGTTGCCAACCCCCTGCCTCTTCAATACAGCGGCGGCGCCAGATACCCGCCGTCCCATTGAAGTTGAAAAACATGCCCGACCTGCTCCTGGCTCCCTGCTCCATCACAAAATGGCCGTCCAGGAGGATGGCCTGCACCCGGGTCAGAAGCGAATAATCTCGATTCAGGTGTTCCCACCTGGCCTGCACCATCCCGACGTCTGCGTCCGAGAACGACGGGAGCGTCCTGAGCAAAAAGTCCCTTGGCGGAACGAAGTCGGCATCAAATAAGGCGATGAACTCCCCCTTTGCCCTCCCCAACCCGTCTCGCAGCGCCCCCGCCTTGAACCCGACGCGCCGTTCCCGGTGCAGGCAGACGATATCATACCCCTCTCCCTTGAGCTCCGCCACGCATCGTTCGGCGATCAAGACCGTCTCGTCCGTGGAATCATCCAGAACCTGGATCTCGAGCCGATCTTTCGGATACGCCATCTCGGCCACGGACCGGATCAATCGCTCGATGACGTAGCGTTCATTGTATACCGGGAGTTGGACCGTCACCCGGGGATAGACGTCCAATCGTCCTGAAGCGCGTGGACGACGCTTCTCGTTCTTGTAGTAGAGGCGGACGATTACGTGCCGGTGGAAGCTGTAGACAAACAGCAGGGCCAGGGCCAAACTGTATACCAGTAACAAAGAAGACTGCAGCCAGAACATATCCCAACCCGGGTTTCGTCACGCTGTCAGACGTCGTCTAAAAGGCATTCGAATATAGGGCCCTGGCTCTTTTTGTCAACTTGAGGAAAACCGTATAGGGCCGCCCGGCAAACGATCTGTCGCCGAGCACGGACAATTCGTGCTTTACACCGATTCCTTTTTCCCTAATATTGGAAAGGGGTTGTAGGCAACGAAAGAAGGGAGTTCACGATGACCGGCACGAGCACCGAATTCTTCAGGGGTTACGATACAAAGCTTGTGGCCTCTTCTGAATCTCGCTACGGCATAACGGGGCTGAAGTCAAACACGGTT
Source organism: Candidatus Latescibacterota bacterium (assembly GCA_965198095.1). Taxonomy (GTDB): domain Bacteria; phylum Latescibacterota; class UBA2968; order UBA2968; genus CBDFJH01. The sequence continues at coordinate 2,925,918 of OZ240239.1, forward strand.
TCTGCCGCTATCCCGATCCCGCGCTCTTACGTCAAATCTCGAGAAACCATGGTCGAACTTGCCCGCAACGGGGGAAGCCTTTCTGAGGCGTTCGAGAGGGTTTTACCGCTCCGGCGTCAGCGGGAAAGGCGTGAAAGAAAGTAAGGCTTGAAGAACCTGTGACAGGCAAGCTCAACAGAGACCCTTCCGCTCGAGCAGCAGACCTCAGGCGTTGACAGAGGATCGGCAGCAACGTTCTATGACGCTCTCAAGCCGTCGAGCCTGCCCCTCTCCGGTCCTTGAAATCCAGCAGAGTTGCGCACTTCCAAACTTCGACCGTCCAGAATTGAATCGAAGGAAGTCATTCCAGCTTCCTGCTTTTTTTGCATAGGTCGCATTTGAAACGGCCCCTAAGACTCGGCGTCGTAGGCGTAGGCAGAATCGGCCGCTTTCACGCAAGGCACGCACGAGAGCTTGAACGCGAAACCGGGAGCTGCCAACTCGTCGCAATCGCGGACGCTTATGGCAATGCCGCAAAGGACGTTGCCCATCTGTTGTCCGATCAAGGCGAATCTGTTCTCGACTTCCGGAGCGCCGAGGCACTGATCCGGGCCGATGTCATCGATGCGGCTGTTGTGGCTTCAGCGACCAGAGATCACGATCGCCACTGCCGAATCTTGGTTGAAGCCGGCTATCGCGTCATGCTTGAGAAGCCGCTCGCCTTTTCTGTCGAAGCCGCTTCCGATCTGTGTCGTTTTCTGTCCGGCGACGATAGGAAGAAACGCGCAGTCATGCAGGCGTTCATGCGCCGCTTCGATGAACCCCTCGTCCAGGTAAAGCAACTTATCGCACAGGGACGCATCGGCAGGCCATTCAAGATCGTCTCCATCCTGGAGGATCCGGAACCCCCGCCTACAGGGTATGAAAGCGCTGGTATTCTTGCTGACATGGCGGTCCACAACATCGATGAAATCGCGTGGCTCCGCGGGGATCGTCCCGTTTCAGTCCGCGCAATCGGTTCGACCCTCTACAGCCAAAACGTGACGCCCGTGGAAGAAGACTTCGACGACGCGTTCCTCCACTTATGGTTCCCCGGCGGCGCGGCTGCTCAGATACAGGTAAGCCGAAACCACGTGGCGGGCTACCGAAACGAAACCTGGGTCTTTGGAGAAGAAGGCCTCATCCACGTGGGAGGGTTTCAAGAACGCCCTTTAGTCGTGCAGCTGGAAATTTTCAATCGAGAGGGAAGCGTCGAAAGGAGCGCTTTCGAGATGAGGGATTACGGAGCCTCCGTGCCCGTATTCATCGAGAGGTTCGGGCCGGCCTATAGGCGAGAACTTGGCTATTTTGTGGCGCAGTGCCTCCGGGATGAACCCTTTTCCGTCGATCAGGAAGATGGTCTTTCCGCAATGAAAGTTGCCGACGCCGGACGACGTTCCGCTTTGACGAGAGAGACAGCGCATATCGTGAAATAGGACCGGACGTCATTCGATGAACGAGAGGCATCTCACCTTCATGATCATACCGCACGAGGAAGGTCGTGTCCGGGCGTTCAACGTGTCGCGAAGGCGGCTCTGGGAGATCTTCTGTCTCGTCCTTCTTTCGCTCTGCGCCCTGGCCTACTTCGGAGTAAGTTACCACGTCCGTTTCAGCCCGAGCGGGGCGCTATCCCTCCTCGAAGGGGAAAACTCGGCCCTGAAAACCGAGCTGGGTCAGTTTCGCAGCAAACTCTTGACGTTGGAAACGGAGGTGGAAGCGCTTTCGGAGACGGATCGCGTGCTTCGGGCGTGGACAAGCCTGTCGCGGCGCGGAGACAAGGATGGCCGGAGCCCTCGGGGAGACCTTGTCCCGATCCAGGTGGAGAGGCGTTCTTCAGGGACGTATAACAGTCTCGATCACCTGCTTCGCGAAGCCCGCTTTCTTTCGTCCAGCCTAGACAGCATCGCGTCAGCGCTTCGAAGCCGAGAAAAGCTTCAGGCGCATATCCCATCCATCTTTCCCGTTCTCGGCGAAGAGTGGTACTCCGCGCCCTTCGGATATCATCCCGATCCCTTCACCGGCCGGCGTCGGTTGAACAAAGGCATCAACATCGTCGGGCGCGAAGGAACGGACGTCGTGACGACAGCGGACGGAACGGTGGAGAACGTGGGCTGGGAGAAGCGTCTGGGTTACTACATCAAAATCGACCACCAGATCGGGCTGCAGACGGTCTACGGACACCTCCAGGGCAAGCCCGACCTGAAACCGGGCACGGCCGTAAAACGGGGTCAGGTGATCGGAAAGCTGGGAAAATCGGGCCGGACGACCGCGCCCAGCCTGCACTACATCGTCGTCCGGGATCGTCGTGCTGTCGATCCTGCAAAATTCATCTTTCTCTCCGAGAATCCCCCTCCCTCCGTTTCCGCTCAGGATATTCACGGCGCTTTCCCCTGATCCGATATCGGGAAGTTCACGCGGGCGTTTCCCTCCTCGTGCGATCTCAGGATGCCGAGCATGATCTCCAGCGTCTTTCGAGCTTCCCTTCCTGACGAGACCAGCGCGCCCCCGTTCTCGATCCCTTCGATCATCTCAGTCAAAGCAGCCGTCTGGTAGGCTTGTGAATAGCCTCTCTGTCGGATTTCGGATATGTCCGGTTCCGACCTTCCGCGACGACGGATCAAAGAGATGCCATCGTCGGAAGCCACAACCTTGCCGGTTTCACAGGTCATCGTGAGCGTCATCGGCGGAGAAAAATTCACCTTGTGGAGATTCACAAAGGCGCGAACCCCATTCTTGAATTTGATATACGCAGATGCGTGCGGGTCCTCCTTGGCATCGCGTCCTCCTCCGGCCTTGTATTCCGTAAAGTGCTCAAATCCTTCTTCGAGGTCACCCATCACCCACTCGGTATCCGATTCGGCATAAAAGCAGATCATATCGATCAAGTGCGTTCCATTCCGGAACAGCATGGCGCGCGGGGCACACATGTCGGCCAAAATCGTCCGCAGCGCCCCGAGCTCGCCGCTGCGAACGATCTCCCGAGCCTGTAAATGCGACGGATACCACCGCCGGGTGTGGTCTACCGAAAGACAGACGCCGTTGGCTTCGGCGGCGGCGATCATCCGGTCGGCATCTTCGAGGCGAGTCGCGACCGGTTTTTCACAAAAGATCCCGCGTGCCCCGAGTTCCGCGGCCGCTACGGTAATATCGGCGTGGAGATGGTCCGAAGTCGCAACGCTCACGAGGTCTGGCGTCTCTTTCTCCAGCATCTCACGATAGTCCGTATATAACTTGACTTCTGGCCAGACGTCGTCCCAGAGATCCTTGAATTCCGTCAGCGCCTCCTGGCGCAGGTCACATACGGCGACAACCTCTGCCCCGGGGTGTCTCCAGTAGGCTCCCGCGTGCGAATTGGGATGGGTGCCGTAAACAGGAATGCCATCTTCTTCCGGCCGCCGGGCGCCGATCCCGGTCAGCCCGACAATCACGGCGCGATATGCAGATCTTGACATCTGGTTATCCCTATATTCAAGAATGAAATTGAGAAATCCGGCTCACCGCAGCATCGCAAAATGCAATCTTCGCCGATGTCGTTCGTTGAGCCAGAATACGTGAAGTCGTGTGATCGCCCCGGAGGACGAAAAACGCGGGGCCCCGAACTCGGAAACGCATCCGATCGCTGCGCATCGGCTACATATGGATGGCTCGGCGATCCACTGCGAGCGCTGCCTCCTTGATCGCCTCCGGCATGGTCGGATGGGCGTGCACCGAGCGAGCGATATCTTCCGTGGTCGCCACGAATTCCAAAGCCACGGCCCCTTCAGCGATCATCTCAGAAGCGCGGACGCCCAGGATGTGCATGCCGAGCAGCCGATCAGTCCCTTCCTCACCGATGATTTTCACCAGACCTTCCGTAGCCTCCAGGCTGTGCGCCCTGCCGTTGGCCCTGAAGGGAAACTTGCCCACACGAACGCGCAGGCCCTGTTCCTCGGCCCCCTCCTCCGTGATCCCCACCGAGGCCAGTTCCGGGCGCGTATAGACGACTTCCGGAATCGCCTCGTAATTCACGCGGCCGGCATGGCCCGCCATGGTTTCGACGGCGGCGATCCCCTCTTCCCCGGCCTTGTGCGCCAGCATCGGGCCGGCGATCACATCTCCGACCGCGTAGACGCCCGGAACGCTGGTCTCGAACTGTTCGTCGACCGCGATCCTCCCCGCTTCGTCCAGTTCAACACCCAAGCCCTCTGCGTTGAGACCTTCGGTTCGCGCCCTTCGGCCCACGGCAACCAGCAGACGGTCGCAAACCTCTTCTCGCTTCTCCGATCCGGTCGCAAGTTGGAGGTGAACCTTGCCGTCCTTGACGTCCGAGGTCTCCGCCCTCGTCTCCAGCAGAAACTCCAGGCCCTGCCTTTCGAGCAACCGCTGGAGGTGGGTCCCCATCTCGCGGTCCATTCGCGGGACGATATGGTCCAGCATCTCCACGACCCGCACCGAGGACCCCAATCGGTGCCAGACCGATCCGAGTTCCAGCCCGATCGCCCCCGCGCCGATCACGACGAGGCGCTCGGGCACGTCCGACAGACAGAGGGCCTCCGTGGAACTCAGGATGTGCGTACCGTCAAACGGGAGGTTCGGCAACTCGATCGGGACGCTCCCCGTCGCAATCAAGATCCGTGCCCCATTGACCCGCTCCGTCCCCTTCTCCCCCACCACATCCACAGCACCCGCGCTGACCAGCCGCGCGGCTCCCCGAAAACAGGTGACCCTGTTTTTCCTGAACAGGCCGGCCACGCCTCGCGTCATGTTCTGGACCACGCCGTCTTTGCGCTGCATCATTCTGCCGAGATCGAGACGGACCTTTCCCGCGTCGATGCCGTGACGATGGAACGTCGTCTGCGCTTCAGAAAACAGCTCGCTCGATTCCAGAAGCGCCTTGCTGGGGATGCATCCAACGTTGAGGCAGGCGCCGCCCAAGGCCTCCTTTTCAACGCACGCCACCCGCATCCCCAACTGAGCGGCCCGGATGGCTGCAACGTAGCCTCCCGGGCCTGTCCCGATCACGATCAGATCGAATCTTTTCGAGCGCCCTTCCGGCATATCGTCTCCACTATGGTTCAACGCGTGGTCGATCCTTTCATCGCCGCCAAACCCTCGTAAGCGGGGAATGCTTTCCGCAGGCGCGACTTACGCCGGCATTGGCGTTTGTTTGAGCCAACATCGGATGATCGATATTCAAAAAAGAAAATCCGAGCCGGAGAAACCGCCATCCCACAACCGGCATTCCCGGCCGCGAATGTAATATCTACCCACGCGCGTTGTCAAGCCAAACGGGCTCGTGAACCCCGCTGATCGTTCGTCGTTCAAAGCGCAGACCCCGGCCGCCACCCCACGATTCGCGGTTTCCCTCACGGCCCGCTTCGATCGACCCGAGCACGCACAAGGACGAGACGACCCTCCGTCTCGCATTTTGGCAAGGCCTCTCCTCCCGGTTCAGGTCGGGAGGGCCCCGGCGCGGCAGGCGTCTTCAGACGCAACATTCTTCTTGACACAGCTTATGATTAATTTTATATTTTTCAACCTTTAAAGCCGGACTTTCGAGCGCAACCCAGTCGCTGAGTGCCTGAGACCGATGCCTACATTTCGCCACCTCTTCGACATCGCCGTTTCGCCCCGCCTTTTACTCCCGCGTCTCGCCGGAATTCTTCTTGTCCTCCCCGTACTTCTAAGCCTCGACTTGGCCATATAGCCAGAGGCTTCATTTCGAGTCGATTCTCCTGCAAAAAGAAAGGACCCGGATTGAGCCTCTGAAGCGATTCAAAGGCAGCCGCTGTCTTATACCTATCTGAAGGATGTCGACCATGGTCAAGAAACACACCATTTCCGCGCTCGTCGAAAACCATTTCGGGGTTCTATGCCGCGTCTCGGGGCTTTTCGCAAGCCGAGGATTCAACATAGACAGCCTCTCTGTCGGGGAAACCGAAGACCCCAGCATTTCACGGATGACGATCGTCGTCAACGGAACCGACGCAGTCTTGGAGCAGGTCGTCAAGCAACTCAACCGTCTTGTCGACGTGATTCGGGTGATCGACATCACGCAAGGTGAATTCATCGAGCGCGAACTGGCCCTGATCAAGGTGAAGGCGGACACCGCCACAAGATCCGAGATCATGCAGATTGCAGAAGTCTTCCGGGCCAACATCGTGGACGTCAGCACCGCCTCGATGACGATCGAGACCACAGGAAAAGAAGACAAGATCCTGGCCATCATCAACATGCTTCGGGTTTACGGGATCAAGGAGATCGCCCGTACGGGCAACGTGGCCCTCCTTCGAGATTACCAGCGCAAGGTCGATTCGAGCACGGATTAGGGCGTCTGTCAACGATCAGATCATTCAGGAGGAGTTCGAAATGCGAATGTACTATGATAATGATGCAGACCTGGGGGTCTTGAACGGCAAGATCGTGACCGTGATCGGTTACGGGAGCCAAGGCCACGCCCACTCGCTCAATCTGCACGAAAGTGGCGTTCGGGTCGTCGTCGGCCTTAGAGAAGGAAGCGGTTCCTGGCAGCCGGCGGAAGCAGCCGGGCTGGAGGTGCTGCCCATACCCGAGGCAACCCGTGCCGGCGACGTCATCATGATCCTCATCAACGACGAAGTGCAGGGCAAAGTTTACGACGAGCAGATCGCTCCGGGACTGATGGGCGGCAACGCCATCGCCTTCGCCCACGGATTCAACATCCACTTTGGGCAGGTGGTTCCGCCCGCGGACGTCGATGTCTTCATGGTCGCGCCCAAGGGCCCCGGACACCTGGTCCGCCGCGTCTTCACTCAGGGAGGGGGCGTGCCTGCCCTTCTGGCCATCCATCAGAACCCTACCGGAAGGGCGCGAGAGACCGGGCTGGCCTATGCCAAGGGCCTCGGCGCGACCCGGGCCGGCGTGATCGAGACGACCTTCAAGGAAGAGACGGAGACCGACCTGTTTGGTGAGCAGGCCGTGCTGTGCGGCGGACTGACGGAGCTCATCCGGGCCAGCTTCGACACCTTGGTCGAGGCGGGATACCAACCGGAGATCGCATACTTCGAGTGCCTCCACGAAGTGAAACTGATCGTGGATCTGATCTACGAGGGCGGCATTGCCAACATGCGCGCCTCGATTTCAGACACCGCGGAGTTCGGCGACCTGACGAGGGGCAGGCGAGTCGTGACGGAGGAGACGCGTCAAACGATGAAAGTGCTCCTGGAAGAAATCCAGTCAGGCCTGTTTGCCAGGGAGTGGCTGCAGGAGAACCAGGTGGGCCGTCCTGTCTACTCGGCGCGCAAGCGGCAGGACCAAAGCCACCTGATCGAAGAAGTGGGTGCAAAACTGCGGGATATGATGCCGTGGCTGAAAGAGAACAAATAGCGAGCCTGTCCAAAACAGGTCGCGTTCCAGCGAGAAGGAGGTGAGGACGGATGGAACCCGGTCTAGGTGACCTGACGGAGAGCAGCAAGCTCTGGCTTATCGGGCAGGTGGAAACAGAACGCCGGAGGGTGCCATCTGCCCTCGAGACCCATGGACTCCGGCATAAGGAGGCCTGAGAAAATGGCAGAGAAAGACCGCGTCATCATCTTTGACACCACGTTGAGAGATGCTGAACAGACCCCGGGTGCTTCCCTGACCGTAAGGGAAAAGTTGGAAATTGCGCATCAGCTGGCCCGGCTGAAGGTAGACGTTATCGAAGCAGGGTTCCCGGTCTCCTCCAACGAAGACTTCGAGGCCGTGCACAACGTCGCGTCCGAGGTCGAGGGTCCGATCATCTGCGGGCTGGCAAGGGCGTTGCCGCAGGATGTGGATCGAGCGTGCGAGGCCCTGCGCGACGGGCTCAAGACAAGGCTGCACACCTTTATCGGTACGTCTCCGAACCACATCGAGATGATGCGCAAGGAGCCCGGGCATGTCCTGGAAATGGCCGTGGCCGCCGTGGAGAGGGCGAAGTCCCAGACGGCGGACGTGGAGTTTTCTCCGATGGATGCGACGCGAACTGAGCCCGCATACCTCTACGAGATCCTGACGGCCACGATCGAGGCGGGCGCGACGACCGTCAACATTCCAGACACGGTCGGCTATGCCGTCCCGGAGCAGTTCGGCGCGCTCATCCGGAACATCGGAAAGCACGTCGCCAACATCGATCGTGCCGTGATCAGCGTTCACTGCCACGACGATCTGGGCATGGCTGTCTCCAACACCTTGATCGCCCTGAAAAACGGCGCCCGCCAGACAGAGTGCGCGATAAACGGGCTCGGCGAGCGGGCGGGAAACGCCTCCCTTGAAGAGATCGCGATGGCCATGCGCACTCGTGGCGACTATTTCGAGATCGACTCGAACATCGAATCCCGGGAAATTCTCCCTACCAGTCGGCTCGTCAGCCGCCTGATGGGGATCGCAGTCCCTCCCAACAAGGCGATCGTCGGGGCCAACGCCTTCGCCCACAGCTCCGGCATCCATCAGGACGGCGTCTTGAAGCAGCGGGAAAACTTCGAGATCATCTCGCCCCAGGATGTCGGCCTGGAAGACACACAGATCGTGCTTACGGCACGATCTGGCCGTCATGCGTTACGCCACCGGCTGGAAAAGCTGGGATACCAGCTTTCACAGGAAGATCTGGACAAGACGTACGAGCGCTTTCTGCGCGTCGCCGACAAAAAGAAAGAGGTCTACGACGAGGATCTGATCGCGATCGTGGGCGACGAGATTCGGGACATACCCGAGAAGTACCACCTCGAATACCTCCACACGATCAGCGGAACGGGGACGATCCCCTCCGCGACCGTCCGGCTTCGGGTGGACGCAAAGGAGAAGGTTCAGGAATCGGCCTGGGGAGACGGCCCGGTCGACGCGACCTACCGAGCCATCGCCAAAGCCACGAAAACCGCGATAAACGTGGATGAATACGCGATCCGCTCCGTGACGAGCGGAGCCGAGGCCATGGGCGAGGTCAACCTGCGCGTGTCGCGGGACGGCCTGAACGCAAATGGACGCGGCGCCTCCACCGATATCATCGAGGCGAGCGCAAAGGCGTGCGTAGACGCGCTCAACCGCCTGGCTGCGCGCCAGAAGATGGGCGGACCGCAGCTTGAGGGCGTTTGATCCTTCGTTCGAATGGGTTGCGCCATAGGAGGGTGAAACAGATCATGGGACAGAGCCTGTTTCAAAAAGTCTGGGAGGCCCACGCGGTCCGCGAGCTCCCTTCGGGTCAAACGCAGCTCTTCGTCGGCCTGCATCTGATCCACGAAGTCACGAGCCCGCAGGCCTTTCAGATGATGCGAGAAAGGGGCCTCGCGGTCGCCTATCCGGAAAGGACGTTTGCAACCGTCGACCACATCGTACCCACGGAGATCCGGACCCGGCCCTTCTTGGACAATCTCGCGGAAGAGATGATGGGGGCCATCGAAGAGAACACGGACGAGTTCGAGATCCCCCTTTTCGGCCTCAACGACGACCGGCAGGGCATTGTACACGTGATCGGCCCCGAACTCGGCCTCACACAACCCGGCATGACGATCGCTTGCGGGGACAGTCATACTTCTACACACGGAGCTTTCGGCGCCATCGCCTTCGGCATCGGGACCTCCCAGGTCCGCGACGTCCTCGCAACGCAGTGCTTGGCCATGGCGCCGCTCAAGGTTCGCCGGATCCTCGTCACCGGTTCGCTGCTCAACGGCGTCTACGCCAAGGATGTGATCCTGAACGTCATTCGCCGGCTCGGCGTGAACGGCGGCGTCGGCTACGCCTACGAATACGGGGGGCCGGTCCTCGACGCCATGAGCATGGAAGAACGGATGTCGATCTGCAACATGTCGATCGAGGGCGGCGCTCGAGCCGGTTACGTAAATCCGGACCCAACGACATTCGACTACCTTGAAGGGCGTCCCTGTACGCCCTCGGGCGGCGCCCTCGGCCGGGCGGTGGACTGGTGGACTTCGATGGCCTCCGACCGGGATGCCGACTACGACGACGTCTTCGAACTGGACGCCTCCGAACTGGAGCCGACGGTCACGTGGGGCATCAACCCGGGCCAGGGTGTCTACGTGACGGAAAGGATTCCGGATTTGAAGGACCTGCCGAAAAGTGAACGAGATGCCGTTTCCGAGGCGTGCGCGTTCATGGACTTCAAGCCGGGCGCACCGATTGCAGGGACCCCAATCGACGTTGCCTTCATCGGTTCCTGCACGAACAGCCGCATCTCCGACCTGAGAGAGGCGGCAAGAATCGCAAAGGGCCAAACCGTGTCGCCCAACATCCGGGCCCTTGTTGTCCCGGGATCTCAAGCGGTCCGAAAAGCCGCGGAGGCGGAAGGGCTTGACGAAATTTTCAAGGCGTCTGGTTTCGAATGGCGTGAGGCGGGCTGCTCGATGTGTCTGGCCATGAACCCGGACAAGCTTCAGGGGCGGCAGATCTGTGCCTCGTCCAGCAACCGGAATTTCAAGGGCCGACAGGGCAGTCCCACAGGGAGGACCCTCTTGATGAGTCCAGCCATGGTCGCGGGCGCGGCAATCACGGGCGAGGTCGTCGACGTCCGCCAGATGATGAATTAGAAGGGCCGTCTCATAATCATAGGGACCGCGTCTCTCCGGATCCGCCAAGATCTCTGCCTGCTGTCGGATTTGTCCGACATAAGCGCCGGCAGGCGTCCCGTTCCCACTTTATTCGGGAGCAGACGTTTCGTGCCATTTAAACAGCGTTGTTTGATCGGTCGTGTTTGACTCCTGACGCGGAAGGAAACTCATGTCCGCATCCAGCTCAGTCGTCGCCGAAGTGACGGGGCGCGGTCTGCCGGTCCGTGGAAACGACATCGATACGGATCGGATCATCCCCGCTCGCTATCTACGCAGCATCACGTTCGAAGGGCTCGGCGAACACGTCTTCGAGGACGACCGGAAGTCGACGGACCATTCGTTTGACGACCCGAGGTTTCAACGCGCCTCGATACTGATCGTCAACGCCAACTTCGGATGCGGTTCTTCCCGAGAGCACGCCCCCCAGGCCCTGATGCGGTGGGGCATCCAGACGATCGTGGGCGAATCGTTCGCTGAAATCTTCCAGGGAAACGCCACGGCGATCGGCGTCCCGTGCGTCACCGCGAAGCCTGGGGACATCGACGCGCTCATGGATTCGGTTGAGGGGGATCCCGCCCGGGAGATCACGGTCGATCTCCGGGAAAGGAGATTGTCCTCGAGACGGATGGTGATCCAGCTGGAAATTCCGGACAGCACCCGCGTTCAGCTCCTGAAGGGCGCGTGGGACGCCACCGGCTTGCTGCTCGACGGGGCCGAAGAGGTGCGCGACATCGCGAGGCGCCTGCCCTATATTTCAGGGTTTTGAGTCTCTGAGGAAGCCGCGACTTGCTCCAGGACGACCCGTTCGGGCGCTTGTTTCTCGGGCTGCGCGCGATATCCTACACGTTAAAGGCCTGAAAATTCACACGGAGGCGGCGTGACACACAAGATCGCAGTGATCCCTGGTGACGGCACAGGGGCCGAGGTGGTCGCCGAAGGCCTCAAGTGCCTGGAGGCCGCGGCTGAAAAATGCGGCTTCGAGTATGAGACCGCCGAGTTCGACTTCGGTGGCGCACGCTACAAGCGGACCGGGGAGACCCTCCCCGACTCCGGACTCGACGAACTCAGGGCGTTCAACGCCATCTACCTCGGCGCCATCGGCCACCCCGACGTCAAACCGGGAATTCTGGAAAAGGGCATCCTCCTCCGGATCCGGTTCGAGCTCGACCAGTACATCAACCTGCGACCTGTAAAGCTCTACCCCAATGTCGACTGCCCCCTGAAGGACAAGGGGCCGGAAGATATCGACTTCGTGGTCGTCCGGGAGAACACGGAGGGGCTTTACGCCGGCGCCGGCGGCTTTCTGAAGCGCGGCACGCCGGACGAAGTGGCCATGCAGGAGTCGATCAACACCCGGAAAGGCGTGGAGCGCTGCCTGCGTTATGCTTTTGAATTCACGCGAAGACGGAACCGGGAAAAGGCCCTCACGCTTTGCGGTAAAACCAATGTCCTCACTTATGCTTTCGACCTCTGGGAGCGCGCCTTCCACGAGATCGGCGAGACGGACTACGCCGACATCAAGCGCGACTACACCCACGTAGATGCGACGTGCATGTGGATGGTCAAGAATCCGGAATGGTTCGACGTCATCGTCACCGACAACATGTTCGGAGACATCATCACCGACCTGGGCGCGATGATCCAGGGCGGTATGGGCGTGGCCGCCGGCGGGAACATCAACCCGGAAGGCGTCTCCATGTTCGAACCGATCGGCGGATCGGCTCCCAAATACACCGGGCAGGGTATCATCAACCCGATCGCCTCCATCGTCGCCTGCCAGATGATGCTGGACACGCTCGGCGAAGAGAAGGCGGCAGCGATCGTCGAGGATGCGATCATCGAAGTCGTTGGCTCGAAGCTGAAAAGCATGGGGGCGGGGCAGATGGGCTACAGCACGTCGGAGATTGGAGATCTTGTCGCCGACGCCGTTGCGAAGTCGTAGAAACCGTTGGAAACGGGACGGAGGGTCTGGAATGACACAAAAAGCAACCTTTGGCGCAGGCTGTTTCTGGGGTGTAGAAGCGGCATTTCGCCAGGTCGAGGGCGTGACGTCTGCGGCTGTCGGCTATTCGGGGGGATCGTTCGAAAACCCGACATATCAAGACGTCTGCTCGGGAACGACCGGGCACGCCGAGGTCGTGGAAGTGGAATACGACCCGGGCAAGATCTCATACGATGCGCTCCTCGATCTGTTTTGGGAGATACACGATCCGACGACACTGAACCGACAGGGTCCGGACGTCGGCGCACAGTACAGGTCTGCGATATTCTTTCACAATCGTGAGCAGAAATCTGCGGCCGCCGCATCCAAAGAGACGCTTCAGGGAAGCGGCCGCTACCGAGGCCCGATCGTCACGGAGATTGCGGCCGCATCTCAGTTCTATCGGGCGGAAGACTACCACCAGCGCTACCTGGAAAAGCGGGGGCTCGCGCATTGCAAGATTTGAAGCGGCGCGGTGACCGACCCTTGCGGAGCGTTGGGCCATGACAAAACGCGCGCTGCAAGCCCTGACCGAGGGCCAAGTGAACGAATTCAAGCTGAACGGTTTTCTGGCGGTGGGAGACGTCCTTTCGGCGGAAGAGGTGAAAGCGGTTTCGGAGCGGTGTGATTTCATCGCTTCGGGCAAGGCCGGTCACATCCCGGAGGCCGGCGTCCAGCTCGAGCCGGAGTTTCGCGAGGGAAAGCGCCCGGTCACGAACCAGGTGATGCAGGTCCGCAAGCTCTACAACACGGCCGCGGTGGACGACGTGATGTGGGATCACGCCTGCAACCCCAAAATCGCGGACGTGGTCGCGGACCTGCTGGGCACCGAGGATATCAAGATGTACGGCGACCAGCTGTTTATGAAGCCGCCCGAGGTCGGCTCGGTTCAGCAGTGGCATATGGATTCCGGTTCCTGGCGCAACATCTTCCCGATGGACCTGGTCACCGCCTGGACCGCCATCGACAACGCCACGCCTGAGAACGGATGTCTGGAGTTCATCCCGGGATCACACCGATGGGGAATGATGACCCGAGAACAGCTGGAACCGTTTCTGGACGACTTTGGACACGACCCTTGGGCGATCACTCCCGTGCCTCTGCGCTCGGGCAGCGTCAGCTTCCACCACAGCCTCGCGCTACATCGAAGTGCGGCGAACCGCTCGGGCAAACGCCGCCGAGGTTACGCGGTACACTACATGCGCGCCAAGTCTCGCAACGATGAATCGGTGAACGGCCCGAAGATGCTTCCTTTCAAGCAAGTGCGAGGTCGCTCTTTTCCGGGTTTTGTGTAGCGGTGTTCAAAGAGACGGCGCGCAAGGCACGATGCCAAGGCACCCAGCGGAGAGATTGCCTTCGAGAGGAACGGATGGCGTCGTGAATGATTCGACAGATGCCGGATGAGCCGCCCAAGATCAGACCGCCAACCGTGAGGCCGCCATGGGCTTCGGACCCGGAAAACGTCTGGGCGTGACGACAGTGCAGGCCAAGAACGTCGATCACGTCCGTGTCTACTACGACAAGAACAAATACGCCGCACACGTCAACCGGGGCGGGCTGTGGAACTTCGGCGACGGCGAGATTGCGGTGGCCCATCGCGTGAAGCCGGTCAGCTACGAAACGGGAGAGGGGGTGCGCTATCCCTTCGCACACGACTTCTCTCACAAACGTGGCGGGATCGCGAGGCATTCTGGGCGTCGTCAGTGACGACCTCGGCGAGACGTGGAGCAAGGAGTTCGTCATTCGGGGCGATCAGTACACCTGGGACGGAGGCTATCCCCTGATGACGGAGGTATCCGACGGGCGCTTCTTGGTCGCCTACTACTTCACCGGACGCGAAGGCGATCGGGACGTTCCGGAGCACGCCTGCGTGCGTTATGTCGCGGGCACGTTTTTTGAGCTGGGTTGAAACAAATCCCACACGCAGCCTGAATCGGACGATGAGCAAATTCCATCAGATCTCCGACCATCTTTACACGTTCGAGGACACCTGCAACGTCTATGTCCTGACCGACGGAGACGCAGCCCTGTTGATCGACGCCGGATCGGGCGCCGTTGTCGACCACCTCGGCGAGCTCGGCGTCTCGCGCGTGGAGTGGGTACTTCACACCCACCACCATCGCGACCAGTGCTGGGGAGATCCGAAGCTGATCGGGGGGGGCGCCTCCATTGCCGTGCCTCAGCACGAGCGGCACCTGTTCGAGCAGGCCGAGCTGTTCTGGCAAACGCGCCGGACCTTCGACAACTACAACGATCGCAACACATTCTTCACGATCGGCAGAGACATTCCGGTGGCTGCCACCCTCGATGACTACAACGCCTTTGCGTGGAGGGGCCATCGGTTCTTCGTGCTCCCCGCCAAGGGCCACACGTTCGGTTCGGTCGCGCTTCTCGCCCAGATCGACGGCCGACTCGTTGCGTTCACGGGTGACCTGATGGGCCGGGGCGGCGTGCTCTATCAGCTTCACGCCATCGAGTACACCTACGGGGATATGATCGGCGCCCTGTTCACCCTTGAGTCGATCCAGGCGCTGAGGGACTGCCTGACCGGCGGGATCGTGGCCGGACGGACCTTCACGAACGGTCCATCGAGCCCCTCCCCCCTGCTCCTGCCGGCCCACGGTGAGGTAATCGATAACCCGGTTGGCGACCTGAACCGACTGGAGCGAAACCTCACGCAGTTGGCGGCCCTCGGGCGCGGGATGCGCGTTGGCGGTCGAGACAGCGTGCCGGAGACGCTCTATCTGCCGGAGCCCAAATTCGTGCCGCTTTCGGACCACCTGCTCTGGGGCGGGGAATGGACCTGCTCTTTCTTCTACGTCCTGCTTTCCGACTCCGGAAAGGCCATGTTCATCGACTACGGCCACGGGTCTCGTCCCCACATGCACACCTCTTCCGATCACGAGGGTCTGGAATCGATGCGGTTCGTCGAGCATCACCTGAAACAGCTCAGAAGGGACTTCGGCGTCGAGACATTCGACCTGGTCGTGCCGACGCACATCCACGACGACCATACCTGCGGCATTCCCCACCTTCAGCGCCATTACGGAACCCGTTGCTTTGCGCTCGAGCAGGTCGCCCGAGTCCTGGAAGATCCTGCAGCGTGGGCTTCAACCCCCTGCACGTTTCCCGTCCCGATACGGATCGACCGGAAGTTGAAGGATGGAGACCGGTTTGAATGGGAAGAATACCGGTTCGACATCCATTTCGCGCCGGGACAGACCGAATTTCATTCGATCATGGCCTCGCAGATCGACGGGCGCAAGGTCGCCTTCACGGGAGACAACTATTTCCTGCACGAAGTGATGTCAGCCGCGCAGATCCAGATGAAACCTTTTCAGACCACCGTCCTTCGAAACAGCTTTCAGCTGGCCATGCACCGCCGTTGCGCCGAGGTCATGCGAAAGGTGGCGCCCGAGCTCATCTGTCCCGGACACAACGGCATCTTCGAATGCGACAAGAAATCGCTCGACACCTATGTTGATTTTATTCAGCGCAAAGAACGGCTGTTTCGAAACCTCGTCGCCGAGCCTGCAGACCCGTACATCGACCTGTTCTGGGCCAGGATGCTGCCCTACGTCTCGTGGGCCAAGGCCGGCCAGACCGTCCAATACAACCTGCTCCTCCGCAACAATCTTGCGCGTCAGGCGACCTTCCAGGCACGGCTTCTCGCGCCAAACGGTTGGACCGCTTCCAGCGAATTCTCATCTGTCACGCTCGAGGCCGATGCCCGCGGACAGCTGGCCCTCGAAGCAACCGCGCCGGACGACCCCGATGGCATCCGGCGACTGATGACGGCGGAACTCTGTATCGACGGAAAGTCTCAAGGCCCCCTGGTCGAAGCGCTGGTGACGGTTTCACCCTGAGGATAAAGAACCCGCCCGATGCTCACCAAGACGCCAGATGAGCTGCACCAGGTGATAAAGAGGACCCTCATCGCTGTCGGGACGCACGACCACGGCGCGGAGGTCGTTGCCGACGTCCTCGTCGGCTCGCACCTGGCCGGTCACGACTCACACGGGATCCAAAACCTGCCGCGCTACGTTCAGGAAGTCTTGGCCAGTGAGATCGTTACGGACGCGGACCCCGAGATCGTCAAAGAATCATCCGGCACGGCCCTCGTGCGGGGCAACTGGGCGTGGGGACACGTCACGGCCGAATTCGCCACCCGTGTCGGGGTCCGCAAGGCCCGGGAGAATGGCATCGCCCTGATCAGCTCGGTCGAGGTGAACCACATCGGTCGTCTCGGCCACTTCGTCGAGCAGGCAGCCGCCGAGGACGTGGTCGCATTGCTCGTCTCAGGCGGCAACGCAGAAGAACGACAGTCGGCCGCCCCTCACGGGGGCCGAAAGGCCGTTCTGTGCCCCAATCCGATTGCGATCGGCTTTCCAACCTCCGAGGTTTCACCCGTCGTCCTCGACATCGCGACGACCCAGGTGGCGTTCGGAAAAATTGCGCTGGCGAAGAGCAAGGGCGAAACGCTGCCGCCGGGCTGGATCATCGACAAGGACGGTCATCCGACGACGAATCCGGACGACATCGATATCTGCAAACAAGAAGGCGCCTTGCTGCCTTTTGGTGGACACAAGGGGTTCGGATTCATGGTGGCCGTCGAGATCCTGGGCCGGATCCTTTCGGGCTCCGATACGTATGCAGACACGCCCCACGGCGGCACCTATTACCGTCACGCAGGCGTGAGTCTGATCGCGATCGACAGCGGCGTGTTCTCCTCCGCAGACGCATTTGCCGAACGCACCGCGGAACTCGTCCGTCGCATTCAGGCCGTCCCGCCCGCACCCGGATTCGATGGAGTGATGGCGCCCGGGGATTTCGAACATCGATCGCGAACGGATCGACTCGATTCGGGAATCCAGGTCCCCGAATCGACCTGGCACGATGTCGTCGAGGCCGCAGCGTCGGTCGGGGTCGAGCTCTAGCAAACGCAAACCTGACGGGAGGGGGTGGACCGCGTCGAGTCGAGTGTCTACAGTTTTGTCTTTGGAGCCGTCGCTGCAGCGCCTCGAATCACCAATCTTCCGTTTTGCCGGTGCAGAAGAAACCGATGTCAGACCTGATTCAAGTCTATGATTCAACGCTTCGGGACGGGTCCCAGGCAGAAGGCATTTCATTCTCAGTGGACGATAAGCTGATGATTGCCAAGCGTCTGGATGATCTGGGCGTGCACTATATCGAAGGTGGATGGCCGAACCCGACGAACCCAAAGGACCTCGAGTTCTACGACCTGGCGAAGGAATTGTCTTTGAAGCAGGCCAGAGTCGCTGCCTTCGGAAGCACCCGCCGCCCGAACCATCTGCCGGAAGAGGACGCCACCCTGAACACGCTGCTCAAAGCCGGCACGGAGGTCGTCACGATCTTCGGCAAGAGCTGGGAACTCCACGTGACCAAGACCTTGCGTACAAGTCTTTCGGAGAACCTGAAGGTCATCCAGGATTCCGTGGCTTATCTCGTGGACGAGGGCAGATCGGTCATTTACGACGCCGAGCACTTTTTCGACGGTTATAAGGCCGACTCCGGTTATGCCCTCGACACGCTATTGGCGGCGCAGGAGGGAGGCGCTCGGATCCTGGTGCTGTGCGATACGAACGGCGGATCCCTGCCCTCTGAGCTCGGGGACATCATCGATCAGGTCAAGGAAAAGATCGAGCTGCCGTTCGGGATCCACACCCACAACGATTCAGGTATGGGCGTCGCCACTACGATCGCGGCCGTAGAGCGCGGCGCTGTGCAGGTGCAGGGCACTTTCAACGGCTACGGCGAACGATGCGGGAACGCCAATCTGTCCTCGATCCTTCCCAACCTGGAGTTGAAGCTCGGAAAGCGGTGCATCGGCCCGGAGAATCTTTCGAAGCTGATGGACTTCTCGCGTTTTCTGAGTGAGGTGGCAAACGTCACCCACGACCACCGGCAGCCATTCGTGGGCGAGAGCGCCTTCGCACACAAAGGCGGGGTGCACGTCGACGCCACGATAAAGCACCTCGCCTCCTACGAGCACTGTGACCCTGAGATCGTAGGAAACCGCCGGCGGTTTCTGCTTTCAGAACAGTCGGGCGCAGCCACGGTCACGGCCAAGCTGGAGCACCTGATCCCGGGATTGGACAAACGTCACCCTGCTGTGCACAAGCTGCTCCTTCAGATTAAGGCGCTGGAGCACGAGGGGTATCTGTTTGAAGGGGCGGAGGCCTCCTTCGAGATGCTTGCCCGAAAGGCCCTCGGAGCCTATCGCGACCCGTTTCGGTTGATCGGTTTTCGGACCATCAACCGAAAGACGCCGGAGGGAATGGAAGTAGAGGCTATCGTCAAAGTGAGAGTGGACGAAAAAGTCTATCACACGGTGGCCGAAGGGGACGGACCGGTCAACGCACTCGACGCGGCCCTGAGACAGGCCCTGGAGGAAGTCTACCCGACCCTGAGGGAGGTCCACCTGGAAGACTACAAGGTTCGCGTCATTTCGAGTCAGGAAGGCACTGCCGCCAAAGTTCGGGTCCTCATCGAATCCTCGGACGGAAAGTCGGTCTGGAATACGGTCGGCGTTTCGGAAAACATTATCGAGGCCAGCTGGGTCGCCCTGGTCGACAGCTTGAGCTACAAGCTTTTCAAGGACGGCATCTTGACGTCGTCCGACGTTTCCAATGCCGAAGATAGCGTGACTCAAGAACGCGGTTGTGGTGTATGAAAATCACATCTAGAAGAATCGAACGTCTGCCCCCCTACGTCTTCGAGAAGGTGAATACCTTGAAGATGGAGCTGAGGCGGCGAGGCGTCGACGTGATCGATCTGGGCATGGGGAATCCGGACCAGCCCACCCCCGCGCACATCGTGAAAAAGCTCAACGAGGTCTCTCAGGATGGCAAGGCCCACCGGTATGGCTCCTCCGCCGGTCTGCCTGCCCTTCGCAGGGCGATCTGCCGTCATTACAAGCGCCGATACGATGTGGACCTCGACCCGGAGACCGAAGCGATCGTGACCGTCGGTTCCAAGGAAGGGCTCTCCCATATCTGCCTCGCTCTGCTCGACCCCGGCGATCTCGCCGTCGTACCCAATCCGGCCTATCCGTTACATTTGTACGGCGTGGCCATCGCCAACGGAAACGTCCTCAGCCTGCCCCTCAGGCCGGAAAAGGGGTTCATTCCCGAAATCCAAGTGATCGCACGTGCGCTCTGGCCGAAGCCGAAGATGATGATCTTCAACTTTCCCCACAACCCGACGACGGCCACCGTGGATATCTCCTTCTTCGAAGAGATCGTGGAATTCGCTCGCCGGCAGGAAATCGTCGTGGTTCACGACTTGGCCTATGCAGACATCGTTTTCGACGGCTACGAGGCCCCGAGCCTTCTGCAGGTGAAGGGGGCCAAGGAGGTTGGCGTCGAATTCTTTACCATGTCCAAGTCTTACAACATGGCCGGGTGGAGAGTCGGATTCTGCCTCGGGAACCGGTCCGTGATCAAAGCGCTTTCTGTCATCAAACAGTACTACGACTACGGCGTCTTCACGCCGATTCAAGTCGCAAGCATTGCCGCCCTGGACGGCCCCCAGGACTGCGTTACGCACGCGGCTGAAACCTACCGGCAGCGCAGGGATACGCTCGTAGAAGGCCTGAATCGAATCGGATGGCCCGTCCCGGTTCCCAAGGCGTCCATGTTCGTGTGGAGCCCCATTCCGGAGAAATACCGACACCTCGGGTCGATGAGATTTTCTCTCAAACTCATGGAAGAGGCTGAAGTCGCTGTCGCCCCGGGCATCGGATTCGGAGAACTGGGGGAGGGTTACGTCCGCATCTCTCTGATCGAAAACGAAGACCGGATTCGTCAAGCCGTCCGAAACATCAAACGTGCGTTGTTTTAGGGAGAATGTCCTTTGGAGCTTGCAGAAGGATGTGTCGTCTCGCCCGTCGGGTTCAAGGCTGCAGGCGTTGCTTGCGGCCTCAAACCTGAAGGCAGAGACCTCGCCCTGATCGTTTCGGATCGACCCGCCAGCGCCGCCGGAATGTTCACGACGAATCGGGTGACCGCCGCCCCCATACGCGTGAACAGGGCACATCTCCAGGATGGGCAGGCGCAGGCCATCGTAGCGAACAGCAAGAATGCCAATGCCTGTACGGGGGATCAGGGGCTTTTGGACGCCCGCAGGATGGCCCGTGCCTCTGCCGACGTCCTCGGCCTGACGCCTGAACGCGTGCTGGTCAATTCCACCGGCGTCATCGGGGTTCCGATGCCCATGCACAAGATCGACTCGGGCCTTCCGGAGGCGGCGGCGCAGCTGCGGGATGACGGTTGGGAAGATGCGGCGGAAGCCATCATGACCACGGACACGACCCCGAAGATGGCCACCCTTCAGATGGCGTGCGCAGGCCAAAGGCTCACGCTCTGCGGCATCGCCAAAGGGGCCGGGATGATCGCCCCCAACATGGCAACGATGCTCGCGTTTCTGGCGACAGACGCCACGCTCTCCTCCACGGACCTCCTGGCCGGCCTCCGTCGAGCCGTGGGCAAGTCCTTCAACTGCATCACTGTCGACGGAGATATGAGCACGAACGACACGGTGCTCATCCTGGCCAACGGCGCCGGAGAGAAACTCGCCGGCAAACAGCGCCAGGCCTTTCAACAGGGCCTGGACGCACTCTGCATCAGTCTCGCGAAGCAGATTGCGCGCGATGGCGAGGGGGCGACCAAACTGATCGCCGTCCGAGTCGTCGGCGCCCGGCGCGACGATGACGCCCGAAAGATCGGGCTCTCGGTCGCCAACTCCAGTCTCGTGAAAACGGCCGTCTTCGGGAACGATCCGAACTGGGGCCGAATCCTCTGCGCCGTCGGCTACGCCGGCGTTCCGATCGATGAGGGCTCGATCTCCGTCTCTGTGGCCGGAATCCCTATATTTGCGAGGGGCCAAGGTCTCCATTTCGACGACGGCGCGGCCGTGGACGCGCTCTCGAAACGTGAGGTGGAGATCCGGATCGACATCGGGCAGGGCGCCGAAAGCGCAGACATCTACACTTGCGACCTGACCTACGACTATGTCAGAATCAACGCGGAATACACGACCTGAATCGTTCCTGCAACCTCATGACGGGAGGTTTTGGACATTGAGCGCGCCTGAAAGCAAACCTACGAACTGGTTCGCCCGACGCGTCCTGGAAATCGAGGAATCGATCACAGTCGCGACCAGTGCAAGGGCCGAGCAGCTCGTGCGCGAGGGGATCGACATCGTCTCCTTGAGCGCGGGCGAACCTGACTTCGACACGCCCGTGCACATCAAGGAAGCCGCGGTCGAGGCCATCAAGGAAGGAAAGACCAAATACACGCAGCCGGCCAGCGGCATTCCGGAGCTCAAGGAAGCCATCTGCGACAAACTCAAACAGGACAACGGGCTCGCTTTCGATCCCCCTCAGATTGTCGTGGCCTGCGGCGCCAAGCAGATCATCTTCGATGCGATCATGACGCTGATCGATGATGGAGACGAAGCCATCATTCCGGCCCCCTACTGGGTGAGTTACGCGGATCAGGTCAAACTGTTCGGCGGGAATCCGGTCATCGTCAAAACCACCGCGGAGAACGGCTTCCGAATTTCCCCGGGTCAACTTCAGAACGCCGTTTCTCCAAAAACGAAATTTGTGCTCTTCAACAGCCCCAACAACCCCACGGGCGAGGTCTACACCCGGGACGAGCTTCGGGAACTGGCCGAAGTGATCGCTCGCGCCGGCATCTACGTGATTTCCGACGAGATCTACGAAAAGATCATCTACGACGACGCCAAGCACGTATCCATCCCGTCACTCGACCCTACGCTAGGTGATAGAGCTTTGATTGTAAACGGGTTTTCCAAAGCGTACGCGATGACAGGATGGCGAGTCGGTTATGGGGCGGGACCTCCAGACCTGATGAAGTTGATCGCCAAGGTTCAGTCCCAGGAAACGACCAACACCTGTTCCATCTCTCAGTACGCGGCCCTGAAGGCCCTTCGCCATTCTCAGACAAGTGTGGAAACGATGCGCCGGGCATTCCAGGAACGACGGGATGTGATCGTCGACGGTCTCAACCGGATCTCGGGCATCCGCTGTCGGAAACCTCAGGGCGCCTTCTATGTGTTTCCCGATGTCTCCGCACTCTACGGTCGGTCCGCCGGAAAGAGAGTGATTCGGAACGACGTCGACTTCTGCGATTTCCTGCTCAACCGGGCGCGAGTTGCCGGTGTGCCCGGAAGCGGGTTCGGCTCGGGTGCCAACATTCGACTTTCTTACGCAACGTCTATGGGACGGATACGGGAGGCCCTGGAACGGATACGGGAGGCCGTCAGCCTGCTGACGTCCGCCTGAAGGTCCCAAACCCGTTTATGAAAGAAGGCCAGGACTCATGAACAAGAACGCCTATCTCGAATTCGAGCGACCGATTGCCGAGCTGGAAGAGAAGATTGAAAAGATCAAGGCACAGGCGGCCGCCGAGAATCTGGATGTGCGAGCCGAGCTGGCCTCGATCGGGGCCAGGATTAAAACGGTCCGAAAAGAGATCCATTCGAACCTGACCAGGTGGCAGAAGTACCAGCTTTCCAAACACCCGCTTCGCCC
Source organism: Candidatus Latescibacterota bacterium (assembly GCA_965198095.1). Classification (GTDB taxonomy): domain Bacteria; phylum Latescibacterota; class UBA2968; order UBA2968; genus CBDFJH01. The sequence continues at coordinate 2,949,034 of OZ240239.1, forward strand.
ACATACCCTCGATTACGTCGAACGCCTGTTGACCGATTTCGTGGAGCTGCACGGAGATCGGTCTTTCAGGGACGACCCAGCGATCATCGGGGGGTTCGGGCGAATCGACGGAGAGCCCATTCTCGTCGTGGGCCATCAGAAGGGCCGAAATACCAAGGAGAACCTTGAAAGAAACTTCGGCATGGCAAATCCTGAAGGATATCGTAAAGCACTGAGATTAATGAAATTATCTTCTAAGTTTTCACGCCCGATCCTTTGCCTGATCGATACCCCCGGGGCCTACCCCGGACTGGGTTCGGAGGAACGCAGCGTATCCGAGGCGATTGCGCGAAACCTCTTTGAGATCTCCAGCCTGCCCACCCCGATCATCGTTGTCATCATCGGCGAGGGCGCCAGTGGCGGCGCCATCGGGATCGGGATCGGAGATCGCATCCTCATGCTCGAGAACGCATGGTATTCCGTAATCAATCCGGAGTCCTGTTCGCTCATCTTGTGGCGCAATCGAGACTATAAGGAAGAGGCGGCAGAAGCCATGAAGATCACTGCGCCCGATCTTCTGGAACTGGGGATCATCGACAAGGTCGTGCCCGAACCCTTCGGAGGCGCGCATCGCGACTACGGCGAAGCCGCTGGGTTTCTGAAACGCGCCATACTGGAAAGCCTGGATGCGCTCAAACAGATCCCCGTAGACCAACTCGTTCGAATGCGGCGCGAAAAGTTCTACCGCATGGGACGATGGGAAGAGTGACGCGTCTCGGCAAGCAAAAAACGGGCCACGCAAGACGTTCATCCTCTCGCCCAAGACAAGGATAAAGCCGCTTTACTCGACTAACCTATTGTGGGTCCGTCAAGTACTTCAAATCACATTTTCACGAACTTTTTGAATTGCAGCGAAAGCCGATTTGCGTTCATTTTTCGAGCGAAAAAAAATCATGATATCGATTCGCTTAAGTTTCAAGACCTTATCTCGACAGGCCTCACCTCACGCGAAATTTGTCTCAAATAAGTCTTGACTCGATACAGTCGTGCATATATATTCGGACTGTTCCAAACGATCAGGATTCCAAACAATAGGTTGTTGCATCCTATTGTACAACAGGCTTTTACGGATGTCATCCGTATGTTTGTTCGCAGGGAGAGACAACGTGGGACGTGATTCGAATTCGCCTCTGATTCATCGGCGCTCACGTCTTCGAAAGCCGGATGATCGCGGGCATTCCCTCTTCCTTGAACCAGAGGTCAGCGCGCTATAAAAGTGCGACCCGCACGTGATCGGCCTCCGGTAACCATCGTTTCTCCAACCGACGTTTATTCTCACTACAGGAGTCTCGTTTAAAAGTCGCTTGTTTATAAGCGCAGCGTCTTTCATCCTCTTCGCAGTTTTTAACGGGGCGGAATGGTGCGCTGAGGGTCTATCAGGTAAGATCTGTCTCCGGGGGGAGGCAGGGCAGGTTTTCTGCCGGTCAGACAATGCATTATTGGGGGAGATAATGCTTTGGACGAGACCGAAAAATCAGAGAACTTGGTCTCTCTTCCGATGCGTCACAGTCGAACCTCGAAAATGATCCGCAGCAAGCTTCATCCGCCCCTTTTTTATTCACCTCTCCGACTCGCGGTTCGCGAATCCGACGAGCCACGAGTATCGCGCGGGGACATCCTCCCTACCATCGGCAACGCCCGGCGAGTGCGACAAGGTCGGAGACCCTCGCCCTCGAAGGCGTTGACGCGTATCCTCGGCCTCAGGGCTTCACTTCCTCCTCGTCCATCAAGCCGCCCCCCCGCCCCCCCTGAATAGCCAGGGCGTTCAGGGCCTTGTCAACCAGCCTTCTGCTCCGACCGCCGCCTTACCGATGTCGACGCGAATCGCACCGATCCGATCGGTGCGATAGATTGGGATACCCATCGCTTCGAATCTGTGGATAACCTCCAGGGCCGGATGTCCGAACCGGTTGTCGACCCCGCAGGAAATAACCGCGATGCGGGGTTGCACGGCCTCCAGGAACCTGGCCGTTGATGAAGTCCGCGATCCGTGGTGAGCGACCTTCAGAACCTCCGAACGAAGGCGGTCGCCCCATAGAAGCAGATCGGAATCGGTCTCTCGCTCGATATCCCCGGTCAGGAGCACTGCTCGACTCGCGTGTGTCAGCCGGAGAACAACGGAACCGTTGTTCGGTCCATCCAGCGACACGCCCTCTTCTGAAACGAAGCGCCGGTTCGGATGGAGGACAAGCCCTCCAATCCCGCCCAGCCCTACCAAACTGTCCCCGGCGGCAACCGCATAGTAGGAGATGTCCCGTTCGCGTATCAGAGATTTGATCCTTAGAGCCGTCCAGGAATCGTTTTGTTGCCCCGCGTCCAGGTAGGCGCCCACTTCGAACGTCTCGAGCAGCGTCACCAACCCCCCGATGTGGTCCGCGTGCGGATGCGACGCGACGACCACATCGATCCGCCTGATGCGCCGCTCCCTGAGAAAGGGGACCAGGACTCGCTCGCCCATATCGATGCCCTTCCGTCTTACGCCGCCGTCCACAAGAATCGTCCTTCCCCCGGGGGACCTCAGAAAAATGGCGTCGCCCTGGCCAACATCCAGAATCGTCATCTCCAGGCCGGATGGACGCTGCAGAAGGTCTCCCCAGGCCCAGAGATTTGCAGACCCAAGCGCACAAACGGCGACCCACCTGCCCATCTTCGGCCGTCGAGCCTCCGGGAGAATGGCCAAAAGAACAGATAGATACAGTCCGAGGAATGCCCAAGACGGCTTGGGCACCTCCAACAGCGCCCAGGAGGGCGTTCCAAGCAGGCCCGCACAAGCGATCACGCCCTTCAGGACAGCCCAGATCGCGCCGTTCAGCAAAAGGGCGCCCTGCTCAAAGAAGACTGAAAGCATGGCCGAGAGCAGTCCCAGCGACACGGCCGCACCGACAAGGGGGACGATCACGAGATTCCCCACGAGGGAAACCGGGGACAGCTGGCCGAAGTAAGTCGCAACAAATGGCGCCGTTCCTGCCTGCGCAGCGAGAGAGACGGCGACCGGCACGAAAACCCATTTCTGCCACACCTGTTTCCCCGCCGGTAGCCACGTTCTGATCGGCGGGTACAAGGCCAAAATGGACACCGTAGCTGAAAACGAAAGTTGGAATCCCACGTCGAACAGCGCCCGGGGACGAAAGGCAAGGAGGCCCAGCCCGGCCACGCCTACCGCGTTCAGCCCGTCCCCGTCCCGGTCGCTCAATGATCCCAGCAGGACCAATGAGCCCATGATCGACGCCCGGAGCACCGAGGGACGCAGTCCGGTCACGAGCGCATACATCACGATTCCGATCACGGTCATCACGCCTGTCCCGCGGCGGCCCAGCCCGAGACAGCGCAACCCGAAGAAGAACGACGCCGCAACCAAGCCCACGTGGAGCCCTGAAACCGCTAGCACGTGGTTGACGCCCGATCTCGTAAACGTTTCCCGGACTTCCTCCGGAACGCTTCGCTTCTCTCCGAGCAGAAGACCTTTCAATAGGCCCGCGGGTGCGCCGGAGAGATTCCTTTCCACCGATCGACGGACCGATTTACGGATTGGCAAGATAACCTGCTTCCAAAACCGGCTCCCCTTTCCAGATCTGATGTGCACGATCTGCTCCGCGCGCCGCACCTTTCCCGTTCCGTATATTCCCATCCGCGCCAGGTAGTTTCGATAGTCGAAGGTTCCGGGATTTCTCGAGGGTTCCGGCCGTCGCAACCGAACGCGGAGTTGCATCGAATCGCCGTAGTCGATCCCGGGAGAGATGCCTCTGAACCGAATCAGGACGGCGCCGCACACTGCGACAGGCGCGCCCTCCAGAACAACCTGGTTCAGATCCAGAACGACGTTCAGATCATCCCTGACCCACTCAGGCTCCCGGGCAACCTCACCAGCGATCTCCACCTCCTCTTGAAGCGCTATCAGATGAACCAGATGGTGCGCAGGAAGAAGTCGCGCCGTCGTTCCGTATCGCAGCATCCCGGCCATGCAGAGGAGCAGGCAGATATTCCACCGCGTCCACCCCCAATGCCATCTCCTGATCGTCCCGGCAAGGAGAAGTGAGAAGGAGACAGCCGTGGCGAACGCAAGCGGGACCATTGGGACTTCCCAGCAATGATCCAGGCCGATCCCTGCAGCAAGACAAATGGCTGCCTTGAGCGCAGGACGTCGACGTCCATTTTCCGTATCCTTGTTCACTGGCCCTTTCCCATGCTCCGCGTTCGTTTCCCGGCGTGCAAATTCCATACCGTTCTCGGGGCCCCGAGACAGACGCAATCTCGCTGAACCGGGATGGCACGTTGGGTTCACTTCCGTGAAAGCGTCGTTCCCCTTCGTCCTTCCCGCATTCTTCTAATATTCGTTTGACAATTCTGACACCAGATGGTATACTTTTAGCTTCAGGAACCATACAACTCTCTGCTTTTACGCAAGGTTACAACAACCTTTGGAACGGAATCGTGCCAATCACGAAGGACATCATGCTGGGTCGATTCATTCCGGGAGATTCGGTGCTGCACGGGCTGGATCCGCGCACCAAGCTGTTTGTTGCGGCCGCCTGGATGGCACTCCTGCTTTCGAGCAGCGCTGGCGCGACTTCAACGCTGATTCTGGGGTTGTGCCTCCTGTTTGGAAAGGTGTCGGGGCTTCCCGTTGGACTTCAGCTCAGAAACCTGCGACCGCTCATCCCCATCCTGGTCTTGACCCTGGTCCTGAACGGGCTGTTCACGCCTGGAGAGGCCCTCTATGCACTTCCCGGAGGCTGGGGCACCCTTTCTTCGGAAGGGATGCAGCGGGGTCTCTTCCTGCTTTTGCGACTGTGCGCGCTCGTGTCGATGACGACGCTTCTGACCCTCTCAACATCCCCGTTGGCGCTTGCAGACGGGTTGGAGTGTCTGCTGCGCCCCTTGAAGCGGTTGGGTTTGCCGACTCACGAACTGGCTACGACCCTCACGATCGCGCTCCGCTTCGTTCCGATTCTGATGGACGAAGCCGATCGCCTTCGAAAGGCGCAACTGGCCCGGGGCGCGGACTTTTCAGGAGGTCCTGTTCGGCGGGCAAAGCGCCTGCTGCCCGTTCTCCTGCCGCTCTTTCAATCGGCGTTCGGGCGCGCCGACAGGCTGGCCATTGCGATGGAAGCACGTTGCTATCAAGGAGAGCAGGGCCGCACCCATTACCGCAGGCTGACCATGGCTCCAACCGACTACGGCGCGCTTGCCTTCGCCCTCTTTACAGTCGGCCTGGTTCTCGGCCTGGAGAGGGTCTGATCTTCTCGTATGCAGCGCAACATTCAGCTTGTCCTGGAATACGACGGAACCGATTTCAGCGGCTGGCAGGTTCAGCCGGGCCAGCGCACGGTGCAGGCCGAACTGGAGGCCTGCCTAGGCAGAATCTTCGGGGATCAGATCCGGGTCGTGGCGGCCGGCCGGACCGATTCAGGCGTACACGCCCTGGGACAGGTTGTCAGTTTCAGGGCGAACGGTTCGATCGGTGTGGCGCGTGTGCCGGATGCCTTGAACGGCATGCTCCCGCCCGATATCGCCGTTCGGCGCGCTGAGGAGGTTCCGCTCACGTTTCACGCCCGCCGAGACGCGGTGAGAAGAACCTACTTTTACCGAATCGGATACGGCCGTCGGGCCGTCGGGCGGGCATACGCGTGGTGGATGCGCTCGCGATTGGATGTCGACGCGTTGGAACAGGCGCTCTCGCGGCTGTTGGGCCGCCACGATTTTTCTTCTTTTTGCGTGGCGGCGTCTCAGTGCAGCAACCTGTCCTGTCACCTGTATGAGTCCCGCCTGGAGGAAACCGAAGGGGGCGTCTGCTTTCGCTTCGAGGCTGACCGTTTCCTGAGATCCATGATCCGGAGCATCGTCGGGACGCTCGTGCAGGTCGGTCGAGGAGACCGATGCGCACGGGACATCACTCGAATCCTTGAAGCGAGGGACCGGCGCGTTGCCGGGCCGTCGGCGCCCCCCCACGGCCTGTTCCTCGACCGGGTGCTCTACAATGAAGCATCGGGAGGGTAAACCGACTTGCGGCGGTTCACTCTCGGCATCCACTGGATCGCCGTTTTCCTCGGCGGTTTTCCGGCCTGGTCCGCAGATTCGATACAGCGGGAGATCGCGGATTCCAGGCGAAATGCCATTGTTCAAGCCATCGAAAGGGTCTCCCCTTCCGTCGTCAGCGTCAACACGACGTCGTTTGAAGAGTATGCGATTCAACATCGACATCCTGTCTTGGATTTCCTACGTTACTTTCCGGAGGAAGTCCCAGGAATCGGGTCGGGATTCATCATCCGTGAAGATGGATATATCCTGACGAACCACCACGTTGTGGAAGGCGCGCGAGACGTTGCCGTCACGTTTTCAGACGGGAGAACCTACAACGTAACCGATGTCAGGCGCGATGTCCTGGTCGACCGGCAGATGGACCTCGCCGTGATCAGGATCGACGCGAAGCACCTCCCGGTCGTGAAATTCGGGGACTCAAACGAGGTCATTATCGGCGAGTGGGCGATTACGATCGGCAACCCGTTCGGACTGCTCATAGAAGACCCGAAGCCGACCGTTACGGTCGGCGTGATCAGCGCGGTCGATCGCAACTTTCGCCCGGACGACGGCGGGCACATCTATCAAGGCATGATTCAGACAGATGCCTCGATCAACCCCGGAAACAGTGGCGGGCCACTCGTCAACAGCAGTGGAGAGGTGATCGGCGTCAATACCTTTATCCTCTCGAAGAGTGGAGACGCGTCGGGTATCGGGTTTGCCATACCGATAAATCGCGCCGTTCAGATTGCCAGGAATCTGATCGATAGCGGCACTCAGGAGTTCTGGACCGGATTTTGGCTGCACCCCAACCTCACGCCTTGGTTTGCCCACGCGGTGGGGCTGTCCATCCATTCCGGAGCGTTGATCACCCGGATCGAAGAGAACAGCCCGGCGTCGCGCGCGGGGCTCAGCCCGGGCGACCTGATCGTGAAGGTGAATGGCCGACGGGTCACGAGCGACAAAGAGGTCGTTGGCGCCTTCCGAAGTGGACGCGTCGGAGAGGTTTTCAACCTGAAAGTACTGCGAGGTCGAATCCTCAGGAATGCGGACCTGCTCCTCGAGGAGGACCCCGGGGTTCAGTGATGGCTAAGGAAGCCTGGCCGATCCTCATTCCGGTTGGCATCTGCGCCGTTATCGCCCTGGGCCTTTGCTCGGTTTTCTCCCTACCCGGATTTGGGTATCTTTCAGGTATCCTGATCGTCGGTGCCGGCTTCATCGCCGCCTTCTTCCGGGATCCAGAGCGCGTTCCGCCCCCCGAAAGCGGTGCGATCGTCTCGGCGGGGGACGGCAAGGTCGTCGGCGTTCAACCGATCTTGGATGATTCCTGGCTCGGGGGCGATGGCATTCAGGTGAGCGTTTTTCTTTCGATCTTTGACGTTCACGTCAACCGAATTCCGTTCTCGGGCCGGGTGGATGCCATCGAGTATCGTTCCGGAAGGTTCCGGCCGGCCTTTGCGCATCGGGCTTCGGCAGAGAATGAACAGGCCATTGTCCGCATCCGGGGACCCGAGTTCACGATGGTCGTGAAACAGATCGCAGGGTTTCTTGCGCGCAGGATCGTGTGTCGACTGGCCCAGGGGGACCGCGTCACCATCGGCCAGCGTTTCGGACTCATCAAGTTCGGTTCCAGGATCGATCACCTCCTTCCGCCAACGGCCCGCGTGAAGGTGAAAGTCGGCGATCGAGTGAAGGCCGGCGAAACCATTATCGGAGTTTTCTAAACCATGAGAAAACGCACCGCCTTGCCCGGCCTGTTTACCGTGTGCAACCTGCTCTGCGGGCTTCTCTCGATCGTCTACGCCAGCCAGGGCAGGCTCGTTCCGGCTGCCTGGCTGATCGTGATTGCAGGTTTTCTGGATGCCTTCGACGGAAAGATCGCGCGGCTGATCGATGCTTCCAGCCGGTTTGGCGTCCATTTCGACTCCCTGGCCGACGTCTGTTCCTTTGGCGTCGCACCCGCCGTACTGATGTTCAGCTACTATACGGACGTCCTGGACGCGCGATGGCTGCCCTTCGCGATCTGCTTCTTTTTTCTCTTGTGCGGCGCCTGCCGCCTGGCCAGATTCAACACGCGACAGGAGGACTTGGAGAAAAGGGATTTCATCGGGCTTCCGATCCCCCCGGCGGCAGCGACGCTCGCAGCATACATCGTGTTCACCCAGCGCGTTTGGCAGAGCACGCACGAACCCCAGGTCGCGGTTGCCCTGTGCGTGATGATTTCTCTGTTGATGATCAGCCCCTTCGACTATCCCGCCTTTCCAAAGCTCAGCTTTGAGACTCACAAAGATCGGTTGGGACTGATCCTGGCTTTGTCGGCCGTCGTGCTCATCAGCCTGTTCACGGATGAGGCCTTCTTCCCCATTGCACTCTGTTTCGCGCTCTCCGGCGCCGTGCGGTGGCTGTTTAACTTGATCATCCACCGCGAAGTGCCTGACATCGGATCCTGATGCAACCTGAAAGCCAGACGCCATGGGCAGAAAAAATAATATTGGTATCCTGATCCTCGCCATCTTTGTCGCGCTGTTGGCGGCAACCATTGCAGGGGAGATCCTGAACATCGTCTTTGAGAGCCTGGGGCTGCAAAACATCGTCGTACAGCGGGTTCTCGTCAGCACCACGGAATACGAATTCGGCCCCTTCAAATTCGACCTGATCATCATGTCGCTCACCTTTGGACTTAAGCTTAAACTCAATGTGCTTAGTCTCTTGGCGATCGGCACAGCCTGGTACTATGTGAAGTACTCCTACTGAAAGAAGGAGGTGACATTCATGCTGGGAGGAATTGGAACGTGGGAAATTCTGGTCATCTTCCTGGTCCTGCTCCTTCTGTTTGGAGCCAAACGGATCCCGGAAATTGCCAGGGGCTTGGGCAAGGGCGTCACCGAGTTCAAGAACGCCGTCCGCGACGTGAAGGAAGAGATCGAGACGGCAGATACCCCATCAATATCTGCCCCTCCAACGGATTCGCCCTCGTCTGCAACGCAGTCCAAGGTCGAGACTGGAGAGAAATCGTCGTAGCAGGGGTTGACGATGCGGTCTGACGGGGGCCGAAAGAAGGGGGATGAAGCCTCCATGAGGCCTTTGAACGAACGTTCTGCGTGTCACCTCAAGGGGGTTCTCGAGCGCCGACAAGCCACGGCCCGCCAGTTGACCGAATCTGTGTTCGAACGGATTCAGGAAGTAGATTCGGAGATCAATGCCTACCTGACCCTGGACGAAGAAGGCGCATTCCGAAAGGCCGACGACGTTGACCGTCGCATTGCGGCAGGAAGGCCAGTCGGGTCGTTGGCCGGAATTCCGATCGCCCTCAAAGACCTCCTCTGCACGAAAGGCCTCCGCACCACCTGCGCCTCCCGCATTCTCGGATCGTTCATTCCCCCATACGATGCGACAGCCGTTGCCAAGTTGCACGAAGCGGACGCCGTGATCGTCGGCAAGCTCAACATGGATGAGTTTGCCATGGGCTCCTCCAACGAAAACTCGGCCTTTGGACCGGTGCGCAATCCTGTCAGCGCCGATCGCGTGACCGGGGGATCCAGTGGCGGCTCTGCCGCGGCGGTCGCTGCCGGAGAGACGGTCCTGGCCCTGGGATCGGATACAGGGGGGTCGATCCGCCTCCCTGCTTCGTTCTGCGGCGTGGTCGGCCTGAAGCCGACCTACGGGAGAGTCTCCCGCTACGGTCTCGTGGCGTTTGCCTCTTCCCTGGATCAGATCGGACCCATCACGCGGGATGTCGCCGACGCTGCCCTGCTGTTGGGCGTCATTTCAGGCCACGACCCCCTCGACTCCACCTCGGTTGACCTGCCCGTTCCAGACTATTCCGCGAGCCTCGAGGCTGGCGTGGAGGGCTTGAACGTGGGGCTCCCGAAAGAGTACTTTGTGGAGGGCCTCGATCCAGACGTCCGCGAATCGGTGATGCGTGGCGTCAAGACCCTCTTGGACGCGGGCGCCCGCGTCCAAGAGGTCTCGCTTCCGGTCGCCGGACATCCCGAATACGCGATTGCCGCCTACTACATCATCGCCACGGGAGAGGCCTCTTCCAATTTGGCGCGCTACGACGGCGTGAGATACGGCCTCAGGACAGAAGACGCCGACCTGATCGAGATGTATCGCGCGACCAGACGGCGTGGGTTCGGGTCGGAAGTCAAGCGCCGGATTATGCTGGGGACGTATACCCTGAGTGCGGGCTATTATGATGCGTATTACCTGAAAGCCCAGCGCGCCCGAACGCTGATCAAAGCAGACTTCGATCGTACTTTGGAGGATTGCGACGTGGTCGCCGGTCCAGTGTCTCCCACGCCCCCGTTCAAAATCGGAGAAAAGATCGACAACCCCCTCCAGATGTACCTTTCCGACATCTATACCGTCTCAGTCAACCTTGCCGGCAATCCTGGAATCTCAGTGCCCTGTGGAACGTCATCGGACGGACTCCCCATAGGACTGCAGCTCGTAGGACGGCCGTTCGAAGAGGACACCCTGCTCCGAGCCGCCTACGTCGTGGAGAGGGAACGCGCCTCTTGAACTTCGAGCCCGTGATCGGTCTGGAAGTTCACGCCCAGCTCGCGACACGGACAAAGATATTCTGTGGCTGCAGAACCGAGTTTGGAGCGGCGTCGAACAGCCATACCTGTCCGGTCTGCCTCGGTCTACCGGGCGCCCTTCCCGTGTTGAACCGGGCCGTCATCGATCTCACGATGCGCATCGGACTTGCGGTTGAATCTACGATCCAGCGCCGTAGTCGATTCCTGAGGAAGAACTATTTCTACCCCGATCTTCCCAAAGGCTACCAGATCTCCCAGTTCCAGTCGAACGAAGAGATGCCGTTGGCTACGGGCGGGAGGATCGGGATCCCCGCTGGAGGTCGCACGAAAACGGTTCATTTGGTTCGCATTCACGTGGAAGAAGATGCCGGCAAGAGCATCCACGAAGAGGCCTTCGTGGCCGCGGACGCCTCCCTTGTGGACGTGAACCGGTGTGGCGTGCCGCTTATAGAGATCGTTACGGAACCGGACATCTCTTCGCCTCGGGAGGCCGCTGACTTTCTGACCCGTCTCAGACAGCTCCTGATTTACACGGGCGTATCCGAAGGCGACATGGAGAAGGGACACGTGAGGATAGACGCCAACGTCTCGGTGAAGCCGTCAGGAGCATCCCAACTCGGCGTTAAGACCGAAATAAAGAACATGAACTCCGTTCGCAACTGCCAGCGCGCCCTCGAATCCGAGATCCGCAGACAGATCGCGATACTCGAAACCGGAGGCAAGATCTTACAGGAGACGCTGCTTTACGATGCAGACCGGAATGAGCTACGCGCGATGCGGAACAAGGAATACTCCGACGACTATCGCTACTTCCCGGATCCGGACCTCGTAGCCATCGTGGTGGACGAGGCCTGGATTGAACGGGTGAAGGCCGATCTGCCGGAGCTGCCGGCCGCAAGGTGCGACCGCTTTGTCTCGGAGTACGGCTTAACGGCCGGCCAGGCACAGCTACTGACGGCCTCGAAAGAGGCGGCAGACTATTACGAGGCCACGGTCGCGGCGGGCGGCCTTCCCCTCCCGGCGTTGAACTGGGTCCAGGGTCAGGTCCTTCGCACGTTGAAAGAACGAAAGATTTCGCTGTCAGAACTGCGGGTGACGCCGCAACACCTTGCGGAACTGATGGCCATGGTGGACGCGGGTCGTATCAGCAACAGGATCGCCAGAACGGTCTTTGACGAAATCGCTCAGTCGGGAGAGGCCCCCGCCACGGTCGTCGAAAAGAAGGGTCTGGTCCAGATCAGCGATGAAAGCGACCTTCACGAAATCATCGAAGCCGTTCTTTCTGAGCACCCTGAAGAAGTGCAACGTTATCAGGCGGGTCAAAAGCGACTCACCGGCTTTTTTATGGGTCAAGTGATGAAAAAGACCGAAGGCCAGGCCAATCCCAAGCTCGCAGGCCGACTGCTGAAGGAGAAGCTCGGTTCGTAGCACCGTCTGTCCGGGCTTGAATGCGGGTCGTGGCGTCGGCGTCCTATTTCTATGAGCGCCCATCTGATCCTCTTTGCCAAGAATCCGATTCCCGGCGCGGTCAAGACCCGCCTGCAGTCCCGCTACACGCCTTACCAGGCCGCAGAAGTCTACAGGGCCTTCATCCTGGACAGCCTGGAAAACGCGCAGGGCCTCCCTGTGGACCGTCGAATCCTCGCCTACACACCCCCCGATGCCGAATCCGACATCCGCTCGCTTGCGGGCCCCAACTGGGACGTGCTGCCGCAGACCGGCCACGACTTGGGCGCTCGAATGTGCGATGCCGCCCTCAAGAGCTTTGCGCGGGACGCCACCCGGGTCGTCATCGCAGGCACGGATCACCCTTCCCTGCCTCCGAGTTATGTCTCAGAAGCCCTGGATCTTCTTCGCGAGAATGACGTCGTATTAGGCCCATCGACGGACGGCGGATACTATCTCATCGGCCTCTCTGCCCCCCACGAATTCGTGTTCCGGGAGATCTCGTGGGGGACGAGTGATGTTTTCTCACAGACCCTGGAGCGGGCAAAGGAATGCTCACTCGGCCTCATTCCGGTCTGGTACGATGTCGATACGCCGCACGATCTCGATTTTCTCAAGGCCCACGCCGCCGCGCTGACCCGGGCCGGACGCCCCCCATCCCTTCGCCATACGCGGGACCTGCTCTCAACCCTGACCTGAGCGCGCACCGTTGCCCAGACCCAAAAAAATCGACCTTTCTCTCGTCCCCAAGGTGCTCTCCCTATCGGTGCCTCTCGCCCTCGCGGGGCAGTTGGAGAACCTCGTCGGATTCGCCGATATTTACATGGTGGGCGCGTTGGGTCCAACCGCGATCTCGGCCGTGGGGATCTCGCGGGTCGTCATCATGGTCATCGGTGTCACGCTGATGGCCGTGCTTACCGGCACCTTTACGGTCGTCGCTCAAGCCATCGGTGCAGGATCTATGAGAGATGCCAGCACCGCCGGAAAACAGTCCTTCACGCTTGTGGCGATCTTCAGCGTCGCGATTTCGCTGCTGGGCATCCTTGCGGCCCCCAGCCTGCTGTCCGCTCTCAGCGACGATCCGCGCGTCGTTTCTCAGGGAACCTCCTACCTCAGCGTCTTCTTCTCCGGCCTGATTTTAATGGCGCTCAACTACACGATCACGACCTGTCTTCACGCCGCTGGCGACACGAGAACGCCCCTTCTCATCAGCGTCTTCATGAACACAATCAAGATTTTCGCGAGTTACCTCTTGATCTTCGGAATCTGGGGCCTACCGCGCCTGGGCGTGGCCGGTGCTGCGGTCGGGACGGTCATCGCCCGCTGTTTCGGATTGTCGATCAACCTCTGGGTCGCTCATTCCGGCCGCTTCCGCTTCCGCTTCGTCTCCGGGACCACCTTCCGCCCCGAACCCGCGCTCGCACGCCGGATCCTGAGAATCGGCATCCCTTCCGCCCTGCAGGGCTTTTTCAGAAACGGCTCCAACCTCGTCTTCGTCAAGCTTGTTGCGCTGACCCGTTCTTCGACGAGCGCCGTGGCCGCCTATTCGATCGGGAATCAGATGGAGCGGGTCCTCAGGCGGACCTCCCTTGCATTCGGAACCGCCGCAACCGCGCTCGTCGGCCAGAACCTCGGAGCAGGCCATCCAGAGCGGGCAAACCAACAGGGATGGACCACGCTCTTTGTGGCGGTCATCGTCATCCTGGGCCTCGGGCTTACGGTGACCCTCTTCGCGCACCCGATTATGGGGCGCTTCACGGATGACGCTGACGTGACCGATATCGGCATCCTTTACCTCTATGCCATGGCCCTCGCAGAGCCCTTCATGTGCACGTCCATCGCGAGCGGAGGAGGCCTTCGAGGGGCGGGCGACACGCTTCCACCGCTCTACTACACCCTGATCGCTCAGTGGCTCATCCGCCTTCCGGTTGCCTACCTCCTTGCGTTCCCCCTTGGCCAGGACGTGCGGGGCATATGGACGAGCCTCGTCGTCTTCAGCGCCCTGCAGGGTGGCCTCTCCCTCAGAAAGTATGCCAAGGGCCAATGGATGGAAAAGCGGATTTAGAAAGGAGAGCGCAGGGCCTTTGCCTTCAGGGAAGAGTCCTTGCCTGAATAATTCATAAATTTGCTGAAAATTTACATAATTTCATGTAGAACAATCAGTTATCCAATTTGAGCCGAAAAACTTTGTTTGGGTGCAATAACTGGAAGGCCCAGTATGTACGCAGATTGTTCGGATTTCAGGAGGGATTCGGGCTGGATGTCATCGCGGCCGTGGCGTTTCGGCTCCCTGGCTGCTTCCGTGTTTCTCCTGCCCGGGTGTTGGGGCCCTCTGTGGGACGGGGTCAGGTGCGGGGGCGGATGTGAGGGCGAATGGAAATTCGCGGAGTGGGGGCGGGTCCCGCAGCGGGCATCAGGCGGGGGGAGGCGTTCATTCTTTTCGCGGCGCCAGTCGTTTCCAGTGAGGCTGAGTCGCCACGGCCCGAGCCTCCCCGTGCCTCGGTACGCGCTTCGCGCGACTCGGCATGCTCGGAGGATACATCCAAAAGCGGCGCCTGGCCCGAGTAGGCCCGAAGGGCCGTATCGAGGGGCCCTTCTTTTGTCACCTTTTCTTGGGCGGCAAGAAAAGGTGAGTATGAGTGACTTTCCTAACCTCTTTTATGAATGATTCAGGCTTGATGGAACCGGCGGAAAAATTTTATATTGACCCGATCGCCAACCCTTAGACGAAGTGAGGATATTTTGCGACATGGGCAACCCCAAAGTTGAAAACGTCGTCATCATGGGAACGGGGTGCGCCGGGCTGACAGCGGCGCTTTATACGGCGCGGGCCAACCTCAACCCGCTTATCGTTGAAGGAGACCTCGCGGGCGGCCAGCTCGGCACGACGACGCTCGTCGAGAACTATCCCGGATTTCCGGAAGGCGTGGACGGACCGGTCCTGATAGAACGGATGCGGGAACAGGCCGTCAGGTTTGGCGCCAGGGTCGAGAGAGGCCTGATCACCCGCGTGAATGGAGAATCTTCCCCTTTTCGACTGGAGTTGGACGAGGAAAGAACGATAGAAACGCAAACGCTTATTGTAGCTGCCGGGGCCAGTCCCAGATATTTGGGGCTCGAGTCCGAGCGTCGCCTCCTCGGCTACGGCCTCAGTTCTTGTGCAACGTGTGACGGCGCCTTTTTCCGCGATCAGGAAGTCGTTGTCGTCGGCGGTGGAGACACGGCGATGGAAGATGCGCTCTTCCTGACGCGTTTCGCATCCAAAGTCACGATCATCCACCGGCGGGATCAACTGCGTGCATCCCAGATCATGCAGAAACGGACTTTTGAAAACCCCAAGATCGATTTCCTCTGGAATTCGATCGTCACGGACGTTTTCGACCCTGACCAGAAAGAGGTGACTGGCGTAAAGATCCAGAACGTGTTAAGCCAAGAAGAAGCTACGTTTCCTTGTCAGGGGATGTTTGTCGCGATCGGCCACGAGCCGAATACCCGGATCTTCAAAGACAAGCTGGATCTGGACGATCAGGGATACATCCAAGTCAAGTCTCCCGGGACGCGGACGAACGTGGCGGGCATCTTTGCGTGTGGAGACTGCGTGGATCACACCTACCGTCAGGCCGTAACCGCCGCCGGTACGGGCTGCTCTGCTGCGATAGATGCCGAACGCTTCCTGGCGGTGAGCGAAGCGTGACCTTCCCCGAAATGACGTGATGAGAGCCCTGGGCAGACACATCCTCGTCGAATTCTATGGCTGCTGTCCATCCATCTTGAACGATGTAGACCGGATTGAGAAAAGTATGGCCGAAGCCGCCCAGGCGTCGGGGGCGACGATCATCAACACGACCTTTCACCACTTTTCTCCCTACGGTGTCTCAGGTGTCGTTGTCATTCAAGAGAGCCACATGTCGATTCATACGTGGCCGGAATATCGATTTGCAGCCGTCGATCTGTTCACCTGCGGAGATCAAATCGACCCGCAAGCCTCATACCGCGCGCTCAGCAAGTCGCTGCAGGCCGAGAAAGGATCCACCCTGAACATGCACCGCGGCCGGCTTGCGCAGCTCAAGAAGACCGGATCCGTCTTCCCTGCCTCTCGGAGCACGGGAACGGAAACGGAAGTGCCCGACGGATACTCCAAGAATATCTGGTTTACGGACAGAGACGCTGACATTGCCCTATCGCTTCGACACGCCGGGATTCTACTTTCTCAGGCGTCCAAGTTCCAGAAAGTGGAGATACTGAACACGTACGGCTACGGAAAGATGCTGGTCCTCGACGGAACCGTGATGTGCACGGAGAGAGACGAGCAGGTTTACCACGAAATGATTACACACGTGGCCCTGCTGACCGCGCCGAATCCGGAGCGGGTGCTCGTGATCGGAGGCGGGGACGGAGGTGCCGCCAGGGAAGTGCTCAGACATCCCGCAGTGAGCCAGGTGGTCGTGGTCGAAATAGACGAAGCCGTCGTGGAGGCCTGCAAGGCGCATCTGCCAACCATGGGGGCCTCCTTCGGGGATCCCCGGGTGAGACTCCAGATCGGCGATGGTATGGACTACATAGAGGCGTGTGGAGACAAGGTCTTCGACCTGATCATTGTCGATGCCACCGATCCTGTAGGTCCGGCAAAGGGCCTGTTTACCGATCGATTCTATTCGGAGGTCTATCGTTGCCTCCGACCGGACGGCATGATGGTGGCCCAGACCGAGCCCCCCGCCCTCTATTCCGAAACTTTCAAAGAGATCTATCGACGACAGCGGAGCATCTTTGGTGCCGGGAAGGTCCACTGCTATATTGCCTCCATCCCGACGTATACGACAGGCATGTTGAGTTTCTCCTATGCTTCGAAGGGGACCGCCCACCCGGTGGTAGATTTTGATCGCGACGCGTCGCGGGCATTTGCACGGCAACATCCTCTAAAATACTACAATGAAGAGGTCCATCTGGCCGCCTTTTCCCTCCCAACCTTCATCAAAGAACTGCTCGAATAGGATTTCGGCTGTGCCCGATATGCCCGAGCAAGGAGCGCCAGCGTGAGCTTTTCGCGACCTGAGGATCTGGACGGCCCCCGTGCGTGCCATCCCCACGAACTCCCCGGAATGCTGGACCTCGCCAACCTGGTCATGCGGACCCTGGAAACGCCAAAGGGCCGCCCCCCGACGCACCCCTCCATCGGGTTCGACTATCCTCACGTCTTTCATCCGGGCAACCTGGAAAACATCAGGATCTTTGTGCATCGGGGACGCGTCGTCTGTGGCGCTGGAATCTACGCGACGGTCGTCCGCACCCCTCGCGGCCAGATATCGGTCGGAGGCATCTGCTGCGTGGCGACCCATCCTGACTACCGGGGGCAGGGGCTGGCGACGCAAGTCATGCAGGATGCCCACGAGAGGATGCGAAGCAACCGCCATCACATCGGGCTTCTCAGTACGCTTATCGACGATTTCTATCGCAAACTCGGATGGGAGACGGCCGGGCGACAGCGCTTTTTTACGTTCGACCGGGGAAACATCCAGTTCTTGCCCGGCGGCGCCGACCTCGAACTGACGGAGGACTGGCGACCTTGGATAAGGGAGCTCAATGCCCTCCACCTCCAACAACCGATCGTCGCGCCCAGAAGTGACGGGCGTTTCCGGCTGCTGATGGAACGGAAGGCCGCCAGAATCTTCGTCGGCATTCGAAACGGGGAGGTCGCCGCCTACGCCTGCGTCGGGGATCAAACGGTCCGGGAGTATGGCGGCGAACTCGAGGATGTCGGCGCGCTGCTGAAGGCGGTATTTTCCGAGCTGGACGACCCGGAAACCTCCACGACGGAGCGCGCGCCAGGCGCGCGTGCCACAATCCAAATGCACGTGCAGACGCCCGACACCCGCGTCGGACTTCCCGGCCTCCTGATACAGAGGGGAATCCCCAACCACCTCCAAGGCTTGGGAATGATCAAGCTGATCGATGTCGAGGGGCTGCTTGCATCGCTTGAGCTCAGTCAGATTCGAGCAACCCGGGAAGGTCGAATGTGGCGCCTGTCCAACGGAGAGATCGCACAAACGTTGACGGAAAGAGCGCTTGTGAAGCTGTTCTTCGGACCCGAAAGCCGGCCTGATTTCTCCATCGACGTGTTTCCCCTCGACTTTTATCAGTGGCCGCCGGACCGGGTTTGAAGCCCTTACGTTGACTTGGCCTCACGTGACCCCACCATACACGCGACAGACACTTGCCAAAGCGCTCGACACGCTCGGGGTCGAGCCCGGGGATCTGCTGTTCATCCACACTTCCTTTAGGAGCCTTGGACCCGTGGCCGGCGGCGCCGAGACTGTGATCAACGCCCTGGAACAGGCTGTGGGAACGCAGGGACTCATCCTGATGCCCTCGTTCAACCTCATAGACAAGGAAAAGCGGACAGAAGTCTGGAACGTGCGGACCACGCCGTCAACCGTGGGCTGGCTGACCGAATATTTTCGCCGGATGCCCGGGACCTTCCGGTCTGACCACCCGTCCCATTCGGTGGCGGCTCGAGGAAAAGGGGCGGCGGCGTTTGTGTCCGGCCACCTCGAGCGAGCGGGCTACAGATCACCGTGGGACCGAAAGGGGTGGGGCCGGACCTACGGCACGCATTCTCCCATGTCCAGGGCTTACCGGAAAAACGGAAAGCTGCTGATGCTAGGCGTTGATTACGTGTCCTCAACCTATGTCCATTTCGTAGAAGTCGTCCTCTGGAACCAACGGCGATCGAAGGACGCGGCGGCGGAATATCCCCGCATCGACCGTCCGGCAATCGGTGCGTTTTGGGACGGCGTGGGACGCATGAGGCGCGGCCCCGTGGGAGACGCCGCCTGCCGGCTGTTTCGTATCGGGGACTATGTGGACACGCTTCTTCACGAGGTCGAAAGCCACCCCCATTCGTATCGCGAGAAACGGTGATGGGTCTGCTCGACCAGGTTCGAGTCCAGAGCAAACGGGTCTCAGGTAGAGCCAAATTCGTTCATATCGACACCGATCGCATCCCTGCCTATGCAGCCTCCCTGCCGAAGGACCGGCTGGGGAGCCCCGACGTCGATCCAGGCTGTCACTACCTCGGCCAGGGGTGCGGAACGGTCGCCTTTTTTCTGACGTTGAACACGGTCAACTTCGGGTCCGGCTATTTTCCACACCTGAACAAGCGACCCGGGATGTCCGGCTACTTCACGGTTGCATCTTCGCTCAACGACTATTTCAACGCGAACGGTCCGCTCTGCGCGGAAGAACTGGCAGAAATGTCCCCGCACGCCTGTTCCCGGCTGTTCGGTCAGGATCCGGAGAAAAAACCGATTCGCGAGATGATGCAGCTTTTCGCCGCAGCACTACGCGACTTGGGCCTCTACCTGTTGAACCGCTTCGAGGGTCAATTCGGCGCGCTCGTGGAGACGGCGGGCGGGTCGGCCGAAAACCTGGTTGCGCTGCTTTCCGAGATGCCCTATTTCAACGATGTGGAGCCCTACGAAGAGCTTCAGGTCCCCTTCTTCAAACGGGCGCAGATCACGGCCGCCAATCTCTCCCTGGCATTCGGGGCCCAGGGCCCGGGTCGGTTTCACGATCTCCATCGGCTCACCATGTTTGCCGACAACCTCGTGCCCCACGTGCTCCGCGTCGACAAGGTGCTCCGATACGATCCGGCCCTGATTTCACGCATCAACCGATTCGAGCTGATCCCGGCCCGTTCACCGGAAGAGGTGGAGCTTCGAGCCTGTGCCGTACACGCGGTCGAATTGCTCGTCTCGGAGCTCGGCGCCTCGGGTCATCGCCTGACTGCGATGGAGGCGGACAATCTCCTCTGGAACCGGGGACAGCAGCCGGCATACAAGGCCTTTCCCCGACACCGGACCCGCACCGTCTTCTACTAGTGCCGGCACCCGACCCGCCGCTTGACACGCGTTGAGTTTCGATTTATATTCTGCATAACTTCCAACTTTAAAAGGGGTTAACCACGTGACGACGGAACAGGCTGCGACGCTCGAGGAAACCCTCGAGGCGATGATGGACAGAATTGCCCGGAAGGAGACCATCGCGGAGGAGCTGAGACGTATCCGCCGGCTGCAGGAAGTGATGCTGCCGACCGCACCGGCTGAGCTGAAACACTACCTCCGGAACCGGAGCTACACGAAGGCACTCCAGTATCTGAAGGCCGGGTTCGTGATCGAAGATCCGGATCGGCCGGACTGCGACGAGAATCACCCATAGAGTTGGATTCGCACCGATGAGAAGGCCTCCGCGGCTGCCGGCAGGTCCTTTTCCAGCTTTTTCACGCTTGAGGCGCGCGCGCCTCTCTCTCCTGCCCCGCACCTCCTGGTTCTTCCTTGCGTGGCCTTAACTTCGTCTCTCTGAGAATGACCCGCATCTGAGCAGAGGATACCTGTGCCAACCATCGTGGACGGCCGACGGCGAGTCCCATTCTTGCGCGGGATGCTCACCCACTACCTGATCGAACAGGGGTTTGCGTTCCACGAAGCCTACACCGTAGCCGACCGGATCCGCACCGTGATACAGGACAAGCCTACCGTTTCCCCGAAGATGATCACGAAGCTCGTTCGTTCCCACGTCAAGGCATTGTTCGGAGACCGAGCCGTCGGCGACGGCATATTCTGGTCCCCCTCTTCCAAGCAGGTTCTCGTCGAGGATGAACAGGGGAGCGCGCCCTTCTCCCGAGAACATCTGTCCCGGTCCCTGTTCATCACGGGCGTTGGAGAGGAACGGGCCTACCAGATCGCTGAGCGGATGATGGTCCGCTTCATTCAGACGAACCGGACGACCGTCGGACGGGACGAGATTCGGAAGGCGGTCCTCGAACTGTTGCAGGAGGAGTACGGGGAGGCGTTTGCCCAGCGCTACAGGACGTGGAACCGATTCCGACACCGCGAGCAGACCCGGCCACTCATTGTCCTGATTGGCGGACCAACCGGAGTCGGCAAGACGACGGTGGCGGTCACGCTGGCGAATCTGTTCAAGATTTCCAGGGTTGCCTCCACGGACGAGATTCGCCAGGTGATGCGCCTGATGATCGCACCCGACCTCCTCCCCGCCCTTCACGCCTCTTCCTATCAAGCCTGGGAACGTCTTCCCGCGAGGCCACCGGGAAGCATAAATCCAGTCGTACACGCCTTTCGCGAACAGGCAGCCTGTGTCTCCGCTGGCGTGAAGGCCATGATCGGCCGCGCCGTGGAAGAGAACGTAAACCTCATCATAGACGGTGTTCATCTTCTGCCCGATCTGGTCAATCTCACCGCCTATTCAGAGCAGGCTCTGTTCATCTGGGCCAACCTGTATCTGTCGGACCGGGAGCCGTACGTCGAACGGTTCGAACGGCGCGGACAGGAGGCTTCGAGCAGGTCTACCCACAGATACATCGAACATCTGGACGAAATCCTCAAGATCCAGAAACATATTCTCAAGGTCGGGAAGACCCACGGCCTTCCAGCCATTCAGAACATCGACATCGATGAGTCGGTCCAATCTCTGTCTCTGCAAATCACGGATACGCTGGCAAAGAATGCCTGAACGGTCCCGGACATGCCGAACCTGCGCTTCCTGCCTGCCGGCTCGCCTTTCATTCAGTCCCGGCCCGTGCCCATGAGCCCTTCTCCACGTCGGAGCCCGGAATCGAGCAGATTGCAGACATCCTTGTCCCCCGACCCGGATGACGGCGTTGGATTTCCGGAAGCCCTCACCCGCCTGGAAGAGGGCCTGCCTGCTGCAGGCAGGCCTGGAGGAAACACTCACCCTTCACCCTCTTGATCGGCTACCGGACCTGAAGCGAAGCTTCTGCACCCCGAAGGCATAGAAGCACGCAACCGCATCGCCCCGAACCTCACCCGAAAGGTCATTTATCAGGGCCGCAAAATAGGACGATACGCCAAGAGTTCGGGGTATGGATAAACAATTGCAAGTTTCGCTTTCAAACATATCCTATTTTTGTAGCATTTAGTTTAGATGCCATGATCGAGCGCGAGATTACGCCCTGCCTGGTCAAGCTGTTCGAGCTGTACCCCTTTGTGACCGTGACCGGGCCACGTCAGTCCGGAAAGACCACACTCTGCCGCGCGGCCTTTCCGCATCTCAAATACGCCAACCTGGAAGCACCCAACCAGCGGGAATTTGCCGAATCCGATCCCCAAGGCTTTCTCTCGCAGCTTGCCGGGGGCGCCATCCTGGATGAGGTCCAGCGCGTACCCGAGCTTCTGTCCTACCTGCAAGTCCTGGCCGACGAGAAAGGACGGAACGGCCTCTTCGTCCTGACGGGCAGCGAGCAGTTCAGGCTCTCCGATGCCATCAGCCAGTCACTCGCCGGGCGTACGGCATTGCTTCGCCTGCTGCCATTCTCCCTGGCCGAAAGGCGTCAAACGGGCGCGAGCAACAGCGTTGACGACATCCTGTACTCCGGCTGCTACCCCCGGATTCACGATCAGAAACTCGAACCGTGGCAAGCACTCGGCGATTACTTCGAGACCTACGTAGAGCGCGATGTGCGCCGGATCGGGGAGATCCGCAACCTGTCGAGCTTCCAGCGTTTCGTCCGCCTGTGCGCAGGGCGCGTGGGACAGCTGGCCAATCTCTCCGCTCTGGGCGCGGACGCCGGCGTCTCTCACACCACGGCGCGGCACTGGCTGACGGTCCTGGAAGCAAGCGACGTCGTTTTTCAGCTTCCGCCGTTTTCTGCCAACATTCGAAAACGCCTGGTCAAGTCACCCAAGCTTTACTTCTACGATGTCGGGCTGGCGAGTCATCTCATCGGCATCGAGCATGCCGGGCAGGTGAGCACCCATCCGCTTCGGGGACCGCTGTTCGAGAATGCGGTCGTGGTGGAAGCCCTCAAACATCGTTTCAACCGGGGCCGCCGGTCCAATCTGTCTTTTTTTCGCGACACCCGGGGCCTGGAATGCGACCTCCTGGTTGAGAACGGCAACGGTATAGGCGCCATCGAGATCAAGTCCGGCGCTACGATTGCCTCTGATTACTTCGATGCGCCCAACCGGATTGCAAAGGTGCTGCCGCAAATCTCCGCCAAAGCCGTTGTCTATGGAGGCGCGGACCGGCAATCCCGACGAGACGGCGAGGTCGTGCCGTTGGCTGATCTGGTTGACGTACTCGAGTGCTTCGACCGGGGAAAGGGTGCCTGATGGATATCTTCGCCTTCCGCAAGCGCGACTGGGAGCTGCCTCACTCGATGATGCAAAGCAGCGCTGTACGTGAGCGTCCATGAACCGTCGACCTGCGACCCACCTATGAACCACTTCGTCCGCAGCCATCTTCGCCTCGAGGTCGATGACTACGACGATGCCATCCGCAAGTTCATCCCGGGCTACGAAGAAGGATTGACCAGGGCCGCCAACGAAATCGCCCGTGCCCGGCCCGCCTTGGTGCTTGACCTCGGCGCGGGAACGGGCGCCTTGGCCGAGGCGATGCTGGAACATGAACGGGTCGGTTCCGTTGAAGCGATCGACATAGATCCGGAGATGCTGGCCCTGGCGCGCGTCCGGCTCAAACGATTCGGAACCCGCGCCCGTTTCCGCCATCGTTCGTTCGATGCTCCGCTCCCCGAATGTGACGCCGTGGCCGCTTCCCTGGCCCTGCACCACATCCCCACCATGGAACGCAAGCGCACGCTATATGAACGCATTTACCGGGCGCTCCGCCCCGGCGGCCTATTCGTAAACACCGACGTGGCCATCAGCGCACACCCGGCGACGCGCGAGCGGTCCGTCCGCCTATGGGCCGCCCACCTGGTTTCGTGCGGCATCGACGAACAGCGCGCCTATGAGCACTTTGACGAGTGGTCTGCGGAGGACACCTACTTTCCACTCGACGAAGACCTCGCTGCCATGCGCGAAGCCGAGTTTCATGCTGAATGTATCTGGCGGAATTGCCCAAACACCCTCCTGGTAGGACGCAAGAAGTGAACCTCGGTCTACTCACGATCCCGGCCTAGTTGCCCGCTTGTGCCGACCGTGACAACCGACAGGCTCCCATCCATTCGTCGGGACCGTCAGATCGGCATCCAAACTCAATCGAGTCTTAATTCGTCCGACACCTCCGAGAGCAACTCGTTGATCTTTTTCACCGCCTCCGGGTCCGGAGGCGTTTCTCCACCGAAGTCAACCCGGACGTTGAACTTGAGCTCAGTGCCGACAGCGGCTCTGGTAATGCCCGGAATCTGATCGGCCAGGTCCTGGATACCGTTGGCTTCAAGGACAGCTTCGGCGCTGAGCAGTCCCTTTGGTTTCCCTCCACGCCCACAGAGTCTCCCTTGACCTTCGCGAACCAACTCCGGAGCCGGTACTTGAAGGATAACGTGTTGGGCGTTGGCGAAGCTGCACGGCCAGGAGGCGCTGTCACGACTCAGCTCGATCCATCGCGCTCGAATACCCGCTTCGATCGCGGCTTGTACCGTGGACCAGGGAAGAGTCATACCCCGCTTTGTCGAAAGCGCGGTCGCGATGGCAAGCGCGTTGGCCTTGTTCTCTTTCCAGGCGTCGGGGATCGACTCGGCCATCAATTCAGCGACATCGACCCGTTCGGGTGGCGGCCTCAATATTGCCGAGGCGCCGAGAACGCCGGCAGGCACGGGCTCGTTGAGGATTGAGGCCGGCCCGCTGGTCAACCACACCAGTCCCCGCTCGACGGCTTGTGAAATGGCAGCTTCGACAACGGTCGATTCGCACTCCGGGATCACTAGCGCCTCTTCGTAGCCCTCCCTGGGGAGGCTCACGGTGTGGCCACCGACGAAATAGGCGTATACGTCTCGGACAGCAATCTCGTCGGAAGACCAGAGCCCCGGAAGCCGCTGATGCACGAGCAGATCGGGTGCGAGTTCACTCAGTATGGCCGCTTCAGGCAGCAGCACTTCCAGACCCGGATCCTTGAGAGCAGTCTCGTCGATTGCCGTGCGCCAGAATGTTCTGACCGTCCGGTCCGGGCGCACGACCCGCGTCACCCAGATTCCTTCCCGAACGCCCTGGACCACGGTATCCAGAATCTCTTTCTGCCGCAACATCTTCGGCAGCTTCGCGAACTGCGCGAACGCGCCGACGAGATCCCTGACCCGGCGCGACTGTTCTTCTTCCCGCCACAAGTCATAGGGGCCGCCGGGCATCATGGCCTCGGAGTTGATCGGCGTCTCCTGGATTCGGGATCGCTTGTCGGCCTTTATGGTCGTGAACAGGGGTTCGTCGGTCACCACCACTTTGAAGGCATGGATGTCATTGCTTTCGTTGACCGCTACCACCACGGAGTAGGCCTGTTTGACGGCCTCCGGGACCCGTTTTCGCGCCGCCTCGGTCTCGCTCAAGAGCATCTGCTCACGGATCGGATCGATCGGCTGGTCCTTGAGTTGATCGCCGACTTCCTTCCAGCCGAGATACTCGCGAACCCGGATGCGGGCCGCATCGAGACCATCCCTGGAAGGAACGGCGAGGACGATGGCGTTGCGATTGACCCGGGGGCGGTCGACTGCGGTCGTCTCGTTAACGAACCGCTTCGCGCTCGCACCGGGCTTGCCCGATTCCGAGGCTGCTCCCGGGCCGAGCACGGCGTAGTGGAACGCGCCGTCGTCTGCGATGTCGCGCGGTCTTTCCGGAAGGTTGTGCACCGTCGCACCGGCTGCGGCCGCACCGGAGGTGAGTGTCCGCTGTTTCTCGATCGCATCGATGACCTGCGCGTCTACGAGTGAGGGAGGTACGCGGTTGCTGCAGGCATCGTGGTGCATCTGGCGCAGGTTGGGGCGATTGCCCAGCCTCCAGGCCCTGGGCAACGGACTGGCGCCTGCCGGGTCGACTTCCGCGGTGGCGACCTCCACCTCGTCGAGAAACCAGGACAACTCCGTCCATCGACGCAGGGCTTTTTCCAGTTCTATCTTGTCCGGATTGGCTGCTCCGACCAGCACCATCAGCTCCGGCGTCAACGCCTTGTGACCGATGGGCTGAGAGCTCAGGAATACCGTAAGGACCGCCTGCTCCACTTCCCGGTGGCGAAGACCGCTCGTCTCGGACTGAATCGCGCGCGCCTTGGCCAGCTCGCCCTCGATGATCGGCCGCCATTCCTGGTGCTTTCCCGTGGCCGTGTCAACGCTGGCAAAGGAAGCGAGTTCACTCGCGGCTTCGGCCAGATCGCTCTTTTCCGGCTCTGCCAGTAGTATGTTCGGCCCAACCAGCGGGCAGGTGTCCCACTTCTCCGCATCACGCAGGCCGATGGCAAACGTACGCAGGATGCCGCGGGTGCGCTGGAATCCGTCGAGTTGGGTCCAGCGGGTGTAGAAGATCTCGGTGAGGTCCGGGTGAAAGGGATAACTGGCCAGATACCGCTCCTCGGCAACCGCTCGCTCCTTCCTCGTCCGCTCGTCGAGCGCCGCAATGCTGCCCACTACTGAAGTCACGTGCGGACGGAAGACACTCCGATTGTGGATGGATTCCGGTTTGAAGAAGCGGCGCCGCAGCACCTCCGCCACGTCCTCCTTGCTCACGGGGCTTGCATCTTCTTCCATCTGGCGGCCGAAGACATCGGACACGTCCCGGAGGAGTTCATTGCCGAAGTCGTCATGCTTCCGTGGGTCGGAGGCGAGGAGCGAGACGACCATTGCGCAGCGGTCCACCTTGACCACGGCTTGTGTGAGGTACTGGAAGAAGCTGATCAGGCGTCCGCGCCAGTTCGGGTGGGTTTCGACCTGGGCGCGGATGTACATCAGCACCTCGTCAAGGAGCACCAGCGTCGCGAGATCCTCCGCTTGCGGCTTTGACAGCAGGTCCACCATCAGCGGTTCGGCCGGTGGCGTGTCGCGCTCCGCGTCTTTGCCGTCGGCGTGGATGAGCCGGAGGCCATCGGCTCCGGCCAGCTGAAAGGCCAGGATGCTCCACGGGTGCTTGAGCATCCTGACGGTCCCATCGGGGCCTGGCGTCTCCACGCCCTTCTCCAGGTCGATCTTATCGAAGCACAGCGCCGCCACGCGGGCCTTCGGCGTCTTGGACCCGATGTGCGCCTCGAACTCCCGGACCGCCGGCAGGTCCGGCAGCGCGGCCGGATTGTGCGCCAGGTGTCTGAGTGCGACCAGCGTATGGGTCTTGCCGCCGCCGTAGTTGACGGAGAGTTTCCGATAGGCTTTGTCGCTCCGGCCCGCCAAGCGCACAGCCACGTCCTTGACCAATTCGCGCAGGTTGTACGTCGGATAGGTGAGGGCGAAGAACTCGTCGGGACGCTCGTAGACCGGCCGCCGGCCCTTTTGCATGACCACGTCGTAGAGGTCGGCGGCAAACACGGCCAGCGACAGCTCTCCGGTTCTCAGGTCGTCGCGCAGCTGCACGACTTGGTGCCAAGGCCTACGGGAAGATTTCATTGTCATAATTCCTCATTCACTGAACTCTTTCTCCCGGGGAGAAACCGATCCTTCCGCAAGATTCGGGTTCACCTCGGATACTCAGGTTAGCTCTCGAAGCTTTTTTTGAAAGTAGCGGAAACTGGGCGATGCGTTTTTCTCGACATCCATCTTTGGAGCAATCCTCTCGGCCCATGCTGTTTTTTCCCTGCCTACTGCCCGCCAACCCCGTTTCTTGAGTACACTCGAGCCGCCGTTGTATACGGCGTCGGCCAGAAGCTCCCAGGTTCCGCAAATCGAGTCGTTCTTGTAACCATTCAGCACGTCGTCCTTGCGGTTTGGATAAGCTGCCTCGATCGCGGAAACGTCGCCGAGGAGCCAAGCTTCACTTTCTTCTATGGCAATGCAAAAACGGGTCTCTGGTTTGGGGTTGCAGGCATTCACGACAGTGAAGAGTTCCTGACGGAATGTTTTCAGACACCTGTCGTCCAGGTCGCAAACCAGAACCACCGCTGCAGAATAGTAATCCGAGTGGTTGGCGAATGTCTTTCCATACCCCCTGAGCAACTTGGGAAGTTGGTCGAGCAGCAGGCGATTGCTCGCAACGATACCACTCATGAGGTTTTTGGGAATATGGCCGATTCCTTTGTGATCACGAACCCTGAATGTATGTTGATCGCCGATGATCTTCGGAATCAGAATATCGAGCGCCTTCTTCCCGGACGCGTCTTCGGCGAGTATCTCAAAGTGCATCCGATCACCTCGCGTCGAGATAGTCGCTGTACCAAAGGCCGCCCAACGGCAAGCCCTCTTCGACCATGTTATTCACGATCGGCTCGTCGCTTGCCCGGCGGATCGCTGAAAAACCGTCCGGTCCCTTCTCCAGGATCCAAACTTCCTGAGGCTCCAACGCATCGACGAAATAGGGCTGGTGGGTCGTAATGAAAACCTGCGAACCACCTTTGGGTCCGCTGGTATGTTCACGAAATTCGTGGGCAAGAGTCTCTAGCAGCTTGTGATACAGGCCGTTTTCCGGCTCTTCGATACAGAGGAAAGGCGGTGGGTTAGGATCTTCGAGCAGCAACAGATAGGCAAAGACCTTCAGCGTTCCATCGGACACCTGCTGGGCGTAGAAGGGATTCTTAAACCCCTTGTCGTTGAATCGAAGCAGCACCCGGCCGTCGTTGGATTTTTCCGTGTCGATCCGGTCTATACCTGGAATTTTGTTGGCGATCCTCTTTAGAATGGCGTCAAAACGCGAGCGATGTTCGCGCTCCATGAATTGCACGACGTTGCCGAGGTTGTCGCCATGGATATTGAGATGCTGCTGGGGACCGGCCAGGGGCAGGCTGCGAGCCGCGTCCGGGGTGAAGTAGCTGAGATACCATCCCTCAATGAAGCGGCGAAAGGCGGAAATTCTGGGGTGTTGTTTCAGGGCGCCGAGTGTGGCAATGCCGAGCTTACGCCGGTCTTCCAATTCAATCCATTCGGTATCTTCGGATTCTTTTCCGGCTTTTAACGATTCCAACCACTCGAAAATATCGAAACCTTCTGCTATTTCACTGACTTGACTAACTGCCTGGCTTCCCTTCCAAACTACGCCTCTGCCATTAGACAACCATAAAAACCAAAACGGATTACCGTGTTTCTGGCCTTTTCGCCTTTGTCTGAGGAATTCTCGCAGTACGTAGGGACGCCCGGACTCGTCAGCCTCAATAGCGATCTCGTAAGTAATCGGCCGGGCGTTTCCATGTTCTCTGTAATACACCGCGAATTCGATAGGTCCAGCCTGTCCTTGCGTCCTCATCTTCTCGAACCCACCGCGTCCCCGTGCGTCGCAAGCCTCTTCGACGCCGGTTTTGAGGGCATCTGCTAAAAACCCGAACGCATCGAATAAGACGCTCTTCCCTACTCCGTTTTTGCCAATTACCGCCGTCATGGGCGTCAGGGGCTGGCTTTTCTGTTGGTTCCAAAGGCGGCCTAGCGTAACATCCTTGAGCACCTTGAAGTTCTTGATCCTGAAGCCTTCTATTCTGGGCATTTTACAGTCCTTGTAAGATATGCGCTAAGAAGCCGTTCGACCCTCCTGGCGACCAAACCAATTCCTCAGGGTTGTTCGGAACTCCAGGTCGGACGGACGAAGACATGAAACGACCCAAGGGGTCGCGACACGTAGCGTCAGCATCGATAATTCAGGGCTTCAATCAGCGTGATCATCTATCTGCTCTCTCACTCCGAGAAGTTCCTGAAGTAGAGTTCACTCGTGAGCGCAGCCAATCAAGTAGAGCACGTGTCAGCCAATTATCAATCGGCCGCAGGCTGGTCCGCTGCATCGGCCTGTCGGGCAGCCTTCTCCGCCAGCCGTTGGAGAAGAGGGTCTGAATACTGATGGCCTCGAAGCCACTTAGCCAGTTCATCGTAACTCATGTCCGCAATCTCAGCACTGAGCCTGTCTCTATTCTGGCGCATATTTCGGACACAATCGAGGATTTTGGCAGAAGGCTTACTCATCGTCCGAAATCTCCCGGGGAGTTCGAATCTTGAGAAGGAGGTACCCTTATCTTGAGGTTGACGGCGCTGTTTGGATTCGTTCCAGGCTGACCTTTTCACGCGAACTCATACAGAAGCACCGTACTTGCTGGTTGGTGCTTTTCTTGGAGCAGGATCTCGATCCTGCGAATCGTGTCCGGCTTCATCAGCACGTCCCCGCATACGGAACAGATATCGGCCGGAATGTGGTCAATGACAATTACTTGACCATGATGCCGTACGGTGTGCATGACTTTTCTCGCTTCGTATTCTCCAGGACATCCATCAATGCTGCATTTCATGGCGATTGGCTCCTTTGAGTCGGAGAAATCCATATGGCCAATGCAAAAAGAGGTCAAGATGACAGATTACTCGTAGTCTTCAAGTCTAGGTTCATATGACAAAATCTCATCAGCTAGATCAAAGAAGTCATCTGAATCCATGTATGAGTTCATTTCTTTAGAACGCTTCTCCGACGAAGATGGAAATATACTATACGTTTCTAGAGTCGCATATCTTCCAATTATGAATTTTAGCTTGTCGAGGTTATTTATAAAATTATCGAATGTTGACCAATCCAGTTGTAGTTCGCTTACACTTCTCACATCCGCTATCATCACTCTAAATTCTCTTTCATTTTTTACCTGCTGAAATTCTGAATATCTATTCCTCAGATTATCAAGAACACGTGCTGGCAATTTATTGATTAGTGGCTTGAGCTTGTGATCGTGTTCATATTCTTTCTTCGCTTCAATCAGTATCCACTTAAGATATAACTCTATTGAAAGCCCATAACAGTATTTGATGACGGAAGCACGAAGGCTGATCAACGGATGCTCTCGTAAGAGCAGGCTGCCTATATTGATTATCTGGTGCTGGGCTACTTGTGAATGAAGTTCTCTGGCAGCCATCATCCAAGCTAAAGCATCAGATCGTATCCGCCAAGGACCACCTATGAATCTATTCTGCTCAGTTAGTAACAATTTTCCTTCTTTCGAACGAACCGTCAGTTTCATTCGGGGCATATGCTCAATGAGAAGGTACTCTACTTTCGATGCATCTCGTCCGTTTTGGCATATAACGAGAACAGGTCCATGAATTTCAGGTTTATGTTCTTTTTCGGCCCACTCACATTTAGTAAAACGATAAATTTTCCCGTCATCTCCTCGAATTGTTCCTTGCCCTGATGTCTCATCCCAAGTTTTGATTTGGCCTGTGGTTTCTTTCATGTCTTATATCCGTAGACTTTTCGGATTGAGTGTTGATTCTTGCTCTTGCCGCTGGCCTTCGCGCCCACGATTACGGTGAACGGGCCTACGCATGGTCATTCTCCAAGCTGAAGTTGTCCCTGCCTCGGCGCCCTGATACCGCCCCGGGCGGCTACGTGGTTGCTCAGAGCTTCGAGAATGGAGCGCTCGTCGGAACCGGTGTCGGCCAGTTCGATGAGGGCCTGGAGGATCTGATTGAACAGGGCGTTGCGCTGGAGGCCGCGGGTGTCGAGGTAATCGTCAACCTTGACCTGGTCGCCGGCGCGCCAGAGGTGCATCAGCTTGTGGACCTGGTCGATGAGGGGTACGGGGCGTCCGCCCGGTGCTTCGAGGCCGAGGTTGCGCCCCTGCCGCCGGTTCCAGGGTTTGAGCTTGACTTTGGCACCGCCGCCTGACGCTTCCGCGTCTTCGGGTGTCTCGTCCTCTTCGAGTTCGTCACTGGCTCCTCCTTTGCCCGATTTAGCGAGGAGGTCGTGCTGGTTGACCAAGGCCGTGTCGGAGAGGTTGCATGACAGGGCGTAGAGGATGCAGCCGCCCACAGGTGCTTCAGCCATGCCGAAGTCGTGGCGATGGAGCAGGTAGTAGGTGGTCACGTCGTCGAGGCCGATCGCGCCTGCCTGTGCGTGCCCGCACGCAGACAGGGCTTCCTGGTCGCCTGCCTCAGCAGACAGGCCGTCCTGGGTCAGCACGCGACCGACGACGAAATCGACGACCATGCGCCGCACCTCGCGCAGGAACTCCGAGACGGTCATCAGTTGGTTCGGGTCGTTCGCTTTCTTGACGACGGGGTGCTTGCTGAAGGCTTCGAGGGCCGGCCCGGTCGCGGCCCACACGAAGTCCGGGCCGCGGATACCAGCGTCCCAGAAGTCGCGGAGCTGTTGCGTGATGTTGTCGCGCATTTCGTTGAGGACGGTGTTGTCCCAGCCGGGGCGAGAAGCGGAGCGCTTCTTGCAGACAATCCAGACGGAAGATGACAACGCGGCGGAGGCCATCGCGCGGGTTCTGGTGCCCATCTCTGTTTGGATGGGCCAGGAGCCGTCGACGACGAAACCGGCACGGACTAAGGCGGCTACCAAGGTCTCCCAGGCATCGGGATGCTTGTTGGCGAACACGACAACAAGCATCCCGTCCGGTCGCAACGCAGCGTGACAGGAGCGGAACGAACGGGCCATACCGTCTTCATAATTCTGCTTGGACCGCTCTTTATCGCCGCCAAATCTGCTGGCGTCATCTATGAGTTCGCCGTCGCCGGTGCCATGATCCCATTTGGGGCCAAGGGCATCGGAGAAGACCGCCTCGACCTCGGCGGACAATCCCGGAATCGAGCGCCTCAGCCAGACATAGAAGAAGTCCATAAGGTCGGAATAAGGGATCGCGTCGTAGTAAGGTGGGTCCGTTAAGATCAGATCGACGCTATCGGTTGGGCAGGTGATGGCCGATGCACAAATGCTCTCTCCGCTTCGGGCTGAATCGACGCTTTCTTGCAGGTGTTCGCAGACCTTGAACACCCAATCAAGTGCGCCGAGGAAGTTGCCGGAGGTATCCGACAACGGATTGACTTCGGTATAATCCCACACGATAGGCAGAGCAAAGCGACCAAACGTATTTCTAAGCTTCTCACCACTATTGTGCCAAGAGCAAATCGCGCTGGAGTAGTCGGCCAGCCGATCGTTCACGAGTACAAGATTTGCAATCAGTGCCTCGCGCCAACTCTCCGGCCAATCTTCGAGTTCTTGCATCAGTCTCCGAAGGATCAGAACGAACCCTCCAAGCGCCAAAAGCTGCCGGTTTGTAAAGAGCTTGCGCCACGTGTCGAAGCCGTAGCCGTCCACCGAAAACGCACGCGACGCGCCAATTCCCGCCTTGGGCGTCTGTTCCTCCGGCAACCCAAACGGGATGTCCGCATACAGCGCCTGAAGCTGTTCCTCGGTCACTTCCACCACCGCACGCTCATGGTCCGTGGGCAAGCGGTATTCCTTACCCTTGCCCTTCGGTCCATCCACCACCACGGCCGTCATGGTCGCGCCCAAGCGGCCGGCGCGGCCTTCAAAACGGATATCCGCCATGGTCATGATGGCGCCGCAGCACGGGCAGGTTGCGCCAGTGCGCGACATGGTGCCCGCTCCGATGCGTTTATCGT
Source organism: Candidatus Latescibacterota bacterium (assembly GCA_965198095.1). GTDB lineage: Bacteria > Latescibacterota > UBA2968 > UBA2968 > CBDFJH01. The sequence goes on from OZ240239.1 coordinate 2,982,349, forward strand.
GCTCCCGCCGCTGCGCCGCGTTGCCGCCGTTGTGCGGCACGTCGCTCTGCACGCCGAAGACAACGCCTGCCTGCGCCTGCCTGTCCCTGCCTGCTGAAGCAGGCGACCTGCCTGTCGGCAAGGCAGGGGCAGGCGGCAGACAGGCCGTGGACGCGGCAGGCAGGTCCATGGTCAGCAGCACGCGCTTACGGTCCTTCTTGCACAGCCAGCGCGTCTTGAGCAGCGGCAGCGTTGCCCGGCACTGTTTACAGGTGACAGTCCGCGCCCAGAGATACGCCACCGTCGGCTTGGCGATCCAGCGCGGGTTGCGCGGATCCTTGAGATAGGCGGCGTCAAAACCGGCGTTGAGCGGTTCGAGCTGCGCAACCCCATCATTATCGATCTCCAGCAGCCGCATGGGGCGCGGTTCAAAGTTCTTGCCGGGTGCCAGCGGCTCGAACTCTGCATAGGTCGGGTAGTACGAAGCCAGTTCCTTACGCGCCCTTGCCAGCACCCACCGGCCCCACGCACGCACGTGCCAAGCGAGGTTCGCTTCGAGGATAGCATCGTCGCGCGCGAGGGCATTGAGCTGAATTTCGCCAGCGTGATCGCCGTGGCCCAGGCGCTCCAGGAACGTCCGCAATCCGGCCCCTTTAAACCCTTTCGCCTTCAGGAACGCCTCCATGAACTCGGCGTCCTCCAGCGCGAAGTCGGGAAGCGGGCGGGTCTGCCCAGCGAGTTTTTGGGGGTACTCGAGGGTGCACTTTAGGATGAACCAGGCGACCGGGTTGATGTCCATGGCGGTGACTTCGCAGCCGAGGCGCATGGCTTCGAGAGGAATGGCGCCGCCGCCGGCGAACGGGTCCAGCACCCTGGGCGCGCGCCCGCCGTAAGCCTTGCGGATCTCTTCACGGAACCAATTGAGGTCCGGGCCATTTTCGCGCTTCCAGTGAAGGATGCCGCCAAGCGTCTCCTCCTTGGTCTTCTCGACCACACGGCCGTTCACCCGTTTCCGCTCGATCTTCTCGACGACGCGACCCGCCATGCGCTCCAGGATCGCGTTTCGCGTCTCACGATCACCCGGGTCGGGAAGCAGCGTGGCGATTAGCGCAGCCCGCGACGCTGCCAGCGGTCTCCTCGCCGGCCAAATATGCAGGGTGGAGATATGCCCGTGCCGCACGTTCTTCTCGTGGACGGAGTCCAGGGAGACCTGCTTGAGCGGAAAGGCGACTTCGATGAGGCGTTTGTCGGTCAAAGCACTTCCCCCGCCGTGTGTTTGCGCCATAGATAGCTGGCAAAGGATGCACACGCGCCCAGCATGAACACCGCCTCGTCCATGCCCACGCTCACCTCTTCACGGTCCAACAATGCGTGGCGAACGCCTTGTTCGTCCGAGGTGTACCAATAAAGGGCTTTGAAACCCTCTTTGAGATTGGAATGAAGAGGTCGGCGCTTCTCAATCGAGTTCAGCGCCTGTGTCAACGTATCGGTCTCTTCTGGAGCAAGTTTCCGTGCTACGGACTCCACGGCATGAATACTCTCCCGGATGCTTCCCGCCCAGTCATTTTCATTGATACATTCGGAAGCCCTGCGCAGATGGGCTGCGCTGCCGTGCATCCCAGCGTTGCGAAGCGTTTTTAGCGATTCGATAATCGTGTTCCCTTCTTCTTCCGTAACGGCTGGTACAATAGTTGGCGGATCACCTTCCTCGATTGTGTAGGCCAACCTGCACACCACGAACACGAGCTTTATCCTGGTGATGAAATCGGATGGACACTCGGGTCGGCGCAAAACGAACTGAATCAGATCGAAGACTCTGTTGAATGACATCGTTTCGATGTCGTCGCGGAGCTCAGAACAAATGTGTTTGAATTCCGCGCTCCACTCATCCAACGGGAGGTTGTCATGTAAGCAGTGTTTTGCTCGCAGGATTTCTTCCCAAACACCAACAATAAGATGTCGTCCAAATTCGCGTACACTAGATCCCTCGAGACTGTTGTAGAATACATTCCATAGATGTGTCCTCGCCTCATGCGGCAGTTCTTCCAGCTTCAGCGGTCCAGGAATCTCTTCGTAACCCTGGACTTGCGAAAAAGTCAACCCCCGCACGTCGCGACTGCCCCCGATTCCGCGAGGTTCGTCGGATTTCTCCGTGGATTGTCCCGGAGCAGCGGTTTCCGCGGACTCTTCCGCTCGTCGGCGCGCGTCCCGAGCGGCTCTACGCATGGCTGCCTCTGTGCCGACAAAGTCCGGGTCACGGGGCGTCTCCGTTGAGTTTCGGTTCCCTGAACTCATCCTCGAACCTCCTCTCCCGACAATTTTGGAGCCTCGCTCGAACTGTCATATAAAGCCCCATCCATGGACGAGACCTCGATAAACCTGCTGGAAGTTACGCCGACTGGCATGGAAGCAACACCGAAGCACGGGCTTCGGCATGTCGTGGGCCCCCTCCAATACTCGCTAAGCGACGCGTTCGATCGCTGCTTCCGCTGTTGGCAGCCGCAAGAAAACAGCTTACCCGGTAGCGCCGCTTATGACGGCGAGGAATCCAACGCGTAACCGCGTCGCCTCAATATCGTGAACGCACGCCGATCCGATTCTGCCGGATAAACCTCCTCGAACAGCGCGGCGTACTCATCAGGAGCGCCGGGCGGTGGCAGTCGTTCCAAGAAGTCGATATGAGCCCGTAACTGGTCTCGGACGATCGACTGCGACAGGTCTGCCACGGTTTGGTGCGAACCGCTCTGTCGACTGATGAACAGCTTCTGTTTGAATTCCCAGACCATCTCCATGGCAGTGAGCAGGCTGGCGGAAGGCGAACTGCCGGCGCCGAGAAACCACATCAGGTTCCGCGCCCGTAACGAGAAACGACGGGCGAAGTCATCCAGCGGTATGCACAGGAGATCAGTTGTTCGCAATCTGTGTACCGAATCCTACCCTGCGGCGTTGGATGTCATGGCTGCCAGCCTCGAAACGTGTTGCGCAGTTCCTCTACGAAACGCCTGAAAGACCTGTCCACTTGTGCGGCGCGGTCGATGTCTATCTGCTCTACAATATCTTCCGCGTATTCGATGCCGCCGAGTCTGGGTATTGTTCCCGTGGCATAAATGGCCTCAATCAGCCGCTGTTTATAGAGACCTCGGTCGCATTTCTGATCGGGCGCGTCGCAGCCCTTACCGAACACAGCCTTGAAGGCCGCGCCGTCGAGCAGCAGCCAACGCTCGATATGCGGATCGGGAATGGCAAAAATCATTGGTTCGGGGTCATCTCGGCCGACGATCTCCTGCATACGCTCGTTCAGTCCTTTGCAATTGGCGTCTGTGGCGACGACGATCAAGTCAGGCCAGGGACTACCCTGCCGCTTAAGGTCGCGCATATAGTCGTCAAGCTCTGCGATGACTTTTCCGTGACCGCCTACCGCGTTGCGCCAGTCGAGTCGTATGGCGGTACGGCATTCCTCGGCGACTCGCTGCACCAGCGCGCCGATAACTTGCTGATGCGCGTAGTCCTCGACGAAGAACGCAATCTCACGCATCGAAGTCCCCTCTCAGAATGCGCTCGGATACGGGGAGCACCTCCTGCTGCTCCAAGAATGCTTGATCAATATCACTGCGTCGTCCCAATGGTCCCCAAGTAGAAAACGGCTCGATTCGTGTCTTGCGGTCAATCCGGTTCGTCACAAACAAGGAACTGTCCGCTAGCAGATCGGGCAAGATCGGTGAGTGCGTAGTGACGATGTACTGAGTCTGTCGCAGGGTCTCCTGTGTTTTCAGCAATTCCGCGATCAGCTGAATCCGGCGTGGGTGAACGCCGTTCTCTGGTTCCTCAAACCCGACCAACGCCGGGGCTGCGTCAATTCCGGTCAGGGCCAGTAGCCCGAGCATCCGCAGCGTGCCTTCGGAGAGTACGCGGGCCGGTATCGCAACACCGCCTTCCTTAAGGCGAAGTTCGACCTCGCCGAGATCGCTCACCTCCACCTCAATGCCGTCTATATTCGGCATCAGCGCATGCAACGCCTTTTCGACCCCCCTGAACTGCCTGGCATCGGTTGCCTTCATGGTATTGAGGAAGGCGGCGAGTTCTTCGCCCATCAAGCCAATATGGCGCACTTCCTTTACAGGATTGGCGGCGCGCATGCGTTCGCGCGGCTCGAAGTAGAAGAACAGCCAGTTCTCCAACTCGCGCCGCGCCGCCTCCAAGTGCGGATAGTGCGGCGGATAGTGCGGCATGGAGAGGATGCTGTGATCCAGGTAACGGTCGTAGTAGGTGGGATGCGCCTGTCCCTCGAGCCGCAAGTGTATCTTCTGGTCCTGCCGTTCGATGAAGGGCTTTCGATTGCCTGTGGGCTCGCCCTTGCTGTTCAAGGCAACCAGGTATTCGTCCGCCACGCGCAGGACACCCGATCTGGGTAGCATCTCCACCTCGATGCGGTAGCGCAAGTCGCGTTCGCGAACGCGGGCGGGGGCCTTACTTTTCTCTTTAGATTCGACTTCGGGGTGTGGACGACGCATTTCTAGTATCTGGCGATCGACGGTCTTGACAACCGCGTCCGACAAGCTCAGGTCAGCCTCAATCGAGAACGACAGCCTCTCTCGTTCGAGCAGACCCCTGATGCCTTTGGGCCCAATGGTAAAGGACTCGAGCGGCTTGCCGCGATAGGGTGGATCGAATGCTTCCTTCAGCGTCCGGCTCGTCCCCATCTTCGACAGCAGTTGCAAAGCATCGAGCAAATTGCTCTTGCCTGCGGCATTCGGTCCGAACAGAACCACAAGCTGGGACAGAGATACTTCGACGTCTTCCAGGGACTTGTAACCTTGGATACGTATACGCTTCAACATGTTCGTTTCTCCATTGCCTTCAAGGCTCAATCAACCATTCTCAGCGTCGAGACGTGCCCGTGTCGCACGTTCTTCTCGTGCACAGAGCCAAGCGACATCTGCTTCAACGGGAAGGCGACTGATCTTCTCCCGAAAAAGTGGACTGCGAATTAAGGTCTCTCAAATGTAGAACCTGAAAGTGGGTTGCCGATCGGTCACGGTCGGGTTGCTCACGAGAATCTCGCCCACCGCATCAGAGAATTTGACAGTAACCGGCTGGGTATCACCGGCATTACAGGCATTGTAATTGAGCTTTGTCAGGCCGAGAATATCACGCGCCACATCTACGATATCCGCATCTCCATGTTGAATGTCGATCTGTAGAGGTACGGGCGTCTCCCATCCGTCGTAGGTTCGAAGCCGGGGCTTGAACCCAGAACCGAACAGATAACCCCTGGTTGGAGAATGCTGCCACAGCGTGCCGCGGATCACCGGCCACTGCTTATCCGGTCGATAGAGCCGTGGACCATCGCGCCAGGTACGCACGCGAATACCGACGACCTTTAGCCCGTCGGGTGCAGCGGAGCGGTATCCCTCAAATTCCTCGGCACTGATGTCTGATCGCGAGTGCAGGAAGACTTCAGTCAGGCTCTTCCCATGCAGTTGGGTGTACGTCTCAAGAGCGCCCGTTAGTAAGTCGTGGGCAGCTTGGGCCGTGAGACGGAACTGCTTTTTTTCCGGAGAATACCACGGTCCATAGTTTCCCAAGAACACCACGCCATCACCATCGTCGAGGAACATCTGCGCGGCGCAGGCCGCCGTTTTGGACCCAACTTGGCCTTCAGTTCTCCGAAACGCAAGACCGACGTAGCACACGCCTTCCCTGGCAGTGACAAGCCTCCATGGCTTACCACCTCCTTTGTAAAATAGCGTGCTCCCGAGATTCCACATTCGATGTGACAGCGGTGTCAGCTGTCGTGATCCAAACGGATTTTCGTCATTGAGCCTCAGCGTCGATTCACGGATAATCTGGATCGGAACATTATGGGACATCGTCCGCGCTTTGATCTGCCTTCGAAAATCGAGCGAGAGTTCGTACTGCTCCGGCTCGTACCTAGAAAGGAGTTCGAATTGCCCCGCTTTGCGCGATTTGCGTCGTACCTTAGAAACGACCTCTCCTGTCGGCTGCGTCACACGCGATCTAATGCGGCACGTTTGATAGATGTAGTCAGGAACGACGCAGACCATCACGCTTACACGCTCATCAAGCTTCTGCAAATGCTGGAAAGCCGAGAGGTAATGGTTTACGACCGAATGGACCCGCTCGTAGGGATCATGACGATGAGCGACGTCACTCAACTCACAATTATCCAACACCTTCTTCCACACCGGTTCGCTTCGCCAGTCGCTGGCGAACGCTGCCTGAAATCCGGGGTACGGTGGCCACAAGCGATGATGGTTATTCGGGGCATCTGTCCACGAGCGGACCATCGCGTTCGACCACGCCGAAAACAGATCGATACCTTCACCTGTGCCGACGACACCGTAGGATATGGCACCAGGATGGCCAGGAGCGTCAGTGCCGTACGGTCCGAATAATGACAGTCCATCACGTGGATCGGTGACTGGCTGGCCGTACCGAAACTCTAACGCTGGCTCATCGAGAATCCTGATTTCACTCAACATCGGAACCTTCACTCAATCTTCCTCGACATCGTCAATGTCCGTCTAATCCTCGTCATGCAATGTCGCGAATATTTCGTCGGGTTCGTCCACGAGTTCATCGTGGATACTTTGCGGGGAATTCGGGACAATCGGCATAGCACTGATGACGAGTTGCTGCTCACCCTCTGGTCCAAGACGGATGTGCGTATCTCCATCGGCGAGTAGCTGTGCAATGCCAAGAATTCGTGCGCACCATTGGGAGTTGAACCACGCTTTGCATAGATGTTTGCGGCGAGACTTGACTTTGCGTTCGTCGAGTGGAATACCATTTACATCGGTGAGATAAACACGATTTCTGAGCAATAGGAAAAAAGGATCTGCCTGACCGCGCAGCACCGAAAACGATGGGCTCAGGTGATATCGGTACACCTCTCGACCAGTTGTGGTTGGATAGGTACGTTCACCGACCCCCTTGAACCAACTCTTCTTTCCGCTAGGGAAAGTGACCGATACACGATCTTTGTCTATGAGTCCTTGCGGTAGGTACCATTGCCCTTCGTGCCCATGTCTCCCGTGCTTCCTGTGTTCGTGCCTCCCATACTTCCCGTGCTTTCTGGTGGTAGAGTACTTCATTCCTTTATCTCTCAGAAGACTATCCAGACATCTGTATATTAGACTAACTACGAGATCTCGTGAATTAATTCCATCAACGAACTCTGTACCGCGCCAAGGAACTTGACTGAAGTACTGAAACCTGTGGCGTGCGGTCACGGTAGAAGGCGGGTCCTCAAAGGCGAGCACGGAAGTCGGTGACACATCACGACATGCCCATTCTCTCTGCAATGCGCGTCGCACATCTATCGAGAGCCTACCGAATGTAAGCTTGTACTTGCGGACGAATCGCGGTACTTGCGTAATCTCGAAGCAGTTGCTTACCAGAATTTCGGGTTCATCTCGGACCGCGCTGCTTGCAACGATTGACTCCACGGCAAGGCGGGGACCGTCCCTTAAGGCTCTGGGTGTGTCAACCGAGGCCAGTTTTTTAAGTAGTGCCGCTAATCCTTCGACCCAGCTCGGCGTAAACGGAATGTAGTTGATGGGTTGCAGATTCCAGATAATTTCGTCTGGTCGGAGTCCTTCCGTATTCAACGGAATAACGAAGTCGTCAATGCCCAGCTCTTTGCCAATGGCGTTACCCTTCAGCCACTCTCCCTGCGGATTCCGCTTCTTCATCGATGCTCGTGATAGCAGCGCGAGCATACGGAAAGTTCGCTCATTAATCGCTGCATCGATGTCGTTGGGCCAGTTCTCACCACCAAGCAGCTTTTGGCGATCGCACCATATAGCGTACCCTTCGGCAGCAAGCCGACGAGCAAGCCAGTCGCATAATGCCGACTGCTCAGTCGCGTAACTGATGAATATGTGATCGCGTTCTTGTTTCATATCAGTTCCGTCGAGACCCGGTACAGTCGCATCGATGCCTTAGTCTTCACCGCGCCATCCTCCAATACATCCACTCTTGGAAGCGTTTTTATTAAAATTCTTCGGCCCCGTCCCTTGAGCCGAGAAAAGACCTGGGGCTGAGGGCGTCTCGCCCTCGGAAATCGATCGATCCCGGGGCTTCTTGACGTCCCTTGAGGTGGTCCGACGCGGGTCTCAAAAACGCCTCTTACAAGTACTCGTGTGCTAATTGATGATCCCTCGTTCGGTGAGGCAATCTGCAACTTTCTGCAGCAATTCCCCCAACCGACGAATACGCCCGATTGTAGCTTTCAGGTCCACGACGCCGTCGCCGTCAACCGCAAACCACGGTTCCTCGTCACCGAATGTGACGTTTGCAACGGCTGCGCTATTGCCGCCCCTAAACCTACCCGCCTTTTCGATGCGGATATCATCAGAAGCGTACTCGTTCAAGGCGTCAAAGACTTGGTACATGGCCTCTTTCCTGACTTTGTCCCAGACATTCCCTGTTCCAAGCCGGACTGTCAATCGCGTCCCATTGTGGATCTGCAGATAGAGGTCAGCGTACCGATCTTCCGTTCCGATATGCTTGAAGCTCAACCAGCACCCTAGAAAATCTCCAATCGGGATATAACCCCAAACACAATACAACTTGCGTTCTAATGCTGCATAGAAGCCTTCCCATTGCTTCCACTCCCACTCGCTGGAGCTCGTCTTTTCCCACTTGTTCGTATCGTCCTCCCAACCTTGGAGATGGGTGCGAAAGTCGTCCACGATGACATTTTCCGTGTCCTGAAACTCGTTCAGAACATCGAGAAGATCGCGACGCATAAAGCGACCGCATCTGTCTTCTGGCGGAAGATGTGATCTTGATTCGTTTCCCGTCTTGAGATACACGGCGACCAAACGGTCATATTCGCCGCCGTACTTCTCCTTTGCGACCTCTTTGTAGTATTCGATCTGATTCGAGTGCTCCCTGGTACTGACCTTGTCTTCGATCAGCAAGATGATTCGGTCAGTCTTTTTATCGGCGTTGATCCGCACGACAATGTCAATCCGGTGGACTTGGGTCTCAATCCAAAGCGTCTCGACCCGTGGGAGATCCACTTGTTGCGTTTGAAGGAGTGAACGCAACAGTTCGGTACCGAGAGCGTGGAGACGCAGATTTTCTCTGCGGTATGCCGGGTCGGCCCAGGCCAGGAGGTATGCAATGGTAGCGTCCTGCGCCAGTTCCTTTGTAGCAAATCCGTACAGATTGGGGGTGGTCTTCATGCTACATTTCCCTTTGTGTGTTAAGCCGCCTCAAAATTCTTGGTGTTGTCTCCTGCGTGGAGAAAAGAACCTCGGTACGAGGGCGTCTCACCCTCGAAAAAACCGCGACACCGGGACGTCTCGACGCCCTCGTACGGCCCGACTGGAATTCTGAGACGGTTTCTTAGTTAGGGGCCCGACTATTTGAGACCGCATCAAGTCTTCGTCCCGGCAAGGGACCAGCGCTTGCCCATGCGCTTGAGTTCAGGAAGATGCTCAGGCCAGTCATGTAAAGTGGCTGGATCAAAATCAGCCCCATTTGGCCATACCAGAGTATAGACCTCAGGATCAATCCGCACTTGATTGAATAAGTATAAATCACGGAGTGGACCGAATAATTCACCTTCCAATATGGCCTGGAAATCGATAATCTGGTCCGTATCATCGTCAAAACAAACTCGAAGCGTATAGGGCGCCTGTATTTCAAAAAATGTCACGCGATATATGGGATGACGCATGTCGATCTCCTTTAACGCTTCGTTACTCGGCTGCCTCCATGAGAGCCCCTACCGTGACTGTGAACGCGGCAGACCCGCGGATTCCAACGAGCAGTTTGGCAAACGGATCGCGCACCCTCACGAGGCGTGGGCGAGGCGTGGCGCAGTCGAAGACGACATAGAGCCAGTAATCATTGCGGAGATTACAAGCCTTGGCCCATTCATTGTCACTCATTTCAATGCCGCCTGTACCGGCGCGTCCCTTCACTTCTATGGTGCGCCGCTCCCCTTCTGCGCGGACGGACAGAAGATCGAAGCCCGGCCAGTCGGTCAGCCCCGCGTGCCGCGCGAGCTCGGGCCGTGAGACGTCCTTCACCTCGGCGCCCAAGGCTTGCTCATATGCGGTGGCCACCTCCACCGCGATGGCTTCGACATCGGCATCGTATCGCTCGGTGTCTTCGCTATCCTGGGCGGGCACGACGAGCGCATGAACGAGAAACTCGACCTCGCCGGCCCGGATGAGGTCCGGTTCGGCCTGCAGTTCGGCCAGACGGCGAGTCCGCATTGCCGTCTGGCTCCGCTGGCGTTCCTTGACGTTGTTCAGCCTCGCGTTCGCCTGCCCGTCGCCGGCGCGAGCCATTTCGGTGAGGCGCGACCGGGCAGCGGCGAGTTCAGCAGCCTCGAAGTCGAATCCACGGGCGACGAAGTCCATGCGGGCGGACAGATCGTCAAGGCAGCGCTGGCGATGGCTTTGCACGAGCGACTCGATCATATCCTCCCGGGCAAACCGCGCGGCATCGGAAACGAGGCTCCGAGCCGCCGCTGCGATGGGCACGCGGCCCGGTGCGAAGCCGTTCGCTTCCCGCAGAAGGAGAAGACGTTCCACCGGCGACTCCACGACGGTGCCGTCGCTTGATTGGCGCAGCCCGACCAATTTCGAGTCGAGGAGCTTTGGGGCCGTATCGTGGCGCTTGCTTGCATCCGTCGGATCGTTTGACCCTGCGCTGACCTGGCTGCGCGCTTCTACCGATATTCTTGCAATGTGGAACAGATAGGGCTCGGTCGCTTCGGGGTCGATAAACACCGACCCGCGGAGACCGTCGTACCCGTAGCGACCCAGGATCGATGCCGAGATTGAGTCGAAGACCGGCTCGCCGGGATGCATCCAGACGACGTCTTCCCGGTTGGTGGGCTTGTAGACCGTGAGTCGGCCGCGCACTGTCTCAGGATACATCTCGAGTGCCGAGAACAGAGGATCGGCCGCGCGGGGTCGACCGGGTACCAATGTGAAGGTTTTTTCCAGATCGCCTTCTACTTGCAGGTTGAGCAGAGGCCCGGCTCTCCCCACGAAGTGGCGTACGTATCCCGGCAGGAGCCTGAGAAAGGTCTCTTGCTCTGCCTCATCGTTGAGGTCGGCAAGTCTCCGGCGCACGTCGCCGCCTTCCCCGAAGAGCACGCGTTCTCTTTGTTCGAGCGCCTGCACCTGTTCGGCCGTAAGATCGCCTTCCAGCCGCCGGACAGCGGTGCCGGCGTCTTGAGTGACCGCCTGCTCGAGATAGTTCCGCATGGATAATCCCGTAAACAGCCGTCCAACCACGTCGAACACCTTGTCGGATCGGAGCTGACGCCGCATCGCCTCGAGCTTGTCGAGGAGGGTTCTCAGCACCCGCCCCTCACGTGTGCCGCCAGCCACGAGATTGACGATGACCACCGGATCGTGCTTTTGGCCGTAGCGATGAATGCGGCCCATCCGCTGTTCGAGCCGCGCGGGGTTCCACGGAATGTCGTAATTCACCATCAGCCAGCAGAATTGGAGATTGATGCCCTCGCCGGCTGCGTCCGTCGCCACCAGGTAGCTGGCCCCGCCTTCGGTGGCCGGGCGGCGGAAGAACGCCACCTGTCTCTCGCGCTCCTGGTACGGCAGGCCGCCGTGGATCAGGGCGACCCGCCCGGTGAAGCCGAGACCTTCAAGCCGGCGCACGAGGAACACCGCGGTGTCCCGATGCTCGGTGAAGATGATGAACTTCTCGTCGATGTATTTCGGATCTCCGAGCACCTCGCGCAGCTTCTCGAATTTCGATTCCTCGCCCGCTTCGAGCCGTTCCCGCGCCTTTCGGAGGAGCCCCTCGACCATGAGACGCTCCGCCTCGAGCTCACTCAGGCTGAGGGCGATCGTGCCACCCAATGCCTCGCTCTCGAACGCCTCGTCGCGCTCGTGTGCATCCTCCGTCTCCGTGTCTTCATCAAACGTCCGCGTTTCGAAAGCATCGTCAAGATCGTCGAGGCGCCGCTGTCGGCCAGCAAGCTGTTCCTCGTTGAGACGTCCGTCCCGTATTGCGTCAATCAGAGCGCCGAGCTTCTCCTCACGGCGTTCGAAGGAACGCATAAGAGCGTATGTGGAACTGGCGAGTCGCCGCTGGAACACACTCATCGCCAACCGGGCGGCGGAGCGGTTCAGGTGTCTGGCCCGGTTGTAGTAATACCGAATGTATTCCGTGGTTTCATCGTAGAGTTCCTGCTCGCTCCCTTGACCTTGCGAAAGATCGTAGCTCAGGGTGTCGCAGTTCCTCTGCGGATACAGGGGAGAACCATTGAAATGGACCATCTCCTCCTTGGTCCGGCGGATGAAGTGTTTCGACCGGGATTCACGCGGAAACCCGTCGAAAGCATCGTAAGTCGAGAGCGTGTCCGGAAGCAGCAGGCGCCACAGTGCGTAGTACGGATAGTCCTTGCCCATGTGCGGAGTTGCCGTCAGAAGCAGCAGATGCTGGGCCGACCAGCGAAGCGGCCAGGAGTCGCTGTCGGATCCGGCGCCGGCAATTGCTTCGGCGAGTTTGTACCGATCCGTCCTCCGCACTCGGAAATCCGGCTGGCGATCGGCTGACAGCTTGTGAGCCTCGTCGAAGACAACCAGGTCGTAAGCAGCTGCTTCCGGATCTCCCAGATGCCCAAACATCCGTTTCCCCGCCAAAGTATCGATGCTGACGATGGCCAGATCGCTTTCAGGACCAACGAAGGGATTGCCGGATCGCGCGTCCGTGCCGTGGACGATGCCGAACAGCAGGCGAAACAGAGTGCGCATCTCCCGCTCCCAGTTGCCCACGAGACCGGCTGGCGGCACGATCAGAACGCGACGGATGAGGCCGCGGGACAGCATCTCGCGCACGTACAGGCCGGTCATGATCGTCTTTCCGGCGCCCGCGTCGTCGGCCAGCAAAAATCGCAGGGGGGCTTGCCGCAGCATCCTCTCGTACACCGCGATACGTTGATGGGGCAATGGATCTATCGAAGAAGTTTCTGTGGCGAATGCGGGGTTGAAGAGATAACCGTAGGCCAGACGATGAGCCTCGGCAACGGCAGAGACCGCGTTCGGATCGGCAGCGAAGTCAAGGCTCGGCAGAGTGGTTAGTTCCTCGTCAGAAACGTCTTGCACACCTTCGAGTGCTTCGCTGGACCGCCGCTCGAGCTCGACGATGCGCCTCCACGCGAGGTTGTTTGGGCGAGACTGTCCGTTCTCCCAGCGATTGACCGAGGCATAAGAGACACCGATGAGCTCGGCGAACTGCGTTTGCGTCAGTCCCATGACACCCCGGGCGCCCTTGATCCGCCGGGAATAATCTTCTGGAAGTACAGTTGACATAACGGTTGATATACGACCCCTCTGTCTCTACTATATGGAACACCCGAAATATAAACATAGATCGGGTGAACCACAAGGAGAATATCGCATATGCTATTAAAGGTGTTTTAAGTGGACGAAAAGGTCGAAATGAGGACCTGGGAAAAATCGCGAATGCGAACGGGACGAGTCAGGAGAGTCGATGTTGGGGTGTCAGAATCCGAGCGGGTCGCTAACAGGGGGACTCAAGAGACGGGACGGGAGAATCTGGACTTCATGTGTGAGACGATGCAACTGATTGAATACGCGCTGGATACGGGAGTATCTTGAGGGGATGGTCGATCCGTTTCGATCTCGCGTGAACTCTCAGATGGTCAGAGACTCGCGGCTGGAATTTCGGTGCCCGTGGGGCGATTCGAACACCCGGCCAACAGATTAGGAATCCACTGCTCTATCCTCTGAGCCACAGGGGCGCTGGAAACACCGCATCGCCACCTCCCGATCATTGACACAGTGCGGAGATTGAAAGGCAACGACGCCGGAAATTCGAGAGCGCCAGTACAAAACAGGGCCAGGTGCCGCGCCTCCGTTCCAGCATCCTTCCAACCCAAGCCTGATTCAAAAAGCGGATAAATTCCTGCATGACGAGTGGTCGGCGGAGGACACCTACTTTTCACTCGACGAAGACCTCGCTGCCATGCGCGAAGCCAAGTTTCATGCTGAATGTATCTGGCGGAATTGCCCAAACACCCTCCTGGTAGGACGCAAGAAGTGAACCTCCGTCTACGGCAATCCTCCTGGCGCCATGGGGCGTTGGCGCCCTCGCGGAGTGCTCCGGTCTCAACCTCGAACACCTCTACGGTGTGCTCTCAAGCCGAAGCAAGCCGAAGATAGATAATCCGATGGCCATTGTATCGGCCTTGGGGTTTCGGCTTAGGTTGAATTTAACCAAGCCAAACCACTTTTTTTCGATACCGGCCACATTGCGACGGAAATGTTCGCCAGCCTAATGGATAATGTTCTTTTTGAATTTCAAGGGAGAAATAGTCAAGGTAATCGTCGTAAAACACCGCCTACTCTTGAGCCCCCATTCGATATCCGACACCAGACGTCGTGAATATGTAGGTGGGGTTACTCGCGTCGTCTCCCAGCTTTCGGCGAAGGCTTTTTACGGCCGAGCGCAATGGCCTATTGTCATTGACGCTTTTGTTTCGCCAAATCCCTTGTAACAGATGTTCGTGCGTCAATATCCGGCCGGCGTAAATCGATAGTTCCACCAGCAGCCGGTACTCGGTGACGGTCAGCGTGACCGGCCGTCCGCCAACAGTAACTCGTCGTCCGGCGTAGTCAATGGTCAATCCTCCCAGAACAAAGGGTTCCTCCGGCACCTTTTGAACAGGCACCGTCCCCTTGCGCAGCGCCGCCCGAATTCTGGCCACCAGTTCCGTCGGAGAGAAGGGCTTGACTACGTAGTCGGCGGCGCCCGCTTCGAACGCCCGGGCAATCGCTTCGTCGTGGCCGTAGGCGGAAAGAAAGATGACAGGTACGCCCGCCTCCTTGAATATGGACTGCATCACCTCGATTCCGTCGGTCCCCGGTAGTACCAGATCCAGCAAGACCAGATGGGGACGGTATTCCTCCAGAAGAAGGGGTACCTCGTCCGGGTCGCCTGTCACCACCGGGACGTAGCCGACTTTCGAGAGCGTTTCCTTGACATTTCGCAGCGTTTGCGGGTCGTCATCCACCACCAGGATTGGCGTCCGACCGTGCCTGCTTTGCCGCATACGGTCAACGTCCGCAGCGGCCGGGACTTCGGTCACATACCCGGCCTCGTCGGCGATGGGAATGGTAAATGTGACCTCTGTTCCCCGGCCCACTCCCTCACTCTCGGCCCAAATCCGGCCGCCGTGAGCCTCCACGATCCCCTTGCAGATGGCCAATCCCAAGCCTGCTCCCGCATCGTCCCCGGGCCGTTCCTCGCCGTCGAAGCGGACAACATTCCGGAACAGGTGTGGCAGGCGTTCGGGAGGGACTCCCTGGCCCTTGTCGGCCACACAGAACGTCACATGGCCCCCCTCCTGTACGGCGGTCACCCGAATGGAGGTATTCTCGAGCGAGTGTTTGGCCGCGTTCGAGAGGAGATTCACCATGACCTGGACGATGCGCCCGCGATCCGCGTTTACGGCAGGGAGTTCGAGCGTTAACTCAATATCAATGTTGTTTCTGCCACCTCCGTCCACAAACGTGTTCCGGGCCCGGTCCACCAGACCGGCAACGTGCGTCGGTTCGGGATTGACCTGCAGGGTTCCCGTCCTCATGCGGGCGACGTCCAACAGGTCGATAACCAGTCCGGTCATATCATCGGCGTTTTGGTCGATGATGCGGAAAAACTGGACCATCTCGGCCTTGTCCAAGGCAAGGGCGTGGCGTAGCACCATCGTGGTGGAGCCCTTGATGGCGGCCAACGGCACCCTCAATTCGTGGCTTACAATGGCCAGGAAATCGGTCCGCTGCCGCTCCAATTCGTCAAATTGCCTCATGTCCTGCAGCGTCACGACAAAGGACTCCACGTCGCCGTCACCGGAGCGGATGGGTGTGGCGTTAATGAGGGCAGTCACTCTGCGGCCGTCGGGAACCTCGAAGACGACCTCCTCTGCCCGTACAGTCTCGCCGAGGCTAAGGGCTTGGGCCATTGAGCGCTTTTCGAGCGATACCTCCCGGCCATCCGCTCGTCGAATCGTCAAGACTTCCAAGAGTTGCTCAGCGGAACCATCCGCGGCGCGGAGATCATCGAAAATCCTTGCCGCCTCCCGGTTGAATGAGATTACCTCTCCGGTCTTGGCCTCGAAGACCGCGACACCCACCGGGGAGGTTTTGATTAGAGCTTCGAGGTCCGCCCTGGCCCGCTGTTCCTCCCGGTGGCGCCGGGCGTTGGTGATCACCAACGCCGCCTGGGCAGCGAACATCGCCAGGACCTCTTCGTCGTCAACGGTAAACTCCCGGCCACCCTCCTTCTCAGCCAGAAAAAAGATCCCTACGCGCTCGCCCCGTTGACGTATCGGCGAGGCCATAAACGATAAGGACGGACTCACGGGCATCGGCGGACGGAACTCGGGAAGGCCCAGCGCCCTGGTGTGGCGGTGAAAGTCGCGCAGCCGCAGTGGCTCCTGAATCTTGCCGAGGTACTCGAAGAGCACATCTCCCTCGGGCAAGCTCCATAACTGCGTCGACTCTTCCAATGTCAACCCGGACGTGATGCACTCCCTTATCTGTCCCGTCTCTTCCCAGAGGATGATCATCCCGTACATTGCATCGGTCAGAGACCTGGCACTATCGACGACCCCTTGTAACACCGTTCCGAATTCAAGGCTCTCATTGATGCGTAAAATCGCCTTGCTCATCCGGGACTGGCGATCCCGAAGCATCCGTATCTCTTCTTGAAGTCGCTCCGTCAGTTGCATGCTCCTCTTCCTTTTCAGCGGTACCCATCCCGATATCTTGTCAACACGTGGCGCACAGACGCATTTGAACGAGATTATCACGCGATGTGGACAGAATTCCACAGATTTTTCACGAAGATTTACGTTTATTAGGCCTTGGAGTATACATCACATCGGAATTCAGTGCAAGTGTCTACTGTCAACCTTAATTCGACAGTGCGCCGTGAAAAGGCGCGGATCTCCAGTGGGTGAGAGTCCCACCCGACAACTGTTGCTCCAGCCTGCCTGCGCCTGCCTGCGGCCCCCTCCCCGCGGCGGGTGCCCTGCCTGCGCCGGATGCTCGGCAGGCAGGTCGGCAGGCAGGTCGGCAGGCAGGTCGGCAGGCAGGTCGGTAGCAACCGGAGCGGTGACGTAGGCAACGAAATCTCCGAAGCCTCCGGTGTAGAGGGTCGCAAGGCGACTCGGCGAGTATGCAGGCCGTAACGTGAGTGAACGCTGAGCAGGCCTACCAGTGACTTCGTGGTAGGCAGGCCTCGAAAAGGGCAATGCGGGAGCCGACCCGCCTGAATTTCGGAGAAGGCCGCCGTCGTTGGGGAAGGGAGCGACGCGACCACCCAACGGTCCCGCCGGGGTATTGGCGACGGCACGTATACAAGGAGGTCCGGTTCGAACTCATCAACCGCGCCAGCCACATCGTCCATCCACAAGGGCGTGCCACGATACGTCTTCAGCGCAATAAACAGACCGAAACGCCCTATCGAAAAATCTGCGAAGCGCTACGAAATGCGGCCTGACTTTTGTCGAATCAAGGCTAAGAACCGAACGCCATCTCGTAGCGACCCGTCGTACGCCCGGTCGTCGTTTTCAGTGGAATGTCGGTGCCGTCGACCTCTTTATCGCAGAGGAGGATATCCCCGTGTTTTCAAAAAAGAGCATGTCGTTGATCGCCGTCTTGGGGCTACTGATTTTTTCAGTTTACGCGACCGCCGGCCCGAATGCCAACGCCGTTTTGTCACTCGATCTGATCGCCGATGGCGGGGCGGGCAACCGGACGGATGACGGGATTACGTCGGGGACAGTTTCCGGTCAGGGCACAACCATCGCCATTGAGATCTTCGCAACGGGCGTGAGGACGTCCCTGATCGGTATGACCCTCGAATTTGACTTTGATTCCTCTCTGTTGTCCTTTGTCAAGGCCGAAAACAGCGCGTTTCCCCTCACGCTTCCGGAAGGCTCGACCGGCACCCACTTTGGAACGCGCAACCCGGTCACGTTGGCGTCTTCGGGTTTTCTGGCCCGCGCGGAGTTCACGACGGTTTCGGACGTAACGGGCACGGAGTTTTCCATAGGCATCGAGTCGGTCACGCTCTCCGAGAGCACGACCTCGAGCGACGAACTCATAACCACGAGCGTGATCACGTTCAACGCCTCGCCTTCTCCGGACTTCGACGGCGATGACTGGGTGGGTTTCTCGGACTTCCTGATTTTCGCACAGGTGTTCGGATCCCAGCGGGGCGACGGGACGTACGATGCCCGGATCGATCTGAACTCCGATGGTTCGATCGGTTTTACGGACTTTTTGATCTTTGCGCAGAGCTTTGGAAGTGCGCCGCCTTCAACGGGCGGCGGCAGCCCTGATCTCGTTGTCCAGTCCCCTTCGGTCAGCGACAATAACGTGGCTTCGGGCGCGACCTTCACGCTTGGCGCGACCGTCCGCAACCAGGGCAGCGGATCGTCTGCCGCCACGACGTTGCACTACTACCGCTCGGACGACGCGACCATCGACGCCACCGATACGGAGGTCGGCACGGACGCGGTGAGGGGACTTGCGGCCGGCCGCGCCAGCGCCGATTCGATCAGCCTGAATGCGCCTTCGGATGCTGGGACGTATTACTACGGGGCCTGTGTGGATGCGGTGACGGGTGAATCCGATTCCGGAAACAACTGCTCCGCTTCGGTGACCATTACTGTCGCGCCAGTGGCTCCGCCTGCCACCGGAGCGTCGAAGCTGTACTGGACAGACTGGGGCACGGACAAGATACAGCGGTCCAACCTCGACGGCAGCGGTGTCGAAGACCTCGTCACCACAGGATTGGAGAGCCCAGACCGCATCGCGCTGGATGTGTCCGGCGGCAAGATGTACTGGACGGATGCGCTCGCGAAAAAGATACAGCGGTCCAACCTCGACGGCAGCGGTGTCGAGGACCTCGTCACCACAGGATTGGAGTTCCCAGCAGCCATCGCGGTGGATGTGTCCGGCGGCAAGATGTACTGGACGGATTTGGGCACAGCAAAGATACAGCGGTCCAACCTGGACGGCAGCGGCGTCGAAGACCTCGTCACCACAGGATTGGAGGGCCCACGAGGAGGCATCGCGCTGGATGTGTCCGGCGGCAAGATGTACTGGACGGATTTTCGCACAGCAAAGATACAGCGGTCCAACCTCGACGGCAGCGGCGTCGAAGACCTCGTCACCACAGGATTGAGGTGGCCATATGGCATCGCGGTGGATGTGTCCGGCGGCAAGATGTACTGGACGGATGCGCTCGCGAATAAGATACAGCGGTCCAACCTGGACGGCAGCGGTGTCGAAGACCTCGTCACCACAGGATTGGAGGGCCCAGCAGCCATCGCGCTGGATGTGTCCGGCGGCAAGATGTACTGGACGAATTTGGGCACGGCAAAGATACAGCGGTCCAACCTCGACGGCAGCGGTGTCGAAGACCTCGTCACCACAGGATTGGAGAGCCTAGGCGGCATCGCGCTGGATTTTGTGCCCGTCGAGGCCGGGACGGATTTGGGGGTCCGGGCATCGGTCAGCGATAACACCCTGACGCCGGGGCAGTCGTTCACGCTGTCGGTGACGGTGCGCAACCACGGGACCGAGCAAGCTGCCGCCACGACGCTGCGTTACTACCGTTCGGACGACGCGACCATTGACGCCACCGATACAGAGGTCGGCACGGACGGCGTGAGCAGCCTGTCGGCGGGGGACACGAGCGCCGAGTCGATCAACCTGACGGCGCCTTCAGAGGCAGGGACGTATTACTACGGGGCCTGTGTGGATGCGGTGACAGGTGAATCCGACACCGGAAACAACTGCTCCGCTGCCGTGAGTATAACGGTTGCCGACGACAGGGCCGCGCTGGTCGCGCTTTACGAGGCGACGGATGGACCGAACTGGACGGACAAAGAGAACTGGTCGAGCGCCGCGCCCCTGGGCGAATGGTATGGCGTCACCACCGACGACAATGGGCGTGTAACCAATTTGAATCTGACGGATAACAGCCTGCAAGGGACGATTCCGGTGGAACTGGGACAGCTGACCAACCTCACAGAGTTGGATCTTAGCTCGAACCAGTTGACGGGTGCGATTCCGGTGGAACTGGGACAGCTGACCAAGCTCACATGGTTGGATCTTCGCGACAACCAATTGACGGGTGCGATTCCGGTGGAACTGGGACAGCTGACCAACCTCAGGGGTTTGCACCTTGACGTGAACACGTTGACGGGGCCGATTCCGACGGGACTGGGACAGCTGACCAATCTCACATATTTGTACCTTAGCTGGAACCAGTTGACGGGTGCGATTCCGGTGGAACTGGGACAGCTGACCAACCTCACAACTTTGTGGCTTAGCTCGAACCAGTTGACGGGTGCGATTCCGGTGGAACTGGGACAGCTGACCAACCTCACAAGCTTGAGCCTTTTCAACAACCAGTTGATGGGTGCGATTCCTCAGAGCCTGACCGGGCTGACCAAGCTGGATCAATTTTCTTTTTTTCACACGGGGCTATGTGCGCCGCTTAATGCGGCGTTCCAGACCTGGCTTCAGGGCATTGACGAGGCCCTTGGTGAGAATTGCTCAGGAACGCCGCCGCCGTCCGGCAGCCCCGATTTGATAGTTGCGCTCTTGGTCCCGGTCCCCAACACGCTGTCGACCGGGCAAGCGTTTACGTTGGGCGCCACGGTTCGCAATCAGGGCAATGCTTCGTCGGCATCCACGACCTTGCGGTATTATCGCTCGTCTAACGCGACGATCTCGTCGAGGGACACGGAAGTGGGCACGGACGGCGTGAGCAGCCTGCCGGCGGGGGACACGAGTGCCGAGTCGATCAGCCTGAATGCGCCATCGGATGCCGGAACCTACTACTACGGTGCGTGCGTCCAGAGCGTCAGCGGCGAGAGCGATACCGGCAACAACTGCTCATCCGGCGTCACCGTCACCGTCAGCGGAACGCCGCCGCCGTCCGGTAGCCCCGATTTGATCGTTGAATCGCCCTCGGTCAACGACAACACGCCGAAGACTGGGCAATCGTTTACGTTGCGCGCCACCGTTCGCAATCAGGGCAATGCTTCGTCGGCGTCCACGACCTTGCGGTATTATCGCTCGTCTAACGCGACGATCTCGTCGAGTGACACGGAAGTGGGCACGGACGGCGTGAGCAGCCTGCCGGCGGGGGACACGAGCGCCGAGTCGATCAGCCTGAATGCGCCATCGGATGCCGGAACCTACTACTACGGGGCGTGTGTCGAAAGCGTCAGCGGCGAGAGCGATACCGGCAACAACTGCTCATCCGGCGCCACCGTCACCGTCAGCGCAACGCCGCCGCCGTCCGGTAGCCCCGATTTGATCGTTGAATCGCCCTCGGTCAACGACAACACGCTGACGACCGGGCAATCGTTTACGTTGCGCGCCACGGTTCGCAATCAGGGCAATGCTACCTCGGCGTCCACGACCTTGCGGTATTATCGCTCGTCTAACGCGACGATCTCGTCGAGTGACACGGAAGTGGGCACGGACGGCGTGAGCAGCCTGTCGGCGGGGGACACGAGCGCCGAGTCGATCAGCCTGACCGCCCCATCGAGTGCTGGGACCTACTACTACGGCGCCTGCGTTGATAACGTCAGCGGCGAGAGCGATACCGGCAACAACTGCTCATCCAGCGTCACCGTCACCGTCAGCGGTGGAGGCGGCGGGACCAGCCAAACGTGCGCCGTGGGGTTGGAGCTGAATCCGGGAGACGGATGCAGTGGCTCCGGTTACACTCTTCGCAACGATGCCAGCGTTCTGGTTGTGGATGGCAATATCGGTGGCATTCGGTTGAGCAATACGCGCTTCAGCGGCGGCAGCGTCAACTTGAACAACATGCGCATTACCAGAAGCGGCAATGTCTGGACGATCGTCAGCCTGCCTTAAGGTGATGTGATCGAAGACAGCGCATCAATGGAACACGCATCGCAACACGAGAACCCGTGTAACCCATGAACTCGCGCAGCACCGGGAAGCGGCGCGTCGCTGGCGGCTTTTGCAGGGCAAGCGTCTGTGACCGACATCGTGATCCACTTAATCACAGGGAGGATCATTTGCGCTTCCGAATGCGACGTGACGGTGACGCGTTCTAAACGATAGACATCGCGCCGGCGGAGCTCATTTCGTAGCGCCCGGTCGTCGTTTTCAGCGGAATGTCGGAGCCGGCGGCCTCTTTATCACAGAAGGAGGATACCCCCGTGTTTTCAAGAAAGGGCATGTCGTTGATCGCCGTCTTGGGGCTACTGATTTTCTCGGTTTACGCGACCGCCGGCCCCAATGCCAACGCCGTTTTGTCACTCGATCTCATCGCCGATGGCGGGGCGGGCAACGGGACGGATGATGGGATTACGTCGGGGACGGTTTCCGGTCAGGGCACAACCATCGCCATGGAGATCTTCGCAACGGGCGTGAGGACGTCCCTGATCGGTATGTTCCTCGAATTTGACTTTGATTCCTCTCTGTTATCCTTTGTCGAGGCCGAAAACAGCGCGTTTTTCCTCGCGGTTCCGGCAGGCTCGACCGGCACCCTCTTTGGAACGCTCAACCCGGCCAGGTTGGCGTCTTCGGGTCTTCTGGCGCGCGCGGAGTTCACGACGGTTTCAGACGTAACGGGTCGTGAGTTTTCCATTGGGATCGAGTCGGTCACGCTCGCCGAGAACACGACCTCGAGCGACGAACTCATAACCACGAGCGTGATCACGTTCAACGCCTCGCCTTCTCCAGACTTTGACGGCGATGACTGGGTGGGTTTCTCGGACTTCCTGATTTTCGCACAGGCGTTCGGATCCGAGCGGGGCGACGGGACGTACGATGCCCGAATCGATCTGAATTCCGACGGTTCGATCGGTTTTACGGACTTTTTGATCTTTGCGCAGAGCTTTGGAAGTGCGCCGCCTTCAACGGGCGGCGGCAGCCCTGATCTCGTTGTCCAATCCCCTTCGGTCAGCGACAATAACGTGGCTTCGGGCGCGACCTTCACGCTGGGTGCGACCGTCCGCAACCAGGGCAACGGATCGTCTGCCACCACGACGTTGCACTACTACCGCTCGACCGACGCGACGGTCTCCACGAGCGATACGGAGGTCGGCACGGACGCGGTGCGGGGACTTGCGGCCGGCCGCGCCAGCGCCGAGTCGATCAACCTCACGGCGCCATCGGATGCCGGAACCTATTACTACGGGGCGTGTGTAGATGCGGTGACGGGTGAATCCGATACCGGGAACAACTGCTCCGCTGCCGTGAGTATAACGGTTGCCGCAGTGACCCCGCCTGGCGCTGGGGGTGTGAACAGGATGTACTGGACGGAGTGGAACACGGAATCGATACGGCGTTCCGACCTCGACGGTAGCGGTATCGAAAACCTCGTCACCACAGGATTGGCCGCGCCAGGCGGCATCGCCTTGGACGTGGCCGGCGGCAAGATGTACTGGACGGATTGGGGCACGGATAAGATCCAGCGGTCCAACCTTGACGGCAGCGGTGTCGAAGACCTCATCACAGGATTGACCTCGCCATACGCCATCGCGTTGGACGTGGCCGGCGGCAAAATGTACTGGACGGATGCGATAGCGGACAAGATCCAGCGGTCCAACCTCGACGGCAGCGGTGTCGAAGACCTCATCACAGGATTGGACGCGCCAGGCGGCATCGCGTTGGACGTGGCCGGCGGCAAAATGTACTGGACGGATGGTGGGGACACGGATAAGATCCAGCGGTCCAACCTGGACGGCAGCGGCGTTGAAGACCTCGTGACCTCGGGGCTGGACGAACCAGAAGGCATCGCGCTGGACGTGGCCGGCGGCAAAATGTACTGGGCGGATAGTGGAGAGCAGGGTAGGGACACGGATAAGATCCAGCGGTCCAACCTCGACGGCAGCGGCGTTGAAAACCTCGTCACCACAGGATTCTGGGATCCAAGAAGTATCGCGTTGGACGTGGCCGGGGGCAAGATGTACTGGACGCATTCGAGGGCTAAGATCCAGCGGTCCAACCTCGACGGCAGCGGTGTCGAGAACCTCATCACGGGATTGGGTTGGCCACTCGGCATCGCGTTGGGTTTTGTGCTCGTCGAGGCCGGGGAGGGTTTGGTGGTCCGGGCATCGGTCAGCGATAACACCCTGACGCCGGGGCAGTCCTTCACGTTGAGCGCCACAGTACGCAACCAGGGGACCGAGCAAGCTGCCGCCACGACGCTACGCTACTACCGCTCGTCTAACGCGACGATCTCGTCGAGTGACACGGAAGTGGGCACGGACGGCGTGAGCAGCCTGCCGGCGGGGGACACGAGCGCCGAGTCGATCAACCTCACAGCGCCTTCAGATGCAGGGACGTATTACTACGGGGCCTGTGTGGATGCGGTGACAGGTGAATCCGATACCGGAAACAACTGCTCGGCCGCCGTGAGTATAACGGTTGCCGCGGTGACCCCGCCTGGCGGTGATAGTGGCGACGAGATTTCTATCTCGAATGTAACTTGCTCGGGCAGTTATCTGTTTGGTAACTCTGGTTCGGCCACGATCTCCATAACCGGCACCGTTTATGCAAACCGGTCCGTGATTTCGCTAACACTCACCGGGTTTGCAAACGGAAAATTCGTGGGGAGTCATTTCATAGGTATCCTTGGCGCTGGCAAATCTGAGGGCTTCTCCATATTCGGCATCATCTCCACATCTGGGACCAGCCTCGATTGCAGCGTGTCTGCAGAGTACAATTTCTTCACCACCGGTAGTTCCAAGGTGACCGCCGGAGACGCTGAGTCGTCAGAGCAGGCCCGTGCGCAGGGGAGCCTGTCCGCGTCATCAGCACCGCTCAACCGAAATCGAACTCTTGAAAAGCCCCAGGAAGTAGAGTGATGTTCAACCACATAGTCAAACTCTGCGAGTCTCCCCGGCAAAGCCGGGGGCTTACTACGGTTAGTTACACGGCCTCATCGCCGCGCCGAGATATTGTCAAATGTTGTGGATGGCGGCGAGCGCATCCTGATGGATTAAGCGGCGGCTTTGATGTCTCCATTATGAGATTTATGTGAAATACGCCAGGCGCTAAGAAGCTGTGCGCACGCGGCAACGCCGGTACGCCGCCGCCATGACTGCGCCAGCGGCCGTGCTGCTGTTTTCGAGACTTGCAGCGAGCTGTTCCGCCGCGAGGGCGCAATCGCCGCCGGATTGGGCCCGACCGGTCCTGCGTTTGGGGTAACTCTACACGAGGAGGTTGATATGCTAAAGTTTCATCTTGTATGCGTCTGCGCGGTGTTCGTATTGGCCGGATCGGCGTTGGCAGGAGACATCACGCGGGGATTGACCATCACCGGCGGGGAGAACGCGTTCGCGGCGCTCGAGCTGGAGCGGGTGAACGATTCCGACGCAGGGGACAAGACTCTGACGGTGCGTCTATCGCTGTCGCAGGCCAGCAGGCTGAAGGGATACGGCCTCACGCTGCAATACGATCCCGCCAAATATGAGTTCCTGGAAGCCAGGGAACTGGACGGAAACCTGCTGGCGTCGGGTTCAAACCGGGAAACGCTATTCCTGTCTTCGAACCGTACGCCTGGAGAACTGAATATCGGCGCGGTGAGGGTCGACGGTCAGGGCGCCAGCGGCGAGGGCGCGCTCTCGGAGCTTGTCTTCGAGGCAAGCGGCAAGCCGTCGCCTGCGGATTTTCAGGTCTCCGAGAGCGTGCTGGTGGGCGTGGATGGCGCCGTGGATCTGCTGGCCCGCGTTGAAATCGGGAATCTACGGGCGCTGCCGGATCAATACGGTCTGAACCAGAACATGCCCAATCCGTTCAACCCCTCCACGGCAATCCGATACCAGCTTCCCGAGGCGGGGCCGGTCCGGCTGTCCGTATATAATCTGCTGGGCCAGGAGGTGCGCGAACTGGTGAACGAGAGCAAGGAGGCGGGATCGTTTACGGCCACGTGGGACGGGACGGACGCATTGGGCCGGCGCGTGGCCAGCGGCATTTATCTGTATCGCATACAAGCCGGCGATTTTTCGGCCTCCAGGCGGATGTTGCTGTTGAAGTAGATCTGAAACAGATGGACACTCGTCGCCCATTGTCCGGGACGTTCGCGCTGCCGGGAGTCTCTATGCGGAATATCAAGGTCTTTAACGTCGCGACCCGGAAAAGGAGAAAGTTTCGTTCCTGAATAGGAGGATGCGATGCGACTGCTTGCAAGACAATTGAGAAACCTGGCCCTTCGTAGTCGGGGAGATCCTCTGTTGGGAAAACAGCGCTACCCAACTATACGAATGAGGACTTCACTCGTGGAGCCAGATCAGTCCACCAATCTGAACTCCGGCGGAGTGTCCAATTTTATACCGGCGAATTTGTCAAAGATTACACCGTTGATGATAAGTTAGCCTTAATTCGAAAATAAAGTAGTTAGATCTTTAACCAAAAGGAGGGAGGTTGGCTATGAGGACTCTGCTTGTAGTCGTTGCGGTACTATTCGCTCTTTCATGCACTGAGGAGACTACGGAGCGTATCGTCACGACTACCACCACGACTGACAATCAGAGTGTGTGCAGTACTCAGGCTTGTACTGGGGGATTATCAGTCTGCCCTGGGAAAAGCTGCACTCATCCGAATGGCACGTGCTTCTCTGTTGACAGTTCTGGACGAGGGAAGTTTGGGACTGTTAGTGCTGGCACGGGTATAGATATAAGTGCCTCGAATGTAACTTTTGTAGCGAGCAAAGGAGACGGGAATTGCTGGACGATTAACTCGGTGCGCTGAGTGAGATTGAAAGCGGAACCCTTTAATTCTCTGCAATTTTGGTTCGATATCCAGGAGTGCCGTTGCCAGCCACCGATATCGCTGATCGGAGTTGTTCCAGCGCTTGACATTTCGGGTGCGCTGTGCCACCATCGCGTTGAGGGATTCGATACAGTTGGTGGTGCGAAAGGATCGCTTGAGTTGCAGCATCAGTCCCAAGCGATGCAGAGTGAGGGTTCCTTCGAGGCCT
This sequence comes from Candidatus Latescibacterota bacterium, assembly GCA_965198095.1. GTDB lineage: Bacteria > Latescibacterota > UBA2968 > UBA2968 > CBDFJH01. The sequence goes on from OZ240239.1 coordinate 3,009,358, forward strand.
TCTTCCAAGCTGTTCAGGGCGCCGATGCATTCATCAACGCCAAGGAGGGTTTGAGGGCCTCCAGCGCGGCTTTGGCGGCTTTGTAGGTCTCTTGGTCGTAGGCATCGTGTAGCGCCTTTCTGACCTGGTCGTGCTGTGATTTGGGCAGATAGGCGATCACATTTTCCCGTTTGTGCCACTGACAGCGTTGGATGGCGACATAGCCGGAGTTACATTCGATGGGCGGCAGATCGGAAGGAACAGGATAGCGATCGAGGTGACCGCCGAGGATGAGGTGACGATCGGCAGTACGACGTGACGGTGACGCGTTCTAAACGATAGACATCGCGCCTGCGGAGCCCATCTTGTCGCGCCCGGTCGTCGTTTTCAGCGGCATGTCGGAGCCGGCGGCCTCTTTATCGCAGAGAAGGATGCCCCCGTGTTTTCAAGAAAGGGCATGTCGTTGATCGCCGTCTTGGGGCTGCTGATTTTTTCAGTTTACGCGGCCGCCGGCCCCAATGCCAACGCCGTTTTGTCTCTGGATCTGATCGCCGATGGCGGGGCGGGCAACCGGACGGATGATGGGGTTACGTCGGGGACGGTTTCCGGACGGAGCACAACCATTGTCGTTGAGGTCTTCGCAACGGGCGTGAGGACGTCCCTGATCGGTGTGACCCTCGAATTTGACTTTGATGCCTCTCTGTTGTCCTTTGTCAAAGCCGAAAACTCAGCGTTTCCCCTCGTGCTTCCGGAAGGCTCGACCGACACCCACTTTGCGACGCGCAACCCTGTCGCGTTGGCATCGTCCGGTTTTCTGGCCCGCGCGGAGTTCACGACCGTTTCGGACGTAACGGCCCGGGAGTTTTCCATTGGGATCGAGTCGGTCACGCTCGCCGAGAGCACGACCTCGAGCGACGAACTCATAACCACGAGCGTGATCACGTTCAACGCCTCGCCTTCTCCAGACTTCGACGGCGATGACTTCGTTGGATTTACGGACTTCCTGATTTTCGCAAGCGTGTTCGGATCCCAGCGGGGCGACGGGACGTACGATGCCCGAATCGATCTGAACTCCGATGGTTCGATCGGTTTTACGGACTTTCTGATCTTTGCGCAGAGCTTTGGAAGTGCGCCGCCGTCAACGGGCGCCGGCAGCCCTGATCTCGTTGTCCAATCCCCTTCGGTCAGCGACAATAACGTGGCTTCGGGCGCGACCTTCGCGCTTGGCGCGACCGTCCGTAACCAGGGCAACAGATCGTCTGCCGTGACGACGTTGCGCTACTACCGCTCGGACGACGCGACGGTCTCCACGAGCGATACGCAGGTCGACACGGACGCGGTGAGGGGACTTTCGGCCAGCGGCGCCAGCGCCGAGTCGATCAACCTGACGGCCCCAGCGGGCGCGGGCACCTATTACTACGGGGCGTGTGTGGATGCGGTGACGGGTGAATCCGATACCGGAAACAACTGCTCCGCAGCCGTAACCGTAACCGTGGGCGCCGCGCCGGCCCCTGACCTCGTCGTCGATGCTCCTACGGTCAGCAACAGCACCCCGACCGCCGGGGCTTCCTTCACGTTGAGCGCTACGGTCCGCAACCAGGGAACCGGCCAGTCCGCGGCGACCACCCTGCGTTACTATCGCTCGACCGACGCGACGATCTCTGCCAGCGATACCGAAGTCGGTACCGATGCGGTGTCCACCCTGTCCGCCTCCCAAAGCAGCTCCGAGTCGATCAGCCTGGGCGCCCCCTCCAGCGCCGGCGCCTACTACTACGGCGCCTGCGTCGAGAGCGTCAGCGACGAGAGCGATACCGGGAACAACTGCTCCCTGGCCGTGACCGTAACCGTGGGCGCCGCTCCGGCCACCGACCTCGTCGTTGATGCCCCTACGGTCAGCAACAGCACCCCGACCGCCGGGGCTTCCTTCACGTTGAGCGCCACCGTACGCAACCAGGGTACCGGCCAGTCCGCGGCGACCACCCTGCGTTACTATCGCTCGACCGACGCGACGATCACTGACATCGATACCGAAGTCGGCACCGATGCGGTGAGCAGCCTGTCCGCTTCCCGGACCAGTTCCGAGTCGATCAGCCTGACCGCCCCATCGAGTGCAGGGACCTACTACTACGGCGCCTGCGTTGATAACGTCAGCGGCGAAAGCAATACCGGCAACAACTGCTCATCCGGCGTCACCGTCACCGTCAGCGGAACGCCGCCGCCGTCCGGTAGCCCCGATTTGATCGTTGAATCGCCCTCGGTCAACGACAACACGCTGACGACCGGGCAATCGTTTACGTTGCGCGCCACGGTACGCAATCAGGGCAATGCTTCGTCGGCGTCCACGACCTTGCGGTATTATCGCTCGTCTGCGTCGAGTGACACGGAAGTGGGCACGGACGGCGTGAGCAGCCTGCCGGCGGGGGACACGAGCGCCGAGTCGATCAGCCTGACCGCCCCATCGAGTGCTGGGACCTACTACTACGGCGCCTGCGTCGAGAGCGTCAGCGGCGAGAGCGATACCGGCAACAACTGCTCATCCGGCGTCACCGTCACCGTCAGCGGAACGCCGCCACCGTCCGGTAGCCCCGATTTGATCGTTGAATCGCCCTCGGTCAACGACAACACGCTGACGACCGGGCAATCGTTTACGTTGCGCGCCACGGTTCGCAATCAGGGCAATGCTTCGTCGGCGTCCGCGACCTTGCGGTATTATCGCTCGTCTGCGTCGAGTGACACGGAAGTGGGCACGGACGGCGTGAGCAGCCTGCCGGCGGGGGATACGAGTGCCGAGTCGATCAGCCTGACGGCGCCTTCAGAGGCAGGGACGTATTACTACGCGGCCTGTGTGGATCCGGTGACGGGTGAATCCGATACCGGAAACAACTGCTCCTCAGCCGTTACCGTAACCGTGGGCGCCGCACCTTCCCCCGATCTCGTCGTTGACTCGCCTACGGTCAGCAACAGCAGCCCGACCGCCGGGGCTTCCTTCACCCTGAGAGCCACGGTACGCAACCAGGGTGCCGCCCGGTCGGGCTCGACCACCCTGCGCTACTACCTTTCCACCGACGCGACGGTTTCCGCCAGCGACACCCAGGTCGGCACCGACCTGGTGAGCGCCATATCCGCCTCTCGCACTAGTGCCGAGTCGATCAGCCTGAATGCGCTGTCGGATGCCGGAACCTATTACTACGGCGCCTGTGTGGATGCCGTTTCAGGTGAATCCGATGCCGGCAACAACTGCTCCGCTGCCGTAACCGTAACCGTGGGCGCCGCACCGGCCCCTGACCTCGTCGTCGATGCTCCTACGGTCAGCACCAGCAGCCCTACAGCCGGCGCCTCCTTCACCCTGAGAGCCACGGTACGCAACCAGGGTGCCGCCCGGTCGGGCTTGACCACCCTGCGCTACTACCGCTCGACCGACGCGACGGTTTCCACCAGCGACACCGAAGTCGGCACCGATCTGGTCAGCAGTCTGTCCGCCTCTCGCACCAGTTCCGAGTCGATCTTCCTTTCCGCCCCATCGAATGCCGGAACCTACTACTACGGCGCCTGCGTCGAGAGCGTCAGCGACGAAACCGATACCGGAAACAACTGCTCCGTAGCCGTTACCGTAACCGTGGGCGCCGCACCTGCCCCCGACCTCGTCGTCGATGCCCCTACGGTCAGCAACAGTAGCCCGACCGGCGGAGCCTCCTTCACCCTGAGGGCCACGGTACGCAACCAGGGTGCCGCCCGGTCGGGCTTGACCACCCTGCGCTACTACCGCTCGACCGACGCGACGGTTTCCACCAGCGACACCGAAGTCGGCACCGATCTGGTCAGCAGTCTGTCCGCCTCTCGCACCAGTTCCGAGTCGATCTTCCTTTCCGCCCCGTCGAGCGCCGGGACCTACTACTACGGCGCCTGCGTCGAGAGCGTCAGCGACGAATCCGATACCGGAAACAACTGCTCCTCTGCCGTAACCGTAACGGTGGGTGCGGCCCCTGATCTGGTCGTCGATGCCCCTTCGGTCAGCACCAGCTTCCCGACCGCCGGGGCCTCCTTCACCCTGAACGCCACGGTCCGCAACCAGGGCAGTGGCCAGTCCGCGGCCACCACCCTGCGCTTCTACCGCTCGACCGACGCGACGGTCTCCACCAGCGATACCGAGGTGGGGTCCTACGACGTGGGGGGCCTGTCGGCCTCCGGAACCAGCGACCATTCAACCGACCTGACTGCCCCCTCGCGTGCTGGCTTCTACTACTACGGGGCCTGTGTCGGGAGCGTCAGCGACGAAAGCAATACTGGGAATAACTGCTCCCCAGCCGTTACCGTAAACGTGGGCGCCGCGCCTGCCCCGAATCTCTTCCTTCTCTCGCCTTCGGTCAGCACCAGCAGCCCGACCGCCGGGGCCTCCTTCACCCTGAGTGTCACCGTCTACAACTCTGGAACCGGCCCGTCCGCGGCGACCACTCTGCGCTTCTACCGCTCGACCGACGCGACGATCTCTGACAGCGATACCGAGGTGGGGTCCCAAGACGTGGGGGGCCTGGCGGCCTCCGGAAGGAGCGACCATTCAACCGACCTGACCGCCCCGTCGAGCGTCGGCACCTATTACTACGGCGCCTGCGTGGATGCGGTTCCAGGTGAATCCCATCCCGGGAACGACTGCTCCCCGGCCGTTACCGTAAACGTGGTCGCCGCGCCTGCCCCGGATCTCGTCCTTGGCTCGCCTTCGGTCAGCACCATCAGCCCGACCGCCGGGGCCTCCTTCACCCTGAGTGTCACCGTCTACAACTCTGGAACCGGCCCGTCCGCGGCGACTACTCTGCGCTTCTACCGTTCGACCGACGCGACGATCTCTGACAGCGGTACCGAGGTGGGGTCCCAAGAGGTGGGGGGCCTGGCGGTCTCCGGAAGGAGCGACCATTCAACCGACCTGACCGCCCCGTCGAGCGTCGGCACCTACTACTACGGAGCCTGCGTCGAGAGCGTCAGCGACGAAAGCGATACCGGGAACAACTGCTCCTTGCCCGTAACGGTAAACGTGGTCGCCCCGGATCTCGTCGTTGACTTGCATTCGGTCAGCGACAGCAGCCCGACCGCCGGGGCCTCCTTCAGGCTGAACGCCACCGTACGCAACCAGGGAACCGGCCCGTCTGCGGCGACCACCCTGCGCTTCTACCGCTCGACCGACGGGACGATCTCTGACAGCGGCACCGAGGTGGGGTCGCACGCCGTAAGCGGCCTTGCGGCCTCCGGAACCAGCGACCATTCCACCGACCTGACCGCCCCGTCGAGCGCCGGGACCTACTACTACGGAGCCTGCGTCGAGAGCGTCAGCGACGAAAGCGATACCGGGAACAACTGCTCCGTAGCCGTGACCGTAAACGTGGTCGCCGCGCCTGCCCCGGATCTCGTCGTTGACTCGCCTTTGGTCAGCACCACCCTGACGGCCGGGCAATCCTTCACGTTGAGCGCCATCGTCCGCAACCAGGGACCGGGTCAGTCGGCGGCGACCACCCTGCGCTTCTACCGCTCGACCGACGCGACGATCTCTGACAGCGATACCGAGGTGGGATCCCACGCCGTGGGGGTCCTTGGGGGGCTTGGTGGAGGGGCCGTTGGAAATATCTATCCGACTGCTCCCTCCCAGGCCGGCACCTACTACTACGGCGCCTGCGTCGAGAGCGTCAGTGACGAAAGCGACACCGGGAACAACTGCTCCTCAGCCGTAGCCGTAACCGTGGTCGCGCCTGCCCCGGATCTCGTCGTTGACTCCCCTTCGGTCAGTGACAGCAGCCCGACCGCCGGGGCCTCCTTCACCTTGAGCGCCACCGTCCGCAACCAGGGCAACGGCCAGTCCGCAGCGACCACCCTGCGCTTCTACCGCTCGATCGACGCGACGATCTCTGCCAGCGATACCGAGGTGGGGTCCGACGCCGTAAGCGGCCTGTCCGCCTCCGGAACCAGCGACCATTCAACCGACCTGACTGCTCCATCCAGCGCCGGCACCTACTACTACGGAGCCTGCGTCGAGAGCGTCAGCGATGAGAGCGATACCGGGAACAACTGCTCCCCAGCCGTGACCGTAACCGTGGTTGCCGCACCTGCCCCGGATCTCCCGGATCTCGTCGTTGACTCGCCTACGGTCAGCAATAGCAACCCGGCCGTCGGCACCTCCCTCACCTTGAGTGCCACCGTCCGCAACCAGGGCAACGGCCAGTCCGCGGCGACCACCCTGCGCTTCTACCGCTCGACCGATGGGACGATCTCTGCCAGCGATACCGAGGTGGGGTCCCGCGACGTAAGCGGCTTGGCGGCTTCGTTGAGCGTGCGACTATTCTTCGAACATGCCCCCTCGAGCGCCGGTACCTGGTACTACGGCGCCTGCGTCGAGAGCGTCAGCGGGGAAAGCAATACCGGGAACAACTGCTCCTTGGCCGTAACCGTGACCGTCACTCCTGCGCAGAAGATGTACTGGACGGATACGGGCGGGAGCAAGATCCAGCGGTCCAACCTCGACGGCAGCCGCGTCGAAGGTCTCCTCACCACCGGAATGATGAAGCCATACGGCATCGCGTTGGATGTGTCCAACGGCAAGATGTACTGGACGGCCTTGAGACCTTCCTTGTGGAAGGCAAAGAGAATTGGCACGGATAAGATCCAGCGGTCCAACCTCGACGGCAGCGATGTCGAAGACCTCGTCACCACCGGATTGGAGACCCCATCCGGCATCGCGTTGGATGTGTCCGGCGGCAAGATGTACTGGACGGATACTGGCACGCACAAGATCCAGCGGTCCAACCTCGACGGCAGCGGCGTCGAAGATCTCATCACCACCGGAGTGGTGCATCCATTCGGCATCGCGTTGGATGTGGCCGGCGGCAAGATTTACTGGGCGAACGGGTGGACAGACAAGATCCAGCGGTCCAACCTCGACGGCAGCGGCGTCGAGGACCTCGTCACCACCGGATTGTTGACCCCAAGCGGCATCGCGTTGGATGTGGCCGGCGGCAAGATGTACTGGACGGATACTGGCACGGACAAGATCCAGCGGTCCAATCTCGACGGCAGCGGCGTCGAAGACCTCGTCACCACAGGATTGAATAACCCATTTGGCATCGCGTTGGATGTGTCCGGCGACAAGATGTACTGGGTGGATGTGAGGGCGGACAAGATCCAGCGGTCCAACCTCGACGGCAGCGGCGTCGAAGACCTCGTCACCACCGGGTTGAATAACCCATCCGGCATTGCATTGGATCTTGTTCCCGTCCAGGCCGGGACGGATTAGGCGGTCGGGGCATCGATCGCCAAACGACCCGTTGAAGTCGTTCAAGCTGTCGGTGACGGTCCGGAACCGAGGAATCGGGCAAGCCGTCGGCACATCGGCCATGAACAGTCTTGCCTTGCTTGCTAACGGAGCCTACACGATTGGCTTGCAGGCTCCGGAGAGTGCGGGGACGTACTACTACGGCGCGTGTGTGGGAAGCGTCAGCGGAGAGGGTAACACCGACTATGTGTACGGGAGTAACACTGGCCAAAGGAGATAGCTGTAGGACTCTCAGATGGAAGTATATTGACCTGCAATAACAGGCGATGAGTCGGTCATACTTGTGGCTCATCCCGAATTATGGGTGTCTCTTACGGATACTTTGCTGGAACTGGACATCATGAGACCCGCAATCATCTGCATCATCGGGATGGCTCTTGGGGTCTCCGTGTCGGCCGAGCCTCTCCTCGAGGGCCGGGTGCGGATGCCTTCAGGGGCCCCGGTGCCCGGAGCCCAAGTGCTGCTGTTTGACCTGGCGGATCTGCGGGGCGCCCCGCTGGCGGCGACCACGGACCAGTCGGGGCGTTTCACATGCCCTTGGCTACCCTTTCGGGAGTCCTGCCCGAACAGTTCGAGTTGGGAGCGAACTACCCCAACCCGTTCAATCCGACCACGATGATTCCCTACCAGCTGCCGACGGCGATGCACGTGCGGCTGGAGGTGTTCAACATCCTGGGACAGCGGGTGGCGACCCTGGTGGACGGAGAGCAACCGGCCGGATTTCACACGGCCAGCTGGGACGCCACTGATGAGGCAGGGCAGGCGGTGGGCGCCGGGGTGTATCTGTACCGCCTCAGTAGTGACGGGGTGCAGGCCACCCGGTCGATGCTGCTGATCGACGGGCAGGCGTGGCATTCGGTTGAGCAATTCGCGTTTCAGCGGCGGCAGCGTCAACTTGAACAACATGCGCATTACCAGAAGCGGCAATGTCTGGACGATCGTGAGCCTGCCTTAAGGTGATGGGATCGAAGACAGCGCATCAATGGAACACGCATCGCAACACGAGAACCCGTGTAACCCATGAACTCACGCGGTACCGGGAAGCGGCGCGGCGCTGGCGGCTTTTGCAGGGCAAGCGTCTGTGACCGACATCGTGATCCACTTAATCACAGGGAGGATCATTTGCGCTTCCGAATACGACGTGACGGTGACGCGTTCTAAACGATAGACATCGCGCCGGCGGAGCCCATCTCGTAGCGACCAGTCGTACCGGTCGTCGTTTTCATCGGAATGTCCGAGTCGGCGAGCGCTTATCACAGAGGAGGATACCCCCGTGTTTTCAAGAAAGGGCATGTCGTTGATCGCCGTTTTGGGGCTGCTGATTTTCTCGGTTTACGCGGCCGCCGGCCCCAATGCCAACGCCGTTTTGTCACTCGATCTCATCGCCGATGGCGGGGCGGGCAACGGGACGGATGATGGGATTACGTCGGGGACGGTTTCCGGTCAGGGCACAACCATCGCCATTGAGATCTTCGCAACGGGCGTGAGGACGTCTCTGATCGATATGGCTGTCAAATTTGACTTTGATTCCTCTCTGTTGTCCTTTGTCAAGGCCGAAAACAGCGCGTTTCCCCTCGCGCTTCCGGAAGGCTCGACCGGCACCCACTTGGCGACGCGCAACCCGGTCACGTTGGCATCTTCGGGTTTTCTGGCCCGCGCGGAGTTCACGACGGTTTCGGACGTAACGGGCACGGAGTTTTCCATTGGGATCGAGTCGGTCACGCTCGCCGAGAGCACGACCGCAAGCGGCGAACTCATAAGCGACGAACTCATAACCACGAGCGTGATCACGTTCAACGCCTCGCCTTCTCCGGACTTCGACGGCGATGACTGGGTGGGTTTCTCGGACTTCCTGATTTTCGCACAGGTGTTCGGGTCCGAGCGGGGCGACGGGACGTACGATGCCCGAATCGATCTGAATTCCGACGGTTCGATCGGGTTTACGGACTTTCTGATCTTTGCGCAGAGCTTTGGAAGTGCGCCGCCGTCAACGGGCGGCGGCAGCCCTGATCTCGTTGTCCAATCCCCTTCGGTCAGCGACAATAACGTGGCTTCGGGCGCGGCCTTCACGCTGGGTGCGACCGTCCGCAACCAGGGCGACGGATCGTCTGCCACCGCGACGTTGCACTACTACCGCTCGACCGACGCGACGGTCTCCACGAGCGATACAGAGGTCGGCACCGACGCGGTGAGGGGACTTGCGGCCGGCCGCGCCAGCGACGAGTCGATCAGCCTGAATGCGCCTTCAGATGCAGGGACGTATTACTACGGCGCCTGTGTGGATCCGGTGACGGGTGAATCCGACACCGGAAACAACTGCTCGGCTGCCGTGAGTATAACCGTTGCCGCGGTGATACCTACCGACGACAGGGCCGCTCTGGTCGCGCTTTACGAGGCGACGGATGGACCGAGCTGGACGAACAAAGAGAACTGGTTGAGCGCTGCGCCCCTGGACGAATGGTATGGCGTCACCACCGACTCCAATGGGCGTGTGACTGTATTGTTCCTGAGGGATAACAACCTGCACGGTACGCTACCGGTGCAACTGGCACGGCTGTCCAAGCTCTCGCGCTTGTTCCTTTGGCGCAACCAGTTGACGGGAGTGATTCCGGTGGAACTCGCACGGCTGACCAATCTCACATGGTTGGAACTTGGCGTGAACAAGTTGACGGGGGCGATTCCGGTGGAACTCGCACGGCTGACCAAGCTCACATGGTTGGCCCTTCGCGCGAACCAGTTGACGGGGACGATTCCGGTGGAACTCACACGGCTCACGAATCTCACACATTTGTCCCTTCGCGCGAACCAGTTGACGGGGACGATTCCGGTGGAACTCGCACGGCTGACCAAGCTCACAAGGTTGGATCTTGGCGGGAACCAATTGACGGGGACGATTCCGGTGGAACTCGCACGGCTGACCAAGCTCACATGGTTGGATCTTGGCGGGAACCAATTGACGGGGGCAATTCCGCCGGAACTGGCACGGTTAACCAAGCTCTTGGAATTGTACCTTAGCAACAACCAGTTGACGGGGACGATTCCGGTGGAACTCGCACGGCTGACCAAGCTCACATGGTTGGATCTTGGCGGGAACCAGTTGACGGGGACGATTCCGGTGGAACTCGCACAGCTGACCAATCTCACATCGTTGGATCTTGAGCATAACAAGATGACGGGGACGATTCCGACCGAACTGGGACAGCTGACCAATCTCACATGGTTGAACCTTCGCGCGAACCAGTTGACGGGGACGATTCCGGTGGAACTCGCACAGCTGACCAATCTCACATCGTTGGATCTCGGCCCCAACTTTTTAACCGGGACGATTCCGGTGGAACTTGGTCAGTTGACCAGTCTGGAGAGATTGTACCTTCACTTCAACCAGTTGACGGGGACGATTCCGACCGAACTGGGACGGCTGTCCAAGCTCACGTACCTAGAACTTCAGTCGAACCAACTGGCGGAGTCAATACCCGCAGAACTTGGGCAACTCACCAACCTTCAGCATTTGTACCTTGGCGTGAACCAGTTGACGGGGGCGATTCCCAACGCACTGGGAAGCCTGACGAATATCAAGCAGCTGACTTTGAATGGTAACTCCCGTCTGTGGGGACCCTTGCCGGAAGGATTTGCGGACTTCACTCTTGAGATTCTCGATCTGGCCGGCACCTCGGTGTGCGTGCTTAGGACTGCCGAATTCGGGCAATGGCTCGACGGCATTGAAAAAACAATCGGAGCTTCTTATTGCGCGAACCCGGAACGGGAGGCATTGATTGCGCTTTACAGAGAGACGGATGGCACGAATTGGAAAAGCAGGAAAAACTGGTCGACTCCCGCTCCACTGGGTGAATGGTTCGGCGTGACCACCGATGCCGAGGGACGCGTGACCCATTTGAACCTGAAGGATAACAACCTCAGCGGTTTCCTTCCTCCTGCACTCCGCAGCCTGGCCAACCTGAAAACACTGACCCTCGCCGCCAACCCCGTCCTGTCCGGTCCACTGCCTCAGGGCTTGGCGCGTCTCTCCCTCGAGTCTCTAAGACTGGAAGGGACGAGGCTATGCTCGCCCCCCCACGCTGATTTCCAGGCGTGGCTCAATGGAATTCCGAACGGCGAAATAGCCCGGTGCACCGACGTCCGCCCGGACTATTACACTCTGGTCACGCTGTACAACGGAACGGAAGGGCGCAACTGGAAGAACGCCACGAACTGGGCGAGCGTCGCGCCCCTGGGCGAATGGCACGGCGTGACCACCAATGCCGACGGGCGCGTGACCAGACTGTTTCTGCAGGAGAATAACCTGCAAGGGACCATCCCGGTTGACCTGGGGCAACTCGCCAACCTGCAAAGCCTGCGGCTGTGGGGGAACCATCTGACGGGGGAGATACCTGACGAGCTGGGGCAACTCACCAATCTGACGGCGTTGAACCTCGGGGGAAACGAATTAATCGGCAATATCCCCTCTGAACTGGGGCAACTCGCCAACCTGCAAAGCCTGCAGCTGTGGAGGAACCATCTGACGGGGGAGATACCTGACGAGCTGGGGCAACTCACCAATCTGACGGCGTTGGACCTCGGGGGAAACGAATTAATCGGCAATATCCCCTCTGAACTGGGGCAACTCGCCAACCTGCAAAGCCTGCAGCTGTGGGGGAACCGTCTGACGGGGATACCCCCGGAACTCGTGCGGCTCACCAACCTGCGCAGAGTGGTTCTCTTTAACAACCGCCTGACGGGCAATATCCCACCGGAATTGGGGCAACTTACCAACCTGGAACGCCTGGATCTGACGAATAACATCCTGATGGGGGAGATCCCCCCCGAACTGGGACAACTCACCAACCTGGAACGCCTGAGTCTCGGGAACGTCCATCTGACGGGGGAGATCCCGAACGAACTGGGACAACTCACCAACCTCCGGGAGCTGAATCTCTCCACAAACCGGTTGAGCGGCAATATCTCGCCGGAACTGGGACAACTCACCAACCTGGAACGCCTGGACCTCACGAATAACAACCTGACGGGCAACATCCCGCCGGAACTGGGGCAACTCACCAACCTCCTCGAGCTGAATCTCTCCACAAACGAGTTGAGCGGCAACATCCCGCCGGAACTGGGGCAGCTCGAGAATGTCGAAATCCTCTATCTCATCGACAACAACCTGACGGGCAGTATTCCGCCGGAACTGGGACAACTCACCAAGCTCCGGGAGCTGAATCTCTCCACAAACAAGCTAAGCGGGAATATCCCGCCCGAACTGGGACAACTCACCAACCTCAATGCGCTGCGCCTCGCCTTGAACCGGGGTATGTCCGGAACAGTGCCTGCCGTCCTCACGAATCTCACCCTTGAAATTCTGCAATTGCAGGAAACGCGGCTGTGTTCACCGCAGGACGCCGCATTCCAGCGGTGGATGGGGACAATTTTGTCCGTCCGCGTATCCAACTGCGCCCCTTCCGAGGAGGCGGCGGCATACCTGGTACAGGCCACGCAATCGCTCGAGTTTCCCGTGCCACTGTTGGCCGGGGAGGCCGCCTTGCTGCGCGTCTTCGTCACGGCTGACAGGGATGTCGATGCCGCCATGCCCCCCGTTCGGGCGATCTTCTACAGGGATGGGGTGGAAGTACACACGGCGAACATCGGCGGCCAAACAACGAACATCCCCCGGCAGGTCAACGAGGCGTCGCTGTTGAATTCAGCCAACGCCGTGGTGCCCGGCTCCGTCGTCATGCCGGGGCTGGAGATGGTGGTCGAGATCGATCCGGACCAGACCCTGGATGCGGCACTGGGCGTAGGCACCCGCTTGCCCGAGACGGGCCGGACGGCACTGGATGTGCGTTCGGTCCCGCCCTTTGAGCTGACGCTGATACCGCTTCTGTGGGAACAGAACCCCGATCGTTCCGTCTTGGCGCAGACCGAGGGCCTGTCGGCCGAGTCCGATCTGTTCCGGATGACCCGCGATCTCCTGCCGGTGCGCGAGTTCCGGCTGAAGGTGCACGAGCCGGTGATGATATCTCTGGATCCCGTAGGCGAAATCTGCAAAGGGATCCGGCCTGAAATCGAGTTGATCTACGCCATGGAAGGCGCGAAGGGTCATTATATGGGAATCATAAGAGAGGAGACCCGAGGTGTGGCAGGAATAGGCCAATTGGGTGGATTTCTAAGTATGGCCATACTCCACGAATCGGTCATCGCACACGAACTGGGCCATAACCTGAATCTCGCGCATGCCCCGGGGTGCGGCGCATTTACTCCGGACCCCTATTATCCCACCGAGGACGGCTCCATTGGTGCGTGGGGATACGATTTCGTCAACGAAGCGCTGGTGAACCCTGCAACGTCCGACCTGATGGCGTACTGCGAACCCCGATGGATCAGCGACTACTCGTTTGCCAGGGCGCTCGCCCACCGGTCACGAAGCGAGAGCTCGCCCGTGGCTGCGGCAAAAGCCACTTCCTCCAGAGGCCTGATGCTATGGGGTGGCCTGAACGAGAACAACGAGCTCTTCCTCGAACCCGCATTCGCGGTCAGCGCTCCGCCTTCTCTGCCTCGGATCGAAGGGCCGTACACGCTTATGGGCGAGGACGTACACGGCAACAACCTGTTCAGCCTGCCCTTCGGCATGCCCGAGTACGGGTGCGGCAGCAAGGGGGGCGCCTTCGCCTTCATTCTGCCGGTACGGGAGGATTGGGCCGGCAGGCTGGCGCGCATTGCGCTTTCGGGCCCCGAGGGCGTTTCCATCCTGGATGGCGAGGACGACCCCTCTGCCACACTCCTGCTGGACCGCGCCACGGGAGACGTCCGGGGCATCCTGCGGGACTGGCCGGAGGCGGCTGCGAAGAGGCCTGCCGCCAGCCTCGGGCTAACAGAAACGGGGCTGGAGGTCCTCACCAGTCACGGCATCCCCGATGCGGCCTCGTGGGAACGATGAACCAGTGTTCTCTCACGGGAATAGATTGCCTGAATTCGGCCGCCGAGTCGCATCGGTATCTGCAGGAGAAATGACACGGGGATTGACCATTGCCGGAGGCCAGAACGCCTTTGCCGCACTGAAGCTGGATCGGGCTGACGCGTCGCGTACGGACAACGGTACGTTTAAAATGCAAGTCTCATTGGCGCATACGAAGAACCTGAAAGGGTACGGATTCTCGCTCATTTACGATGCGGCGAAGTACGAGTTTGTGGAAACCAGGGAGTTGGACGGGAATCTGCTCAAATCCAGTACGGGCCAGCAGACGCTTTTCCTCGTATCGGACCGGACGCCGGGAAGATTGGATATCGGCGCCGTGAAAGTGGATGGCCAAGGCGCCACCGGCGACGGCAAGCTCATTGAGCTCGTCTTCAAGTCGAGCGGCACGCCGGTGTCGTCTGATTTTCAGGTCTCCGAGAGCGTGCTGGTCGGGCTGGATGGAAAAATCGATCTGCTGGCCCGCGTTGAAATCGGGAATCTGAACCCGCTGCCGGATCGATACGGTCTGAACCAGAACATGCCCAATCCGTTCAACCCCTCCACGGCAATCCGATACCAGCTTCCCCAGGCGGGGCCGGTCCGGCTGTCCGTATATAATCTGCTGGGCCAGGAGGTGCGCGAACTGGTGAACGAGAGCAAGGAGGCGGGATCGTTTACGGCCACGTGGGACGGGACGGACGCATTGGGCCGGCGCGTGGCCAGCGGCATCTATCTGTATCGCATACAGGCCGGCGATTTTTCGGCCTCCAGGCGGATGTTGCTGTTGAAGTAGGTCTGAGGACGAAATGGCGTCTCTGAACCCAGGGATGCCACGGTGCTGTACAGACGTCGGCATCGCCTTTCATTCCGGCGACAAGACAGGTGCAGGCGGGTCGCTCGAGACGTTGCGGTCACCTGTGACTTTTCTCAACGCCGAAACGGCGTCAGTTCACTATAGACGAGAGGAGCGTGGCGGATGTCTTCGAAAAAACTGACGATGTCCATTTCCACCGTTGCGTTGCTGGTCTGCGTCTGTCAGGCCTCCTGGGGTTTCAGCTCAGAGGGTTATGGTACGGCAACCCACGCAATGACGACAAGTGCCAAAGGCGACGATACCGCGTCTATTCCGGACTTTGACGGTGACGGGACGATTGGCTTCGGCGATTTTCTGCTGTTTGCGGAAAAGTTCGGGACACAGCAGGGCGACGGAAAATATCAAGCGCGGTTCGACCTGGATAGCGACGGGTCCGTCGGGTTTTCCGACTTCGTGATCTTTGCGCAGAATTTCGGCAAGGTGGCCTCCCCTGTTGTCGCCATTCCCGACGCCAACCTGCGGGCGGCGATCGAGGAGGCCCTGGGCAAGGCGAGCGGCGCGCCGATCACACAGGCTGAAATGGCCACATTGGATAGTCTCGAGGCCAGCGATGCCGACATCAGCGATCTGACCGGGCTGGAGTCCGCAACCAACCTGACATGGCTGGATCTTGCCTCCAACAACATTGCGGACATCTCGGCGCTGGCAGGCTTGACGAACCTGACGGACGTGACCCTTACGGCCAATAACATATCCGATCTGGCTAGCCTCGCGGCTAATAAAGGTCTGGGAAGGGGAGGCACAGTTGATGTCAAAAATAACCCCCTGAACGCCGCATCCCACAGTACACACATTCCAGCGCTCCAGGCCAGGGGGGTAAGCGTTTCCTTTGATGTTCTTGTCACGATCCCGGACGCCAACCTGCGGGCGGCGATCGAGGCGGCTCTTCGCAAAGCCACTGGCGCGCCGATCACACAGGCCGAGATGGTCACATTGGATAGTCTCGAGGCCAGCGATGCCGACATCAGCGATCTGACCGGGCTGGAGTCCGCAACCAACCTGACGTGGCTGGATCTTGCCTCCAACAACATTGCGGATATCTCGGCGCTGGCAGGCTTGACGAACCTGACGGACGTGACCCTTACGGCCAATAACATATCCGATCTGGCTAGCCTCGCGGCTAATAAAGGTCTGGGAAGGGGAGGCACAGTTGATGTCAAAAATAACCCCCTGAACGCCGCATCCCACAGTACACACATTCCAGCGCTCCAGGCCAGGGGAGTCAGCGTTTCCTTTGATGTTCTTGTCACGATCCCGGACGCCAACCTGCGGGCGGCGATCGAGGCGGCTCTTCGCAAAGCCACTGGCGCGCCGATCACACAGGCCGAGATGGTCACATTGGATAGTCTCGAGGCCAGCGATGCCGACATCAGCGATCTGACCGGGCTGGAGTCCGCAACCAACCTGACATGGCTGGATCTTGCTTCCAACAACATCACGGACATATCAGTCCTGGAAGGCTTGACGAACCTGACGGACGTGACCCTTACGGCCAATAACATATCCGATCTGGCTAGCCTCGCGGCTAATAAAGGTCTGGGAAGGGGAGGCACAGTTGATGTCAAAAACAACCCCCTGAACGCCGCATCCCACAGTACACACATTCCAGCGTTCCAGGCCAGGGGGGTAAGCGTTTCCTTTGATGTTCTTGTCACGATCCCGGACGCCAACCTGCGGGCGGCGATCGAGGCGGCTCTTCGCAAAGCCACTGGCGCGCCGATCACACAGGCCGAGATGGTCACATTGGATAGTCTCGAGGCCAGCGATGCCGACATCAGCGATCTGACCGGGCTGGAGTCCGCAACCAACCTGACGTGGCTGGATCTTGCTTCCAACAACATCACGGACATATCAGTCCTGGAAGGCTTGACGAACCTGACGGACGTGACCCTTACGGCCAATAACATATCCGATCTGGCTAGCCTCGCGGCTAATAAAGGTCTGGGAAGGGGAGGCACAGTTGATGTCAAAAACAACCCCCTGAACGCCGCATCCCACAGTACACACATTCCAGCGTTCCAGGCCAGGGGGGTAAGCGTTTCCTTTGATGTTCTTGTCACGATCCCGGACGCCAACCTGCGCGCGGTGATCGAGGCGGCCCTGGACAAGGCCCGCGACGCGCCGATCACACAGGCCGAGATGGTCACATTGGATAGTCTCGAGGCCAGCGATGCCGACATCAGCGATCTGACCGGGCTGGAGTCCGCAACCAACCTGACATGGCTGGATCTTGCTTCCAACAACATCACGGACATATCAGTCCTGGAAGGCTTGACGAACCTGACGGACGTGACCCTTACGGCCAATAACATATCCGATCTGGCTAGCCTCGCGGCTAATAAAGGTCTGGGAAGGGGAGGCACAGTTGATGTCAAAAATAACCCCCTGAACGCCGCATCCCACAGTACACACATTCCAGCGCTCCAGGCCAGGGGAGTCAGCGTTTCCTATGTTCCTTCTCCGATTGTCAGGATCCCGGACGCCAACCTGCGGGCGGCGGTTGAAGCTGCCTTGGGCAAGACGAGTGGTGCGCCGATAACCGTGGCCGAAATGGAGACTTTGACATGGCTCGAGGCGGACTTCGATGCGGGCATCAGCGCTTTGACCGGGCTGGAGTTTGCCGCCAACCTGCGCGGGTTGTTGCTTGCTTACAACCCCATCACGGATCTCTCGCCGCTTTCGGGCTTGACCAACCTGTGGCGGCTGAGTCTTAGCGACACCAACATTCCGGATCTCTCGCCGCTTTCGGGCTTGACCAACTTGGAACTGCTGAGTGTTATCGCAACCAACACCTCGGATCTCTCGCCGCTTTCGGACTTGACCAATTTGACGTCGTTAAGACTTTCCCACAACAAGATCGCGGATGTATCGCCGCTTTCGGGTTTGACCAATTTGACAGAGCTTAACTTTTGGGAAAACCAGATCGAGGACATCTCGCCGCTTTCGGGCTTGACCAACCTGACACAGCTAGGGCTTGGTCTCAACAACGTCTCGGACATCTCGGCACTTTCGGGCTTGACCAACCTGACACAGCTAGGGCTAAACGACAACAACATCACGGATATCTCGCCTCTGGCAGGCTTGACCAACCTGACATTCCTGAATCTTGCCTTCAATAACATCGAGGAAATCTCGGCGCTTTCCGGCTTGACCAGCCTGATGGAGTTGAATCTTGCGGCCAACAGCATCACGGACACCTCGCCGCTTTCGGGCTTGACCAACCTGCGGGATCTGGATCTTCGGGGCAATCCCTACGAGACGTTACCCAAGGGCGACTTCGACATCGAACTCGTCCTTCTCGATGACTTTACTGAATCCCAGAAGAACGTGCTCCAATACGTGGCCCGGCGCTGGATGGCGGTAATTACGGAGGACCTGCCGGACTACGAATTTACTCAGGGCTGGTCGGGTCAGTGCGGCGATCAGTCGTATGTGATCCCTTCCGGAGAGCGGATAGACGACCTGCGGATTTATGTGAGCACCTTCATAGGCCGCGGCGTTCATGGAAGGGCAGGCCTACATGTGCTGCGCGAGGAGACCCATCTGCCCGTCCTTGGATGCATGTCGTTCGATTTGAGTCACGCCAATTTGCTGATTACAGGACTCCACGAGATAGGGCACGTTCTGGGGTTTGCCAGTGAGGTATGGAGCGAGTTCGGCTTCTACCAGAACCCGCCAAATGGCGACAATCACTTCAACGGTCCGCTGGCGACTGCTGCCTTCGACGACGCCGGCGGACGGGACTACGAGGGTGCGAAGGTGCCGTTGCAGACGGGTGAGTCGCACTGGAGGCTTCCCGTTCTCGATGGCGAACTCATGGCGCCATATGGCGGAGGGACGCTCAGCGCGATCACGCTTCAGTCCCTGGCCGATCTCGGCTACGGCGTCGATATCTCCCAGGCAGACGCCTATACGCTGCCCGGTGCCAACGCCGGTAAGGCAGTCGCAAAGATCACCGCATACCAGCCCTCGGCCCTCGGCCCTGTTCTCGATGTCACGCGGGCACATCCTGACGTCCTCCGCGGCGTCGAACTGTACGGACAAGGGAGGATCGCCAGTAACCTCCCGTCGATCGTCGGAGACGAGGGCCGGACGGGTCGGCTGGAAAGCGCTGAACGGGTTTGGGGACGTGGCATGAATTCCGATCTCTCGCACGACCGAAAGATGTGGGGTGCAGCGCCGCCCGCTTTCGCGGAGCCCAAGCTGACGTGCGGCGTCAGTCTCACGAGGGAGCCGATCTACGTGGTTGACCAGCAGGGGCGCATCATCCGCACCATAGGCGACTGATTATTCACGTTTCTGCGTTGGATAACCCGGATAAAGCCCTAAAGAGTCGGGCTGGGGTGATCGCGCGTTACGGGCAGCGTTAGCAAGACTAACGGTCAGTTTCAGAAGTCCACATGAGTAAAACGTCGCAGAATCACACGGAATCACTCAGGAGGTCGGCGACATTGCCGTCCATGCCAGTCAGACCTGCCTGCGCCAAGCCCCGCGCGGCAGGCAGGTAACCGAGATCAGAGGAGGTCTTTCATATACACGTCAATACATAAGGTCTAGCCCCACTTCGCCGGGTTCAAACCCAGCTCCCGGGCTGCCTCGCACACGTCCGCCCACGTGGGCGCCTCCACTTCAATCCCCTCTGCCTCCAATTGTCGCGCCTTCCGAAACTCCGGCTCCCCGGGCAGCAGGATCTCCTTGAAACCGGGAGCGAGACGGCTGCTCCTGATGTGGCGAATCAACGCCTCGACTTCGTCGTAATAGAAATCCATTTCGGCAAAGTGCTCGATGTGGTAGGCCGTAATCAGCGCCCCGTTGCTCACCATCTCCCGCTCGCCCGCCGCGCACCCCTGGCCGCTCAATATGCCTCCGAGCAGCTCAACCACGAGGCCCAGTGCAAACCCCTTGTGCGCCACCACGCCTCCGAGTGGAAGAATGGCACCCGGCGGATCGGCCTTGAAATCCGCGGGATTCGTCGTCGGATTGCCGTCTGAGTCGATGAGCCAACCTTCGGGCACCGTTTCACCCCGATTGATGGCCACGCGAATCTTTCCCTCGGCCACGACAGAAGTCGTCATGTCCACGAGGATGGGGTCTGCCTCGCGGCGGGGTACCGAGAACGCGACGGGATTCGTGCTCAACCGCCCGTCGATGCCTCCAAACGGAGCAATCTGGTAGCCCAGACGCCCTGCATTCGTAAACATCGACCCGATCATCCCCGCTCGAGCGACTCTGAGGGGATAGGCACCGACGCGGCCAACGTGGCTCGTGTTTCGGAGGCTCACGGCGGCAACGCCGTGCTGTCGGGCCTTCCGGATCGCCAGGTCGGCGGCAAACGTGGCGCCGACCTGTCCGAGCGCGCCCCCGGCGTCAATCACAGCCGTACACGGCGTCTCACTCGCGACTTGAGGCCTCACGCACGCCTGAAATACACCCTCGCGAATCGACCTGACGTATTGACCGAACCGGATGACGCCGTGTGAATCGTGACCGAAAAGGTTGGACTCTATCAGATGGTCGACGACGGCCCGCGTGTCTTCTTCGGTGCATCCCGAGGCCTGAAAAAGCTCATAGCCGACCTCACGGAGGAATTGCGCTTTGAACCTTGGCACGGAAGCTCCTTTCTGTGAGAGCAGGGATTGGGGGAACCGTGGGCCAAACAGTTCCACTTGACATTCAAAGGTGAATGGCGATTTTTCGTCGAGTCGTCTTTCCTGCGTGGCGGTCCGTCCGGAGCGTAAGGGGCCGCCCCAATGACCGGGTCCGGTTCAAACCACGCCTGAAGGTCGACGCGTTTCCGCCGCGCCTCGACAAGATCTCGGCCCTGCCAAAAAAGAAAATGGCTCCGCGTCGAAGGCTTGGTGAACAGTCACGGATGCTTCCCAACCCCCTTCCCTCTCGAACCCGCGTCCGAAAACCGGTCGTTACATCGTCGACCGTCGTCCAGGAGGAATCGATTCGTGGAATGGAAATTCGAGCCGGTCGCTGGCCCCTTCAAGTTCACCGAAGGTCCGGTTTGGGACGGGAACGCGCTGTTCTTCACGCATATCGCGGGCAGCCGGATCATGCGTTACGATCCCGGCACCAAGGTCTGCCAAGCATATCGAACCGGAACCAACGGCGGCAACGGACTTGCGTTGGACGCCCAGGGACATCTGTATGCCTGTGAGGGGGAGGACGACGGCCGCAGGGTCGTGCGTTATGACTCGAACGAATGCGCCGTGACCCTGGCAGATCGGTTCCAAGGCTGTCGATTGAACAGCCCGAACGACCTCGTGATAGACAGATTGGGCCGAATCTGGTTTACGGACCCACGTTACGGGGACGATCGGACCGACATGGAGCTCGATCACGAGTCGGTCTATCGATTGGATCCTCTGGAAGACGGCTCGTATGAGATTCTACGGCAGACCTACGACACGACTCGCCCCAATGGTCTGATCGTGACGCCCAACCTGAAAACCCTCTACGTCGCCCAAAGTGAATATGGAGAGGGCAAACTGAGAGAATTGAGGGCGTATCCGATTCTGGAAGGCGGCACGCTCGGAGACTGCGAGGTCCTTCACAACTTCGTCCCCCACCGGGGCATCGATGGCATGACGCTCGATAGCGAGCTGAACATCGTTGCAACGGCTGGCTGGGAACAAAGCGGCCCGGGTCCGATGATCTACGTCTTCTCCCCCTCAGGGCGCGTGATCGAGACACATCCCGTCCCTGCCAGTCCAACCAACTGCTGTTTCGGGGACGACGACCTTCAAACCCTCTATGTGACCGCTCACGACGGACATCTCTATCGCGCCCGAACCCACCGGAAGGGCCTGGACTGATCCCCGGTCGAACGGTGTCAATCGGAAGATTCCGTCTTCCCGAGAAGCTCCAAGGGATGTCGGACCTCGAGCCCTGTCCCCTCACTCAGCTGGATGGTGCACACGCTGCTTTCGGTGACGATTGCCTCCAGATTCGTGTCGCGAAACGCCGCAAAAAGGGGTTCCCCGACGGCCTGGGACAACTCGTATCCCAGTAGCCCCTTCTTCAAACCGAACGTGCCCCCCATGCCGCAACAGGTTCCCGTCTCGATCAACGCCAGCTGAGCTCCCCTCTTCCGCAGATAGGCCATCGCCTGCTTTCCGGCACCCAGCGGCCGCTGATGACAAGGGATATGGAATCCGAACCGCCGGCCGGACAACGAAGGATCGGGCTCTGGCGCACCGCCTTCTTCCTCCTCGATGCGTCCGAGGAACTCGAAAAGTTCATACGTCCGGCCTGCCACGGCGAGCGAGTCCGCCCGGCCCTCCAGGAGCTTCGGGTAGCACTTCCTGAGCGTGTAGGCAGCTGTCGGCTCGGCCGCCACGATGTCGTATCCCTGAGCGACATAAGGCGCCAAAAGTCCTACATTCTTGTCCGCAGCCGATTTCGCCCGCTTCAGATCGCCATATCCGATGTAGGGATAGCCGCACGCCTTCTGGTCCGGCAGGACGACCTCGCAATGCCTGGCCTCCAGCAGCTCGACGGCTGCCATCCCAAGGTCGGGTGCGTTGTAAGCGAAGTAGATGTCGGCGAAGAAGGCGACGCGGCGAGCCGGACGCCTCGGGGTTGGCGCGCGCCGGTTTTTGAACCGTTTCCATAGCGTCCGGCGACGGAACGGGGGAAGCCGTCTGCGCCGGTCAAGACCGACCGTCACCTCCAGGGCCCATCGGAAGGCGGGGCGATTCAGAATCCAGTTAGAGAAAGGCGCGGTAGCGCTCCCGAACTTTGCTAACGACTCGGCCGCCATCAGCGCCCGATTGACCGCCGGGTGTGGATGGAACTCGCTGTCCCGGTCTTTCACGGCCGCGATCATCATCGGGATATCGATCTCGGCCGGACAGATCTCCTGGCACAGGCCGCAAGAGATGCAAAGCGGGGCAAAGTCGCCGGCCTTTTCCAGCCCGTGCACCTCCGCCGTCCAGGGAATGCCGATCGGCCCGGGATAGATATGGCCGAAGGTGTGGCCCCCAACCACGCCATACGTCGGACAGATGTTCATGCAGGCGCCGCACCGGATGCAGTTGAGCGCATCCCGAAACAGCGGGTCTTGCTGCATCCGGGTTCGTCCATTGTCCAAAATGATGATGTGAGATTCCCTTCCGGCTTCGGCCTCTCCCCTCCCCAGGGGCGATCGCCCCCCCATCACCGTCACGTAGGTCGTCAGGTGTTGGCCCACGGCGCTGATCGGATGGGCCAACATCATCTGCAGTGCATCTTCTACCGTTTCCACGATCTTCTCACGACCCATAATGCAGATGTGAACGTCAGGGATACTGCTTACGAGACGAGCGTTGCCCTCGTTCGTCTCGATCACGATCGTGCCGGTCTCCGCGATTCCGACGTTCGCCCCCGTCATGCCGATGTCGGCGTTCAGAAAAATCGGCCTCAGGTAACGGCGAACTGTTTTCATAATCAGGTTCACGTCGGTGGGCACGTCCTGCCCGGTGGTCTCTTCGAAGATTTCCGCCACCTCTTCGATCGTCTTGTGGATCGCAGGAAAAACCAGATGAAACGGCTTTTCATCCGCCTTCTGGATGATCAACTCCCCCAGGTCGGTCTCGATTACGTCCATCCCGGCCGCTTCCATGGGCGCGTTGACTTCGATCTCCTCGCTCGTCAGAGATTTCGACTTGGCCACGACCTTGGCGCCACGGCGCCGCGCGATGCGGAGGATATAGTCGATCGCCGCGGGCCCGTCGTGGGCCAAAAAGACGTGCGCGCCCCGCTGCCCGGCCTGTTTCGAGAACTGGTCCACGAGCGCTTCCGCCCTTTCCTGGCAGCGCAGCTTTATGGCCCGCACTTCCTTCCGGAAGGCCTCTTTCTTCGGGAGCGCGGCCACAGCCGTGTTTCGGCTGTTCCGGCCCCGCTTCATGACCTCGTAGAGGGCCGAACGCTTACGCTTTTCCTTCAAGGCCCGATCGATTTTTTCGTTCAGGCGGACGTAACGTCCCTCGGGCATCGTTTCCACCCTTTGTTTATTCTCGCGGCCGGAGATTCACGCATCCATATCCTGAACGATGACGGCGTGAGCGATCTCCGGGCCGTGCACCCCCAAGGTGAGACGCATCTCGATATCCGCGGACCGGCTGGGACCTGAAATGAAGGTCACTGAAGCGTGTCGTGACTGCTGGGCAAGGAAGGCTCGAATCCGGGGCGCTGCCTCCATCAACGTGTCCATCACCTCACACGCCGAGACCAGCCCGACGTGTATCCTCGGCAGCGTGGAGACGAGGCGAAGGGCATCATCCGTCGTGAATTCCACGAGCGTACCCGATTCGGCAATCGCAAAACAGGCCTCCGAGACGCCCACATCGGCGGTATCGATGATATGGGGCAGGTCTGCCCGGTCAAACGGCGGTTCGAGGACCTCCACGGTCCGCCCGACAAGCCCTTCCCGCAGGGCGCCGTGGAAGGGTTGGGGCAGCCTGCCGAGGGCAACGCGACGGGCGCTCGCGTCTCCGACGATCCCGATAACCTGCTCCGCCGCCTCCCCGAGGCTGCCGACCACTTTCACCTTGCCGGACAGGGTTTCATACTTTTGTTTGAACCGGGTAATGCGCTGAGTGGACACGTTCTCCCCGCGTTTTCGATCGTCGGCTCCAAAGTAAGCCGAACGTCAAGATAAATCAAGGGTTGTCATCAGGACCTCAGGCCTCGGACAACGGCGCGAGGCGAGGAGAAACCGGAGCGATGCGTCCCGGAAGAAGGGCCGGAAACGGACGGACATCCAACCGTCCCGGCCCGACCGGTTCTATCCCGGTTGTTCCGTTTCCGGCTCACGGTCACAGATCGCACGCGACGCCAAGTGTGTTGCAAAAACGACACATCTGTGTTATTATTTCCACTGAGAGGCGGCTTCGCCCTGCACCTTCTCGAGTCGTCTTATGTGATAACGTTTTGATTTCAAGTCCCTTATACCTTAATATCCGATCGACCTTTTTTCCCCGGCACAGGGTATGATTTTTGCGGGACCGAGGAGGAGACCAAAGAAAGGAACCCGCTTCTCCTCGGAAGGGGAAACCCCATGTACCGAATATGTCCGCCTTTTCTGATCTTCGTGCTCCTCACGCTCGACACCTCCCCCCTGCCTGCCCAGGAAGGTCTTGTCGTCGAACGGATCGAGGTTCGAGGCAACCAAAAGACCAAGCCGGAGGTCATCCTTCGCTCCTTGGGCCTGAGAAAGGGAGATCGGTTGACCCGGGAAGTCATGCGCGCGGGTCGAGAAGCCCTCTATCGTACCCGGCTGTTCAGGACGGTTCACCTCGCCCCCAGGCCCGGCTCCGAGGTGGGCAAGGCCGTCCTCATGGTTTACGTCGACGAAAAACGGTTTGGAGACCTTGGGATCAGCCTCATCTACACGGAGTTGGATGGATTCGGAGTCGCCCTGGACGCATACCACGTCAACCTGTGGGGAAACGGCAGGCTGATCGGGGCCGAATTCAACTACGGAGAACGACTGAGACACGCAGGCTTTACCTACACCCACCCTTGGCTCTCCGGTGCCGACCTTTCGCTGTATCTCCAGGCCGCGATGTCCTCTTCGGATCGAGACCTTTACCGGAGCAAGAAAAAGGAATCTCGGGGAGGCTACGATCTCGACCGCACCGGAGGGTCGATCGGGATCGAGCGGCCGGTCTGGGGCGACTATCGCTTGATCTTCAAATACGGCTTCACGGAGGTCGCCGTCGCAAACTACCGGGAACCGGCGGTACAGACGAACGGAGGCCTCTTTGCCAGTGAAGTGGGCGCGGCCGTGGGACAGCGGTCCGTCGGCTTTCTCGGACTCGATCTCGGACGAACGCCAACCGAAATTCCCTGGGGCAGCGCACCCGGCGTAGATTTCAATCTTCAGCTCGATCTATCGACGATTCAGCTCGGTTCACAAAAAAATTTCCTACGGGTAAAGGCCGAAGTCTACAGACATTTTCGGACGTTCTCAGGCCAGACCCTCTCCTTTGGGGGCAGAGCCGGGACGATTTTCGGGTCCCCGCCCTTCCACGAGCGGTTTTACCTGGACGGCCCGAATCAGCTTCGCGGGTTCGAACAGAGAGAGATCGGACCGGAAGGCGGTACCCGGTTCCTATCCGCGGAAGGCGTCTATTTTGTTCCCTTGAAGAAAGTCGGCAAAGTCTACTTCTTCGTTGAGGGTGCCGGCGTCAGTCGCTCAGCGGGCGGTAAACGGCGGAACGACGTCGATGGCACGCTGGGAATAGGCGTGCTCCTTCTCAACCGTGTGGATATCAGCCTGGGACTGGGAACCGGAACCTTGATCGTGAAATCCCACCGTTTCGGGGGCATCAACGTAGGTCTCTAGAAGGCTTCAGGGAGGGATCGAAGAGGTTCCAAAATCGAAAAAGGGATCATGAAAGAGGCAGTGAGACAGCGATACATCCTCTGGCTGGGCCTCTTTTTTTTTGTGACGCTGCCAGAGACGGTTTGTTCACAGGACATTGTGATTTCAGAGAAGCTGGTCTATGTCGAGCGAGACACGCTCAAACTGGAT
Source organism: Candidatus Latescibacterota bacterium (assembly GCA_965198095.1). Lineage (GTDB taxonomy): Bacteria > Latescibacterota > UBA2968 > UBA2968 > CBDFJH01. The sequence continues at coordinate 3,035,999 of OZ240239.1, forward strand.
CTGGCACTCGACAGACTTTTTTCTGAACGCACCCTCGATGCGATCGAGTCGGGTATGACGACCTCCGTCCTTCTGGAGTTTCGCGTTGCGTCGGAAGGGGGAGACCTTGGGTCTCACGCAGCAGAAATTCGCCTGGAACACGACATTTGGGAAGGTCGCTATCGTGTGATTCGGTACGCAAGCCGTCCCGACACGCTCGAAACAACGGTTTTCGACAGCGCGAAGGCGTTTTGCGCTACGCTCAGAGGCTTTCCGCTCGGCGTCCTGCCGTCGAGAGACGAACGATTTGGCCTGCACCTGCGTGTCGAGGTAAGTCCGATCTCTCCCGAACAGCAACAGCGAACCCGAAGATGGCTCGACTTGCTGGAGAAGGGCAGCCTCCTGGAGCTCTTCATCTCGCTGGACCGGCCTGCGGAACGGACGCAGTGGATCGAAATCTGGAACACCACTCAGGAGACGCCTGAATGAAACCGATCTCCCTGCGTCGGAAAATCATCCTCGCATTGATCACCCTCACACTGGGGACGACACTGGCGCTCTCGTTCGTCACCCGTCACTTCCTGACCCGAACCTGGGTCAGCATCAATCCGGAAATGGGTCAAGCCTTGAACGATGCGCTGTCGCTGGCGAAGGACAGCTACGATACCCGCAAGGCATTCCTGGGCAGAGCCGGTGAAACGCTGGCGAACGCTCCCGATTTGATCGGGGCGTATCGGGCGCAGGCGCCGGACCGCCTGAGGCCGCTGCTGGCCGAGTTGGGTCTCTCGGATCATTCGTGGCGCTTTTCCTCTCCAGCCGACGGCGTGCCCGGTTCGATCGAAAGAGGCCTGGAAACCGGTCCGTTCGTGGTCAAGGAGCAGAACGACCACCTCAAGCTGTTCGTGCCCGTACGGACCCAAGGACGCATTGTCGCAGCCTTGATCGTCACCGAGCGCATCGACAAGCTCGTGAATGTCGAGCAGGGGGTTCAGACCTACAAGCATCTGGAAATGATCGAAGACGAGCTGCACCAGGATTTTCTGCTCGTCTTCCTGTTTGCAGCCGCGTTCGTCGTCTTGGTGGCGTCGCTCATCGGCGTTCGGATTGGCCTTGGCATTACCGAGCCCCTCTATGCCCTCATTCGGGGCACGCGTGAGCTGGCGAAGGACAATCTGGACTACCGGATTCCTGTCCGCCGTAACGATGAGGTCGGTCAGGTCGTCGCCGCTTTCAACCAGATGGCCCAAGATCTCAAGCAGAATCGTCGGCAGCGGGTCGAGGCGGAGAAGATCGCGGCGTGGCGTGAAATCGCGCGTCGGCTTGCCCACGAGATCAAGAACCCCCTCACGCCGATTCAGCTCACGGTGCAGCAGATGAAGGAGAAATACCGGGGTGATGATCCCGCTTACCGGAAGCTGGTAGAAGACTGCACGGAAATCGTGACGGAGGAAGTTGAAGGTCTGAAGGCGCTGGTGCAGGAATTCGCGGATTTTGCTCGCATGCCCTCTTTGTCGCTCGCCCGCAACGATCTCAACACTGTCGTCATGGACGCCGTTCGTCTCTATCCCGAACTCAACATCAAACTCGACCTGGACCCCGCGCTCCCCGAGATCGACCTGGACGCAGAGCAAATGCGTCGTGTCATCATCAACCTGATCGAGAACGGTAGTGACGCCGCGGGCAGAGAGGCCATCCTGGACATCCAGACACGACACCTGAACAACGCGGCAAAACTCGTCGTGATCGACTCAGGTCCGGGCGTGCCGGAGGCGGACAGAGAGCGAATCTTTGAGCCCTACGTTTCGACGAAGGAAACCGGCATGGGCCTCGGGCTGACCTTGGCCAGAACCGTCATCGAGCACCACGGAGGGCGCGTTACGGTTGCCGGCAACCCTGGAGCCGGAGCCCGTTTCGAAATCAGTCTACCCGTGCCCGCAGAACCGGTTCAGGACCCGAGGTGAGGAAATGAATGCACAGACCGTGCTCGTCGTGGATGACGAGCGCAACATCAGGCGATCGCTCGACATGGTCCTTTCCGGCGCAGGCTACACGGTCGTTTGCGCCTCCTCGGCCGAGGAGGCCGTCCAGAAGCTGGGGACGGGACCGATTCACGTCGCCCTCGTCGATATCGTGATGCCGGGAATGAGCGGCATCGACCTGCTCCAAAAAATGCGCGAGGACCATTCGGGCGTGTCCGTCATCATGATCTCAGGTCACGGGACGGTGCGGGATGCCGTGCGGGCGACGAAGCTGGGCGCTTACGACTTCCTTGAAAAGCCTCTCTCCCTCGATCGCGTGCGCCTGGCCGTTTCGCGCGCCCTTCAGGCAGCCGTATTGGCCGAAGAAAACCGTACGCTCAGGCAAGAGGTCGCGGGCCGGTTCGAGATGATTGGCCAAAGCGAGAAGATCGAGGCGGTTCGCGAACAGATCAATAGGGTGGCGCCCAGTAACGGCCGCGTGCTGATCCTGGGCGAAAGCGGGACCGGAAAGGAACTGATCGCGCGGGCGCTTCACAGCGACAGCGCTCGAAACCAGAGACCCTTCGTCAAGGTGAACTGTGCGGCGATTCCGGAAGAGCTTATCGAAAGCGAGCTCTTTGGGAGCGACCGCGGCGCTTTCACCGGGGCTGTCAAGACTCGAGATGGAAAGTTTCTTCTGGCCGAGGGCGGCACGCTGTTCCTGGATGAAATCGGAGACATGAGCTTTGGCGTCCAGGCAAAGGTGTTGCGCGCGCTCGAACAGGGCGAATTCGAGCGCGTCGGTGGCTCCGTAACGATCAAGGTGGACGTACGGGTCATCGCCGCGACGAACAAGAACCTTCTGAAATTGGTCGAGGAAGGTCAATTCCGAGAGGACCTCTTTTTCAGGCTCAATGTCGTGCCCATCATTGCGCCGAGCCTTCGTGAACGGCGAGAAGACATTCCCTGCCTCGTCTCTCACTTTCTCAACATCTACGCCGACGAGAACGGATTCCGGCCAAAGAGGATGGCGGCGGATGCGATCGACGTGCTTTGCCGCTACGACTGGCCGGGAAACGTTCGTGAGCTCAAGAACCTCGTCGAGCGTCTTTCGATCATGGTCGCCCAGGATGACATCGGTGTTGCGGACCTTCCGGCGCTCAGGGGGCCCGTTATGGCCCGCGACGTCGGGAAGGAAGGACTGACGGCCTCCCTTCCGATTCAGCAGGGGAAGACGTTGCGGGAAGTTCGGGAGTCCGTGGAGAAGGCCTACATTGCCGATGTCCTCCAGCACAGTGGTTGGAACGTGACCCGTGCAGCAAGGTCCCTCGGAATCGAACGTACCAACCTGCACAAGAAAATCAGGCTTTACGAGATCGGCCGGCAGCGCGGAACGGCGGGGTGAATTCTTGACGCAGCCCGGCTTGATTCTGGGCCTTCTGGCGATCGTTTCACTGCCGGAGAACGCGGGCGCTCAGACGGTGCGCCAGAGGGAGGTTCAAACCCGGTCCGGGTCGTTCCGGGTTCGTTACAACCGTGTCGAGGGGCTCTTCCTGGGTTATCGTCTGAAGGGCGGCCCGAAGACGAGGGAGTCCGTCAAGCTGTTTGTGGAAGCAGGATATGGCCTGCACAATGCTTCGCCGAGATGGGAAGCCGGTCTGGCGTATGTCGGAGATCGGGTTTCCGCGACGGCCGCCGTGTTCGACCGAACCGAATCCGCGGATGTCGAGCCCATACCCACCAATGAGAATTCGCTCCTTTCCCTGATATTCAAAGGAGACGATCGAAACTACTTCAGGGCAAAAAATGGATTTGAAGCCCAGTCGACCTACCGCCTGCGTCCGAGACTTCATCTGTTCGGTGTCCTTTCGGCATATGCCTACGAAAGCATGCCGGTCGAGACCGAGTGGAGCCTCTTTTATCCCAACCGGCGCTTTCGAGCGAACCCCGAGGTTCGGCCCGGCGACCTTGAGCGCCTGGCGCTCGGATTCATCGCGGACACCCGCGTGAAGAACCCGATTTTTCGAAGCGCCTGGTACGTGAAGGCAGTCTACGAACGCGGTTTCAGAGCGTTCGATTACCACGGCGCCATCCTCACGATTAAACGTTATCAGAAGCTCCGCTTCGGAAATCAGGCCATCGTGCTCCGCGCCCGGGTCGGCACGCGCGAAAGCGCGGCCGAGCAGCACAGGTTCCACCTGGGAGGCGTGAGCACCCTGCGCGGATATGGGACCAAGGCGTTTTTCGGGAATCGGATGATCCTGATCAACGGGGACTACCTCTTCAGGGGCGATCTGTTCTCGCGACTCCCGGGGCTGCATCTCCTCAACCTCATCCTTTTCGTGGATACGGGGTGGATCTCGCCCGAGCTGCCTCATAAGCATCTGTTTCACGGCTTCCAGGACGTGAACCTGCACGATTTCAAGACGAACGCCGGGCTGGCCGTCGCCTTTTCTCAGCAGCTGTTCCGGATCAACGTGGCCCGAAGGTTCGACGGAACATCCGATCCCTGGACGGTTTCTGTTCGGCTGATGCGAGCGCTCTGAACCTCATCCGTCGGGAAAGACCGGGCCCGCGTGAGGGCCGCGGCGACCTCGTTTCCTAAACTGGATCATGGATCAGTTAGTCCCTGATGCAGCGGCTCCCCGGGGAGCAGTCGCGGTTTCAGGGAATGGATGTTGCTGAAAATTTCCATAATTTTATGCAGAACAATCAGTGATCCAATTTGAGCTAAAAGCCTTTGTTTTAGTGCAATGACCGGAAAACCTACGATTTACGCAGATTTTTCAGATTTCACGAGTGCTTCGGGCCAGATGCCATCGCGGCCGTGGCGTTTCGGATCTCCAGCTGCTTCCGCGTTTCTCCTCCCCAGGGCTTAGGGGGGCCCTCTGTGGGACGGGGTCAGGTGCGGGGGCGGATGTGGGGGCGAATGGAAATTCGCGGTGTGGGGGCGGGTCCCGCAGTGGGCATCAGGCGGGGGGAGGAGTTCATTCCTTTCGCGGGCGCCGGTCGTTTCCAGTGAGGCTGAGTCGCCACGGCCCTAGCCTCCCCGGCGTTTGAGGGGCCTGCCTGCGCCGCGTTGGGCGCGGCAGGCAGGAGCCCTTCTTTTGTCACCTTTTCTTGGGCGGCAAGAAAAGGTGAGCATGAGTGACTTTCCTAACCTTTTTTGTGAATTATTCAGGTTAACATACACTCATACAATAAAATGGAAAGGCAGGGCGATTCCGACTTTCGCCCTGCCTTTCCATTGCCGGCCGCATCAAGAGGACCCTGCGGAGAAGTCGGCCCTGCGATCTCGGATCCTCAGTATTTGTAGTGTTCCGGCTTGTAGGGTCCGTCCAGCGGCACGCCGATATAGTCGGCCTGATCGGCCGTCAGTCGCGTCAGCTTCACGCCGAGCTTCTCCAGATGCAGATGCGCCACCTCTTCGTCGAGCTTCTTGGGCAGCCTGTAGACATTCACTTCTCTGGCCGCCTTCCACAGATCGATCTGGGCAAGCACCTGATTCGTGAATGAGGCCGACATCACGAAGGAGGGGTGTCCCGTCGCGCATCCGAGGTTGACCAGCCGCCCCTCGGCCAGCAGGTAGATCGCGTGGCCTTGTGGAAAGGTATACTTGTCCACTTGCGGCTTGATGTTCTCGTGCTCGATTCCGGGATAGGTTTTCAGCTTGTCTACCTCGATTTCGTTGTCGAAGTGGCCGATGTTGCAGACGATCGACTGATCGAGCATCTTCTCCATATGCTCGATGCGAATGATGCCGCGATTGCCGGTCGTCGTCACGTAGATGTTGGCCTCGGCGAGGGCATCGTCAACCGTCGTTACTTCCAGACCTTCCATGGATGCCTGGAGCGCACAGATCGGATCCACCTCCGTGACCAGAACACGGGCGCCCATGCCCCGCATCGACTGCGCGCAACCCTTGCCTACGTCCCCATATCCGCAGACGCAAACCACTTTGCCCGCAACCATCACATCCGTGGCGCGCTTGATGCCATCCGCCAGAGACTCTCTGCATCCGTACAGGTTGTCGAACTTGGATTTCGTGATCGAATCGTTGACGTTCAGCGCCGGAAACAGAAGCGTTTTCGCCTCTCGCATCTGGTAGAGACGGTGCACCCCCGTGGTCGTCTCTTCCGAGACCCCCCGGATGCGTCCCGCCAGGTCGTGCCAAAAGGTCGGGTCCCTTTCCAGCTGGCGCCGCAAGACCGCATCGATCACCGTCTGCTCCCTGTTCTCCGCGGGCCCATACAGGATCGCCGCGTCCTCTTCGGCCCGGTAGCCTCGGTGGACCAGCAGCGTGGCATCTCCCCCGTCGTCCACGATCAGGTCCGGGCCTTCCTTGTCCGGAAAGCTCAGGGCCTGCAGGGTACACTCCCAATATTCTTCGAGCGTTTCACCCTTCCAGGCGAACACGGGCGTTCCCGACGCCGCGATCGCCCCTGCCGCGTGATCCTGTGTCGAAAAAATGTTGCAGGAGGCCCATCGAACCTCGGCCCCCAGGGCCTGGAGGGTCTCGATCAGCACGGCCGTCTGCACCGTCATGTGCAGAGAGCCGGCGATTCTTGCGCCTTTCAGGGGCCTCTCCTCCCCAAATTTCTCTCGAAGCGACACGAGCCCCGGCATCTCCTTCACGGCGATCGCGATCTCCTTACGACCGAATTCCGCCTCGGAGATGTCGGCCACTTTGAAATCCAGCCCCGAGTAATCGGGAATCGAGACTTCCACAACGGGGTTCTGCGCCATGCGGGTTCCTTTCTCCGGTTCACATTCCAAAACGCTTGGCGGCGCTCCGGAGCGCCCCGGCCTTGTCCGTCTTCTCCCAGGTGAAGGCCGCGCCTCTTCGCCCGAAATGTCCATAGGCGGCCGTCTGTTCATAGATGGGGCGCAGCAATTCCAAGGATCGAATGATCGCCCCGGGCGTGAGATCGAAGTGGCGATCGATCAGCTCCGATATCGCGCCATCCTCTATCTTCCCGGTCCCGAACGTGTCCACGAAAATGGAGACCGGTTCTGCCACGCCGATGGCGTAAGCCACCTGGACCTCGCATCGGTCGGCCAAACCGGCCTTTACGACGTTCTTGGCCACGTAACGCGCGGCGTAATGTCCGCTTCGGTCCACCTTCGAAGGATCCTTACCCGAGAAGGCGCCGCCTCCGTGCCGCCCCATGCCGCCATACGTGTCCACGATGATCTTCCGGCCGGTAAGCCCGGTATCTCCACAGGGCCCGCCTACGACGAACCGTCCCGTGGGATTCACGTGGCGGATCGTATCCTTGTCCAAGTAGCGGCTCGGAATCACCGACTCGACCACGTGCTTGACCAGATCACGGTCGATCCTTTTGTGGGTCGCTTCGGGATCGTGCTGCGCCGACAAGACCACCGTATGCACCCTGAGCGGCTTACCCCCGTCATACTCCACGGTCACCTGTGACTTGCCGTCGGGCCGAAGGTAGGGCAGCACGCGCCGCTTTCGCAGCGCCGCAAGCCGCTGAACCAGCTTGTGGGCCATCATAATCGGCAACGGCATCAACTCGGGCGTCTCGCGGCAGGCGTAGCCGAACATCATCCCCTGATCTCCGGCCCCCTGCGCGTCGTGCAGTCCCTCCCCTTCGTTCACCCCCTGAGAGATGTCGGGCGACTGGCGGTCGAGCGCGATCATCACGCCGCAGGAGCGATAGTCGAACCCGTAGTCAGGGTCCGTGTAACCGATCTTCCTGACCGTTTTCCTGACAAGCTCTGCAATATCCACGCTGGCGCGGCTGGTGACCTCGCCCGAGACGATGACCTGCCCGGTCGTGACGAGCGTCTCGCAGGCGACACGAGAGCAGGGGTCCTGCTCGAGCATCGCATCCAGCACGGCATCCGAAATCCGATCCGATACCTTGTCCGGATGCCCTTCCGAAACGGACTCAGACGTAAAGAGATGTTGCATCTTCTGGATTTCCCTCCGCGATTGATTTTTCGGATCTCAGCGTCCAATCGGCCCGCGCCTCGATCGTGAACGCACGCCTGGAAGGGTGCTCACGACGATTCAGCCACGTTCAGCCCGAGAGGCTCAGACCTGACCACGGTATTCTTGCCGACGAGCGATGCTTCCAGGAAGCATCCCGTCACTTCAGCGCGATCTCCGACAATGGAATTCCGGATCAGCGCGTCGGTGATCCTCGCCCGTTCGCCCACGGAGACGTAGGGGCCGAGAATGGCGTTCTTCAAGATCGCAGATTCGGATATGAAGACGGGTGGCCTCAAAATGGTCCCATCGGAAGCCGGCGGCGGCGGCAGGTCGCTCAGCAGGCACCGGTTGGCTTCCAGCAACGCCTCCGGCGTCCCGCAGTCGAACCACTCGTCTACGGAAAACGTCTCCAGACGGGCGCCATCGGAAACCATGAGGTTGAACGCATCGGTCAGTTGATATTCGCCCCGGGTCTTGATCTCTTCCCGAATCATCCTGTCGAGACAACCGAAGAGCAGCGCGCTGTTCCGAATGAAGTTGACGCCCACGATGGCCAGGTCCGATACGAACGCTTCCGGCTTCTCGACCAGCCGAACGACGCGGCTTCCATCCAGCTCGACCACACCAAACCGACCCGGATCCTCCACCTTGCGGACGCCGATCATCCCGTCCGCTTTAGCCTCACCGGCCCGCGACAGGTCTCCTTCGAACAGCGTATCGCCATAAATGATCAGAAGGGGATCTCCGTCCGTCAGGCCTCGCGTCAAATGGACCGCGTGCCCCAGACCCAGCTGTTCGGACTGACGTACCCACGCGATTTCACACACGTCGCGATAACACTCGGCGAACTCGACGATCTGATCCCCGCAATGCCCGATGACGACCGCCACCTTCCGAATGCCGAGCCTGACGACCTGGTCGAGGATGTAGCCCAGAATCGGTTTCCCGGCGACGCACAACAAGGCCTTTGGCGTCGTATAGGTATGGGGACGTAAACGAGTCCCCTCCCCCGCTGCGGGAACGATCGCCCATCCGCCGTTCACGGCGAAACCTCCTCTCTGCTGAGACGATGCTTGCTCGTGCGAATCCCCTACACTACGCCCGTATCCACCTCGCGTGCCACCCAACCCTCCGCCGGTCGCGGCACGTCGACCGGAATCGCCTCCTGCATGAAGTTCCAGATGTCCTCTCGCGTCTTCAGAGACAGCACGTGTTCGGCCACCTGCGTGGCCTGCCTGCTCGTCACGGATCGGATCGCACGCTTCACTTCCGGCAGCGCCCTGGGGCCCATGCTGAATCCGTCCACGCCCAGTCCGAGAAGCAGGATGCTGCTCCACGGGTCGGCCGCCATCTCGCCGCACAGCGTCACGGGGATGCCCTGAAGGTGGCCGACGTCAACGACCTTCTTGATCAATCGGAGCACGGCCGGATGGAAAGGATCGAACAGATAGGCCACCCGCTCGTTGCTACGGTCCACGGCAACGGTATACTGGATCAGATCGTTCGTCCCGATGCTGAAGAAGTCCACCTCTTCCGCCAGCTGGTCGGCAACGACCGCCGCGGCCGGCACTTCAATCATCACGCCCACCAAGCAATCCTCATCGAACGGAACGCCGTCCGACCTGAGCTCCGATCGGGCCTCTTCGAGCACCTCGTTCGCCTCGATCACCTCTTCCAGGCTCGATATCATCGGATGCATGATCCGCACGTTGCCCTTGGCCGTGGATCGAAGGATCGCCCGCAGCTGCGCCCGAAAGATCTCTTTGTTGGAGAGAGACACCCGAATTGCGCGCCACCCCAGGAATGGGTTCGTCTCCGGCGTCGCGTGCGCTCTCAGGGGCAGCTTGTCCCCACCCAGATCCAGCGTTCTGATGACCAGCGGATGTGGCGCCACCCGCTCTGCCAGGCGGGAATAGGCCTCGGTCTGTTCCGCTTCCGTCGGCAGTCTCCCCCCGGTGAGATAGAGATACTCGGTGCGGTAGAGCCCGATGCCTTCCGCGCCATACGCGATCGCAGACTCGATCTCCTCCGGCAGTTCGATGTTCCCCAGAAGGCTCACCTTGACGCCATCCTGAGTCTCGGATGAGAGGGCCCTCGATGTCGAAAGGGCCTTCTCTCGTTCTTGAAAACGCCTTGCCTCTCCCTGATACCGTTCCAGGATCTCCGGATCGGGATCGATGAAGACCCATCCTCGCCCACCGTCCACGATGACGGGCGCCCCCGGCTCGGCCGATGCGATGGCCGAGTCTACGCCCAGCACAGCCGGGATTCCGAGCCCGCGCGCGATGATGGCTGCGTGCGAGGTGGTTCCGCCAATCTCCGTGACCAGGGCAAGCACGTCGCCCCGCTGCATATGCGCCGTGTCCGACGGCGTGAGGTCGTGAGCAAACACGATGGAGTCGGGATTCATCTGCGCCAGGAATGCCCCCTCGTGTTGACACAATTTGGTCAAGACCCGCCGCTCGATGTCCAGGATGTCGGCCTTCCGCGCCCGAAAGTAGTCATCGTCGATGGCGTCGAACTGCCGGCGGAGTCCTTGAAGCGTCTGCCAAAACGCGTACTCCGCGGTTGCCCGCTCTTCGCGGATCAGTTTCAACGTCGGCGCTTCGAGTGCTTCGTCTTGCAGGATGAGCAAGTGTGCGTCGAAGATCTGGGCGTAGTCCGCCCCCAGTTTCTCGGCCACCTGTCGCCTCAGCACCTCGACATCCCGCGCCGCATCTTTGAGCGTGGCGAGGTATCGCTCGACCTCCTCTTCCACCTCTTCCCCGGAGATCTGACGGTAATCGATCCAGGGATCGTCCAGGTGGTGCAGGTAGGCGTCGCCAATCCCGATACCGGGTGCGCCCTGTATGCCCGTCAGTTTCTTCATCGAGATTCCAAGTTTAAACCCCAGGCCGGGTCACGCGGGCGTCGATCTGTCGATCACGTCAGTCACGGACGCCATTGTCTCCGGAGCCCTTCCCCAAACGCCCGCCTGTCCCAGCGGGCGATCTGGCAAAGATTGAGTCCTATAACAGAAAGCGCCATAACGTTTCATGCCTGAATAATTCATAAGAGAGGTTAGGAAAGTCACTCTTACTCTACTTTTCTTGCCGCCCAAGAAAAGTAGACAAAAGAAGGGCTCCTGCCTGCCGCGCCCAACGCGGCGCAGGCAGGCCCCTCAAACGCCGGGGAGGCTCGGGCCGTGGCGACTCAGCCTCACTGGAAACGATTGGCGCCGCGAAAGGAATGAACTCCTCCCCCCGCCTGATGCCCACTGCGGGACCCGCCCCCACGCCGCGAATTTCCATTCGCCCCCACATCCGCACCCGCACCTGACCCCGTCCCACAGAGGGCCCCCCTAAGCCCTGGGGAGGAGAAACGCCGAAGCAGCTAGAGAGCCGCAACGCCACGGCCGCGATGGCATCTGGACCGAATCACTCGTGAAATCTGAACAATCTGCGTAAATCCTGGGCTTTCCAGTATTGTACCAAAACAAAGTTTTTTAGCTCAAATTGGATAACTGATTGTTCCACATAAAATTATGAAGATTTTCAGCAAATTTATGAATTATTCAGGCATGAAAAACATTTCATGGAAAACATTCAAACTCAGGCCGAATGCGACTCCCCCAACTCATCTTCGAAAACGGACTCGATCACGTCCACCAATCTGTCCGCGGCCAACGCCTCATTCTCTCCTTCGGTCCGTACCAGGACCGTCGACCCCTGTTCGGCAGCCAGCATCATCACGCCCATGATGCTCTTCCCGTTGACTTCAAGTCCACCCTTGGCGAGCGCGATCTCGCACTTGAACACCGAGGCGGTCTTGACCAGCATGGCTGCAGGACGGGCATGAATACCCAGCCTGTTCCTTACAACTGCCGTCCGCTCGACCATCCACCGGTCCTAGGCTGTGTGAATGGCGTCCGCAAACGCCCGGGCGAGCGAAGCCTCCCGTTGCGCCTCGAGGACGCTCCCGATCACGACGAACGATGCCCCTGCCGCGACCTTCGACGCCGCATCCTCCGGTCGACGAATGCCACCCCCGACAATTCGGGGAATGGATGTGTATTCCTTTACCGCGTGAACCATCGCCTCGGGCACCATCTGTTCAGCGCCGCTACCGGCATCCAGATAGACACACTGCATCCCGAGATACTCAGCAGCCAGCGCGTGAGCCATCGCGATGTCCGGCTTGTGACGCGGCACCGGCTTCGTGTTGCTGATGTATTCCACGGTGGTCTGGCGACCGGAGTCGACCAGTATATAACCGGTTGAAATCGGCTCGAGTCCGTAGGCCTTCAATATCGGTGCCGCTCTCACGTGCTGTCCGATCAACAGTTCCGGATTTCTTCCGCTGATCATCGAAAGATAGAGGATGGCGTCCGCTGCGGAAGAGATCTGGTTGAACCCGGCGCCGAAGATGATGACGGGGACCTGAACGGTATGCCTGATCGTCCGAATCATGCGATCGAATTCGGTCGAGACCAGGAAGCTGCCACCGACCAGGATGGCGTCGGCCCCGCTTTCTTCAAACATCGCGGCCGCGTGCACCAGGTCTTCCTTGTCGGAGTGGTCTGGATCCAACAAGACGAAGAATCCCGCCCCGCGCCTTTCTCGCACGGTCATCAGTTTTTGAAAGACCGACAAGAGGCCTTCCTCCTTTCCAGGTGTATCCCCACCGTGCCTTCAACGGCGGCCAGAGCCTCGTCCATCTTCTCGGGACGTTTCCCACCGGCCTGGGCCAGGTGTGGTTTTCCGCCACCACCACCGCCGACGATCCTGGCGACTTCCTTCAGCACAGCCCCTGCCTGAAGTCCGCGCCGTATCAGATCATCGGTGACGACCGCAATGAGATTCGCCTTGCCGTTCATCGTCGTCCCCAGCACGCCGACGCCTGACCCCAGCGCTTCGCGGAGACGGTCTGCCATTTCCCGGAAGCTCTCCGGATCAGCCGGTTCCACTTTCGCGGCAACCACGCGCGCACCCCCGACCTCGACCGCGCCTTGGGCCAGCGCTTTCATCTCCGATCCTGCCTGCGCTCGGCGCAGTCCCCTTAGATCTCGCTCCAGTTCCCGGTTTCGGGCCAGCAGTTCCGACACGCGCCCGGACAGATCCGACCCCTGCGCGTTCAGAAGTCCCTCGATCTCGGAGAGCGTCTTTCTTTCACGACGCTGCGCTCCCTCGGCCGTTCTTCCCGTAAGGCCCTCTATGCGCCGCACCCCTGCAGCCGTTCCGGTCTCCGCGGACAGTTGAGCGAACCCGATCTGACCCGTGGAAGAGACGTGTGTCCCCCCACAGAGTTCAAGACTCACGTCACCGATCCGGACCATCCGGACGACATCGCCGTACTTTTCGGTAAACAGCATGGTGGCGCCCAGCTCACGAGCCCGGTCCAGCGAAACGTGAGAAACGTCCACGGCGAGATCGGCGCGAACCGCTTCGTTCACGAAGCCTTCGATCTCTTCCTTCTGGTCCGGATCCAGGCCGCGAAAGTGGGTGAAGTCGAACCGGAGGCGTTCGGGCGAGACGAGCGACCCGGCCTGGTTCACGTGGTCTCCCAGCACGCGGCGCAGGGCCGCGTGAAACAGATGCGTCGCCGTGTGGTTGCAAGCCGTATCGATCCTGTGGTCGCGATCGACTTCCGCGGTCACGCGCGCCTCTCTCATCGCATCCCGCGCCCCGCGCTCCACGTGCCCCCGGTGAACGACGGCAGAACCCTCCCGCAGCGTGTCATCTACGTGGAACGAGAAAGATTCGTTGTAAATCCTGCCCACGTCTCCGACCTGTCCACCCGAGGTTCCGTAAAACGGAGTCACATTCAGATAAAGGTCGGTACGTCTGTCCGGACCCGGCCGGAGGGCAGCGACGACGGCTTCCGAACTCAGGGTCTCGTAGCCGACGAACTCTGAATGCATCTCCGGAAGACCGATTCGATCTTGTGCCACCAAGAACCCACGGGCGGCCTCGCGCGACCGGGTCCGCTGCTCGGCCATCTCGCACGCAAAGCCCGCCTCATCCACCTCCAACCCCTTCTCGGCCGCCATGAGCCGGGTGAGGTCCAGTGGAAATCCGTAGGTGTCATAAAGCCGAAAGGCATCAGGACCGGATATCCGGCCCTGGCGACTGACCGCTTCAAAGATCTCGATGCCCCGGTCCAGGGTCATTCCGAAGCCCTCCTCTTCCGCCCGAATCACCCGGGCGATGTGCGGAGCCTGCTTCCTGACCTCGGGAAACGCCTGCCCCATGGCATCGGCCACCGTTTTCGTCAGCCGGTAGATGAAGGGTTCGTGCAGATCCAGGGCGCGGCCGTAGCGCGCAGCACGCCTCAAGATTCGCCGGAGCACGTAACCCCGCCCCTCGTTCGAGGGAAGGACGCCGTCAGCGATCGCGAACGAAAGCGCCCGGACGTGATCGGCAATGACGCGCATGGCAACCCCGTGTTTCTCATCATAGGGGGTTCCGCTAATCTCACCGATGGCGTCGATGATTTTTTTGAACAGATCGGTATCGTAGTTGGAGTCCACGCCTTGCAGGATCGCACTGATCCGCTCGAGCCCCATTCCGGTGTCGACGTGGCTGTCCGGAAGCGGGTGGAGGCGCCGCTTCGCGTCTCGGTCGAACTGGATGAAGACCAGGTTCCAGATCTCCGTATACGCGGGACCCTCCAAGTCGGGTTGGGCCGACTGAGCGGCCGCATCCTCCCCGAGATAGTAGTGGATTTCGGAACAGGGACCGCACGGTCCCGTGTCTCCCATCTCCCAGAAGTTGTCTTTCTTGCCTAGACGCAGGACGCGCTCCGGAGGGATGCCCGTCATCTCGGGCCACAAAACCTCCGACTCCTCGTCGGGCGCCAGCCCATCCCCCTCGTCCCCCTCGAACACCGTGGCCCAGAGACGTTCGCCCGGGATCTGCCACACCTCCGTGAGCAGCTCCCACGCCCAGGCAATGGCCTCCCGCTTGAAATAGTCGCCGAAGGACCAGTTCCCAAGCATCTCGAAAAAGGTATGGTGCTTGGTACTGATGCCCACCTCCTCCAGGTCGTTGTGCTTCCCGGAGACCCTGAGGCACTTTTGGGAATCTACCACGCGCCGGTAGTCCCTTCTGCCCGTACCCAGGAAGACATCCTTGAACCGGTTCATCCCCGCGTTGATGAAAAGCAGGGTCGGGTCGTCCCGAGGAACGATGGGTGCACTCGGAACCCGGGTGTGTCCCTTCGATTCAAAGAAACCGAGAAACCCTTCTCGAATTTCGTCTGAGGTCATGGTCAACCTCGAGCGCGCTCACCGTCGAGACGCGCGAAACGTCCTGCCTTCAGTGCTGGTGATCAGAAATCTCCATCCACATCTCTTCCGAAGCGCCCCGGGAAACCGGGCCCTCGAATCCCCTGCGCACCAGAAACCCGTACATCCGGGACAGCGCCTTCACCCGGTCAAGCCCCTCGTAACGATGACGTCTGGACCTCAGCAACCCGAGCGCGACGACGTTCGGGTCGACCTCCGCGAATATTTCGTCGAGCACATCGTCGACGACCGTTTGCTCAACGCCCCGCCGGGTCAGCTCCCTGAAAAGCCTCGACCGGCCCACGGGACGCCGCCGCATCTGTTGCTGCGCCCAGTTTCGAGCAAAGGTCCGGTCATCGACCAGTCCGACCCGCGCCAGCCGGCATAGGGCATCTTGGATCGCCTGCCCGCCGAAACCTCTGTCTCGAAGCTTTCCAACGAGCTCACGACGCGTGTAGCTCCGCCCGCCCAGGAGACGCAGAGCGGCGTTCTTGGCTTTCTCGGTTTCCTTGTCTGCCGTCATGTGGAACCCGCGACACGTGACCGCGGACGACCCACTTGCTTTACGGTACCCGGTACCCGTGTTTTGATTTCCCGGTACCCGGTTCTTACGATCCACGGGCCTACGCTGTCCCCGCCGCTGCCCTCGGCGCCGGCTCGTCAACCGGCAGACAGACAGCCTTTCTCACCTCTTTTTCGATGTTCTGAGCCACCTCCGGGTTTTCCTTCAAGTAGCGCTTCGCGTTCTCTCTACCCTGCCCGAGTCGATGTACGCCGTAAGAAAACCACGTCCCGCTCTTGCTGACAATTCCGCGCAGCTCCGCGACGTCGAGGATGCTTCCTTCCCGCGAGATCCCCTCTCCGAACATCAGGTCGAACTCAGCCTCCTTGAAGGGCGCCGCCAGCTTGTTTTTTACCACACGTACTCTAACGCGATTTCCGAGTATGTTCTGGCCTTCCTTGATCGCGCCGATACGCCGAATGTCCATCCTGATCGAAGAATAGAACTTCAGCGCGTTTCCGCCGCTCGTCGTCTCCGGATTGCCGAACATCACGCCGATCTTCATCCGAATCTGGTTCGTGAAGATGACGCACGTCTTCGACTTGCTGATCGAGGAGGTCAGCTTGCGAAGCGCCTGCGACATCAGCCGGGCCTGCAGGCCCATGTGGGATTCTCCCATCTCTCCTTCCAGCTCCGCTCTCGGGACGAGCGCGGCGACGGAATCGACCACGACGACGTCGAACGCCCCGCTTCGAACCAGAGTATCCGTAATCTCGAGGGCCTCCTCGCCCGTGTCCGGCTGAGAAATCAGCAGGTTTTCCAGGTCGACGCCGATCCGCTCGACCAGGGCCACGTTCAGCGCGTGCTCCGCGTCTACGAAAGCCGATACGCCGCCTCGCTTCTGTGCCTCCGCAACGACGTGAAGGGCGAGGGTCGTCTTCCCCGACCCTTCCGGTCCGTAAATTTCGACCACGCGCCCGCGAGGCACGCCACCCGCGCCGAGCGCGACATCCAGCGCGATCGATCCCGTAGGAATGACCGGGACCGGCCCACACCCGACCTCATCACCCGCCAAACGCATGATGGAGCCCTTGCCAAACTGCTTCTCAATTTGGCTGATGGCAAGATCTACCGCTCGCTTCTTCCCGTCCAACCCTTGCTTCGCCATAGCACCGCCCCTCCTCTGCAACGACGAGTCGTCGTTTCGCGTCAATCGGCCGCACGCACTCTTCCAGCCGACGAAAGATCAACTTCAGAATATCTACGCCCAAATATACTGCACGTATGTGTATCAGTCAAGCGCGGAGTTCACCCCGACCCAGTGCCGTATATCTGGCCCCGTCCGGATGAAGCTCGCTCTTCATCACGCTCACGCGCTCCACGCCAAAGGTCTTTCCGCCGGGCAGAGGCCTGAATGTGCCGAGGAGTGACACCGGACGACGTGAGGAACGCCCGAGCGTCACGTGGGGGTGGAGCTTTCCTCGCTCCGGGGCGCACCCGAGCGGTTCCAGGGCCCCCTCTACCCCCTCTTTCAACGCAAAGAGCGAATTCAGCTCACCTTCTACGCCCACCCATATCACCCTGGCACGGTCGGGTCGCGGAAAACCGCTCACCCCGGACAGCTTGAGCGTGAAAGGCCGAAGCCCCTCAGAGACCTCCTGAACCGCCCTCACGACACGGGGAACAAGCGCTTCCGCCAGATCGCCGAGGAACGTCAGCGTCACGTGGAGCCCGCTGGACCGCACCCAGCGCACGCCCGGCAGGTCTCGCTTCTGCGGATCGACCCACCGATGGAGGTCTTCGCGGATCCGGTCCGGCAACTCGACCGCCACGAACGTACGCAGGTCAGCCATTCACACCGACCAGAGGAAGAGCAAACCTCGCAGCGCCAGGTTGCCGTAGATCCCGGCCACGACGTCGTCCATCACCATCCCCCACCCGCCCGGCAGGGCCTCCATCTGAGCCGCGGGAAAGGGCTTGACGATGTCCAGAAGGCGAAACAGGAGAAACCCGGCCACCCCCAGCGTCACGGAAGCGGGAAGCACGCACATCGTCACGAAAAAACCCACGATCTCGTCGATAACGACGTGGGGCGGATCTTCTCCCCAAGCCGACGCGCTCACGGCAGATACGTAGACGGCGACCAAGAACAGTGAGGGGATGAGGGCGGCCCAGCCCAGGAGGTCGAGGGGCGGAAGCAGGCAGTAAACGCCGAGCGCAACGACCGATCCCGCAGTGCCGGGGGCAATGCGGAAATAGCCCGAAAAGAAACCCGTGGCGATCAGCCGTGTGGGGAGATTCAAGCCGGCCTCGCGAAAGTTGGCTTCGTCAGCACCGGTCTGGATGGATCCACGGGTCCTTCCGCGAACAATCAGGGCCACCGCGCGCGCCCTTCATTGCCGATTTTGATCCACGAAGTACTGCACGCCCGACATCACAGCCAGGAGGGTGACGCCCGCAACAAGGCCGTTCAAGACAAGGTGGGACAAGCTATCGGTCAAGACGAGGGGCTGCTCGCTCAAACGCGCCTCGATGATCCGCACGTTGACAAAGACAAGGATGCCAAAGATAAGCACAAGCTGCAGTGCGGTCTTCCATTTGGCGAGCACGGACGTCACCACCGGCCTTCCGGTGCGGATCCCGTAGATGCGGAGACCCGTAATGCCGAAGTCTCGCACGAGCAGGATGACCACGAGCCACGCCTCCACCATCCCCAGCACGACGAAGGAGATCAGCGCGGAGGAGACCAGAATCTTGTCCGCGAGGGGATCCAAAAAGCGACCCAGCTCCGTGACGCTCCCTTGGCGCCTGGCAATCCATCCATCGAAGTCGGTCAGCGAGGCGACCGCGAAGACGAGCAGCGCCGCCTGCTTCCAAACCAGGCCCTCCGCGAAGATCATCAGCAGAAAGACCGGCGTCAGCGCGATTCGAACCGCGCTCAGCAGGTTGGGTAGCGTGAGCAATCGGCCCTTACGGGGCTTGGAGATCGGCAGCCCTCCCGGAGTCCGCTCCAAGGTGTCGGCTCGCTCCACGTCTAAAGCTCCCTGCGACCTTCCAGCGCGCGCGAGAGCGTCACCTGGTCTGCCAGCGCCAGGTCGCTCCCCACCGGCAGTCCTCGCGCAATCTGTGTCACGTGCAGATCGAACGCTTCAAGGCACTGCCTGAGGTATTGAGCGGTGGCATCCCCCTCGACGGTCGGTCCGTTTGCCAGGATCACCTCCCGTACATCGCCTTTTTCCAGCCGTTCCAGCAATGCCTGAATGTTCAGGTCCTCCGGCGCAACCCCGTCCAGGGGCGAAATGCGTCCGTCCAGCACGTGGTAAACCCCACGAAAGACGTGGGCGTGCTCCATGGCCAGAAGGTCGCCCACGGTGTCGACCACCATGATGACGGCGTGATCCCGGCTTGGACTCGAACAGATGTCGCAAGGATCCCGTTCCGTTAGACTGAAGCAGATCGTGCACCTTTTGACCCGCGTCTTCACCTCCATGATCAGCGCGGTGAGCGCGCGCACCTCCTGGGTATCCCACGTGAGGATCTCAAGCGCGATGCGTTTGGCCGATTTTTCTCCGATGCCGGGCAGCCGGTTCAAGCCTGAAATCAATCTGTCGATCACACCCATGCCACAACGCCCTTCCAGCACTCAAATCAAGCCTGGCAGCCCCATCCCGGGCGGAAGAAGGCCGGCCGTCGCTCGCTGCATTTCGTGCTCGGCCAGCGCCCGCGATTTTCTCCTGGCCTCCTCCGTGGCCGCCAGAATGAGATCTTCGAGCATCTCTACGTCTTCCCGGTCGACGACCTCGGGATCGATCTTGATGCCCACGATCTCCTGCCGGCCGTTCGCCGTGACGACGACCACACCTCCTCCGGCCGTGCCTTCCACTTGCTTCTGGGCGAGTTCCGCTTCAATACGGGCCAGCTTCGCCTGAAGCTTCTGGGCCTGCTTCATCATAGATCCGACACCTTTGGCCACGTCGCATCCTTCTCTTCCCGTCAGGGTCGAACGATCTCACCGTCCAGGATCTTCAAGGCCATCCGCACGTCCTCATCCGCCTCCAGGGCGTTCCTCTCTTCGCGCGGCGCGTCACTTCCTTTCGCGTCGACGATCTCGCACGCGATCCTGATTTCGGTCCCGAAGCAGGCCGCGGCGGTCTGTTCCACCATTTCCCGATTTCGCACGACCTGATTGGCGTGAAAGGCGCTGCTGCGCGCGAAAGCCACGGTCATCTTCAGGCCGTTGAACGCGCTGGGTTTCCCCTCCGCCAGAAAGGTCCCGACCGAGATCTTTTTCGCTTTGACCGCTTCGATCAGGCCGTCCCACCCCGCCTGAATCGTCTCAAAGGTCACCGTTGCGTCTTCCGCGCCCGACCGCGTCACATCCTGCGCTTCGGTCGAATCTCCTGCCCGCACCGATGGGGAGACGGGAGATCCCGGGTCTTCAGCCGGAAGCGGGGCGTGAGCACCGGGCTCCGTTCGAACCGCGGGCGTCTCCGGACGGGTGCCGGCAGGTTCTCCCTCGCGCTGTCTCAGACTTGCCTCCAGACGATCCAGCTTCGAGATGACCTCCTCGACCGAGACGGTGGTCGGCATCTTGACCAGCTTCATCACCGTCAGCTCGAGCCAAAACCGCGGATTGGAAATCTGACCCAGTTTCAGCTCCAGGTCCGAAACGACTTGAAGCATCCGGAGGAGATCCTCCTCCTTGAAGGCGGACGACGTATCCCGGTACCGGGCCTGATCGGTCTCGGGCAGATCTTCTTCTTTCAGCCCGCCCGAAACGCAGGCGACCAGCAGGAGCCTGACGTGTTCCAGAAGCCCGTCCACGAATTCGCCTACGTCTCCCCCCTCTTCCGCGACCCGGGCGACGAGGGCGAGGGCGTTCCGTCCGTCCGCTTCCTGAACGGCGCGCAGGAGCTCGAAATAGACGTCCCGGGGAATGATGCCCAGCATATCCCGAACCGCTTCCGCGGTCACCCTTCCATCGGAAAACGAGGCGACCTGATCGAGCAGTCCCTGTGCGTCGCGCATCGCGCCATCGGCCCTGCGCGCGATCAGGAGGAGCGCCTCATCCTCCGCACGCGTTCCCTCTTCGGTCTTCCGCAAATGAGAAGCGATATCGCGCGTCGGGATCCGCCGGAAGTTGTAGCGCTGGCACCTGGAAAGGATCGTCTCGGGCACCTTGTGCGCCGCGGTCGTGGCAAACACGAAGACGACGTGCGGCGGGGGTTCTTCAAGCGTCTTCAGCAACGCATTGAAGGCCGGGTCCGTCAACATGTGGACTTCGTCGATGATGTAGACGCGGCGCTTTCCCTTGGTCGCGGCGTATCCGATTTCCTCTCGGAGCTGCCGAATCTCGTCGATCCCTCTGTTGGATGCCCCGTCGATCTCCAGCACGTCCATGCTCTTGCCGTCCGCAATCGCTCGACAGTGGGCACACCTTCCACACGGATCGGGCGTGGGCCCGTTCTCGCAATTCAGGGCCTTGGCCAGCAGCCGCGCCGTCGTCGTCTTGCCGGTGCCTCTGGGGCCGAAAAAGAGGTACGCGTGGGCGATTCGATCCGAGCGCAGGGCGTTCTGCAGGGTCCTGACGATGTGATCCTGCGCAACGACGTCCTCGAAGCGCTGGGGGCGCAGTTTGCGTGCGGTAACTTCGAAGGCTTCGCGCCCCAAGTTTCTGCTCCGAATCGGCCTTTTTCAGAAGATACGCGTTGCGATGTTTTTACGGCCGTGCACCCCGCTTCGATCCCCAATCCGGGAGGTTCAAAAAGGGCCAGCTCCCACCAGGCTGCCCCACGGCACACGAGCCGAACCGCCTACCGCTGCTACCTTCCGGTCCTGACGGGGTTCGGCGAAGGCCCGTTGCACGGGACCTGGAGATCCACGCCGCCTTCTTTATGAACCCGACCCTGGAATGCGAGACCTCACGCGTGGGAATTCGACCCCGCTAAGCGGATTTCAGGTTACAGGGCACCGCTACCGCCCCGTCTAGCACGGCCTCGAAGCATGGCTCCTCCCTTCTCGCAGGAGAAGGGACGGCGGAAGCCACCCATCCCGAGGATTTCAACTTCTTTTTCATTGCCCTGGATATTCAGTTTCAGCCTCTCATCCAGGGAGAGGGGCTGAGGGATACGGTCACACCCCGATCCGCCGCGCACGATGGTGGAGCAGATGGGATTCGAACCCACGACCTCCAGAGTGCGATTCTGGCGCTCTCCCGACTGAGCTACTGCCCCACCAAAACTCACGCCGCCTCGATGACGATCCCCTCCGACGATGAGACGGTTTTCAACACGGCAGGATCCCCGATGACTTGACCGATCGGGTTGACCGGGCTCGCTGGCCGGATCTCATTCCCCTCGCTGACAGGCGTCTTCCCGAAAAAGATACACAAAGCCCGCCCGGGAGGCCAGTAACCCAGGTCCCCCAGCGCCACGGTTTCAACCGCATCGTCAGGGTCTGCTGCCACCGGAATCGAAAAGTAGATCTCATCGCCCCAGGTATTGAAGCTCGGCGCCTCGATCGGAAGCACGTCGGCAATCTGACGCGCCGTTTCCGAATCGTTCAGCTCGGCATCCAGAACAGCTTCGCCTATGCGTATCTTTATCGGAAATGACATGGTTGGGTCCCCGACAAAAAAGTGACTTTGAATCGATTCCGGGCTTCGCTCCGCACCCCCTCCGGCCGCCGCTCCGCGTTCCAGCGACAGTCTCCTCCGGAACCGGAAGCAAAAAGCGCTCCCGGGCGGAGGTTGGCGGAGAGAGGGGGATTCGAACCCCCGGTACCCGGAAGGGTACACGTGATTTCCAGTCACGCCGATTCAGCCGCTCTCGCATCTCTCCTCGACCGTGCCGTCCGCCTGCTTCCTTCGAGAGGCTCGACAACCTGCCCCGCGCGGATCGTAAACACCGGCTCCCAGACGCCGCCCGGGCGCTCTCGACCCGAAACGTCGCGGAGGGCAAAGGAGCCCGCATTCCACCTCACGACACTGATGTCCGCGCACGCGCCTTCAGCGAGCGACCCCAACGCTCCGCTGCGGTTGAGCACCTCCGCGGGACGGCAAGTCACCCGCGGCAGGAGTTCCGCTTCCGACATCCCGGCGGCGCGCAGCTTGGACATCACGAGCAGAAGATCGTGCTGCGGCACACCCCCGATGTGACGGCGCTGGAGATCGGTTGAAATCGTGTCCGGAAGGAAGCCCTCTGAAATGGCTGCCTCTGCCACGCGGAAATCGAACGATCCAAAGCCGTGACCGACGTCGAAGCGCACCCCCCGCTCACGCGCATCCCACACGCAGTCACGCACGCGGCCCTCCTGAACGATCTGCTGACCCCAGCCGTGGAGGCAGTAGGTCACGACGTCTCCCGCTCTCAGCATCCCGAGCTGTTCATCCAACGGCCAATCCGGGCCGCTCCGCGTCCCGAAAAGGAGCGGCCGGCCCGTTCGCTCCGCGGCCTCCAACGCTCGACGCGTGATTTCGCGCGGATCGCTGTCGCCACACGTGGTTTCATACACGTTGACCGCGATGCCCCAGATCGCTCCCCCGGCCTCCTGGATCGTGCGGACACACGCGTCGACGTCCGCTTCCTCGACGTCCGAAAAGCAGCCCGGCCTCGTTTCGCCACAGGCAGCCAGGTTGAGCGCGGAGATGACGCGTGTGCGAACGCCGCCGATGACACGCTCCCGATAGTCGGGCCAGTTGCGCGCGCCCGCGTCCCCCTGGGAGAGCACGGTCGTGACGCCTCGCGCGAGCATGAACCGATCGGGATCGACGCCGACGAGGGACGTGCCCGGATCGGGATGCGCGTGCAGATCCACTAGCCCGGGCCACACCAGGTCGCCCGCAAACATCCCTTCACAATGCTCGGACGCGGCCTTGATTTCATCGGCGCCGCTCAGCGTCGCGACAATCCGGTCTCCTCGAATTGCGACCGCGCCGGGACCGTCGAGCCCGGATTCCGGGCAGACCAGCCGCCCGGCCCGCACGATAAGGTCATACGGCGCTCCAGTCATCGACGCGCCGTCCTGAAGCAGGCGAACACCGCGTGAATCGAAGGGTTCGGAGCAGCGGATGGAAAGGTCCGTCGATGCCGAAGTCGCCCGTGAGGCTGGCGGAGGGAGGTCCGCCGTTTCCATTCTGACGCATGCTTCATCATCACGATAAATTTTCGTATCGAAAAGAGGGGTGCCGTAATGGCGGCGCCGTCGCGGCCGTGCGGGCTTCGGAAGCTTCCCTGTCTGCCGAGCTGGCCTTCGCGTTCCCGGCGCTGACCGCATCCCATCCGGGCGAGGTGCGCCTCGCCACGTGGGACGAAGTCAAGGCGGACACCGGCGAGCGGACCCTCTCCCGGCCAGCGCATGAAGTCGAAACGCCCACACCGGGTGCCGCTGTCCGGGCGAGCGATGGAAGTCCTGAGCGTAGCGCAGCCTCTCGGCCAGAATAGGATCGGTCTGGTGCTGCCCGGTGTAAAATACGGAAAACCGCTGTCAGACGCAACGCTTTCCAGGCTACTGCAGGACCTGGACAGTCCGGCCGTGCCGCACGGTTCAGCCGGCGCCCTATTTGGTTACGACTCCTCGAACCCGTGGCTCTCGAACTTCAGCGTCCGGCTGTTCTCGGTGACCGTCCGCACCACGTTGTCCGGCGCCCCGTCCGGTATTTCGGCGTCGATCTCCAGCGCGACCTTGACATTCGCACCCACGAGCCCGGAGAGGTGTGCGATCACTTCGTCGGCGATCCGGCTCGCGTCGCGCCCCACGCGCGTGGCGTCCAGTGCGACTGCGCCGTGAAACCGCCGGGCCTTCTTTCCGGGTGAATCGGGCGGTGCATCTCCAGCAGTTGGTGAGTCCTCTGGACTGTCGGGTGTCCGCGCCGGTGTGTCAGGAGAGACCTCGCTGGCCAGCTGTTCACCGGCGACGAGCGGCTTCACCAGCAGTGCCCTGCTCTCGGGTGAGACGCTGATCGTCTCGGCCGCCCGCAGGCCGCGATAGCGCTTCTCGGCCTCGTCGTAGCTCTCGGCATACGCGAAGCTGTCGGATTTCCAGGAAAGCAGAGCCACGCCGTCCTGGATCGCGCGTATGAGAACGTCGGGGCCGGCGAGGCGCGGGAGGTAGAGGAACTGGCCAAAATCCTCGACGAGCTTCCGCACCTCGACGCAGTCGCCGCGCCAGAGCGGCACGTCGTCGAGATGCTTGCGCAGGATGGTCGCGCCCAGTATGGAAACCAGCATTTCGTCGTTGCGCAGCCGTTTTGAAGCGCGTTCGGCGAGCGCTCCTGCCGCCGTCAAGCGGACTGCATTCCACGACAGCGCCGAACTCGGTTCAGACTGCTCCGGCGCCAGCAGCCACTGATACGCCTCAGGCAGCCGCGCGGTCACCGTGTCGTTGGCCGCATCTTTCTGGGTTTCCGCCTGGCGGGCCTGATGAGGATCCAGGTTCAGTTCGACCTTGTCCTGGAGGATCGACTCCCACGCCAGGTATCTGCGCAGGGCTTCATCCAGATCCTGCCACCGCACCTTGTCCACCGACAGAAAGACCAGCGTGTTGCGGTAGAGCCTGGGCGTATTGCCGCGCATCTCCAGGATCGCCTTTGCGGCGACCTCGGCCGCGTTGCCGGGCTCCCTGGAATACGGTTGCTCGGCCGACAGCACTACGAGCCGTGCATCCAGATCGTCCGGTACGTCCGCGCCCGAACGGGGCAGGGGATGGATACGCTCGAAATCTCCGCCCGCGCGCAGGTCCGCCTTCAGCCGCTTTTCAAGCTCTCCGGCCACCTCGTCGGGATGGCGGCGCAACTGCTCGGCGCGGTCCTCGGCGAGTTTGGTGACGGTGGGCTGCGTGGCGTACCACACCCGCGCGCCGTCCTGGTAGAGATAGGTGGCCGCCGCCGCGAGTCTGCGCAGAGCGTCGCCGAATATGGCGGGCGTCTCTCCCGGCATCACGCAGCCGAGCTTGACCCGGGCATCGTCGATGCCCCGATGCGCCGCCGCCGTGGTCGGCGCGGATCCGAAATAGACGGTGCGCGCCACGCGCCGGGCGGCGGATAGCTTGCCGAGGTTCGGCGCCTCGGCGTCGATCCTGAGCGGCAGCGCACCCGCACCGTCCACGTCCTTTTCGATGACGGGCGTCCAGTTCTCGGACAGATATCGCGTCAACTCGTTCTGCACGCGCTGATCGTCGATGGGGATGGTGGACGGCAGAATCAACGGGTTGCGGTCTCCACCTTCCCACAGGGAATGAATCACGGCAGCCATCAGCCGCAACACGCCGCGCGTGCGCTGGAACCTGGCAAGCGCGGACCAGTCCGTGTAAAGCCGGTCGAATATTTCGGGATGAATCGGGTACGCGGCCTGAATGCGGCGCTCGTAGTCCCCGATCCGGCATTCGGGGGGAAACTCCACGTGCTGCGAGCGATATAGCTCCGCGAAAGCGCGCACCGTCAGATCGCGCTGCTTGAAGGCGTCTGTCCCGGCGAGCGGCTCGAACAGCCGGCGCCGAACGATCTCGAAGCTCTCCTCGGCGCTTGCCGGCCGCCACGGCGAGTCCACCCGGCCGAGTACGTTGCGCAACCGGTCCAGCGCGCTGCGGCCCCGGACACCGCCCACCTCGGCATCGTCCGCCTCTGTGTGAGGCGAACCCGAACCCGACGTATCCGAAGCCGGAAGCGAGATCACCAGCAGGCAGTTGTCCGTGAGTTTCACCGATTCGGTGAGCGCCTGCGCAAAGGTGAACTGCGTCTCGAAGCTGCCGCCGGGCAGATCGCCGTCATCGTGGAGTTGCCGCGCGTAGGACACCCACTCGTCGATGAGCACCACGCACGGCCCGTATTCGTTGAAAAGCTCGCGCAACGTGTCGCCGGGGCTCGTCGCCCGCTCGTCGTCGGCCCGAACCCGGTCGAACGCATCCCTGCCGCCAAGCTGGTACGCGAGCTCGCCCCACAACGTCCGCACTTCCGTGCCATCCGGCTTCGTCACGGGATTGCCGGGCGAAATCCGGTTGCCAACGAGCACCACGCGCCGTACGGCCGCGGGTGCATCGACCTTCGCGCCCGCCAGCACGTCATCCATTCCCGAAAGCTCTCGCGGCGCCACACCGGAAAACAGGTGATAAAGCGCCAGCATCGAGTGCGTCTTGCCGCCGCCGAAGTTGGTCTGCAGCTGCACCACCGGGTCGCTACCCTTACCGGCGAGCCTCCGCGCCGCGCCCGCCAGCAGGCGTCTCAGGCTTTCGGTGAGGAACGTGCGCCGGAAGAACTCCCGCGGGTCGCGATACTCGTCCGAGCCCTGACCGAGATGCACCTGCCACAAATCCGCCGCGAACTCCGCCTGCTGATACCCGCCCGTGGCCACGTCGGCGTGGGGCGTCGCCACCTCGCGCCAGGGTTTGAGCCCGCCGATGCCCGACGCCTCAACAAGCCCGCCTGCCGCCCGGCGTCTCTCGCCGCGCACCTGTTCGTCCATCACCAGGCGGCGAAGCTCCATCTTCATGCGATTGACCTCTTCCGCCTGTGGCGCCGAAACGGCCGTGAGCAGCCGCTCTGCGGAGTCCAGAGCCCGGTCCGTATCGTCGCTGTTAAACCGTTCCTGGTGCGCCCACTTGTTGCGCCAGGCGCGCAGTTCGGAAACCAGGCTTCGTTCCGCGTGGCCGAGCGTGTACCGGAAGACGTCGTTCCATGTGTCCCACATCAACTTCAGCAGCGCGGACGCGTCCCACTCGACGACAGGCCTGTCCTTGAGCTTCGGGTCATCGGGAAAATGGCGGAAGCCGTATTCGTCCAATCGCCGCGCTTTGATTGCACTCCTGACTTCGCGATCGGCGAAGGGAGCCAACCCCGCCTTCAGCAGATCGAGGGCCTTGGCGACGCGTTCACGGTTGGTGACTGCCATGGTCTCTTTCCTTATCCAAGATGGACGATTTCCACGTTGCCCCGATGTCGTGTTGCCACAAATTCACTCCGGGTTTGTGCGCCGCTCAAAATCGACCGTTATCGAGTTGAAAACCCCTCGGGCCTGCGATACCGCCCGTTCGGCATCGGCCGCTGTGGCCTCTTTCCAATCGCCGGGATACCGAGATTCAGCCGCCCATACCGTGAGTTCGGCGAGATCAGGATGTTCGCGCTTCACAGACCAATAATCGGGTAACCGGTTCCGCACAGCGTTCAAGTCGTGTACGTGAGAGACCTCGAGCCCGTCAAACACGAGCGCCGCCTTTAGCGCCTTTTCGGCTCCCTGCTGGGCGTAAAAGCAGGCATGGCGGATTCGTCGGCGGCCAAGCAACTCGTTCGCCACGTCGAGATCTTCCCTGGCGAAATGAAGTCAGCGACGCGCTTCACGGACGCGCTCAGAGTCGTTCATAAACGGTTTTCCTCTCCCGAAGCGCCGTGTACAGCACACCACCGACGACATGACCGCGACGGCCGATTTCCTCCGGCGTCGTCACGACAATGTCTTTGGCCACGGGCAAATCGCCCAGTGTCCGATGAATTTCGACAGCGGCATGATGCTGATCAGTGCCATTCGGCAACACCACCAGAAAATCTATGTCGCTCCACTTTCGGGTCCGTTCCCGCGCATGCGAGCCGAACAGAATCACTCGGTAGGGCGCGAAGCGCGCGACGATGCGATCCACCATGATCGGTATGAACGATTCCGAGGCAGGTATATTCATGCGATGCTTCCTATCGGAGATGGACAATTTCGACATCGCCCCAATGCTGTTTCAGGTACTCGGCCACGAGCCGCCGGTGGCAGTGGTGCGGCTTGTCCTCGCTGCACAGCAGGCAGCCGTCCGAGACAATCTCTCTCTGAACCGTCGCTTCAATCCGCCGCTCGCGCATAAGCGCAATGAAGCGATCCTCGTAGGTCTCCCAATCGCAACGCCGTTTTCTGTAGTCGTCCAGCATCTCCTTCGTCGGGGCCAGCGCGGGCAGATGTACGTACTCCATCCCGCAAAGCTCGCCGAGAAAGTACGCGAGGTCGTCTTTCTTGGCGAAACCGGCCAGTTGCGACCCATTGTGGAGCCGCACGTCGACGACGCGCCTGGCGCCCGATTGGCGCAGCAGATCGAAGAAACGGCGGGCCGGCTTCCTGGTGAAGCCGATGGTGGAGAGTTTCATGGCGTTGATTCCAGGGAAGTTGCCGTCAGGCTGTCTTTCACAAACTATGCTGCCGCCCAGATAACAAGCCGTAACTCGCTGTCGTCAATCAGAGTGTACTCGGGCCGACGGCCCGACAGCATCTCACTGTTGTCAAGGATAATACGCACTCCTTCCCCGCGCCTGTCCATTAGTGTTTTGCGGTCAGTTACCAGCCAGGGTACATCATCGGACACCGTGCAACGCGCCAGCAGGCTGCATACTGCCTCATTACGGGCAGACTGCCGGTAAGGAAGGCTCTCGACTGTTAACGTGTTAGGAAGCGTCCCAGGCGAATACAATTCTAGCCTGTTGGAAAATAGCCTGAGTCTGATTTTCGACCCGTGAATAGCGTAATCTCGATGGGCTACTGCATTAACCAATGCCTCAAAGACTGCCGTCATATCGAACTGGGGGCGGTCCCGCCGCCCCAATTTCTTATCTGCCGCTGTCTTCATATTCTTCATCACGAATCGACAGGCATCCACCACTTGGGCATCCAGCGGGCCGTATATGTCGATAGCATCAAGCTGATACGGGTCACCCGACGGCTCCAAACGAACCTGCTCTCCCCGGTAGGCTACGGCCTGAATGTACGCATTGGGCAGCCATTCTCGAGAATCCCTTGTCGCCATTAGCACGCCAACTACCGTTGGCAGTATCGATCCGTCGGTCTCCGTCCGTGCCATGCCCATCTTGGACAGGAAATCCTCACGGTCATTGCGCGACCGGGAGGTTATAAACCGTTGCCACAATTCTGGGTCTAAGTCGTCTAGTTTGGTTTGAGGTATAGTCTGCTCGTCGAACCGAATGACCCCGGTTTGGCTACGATGTTGAAAGAGACGAGCCAGATAGTCGGGTGACATTACGCGTTTGGCGCTGCCAACTCGATGCCGGAATCCACCCGGACTTCGATGCACGAAAAGACTGCGAGAAACGTCAATCTTGATGACAGCCACCTCTTCGCCGGTAGTCGTCGGCAGCCGCAGGCGCTCTATAGTCGGCGCAAGGGGTGGATCGACTGAGTCCTGGCAAAGCTCATGGACAAAGCGCTCCACCAAATTGAGACGGTCGTACGGAATACCCAAGATCTCGCGAGTGTTATCTTCCACGCCCATCACCAAAACGCCACCACGGCTGTTTGCGAAGGCGGCGAGTTCGTCCGCGAGTGAGTTGCGATGAGGTTCGGTAACACGCTCACCCGCAAATCGGACCTCCTTGCATTCCAGGAACGTATCTTCGCCCAGTCGAATTCTGTCAAGCAGTTCCTTTTGGCTATCAAACATGGGTTGGCTCCGGTCCCAGCCTTCGATAGCGGCGCTCAAATGCCTCGCGTCCGCCCTCCATCACGCGGCAAACCTCTTCGCGCATGGCTTCTTCCTGTAGAGATCCCGATTGCGCCACGATGCATTGTCCGCCGACAAATTCAAGCGCGTGCAACATCTCGGCATCTCCGTTTACGACGATGTTGGGGTTGTGTGTCACAACTATGATCTGCCGCCTAAGCTTGTTTTCGCGCATCTGGCGCACGACCAAGTCGTAGATCAAATGGTTATCCAGATCGTCTTCAGGTTGATCCAGCACCAGCGGTTCCTCTCCGTGTGCGAGCAGGAAGGCCAGCATCGCCGCCGACCGTTGACCGGAAGATGCCTGGGTAATGGGTCGAAAGTCTGTACCGTCGCCCCGACGGCTATATTCCACCCGTAACGAATCCTCCGGGAACCAAGTCAGCAATCCGTCGAGAAATTCAGGCTTTCTGTCGAATTCACGTTCTAGATAATTGCTGAAGTGCCCGCCAAAGTCGCTCCCACCAGTGCAAGCCGCGTCGAAGCGGTTTTTTAAACAGTCAATGCGATTTTCCATTTCCGAACGGCGTAGCGCTGGCTCCCCCGGCAAGTCCTCAAGTAGCTCTGCAACGATTCCTTTCTCTGGAGACTCGTCATCCATGTCCAGAATGTCGAGCTGAAAACGGTCGTCAAGAACGTTCAATACCTCGCGCAACGTGCCCTCTATGACACGGTGATCGCCGCCGTATGATAGGTTTCGGATACGCACGAAACTGTTCTGTGCCAGAGCGTCTTCAAGGAATTTGTCGCGTCCTGTACTCACGGCACGCCGTGTCTCCAAGACCTGCTCAAACAGCGATCGGCAATTCTTACTCAGTCTGCAACGTTCCTCCCTGATCGACTTCAAAAGTTTGTTTTCGCTATCCAGTCTCTGTCGTTCCTGTACAAGGCGACCGTACTCGCTTGGATCAGAGACACCCTCTGATTGAAGTGTCTCAACCAGTTGCTCGTACTCGCGCACGATCTGATTCACAGCCGCCTGCCATTTGCTTTTGGATAATTCGCTCCGCTGTGTCGTGACGACCGTGCGTAGTCCCTCGGCCGCGCATTGCAGGGTTTCGGTAGCAGTCTTTATGGCGGAAGCCAATGCATCAATGGCTAACAGGACTTCGCAGTCTTCTTCAGATTCCGTGTCGAACAATCCTTCGGGTACATCTTCGGAATGCACCGCGTCGATTGTATCTTCAATATGCTGCGCGGCAGCATCCGTTGCCTCGAACTGGCGTTCGATCTCCCTTTGCTGCCGAATGCGGCGTTGGTAACGGGTTAATATTTCCCCATGTCGAGCTTCCTCAAAACGCTTCAGTTTTCGCTCCACATCCTCCATCTCAACCTTTAGATCATCCCAATGAACCAACTTGCCGTCCAGTTCGCGAATTCGTGCCCGCGCCGCATAGAATTCGCTCCTGGCATCATAGAGTTGACGCTGTAGCCCGACCACCCCCGCTGCGTCGTCAATCACCTGCAACAATGCCTGTTGGTTCTCTCCCGCCAGTGCTGCAATCTGTCCCTGGCTGAAAATCTGGATCGGAAATCGCTCGGGCGTAACACTTTGGATTTTTGACGGGCACCAACCCATTTCGCCTGCGTCCTCTTCTACTACTATCCCGGAACCGTCACGGCGCCAGCGCACTCGATACCGAACGTCGTTCCGCATCACAGTCAAACTGATTTCTGTTGAATCTGTCAAACCACCACGGTCCGTGCGGTCCCCAGGAACCCTGTTAAATTGTTCGAAGATCACGCGGGGCTCGCAATTCTCTTCGAAATTTGTCAATTCCTGCTCGCGTCTTGACGCGAGCCTAATTCCGTGGATTACTGTTGATTTTCCCGTCCCTCGCCCCCCAACCAGCGCGTTTAACCACGGACTAAAGCTGAGTCCTGCTGACTCGCCTCGTCCCATATATTGAGCATCGTTGATTTCCAAAGCTTCGACGAAGTGATCAGGCAATCCAAAGGGATCGAAAGGACTCGGATCATCACTGCGCCGAATTGAAAACCCGCCGCCGTCCAGCAATGCCAGGCGCAATCCCTCGAGAGACGGTTCCGCCATCTTTACCCATGTGTAGTGGCAACCGAGAACACGCGAGCCGGTCTTGCCCGTAGGATTATGCGAGTCCGACCCAAGGACTTCTGCCCAAGCAAACTTCCGTTGGACGTACTGTGCAGGCTTCTCAGCGGTGGAGTTGATGACCTCAATTGCAAACAGACCAGCGAGATCGAGCAATGGCTTAAGCGTGTTGCCCGGTAGTTGCCAAGCGCCCGCAGACTCGTCCACATGTGCAAGAATAGGAATACCGCCGAAATTAATGATAGCTTCCACGACACCGATCGGCGCTTGATTCGCGGTGACGTCACTCGCACCTCGCTCACCGTGGTACCCGATTGCCCCAAGAAGCGTTGCCACGTCGGCAGAGAATTTGTCGGTATCGAGTATCGCGAGAATGTGAATACCACCGCTGGCGGTGATCTCAACTCCCGGAAACAGATACAGCGGTCGAAAATCCTGATGCGACCTACTCTCTAGCTCAAGGAGTGCCTCTTTAAGGGTATCGGTCCACTCTCCCGAGTGATGATCGGTAACCGCTACACAATCCACGCCAGCGCGCATAAAGGATAGCAGCCAGTCGGTCGGCGTTATCTGCCTCAAGCAAGTTTGGTCGGGTCCCCTACCATAGTCCGCAGATGCGGGCGTGTGGGTGTGGAAGTCAAACTTCCACCATCGTGCGCCCGGGTAACGCCAGCGGCCACTTGGATCTGATGTCACAATTGTGTCCCCCTTCTCACCTGTGCGTGTGCCGTGCAGAATTAGGTCGCTCGGCGCTGCTGGAATGTGGTGTGTTCAAGGCTTGTCCTTGGGTTTAAAATATCTCCGATTGCTCGGCCAGCGCTTTCTTCCGCGACAGATGCGCGATCTCCGGCCAGCTTTGCACCAAGCCATTGTAGGCCCGGGCCTCGTCTGCGCGGTTCTTGCGTTCGCAGACGGTGTAGAGGCGGTAGGCCAGTTCGCGGGCCGTCTCGGCGACGCCACCAAGTTGACGAACGAGCGTTGCGGCGGCTGATTCCCCACCGGACTCAAGGGCATGGACCAGGTGGTGGACCGCCTCCCATACCGTGAGCCGCGCGTCCGTCGTAGGGTTCCAGTCGCTAGCCAACTCGTCCGGCCGCAGGAGGCGAACCTTGCCACCTCGGGACGCAAGAATACCGCCATCGACGATGCCGGCGATGCTGGTGTTCTTCGCTTTTGACAGGGTCTCCGCCACGCCGTACTCCCCCTCTCCAAAGCCCTGCTGCTCGAACCACGCCAGCGCCCATCGGCTGTCCGCGTCGAATTCCCCCTCCTGCTCGGCCAGCACCTCGTCCAGCGTCTGGTTGATCAGCGCCAGGGCTTCGCGCACGGATACCGGCTTACCCTCGGCGTCGAGCACTCTGGCGTAGCGGGTGTAGATCGCCATGCCTGGGCCGATGGCGGCCTGGGCAAGGTCAACCGGGGCGATGTTGCCGCTTTGCAGATACGCGAGAGCGACAGGAAGTTCGTCCCTCAACGCGGCGACGAACTCGCGGCGGGTAGCCAAGGGCGCGTCCGCAGGGCGCTTGCGGCAGACCAGGACGATGCTGGAGGCGAGGACGTTAGTGCCCAAGCCGACCATGCGGTTCGACAGCTCGGTTCGCATCGGCCAAGTGCCAGTGACGGCGAATCCGGCACGGATTACAGCATCCAAAAAAGTTTCCCAGCCGGTGCTGGAAATACCGCTGTCGCCCTTGGTTTCCGACTGCTTGAAGGCATAGTAGATGGACACCGGAAAGCCGGGGTGTGCCTGTTCGACGAGACGGCGCATCGCTTGTTCCATGCCGTCGAGGAAAAAGGTCTCCGCCTTTTCCTTGCTGCCGTGACGGTAAGGTGTGGCAACCAATTCTTCAGCTTTCGGTACGGCGAGCGTGGCAAAGAGGTCGGGATAGATCGAACGAACGGTGCGGCGTAGCCAGACGTAAAAGAAGTCGGAGAGGTCGGCGTAACCGACGTTGTCGTAGTAGGGTGGATCGGTCGAGACTATGCTTTCGGCAGATAGGCGCTGTGATTGAGCATCGGCTTGACTGGAGAGACCCGTAGCGCCATATGGCAGCAAAGCCATTGTACGAGCAGTCTGGTCAATGGCATTGAGTAGACTTCCCGTCGAGCGTGAGAAAGTATTACTTTCGGCAAAGTCCCAGACCATTGGAATAGCTTGCCGACCAAAAGTATTTCGAATGCTGTCACGGGTATTGTCCCATCCACAAATTGTTGAACTGCGATCACCAACTTTGTTCAACGATAGCGCCAGATACACCCCCGCCACCTCCGCATACGCTGTCGCGCCAGCGCCTCCGTCGCGCAGGGGCGTCTCGTCATCCGGTTGCCCGGGCGTCTCGTCATCCCCATTGAGGGCAGGATGCCCTCGTTCCCGGGGGGAGTTCCAGGTATTGTAGCTGGTCCATTCCCAATCTTCCGGCTCCGTGCACAAGCCCGCCTTCACCGGGTTCCAGCGGATGTAATCAAGCGTCGTCGCAAAGTGATCCTCGTCCCGCATGAACCGGTCAAAGTAGTCCTCATACCAGAACTCGCCACTCCGCTCCAGCACCTTGTTCGCCTGGTTGGCCGTATCAGATTTCCATGAATGCACGATGCCAGACAAGGAGTGATCGCCCAGCGGCGTGACCAGCACATGGACATGATTGGGCATGACGACCCACCCATGCAGACGATACAGGTCGCCCTCGAAGTAACGCAGGGCATCGCGCACCAACGCGGCGATCTCGGGACGGCGCAACCAGCATGCGCCATGGCCCTGATCAAGCGCCTCCTCGATCCGGCGGCGTTTCTGGTGCTCAGCTCCCGGGAGTCGCCCCAATTCCTGCTCCCATTGTTGGAGCAGATGCTGCGGCAGGCTGTCCGCCAGTCTGAAACAGACGTGTTGGGGCACTTCTCCGGCCTCGAAGTGCGGAAGGCGGGTGCGGTGGTATCGGCTTGACGGCGCCACACCGGATGTGGAAGTCCTGGGATCGAGGGCATCTTGCCCTCGACCAGGACGGGACCCGCTAACGCCGGGATCGAGAGCATCTTGCTCTCGACGAGGGCGGGACGCCCTCGATCCGAGGTAATCGCGTTTGACGCGCTCCATCGCTTCCGCCACCAGGTTGGAGAACGTGGTCAGGGCGACGAGTTGGCGGGGGGTGAAGAGGTCGCGCCACTTGGTCATACCGTATTCTTGTACGCGAAACCCGAGTGCACGTGCAGGCAAGTCCGTCTCCGGTACGTCCGACGGCATCGCGCTCTGTGCGATCGCTTCATGCTCTTCCGTCGGCGTCAGATACACCCGCCCGCGATCTCCCTCCGCGACTACTGCCATAAACCGAGCACCCATACGGCCAGCCTTCGCTTCAGAGCGTAAATATTCGAACGGCATCGGCACACCTGACATGAGACAGAGGAAGCTGCTCCCACTGCCACCAGACTTTGTGCCTCGTTTCACCCCCGCGTCCGGCGGCAACCCCACCTTTACCGTAAACCGATACCCACGCCCCTCAATCACCGGCTCGACATACGCCTCCTTCCCCTTCTTCGTCGACAGCATGAAAGTCGAGGCCAGCGGCACCTCCACATCGGCGAATGCCGGGTTCGGGCTCTTCACCGTCCGCGCCCACAGCCACGCGATCACGGTGAGTTTCCGGTCGACGTAATGTTTCAGGTCGGGCCGCTCTTTTGCCATCTCTGCCGTGACTTCGATCTTCGGATACAGATGCCCGATGCGCTTCTCGGCCTCATCGCGCATCCATTTGCCATAGTAGCGCACATCTTCGGCGAGGCCTTGAGCGCCGGTCCATAACCCTGGGAGCGCGGACGTCTTGTCCGCATGCTCTTTTCCAACTCCCCGATGCTCCGTCTCGTCTGCACGCCTTTTTCTTACGCCCTCAAGCTTCGTCTCGTCGGCATGTCTTGTTGCGCTGCTCCACCGCCATTCATGGGCGGAGTCTACCAGTCCCGCTTTCACAGGGTTCTGCTCGATATAGTCTAATACGGTTGCGAGATGTTTCTCGTCCCGGATATAACGGTCGAAATAATCTTGCTCCCAGACCTGGCCGCTCCTCCCCAGAATTCTGTTTATTTTCTTGGCAGTAAACGATTTCCACGAATGGATGACGCCTTCAAGTGGAAAGCCGGACATCGTCTCTATTAGCGCATGCACGTGATTGGGCATGATGACCCAGGCCAATAAACGGTAGCGCACCCCGTCAAAGTGCAGTAAAGCATTCTCCACCTGATCCGCTACCCGCCCGTCTCGTAACCAGCAAGCTCCGTGTCCCTGTCCAGCGTATCGCTCAATTCTGTCGCGCAATTCCGCACAGCGTGGATCGCTCGCTGCTTCCTTGCCGGTGAGCGCCAGTTCATTTTTCCAGCCGACAACCACGTCGGCAGGGATTGAATCGGCAAGGCGAAACGTTACGGACTGGATGATTTCAGGTTGATCCAGATGGGGAAGATATCCGCGGCTGTGCCAGGCTTTGTGCGGGCGGGACGCCCGCGCACCCAGCAACGGCTTGTTCAGGTCGGATTCGCGGGTGCGCAGATACTTGGCCCGTGCTTCCGGGTTGACCGGCGGCCTGCCGGCGAACTTCGGCGGAATCTCGATCATGGCCTTGTTGATGAGCACCGCTACAGGATTGAGGTCGCTGGCATGGGCTTCCAGCCCCAGACGCTGTGCTTCCAGCGGCAGGGCGCCGCCCCCGGCGAAGGGGTCGTGGAAGGCGGGCAGCTTGTCCGGGTCGAACAGCTCGCCAGCCCGCGGATGCCCAGCGTTGTCGACGCAGGATCTGCGCCAGCTCTTGCGGATTTCTGCCCGCGCCCGTTCCAGCAGCTTCTCGTTGGCGGTGTTTTTCCAGAGGACCAGTTCTTTCAGGATGCCGAACAGCCGCTCGCGCTCCTTCTCCTGGTCCGCCTCCGTGGGGAACAGATCGGGACTGGCGGACGGATCGTCTACCATCTGGGCGAAGATCACCGCCCGCGCCGTCGCCAGCGGCCGCCGCGCCCACCATAGGTGCAGCGTGCTCGGGTGCCCGTGCCGGATCGACTTCTCCCGCGCGGACGCAGTGTTAATCGCGTCGAGGGGCAGGGCGACTTCGATGAGCTTTTTGCGGTGGGTGGTCATCTTTTAAGGTAACAGTTCTCAGTAATCACTCTTCACGCGAGTTCGGACGGCTGCGCCAGCGTGAAGGAACTCTGGAACGTTCACCGAGCTTGATCGCTCTCATGTGTCAGCCCGGCCAATGCTTTACGCACAAAACTGTCGGGAAGTCTCTCGGTCGTGGCGTAACGGGCGCAGCGTTGATGGCCGTTCATGTTGACGAGGCACAACGCTCCCCCTTTCGAGTAGCACAGCAACAGAACTGATCGCCCACACCCACCTGGCGCGTCAACGGCAATCTCACCGTCGGGTGTGGGATAAACCTCGAAACGGCGTGGCGAAATCCCATACATTTCGCTCAACAGACGTTCCGCGTTCCCCAACGCCAAATCGGATGGCGCCGGGAACCCTTCTTCGCTTGCGTCATCGGATGCGTCGCGGAGGTCGCAAAGCGCATCATTCAGTTCGTCAGACACCTGAAGAGCAATTGGCTCGGTCATGGTTTCAATCCTTATGTTTCGCTTGGTCGAAGGCCTCGATCAATTTATCGCCGCACTTGATTAACACAGTTCCTTTCCTCTGCCCACGCAGTTGTATTTTCCTGGAGCGAAGCACTCTAAGGTTGTTCCGACGGATCTTTTTGCCATGCGCCAATACTGGAGCCAATTCGAACGAAACCCCTTCTGGGAGCCACGCATCAGCTGCTAGAGCACCTCCTTTGAGTTGCTCCAACACTGTGTCGGCGCTCAATCGGCCGCTCTTCAGTTCAATTGGCGCGACCCAGGTCACATTGCGTTCTTCGCCGACGAACAGATAGTCGCACCGTTTCTGATCATCGGGGATTGGCAGCGTGCCGCAGTCCATATCGACAATTACACGCACCCGCGGTGCCTCTGCCAAACCAACCCGGCACCCCTCTTTATCGCAGCGAGCAGCTTGGCAACCACCGGAGACTTGGTCCGCAAACCCTGCAACTGTTCCGCTCATTCGGCGTTACTGTCCTGAATGCGGTTGGAAATTCTCACGCTGTCATTGTACAGCGCCTCACTGACTGCATCATAATCGGTTGGATAAAGGCCGATTTCGTCATCCAGCTTCACTTCTTCCACCACCGATCCCTTCGGGCGACGCTTCGGCTTGAACAGCCATGCTCCTACCTGGTCGGGACGCAACGCGAACTCGCCCCAGGGGATCTGCTTTCGACGGGCCGCGGAAAGTTCGGAGCGCCGGACGATGTTTGCGAGTTCCTCCAGAACCCACTCGCTGTGCGTCGTGACGATCACCCTTACACCCGTCTGAACGAGCGCGGCGATCTGGCGGGTGAATTCCACCTGCATGGCTGGATGCAGGTGCGATTCCGGCTCTTCGATGAATAGCACGCTGCCGGGTGCGACAAGATACCGCAGATACAGGACCACCGGCGCGAGCTCCGACACCATGGACGAGGCGTTCATCAATGGCATCGGATTCTTCCATCCCTTTGGCTGGTAGGTGAAGTACGGGTAGCCGATCATCTCCGATCTTTCGACGTGCACCGATCCGCCGAGAATTGATTCTTCGATTTGTGTACTGAGATCGTTTCTGGGATTGGATTGCCGGTTCGCCGAACCGCCGAGCAAAATCAACTGTTGCAGGAAATCCGCCAGAACACCCGATAGAATCGGGATGCCCCCGTCTGGACGCAGACCTGCAGTGGTAGCATTCTGTACCAACGCGCTCACTACGACCTGATGGCTGTGCATCACGCCCGTCCGATCCGCTGGGAGATAGAACGCGGGACGATAAACAGGACCAAGGAGCTGAGGCAGGGTGACTTCAAGGAGTTTATTCATAAATGGCAACGCGCGTAAACTCAACTCCGCTCCCTTTTGATAAGGCTCTGAGAATCTATCAGCCATGCGGTGCAGAATTGCAATCCAAGGCCGAATATCCCCGGCATCAATACGCAAGGGTTCTCCTTTTGGCATTAATGTTCGGAATTCAGTTCCCTTCGTTTTGAGATTCAATTCCTGCAAGAACGACCCCGAATCGTCGGCGAAAGCCTTGTTCAACACAATCCGTGCGTCATTCCTGTTCCCTTTCCGTATCAGCGCATTAGTGTTTTCAGTACCGAAGCACCTGCCGATCTCAGTTTCAATTCGACCACCCTGCGCATCAAATACGGAACGAATTACGTCCATGACCGAACGTGATAAGGAAATGTCTCTTTCAACACGTGAATCGGTGCTGTCAATTAGCGCCTGCTCGGCCCATTTGGCAACATCATGGACGTCTTTTCCGCTCAATATACTATGCCATAAATGAGGAAATCTCGCGTTACCTCCAACGAAACTACGGTTGATCGACGAGGCGTCACGGAAATACTGATGCAGCGCATAGATCAGGATTGCCAGATAAGATTTCCCCGTGTTGCTCGGTCCGACGAACACCGTCAGCGGACGCAGATCGACCTTGGCCTCGACGATCGGTCCGAAATTAGATACTTCGAGCTCAAGCGAGTCCTGCGCGGTTAAATCGTCCATATCTTCATTCTCCGTCCCGGCGATCATGGACCATCATTCGTCCGACCATGCGTTTCATGGCAGTCGCCCGCCGCGTGAAGATCACTGCCCGCGCGGGATCGACTTCTCCCGAGCCGACGTGGCGTTGATCGCATCGAGGGGAGGGGCGACTTCGATAAGCTTCTTCAGATACGGATCCTTACGTAGTGTTATCCGGGCCAAGTTATACGGGAAGATCATCGTACCTGGGAATAACTCCCCTAAAAGGGTCCTGACCACGGTTACCTCGAAAAATCAGTGGCGTCGTGTTCGGTGTCGTGCGATAAAAGACGACATTGGTTGCCAAACGACAAAAGCCGAGGGCGGCTCTCTCATTCCAATGTTTGTAGGATAACTTCAAGAGTCTTTCGCGCTGTCCTGGCTCCAAGAAGTCGCAATCACCAAGAAACGGGCGTTCCGATTTCTTGTGAACAAACCCACTCAGCGACTTTATACCAGCAGCCTCAACTCTTGATTGTGCCTCCTCACAGATACATGGGAGCAAGAAGAACTCCGAAAACGCACCGACGACGTACTCTGCTACGTGTCGACGCGATCGAATGAATTGCTTGCCTGTTCCCGCGAAGTCATCGACATAAACGATTGCGCCACGTTCGAGTTTCCTGGTGCATTGCTGAATCTTCAATCCCTCACCAGAGTGCAGAAACTTTGCTCTCCTTTGTTCCAAGTTCGCATGGTCCCGCAGCAGGTTTAACATAACGCTGCTGCTACTTCCAGCTGTGTCGGTCGAAACATATATCACGTTTCGGATATCTATACCATCCTTCTCTAAAGCGCAAAGAACCATCCGGTTTAAATCAACAAGGTGGGCTATAGTCTCTTCTTCTGAGAGAAACCTCAGGTTCGCAACCAGTCGAATTAAATCAGCTCGACAATCCTTTGGGAACTGTCGAGCCCATCTGACCAAGGTCCACAAGGTAACCTTCTTAGGTTTGTAGCTGCGAAGTCGCCTAGCTGCTCGAATATAAGAGATCGCGTTAAGCAATATCAAGCATCCTCCTCTGGCGGTTGATCTTCACCTTCAAGCTTGGCCAAGAGGTCATCGACATATTGCCGGACAATCATGAGTTTTCGAATCAACTCGTCTTTGTTGTCAATGGCGTGGTCGATCTTCGCCCTTTGTAGGTCATTGATGAATCTGTCTGCAGCCTGCGTCGCTTTCTGGATTCGTCTTGGGTCGGATATAAATCGGTCAAATGCTCTCCGCGTGTCCATTTTAGGACTCAGAATGTACTCTCTCAATTGGTCGGTAACTTCTTGTACTCCGTGTTCGTCACCTTCTTGAACATCGTACGCCTCCAATATACGCCGGAAATGAATGACACTCTTGATCCGCTTGTCCCGATACTTCTTGATGAGGAGATCTGTAAGCCCATCACGCCCCCTTTCTTCAAAGAGACCAGGTATCAGTTTCTTTGCAAGATCTAACACAGGATAAAGCTCGACCCAGAAGTTAGACGGAATCCTTGTCCGTGGATTTAGATCCATTGACATCTCCTGGTGTCGATCGGGAAACGAAAGAATGATTTTGCAGCGCTCTACCTGAGGATCGCTAAGTCCAGTTAGTTGGGTCAGTTCTCGATTGTCATCCGTCCCCAATTCTTCTATAACAGATTTCAACGCGATTGCAGTCGGCATCAGTTCCCATTGCTGCCGGAACTGGTGGATATTGAACATGTAGATTAGGGACGCCATCGAATCGGGAGGAGCGACAATATTTGCTGGAATTTCTATGTCGATTCCTTCATCGTCTAAATCCGAGCAACATTTGTAACGACGCTCCCCATCTACAATTGCGTACTTGTCTTGCCCAGGAAGCGGATAGATGGTCAGCGGGACAAGTACACCATGCTCTCGGATACTTTTTTTGAGTGCTGCAAGCGGTTCGGGATCAAAGAGCTTACGCGGGTTGTGCGGACTTGGACGAAGCTGACCGACATCGAGCTGAATAAGTGTTCCCTTTGGAACCACTGGACCACTTTCATGTCTACTCCTCTCTTCGCTCATTGAAACCCCCTTATACCTTAAGTAACGGCATTTGTCACGACGAGTTCGGTCGCTGGTCTTCGGCTACCAGGGAATCCGGCAATATTTCTCTTGGTCTCGACTCGGTACGTAGGGAAGTCCTTGACAAGCTGTTTCCCCTCATCACAGTCAGCATAACTCAAGAGGAATGTGGCGCCAAGTTTGTCAAGATTCTCAATCGCCGCTCGTAGCCGCACCATGTCCCGTTGTCCAAAGGTCTCAGGTGCATATTCCGTGAACGATCTACGTTCTGTCATAGAAAATGGTGGATCCAAATATACAAAGTCGGTGCTCTTTACGTCTTGCAACACCTGTTCGAAGTCTCCAGAAATCAAGTCGGACCTAGACAGCAGTCTACTTGCTTCATTCAGCATTTCTACTGATGGAATTGATCCGGACTTGCCTCCTCCATAGGGTACATTGAAATGGCCGCTTCCGTTTGTTCGATACAAACCATTGAAACAGAATCTGTTGAGATAGATGAAACGAGCCGCTCGATCGACATCGCTCAGTGCGGAAGGTGTCATTTTGCGCACGCGGTAATACTCCGTCCTATCATTTTTCCAGCGACTCAATGATCGGCGGAGGTCACGTGGATTCTTACAAACGACTTCGTACATCTCGATCAAGTCAGAGTTAATGTCCCCAAGGAGAGCAGAGCGAGGCTCCAACTCGAAGAACAAACACGCCGAACCCGCAAACGGCTCGACGTATCGTGTATTTCCTCCGGGCCAATGCTCGGCTAGTCGCTTTACTATCTGACGCTTGCTGCCTGCCCAACGAAGGAACGGCTTCGCCATGATTTCTCCTTTCGCCACGGATTCGTCTTAAGCTGTCGCCCCCGAGCCGCCGTCGTGCAGGGGCCGGCCGTCATCGGGCAGATCGGCGTTGGCGGCATGTTTGGGCCAGCAAGCCGTCGTTGAAATCATTCGATCCCGCCGCAAAATCAGCCAACTCTTGGGTGATTTTGGCCGCAGCAAAAAGGTAATCGTGGCAAGCACAGAGCTTGAGTCTGGAGCGTGCGAATCCTGCCGCACCTTTGCCGACGGCCTTGAAGACCGCCGTGGCAACAGCGCGCGAATGGGTAGAGCGCCGGTCCGGCGGGAAAGCGACAATCACACGCCTCTCAGAATAACGATTAAGTGTCGCCAGAACGGTTGAGGTGCGATCGCTGTCGCGGGAAATAGCATCTCCGGCCCGACGCCCCACAACGGGCATTTTTTTTATAGCCTTTTCCATCGTCAACGCTCTGTCCACTTAAGCCGCACCTTTAGACTGTTGAGGCGACTGTTCCAAGGCAGAAGCCTTTCGTGCTGGAGTCTCCCGACGACGAGACCCGGCGCTATCCCCTGTTCGTCGGCGAACCGGCTGATGTCCTGGCTTCCGAATGCGCCATCGGTTACGAATTGCCGCCAAGCAGACTGGGGCACCAGGAACTGCGACGCCCAATCGTTCGCCCCGGCCTCCACATCATCCCCGCCGCCATCGGTCCCGTCAACGAAAACGTTCTTTTTACTGTGAAGGAGGATATGCGCGGCCTCGTGGAACAGGCTGAACCAGAGGTGGTCGTCCGTCTTGTGGCGTGCGCTAAGCGCGATGACGGGCCTGCGGGGCGAGAGCCACCAGGCAGCGCCGCTTACGCGCATTTTCGGCAATGGTTTGACCAATGACAGAAGAACACCCGCGTCGTTGCATAGTTGCCGCGCTTCGTCGAGTGCCTGAGGCACCTCTGCACGAGTCAAATGGCGCATACGCTCTAATGCCCTCTTGAACGCCGTCTGTCCGTAGGTAGCGCATGCCTGTCCTTTGGCTTCTATCGCTACAAGACGAAGCCAAGCCGCCAGGGAAGGCTCGTCGCTCTCGAAGCTTGGCGAGTGCCGATAAGCGACGTTTGCCGTTCCGTACTTGGCTTGCCACGCCTTGATCGACGCCACGCCGAAGAAGGCCAACAGCTCAGATACCGCTCCGCTCCTGGACGACGAGCGTCGAATTGCCCCTCGCTTCGCCAGTTCAACAATCGGGAAAGTCCTCGACCACGCCGCCGACTCCTCCGCTTCCCTGGCCTCGGCTTCTCGCATCTGATGCAACCGGTAGTCCGCCTCGATGCCAAGCCAGATGCCCGCATCGACGCCCAGCACCTTCTCGAACTGAAGCGCCGTCTTCGGCTCTATGGGGGCCTTTCCGGCAACAATCTCGCTGATGAGCTTTGCGGAGCGGTCGCATCGTCGTGCGAACTCCGCG
Source organism: Candidatus Latescibacterota bacterium (assembly GCA_965198095.1). Lineage (GTDB taxonomy): Bacteria > Latescibacterota > UBA2968 > UBA2968 > CBDFJH01. The sequence goes on from OZ240239.1 coordinate 3,080,120, forward strand.
CGCGAAATACCCTGGGCCGAAAGGCGTTCCGCCAGGACCCAGCCGGGAGGAACCGCGTAGTCGGGGCGGTACTGGTTCGTCGCCATCACTTGCTCTCCTCTAGTGATAGTCGGCGGCCTCCGTGATCGTGATCGCCGTGACGCGGTCAATGTCGATACCACCGTCTTCCAGGCGGGGGACAGGGTCGTGATTGGGTACGAAGATGAGCCGGATGTGGTGATCGAGATCGACTGCGTACTGCCCCTCGCGATCTTCCTTGAGTTGGTGTCGTCGGTCGGGTGGCGTAGAGGGTACTGTGGCCAGTGTGGGAGCGTTCGCAAGAACAGCGAGCCGCGTCATGATTGTTCGAGCCATCCTGTCTCCGTACTTCTTGTCGAGGAGACGCCTGGAGTTAAAGGTTTTTTCGAGCTTTCTGTTTTTGAATGCAATCATCATCGTTACGCAAAAGGTAACGATTTGGTAGAGAGTATGTCAAGGAAGGATCGATAGGGGTTTGTTCACCCAGGGGCAGGTGAAATGGTCCGCTGCATTCTACGCGTGGGAAGTTAACGCTGAACTATGTCGGTCGTCCTTCGACCATGCCCGTTGGCGATACTGGTCAGGACTCATCCGCGACGGCTCCTATTATACTGTGGATTTCTTCCACCGTGACCCTCTCGGTACGTCTCCAGATTCTCAGCTTCCTTTTTCTTCGCTCCCTCTTTCGTCATTCGTCTGGACGTTACCGTCAACCGATCGAATGTCTTTCCTTCCGCACTGTGACTCTGCTCCCGTCCTTCGGAATCGTTGGTCGTTCCTCGATAGACGATTCTGCGGCCTTGTTTGAGATCGTATGTGACGGTATCTCTTCGTTTTTTTCGCATCGGTTCCACCTTTCCGGTCTTGACAAACATTTCGTGAAGTTATCTGTTTTCGTTACCTAAAAGGTAAGGATTTTATAGAAAGTTGTCAAGAACCGATCGGGCGGTTCTGCCGAAGCGACTTCCCTCCCATCAGGCCGGCTTCCCGGCCCGCTCAATCAGCTCATCCAGCTTGTAGTTCACGCTCGTCACTCCGAAGTCTGGCTCTCGCTGGAAGGGCCGGCGCAGGTAGTGCACCCGATGCTCACCCGCGTCCAGGAACTCGACGATGGCCAGGATGAAATCGTCCGGTTTGTTGAGCGCCGTGAGGATCTCGTTCTTCGTCACCGTGACGTCGTCTTCCCCTGAAGCGCGTCCCTTCACCTCGATGAACCGCAGCTTCCCCGTGCCGGGAACGCGGCTCTCGATGTCATAACCGAGCCTTTCGAACTCGCGGTCTTCCGGCTCGAATCCGAGGCCGCGCTCGACGTCCATCACGACCGCGCGGGCGCGGGCCGCGGATGCCTGGGTGTCGGCAACTCGCTGAAGCGCGGGGCGTCCTGTCATCCTGGCGATGAGCCCCATCGGCACGACCACGAGACCGCCGATGACCGCAGGCGGCAATGCCGAGATCCGTTCTTCCCGATCGAGTTGATCCAAACGTTGTTCCAGACGCGCCTGCAGGTCGTCGGCGCGACGGCGGGCCTCGCCGGAGTTGAGCCTCGCACCCGCCCTGCCGGCTTCTTCCCGGAGCTTGAGCTCCTCGGCGCGGTGATCCCAGTAAGTGATTTCCTTGGTCAGGCGCTCCTTGACGGCAGCGCGGGTCTTCTCGACCCAGGCAAGACGCCGGTCGCGTACTTCGGCAAGATGCTCCGGGACGATGTTGGCGATCGCCTCCCGGCGCGCCTGCTGCTCCAGATCGCGGGTGATCCAGCCGCACTCGGCGCGGGCGAGAATGTCGGCCACTGTGGGTTCGTGATCCGCCAGTGGCCGGTAGTCGAGGAATGGGGCGTCATGGAGGTCGCGCTTCCGTCCCCCGGCATCGACTTCCACATAAAGCGTGCGACGGGAGATGACGCGATGCTCGCCGCTCGGCGAAGCGCTTCCATCCCGGATGGCATGCTCCAGTGAAAACACTACGCGCGTCTCCACGCCGGCGTCCCGCTCGTCCACGAGCACCGCGCCGCGCTGCAGAAGGTCGCGATGGCGTTCCAGCGTGAGGTCGAGCACGGCGTCGAGCAATGCGTGGCCCGGACAGACGAAGGCGGCAGGCGTCTGCCCCTGCGGGTTCAAGAACACCTTGTCGAACGCAATGCGTTCGTAGCGCATCAGCACCGGTTCCCCGACGCCGATCTGCCGGTCGCGGCTGCGCACCGGGGCCGGGACGTGCGTGACCTCGTATCGGCCAGGCTCGCGCCGACGTACGGCTCCGCCGAGGCGACGGAACGCTTCGAGGAAGAACGACTCGATGTAATGCGGTTGCAATCGCCGGGCCTCGGCACGCTCCATCTCCTCCCGGACACGCGCGACGCGCGTCGCATCCATGGCGTCGTGGGCCAGCGCCCGCTCCTCGATCAGCGATTGCAGGCGTGGACGGTCCAAGGGTTCGCTCACTGCCTGCTCCAGACGCGCGCGCACCTCGGGCCGGTCGCCGTAGCGGACCGCCTCGATCAGCAGATCCCGCAGCGACCGGCCTGCGAACTGGAGCTTGCCGAGCACGTCGAAGACCTGGCCGCCGAGGGCGTGGCGGGCCTGCTCCAGCTTGTCGAGCAGGGTGCGGTACACGTCCCCTTCGCGGGTCTCCTCCGCCACCAGGTTCCAGAGATGACAGACCTCCGTCTGGCCGATGCGGTGGATGCGGCCGAAGCGCTGCTCGATGCGGTTCGGGTTCCAGGGGAGGTCGTAGTTCACCATCAGGTGAGCGCGCTGCAGGTTGATGCCCTCCCCGGCCGCGTCGGTGGGGCGAGCAGCACCTGCACCCGCGGGTCGTGCAGGAACGCTTCCTGGGCCTTGCGGCGTTCCTCGCGGCCCATGCCGCCGTGAATCACGACGACCGCGCCGGGCCGGCCGAGCAGGGTCCCGATGCGCCTTTCGAGGTAGCCGAGGGTGTCCCGGTGCTCGGTGAACAGGACCAGCTTCTGGCGCGGCGAGGGAACGTGCGGCGGAATGGCGCCGCTGCCGTAAGGCACCTTGGGCTCGGCGACCCGGCTACCCAGACCCGCGGGCGTGAAGATCTCCCCCAGCAGGTTCGAGAGCTCCCGCCACTTGGTGTCGTCGCCGCTTCGACGGATCTCCGCGGCCAGGCTTGCGAGATGTCCGAGCGAGGCAATCTCGGCCTTCAGCTCGGCGATCGTGCTCGCCGCGGTCGCCTGGTCCAGCACCGCGGCTTCGGCGGTCTCGACCTCGTCGTACGGGGCTTCGTCGAGGTCCTCCACGTCCTCGGCGTCGAACGTCGGCCCCGCCTTCGGAAGCGCCTGCGGTTGCGCGCCCCGTTGCAAAAGCGACAGTTCCCGCAGGCGGCTCTCCAGGCGCCCGCGCCGCCGCCGTAGCGACCGGTAGATCGCCTCCGGCGAGGAGGCGAGGCGGCGTTGCAGGATGGTGAGGGCGAAGCCGACGGTGCCGGCGCGCTTGTCGTTCTGCAGGGCCTCGGCGCGGTTGAACTCCTCGCGAACGTAGCTGGTCACCTCACTGTAAAGGCGGGCTTCGGCGTCCGTCAATTTGTACGGCACCGAATAGGCGATGCGTTCCGGGAACAGCGGCCGGCCGTCGAACTTCAGCAGGTTCTCCTTCACCATGCGGCGCATCAGGTCTGAGACATCCACCTGGTGGACGCCGTCCCGGAAGCGTCCCTCGAAGCGGTCGCCGTCCAGCAACGCGAGGAAAAGCTGGAAGTCCTCCTCCTTGCCGTTGTGCGGGGTCGCCGTCATCAGCAGGAAGTGGCGCGTCAGGCCGGACAGGAGTTGGCCCAACCGGTAGCGCTTGGTGTACCTGACCTCGCCGCCGAAGAAGGTCGCCGACATCTTGTGTGCCTCGTCGCAGACCACGAGGTCGTACCGGCAGTCCCGCGCTGCCAGCTTGGCCTGGATCTCCTCGTTGCGGGCGAGCTTGTCCAGCCGCGCGATGGCGAGGTCGTTCTCCAGGAACCCGTTGCCGGTACGCGCGGCGTCGAGCTTGTCATTGGTCAGGATCTCGAAGGGAAGATGGAAGCGCCGGTAGAGCTCGTCCTGCCATTGCTCGACCAGGCTGCCGGGGCAGACCACGAGGCACCGCTTGAGATCGCCGCGCGCGATCAGCTCCTTGATGAGCAGCCCGGCCATGATCGTCTTGCCGGCGCCGGGATCGTCGGCGAGCAGGAAGCGCAGCGGCTGGCGCGGCAGCATGGCCTCGTAGACGGCGGTGATCTGGTGCGGCAGCGGCTCCACCAGCGACGTGTGCACGGCGAGGACCGGGTCGAAAAGGTGGGCCAAGCGGATGCGGTGCGCCTCGGAGACGAGGCGAAACAGCGCGCCGTCGCCGTCGAAGCTCCACGGGCGCCCCTGCTCGACGACTTCGAGGCGCGCCTCGTCGTGGCGGTAGAGGATTTCCTCGGCAACCTGGCCGGAAGCCGGACGGTAGATCAGCGTCAACGCGTCGGAGCCGTGCCATTGCACGCTGACGACGGTAACGGCGCCGTCAGGAACGATGCCGCGTACCGTAGCGTCAGGCTGGAGGTCTTCGAGCTTCATTCCTCTTCTCCGTTGTTCCCGTCGCAGAGGTCAGCTTGTAGATCCGGGCACCGGGGCATCGACATGCGAGGCACACGGGAACAAAGCGCCGGCTGGCGACCGAAGGCGGTGACGCCAAAGGACACAATGTCAAAATACGACAGTCGTTACCAAGTTGGCATAAGATCCGAACGTGGTCCCTATTCTTGAATTTCCACGAGGCGGATGTCCCCGTTTACCGTCTCCAGGGAGATCCCGCCTCCGCCGCCATTCACGTCACCATCGATCGATTCGCCGATCACGCCCCTTGCACTTACAGGGACGGGAAAATCGGTTTCGATGTCTCCGGTCGTGGTTTGTGCCTTCAGCCTCGCCTTCGTCCCTTTGGGCAGGCCAACGCGTATGCCGCCGTTTGTGCACCGGGCCTCCACCCATTGGTCATCGGTCCCGACCGTGAGGAGCTCCATTTCGATGTCGCCGTTTACGGTCCGGGTCAGGACCGGCCCCTGAACGGCCTCGAAGTGGATGCCTCCATTCGTGGTTCCTGCTGAAATCGCCCCCTGCACGTCTTCAATCCGAATCGATCCATTCGTCGTTTCTACCGAAACAGCCCCCTCGACGCTCCTGACCCCGATGTCGCCGTTCCGAGACGCCAGTTCCAGATCGATCTTCCGTGGTACCGTCAATTCGTAATCCACGCTTTGGCCACCTCGCCCCCCGCCCTCGTCAGGCGGTTCTGTTCGAACATCGATCCGACCCTCGCCTTCGCTGATGATGATCTCCGTGCTCGCCAGGCGTTTTTTCGCGTCATCCAAGGTATGGCCCCTGGCCTGTTTCGTGGCCAGGATTCTCACTTCCTCCCGGTTCCAAGACCGGACGGAGATCTCGCCATTGACGTTGGTCAACGCCAGGGTCCCGCCGGATTGGAGCGTCAAAGTCCGGTCCACGACTTCGCTTTTCCGGAACTCGCGCCCGAAATCACCCACAATAGGCACGCCGCCACAACCGAAATGAGCACAAACGAACGAGATCCACAAAAGAGCCTGTGCCCCGGCCAATGACTTCAGTTTCCGGTCGTTCATAACCTGCCTCCTCCAAGAAAAGCGGGTTTACGCAAGCTGGCAAAGGATAAGCGTTCAGGCTCGTCATATCTCTACATACCGGTCGAACAGGTAGAGCCCGAGGAAAAGCAACAGAGATCCACACAGGAGCGGAAACGCAAACCATGAGAGGTTCATGCCCTGGTAAGAGACGGCACCATCCTGATCGATGAACGCGATCCGATACTGGCCGAGAAACGAGAGCACCTCGGTGGCTGGTTTCATGATCCGTGCGAGAACGTAGAAGCAGAATACGAGAAATCCGGCACTCACGAGACGCCGCCACCTCTTTACCGAGAATTTCAATCCTTCCAGACAACTCACAATCCCAAGCAGGAGAAGGAGAACCGAAAGATACCAACCCCCGCCCACGAACCAGAAGTCGAGCGTTGAGATCCTTGTGTAATTCATTTCTGCAAAAGCGCCGGCGATCTTCCAGTAAACCAGCAAACCGCCCAGGGTGGAAACCGTGAAGAGCGCAACGCCAATCGTCAGGACGGCGAGCCATTTGGAGAATGCGATCCATCCCTTACGAATCGGCAACGAAAACGCCAGATGGTACGTCTCCGCCTTCCATTCCGAAGAGAACGAACGCGCCAGCATGAATGGAGGAATTAAAGTGGAGGCAAAAACAGGCAGTGAAACGCACAGAAGCACAATCAGTTGCGCGACATGGTTCCGAATCGAAGCAGCGTTCTCGAACCCCTCGTCAATCTCGAAAAAGGCGTAGAAATTCAGACTCACCGTCGCAATCAACAGAAAAAGGCACAGGTTTCGGTGCTCCTTCAGCTCTTTCAAGTATAGCGCCATCAGGGGCTTCATGTCATCGCCCTCCGCGTGGGATGCGTGCCTCTCATCGATCCACGAAATCCTGAACAACGACCGTATCGAAGATTCCGGACAACGATCGACCGCGCTCTTCCCGCAGCCCGTCCGCGTGCCCCGAGAGAACAATCTCGCCCTCGTGCAGGTAGACGACGTCCTCCACCAACTCCTCGATCTCCGAGACCAGATGCGTGGACATAATGATCGTCTGCTCACCGTAACGGAACTCGCTGAACAGCGCCTCCCTGATACGCCTGCGCGAGGGTGGGTCGATGCCGCCCAGAGGTTCATCCATCAGCACGAGGGAACTCGGCCACGAGAATGCGGCCACGACCTTCAACCTGGCTCGCTGACCCCGCGACAGCGCGCCCACTCTGCGGTGCGCCTCCAGGTTCATGAACTCGAGCAGGGTCCGGGCCTTCTCCGAATCCCAACCGGGATAGAATGCGGAGATGAAATCCAGCAACTCGCTCACCTTCATCCACGAATGGAATGGATCCACCTCGGGCAGATAGGCCACGCGTTTCTTGCTCTCCACGCCGATGGGCATGTCCAGAATCGAAATGTGCCCCCGGGTCGGCCGGGTGACACCCGCAAGAATCCGGAACAAAGTGCTCTTGCCGCTTCCGTTTTCACCCAGCACGCCGAGGATCCGTCCACGCTCCACGTCCAGCGAGATCCCTCGAAGCGCCCAGGTGCCGGGGTAGCGCTTCCACAGATCCTTGATCTCGACGATCATTGCAGATCCTCCTTGAGCCTGTCCAGAATCCGTTTCCTTTGCGCCTCGTTCAGGTCCAGTTCCTTCACTTCCAGAACAAACCGCGCGGCAGCCGCATCCACAACCTGTTTGCGTTCTATCTCTATCCTGCTTCGATCCTCCACGACGAACGAGCCCTGACCCCGCCTCGTGAAAATGAACCCTTGCCGCTCCAGTTCCGCGTAGGCCCTGGCCGTCGTGTTCGGATTTACGCCCATCTCTCCGGAGAGCTGCCGAACCGACGGCAGCTTGGAACCCGGTTCGTACTCACCCCTCAGGGATCGCTTCTTGATCTCTCCGACAATCTGAAGGTAGATCGGCCTTGTTGGGTCGAACTGAAAGTTCATCCTCCCGCCCCTAGCCGTCCAATCTGCGAATGTTCTAGTGTTCTATTTAACTAATACACTATAGCATTTCATTTGTCAACCCATTTTCGAAAGAAACGCGTGTCGACGTCTACGATGCCGGCGATTCAGATATCGACGATCGAGGATCGCCAGGTTCTTCGGCAAGTCGGTGGAGGAGATTTTCTACATCATTGAGGATGGAATGTCGGACGCGAAGCGCCCGGTTCCGCGGGAAAGGCCTGATCTACACCGCGCACGTGGCACTCGACTACCGCGACCCGCATAGACCGTTCTGTCGCCTGAACTCCGGCCCCGAACCCGGTGTTTTCTTCACCAGATCACCTCAATCCGGCCCCAGTCTTTGATCGTGCGATCCTTGCTCACGAGTGAAGCGCCATAAGTCAGGCAGGTCGCGGCCAGCAGGCAATCCACAGGGTCTGAGATGTGCTTCCCCGGAAGTCGCGTTGCCAAGACTGCAATCTTGGGATCGACCGGGACGAGCCGGATCTTCGGACGCCGCAGCGCGTGGTCGAGCCAGTCTTGAACATCGGTTCGCAGGCCGAGACGCCCTTTTTCGACAAGCATCCCCACTTCCCAGCAAGAAACTACGCTGACGCCCAGGCCTTCAGATTCTGAAATCGCCTGTCTTGCTCGTGTGGAAAGGCTGAGAGATTCGGAGACCCACCAGATCCACGTATGCGTGTCCAGGAGAATCAAGACGTCTCCCCCCATTCGACATTGATCGGGTCGACTAGATTCTTCTCAAACACGATACTGTCTTTGAGTGGGTTTTCGGAGCCCGCTTCTCCTTGTAGTACGGGAATGATCTGGGCAACCGGCCTTCCATACTTGGTGACCACGTAAGTTTCGTGGGTCTCTGCGACCTCATCCAGCAACGAGAGGCAGCGAGCCTTGAACTGCCCTGCAGCGATTTTCTTCATCCTTGACTCCTTAGATAAGACCATTGATTATGCCCATGATCATAATTATACAAATATTTCCAGTTTGGGCAACGCTCCGCTCGGCTTGGATGACCTCGGCGCTTCAGGCAGCGGGCCGGAAAAAGCCGGCGGAGGTGATGCGGCGAAGGGCGATTCGGAGGTCGTCGAGGTAGGTGTAGAACAGAGGCACGACAAAGAGGGTGAAGCAGGCGGAGGTGAAGAGCCCGCCTATCATCGCCCTGCCCAGGGGTGCATAGGGAATTCCGATCATCGTGCTCGCACCGAGGGCCATGGGCAGCAGCCCGAAGATGGTCGTGAACGAGGTCATCAGGATGGGTCGAAATCGGTTCGCGGCCGCTTCCAGCAGGGCCCGGTCCCGGTCCAGGCCGTCGGCGCGGAGGCGATTGACCCTGTCCACCAGCACGATGGCGTTGTTTACGACGACCCCGATGAGCATGATCAGACCGATCTGCGCCATCACGTCCATCGTCGTGTTGGTGAGGTAGAGCGTCCAGTAGACACCCACGAAGGCGGACGGAATGGAGAGGATGACGACAAACGGCAAAAGGACGGACTCGAACAGCACGCCCATCAGGAGGAAGACGCACGTGACGGCCAGGGCGGCTGCGAAGACCAGCGTGTTCTGAGATTCAATGAACTTCGAATATCGCTCTCCCTTGTCCCAGGAGTAGCCGCGCGGCATGTTGAACCCTTCCATCGCCCGATCTATCTCATCGTAGAGCCCTTCCAGATCTTCTTCGGTCGTGAAGAGCCTCATACGGTCTCGCAGTTTTCCGTTTTCCCGGCTCAGGCCTCTCGAGCTTCGGTCTACCTTGAACGTGGCGAAGGCAGACAGCGGCACGGTCTCGCCCGACTTTGCGAGAAAGGTGAAGCTCCCGAGCTGCGTCAGCGTCTGCCGGTCCGCCTTGTTCAGGTATAGCCGCGCTTCGATCTCCTGCGCTCCGGACCGGTAGCGAGGCAAGTTGATGCCGCCGAGCTGGTAGAACAGGCTACGTCCGACCTGGTGTGAGGAAATCCCGTACTTGCTGACCGCGTCTCGATCGATCCGGACCTGGACTTCCCTGTCGGCGCGCTCTCTCTGGTCATCCACGTTGATGACGGACGGAATGGCCTGCAGGCGCCGGCGCGCATCTTCTCCGTATTCCCAGAGGACGTCGAGATCATCCCCATAAAGGAATACCGATGTTTGAGGGGTTCCGGATCTCTTTCCGTGGACCGAGGAATAGAATCCGACGTAGCGCGGAATGTGCTCCTCCACGTCTTTCAGCACGGCAGCGCGATCCATTCCGTTGCCCACCGGGTAGCCCACGGCCCTTCGCAGGCCCGCGTAGGCCTGATACCACCACTGCTGATTCGGATTCTCCCTGAGAAAGATCTGAAAATCGATGTTCCCGGGCCGCGAGTAAGAGGTCTGAATCGTCCGAATCCCGTAGCGGTCGCGGCGGTCTTCGAAGAAGCGCTCGATGTCAACGGCCAGATCGCCCAGCTCCTCCATCGAGAGAAAGGGCGGCCCATTGTAGCCGACCTGGAAGTCATTCAGGTTTCCACGACTCTCGTCCGCCTTTTTCACGTGTTGAAGCGGGTGGACCGTGGTTGCAAACAGGGCCAGGATGATGAGGAGCGTATCTCTCTTGTGGCCGAGGGTCCAGCCCAGACCCCGGGCATATCGCGTGCGGACCCAGCCGATGGTCTTCGGCTCCGACCTCACGCCGCCGTCACCGAACCGCTCGGCAGCGAGCGGGATGAAGATCAACGCAACGAACAGCGAGGCGAGCAGGGCGATCACGACCGGCATCCCGATTCTGGCGAGGAAAAACGAGAGGTCGACGTCGCCGCTCATCACGATGAGGGGCAGGAACACGACGATCGTCGTCAGGGTGGCCATCGTGATGGCCAATCCGACGTCGCTTGCCCCGCGGACCGAGGCCCGGCGGGGCGGGTCCCCTCTCGCGCGCATCCGGTGGATGTTCTCCACGATCACGATGGCGTTGTCTACGACCATGCCGATCGCCACCATCAGTCCCATCATCGTGATCAGGTTGAGCGTCCACCCCATGAAATAGAGCACGGAGATCGACATCACGACACAGAGCGGGATGGCCAACGTGATGAGCGCCGTCATGCGAACGGCCCGAAGAAAGAAGAACAGCACGAGCGCCGCGAAAAGGCCACCCCAGAGCCCTGTTTCCTTCAGGCTGTAGATCGAATCCCGAATCAGCTTTCCCTGATCGAAAAAGACGTCGAAACGGAGGTCGGTCCTGGCCTCGATCTGACGCAACTCGGACAGGACTTGGTCACACAACGCCGCGATGTTGGCCTCCGACTCGCGGAAGACCCCGAACGTCACGGCAGAACGGCCGTTCAAACGCCCCTCCCAACTCCTTCTCGGGACGCCGTAGGCGATGTCGGCGACGTCTCGGAGCCGGACCCTGCCATGCCGACCCGGAATCACGATGTTTTCCACCTCCCGCAGGCTCTTGTAACGCGCCACGGACCTGACGTAAATCCGCTGTTCCCCCTCCTCGAGAAAGCCTCCGCCCAACGAGAAGTTGTCCCTTTGGAGCGCCCGCACCAGCGCGTAGGCGCCGACGCCGCGCGACTGAAGCCGCTCCTGGTCGATGACGATGAAGACTTCCTTCGGATCCGCACCCCACGTCCGGACTCTGGCGACGCCGTCGATCCGTTCGAGCGGTCGAACCACCTGCGTTTCCATCGTGTGGTACAGATCCTCGAGGGAAGGGAAGGAGACGCCGACCCAGAGGATGGCGTCGTCCGTCTCGGGGTTGTATTTCCAGATGCGGATCTGATCTCTAACCTCTTCCGGGAGCTCCAGCTTCGCGCGTTCCAAACGATCCACCACCTGGTTGTAGGCCAACGACATGTCGGTGCCTCTGCGAAAGGTCAGACGCACCGACGAGCCCCACCTGGAGTCGCTGCTGGTTCGGATTCCCCGAAGGCTTTTCACGGTTCTGAGGTGTCGCTCGAGAGGGCGGCATATCTGCTGGTCCCGCTCCTGCGGCGAGGAGTTGGGGTCGTTCACGCTCACCCAGAGGGACCTGGGCTGCCTTCCGGAGGGGAAGGCCTGAATGCCGATACGCGTGTAGGCGATAACGCCGACCGCGAGCAGCGCCACCAGGCAGACGGTAACCGTGACCGGGCGGTTCACGGAGATCCAGGCCAGCAGGTTCGGCTTTTCTTTCATCCGATCGTCCCAATGCGTCGCTTCGATCCCGCAGGAGGTCCCGGTCGGAATCGTTGCATCTCACTTTTCCAAAAAAGGTACTTAAAAACACGGGACACGAAAAGGGGAATGAAGCGTCGCGGAACGTATCCGCGCCTCGATGAAAGGGGTGATGTCTTATGGAACCGATAATAACCCTGACGATGGCTATTTTGATACTCCTTCGAAGGCTCAGTACTGTCTTGAATTGGACTTACTACGCCAACGCTCACAGACTTTAGAGCTGTGCCTCTAAAGTTGAACTGAAAAGGGGGAGCCGAACCATCGGCTCCCCCCACAAAAAAACCATGTAAAAAAAGTCAGTCTTCGCTTACGGCTTTGGCCTTCACGATGCTGAACAAGACAATGTCTGCTCCATCGATGTCCGAGCTTCCGACCACTACGGTATCTCCGTTCTTGGTATTCAATGAAGCAATGAGAAGTCTATTCTCCATAGAAGAAATTGCGAACCTTTGCAACTGTATCACGCCCTTTCCCTCATCTATGAAAACCGGCGTGAAGGTGACCCTGTTTGTCGTCAGGGTGAAATTCCGACCGTTGTTTATAGAGTTCAACCGCGTAGAGAGCGACGCGCGCAATGTTTCGAAGTTGGTCGAGATTATCTATCGAAACCCATTTGGATTCAGCAATTTCACGATTGCCCTCGAAGTGGTCTGAAGTGACTCGACAGAGAAATAGGGTCACTCTGTCACGCTTCCCCTCTGCATCAGTGAGATACTCTCCCAGCTTTTCTATCCCAAGTGGTGTTATGGATAATTCTTCTCTGAGCTCCCTCCCAATAGCGTTATCTGCCAACTCTCGCGTTGGATTATAGCCCCCTCCGGGAAGATTCCATAGCTGCCTATTGCCATATGAGTTTCGTATCAACAGGACTTGTCGATCGTCATTGGAATTCGGTATGACTCCTTTAACACCGAACGTTTTCGGACGAAAACTCTTCCAATAAGCCTTCGCCAAGGGCAACAAAAACGTGTGGAAAGAAAGGGCCTTCATTGTTTAGCCTGAATAATTCATAAATTTGCTGAAAATCTTCATAATTTCATGTAGAACAATCAGTTGTCCAATTTGAGCCGAAAAACTTTGTTTTGGTGCAGTAACTGGAAAGCCCAGAATTTACGCAGATTGTTCAGATTTCACGAGTGATTCGGGCCAGATGTCATCGCGGCCGTGGCGTTTCGGATCTCTAGCTGCTTCGGCGTTTCTCCTCCCCAGGGGTTAGGGCCCTCTGTGGGACGGGGTCAGGTGCGGGGGCGAATGTGGGGGCGAATGGAAATTCGCGGTGTGGGGGCGGGTCCCGCAGTGGGCATAAGGCGGGGGGAGGAGTTCATTCCTTTCGCGGCGCCCGTCCTTTCCAGTGAGGCTGAGTCGTCACGGCCCGAGCCCCCCCGGCGTTTGAGGGGCCTGCCTGCGCCGCGTTGGGCGCGGCAGGCAGGCGCCCTTCTTTTGTCTACTTTTCTTGGGCGGCAAGAAAAGTAGAGTAAGAGTGACTTTCCTAACCTTTTTCATGAATTAATCAGGTAGAACAATCAGTTATCCGATTTGAGCTGAAAAACTTTGTTTGGGTGCAATAACTGGAAAGCCCAGGATTCACGCAGATTTTTCAGATTTCACGAGTGATTCGGGCTGGATGTCACTGCGGCCGTGGCGTTTCGGCTCTCCAGCTGCTTGCGCGTTTCTCCTCCCCAGGGGTTGGGGCCCTCTGTGGGACGGGGTCAGGTGCGGGGGCGGATGTGGGGGCGAATGGAAATTCGCGGTGTGGGGGCGGGTCCCGCAGTGGGCATCAGGCGGGGGGAGGCGTTCATTCTATTCGCGGCGCCAGTCCTTTCCAGTGAGGCTGAGTCGCCACGGCCCGAGCCTCCCCGGCGTTTGAGGGGCCTGCCTGCGCCGCGTTGGGCGCGGCAGGCAGGCGCCCTTCTTTTCTCACCTTTTCTTGGGCGGACAAGAAAAGGTGAGTTTGAGTGACTTTCCTAACCTTTTTATGAATTATTCAGGTAAGAGACTCCTTGTAGTCAGGATTCACCAGGTTCTCCGGTTCCTCGCCGGTGAGCACCCGCCGGGCCTCCCACGCCGTGCGCTCGCGCAGTTCGTGCAGCGATTCCTCGGAGCAGAACGAGGCGTGGGGCGTATGGATCACCTGCGCCAGCCGGATCAACCGGTCCCCCGCTTCCGGCGGTTCCTGGTGCCGAACGTCCAGCGCCGCGCCCGCGATCTCGCCCGCCTCCAAAGCGTCGGCCAGATCGGCTTCATTCACAAGGTCTCCCCTGGACGTGTTGATGACACAGGCGGTCGACTTCATCTTGCGGAGGGTCTCGGCGTTGATCATTCCCCGCGTTGCGTCGATGGAGGGGCAGTGGATCGAGATGTAGTCGGATGCGGCAAGCAGGTCGTCGAGACCCACCGATTCTATGCCGGCCTCCTCAGCCATCTCCGGCGTGAGGATCGGGTCAAAAGAGATCACGCGGAGGCCGAACCCCTTCGCCCGAATCGCGACCTGCCTCCCGTTCCTCCCGAACCCGACGAGGCCGAGGGTCCGCCCGCTGAGCCGGCGGAGCGGCGGCCCGATCTTCAGGTCCCACGCGCCTTTTCTGATCTCTCTGTCATACCGTGCCACTTTTCGAGCGAGCGCCAGCAGGAGCGACATCGCGTGCTCGGCCACGTCGACCATGCAGTAGTCCGGCACGTAGGCCACGGGGACGCCCCTCTCGGTCGCGACGGCCACGTCGATATTGTCCACCCCTACGCCGTAGCGCGAAATCACCCTCAGATCGGGCAGCGCCGCCTCGATCACCCGGCGGGTCGTCTGCGCCCAGCAGGTCAGAATGCCGCAGACCCCACCGGCGAGGCCGGTCAGCGTTGCCTCCTCCCCATCCGGAGCCTCGATCAGCTCGACGTCGATCTCCTTCAACACAGCCTTTTCCACCTCCAGATCGGCCCACGCGTAATCCGTCACCAGCACCTTGCCAGCCATCACGATCTCCTTCCCGATTTTCGACTGCGTTGTGTCACCCGGTCGGTAACCTCTGGGTTCATTCCTGCCTCATCTCACGCCACAGAATCGGCGCACGACGTCGTAGAGGACCCGGGTCGCAAAAACGAGGTTCTTCACGGAGGTCCGCTCATCGTGTCCGTGAATCAGCCGCCACTCCTCCACTCCGGGCGACTGCCGGTAAGGCATGAACCCGAAGACCTCCGTTTCAGGCCTCCGGGGACAGATATGTTTCGCGTCCGTACCCCCCGTCGACAGGTAGGGCACCACGCCCGCTTCGGGATCGTGATGCTTCATCACGTCCACGATCGTTCCGTAGAGGGGCGAGTCGACACCCGCCTCGAGCGGAGGACTGTACTGCTCGACCTCGATCTCCACCTCCCTCCCGATGTAGGGTCGGATCTCCTCGAAGAAGCTCCTGTCGGTCTGCCCCGGAACCAGCCTCGCATCCACCCAGGCCGTCGCCTCGGTCGGAATCACGTTGATCTTTTCGCCCGCATTCAGGATCGTGGGCGAGGCCGTATTTCGCAGGAGGTGAGGCAGCTCCGCCTTCAGCGATTCGCCCAGCGGAAGGGACAACAACGCCTCTTCGCTCGGATCATCCGAAAGCACCTTGCTCAGCCGGTTCCGGAAGCGGCGGCCTCGTTTCTCCGCAATGCCCTCCAAAAGGGCCCGGACGGTGCGGCTGAAATGGATCGGAAACGCGACCTCCCCCAACGCGTGTACGGCCTGCGAGAGACCGATCACGGCGCTCCGGCCTTCGGGTCGCGATGCGTGACCGGCGGTACCCCTCGATTTTACGCGAAACCGACAGATCCCCTTCTGTCCGGTCTGACAGGTATAGAATCGGGTCCGCCCCACCTCGAAATCGGCGCCGCCGCCCTCCGTGAGCACATACGCCGCCTCCACCTGCTCAGGGTCGTTTTCCAGCAGCCAGCCGACGCCGTGCTCCCCCTTCCCCGCCTCTTCGTCGGCCGTGGCCGCAAAGATCAGATCTCGATCGAGCGAAGCACCCTGCCTCTTCAACAAGAGAAAGACCATCAGCTCCGCGGCCACCATGTTCTTCATGTCCAGCGCCCCGCGGCCCCAGACATATCCATCGTCCAGCTCGCCCCCGAAAGGGGGATGGGACCACTTCTCCGGCTCACACGCAACGACATCCGTGTGTCCCAGAATCATCAGGGGCGGCGCGTTCCCCCCCTTCAACCTCGCCGTGACGTTTCCCCTGCCGGGCGCCGACTCCGTCACCACTGGATCGGCGCCCGCCCCGCTGAGAACGGACTGCAGGTACTCGGCCGCGAGGGACTCGTTTCCGGGCGGGTTCGTCGTGTCGATCCGGATCAGATCCTGAAGATATCCGGTCACCTCCCCGGTCACGGCGGGCCAGTCCACGCGGCTCACGCCAACTCCAGCGAATCGATCGACCAGTCATCCAGCGGCGTAAACTGCGATGTGTCCAGGTCGAACCCATATCCGTAGGGCGCTTCCAAGACCGTGTCGAGATCGATCCGTCCCTTTTGAATATCCAGCGTGGGGAACCCGCTCTCACCGCGACGGTAGAGGGTCCCGTGGTGAGCCAGCACGGCGTCTTGAATCGCTTTCGGATACGCGCTCAATCCTGCCAGATAGTGATGTCCGTTTCGCTCTGAATGGCCGACTGAAAGGCAGGCGACCGTCGCCAGGTCCTGGAGCAGGGCCACGGGACCGACGCAGCATAGATCCTCGCTGCTCAACAGATATCGGCCCTTCGGGTCCACACGACGCCGATGTTCGATCAGACAGGCGTTCGCGATCCCCTTGAACACGCCCTTGCAATTCTTGTGGCTGGTTCCGCGATAGCCCCCTTCGAGCGCCTCGATCGTTGTCGAAAGCGTCGCGTCGGACTCGTCAATGATCAGGGCCGGGCGATCGGCCCAGCCCAACAGCGCCGCGGCAGACCCGGGAGAGAGCGCAATATCTCTTCGAAGCGGCTGCTCCAAAAACAGCAACCGGTCACGCAGAACGCGGAGATTCGAATCTTGTCTCACGGCATCCCAGAGTGCCCTGAGAGACGCAACATCCGTAAACTGCTCGTTTCCATCCAGCGTAAACGCGCAGCCTTCCCCCGCCCACGCCGCCACACGCACGACTTCATTCAGTCGGGCCAGATCCTGCTCTGCATCGCCGCAGAGCTTGACTTTCAGGTGCGTCAGGCCATAGGTGCGCAGGCTGGACTCCAGAGACTGAGGCAGGCCATCGTCAAGGCGTTCGACTTCAGGAATGTCCGCTTCGCGCAGCGGATCGGACAGCCCCACCGTGTGCCGCACGTTCACCCTGCGGCTGGGCGCTTTCAGCAGGTCCGACGGGGCGAGACCGGCGAGCTCCGCGTAGACGGCTTCAAGTCGTATGCCCAATCTATTCTCGCGCA
Source organism: Candidatus Latescibacterota bacterium (assembly GCA_965198095.1). GTDB lineage: Bacteria > Latescibacterota > UBA2968 > UBA2968 > CBDFJH01. The sequence goes on from OZ240239.1 coordinate 3,097,288, forward strand.
ACGCTCGAGCGAACGGGAGCCGGTGGGCCCGGCAGAAGGCGTCGATGAGCGCCCGCTCCACAAGCGCCACCCCCAACCCCCAAAGCAGCGGGGGCAATCCGGAGGCATCGGCCCAATCCTTCTGCCGGCGATAGAGCGCCTGCCAGAATTCGAACACGGTTTCAGACGGACCGATCTGCTTCGCGATCCGGCTGGCCCGCCTGATCACATCCAGCATCTCCACGAGGTCCTCGGCGAAAGAGGTGCCTGGATCCTTCGTGAACCACTTCGGCGGCAGGCCTTCCGCCGAAAGCCCAACCTCGCTCCGGCCGTCGACGTCGGCTTCGACCTGCAGGAAGAGATGCGGGAGGGCCACGAGAGAGGCCATGCCGTAGCGGAACGGCATCCGGGTCTTCATGTTCAAGACCCGGAGATCGACCTGTCGGACTGAAATCCCCATGCGCAAACCCCAAACGACGATTTACGATCGACGGCGCTTGCCACGCCTAACGCGACAACACACTCCTGAGCCGCCCGGCCACGATCTTCTCTTCTCCTTCAACGAGCCCCATCGGATCCAGGACGATCCCCTTCCGGCTCTGTCGCAGGTGTACCGGCGGTTCTCCCTCCAGCATCCGTCTTACGGCCTCCTCTGCTCGACGCGCGTCCACGTCGACGTAGGCCCGCGGCGTCTCATCGGGCGTCATCTCCTGGCCTTCCGTGAGGATGTAAGCCCTGATCTCCGGAATCCCGGCAAGCGCGTCGACGATGCAGCGCGCCTGCCGTTCCCAGGCCGCTCGATCCGCTTCGTCGCTTCCTCCCAAGAACAGATCGACGGCGGTCACGAGCGCCATGATTTCTTCCTTCCCCACTTTCATGCCTCGCCCGATCGCACTCTCCGGGCAGCCATTCAGGCGCGCCGCCTCCACAAGCTCCTGCCTGCCCAGAACGAGCCCGCTGTTTTGAGGGCCACGGATCCCCTTCCCGCCGCTGAAGACGACCAGGTCCGCCCCCATCCCTGCGACCTCCGTCAGGTTCGACCGCGGCGGCAACTCGTTCGCCGCGTCGACCAGGACGGGGACGTTCCGCGATGCACAGCCCGCGATGACGTCGCGAAGCTGATCCTTGCCTTGCCTGCCCAAAAAATGGACCACAGCGGCGGTCTTTTCAGTGAGTGCACCCAGGATGTCCGCGGTCGCGACCGCCTGCAGGCTGCCGACGCGTACCAGTCTGCCGCCACAGGCCTCGATCCCCTGGTGGACGAAGGTGTGGGTGTCCACCAGGCCGATCACGAATTCGTTCTTCCAACCCTCCGTGTGCGGCAGCTGCCGGACCCGATCCGGATCGGTCCCGGTCAGGCAGGCCGCGGCGGCGAGCTGCATCCCACTCGCGGCCCCGCACGAGATGGCCGCGGCCTCCACACCGATCCGCTCCGCCAGGTAGTTCCCGGACTTGACGTGGAGCAAGTTCAGATCCACAAAAGACCTGGCGCCCTCTCGCATCGCATCCACGACTTCCGGGGGCATCAGGCTTCCGCCCACGATCGTGATCGGCCCACTCGCATTGATCAGCCGTTTGATGCCGAGGCGATCGTAATTCAACATGGCCCCTCCCGTGCGACCGTTCCGAACGAACTCCACCCGGGGTTCACCGGATCGTTAAAACGCATCAAGATAAACCTGCAAACAAAGGAGGTCAATCTGAAATCAAAAGGATGCGCGCGAAGCGGTCCCGATCGGCCGCAAAGCAGACCGGAGAGGGACTTTTCCTTGACCGGTGTGCCCGGATTGGGTACATTGCCGTAGCTTTCACGGAGAGAGGAATATATGGGCAACACCTTCGGGCATCTGTTCAGAGTGACGACGTGGGGTGAATCGCACGGCGGCGGTGTGGGTGTGGTCGTCGACGGATGTCCGCCCACGATGGAAATCACGCCCGAAGAGATTCAGGTCGATCTCGACCGGCGCCGACCGGGCCAAAGCCGCATCACGACGCAAAGAAAGGAGGAGGACCGCGTCGAGATCCTCTCAGGCGTCTTCGAGGGCAAGACCCTGGGCACGCCGATCTCCATGGCGGTTCGGAACAAGGACGTCAGAGTAAAGGACTACGAAGAGATGCGGACGAAATATCGGCCATCCCACGCCGGATATACCTACCAGGCCAAGTACGGCATACGAAACTGGCAGGGCGGTGGCCGCGCGAGCGCTCGAGAGACGATCGGCAGGGTCGCCGCGGGCGCCATCGCCAGAAAGATCCTTCAGAACGCGCACGGCGTGGAGATTCTGGCGTACGTCACGCAGGTAGCGCAGATTGCAGCCGAGTGCGACACGGCCGAGGTCACGTTCGACGAGGTCGAGGCCAACATCGTTCGCTGCCCGGATCAGGGAGCGGCGGGTCAAATGATCGAACGCATCGAGCGGGCCCGGAGAGATGGAGACTCCCTCGGGGGCCTCATCACCGCCGTGGCTCGAAACGTCCCCGCTGGCCTCGGAGACCCCGTTTTCGACAAACTGGATGGCGATCTCGCCAAAGCGATCCTTTCCCTGCCTGCCTGCAAGGGATTCGAGGTTGGCTCAGGGTTCCGCGGCGTGGAAATGACCGGCTCGACGCACAACGACCCGTTCTACGTGGAGGGTGGAAAGGTACGAACGAGGACCAATTTTTCCGGAGGCATTCAGGGTGGGATCTCCAACGGTGAGGATATCGTGATTCGCGCCGCATTCAAGCCGACGGCCACGATCCTCAAGGCCCAGGAAACGGTCGACATCTTCGGAAACGCGGCCACGATCAGAGGCAAGGGAAGACACGATCCCTGTGTGCTCCCTCGAGCCGTCCCGATGGTCGAAGCGATGATGGCCCTGGTCCTCGTGGACCACCATCTTCGCCACGAGGCTCAGTGCCGGTAGTCCCCGCCTCCGAGCCGTTCGGCCGCCCTGCCCCGCCTTTCTTTTCGTCTATGGACCCGATCTTCAGATGCGTCAAGTCGGGAAAGCCTCATCGTTACAGGTTTCCCTGGAAGAACTTCACGCACCTCCTCGAGACGCAGAGGATGGGGTTCGGCCGGAAGCCGGCCATCATCTTCCGGGACGTCGACCGCGATACCCGATCGGTTACAACCTATGCCGCGCTCGACCGCAACACCTCCCGGCTGGCGGCGGCCCTGCATCGTGCGTTCGACATCGGTCCCGGTGACCGAGTGGCCCTCGCGCTTCCCAACTGCCCCGAGGTCCCCCTCCTCACACTGGCCCTCTTCCGGTTGGGCGCCGTATCGGTGCCTCTCGACCTTGGACGCGACGTCAAAGAGAGGAAACAATACAAGCTCAAGGACGCGGGTGCAAAGCTGGTATGCGCCTTACCCGGAGACCTCGGCGCCCTTGCGGATGAAATTCCGGACGTCCGCCTGGTATCCACGCAGGCCCTCCTCGCGTCGGAGGGCCGCGCACGCCTCAATCTGGAACCGGAATGGAGCGGTGATGCGGCGCAGGAACAGAGACCGAACGTGATCCTCTACACTTCGGGCACGACCGGTCATCCAAAGGGCGTCCTGCTCACCCGTCTGAGCCTGACGAGCAACGCCGACGGCATCATCGACTGGCTCCAGTTCGACGAAAAGGAGCGCCTCAGCCTCCTCCTCCCGCTCCACCACGTCAATTCGACCGTCTTCTCCCTCACCATCTTCATGTCGGGGGGAACGCTGATCCTCAACTCACGATACCGTGCCTCGAAATTCTGGTCTGTCATCGCTGGGGAAGGGGCGACCTCCGGCAGCATCGTCCCAACGATCATGCAGGACCTTCTGGCTCAAACGGAAGGCTCCGGTTTCGAGAGGGACAAGGTCGGATCCCTGAAGAAAATCATGATCGGATCCGCGCCCGTTCCGGCAGGGGCGGCCTGCCGGTTCTACGAAAGATTCGGGGTGCGTCTCATCCAGGGCTACGGGACCACCGAAGTCAGCCTCCGGGTGACCGGGGTCCCCCCCGACCTCCCCGAACCGGTCTATCTAACGGCCCTGCAACAAAATGCCGCGGGCGTGGAACTCTGCAACGCCAATATCCGGATCGACGGCGACCCCGACGAGGGCGAAACCGGAGAGATCTGCGTTCGCGGCCCGGTCGTATCGGGAGGATACGTCAATCAGCCCGAAGCCACGGCCGAAGTCTTTACCGAAGGCTGGTTTCATACCGGAGACATCGGATTCTGGCGGCGGATCGACGGCCGAAAATATCTTTTTATCCACGGCCGAAAGAAGGAGATCCTGATCAAGGGAGGCGTGAACATCTCTCCGGTGGCGGTGGAAAACGCACTGGTTGAGGCCGTTCCCGAGCTTGCGGCCGCGTATGTCGTCGGCGTCGAAGATCGGCGTATGGGAGAGGAGGTCTGTGCGTTGGTGATCTTCAAAGATGAGGTGCCGGCTCAGGAAGAATCGACGGTCATGGAACGAATCGTCGAGGACGGCCGGGCGGGGCGTATCCCGGGATTGAGTCCGTTCGAGGCACCGGGCGTCGTCCTTTCGTTCCCACCCGATGAACTGCCGATGACCTCCACGGGTAAGGTACAGCGAAGCGCGTTGCGAGACATCGTCCGGGAGATCGCGAAGCCGTGAGACCTTTCCTCATCCAGCAGGCCATAAGAAATTTCCGCGACTTTCTTTCGATCGTTCTCCGCCTCCCCCAGTATCTCAGGCTCTCCTGGCGCCTGATGAAGGATCCCGGTGTCTCCCGCGTCCTCAAGCTGATCGTTGTCGCGGCCATCCTGTACGGCGTCTCCCCGCTCGATCTGATCCCTGAGGCCTTTATCCCGCCTCTCGGCTTCGCCGAAGATGTGATCCTCCTGTTGCTGGCCTTGAGGATGCTGATCCGTTTGAGTCCCAAGGAGATCGTCACCCGGCACGCCCGCGAGATATCGGCATCCAAGCGGAAAAACAGCCAAACCTGAATTCCCTCACCTCAGATTTGAGACAACGGCGGCGGTATGGGATTGGAGATCCGGCTTGAACCCCAAAAGGCCAGGGCCATAAGGCGCGGGCTCTTACGCTGGTATCGAAGCCACGGACGCGATCTGCCCTGGCGGCGCACGTCCGATCCCTATTGCATCCTGGTCTCCGAGTTTATGCTCCAGCAGACGCAGGTCGAAACCGTCGTTCCCTACTACCAACGCTTTCTGAGTCGCTTTCCCGACGTCAAAAGTCTCGCAGCCGCCTCTCAATCCGACATCCTCAAACTCTGGGAGGGCCTCGGGTACTATGCCCGGGCCCGCAACCTCCATCGTTCGGCACGACGGATCGTGGAGCAGCACAACGGCAGTGTCCCCAACGATTACGACGGCCTGGCCGCGCTGCCGGGCTTCGGGCCCTACACGACCGCGGCCGTACTGAGTATCGCCTTCAATGCAGACCACGCCGTTCTCGACGGAAACGTCAAGCGCGTCCTCTGCCGGATCTTCGAGATCTCAGAGCTTGTGGAGAAGCAGCTTTGGGGACTCGCGGAGCAGCTTCTCCCATCCGCGAACGCCGGCGCATTCAACCAGGCGCTCATGGAGCTGGGTGCGATCGTTTGCCGGCCCAAGTCGCCCGACTGCGGGCGCTGCCCACTCAACGCCCACTGCGCGGCCTTTCAGTCGGGCCACCCGGAGTCGTTCCCGAGAAAGCAAAGCAGGAAGCCGCGCCCCCATCACATTTCAGGCGTGGGCATCGTTTGGCGGAGGGGAGCCGTCTTGATTGCCCGTCGGCCCGAAAGAGGCCTGCTGGGCGGACTTTGGGCGTTTCCTTCCGCCCGCCAACAGGCTGGAGAGCGCCTGACGTCGTGTTGCCTCCGCGCGATTCGAGAAGAGACCGGGGTAGAAGCGGAAATCGAAAGCCGGTTTCGGACCGTGAGACACACCTTTACGCATTTCAGCGTGACGATGCACGCGTTCCAGTGTATCCACCGCCGCGGCCGGGCGCGGCCCCTCGGCTGTGAGGAGGTGGCTTGGGCGCCGCCCGGAGCACTCTCTGACTTTGCCTTTTCGCGCGCAGACAGGAAATTGGCCGACTTCCTGCTCGAGCCGGATCTCCTGAGCGCCTGACCATTCGATAGGCAGGAGGAGGAGCCTGAATGTCAACAGAGGAGAACTTGAGCGGCCGGACGGCGATCGTGACGGGTGCCGGACGTGGAATCGGACGGACGATCGCCGATCGTCTTTCTCGTGCGGGGGCCCGAGTGGCCGTTGTGGACGTCGATGCGCGTGCTGCGGAGACCGCTTCTGCGGAGATCGGAGCGTCTGCCCTGGCGCTTACGGCAGATGTCTCCTCAAGCCGGGACGTTGACCGCCTCGTCGTGGATCTTTCGGACAGATGGGGCCGGATCGATATCCTGGTCAACAATGCCGGCATCGTGGGCGTGGATGCGCCGGTTTGGGAGCTTCAGGAAGCAGACTGGAACCGGGTGATGGACATCAACCTGAAGAGTGTTTTCCTGTGCTCCCGGGCCGTTGTTCCACATATGATGAAACGAAAACAGGGCGCGATCGTCTCCATGGCCTCCATCTCCGGAAAAGAGGGAAACCCGAACATGGCGCCCTACTCCGTGTCAAAGGCCGGCATCATCTGCTTCACGAAGGCCCTGGCAAAGGAGGTGCTCCCGTTCGGCATCCGGGTCAATTGCATCGCGCCGGCCCTCATCGAAACGCCGCTGACAGAGAGCCTGCCCGAGGCGCGGAGAAATGAGCTGATGTCGAAGATCCCGATGGGCCGGCTGGGAAAACGAGAGGAAGTCGCCTCCCTGATCCACTTCCTCGCCTCCGATGACGCGGCGTTTACGACGGGACAGTGTTACGACATCAGCGGAGGCAGAGCAACCTATTAGCATCCTCTGGACGGGGTCAGGTGCGGGGGCGGATGTGGGAGCGAATGGAAATTCGCGGAGTGGGGGCGGGTCCCGCAGTGGGCATCAGGCGGGGGGAGGAGTTCATTCCTTTCGCGGCGCCGGTCCTTTCCAGTGAGGCTGAGTCGCCACGGCCCGAGCCTCCCCGTGCCTCGGTACGCGCTTCGCGCGACTCGGCATGCCCGGAGGATACATCCGAAAGCGGCGCCTGGCCCGAGTAGGCCCGAAGGGCCGTATCGAGGGGCCCTTCTTTTGTCACCTTTTCTTGGGCGGCAAGAAAAGGTGAGTATGAGTGACTTTCCCAACCTTTTTATATGAATTATTCGGGCTTGATCCAGACCCTGTATATGGACGCGTAGACCGGGTTCAGGGGTCTCTCGTGAAGACTCGATTGTGCGGGGGCCGTAAAATGGCACTGGCCCGAGCGCCTCTGTGTATCCCCTATCCGAGCGGCTTCGCCCTGAAAATCTCAGAAAGGTAGCGTAATAATCCCGCGAGGAGGGTCACGACCATCGCAACGCCCACGGCCATGAGTACGAGCGGGACCTGAGAGGAACGTCGTCGTGCCTCAGTCGCGGAATTCTTCCTGGGGTCGTCTGGATACATCGGTTCCTTCCCGTCCGGCAGCCAGAGCGCATCTCCTGTCCGGCGCGCCATCCGGTCCCAGTGGCCGCTCACCGGGACCTCCAGCCTGTGATGTCGCCCCATCTGGATTCCGGACATCAAACGATGAGACTGAGGAGCGAGCCGGGTCAGGTATGGAGAAACCGTTTGAAACCCCGATATCGAATGAGCCACCCCCCGGTGCCCGGTCAAGCAATGTCTTTCTCGGCACATTCCACGGGGCGGAGATGCGTCGAGAGGGACCGGCTCGGCAGGCAAACGTAATCAACAACAGGTGGCCGTGGATTGGACGTTTGGAGAACGGAAGGCACGTGACGAGCTGAAACACCCCTACGATAACGTCCCCTCAGCTTCCTTGAAATAACACTAACTCCAGAACAGAAAATGCATGACATCCCCATCCTCAACGACATATTCCTTGCCCTCCGTGCGCAGTTTTCCGCTGGCCCGGAGCCTTTCAAGGCTCCCTTCGGCGATCACGTCCCCGTGTTTTGCCACCTCGACGCGAATAAACCCCTTCTCCATGTCCGTATGAACCTTGCCCGCGGCGGCCGCGGCGGCACTTCCCCGTTCCAGCTGCCACGCCTGGAGCTTCTTGTTCGCGACTGTATAAAAGGTTATCAGATCGAGCAGACGATAGCCTTTCCGGAGCAATTCTCCTACGCCTGAACCGGTGAACCCAAGCTCGTTTTCAAAAGCCTCGCGATCTTCGGGACCCAACTGGGAGATCTCCCACGCGATGCGAGCCGATATGACCAAAACCTGGTCCTGCCCGTAGCGCTGCTCGAGGCGACGGGCGAACTGGCCGCCGTCCGATACCTCGTCCTCTCCCGCATTCGCTACATACAATACCGGTTTGGACGTCAGGAACGAAAAGCCCTTGATCCTGCCGACGTCCTCTTCCGATAGCGCGAGGTCCCGAACCGGCGTCCCCTGCTCAAGGCCTTCGACAACCTTCGTCAGGGCCTCGAATGCCTGACGTTCCGAGGCCCGGGGGGTGGACCTCAGCACCTTCTCGATGCGCCCCCGAGCCCCTTCGGCCACGTCGAGATCAGCCAGCATCAGTTCCGTCTCGACGGTTTCCGCATCTCGTATCGGGTCCAAGACATCTTCAGAATGCGCAACCCGGTCATCCAAGAAGCACCTGAGCACGTGAAGCAGTGCGTCTGCCTCCCGAACGTGACTCAAGAACCGATTGCCCAAACCCTCTCCCCGACTGGCGCCTCGGACGAGCCCGGCGATGTCCACGAATCGAATCTGCGTGCGAGTACAGCTTTTCGGCTTCAGGATCTCGTTCAGTTTCCGGAGCCTGTCATCAGGCACATCAACGACGCCTACGTTTGGATCCACGGTACAGAAAGGATAGTTCGAAGCCTCGGCCTTTCCGGCGGCAAGGGCGTTGAAGAGGGTCGATTTTCCGACGTTTGGCAGTCCGATGATCCCGATGCACAGAGACATATTTAGGAGAGCGTTATATGGTTGACGCCATACCCCCGGGCTCAGGGCACTCGACACGAACGGGGCCAGGTTCGAAGAGAGGTTCAGGGGCTGCGATAGGTGCAAAGGCCCCGCGTCCCTGAGTGCCCGATGAGCGAGATGTTCAGCTTACCACCACAACCGAATCGACAATACACAAGGTCTAAATCGCGTGTGCCACGGGCGGCTCGCCCGCCCGTGAAAAATTCATTGCTCTAAGTATTACAAAATTCGCTCGTCATTTTCCACCGGCAGCAAGCTGCCGGTGCCACACCGGAGTTCCTCAGGAGAGCACGATACGGCTGACACGATACGCCCCTGCCCTACGCGGAAATGATGTCAACGATTTACCGCTCCCGGCAATAACTTCAGGAAAAGCAACTAAAACGGCCAGCGATCGTAACCTTCAACCGCTGGCCGCCTGTTGTTGCGATCTGTTCGGGCACCCTACTGCCCGCCTCCGATTGCCGTTACAAAGTGGACCTCACTTTCAGGGTCGACCTTTTGTCTCAACCCCTCGTTCGAGACCACGCCGTCAACGGCGACCGCGAGCCCGGGCTTGAGCCGACCCTCCGCGCACACGCGATCTTTGATGCCAGGACAGGTCTTCTCCAGGTTGTCCACAATCTCTCTAAGGGTTCGCCCCCCCACCTCCACCTGTGCCTTACCGCCCGTCAGGCGCTGCATCAGGGATGGGATCCAGACCACGGGCATCGCCTATGCCTTTCCGCCCTCTCCATTCTCCTTCGCCGCAAGCGACTTCAGGATACTGCCGGGCGACATAGGCAGCACGTTCATCCGAACGCCTACGGCGTCATAGATCGCGTTGGCGATCGCCGCGGGCGGCGGCACGATGTTCGCCTCTCCCACGCCTCTTACTCCGAAGGGATGGCCTGGATTCGGCACTTCGACAATCACCGTGTCGACCATGGGAACGTCCAGGCAGGTCGGCATCCGGTAGTCGAGGAAACTTGCGTTCGTCAGTTCACCCTGCTCGTTGTAGAAATACTCTTCGTTCAGTCCCCAGCCGATCCCCTGAACCGTCCCGCCCTGCATCTGTCCTTCCACGTAGCTGGGATGAACCGCCTTCCCGGCGTCCTGGATCATGGTGGCGCGCAGGATCTCCACCTTTCCGGTCTCGGGATCCACTTCCACGTCGACGATCATGTGAGAATAGGATCCGCCGACGCCTTGCGGATCCACGGTGCCGCGTCCTACAACGGGTCCACCCGTCCCCCCCAAGCTTCCGGCAAGCTCCTTGAACGTCATGCATTTGGAAGGATCGGACTTGGACTTCACACCGCCATCCTCATACGCCACGTCGTCTTCCGGGATCTCCCAGAGAATGGCCGCGCGCTGAATCATCTGACGCCTGATGTCATGCGCCGCCTCGTAGGCCGCCCAGCCGGAGGCAAACGCCGTTCGGCTGCCGCCCGTCACATCGGTGTAGCCGACGGCATCGGTATCGGCCACCATCGGCTTGACCTCCTCGGCCGCGATTCCGAGCACTTCGGCCAGCTGCATCGCGATGGACGTCCGCGTCCCTCCGATATCGGTCGATCCTTCCACAAGGCTGACCGTGCCATCTTCGTTCACGCTCGCACAGGCGCTCGACCTCAAGCCGACGTTGAACCAGAATCCGGACGCCACGCCACGACCCCGATTCGGTCCCTCCAGCGGGGCTGAATAGTGCGCGTGGGCCTTCGAGGCCTCCACACACTGTTCGTGGCCGATCCTGGGAAAGACGGGGCCGTCTGCGCGCCTCGTGCCTTCCTTCGCCGAATTCTCGAGTCGAAACTCCAGGGGATCCACGCCCAACTCTTCACAGATCTGGTCGATGATCGTCTCTGAAGCAAACGCCGCATTCGTCGCTCCGGGCGCACGATAGGCCTGCGTCTGAGTCTTGTTCACGACAACGTTGAAGCCGTCGATCAGCACGTTCTCGATATCGTACGGCGCGAAGATGCACATCGCCCCACACTCGGCCCAACCGCCAGGATAGGAGCCGGATTCGTAGGCCAGATAAGCCTCGGCGGCAACCAGCTTCCCGTCTTTGGTGGCGCCCATCTTTGCCCGGATGTAGGAACCGGGCGTCGGCCCTGTCGCCTGAATGACCTCCGTGCGACTCATCACCATTTTCACCGGCTTGCCGGTCTTCTTCGAGAGGATGGCCGCGAGCGGCTCAAGATAGACCCGAATCTTCCCTCCGAAGCCCCCTCCGATCTCCGTCGGAACGACCTTGACGCGCGAGACCGGAAGGTCCAGAAGCGGCGCGACCTGGTCCCGCACCGTGAATGCCCCCTGGGTGCTGACCCAGATCGTCAGCTGTCCATCCGCGTTCCACATCGCCGTGGCGTTGTGAGGCTCGATATAGCCCTGGTGCACGGTTCCCGTGTGAAACTCGCGTTCGACGATCACATCCGCCTCGTCAAACCCCTTCTCCACGTCGCCCAGCCGGTGTTGAAACTGATTCGCGATGTTACTTTTCCGCCCCGAGTCTTCTCCTCCTACGTTCGTGGTCTGATCTTCCAACAGGAGCGGCGCGTCCTCTTTCATCGCCTCCCGCACATCCAGGACCGGAGGCAAGAGCTCATAATCGACTTCGATCAGGTCCAGCGCCTCCTCCGCCACGTTGGGATTGATCGCGGCAACGGCGACGACAGGGTGCCCGTGAAAGAGTACTTTGTCTTCGGCCAGCACGCTCGTGCGAAGATTCCTCAGGTTCATCGAAACTTCACCGTGGCTCTCGACATTCGCCTCCGGTACCGGGATATCTTTTGCGGTGGTCACCGCCTTGACCCCGGGCAGCGCCTCGGCCTTGCTCGTGTCTATGGAACGAATGCGAGCGTGTGCGTGAGGACTTCGCAGGACCTTTCCGTGAAGAAGTCCGGTCAAGCTTACATCCGCACCGTAGATCGCGCGCCCGGTGACCTTGTCGGTCCCGTCGTGTCGGATGGGCCGGGTGCCGACGACCTTGTATTCCTTCAGCCCCAGATAATCTTCCGTTTTGGTTGCCATCAGCTCTTCTCCTCCAAGACGCCGGCAACGTCCATAACCGCCTTGACGATTTTGTCGTAACCGGTGCAACGACACAGGTTGCCTGCGAGCCACAGACGAATTCGATGTTCAGAAGGATTCGGTTCTCGGTCCAGGAGCGCCTTGGACGCAACGATGAATCCCGGTGTGCAGATGCCGCACTGGAGGGCGGCGTGTTCCAGGAACTTCTGTTGAAGCGGATGCAATCCCTCAGGACTCGCAATGCCCTCTATGGTGGTGATTTCCGAACCGGAGGCCTCTACGCCCAGCACGAGGCAGGCATCGACCAGGCGGCCGTCCAGGATGATACTGCACGCGCCGCAGTTACCATTGCTGCAACCCTCCTTGCTTCCGGTCAACCCGAGATCATCTCTGAGGACTTCGAGGAGCGTTTGTCGTGGCTCGCAGAGGAACTCGACGTCCTCGCCATTGATCTTCGTTTCTACGTGTATTTTACCAGGCATCGGTTCACGACTCCTTTGCTCTTTGAATGGCACCGTTCAACGCTCGTCTGGTCAAGACGCCCGCGAGGTGACGTCGTTGATCTACCGTCCCCCGCATATCCGAGATCGGTCGAGCCGAATCGCGCGCAACGCTTGCGGCCTTTTCGATAAGCGCGTCCGTAGCCTCCTGTCCTTCCAGCAATCCTGCCGCTTCCGTCAGGAAGAGCGGGGTGGGCGCCACGGCCCCTACTGCGACGCGCGCCGAAACGATCCTGTTGCCGTCAAGGACGACTGAGGCAGCGGCGTTGACGACGGCGATGTCCATCTCGTTTCGGGGGATGAACCTGAGGAAGAATGCCCCCGAGTTCGGCTTGGGAGCGGGGAACCGCACGGCCACGAGGAATTCACCCTGCTCAAGCACGGACTGTCCGGGACTGGTACAAAAATCCTCCCCGGCGACGTCGCGCCTCCCGCTCGGCCCCGCGATCTCACACACCCCTTCCAGGACGATAATGGAAGGGATGGTATCGGCAGCGGGCGAGGCATTGCAAAGGTTCCCGCCAATCGTTGCCCTTCCCTGGATCTGAATGGAACCGATCAAAGAGGTACAATCCACAAGGGCGGGATAGTTGCTCGCAATCTGTTCGTGCTCGTAAATCAGGCAGCAGGGAACCCCTGACCCGATTCGAAGCCCCGCCTCGGAATCGTAAGAAAGCACATTCGCATCGGGTATGCTTTTGACGTCTACGAGCAGCTTCAGCCGCCTCCGCCCCTCTTTCAGCTGCGCAATCAGGTCTGTTCCGCCCGCCAGGATGCGGGCCTGATCCCCATCTGCCGAAAGCAGCGAGACCGCTTCGTCGACGCTTTGGGGAGCAGCAAAGTCAAATGCGTACAATGTAACGTCCTCCTATCTGGGGGGATCAATCCATCCAGGATTTCCGGCCACGAAACACAGAATACTTCCTCCCGGGGATGGTGTCAAGCCCTTTTCGGATGTCCGGCAAGGAGGACCGAGTAGGGCGCACGAGTCGCCATCTCCTCCACCTTTCGGAATCGTTTCACCATCTGCGAACGGTAGAGATGACCTCGGGTCGATACAACCAGAAAGCGCCCGTCCGATCGTAGATGTCGGGCTGCCCCGGAAACAAAGGCCCGAGCCGTGGAGGCCCCCTCGTGTGAGGGGGGATTGGACAGGATCAGGTCGAATGCATCTCCGGAGACGGCTTCGAAGGCATCGCTCAGCGCGACCCTTGCGTTGGAAATGTTGTTCAGCGCCAAGTTCAGGCTCGCGCATCGCACCGCCCTCAGATCGGCGTCCAGCAACGTGGCACAGCCTTCGCGCGCCATCCGAGCCGCAACGACACCTACGGGCCCGGCGCCGCACCCCAGGTCCAGCACTCGATCTCTCTCCCCGACCGCCATCGTCTCGATCAGGAAGCGCGTGCCTTCGTCCAGGCCGTCCCGGGAGAAGACCCCGGCCTCAACGTCGAACCGGTAAGGCCCTCCGGGCAGGTCCGCGATTTCCACCCTGAGTCTGGTTCTTACCGGTGCGACGGCGGGGGATGACCTCTCTTTCCAGGCCACGTAACAGCGGACGCCCCCCTTTTTCGAGACGAGGGCCACGTTCCCGAATACCGCCTCCAAGCGAGCTTTGTAGCTTTCGACGCCGCGATTCTTCCGACCGGCGAGGCAAAAACGCCCGCCACCGCGGAGGGCCTGAAAAGCCTCGTCGATCTGCTTGAATACCCACCCCTTCGCAGCCCATCCGACCGGTTCGTAGATGGCCAAATCAAACGGCGCACCCGGGCTCTGCCGTAAGGCGTCCTCGAGGACCGCCCTTACGTTGTCTGCCCCTTCTCGATCCACTTCCTTCCGGAGTCTTCGGACGGCGCGGATGTCGGGACTGACGAACGAGACGGTCCCGGCCTGATCGTACAAATTCAAGGCCAAAGGCCTGCCTCGGCAGCCCAGGTCGAGCACGCGTTCTTCCGACTTTACCGAAGCGCACGCGACCAACGGGCCGCCGCCGGGACCGTTGCGACTTCCAGCGCGTTGTGCCCGTCCCATTCCGATCACCCGCTCCGCTTGAGACGGCCCGTCCGTTTGGCGTAGATCTCGGCGACGTGAAAAATGGCGAGGCCTGAAGGGATCAGGATGATCCCGGTCAACCCCAGAATGACTAGGTCGCCCCACACCTCTGACAGCGCCGCATTGTGGAGAAGGGCCGCACGGATCGAACGCAGGGCGTAGGTCCCGGGAGAGACGACGGAAAAAGGCCTCAGCCAGTCCGGAAGGACGGAGACATCGTAATAGACGCCGGAGACCAGGAGCAGGAGCGTTCCGAAAATTTCAGTGGCTCTGGCGCCCTTTTCCGGCGACAGCAGGGGAAAGACAGCGGCCATCAAACCGAGCCCGATAAAAGAGAGGCTGGCTGTGACCAGCACGACTGCGGCGGTCGGAAGATTTCCGTGCTCGATACTCAGCCCGAAGAACAGAATCGTGATCGTCAGCACGATGCCGACGCGCACAAACCCGTAAATGACGGCAAAAACGCACTGACCCACCAGGTGCGTCAACCGGTAGACCGGCGCCATGAAAGTATATTCAATCGTCCCTTCCCAGCGTTCCCAGGCGATCGCCTCGGCGACTTCGGAGAACAGCAGCCTGAGGAAATTCCAGAGTAGGGCGCCCACCATCAGGAAGATCACGTTCTGAGCGGCCTGCGCTGCGTCATCTCCCGCCATGTAGACGCCGATGAGGCCGATGGTGAGGACGTGGACGATGTTCCATGCGAGGAAGATGAGCTCCCAGCCCGCGTACCGTTTGGTCAGATTGAAATTGCGCTCGATGAAGGCAACGGAAGCTTTCACTTCGGCGATGACCGAGTTCATGCACCCCCTCCAGATTCGCCTTCCAGATCGGCGTGGGCCAGGTCCGTACCGGTCATCCGGAAGAAGATCTCTTCCAACGACCCGCCCGAGCAATCCGCCTGTTGCTGCAGCTGCTCGAACGTGCCCATCGCAATGAATCTTCCGTGGTGAATGATGGACAGCCGGTCGCAGACCCGTTCCGCTTCATCCATGTCGTGCGTGGTCAGCAACACCGTAACACGGTGGCGCCGCCGGATTCGGAGCACGTAGTCCTGCACCTGCCGCTTCGAGACCGGATCGAGTCCGGTCGTCGGTTCGTCCAGGAGCAGGAGCGAAGGAGATGGAAACAGGGCGCGGGCGACCGCGATCTTCTGCTGCATGCCCCGAGACAGGTCCTCGACGGGCTGGTCCATCCGATCCGGCTCGAATCCCATATCCCGAAGGATCCGCTCTGATCGACGCCTCGCTTCCTTCACGGGCAAGCCGTAGAGACGAGCCGCGTAACTCAAGTTTTCCCACGCCGAGAGTTTCTTGAAAAAGGCCGCATCTACGGAAACACGGGTAATGAGGCGCCGGACCTCCATCGCATCTCTCATCACGTCCAGCCCGAAGATCCTGGCCGCTCCCGAATCTGGAAAGACGAGGGTCGAAAGCATCCTGATCAGCGTCGACTTGCCGGAGCCGTTCGGCCCGAGGATCCCGAAGATCTCCCCCCTGGGAACCTCGAAGCTGACTTCGTCTACGGCGTGAATCGGCTTTCGGAAACGCCGAAACCGACGCCATACGCCATCTCCCGAGTCCTTCGACTTTGCTTTCATCCAAAAAACTTTGGTAAGTCCTTTACAGAAGACGGCGAAAGCATCGTCGCGGACCGCCATGGTTTCTCCCGTCACAACAAGGTGGATTCAGCCGTATCCGTTTCAGATCGAATGTCGGCTATCCGCATTGCGTGAGGGGATGCGTTGCAGTCGCCTTCGATCTGACCTTCGAATAGAAAAAGGGGCGCACCGGATCGGCGCACCCCGAAAGGGAGATCTCTCGCCTTCGGCCCTGAATTACCCGGATCTCAATTTGATTGTAAGCATCAATAGACTCTTGTAACGAATTCTACGGAAAGGCTTTACACAAATCTTATCTTGAGGCTCTGGTAGGAGTTTTCGTCCGTGACCTCCGACGAAACCGGCAGGCCCGAATCTCGCCACCCGGTCACAAGGCGCACGCCGTTCGGGTCCACCTTGCCTCCAAACCCGCCGTCCACGTTGACCAGGTGTTCGTATCCGACGCCTTCCAGGATCTCGGCCGCCCTTTGAGACCGCATCCCTGCCTGACAGCCGCAGAAGATCGGTTTGTCACGAGGAAGAACCTTTTCCACCACGGCAAGAAATTCCGCGTTCAGCACCATGCCTCCTCCGGGCTGCGGGAAGGCCACGGGGACGTTGATGGCGCCGTCGGGATGGCCCTGCGCGAATTCCATCTCCGTACGCACGTCCAGATACACCGCTTCAGGATGTTCATCCATGGCCGCTTTGGCTTCTGGAGGATTCATTTGCCGAATCGACATTCGATCTCCGCGAACGAAACAGGTTCGGATGGGCGGTCATCTCACCAGAGAGGTATAGAATATACAAAAAGGCGGATGCTTTCCAAATTTTTGTGGCAAAAACCGTGTCTATCCAAACTCCAGCCATCCACGCTCAGGCGTGGACTTTCCTTCCGTCGCCCTCCCCCTTCCTCCAGAGGGCCTGAAGGATGCGCCCGGGAGACATCGGCAGCACATCCATCCGGACACCGATCGCGTTGTAAATCGCGTTTGCCACGGCAGGAGGTGGGGAAACAATCGGCACCTCCCCTACGCCTCTCACCCCGAAAGGATGCCGTTTGTTGGGCACTTCCACGATAATCGTATCCACCATGGGCAGGTCCAGACAGGTCGGCATCCTGTAGTCCAGAAAGCTCGCATTCGTAAGCTTCCCCTGTTCATCGTAGACATATTCCTCGTTCAGGGCCCATCCGATGCCCTGGGCCATGCCGCCCTGCATCTGTCCCTCCACGTAGCTCGGATGGACCGCCTTTCCCGCATCCTGCACCATGGTACATCTCAAGATCTCCACCTTGCCGGTGTCGGGATCGACCTCGACGTCCACGACGGTCAACGAATAAGCCGGGCCCGTGCCTCCGGGCATGTTGACCGTCGCCCTGCCGATCACCGGACCGCCCGTCTGGTGCAGGTTCACCGCCAGCTCCTTAAAGGTCATCCGCTTCGAAGGATCGGACTTCGACCTCACCCGTCCATCTGCGTATACGATATCCTCTTCCGGTATCTCCCAGGTGGCGGCGGCCCGCTCGATCATCTGGCGCTTGACGTCCAACGCCGCCTTGTAGCAGGCCCAGCCTGTCGCGAAGGTCGTCCGGCTACCCCCTGTTTGCTGCGTAAAGCCGATTCCGGCCGTGTCTCCCACCGTGGGGTTCACGTCCTCGGCAGGAATCCCGAGGACCTCCGCGAGCTGCATGGCGGAGGACGTTCGCGTGCCGCCGATATCCACGGAGCCTTCCACGAGCGTGACCGAGCCGTCTGTATTCACGGCAGCCATCGCGCTCGAAACCCCGCCTCCGTTGTGCCAGAACCCCGACGCCACGCCTCGGCCTCGGTTCGGGCCCACCAAGGGTGTCCGGTAGTGCTCGCTCTCCAGCGCCGTCTTAACGACCGTTTCGTGGCCGACCCTCGGAAGGAGGACGCCGTCGGCGATTCGCGTTCCCTCCCGAGCCGAATTCTTCAACCTGAATTCCAGGGGGTCGACCGCCAACCGATCACAGATCTCGTCGATGACCGTCTCGGACGCGAACGCGGCATTGGAGGCGCCCGGCGCCCGGTACGCGGACGTGGACGGCTTGTTCACGACCGCCTCGTAGGCGTCGATCAGCAGGTTTTCAATGTGGTAAGGCGCGAACATGCAGCGCGCGCCCGCACCGATGGGCGAACCCGGAAACGCGCCGGCCTCGTAGGCCAGGTAGGCCTGGGCTGCAATCAACTTTCCTCCTTTGGCCCCCACTCTCGCTCGAATGTAGGAACCGGAGGTCGGTCCGGTCGCCTGTATCACTTCGGTCCGGGTCATGACCATCTTCACGGGGCTGCCCGTCTTCCTGGAAAGCAGCGCCGCGACGGGCTCCAGGTAGACCTTGATCTTGCCCCCGAATCCCCCCCCGATTTCGGCCGGCACCACCTTGATCCTGGAGACCGGAAGGTCCAGGATCTTGGACAGCTGGTCTCTCACGCCGAAGTGCCCCTGGTTGCTGGTCCAGACCGTCAGGGTGCCGTCCGGGTTCCAGAGGGCCGTGGCATTCTGGGGCTCGATATAGCCTTGATGCACCATCCCGGTCTCGAATTCCCGCTCCACGATCACGTCGGCCTGCGCGAACCCCTTTTCCACGTCCCCCAGGCGGTGCTGAAAATGCTGAGAGACGTTGCTCGACCGTTTTGTGAGCGCGTCAAGCGATTCCGTCATTAGATCTTCGTGGAGGAGCGGCGCGCCTTCTTCCATGGCCTTAAGGACGTCCAGGACCGGAGGAAGGACTTCATAGTCGACTTCGATCAACGCGAGCGCCTCTTCTGCGACGTGTGCATTGACGGCCGCGACCGCGGCGACGGGGTGCCCGTGGAACAGGACTTTTTTCTGCGCCAGGATACCGGACAGGAGGTACTTCAAACGGACGACTTCCTCGCCGAGATCCTCCGCCTTGTCCTCGAAATCGCGGACGAGGTCACGCCCCGAAACGACCCCGCGCACACCCTCCATGGCCTCTGCGGCAGACAGGTCGATCGACCGGATCCGGGCGTGCGCGTGCGGACTCCTCAGGACCTTGCCGTGCAGCAGACCCGGAAGCCGGACATCGGCCCCGAAGATGGCCCTTCCGGTCACTTTGTCCATTCCGTCGTGCCGGATCGGTCTCGTCCCCACGACCTTGTAGGCCTGGACCCCGAAGTCGTCTTCGGTCGTTCGCGCCATCGAGATTTTTTTCTCCGTTTGTTCGTCGTCGCGGGCTTGATTGAAGTTCTAATATAATCGGAAGTTAGCTGACTGACAAGGGTGTTGGGCGCCCCCGGTCAGGCGGTTCACGTCCACGCCAAGGGCAGACCGCTGCACAGCCGTTCGGCGGTCAGCCGCAACTTAGGCTTGACATCCCGCCCGGTGGATGCATGAGTTATTGACTTCGAGCAGTTGAACGAGGATCGAGGCGGTCAACACGAAAGGACAGCAGATGGCACCCGGCGATCAGGCGGAAATCGATGTGAAGCAGATCGGTGTTCTGGCGGATGACATGGATCACCCGGAGGGTGTCGCCGTAGCGCCCGATGGAACGGTCTGGTGCGGCGGCGAGGCCGGACAGATCTACCGGATCGATCCGGCGAAGGGTCGGGCTGAGCAGGTGGCCGGCACCGGGGGCTTCGTTCTCGGAATCGCGTTCGCCCCGGATGGGTCCTGGATGGCCATCTGCGACCCCAAGAACAGGGCGGTGATGCGGATGGACACGGTGACGATGCGCGTGGACACGCTGGCTGAGACGGTCGGAGATACGCACCTGGAGACGCCGAACTATCCCGTCTTCGGATCGGATGGCACGCTTTACGTTTCGGACTCCGGTTCGTTCGAGCAAGCCACGGGGCGCGTTTACGCCTTCGACGCTGACGGCCGGGGTCGGTTGTGGGCCGGCTCCGAACTGACGTTTGCCAACGGGATGACGCTGGACGCCAACGAGTCGTATCTCTACGTCGTGGAGAGCTTTCTTCCGTCGATCTGTCGCTTCCGAATCAGACCCGACGGCTCGGCCGGACCTCGCGAGCTGTTCACGAACGAGGTCGTTCACGTACCGGATGGCCTCGCGTTCGATATCGAGGGCAATCTCTACTGCCCCTGCTACGCCCCGTCGCGCATCTACAAGATCGACCCGAAGCGGAGAACCTCTATCCTTGTCGAGGACATCCTCTGCCACGCCATCTCGAACTGCACGAACGTGGCCTTCGGCGGACCGGAGTTCAAGACGCTCTACATCGCGAACCTGGGACGATGGCACATCGCCCAACTGGAGCTCCCGGTCCAAGGCCTGCCCCTGGCCTGCCATAAAGCGAGCTGAGCGTCGGACCTCGAGCCCGCCTCCCAGGAAAAATCTGCAGGCACGGGCTCAGTGAACCGAACGCGCTCCGGGGTTGTCGCTGAGCCAGATCCCTCAAGTCCGGGTTGACATCAAGCCGGGAATGCTTTATACTGAATACAAATGTATTATTAATAAATCAAATGAAGTGCGTATAGAACAGAGACGTGTAGCGTTGCTATGAAAGAAAAAACGGGCTATCGGTCGGGTGGCCGGCCAGCCAGGTACCAATAGCCCGGAAAAACCGCGAAGAGGAGGTATGAATCGTCTCCCCCTGGCGCGTCAACACGCAAAATACGTGCACTGCTCGCCTTTTGCGCGCCGACGCGAAAATATATGCACCTCCCGGGAGAAAGTCAACCGTGCGCCCCTCTTGCAGCCTGCCGATCGGGTGCTTGCGGGGGAAGATCGACGTTCGGAGAAAGGAGGCTTGACGGATGGAACAAGACGGATGGAAGATGCGGGAACATCGCTGAGGATCCAAAAGGTCCCGCCCTGTGGATGCGGCTTTTCGCGCCTTAAACGAGAGGATTCGAGAATATGTCACGGTCGTTCGTCGTTTTCTGCCTGCTTTCCGGTCTTTTGACTCAAATCCAAACACCGGCAATCGCACAAACGAGCATTCTGCAAGGTCGGGTTTCCGCAGGCGACGGCTCGCCCCTGCCCGACGCCAACGTCATCATAAGAAACACGCCCATGGGCACGACCACGGACGCGACCGGCTATTTCATCATGGCCGGGGCGCCCGTGGGCGAACAGACCGTCGTCGTCAGTCTCCTGGGTTACAAGACCGAAGAGCAGCGCCTTTTGGTCTCAAAAGGGGCAACGGCTCGGCTCGAGTTCGTCTTGACCGAGGACGCGCCCTACATCCTCGATGAAATCGCCGTCGTCGAAGAAGGGTACGCTTCAAACCGAACGACGGCGACGCGCACGAACACCGCTTTACGCGACCTGCCTCAATCCGTCCAGATCCTGAACGGCGATCTCGTCGAAGACCAGGGGCTGACCTACCTCACGGACGCACTGCAAAACGTCAGCGGGGTGAATCCCTTCAGCGAATATCTCGACTTCAACATGCGCGGCTTTCGCACCTCCGGCGACGGTGCCGTCAAGCTGAATGGGCTGAACCAGGTGCACGGGTTCTTCCAGCGTATGCGCCTCGACAACGTCGAACGCATAGAATTCGTCAAAGGGCCTGCCGGCGCGCTCTACGGTCAATCGCGTCCAGGCGGGTTTATCAACGTCATCACGAGACAGCCCAGTCCCCGGAGAATGAGCGAGCTCAAGCTCACGCTCGGTTCCTACTCCAAGTCTCAGGCCAACTTTTCTTCGACGGGTCCCCTGCCGGTGACACCAGGGTTCGGCAAGCTGCTTTACCAGATCAACGCGGGCCACGCCAACGACGATGGATTCCGGAAACACGAACGATTCATTCACTCATCGTTCAAAGGAGCGCTTACGTGGCTGCCCACGGACCGCACCTCCATTACGCTGGGCGGCGAATGGTTCGACGAACTGAACAGAGGCCACCGAAATCGAGGGGTTCCCTTTTTCAATGGCCAACTCGTCGACCTCCCGCTCGACTACACCGTCAACGAACCGGGCGACTTCATCAGCATTGAAGCCTATGTCTATAGTCTACGCGCAGATCATCGCTTTTCGGACCGGCTGAAATTCGACGTTTCGGCCAGCTATCTGACGAACCAGCGGCGCCAGGAGTACCACGAACCCCGGGGGCTGCTCGCCGACGGCGAAACCATGAAGCGGGAATTTCGAGACCAATACCGTGAGAAGCAACAAACGGCGGTCAACGCGAATCTGGTTTACGATTTGGGTGGCGCATCGGTCCGGCACACGCTGCTGTCCGGCTTGGAATACACCCTCACGGAGGGCCTCAACCGGCTCGGCACGGCGCGGGATTCCAGCCGGGGAGGACCGGCACCCAACATCAACATCTTCAATCCGGTCTTCGGGCCCGAAAACCAGCCGCTCAAGTTCTCCTACTACGGTTCGGACATTCCTTCGGGCATTTCCCGCCTGACCACCAATGTCGACAACCGCATCTCCGCCTACGGTTTTTACCTGCAGGACCAGATCGAGGTTGGCAAAAGGCTCAACGTAATGCTCGGGTTGCGTTATGACTCGTTCGAAGACAAGGCCCAAAGCGGGTCGAACAATCAAGCCGGCGACTCGCAGTTGTCTCTGCGCGGCGGAGCCGTTTTCAAACCGGCACCGTCGATCTCCACCTATTTGAGCTACAGCGAAGGATTCGAGCCCGTCAGATCCAGCTACACATTCGACCCTGCCCGATTTGGCGGTCCGTTCGATCCCGAAAACAGCTGGACGATAGAAGGCGGCGCGAAATCCACGTTCCTGGAAAACCGCTTCAACGCCACCCTCGCGCTGTATCACATCACCAAGGAAAATGTCATCCTCAGGGATTCGAACCCACCCGAAGACATGCCGGATCGAAGAGTCCAGGTCGGCGAAATTCAAACCCAGGGCTTTGAAATCGACGCGGCAGGCCTCATCAATGACCGCTGGAGTCTGCACGGAAGCTTCGCGCACAGCTTGAAAGCCGAAATTACCAGGGACACGAACCCGTCCAACATAGGCAAGGCCAACCCGGGTAATCCGGAAAACAGCATCGGATTCTGGTCTCGCTACAACCTGCGGATATCCGATGAGACTCGGCTCGGCTTTGGGCTCGGTGGCAGTTACGTCAGCGAACGTCTCACCTTTACGGACGGCGACAATCTGCCTGCATACTTCGTGACCAACGGCGGCATTTTCATTCGACACGACCGGTTTGACATCACCATCAATTTGCACAACCTGTTGGACAAAAGATACTTCCCAGGCGGCTACGGCGGTCGCATCGGCGGGTTCAGAGGCACGCCGAGAAGTGTCGATGCATCCGTTCGTTACGCATTCTAGCGCCGCCTGAACGAACCAGGACGGACGACCGTCGGTTCCCGGTCGTCCGTCTCAATCGAATTCCTCGCACGCGACGCTTTCTTCGATGGTTCAAAGATCCAACACCCGCGTCGGATTCGGACCGGCGGTCCAACGTCCATGAACTGGCGCAAGACGCTCTTTCACCTGCACGGCTGGTTGGGGCTGAACATCGGCCTGTCGCTCTTCGTCGTTCCAAGACCGGTGCGTCTCACACCGATCTTGCAAAGGAGGTCTGTACCGTGTCCAAATTCCAGATTCTGGCGCACGACAACGAGAACCTTCAGCCGACGTGTATATACCGCTGCGGCAAGGGTGGTGTACACGTCTTTTACGGCTACGTAAACATCGGGATGCCGCACGCACGCTTCCGCCTTTTTACAGAAGCCGTCGTGAACGCACTCGACCGCATTACGGCAGGCGTGTGGAGCGGTTACGTGACGCTTCATTATGGCACAACGTCGCTCATTCTGCCCGAAAGAGAGTTTGTCTCTTTTGCCAGCACGGTCCGTGAGGCGGCTACGACCTTGGAGGACTGCGGGGAGGTCCATGAGGGATCCGAGGAGGATGAAGTCCACTGCTGCAGTGCGGAAGCTCCATCGGACAATATCTACCAGCAGTCCTATCGGAATTGTTTGAACTGAATTGAGAAGAAGCGGCTGGAACGACTTGATGGAGGTCTTGAGATGATTACCGCCGATAATCTGCCCGCATATTTCGTGACCGACAGCGGCATTTTCATTCGGCACGACCGGTTTGACATCACCATCAACTTGCACAACCTATTCGACAAGAAATACTTCCCAGGCGGCTACGGCGGCCGCATCGGCGAGTTTAGAGGAACGCCCGGAAGTCTTGACGCGTCCGTTCGCTATGCATTCTAGCGCCTCCTGAACGAATCAGGACGTACGACCGCCGGTTCCCGGTCGTCCGTCCCGATCGGATGCCTCTCACGCGACGCCTTCTTCGATGGTTCAAAGATCCAACACCCGCGCCGGATGCGGATCAGCGGTCCAACGTCCATGAACTGGCGCAAGACGCTCTTTCGCCTGCACGGCTGGTTGGGGCTGAACATCGGCCTGTTGCTTTTCGTGGTCTGCTTTTCCGGTTCGTTTGCCACCTTGTCCCACGAAATGGACTGGTTGCTCAATCCTGCAATGCGTTGCGAAGCCCGTAACGAGCCGTACGATTGGACAGCCATGCATCACACCTTGGTGGACGCATTTCCCGACGGCGTCACGTCCGGCATCTATGCGCCCATAGACCCTGGGTTTGCCGCCCTGGCCTACGTAAGCTCCATCAACGGACAGACCCGGAAAACCTACCTCGATCCATACACGGGCAGACTGCAAGGGCACACGAATTTCTTCAACGTGCAGCGTTTCTTCCGAACCTTCCACCGTCGTTTCTTCGACGGCAAGCGCGGCATCATCATCGTCACGCTGACCGCGTTCATGCTGCTCGCATCGGGTCTGTCCGGGTTCTGCTTCTACAAGGGGTGGGTCAAACAGCTGTTCGCCGTGCGTAGAGACAGGGGACCGCGAAGGCTGTGGTCGGACCTGCACAAGACCGCAGGAATATGGACCCTTCTTTTCTCGCTCCTGATGGCCTTCACGGGTGTTTTCTACTTCGTTGAGGTCTGTTTTCAATCGGCCGGCAACTACAAGGCACTGCTGCCGCCCCCATTGCCAAAGTTGGACAAGGCGTCGCTCGCCGGCTATGGACCACAGCCCGCGTTGCTCCGTCCCAACGAATACGCCGAGCTTGCCCGAGAGGCGTTTCCCGGCCTGGAGATTCGGTCCGTTCGCATGCCGACCCAGGTCGGGTCACCCGTCTATTTGGACGGGCAAACGGGCAATCCACTCCTACGGGATCGCGCCAACAAAGTCCTCCTGCATCCGTTCACCGGAGAGGTGATTGCCACGCAACGCGGGTCACAGCTCGCGGCCGTGCCCTTCATCACGGACCTCGTCGATCCCCTTCACTTCGGCTACTTCGGTGGACTCTGGGCCAAAA
This sequence comes from Candidatus Latescibacterota bacterium, assembly GCA_965198095.1. Taxonomy (GTDB): domain Bacteria; phylum Latescibacterota; class UBA2968; order UBA2968; genus CBDFJH01. The sequence goes on from OZ240239.1 coordinate 3,122,695, forward strand.
TTCTCTGGTTTGTCTTCGGGTTGACGCTGTCGCTTTCGATCCTGGCAGGCGCATACCTGTGGGTCGTCCGTAGCACACCGCGGCGTAACGCGGGTGGCGGTTCCGCCTCAATTTGGTCACGCGGCGTCGTCGTGTCATTTACGTTCACGCTGGCATACTTCGCCGTTGTCTTGTGTTCCACGGTCGAAGGGATTCAACGCTATGGCAAACAAGACGCGCCACCCTCCGCTATCGCCGAGCAGTTTATCGGACCCTACCGGGTACGCGTTTCCTGCGCACGACCTTGCAATCCAACGGAGGGCCTGCAGCTCTCTGCAAGATTTCTGGGAAAGGGCTTTCCCAACTACAAGCAGGTCTCGATCGGCGAATCGGAGGGCGGACGCACCACGATGAAAGGAACGGCGTTCGCGCCGGAAGCCAGTTTGACCACGGAACCCGATACTACCCTTCGGCTGCGGATCACGATGTGGGACGATGTCACCTACGAAGCCGTGTTTAAAGTTCCGGATCTGATCGAAACCCTTCCGGGAACAGGCGCTCGCTTGCCCGATACGCCGCCGGGTGTCTGGTGGACGATCGCCATTTTCTCAGCCCTCACCGTCGGAGCCATGGCCGGCTGGCTCTGTTTCATCCTGCGCGCCTTCCGTACCGCCTTTCGTCGAAAGACAAGGTTTCAGGAAACCGAAAGACAGGCGATTGGCGTATCCTGACTGAGACCGACACGGCTCTCTCCGTGTCCCTCTCCGCGCCGCCACTAGTTTGAAATCACGATGTCCAGCATTCCGTAGGCCCTCCGCAACGCCGCCTCCGCGCGCTCGGGTGAATCCTCCCGCGCAAAGATAAACCCGAGATATCTCGATCCTTCCGGCAAGGGTTCCACCCGCTTGCAAAGCGGAATCGTCACGGTGATCCCTTCGATCCCCGAAACGGCCTTCGCTTCCTCCAGCCCCCTAACCTCGACAAGCCGGCCTTGCGCCGGGACCGGGATCATCATCACGCCCGAGGCGCCGGGTTGGCGCTGCGCCGGTTCGACCTCCATCCCCAGCGCGTGTCTGATAATCAACGTCTCCAGGGAGATCCCGGCGCCGAACCTCAGCGTCCTCGAACACAGCCCGCCGATCGAACGCGCGGCGATTTCCACGATCCAAACCCCGTCGGCGTTCGTCCTGAGCTCCGCGTGGACGGGTCCCTCCTCCAATCCAAGCGCCGCCACGGCCTCGGCCGTCGCCTGCCGTATTTTCTTCTGGAGGCCGGGGCTCAACCGGGAAGGGGTGACGTAGAACGTCTCCTCGAAGTAAGGACCCTCCAGGGGATCGGGCTTGTCAAACAAGGCCAGAACTTGGAAGTCTCCCCGAACGAGCAATCCCTCGAGGGCCACCTCGCTTCCCGGAATGTAGTCCTCGACCAGGATCTCATTTGGCGACGGTTCCCGCTTGCCCTTCACGTCATCCCGTTGAAGCAAGGCCACGATCCGGTCGAAGGCCGACACGAAAGCACGGGGATCGTCCGCCCGGATCACCCCTCGACTGGCGCTGAGGGAGACCGGCTTCAGGACGCACGGGAATCGAATCTCATCCACGACTTCGCGCGGATCGGCCGCAACTGAAAAAGGCCTGAACCCCGGAGAGGGCAGACCTTTTTCCGACAATTTCTGCCGCATCAAGAATTTGTTCTTGTGATGCCTCACGGAGGAAACGGAATTGTGCGGCAAGCCCAGGAGCTCGCTCGCCACGGATGCAAGGAGGACCGAGTCGTCATCCACACCCAAAACCGCGTCGAGGGGGTATCGCCCGGCGAACGCCTGAATGTCCCGGGCCGCCTCCCCGGGTCTCGAAAAATCGAGCGTGATCGTCTTGTCCGGCGCCAGGTCGGCCAGCGCCTGGCGTCGCTCGGATCCAACCACGACCTCGACGTCGAGCCCCTTCGCCGCCTGCATGAAGTCTGGCGAACGATAGGTGGTGGTCGGCAGTAGAAGCAGGAGGCGGTGCACAGGGCCCGACCTATCCCGGATCGACGTCGACAGGCGTCCCTGCCTTCTTCTTTTCCCGCTTCTCCCGAAACGATCTCACCTTCCTGATCACATCCGGGGCGAGTTCCAGCAGCTTCCGGAAAGAGACGCTCTCCTCTCGAAGCGGGAGGAGCTGCGCCCTGCCGTCACGGATCACGATGAAGGCGACCGGCTCGACGCTACCGCCGCCCCCCGTCCCGCTTCCTCGGTCTCCCTTGTTTCCGCCCGCGCCGAACCCGAACGAAATCTTGGAAACGGGCACGATCACCGTCTCTCCGACGACCATCGGTTCTCCGATCACGGTTTCCGTCTTTACGATCTGTCCGAACTCCTTCATCATCGTCTTGATCAAGTCCTCAACCGACATGGCTCCTCCTTCACGGCCGTCAATGGGTTCTCCGTTTCTCTCTCCAGGCATTCCAGTAGTAGGATACGCCCACGCCGCCCGCTCGGCAAGCGAGACAGGCCACCGCCCACACAATCCGGTGCGCGTAGACGGTCAGCTCGACCTGAGCCTCCCCCTCCAGCCGTTCCTGATCGAAATCCGGCACCAGGGCCAAGTCGACCCTGGGGCCCGCTGCGCCGGACAGCGCCTGAGTGTAGCCGAACAGCTGGCCGGTCGTGACCGGATCGGAGGCGCCAAAGACGACATCGCACGACAGCCTGCGGATGCGCAACCCGCGGACGATGCGCATCACGAACGGCAAAGTCGATCTCCTCAGCTCCTTTAAAAAGGACCAACTCAGACGGGCGGCGGACCTTCTCTCCTTTGGATCGGGTCGTTCCGGGCCGGGGCCGGCCGGCGCTTCAGGCGCCGAAACCGGTCTCCTGTCGCGCTTGAGCAGGAAACTCCAGGGTGCCCAACGCCAGACCGTCGGACCGACGCGCAATCTCTTTTCCGCGTAGACGACCTGGATTCCGCACAGTCCGTTCCAGGGGCGCACCCAGCCGCGAACGAGGCCGGTCTCGGCCGTATATCGCCCCCATCCCCCCACGCGGATCGGAAGGAAGAGCAGGAGAAGAATCGGGGCAGAGACGACGAGCACCAGCGTCACGCGACCCACTCCTTGTTTGACCTTCGATTGCGCAACAATACAGAAAAGACGCTCCCAAAGTCAAGCCTTTTCTAGGCGCCGAAATGGACCGCCTTGACAGGACTAACACTTTGATTTAATATGTGGATGGCTTAATTCTGGACCGAGGAGACAGGCGAATGCACCGACAGATCGAGGCATGGATGACGAGCGGCAAACTTTCGAGTGAAGCGGAGGCGGAGCTCAAACGCTGGTTGTCCGAACCGGCGTTCTCGGACGCCTGGCCGGAGATCGCAGCTTTGATCGACTCGGAAGAGATCCAAGAGCTTGAGGACGCCTTTCGCAAGCAGATCGAGTTCGGCACGGGCGGAATTCGGGGAAAAATGGGGCCGGGACCCAACCGAATCAACCTCCGGACCGTCGGCCAGGCGGCCCAGGGCCTGGCGCAGTACGTCCTCAAGACGCTGGGTCCGGCCGGGGCCGAGCGCGGGATCGTGATCGCCTACGACACCCGAAACAACTCCGAACGGTTTGCCCGAGAGACGGCCTGCATATTCGCCGCCAACGGGATTCGATCCTACCTGTTCGACGGGTGCCGCGCCGCGCCGGAGCTCTCCTTTGCCGTGCGGGAAAAGGAGGCCGCGGCGGGCGTCGTCATCAGCGCCAGCCACAACCCCCCGTCTGACAACGGGTTCAAGGCGTATGGCTCCGACGGCGGTCAGGTCGTCCCTCCCCACGACCGAGAGATCTTTTCCGAGGTCAAGGCCGTGACGGCCGTTCAGAAGCTCGACTTCGACCAAGGGCTTGCACAGGGCTTGATCTGCGTCGTGGACGGCGAGATCGACGCAGCCTACCTACGCGGATCGGTCACGACGTTTACGGACAGCCGCGCCGTCAGACTCGTCTACACCCCGCTGCACGGCGTTGGGATCACCTCCGTGGTCCCCGCCCTTCGCGACGTCGGCTTCAACGACCTCTTTCTGGTCGCGGAACAGGTCGAACCGGACGGGAACTTTCCGACCGTCCGGAACGGCATCGCCAACCCCGAGGATCCTCACGCGCTCGCGCTTGCAATCCAGAAGGCCGAGAAGATCGATGCCGATCTCATTCTTGCGAGCGATCCGGACGCCGACCGGCTTGGCTGTGCGCTGCCCGACCCCGACCGCCGATGGCAGGCCCCGCCCGAAGCGCTTTCGCTTAATGGCAACCAGATCGGGGTGATCTTGTGTCATTACATACTCGATCAGAGGAAGCGACTGGGAAGGCTTCCGAAGGCGGGCGTGGTTGCCAAAACGATCGTCACGACCGACCTCATCACGCTCATCGCGCGGGATTTCGGGGTCCACGTCGTCGACGACCTCCTCGTCGGCTTCAAACACATCGGCGCGGTGATCAATGCCCTCCCGTCGGAGGCCGAATTCATCTATGGCGCGGAAGAGAGTCACGGCTATCTGGCCGGATCTTCCGTCAGAGACAAGGACGCTGTGTGCGCGGCCGTCCTTCTGGCCGAATGCGCGGCAACCGTCAAGGAGCAGGGCCGGTCGCTTCGCGCCTATCTCGATGAAATCTACGCAGACTACGGCTACTTTCGAGAAATTCAGAAATCGGTCCCTCGCGTGGGCGCCGACGGAAGTCGGGAGATCGACCGCATCATGGGCGCCCTGCGAGCGAATCCTCCCGAACAGATCGGAGGACATCCGGTCTTCGAGACCGTGGATCGGCAGACCGGCAAGGCCACCCGTCTGAAAACGAACGCGATTCGGGAAATCGCCGGGGCAAAAGGAGACGTGATCGCCTTTACCTTCGCCGAGGCGGGTCACTCCAGGATCTCCGCGAGGCCCTCCGGCACCGAACCCAAGATCAAGTACTACGTCTCCAGCAGTTCGGCAGACCAACCTCAGATCTCGGGCGGCAGTTTGACAGAGGTAAAAACGTGTGTGGACGGGATGGCCGCCGAGATCATGGACGGGATGCTCGACCTGTCGGAACAGATCCTCAAGGAAAATGTGGGGCTCCCAAAGGGCGCCCCACAGATGCTCAGATGACTGAAAAAACGCAGGGCATCCATCGCAATCTCGCCTCTTACGGCGATACGGCATTCAGCAAATACATTCGGCGCGCGTTTCTGGCCTCCGCGGGCTTCGACGCCACAGATCTCGACAGACCGATCGTTGGCATCGCGAACACGGCCTCCGATTACAACCCCTGCCACCGGCAGATGCCCGAGCTGGTCGAGGCCGCCAAGCGGGGCGTGCTGGAGGCCGGCGGGCTCCCCCTGGTCTTCCCGACCATCTCCCTCCACGAGATCCTCTTCTCTCCCACCACCATGATCTACCGAAACCTGCTGGCGGTGGAGACTGAAGAGATGATCAGGGCGCAGCCCATGGATGCGGTGCTGCTCCTCGGGGGATGCGACAAGACGGTTCCGGCGCAACTGATGGCCGCCGTCTCGGCGAACCTCCCGGCCATCCTTGTCGTGACCGGACCGATGCGGTCGGGAAGCTGGCGGGGCGAGTCGCTGGGGGCGTGCACGGACTGCCGGCGCTACTGGGCCCGATACCGAGCCGGCGAGATCGAGGAGGCCGAAGTCAAGGCGCTGGAACAAGCGCTCTGTCCGACGGCGGGGACGTGCATGGTCATGGGCTCCGCCTCATCCATGGCGTGCGCGGCGGAAGCCCTGGGCATGATGCTTCCCGGGGGCGCAACGCCGCCCTCCGGGACCGGCGACCGCCTGCGGAACGCTTCGGCGTCCGGGCGGCGTGCGGTCGCGCTCGCCCGAAACAACCTCAGACCGGCGGACATCCTGCAAAGGGGATCGTTCATCAACGCGCTGACGCTGCTCGTGGCGCTAGGCGGGTCCACGAACACGATCATTCACCTCCAGGCCGTCGCCCGACGGGCGGGCGTGTCGCTCTCTCTGGACGATCTGGATGCGGTCTCCCGACGGGTCCCGCTGCTCGTTGACTGCAAACCGACCGGTCAGGGAGATGTCGAATCTCTTCATCACGCAGGAGGCGCCCCGGCCGTCTTGAAGGTGCTCGAGCCGCTCCTCGACCTGTCCACGCGCAGCGTCTCCGGCCGGACGACTGGAGAGATCCTCGAAGCGGTCTCAACGCCCGGAGACTGGCAGCAGACCATAAGACGACTCGACGCCCCTCTGGGTCCAACCGGATCGCTCTCCGTCCTCCGCGGTTCCCTCGCGCCGGACGGCGCCGTGATCAAGACCGCTTCAGCCAGCCCGTCGCTCCTGTGCCACCGCGGACCGGCTATCGTGTTCGAATCCCCGGAAGATGCCATAAACCGAATCGACGACCCGGGACTCGACCTCACGCCCCGGCACGTGCTCATCCTCCGAAACGCCGGACCTGTAGGGGCCGGCATGCCGGAGGCCGGCGGACTGCCGATCCCGAAGCGGCTTGCCGCGTCGGGCGTCAAGGATATGGTCAGAATCTCGGACGCCCGGATGAGCGGAACCGCCTTTGGGACAATTGTGCTGCACTGCTCGCCGGAGGCGGCCACGGGTGGGCCGCTGGCGTTCGTTCGCGACGGGGACCTGGTGGAACTGGACGTCTCCGAACGCCGAATCGACTTGCGGGTCGATGAAGAAACGCTCGCGCGTCGCCGGGAATCATTCGTCCCGCCTCCCCTTCCCCGCCGGGGATGGCGCCGCCTCTATGCAGAGCACGTGCTCCCCGCCCACCTCGGAGCCGATCTGGACTTCCTGGCGGAGCCGTCGAAGGCATCCGAGACGCCTGACCGGCCTGACTGAAATAAAAGCCGCGCCAAGATACGAAAAAAGAGGCGGCGCCCGGTGGAACTGCCTCTTTCCTGCAGCGCCCGGGGCTGCCTCAGGCCGTCCGCTGCCGCGCCTTCTCCAACGCGTCATCCATGAGCCGTTTTCGGCAAACGGGATCGATCCATTCTCGCTGGCGCTCTTCGGCAAGGCAGTCGATCGGATCAAAGTAGAAGAAATCGGCGCCCGGACGAATGGCCGGACTCTTGAACACGGCAATGCCGGTCTCCCTGTCGTAATACTCGTAGGCGTGGGCATCCCGCTTGCCGCCCCCGCCCAGCGTGTCGACGATAAAGATCGGCGTGTTGTAGCCGGCGGTCACACCGCGCAGAGCCTTTTCGAGCTCAAGCCCTGACGCCAACGTCGTTCTGAGATCCTCGACGCCCTGGACGAGGTCGTGAAAGAAGACATAATAGGGTTGGACGTTGATATAGCTGAGCCGCTTGACCAGGAGTTGCATCACTTCCGGAGCCTCGTTTACGTTGCGCTGTAACACCGTTTGATTGCGCACCGTAATCGCCCGCTCCATCGCGACGTTCATCGCATCCCGTGTGATCCCCGTAATCTCGACCGGGTGATTGAAATGAGTGTGCACGACGACTTCCTTGTGCATCTTCCTGCCCCGCTCCACAACCCGGGTGAGGGCGTCGACCCAGGCTGAGTCCGTCAAGAATTTGCCAGGCATCACCGCCGGTCCTTTCGTCGCGAACCTGAAGCGCCGGACGTGCTCGATGTTCAGAAGCGAGTCGCCGATATACTGCAGCTGATCGGCCTTCAAATTGTAAACGTCCCCGCCGCTTACGACGATGTCTTCCAATTCCGGTCTGGACGCGATGTAGGTAAAGGTCTCTTCCCACCGCTTCACTTCGACGCGCAAGCGAACCTTCTCCACTTCCTCCGTGTCCAGACCGACGGCATAACTTCGGGTGCAGAAACGGCAGTAGACGGGACAGGTATCAAGGGCCAGAAAAAGGGCGCGGTCGGGATAGCGATGCGTCAGTCCCGGAACAGGCGAGTCGACCTGCTCGTTCAGCGAGTCCAGCCTCAATTCCGGGTGGTCGGGCAGTTGTTCAGAAGCCAGGGGCAGGAACTGCCTCCGCAGCGGATCCTGGTCGGGATCGTCCCAGTCGATGAGACTGAGAACGTAAGGGGAGATGCGCAAACTCATTGGCGCGAGACGAAGACCCTTTCGAACATCGCTCAAAAAAGCCTCCGAAACGAGGCTGCCGACAGTCTCCGTCAGTTTCTTGAGGCTGGTAATCGAATTTCTGGCCTGAAAGGTGTGTGAATGAAAAACCGACGGTTCCACGCTCCGGTAGGAAGGCACGTGCCTCCAGAATTCATCCCGGCGCAATCGCCTGTGCTCAAGGTCTTGAGGATGGACCCGCCGACTTGCGTCAAGAGCCTGATCGGTTTTGACCGTATTCACCTCAAAAAACACAGGTTAGTGTAGAATCGGGGGCACAAGAACGACGATTTCGATCCATGATAGTTCAATCGAACAAAATGTCAAGGCGCGATCGGTCTCCGAACCCCTGGTCCTGTAGAATTGTCCTTGTTCCGCCTCTATCTCCTGCTTATTTTCAGAAAAGCTGGCCCGACGACCGCCAAAACAGCCTGCCTTGCAACACGTTTGGAGCCTGCGCGAGATGAGATACACTGCCTATCGATGGCTCTTCCTGCTTCTGGGACCCGTCCTGGGTTTCGCAGGGCTCCGGCTCCTCAGCTTTCTGTATACGGACTGGCTCTGGTTCGACCATCTCGGCTACGGCTCGGTCTTCCGCACGATGGCCCTCGCGAAGTTCCTCTCTTTCGGCCTGTTCTGGATCGTTTTCAGCCTTATGGCCGGCGGTAACCTCTGGATCGCGAGAAGCCTTGGCCGACGAACGAGGGAAACGCCGCTTCAAGTCGTCGTCGGCAACGCCGTGCCGGTGCTGCAAGATCAGGTGCGGTCGAAGAAACTGATCTGGGGCCTGATCACGGCCGGCGTCGGTCTCTTTATGGGCATCATCGCCATATCGATCTGGACGCCCGCCCTGCGCTTCCTGAACGCCGTCGACTTCGGCGTCTCGGAGCCGATCTTCGGCCGTGAGATCGGCTTCTATGTGTTCGATCTCCCGCTTTACAACTTCATCCAGGGCTGGTTGATAGCCTCGATCCTGATGACGTCCGCCCTCGTCGTGATCTCATACTACCAGGACCGCTCTATCCGTAACGATCGAGGCGTCTGGTTCGCCACCCCCTACGTACGGGCCCACCTTTCGGTCCTGGGCGCCGCGTTCGCCCTCCTGTTGGCCTGGGGTTACTGGCTGAAGGAGTACGCGCTTCTCTTTTCCTTCAGAAAAGACGTCTTCTTCGGCGCGGGATATACCGACGTTCACGCGCAAATCTTCGCCTACCGCCTGATGTTGGTCCTTTCCATCCTGCTCGCGGGACTCCTCATCTACAACGTTCGCCTCCGCAGATGGCGACTCGCCTCCCTGGGCGCGGCCGGCTACTTGGGGGCATTGGCAATCTTTTCCTGGTTGGGCCCCATGCTGTTCGAGCAGTTCATCGTTAAGCCCAACGAGCTGACGCTCGAGATGCCCTACATTCAACATTCCATCCAGCATACACGTCGCGCATATGGACTCGACAAAGTGGAGGAAGTGCCGTTCCCCGCGGCGTCCAATCTGACGCTGGAGACCGTGCAAAGAAATCGGGCCGTCACGGAGAACATCCCCCTCTGGGACCGGCGACCGTTGCGGGACACCTACAGCCAACTGCAGGAGATTCGGTCCTACTACCGCTTCGGAGGCGTTGACGTCGACAGGTACCGGGTCGGGGATAGCTATCGACAGGTCATGCTCGCGGCCCGTGAATTTTCACGCGAACAACTGGCCCTCCGCGGGGAAACCTGGGTCAACCGGCACCTCGTCTATACCCACGGCTACGGCATCTGCATGAGCCCTGCGAGCGAAATCGGTCCTGAGGGACTGCCCGTATTCTACCTCAAGGATATTCCTCCGGTCTCGCCCGTTGCGCTCAGCATCGATCGGCCTGAGATCTATTACGGCGAAAACATGCGCGACTACGTGATCGTGAGGACCAAAAACGAGGAGTTTGACTATCCCCGTGGAGATGAGAACGTCTACGGAAGGTATGGGGGAAGCGGTGGCGTGGCGCTGAACACATTCTTCCGCAGAGTCGCCTTTTCGCTTCGCATGGCCGACCCCTACCTCCTGGTTACCAACGCTTTGACACCCGAAAGCCGCATCCTTTTCGACCGCCATATCGGTCGTCGTCCCTGGGAAGAGGCACCCAAACGGTTTCAAAAGCTGGCGCCCTTTCTCCATTTTGACCGGGATCCCTATCTCGTCCTTGCCGAAGGCCGGCTCGTCTGGTTGCAGGATGCCTACACGATCACCAACATGTATCCCTATTCGGAGCCTTACGGAAGGCCCTACACTCGAAAAGGGAACTACATTCGGAATTCGGTCAAGATCACCATGGACGCCTATGACGGGTCTGTCCAGCTCTACGTCTGGGATCCGGATGACCCCCTGATCCGATCCTACGCGCAGATCTTCCCAGGTCTCTTCAAACCCAAAGAGGCCATGCCTGCACCGATTCGGTCGCACGTCAGGTACCCCACGGATCTCTTCGCGATTCAGTCCGAGCTATACAACACGTATCACATGGTCTCCCCTCGGGTGTTCTACAACCGGGAGGATGTCTGGGAACCGGCTTTCCAGATTTACGGCGTCTCGGAGCGCCCGCACGAGATGAGCCCCTATTACGTCATCGTCAAGCTACCCGATTCGGATCGGGAGGAATTCGTGCTCATGCTTCCGGCCACGCCGATCCGAAAGGCCAACATGATCGCCTGGTTCTTTGCCAGGTGCGACGGCCAGAACTACGGCCGTTTGACCGTCTACAAGCTTCCGAAGGAAAAGCTGATCTACGGACCGATGCTCATCGAACGCCGTTTTGACCAGGACACCGAGATCTCCCGAGAGATCACCTTGTGGAGTCAGCGAGGGTCCGACGTCATACGCGGGAATCTGCTCGTCATCCCGATCGAAGACGCCTTCATTTATGTCGAGCCGCTCTACTTGCGGGCCACGCAGAGCGGCATGCCCGAGCTGAAACGGGTCCTCGTCGTGCACGGTGAAAGACTCGCGATGGCGGAAACCCTCGACGAGGCCCTGCTGAAGGTATTCGGTGGCACGGAAGCGGGCCTGACGCCGCCTGCGGGCGACGGTGGCGTCACCGGACTCGAACGGTTGGCGAAAGAGGCGCTGAATCACCTCGAGAGGGCGCAACGGCAGCTCAGAGCCGGCAATTTCGCTGAATACGGATCATCCGTTCAAAAGTTGAAGCGGGCGCTCGAAACGCTCAACGATCAGGTGAACCCTCGTGGAGACTGAGCACGGATCTTCGAAATGGGCGAACCTCCTGACAGAGCAGTCGAACCCAGGCTCCGAACGCATCGACGAGTTGTCACCCCTGGAGATCGTCCGCCTCATGAACGAGGAAGATCGGGGGGTGGCCGAAGCTGTTTCGACCGTCCTCGAAGACGTCGCGGCTGTCGTCGACCTCGTCGTGGCGTCCTTCAGACGGGGCGGGAGGCTCTTTTACGTGGGTGCTGGAACGAGCGGCAGACTGGGCGTACTTGACGCGGCCGAATGTCCGCCGACGTTTGGAACCGACCCGAGCCTCGTCCAGGGGCTGATCGCGGGCGGCCCGGAAGCGCTCGTGCGCTCACGCGAGGGTGCGGAAGATCGGTTCGAGGAAGGGGGCGCCACGCTGGAGGAGCGCGGCGCCTCGCGAAATGATGTCGTCGTCGGCATCGCCGCGAGCGGGATCACGCCGTTCGTCGTCGGCGCGCTTTCCTGGGGGCGCGAGAAGGGCGCTTCAACGATATTCCTCACCTGCAGCCCGGAAACGGCCAAGGCGGTTGAGACCGACGTCACGATCGTCCTGCCCGTGGGCCCGGAAGTGATTTCCGGCTCGACACGCCTCAAGGCCGGCACGGCAACCAAACTGGTCCTGAACATGCTGACGACCGCAGCCATGGTCCGAATCGGCAAGGTCTACGGAAACATGATGGTGGATCTGACGCCGTCCTCGAAAAAACTTCGGGACAGGGCCGTACGCATCCTGTCCCACGTCTCCGGACTCACCCACGGAGAGAGCCGGCAGGCCCTGATTGCCGCAGGTCACGACTTGAAGGCCGCCATCATCGTGACAAAACGGGTCGTTTCACTCGAAACGGCCCGCCGTCTACTCGCCCGCCACGGCGGCATCGTGAAGAAGGCCCTTGCCGATACGGACGTCGATTAGCGTGACTCACGCCGTGCCGCGGTTGTAATGCGACGTGATGAGCTGGTCCAGATACTGCTTGGCATTCCTGGCAGCCGGTTCATCAATCAGGAATGCCTTCTTTCCAAGAAGCTTCAGACCGTGGCCGTAGTCGTCGAACCTCGCGTGGCAAAGGTCCATCACAGACTGCCCTTTGGAGGCAGCCTGTTGAGCCAGATATGCAGAGGCTTCCGGATCGAACCTCAGGTCGATGCCGTACGTCTTCTTGAAGTGATTTGTGTAGCACGCCACGTTGCGGCCGACCAGTAGGTCTTCGAGCGCGGCTTCCGGGTCGTCGACGACCTTCGACGTGACGGCAAAGAAACGGATATCCGTAGAAGGCAGGGTCTTTTCGAACTTGAGAAGGATGCGCTCGGCGACGCCCACGAGGGCCCTGGCTCCCGTGCGTTCTGTCGCAGCCCGTTCGGCCATCTTGCGCAGGGCCTCGTCTTTGAATGTCAGCTCGATGCCGTAGGCTTCGAAGTCTCGCTTCTTGCCCAGGACCACGGAGTTGTTCGGATTCTTCAGGATCTCGTAAAGGTCTTCGACCACCAACGGGTCCAACACGGCGACGACGGGCAGCCGACCGACAAACTCGGACTCGAACCCGTATTCGATCAGATCTTCAGAAGCGACCTGCTTGAGATAGGCCATACGGTCGAGTTCACGTTCTATGTAGCGCTTTGGCTCGGCCTCGAACCCCATGCGCCCAAGGTTGAGACGTTTTTTTACGATTTCCTCCAGGTTGTTGAACGCACCGCTCACGATGAACAAAATGTTTCCCGTGTTGATCTTTTGGCGCTCCACCTTTCCGCTTTGCTGAAACCTCATCATGGCCTCCATCTGCGACGCCAAGTCGTGAGGGGCCTTCAGGTCGACTTCCGTCTCTTCCATGAGTTTCAACAGATTGCGCTGAACGCCGGTCCGCGATACATCGGGCCCAACGACGTTCGACGCCGATGCGATCTTGTCGATCTCATCTACATAAATAATCCCGTGCCGGGCTCTTGGAATGCTCCCCCCCGCTTCCCGGACCAGTTCCCGGACAAGATCTTCCACATCTCCGCCCACGTAGCCGGTCTCGCTGAACTTCGTGGCATCGCCTTTGACGAAGGGCACACCGATGCGCTCCGCGATCAACTTGATCAGATAGGTCTTGCCTACCCCGGTCGGCCCGATCAGAAGGATGTTGTTCTTGATTCGGCCCATGAGTTGGCTCGAACCCTCGCCCTCTTCTCGGTCCAGCTTCATTCGGTTGAAATGGGTGCAGATTTTGGTCGCCAGAATCTCCTTCGCCTGCGTCTGCTTGATCACATATTCGCTCAGATAGGCTTCCAGTTCTTCGGGCTTCAGATCGAAATCGATCTCCTCGTCTTCGACGTCGGCCGTCTTAGGTCCTTCCTTGATCCCGTCGACCTCCGTTTGAGGAAAGACGACCTGGGCGCCATACTTGCTCTCGATGAATTCCTTCAGGTCTTTCTGAATGTCTGCGGGATTGACGGGACGCTTTTCGGACATCGCGATCTCCTGAGTTTTTGAACAGTCAGCTTTTAACCTGAATAATTCATGAATTTGCTGGAAATCTTCATAATTTTATGTGGAACAATCAGTTGTCCAATTTGAGCTGAAAAACTTTGTTTTGGTGCAATAAGCGGATTTTTCAGATTGTCACGAGTGATTCGGGCCAGATGCCACCGTGGCCGTGGCGTTTCGGCTCTCTAGCTACTTCGGCGTTTCTCCTCCCGAGGGCTTAGGGGGGCCCTCTGTGGGACCGGGTCAAGTGCGGGGGCGGGTCCCGCAGTGGGCATCAGGCGGGGGGAGGCGTTCATTCCTTTCGCGGCGCCAGTCCTTTCCAGTGAGGCTGAGTCGCCACGGCCCGAGCCTCCCCGGCGTTTGAGGGGCCTGCCTGCGCCGCGTTGGGCGCGGCAGGCAGGAGCCCTTCTTTTGTCACCTTTTCTTGGGCGGCAAGAAAAGGTGAGCATGAGTGACTTTCCTAACCTTTCTTATGAATGATTCAGGTTAAGGCTTATACCATTAAGAATACGGGCTGAACCGATTCGTGTCAAGGCGATGGCGGGAAAGCCATTGTCTCTTGAAGTTGGAAAAGACCTTACTTCGGAAGATTCGCGCGAATGAACTTGACCTACTTCACACTCCGGAGGCTGGCCGACGAATTGCGGACCTCGCTCCAGGGGAGAAGGATTTCCAAGGCCTGGGTCTGGCAGGCGACCGACTTGGTGCTCCACGTGGAGGGTGCGGGGCATCTCCTGCTTTCCGCCTCGCCGCAGTTGGGCCGGGTCGCGCTGCTGAAGGCGCCTCCAAGCGCACCATCTGCTTCTTCGGAATGGATGAAGCGATATATCTCAAGGGCCTTGATCGACACGATTCATCAGGTCCCGATGGACAGGATTATCGAATTCGTCCTCGTGAAGCGCGACCGTCTGGGCGGGATGATTCGCTCTCGTCTCGTCGCAGAGATGACGGGAAGGGTTGCAAACGTGATTCTGGTCGGAGAGCCGGAGGGTCGCATCTTGGCGTCTGTCCGCCGCGTGACCTCCCGCACGAGTCGCACGCGGGAAATCTTGCCGGGGAAACCCTATCTGCCGCCTCCCCCGTCTCGCAGGAAGCACCCGGATGACGTCGATTCGAAGTTTCTGAAGCAGGTCCTGGAAACCGGGAGCGGCGCCGTCGACAAGGCGCTCTCTCAATCCGTTTGCGGGCTGGACCCACTGACGGCCAGAGAACTGCTTCACCGAACGGCGATCCGCGGTCCGGAGGGCGATACGGAACGGCTGGCGCGGGCGTTGCGCGGCGCGTTCGACGCACCCGACTTTCTAGAGGGCGCCGTCGGCCTGGAGGATCCGGTGGACGGCTTCCAGATCTCCCCGATTCCCCTTACCCACGTCGCGCCCGAAAGCCACCGGACGTTCCGTTCCGTCAGCGAGGCGGTGGAATGGGCCTTCGCTGAAGAGAGACGTCAGAAGACCCGGAACCGGATCGAGAAGTTGCTGCGCGATCGACGAAAATCGCTCGACAAGAAGATCACGCTTTTGGAGCGCACCCTTGAAGACGCGAAAAAAGCGGACCAAGACGAGACGTTCGCCCACCTGCTCATGAACAATCTCCACCGAATCAAGCCAGGTTCAGAGTCGCTCACTCTGGAAAACCTGTTCCGAGCGGACGGGGCCGAGGTGACCATCCCCCTTCAGCCCGACCGGACGCCCATAGAGAATGCCCGCGGCTACCTGAAGCGGGCACGAAAGGGTAAGCGGGCGTCGCCCATCCTCACGCAGCGTCTGGAGGCCCTGCAGGAAAGACGGGTCGAGCTAGGCGCCGCCATCGAGAGGCTGGGAGATCTTCACGACGAAGACGATCTTTCACGACTGTGGGCTCAGTTTCGCGAAGCGGAGCGGCTCCCCGCGCGCACAGCTCGAACGGCAAGCAGGAAGAAGAGCGTCAAAGGCGATATCCATCCGCGACGCTATCTGACGTCTGAGGGTTGGCAGGTGCTCGTCGGCAGGAACAACAAGGAGAACGACCGATTGATCCGGCGCTCGGCACGGGATGACATCTTCTTCCACGTCAGAGGCTGTGCCGGGTCCCATACCGTCTTGAAAAGGAGCGGCAAACCGGACTCGCCCTCCAAACGGGCCCTCCGTGAGGCAGCAAACGTGGCGGCCTTTTGGAGCAAGGCCCGAAACGCAAAGACGGCGCCCGTGGACTACACGGAGGTCAAGTTCGTTCAGAAACCGAGGGGCGCGCCGCCCGGTCTGGTCCGCATTCGTAACGAAAAGACCCTCTTCGTCGAGCCGAGAGAAATCAAAAAGGCGGAGGACGCCGGCCCGAGCCGTCAGGCCTGAAACAAGGGCACCAACTCCAAAAACCGAGATCCGCTGAGCCTGGCGAACGCGACCAGACCCGCCTTTTGCGCCTCCTCGATCCTCCGATCCACGGTTTTGACGGTCCGGCGGATGGCAAGGGTATGGCCCGGATCCTCAAGGGCGTGCGTATGGACAAACGTCGACGGATAGGGAACCTTCTCTATTCGAGGAAAGAGATTGCCCGAAGTCGACTCGAACAGGAACGAATGGCCCAGGATCGCGTACGGCCTTTGTTCAGATGCTTGTCGCAGAAGACGTCCGTATTCAGCAAGCTTTGGAGACGAACAGGGAAGCGGGCTGCCGAAACCGATCGCCTTCAGGTCGGCCAGCGCCATTTCGGCGTGCCCCTGCTCCCCGTCGGCGCACTGCCCGAACCGCTTGGACAGGTAAGGGTCCGCTTCCCGAAGGACGTTTCGTGCCCCGGTAACCGCCAGGCGACTGTAATGTTCGATGAAATAGAACGCGGTCAGAAGTGCGGCGTAGTCCTGTCTGGATATGGACCCATTCAGCAAGGTCCGCACGCGTTCGACCTCGCACAGTTTCCACTCAAAGCGCCGCGCTTCCCGATCGAGCGCGTGAAGCAGGTTCATCCCGTACTCCCGTCCCGCCTCGTGTCCCCGGGTTGCCTCGCGTCAATCCAAAAAACGCCCCTCGCGGAGCGCCGGTCACCGCCCGGCGATACCTGACCCACGACACGAGGTGAGCCTCCAGATTCAAAGCCTCTCGAAGTAGACCAGTCGCACCTCGCGGTCAGGTCTGGGATTTTGATGACCATTCCGAAAAATGTTCTTCACGTCGAATTCCAGCGCCAGCTGACTCGATAGATTCCATCGGACCCCGACGTTGAAGGTCCCCTCTCCCGACCCAAAGACGTCTCCCTCATTGTCGTTCAGGGCGAAATCGTACTCCATCAAGATCGTAATCATCCGCACCAACAGGGTTTCAATTCCTATGAATCCATTGAAATCGTTGTCTCCATCCTTGTTCTCAAGACTCCGATTCAAGCCCCCGTGAAGCCCGATGTCTCCTAAATAGAATCCGAAGTTCTTGCTCAAGACAGCGTAGAGGCCCTTTGACTTCACGGCGTAACGCTTCAGCTCGCTGTCATACGCGCCGTAACCCTGAGATTGGTAACCGATGGCCAGAGCAGGAAAGCGATACGTTTCTTCAATGAGGCGCAGCCTGCCCGTGAGTTCGATGCCCGGATTCCAGCTCACGGGTTGTCTTCCCACCAGATGCTCTCCTCCGAAGGAGATCCCGAACCCGAGTCTGTTGAGCACGCCCACCCCGACGTGAACGAGGAGCCCATTCTGTCCATAAAAACGGAAATCCACGGCCAGGCTGCGTTGGGGAAGCAGGCCTGCCGTTGGACTGTCGATGAGCCACCTTGGCTGAAGGTCTCCCTGGGCCTGCAGCGAGGATGAACAGAGAGACCCGGCGACCGTCAGGAAGAGGCAGAATGCCGATCTGAGCGTCATCGACTCGCTCCGTCTTCATCCTGCGCACCGTTAGAGAACTCGAGGATGCGCTCCCGAGCACTCGGGCCCTCGATGTGAACCGTCACCGCCCCCTCCGGCAACAGGCCGCCCGCTCGATCCGCCCATTCAATCAGGTTGATCCCGTCGCGCTCCAGATAGTCGTCCCAGCCCAGGTCGACGAGATCCTCGGGAGATCGAAGCCGGTAGAGGTCGAAATGATAGACGGGCGTGCGCGAGCCGTCGCAGTCCAGGCCGGCGTACTCGTGGATCAGGACAAACGTCGGACTGGTCACTCGCTCCTTGACGCCCAACCCCGCACAAATTCCCTGGATCAGACAGGTCTTGCCGCTTCCCAGGTCGCCGACGAGCGCGACGGTTTGTCCACGGCGTAGCCGAGAAGCGAGGTTCCTGCCGATCGCAAATGTTTCTTCGGGGGAACGGGAGTGTAGAACAAGGTCTGCGTCGGCCATCAGATTGAGCGTGAAAGTGGGTGCAGGACCGCGGGGAAAGAACGCGACGGTCTATTTACTCCTCAGGATGGAGACAGGTAGAATCATTTCCTCCAGCGAAATGCCTCCGTGCTGAAAACTGTTGGCATACTGACGCTGGTATTCGCGGAACTTCGTGGGATACACGAAATAGTAATCTTCTTTCGCAAGCATATAGTTCGTCCCCGGCCCGACTGAAGGCAAGCCGTACGCTTGGGGATCCCTGATGAACATGGCCTGCTGCGTATCGCAACGGAGATTTTTTCCGTACTTGTACCGAAGGTTTGTGGAGGTCTCCCGGTTTCCGTGCGCGACCGTCGCGCGCGCGCTCAACGTGCACCCGTGGTCCGTCGTAATCACGACCGTCGAATCGGTTTCGGCCAGCCTTCTCAGCGTTTCAAAAAGCGCGGAATGCGAGAACCAGGAGCGCGTAAGCGAACGAAAAGCAGATTCGGTCGGCGCTATTTCCTGCAGCAGCTCGGATTCCGAGCGGCCGTGCGTCAACATATCCAGAAAGTTGAACACGACGGCCATCAAAGGGAAAGCACGGTAGGCGTGGACTCTATTGACGAGATTGTTGCCCTCTGCAATATCCAACACCTTCACGTAACGCGTCTCCGCCCCCAACGCCGGATCGATCTCCCGGAGTTGACGGTCGAGCAACTGATGTTCGTGCCGATTCCTGCTCGTTTCGTCGTCCCGGGCGGTGCGCCACTCGTCCGGATGGAGTCTGGCGACATCTCTGGGAAAAAGGCCGCTGAAGATCGCATTCCTGGCGAAGGGCGTCGCCGTCGGCAATATCGCGTAGTGATAATGCTGCTCAATGCCAAACAGGTCCGCCAGCAGAGGCGTGATCGCAAGCCAATGGTCGAGCCGCAGGCAGTCCACGACGATGAAGAAGACCTGATTGCCCTCCCGAAGGAGCGGCGCAACAAACTCCGAAACGATGTCCACCGAGAGCAGCGGTGAGCTTTCCTCGTCACTCACCCACCGACTGTAGTGGTGGTCTATGAATTTTCCGAAGCTTAAATTGCAGTTTCGGCGAAGGTCCTCGTGCATCTTCCGGAGCCCGGGATCGAAAAAGCGGTCCATCTCGACGTCCCAGCCTGAAAGTTTCACGTGAATGTCGATCCAGTCTTCCCACGAAGCCGCGGGCGAGATCGACTCTCGAATGCGGTTTGAAGCGGCCACGTAGTCCAGCCCCATTCGATCCTTCAGAATCTGCCTCGTATCCAACTGCTTCTTGCAGGCCGACAGAATCTGACTTGGGTTGACAGGTTTCGTCAGATAGTCGTCGATCCGTTGCCCCAACGCCTCCTCCATGAGGCGCTCTTCCTCATTCTTCGTGATCATGATCACCGGAATGTGCGGACGGATGTCCTTGATGACGGAAAGTGTGGAAAGCCCGTCCCGTCCGGCCATCATTTCATCCAACAAGACAATGTCGAACTCCTGCCCCTGTATCCAGGAGATGGCATCATCCCCGTTCGTCACGGGGGTCACATCATAACCCCGGTCGTTCAGGAAGATGATGTGCGGCTTCAGCAAATCGATTTCGTCATCCGCCCAGAGGATCTGCTTCTTGTCCATTTCTAGAATGACCTCTCAACCATCCTTCGGGGTTTCAGGTTGGGCCATCGGAAGCGAGACCCGGAAGGTCGTCCCAACCTCCGGAATGCTCTCCAGCACGATGATCTTGCCTGAATGATAGTCCTCTATGATTCGCTTGACAAACGCGAGTCCCAGACCCCATCCGCGTTTCTTCGTGCTGTAGCCGGGAAGAAAAACCTGTTTGATCCGATCGTGCGGGATCCCTTTTCCGTCGTCTCGGAATCGCAGGTCCACCCAGTTGCTTTCCTCTCGAACCTGCGCTGAGATTTCAACCTGACCGCCCTTCCCCTCCATGGCGTCTGCCGCGTTCTTTAGAAGGTTTTCGAAAGCCCATCCCAGCAGCTCCCGGTTCATCGGGACGGGAGGGAGTTCGTTCTCCACCTGGGAAATTCGAACGCCTTCCGGCAACCGGCCGCGCAAATAAGATACCGTATCGGAAAGCGCTTTGTTCAAACTGCCGATGTGGAGCGCCGGAACAGACCCGATCTGGCTGAATCGAGAGGCGATCTTGTCCAACCGGCTCGTATCCTTGCCCATCTCGTCCACGATCTGATTGAACCGCTGTGTCGCCTCCTCTCGATCTCCGGTCGGCAGATTCTGAAGATCGGACTTCATCAACTCTATCCAACCGTAGAGTGACGAAAGCGGGGTGCCCAGCTGATGTGCCGCCTCTCTCGCCAGGCCGATCCAGATCGAGCGTTGTTCGTTCTTCCGGATACTTTGAAAGCCGACGTAGCCCACGCCGATGAAAAGGGCCAAGACGCCAAGTGCCACCCAGGGGAGCCAAGACAGCCGCGTCACGATCGACGGATCCCCATAATAAAGCACACGGGTGCCTATGTGCGGAATCTCGAAGCGATGCGCAGGATTTCTCAGTTTGAGGTGGCTGACAATCTCCCTCACTTTCTCGAGCGCTTCGGGGCTGTAGTCGTCTGGGGGGATGCCGATGGCCTTCCAAAGCTGGGGCTCGCTCTGTTCATCCGTGATGACGACCGGGAAGTTCGTGTTCCGTATGGTCTCGAAGATAATGTTCAGATCAGGCCCCGGCTGCACGACAATCGTGTCTCGCGTGGCAATGCTGTAAAAGAAGGCATAGCGCTTGACCATCTCAAGCGTATCCTCTTTCAATCTGCCGACCACGAAGATCTGGGTGTAGACCAGAAAGGCGAAAATAATGATCATCGCAGATAGGAAAAAGTAGGTCCCGAATTGGCTTCCAACGGAAGGGGCGCCTCTCCAGCCCCGATTGCCTCCGCGGCTCCACGAAGCGTAACGGTCTGTCCGTGTCGACCGGGAAACCGTCCGTTCGCCTGTCGTCGTGCTCATAAACCCCATGCCTGTCTGTGACCACTGAGCGCCGTGCCGGCCCCCCGGGTCTTGAACGCGTCGATTCCGGCTCGGTTGCGTGCTTGAGGATTCACACCGGTTCGTTGACTCGCCACCCGACTGTCTGTGATGGGCGGCGCCGATCTATCGTCTCCTTTTAGGAATTATAAGGCTTTCCACCTGCCAAGGGGAAAATTGTTTGCTAAATATCTTTCATTTTATATATTTATATCCTTTGGGGAAATCGCACACCAGAGGGGGTGCGTACCGTAGAATATCGTCAAATTCGTGTTCAGTGGCAGCTTAAACGTGGCGTCCGATGGTCAAACCGAGCTCGATAGACGATATGCCGTTCCAGAGATCCTACCGTGGAAAGGAGGGGACAAACCAGATATGGCGGGTGTCTTGGTCCGAGATGATGAGCCGTTCGAAAAGGCGTTGAGGCGCTTCAAGAAGACTTGCGAAAAAGCCGGCATCATGACAGAGATGAAGAAACACCAGCATTTCGAGAAACCGAGCGAGCGACGAAAGCGCAAAATCGCGGCAGCCAAACGGAAGCGGCTAAAGCTGGAGTCCAGATTCCATCACTGAGGAACAGGCCAAGGAGGCCTTCCGATTCACAGGCTTGTGGAGCTAACCGCACCGGATTCCCTGGTGCGGTTATCGCTTTTTGGCCCGCGCATTCAGGGTTTCCTGCCGTGGCTTAAGATGCTCGGATGACGTTTCTCTTCTCTGGGTTTTCCTTCTCTATCGGCACTGCCCTATGAACTTCGCCGACATCGTTTTTGGACTCTTGCTCCTCTTGGCGACGATGAGGGGCTGGCGAATGGGCCTTCTGCGCAGTCTCACGGGCCTGGTCGGGCTCCTGTTGGCCTATCTGCTTTCGTTGAGCTACGGGGCGCTTGCGGCGGGCTGGATCCTTGGACAGCCTGCGGAGGCAGGCGACAGTGCCCTTTGGATAGGCTTCCTGTCCGTTTTTCTGGCCACTCTGGTCGCGGTCCATATCGCTGGCCGCGTGCTTCAAAAAGTGATCGGCATCTCACCTCTGGGGCTGTTCGACGCGCTTGGAGGGTCCGCAGTGGGGCTGGCGAAAGGGCTCCTTTTTCTGGGGGTCGCCGCCCTCCTGCTCCTTTCCTATCCCCCCCATCGAGACATTCCTGGAATCATACGGGAATCCACGCTCGGACGCCCGGTGCAGCGGGGGGCGCTCCTGCTCCTGGATGCCATCAGGCGTGTCGTTCCGCCAGCCGCCGCCTTTTACGACCAACTCGGATTCCGGACGCGCGCGGCGTCCCGCCCCCCGATGGTGGACGAAATCAAGCGGAAGGCTCGCAAGACGACCGCACGCTTGGACAGTCTGGTCGAAACATCGCGAAAGCGACTGGAGTCGGAATAGCCCGCCCGTAACGATGGAATGCTCGCAAAGCACCCTCGATGCCCTCGAATTCGACAAGGTCAAGGTATGCATCCTGGAGAGGGCTGTTTCGGCGCCGGGCAGGGAAGTGCTGAAATCTCTGGGCGCTTCTGACGACCCGGAGGAGATCCAATCGGGACTGCGCCTGGTGTTGGAGGGGATCGACCTGATCTCCTTTGGCGACCCGATCTCGGTCCCTCGGATCCCCGACATTCGACGTTCGCTTCAGGCCTCCCGAGCGCCCGGCTCGATACTGGGGATCGCGAACCTGCTCGAGGCGGGCTCGATCATCGCGTCATCCGGGCGGCTATTCGCCTTCTTTTCAGCCCGTAGAGATAAATACCCGCGCCTATTCGATCTCCTCTCGCGCCTACATCCTCATCCTGAACTCCTGCAGGTCCTCCAAGCCGCACTCGATCCCGCAACCGAATCGGTGAGGGATTCGGCAAGCCCTACGCTCAAACGGCTCCGGCGCGAGATCAGCAGGCTTCGGTCAGAGATCCGGGACCGGGTCGAGACCTGCCTGTCAAACCTCCCGGATCGGGTGACCCAAGAGCGGCTGGTCACGATTCGCGCCGGACGGTTCGTGATCCCCGTCAAGGAACGCCAGAGAGGCCGTGTGGAGGGCATCGTACACGACCAGTCCGCCAGCGGAGTCACGCTTTTCGTGGAGCCGATCGAAACAGTCGAACCCAACAACCGCCTCAGGCAGCTGGAACTGTCCGAGCGGCAGGAAGTCGAGCGGGTCCTCCAGGAGCTCACGGCGCGGGTCTCAGCGGTCGCGCCCGAACTCATCCGGAACGTGGAGATCCTGGGCGAGTTCGACGCGATATACGCCAAGGCCTCGTTCTCGCGGGACCTCCGTGCAACCGAACCGGTATTTAACGACAGAGGCCGGATCCTGCTCAGGGGCGCGAGACATCCCTTGCTGTTTAACCGACTGAAAGCGGAAGGCCGAGCCGAGGCGCTCGTGCCCCTCCGGCTGACACTCGGGGACGAGGCGTTCTGGACACTCATCCTGACCGGCCCGAATGCCGGCGGCAAGACCGTGGCGATGAAAACCGTCGGACTCCTGGCGTTGCTGGCACAGTCAGGCCTTCCGATCCCCGCAGAACCGCAATCCGAGCTCCCGATCTTCTCCAGCATCTTCGCTGACATCGGAGACAGCCAATCTGTCGAAAACGATCTCAGCAGCTTCTCCTCTCACGTGACGAAAGTCGTGGAGATCTGCCAAAAGGCCGATTCGCGCGCGCTCGTCCTGCTCGACGAAGTTGGCTCCAGCACCGAGCCGGACCAGGGGTCCGCCCTTTCCACGGCGCTTTTGAAGGAATTGGCGCGGAGGGGATGTCGCACGATCGCCACGACGCACCACGCCGCGTTGAAGGTCCTTGCCCACGACTCAGAGGGCATGCAGAACGGCTCCATGGCCTTCGATACGGGCACGCTCCGTCCGACCTTCCACCTCAGGCTCGGGGTTCCCGGGAGCAGCTATGCCTTTGAGATCGCCCGGCGCCTCGGTCTACCGAACGAGATCGTGGACGCTGCCGTCGAGATCGCGGGAAGCGATATCGGGCGGACAGAGTCCCTCATCGCAGGGTTGGACGAAGCCTGCGAGCGCGCCCGAGAACATTTGGAGCAGGCGGAGGCTGATCGGAAAAAGCTGGACGTGCTGATCAAGGACTACGAAACACAGATGGGCGCACTGGATCGGGAACGACGCACGCTCAAGCGGACCGCTCAGGAAGAGGCAGAGCGCATCTTGAAAGAGGCGAACGCCCTCATCGAGCGAACGGTGCGCGAGCTCCGGCAGAGGCAGGCTGACAAGACCTCCATCCGAAGCGCACACGAAAGCATTCAGCGCGCCAAGGCGTCCCTCGGAAGGGAGCTGGCGGAGGCGCGCCGGACGGGCATGCTTCATACGCTGAACGTCGGCGATCGCGTCTGGATCCCAAGCCTGGAGAGAGCAGGCATCGTTCTCTCCAACGACCGGGGCGGTGAACGCGTACGCGTTGAAGTCGGAAAGCTGAAGATGGAACTCTCTCTAACTGAACTGGAAGCCCCTCGCTCGGTGCCGGAGCCGAAAACGCGCCTTGGGCCAGACCGATACACAGGTGAAGAAGCGGTGTCGCTGGAGGTGGACCTTCGCGGGATGACCTTCGATGAGGCCTCGGACGTCGTGGAAAAATACCTGGACGAGCTCCAGCTGGCCGGGGTCGGGCGCGCCACGATCATTCACGGAAAGGGCACGGGGGTACTCCGGAAAAAGGTGGGCGATCTCCTGGCGTGCCACCCTCTGGTGAAGTCTCAGCGACTCGGAGGCGCGCGCGAAGGGGGCAGCGGCGTGACCATCGTGGAGCTTGACACCGACGTTTGATCCTCGCTATAATACTCCAGACCGCGGTCCACGGGCCGCGGATCGATTCCTCGGGCGGCCTCCCGTCGGCCGCCTGATATGAAACCGGCTGTGAGGTCAAATGACCCTGATCCCCGAAATCGGCACCGCAGACCTTCACCCCCCCCTGCAGGGCTACTGTAACTCGCTGACCGCCTATTCGAGATATCGAACCCGAGAGGTCCGCGTCGGCGACGTGGCGCTCGGCGCGCACCATCCGATCCGTATCCAATCCATGACGACCACAGACACCATGGATACGCGGGGAACGGTGGAGCAGTCTATCCGCATCGTCGAAGCTGGTGCCGACTACGTGCGGATCACGGCGCCGAGCCTGAACGAGGCGCGCAACCTGGCACCCATCAAGGCGGAACTGAGACGACGAGGCTACGATACGCCGCTGATTGCGGACATTCATTACACACCGAACGCAGCCGAGCTTGCGGCCCGAATCGTCGAAAAGGTGCGGGTGAATCCTGGAAACTACGCCGACAAGAAGCGTTTTCAGATCTTTGAGTATTCCGACGCGGAATACTCGGCTGAACTGGACCGAATTCGCGAGCGATTCACGCCGCTCGTGAAGGTCTGCAAGACATACGGGACGGCCCTCAGGATCGGCACCAACCACGGCTCTCTCTCGGACAGAATCATGAACCGGTTCGGCGACACGCCGCTCGGGATGGTCGAATCCGCGCTGGAGTTCGTTCGAATCTGCGAAGACCTCGGCCATTACAGCCTCGTCCTTTCCATGAAAGCCAGCAACCCGCGGGTGATGGTCCACGCCTATCGCCTCCTCGTCCAGAAGATGGCGGCCGAGGGCATGAACTATCCGATTCACCTCGGGGTCACCGAGGCCGGAGAAGGCGAAGACGGCAGGATCAAGTCGGCCGTCGGGATCGGTACGCTGCTCGAAGACGGGATTGGCGACACGGTCCGCGTCTCCCTCACCGAGACACCCGAAGCGGAAGTACCAGTGGCCATCGCTTTGGTGCGGCGCGTCGAGCGGCGGCCCGGGCACGACCCGATCCCTCCCATGCTTGACTACGCGTTGGATCCTTTTTCCTATGCCAAGCGAGAAACCGTCCGGGTCAACCATCTCGGCAAGGACAGCCCGCCGGTCGTCGTCGTCACGGCCAGCGCAGACATGCCTCAAGCACCCCGGGCACTGTCTACGATCGGCTATCAGTACGACCCGTCGCTCGACAAGTGGAACATCGACGACGCCGCTGCAGACTTCGTCTACCTGAGCGAAGGGGATCTTGACTACGGGCTTCCCGGCACCCTGAAGAAGATCCGTGATTACGCGACTTGGCGCGATCTGGGCAGACCTTCAGACACCTTCCCCCTGTTCGATATGGCCGCATATCTCTCAACCGATCTGAGATCCGACGGAATGAACTTCGTTCAGACGGATCTCAGCCGGCTCACGCCCGAAGTCCTGCGCCTCCTCTCTCGGGACAGGCTCGCCGTGCTGGTCTTGAAAACCGACAATACGCTGGCCATGGCGGAGCTTAGGCGGGCATTCGTCGATCTGACGGAACGGGGTGCCGACCTTCCCGTGATCGTCAAGCGGTCCTACCCCGACCTGGGTTCCGACGCGTTTCTGCTCTCTGCCGCCACCGATGTCGGGGGGCTTCTCACAGACGGACTCGGCGACGGCATATGGCTCGAGGCCCCAAAGGTCTCCGTCGAAGCGATCAACCGGATCAGCTTTGGTCTCTTGCAGGCAACGCGCACGCGCATCTCCAAAGCGGACTACATCTCCTGCCCTTCCTGCGGCCGGACGCGTTTCGACCTTGAGGAGACCACGGCCACGATCCGCAACCGCACCGATCATCTCAAAGGGGTGAAAATCGGGATCATGGGATGCATCGTCAACGGCCCGGGGGAAATGGCCGACGCCGACTACGGCTACGTGGGCAGCGGTGTGGGAAAGATCACGCTGTATCGGGGTCAGGAGATCGTCAAACGAAGCATGCCAACGGAAATCGCCGTGGATGAACTGATCCATCTCATCAAGGAAGACAACCGGTGGATAGATCCCTGAAGGACATCGACGATGGCCGAGGCTTCGAGATTCCGGCGTCAGGCAGCAGTGGCGTATCGGGCGACACCGGTTTCCACGGCTATGACACGCCCTTTCCAAGGCGCCGGCTCGTGCCGTCTCCCTTGGCGTTCCAACGCGCTGCTCCTGATTGTCCTCAGGCCTCCTGGCGTTTCTTTGCGCGCGCCCTCGTCATCAAGAGCTGAAGGTCTCCCATGCCTCTCATCCCCGAGGACCTGATTGAACAGGTCCGAGACGCGGCCGATATCGTGGAGATTGTCTCCGATCACGTCACGTTGACCAAACGGGGCAAGAACTACCTCGGACTCTGTCCCTTCCACGAGGACCGGCGCCCCTCGCTCAACGTTTCCCAGGACAAACAGATCTACAAATGCTTCGCCTGCGGCGCCGGCGGCAACGTCTTCACCTTTTTAATGGAGATGGAACGAGTCAGCTTTGTGGAGGCGGTGCGAAAGCTGGCCGATCGGGCAGGCATGACCCTACCCGAGACGCCCTCCGACAGCCCCGAAGCCGAGCGGGTCCTGGACGGACTCTACAAGGCGAACGAGCTCGCCCGGAACTACTATCACCACCTGCTGGTCAAGGACTCGGCGGGCGCTGAAGCGAGCAGCTACCTGAATGACCGGGGCATCTCGCCGGCCGCCGTCGAGAACTTCCGATTGGGCTACGCGCCCAAGGGCTGGCACAGCCTCATCGAGGTCGCGGAGCGCCGCGGGGTCGACGTTCAGACGCTGCACCGGGCCGGGCTGGTGCTTCCCCGAAACGACGGAAAGGGGTTCTACGATAGATTTCGAAACCGCATCATCTTTCCGATCCTGTCTCATACCGGACGCACGGTTGCCTTCGGGGCCCGTGCGCTGGACCCGGACGAAACGTCCAAATACCTGAATTCTCCCGAGACCCCGGTCTACCGGAAGAGCCACGTCCTCTACGGCCTCTGGCAGGCGCGAGACACGATACGAGATCAGGGGGAGGCCGTGGTCGTCGAGGGCTACACCGACCTCATCGCCATGGTCGAAGCCGGCATCCGGAACGTCGTCGCCTCGTCCGGCACGGCCCTCACGCAAGCGCACGCGCGGCTGCTGGGCCGCTATGCCAAACGCGCGGTTCTGGTCTTCGACGGAGACGCCGCCGGCAGGGCCGCTGCGGAGCGCGGGATAGAGGCCCTGCTGGACGCCGGGTTGGAGATCCGGGTCGCCTCCCTCCCGGAAGGTCAAGATCCGGACGGCACGGTCCGGGAGCGGGGAGGGAAGGCGATGGAGGCGTTCATCCAGGGCGCGGACAGTGCTTTGGACTATCTCTTCACCAGGCTCGCAGCCAAAGAAGACCTCTCGACGCTGGATGGAAAGACACGAGCGACGCACGCGATGGCGGGATGGATCGCCCTCGTGAAGGACGAGGCGCGTCGGCGGTTCCTGGTCCAGGCGTCTGCCGAGCGCATCAGAATCGACGAGGCGACGATGCTCAATCTGGTACGTGCCCAGGGCAGACGGTCCCGGACAGGCAGGCGGGTCGCCGACGCGCGGCCAGAGACCTTCGACCCAAGGCCACGCTCAGAGCGGGAGCTCGTGATGTGGATGATGTTCGACGATCAGAAGGCCGACGCGGTCCTGGATCAGATCGAGCCGGACGATTTCTCCAACGGCGTCTATAAACGCATCGCGTCCCTGGTCGCCCGTTCCCGCCAGGACAATCTGTCGATTTCCCCGGCGCTCCTCGTCGATGCGTGCGAAGAAGACCCGCAGCTCGTGCAGATTATCTCCTCAATCGCCCTGGAAGTGGAAATGGTCGATCCGGAACGGGTGGCGTTGCCGCTGGAAGATTACATCCATTCGATCAAGCTCAAGGAGCTCAACGCAAAAATCCAAGCGACGCAGGCCGAGCTTCGCTCCGCCGATGCGGACATCGATCTCACGGAGCTCCTGCGGACACATATCGCGCTCACTCGCGCGCGCAAGAACCTGCTCGATGCCACTCGATCTTCCGAAGAGGTCGGCGCGTCTCCTTAAAAAAGTTGCCGATCGCAGTCCGATGTCATAGATTGCGCTTTGCCGTGGGCCCATAGCTCAGCCGGTCAGAGCGGCGGACTCATAATCCGTTGGTCCCAGGTTCAAATCCTGGTGGGCCCACTATAATTCATTCCAAAACAGTAAGTTGCCGCAGTCTCCTTTCGAAACCCGCATTACGAAAATTTTACTCTTCATTACTATCTCGCATAGATCTCTTCGGTCGCAGAACGTGGCAGAACTGTGCGCTGGCAATGAGGAATCATCCGGCATTTCGGGCATGGCGGACGACGCACATCCGCGGCGTAACGGCGGTACTGCCCCAACACGGGCGGCATCATGGCATCGAACCGGTCATCCCGCGGACGGGCTATTGATGAAACCCAGCCAGACCTCCTGAGCGGTAGCGTCCAGGCTACAGGCCAACGCCCGGACGGACAACATCGTCCAAAGTCGCCCCTCGAAAATAGCGAGCAGAGTGACTTTCAAAAAGGTCTATTGCGGGCGATACAGACCGGGGATTTGGGGCCGGCAACGTTTTGACACCATTTCTTGACAACCCTCGCAATCAGATGCCTATTAGCAGCTTGATCTGGGACGACTGACCCGTGATCCATGAAGCGCTACTGTCCATCGGCTTGCTCGTTGTCATTGCCAAGCTCGCCGAGGGTGTCCTCGGCCGGTTTGGCCTGAGCTCGATCGTTGCCTACACGGCGACCGGCATTCTGCTTGGACCCATCACCGGGATGGTCGAGCCGACGAGCGAACTCCGGCTCTTCTTGAGCATTGGCATCTTCCTGCTGTTCTTCCTGGTTGGCCTCGACGAGATCGATATCCCAAGCTTCATGGCGACGATCCGCGGCCGGTTTTTCGTTGCGGCGTCTCTGTCGGTGCTCATTTCGCTCCTCTCGGCCTTGGTTGTCACGTCCGACCTCCTCGAGGTCGATTTCGCGCTCAACCTTGATTTCACGAAGGCGCTGGCGCTGGCCGGCATCTTATCGCTGTCCAGCGTGGGCGTTGTAGCGAAAGTGCTCACCGACAAAGGGCATCTCAAGGAACCGATCGGGCTCGAGATCTTCACCACGGTGATCATCGCCGAGCTGATCGCCTTGCTCGTGGCCGGGTTCACCATCGGCGAACACGGCTACGAACCGGGCGTCATTGGCGTAGTCATTCTGCTGGGGCAGATCGCGAGCTTCGCGCTGGTGGCATGGGTCCTGACAGCGAAGGTCCTGCCACCCACGATCGTCTATCTGAAGCGCTTCCTGAACGTGCCCGAGTTGTCGTTCGGGCTGCTGATGGGCGGCCTCTTCCTGATGGTGGCGGCGGCGGCGGAAGTCGGTCTCCACGGCTCCATCGGGGCCCTGCTTTTCGGAGCCGCCTTGTCGGGACTGCCCCATCAGGTGCGCCAGGACGTCATGCCGGGCATGCGGAGCGCGGCGGAGGGCCTGTTCATCCCGCTCTTCTTCGTCACGGCCGGCCTGTATCTGGACTTGTCCTTTGTCTCTCTGCCAGTGGCGACGGTCGCGGCGCTGTTGGTGATCCCCTCGCTGGGCAAGTTCGCCGGCGCCATCATCGGCACCTATGTGGCGCGGCTGGATCAGCCCTACGCCCAAGCCACCGGATTGATGGCAAAGGGCGTGGCGGAGATCGCGCTTCTCCTCGTCCTCCTGGAAACCGGCGCGATCGCGCAACCTGTCTTCTCGCTGCTCGTGCTGATGATGTTCGGCTACATTATTCTGATGCCCCAGGCGATCGACTACATGGTCAACAGAGCCAAGGGATCGCACCGCCCGACGCCGCCCGACGCCCTGCCGCTTTCCTTCGCCCGATACGCGCTGAAGGGCGTTACCGTCAACCACGTTCTGGACAGATCGCGAACCTATCCCGAGTCAACGCTGTCGGTCAGAGGCTTTCTGGATGCGTGGATCATGCCGGATCAACAGGACTACGTGGTGGTCGATGAAGGCACCGTTGCGGGGATCATGTCGCTGACCGCGCTGCGCTCCGTCCCCAGCGACTCCTGGGAGAGCACGCCACTGCGCGATGTGCTGCGAACGGATCCGCCGCCTGCCCTGCCCGATGAGCCGATCGATGACGTGCTCAAGCGGATGACGGATCACTCGCTGTCGGTGATACCGGTCACGGACAACGACTCGGGCGAGTTCCTGGGCACGGTCACGAGTCACGATGTCCTGGACCTCGCTATGTTGATGGACGAAATCTCCGACGAGCTGAAGCAGATTGGCGGAGAGGAGCACCAAGCCTCCAATTGCCCTAACAAGGGCTGAGTCGAAACATGAGGAGATCAAAGTTATGGTAGTGCACACCGAGCGTCAGGACGGAATCTTGATCGCAAGGGCTGATGGCCGCGTCGACAGTGCGAACGCCGGTGAATTCCAGAATGCCTTGAACAGCGCAATCGACGAGCACGATGATGCCGTGATTCTGGATCTCGCCGGACTTTCCTACATCAGCAGCGCCGGTCTTCGGGTTCTTCTGATGATCGCCAAGATGCTCCAAGGACAAAAGGCGAAGTTCGCAGTCTGCTCGGCCCCGGAACCGATCCGGGAGATCTTCGAAATCAGCGGCTTCGACAAGATCATCCCGACTCACGACTCTCAGGCTGAGGCAGTCACCGCATTGAGTGCGTAGTCGGTCAGACCAAGGAGGACGGCTGGCGTATGAACGTGACGGAACGGCCATACAAAATCCTGGTGGTTGACGACGAACCGGATCTCCAACCCCTCTTCCTGCAGCGCATGCGGCGCAGCATTCGGTCCGGTCGATATCAGTTTGTCTTTGCCGGAAACGGCCTGGAGGCGATCGAGCGTCTGCACCAGGAAAAGGACATCGATATGGTGCTCTCGGACATCAACATGCCCAAGATGGACGGTCTCGCCTTGCTCGAGCAGATCCCTCAGATCGACCCCAACCTGCGTGCCGTGATCATTTCGGCCTACGGCGACATGAAAAACATCCGGACCGCCATGAACCGCGGCGCCTTCGACTTCGTCACCAAGCCCATTGACTTCAAGGATCTGCAATTCACCATCGACCGGACGCTGGAACGCATGGAAGAGTGGCGCGAGGCGCTCTCATCGCGTGACAAACTGGTCGTGCTGCAAAACGAGCTCGACGTTGCCGGCAAGATTCAACAGTCCATTCTTCCCACCGAGTTTCCCGGGGGTCTCGATTATCAAGCTTTCGGCAACATGGTGCCCGCCCGGAACGTGGGCGGCGATTTCTTCGATACCGTGCGCCTGGATAAGGGGCGGGTCGGCCTCACCATCGCGGATGTCTCGGATAAGGGCGTGCCCTCCGCGCTATTCATGATGGCCAGCCGCACTCTGCTGAAGGGTGCGGCCATCGGCGCCGGAGGTCCCGGCGCCGTTCTGAGCGAGGTCAATCGTCTGCTCCATGATGACAATAAAGCCACGATGTTCGTCACCATTCTGTACGCAGTTTACGATCCGGACGACGGCGCGCTGACCTATGCGAATGGCGGACATAACCCACCTCTGATCGTCCACGCCGACGGAAGCTCGATGTTGCTCCCGCTGACGGATGGCATCGCCGTCGGGATTCTGCCGGAATTCGACTATGACCAGAACACCGTCTTCCTCTCACCCGGCGACACGATCGTCTTCTACACGGATGGCGTCACCGAGGCCATGAATGACCGGAAAGAAGAGTTTGGAATGGAGCGCCTGCGCGACGTCCTCTCGGCTGATCCCTCGCGGGACGCCCGGGAAGCCAACTTGGCGATCTTTCAGGCAATAGACGCCTTTGTCGGCGACACCTCGCAATTCGATGACATCACCTGCCTGACACTCCGTCGGAAGGAGACTGACACATGAGCGGCCAAGTGTCACTGAGAATCGGTGCCAGTCTTGATGAAATAGCGCATGTCTCCGCTGCGGTAGAAGATATCGGAAGGCAAGATAACTGGCCCCCTGCCCTGGTCACCCGGATAAACCTGGTCGTTGAAGAGTTGGCCGTCAATACCATGAACCACGGAGGCGATGTCAGCGAAATCGAGATCACGATGACCTCCGATGAAGACAGCGTCATCATCGAGATTACAGACGACGGCCGGCCCTTCGACCCGCTGATGGATGCTCCGGCGCCCGATTTCACATCGCCGCTGGGAGACCGTGCGATAGGCGGGCTCGGTGTCCATTTGGTACAAACGATCATGGACGAAATGCACTACCGAAGGACGCAGGGCAAGAACCATCTGGCCCTGACCAAGAGAAGGGTCGAATGATGGTGCGGGCACCCTGTCTGCCGAAGGTTCTGCGGGTTGGCGCCGGCGGGGTCATCGTCCTTACCCTGGCCGGCGGTTCCTTGTTCGGCAGCGCGGGCCCCGAGCATCGAAGCCGTGCTGCCGGCGCTTCCCGGACCCCCCCCACCCCTGCGGCTGCGGCGCTATCCGCGCCGGAATCCGGCATCTCCGACGACCGTATCCTGTTCGGCCAATCCGCCGCCTTCAGCGGCCCCGCCCGAGAGCTGGGTACCGACATGAGACGGGGGATTGAAGCCGCCTTCCACGAGGCAAACCAGCGCGGCGGTGTCTCCGGCCGGCGGCTGGAACTCCTGTCGGTCGATGATGCCTACGAACCGGAAGCTGCCATCGCCAACACCCTCCACTTAATAGAGGAGAAAGGCGTCTTTGCGCTGATCGGTGCCGTCGGGACGCCAACCTCACGCTCCGCCACGCCGGTCGCCGTTGACGCGGGCGTTCCCTATATCGCCCCGTTCACGGGCGCGGCTTTCCTGCGCGAAGCCAGGTGGCACAATGTGATCAACCTGCGCGCATCCTATAACCAGGAGACCGAGGAGATGGTCGCCCGCCTGACCGGCGACCTGCGATTTGAGCGCATTGCCGTCATGTATCAGGACGATTCCTTCGGCCGTGCAGGCTATCGCGGCGTTCAGGCGGCGCTCGACCGGCGCGACATGAAGCCGGTAGCGGTCGGATTGTATCCGCGCAATACGACGTCGGTAAAGAGGGCTCTGCTCGACCTGCGCCGGGGAGATCCCGAAGCAGTGATTCTGGTAGGCGCCTACCAGCCAGTCTCGACCTTGATCGCCTGGGCTCGCCACACAGGTCTGGATCCCGTTTTCATGACCCTTTCTTTCGTGGGCAGCAATGCGTTGGCGAAGGAACTCGGACCTGCGGGCGCCGGCGTCTTCGTCACTCAGGTGGTGCCTTTCCCGACGGACGACTCCCTACCCACGGTTGCCGCCTACCTCCGCGCCTTGTCCGCCTACGCCTCCGATGTAAATCCCGGCTTCGTTTCCCTTGAGGGCTACCTGGCCGGCCGCCTGGCTATCGCGGCTCTGGAACGCTGCGGCCGAGAAGTCAACCGTACGCGCTTTCTCGGCAGTTTGCGCCGCGCAATCACCATCGACCTCGACGGATTCGAACTCCGCTACGATGACGGTGACAACCAAGGCTCGGACGCCGTCTTCCTGACTGTGATCGGTCGCGACGGTCGCTATCACCCGGTCGACACGCTCCGGGACACGGAGCCGTGAACAATCCGCTGAATCGGCTGCTCAAGGGCCGCTTCCGAATCTCTACGCAGCTCTATCTGGGGATCGGAGGCGCCGTCGCCCTCACCATGGTCGCGAGTCTGGTCGGTTGGTTGTCTTTCAATCGCGTGGGCGATGTTCAAAGTCGTGTCAACGAAGGCAGCGTCCCGGAGATAGCAGCCGCTTTCGGGGTTGCACAGCAAAGCGGCACTTTGGTTGCGGCTGCCCCGCGTCTGACTGCCGCTGCGACACGTGAGGACTTTTCCCGGGTTACCGCCCAGGTCGCCGAGGAGCGGAGGACCTTCGAAGCGCAGCTGGCGGTCTTGATGCGCCAGGGTGGGAAAGAAGAGGACGAGGAGCGCTACCGTCGTATTCGCGACCACGCCAGCGCGCTGACTTCGAACATCGAGGCCATTGAGAGTGAGGTCGACGAGCTTTTTCGGTTGAGCGCGCGCAGTGAAGATCTGCGCGCTGAACTGGCGAAATTGCGGGGCAAACTGTCCGGCATCCTGGTTCCGGCCATCGACGACCAGTTCTTCTACGCGATGACAGGCTACCGGAAACTCGGTGAACCGCCCGCGCCCCGCGAGCGGCATTTCTCGGAGGATGAGTTCGCCCGCTACCACCACCTGGCCGAGCTACACGCGGACGCTACCATCGCAACGCAGCTTCTGGCAAGCGCGTTCAACATGTCGGACGCCCCTCTGATCGAACCGTTGCGGGAGCGCTTCGAGGCCGCTGCCGGCCGTATCGAGCGGAGCGTGTCGGCCCTCGGAACAGCCCACTTGCACAGCGAAGTCACCTCGACCTTCGACCGGCTATTTCAGTTGGGTATGGGAGATCAAGGCAGCCTCGATCTGCTCGTTCAGAAACTCGAGCTCGAGGAACACCAGCGGGATCTGCTTGTGCGCAATCGAGATCTCGCCATCGACCTCGTTGCCGAGGTCGATGGTCTGGTCAGCGCGGCCCGTGAACGCGCGCGGGAAGCCACCCGGGCTTCCACGCAGGCGATCCGGACCGGACGCAGCTTCCTGCTCGTGCTGAACGTGATCAGCATCGCCGGGGCCGTGCTGATTGCCTGGCTGTTCGTCGGTCGTGTGCTGTTACGCCGCCTCGAACGGTTGTCGGGCCGGATGCGCAGAATGGCTGGCGGCGACCTGGAGACCAAGGTCGAGATTGGAGGACACGACGAGGTCGCCGACATGGCCGCGGCCCTGGAGGTGTTCCGTCGCCACGCCCTGGAGGTCCAGCGTCTGAACCTCGTGGAAAAGCTGGCGGAAGAGTTGCGGGGGAAGAACGACGAGCTCGAGAGCGTGCTGGCTGACCTGCGGCGGGCTCAGAACCAGATCGTCATGCGCGAGAAACTGGCAGCGCTCGGCGAACTCACCGCGGGTGTTGCTCATGAGGTGAGGAACCCGCTCAACTTCGTCAAAAACTTCTCGGAGGTCTCGGAGGAACTTCTGGAGGAACTTCTGGAGACCCTCGGCGAGGGCGACGAGAAGCTGAACGCGGACCAGCGCGCGCTCGTCCAAGAGATCAGCCAGGATCTCACCGACAACCTGGTACGCATCCGTGAGCACGGCGAACGCGCCAACCGAATTGTTCACGACATGCTCATGATGGGCCGGGGCTCGGGCGAACGACAGCTCACGAACATCAACAACCTGCTCGATGAACACGCCCGGCTCGCCTATCACAGCGCACGGGCGACCGACCCGGATTTCCAGCTGGACCTGAAGCAGGAGTTCGATCCGGCAATGGAGAGCCTGGAGGTTATCCCGCAGCAGATCGGTCGCGTGTTCCTGAACATGGTCAGCAATGCATGCTATGCGACCAACGAGAAACGTGCCGCCCAAGAATCAACGCAGAGCTCCGAACGCTACGGACCGACGCTGTGGCTTTCCACACGGCGCGGGGAAGACCGGGCGGAGATCAGTATCAGGGACAACGGCAACGGAATCCCACCCGATGTCATCGAAAAGATCTTCAACCCCTTCTTCACCACCAAACCCACCGACAAGGGCACCGGCCTGGGCCTGGCGATGTGCAACGACATCGTGCGTGAGCACGGCGGCACCATCCGTGCCGAATCCCAGCCCGGGCAGTTCACCGAGATGGTGGTCGAACTTCCGTTGACGCCACCCCCCATCGCGCCGGAGGGAGACGCGGCGGATTTTGACCAGGATGGAATCACGGACTCTCCGGATTGACATCGGGATGCGGAAGAAAGTTCAGGGGGAACGAACGTTACGTGACAGGTCGATTGACGGCAGGTAGCCCGCCATTCATCTTGCCAATCCCCGTTCTTCGAACCTCACTGCGAACCCTCTCCCGCTTCACGTGCCCGCAAGCCTGATTGCCTTTCCTCATTGTAGCGCACTGAGCCGTCTTCGCGTTGATCTGTGGTCCGTCGACGAGGTCCACTTCCAGCAACACAACTCCCAATGTCGCATGTGGCACCTTCTTTGCCTTCCTAACCTGAATAATTCATAAATTTGCTGAAAACACACAACCCCGACTTCTCAACGCGCAACGCCGCCGTCCTGGCCGTTGAGGACCTCTTTGCCTCGTGGCAAAATGGCAGCGAAACCCTGCGTAGACTATGCGCAATTACTTAGGGCGCTATGTGTAGTTATGCATGCCGCGCTCAGGACAGCTATGCACTGGCAAACACGAGCGCTCCCGGAACGCCGAAAAATGCACAGAGGATGTATGCGATGGCCAACCATTTCCGTTCACTCCCGAGCCGTGCCATCCACTCGGCTCCCGCGATCGGAATCTCCCGCAGCCAAGGGATGCTATAGATGACGATAACGCCCAGCAGATTGAAGAGAAAGTGCGCAATCGCGATCTGGTACGCGACGGTATGGGTGTCGCCCGTGATCGCGGTCGCGGCGAGAAGCGCGGTGATCGTCGTCCCGATGTTGGCGCCGAGCGTGAACGGGTAGACATGACGAAGCCTGATCACGCCTGCCCCTGCCAAAGGCACGATGAGGCTTGTGGTGGTCGAGGACGACTGCACAAGCACTGTAACCAGAGTGCCGGAAAATATGCCGGTGATCGGACCCTTGCCGACGGCTGCCTGCAGGAACTTCTGGGCCCTGCTTACGAACACGCTTTTCAGCGCAATTCCAAGATACATGATCGAGAGCAGAATGAGCGCGACTCCTGCAACGATCAGAACCGAACCCGCCCACGGGTCGGGGAGCGAGGACGTCAGCGATTCTACAAGCCGGCTACCGAAACCGACGACGACCTTCACGATGCCCTTTCCCCCTGCATCAACAAACTCTACGTTCTCGATGATATGGGTCATCGCGCCGCTCAGTTTTTCAAGAAAACCGAACGCGAGTTCCAACGGCAGGAATACCAGGATGCTCAGAAGATTGAAAAAATCGTGTACGGTGGCGGCCGCAAATGCTTTTCTGAACTCCCCCGGTCGACTCACATGACCGAAACTGACGAGCGTGTTGGTTACCGTTGTCCCGACATTGGCACCCATTACCATGGGTATCGCCATGGCAATGGGCATTCCCCCCGCTACAAGACCGACGATGATGGATGTAACGGTGCTGGAAGATTGGAGCAATGCAGTCGCCAGTATGCCGAGAACCAGTCCGACGAACGGGTTCGTCGCAAATGCGAACAGGGATTCGACGCCCTCCGCACCGCCGCATACCAGACGAAAGCCCTTGCCGATCACGCCAACGGCCACGAGCAGCACGTATACAGCCACGATGACGATGAGCCAAGGAGCGAGCCCTGACCGGATAGCTATCCGTTTTTTCGGTGCCATGTGCGCAAGACGCCTCTGGTGTGCCGGCTACCCGATCGGCGCGGGCTCGTTGCAAGAGAAGAAGATGCGAGGAGCCAGCTGGTCCTTGACCTTGATTTTCAACAGTGGTACGGCGGCTTGGGGCCGAGCCATTTGCCGGCGCCTCAAGACATCGAAGCATATGCCGCTTCACGTCGTCCTCGTTCAGCCGGAACGCGCATTCGTTGATCTACCGCTCCAGGTGCTTCACCGTCACATGCCTTGACAACTGTCGTCTATCTTCCAAACGTAGTATAGATAACACGGTAAGGTAAAATCAAAGGATCTTTGATCAAGTTTCCTGGTAAACTTTCCGGCCTGAAAGACCTGCCGCCCATCCAAAAGAGCCATCCCCATACGACGCCGGCCACCTCGATGGCCCGGCGCTCGGTTTTGCCGAGTCGACCCTGAAGGATTCCGGGCGTTGCTCCCACAGACACGTACTCGCGGATGAAATCGGCGCGGCGTACGCCTTCGATCCATTCGACTGGCAGCAAGTCAAATGGCAGCGCACCGGCCTTGCGAGGGGGCTGCACCGGCTCGCGCTTGTCTCCAAAGTCCCGGATGCCGCGACACCTCGGAAACGTCGTGCAGCCCCAGAACTGTCCTCCCGCGTTTCGGCCCTTCTTCGCCGTGCGAAGCGCCATTGGAGAACCGCACTTGGGACACACGGGCAATTCTGACAGGGTCATCGATCTCCTCGTGTCGGTTTTCGTGCTGAGGCATCAGACAAGGCCGGACGTTCAATACCCGGGGACGCCGGTCTTCTCGCCGATCCAATCGATCATGGAACGGAATGTCGGACATTGCGCCGTTACCTCTCCCATGTCCGCGTTTCTTAAAATGGCATGGCTGTCCCTGATTTCTCGATAGCGTCGCTTGAGGTGCTTGCTGAAAAGTTCCTCAACGATTCTCTTCGGGGGTTTCTTTTGATTCTGCTCTTCTGGAGGTTGCCGCCAGCCGCGGGGCTTGTTCGACAAATTGAGTCGGGACTGAAGTTGACTCGTCGAGGCGAGAAGCAGCACTTCCATGTCGTGTTTGAACGCGCTGGCATAAAAACGCGCGATATGACTGTCAAC
Source organism: Candidatus Latescibacterota bacterium (assembly GCA_965198095.1). Classification (GTDB taxonomy): domain Bacteria; phylum Latescibacterota; class UBA2968; order UBA2968; genus CBDFJH01. Next base: position 3,161,968 of record OZ240239.1, read on the forward strand.
ATCAGCCCGTCTGCCTCCCTGCTTTTGCAAATTCTGTTTTACGAGTCGGGTTTGCACGTCTCGCAGTTCTTCCAAATTCTCGTGCTTGTACTCCGTATTTGCATATTTTCGATTCGGGTAGAGGTCGGGTAGGCCCACAACGAGGTCGCGTGGGTCGTGTGCCAGCTTCTCGGTCGCTCGTGAGCCAATTTTTCTGAAGTATTTGGGCTTGTTTTCGAGAGGTATTGGTTTAATGCCCCAGCCCTCTTTTCTAAGCTGCTGCTTCCAGCCGCTCCACAGTGTGGACAGTGCTTGAACGTCCGATTTCCCTTCCACAAACACCCACACCTTCATGCGCCGGCCTCCAGTTCGCCGGAGCGGTGCAGGTCGCCAAGGGTTTCGCCAGTCACGTTTTCGAGCATTTGCACAAGCGTCGTACGGTTCGAGGGACGATGCCACGCGACTCTTGCATCGTCTGCATTCCGCGCCATCACGGCAACATCGGCGATGTCGAAGCAGTTGAGCAGATCCGGGCTGTGTGTCGTCACCAGCACCTGGGTGCGCTCCGCCGCTGTCCTGATCATTTCTGCCACAATCGGCAACAGACCGGGATGCAAGCCCAATTCCGGCTCGTCGATCGCTACCAGCCGCGGAGGCAGTGGATTCAACAGAGCGGTCGCCAGACAAAGGAATCGCAGCATGCCGTCCGAAAGATCCCACAGATTCATGGAGCGAGACATGCCCATCTCGCGCACCCCAGCGAGCACTTGCGGCGGCGTTCCAAAGGTCGTATCGCAATGAATCTCCTCAAATGCGGGATAGGCTGCGCGCAGGAAATCGCGCAACTCCTCTGCTGTTGACCGGAAATCATATCGGGTCAGGATTTCGTGCAACACGGTACCCAGGTTGTCGCCGTTCGAGGATAACGTTGTAACCGGCTTGATATCGGCGGCCCTGGTGCGAAGCGTGGAAGACCGCGTCACGTCGAAGCCCGGATAGAACGCCATGTTCGCCCATAGAACGCGTACAAAAGAAGGAACGGGAAACTCGTTGAAAAATCGGATTTGTGAAAGCAGCAGCGCGGCCTCCTGTTGTGCGGATTGCGGCAGACCGGTCTTCGGGGCGGTTTCTGCCGAATCGGACTCGCGGACGACATCAGGTGAAGATTGCGCTTCATCAAAAGATATGAGTTGGTGTTTTTTTCTGTCGAATATGTGCCGCCGGTACGGGGTTGCCTCCAGAAACTTGAGCGGGTTGCTGTATCCCTGTCTTGGCTGTCGAGTCCTGAGCACCTCGTATTGCGGGTGCATCTGGCCCTGTGCATCGGCCAGGAGAACGACTTCGTACACCAGGGACTCTTCGTGTTCCAATTGCAACACATCCCATATGACGGGCTCATGAAAAGTGATATTCCAGGTCAACTGCCTATTCTCGTTACGTGAGGTAAGAAGGGACGCTGCCCCATAATGCCAACCAATCGCGGTATTCAGAGAAACATCGCAACACTGGGCAGTCAGTTGCAGACAATCGATCAGCGTACTTTTGCCGACGGCATTTGCGCCGATCACCACTGTCAGCGGCGTGAAGTCTGCCTTGAACTCGTCGAGAAGCCGGTAGCCCCCTATCTCAATTTCCGTAATCATGCGATACTACCTTTCGTTCCAATTGTCCACAGCGTTACTGGGCGCGGTGTCGTTGCGAGATCGCTTTGATCGGCCCGGTGGGAAGGAGGATCGCCGTGAAGAAACATACGTCAGACACACCGTCTTTGTCCATACCTACATGCCTGGGACACCCTGGAATCCGCAACTTCAAGACGTCGAGCGTCCCGAAAAGCGGACGCAACAGAAAGCACGTAGACGTATATTCTAACAAGACGAGGCATATATTGGAGCAACATCATCCGTCAAACGACAAGGCTGCTCAATACTGATCTTGAGAGGCCGCCGATGCGCACGGCGGAGCAGTTGGTACGAGACATCCGCCAAGCGGCTCCGTTGGCCCCGGAACTGAGGGACTTTATCGACGAAAATAGCCTGGAATCAACCCTTTGGCGGCTTCCAATTCAACCCGGATCAGGTCATGTACCAGGCCGACCGGAGGAAGGTTACGGAAATGCCCGATGCAACCCGTTCGCCGGCATCCGCGCCGGTCCAGTCACCGGACCGGGCGGCTCGCAGGGCAGGTGTTCTGTTGCTGCTTGCTGCGATGTTCACAGTCGCAATGGTTTACACCAGGGTGGCTGCCGACGCCGACCAGCCAACGCTGCGGCAGTCGCTTGAAGCTGTCTCGGAATATCCCCTGATGTACGTCACCTCGGGAATTGCCCGCCTGCTGTCCGGCATGTCGTTTCTCGCGGCAGGCTGGTTATTGCTGCAAACATGGATCATCCGCGGGCGCCTGGCAACATCGCTCGTCCCGTACCTGTTCGTTGTGTCGGGTGGCTTCACGGCCGCGTCGGGTGCGTGCACCATCCTGACAGCGGTTCATATGGCGCTGGATCCCGTTCTCATCGCCGGGGATTCTCCAATGACCGACCTCACCGTATTGAATTGGATGTCCGGCATCAGGTGGATTGCCGGCAAAGCGGGCTTCGCCGCGGCCGGGGTCGCGCTGATCGTCGCCTCCCCGTATCAGTGGCGGGTGGGCGGTGAGCTGCGCAAGATCGCGCCGGTGTCGGCGGTATTGGGCGTCGCGATGCAGTTCATCTGGTTTGACGCCGCTGCGATGCTCCACCCTGCGATCGGGACCGCATTTTTTCTGTGGTTGATCGCGATCGGTTCCATGCTGGCCTCGGGCCGGGTCGAGCGGCGCTATATGGCGACTTACGGAAGCGAGACGTGATTGAGCGGGGATCTCAGGATGAGCACATCTCCGGCCCTGAATTGCTTTTGCCGCGTCACGGTCTCGTCCATAAACCCGCGTACTTCCTTGCCGGCTCTCCGGCCATGCGCATCAGAACCGGATTGTTGGCGAATTCAGCCATCGATCAGCCCTTTCAGGTAGGAGACGGCATCGGGTACACTTTGGGGTCCGAGATGTTCAGGAATAATCAGCCCATCGTATCCGGCTTGGAGCAGTGCCCGCACACACCGGGAGATGTCTACATCACCGCCGTCCAGTGGCACTTCGTCATGCTCCATCATGACCCGACCATGTCTAATCTGGTTACGAGCGTGACAGAAAAAGATCGGCTCCATGCCCCATGTTTCAACGGGTGAATGCGGGTCTTCACCAAAAAGAGACATCCCTTGGCAGTAGGTCACGCCATTGTTCGGACTTCTCACCGTATCCCAAATGGCATGCAGCACATCAACCGCCCATAGATGATTTGCCAGCTTCAAATTCACGTCGTCGGCTGCGCCCACCACGCGCCTGAAAAACTGAATCACCGTATCCCACCCTTCCTCACCGGGCATCACCATCAGGGGTCTGCCGGGGTGATATTCGTGAAAGTAGATTAGCCGGTCCAGCGGATAGAAAAGCACGACATCAATACCGGAACCCCCTATAGCCCGCAGCGTTCGGCAAAGCGCATCCACTTCTGACTCATTTTTGCCGAGCACTGCCTCTTTGGAGGGCACCGGTGCAATCATCCCGGATACCTGAACCTCGCGTTCTTGAAGCATATCCCTGAAAGGCTTGAAATCGTCCGGCGTCATAAATCCTCGATCCGAGGTGCCCGGAACCGAATTGGTTTTGAGGAAGATCTCATTCACACCTGCGTCACGACAACTTGCCGCAATTTCGTCTACGCTGTTGGAACCCGCGTGTATACCGACTCTCATAGCTTACCCACCCGATTATTTGCTGCTATGACAACATGCGCTTAACGGCATCTAACCTGAATCATTCATAAATTTGTTGAAAATTTCCATCATTTATGTAGAACAATCTGTTATCCAATTTGAGCTAGAGGGACAGTCTCTGTATTCATTCGCTCGTAAGCATCGTCCACTGGCGCGGCCAACACCAGGAGAAATGAAGGATCGGTTGCGGAGCAGGTAATCCCACGCGACCAGAGGAGAAGAAACGCGAGTAGAAGCGCAGGTATCCAAGCTTGGGAAATTGGCAATTACGGAGGTTGATCGTTCCACATTATAGCCATCAGGTCTTTTGTCTGCATTTTTGGGGAGTCTTAATTGGAGGCCCCTTCGTCCATTTTTCACTGCGTTCACGGGTGCTCAAATTTATCTTTATACAAACTGGCGTCTCTTCCGTTTTATCTCCAAGATAAACTGAAATAATCGCGTAGGTTGCATATCGGTAATAAAGATTGAGCCAGTAAAATGTCTGAGAAATAAATGGATTGTTGCTTTTCCCTGCAAAAGCCAATTGATGCAACCTAAATTGTGCGTGCTCGAATAATTTTATGAAATCCCTGAAAACGATTAACACCGTTGCGTCTTCGCCTTCATTTTTCGTGTTCTTTTGACGGTCTCTTATCGCTTTATCTGAATGAAGGGAAAGAACGAGACTCCACAATTCATTAGCATGCTTTTTCCCATCGTTTATACTCGCGGGATTCATCGCCAAAATGACCCCTTCCTTCATCTCTCAAGCGTTCTATTGCACCTCTTGCGTTACGGACATAAACCTGCGATGAACTATCCTCGAACGGTACAAGAATATCGAATTCATCTGATAGACGTTCCTTGAATTTAGCCATCCTATACTCCCCTATTCCTCACAACGCCCTTACGAAACACACGCAAGAACAGCTTCTGCATCCCGTACCAGCGCCCGTCGCCGACGGCCTGAGTTCTTTCCGCCCTTGCGATGACCCTCGATCTTGTCCTTCTGAGCGAAGCGTTTGCGTATGATCTCCAACGCCTTTTGGATCGCCGCGCTGGGCTGGCTTCTGAAGATCGTTTGCAGACCCTTCGACAGGGCTCCCAGTGCAGTATGGTTGCGACTGACACAGATCCGGCCCGTATCAGGATCAACCTGGGATACGAGAGGGACCAGAGCCACCAGCTCCTCCAGTAGTTCTAGGGGCGAGAGCAGAAGGCGGCTCGTCCCATCCGACTGCGGGGCGAAGAACGGGTCCTGAGATGCCGTGAGCCGGCAAGGATCGACCAGCTCCTCCGTGATCTTGTCAAAATAGCCGCGCGCTCCTTCAATGGCCGTCCAGCGCGTTCTCCAGTGCGTGAGAAACAGGTCGTTGTCGGGCGGACCGATGATGTCGTCAAAGTGCTCGAATATGAAGAGAAGCTGCGTCAGTTCGTCCAGCGTTTCGTAGTTGTGCCCAAGTTCCGTCCGATGTCGGTGTTGGGCAAGCACCTGGTGGCAGAAGCCGTGGATGGTCGCGACCGTCAGTTCGGAAAGGTCGCGGGCGTACTCCACTTTGCGGGCCGCCGCCGCCAGCCGGTCGCGCATCTCGAAGGCAGCCTTTTCGGTGAAGGTGCACAGCACAATCTCCTTTGGCTCGGCCTTGTCCAGCAACAGAAGATTCAATGCCCGCAAGACAATGCTGAAGGTCTTGCCCGACCCCGGCCCCGCGATCACGAGCAACGGGCCGTCGAGATGGCCAACGACCTCGCGCTGGCTGCAGACGAGTTCCGGATAGTGCTTCAGGATGGCGGGCGCGATGCTCATAGCAGTCGCGCCTCCCTGAAACTGAAGGTCTTCGCGGCCGACACGATCAGGTGGTCCACAACCCGAAGGCTGATGGTCTCGGCCGCCAGCGCGACGGCCCGCGTGACCATCTTGTCCTGCTCGCTCGGCTCGACCGTTGCCGTTCGGATGGTTGTGCGCGAGCACGAGTGCCGCCGCCTGGCGCCTGAGCGCAGACTCCACGACCGCGGCGCGGATACACCGCTGCCCGGTCAATTGTGCCTTCCTGGAGCGTTTCGACGCCGTTGCGTAGCAGCCGATGCGCGGAGTCGAGGTACGCAACGGCGAACACCTCGTGCTTGAGATGGCCGATCCGCATCCGCCAGAAGTCGCTGAGCCGCTCCGGCTCGCGCAGCACTTGCGCTTCTTCGGATGTCTCCAGCAAGTAGAGCGTCGCCGCCTCCCGGATGACTTTAAGTGAGATCGATGCGACCTCGCCGATCCCCTTCACCGACCGCAGCTCGGTCAGCGGAGCATCCAAGACGCCTCGCAGACTGCCGAAGCGCTCAAGCAGTGCCTTGGCCGGCTGCTTCACGTCCAGGCGCGGAATGGCCAGGGTCAACAGCATCTCAATGACCTCGTGCTCTGCGAATCCCGCCAAGCCGCCCTTGAGGAAACGTTCCCGAAGACGCTTCCGATGCCCGTGATAGTGTGCTTCAGGCTTCGCCACTATCCTGTCCGTTTGATTTGCTCAAATATTCGCGCCCAGCGGTCGTCGGGCCATGGCCTGCGCTTGCTGCCGGCGTGTTTTGGAAACGTGGACACACCGAGAAGCAATGTAACATATATTGTAACAAAAGGAGGCGTGTTCATGAAAGCATCAAATAGCGTCCGAACCAAGAAAGCCGTATGATGCCGAGTTAAGACGGGCGTCGGTGCGTCGGGCGGATGGCACCAGGAAACCCGCCGGCGGCCCTAGCCCGACCAAGTAGAGACAATATCGAGGTACAATACGTATGTCTCGAGAAGGCGCAAAGCCGGGGCAGGCGATCATTTTGAACGGCGTTCCGCGATCCGGAAAATCGAGCATCGCCACCGCCATTCAAGATGCTTCTGAGGAATTATGGATGAACCTGGGCGTAGATCATTTCATCCGCATGACGCCGCTGCGGTATCGTCCGGGGATCGGGCTGCGTCCCGCCGGAATCGAGCAAAGCTCCAGAGGGAAAAGAGGGACCGTAGAACCGTGGGTGCCTGTATTGTATGCCGCAATGTATGAATCCATCGCGGCGCACATCCGGTTCGGGCTGAACGTCGTCACCGATGTCGGGCACCACGACGACTACGCAACCCCAAGCGGGATCCTCTACGATTGCGCGCGCCGCCTGGCCGGTTTGCCCGTCTTTTTCGTCGGCGTTCGCTGCCCGGCCGGCGTCGTATGGGAACGGCGTCGAAAGACGTGGCTCAAAGGGAAGGAAATCCCGCGGGACGCGCCTCCGCCGGATCCGGTTCACCAGTGGGAGCGTGCGGTGCACGACCCGGGCATCTACGATCTGGAAGTCGACACGTCACTTCTCAAGCCGGAGGAATGCGGCCGAGTGATACGGGAACATCTCGAGCGTGGCCCGGAGCCGACGGCATTCCGACGACTCGCCGCCATGGAGAGGTCTTACGGTGGCGCTTGCGGAGGTTGATCACCGTATGAAACAGAGAAGAAAAAATCCTTGGCGAGACACGTTCAGGACAGAAGCATTCCGGCAGGCTCCGCGACGGAGGTTTCAGTCCCGGGACCCCGCCGTTACGGGCGCTTTGTGAAAGAGAATGTCGCCATACCATCCCGAGGCCCTGCGCTTCGTGTTGTCCGAATCGGTCTGAAGGTAGATACGCAACACCTTGCCCGGCTCCTCCCCCGGATATCCCTTCTTGAAATCCTCGTAGAGATTTCGCGACTCCAGAACCCACTGCCCCGACCGTTCCAATCCGCTCTCTGCGACAAAGCGCCGCCAATGCATCTTCCACAGCCTCGGGATAATGGACGTCTCCGTCTTGAACATCAGCGCGTCGGGAAGCGTGTTCGACCAGACGTAGGCAACCTCCCGGATCGTGTTGCTCCCCTTCTTCAGAATGGTGACGCCGATCTTGGCAGGAAAGTCGTCGTGTCCCTTCTCCAACTTCCCGTCCTTCCGCACTCTCTGCTCGTCGATGGTTGAGTAGTCGACCTTCCACCTCCAGGAGATGTAGGGGTACTTCTCGACGTCGATGAAATCGTCGTACCCGTGTTTCCGGATCTCCTTGTTGAAGCTCAAGGGCGGTCTTTTGCACTCCAGCAGCCACGGGTACCGCGCCGCATCGAGGTCCATCGGGCCGTGCCGAAGCGTCGGAATCTGCCAGAAGAGCCCTCCGGACGACTCGCTGACGATATGGACCGCATCCTCGACGTATGCGATCCGCGTCGCCGATTCGCACTTTCGCCAGTCGCGCCGGTGCCACTTGCGCATGTCCACGTGAATCGCGTCCGGCTCATCCAAACGGTCCCACGCCTCTATCACCACAACCGGGAGGAGCACCAAAAAAACGGCGAACAGAGGGACCCCTCCCCGGCATCGTTTGAAGCTGGATCCCGTCATCACTCCTGTGTCCTCGCCCATCCGTTCTCCCGCAGACCCTTTGCGCCCAACTGGAGCGCCCTGACGACGTGGAAGCAAGCGGTGAGCACCGTCAGGGCGAGAATCCCCCACAAGGCCTCCGGCATGCCATCCAGGACCGCGCCCACAAAGAGAATGAGCACGTTGGTATTCCGACGCGTACCGATCCTTCGAACGAGACGATCCAGGCCGCCCTGGTCGAAGAGCTCCTTGCGGGCGAAACGCCTGAAAAGTCCGGTCGCGAGTCGATCTACAGAGAAGAAACCGACGATCCAGAGACTCAGTTCGAGCGGCAGCCTGTGGTCTGACGCGGAGAGCGCAGCCCCGATCGCAAGATACCAAAGGGGTTCGTAGGCCAGGTCGCAGACGTGGTCGATCCGACTGCCGAACCGGGAATAGAGCAGTTTGAGCCGGGCCAGCTTCCCGTCCACGCCGTCCAGAACGCCGACCGCCAGCGCCAGGAGGGCGCCAGCCAGGAACGCCCCCTGCCAGAACAGCCAGACCGCGGTGAACGCAAGAAGGATGTTGAAAACCGTCACCTGATTCGGCGTGATCGGGGTGTCGATCATCCGTCCTACGATCCAGTTCTCCGGAACCGGGTGAAGGTACTCAGCGGGAAAATCCAGAACGCCCTTCTGCGTCAGATTCAGCATCAACGCCCGGCCGGCTCGCGAATCTGCTTCCGATTCGATCGAGAAACAGTCGACCGGAATCGACCGTCGCAAGCTCATCAGGTAGGGCGGGATTTCATCCTGCGAAAGGTAATGGACTTCAGACGCGACCCCGGAGCGCTCCAAGATCGCGCCGAGGTCGGCCGGCTGCTCGAACCCGCCGCCCGGCTTCAGCCGGTCAACGAGGGAGGCCTCGATGTGGTTCAATCCGAGGAATTCGACGTGGGCGCTCCCGGGACGGAGGGAATCTTCCCGCTCAGGTCTCCTGGAGGGGAACGGAGACCGGGATCCGACGAGGAAGGTGTTCGGACGCGAATGCAAAACGGCATCCAGAGCCCGTCGGTCGTATACAAAGTCGGCGCGCAGCTGAAGAAAGGAGCCATCGAGACGCTCCCTGGCGCTGCGCATCGCGCTCAGATCGGCAGGCAGGCTGCCGGAGCCGGCCACGCCGACACCGTCGAGATGCATCTCTTCGCAGTCTGTCCGGGTCCGCAGGATCCGTTCGGCCTCTCTGCCCGGGGGCGTGACGACGAGGACGCGCCTGATGCCGGCATGCCGGAGCAGCCGCAGATTCCTCTCGAACAGGGTCAGTCCGAACAGCCTCCGTTCAGACCTCGGACGCCCCCCGTCATAGGCGAGGTCTTGTAAAACTGCGGGAATGACGGCGGTCATGGAAGTCGGGCGAAGCGGAACGGACTCTCGGGACGGATCAGGCGTTCGTATGCTCCGCCCTCCTGCCCCATCCCAGCTCGCCGATGAGGAACTTCGCCGGATTCTGGTAGAGCAGAGAAGATGAGACGACGCAATAGACCCCGCAATTCGTCTGGCAATCCTTCTTGAAATAGTAGCTTCTGAGGAGCTCCGGTGTCACATCCATGATGTCGATATCGGTCCGGTACATGCTGCACGGCCAGAACTTCCCCTGGGCGGAGATGAAGAAGTACTTGTAGCCGGCGACGCAGGTCCAATCCACCTCTTCTCCCCGAAGCATTCGTTTCTGGTAGTCCAGGATGGCCCACGGCGAGTGGATGCCCTCCCCCCGTGCCTTTCGGCACATCATCTCGTCCACAAAGGCTTCGAGCTGCTTCTTGTCCCCCATCGGGACCCGGTACTCCTGCTTCGGATCGGGATGAATCAGGCGGAAGTGGGAGGAAAAACCTCGCTCGAGGCCTTCTTCGAGCACGTCGCGACATTCGGGCAGCGTATCGACGAACAGGACGCCGGCCACCTGGACATCGAACCTGCAATCCACGAGGTGCGCCAGCTTGGGACGGATCGTCTTCAAGGATTTCCGGGTCGACGCCGTGGGGTTCATTCGATCGACCGAGATTTGAAGCGTATCGAGCCCGCACCGCTCGAGCTCGGCGACGAGCTCGGCTGTGATAGGAAAGCCATTTGTCGAAAGACTTACGGTCATCCCCAGGCCCTTGCAATGCGCCACGACGTCGCAGACTCCGGGATAGAGCAGGGGCTCCCCGCCCTGCAGGCCCATGTGGAGACAACCCAGCTCCCGCGCCTTGGAGCTCCATCTGAGAAGGTCGTTCAGCTCGGGATGCGGGACAGAGTTGTCGTACTCCGAACAGTAGTGGCAATCCAGATTGCACTGATCGGTCACATACAGGTGGCTGGCAAACGGTTTCCGATCGAACATCCGCTTGGCATACTTCAACTTGACCATCAGCCATCTCCCTCAAGGTGGGATCGATTTTCCGATGAACGTGGCGACGCGCGAACCCCCTCATTGGAGGCCCGGGCCCGGCGAAGCGACGGATCGCGCAAGGCGATCGACCGCACGATCGAAGTCGACGCATCGCGGCAGCGCATTGAAATTTAAACAATAAATCTGACTCAAGCAAATCGGGTTCCAGAACGACATGCCGAGGCGCGCCCTCCGGAACCGGTCAGGTCGCAGCAGGTCCCGCGGAACCCGGAAGTCCCGGAAGCAGGCGTCAAACCTTCGAATGCGCGGCCGGAGACCTCACCGAACCGTGTCGCCCCAGGCCCCTCGGGGTCCTCCGCCGGACCGGCGCAGCGCGTGACGCGCTGTTGCAGAAAGACGACAGCTGTGCTATTATGCCACATCCGAGACCTGCAGAAAGGAGAGAGGAGGTCGCGTTCACCCCGTTCCTCCTCCAGACTTCATGATTGCCGGAACGCCGTGGCTCGTTGCTGTCGTGATCTTCTGTCACGGGCACGGGGCGATCGCCCAGGCGAGATATCTCGTCGGGATGGACGGAACGCTGTCCGCCTCGATGGGGGCCGAGAATCTGATTGCGATCCATCGCGCGGTCTACGCCCTGCAAGACCGCGCGCTCAAACCCAAGCTGTTCGACGAAACCACGAAGGCGCGCAAATCGGCAGGGATCCTCTATCGGCTGGGCAAGACCGCCCTTCTCGACAACGTCATCGATCATCTGCCCGCGTTGGTGCAGCACGAGGTCTTCGGACACGGCGCCCGCTTCAGGGAGTTTGGCTACAAGGAGATCTCCTATCGCTTCAGCCTGTTCCCGCCCTACGGCAGCGGGACCGGACGGTGCAGCTTGCCCGGGCAAACGACGGACGTCGTGAAACCGATCTCCCGGGCCGGCGTTCAATGGACATCATTCGGACGCGGGGACGTCGACACCGATGGCCGCCCGTTTGAGAGAACAGCGTGAAGATCCGGCGGACGGTGCGGTCTCCACGTCTCCGGATCTGGAAGACAAAAGGCGGATGGAGGTTGGAACGGATATGACACAAACGCAAGATGGAACCGGGTTTCTCCCGGCCGGACGGTGGCTGCCCCTCATGCTCACCGCGGCGCTGACAGCCGGACTGTCCGCCTGCGTCGCCGGTTTACCCACGGCGTCGTCTCAGAACGACCCCGGGGAGGTGCGCTCCACGAAACCGCGCGTGACGTCGCCTGCCTCGGAGGCTTCGGAGCTGACCGATCTCGTGGCCGGAAACAGCACCTTCACCTTCGACCTGTACCGAATGCTGAGAGAGGAAGACGGCAACCTGTTCTACTCCCCCTACAGCATCTCGGTCGCGCTGGCCATGACCTATGCAGGCGCCAGGGGCGAGACGGAACGCCAGATGGCCGACGTGCTGCACTTCCGCCTGCCCCGGAACAGGCTTCATCCCTCCTTCAACACTCTGGACCTCGACCTCGCCTCCCGCGGCGAAGGGAGCCGTGGCAGAGACGGCAAGGGGTTCCGGCTGAAGGTCGTCAACGCCATGTGGGGGCAGGAGGGCTATGCGTTCCTCCCGGATTTCCTGGACCTCCTGGCAGAGAACTACGGCGCGGGGATACGGCAGATGGACTTCGTCGCAGCGGCGGAGGCGGCGCGGGTCACCATCAATGACTGGGTCGCCGACCAGACCGAAGACCGGATCCAGGACCTGATTCCGCGAGGCACCATCGACCGGAACACCCGGCTTCTCCTCACCAACGCCATCACCTTCAACGCAGCGTGGCTGCGTCCCTTCGACGAGCGACTCACGCGAGACCGACCTTTCCGCCTGCTTGACGGCAGCCGCATCGACGTCCCCGCGATGACGCAGACCGCGTCATTCGGCCATGCCAGAGGAGACGGATATCAAGCGGTCGAACTGCTCTACGACGGCAGCGAGATCGCCATGGTCATCCTGCTTCCCGACGAAGGTGCGTTCAGCCGGTTTGAAGGCTCGATCAACGCCGGTCTCGTGCGTAAAATCCTGGGAGAAGTAAGACGGGGGCGCGTGGTTCTGACCGTGCCGCGATTCGAGTTCGAGACAGAGTTCAGTCTGAGGAAAGCCCTCGCGCCGATGGGAATGCCGGACGCCTTCGACGCCGGGAAGGCGGACTTCACCGGCATGGCGGGTGGCCCGTCGCTCTATATCTCAGACGCGTTCCACAAGGCGTTTGTGTCGGTGGATGAGTCGGGTACCGAGGCGGCGGCCGCGACCGGCGTAGGGGTTGGAGTGACGTCCGTACCTCCAAGCGTCAAGATAGACCGTCCGTTCATCTTCCTGATCCGCGATATCGCGACCGACGCCATTCTGTTTGTGGGGCGAGTGATCGACCCACGCGCCTAGGAGCCTGTCGGAGAACTCCTATTCGATATATTGCCATTTTTATTTATTACAACGCTGTATATTGTGTTTAAAAAGAGGCTGTCGGAGGTATTCCGACAGCCTCCCAGCCTGAATAATTCATAAATTTGTTGAAAATTTCCATCATTTTATGTAGAACAATCAGTGATCCGATTTGAGCTGAAAAACTTTGTTTGGGTGCAATAACTGGAAAGCCCAGTATTTACGCAGATTTTTCAGATTTCACGAGTGATTTGGGCTGGATGTCATCGCGGCCGTGGCGTTTCGGCTCCCTGGCTGCTTCGGCGTTCCTCCTCCCGAGGGGTCCGGGCCCTCTGTGGGACGGGGTCAGGTGCGGGTGCGGATGTGGGAGCGAATGGAAATTCGCGGTGTGGGGGCGGGTCCCGCAGTGGGCATCAGGCGGGGGGAGGAGTTCATTCCTTTCGCGGCGCCGGTCGTTTCCAGTGAGGCTGAGTCGCCACGGCCCGAGCCTCCCCGTGCCTCGGTACGCGCTTCGCGCGACTCGGCATGCTCGGAGGATACATCCAAAAGCGGCGCCTGGCCCGAGTAGGCCCGAAGGGCCGTATCGAGGGGCCCTTCTTTTGTCACCTTTTCTTGGGCGGCAAGAAAAGGTGAGTATGAGTGACTTTCCTAACCTTTTTTTGAATTATTCAGGCGAGGGGTCCGGAGCTTTTGATCTCCGTGCACATCGGCATATGTAAATCTCCTTACAATATTACTTTTGAAAGATAAGTTTTGCTTTTATTGAGGTGAAATCACATATTACTAAGGAAAATAGAGATATGGCTTGAAATCCGGGGATCGCGGCCGACGATGCCGTTGTCGTCCGTCAAGGCGGCGCCTCGATCGATAAGGATCGCGGCCCCTCGATTCCACTCGGGGCGAGCTCATTTTTTCGTGAGCCGTGGAACCCCGCGCAAGGCACCGGTCTGACCCCGGGTCGGACCGCCACCGCGAACGATCACACAGGGAGCGCGGAGAACGGATGAGCGGAGAGACGCAACATCAGCCGGTGGCCGAGTGGCTGTCCTACCGCGAGGAGATCCGGGTCCTGGATTGCACGATCCGGGACGGCGGCCTGATGAACGACAGCAAGTTCAGCGACACCGTGGTCCGGGGCGTCTACGAGGCCTGCGTCGCTGCCGGCGTCGATTACATGGAGATGGGATACATCAACTCGCGGGAGCAGTTTCCGCCGAAAGCGTTCGGCCCGTGGCGTCATTGCCAGGAAAAAGACCTGCGGCGAATCGTCGGCGACAACGACACGCCGTTGAAGCTGATGGCCATGGCGGACGCCGAGAAGAGCGACTACAAGACCGACATTCTGCCCGCCGACCAGAGCGTCCTCGACATGATCCGGGTCGCCACCTACATCCACCAGATGCCGCTGGCGCTCGACATGATCAAGGACGCACACGACAAGGGCTACGAGACCACGTTGAATCTGATGGCGGTGTCGACGGTCCCGGAGCGTGAGGTCGATGAGGCGCTGGCGCTGTTGGCCAAGTCGGAAACGCAGGCCGTCTACGTCGTCGACAGCTTCGGTTCGCTCTACCTGGAGCAGGTCGACGCCCTGGTGGAGAAATTCCTCGGCTACACGAGGGGCACCGGCATCGAGGTCGGCATCCACTGTCACAACAATCAGCAGCTGGCCTTTGCCAACACGGTGCAAGCGATCGTGAAAGGCGCCAACATGCTGGACGCGAGTATGGCGGGACTGGGGCGCGGCGCCGGCAACTGTCCACTGGAACTGCTGGTCAGCTTTCTGCACAACCCGAAATACCGCCTGCGCCCGGTGCTGCAGTGCGTCCAGAGACATATCGAGCCGATGCGGAAGAAGCTGATGTGGGGCTACGACTACCCCTACATGATCACGGGAACGCTGAACGAACATCCACGGTCGGGGATGGCCTTCAACAGCTCCAAGGACAGGGGCGACATCGTCAAGTTCTACGATCAGATGACGACGAGGGTTTGAGTGACGGAGTCATCCCCCGTGAACCGCGTCGTTCACGGGCAGGATTGAGGACGTGATGACGAAGATATCCACCGATACGGACGCATCGCATCCGCATTCAGTCGCTGTCGTGCAGGCTTTGTCGCGATCCTGGAGAGGAAAGACGCCGCAGACACCGCTCATACGATGCGGCCCGCGGTAAGACGCCTGCCCATCCTCACGATCGCACGGAAAACGACAGACCGCCGGACAACCTTCCCACCCCGACGCAAGGAGCGAACTGATGCCGGTCCGATCCCTCTTCCCCGCGGCCGTTGCCGTTTTGTTGACCGCCACGTCGGCCCCGGCCGGCACCGTTCCGGTGGAAGGCCAGGGCGAGCCCGCCCTTTACGTCGTCAAGGTACACGCCGACTGGTGCGGTTCCTGCCTGGCCCTGTCGCCTATTCTGAAGGAAGTCCGAAAAGCCGTCGCAGATCGCCCCGTCCTCTTCCTCGAATTGGACGTCACCGATCCGGCCCTCACCGCCCAATCCCGCCTGCTGGCCGCCGCCCTCGACATAGAGGACCACTTCAAGGCCAACAACAAGACCGGCCGGGTGCTGCTCATCAACGCGACCGACAAGGCCCTGCTGGAGACCCTGACCCGGAAGAATTCCGCGGAAGAGATGGCCGGAAAAATCAAGGCCCATATCGCCGCGACCGGGAAGCCGGCCGACTAGCCCTCGCCGAAGGCGCGCGCGTTGCGACCGCGGACCGCGTTATCGGCACAAGACTGGACCCGACATCCCCAGACACACCATCGGCGCGGCGCACGAAGGGTCTCGGCCAACGAGACCGCGCCGTCAACGTTCACGGTCAGGCATCCGCTCCGTCTCCTGAGAAAAGTCCCGCTGCATCGTGGGTCGGATCGTCACCAGGGGGATGGTCGTCCGTCGCGGAAGTCCGGCAATCAGCGCAATCGTTTCCGCTACTTCCTCGACGCCCACCATCGTGGCTCTGGCTTCATCGGAAGGGGGTATCGGACGCCCCTCGAGAATTGGGGAATCGACCTCGCCCGGCATGATCGCGCAAGCCCGGATGCCGCTGTTCCTGAATTCCGCGGCGATGAATTCGGTAAAGTTGTTGACGCCGGCCTTTGCGGCGCCATACGCCACACCGCTGAAAGGCCCGGGTGTGACGGCGGCCAGCGATGAGACGTTGACAATCGTGCCCCGCTTTGCTTCCAGCATCGTCGGAAGGACCGCCTGCGTGCAGAAGATGGTCCCCACCAGGTTGGAATCGATCACCCGGCGAACCTCCTCGGGAGTCGTGGTCAGCAATCGCCGATGAAGGGAACTGTGTCCGGCGCTGTTCACCAGCACATCGACGCGCCCGCACGCCGCTTTGACATCCTCGACCATGGCCTTGACCGCATCCGCGTCCGCCACGTCCAGCGCATGGGCCGATGCGGCGCCGCCTTCGGCGACGATTTCCGCCTTGACGGCCTCCACTTTCGCCGACGTTCGACCGACCAACGCGACCTGCGCGCCTTTGCGGGCCATCATCAGGGCGGCACCGCGACCGATGCCACTGCCACCGCCCGTAATAATGCACATCTTCTCTGCCAGACTCATCCGTCACCTCGCGTATGACGCTCCATGAGGGCCCACGGGCCCGGCGAACAACCGCTTTCAGGTTTTCTCACCGTCGCCCGCCAGCTTCTCCCACGCCGCAAAGCGGACCTCGATCTCTTCCTGGATCCTGGCTTTCTCCCGATCGATTTCGTCCAGCCGATCCCAATCAGACGCCACGTCTCCGGAACGCATCTCCTCGTCCAGCAGGCGGACCGCCGCTTCCATCTCTCCGATCTCCTCCTGAATGCGAATCTGTGTCCGGCGGCGGCGCTCCTCCGCGCGCTCGTTCCTCTTGACCATCTTGTAAGCCGATTTTCTCTCTCCCTTTTGAGCGTTGTCACGCACAACCGCCGCTTCCTCTTCCAGCCCGCGCCGCTGCCACGCGTCGTAGTTTCCTTCCACCAGCGCCCACCGCCCTTGTTCCAGGACCAGCAGCCGGTCGACCAGCCGGTTCAGAAAGTATCGGTCGTGCGACACGGCCACGAACGTCCCCCCGAACCGTTCGAGCGCCGCCTCCAGGACCGTGCGGGAGGGGATGTCCAGATGATTCGTCGGCTCGTCCAAAATCAGCAAGTTGGATCCGCCGCGAAGGAGCTTGGCCAAAGCCACGCGAGCCTGCTCTCCACCGCTGAGCGCGCCCACCTTCTGCTCCGCGTCATCCCCCGAAAAGAGAAACGCGCCGCACACGGTCTTGATCTCTCCCATCAACGCACCCGGCGTGATCTCCCAGATCTCCTCGAGCACGGTGCGGGCCTCGTTCAAGTCCCGGCGGTCCTGGTCGTAGTTTCCGATCTCGATGCCGCTGCCCAGCCGCACCGAACCGGAGTCGGGATCCAGGCGGTCCGAGAGGAGTCGAAGCAGCGTCGTCTTTCCGGATCCGTTCGGCCCCACGACCCCCAGCCGGTCGCCCCGGGTGAGCACCAGGCTCAGATTCTCGAAGAGGACGAGATCCCCGAAAGCCTTCGAGACCCCGGAGACTTCGAGCACGCGGTCGCCCCCCCGGGATCGAGGCGCGAACGAGAGGGCCATGTCTCGACGTCCGCGCGGCCTATCCAGGCGCTCCAGGCGATCGAGCGCCTTCCGGCGACTTTGGGCCTGTTTCGTCTTCTGTCCGGCGATGTTCTTTCGGATGAACGCCTCGGTCTTCTGGATGTGGGCCTGCTGGGCTTCGAAGACCTTTCGCGCCGTGGCCCCCCGCTTCTCCTTCTCGTCGCTGAAATACGAAAAGGTGCCGGCGTAGTGCGAGAGCACCCCCGCATCCAGTTCGACGATTTCCGTGACTGCGCGGTCCAGGAAATAGCGGTCGTGGGACACGACGACGAAGGCCCCGCGGTAAGCGGCCAGATAACCCTCCAACCACTCCACGGTCCGCAGATCGAGGTGGTTCGTCGGCTCGTCGAGCAGAAGGAGATCGGGCTCCTTCGCGAGCAGTTGCGCCAGGGCCAGACGGTTCTTCTGGCCGCCGCTGAGGGTGTCGACCTGTTTGTCCAGGTCGGACTCGGCAAACCCGAGCCCGCTCAACACGGCCTTCGCCCGGGCCTCGAGGCTGTATCCCCCCTCCCGCCGGTACTGATCGCAAAGGCGGCCATATTCCTCCAGGCTTTCGCGCGCCGTCTCGCCTGCGGCCATCGCGTCCTCCAACGCCCGCAGCCGGGACTGGACCTCCAGCAGATCCTGAAACCCGGCCAGTACCGATCGAAAGACGGTGGACGCGGGCTCGAACCCGGGCGCTTGAGGAAGGTAGGCGACCTTCAGGCCTCTTGTGCGATGGACCGCGCCCCGGTCGGGCGTTTCCGCCCCAGTCAGGACGTGAAACAGCGTCGTCTTTCCGCACCCGTTCCTTCCCACGAGCCCGATCCGACAGCGCGGCTCGACCTTCCAGGTGATGCCCCTCAGAACCGCGTTGGCGCCGAACGACTTGTGCACGTTTTCGAGTTGAATCAAAGACATAGCGAAAAGATGGGCATTTGCGGGCTTTCCGTCAAGTTTGCGCAGGTGGGGATACGCCGGAAACGGTCTGGCCGAGACGTTCCGGGGAGACGCCTACGCATCCTCCCGCTTACACCGCCCCGTCGCCACGACCCGGTTGCGCTTTACGCGGCCCCTCGCGTCTGCTCTGTCGCCGGGCAAACAGATGGACGGGGAGCCCTGACAGCATGATGGCCACCCCAAGAAGGGCCTCCCGCGGGCTGTAAAGAAGCGTGTTGTAGAACAACCACGCGCTCGATACAACGAAAATAGCCGGAATGAGGCCCCAAACTCTGTAAGGTCGCGCCAGAGCGGCGCGCTTCCTCCTCAACACGTATACAGATGCCCCCGTCAGTCCGAAAAAGAGCCAGGTGACGGCGCTTGTATAAGAGACTAAACGGTCGAACTCGCCGGATGCCACAAGGACACTCGCCCACAGCCCGTTCAAGATCAGCCCGACCGCGGGGGTACGATACCGGCCGTGGACACTCGCCAATCGGCCGAAAGCGACCTGGTCGTTGCCAAACGCATAAGAGATCCGTCCGCCGGTGAGGATGAGGCCGTTCACCGCCCCAAGCGCGAAAAGCATAATCGTTCCGGCGATCACGGCCCCACCCGCCGGACCGAACAGGCGCTCAGCCAAGAGGGAGGCCACCAACTCCGAGTTTGCCATCATTGAACTCGGCACGCGGTAGAGGTAGGCGGCGTTGATCAGGACGTAAAGCAGAGCCGTTACACCGATCCCCCCGGCGATGGAGGAAGGCAGGTCTTTCGTCGGTCGACGCATCTCCTCGGCCATGTAGGTGCTTTCATTCCATCCCCCGTAGGTCCACATGATGAAAATCAGCGCCATTCCGAAGGCCCCGAGAAACGGGAGGGCCTCCCTGCTTTCTACGGGGTTGGGATCAAACGAACCCTCGCCCGACAGGAAACCGGCTCCGATCAGAAACAGAATTCCGGCCAGCTTGCCGACCACGAGCAGATTCTGCGCCTGTTTTCCATACCTGAGCCCGAACAGGTTGACGGCGGTGAGGACGAGAATCGCGCCAACGGCGATCGCCCTCGTGCCAAAGGCGTGCAGGGGAACGAAATAGTCGGCGTAACCGGCAAAGATGAACGCGATGCCCGCAATCGAGCCGGGCCGGATCACGAGCAGCTTGGTCCACCCGAACAGGAAACCGACGGTTGAACCGTAAGCATCGCGGAGATAGACATAGTCCCCGCCAGCCTTCGGGAGAGAGGCGGACAGTTCCGCATAGCAGAGGCCGCCGCAGAGGGCGAGCAGTCCGCCCACGATCCAGGCGGACAGAACCGCGGATGGGGCGTGGAGATACGCGGCGATCGAGCCGGGCACTCGAAATATCCCGACGCCGATCATCACGCCTATCATAATCGCGACGCTGTCCGTGACGCCCAACGCCCGGATCAACTCGCGGCCCCTGTTTTCGGTCTGCTTCACGAATCCGCGCCTTGTGAAATAAACGCCCTGAAGCGGGCGAAGATATGAAAAAGACGAGGGCGCGCCTGTCTTCCCCGTCGCGAGGGGCCGCTTCCCACTCAAGCCGGACACGATTCTGACGGGAAGGCGCGTCGCCGCGGAGAAACATACGCAAACCGCCCCCTCTTTGCCCATGCCGACTGTTCGGCCTTGGAGGATCAGGTCCGGGCGAGGTGCGAAACGGCTTACGACAGTCCTTGAAGAAGCCGTGACGCCCTATGGGTCGACGCCCGCAGGGATGCGCTCCTTGCAACCCGATCCTCGCATCGCGATGTGGCGTATCCGACCGTCCGGCGCCTTGACAGCCTTTTTTTGTTTGTTTATCTTAGCGTTGTCAGGCGGATGTAGCTCAACTGGATAGAGCACCTGACTACGGATCAGACGGTTCCGGGTTCGAATCCTGGCATCCGCGCCATCTAACAAGAGGTTACGGGCGTGCTCGTAGCCTCTATTTTTGGATGGCTCGAGACCGGGGAAATCTCGGCCTTCCACGGCAACACGGCCGGAAACCTCACGTCCCGTCGTCACGGAGGTGCCATGGGCGTGCTTCATCGTTTCACCGGAAAGGAAGGACGGTTCGAGTGGGATGGGGTGGCGGCGGAAACCTACGAAGGGGAAGGGGCGGTCGGTGGGACCAAGCGGGTGGTGATCGGGCGACGAGACGGCGCGGAGAACTTCGGGCTGCGCTATTTTGAGCTACGGCCGGGCGGACAAACTTCCTTCGACCGGCACGACCACGACCACGGCGTCTATGTCGTCCGGGGCAAAGCCAGGGCGATGATGGGCGGCCGGGTCGCTGAGATCGGCGTCGGGGACGTGGTCTACATCCCGCCGAATGAGACGCATCAATTCGAGAACATCGGCGACGAGTCCTTCGGATTCCTCTGCGCCTCGCCGCCCCGCGACTAAAACACCGATAACGCTTGACGCTCTTTGGGTGATTTGCTAGATTTTCAGCCGGTTACACCGGGTGACCCCGTCGTTCAGTGGCCTAGGACACCAGACTCTCACTCTGGAGACGGGGGTTCGACTCCCCTCGGGGTCACCATTCAAAAAACACAACGCGTCTCTCCGGGCAGGTCATCCGGCGAGACGTTTTTCATATAACCTTTTTCTCAAAAGGTTCGGGCGTTCCTCATATCATTCCCGCTCCATTTTCCACCGGTCGAATTCGACCTTTTCCACGGCCTCTCATTCTCCTTGGCCAGCACCTGCAGCGGCAAGAAAATGAAACCGAGCGGAACGAATAGAATCAATCGGCGGTCTAATGGATGGAGAAGAGAAATGGCCGTTTCTCACGAGCCGCCGACCGGGGTCGGCGAACCCAACCAACGCCCAACGCGGAGAGAGAAAAATGAAAAGGAAATGGATCGTCTCAGCCGGCGTCGCGCTGGCACTCGGCGCGCTCGCCACCGTGACCGTGGCCGAGCGCGCGGGAAAGATGCGGGGGCCCTGGCAACCCATGTCGATGATTCCCGAGCATCTCGACCTGACCGACGAGCAGAAGGAGCAGTTCAAGGACTTGCGCAAGGGGCACATGGAAGCCATGCGCGAGCAGCGCGAAGCTGTAATGAAAATCTTGACCGAAGAGCAGCAGGAAACCCTAAAAGAAATGCGCGCCAAGCGCCGCAAATTTTTCGGCCAGCGCGGCGGGGGCAAGGGTCGGCACGACATGCGACGCGGCGGCAAGGACGCGTTTTCAAGGCTGGATCTGACCGAAGAACAAAAGGAACAGCTCAAGGAATTGCGCGAAGAGCACCGCGCAGAGATACGCGAAACGCGCCAAAAGCACCGCACGGCCTTGGAAAACGTCTTGAGCGATGAGCAGCGCGAAAAGCTCGAAGAAATGAAGGACGAGGCGTTTTACGGAGGCGGCAACCGGCGGCGCGGCAGGCACTAAGCACAGATTTCTATTTTCTTACTATAACGCGGAGTAGTTTGGCTACTCCGCGTTTCTTATGCTCCCGTCAGGCCGGAGAGGCCATCCAATTCAAAGTTTTGGCAGTTGACCGGCCAAGCCGGCTTTCCAGGCGCCACCGACAGGGGGCGGTGACCCGTCACGCTTTCTGCCCATTTCTATCAAGATATTTCTTGACTCATTGATCTCACAATCCTATATATGGAACGATATGAAAGGAGAGTATACGTGATGGCTGTGTCACGGGAGAAATTCTCCAGCCAAGTCTCGCCGGAGTTGCTGGGTACAATGCGGGAGATTGCCCGGAAGGAGGGGCGTCACTTCCAGGCGGTGCTGGAAGAGGCCATGCGGGAATACATTGAAAACCGCGCTCGGGAAAAGCCCCGGGACTCAGTCATGGCGCATTTCCAGGCCAGCGTCGAGAGAAACCGCCGTCTGGGTGAAATGCTGGCCAAATGACCCATGACTTTCCCACCATCCAGGAAGTCATCATCATGCACGATGCCCTGATCAGCGCCTTCGGCGGCACACCGGGCATCCGTGATGAAGGCGCCCTGGCCTCTGCGCTCATGCGCCCCCAGCTTGGGTACTACGACAGCCTCTTCCAGGAAGCAGCCGCCCTCATGGAGAGCCTGGCCAACAATTACCCCTTCGTGGACGGCAATAAGCGGGTTGCCTTCTTCGCCACCGATACCTTTCTGTGCCTGAACGGCCACTTCATCGACTGCGACAACGATGAGGCATACGCCTTCTTCATGGGGATGTTTGAGGCCGATGCGTTCCGATTCGCCGAACTGAACTCGTGGCTTAAAGAGAAGGTCGAACCCCTCTTGGGATCTTGATGGCCCGCGAATAAGAGCACGGATACCAAGTCCAAAAAAGGGGCAAAAGCAGTGACGGGTGTTGTGCGGATTCAAGGAGCCAATTTGGCCCCGTCTGATGTCGATTTCATCCCGTCTTGAGCGTGCGTACTCATGCCTGACCACAGCTACTTCGCGAATCTGATCTGGCAGATCGCCGACCTGCTGCGCGGTCCCTACCGCCCGCCGCAGTACGAGCGCGGCATGCTGGCCGAGGCGCAGAACTACCTGCGCGAGCATCACCGTGAGGCCCGGCTCTACGCCTACGGACAGGACTACAATAGCCGCGCCTTTGCCACCGCCCGCCGCAGCCTCCGACACGTTGATGAAGCAACTCGACCACAACGGCGCCGGTGACAACATCCGCTTCGGCGACAGTTTCACGGAGGACCGATTCGAGGATGAGACCTTCGACTATTTCCTCACCAATCCACCGTTCGGCGTGGACTGGAAGAAGCAGAAGAATGAGGTCCAGGGAGAGCACGACAAGCTCGGATTCGCGGGCCGCTTCGGCGCCGGGCTCCCTCGGGTGAACGACGGCTCGCTGCTTTTCCTGCAGCACATGTCCACAAGTTCCAGCCGGTGCGCCCGGCTGCGCATGAGGACGGCTCGCGCTTGGCCATCGTGTTCAGCGGCTCGCCGCTTTTCACCGGCGGCGCAGGGTCCGGCGAGAGCAACATCCGGAAGTGGATCATCGAGAACGACTGGCTCGAGGCCATCATCGCCCTGCCGGAGCAGATGTTCTACAACACCGGCATCGGAACCTACGTCTGGGTCGTCACCAACCGCAAGGAGGAGCGCCGGAAGGGAAAGATGCAACTTCTCGATGCACGCGACTTCTGGACGGCCGGGGGCAGCGAGGAGAGCAGGCGCAGCCTCGGCGACAAGCGGCGGCACATTGCGGCGGGGCAGATCGAGGAGATCGTGCGGCTTTACGGTTGCTTCGAGGACGGCGAGCGCTCCAGGGTCTTCGATAACGCCGATTTCGGCTACACGCGCGTTACCGTTGAGCGCCCCTGCGCCTGCGCTACCGGATGACCATAGAAGACAAGGCCCGCTTTCTCGATGCCTGCCCGCACCTGCTGGACGAAGTGCAGGCCATAGACAAAGCGTTGGGACGCGCGCCTCAGCGCGACTGGAACGCGACATGGGATCGTATCGCAGATCTCCTGCATGAGCGGCGGTCGCGCTGGAAGAAGGCGGAACAGAAGCTCTTCCGCGACGTCTTTACTAAAAAAGATCCCGAGGCAGAGCCGGTCAGGAAGGATGGCCGGGAGAAAGTCTACGAGCCTGACACTGGGCTACGCGACTTCGAGAACGTGCCGCTTAAGGACGACATCGACGCCTATTTCGAGCGCGAGGTGCGCCCCCACGTGCCCGATGCCTGGATGGACCGCGACAAGGACAAGGTCGGCTACGAGATTAACTTCAACCGCCACTTCTACAAGTACACGCCGCCGCGCCCGCTGCAGGAGATCGACGCGGACCTGAAGAAGGCGGAGGA
Source organism: Candidatus Latescibacterota bacterium (assembly GCA_965198095.1). Taxonomy (GTDB): domain Bacteria; phylum Latescibacterota; class UBA2968; order UBA2968; genus CBDFJH01. The sequence continues at coordinate 3,186,210 of OZ240239.1, forward strand.
AAAGATCGGCGACTACTAAGGGAGGTGACCTCATGAGTACGGAACCCTTCATGCGCCTGCGTCTCGTTGGAGCACGCCACGAAGACCATTCCGTCCCGCTGGAATTCTTGAAAGATGTTGCAGTGCTGGAAGAAATGGTCGTTGAAGTCGCCAAGTCTAAATTCCTCACGGATAACCCAAACCGTCAGCGGTCGCCGCGTGGCTTCGCAAAGAACATCCACCTGAGGCTCGCGGCGATCAGTCCTGGCAGCGCAGCCCTGGAAATCCGACTTGCGTCGGAATCGTTGACATTATTTCCCCCAGCCAACCAGAGCTATTTCGGGAAAGCACGCGACGCGATAATCCAGGGTATAGACGCAGCTGAACACGAACAGCCCATCGAGGGGCACCTGCCGGAGAGGACGCTAAGCTACTTCGACAGGATAGGGCGAAGCCTGAAGGAGGACGAAGCTGTCGAATTCGATAGTCCTGAGAGCCAGGTCACGGCGAAGCTCACCAGAGATGTCCGGCGCCGGCTGGTCCTTGCATCTTCTAAAGTGAAGGAACTGACCGAGGAAATTTCCATTCGAGGTACAGTGCCCGAGGCTGACCAGGACGACATGACCTTCGAGATTCAGTTGCTAGACGGCCGCAAGGTCAAAGCTCCGATTGCGTCGCAGCACCTCGACACCATCCTCGAAGCATTCAATGAATACCAGAACGGCATGCGCGCGCTGTTCCAGGGCGTCGGCCGCTTCAATCGCAGTGATCAGCTTATTTGCTTCGATTCAATTGAGCATCTGAGCATTCTCGAGACCCTGGATGTCGGCACGCAACTCGACGAACTGCGACTCTTGCAGGACGGCTGGCTCGAAGGGCAAGGTATAGCGCCACCGGACGCTGGAATCGATTGGCTTCACGAAGCCTTTGACCGGTACTTCCCGGACGAATTGCTGCTGCCGCACCTCTATCCAACGGAGACGGGAGGCGTTCAGGCGGAGTGGTCTCTCAGCCCGAACGAAGTCACGTTTGATTTGAACCTCGAAACCCATTCCGGCGAATGGCATGTGCTCAACATGGTGTCCAATGACGCTTCTGAGTGCACGTTGAATTGTGATGATAGCGAGGACTGGAGGTGGCTGGTCGCCCAGATCAAGGCCATGACTGCGGACGACTAACCTTGATTCGACATATTTCGGCAGCTTTTTGCTGGGATTTGGCCTGAAGAACAACGGCGCATTGATGTCGCAAGTCGACGATTCTTAAAGTCACCGGCTGTGACCGGAGAAAAAACGCATTTGAGCGATCGAAATGTCCCACTTCTCCAGCGTTTGACCGCGTTGTCGATTGCCCATTTTTGACGAATTAAGGCTAATGACCTCTGATACCCTGCTTCTCCGGCAAGTTAACCCGCACTGGATTCGCAGAAGGAAGAGTCACCTCCCAGGCGTTTAGGCCAACGGCGAAAGACCAAAAGAAACTGTCCGTTTACGACGGAGATCGGATGACGGCTCAAGAGGCGTATCGCCACTACACCCAACAGTTGAGACTGACATCGGCTGGCGTCATGGCCTTAACCGTAGCAGAATGTCGGCAACAGGAGCTGCCTGTAACGCCTGATCCGAAGCCATTTCCAGAGCATGTCGTGATTGACTTCAGCGACTACTCTAACGCGGACATCAAGACTAAGGCGAAATACTTGACGGGTGCCGCGATGCTTCGTGGCTGGCAGTATCGTATGGACCCTGCCTGATAGTCGGGTATCTCCTACAGTCCAAAGAGCTCCGCCTTCAGCGCGAAGAACTGGCGCTTACACGGAACCAGCTCGGTAAGCAGACTGAATTGTTACAGGAGCAAGTAACAGCGGACCACGAGGATTCCATACCCCGTCTCACGCTTAGAATCGTGTCACCCGAGGATTGGTGGGACTGGATGGTCGAAAACAAAGGGGGCGACGCGAAAAACATAAAGCTGTTGAATCTCAATGAAAAACAAACGGTCGACGAAAAGAATTCCTTGGCACGTAATGAATTCTTCCGATTTACAGTCACGAAGACCAGCCCTGCTCACTCCTATGAGGCTCGCTTCAGCTCGGAGCGTTCGGAAAGGTTTCGTCAATGTTGGGAGATAGGAGATGGAAAGTGTAAGGAAATCACGCATGGGCCGGAGCCCCTAGCGACTGAGAGATGACAACCAAGAGTACCCTCCGCTGGACTCTCCATAATTTCCTGCTGCGCGTGGACGCGGTGCCGAAGCCGGGACCGACCCTGACTGCGGCCGTCTCAGTCAGGATGCCCTCCCCTGATTGTCAGATCCGACCTTCCTCCAAATCGTACATATCGAACCAAACGTAAATCGGCCGCCCCTCGGGTAGATACTCGTTGGCATAGTTTTCGATGTATGCCTGAATCTCGATCGGCAGATCACAGATGGGTGTATAACGCATCTTGTTGTTCCAGGCGATGATCTCCAAGGGGTCTTGCACTTTCGAATTGGCTCTCACCCACTCGGCGATTTCGTCATCGCCGGCGCCCGTTGCCACGAAGTCCTTCAACGCTTCGTGATCGATCCCTGTAAATGATTCCCACTCGCTGCACAATGAACAAGGCCAGAAGCCATACTCGCCGTTCAAACCGAGCAGGACGGAACGGCACTTGTCCACGGAACGTGCTAAAATCACCTGACCGGCCAGTAGGGCCCGGGGGCTGCGCGGAGGCCCTTTCGTCAGGTCTTTGGCCAAGGTTCGCAGCTTGCTTTCGTTCATGAGATTTTCCTTTGCGCCCAGGGCGCCTCAGGCGTCATTCGGTTGATTTCAGATCGGCAGGCGCCGCACCGAAATTGATGTGATAGGGCTTTCCGTCCACGACACGGACCGGACAGCCCGCACGGTAGACGGTGGCTTGTTCTTTCATTGACGCGTCTCCTTTCCCTAAAGTTTCGGTTGCCTCTTTGAATGGACCCGCTCGACGGCTTTTCCCAACAGAGTGGGCTTTATTCCAACCGAGTTGCCGTGAGGAAGCGTCGCCAACGCCCCCTCCTCAGCCTCTCTCCGGCTTGGACATGATCGCCGCAATCAATGCGTAAAGAAGCAGTGCCGAATGGGGCGTCCACGAATTCACAGTGATGCGGTTTGGCCGCATCCGGATGAACGTAGGGGCGGAAGAACTGACAGGTGCAGCACATCCGCTGAGGTTCTACGGCCCCCAGCTCCTGCAGTTGCAGAATCACCCTGCTCAAAGCGCAATGTAATGTCGCGTTCTCGATGGGACTGAGCCCGGCCAGAGCCGTTAGCAGCGCTTCGGGGAACTCCGCCTGATCCGCCGCAAGCCGGTCGCCCTCCGTTGTGAGGGAGACAAGCACCGCCCGGCCATCGAGAGGATCGGTCTCCTTCTCCACAAGGCCTTTTCGCTCCAGCGTGGAGATCACACGGCTGGCGTTCGCCTGCGTGGTTCCGAGGAGCTTCGCGCTAGATAAGACCCGGATCGGGCCCCGTCGTTTGAGCAAGGTCAGAATATCGATCTGTGTGGGTGTCATGTCCAGTGCTTCTGCGGATTCCCATTGCTTCGTTCTCAAGTAGCGGCTCAGCTGGGAAAGTCCCGCAGCAGCCTGCTCGGTGTCATCAGATATTGGCATGCTCCAAAAAGCATAACACTATTAAGTAATTTGTCAAGCCCATTCTCCCCCGATCATCGATCCGGACATTACGGCCCGCAGGGCGGAGATGGAGCTTTTTTTTCGGCCGGAGCGGAAATCCGGTTGACACCGCTCACGCTTCTGTATTTCTTGATAAGAAGGGGAAATCGCATCGCGGCCCTGGTCCGCGAACGCGTCTCGGGGGAGTTGCTCAGGAAAAAAATCGGCGACGGAGAAGAGAACGCCGATGGGCGAAATACCTGGAGTTAAAGCCATTTCCCTGAAATTAAAAAGGTTCGCAATGTCTCGAAGTATTCGGAGTGTGTTCGCGCTGGCGCTTGCCGGAGGAATGATGTGGAGCTGCGGCGGCGACCGCGTGACGATGTCTCCGGTACCGGAGGCAGACCTGCCTGTCCGAGGGACGCAGGCAGGCGCGCAGGTTGGACGGCCGCTGGGCAAATTGGCTGTAAACAGGGACTTGACGCGGGCTGTGGTGGTGGTGACGGTGCGACAGGATGAAGCCCCCGTGAGCGGTGCGACCGTGGAGCTCTCGCGTTCCGTTTCAGGACGGGCAGCGAGCTATGAGTGGTCGGGCACGACCGATGAGCGTGGCCGGGCGAGGGTGTCTATCGGGTCGGACAACGTGAGTGGTTACTATCGGGCGCGCGCCCGGCGGAACGGGAGCCTGCTGGGTTCCTGGTCGAGCATTCCGATTAACGGCGGATATGAGCTGATGATCGATTTGCCCGTCGGTGGCAAGGCACGCGTGACCGGCGCATCCATTCTGACGCCGGAGGGTCTCGATGGAGAGATTCCGATCGGCGTTGTCTTGCCCCTGACCGTTCAACTGGACCCGGACGGTCCCGCGATAGAAAGCCCTCACGGCCTGAAGATAAAATATGGCTTCGAACTGGCTCTCGAAGAGATCAACGGGTCATCGCAACTCGGCGGGGCAAGCATCAAGTTCATTTTCGAGGATTCTCGAGGCACCGCGGAGGGCGCAGTCGAAAGCTTCAATAAACTGATTCATCAAGATGGCGTATCTGCCATCCTCGGTCCCGTCATCTCGACCGAGGCCCAAGAGGCCTTCCCCATCGCGCAACAAAATCAGGTCGTGGCCTTCAGTTCGACCGCAAGCGCCGCCGGCCTCGGCGCGATCGGCTCTTTCATCTTCCGCGTTGGTCTCAGCGTAGACGTGCTTGTGCCGGCAGCGTCAAGGACCCGGGAGAAGCTGCGCTATCAGAGGGTGGCGATGATAGTCGATAGCACCCAGGTCTTTTCCCGGAACCTCGACGAGAAGTTGAGGAGCGCGCTCACTGAAGACGGCGTCACGATCCTGACCCGAGAGCCTTTCGAAACGGCCGATACCGACTTTTCCGCCCAACTGACCCGCATAAAGGCGTTGAGTCCGGATGCCATCTTTATCTCGGCTTTGTTAATAAACCATCCTGCGATTCTGATCCAGGGCCGCCGGCTTGGCATTCCCTCCGACGTTCCGTTTATTGTCCCGTTAATGGGCATCGACGAAATACAGGCTGCGGGCGCTGCCGCCGAAGGCGCGGTGACCGTTACGAGCTGGACCAGCACGGCTTCCACGCCGGGAAATCAAGCCTTCGTTGAGAGCTACAGAGCGAACTACGGTATTGAACCGAACCCCTTGGCCGCGCAATCCTACGCCGCTCTCCATATTCTCGCGGAGGCGATCTCGGATGCCCAATCAAAGGAGGCGAGCGCGATTCGAGCTGCGATGGAGGATATCAGCGGGTTCGACACGATCTTGGGCCGGTTCTCTTTCGACCCCGACGGGGACGCGGTTTACGACCCGATTGTACTGGTCGTCAGGGATGGCGAATTCGAGGCCTTCGAGTGAGCGTGCATTTTACCACGGCCAGGGGAAGGCGGACCCCGCGGCTACGGCCTGTTCGCCCCTGGCGTAGCGGGCGGACGCGGCTGGGAACCGCGGCCCATCGCCGAGACGAACGGGCGGGAACGCACGCATGACGTCGAGGAAGACCCTGTATCTGGCGAACCCGTATGGCTTCTCCACCCAACAGCGCGAGGGACCGTTGGCGGCGCTCGTGACGGCCCTGGAAGCGATGGGCGCCGAGGTCTGGGAGCCGTTCGCCCGCAACAACCAGACCGCCCGGGCGAGCCCGGGCTGGGCCTACCGGATCGGTCAGGCCGATCTCCGGGACGTGCGCGCGGCCGACGGGCTGTTCGCGGTGGTCAACGGCTGCCCTCCGGATGAGGGGGTGATGGTGGAGTTGGGTCTGGCGATCGCCTGGGAGAAGCCCGTGTTCCTGTTCCGGGACGATTTCCGCCGCTGCACCGACAGCGAGGTCTATCCGCTCAACCTGATGCTGTTCGCGGGCCTGCCGGAGGACGGCTGGGAGGCTTGTTGGTACGGCTCGGTCCAGGAAATCGCCGATCCCGGCAAGGCGCTCGCACACTGGCTCAGGGACGGCGCGTCGCCCGGATGATCTTACTGTCCCATTTGAGGACAGTCAGAGACGCCGGGTGTGCCGCTGAGGCGAAGGAGGCGGCCGCTTCCGCCGTTCCGGCCTCACGAGACGCCGGCCTCCGGGATACCCTGCTCCGGACCGGTTTCGGTAACCTTCATATCGTTGGTGTCGACCCGTGGAAACGATGAATTGCGGCGGACGGCCTTCCGGCTCGTTTCGCTCGCGATTCACAAATTGAGGAGGTTCGCCATGTTCGGAAGTATCCGCAGTGTGTTCGCGCTGGCGCTGGCCGGAGGAATGGTGTGGAGCTGCGGCGGCGACCGCGTGACGATGTCGCCGGCGCCGGAGGCAGGCGCGCAGGTTGGACGGCCGCTGGGTAAATTGGCTGTAAGCAGGGACCTGACGCAGGTCGTGGTGGCGGCCGAGGTGCGGCAGGATGAAGCCCCCGTGAGTGAGGTGACCGTGGAGCTCTCGCGTTCGATTTCAGGACGGGCCGCGAACTATCAGTGGTCGGGCACGACCGATGAGAGCGGCCGGGCGAGGGTGTATATCTGGTCGGACAACGTGAGCGGCTACTATCAGGCGCGCGCCTGGCAGAACGGGAGCCTGCTGGGTGCCTGGTCGAGCATTCCGATCAACGGCGGATATGAGCTGATGATCGATTTGCCCGTGGGTGGCAGGGCGCGCGTGACCGGTTCAGCCATTCTGACACAAAGTCCGGTCGGAGCCTGGAGGTACGCAGGAACGGATATGGTTCAAACGATACGCGACAACGTGGAGAGGTATCTGTTGGACCAGGAGGGCGTGGATCAAGCGACGGCCGCCTTTATCGCCCAGGAGTTCACAAGCGGTGCGGAGGACGACACCCAGGATGTTTTTTGGTCGGTCAGGCGCTTCAGCGATGACGGCTCCTATGAAGACGAAGACACCGAAAATACGGGGAGCTGGTCCGTGAGCGGCAATCGCCTGACGATGGTGGACGCGGACGGATTTACGTTCGAGGGCGCGTATTTCGTGGACGGCGACGCCTTGACGCTCTTCCTGGCCAAGGACCAATTCTTGCGGATCATCAGGCAGACGTTTGTCGAGGCGCCGGACGAGGAGGAACAGATGCTCTTCGATGTCATGCTCAAGGACGGAGACATCGTCCGGTTCTTCTTTGAAGCCGCGTAAGCGGTCCGATCCAGGGCAAGCCTCGCTCTCGGCATCCCGATGTCCGTGAACGTTGCCCTGCATACCGGGGCGTAAGAGGAGGTCCCCCGGCGTTTTGTGTGATGCGCGCGGCGGCAGTCCGGATGAAATCCCGCGCCAGGGCGAACGAGGCAAACGAGTGACGAAGCTCATAGATGCGCCCGTCCGAAAACCCGGCCTGGCGCGGATGGAGTTGACCCGCTTTCGCGGACACCCGATATCCTTGTCCACCGGTTCAATCCGTGACGCGACATTCGTGAGCGTGGGTCGTGATCGCCCGGATGAACCCTGTGACGAGCGGATGTGGATCCTCCCGCGTGGATTTGACCTGGGGCACAAACAGCGTTGCGACGAAAAAGGGGTGGTCGGGTAACTCGATGATTCTGATCTCCCCTTCCGAATCCGCGCCGGTCACGCTCACCGGCGCGACCTTCAACAGATCCGCATACTCCGGATTCACGCCAAAATTGCAGTAGTATTTCTCTTTGACCTTCAGTTTCCCATAGAGCCTGGCCGCCCGGGAACCTTCAACCAGGTTTATGATCATCTCTCGACCGGCCGGAGAACAGGCAAGCTCGGAAATAAACAGCCTCGAGGCGTACGGATCGTATTCCGCGTGCCGGGCATCTTCAAACTTCAGGATGTTTCTGGCGATCTCCAGAGCGACGTGCTGAAAGCCTCCGCAGGTACCGAACAAGGGTATTCGATGTTCTCTGGCATACCGGATCGCCCGGAGCGTCTTCGCCAGATTCCTGTAGGGTGAACCCGGCCCCAACCATAGCGCGTCGTATTCGTCGAAAAAGCGATCGTCAATCTCCTCGCTGGACACCCACCGAGCCGTCAAGTCCGCGCCCGACGCGCGCACCGAGTGCTCGACGGCGTGTTGCGTCGCCGCGTGCGGTTCGAACGCCGGGTCATATTCGGCAATGAGCGCCAGCCGCTTCATTCGGACGATCCTTTACCTCCTCCGATGGCCACCCGCCAGGCCTTCCCCTCCCTGAAGGTAGCAACATCGAGACATTTTCAAAGGCTTTCTCCATCCTGAAGCTACAACTCTCGTCGACAACCCGCCCTGCCGCCGTCGCTCCTTTGAGCGTCCGTATTACACGGGATTCCCAGCCGTGCGGGAACGACGGGCCTGGACGTGAAAAGCGGTGTTGAAAAGGTCTGAAGAAAGGCGTGAAGGGACAGACAAGACCATTGACAAATTCGAGAAAAATCAGTTTTTTGGATGAATTGGATTCCGAGGTGAAAACAGGAACGTAACAGAGTCCGAGCATGCCTGAAACATTCGGCGCGTATCGTCAAGGTTGCGAGAAAATTGAAGGTCTTTCATCCTGCATCCGGTAGCGTCACCGTCTGAAATTTGCTTTTCGTTCCGCGCATCCGGGCACGTCCTCGACGTATGAACATCATTCATCTTCGCCTCCGAAACGCGTTTTTCACGACGATCATCCGGATCCGCCAGCGGCACGAACGGTTCGCGCGTCTGCTTGCAGACCGGCCGACCGGGATCCGGGTCGCGACCCGGTCCAAAAGCCGCCAGGTCGATCTGCGTCTCGGCTATCGCAGAAACCTCGCGATCGCCACATCCATTTCCGCGGTCTTCTCTCTGGCCGTGAGCCTGGCCTTTCCGGCCTTTGAAATCAGGGCGGCCCGAGCGAAGGCGGAGCAGATCGTCATAGAAGTGCAAGACCTCCCCGAGACGCGCCAGTTGGCCAAGCCGCCGCCGCCGCCGAGACCTGCGGTCCCGGTCGAGACGGAGAGCGAAGACGTGCCCGACGATATCACGATCGAAGAGACCGACCTGGTGTTCGACGAAGCGCTCACGGACCTGCCTCCGCCGCCACTCCAGGCCGCTCCAGGGATGGGAGAGGAAGAACCGGTCGAATTCTGGAAGGTCGAACAAAAGCCGAAGCTCACTAAGCAGGTGGCCCCCCGATATCCCGAAGCGGCGCGCCGGGCCGGCCTGGAAGGGATCGTCTTGGTCAGGATCCTGGTGGGCAAAGATGGGAAGGTGAAGCGGGGAACGGTGATCAAGGGAAGGGCAATCTTCAGGGCACCTGCCCTTGCGGCTGCCTTGCAGTTTGAGTTCTCTCCCGCGCTTCAAAACGCCCGGCCGGTGCCGGTGTGGATCAACATGCCCCTCAGGTTCACGCTCGTCCGATAGCGCCTCCCGACACGCAGACGCTGTTTCCAGCCGAGCGTCGTCAAAGCCTTCCTGCCGGAACGCAGGGCAGAGGGCCGCCAAACAAATCAGCCCCGAGGGACCCGCTTCCCCCAGGGCTGAAACTCGGATCGAAAGATCCGTCTCTATTTCTTGCTCGCCCGCACCTTGTTCCGAAGAACGCCGATCCGTGAGATCCGGACTTCCACGGAATCGCCCGGCTTCATGAACGTGCCGGTCGTCGCCCCCACGCCCGAAATCGTCCCGGTGCTGATCAGGTCTCCCGGCTCGAGCGTGATGATCGCAGAGATGTATTCGATGATCTTGTTTACCGGATAGAGCATCTGCCCGGTGTTGTTATGCTGCTTGCGTTCGCCGTTGATGAAGGTGCTGATCTCCAGGACGTGGGGATCCGGAATCTCGTCGGCCGTGACGATGCAGGGGCCCTGGGGCGCGAACGTGTCCAGCCACTTCCCGTTCAGCCAGTCGAACCACTCGTCCTGGGGTCGGCTGTCCGTTCGGTCTTTGATCACGAGGTCCCGTTCGGAGACGTCGTTCATCACCGTGTAGCCCGCCACGTAGCGCAGGGCCTCATCCGGGCTGACGGCCTTTGCTTTTCGGCCGATCACGACGGCGAGCTCCCCCTCCCAGTCGATGGCGCGAGCGACGGGCGGGATCAGGATGCTGTCATTCTGGCCGATGACCGTCGTGGTCGGAGGCTTCATAAAGACCCGGGGCGTCTCCTTGTCCTGGATGTCCATCTTCTTGGTCCCGCTCTCCTCGATGTGGTCCTGGTAGTTTCCTGCCAGGCAGAAGACCTTCCGGGGGTTCGGTACCGGTGCCCTCAGCTTGACGCGGCTCGCGTCGTGGGCCGTCCCGCCATCGGCCCGGGGCGGGCTGCCAAGCTCCTTCAGCGCCGCGTTCGCCGCCTCGCGTGCGGCGTTTCGGCCCTTCGTCCCCGCCTCCAGAAGCGTGAGCATATCGGTGAAAAAGGGGTGGCTCTCCCGCTTTTCCCTCCTTGCCAGGGCTTCGTCCGCCGCCTTCAGATCGATGACGATCCGGTCGTCGGCCGCAAGCGCGCCAACGAACGACGCCTCGTTGATTGCATACGTCACCAGCCTCATCTGTCTCCCTCCTGAAAAGGTGATCCCACCGGCCTTGCCCCGCCGGGAAGCTCACTCACGTTGTGTTTGCTGCCCCGAGAAGGGCCTCACGAGCGGCTCGGCAATCCTCGAGGTTTTCCTTCCAGGCCTGTCGGCGAATCCCGATCTCGAGGATCAACGGACCTGAAAAGCCTGAAGCCTGGATCTTTCCCACGATGCGGCCGTAGTCGAGCCAGGTGTTTTGGTGAAACGGAAGATGATCCATCTTTCCGGGCGCGCCGACGCCATGCGCGTGGTACTGCACGATCTGGTCCGCCAGCGCATCGATCATGCCGAGGACGTCCGATGTCTCAACGTCGGGGCCGAGCCGCACGGCGTGGCCGATGTCGAACAGCACCCCGAAATTCGGCCGCCCGATCTCGCGTGCGACGCACGCGTCAAACAGCTCGTAGCCCAAAACGAGCTTCGGGTCGGCGACCGCGTCGAGCAGGTCACGGCCGAACGCAACATTCTCTTGCCGGACCTCGGTACGGAGGGACCCTTCCGGCCCCCTCCCGGGATGCAGCGTCAGGATGTCGGCCTCGACGTCGACCGCAAACCGGGCGAGCGCCACGCAGCGCCGCCTGATCCGCGCCCGGGCCGCTGCGTCCCCGTCGCAAATGTCTCCCATCCCCGAAGAGTGGACCGACACCAGCTTGAAGGACTTGAACAGCGCCCGGAGCCGTTCCCGCGCAGCGCGGTCGAACCGTTCCGGCCCGCCGTAGGTGACCGGCGTGAACTCGAAGGCCGAAAAGCCGGCCTCGAGCGTCTCCGCGGCTGCATCGTTCGGAGAAAGCCCTTTCAGGCAGAGCGTCGAAATGCCGACGCGGTCGTCGATCGGGAGCATTATCGCCCGACAATATAGCGATCGGGATCGACCTCGTCCCTGAGAATCCGAAGCGCCTCCGCGCTCGGTGGTTCCGTCTCCGCCAGCTTTGGAGAGACCCGGAGCGAGAAGCCGGTCTTCGCCTGGACCTGGTCGAAGGCGACGCCCGGATGCAGACTCTCCACCTGCATCTCCAAGCTCTCCGGGTGAAACCCCAGAACGGCCAGGTCGGTAATCACCCGGTACGGTCCGGTTCCTGATGGCAGCCCGGCCGCTTCTCTCGCGCCCGGGCCCGTCAGAAAACCCGGCGTGGTCAAAAAGTCGAGCTGCTCCACGAACCGCCGCCGGTCGTGCCGCGTCATCACGAGGGTCCGCCAGCACAGGCTCGCAAAATCGTTTGCGCCTCCGCTGCCCGGGAAACGGACCCTGGGCTTGTAAAAATCTCCGATTACCGTCGAGTTCAGGTTGCCGAAACGGTCGATCTGCGCGCCGCCCAGAAAGGCGTAGTCGACCATCCCTCTCTGGCAGGCCTCCATGATATCGCACATGCTCGTGGCCATCAAGCCCCGATGGAAGGTCCGGGAGTCCCCCACGGAAATCGGCATCGACGGAAGCCGGGGGGCGATGCCTCCCGCCTCGAACAGGACGAGAAGCTCGGGTGCGTCCGTCTTTTGAGCCAGCATCGCGGTTGCGCACGGCGCCCCCGTGCCCACACCCACGACCGCGCCATCCTCCAGGAGGCGGGCGGCGGTGCAGATCATCAGCTCCATCGCGTTATAGTCGGCCACGGCAGCGCCCTCTTCAAGGATCAGGCATCCGGGAGGTTCTCCAACGTCCTGAGGGCTTTCAAGCGGTCGCGCCCGCCGCAGACCTCCAGGTAGGCCGGGAAGTCGTCCACGTCCAGGAGCGTTGCACGAAGGAAGTCCTCAAAAGTCGACAGATCTGCCTCCGCCTCCATCCACAGGGCCAGGTGTTCCTCGTCCGAAAAGTACTCTCCGGGCATGTTTCCGGGGTAAGACCCGAACGGGACGTGGCAGACCGCGTCCACGCAGAATGCGGGGATGTCGGTCGCGTGCGGGGCCCGACGAATCTCTTCCGTATCCACGATGCGTTCCGCCGTCACGATCAACCGCTTTGACGCGCGTGCAATGTCCTGGTCCGCGACGGTGATGCCCAGGATACGACAATTCCCGTAGGCGTCGCTTTCGTGAACGTGAACCAGCGAGACGTCCGGGAAAAGGGCCGGAACGGCCACGAGTTTCCGGTTCGTAAATGGACATTCCACCTCCGCGGCAGCGCTGAAGGCAAACGTGTCGGTGCCCATGAGACTCCGCAAGGGCATGAAGGGGACCCCGGCCGCGGCGGCGCGGAAACGGCACGCCAGGGCAAAATTGGTCCATTCGCAGACCTCGACCTCGCCGCTCTGCATCACGCGGCGGGCGTGTGGAGAGAGCCCCCTGGCCTCCAGGCCGACGATATAGGCCGCGTCCACGCGCGACAGAACCTGCTTCCCCCTCCGATTTCCGGACGCCAGAATCTGGAAGTCGTGCGTCGTCGTATGCCCCGCGAATCCCAGGCCCCGTTTCCCCTGGCGGAGGACTTCGTGAAGCGCGGCCGTGGCAATACGATTCGTCCCGAACCCGCCCGATGCGACGTAGTCCCCATCCCGAACGAATCGGGCCACCGCCTCCCGCACCGACATCAGCTTGGGGGTGCTGGCCACCCGTTTCTCACGAAAGAAGGCCCGTGCCGCCTCCGTGTCCGGGTCTACGAACCGCCTTCCCCTTCCGCACGCGTTTCCGCTCATGCCACACCCGCCCCAATGCGTCGCTATGGGCCTTCAGGCGCCGCGGTCGCCGCCGAGTCGGAAATCGTTCCGCCGGCGCGCCACAACGCCCTCAGGGTGGCCCGTTCGGCCGCCTCCTCGTCCAGCGGCACCGTCGTGACGGACGCGACATTCGTCCGGATATCGGCCTCGCTGTACCACGCCGGCTTGAGCGTTCCGCTTTCCTGCAGGGCCGCCTGATCGGAGTAGTGGGGCGACCCGGGATCTTCGCTGCTCCCATAAGGAACGAGACTCCACGCCGCAACCGGCTCTGCGAGTGAGACGAGCATCGTGAACGACGAACCGCCGTATGCCCGCATCAGCCCGTCCGTCCCCGGCGCCGACCAAATCGTGTGCAGGGCGGTGGTCCCCGGGGGAGATCCGCCCACCGGAAAGTGCCGGTCGCCCCGTTCAATCACCTGTATCTCTCCCCACGGTGGATCGAGGCGCCCGTAGGTCGTCATCAAGTGCTCGACAGCCGTGCGCAGCGCCTCGAGCGCAAGCTTTTCCTGGACCCGGGTCCGGCCGCGCTGGTCCGGGGGAAGCCGCTCCAACAGCGGGTCGAACCGCGCCTTCCAGGCGTAGAAGAGCAGCGCGCTTCGGCTTTCGACCGATGCCCGGTTGTCCCAGTCGCGCAAGAGGTTGGCCGCAAGCGCGAGTCGGCCGTCCGGGTCATAGATCGCTTGCCAGGACGTGTTGTAGGCCCTCAGAATCATCCCTTTCAACGCTTCCGCCGAGATCAGGTAGTCATCCCTGACCATGGCCTTCATCTGATCCAGTCTGACGTGCTTCGTCGACCACAGCCAGCTGAACAGGCGCCGGGAGCGGTCGTTCAAGCCTCCCCAACCAAGAAAGGAGGGATAGTCGCCTGGGTCCAATCCACTGTCCACGGTCACGAAGCTGGGCGCCACGTTACAGTTTTGGAGGAAATTCGAAGCTGGGTTGGTGACCTGCGGAAGCCGGTCGAACACGAGCACGCCGCGCCACTCCGTCTCGGCCGTCCAGCCCGGCACGGCCGATCGCCAGTCGAACCTTTCCAGTCGAATCGGACACCGCGCGTTGAAAACGTAGAAGATGTTCCCGTCGACATCTCCGTACATCACGTTGAACATCGGCAACTCGAGCTGGGCCATCGCCCTTTTGAACGCCGGAAGGTCCTTCGACCGATTCATCGCGTAGAACTGTCCGATCGTGTTTACGATGTCCTCAGCGCTCGACCGCGCCGCGTAGGCCCGGTCCCCCACCACCTTGTAGACCGGTCCGTGGCGTGTATACAGGAGTTCCCGTTCGATTTCGACAATGCCCTCCCCACGCCGCACTTTGACCTTCACGCGCCGGGAAGACATGCGATGCTTTTCCCGCTCGTAGAAGTAGCGTTTCGGATTCGCGGGATCCAGCTTCTCTTCGTAGAGATCGAAAATATCGGCGTCGTTCACGGTCAACGACCAGGCCATTCGATCGTTGTGTCCCACGAGGATCACGGGAAGGCCGAAAAAAGTGGCGCCGGCAACGTTCAAGCCGTCCCGGCTCGCGAGATGGGCTTCGTAGACCTGAAAGGGGCCGTGCCACGGCAGATGCAGATCCATGGCGAACACGGGGCCTTCCGTGTCGGATCGAGGCGGACGAACGACCCATTGATTCGACCCCGGGTCTGTCTCCGAATTCGGACCGATCTCCTCCTCTTGCAGCTCCCGCCGTCCCGTCCCCTCGGCAAAGTGGAGGTTGAGCCAGCGGCCCAGCGCGACCAGATCGGTGCCGCTCACCCGGTCCACCCACGGCGGCAGCACGGATCGGTGAATCTCGATGTAGTGATTGACCCCCTCCGCAAAGGCGCCCAAGAACGCCCGCACCGGTTCCGGAATGGAACCGTACCGCTCTCCCGCCACCGAGTGAATCCGCCACAGGAGGGCTTTGCAGTCCGCTTCCAGAAAGGCCTCTCCCAGAATTTCCGAGGCTCGACCCTGCGCGCTCCGATAGTTCAAGAGCATGCCGATCAGGTGATCTTCCGCCTGCGCATACCCGAAACCGAACGCTACGTCCGGATCTGTCTTCCCGAAGATGTGAGGCACGCCGTACGTATCCCTCACGATCCGCGCGCGTCCGGAAGCCGGCATCTCCCCGTGCAGATCCACCCCTTCAGCCACGATCGGGGTGACACCGACGAAAAGAAAAGCGGAACAAACGACAAAAAGGCGAATGCATCCGGGAGACAGCGGGCAGCCTCCCCGTGCCGGCGCTTCGGGACCCCCGGGGGGCCTCCGGGCCCGAAGCCGACCCCACTCCGGGAGGCGGCTCCGGGCCCGTCTCCTTCCTGCATTCATTCCGGTAGCCTCAGGACGAGCCGAAGGGTCTTGATTTCAAACGGAGAGAATTCGACGCGGTCCGGATCCGCGGCCCGGACCGTGCGCTCCAGTAGATCCACTTCGGTCACGGAAACGATCTCACAATAGGCCGAGAGATGGGCAGACGAGGGACGGCCGAACGTCTCGAAGGCGCGAACGACGAACCCCGCCCCATCCTCTGCCGGCTTGATCACCGTCGTCACGATCCCTTCCCCCTCCAGCGCAACGAAACTCAGTCGGTCGGGCAAGCTGCCCCCCGACCCGTCGCCGTAAACGACCCGGGCGCTGAGCGGCTGGTTCAGCGTCCAGCCGTCCCGGTGCGCCAAGCCGTCCCGGAAATCCCCGGCGTAACGCCTGATGCTGTAGCGGCCCCTGCAGACGTCCGGGTAGGACCGCCAGATCCTGCGATAGGCAAACGAAGCAGGGTCAATACAGGAACGCAGCAGGTCGGACCGGATCTCTGCCCCTTCGAACTCGAACGCCCGCCTGTCGCTGGACAGCGCGATGCCGGCGCCCTCCGATCCGATCGCGATCCAGCCCTGGCACTCACGCTGTCTGGCCCAGTCTTCGGGCCGCATCTCCCCGTCTCGCCACGGTTCGGACCCCGGCATCACATTCTCCAAGGCGTTCTGACCGTAGGGCACGCCGTAATGCAGCGTCTCGTAACCGGCTTCGACCTGAAAGACGGTCTGCACCCGGATCGGCTTGCGATCCCGCCACTGAAGGCGGATGCCGACGTCGACGCGGTCCAGCTCGCCGTAAAGCGTAAACCGGGCCTGGAACGGCGACTCTACGAGTTTCCCGGAGATGGTCAGCGTGGCCCGGACCTCGCCGCTTTCTTCCAACTCGACGCTGTCCACGTCCATCTCGAAGCGCCGTCCCGTATAGTCATAGCGGTTCAGCCCTTCCCGCATCGATTCTTCCCGGCCGACGAGGTGGATCCCCGTAACGAGCCACGCATCGGTGTGCCGGTCGGCAAGTGATACGCGCCCCGTGACCTCATCCACCTCCAGCGCGTAGAACCGATTCGCCAAGCGCCGCCCGATGCGCACGCCGCGATAGGGCGCGGAGACCCGGTCTTCCACATCTTCGATCACGAATTTCGGTTCGGGAAAATCGGGCGTCATCAACCCGGGCGCCTGGATGTTGACAAGCGGCGCAGACGCAGGATCGCCCGGCTCGAGGTAGTAGGTGGCGTAGCCGTTCGGGGGCAGGTCGGAAGCCACGAAAATGAGCCGGATTTCAGCGGTCTCCGTCTGCTGGCCTCCGAGCTCCTGAACGGCCACCGGCCGGCCGACGGCATCCACGATGCGGTAGCGCTCGTAACGACCGGAATCGGTCGCTTCAGACGCCCCGTAGAAGGTCACGTGGGCCTCCACGAGATCCGTCCTCGACCACGACAGCGGGTTGAAGACCACCAGGGGGAGCGTCCCCGGCCGCCCCCCTCCGGGCGAGATGCCTTCCGCAATGGCCCGTTCAGAGGCGCGGAGCAGGGCTTCCGCGGACCAGAGGGTCATCTGCTGGGCGCGTCTCTTTTTCTCGAGCGCATCCCCGAGACCCGGGCCGTCGAAGTGAAGATCCATGGCGTTGATCTGGCGCACCCACAGCTCCTTGATCGAGGCCCGGGGGTAGGGGTGCCCCCGCAGCGCATAGGCCGCGGTGGCCGACTGTTCGGCCCGCAGGAGGGCGTGCACCGCGGGAACCCCCAGAGGCACCACGCCCGGATAGAGGGGCTCGGCGAATGGACGGACGGAGGGGATCTCTCCGGTCAAGACCGGGAGGGCGTCGTCAGAAGGCGCGGACTCGACGAATTGGCGCCACGTCCCCAGCTGGACCGCTATGCCTTCGGCCTCGGCCCATTCCTGAAGTGCGTCCAGGCTCTCATCGGCAAACTGAGACAGCCTCCCGCCCCAATGGACGGGGACCCGTGCTGCGTCGCGGACATGCTCGAGCGCCTCCCTGCCGCGCCCGGCGCCTCCGTGAACCTGCTCCCAGAGCAGGTCGTGGCGCACCCGGGCGTGCCAGACCCCGACTTCAGAACCATCCAGCCCCGCCCATCGAAGTCGCGCTTCTCCGCTTGGACCGCACCCGGTAAAGACGACTTCCGAAATGCCGCTCTTTCTGGCGATCTGTGGAAACTGGGGCGTCCAACCCGGCGCCGCGCCCACGTGCACGGTGTGTGGCTCGGCCTTCAGGACTTTCCTGGAAAACTGGCTCCCGTAGAGCAGATTCCGAATCAGATCTTCCCCGATCTGCAAGTTCTGGGCCAGCTCAGACCAGGCCGCCCCCACCTCCAGACGGCCCTCGGAGATCCACTTCCGCATCCGGTCCGCATCTTCCGGGCGCAGCTTCAGGTAGTGGTCGACAAACAGGAGGGATTCGATCAGAAAGTGAAACCCCGGGCGGGATTCCAGCAAGCGGAGCGCCTTCGAAATGACCCCTGCGCCCCTGGAGAGGCTCTCCTCCTCGGTGCCGAGCCCGAAAAGGGTCAGGCGGGAAAAAGGAAGGACGAATAAAACGGGCTTGGACATGCCTGTCGTTGGGCTGGAAAGTGGGGTAAGCGGCCATCGAGACGCTCGTATCTGACTGTCTCACAATGCGATTCCCGTCGTTCGAAGGCCGAATTCCCGCTCCGAAAGGACCCTCAAGATAGGGAAGTCCCACCGCTCTGTAAAGCGCTTTCTGGCCGTTCGAGAAGAGGAGCCCCCACGTCACCCCCCCAGCCTGACGGCCACCAGTCCCAGCACGATCCCGGCAATCCCCAACCTCTTTTTTGGCGTCAGCTCCTCCTTGAGGCACGCGATCCCCAATGCCGAGCCGATCACGACCGCGAACTCGCGGATGGCGACAATGTAACCGACATTGCCGGCCTGAAAGCAGAACAGGATGATCAGATAGGACGTGGGCGCGCCCACACCGACGGCCAGGATATATTTCTTGTGCCCGCGCAACGCATCGACGCACGCGCCAGCGTGCCTTGTGAGGACGTAGGGAGCCAGGAGCAGCCCGGACAACAGAAAAATGGCGCATAGATACCAGATGGGATGCGCCCGTTCCACCCCCAGCTTGTCCACGATCGAATAGCCGCCGATGGCCACGCCGACCCCGAGCGCGTAGGTGAACGTCGCGGGCGTTCCGCCGGCCTGAAGGCGGCCGTGCCCGAGGCACAGAATGCCCGCGGCGATCGATGCCACGCCCAGCGCGCCCACCCACGAGAAGGCCTCCCGGAGAAAGAGCGCCGCGACCAGGCAGGTCAACGCCACACCCGTCCCCCGGGCAATCGGATAGACGAAGGAGATTTCACCCTTCTCGTAAGCCTTTGCGAGCAGTATGAAGTAGATGGCGTGGATGACGCCGGTGGCGAGCGTAAAAGGCAGCGCTCCCTCGATGGACGCGCCGGAAAGGGAGACGTGAACGGCAAACGGGAGGCAGAGCAGGCCCGCGGTCCATACGGAGAGCCAGAGCACGCCCACGTTTCCCGCCACTTTTCTCGCGGCGAAGTTCCAAAGCGCGTGCACGACCGCGGCAGCGAGCACCAGGGCGAAGACCGCCGAACTCATGAACCGCCTCCGATGACCCGCGCGCGACAACCCTGCGGATGGGCTAGAAGGATTGAAGATCCTGCATGACGAGACCGCTGTACACCTTGGGATAGAAGAAGGTCGACTTCGGCGGCATCCGATCTCCGCTCAGGACGACGTCGCGCAGCTGATCCATCTCCACCGGATTCAGGAAGAACGCCGCCCGGCCGGGCGCCTCCCTCAGCCGCCTCAAGACCTCGGATTCCACCTTTACGAACTCGACCCGATCCCCCCGAATCAGCGTCTCCGTATCCAGCTCCAGGACACGGCCCAGGATCAGCTGCAGCAATCCGGAACCCAGCCCGCGCCAAGCCTCGGAATGCCCGTCGCGATCCAGCGCGGCAACGTCGACCGACGGTTTGAGACGCAAGTAATGGACCTCCCGGTCCCCCCCACTCACGAATCCGAACACCGGACGTCCGTGCGCCCTTCTGCGCGAGAGTTCCCGCCGGATCTCGACGACGTCGGAGAAAGGGCGGCTTTCCGCCTCGAAAAAGGTCCGAAGTCCGGATCTCAGCTTGCGCGCCCCCACCTCGCCGAGGTCAAAGACGACGCGATGAATCGGGTTGATCGCCATCCCCTCCACATCGTCCATGTTGACGAGCGTCTGCATGCAGTATCGGTAGGGCCGGTCCCGGGCGCCCGCCGCTTCAGAGGCGGCCCGTTCCTCACCGTAGGCCACGGCGGTTTCGTATCGGTGATGTCCATCCGCGATGAAAAGCGGCTTGGAGGCCAGCTGCGCTGCCACGTCGTTCACGCAGCTTCGATCCGTGACCCGCCAGAAGCGGTGGGTGACGCCTTCCGGATCGGCGAATGAGAAGAGGGCGGGCGCCTGCAGATGCGCGCCCAGCGTCTCCCGGACCGCGCCGTCAGGATCGGAATAGAGGGAAAAGATCTGGCCGAACGCCGCCCGCGTGTGGCGCATCAGATCCAACCGGTCCGCCTTCGGCGCGGGCATCGTGTGCTCGTGCGGGAGAACCTGTCCCCGGCCGAACGGTTGGGCGCGGACGAGGGCCACGATCCCCAACCTCGACTTCCGGACCGGCCCCGCCGGCGTGGCCGATTCGAATTCCTGCCCGTAGAGATAGAAACCCTCCTCTGCGTCTCGCTTCAGGATCCCTTCCGTCCGCCAGTCGCGGTACGTGGCCGCTGCGCGCGTGTACCGGTTGTGCCTGTCTGAATCGCCCGGGGCATCCAGCCCCCTGATGAGCCGGACGACGTTGTTGGGATGCGCTTCGTGGAGCGACCGCTGCAACGCCTCGTCGATCACGTCGTAGGGCGGGGCCGCCACCTGCGCCACGTCGCCGATGCGATCCATGTCGTAGCGAATCCCTCGAAACGGTTTGATCTCTGCCATTCGGTCCTTTCCGATGCGCGTATTGCTGCGCGTCAAACTTCGCCTTGCATCTTGATTGGTGATTCACTGCCCGGCAGGCCATTTCGGTCTTGCCGCCCTTTTCGACGTGGGCGATGAAGAGGCAGTCCGCGCCTCCAAAGGTCAGTGCCGGCCACCTTGAGGAACGAGGCTTACTTTTAGCCTGAATAATTCCGTTCCAAAGTACCATCGAACCTTTGGCGCGGGCGCGTGGGGCTGCCGATCGAGACTCACGTGCTTTGCAAAAGACAAGGCGTGGCCAATGATGAGGCGATCCAGATTCATGATTTGCATAACTTGGCCTCCTCGCTTTTCAATGCGTATAGGGCATGAAGCAACAGCCCTGGGAAAAACTGCCGGCTGCGACGCCGGCAAAAAAGTAAAGAGGCGCCGTATGGATACCGGGGAACCGTGCAGCGAGGTCCGAGGTCTAGTGCCCTTCGTGTGTCTCCATCCCATGCATGGCGCTGGATTCGACGTAATGCAGTACATAAGCGAGACCGATTCCCACGAGAAGCGACAAGATGAGCTTGCCGCGGTCGTGGCTGTGGAAATGGATCTCCGGCAGCAGATCGCTCAAGGCGATGCACAGAAACGCGCCAGCCGCAAAGGCCAGCGCACAGCCGACCACCGACCCTTCTTCGTGGCCAAGCAATCCCACACCCCAGAAACTCGCCAGCGCCACCAAAGGGCACAGCATGGCAAATCCGGCATTGGCCGCCGTCCGGGCGCGCCGGCCGTGGCCGGCGGACTTCATCATGCCGACGATGGAATACGCATCGAGCGGCTTGTGAAGCATGATAGCGAGGAATACCGCCAGTCCGGGCAACGCGCCTTCGCTCTCGTGCGGCGGACCCATCCGCATGCTGGCGCCCAGGGCGACCCCTTCGGTCACGGCGTGCACCCCCAGGCCGAGGGCGACGCCCGACAAACTCCGCGAATCTACAACGGAATCGCCGTGGCCGTGGTGATCGTAGAGATCGCTTGCCTCAACGCTGAAGTCGTGCTGATGAAAGTGAAAGACACGCAGCAGAAAAATCATCAGGAGCATGCCGAATACCATCCAACCCACCGCTTTTTCTACAACGTCAGGTCCGGAAATGCGCTCGAGGCTGTGGGGTACGAGATGATACATGGCAATGCCAAGGATGAAACCTGACACAAAACTCATCAAGATCTGGGTACGCACGTGCGTCATGCGACCCAAAGCCGCCAGCTTCCCGCCGATAAAGGCAACGGCAAAGATAGCGGCTGAGTATCCCGACAGAATCAGTAGAGCGTTTGAATCCACGATAGCTTATAACCGGAAACCAGAGAAGTACAGGCCCATTGGCGCGGCGGGAGAGATGACGCCCGGCAAGGAACGCCTGTGGTTCAGCTGTCCCCACACTTGGCACCCGCGCTGGACCGGAGACGGATATTGAGCAGCAGGTCCTCGTAGCCGCTACGGAGGGCGCCGGCCCGGAAACGCCAGACGATCAGGGCGATGAGGAGGAAAGCGCCCCCCCATTGCAGAACCTGTATGGCCGGCGAATGGGAGGCGGAAAGGTTCACCGGGATCGTCAGGCCGGTGGCCAGAAGCAGGGTGTCGACCACGATGCCGAGAACGGCGGTCACCGCGACGACCGAGGCGACGTAGATGGACGCGAAACGGGCGCCGAACTGGCTGACGATGATCGCGATCGTGCCCGTGTTGGTGGCCGGTCCGGTCATGAGAAAGATCAGCGCCGCGCCGGGGCTGAAGCCCTTGGCGACCAGCGCCGCGGCTATCGGTGTGCTCGCGGATGCGCAGATATAGAGGGGAATGCCGATCAATATCATGACCGGATAGGACAACCAGCGGGCATGCTCGTGCGACATCAGATCGGTCGGGATCACCAGAAAGAGCACGCCTCCCAGCACGACCCCCACCAGCAGCGCAAAGAGAATGTCGTCCGCTATCTCGACGAAGCCGTAGCGAAAGATGTGCTTGACCAGCTTCTTGAAGTCCAAACCCTGATCGTCTTTGGAGACTTCGCCCGAAGAAAGATCGCCGGCGGATTGTCTGCCAGCAAAATCCGGTTTTACCCAAGAGCCTAGTCGCCACCTGCCGGCTGCTTGGGCAATCCCCTGCAACCAGTTGACCAGTAATACCTTCAGTTGAGAGGGACTGACGCAGCAGTCATCATTGTCGGCTATGAGGGGTTGGTGCGAGCCATGGTCGTGGTCACAGTCGTCGCAGTGGTCGTGATCGCCCGCCTTGGCTTCGTCGCGGTCGTCTCTTATGAGGCCGATGCAAAAGATCCCGGCGACGACCGCGGTGATGAAGCTGATGACGGGTCGGACAATGGCAACGACGAATCCAAAGAAGGCGTTGGTGACCAGGATCGAGTCCGCGCCTGTCTCCGGCGCGGTTATCAGGAAGGACATGCAGGACGAACGGGACGCCCCCTTCCTGCGCATCTCGGCAACGACCGGAACGACCGAGCAACTGCACAACGGCACGGGTACGCCGATGGCCGAACTCGCGATTACGGATTTCAGATTGTCGTCGCGGAGCCAGCGGAGAATGGCCTGACGGGAGATGGACACATGGATCAGGCCGGAGAGGAACAGCCCCAGCAACAGCATGGGCGCCAGCAACAGGAAGGAGGACCAGAGGAAGTCGAAAAAACCGGTCACTATCCCAAGAAGTTCAAAGGTCAATCAATAGCCTCCCATGCATCGGGATAAGGCGACGAGGCTCTATAATAACAAATATAGAAGGATAAGGCCATAGACTTCACTGGGCGAATTCCGGTCGAGACGCTCCGGTTAAAGAGCCACTTCTCCCCGTTCCACCAATATCTCCTCCGCCGCTCCATGGTTCAGTTGCACGGAAAACCACTTGTAGAGTGCCGGCAGCACCAGCAAGGTCAACACGGTGGAACTGACCAGGCCACCGACGACGACCGTAGCCAGAGGTCGTTGTACTTCACTGCCGGTGCCGCTGGACAACAACAACGGAATCAGCCCGAGGGCCGTCGTCAGGGCGGTCATCAGCACTGGCCGCACCCGCAGACATGCGCCTTGGATCGAGGCTTCATCCACGTCCGCGCCATCGCGGACCAACGGGTTGAAGTAGGTCACCATCCGGTCGGCGATTGAGATCAAGCCTGAGCGGAATGCCACATCGCCGAGGGGCATGCCCCTTGGCTACGGCGTTTCGAGAAGCGTGAAGGCGATCCTGGCAAGCGTAACGGCGCGGGAGTGGGAGATCGCGATCGTCTCGGCGGCCCGCTCACGATCTCCGGCTATGCGGGACTGCCATTCGGCCTTGACTCTGAAGCTCGCCGGTACTGCACCAGCACGGACCGACCCAGCAGATCGACGACGCGCACGAATACTTCCTGACCCCGGGAAGAGAGGCACATCTCCTCACCAATCTCGAACGCAGCCATTGACCTGTTCTTACCGTTGATGGCGATGTTCTTGCTTGCGATCCAGGTCCGCTCGTGCTGATCTCGAGAGAACGTCACCGATTCCTCCAAACCCGGAACGCGACCCCGTTCCTCCGGGAAGACTGCAGAGCCGCCTTCGGACAACGCCTCCAACTCCACGGCGAGTGTGCGTTCCGCCGGTATCCAGTGATGTTCCACACGAGCGGCGAACCCTTCCGCAGCGACGAATACGGTCATGGGCCGCTGTGCAGAAGGCATATCCAACCGCGCCTCACCGCCTTCGTCCGTAGTCATCGGACCCATGAAGGTTTCGTCCGGAAACAGTGCAAGCACGCTTGCGCCAGCAATCGGCTGACCCGCGGCAAAGACGGAAACGACGGGTGCCGATTCCCAAAAACCTGCTTCGTGCAGCTTGTGCCAAGGCATCAGACTCCCCGCCGCGCGGTGCTGGATTTGATCGCCGCCATAGGCCACGACTACAGAACATGGACGAGGTGATTGCGTGAGATATCTTCGGACGCGCCGGGTCGTATCGAACAAGCCCGACGATGCCGTCTCGGCAGACTTGGCTTCGACGAGCGTGGTGCGGGACGGGTGCTCGATGATGAGATCCGCCTCGGCCCCGTTGCGGTCGCGGTAAAACGACAGACCGCCCGTCTCACCCCGGTTGGTTCGGTATTTCGCGATCTCCGAGACGACCCAGGTCTCGAAGATCGGGCCACGAAGAGGATGGGTGCGGAGCTGTTCAGCCGTACGGATACCCAGCAGCCAGCAGACGAGACCCGTGTCGTAGAAGTGCAGCTTCGGCATCTTCACGAGGCGCTTGCGCAGATTCGAGTGAAATGCCGGCAGGCGGAAGGTGAGAAAGTTGGTCTCAAGTATGCTGAGCCAGGCTTTCGCACTTGGCTGTGATACGCCGCAGTCGTCCGCCAGTGAAGAGTAATTGACCAGCTGCGCCGTACGACCCGCACACAATTCGACGAAGCGTTGGAATGTCGCGAGATCGCCCACGTTGCTGATTGTTCGCACGTCGCGTTCGACATAGGTGGCGACATACGACCGGAGCCAGTCCGACGGGTCCAGCTTGTGATCGAATATGCGGGGGTACGCACCCGAGAGAAGCGTCTCTTCGAGACGCTTGGGATGCTGGGGGAAGCGCTCAATCTCGCCGCGGGTAAGCGGCAGCAGGTTGTATACCGCAGTCCTTCCGGCCAGCGATTGGCTGACCGACTCGAGCAGGGAGAGGTTTTGCGAGCCGGTGAGAATCCAACGCCCCGGCGCCGGATCCGCGTCGATGACGCCCTGCAAGTAGGAAAGCAGGTCCGGCAGACGCTGCACCTCGTCGATGATCGCACCGTCGGGAAATTGAGCCAGAAAGGCACGGGGATCTTCCGCCGCGAAAGCGCGTATGTCCGGAGCCTCGAGCGTCGCGTACGGATGCTGCGAAAACACGGCCTGGCACAATGTCGTCTTGCCGCTTTGCCGCGGGCCCGTAAGCGTGATGGAAGGCGAGGTCCGTGCCGCCACTCGCAGCTTCGGTGTGAGATCGCGCTTGATCATTGTGGAGAATGTACAGGAAAAATAGGCTATGTCAATATGTAACTTTGAAATAGCCTAATATTGAAATGTGTTCATCAGCCAACAGTTGTCGCCGAAATGGGGGCGTTGGTCTTCCGTCTGCTCACTGTGATCCTTCTTTCAAGACCGCCTGAAAGGGTTACGCGGACCGTACGGTCGGAATGCCTTTTCGCGCACCGAAAAAAAACCCCAGCTTTGATCTCTGTCGATCAGGCCAGGGTCGAAGTCAGTCGGCCGACGGCGTCGCGTCTCAGTGTGCCGGTCTCGTTCTCTTCTCTAATACCCCATCCGCTGTTCCGCACGTGGGTATCCCAGCTTCCTGTCGACCTCATTCAGGAGCGGAGACCCGGCGAGGTAGCGCCTCAGGTTTTCGCAGAACAGATCGATCACCCGCTCTGGCCTGTAAATGGAACCCCCTCCCATGTGAGGAAACAGAATCACATTTTCCATCTCCCACAACGGACTGCCTTCCGGCAACGGTTCCTCCTCGAACACATCCAGGCCGGCGCCCGCGATCTCTCCTTCCCGAAGCGCAGTCACGAACGCCGCCTCGTCCACGATCCTGCCCCGGGCCGTGTTCACCAGGAACGCGGTCTCCTTCATCAGCCTGAACGCGCGGGCATCGATCAGCTTGTCCGTCTCCGGCGTATGCGGACAGGCGAGGAACAGCACATCGGCCGCCTTCAGCACGCCATCCAACCGGTCCATCCCCCACAACGCCGCTGCATATTCAGGCTTCGAAGGCCGTTGCACGTCCACGGCCAGGATGCGCACGCCAAAGGCCGCGCCCCGCTTCGCATACTGGCGGCCGACGCCCCCGAATCCAACGATCCCCGCCGTCGCCCCGTCCAGATCCCGGGGTCTCGCGCGGTCTCTGTCCCAAAGACGGGCCCTCTGGGCCTGGGCGTAGGACGGAAACCGCTTGAAGAGCGCCAGCGTGAGCGCCCAGGCCAGCTCCGCGACCTGCGTCTGATGCAGGCCACTGCCGTTCGTCAGGGTGAAATCGCCGTCCCGAAGCTCCGGGATCTCCAACAGCGCGTTCATGCCGGCCGATTCGGTCTGGAACCAGCGCAGCCGCGTCGCGGCCTGAAAGACGGCGCGCGTCGGCGTGTTGCCGAGAATCACCTCGGCCTCCGCAACCGCGGCGACCGAAGCCGCCTCATCCGGAGGCGCGACGACATCCGCGTCCGGCGCGACCGCCCGGACCCGATCGGCAAACGCCTGACCCGTGGGCGGCAACAAGACGATCTTCAAAAGGCCCCCCTCCCTACCCGGCGCGACGAAAACCGCGTTCGGCACAGCGCCTGCCGAGCGGTCCTCCGGACGCCAAGTCACGGAATAGCTATCTTCCTATAAACGCGGAAGTTACACTGAAATCTAACGGGTCGAATCGTCCCTGTCAAGGGAAAGCGGGCCGCGCGCGGCGGCTAGTCTGCCGCCTCGACCCGCGTCTTCAGCCAGCCGTCGCTGCGGTAGCGAACGTAAAGGGTTGCGACCCGGCCGGCCATGAGCGCGTTGTAACCGATCCAGGCCCCCTCGAGCCCGAGGTCCATGCCGTAGACCAGCACGAGGGTCACGGGCAGGAAGACGGCGAACGCCGACAGGACCATCGCCAGGAAGAGATGTCGGGTATCGTTCGCGCCGATGAAGATCCCGTCGAATACATAGGCGAGTCCGTTCAGGGGCTGCGCGGCGGCCACCCAGAACGTGAGCGAGACGACCAGATCCACGACCGCATCGTGCCGCGTAAACCCCCTCGCGATCGGCGCCATCGCGCCCCCGTAGACGCACGCGTAGCCGAGGCCGATCCCGGCGCCCCAGAACAGACATCGTCCTGAGATCCGTCTCGCCTTCAGAAACCGGCGCGCGCCGAGATAGTTCCCGACCAGCGTCTCCGCGGCGTAGGCCACGGCATCCACGGAGTTGCTCACCAGAAACCAGACCTGCCACAGAATCGCATTGGCTGCCAGGGCGGTCTCGCCGAGCCGTCCGACGATCGCCAGCACGAAAAACTGAGCAAAAAGGAGGCAGGCCGTTCGGCCCAGCAGGTCCAGGTTGGTGACCAGCAGCCACCGGACCTGTTTCCGGCCGCCGATGCGAAACGCCAGGTAATCGCGATACCGCCACGCGAGCACCCCGCACCCATAGAGCAGTCCGGCCAGAACGGCCAGAACGGAGGCCCACGCCGCCCCCTCCACCCCCAACGCCGGCGCGCCCCACTTGCCATAGATCAACGCGTAGTCCCCGACGACGTTCAGCACCGTGGTGATCAGCATCATCCACATCGGGGTGACGACGTCTGCCAGGCCCCTGAAGAATCCGATCAGGACGAAGCTCAACAGGACGAACGGGGCGGCGTAGACCCGGATCGCGAAGTAGCGCTTCCCCCAGAGCTGAACGGCCTCGGACGGGCCCACCAAATCGAATCCGAGCGCCACGATCCCGTCCCTCAACAGGATGGTCGCCAGCCCCAGACCGAGGCCGAGCAGGCCGGCGAGGCAGAGGATTTCCGCGCATCGGCGCCGATTGCCGGCCCCGTGGTAGTGAGACGCCAAGGAGGTCGTACCCATGCGCAGGAACGCGAGCCCGGCGTAGACGACGTCGAAGATCACGCTCGCCACGGCGACCGCCCCCATGAAGGCGACGTTGGGCAGGTGACCGACGAGCGCCGTATCGACGATGCCCACGAACGGGAACGAAAGATTGGCCACCAGATTGGGGACGGCCAATCTGAAAATCTGGCGGTTCCGGGAGGTTTCGGAGCAGTCGGAGAAAGCCACGGTCACCGGATCCACGTCTGGCAAGACAGGGCGGCGTGCGTGAGAAAAATCGCGCCTGTCGCGCGAACCGTCGCGTCCCCGGCCTCAAGGCGGGAGCGTGCAGGCGGTTGGATCTCATCTCTTGACAACCAGCCACCCGGGGGGTACCATTGCCATCGCGCTCCCGCGCACGATTCCGGAGGCCACAACACGGCCATGAGCTTGGACAAGAAAGACGCCCTCATCCTTCAGGTCTACCTGCCGACGTTCATCCTCGCGCTCTGCCACGGCATGCTGATCCCGATCCTCCCGATCTACGCCCGGACCTTCGACGCCTCCTATACCCTCATCGGGATCATCTTGGCGTCGGACGGCGTCGGCACGCTGCTCGCCGACGTGCCGGCCGGTCTGCTCGTCAGGAGGTTCGGCCGGAAGCGCGTGATGATCCTGGGCATCCTGCTGGAGGTTCTCTCCGTGCTCGCTCTCTTCTGGGCGGGATCGATCCTCCACGTCGTGCTGCTGCGGCTGATCACCGGTTTTGGCAACGCATTGTGGCGCGTCTCCAGACACGCCTACCTGACCGGCATCACGCTCCCCTACAGAAGGGGCCGGGCGATCGCCGTCTTCGGGGGCGTCAACCGGATCGGCAGCTTTGCGGGTCCGGCCGTGGGCGGCGCGCTCGCCGACGCCTTCGGTCTCCGCCTCCCTTTCATCGTCTATGCCTGCATCGGAGCCTTGGCGATGATCGCGTCAGCGATCTTCGTGGAGCGTGTCGACCGGGATGTGACCCCCGCCCAGGCCGTGACCGCGGAGGCGCCGGCGCCCCGACTCCTCGACCTGTTTCGGTCCAGATCCCGGCAGCTCGCCGTTGCGGGAACCGGACAGCTGATGGCCCAGATGGCGCGGAACGCCCGTCCGATTATCATTCCGCTCTACGCCACCGATGTCATCGGCCTCGACGTCCGATCCGTCGGCTGGATCCTGAGCCTCTCCGCGGCCGTCGATATGACCATGTTTTACCCCGCAGGCCAGATTATGGACCGGTACGGAAGAAAGGTCGCCATCGTGCCCAGCTTCCTGATTCAGGCCGTCGGCATCGCGGCGATTCCGTTTACGGGCAGTTTTTTTTCGCTCCTGCTCGCGACCTGCGGGATTGGTCTCGGAAACGGCCTCGGCTCCGGAACGATGATGACCCTGGGCGCCGACCTTGCGCCGCGGGCGGCCGTGGCCGAGTTTCTGGGCGCCTGGAGGCTCGTCGGAGACGCCGGCCATACCGGCTGTCCACTCGTGGTCGGCAGGCTCGCCGACATCCTCAACCTCGGCATCACCGCCATCGCCATCGCCGCCTCCGGCCTACTGGCGGCGGGCATTTTTGCCTTCTTGGTGCCGGAGACCCTGAAGGATCGGACGAGACCCGGCCCGGCCAAGCCCGAATAAACTCCCGGATCGGTGATTTTTCAAGGCCAATCTGGGCGTTGAGCATTCGAATGACTGTTTCGTCCACAAAAATGCAGCGCCGGTCGCCCGGATCGGTGCTCCCTTGTCAGAGGCCGTGTCTCACGTTTCCGCGAGCGAGTCAAGCCGCGTGGAGACAGACCGTTCGCCCCCGCCGCCACGGCCCCGGCGGACCGGAGATCGTTCGGCGGCCTGTTCCGTTCGCTGACCTCCCGGCCTCGACACGCTCTGTCCGCGCCGGCGTCTCAGCCGCCACGTGCGCTTCTCTTCCGACCGAAAAAATATGTGCCGTTCGCCTCGTATCTCTGTCATAATCCCGGCGTTCAACGAACAGGATGCCATTCGGCACGTCATCGCCGACGTCCCGTCAGGCCTGGTATCGGAAATCCTCGTGGTCGACAACGGATCCACGGATGAAACGGCAAAAAGGGCCTCGGAGATGGGCGCCCGCGTCATCCGCGAGGACCGCCGGGGCTACGGCTGGGCCTGCAAGGCCGGCGTGGCGGCCCTCCGACCGACCGACATCGTCGTGTTCCTGGACGGCGATTACAGCGACCACCCGGAGGAAATGACCCTGCTGGTCCGCCCGATCCTCCAGGGCCGTTCGGACCTCGTGATCGGCTCTCGCGTTCTCGGCAGGAGAGAACGGGGGGCCCTTCACCCCCACGCCAGGTTCGGAAACTGGTTGGTCACGACGCTGATGCGTCTTCTGTTCCGCGCGCGATTTACCGACCTGGGCCCCTTCAGGGCGATCCGCTACTCGGCCCTGATCAGGTTACAGATGGAGGACACGACCTTTGGCTGGACAGTGGAAATGCAGATCAAGGCCCAGAAACTGGGCCTGAGGACGGAGGAAGTCCCGGTAAGCTACAGACGCCGGATCGGGGTGTCCAAAATAAGCGGGACGTTGAAGGGAAGTGTGCAGGCAGGCTACAAAATTCTGTTTGCGATCCTCAAGTACGGACGCTTGGGCGGCGGATGAGACGCGGGCGCTCGGGCACCCCCGATGGAGCGGCTTCCCGTGAGGAGGCGACTTACGTGTCGGGATCCAGCGGCGTGACGTCTTCCCCCTCGTCGAGAGATCGACCGAGCCGGTCCAAGGCCTCGGCGGTGCGCCTTCTCACCGCTTCGTCCTGCTCTTTCTGGATAAACAGTTGCCCGGCAATGTCCATGGCGGCCATGATCGCCACCTTTGTCGCGTCGGCAAGATTTCCCTCGGAGGCGATCCGGGTCATCTTGTGATCCACGAATGCCGCAATTTCGCGCGTATAGCCGATCGACTCGCCGCTCGACAGCGGGTATTCACTTCCGTAAATCCGAACGCTCGTGACCTCCGGTCGTAGATCGTCAGCTTGACCCATCGTTTCCCCTCAACGGTCGGACCGGCCTGTTCTTGGAGGCCTTCAGAGGATCTTTCCGGACCAGGCCGTCCGTGGCCGGAAGCCGCAGGTCGACGATCCACCCGTCGACCTCCTTTCCGAGGACCTTGACCCGTTTCAGCGTCTTCCGGACGAGCGTCGCCTCCTTCGACACGCGAGAGAAGGCCCGGCACTCATCGTCGTCAATGCAGAAATACCTGTGAATGCGACCTTCGGGCGTGCGGCCCAATTGGGCCGTGCGCTTGGAACGAGAACTTTTTTCGGACATGGACCCCAACCCGGACAGCCGATTCGGAACTATCGATAAAGGCCTTCTTTGTCAATATAGGTCCCCACGGACTCCGGCACAAGCTTCCGAATCGAAACCCCGCGTCGCACGCGGTTCCGGACGTCCGTAGAAGCGATGTCAATCCGAGAGGTCTCCAAGAAGGTCATTCTTTTTGCGAGCGAAGGGTCGATACGGGACCGATCGAACCCGTCCCGGGCCACCACGGCCACGTGCGACGCACGCAGAACGCCCTCCGGATCACACCAGGTCGAGAGCTCCACCGCGTTGTCGTCGCCGATGATCAGATAGAAGCTCGACGCCGGTCCAAAACGCCCCTTGAGTATCTTGAGCGTCTCTACCGTGTAAGACTTGCCCGGCCGGCCAAGTTCGACGGGCGAGCATTCGAACAGGGGGCGGTCGGCGACGGCCAATCGGACCATCTCCGCACGCGCATTTGCGCTCGCCATCTCGGGATGTCGCTTGTGGGGCGGCCGGCCAGACGGAACGAAAAGGACCCGATTCAACGCGAGGGCGACAACGACTTCCTGAGCGACGATCAGATGTCCATTGTGAATCGGATCGAATGTGCCCCCCAGAATGCCGATCCTACGCCCCATGCCACCTACCTGGCGCCAAGTTCTCCCCGCCCCTCCTGCGAGGATATCCGGCCTGACGATTTTCGTTTCGCAAGGGTCTGCTCCACCTCACGGATCTCTTCGAGCACCTTCTCCTTCAAGTCGACCGAGAGATCCCGTCGGGCAACGACCCTGAGAAGCGCCAGCGCTTCGTCCAGATTCCCCAAGCTGCGCTTGATCCTGGCCAGCGTGAAACGGGCGCGGGGTGCCGTCTTGGAATCCGGAAATTCTTCCAGGATGACTTCGCAGTAGATCTGTGCCGACTTCGGCCTTTTCCATCTGAAATAGTTTTGCGCGATCACCAGCTTGTGGCTGGCCAGCTTGTCCCGCAACTCCTTGATTCTCTTCTCCGCATCTGAAACCAGGTGGCTGCGGGGATAGTCTTCGATAAACCGCCGGAAGACCCGGATCGCTTTGTGGGTGTCCTCCTGGTCGTGGTGAACGCCCTTCGACTCTCGGTAGTGACACATCCCGATCTGGTATCGCGCTTCATCGACGAAAGGGCTCGCGGGATACTCGTCCAGGAGTCGCTCGTACTCGAATATCGACGTGATAAAATCTTTGGAACAGTAACTGGCCTGGGCGATGCCGAATTGTGCATCGTCAACGAGATGGGAACCTGGAAAATCGGATAGCAAATTGCGGAAAAGCTGCTCGGCCATCCAGCACTCGCCGGCGCCCAGCGCACGCTGGGCGCCTTCATAGTAGACCTCTGCGCTCTCCTTTCGATACTTCTCCTTCGCGCACCCCGCCCCGCCGACAAGCAGGCAGAGGCTGGATAGGACGGCCAAGCCTGTTCGGTATCCGTTCCGCCAAGATCTGAATCCCCACAAGGCAGACACCCTTACGGAAGGTCCGGGAACGTTCGATCTCGATCGGCGGAATCGTCTCTCTGGGACGTGGGCATGACGGTTCAGGTTCGTGCTCTCTCGGTAACGTGGAGTCAACGCCCGCCAGCGGAAAGCTGCCGGACGGGCAACGGGAGACGCGTCGCAAACGCCGGGTTCAGACTCGGTCTTCCCGGTCGCGATTCGGCCTCTCGAACGCAGATGACGGCATTCATCGCTTGGAACCATTCTGAATGTTTAACGATGCGTCCATCCATTCGTTCCATGCCCTCGGACGCCAGGCCCGGAATCGGGCGACGAACGAAGCTTGATCTCAGCCGTTCAGACCCTAGAACAATAGGAAAAGATTT
Organism: Candidatus Latescibacterota bacterium; assembly: GCA_965198095.1. Taxonomy (GTDB): domain Bacteria; phylum Latescibacterota; class UBA2968; order UBA2968; genus CBDFJH01. The sequence goes on from OZ240239.1 coordinate 3,219,424, forward strand.
TTCACAAGTCAACGGAAAATAAATAGATGCGACAGGTTTGATCGGCGGCGCATTCGGTTTTGAACGGCCGAGTGGGGCACCCGGTCTGGGCGGCCTTCAGCCGAGCGGCCGGGACGCATATCGCGCGCGGGCGCGACGGATCTTCCCGTCCCGGATCGCCGTTTTTTCAAGCGTATGCTGCGCGTATTCCCAGCTCGGTTCCCTCTTGACGCTGCCCGCTTCCCGTGCTATATTCAGGATCCCCGCAGGCCAACCTTCTACCGGAATTCCCCCGTTTCCCGGTAGAAGGGAGCAACGGTGATGGAACATTCGTTCGAAGACCTGGTAGCCGAGTTGGATCAGTTTGAGCACGACCTGCAAGTCCTGCAAGATCGCATCGGACGCTTCATCGACGATGCAAGGCAGGTCGTCCGAGATGACACCGACGTGAGGCGCAAAGGCGGTTCAGTGAAGCTATAGGCAGCAACCGAACCTCATCGCCGTCGACGAAGCTGGCGGCGCCGATGAGATCACGCCTTGAACTCGACGTCGACGACCCGGTCGTCCAGCTCTTTCTGCAGCGCCGCCAGCTCGCTCACCACCCGGGAAACGACCTCCCGAAGGGGCGCGTCGACCCTTTCGGCGGTGCGCCGCACCTTCATTTCCACCTGCCCCCTCTTGAGCGAGCGCTCACCCACCGTCAGGCGTACCGGCACGCCGATCAAGTCTGCGTCGTTGAACTTCACCCCCGGACTTTCCGGCCTGTCGTCCAGCAGCACTTCGACCCCGGCGTCCTCCAGTTCCTCGTAGCACTTTTCGGCGGCTTCGGCTGCGGGCCCTCCTCCCTTGGCCAAGGCAACCAGGTGCACCTGGAAGGGGGCCACCGACACCGGCCAGACGAGGCCATGGTCGTCGCTGTGCGCCTCGGCAATACAGGCCAGGAGCCGGCCCACGCCGATGCCGTAGGAACCCATGACGACCGGCTTGACCTGTCCCTCGGCATCCATGAAGGTGCCGCCCATCGACTCGGTGTAGCGGGTCCCCAGCTGGAAGATATTGCCGACCTCCACCCCGCGCCGCGCGCGCAGCCGGGCCGCACACTCGATACAGGCATCTCCCGCCCGGGCCGCGGCGATATCGCAGACCCGATCGGCCTGGTAGTCGCGCTCGTAGTTGACGTTTTTGACGTGGTAGCCCTTCTGGTTGGCGCCGGCCACCAGGTTGGGAGAGGACGGAATCGAATCGTCCGCGACCACCAGGGCGTCTTTCACGCCCACGGCCGAGCCGTATCCCGGCTCGGCGCCCACGGCGCGGATCTCTTCCTCGCGTGCCGGCCGCATCTCCCGGGCCTTTATGGCGTTGGCCAGCTTGGTCTCGTTGACCTCCATATCCCCTCGAATCACCGCCAGCACGAACTTTTCGACCCCTTCCTCGCCCTCGGTGAGCGTGGCCACCATGAAGACCGCCTTGGCGGTCTTGCGCCGGGGCACGTCCAGCAACTGGGCCAGGGCCTCGATGGTGGGGGTATCCGGCGTGACGATCTTCTCCATTCCGGCAGCTTCTTCCCGGCGGGCGACCTCCTTTCTGAAGCGGGCGATCTGGCGATTGGCGGCGTAGCCGCACTGCGGGCAGACGACCAGGGTATCCTCGCCGATCGGGTTGAGGTAGATGTACTCGTGCGCCACCTGCCCGCCCATCATGCCGACGTCGGAGCGGACCGCGACGGTGGGCAGGCCACAGCGGTTGAAGATGTTGAAATAGGCCTGATAGTGGGCCCGGTATTGGGCCTCCAGGCCCGCCTGATCCGCGTCCAGGCTGTAGCTGTCCTTCATCGTGAACTCCCGCACCCGGATCAGCCCGGAGCGGGGCCGCGGATCGTCCCGCCACTTGGTCTGGAGGTGGTAGATCAGCTGCGGCAACTGCCGATAGGAACGGATCTCCTTGCGAACCAGGTCGCCCACGACCTCTTCGTGGGTCATGGCCAGCACCATATCGCGGTCGGATCTGTCCTGAAAGCGTCCCATTTCTCTGCCCACCTGGTACCAGCGCCCGGTCTCCTTCCAGATATCGGCCGGGTGCACGACCGGCATGGTGACCTCTTGCCCGCCGATGGCGTCCATCTCCCGGCGGATGATGTTCTCCACCTTGTTCAACGAACGTCTGGCCAGGGGCAAATACGAGAAAATGCCGCTCGCCAGCCGGCGAATGTAGCCGGCCCGCAGCAACAGCTGGTGGCTCGCCACATCGGCGCCGGCGGAGCTTTCGCGCAAGGTCTGGCTGAACAGTTTGCTCATTCGCATCCGTTCATTTCTCCCGGAGATACGGAAAAACCGCCGTGCGTCGTGCTCGACGGCGGGACAGTAGATTTCGCCCGCAGACTTTGGAAGGAAAACTTATTCGGTCGGGCACGCCAAGTCAAGGACTTGGGGGCCCTTGTCGTCTTATAGCCGCCTCTCCCCGACCCGAGCCCGCACCCGCAAAGTGCCAGGCAGGCGAAAGCCCGCGGTCAAGCGCCTCCCGGGACCCGACCCTGCCGAGACGCCGCTTGCACGTCTGGCCTCCGCGCAGGTTCGATCAGATAGACCGATCATCTAACCTGAATCATTCATAAAAAAGGTTAGGAAAGTCACTCATCCTCACCTTTTCTTGTCCGCCCAAGAAAAGGTGACAAAAGAAGGGCCCCTCGATACGGCCCTTCGGGCCTACTCGGGCCAGGCGCCGCTTTCGGATGTATTCTCCGAGCATGCCGAGTCGCGCGAAGCGCGTACCGAGGCACGGGGAGGCTCGGGCCGTGGCGACTCAGCCTCATTGGAAACGACTGGCGCCGCGAATAGAATGAACTCCTCCCCCCGCCTGATGCCCACTGCGGGACCCGCCCCCACGCCGCGAATTTCCATTCGCCCCCACATCCGCCCCCGCACCCGACCCGGTCCCACAGAGGGCCCGAACCCCTGGGGAGGAGGAACGCGGAAGCAGCCAGGGAGCCGAAACGCCACGGCCGCGATGACATATAGCCCGAATCACTCGTGAAGTCTGAACAATCTGCGTACATACTGGGCTTTCCAGTTATTGCACCAAAACAAAGTTTTTCAGCTCAAATTGGATCACTGATTGTTCTACATAAAAATTATAGAAATTTTCAGCAAATTTATGAATGATTCAGGATAGCTGACGCGATACCCCCAGGCTCGGGCACTCGACGCAAACGTGGCCGGGGTTCGAAGAGAGAAGCGCAGGGGCTGCGATGAGTGCAGAGGCCCCGTGTCCCTGAGTGCCCGATGAGCGAGATGTTCAGCTGGTAATGATATCAACGATTTACCGCGCCCGGCAATAATATCTATCTAAAATAAAGATAACTAATATTTATCTAAAATATAATATTAATAAATTTGTGTTATTTTATCCGGCGTCGTAGATTGACGGCCAAGTCTCGCCGGTCTCACCCGTCCCAACAAAGGAATCCCGACGATGAACCTCGTCCATCTCTACCGAACGCCCGCCCTGTCCGACGCCGAAGCGCGCGCGCTGCGCGAGGAGGCGAGGGCACACGTCTCTGAGACCATAGAAGCGCTTGCGACCGAAACCTGCTTCAACGTCCTCACCGAAGCGGCGCTGACAGAAGAGGAAGAGCGCGTGCTGCGCTGGCTGCTGAGCGAGACGTTCGCGCCGGATCGATTTGCTGGACACTCGCTGTTGGCGGGGGATGGCACGCTGCTCGAAGTCGGGCCGCGGATGAGCTTCACGACCGCCTGGTCGACGAACGCCGTCTCGATCTGCCACGCGTGCGGATTGGACAAGATCTCGCGAATCGAACGTTCAAGGCGCTACCTGATCCGGTCCGTCACGCCCCTCGATGCGGACCGGTGCGCCGCATTTCTGAACCGGCTCCACGACCGCATGACGGAATGCCCCTACGCGGCGCCGTTGACGACGTTCGACCCGGGCGTGGCGCCAAAGCCCTCGCACGAAGTCCCTTTGATGCAACGAGGCAGGGCCGCACTCGAACAGCTGAACGCGGAGATGGGTTTGGCCTTCGACGACTGGGATCTCGACTACTACACGAACCTGTTTGTCGAAACCATGGGGCGCAATCCCACCAACGTCGAGTGTTTCGACATCGCACAGTCCAACAGCGAGCACTCGAGACACTGGTTCTTCAAGGGCCGAATCGTCATCGACCGTCGGGAGACGCCCGCAAGCCTGATCGGCATGATCCGGGGACCCCTCGAACAGAATCCGGAGAACAGCGTGATCGCGTTCAAGGACAACTCCAGCGCCGTCTCGGGCTTCGAAATCAGCACCCTGCTTCCGGCCCATCCGGACCGACCCGGCGCCTTCGAGAGCTCCAGGCTGAGATACCACATCCTGTTTACGGCGGAGACGCACAACTTTCCCTGCGCCGTCGCCCCGTTCCCGGGGGCCGAAACCGGTACGGGCGGCCGAATTCGAGACGTACACGCCGCGGGTCGAGGCGGCCTCGTCGTGGCCGCAACGGCTGCCTATTGTGTGGGCAACCTTCGCGTTCCCGGCTACGTCCTGCCCTGGGAAGATTCCGAGTTTCTGTATCCGCCCAACCTGGCCGCACCCCTGCAGATCGAAATCGAGGCGAGCAACGGGGCCTCTGACTACGGGAACAAATTCGGAGAGCCCGTCATCCAAGGATTTACGCGGTCGTTCGGCCTGAGGATGCCGAACGGAGAGCGACGAGAGTGGCTGAAACCGATCATGTTCAGCGGGGGTATCGGACAAATCGATGCCCGCCACGTGGAAAAGGGGGCCCCCGAGGCCGGCATGCTCGTCGTCAAGCTGGGTGGACCGGCCTACAGAATCGGCATGGGCGGAGGTTCCGCGTCGAGCATGGCCCAGGGCGAGAACGTGGCAGAGCTCGACTTCAACGCCGTCCAACGCGGGGATGCCGAAATGGAGCAGAAGGTCAACCGCGTCATCCGAGCCTGCATCGAGCTCCAGGACCGAAACCCGATCATCAGCATCCACGATCAGGGGGCCGGAGGAAACTGCAATGTCTTGAAGGAGCTCGTCGACCCGGAGGGCGCAAAGATCGAGCTGAGGGCCATTCCGGTCGGCGACGAAACACTCTCCGCGATCGAAATATGGGGGGCCGAATACCAGGAACAGAATGCGCTCCTGATCCGACCCGAGGCATCGGAACGGTTTGGACGGATCTGCGAGCGGGAGGGCGCCCCTTACGCCGTCGTCGGCCGCGTGACCGGCGACGGAAAAGTCGTGCTCCACGACGACCGGGACGGCTCCACGCCGGTCGATCTGGAGCTGGAAAAGGTGCTCGGGGATATGCCCAGAAAGACGTTCCGCCTCGAACGCGCCAAGCCGCACCTCCGGCCGCTTCGGCTTCCGGAAGGATTGACCGTGCGGGCAGCCCTGGACCGGGTGCTTCGCCTGGTTTCCGTCGGCTCCAAGCGCTTCCTGACGAACAAGGTCGATCGTTCCGTCACCGGCCTCATCGCCCAGCAGCCGTGCACGGGACCTTTGCAGCTCACGGTGGCAGACGTCGCCGTGATGGCCCAGGGCCACTTCGGCAAGACCGGTGCGGCAACGGCGATCGGCCAACAGCCCGTCATCGGGTTGATCGACCCGGTGGCGATGGCGAGAATGAGCGTCGCAGAAGCCCTGACCAACCTCGTCTGGGCGGAGGTGACCGCGCTCGAAGACGTGAAGTGCTCCGCCAACTGGATGTGGGCGGCCAAGTTTCCGGGCGAAGGCGCGGCCCTCTACGACGCCGCCAAGGCGCTGTGCGACACGCTCCTGAAGCTTGGCGTCGCGATCGATGGCGGCAAGGACAGTCTGTCCATGGCCGCGCTCGCCCCGGACGGCGCTGGAGGCGACGAATCCGTGAAGGCCCCGGGTGCGCTCGTGGTGTCGGCCTACGTGACCTGTCCGGACATCACCAAGACCGTCACACCCGACCTCAAACGACCTGGACAAGGACGCCTCCTCTACGTCGACCTGGGGCTGGGGAACCATCGGCTGGGCGGTTCTGCACTGGCCCAGGTCTTCGGGCAGGTCGGGGACGAATGTCCCGACCTCGCAGACCCGCAGCTTCTGAAGAACGCGTTCGTTTGCGTCCAGAGACTGGTTTCGGAAGGGTTGATCACGTCCGGACACGACCGGAGCGACGGCGGTCTCGCCACGACCCTGATCGAGATGGCGATTTCGGGCAACTGCGGGATCGAGGTCGACCTGGAACCTTCCGTCGACCCCCTCGCCCTGTGCTTCGCCGAAGAGCCTGGCCTCGTTTTGGAAGTCTCGCCAGCGCACGAACCTGCCGTGAGCCAGACGTTCGCGCGGGCGAACGTCCCCTGCCTGCCGATCGGAATCAGTTCGACGGACGCCCGGGTGCGGATGCGCCAGAACGGAGAAACGATTCTGGATGAGTCGGTTGCAGACCTGAGGGACCTATGGGAAGCAACGAGCACACAGCTCGAGCGCCTTCAGGCACATCCGGGCTGCGTCGCGCAGGAACGGGAGCGGCTTCGAAACGGGTCCGGACTCCGCTTCGATCTCTCCTTTACACCCGAGGCCTCCCCCCCCGAGGTCCTGGATCGCAACCCCAAGCCTCGCGTCGCCATTTTGAGGGAAGAGGGCAGCAATGGCGACCGGGAAATGGCCTCGGCCTTCTACGCCGCGGGATTCGAACCTTGGGACGTGACGATGTCCGACCTCGTGGCCGGGACGGTCACCCTGGAAAGGTTCCGGGGGGTTGCGTTTGTCGGCGGGTTCAGCTACGCGGACGTCCTCGATTCTGCGAAGGGCTGGGCAGGGACGATCCGATTCAACGCAGGTCTGTCGACGCAGTTCGACGCGTTCTACGACCGCCCCGATACGTTCAGCCTGGGCGTCTGTAACGGCTGCCAGTTGATGGCGCTCCTCGGCTGGATTCCGTGGAAGAACATCGCCGACGCCGATCAGCCCCGCTTCGTCCAAAACGCCTCGGGTCGATTCGAGTCGCGATTCGTCTCGGTCAAGATAGAGAAGAGCCCCGCGATCATGTTGCGGGAAATGGAGGCCTCGACCCTCGGAATATGGGCCGCTCACGGTGAAGGGCGCGCCTTTTTCCCCGACACGGCGATTCTGGATCGCGTCGCGGCGGAAAACACTGCCCCGATCCGATACGTGGACGACGAGGGATCGACGACCGAGGCCTATCCTTGCAACCCGAACGGATCGCCCGCCGGCATCGCCGCGCTTTGCTCACCCGATGGACGACACTTGGCCATGATGCCACATCCCGAAAGAACGTTTCTCAAATGGCAGTGGGCGTGGATGCCGGAAGGGTGGAAACGAGACCTCGAGGCCTCTCCCTGGCTGAAGATGTTTCAGAACGCAAGGGAATGGTGCAGCGCGTTCGCCCCCACCCGGGCGCAGGCGGATATGGCTGGCCCCCGGTCTGTTAGCGCTTGACTTTAATGTATGAAAATCCTATGTTTAAATTGGTTTTTCTCTTTCACTTGCACTACGGGAGGCAATTCGGACGGCCATGAGTCGCGTTTACCTAACCATGGGAGGATACGAAAAAATCCGGAGTGAGTTGGAGCGCCTTCAGAGGAAAGAACGTCCGGATGTGATCAAGGCGATCACCAAAGCCCGGGCCTTTGGAGACCTCAGCGAGAATTCGGAGTATGCCGCGGCAAAAGAGCGTCAGATGTTCGTAGAAACGAAGATCATGGAACTTCAAGACAAGCTGATCCGGTCAGAGATCATAGACGAAAGCCAGATGCCCAAAGACAAGGCCTACCTTGGGGCGACGGTGAGATTGAGGAACAAAAAGACCGGGGAGGAACTGGAATACACGCTCGTTTCCACCGACGAGGCAGATTTTGAACAGAACAAAATCTCTACGGAATCTCCTGTCGGGCGATCCATGCTTGGAAAAGGCGTGAGCGAGGTCGTGACGGCGAAGGCCCCGGCCGGAACATTGGTCTACGAAATCCTGAACATCAGCCGCGGAGGATAAGACGAAGACGGCTTGAATCCTGAGAACGGAAAGAGCGAGGGTGACCTCCCCCCGCTCTTTTTTATGCCCGCCCGTACTGAAGGCGTACCAGGATTTCGCAGTGCGGGGTGTGGGGAAACATGTCTACCAACTGCACGTAGTCGGGCCGATACCGGCCGGCTTCAAAGCGCTTCAACTCACCCGGCAGAACCTCCGTATTGCAAGATATGTAGACGATCGTCTCCGGCCTCAGATCGACGAGCGCTCGGTGGCCCCTGGGGTGCATCCCGGCTCGGGGAGGGTCGACCACGGCCGCATCGAACGGTCTTCCTTCGTTTCTGAAACGGGCCAGGGCTTCCTCAGCCCGACCTGCTACGAATCTACAGTTCTGTATCCCGTTTCTTGCCCGATTCCGCACTGCATCTTTCACGGCCGTGCCGGAAACCTCCACGCCGATGACTTCTCCGCAATGTTCGGACAACAGCAGCGAGATGGCCCCCGTGCCGCAATAGAGATCCAGCACTCGGTCCCCCGGCGTCGGATCCACGAGCTCGACGACGCGCTCGTACAGCTTTTCCGCCTGTAGCGAATTCGTCTGAAAAAAGGAACTCGGGGAAATCTCGAACGAGACCTCGCCAAGCCGTTCGTTCACGGTGCCACGACCGCTTATCACTGCCTCTTCTTCTCCGATCGCCACCTGCGCCTTCCGCCGATTCACACTTCGAACAACGCTCTTGATCTCAGGAAACTCGTCTCTCAATCGAGTCCCCAATTCCGCCAGTCCAGACGCGTCTTCGCCGGAAGTGGTCAAGATGACCATCGTTTCTCCGGTATTCTTGCCCTCTCGAATCGTCAAGAAACGCAAAAGGCCCTTGTGGCGATGGAGGTCATAGGCCGAAAGTCCCCGCGCACTCACGAATTCCCTGACGCGTGCAACGATCTTGTTGGACCGCTCGGACTGCAGATAGCAGGACTCCAGGTCGAAAACCTTCTCAAAACGCCCCCGAACGTGGAGGCCCACGCAGACCTCCCCTTCAGCTGAAACACCGAACGAGAATTCCATCTTGTTCCGGTAGAAAAACGGATCTTCCGCCGGAATCGGATCGTCCACCGCAACGTCGACACCCGCTTCCTTCAAGCAATTTTCCACCATCGCCTGTTTCAGGGCCACCTGATCCTCGTAGGGCACATCCTGCCATAGACAACCGCCGCAGGTTCCGAAATGGGAACATCTCGCCCGTTGGCGTTCGATGCCGGCCCGGATCAACGCCTCCTTCCCCGCCTCCGCCTTCCGCCCGCGATGTCGAACACGTCTGATCCGCGCAAGGACCGTGTCTCCGGGAACGGCGGCGGGAACGCCGACCGCGTATTCCCCCATCCAGCCGATGCCGTGTCCCTTTTGGTCTACAGACGCGATCTCCAACGCGACCTGTTCACCGAGCTTCGGTTTCGATCTCATGGTGTCCCTGCTTCCACGGCATCGGCGGCGTGCTTGCCGGCTGCCGGAAAGGTCCCTCCCGCAGTTGCCTGAGCTCCTCCGGGCGTTTCGAAAGGCTGCCGTAGGAAAAAAGCACAACGCCCTTCAGGCCAAGGCGCCGGGCGTGCTCGATCTGCGCCAGGGTCTCCGCGGGCGTTTGGTTCCAGTCTCCGATGCCAGCGTAGAGGTGACCTTTCGTCACAAAGTTCCTGGCTTCCTCTATTTGTGAAACGATCGACGGCGTGGAACCGAAATAGAACATCGGAACCACAAAATCGACCGTCTGCCGGTTGATCCAACGAATCCAATCCTGCCCGTAGTGCTGGTAGGCCCTCGGCAGATCGGGCTTGACCGCCGCTGAAAGCACGACGCTGGGATTCAGGCGCTGAAGCATCTTGTGGATCTCTTCGACGGTCAAACTGACCTGGTCCGTCCGCCACCGACGCCATAGCCTTCGCCTCTGCGGTCGGTCGACACGATCCGAAGTCAGGATGTCCCGGGGATCAAACCCGTAACGACCTTCGAAACGCGACCGGGTGGCTGTGTTGAAGTCATAGTGGACGTTCGGATAGCGGACATAGTCCAGGTGGACGCCGTCTACGTCGTATCGCGTGACCAACTCCTCGACGACTTCGAGGAGATGATCGCGCACTTCCGGCAAGCCCGGAGAAAGGTAACGTCCTTCCACGCCACGGCTGACCAGATCGACCCCGCGAAGATCCTTGCGTCCCATCTGGACGCCATCCGCAGAAGTCATAAACCATTCCGGATGTTGATGAAGCACGTGGCGAAACGATTTCGGCATCCGATCGGTCGGATGCCAGGCGAGGAAGACGTTGATCCAGGCGTGCACCTCGATCCCGGCCTTTCGAGCCAGTCGGACCACCGTGCTGAGCGGATCGAATGCCCCGTCGGGCACGTCCTCTCCCCGTGGGATGATACCGCTCCGATAGTAGGCATCACCCCGGCCCCGGACCTGCACGAACAGCGCATTGAATCCCGCCTGCTTCGCGGTTTCGACCATCTCCGCGATCTTCTCGGGAGCGGTGAGCGTGTGGCGGACGACCCAGACCGCCCGGAACTCGTCCGATGACGCCGCCCCGTGGGCGTGGAGTAAAACCCACGCCGCCAACAGGGCCGAGATCGATCGCCTGGAAATTGGCCGAACTAAGAAAGAGGGCAAACCGGCCGTCAGGCCAAGTTGCCCTCCCGCATTCCATCTGCCCGGGCGATTCACTTGGGTTCTTTCTCTCCTTCTGCGTCAGACGCCTTTGAGGGCACAACCTCCTCCACCAGCTTGACCAGACAGACCTCGCTGTTGTCCCCACGCCGATTTCCAAGCTTCAACAGGCGCGTATATCCCCCGTTTCGATCGGCGAAGGAAGGGCCTATCTCATCGAAAAGCTTTGAAACCAATCGTTTGTTCTGAATTCTTCGCAAGACCTGCCTTCGGGCGTGGAGATCGCCCCGCTTCGCAAAGGTGATGAGCCGCTCGGCCATGCTCCGTAGCTCCTTCGCCTTCGCGCGGCCCGTTCGGATGGATCCGTTCAAGAAGAGAGACGCCGCCAGGTTGTTCATCGTCGCCTTTCGGTGGCTCGCGGTCCGCCCGAGCTTTCTGCCTTTTTTGGCGTGTCTCACGTCTCAATAATCCTCTTCAAGGACACCGATGTGTTCCGGCTCTACGGCCAAGCCTTTGAACTTCGAAACGTCCATCCCGAAAGAGAGACCCAGACCCTCCAGAATTGCGGTCAACTCGTTGAGCGATTTCCTGCCAAAATTCCGAAATTTGAGCATCTCGACTTCGGATTTTTGGACCAAGTCTTCCAGCGCATGGATGTCCGCGGCCTTCAGACAGTTCGCGGATCGGACCGACAACTCCAGTTCCTCCACCGGCATCTTGAGGAGGTTCGCAATCCTTTGGGCTTCCTCGTCCACGACTTCCTCAGGCTCCTCGTCGTATTCCTCTTCGAAACTGACAAACAGCTCCAAGTGGTCTTTCAAGATTTTCGCGGCGTGCGATACGGCGTCGTCGGGACGCACCACACCGTTCGTCCAGACTTCCAGAGTCAGCTTGTCGTAGTCAATCTGTTGACCGACCCGGGCCTTTTCGACGTCGTAGCGCACCTTTCTAACGGGCGAATACGCGGAGTCCATGGGGATGGTCCCCATCGACTGCTCCGCCGTCTTGTTCTCCTCTGCCAAAACGTAGCCTATCCCCTGACCAACGGTCACTTCCATGTCGAGGACGCTATCTTTTTCAAGGGTCGCGATATGCTTGTCCGGGTTCAGAATCTCGATGGAGGAATCGACCTGAAGGTCCGACGCAACGAGATTGCGAGGCCCCTTGACCGTAATTCTGAGCGTTTTGTCCTCGTCTGCGAACAGCCGGATGAAAACTTCCTTCAGGTTTAAGACGATTTCAGCGACATCCTCGACAACGCCTTCAACCACTGCAAATTCGTGCTGGACGCCTTCGATCCGGATCGCCTTGACAGCGGCGCCCTCTATCGAGGCAAGCAAGACCCGCCGCAGCATGTTCCCAATCGTCGTTCCAAACCCTCGCTCCAAGGGTTGGACCGTAAACAGGCCGTAGGTATCACAAAGCCGATCCTTGTCGATCTGGACGGAACGAGGCATCTGAAAATTTTTCGGTTTCATGCAAACTCTCCTCAACCCGTCAAAGAGCTACTTGGAATAGAGCTCAACAATGCGTTGCTCTTCCACAACCGTGGGAATGTTTTCTCGATTCGGGCGTTCCAGAAGCGTGCCGCTCAGGTTGACCTTATCCAGTGAGACCCAGGACGCTTGAGGCGCCTCGCCAATGCGCTTAAGTGAATCGTGGATCATTTGGAGCTGTCTGCTCTTCTCCCTAATCTGAATCGTGTCACCCGGGCTGATTTGAAAGGACGGCACGTTGACGATCCGATCGTTGACTGTAACGTGTCTGTGCCTGACCAGCTGCCTCGCCCCCTTACGCGACGGGGCAAAACCCAGCCTGAAGACGACGTTGTCGAGCCTGCACTCCAGAGCTTGCAGAAGCAACTCGCCCGTGACCCCCCTGCGCTTGGCGGCCTTGGCGTAGTAGCCGCGGAATTGGCCCTCCAGAACGCCGTATTGCCGCTTCGCCTTCTGCTTCTCGCGCAGCTGCAAGTTGAACTCCGAGGGCTTTCGGCTCGGTCTCTGCCCGTGCATTCCCGGGGCGTAGCTGCGTCGCTCAAAAGCGCACTTCTCCAGGTAGCAGCGTTCTCCCTTCAGAAACAGTTTCACGCCTTCCCGCCGGCAGAGTTTACAGTTCGCTTCCGTGTAGCGCGCCATCGCCGTCTGCTCCCTAGACCCGCCGCCTCTTGGGCGGACGGCACCCGTTGTGTGGAATTGGTGTCACATCCCGAATCGCGGAAATTTCCAAACCGGCGCCTTGAAGCGAGCGCACGGCAGCCTCTCTGCCAACGCCGGGCCCCTTGACCCAAACTTCCACCCGTCTAAGCCCCATCGCCAGCGCTTCCCTCGCTGCAGCCTCCGCCGCCAACTGGGCCGCATAAGGAGTACTCTTTTTGGATCCTTTGAAACCGACCTTCCCGGTCGACGCCCAGGAGATCACGCCGCCGTCCCGATCGGTCAGCGTGACAATCGTATTGTTGAAGCTTGCCTTGATGTGCGCAATCCCCAACGTATCCACCTTTTTACCCCGCTTTCTTCCTCTCTTCTTTTCGGACGGCAAATCATCCCTCCTTGTTCAAGACGAAAAACGTCACACCTTCTTCTTCCGGCTGATCTGACCTCGCTTTGGGCCCTTGCGTGTCCTGGCATTCGTGCGGGTGCGCTGCCCCCGAACAGGCAAGCCCCGGCGCCACCGCAGGCCCCGGTAACAGCCGATATCCATAAACCGTTTGATGTTTATCGCAACTTCGCTTCTGAGATTTCCCTCGACCTTGTGCTCAGATTCGATCACACTTCTGAGCTTGGCGACATCGCCCTCCGTCAGCGCGTCAACCCGCGTGCCAGGGGCAATCCGAGTCTTCTCGAGGATCTTTTGAGAAGTGCTCAGGCCAATGCCGTAAATGTACGTCAGCGCGACTTCTACGCGCTTTTCCCGAGGGATGTCGACGCCAGCGATGCGTGCCATAGCCCTACCCCTGTCGTTGTTTGTGCTTCGGATTGATTTTACAGGTAACCCGAACGACGCCTTTCCTGCGAATGATCCTGCAGCCGGGACAGCGTCGCTTGACAGATGATTGAACTTTCATGTTCTGTATCCTCCGGAGGTCGCGCTATCTCCGCCCTCGGAGTCTACCCTTCTTCATGAATCCGTCATAGTGACGCATCAACAGGTGAGACTCGACCCGCTGCAACGTATCCAAGGCCACGCCCACGATAATCAGCAGGCCCGTTCCCCCAAAGAAATCGGTCAGACCTGGGTGAACCCCTAGATAGTCGACGACAAAGAAAGGAAAGACCGCGATCCCGGCCAGGAAGATCGAACCGGGAAGCGTGATTCGCGTCAGAATCTGATCGATGAACGTCGCCGTTCGTTTGCCGGGACGAATGCCGGGAATGAACCCGCCGTGACGTTTCATGTTGTCGGCAAGATCGACCGGATTAAAGACAATGGCCGTGTAGAAATAGGAGAAAAAGATGATCATCAGGCTGTAAAGCGTCCAATAGGGAAGCGACTGCAGGGAACTCGTAGGGGAAAACCCTGCGGCTACCTCTTGCATGAATTCGCTGTTCGGAACGAGCCCAGCGGCCATACTGGGTAAGAACATGATGGCCTGGGCGAAGATCAAGGGCATGACGCCGGACGTATTCACCTTCAGCGGGATGTGCGTGCTTTGCCCGCCGTAGACCCGACGGCCCACAACCCGCTTGGCGTACTGAACGGGAATTTTTCGGGTCCCTTGCGTGATCAAAACCACAAGCGCCGTCAGCGCACAAATGATGACGATTACAAACAGCTCGACCATAATGCCCTTGTCGTTGGTCACGAAATCCTGGTACTCCTGCCCGACTGCCCACGGCAGACGAGCGACAATGCCGATAAAGATGAGCAGAGACATCCCATTTCCGATCCCACGGGCATCGATCTGTTCGCCCAACCACATGATGAAGATGGTACCGGCCGTGATCGTCAGTACCGTTAGCAGCCGAAACCCCCACCCCGGATCGAGCACGGCAGACATCATCGTGGGCGGCACCTGGATGCTTTCCAGGAAGAATGAGACGCCGAACGCCTGCAAGGCGGCTAAAATCACCGTCCCATAACGCGTGTATTGCGTGATCTTCTTCCGGCCTTCTTCACCCTCCTTTTGAAGCTTCTGCAAAAAAGGAACGACGGCCCCGAGAAGCTGCAGGATGATCGAGGCGCTGATATAGGGCATGATCCCGAGGGAAAAGACGGTCGCCCGGGTAAAGGCCCCACCCACGAACATGTCATAGAGACCCAGCGGCCCCAGATCTGCTCCCCTGAAATACTCCCGCAACGCGATTCGGTCGATTCCAGGAATGGGTATCTGTCCCCCAAGCCTGTAGACAGAAAGGACGAGCAGCGTAAACAGGATCTGATTTCGGAGCTCCGGTATCTTGAAGGCACTCTGAAAACTTTTTAAAATCGGCATTTCTAGTCTTTTGTAAAGGTGCCTCGGGACACGATCTCTACCTTTCCGCCCGCTCGGGAGATCTTCTCGGCCGCAGACGCGGATATGGCATGAACCGTGACGTTCAAGTTCTCGGAAGCCTCTCCCACGCCGAGAATCTTGACAGGCGCTTTCTCGGACCGGATGAGACCGGCATCCCGCAATGTTCGAGGCGTCACCTCGCCCGAGACGCGAGTCAAATCCTCCAGGTTGACGACCTGATAGGTTGTCCTGAAGCGATTCGTAAAACCGACCTTGGGAAGCCGTCTTTGCAGAGGCATCTGGCCGCCCTCGAACCAGGGCCTGGACTTGGAACCGGAGCGAGACTTTTGCCCCTTGTGCCCCCTGCAGCTGGTCTTGCCGTGTCCGGACCCAGGGCCACAACCGACGCGCTTTCTCTTTCGCTTTGCCCCTGCCGGGGCCTTTATCCGGGCGAGCGTCATCATACCTCTTCCACGACGACCAGATGAGACACCTTGTCGAGCATCCCTCTGATTTGCGGTGTTTCCCGGTGCTCGACGGTGTGGTGCATCCGAAGTATTCCCAAGGCTCGAAGCGTCCGACGCTGTCTCGCCACCCTGTTTATCGTACTTCGAACTTGCGTAATCCTCAGGATCCTTCGGCGGGTTGACACGACCGGCTACCTCAGTTCTGACTCGTCAACATTCCTCAACGCTGCGAATGCTTTGGCGTCTCGCAACCCCTGGAGACCGGCCATCGTGGCCTTGATCGTATTCTGAGCGTTCTGCGACCCCAGGGACTTGGTCAGCACATTTTTCACGCCAGCCAACTCCAGGACGGCACGGATGCCACCGCCTGCAATGACGCCGGTCCCCGGCGCAGCCGGCTTCAGGAGCACCTTCGCGGCGCTAAACGCCCCCACCACTTGATGAGGGATCGTGCCGTCCCGAATCGGCACCCGCACCAGGCTCTTCCTCGCGTTTTCCGTCGCCTTTCGAATGGCCTCCGAAACCTCGCCCGCCTTTCCCATTCCAGCTCCGACACATCCCCGCCTATCGCCGACGACGACCATCACGCTAAACGCGAAACGACGTCCCCCTTTTCGCACGTGTGCGACTCGCTTCAGGCTGTTGTTGATCACAACCTCTGTCAGATCCAGACCTGCGGGGTCAACTTTTGCCAAAACACCTCCACCTCTTTAGAACTTCAACCCGGCCTCTCTTGCGCCCTCGGCCAATGCCTTGACTCTCCCGTGGTAGATATACCCGCCTCGGTCGAACACGACGGTCGTGATCCCCGCCGCCCTGGCCTTGGCCGCAATCAGACGGCCCACCTCCCTGCTCTTTTCACACTTTCCAGGAATCGACGCGAGCCTTTCCCTGATCTCGGACGAATAGCTGGACATTCCGAAAAAGCTTTTACCCGTTGTATCATCAATAACCTGGGCCTGAATATGCTTCAGGCTCCGTGAAACAGCAAGACGGGGGCGGGCAGCCGTGCCCTTGACCTTTCTTCGAATTCTCAAGTGCCGACGCTTGAGCAGCCACGTATGCTTGTTTCTGAACGCCTCAACGCGCATCTTCTTCCCCTACGTGACAGCCGCCTTGCCGACTTTTCGCCTCACCAACTCGCCGTCGTATCGTATGCCCTTTCCCTTGTAGGGCTCGGGCGGACGGACCTTCCGAATGTCTGCCGCCACCCTTCCCACAAGCGCTTTGTCCGCACCTCTCACGATGATAGAGGCCTGCGCACCCTCCAGACCAGAAGGCGCCGCTTCGATACGAAACTCGACGCCGACCTCGGCTTCAATGACGACGGCGTGGCTGTACCCCAC
The DNA here is from genome assembly GCA_965198095.1 of Candidatus Latescibacterota bacterium. Taxonomy (GTDB): domain Bacteria; phylum Latescibacterota; class UBA2968; order UBA2968; genus CBDFJH01. The sequence continues at coordinate 3,236,274 of OZ240239.1, forward strand.
CTGGAGCTCGAGATTCTTACCCTTTACGTCCGCTCGATATCCGATGCCAACGGCCACCAGCCGCTTTTCGAACCCCTTGGTTGCGCCCTCCACGGCATTGGCCAGCAGGGAACGCGTCAATCCCCAAATCGCCCTGGATTTGCGATCATTCGGCCGCCTGCACGACACGCAAAGCGCGCCCCCTTCCCGGCGAACCTCGACGAGAGGATGCACCGGCACTTCCAACTGCCCATTTGGCCCCTGGACCCTCACCCGCGTCTCCTCGAGCGTGACGTGAACGCCCTCCGGCAAGGCCACCGGCTGTTTTCCAATCCGTGACACCGACCCCTCCTGTGCCTACCTACCAGATGCTGCAGATAAACTCCCCGCCCACGCCCGCCTTTCGAGCCTCCTCGCCGCTCATGATGCCTCTGGACGTAGACACGATCGCGACCCCCAGTCCGTTCAGGACCCTCGGGATCTTGTCCTTTCCGACATATTTCCGCAGCCCGGAACGGCTCTCCCGCCTCAGCCCCTGAATCGCACTCTCACCCTCCGCATTGTACTTGAGATAAAGTCTCAGGTAGCCCTGTCGATCGTCGTCCACGGAGGCGTAATTGTGGACAAATCCGTGGTCCCGCAGGATTCGAGCGATTTCCTGCTTCAACCTTGAGCTCGGAACGTCTACTTTCCGATGCCCGGCCCTCGTGCCATTGCGAATCCGTGTCAACATATCTGCAATCGGATCGATCTGGCTCATCTCTCCCCTACCAGCTGGCTTTCGTGACGCCGGGCACCTCTCCGGACAGCGCGAGTTCCCGGAAACAGATTCGGCATAACCCGAAGCGGCGAAGATAAGCCCTTGCCCGGCCGCACCGTTTGCACCTGTTGTACTTACGCACTCTGTATTTCGGCTTGCGTTGGGCCTTTACCAACAGAGATTTCCTTGCCACGTCGACTCCAACTCCTTTATGCTGCTTCGACGGTTTGGAAGGGCGTCCCGAACCCCTTGAGGAGCTCGAACGCCTCTTCATCCGTCTTAGCACTCGTTACGATCGTGACATCCAATCCGCGAACTTCGTCGATTGCGTCATAATCGATTTCAGGAAAGATGATCTGCTCTTGTATACCGACGGAATAGTTTCCCCGTCCATCGAATGAGTTCAGCGAAAGGCCTCGGAAATCTCGAATTCTGGGAATGGCGACCGTCAGAAATCGGTCGAGAAATTCGTACATCCGTTTGCTCCTCAAGGTGACCATGCAACCGATCGGCATGCCTGACCTCAGCTTGAAGTTTGAAACCGACTTCTTGGCGCGACGAACAGCGGGCCGTTGGCCCGTGATCATCGACAAGTCGGAGACGGCGCCTTCGATGGCCTTTGGATTTCGAATGGCCTGCCCAATCCCCATGTTGAGGACGATCTTCGTCGGTCGAGGCACCTGCATCCTGTTCCCGTATCCAAACCTCTTGATCAAGGTTTCGACGATATCCTTCTCGTAGATCTCTCTCAAGCGTGCCGCCACGTTACGCTCCTCAACCCGGGTCCGGAATCTGCTCTCCACTCTTAACGGCAACACGGATCCGGGTACCATCGTCCAGCAGTTTACGCCTCACACGTGTCCTCTCTTCCGTCTGGGGGTCGACGAGCATCAGCTTGGAGAGGTGGATCGGCGCCTCTTTTTCAATAATGCCCCCGTGCTGATTCTTCTGATTGGGTTTCGTATGCCTTTTTACGAAATTGGCGCCTTCCACGAGCGCCCGGGCGTTCCGCGGAAACACTTTCAGTACCTTGCCTCGTTTTCCTTTGTCAACACCGCTGATCACCTCTACCAAGTCGTCCTTTCGGATCCGCATCTTCATGTCACGCCCTCACAAAACTTCTGCCGCAAGGGAAACAATGCGCATGTAGCGCTTTTCGCGCAACTCGCGGGCAACAGGTCCGAAGATTCGCGTGCCCCGCGGCTCTCCTTCCGCGCCGATCAGGACGGCCGCGTTGTCATCAAACCGGATATACGATCCGTCCACGCGCCGAATCTCCTTCTTCGTTCGGACGACCACGGCCCGCGCGACCTCCCCCTTCCTGACGCCGCTGTTGGGCTGGGCATCCTTTACTGAGACGACGATCGTATCGCCCAAACCGGCGTACCTCCTCTTGGAGCCGCCGAGCACCCTAAAACACATCACCTTTCGCGCCCCGCTGTTGTCTGCGCAGTTTAGAATCGTGTATTCTCTCACCATGGCCTTGCCGCCTACTGAGCCTTCTTCAGCACTTCAACAAGCCGCCAACGTTTGGTCTTACTGAAGGGGCGTGTCTCTGAAATGAGGACCTGGTCTCCCTGTTTGGCTCGGTTCTCTTCATCGTGAGCAATCAGCTTGGTCCGCCGGGACACCACTTTCCCGTAGCGCCCGTGCGGGACCCGGCGCAACACTTGAACGACGATCGTCTTGTCCATACCATCGCCGACGACGCTGCCCGTGAACCTCTTGCGCTGCCCAGGCATCTTGCTCTGAGCCGTGGCCATCATCCCTCCTTCGACGCCCCGACATTCGCGTCCACCGTCTCACTTCCGGGCAAGGATCGCAAACCGAGATCGTGCTCGTGCAAGACCGTCATGATTCTCGCCACATCGCGACGCGTTTGAGCCACGACGAGGGGATTGTCGAGCTGCCGTGTGGCCAACTGAAGCCGCAGATGGGAAAGCTCCTCTTCCTTGTCACTCAAGAGTTGTTTCACTTCGCCGTAACTCATCTGACGAATTTCCGAGGCCTTCATTCGATTTCGCTCCTCCGTTCGACAAACCGAGTCTTCAACGGCAATTTGTGGCTCGCTAGGCGCATCGCCTCGCGAGCGGCATTTTGCTCGACCCCTTCGATTTCGAACAAGATTCGTCCCGGTTTTACGACGGCGACCCAGTATTCCGGATTTCCTTTACCCTTTCCCATCCGGGTCTCGGCAGGCTTGATCGTGACCGGCTTGTCCGGGAAGATCCGAATCCAGACCTTGCCGCTCCTGCCCAAGGAGCGCGTAATCGCGATCCTCGCCGCCTCTATCTGACGGCTCGTGACCCACGCCGGCTCGAGCGCCTGCAGCCCGAATTCCCCAAACGCCACCCGGGCGCCTCGAAGCGAGGTCCCTCTCATGCGCCCCCGTTGCTGCTTTCTCCATTTGACCCTTTTGGGCATCAACATAACGGCGACCGCCAATAGTGAGGCTCAACGCTGAATGGCGTCTCCCGAATCGACGATTTCCCCGCTGCAAATCCAAACCTTCACGCCCACGGTTCCAGAGGTCGTAAAGGCCGTGGATCTGGCGTAATCGATATCGGCTCGCAAGGTGTGCAGAGGAACCCGTCCAGCAGGTTCCGATTTCTCGGTACGGGCCATCTCCGAGCCGCCCAGGCGGCCCGCACAAACCACCTTGATCCCTTCGGCGCCCATTCTCATGGAAGCGGCGACAGCCTTTTTCATGGCGCGGCGGAAAGAGACCCGTTGTTCGAGTTGGCGAGCAATGTTGTCCGCCACGAGTTGGGCCGCGAGTTCCGCGCGCTTGATCTCCTGGATGTTGATGTAGATTTCCTTTCCCGTAATATGCTTCAGTTCATCGCGAAGCTTGTCGACTTCAGAGCCTTTGCGCCCGATGACAATCCCGGGGCGGGCCGTATGAATCGAAATGGTCACGCGCTTTGGCGCCCTTTCGATGTCCACCGTGGCGACGCTGGCGCGCTGAAGCCTGCTCTTGATGTACCGTTTCAACACCAGATCTTCGTGGAGCAGTTCGGCAAAATTTCGACCTGCGAACCACCTGGAGCTCCAATCCTTCACGACGCCTAGCCTAAAACCGACAGGATGTGTCTTTTGGCCCATGGCAACCTCCGGTTAGTTTACATCCGAAACAATGAGCGTAATGTGACTACATCGCTTCCGGATAAACGCTGCAGCCCCTCGTGGCTGCGGCCGCAGACGCTTGTACGCGATGGCTCCGTTCACGTAGACTTCCTTGACGTGAAGGTCCTCTTCGTCCACAGACGCTTCCTCGTTGTTGATCGCATTGGCCACGGCGGACCTTAGCGTACGCTCGACCAGCCGGGCGGCCTTTTTCGGCGTGAAATGTAGAATGTCAAAGGCCTCTTCGACCGCCTTTCCACGTATCAAGTCGGCCGCCTGACAGGCCTTGCGCGGCGAAATCCTCACGTAACGTGATATGGCCTTTGCTTCCACCGAAATGGCTCGCTCTCCTATTTCAGGGTCGTAGACCGCTCCGTTATGGAACCGCCGTGTCCTCTGAAGGTTCTGGTCGGCGCGAACTCGCCCAGTTTGTGTCCAACCATGTTTTCAGTGATATAGACCGGGATGAATCTGTTCCCGTTGTGGACGGCCAAGGTGTGACCGACAAACTCCGGCGGTACCGTGCATCTCCTGCTCCAGGTCTGGATCACTCTCTTGTTCCCCGTCTTGTTCATCTGCTCGATCTTCTTGAGCAGCTTGAGATCGATGTACGGACCTTTTTTGAGCGATCGCGCCATGCTACCCTTTCTTGCGTCTTCGGATGATCCACTTGTCGGATGGCTTCTTGTGTTTCCGCGTCTTGTAACCCTTCGTCGGTTTGCCCCAGGGCGTGCGCGGATGGCCGCCGCCTGAGGTCTTCCCTTCTCCGCCGCCGTGCGGGTGGTCAATCGGGTTCATGGCCACACCCCGGACCGAAGGTCTCTTGCCGAGCCATCTGGAGCGGCCTGCCTTTCCCAAGACGACGTTTTCGTGCTCCAGGTTGCCCACTTGGCCGACGGTCGCACAGCAGGCGAGTGGAATCAGGCGCATTTCTCCGGAGGGAAGCCGAAGCTGTGCGAATCTGCCCTCCTTGGCCATCACCCGAATGGCGCTTCCCGCCGAACGTCCGATTTGGCCCCCCTTGCCCGGCCGAACCTCGACATTGTGAACGACCGTGCCGAGGGGGATGTTCTCCAACGGAAGCGAGTTTCCGGGTCGAATCTCGGCAGATGGCCCCGATGAGACACGATCGTCAACCCGCAGCTCGGTCGGGGCGAGTATGTATCGTTTCTCGCCATCCACGTAGTGAAGGAGTGCAATCCGCGCGGATCGATTGGGGTCGTACTCAATGGCGTGTACCTTTGCAGGGATGCCCACCTTCTCCCGTCTGAAATCGACCTTTCGGTGACGCCTCCGATGCCCCCCGCCTCGTCGCCTGGCAGTGATGCGGCCGGTGTTGTTGCGGCCGCTGCTCCTCTTCTTCGATTCGACGAGCCCCTTTTCAGGATTGCTTTTGGTGATCTCCTCGAAGGAGGAGACCGTCTTGTAACGAAGCGTCGGGGTCGTCGGCCGGAATGATTTGACTGCCATCGCTTAAACGCCCTCGAAGAATTCGATGCTCTGTCCTTCAGCCACGGTTACGATCGCCTTCTTCCAATCTGCCTTGCGCCCTCGGAATCGACCCATTTGCTTCATCTTTCCGCGAACCGAGGCCGTATTCACCTTCGCCACCTTTACGGTGAACATCTCTTCCACAGCCTTCCGAATCTCGACCTTGTTGGCGTCTTTCCGGACCTCGAAGAGGTACTTGTTGCCCACCTCCTGGTTCTGGGAAGCCCGCTCCGTAATGATCGGTCTCCGGATGACCCTCACACTCTTTTTTTTCACGCTGCCTCCCAAAGCGTCCGGAGGCGGGTCAGTGCCGAGCGCGTAAAAACGACCGTATCTGCCCAGGCCACGTCGAATGCCGAAACCTGCGCAACCGGCTGCACGCAGAGCTGCTTCAGGTTCCTGGAAGATTTGAATACGGTGTCGGACGGACCCTCCATCAGCAAGAGCGCTTTTCGATCCTCCAGTTCACACGCCTTCAGGAGATTGGCCATACGCCCTGTCTTGGGGAGATCGAGCGAGAAATCTTCGAGCACGCGAACCTGGCCCTCCTTCGCTTTGATCGAAAGCAAAGATCGGATGGCAGACCGTCCGGCTTTCCTGTTTACCTTTTCCTTCATAGCGTGCGGTCTCGGCCCGTGGGCGACCCCGCCGCCGATTCGAATCGGCGAGCCCGCGGTCCCTGCACGAGCGCGACCCGTGCCCTTCTGGCGATATATTTTTCGTTTCGACAGGTGCACCTCGGCTCGTGTCTTCGTCGACGCATTGCCCTGCCGCTGGTTGACTTGGGACGCCTTGAGCGCGAAATAGATCGCCCCAGCCGAAGGCGCCGCGCCAAATATCTCATCCGGAAGGTCCACCGTGTCGAGCGGTTTTCCGTCGAGAGATTGCACTTCAACCGACGCCATCAGGCCTTCCCCTGCTTCTGAATCACCACAATGTCTCCCCTTGCCCCCGGCACCGCGCCCTTCAGGTAGATCAGATCGCGGTCTTCGTCTATTCCCACGACGCTCAGTCCCTTGACGGTCACGCGGCGGCTCCCCATGTGGCCTGCCATGCGCATGCCCTTAAACACCCTGGAAGGAAAGGAACTCTGCCCAACTGAGCCCGGCGCACGATGCCGGTCCGACTGCCCGTGGGTCTTGGGCCCGCCCCTGAAGTGGTGTCGCTTGACCGTGCCCTGGAACCCCTTGCCCTTCGAACGCCCGGTCACGTCTACCTTTTCACCCGGCTCAAACTTGGAGACGGCCAGGACATCTCCGACCGCGTATCCCGACGTGTCCTCCAGACGAAATTCGCGAATAATCTTGTGCGCCGTAACGCCCGCCCTCTCGAATACCCTGAGTGAGGGCTTGTTTACGCGCCCAGAGGGCACCTCCCCGAAACAGAGCCTGAGGGCGCTGTAGCCGTCCGACTCCCCTCTCTTTATCTGCAACACCGGGCACGGTCCCGCCTGGACAACCGTGATGGGGACGAGCGCATCTCCCTGGCTGAAGGTCTGGGTCATCCCCACCTTTTTCCCTATGAGCGCGGACACGTCTATACCTTTATCTCGATGTCGATCCCGGCCGGCAGGTCCAGCTTCATCAGGGCATCGACCGTCTGCGGCGTCGAGTTGTGGATGTCGATCAATCGCTTGTGCACCCGCATCTCGAACTGCTCCCTCGACTTCTTGTCGATGTTGGGCCCCCGGAGCACCGTGTAAAGAGAGCGTCGGGTGGGCAGGGGGATCGGCCCGGAAATCAACGCGCCGGTCCGCTTGGCGGTGCTGACGATCTCGTCTGCGGAACGATCCAGTGCCACGTGGTCGTAGGCCTTCAGGCGGATTCTGATCTTCTGTGCGGGCACGTGATATCCTCTATCTTACTCCAGAATTTCTGTGACCACGCCGGCCCCGATGGTCCTGCCGCCTTCACGAATCGCAAAGCGGAGCTGCTCTTCCAGGGCAATTGGGACGTGCAGTTCGATCCCCATGGTCACGTTGTCGCCAGGCATGATCATCTCTACGCCTTCGGGGAGCTTGATCGTCCCGGTGACGTCCGTGGTCCTGAAATAGAACTGAGGTCGATACCCAGAAAAGAAGGGCTTACTTCGTCCACCTTCCTTCTCCGTGAGAATGTAGACTTCGCCCTTGAATTTGAGGTGCGGCGTCACAGAGCCCGGCTTGGCGACGACCATCCCGCGATCGAGTTCGGCCTTGTCTACACCCCGCAGCAGCAGGCCAACGTTGTCTCCGGCCTGACCCTGATCCAGGAGTTTTCGAAACATCTCGACACCGGTCACAACCGTCTTTCGGGTATCTCGAATGCCGATAATTTCCACTTCTTCGTTCAGATTCACGATGCCCCGCTCAATTCTCCCCGTCCCGACCGTGCCTCGACCTGTAATCGTGAACACGTCCTCCACGGGCATCAAGAAGGCCTTGTCGACGTCCCGGACCGGCATGGGGATGAAGTCGTCCACCGCCTCCAGAAGCTCCGAAATGCATTCGGCGTCCTCCGAATTCGGATCGTCGGTCTCCAGGGCCTTTAAGGCCGAACCGCGCACGACGGGCACGTCGTCTCCGGGGAACTCGTACTGCGATAGCAGCTCTCGGACTTCCAGCTCGACGAGGTCCAGGAGTTCCGGGTCGTCTACCATATCTACTTTGTTCATGAAAACGACGATCGAGGGAACGTTCACTTGACGAGAAAGCAGAATATGTTCTCGGGTCTGGATCATCGGTCCGTCCGCGGCACTCACGACGAGAATGGCCCCGTCCATCTGAGCTGCGCCCGTAATCATGTTTTTGATGTAGTCCGCGTGGCCCGGACAGTCCACGTGAGCATAATGCCGATTGTCTGTCGAATACTCGACGTGCGCCGTGTTGATTGTGATCCCCCGCTCCTTCTCTTCGGGGGCCCTGTCTATCGACTCGAACGGTGTGTACTCCGCAAGCCCCTTCGCTGCCAGAGTTTTCGTGATTGCGGCCGTAAGCGTCGTCTTCCCGTGGTCGATATGCCCGATCGTCCCGATATTCACGTGGGGCTTTGACCTATCAAACTTCTCCTTCGCCATTTTCATTCCTCCTGTGCAATGACGGGCAGTCCTTTCCAGACTGCCTCCCATAACGTTGCGTTCAACCCAAAGGCGCCCGTCTACCGCCTCTTGAGAGCAATCCCAATTCGCTGGAGATGCTTTCGGGAAGCTCTTGGAATCTTGAGAATTCCATGGAATAAATGGCACGCCCTTGTGTAATCGACCTCAGCCTCGTGGCGTATCCGAACATTTCACTCAAAGGGACCATCGCCGTAATGACTTGCACGTCCGGTCGGTTCACGATGCCGACGACATTGCCGCGGCGCGAATTCAGATCTCCGATCACGTCCCCGACATACTCCTTCGGAACGCTCACTTCCACGTCCATGATCGGCTCCAGCAAGTAGGGGCCCGCCTTCCGAACGCCGTCCCGGAAGGCGATGGCCGCGGCCACTTTGAATGCGATTTCCGAGGAATCCACGTCGTGATAGGAGCCGTCGTAAAGCGTGACAACCAGGTCCTCGATCGGAAACCCGGCAACCGCGCCTCCCGACATCGCCTCCCGCACCCCGCGACGAACCGCCGGAATGTATTCGGTCGGAACCTTGCCGCCCACGATCTCGTTTTCGAACAGCAGGCCTGTACCGGTCTCCCCAGGCGCTATCTTCAGCCAAACGTGTCCGTACTGACCGCGTCCGCCCGATTGCCTGATGAATCTCCCTTCGACTTGAACCGTTTTCCGGATGGCTTCCTTGTAGGCGACCTGAGGTTTGCCCACGTTGGCGGCCACGCGGAACTCTCTCATCAACCGGTCTATGATGATCTCGAGGTGGAGTTCGCCCATGCCGGAGATGATCGTCTGACCTGTGTCTTCATCCAGAGAGACCCGAAAAGTCGGGTCTTCGTCAGCCAGCTTTTTGAGCGCTGAGCCCAGCTGATCCTGATCGGCCTTCGTCCTCGGCTCGATCGCCACGGATATCACTGGCTTGGCGAAATCCATCGACTCCAGGAGGATGGGCCTCTCCTCCGCACACAGGGTTTCACCCGTAGCCGTCTGTTTCAAACCGACGACCGCAGCAATGTCTCCCGTGTGGAGCCCGTGAATCTCTTCCCGTTTGTTCGCGTGCATTTGCAGCATTCGACCGATTCGCTCACGCTCGTCTTTGTTGCTGTTCAGCGCGTTTGACCCAGACTTGATACTACCCGAATAAACACGCAGGTAGGTCAGCTTGCCGACGTAAGGATCCGTAACGACCTTGAAGGCCAGCGACGAGAAAGGGGCGTCGTCTGAAACAGCTCTCTCTTCCTTCCTTCCGGATGCCGGGTGACTGCCCGCGGCCCCGGACACGTCCAACGGAGACGGCAGATAGTCGACGATACCGTCGAGAAGGCGTTGCACACCTTTGTTCTTGAACGATGCCCCGCAAAAGACGGGCACCGCGCCGATATTGATGACTGCATGGCGGATGGCGGCCTTGATTTCATCCTCCGCGATCTCTCTGCCTTCCAGGAACTTCTCCATCAACGTATCGTCGAAATCGGATGCAACCTCCAAGAGGTGCTCGCGGTGGAGGTCCGCCGTATCCTGTAGATCGGAAGGGATTTCACTCTCCGTAAACACGGTCCCTAGCGTATCTTCCTGATAACTGACCATCTTCATCTTCACGAGGTCGATCAACCCGTTGAACATCTCCCCGGAACCGACGGGGATTTGAACCGGTACAAAATTAGAGGCCAATCGCTCTCCCATCGCGTCCAACACCTGGAAGTAATCGGCCCCGGTCCGGTCCATCTTGTTCACGAAGGCAATTCGGGGAACGCGATACTTGTCGGCCTGCCGCCAGACCGTCTCCGACTGGGGCTCGACGCCGCCGACGGCGCAAAAAATCCCGATCGCACCGTCGAGCACGCGGAGCGAGCGCTCGACCTCCGCCGTAAAGTCGACGTGTCCCGGTGTGTCGATGATGTTGATTCGGTGATCGTTCCAGAAGCAGGTCGTGGCTGCAGACGTAATCGTAATGCCTCTTTCCTTCTCCTGCTCCATCCAGTCCATCGTGGCAGCCCCCTCGTGGACCTCGCCCATTCGATGGAGCCGTCCCGTATAGTAAAGGATGCGCTCTGTCGTCGTTGTCTTTCCGGCATCGATGTGAGCCATTATGCCGATGTTCCGGATCTGTTCGAGTCTGTATTCTCTCGCCATCTTTCTACCATCTATAATGGGCGAAGGCTCGGTTGGCCTCGGCCATGCGATGGGTCTCGTCCTTCCTCTGCATGGCGCGACCCTGTCTGTTCGCAGCATCCATGAATTCTCCGGCCAATCGCTGCGCCATCGTCCTTTCCGCGCGTCCGCGGGCATACGTGATGAGCCACCGAAACGACAGGGAAAGCCGTTCATCCGGCCTGACCTCGACCGGCACCTGATAGGTGGCCCCGCCCACGCGCCTGGATTTCACCTGGAGCGCAGGCTTCACATTTTCTACAGCGCGCTCGAAGACCTCTATGCCCTCTTTTCCCAACCGCTCGGAGATAATGTCCAGCGCCTTGTAAAACGTCCGTTCCCCGACACTCTTTTTGCCCTTACGAAACAGGCAGCTTACAAACTGCGTCACGAGTATGCTGCTGAATTTCGGGTCGGGGATCAGGTCTCGCTTGTCTGCGCGTCGTTTTCTCATGGCCGATGACTTATTTCGAGGTCTTCGCCCCGTATTTGGAGCGCCCTTGCTTGCGGTCGGATACGCCGAGCGTGTCCAGGATGCCGCGGATGATGTGGTATCTCACGGAAGGCAGGTCCCGCACGCGACCTCCCCGAATCAACACAACCGAATGCTCTTGAAGGTTGTGGCCCTCGCCGGGGATGTACGCCGTGACCTCCATTCCGTTCGTCAGTCGGACGCGAGCCACGTTTCTGAGCGCGGAATTTGGTTTCTTCGGCGTCGTCGTGTAGACGCGCGTGCACACGCCCCGTTTTTGCGGACAGCCTCGCAGAGCGGGCGAAGAAAAGCGCTTCGCCTTCAATTTTCGGCCCTTGCGCACAAGCTGGTTGATCGTAGGCAAACCAAAGCTCCGTGAATTCTGGTCTGAGCAGCGGACAGGCTCGAGAGTCAGGCGCCCATTGGCACCTTGGCCTCTTCTTCGTCTTCTTCTGAGGTTGCCCCTTCGGGTGCCTCTGCTGCCACTGGAACACCGTAAACCCGTCGATACTTTTCAGCACCCGTACCTGCAGGAACGAGATGCCCGATGATGACGTTCTCCTTCAAACCGAGCAATCCATCCTCTTTCCCTTGAACGGCCGCCTCGGTCAAGACGCGCGTCGTCTCCTGAAACGAGGCTGCAGAGATGAAACTCTTCGTCATGAGAGATGCCTTCGTGATGCCAAGGAGCAGAGGCTGGAAGGTGGCCGGATCGCCCCCTTCCGAAATCACCTTCTCGTTCTCATCCTGAAAGAGAAATCGATCCACCATTTCTCCCTCCAGGAAGTTCGTATCCCCGGGATCGGTCACCTGGACCTTCTGAAGCATCTGCCGGACAATGGTTTCAATATGCTTATCGTTGATACCGACACCCTGCAACCGGTAGACCGCTTGGATCTCGTTGACCAGATACTCCTGCACCATCTGGATGCCCTGGATCCTGAGAATGTCGTGCGGGTTCACCGAACCTTCGGAGAGCCGATCACCTGCCAGAACGCGATCCCCGGCGTGGACACGGAGATGTTTTCCGTATGGAATCGTATACTTGCGCTCCTCCCCGTCATCCGAGGTGACCATGAGCGTTCTGGAACCCCGAACGAGACCCCCAAAGCTTACCGTTCCGTCGATTTCGGTCACGACGGCGGGATCCTTGGGCCGGCGCGCCTCGAAAAGTTCTGCGACGCGAGGCAGTCCACCCGTGATATCTCGCGTCTTGCTGCGCTCCCGAGGAATTTTTACGAGTGTGCCCCCGGCCTCGAGTTGATCTCCATCGTGCACGACGAGCCTGGCCCCGACCGGAATGATGTAGTGGCCCACCTCCTCCTCCTGCCCGTCCACAATCTGTATGCGAGGGGAAAGGGTACGGTCTCGATGCTCAATAACAACCTGAGCAGCGAGTCCGGTCGTCTCATCCGCCTCTTCCCGATAGGTGACGCTCTCGACCAGATCCACAAACCGTATCGTGCCGGCCTTGCTGGTCACGATAATGTTGTTATAGGGATCCCATTCGTAAAGGGCCTGCCCTTCCTCAATCGTTTGACCGTCTTGAACCTTGATGACCGCCCCATAGGGCACGAAATAGCGTCCACCCCGGGGTCTTCCCTGATCGTCCCGGACTTCCAGTTCGCCGTTTCGTCCCACAACAACCCACCTGTCGTCGCCCTTGGACACGTAATCCAGATGATTGAACCGGACGACTCCCGCGCGCTTGGCCGTGATCTCGGCCTGCTCCGCGATCCGACTGGAGGTCCCCCCGATGTGGAAGGTCCTTAGGGTGAGCTGTGTGCCCGGCTCACCCACACTCTGCGCCGCAATGACCCCAACGGCCTCCCCGAGATTCACGAGGCGGGCGGAGGCGAGATTCCGACCATAACATTTGACACAGACACCGCGACGCGCCTCGCAGGTGAGCACGGACCTGACGTGCACGCGTTCCACGCCCGCATCGGCGATGGCTGCAGCAAGCGCCTCATCCAGAAGCGTACCGGCCACGACGATCGTTTCCCCGGAGATCGGATCTTCAACATCGTCTAGGAGGGTGCGCCCTACGATACGATCGGCCAGAGGCTCGACAATCTCCTCGCCTTCCTTCAATGCCTCCATCTTGATGCCAAGAATCGTCTCGCAATCCTCTTCCGAGACAACGACGTCTTGTGCCACATCGACCATGCGACGCGTCAGGTAGCCAGCTTCAGCCGTTTTGAGTGCCGTATCGGCGAGCCCCTTGCGGGCGCCGTGGGTGGAAATAAAGTACTCCAGAACGGAGAGTCCTTCTTTGAAGGAGGCGATGATGGGCGTCTCGATAATTTCGCCGATCGCTCCCGTGATCTTCTTCTGGGGCTTGTTCATCAATCCCCGCATCCCCCCGAGCTGCTTGACTTGGTCATCACTTCCCCGCGCCCCGGAATCCTTCATAATGTAAATCGAATTGAATCCGCCATCGGCTTGCGCCAACGCATCGTTCATCACCTGGGCGATGTTGTTCGTCGTATGTTGCCAGACGTCGATGACCTTATTGTAACGTTCGCCCTCTGTAATGACCCCGTGTGCATACTGCTGAAGGATCTTTTCCACTTCCTTTTGCGCTTCCCCGATCAGATGCTCCTTTTCCGAAGGCACGACCACATCGTCCATCGCGACGGTGACGCCTGAACGGGTCGCGTAGTCATAGCCGAGGCGCTTGAGCCCGTCAGCAAATTCCGACGTCGCCCTGTTCCCGAAGCGTCGGTGAACCTCGGAGCTGACCTTCTGGATCATGGACTTGTCCATCAGTTCATTCACAAAGGGCATGCCGTCCGGGAGAATCTCGTTGAAGATCACACGACCGACGGTCGTCGTCCGCGGTTCACCGTCGATCCTTACGCGGACCGCCTCGTGGAGTCCGATGCGCCCATAGTCGTGGGCCATCAGAACGTCCGCGGGGCTGGTGAACGACTTGAGCGAATCCTCGTCGCTCGGCACGATTCGGGTGAGGTAGTAGCACCCCATGGCAATGTCGTGGGGTTTATCCACGATGATGGGCGATCCGTCCGCGGGCTTAAGCATGTTGTTGGCCGACAACATCAGCACGCGTGCCTCAATCTGCGCTTCGAACGATAGGGGCACGTGTACGGCCATCTGGTCGCCGTCGAAGTCGGCGTTGAAGGCCGCGCAGACCAGCGGGTGGATGCGTATCGCCTTGCCCTCGACAAGCACCGGCTGGAACGACTGGATGCCGAGACGGTGAAGCGTTGGCGCGCGGTTGAGCAGTACATAGTGATCCGTGATGATCTCCTCCAGAATGTCCCAAACCTCGACCCGCTCCCTTTCGACGAGTTTTTTCGCGCTCTTGACCGTCTGAACAAGCCCCCGTTCTTCGAGCTGTTTGATGACGAACGGTTTGAAAAGCTCAAGCGCCATATGCTTCGGAAGCCCGCACTGATGGAGCTTGAGCTGGGGGTCCACGACGATCACAGAGCGCCCCGAATAATCCACCCGTTTCCCGAGGAGATTCTGCCGAAATCGCCCCTGCTTTCCCTTCAACAGATCTGAGAGAGACTTCAACGAACGATTTCCGTCGCCCCGCACGGCTCGAGACCGCCTCCCGTTGTCGAAGAGGGCATCGACCGCTTCTTGAAGCATCCGCTTTTCGTTTCTGAGGATGACCTCGGGGGCCTTGATTTCGATCAGCTTTTTGAGGCGGTTGTTTCGGTTGATCACCCGCCGATAAAGATCGTTCAGGTCCGACGTGGCGAACCGTCCGCCTTCCAGGGGCACCAGCGGCCGCAAATCGGGTGGAATGACCGGGATCGCCTCGAGAATCATCCAGGCCGGATGGTTGTCCGATTGCCGGAAGGCCTCCACGACCTTCAGGCGCTTCAGCGCCTCCTGCTTTCGCTGCACCGAAGTCTCCATGCGGGCCTGTGTTCGCAGCTCGGCCGAGAGCTCCTCGGTATCGATCTCGGATAGGAGCCGCTTCACCGCTTCGGCGCCCATCTCGACCTCGAAGTTATAGCCCTTGTCCTGGAGCGCCATGACCTCGTCTTCCGGAAGCAGATCCTTATACTTCAAGTCTGGCGCATCCCCAGGATCCAACACAACGTATGATTCGTAATAAATCACACGCTCGAGGTTCCGTATCGACATGTCAAGGAGGTAGCCCATCCGGGACGGCAGCGACTTGAAAAACCAGATATGTGAAACCGACACGGCGAGCTCAATGTGCCCCAGCCGTTCTCGACGCACCCGAGATTGCGTCACCTCCACCCCACACCGATCGCATACCACGCCGCGATATCGAATACGTTTATACTTGCCGCAGTGACACTCCCAATCTTTGACGGGACCGAAGATCCGCTCACAAAACAGCCCGTCCCTTTCCGGCTTGAATGATCTGTAGTTGATCGTTTCCGGTTTGGTGATCTCTCCGTGAGACCATCCTCGGATGGTGGCGGAAGAGGCCAATTGGATGCGGATGGAACTGAAGTCTACGGGTCGCCTAGGAGGATTCATGTCAACCACGAGAATTCCCTCTTTTTTCGATGAATCGTAGCTACTCAGGACGTCCGTCTTCCAGCATCACGTCCAAACAGAGGCTTTGAAGTTCCTTCACCAGCACGTTGAACGACTCAGGGACGCCCGGCTCGGGTGGATTCTCGCCTTTTACGATGGCCTCGTAGACCTTGGAGCGCCCCGCAACGTCGTCCGATTTAACTGTCAGCATCTCCTGCAGCGTGTGGGCCGCGCCGTAGGCCTCCAAAGCCCACACTTCCATCTCCCCAAAACGCTGGCCGCCGAACTGGGCCTTGCCCCCCAACGGCTGTTGCGTTACCAACGAATAGGGACCGATCGATCGAGCGTGAATCTTGTCGCTGACGAGATGGGAAAGCTTCATCATATAGATGTGGCCGACCATCACTTCCTTGTGGAAACGCTCCCCGGTCTTGCCATCGTAAAGGACCGATTTGCCCGTTTCGGGCAATCCAGCTTCCCTCAGGGCCTCTTTGATCTCCTCTTGCGAGGCCCCGTCAAACACGGGCGTGGCCATGTATCGATCCAGTTCATGAGCAGCCCATCCAAGGTGCGTTTCCAAGATCTGCCCAAGGTTCATTCGCGAGGGAAGGCCAAGCGGATTCAGGATGATATCGACGGGCGTGCCGTCCGGCAGGTAGGGCATGTCTTCCTCTGGCACGATGATGGAAACGACGCCCTTGTTCCCGTGACGGCCGGCCATCTTGTCGCCAACCATCAGTTTTCGTTTGCGGGCAACGTAGACTTTTACGAGTTGCACGATGCCAGGCGGCAGCTCATCTCCGCGCGCGATCTTTTCCAGTTCACGCTCCAGCGCTTCCTCGGCATCCCGGATGAGCTGCTGAGACAATTCGATGATGCGGTCCACCTTGCTGGAAATCGCCACGCTGTCCACCCACGTCTCATCCGGCCTGACGATGTCAAGGTCGACGCGTGCCGCCAGCTTCTCGTCAAAGACCTTGCCCGAACGCACGACCACCGACTCATCTTCCGTGTTCCGGAGCAAATGGACCCGATGCCCCTTCAACAGCTCGAACACCTGTTCATCCCGGCTCTCTCTGATGGTCTTGATTTTTGAAACCGCACGCTTTTTCGCAGCAAACGCCTTCTCCCTGTCGGCCTTACGGGTCTTCTCGTCCCGCTCCTTGCGAGAAAACACTTTCCTGTCCATCACCACGCCATCCATGCCGGGAGGCGCCTTCAGCGAAGCGTCTCGAACGTCGCCGGCCTTCTCCCCAAAGATAGCGCGAAGCAGGCGTTCCTCCGGAGAGAGCTCGGTTTCGCCCTTGGGCGTCACCTTGCCGACCAGGATGTCTCCAGATCCGACTTCAGCCCCCATCCGTATGATGCCGTGTTCGTCCAGATTTCGAACGGCCTGCTCACTCATGTTGGGAATCTCCCGAGTGATCTCCTCGGTGCCTCGTTTCGTATCCCTCACCTGAAGCTCAAACTCCTCGATGTGGATGGAGGTGAAGACGTCAGTCTTGATGAGTCGCTCAGAAACGATAATCGCATCCTCGAAGTTGTAGCCGTTCCAGGACATGAACGCGCAAAGGACGTTTGCACCGAGGGCCAAGTCACCCCGATCCGTCGCGCACCCGTCAGCCAGGACCTGGCCTGCTTCTACCTTATCGCCTACACCGGCGATCGGGCGCTGATTGATGCACACATCCTGATTGGAACGTTTGAACTTGACGAGACGATAGACGTCCTCGTCGAACAGGTCGGTGATTTCGGCGCTCCGTCCTTTCCGTCGCTTGACGACGATTCTGTCCGCACTGACGCTCGTAACGACTCCCGGAAACCGAGCGACGATAACGGCCTTGGAGTCGACGGCGACCCTGCGCTCCATACCCGTGCCGACGAAGGGCGCCTCCGTCCTCAACAACGGGACGGCCTGTCGCTGCATGTTCGAACCCATGAGCGCGCGGTTTGCGTCATCGTGTTCCAGAAACGGGATGAGCGCGGCTGCTGCGCTGACCAATTGACACGGCGAGACATCCATGTAGTCGATCTCTTCGGGACCGACCACGGGAAAATCTCCTCGGCGCCTCGCCTGGACGACGTTTTCGGCCAAGCGGGGTCGATTTTCGATGTTTGGTATGACCTGGGCGATCGTATGTTTGTCCTCGTGATCTGCGGAGAGGTACTCAATCTCCTCTGACACGATCCCATTTTTCACGTACCGATACGGGGTTTCCAGAAATCCGAACGAGTTGACGACGGCGTAGGTCGAAAGCGACGCAATAAGACCGATGTTTGGGCCCTCCGGCGTTTCGATCGGGCAAATCCGTCCATAGTGCGTATGATGGACATCGCGCACCTCGAAACCGGCCCTGTCCCGCGTCAGTCCCCCGGGCCCCAGAGCAGAGAGCCGGCGCTTATGCGTTAACTCGTCCAGTGGATTCGTCTGCTGGAGGAATTGAGAGAGTTGGCTGCTTCCGAAAAAGGCCTGCACGACTGTCGAAACCGTCCGGGCGTTGACTAGGTCGTGCGGCGTGAGTTGCTCCGAGTCCCTCAGGCTCATTCGCTCCCGAATGGTCCGCACCATCCGGGAGAGTCCGGTAGAAAACTGGTTCGCCAGAAGCTCTCCAACCGAGCGTACTCGCCGATTGCCGAGGTGGTCGATATCGTCCGTGTATCCTTCCCCCTTGAAGAGCAGCACCAGATACTCAATAACCCGGATGAAGTCTTCGATACAGAGGGTCGTGTGCTCGAGGGGAATGTTGAGATCCAGGCGTTGTCGCATTCTATAGCGCCCGACTTCGCCCAGATTGTAACGTTTTGGACTGAAGAACTGTCGCTCCAGAAGTCCTCTGGCCGTTTCAATATTCGGAGGGTCTCCGGGGCGCAAAAGGTTATAGATCCGCGACAGCGCCTCTTCTTCATTCTTGCAAAGGTCCTTCTTCAGTGTGTTGGAAATCACGCCGTCGTCGTCTTCAGGATTGATATCCAAAACCGTCAGTCGGGTGACTCTGCTGCTCCTGAGGGCCGCGATATGTTCCTCGGTCAGCGCCTGGTACGCCTCGACGAGGACTTCCCCGGTCTTCTTGTTCACCACATCTTTCGTCACAATCTCGCCGACCGGATTGCCGCTGACGCGAACCCCTTTGTCTCCGTGAAAGATACGCAGAATCTCTCCGTCGCTGCCAAAGCCAAGCGCGCGCAGCAGCGTCGTCACCGGCAGTTTTCGTTTCCGATCGATGTGCACGTACATGATGTCGTTGATGTCCAGGCTGAACTCGAGCCAGGCCCCCTTATATGGGATCACCCTGGCAGAGAAGAGCCGTTTCCCGTTCGGATGTATGGTCTCGTCAAAGAACACCCCCGGGGACCGGTGAAGCTGACTGACAATGACGCGCTCCGAACCATTGATAATAAACGTCCCGCCCTCCGTCATCAGCGGCAGCTCGCCCAGAAAAACCGTCTGTTCCACAATGTCTTTGATGCGGAATTCGTTATTGTCCTGCTTCTCTCGCGAGATCAACCTAAGCGTGGCTCGAAGCGGAGCCGCGTGGGTGGTCCCGCGCTCCAGACATTCATCCACGTCGTACTTTGGCGTGCCGACAGAATAGTCGACGAATTCAAGAGAGTAAAGATTGTGTACATCGGCAATGGGCAGGATGTTGTCGAACACCGCCTGGAGACCCTGATTCTTTCGTTCTCCCGGAGGGACGTTCTTCTGCAAGAACCAGTTGTACGAATGGACCTGAATGTCCAGCAGGTTTGGCATTTCGATCGCGGGTACGATCCTGCCGTAGGATGACCTCTCTATAAATCCCTTGTCTGACAAGGCACTCACGCTCCTATGGTAATGCCGGCTCGAAATCCGTTCGGCCTACTTGATCTCGACAACAGCGCCAACCTCCTCCAACTCTACCTTGATCTGCTCTGCCTCCTTCTTGGTGACGCCTTCCTTCACTGCGTTTGGGGCCCCGTCTACGAGCGCCTTGGCCTCCTTCAAACCGAGACTCGTGATGCTTCGCACGACCTTGATTACCTGAATCTTCTTGTCGCCCACCGAGGAAAGGATCGCATCAAACTCCACTTGCTCCTCTTCGACAGCCTCGGCAGCGGCGGCGGCAGGCGCGGCCACAACAGCGGCCTGGGCGCTGACGCCGAATTTCTCCTCCAACGCCTTGACGAGCTCTGCCAACTCCAGCACCGACAGGTTTTCGATCTCACTGATGATCGTATTTATGCTCATAGCCTATCCTCCGACAGATCCTTTCGATGACATGAGTGATCCAAAATCACGAACTCTTCGCTGCTTTCCGCTGCTCTGCGAGGGCGTCCAACGTGCCCAAAAGCTTCTGAAGCATTCCAGCCAAGCAGAAGGCCAAACCCGAAAGTGGGCCTTGAATCGTCGCGACAACCTGTCCGAGCATCATATCTCTTGGAGGCAGTAAGGCCAAGGTCTTTAGCTCGTCGTCGAGATAAACCCGACCTTCGACAAGCCCAGCCTTCATCTTGGGTCGCCCGTCAGCATCGTTCGCAAACGAGGCGAGAAGCCTCGCCGGAAGAACCGGATCGTCCTCGGTATAAACCATGCCGGTCGGCCCGCTAAACAATGCATCCAACTCGCCGACGCCGGCATCCTTGGCTGCTAGAATCGCGAGACGGTTCTTTACGACGCGGCAGGCAACGGCCTCTTCCCGGAGGCGCCGCCGCAACGCGACGAAGGTCGGAACGTCCAGCCCGGTGAAATCGGTCAGGTAGATCCCGCTCGCCCGTTTCATGATTCCGCTGAGTTGCGCAACGGCGGCCACTTTTTCAGCTGTCGGCATCTCTGATTTCTCGCGCTAGTTGACCAAGCTTACCCGACCTAGACGGATCCCAGGCCCCATCGTGGTCGAAAGGGTCACAGATCGAATGTATTGTCCCTTTGCGGCAGCCGGTCGCGCCCCTACGATGACCTCAATCAGCGCATTGGCGTTTTCGATGAGCTTGTCTTCTCCGAATGAAACCTTGCCGATGGGAGAGTGAACGTTCCCCCCCCGGTCCACCCTGAATTCTACGCGACCCGCTTTGGCTTCTTTCACAGCCCGTGCCAGTTCTTGTGTGACCGTACCGCTCTTCGGGTTGGGCATCATCCCTCGGGGTCCCAAAATGCGCCCCAATTTGCCGACAGCACCCATCATGTCGGGGGCGGCAATGGCCACGTCGAACTCTGTCCAGCCGCCCGAAACCCTCTCGACCAGATCTTCAGCGCCGACATAGTCTGCGCCTGCATCCCGGGCGCTCGCGGCAGGCTCTCCCTTGGCAAACACGGCCACCCGCACCTCTTTGCCGAGGCCGTTGGGCAGGATCACCGTACCACGAACCTGTTGATCGGCGTGCCGCGGGTCCACGCCAAGACGGATAGCGAGCTCGACGGTCTCGTCAAACTTGCGATAGGGCATCTGCTTGAGCAAGCCCATCGCCTTTTCCAAAGAGTAGTGGCGCTGGCGGTCGAAAAGGTCCAACGCCCCACGGTAGATCTTACTTTTCTTCCCGTCCATCTCGTACCTCCGGGAAAGTCCCTTAACCGCTTACCTCCAACCCCATGCTCCGGGCCGTCCCTTCGATCATCCGTACGGCAGTCTCCAGGCTGCTTGCGTTCAGGTCGACCATTTTCAACTCGGCGATCTCCTGAACCTGACCCCGAGACACCGTCCCAACCTTCATTTTGTTGGACTCCGGAGATCCCTTTTCCACCTTTGCTGCTCTTTTCAGAAGCACAGAGGCCAACGGGCTCTTGAGGACAAACGAGAAACTCCGGTCGGCGTAGACCGTGATCACGACCGGGATAACAAGCCCCTGCATGTCCTGTGTCTGCGCGTTAAAGGCCTTGCAGAACTCGACGATGTTCACGCCGTGTTGTCCCAATGCCGGGCCCACCGGAGGTGTCGGCGAGGCCTGCCCCGCGGTAATCTGCAATCTTATCGTCGTAAGTACTCTTTTTCTCACCCTTGCCATGGGTCCCCTAGGCCTCGAAATCGACCCTGAACAGCCGGCTGACGAGACTCACCCCTTGTTCGCGTTCTCGACCTGAAGCGCGTCGAGCTCAACGGGCGTGTTCCTGCCGAAGATGCTGACCATCACCTTGATTTTGCTCTTTTCCGGGTTCACATCATCCACCAGGCCGATGAAATCACTGAACGGACCGTCGATCACCTTTACCCGATCCCCCACACGATAGGGCATCTCCTTCACGTTCTCTTCTTTGCGCCGGTCGATCTGCCCCAATACCCTCTGGACCTCCTCTTCCCTGAGCGGCTGGGGTCGTTTTCCCGGACCGACGAAGCTGGTTACGCCCGGAACGTTCGTCGCGAAATGAAGGGTCTCTTTGTCCAATTCCATCTCTACAAGAACGTAGCTGGGCAGAAACTTCCTCAAGGAGACCGTCTTGCGCCCGTCCTTCATCTCTACGACTTCCTCAGTAGGAACCACGACCTGGCCGATACGTTCGCCGATCCCGGCCCCATCTTTGGCGTTTTCAATGTAGGCGCGGACCTTGTTCTCGTGACCGGAGTAAGTGTGTACGGCGTACCATTTCATGGCCATCGAAGCTGCCCTGCGGTTAGGTGCGATCGAATCGAGGGTGGAGGGATGCCCTCCCCGACCTTTCAAGATTGTCAGCATCAGCGATTTCAGATCATCCGGCCCTCAACGCGCCTGGCCAAACCTGGCGGGCGACATCGCACGGGATCCCGAGTTTCGGCGTGATTGAGGCCTAGGCCAGCATGCGGCTCATCACAAAGGACAGAATCTGGTCTACGACAAAGATAAAGAGGGCAAGGACCAACGACACCACGAGCACGATCGTCGTAGAGGATGTGAGTTCGTCCCGGGTCGGCCAAGTGACCTTACCCATCTCCGTCCGAACTTCCCTTAGAAGTTGAGGAATCTTCTTGAACATCTTGCCGAATCCGCATAGAAAAGCCCCTCAACTGTTGAAACCAAACCCAGTATGAGAGCAGAATACCGCTTGTTCAACCCAAGAGCCCCTGACAAACTCACATATGGAAATCCAAAGCCACGCAGACGCTGAACCACCAAGGTTGGCAGGCCAGGCAGGACTCGAACCCGCAACCGCCGGTTTTGGAGACCGATGCTCTACCAGTTGAGCTACTGGCCTACCCATCCCACGCGCGGCTCGTGGACGCACCGCCCTTTAGCGCGTCTCGCGGTGGACCGTATGCGTCCTGCAAAATCGACAATATTTCTTGAAAGCCACCCGGTCGGGATGCAGCCTGCGGTTCTTATCCGGCGTATAGTTCCGGCGCGAACACTCGCTGCACGCCAAAGTGATCAATTCCCGCGGCAAACCAAGCTCCTACCTGGGCGAAGACGCCCTGTTCTGGAGCCCACGACCGGACTCGAACCGGTGACCTCTTCCTTACCAAGGAAGTGCTCTACCTCCTGAGCTACATGGGCCGCGAAAGAAACAACAAACCGCGGAGGGCAGCTTGGAGCGGGAAACGGGACTCGAACCCGCGACCCTCAGCTTGGAAGGCTGATGCTCTAGCCGACTGAGCTATTCCCGCGCAAATACAATAACGCAACGACTTGACATGTGATGTCAGGATAATTTCCAAATCTTTTCGAGATTGAATAAACTATAAAAAATCCCTTATAAAGTCAAGCCTTTTTTGAAAACGCGTGCTGTGGTTCCCCACCTGTATGGGCGGCGGTCCTCGAACCTTGGCAAAAAAGAAACCCTCCAAAAAAGGAGGGATTCGTCCTGGCCGTGAGTCTGTTGGGGGGTGGCGGATTCGAACCACCGAAGGCATGTGCCAGCAGATTTACAGTCTGCCCCGTTTGACCGCTTCGGTAACCCCCCATCCACGTTCGAGAAATCGCGACAAATTATACAAGGCGCCCCTCGGAAAGTCAAGGAGGAATGCCCGCTGTTCGCCGCGCCGCTGTCCCGAATTGGTGTTTGACAACCCAAAACAGAATCGGTAGCTTCATTTCGACCCTACTCGATATACCAAGACACCAAGGAGCCTGTTTTTATGACAGAACCGATTCAGAGCTACGCGCGGGTCGGGCTTGTCCACTTCATGGCCTACAAAGCCTGCATGGGCGGAGAGGGACCGATTCTGGAATCTCTGGAAAAGATCGCGCGGGACCCCTACTTTCAAGTCGTTGAGATCACCCGGGTGAACGATCCGGAAATCAGGTCAAGGGCCATCGATCTGCTCGAAACAGCGCATCTGGATGTCGCCTTCGGTGCGCAACCGATCCTGCTCGGGAACCAACTCGACCTGAATTCATTCGATGAGTCTCATAGATTCCAGGCGATCGATGCGGTCAAAGGGGGCATCGACCAAGCTGCTGAATTCGGCACCCAAGGCGTGGCCTTGCTTTCCGGCCCCGATCCTGGAGCCTCGGATCGGGATCGGGCGTCTGACCTCCTTATCGACTCTCTAAAACGTCTCTGTGACTACGCTGGATCCAAGAACATGAATGTTGTCCTCGAGACATTCGATCGTGTCCCGTATGGCAAAAACCGTCTCGTCGGACCCAATGCCTTGGGTGTGGCGGTCTCTTTGGACGTCCGCAAAGAGTACGCGAACTTCGGCCTCATGCTCGACTTGAGTCACCTGCCGCTCCAGGGAGAAAGTCCGACCTACGCCCTGGGGCTTGCACGAGACCATCTGGTTCACGCACATATCGGGAATTGCGTCATGAAGAACGCCGAGCATCCGGCGTACGGGGACAACCATCCCCGTTTCGGGTGCGAAGATGGCGAAAATGATGTGGTCGAGCTCGCCGAGTTTCTGGCTGAACTCCTCAACATCGGATACTTGGATCCGAACAAACGGCCCATTCTCAGTTTTGAGGTCGCGCCAATGGAGGGAGAATCGGCTGAAACGGTTGTTGCCAACGCCAAACGTGCACTCGATGCGGCCTGGAACGTCGTCTGAGGGCCACAGATTTGGTTCTACGCGAGCCGGGGCCTTTCGGGGCTCCGGCTCGTTTTGTACCCTCCATACCCGTTTGAATTCAGGAGGTCAGCAGAAAAAAACCCGTCGGCCAAGGGCGGAGGTTTTGTTCTGAAATCGGATTCTTTACAGGCGTCCGTAGTTCCGCGCCCTTTGGCCCTCCACACCGATGACCCTGCCGAAGACCTGCGCGAACACCGCGATGACATAGAACAGATAGATCGAAACGAGAGGAAGCCCGATGTAAGGCAGCGTGCTCAACACCAAATTGCCGGCCAACCAGAAGAAAAAGAAAGTGAAACAGGACTGTATGTAGTCGGCGCGCACCACCTCTCGGATGTCCTTCAGGAGGGCGCCCGGATCGAAGGCGGCCCAAACCTTACCCTCCGCCGCGAGCCGCGCGAACGCAATCGGAAAAAATCCAGACAAGACTGCAAACGTGGCCAACAAGCCGGGCACGAGCATGGCCACGCCTTCGGGTTCCTTGGACGTGGGCGTTCCACCGAACGGCGCCAGCAGGGCCAACAAGCCCACTACAGCAAGAAATGCAAAACCCAATACAATGATGAACAGCCAAAAGCCCGCGATGGAGAACGGTTTCCAGTCTCGCCAACTCGGAAGCTCGGTCCATTTTGTTCCATTCAGCCCATCGATGAAAATCCGATAGAGATACCCCCAAGCCACAAGCTTTAGAAACAGCCCGACTGGAACGAGCGCGAAGAAGACGGGCGTAAGACTCCCGCTCGAAAGGCCCCAATGGGCAAGCAGGACCAGCCCGAGATCGAGCAGCCCCCCGACCAAAACCTTTGGAAGCCATTCTGGATCCTTAAAAGGGGCACGGAGAGATTCGATGAACACCGAAAGAAACATAACGTCCCCAGGACCTAGATTTTGTCCAGAGCGTTAGCCAGGTCTGCAATCAGATCCTCCGCCTCTTCCACCCCTACCGCGAATCGAACGAGTTCATCCACGATCCCGATCTCCAGACGCTCTTCCCGTGACAGCTCATAGTAGGAGATCGTGGCGGGGTGCGAAACAATGCTCTCTACGCCCCCCAAGCTGGCACCGATACAGGGAATGCGCAGGTGGTCCAAAAAAGCCATGGTCCCTTCCAGATCAGCGTTCAGGTCAAAGCTAACCACACCGCCGTGGCCGCGCATCTGGGCACGCGCGATGTCGAAGTGGGGGTGACTCTCGAGCGCCGGATAGTAGACTCTGCGAACCTTTTTGTGCGCTTCGAGGAAACGCGCAAGGGCCACTGCCGTCGCGTTTTGACGAGCCATCCTGAGTGGAAAGGTCTTGAGGCCACGAATCAGCAGATAGACGGAATGAGGATCTGGAATCCCGCCCAGGATACCGCGATAATCCTTGATCGCCGAGACGAGCGGTTCTGCGCCCAGCACCACGCCCGAGATGAGATCGTTGTGTCCACCCAGGTACTTCGTCGCGCTGTGAATCACCAAGTCGACGCCGAACGAGAGCGGTTGCTGATTGAAGGGGGTTGCAAAGGTGCTGTCGATGACGACCTTGGCGCGCCTCCCCTTTGCAACGGACACGAGCCTCTCCAAATCCAACACGTTCAGGTGCGGATTGGTCGGAGATTCGGACACAACGGCCCGGGTGTTTTTACGAAAGGCCGACTCCAGTTCGTCATAGTCTCCCGCCTGCACAAACGTCGTGTCTACCCCGAATTTTCGGAGCACCACCTTGCAAAACTGGGCGGTCTTGCGGTAGCAGTCGTCCATGATGATGGCGTGCTGGTCCCTCGAGAGCATGGCCAGCAGCGCTGTGGTAATGGCGCTCATTCCGGAAGAGAAGAGCAATGCAGCCTCCGCCCCTTCCAGCACTGCCAGCTTTTCCTCCGCAATGTGCTGCGTCGGGTTCCCGTACCGACCGTAATCCAACCTTGAAGCGCGACCCGAAACAAAGTCGTCCACCGCCTGACTGTCTTCAAACACGTAGGTCGAGGTTTGGGCAATCGGCACGGTAAGGGCGTGCCCCCAGCGGCTGTAATCTTCACCCGCGTGTACAGCCCTTGTGGATGAACAAAGGCCCTCGCCATCTGGATGCATCGCCGTATGACCTCCTTGACAAAAAAATACCGGGCGCCAAAAAGCCCGGGAAGCGAGTCGCTACAGTCAGAATCCGTCGGCCGTCGAGCAGCTTTTTAGCGAGTTCTTTAGAGTGGCCGCAATACGCTTCAAATCACCACTGCTGTTCCATCGAGAGCAAAAGACTCGATAATTTTAAACAAAACCCTTGGCTCTGTCAACCTTTCATTCGAAACTCCAGCGCTTCAAACACGCGGCGACGTACGGCTTCAAAATCGGGGGCGAGTTCGACCGGCGTATTGCCGTAATGAGGCTCGACCCCCAGGTCGCGAAGCTGGTCGGAATGATACTGGACCTTGATATTTGTAAATTTCAAACCGTGCGCTGTGGAAATCACGACGACCCTGTCATCCCCGTGAATCACGCCGCTCTTGCGAAGCCGGAATAGCGCGGAAAAGGACACGCCCGTATGAGGACAGGAAAAGAGCCCGGTCCGGTCAGCGCGCGCCGCCGCATCGGCGAGTTCCTGTTCTGACGCCTGTTCCACGACGCCGTCGAACGCACGCAACACCTTGATCGCCTTTTCAACGCTCACAGGATCCCCGATCCGGATCGCGCTGGCCAGCGTTGGACGTGCATGGATGGACGTAAATCGATCGAAATGGTTCGTATAGCTCAAATAAAGTGGATTGGCCGCGGCGCTCTGGGCAACGGCAAGCCGAGGAAGCCGTTCGATGAGACCCATCTCCTGCATCTCTAGAAACCCCTTACCGATTGCACTGACGTTTCCCAGGTTCCCTCCAGGAACAATGATCCAATCCGGGACTTTCCAATCAAACTGCTGCAGGAGCTCCACGCTGATCGTCTTCTGGCCCTCAACACGGAGGGAGTTCATGGAATTGGCCAAGTAGATGTTCTCCTCACGGCACAACTCCTGAACGAGCCTCATACAGCCATCGAAATCGGTATCCAGACTCAAAACGAGGGCGCCGTTGGCCAAGGGCTGCACCAACTGCGCGGCAGAGACCTTGTCCTTCGGCAGAAAGACGATGGCCTGGATGCCCGCGGCGGCGCAGTAGGCAGCAAGCGCCGCTGAGGTATCGCCGGTCGAGGCGCAGGCCACGGCTGGAATCTGCGCTCCGCCGGAAATCATCTCTTTCACCATGGAGAGGAGCACGGTCATTCCGAGATCCTTGAATGAACCTGTGTGGCTGTTCCCGCATTGTTTCACCCAAAGCTCTTTCAAGCCGATCTGACTTCCGAGGCGTTCCGCCCAGAAAAGATTGCTCCCCCCTTCATACATGGAGACAACATTGTCGTTCTGGACCACCGGACAGACCATCTCCTTCTTGCCCCATACGGAACTTCCGTAAGGCCATTCCGTTCGCATGTATCGACGATCGAACGTCTGCCGCCAGTAGGCCGGAGATTTCGTGCGGAGGGCGTCCATGTCGTGTCTGACTTCGAGCAATCCCCCGCACTTCGGGCATTCATAAACGATCTGCGTGAGTGGATAATGCCCCTCGCAGCCTCTGACGCACTGAAACCACGCACGGTAAGGCATAACCTGTTTCTCCCGGCTAAAGGAAGCCATGGGGCAATCTCTCGATACGCCGGCCATCTTCAAATCTTCTCGACGCTCGCCCTGGCTATCCATCCCCCGATCCCGTTGGAAAGTCGCACCAAGAACCATTCCTGTTCGACGCGCTCGATGACCGCTTTCGTTCCCTCGTGTATGGTAAAGACCTGAAGATAGTCCTCTCCGGGTCCGCTGCGTCCCAGAACCGCTTCTTCCAGAACGACCGCCTCCTGGACCACCTCCTGGTCGTAAATCTTGAATGCCAGCAGGACGCTGGATCCGAAAAGGCCGCAACTCAAAACGACCAAGAGGACAGTGCGGAGGACCCGTCTTCCGGGCACGAGCACGACAGCCGATACAGCGCCGCATACGACAAAAAGCAGAACGCTGGAGAACAGGGCAAGCCCGTCGGCATTGAAGGCACCGTAAACCCTCCTCAAGACACGGGTGAGAAAATTGACGTCGGGCTCGGACTCCCTGTCCGCCTTCAAGGCGTTCACAAATCTCAGGTTCGCCACAGCATCCGCATCCCCCGGCATGAGCACGAGGGCCCGCTCGTAGGCCAAAATCGCCCGCCCAATCCGACCGGCCTTGAAATGGGCGTTGCCCAGATTGTAATAGACGTGGCCGTTCCTTGCGCCTCGCGCCACCAACTGCTCGTAGCGAGCCGCCGCTTCGGCATACGCCCCACGTCGGTAGAGGACGTTGGCGTCATTGTAGACCGATGCGCCGGCATCCATCGCGTCCGAGCGGTCCACCGAAAGGAGGACGACAACGGCGCCGAACCAGGCACGGAATCTCATCCGTTCATCCACCGCTAGGTCACTTTTCCCAGCGCCTCGATCAGTTCTCGCGTCTGTTCGAAAAGCTGCTTCATCCCACCATTTGAAACTTGGGCCGGTGAAAACCGCGCCACGTCGCATTGGTGAAGCACCGCCTTGACCCGGACGGCCAAATCGGTCGGCACGTCCCGCGCCGCAAGGATCTTGTCCGACGAAGCGGCCAGAATCTCGGAGGGCGCCAGATCCAATCGGTCTGCCAGGAACTGAGTCAGGGCCCTGTAGACCTCTGCGTAGAAGGCGTCATCTTCGCCGTCGCGCAGCAGCCTCCCGGCCTCGGACAGCCTGCGTTTGGCTTCAGACCTGGACCGGCGACGTCGGGCGTAGGCCAGATCGCCAAGAATCCGTTCTCGGTGCCGCTTATAGACCAGCACACTCGCGAGCGCAAGCACGGGCAAGACCTGAAGCGCAAGAAAGCGTCTATCCCCGTATAGCGGCCCTCCGCGATCCTCCAGAACGGTCACATCCGGCTTGATGTAGCGGACATCCTCTCCCAACAGCCGGATCTCCTCCTTACTCAAGAGCGGAGCCATCGCCGCCGGGTCGGGGACCCGCCCCGGTTTTACGATCAGATCTACCGGTCGACTCTCGATCGTCACGAACTGCCTCTGATCGGGATCGAAATAGGACAACCTGAACGGACCGATACGGACCGGGCCGGCCGCTTCGGGAATGACCACATAGTCGAAAAGCTTTCGGCCTCTAAAGCGGCCTCCGTTCGTCTCCTTGTGGATGGCGACTTTGGGATCGTAAAATCTCAGTCCCGCGACATCCGGACGCTCCGGATCGGACAGCGCGTTCAGATTGCCGTGACCCGAAAGAGTCACCTTCAACGAGACCGGTTCGCCCGCTGCGATCGTCCCGGGCGTCGCCTCCGCCACGATCCGGAACTGGCCGACGGCACCCGAGAAACCGGGCGGAGCGCCCGCCGGCAGCGGCAGCACTTCAACTTCCAAAGGCGCGGACCGCAACGCGACCTGCCGAACCTGAAACGGGTTGAAATCGAAGAAATCGTCAAAGTCGAACAAACTCCTTCGGTGGCTTCGAACCGGGACATCACAAACCACTTCGAGCTGCTCCAGCTTCTGCCTGCCGAATGTGGTGGGAAAGAGGGCAACGCGCTTCAGGAGCAGCGTATTGTAGGCCTGGCCCTCCACGATTTCGCGCTTCAGATCCAGTCTTTGGGCATCGTAGAGCGCTTCGGCCCAAAACCCCGTGAAGGTCGGGTTCCGGCTGTAGCTCACGTTCTGAAGGTTGTATTTGGTGTAGAGGGTGTAGGAGAGGTTCAACTGCTCTCCCACGTAGACGCGGCCTTTGTTCGTCTCCGGCCGGATAAAGAGATTCGCTTCGATGTCGCGATCTTCCGTTCCTCTCGGCCTCTTGCCCGGCCGAGGTTTAGGCCGAGGCTGCCCCCCTCCCATTTTCTTGGCCACCTCCACCCGGATCGCCGAAGTCTTATAGACCTTCCCCTGATGGGTCATCCGGGCCGGACCGATCAGGAAGGAACCGGCGCGTACGGCCTCCAACGTATAGACAAAAGCGACATCCTTCGTGGTGGTCATCTCCCCGTTGACGATGCTGATAGAGGTCGAACTCGACGACGTCCTATTAAGCACGTCGAACCCCTCCGGCGCGTCCAGCTCGGGCGTCGGAGCCGATTTCAACCCTTCCGAGGAGATCGAGACGGTCAGGGTCAGGCGCTCTCCAACCTCAATCCGGTTCCTGTCAACGCTCGCACGAAAATCCAAGTCCGCCGCATCGGCCTCCCCGGGCTTCAACAAGGCGACGGCCACAGTCAGCAGGATCGACCCCAGCCGACTCGATCTCCCGAGATCAGCTTTCGACCTCGTCGGCCTCAATCCAACAAGCTTTCCTGTTCTACCATTCATTTTCCGTGTATCTCTCTTCTGACAGCCGCACCCTCCGGCGCTTCTGCGCATCGACTTCACGGGCCTTCAGTGCGTCCAGAATCCGCTCCGCTTCTTCAAGGCCGAGCTGCTCCTGTTGCTGCTCTTGCCCTTGCTCTTGCCCTTGCTCTTGCCCTTGCTCTTGCCCTTGCTCTTGCTCTTGCCCTTGCTCTTGCCCTTGCTCTTGCTCTTGCCCTTGCTCTTGCTCTTGCTGCTGTTCCTGTTCCTGCTCTTGTCCCTGCTGTTGCTTCCCCTCCGGCTGTTGTTGCTCCTTTTCCTCTTCCTTTTCCCCTTCCTGTTGCTGCTCTTCGATCTTTTTCAGGAGCGCCTGAAGCTTGCGATCTGAAGGATACTGTTGTAATCCAAGCTCGACTCTGCTCCGGGCGCTGTCGAACCTGCCGGCGGTATAGGGATCGGCGGCGTGACAAAAATAGTCATCGGCGGTCCTTGCGGCTGCCTCCATCGTGATCACGACTGACCCTGCAATCAGCCCGATGAGGCTCAAAATTCGGATCATGACCCTTTCTCGATATCCAGGATGTCTTTGATTCGTCTTATGAAATCCCGGTAAACGCCGACGGCGGCATTGACGCGCAATCCTTCGATCATCAGGTCGTACGCGTCCTGAAACCGACGTTGCTTGATGAGCGCTTCTGCCTTCTCCTTCAGCCCTTTTGCGTGGGTTATGGCCTCCAGTCTTTCCAACGTCAATTCAAGGTTGATCTTGGCGTCGAGATCGTCGGGATCAAGTTCCAAGGATCTCTTGTAGGCCTCGGCAGCCTCCCCCAATCTCTTCTGCCGGAAGTTCACATTCCCGATGTTGTAATAGGATTTCGCCAACAGGGCTTTATCCCGGCTCTCCAATGCCCGCTTGAACTCCTGGAGCGCTTTGTCATAAGCTTCCTGCCTGTAAAACGCATCCCCCAAGTTATACCGCAACTCCAACGTCTCCGGATTTTCCGCCTGCGCTTCCAAATAGTATTGGACGGCCTCTTCGAATTTTCCTTCTCCGAACAGCCGATTGCCCTCACGATTTTTCTCCGCGACCCCGTCCAGGAACGTAAACCCCATAAGCGGAAGGATGATCACAAGGATCGTGAGGCGCCCCACGGTCCTGGCACGCGAACGCCACAAGAGAGGTTGACGATTCACGCTCCCTCTTCCGGGGCGACAGCGTTTCGAGCTCAACGGTCGCGGCGAGCGATCATGCAGGTCTATTGGAACCTCCCACGCCACGCCACCTTGCGCTTTCTCCGCTCGGAAATCAGGGCTTCCCCCAACAAGCAGCCCAGCGCAAGCACCAAAGGCCATTGGAACCGTTCTATGTACAGGGTGTACCGACGTGAACCTAGGTCTTTCTTCTCCATCTCTGCAATACGGGCATACACTTCCTCAAGCCCGACCTTTCCCCCCGCCGCCCTCACGTAGGCCCCGTCGGTCAGTGCGGCCATCTTCTCCAAGGTCGCTTGGTCCAGGCGGGTCTTCACGATCTGACCTTGTGGATCTCTCAAGTAGTTGACCTCGCCTCCATCGCGCACCGGCACGAGCTCCCCGTCGGGCGTCCCAACGCCGACCGAGAAGATTCGCACACCGGCTTCCGATGCCGCCTCTGCGGCGTCGAGCGGATCTCCGGCGTGGTCTTCGCCATCCGTGATCAGAATCAAGGCCTTGTATTTTTTTTCGCTCGATCCGAAAACGCGCGAAGCCACCCGGACGGCCTCTCCGATCGCCGTGCCCCGAACCGAGATCAAGTCTGCGCGCACCGTGTTGAGGAAGAGCTTGGCTGCCCCGTAATCGAGGGTAAGAGGACACAGCACGAGGCCCTTTCCCGCAAAGGCCACCAGGCCAACCCGGTCGCCCTCCAATCGATCGATCAGCCCCTCGATCTCATATCGAGCCCGTGTGAGGCGATTGGGTTTAATATCTTCGGCCAGCATGCTCAGGGAGGTGTCGAGGGCGATCACGATATCGACGCCTCTGCGGTGCAGGAGCTCCAGTTTGGTGCCGAATTGTGGCTGCCCCAGAGACAAAACGAGGAAAAAGATGCCCGTGAGGATCATGGCGGCCTTGCCGCCCTGGCGTGCGAAACTGGTGACCGACGTCAATCTCGCGACGAGCATCGGATTGCCAAATCGGTCCATCGTGCGCCGCTTCCGGTGAAACGCCCAAAAGTAAAAGGCGAGGCCCAACGGGACCGAGAGCAGAAACCAGAATGCCTGGAGGTTGCCAAAACGCACGTTATGGAATCCTCCGAAAGCGGGTGTTCGCCAGCAGGATCTCCAGCCCCAACAAAAACAGCCCTGGCCAGAGAAAACCCGTAAAGCGCTCCTCGTAATCTACGTAGTCCCTCGTCTTAATATCCACCTTTTCCATCTCTCCGATTTCCTCGTAGATCTCCTCCAGCTTCCGCTCACTCGTCGCCCGGTAGTAACGGCCTCCCGTGATGGACGCCACTTCCTTGAGGACATCCTCGTCAATTTCCACCTTGTCCGAAACATATCGAGATCCAAGGATCCCACCGTCGACTTTCCGTCTCACCGTGCCGTCACTCCCGGCTCCGATCGTATAGATCCGCACGCCGACGGCCTTTGCCGCCTTCGCAGCCGTAATCGGATCGACCTCTCCCCGGTTGTTCACGCCGTCCGTCAGTAAAATGGCCACCTTACTTTTGGCATCGGAGTGACGCAGACGGTTTACGGCGGTTGCAATTCCGGTGCCAATGGCCGTGCCATCCCACGACTCCTCGGCGATGTCAACGCTATCCAGGAAGCTCTGAAAAATCCGATAATCAAGCGTGAGCGGACATTGCGTATAGCTCTCTCCGGCGAACAGGACGAGCCCCAATCGGTCGTTCGTGCGCCCTTCGACGAACTGCGTCACCACCTCCTTGCAGACGTCCAGACGACTTTTTTGCCGATCGCCGAGATCTCGCGCCTCCATACTGCTGGACACATCGAGCGCAAGCACGATGTCGATCCCCTGTGTCAGAAACTCGCGCCCCTCCCGGCCCGACTGCGGTCGCGCCAAGGCAACGACGATCAGCAGCAGCACCGCGCAACGAAACAGGATCAAGCTGTGTCTCAACTTGAGAAGCAAAGAAGATCGAATGCCCTCAAAAAGCGTGGCGTCTGAAAACCGAATGCTGCCCCGCTTCTGCCGCTCCCGGCGGAGGTAACGATAGATCACGACCGGAATGAGTCCAAGCAGCAGGAGTGCCTCCGGGTCTTCAAACCGGATCATCCCAAGTCCTCTTCCGTAGTTGCCTGCGTTTCGGCGGACGGCGTGGGCGTAGACGCCAATACCTGGAACAATTGCAGCACCTGCCCAGCCGCCTTGCGAACGACCCCCTCAGGCGGTCTGAATTTCGCGAATTTTACCAGATCGGCCTCTGACAGAAACGCCCGAGAACCGGCGAGGGTGGCCTCCGAAATCGCGCCTCTGTCCATATCCGCCGCGATCTCCGGCGTCGTGCGCTCCATCGCCTCGATGCCCACCTCCGCTTCCAGATACCGACGAAACAGCTCGGAAAGCTTCGTGTAGAATTGCCTGTAGTCGCCCTTCTCGATCAGGCCCATCTCGGCGATCTTCATCACCTCCGCGCCCCAGTCAATCGGAGACGGGCTTGGCTGGAGAATCGGCTCGCGGCGTTTTCGCCTCAGATAGTATACGGCGGCCGCGATGATTCCGAGGAAGCCGACCGACGCGGACCAGATCCACGGCGGTATGGTGGCTTCCACTTCGACTGGAGGTTTGATATCCAGAATGTCGGTGAGTCCGTCAGGCCTGACGCTGCGGACCGTCATCCGCACGGGCTCGCTCCAGGCTCTGGCCGTATCTCCCGCCGCAGAGACCGCGACCACGCCGAATGAGGGAAGCTCAAACGCGCCCGTTTCGTAAGCCGCGAGGAGATAACCCCGCGTCTCTTCAACCCGCGCTCCGTCCTTCCTTCGAACGACCGGAGCCTGCTGACTTCGAATCTCGAAGATGCCCGGAAATCCTTCCCCGGGCAAAATCTCAACCCGGTCTCCTGGCGCTCGAAAAACGCGAACCTGAAACGAGACGAGATCGCCCACCGAAACCGTATCGCGATCGACGCCGCTGGAGACGGAGAGTCCGGCGGAAACAGAAGGGGCGAGAAACTGCAGGAAGAGGACGAGAAGCAGGTAGGAACTGCGCTGAGTCATCGGCTTGAATCTGAACAGGTTCACGTCGTGAGGTCGACCTGAGAATACCCCGTTCGGAGGTCACTCTTGTGCCGCTTCGATCTTTCCTCGAATCATCTCCACCGCGGCATAGCTCACGGGATTTTCCTGCGTGACCTCCTTCCCCGAGGGGCCAAGCGTCACGAGTTGGATCGTATAAGTATCCCCGGAATGTTTGAAATAGGCGGCTGACAAGAATCCATCAACTTCGCGAAACAGTCCGTAGCGATTCCTTTCCTCGAGATCGATGACCTCGCCGACCGTTTCGCTGATAATGACAACGTCCTTGTCGATCGCCCGGGGTTTCTCTTTCTCTTCTCTCAGGCGGATCATGGAAAAATCGAAAATCCCGGTCACTTCCAAGTAGTCTTCGGGGAAATCCTCCGGCAGGGGCCTTGCTTCGCGATGGACGTTTACGCCTCGTGTCCACCTGTCTTTCTTCAGAGGACTTCCCGCCGCGTCCAAAAACTGATGGTCAAAAATCTTTCCACTGCGCAGAATCTTGAAGCGAGCCCAAATCTTTCCCTCCACCAGACCCAACCTGAAGCCAGGCGAAGGAACAATGCTGAATTCAATCTGCTCTTTCAGGTGTGAGACGTAAGGCGCATAACGCCAATCGTAGTTGCTCAGCTGGATACTATCCTCCAGCGCCGGTTTCACCTCCTCCGCCTCTTCAGCAAAGCACTGAGAAGAGGAGAGGCCCATCACCAGAAGCAGGGTCATGAGCTTCAATGCACTATCCTCCCAGGCGGTAACCGCCCGTTTGTGACGCTGCTGCTCCCCTATTCCGAACGCACCCGCTTCAGAATCAATTCCAGCGCGAGTTCATTCAAAGCCGCCTCGTGGAGTTCAACCACCGGCGGACTTGCGTCGCTCGATGCGTAGATGACGTCACCCACCTTCCCCACCGTGATCTCCCTTCTCAGCTCGGTGCCCTTCCAGAAGCTGGCTCGGACGATCGGCTCATCCAGACCGTACCGACCCGGGTCATCCACGGCTTCAGACACAAATCGTTTCGCCGTGATCGCACTCGCCTGCTGGATGAGACCTTCTACGTTGGAACTCAGAACCAACCGCGAGGCCGGAGACAGGACGACCCATTCGTTCGACCTCGTGTCGATCTCGCAGTGCACCGTGCTGTCAGGATAGACCAGGGATATGCGATTGACGCCGGCGCGCTCAAACCCGAAAATTTGCTTGTGTCCCAGGTTCGAGGACGAAGCCAGGAGCTGCGCGGCCAAGCTCTTATCGATCAGAAAGATCGGAGACCTCCCAAGATACTTGCCATAGTAGCGCGTGTTGCCGTTGACCGCGGTTGAGTCGCCTAGGATGAGCGTCTTCTTCTCGCTCCGTTCAAACAGGGAGATTCTGGCCGAGGGGCGATCGAGGCCATACGGGGCGAGGTCTTCACCCCCCTCATCGACGAATTCCAGAATCCTCCCTGATCGCACTCGGTTCAAAAACCCCCGCACCGCGTCGCCGTCCGCCCGATTGGACGCCGGCTTTTGCAAGTACCACGATTCCCCTTGTTTCACGGCCTCGACCAGGCGCCCGTCGGAAGCGACCTCAATCCTTCCGATATCTTCCAGCACCTTGAAAGGCAAGATCTGTTTGTCTCTCAGATAGAACAGTCCCTTTTGGAAAAAATCCTTGCGCCAGCCGCTGCTCATCAAAATTTCGGGATTTCCGGACCGCCTCAGGTAGAAGTAGCCCCCGCTAGGCGTCTTGTCGCCGACATAGACCGTATCCGGGTCTTCTCCCGCCTGATGAATCACCAAGACGATTTCGGGCTCGGCAAGGCCAAACTCCGAGAGATCGACTTCACCCCCTTCGACCGACGCGCGCTCGGCGATCACCCGCTGCTTGTCGAGTTCGCCAACGATCTGCGTGACCCCGTGAAAGTTCCCGTCGTCTCCGTCGAAGCGGATCGGCTCCAGAATCTGCCAATGCTTCCCTTCCTTCACGGCCACGAGAAGCGTATCCGCCCACGTGATTTCAACGCGGGTGATGGCCTCTGTTTCGATGCGCAGGATGCTTTTCTCCTGCTCTGCCGCCCGCCTTCGCTCCTCTGCAACCTCCAACTCGTAAAAGTAGAAGAACCCGAGCAACGCAAGAAACAGAATGCCGAGAATCGCCGTTGTCCGAAAGCCCATATGACCTCTTTAAAGGGCGCCGCCAGCGGGCGCCGCGGGGTCAGCGCCGCCGCCAGACTGCAAGCCGTTCCAGGACCCGGGGTTGGCGGGCCTCCTCCACCCGACCCCGCCAGGAGCGGCGACGCCACCAGACCGCAATTCCTGCGACAACAGGAACTGCAGGCAAGAGCACCAGCGACAGCAGGAAGATCCAAGTCTCGTCTCGCGGGGTCAGCAAGATCGGCCTGAAAGTACGCTCCTTCGCCCGAATGGCGATGAGCTCCCCCTCTTCCAGGAGCCAGCTTACCGCATTCAGCAGCAAGTCTCCGTTGCCCGCCGCACTGAAAAACTGATTGTTCGCGAAATCGGAATCACCGAACACGACCATTCGCGTCTTTCGGCCGGCCGCATCCCCGATTCTCAACTGGCGTCTCTTGGGATCGGCCTTCACGGCGACCGCAAGCGAGAGCGGACCTCGCTGCTCCGACTCGGGGTCGAACTTCGGCTTCTCTCCCGTGAGCTCGGTTTCCCCCCAACTCTGCTGCGAGGTGTGGACCAATTCGACCGCTTCTACGCCGACCGTGGTCCCCACCCGACTCACCGACCGGGCCATTCTGAAGAAGGTCATCAGACGGCCGTGCTTTGCCGTCACCGGATGCTTCCCATACTTTGCGGCGACCGGCATCGAGTAATCAAGCCCGAAAAGTCGACCCGCCGCGCTTCCGTCTACGACAAAATCGTTCCCCAGGCGGACAGTCCAACCCTCCAGCATCCGGTCCAGCCCGGACGCCACGCCGGGATCGAGCATAAACAGCCCAGCGCCCCCACCCTCCAGATAGGATCGTATCAAATCGACCTCGGGTTCGAGCAGCGCCTTCTTTGGGCCGGCGACGATCAGGAGATCGCAGTCTTCTGGAACCTGCTCGGCCTGAGCCAAAACAAGCGAGTCTCTGACGTCGTAATTGATAACAAGCAGGCCTTCTCTGACCTTTTGATACCCGTTCCGATCTTCGCTCCCTGCCGACACCTCGCCGTGGCCAACCAGAAAATAGACGATCTTTCTGCCTTCTCTGACGGCCTTCGCAATCCCGTTCGTGAGATCCCTTTCTGTTTGCGTGACCAGCCGCTCCTGTTTGTCTCCGGCCTCGATCACCGTGGTGGCGTAACCCTTGACCTTATACTTTCGGGCTTCCGCAGGCTGTCGATCCGGGTCCACGAAACGATAGGAGAACCGATCGGAGTGGTAGGCGTATTCTTTCAAGAGGCCTTCGAATTTCTGCCGTTCTCGATCCCTGAAGAACGCCGTAATCCGCACGTCGACCTCTAGGGAGTCGAGCAACGTGATCGTCTGGTCCGACAGGCTGTATATGTTCTCTTCTGTCAAGTCGAAGCGTCGGTTATAACGAGTCGCCAGGATATTGAGGATCACAAGGATGCCCAGGACGATCAGCACGGCGACGAACGTGTTGGATCCGTATCGAAAGGTCCTGCCCGTGAAAAAGCCCGCCATGGCCTACTACCTCCACCGCCTGGATTCAAGCACCGTATAGGCGAGAAACATGAAGAAGCCGCTCATGCTCAGAAAGAAGACGATATCACCCGTATCAATCACGCCTCGCGTCATATCTTGCATGTGTCTCAAATAGGAGAGGTACTTCAAGATCTCTGCCACAAGCGGCCCGGCGAATCTCGAGGCCAAATCGACGACCCACAAAAGGATCAAGATGAAAAACGAAAGGAGTACGGCAATCACTTGATTCTCGGTCACGGAAGAGGCCAGAATACCGACGCTGATGAACGCCGACCCCATGAGCAAAACGGCCAGCCCGGCCGAAAAGACGGGACCCCAGTCGAGATCCGTGTAGACACGCAGAATGCCAAGGAGGGCAAACGCGCAGACCTCGATCAGGAGATAGAGACTCAGACTGGCCGTGAATTTTCCGATCAGAACTTGCCAGACGGTCAGGGGCGACGTCATCAACAGCTCCATCGTCCCACTCCGCTTCTCTTCTGCCAGAAGCCGCATCGTGAGCATCGGCGTCACGATCATCCAAACGAAGAATTGAACCCCGAAAAAATTGTTCAGTACGAATACGTGGACGTTGACGCGAGGCGCCATCTGACGCTGCAGGTAGGTCATGCTGAGTTGATTGAAGTCCAGGACGAGGTTCCGAAACATGAACCCCATGAAGAGCAGATAAACCGCGGCGACCACGTAGGCGATGGGGGACCCGAAATAGGACCGCATCTCCTTCCGGAAAATCGCACCCACGTTTCGCATCTAGGCCCTCTCCTCGCTCGTCGTCAACTCGTGGAAAATATCTTCGAGGCGCATCTCGAGCCGTCGCAGTTCGAGCAGGCCGAGACCCTTTTCGACCACTTTGGCGGCAAGGTCGGCCCGGATATCGTGTCGCGTCGGGACGTCCACAAACAGTCGAACGACGTCGTCACGCTGGGGATCTCCCGACCTTGAAACCTCCGCAACGCCGGGCACCTCTCTAAGGGCGCGAACGGCGTCTTGTGCCTCGCCCGCAATTTCCAGGTAGTATCGTTCGTTTCCCTTCAGCGTCGACGTAAGGTTTTCCGTGGAATCCTCGGCCGAGATCTCGCCTTTGTTGATGATGATCACGCGGTCGCAGGTCATCTCCACTTCCGGCAAGATGTGGGTACTGAGCATGACCGTGTGGTCCGGACTCAGGCCTCGAATCAGCTTTCGGACCTCCCGGATCTGGTTCGGATCCAACCCGATCGTCGGTTCGTCCAGAACAATCACCTCGGGATTGTGAACGATGGCCTGGGCGAGCCCCACGCGCTGTCGATACCCCTTCGAAAGATGCCCGATCAGCTGATCTGCCCGATCTGAAATCCCGCACCTGTCCATCACGTCCGCGATGCGGCCCCGCCGCTCCCGTCTGGGAACTCCCTTGATCGTCGCAGCGAAATCCAGGTAG
Organism: Candidatus Latescibacterota bacterium; assembly: GCA_965198095.1. GTDB lineage: Bacteria > Latescibacterota > UBA2968 > UBA2968 > CBDFJH01. Next base: position 3,276,438 of record OZ240239.1, read on the forward strand.
GACCTCACCTTCATATCGACGTAGACCGGCGGGAGTTCCGGCAGATATCCGATCCGTCGCTTGACCTCCAGCGGCTGTTCGAAGATGTCGTGTCCGGCGATCCGGGCCGATCCCTCCGTGGCGGGCTGATAGCAGGTCAGAATCCTCATCGTCGTCGTCTTGCCCGCCCCGTTCGGACCCAGAAATCCGACGATCTGCCCCCGTTCAACGCGAAAGGAGATATCTCTGACGGCCGTATGCGGACCGTAGCGCTTGGTCAAGTGGTCGACTTCGATCATGCCCGCATCCTCTTCTTCGGTTAAGCCTGCAACTTACGCGACCGGATCCTGAAAAACCGGCTCAAAGGCTCGACATACGACCGTGCGGTGCTCACATCGATCCGATCCACGCCAGCCGACTCAAACAGCCGGTCCCGGCGCCTGGTTCGCTCCATGTAGGCATTCGAAAACGCCATCCGAAGACTCGGATCGGAGGTATCCACCGAGACTGTATCACCGGTCTCCGCGTCTTCCAATTCCACGATCCCGACATCGGGCATCTCCGCCTCTCGCGGATCGTGAATCGCGACCGCGATCAAGTCGTGCCTTCGCCCCGACACTTTAAGCGGTTTTTCGTAGCCGGAGTCCATGAAATCGGAGACGAGAAACACGACGCACCTGCGCGTCGCCACACGGCTCAAGTAACCCAGCGCCGCCGTAATGTCCGTGCCCTTTCGGCCGGGTTGAAAATAGAGGAGTTCACGGAGCACCCGAAGCACGTGTCGCTTTCCCTTTTTGGGAGGAATATAGGTCTCCACGTCGTCCGTAAAGATAATCAAACCGACGCGGTCGTTGTTCTGGATCGCGGCAAACGCGAGAAGCGCGCAAATCTCGACGCCGACCTCCCCTTTCATCCCCTCGACCGTGCCGAAGTCCCCCGAGCCGCTCGCATCGACCATCAACACGACCGTCAGCTCTCGTTCCTCGTCGTACACCTTTACAAAGGGACGTCCGATTCTGGCCGTGACATTCCAATCGATGGTCCGAATGTCATCCCCCACCTCATACTCCCTGACCTCGGCAAAGGCCATCCCCTTTCCTTTGAACACAGAGTGATACTCTCCCGAGAAGACGGTATTCACAAGGTGACGCGTGCGAATCTCGATTCGCTTCACCTTCTTCATAATCTCTGCCGGGGTCATGGTCGCGCCTTCAGGGAACCTCGATCTTTTCAAAGATACGCTGGATCATGGCTTCCGGAGTGATCTCCTCCGCCTCCGCTTCGTAGGTTACGATAATCCGATGCCTCATGATGTCCATGCCGACCGCCTTCACATCCTCAGGGGTCGCATAGCCCCGGCCCCGCAGAAAGGCGTGCGCTTTCGCGGCCTTCGTCATGTAAATGGAGCCTCTGGGAGAACACCCATATTCGATAAGCCCAGTCAGGTCTTCCAGGCCATATTCGCCGGGATCGCGCGTGGCCAGAACGAGGTCTACGATGTAGTCCTTCAGTTTTCCATCCACGTAAATCTCGTCCACCACGGATCTGGCGCGTCGGATGTCGTCGAGACTGACGAGGGCGGTCGTGGACGGCACGGGCCCGCCGCCCATTCGGTCGACAATCGCCCGCTCCTCCCGGCGACTCGGGTAGGTGACCTCGAATTTTATCATGAACCGATCGACCTGAGCTTCAGGCAGGGGATACGTGCCTTCCTGTTCGATCGGATTCTGAGTGGCCAGAACGAGAAACGGATCTTCCATCAAGAACGTCTGGCCGCCAATCGTGACCTGTCGTTCCTGCATGGCCTCCAGCATCGCGCTCTGAACCTTGGCAGGTGCCCGGTTGACTTCATCGGCCAACACGAGTTGAGAAAAGATGGGCCCTTTTTTTGGGATAAACTCTCCGCTGGACTGCTGGTAGACCATGGTCCCGATCAGGTCGGCAGGCAGCAGGTCGGGCGTAAACTGAATGCGCTGAAAAGTGGCGTTGATCGTTCGAGCGAGCGTGTTGATCGTCAATGTTTTCGCCAAGCCTGGAACGCCTTCGATCAGCACGTGCCCATTGCACAAAAGCCCGATCAAAAGGCGCTCGACCATCTCTTGCTGACCGACGATGACGCCGGCGACTTCCTGAACCACCTTCTCTACAAAGCGACTCTCCAGAGAGACCTTTTCGTTGAGCGCGTGGATGTCCTCTGCCATCTGCATCGTTTCACACCTGCCGCGAGAGCGCAAGTTGAAGAGACGGGAACGCCGGCCTCGGAAAGCGGGCGAGCTCGATCGATCTCGACGTTCGGGACGCAGTCTGTCTCAGCCGGCGAACCGCAGCGCAGGCGGAGGGAAATACTGCCTCCCACGTCGGGGCGAATGCCAAATCCCTGCAGAAAATCAAAGAGAAGACCCTTGCCATAGCCCCTTTTCTACATCAGACCACATTCACGTTGCCCTATTCTCCGACCTTCGCTCGGGCAGGATCCGGGAACAACCAAGCCTCCGGAGCCTTACCCAGATTCTGGATCGATATCCGCGCGTCGTCTAGCAGATCTGAGCGGGGATATTCCCGGATCAGCTTCAGATAGGCTTCCCTGGCGAGATCTAGTTGGCCTTGTTGATCGTAGATGTAGCCCACCATAAACTGAGCCTGATCTACGTGCCGACTGTTCGGGAAGCGCGTGATGAGTTCACGGTAACGTCGAATTGCCTCTTCGTGCTTGTTCCGTCCAGTCAGAACCCGCGCGAGGGCCTGCAAGGCCACATCTGCCCGCGGATCATCGGGGTAGAGGTCCAGAAACTTGACAAGGTAGCGTTCCGCCTCGGGATACGTGGAGACATCGTGCGTCGCATCTTCCCCCTTGGTCAGCAGGTCATCCGAAGATTCCTGGCTGCAGGCGAGCATCAGGGCACCGAAGCAGAGGACCCAGATAGACACCTTCCGTCGCATCATCTATGAACAGGCCCCAAAAATACGATCAGACATTATAGACGCCAAAAAAGGTTTCAGGTTCCCCATTTTTGGCGGCCGAATCGTGTGGCCGCTTCCGTGATTCGTGGAAAACAGGTCCAGATCGGGAGAAGACTCCGGCCACCCATTTTTCAGCCATCCGTTCGAGACCCTCCTCAAAATATCCATATCTTCCTTATTTTAAAGGGAGATAAACAAAATTAAATGAATTTACGGATTTGTGTCTTTGCAGTCAAGTGCTTTTTGTCAAGATCTGGGTAGGACCGATCAAGTCATCGAGCATTCAAGAAGGCCTTTCTTCAGCGGGGAATCCCTTTCCTCTCTCCTTCAGGTGCCGCCACACCCGCTCCCCCATCCACACGGTGACAAACCCACCATATTCAGCGAGTCCGACCCAAGCGGGCAACTCCCAAAGACCTGTAGACCGGTATTCGATCAACACGTGATAGGAGAGCACGACCAGCCCCGTGAAGATGATCCACGCCGGGCTCGCGTAAAACACGAGGAAAGGGATGATCCAAACCACGTACCAGGGGTGGAGCGTCGGCGTCAGCCAGACGAAGAGCCCCGAGAGCAAGTATCCGGAACGAACCGGATGAACCCCTTTCAGTGTGAGGACGAGCGCGGCGCTCAGGAATAGCAGGCCCACGACGACACGTGACAAGTCGTCCCGTTCCAAAACGCCATTCAGAAGAACGTAGACACTGGCGTTGAATTCCCACTGTTTTGCGTAGGTCCACAAACCGGAGAACAGACCCCGGCCCACGTCGGCGTAGGGCAGGTACCCCCCCAACATCGTTCCGAAAAAGAGGGCGACGGGCCAAGCCATGGCTCGACCAGGTTTGTCGAAACGGCTTCGCGTGTAGGCCCAACGCAACGCAATGGGCAACAGGCAGACCGCAAACACCTTCCCGAGCACGGAGAGTCCGAGCGCGCAAGCCGCCCGGCCGTAGCCGCCAACCGACAGGTAGAGGAGCGCGAGGGTAAGGAAGGTCACCCCAAGGATATCTACGTGTCCGCTACCCGAGATTTCAAGCAGAACCAAGGGATTCCACAGGTAGATCAGGATGCGGCCCGGGTTCAAATCGTAGGTGCGAAGGAGCCCGAGCAAGAGCCAGGCGGTGAGCAGATCCAGCCCGATAAGGACCGCCTTTAGACCCACCACTGTCGGGGAGATCAACCTGGCGGCCAAAAAAGTGATCTGCGCAAGCGGCGGGTAGATCGTTGGTATCTTCGGGTGGTTGATTCGGGGATACGTCGTTTCATCTCTCAGGTGCGCCAGCTGGCGCGCGTCCGGCGGATATCGATAAGGGTTGATGCCCTCCGACTGAACGCGACCGTCCCAAAGATAACGATGGATGTCATCAGACAGGGTGGGGTGCAAAGGGAGAAGCGTGGCCCGAAAGACGAACCCGAAGAGGAAGAGAAGCTTGAGGGAGGCGGTTCGGGTCTTCCATACGGCACCGAGATAGGCTCCGGTGGCCGTGAAGAAGAGCACGAAAAAAATCGGCATGTTCCGGGCAAGGTCTCCCAGGATGAGCATGCCGACCAAACAGGCTTCGATGAGAATGCCTGCTGAAACCAACAACGCTCTGCTTTTTCTGTTCACAAACCTGAAACTGGATCCACGCCGGCTCCTTTCACATTGTGAACCTGCGTCTCATTCGGCGACTTGAAAGACCCAGCCCGGCTCGTCTGACGTAATCGGGGAGCAACGCCCGCAGCACGTCCTTGCTGCAGGCATCCATGGCCGAGTAGTCTTCGATGCGGTAACGTTTCCCACGCTCGTCCGTGACCAGAATCTCGGGCAACCGCGCATTGTTCAGGGCGTGGGGCCCGTGCGTTCTGAAAGACAGCTCCCCGCGGGCCGTCAACACCTCCCAGACGTAACCGCCGCCTTCAGATGCCAGCGAAAGGATCTTCAGGATGGCCGGCGCGTCGTGAGCAGCCCCCAGTCGTTCGTTCAGCAAGTCACGGGAAGCAGCATCCAGTTTTTCAGGAAACCGGATCATTCCGATCTCGCGCCCGTCTTCGTCCAGCAGCCCGACGTAGCCGTTTGGATGGCTGTTCGGGAATGCCTTTACGATCCGGGCAACAGGCTGGCGGACCCCTTGTTTGACCAACCCGACGCCTCTGCCATCTTCTATCAAGCTAACTTCCTCAGGATTGATGTCCATGCCTGAAACGCTAACCCTTTGCCCGTCTCGAAGGCACGCGGCGAAGGACGACTTCACCGTCCCGGAAGGCGCGCAGCGTGCCGGTGGACTCGGAAATGGCCACGGCAATCGCGTTTGTGTGCTTTGAAATGGCCGCAGCCGCCACGTGTCGCGCCCCAAGTCCCTTGGCTAGGTTAATTCCCTTGGCATCTGCCGTGATGTAGCGTCCGCCCGCCAGAATGACGCCATCGTCCCGAACAATGAAAGCCCCATCCATCAACGCCACCTCCCGGACTCCCTCCCAGATCTCCGGGTTGCAGATATTCTTGTCTTGATCGGAATAGCCTCGAAACGGGTCGAACGTCATCTCTCTCGAATGAACCATGACGCGCGCCGAATCTCCGACCACAAAGAGCGCCCCCACCGGCTCGCCTCCCCGGCCCTCCTGGCCGATTTCCAGCGCCAGATCGAGCACCGTTCGCACGACTCCGACAGGCAGGTCGCCTGCCAAGGCGGCCACGCTGTCTGGATGGAAGTCTTCAAACCCCAAACTTGCGTCGGTGAGCAGAAGCGTGTCGACGCCACGGCTGCCCATCACTCCGGTCAGACATACGAGCCGGCTGCGCTTCGGGATGTAACCTGCCTCCACACCCAGGATGATGCCCTGCCGCAGGCGTTCAAAACGCGCTATGTTGTCCACGTCGAATTCGGACTGCATCCGCCACACTCCGCTCTCCTCGATGCCTTTCAAGAGGCGTTTGTTCCGCGTCACGACAAGTGTTTGGCAGACCTTGTTTAACGCCTCGACCGAGGCCCGCTTGACCCCGGAGTCGGCAACGACAACGATGACATCGGCGGCCGTCTGTCGGGCCAGATCGCCTGCCATCTCCAAAATGGCCGTAGCGTCGGATTTCTTTCTAGGCATCGAACATCCAGATCGAGGGTTCTAATACAATCCGCTGTTTCGAACAATCTCTGAGGACTGGCTGCAGAACGGCCGTGTCGCCCCGCCGCCTAGCCGCTATTTGCTTTCCGAAAACCTGCGCTTTCGGCCATACGTGACGGGTCCCTGTTGCTCGAGCTTCTCACCGGACGGGTCCCGCTGCGCGTCGGCCGGCCCCTCGAGCACGATATATTCAGGGGAAACTTCAGGTGTGAGTATCGTGGGGCCGCAGTCGTAAAAAAGCGCACCCGCCTGGTGGGCGCGGAGCGCTTCCACGCGAACGACAGACCCGGACCCGCCCCGTCTCCCGCCGAGACGTGAGGCCACGTTCGGGTCGAAGGAGAGGTGCACATAACGGCGGTCGGTCGGTTTGAGACCCTCAGCGAGCGCTTGCTTTACATCCCCCGCATCGAGCCCTTTGTACAAATATTCCGGAGGTTCTATCGGATCTGCGTCCAGTTCAATCGGGATACTGTGCCCGTAGCGCGCGCGAATGCGGCCTTTCGTGATCTCAAACCGTTTTTTTTCGGACTCGAAGACGACCGACTCTATATCGCTCATCTCAACGTTCTGTTGTCTCTTCTGCAGCGCCTGGAGGACCTCCTCAAGGTCGGCAGAGCCTTTCGAGTCTAGCGCAAGTCCAAACGAATCGGGTCGGTGCCTCAGCATCAGCGAAAGCAGTTTCGACAGCCAGACGCGTGACCTTCCGTCCATATCCATCTCAATCCCTGAGTGAACGTATCCTAAGCCTGTCCTGATGAGATCGGCTCACGGTAGATTTCGCGCTCTTCAAAACGTCCGTAGTCCCCCACCCAAGTCAGATGGACGCTACCGGTTGGACCGTTGCGCTGCTTCCCGATAATCAGCTCCGCGACCCCCTCCTGACTGCTGCCTTCTTCATCCCTGAGGTCATACACTTCCGGTCTGTACAGAAATATCACAACGTCGGCATCCTGCTCGAGACTCCCACTCTCCCGGAGATCCGACAACTGAGGCCGTCTCTTTTCCCGCGCCTCAACAGCCCTGGAAAGCTGGGCGCAGGCGACGACAGGGACGTCGATTTCCTTCGCCAGCGATTTCAGAGAGCGTGAAACCCGAGCAATCTCCTGTTCCCGGTTGTCGGATCGCTCGTTGACAGTCACCAACTGCAGGTAATCCACGATGACCATGCCGATATGGTGTTCGGTCTTTGCCCGCCGGGCCTTGGCCCGTATCTCCAACACCGAGAGCCCGGGGGCGTCATCGATAAAGATCGGAGCCTTTTCAAGTTTTCCCATCCAATGGGCTAAACGCTGCCATTCCTTTTCCGAAAGCCTCCCGGTCCTCAGATGATGAGAGTTCACGCGCGCTTCGGCACAAAGCAGCCTCTGCGCAAGCTGCTGCAAAGACATCTCCAGGGAGAAGATGAGCACGGGCGTGTTCGCTTCCACGGCCGCGTTTCTAGCGACGCAGAGAGAGAACGCGGTCTTACCCATGGCGGGTCTGCTGGCAACAATAATCAGGTCCGAGCTTTGGAGACCAGCCGTGATCTCGTCGAGGTCTTTGTAGCCGGTGGTGACTCCTGACAACGCCCCGGAGCGCTCCTGTGCCTTCTGGACGATCGCGACCGTATCGTGCAGCACCGGTTCAAGAGGCACGACCCCCTTCCCCAGCTCTCGCTCGGCGACCCCGAACACGCGCTGCTCCGCCCGGTCGATGACCTCACGGATCTCTTCGCCTTCCACATAACACTCCGCCGCAGTCTGCGTCGCCGCCTCGATGAGCCTCCTTCGCAGGGCTCGGTCCAGCACGATCTTTGCGTGGTATTCCGCATTAACCGCGGTCGCCATCTCCCCTGCAAGCCCGGCGATTTCAACCGCCCCTCCAACGCGCTCGAGCGCGCCCCTTCGGTTGAGTTCCTCCGTGACGGTAATCTGGTCCGCAGGCTCGCCCCTGTCATACAGACTCACGATCGCAGCGTAGATCTTTCGATGGGAGGTGTGGTAGAACGCGGTCTCGTCCCCTAGGACCTCCAAAACGCGCCCAATTGCGCCCTTGTCGATCAGCATCGCCCCGAGGACGGCTCTCTCCACTTCGACCGCGCGCGGCTGAATCCGATCTGCGGCATCTTGATGCGAAGGCGTTCTCAATTGCTCAGGCATCGCTCAGACGTTTAAAAAGGCTGCCGTTTCAGGTCAGTTGCATCCGGACTTCATCGTATTCGTTTCGAAGCAGATTCAGATCATGCCACGCCGGACGTTTCCACCGGGCATTCCGAAGCAGGGCCGCCGGGTGGTAGGTTGGCATCAGCTTAATGCCCCTGTAATTGAACAGACGGCCCCGGAGTTTCCCCATGGAGGCGTCCGTCTTTAGGAGCACCTGGGTGGCGAACCGGCCGAGTGAACAGATGAGGATTGGCCTTATGATTTCGATCTGTCGGCGCAGATAGGGCTCACAGGTTCTGATTTCGTCCGGTTCGGGGTCCCGATTGTTCGGAGGCCGGCACTTGATGACGTTGGCAATGTAGACATCATCCCGTCGAAGCCCGATCGATTCGATCATCCGCGTCAGCAACGCGCCCGCCGCTCCCACAAACGGCAGCCCCTTCAGGTCTTCTTCTCGCCCGGGTGCCTCCCCGATAAACATCAGATCGGCGGTCGGGCTCCCGCTTCCGAACACCACGACCCGGCGGCCTCTGAAAAGTCTACACGCCTGGCAATGCTCGATGGACGCGTGAAAGCCGGCGAGTTGATCCTCGGCGGATGCAGCGCGCGCTGCCGCTGGCAGCTGCGTAAGTCCAAGTTCGGATTGCTGCTCGAGATATAGCTTGGCAACACGAATCGCATCCGCCTCTTCATCGCGCCTCAGGTCCACTGCCCACCGATCCAGTTTAGAATTCGGTCAGCGGCCTCTACCTTGGTCATCTTTGGCAGCCGTTCGACCTGCTCCGATCGATCCACGAGAGTCACCTGGTTCGTATCGACGCCGAAGCCGGCCCCTTCTACGGTAATGTCATTCAACACAATCAGATCGAGGTTCTTGGCCTTTAGTTTTTTTCTGGCGTTGGCCAGACCATTTTCCGTTTCCACGGCGAAGCCGACGAGCATCCGCTTTCCTTTTCTCGGCCCCAAATTCGAAAGAATGTCTTCCGTCGGCTCGAGGTCCAGACGCAACCCATTGCCTCCCTTCTTGATCTTGGAGCCGGCCACGCGTTTGGGCTTGAAATCGAGCACCGCAGCGGCCATGATCAACGCGTCTGCATCCTGAAACGCGGCCACCGTGGCATCGCGCATCTCACAAACGGTCCGGACAGCGACCACGTCGACATCGGCAGGCGCATCCAGCGTCGTCGGACCGCTAACGAGGACCACGTCGGCTCCTCTCCTTCTGGCTTGACTCGCAACGGCGTATCCCATCTTACCCGTTGATCTGTTCGTGAGGAAACGAACGGGGTCGATGTCCTCCTCTGTTCGCGAGGCCGTCACCACAATCTTTCTGCCCTTGAGTGCGTTGTGCTTCTCCAACCTTGCTTTGACCGCGGCAACAATCCGATCTGGGCGCGGCAGTCTGCCCACCCCGTGCTGCCCCGAGGCCAGCTCCCCCACATCAGGTTCCAGGATTTCGCAGCCTGCCTGACGCAATCTACGGAGGTTGTTCTGCACCGCGAAGTGCTCGTACATGCGGGTTTCCATAGAAGGCGCCAGCATCACGGAGGCGCCCGTGGCCAGAAGAATGCACGTTAAAAGATCGTCTGCCAGCCCGTGGGCCATTCTGCCGATCAAATGGGCCGTGGCCGGGGCCACAAGGACCAGGTCTGCCCAGTTTGCCAAGGTGACGTGGGCGACTTCCGTATTTTCTTCCTTCGAAAAAAGTTCCGTGTATACGGGGTGGCGGGAAAGGACCTCGAACGTCAGGGGTTGGATGAACTGACGTGCGGACGGCGTCATCACTACCCGTACCTCAGCGCCGACTTCCTGGAGTCCGCGCAGCACTTCCACGCTCTTATAAGCGGCAATCCCCCCGCTAATTCCGAGAAGGATTCGGCTTTTCCTGAGCGACATCCTCCAGCTCTCCTATTTCCTCGTCGGAGCCTTCCTCGGCATAATTCAGGCTGATCTCCTTGCCCGCGAGGCGGTTGAGTCCGAACGTCGTCGGCTTTTCGGTTTCCTTGGGCAAGTCGCCGATCAGCCGCAACTGGTTGACACGTCTGGCTTCTCGAGAGGCCAACGTCACAGCTTCATAAGGATTCATCTCATCACCGCTAATGTCGTCTATGAAGAAAATCTTTCCCATACGATGCTCACCTCCTGAGTTTGAGACTCCGATAGACGTTGAACCGTCGCTGGACCACGCGACGCGTCCATACGTCAGATCCAGCCCTCTTGATCCCGCAGCCGAGACAGGGCGCTGCCCATCCTGTGGGGCCGACATCGCTCGGCGCTTATGATCGCCTCCAAATCTGAAACGGCCCGGTCGAGGTCCCCGTTGACGATCAGATAGTCGAATCCGTCTGCCAGGCTGACCTCCCTTTTGGCATCTTCCATGCGCATCTTAAAGGACGACGCGTCCTCAGTCTTTCTCTCTTCCAGTCGTTTCTCGAGGGCTTCGATGGAGGGCGGAACGACAAATGCCGTGACGCATCTATCTTCCAGTACGGATTTCCACCGTTTCATTCCCTGCACGTCAACATCCAGGAGCATCACCTCGCCGCCGGAAAGCGCCCTGGAAACCGCGTCAAAAGTGGCGCCATAAAAGAAACCGTGTACCTTCGCCCATTCAACGAATTCACTCTTTTCGATCCTTTCCTGAAAGGCCTCCACAGACACGAAATCGTAGTCCACGCCATCCATTTCGCCGGACCGTTTTGGACGGGTGGTCGTCGTCACGCAAGCCCGTACTCGGCTGTCCGTGCCCAAGATGCCTTGACAGATAGAGGTTTTCCCTACCCCCGAAGGTCCTGCCACGATAAGCGCAAAAGAACTGCCATCCAAAAGGAGCGCTAGGGTTCGATCTCGGACGCTCTTCGGCATCGAGCGATTTCTCCGTCACGGATTTCCATCCGACTCGGACACTCATTCGACATTTTGCGCCTGTTCCCTTAGCTTTTCAACCTCCTCTTTCATTTCCACCACGAGATGAGCGATCTCCGCATCCCCTGCCTTGGAGCCGATGGTGTTCGCTTCCCGGAGCATCTCCTGAAGCAGAAAGTTCAAACGTCTTCCCACGGCCTCCTCTCGCTCAAGCGTGTCCAGAAACTGCGCATTGTGGCTGCGGAGACGGACAAACTCCTCTGTCATGTCGCTCCGTTCCGCGAGTAAAGCCACTTCCATCAGAAGGCGGTTCTTGTCGACGGCTTCGGGGGCCAAGACCTCCTTGAGCTTTTCCTCTATTTTTTGACGAATCGCGCCGACGCGCGCGGGAGCCCGATCCTCCGCCCGGGCAATAAGCGACTCAAGGATCTCAACTCGGTGGAGAAACTCCAGTCGGAGCCTTTTGCCCTCTTCGACCCGATGGTGCTGGCATTCCGCCAGAGCAGCCTTACAGGCCGGCTCAACCACGGCCCAAACGGCCTCCACGTCGGGGGATGCAGGCGCGAAATCGAAGACGTTGGGCAGGAGCGCCATTTTCAGGGGGTCGACCTCCGCGGAGAGGCCCATTCGAGCCTTCAGTTGCTCGATGACCTCTCGGTACGCGTGTAGGACGTCCACATTCAGGATCGGCATTCCGTGATCTATCTTGCCGCCCTTCAGGAAGACCGAGACTTCGACACGACCTCGAGAGATCGTCGTGAGCACGACCTCCTTGACCCTGGGTTCCAACTCCGCCAGGCTCCGGGGCAGGCGCACCAAAACGTCTCCATGGCGCCCGTTGACGGCGCGAATTTCCACGGAGACCGAAAGGCCGTCTGCCTCCGCATCCCCCCTTCCGAAACCTGTCATGCTAACCAGCATCGCCCCAACCATCCGCAACAAGCAGTGGGCGGCGTCACGAAAAAGCGCCAAACTACTGGGAAACTTACAAAGATTCAAAAGATAGAAAATTCATATTCGCTTGTCAATAACAAGAGCGTCCCGAGTCTCAAGCTTTTCGAGTTGCCTCACAGAAACGCCCCCGCTATATTTCCGTTGCGTCGGCCGCCAACCTCATAGGCGATAGAAAGGGGGCTCGCTATGGATACGGGCAATCGGTTCGCGGGCGCGGTTCTACCGTTTGTCCACCTGACTGCTGTCTTGGTTTCGGGGGCGTATGCAACAGAAACGGAGGCCCAAACGCCCCCTTCGGACGCCGTGAAGACTGAGGTCTACGACGTTCGACGGGACGCTTACGATCAGCACGTCGTGAGGCTCCACGACCCAGCGGGAGAACGCTTTCTCCGGATCTCGATAGGACCGTGCGAGGGTCAGGCGATCTTGCGAAAGTTAAAAGGTTACGACTTCCCCCGTCCGCTCACGCACGACCTGTTTCACGCGGTTCTGGAGGCCACCCGTATTCGAATCATTTCTATCCTCGTGGACGAGTTGCGGCCCGTAGATCCGGGAAGGAACATAGCGACGTTCTTTGCGATTCTAAACCTTCAGCATAAGGATGGCCAGCAGGTGCAGGTCGACTCCAGGCCGAGTGATGCCTTGGCACTGGCAGTGCGGATGGATATCCCGGTCTATGTGTCGCGGCGAATCCTGGATGAAAATGCCGTCCCCGACGGAGAGGGTCTGCCGCCAGCGAAACGATCGAGGAAGCATCCAAAATCGTTCTACTGATTTCCGGAACTGCTTTTCGCTACCGTTGGGAGAAAAAATGAACCGATCAAACTTCTGTTTCCGCGTCCTGTTCTGCCTGGTCCTGGTCGGCTGTGACGCCAACGGCGTCGACGAAGTCGCCGTCGTCCGAACCAACATGGGAAACATCGTCATCGCGTTCTATGAAGACACCCCGAGAACCACGAAGAACTTCAAGAAATTGGCCCGCGAGAGATTTTACGACGGGCTGACCTTTCACCGCGTGATCCCCGGCTTCGTCATTCAGGGGGGCGACCCCAACACGAAAGACGCCGACCGCGCCAATGACGGCCTTGGGGGGCCTGGCTATACCCTTCCAGCCGAAATCAGACACCAGCACGCCCGCGGCGCCGTCGCTGCCGCGAGGATGCCGGATGAAGTGAACCCGAAGTGGGAATCCAGCGGCAGCCAGTTCTACATCTGTCTCGAGCCTCAGCCGGCCCTCGACCGAAGCTATACGGTGTTTGGCTACGTCGTTGAGGGCATGGATGTCGCGAGAGAGATTTCGAGAGTGCCGAGAGACGAAACTGACAATCCAATCTCCAGGGTCGTCATCGAGTCTATTTCGATCGAGCCCCGAACGTTGAAGTATGAAGCGCTTTGAAAGACCTCGCTTCTCCGGCAGATCCCTGAATTCAGACGTCACTGAGCGCCCTTCCTTTCCGGCCGAGGCTCACTCAGGTGCCCCCTCTGAGCAAACGACCTAAGTCATCGGGTGCGGTAACCGGCGCAGAGCAAGTAAAATTCCTACAGACATACGCCGTGGGCCGGCCGTCGACCTGAGCCTTGTCAAGCAGAAAGGGAATGAGATGCTTCGGCTCTGGTGGGCCCTCGGGATCCAACACAGCGATCACCCGGCTGGGAACCCAGGAACGGGATACGACATTGAGGAGCGCCTTTGTTTCCTTCAGACCCGGCGATCCGATCACAGCGATTTCGACGGGATGTTCCATGAAGAAGTAAAGCGCGCACAGCATCTGCCCGAACCCGGAGGGCGCCTCCTGCAGGTAGCGTTTGAAAAGCACGAGCGTCCGCTCCGCCTTTTCTCGAAAATCCTCCCGGGCGAGAAGGCTTCCCAGGCGAAGGAGTGCGATCACGCCCAGAGCGTTGCCGGATGGCAGGGCGTTGTCGTGCGGGTTCTTCGACCGCACGATGAGCGTTTCGTGATCTGCTCCAACGAAGAAGAAGCCTCCCTCCGCATCGTCCCAGAATGAAGCCAGCATGGCTTCGGTAAGCTCGATCGCGACCTCCAGCCACCGCCCCTCGAACGTCGTTTCATACAGATCGATTAGGGCGCAGACCAGACTGGCGTAGTCGTCTTGATAGGCGCTGAACCGCGCCTGCCCATCCTTGAATACGTGAAGCAGTTCTCCTTCGTCGGTTCGCATCTTGCCAAGGATGAAGTTCGCCCCCTTTTGGGCGGCGTCCAGATAGCGCGGATCCCCCAGCACTTGATATGCCAGCGCAAACCCGGAAATCATCAGTCCGTTCCAATTGGTCTGAATTTTTTCGTCTCGGAACGGCGCGATGCGTCCCTTTCTGGCCTCGAACAGCGCCTTCTTTCCCCGGTCTGCGGTCTCCCTTAGCCTGTCGGCGTCCACGTTGAGAAAACGGGCCAGGATATCCGAGTCCACGGGAAGGTTCAAGATGCTCTTCCCGCGTTCGAAATTGCCTCCCTCTTGAACGTCGAAATACCGACAGAGGAGCCTTCCTTCTTCCTCTCCGAGCAGGCGGATCACTTCTCCTTGATCCCACACGAAGAACTTGCCCTCTTCGCCCTCGCTGTCGGCGTCCTGCGTCGAATAGAATCCGCCGTCGGAGTGGGTCATCTCACGTATCACATAGTCCAGCGTCTCCCGGGCGACACGCATCAAGTGGGTCTCACCCGTGATTTGATAAGCTTCGAGAAATAGCCTCGCGAGGAGTGCATTGTCGTAGAGCATCTTCTCGAAATGAGGCACCAGCCAGTGATCATCCACGGAATAGCGATGGAATCCGCCCCCGAGTTGATCGTAGATCCCACCTCGGGACATCTTCTCCAACGTCAACGTGACCATCTCCATCGCGCGTGTGCTGCCCGTCCGCGCATATTCCCTCAAGAGCACCGAAAGGTTCATGGCGTTCGGAAATTTGGGTTGACTGCCGAACCCCCCGTTTCTTGGATCGAAATTCGCAGCAATCCTCGAGAACGCCTCCTCTAGCACGTCGGCGTTCAGATCCCCGGCAGATGACGGCAACCGCGTCAGCCGCCGCAACCCCGCTACGAGCTTGGAAGAAACTTCCTCTACCCTTTCCGGGCTTGTTTTGTATTGCCGCGCAACCGCCTCAACGATGCTTCGAAATCCCGGATTTCCCCATCGAGGCTCGGGCGGAAAGTAGGTGCCTCCGTAAAAAGGGACACCGTCCGGACGCAGAAAGACGCTCATTGGCCATCCCCCGGAACCGGTCATCAACTGAACCGCGTTCATGTAGATGTCGTCCAGGTCTGGGCGCTCTTCCCGATCGACCTTGATGCTGACGAACTGCTCGTTCAAGAGGCGGGCGATCTCTTCGTTTTCGAATGACTCGCGTTCCATCACGTGACACCAGTGGCAAGCAGAATACCCGATACTCAGGAAAATCGGCTTGTCCTCGTCTCGCGCCCTCGCAAGGGCTTCTTCGCCCCACGGATACCAGTCTACAGGATTATTGGCGTGCTGCAGAAGATAGGGGCTTGTCTCGTGGACCAAGCGGTTCGTGAACCGATGTTCGCTCATTTGTCGCCCAAAACGCCTCTCTGTCTCGTGCTCAACGGAAGGAAAGCGATGTGATGATAGGACGACCTCGGCGCACTTTCCGAAGCTTGGGCGTGAGCCACTCATTCCACCTGTTGGACCACGTGAACAGCTCCCCGGTAGGACCGGTGCGCAACACACGTCCTCCTCGGAGGACCACCTCCAGCACGAGGTTGCCGACCGTACTCGCTTCATAGCCGGGGGAGTGAATCTCCATCCGGTTCTCGATTCGCAGCTCATCAAGCGCACGGGACGGAAGCTCCAGAGTCATAGGCGTGAAGTTGTTGGATTTCGGCAGCTCCCCAACCTCTCTCCCGTTGAGTAAGACCCGCTTTCCAGGCTGAGTCGCGTCCCAGGCACAGAACCTCAGAATCCCTCTGCGAATTCGGGCCAAATCTGCAGAGATCATTCTTGCGTCCGGCGGATGTTTCATGTACCAGAACGCGTCGATCTCCCCCGCGCGCTGCCACGCAACCGCGGCCTCGGCCCCTCGATTCAGGTGATGCCACTCGGCCCGCACCGAGTCTTCGTCAACGTGTACCAGAAACCAGCCTGCCGCTGTGTGCGCCAGATATCCGGGCCAGCAAATCGGCCACTCTCCCCGTGCACCGAGGAGTGCCTGCACGCGGTTCAGCGGCGTCGGCATCTCGTCAGCCAGACCGATCGGCGCGGCCATCATCTGCGGCGTCAACCGGCTGCCCGTGCGCCCGACAACGAGACTCTGGTTGTGGGTATGACCGCAGAAATAGGCATCTACGGGACACTTTTCCAGCACGCCGGACACGTCGCGGCGAAAATCGAGCTTGGTGTAGAAGGCTCGCGCAACGGGCCAGATGGGATGGTGACCAAACACGAAAACCCGGTCAATCCGAGCTCCGCCGCACGCCTTCATCAAGTCTTGGAACCATCCCAACTGGTTGCATCCGGGCGTCCAGGAGCCAGTGTCGAAGACGACAAGCCGACAGCCCGCGACATCCGTGAAGTAGTAGGGCATCGAACGTTCCCAACCCATCCGCCGTGACAGATAGGGAAGCGCGACGTCCGCGAAAGCATCCGATTCGTCCTGGTCACCTCGGGCCGGAAGCAGAGGCAGTTCAAAGGCATCGAAAAATCTGAGACAAGCCGTGAGCTCAGCCCGACCCAACGCCTTTCGGAGGCCTCCGGCCACGAGGTCTCCCGTCATTACAATGAACGCCGGCGACTGGGAGGCCAGCGTCTCCATCATCGGCGAGAGGACCAAGTTGACATTTTCAATGTAACCTCTAGCCGTCATCCCGCCGGAAAGCTGCACATCCCGATCCGGCATCCTACGAAACTCCGGACTCGTGAAATGCGCGTCTCCCACCACCGCAAACGTGAAGGGACGCTGTATTCTGCTCAGGATCGAACCGAAATTCATCCGTTCCCTCCCGTCCGAACCCTACGAAAAACGCCACAATAAGCAATTGCCCGGGCAAACCATTCGCCCGGGCGCTGGATGTGTGGCATCGTTGACTCAAAACTCAAAATATGACCTGCGAAACGGCCTTTGAGATCAGCGCGATCGCAATGGAGGTCATCGCGATCAGCCCCATGCCGCACGAATAGCCTGCCAGCAGGATCGGGGCGTAGGCGTTCCACCTCGACTCGCCGAACCGCTTCGCGAAGTGGTACCGACCCAGCAGCGCACCCGCGAACATCAGGAGGACGAAATGGGGCCACTGCGCCAATCCACCCACGAATCCGAAGAAGACCAGTGTCGGGAGTTTCAACGCGGCCATGAGCATGTAGATCGCGCCACCACCAATCAGGCCAGCGCCGATGTACTCAGGCTTGATAATATCCCGCAGAAGCGACATCCCCGCTGCCCCGCCGAACTCTCCCGAAGGAAGCGTTGACTTGATCCACATCGTCTGAAGGGTCGCATCAAACGGCCAGATCGTCTCCGCGTAGGGATAGGTGGAGGACGGAATCGGACCCAACCTCCAGATGAACTCGTAGAACACGAAGCTGCACAAAAAGATCACGACCATCGTGGCGGCCACCATCTTGATGTAGCTTCCAAACTTGGTCTTCGTCAGCTCCATCTGCTTGAAGGGGCGCACCATCTTGCCATAATCGTGCAGGGGCAGCGGGGCGAACCAGACTGCAGCTCCCTGATAACCGGAAAGGAGGATTGCCGCCTCTCTGAGATAAGGGACGCTGGCCCCGTATGGACTGCCCGTCAACCCGATCATCCGGGCGCCGATATAGGAAGAGATCGGAGAGTAGATGAATCCAAAGAAGACGACCCATCCCCAATGGAACTCAGGCACGAGGACCTGACACATCGCCACGAATCCAACGGTCGCGAGTACCCAGAGGACGATCGGATAGATCAGCTTCACATCCCCGCGCCCCTCTGGCAAATCCTCCAGCCGGGTGCCTTCCGCCGGGGTTCCTGCTTGCCGAATCCGCCGCTGGTCCAACAGCGTCTTGCCTACCATGTAAAAGCCTGTGAACGCAACGACGAGAGAGGTCCCGATGGAGAAACTCAACCAGAAGTCGAACGTGTTGGAGATTCGGGCCGGAATGGAGGTCATCCCCGGGGACCAGCGCTGCAAGATGCCGTAATCGTAGAGTATGGGATTGATGACGAGGTTGGCCAAGACGGAGCCGACAAACTGTCCGACGACCACGTAAAACGGGAGCACGGTGCCTATGAACAAGTGGCCCAAGTCGGTCCCGATCCCGAAAATGGCTGTGGGCAAGATCGTCTTGATCTCCGCCGTGAAGTCGATGAACGGGATCGGCAGGATCTGGACCGTATCGGTCAAAAAGATGCTCGATAGCGTTGGGACGACGACGTAGATCAACCCCCAGATCAGACCGATGCACGTCCCTGTGCTGAACACCCGCCATCGCCAGCCCTCCTGCTTTGCAGAGGTCTCCGCAAGCGCCGTGGCGCCTCGAGCGTAGACAGGTTCCATCGGAAACGGTAGCCGCTCCACGTCGTTGGTGACACGGAACATGACGTAGGCGAACGAAAGTTGCGCCGTGTTCGTGACCAGCATGACCAAAAACAGGACGAGGACCGGCTTGATCCACGCGGTATGCAGGAACGTGCGCTCTGCGTAGACGGGCGTGTCCAGCGGCGGCACAACCCAGTCCGGAATGAACTTGGCCATCCCCTTGGCCGCCGGAGCCTGAATCAGGTACTGGTCCCAGACCAGGTTGCCGAAAGGCCCACCGTACATGTGGCCCGAAATCCCCAACCTGACACCGATTCCGACGAGGCCGGCGGCCACCCAGTAGATCACGATCAGCTCTTGCGTCTTCAGCCGCACGAACGATCGCTTCGCAATCTCCAGAAAAAGGATGATCGTCACCCACTCCGAAGCCCCGGCCATACTCTGGCCCGTGACGAGGCCCAGGTAGATCGCACCCGGAAGCATGACCAAACCGACGAACATCATCGCCCAGACGGTCTTCAAGTTGAAGCCTTCTTCGTAGGGCGCGCCCTCGGGCATGATCGATTCGTACTGGCTTAAGTCCTCACGCCCCGACTCCGGTTCTGTGGCCAATTTTGCCTCTTAAACGTTAACGGTGAAATTCAGGACGTTGCCTGCTGGGCTTCACTCCGAAGCACCTGATTTCCCTCTTCGGCATACTGGTGCTTGAGATCGAGCGGAATCGTCCGCCAAACGAGGAATCTCTTTCGAAGGACATTCAGGAACCCGCGGTTGATCCGCTTCCAGGATGCGACATCGCCGCTGAGACGGTGAATGACAACTTCGATCTTGTAAATGTTGTACTCGCCCGCTGGAATCGCCTTGAGCTCGACCTGTTGGCTGATTCCCAAGTCATACGGCGCGAGCCAAGTCGTCAGATGAATCTCATACTGTGGCTCTCCGTGCAGGTCCCGGGATGAAAACCTCACCTTATCCGCCACGAAATCCCCGACCGAACCTTCCCCGTAGGATTCGAATACCCGCGTGAGATAGGTGTACATGCCCAGAATCTCTCCACCTCCGACGGTGAAGGGAAAGTCGAAGACCCACCTGTCCCCATCCGGTTCCGGGAACTCCCATTTTCGCGTCACGTCAGGTACGGCCATATCGGCCGCCTTCTTGGCTGGATAAAGCGTGGAAAGGAACACGGTCGCCATGACGATGAGGGTCGCTGAAATCGCGGAGAGTGAAGAATAGTTCAGCTCTAATCCTCCGAGCGCCCCCCGTTCGTAGAGCAGCATCACCATGACCTGACCGATAAGATACCCGAACACCGCGCCAACCGTCGCGAAAACAGCAGCTTCGGCCAGGAAGAGCGCGGCAATGTGGTTGGGCGCCAACCCTACCGCAGAGTAGATCCCGATCTCTCGGAACCGCTCGTAGACGGCTCCCATCATGGTGTTCAGGACGATCAGCGCTGCGATCAGAATCGGAACGAACAGTCCGACCAGCCCTCCGAGTGCGGTGCTCCCAATGGAGCTGTAGACCGTGACGCCGTCGGCGTAGCCCACAAACATCGTGAGCGAGACACGGGTCATGAACTCCTCGATATCCGGGATGAAGTTGCTCTTCGGCCTCCCACCCTCGTCTACAAAGTGGGCAATGGCGACAGAGCTCAACAGACCGCCCATATCACGAACATACTGATAGGGCAGAATCATGACGTTGGTCGATTCCAAATGCGTGAACGATTCAATCGGTGCAGAGGCCACGATCCTGGGATCCTGGTCCTGCGCATCGTCCAGATCGTCTCTCTCTGCAACCATGTCCACGGGAGTCAAGCGTTCGTCATCCAGATCTTTGTATTTGTTGAAGGCCTCCGAATCAACGATCCCGATCACCGTGAACAGATTCCCCAACATCTCGATCTTGGCGCTCCCAGCGTCCTCAGGAAAGATCCCGACCAGCTCCGCCAGGTCGTTTGGCAGGATACAGACGTACCGCTCGCCCGGTCGAAACCACCTCCCGGTCAGCAGGAGTCGGTCAACGCCGGTGATCTGGGACTCCTGGTCGGTGAGCCCCAGAAGCCCGTTGACGAAGCTGTTCTTTCCGGTCGTGATGCCGACATCGAAATCAACATAGGTGTCGCGCGACCCGAGGTCCGCTGTCTGCTCCGTAATACGCTCAAAACCGAGGTAGGCTCGCTCCCCCTTGACCTGGGAGAGGTACCAGGCCCGGGGTTGGATCAACGCACGATTCCCAAACGCGCTCTCAAGGTAATGCAGCGTCGACTCTTGCAAACCTTTCCAGGCGCGGTCTCGAACCAGCCCCCCCTGGTACGGCGGCTTGTTGTCTCTGGGTAAACGGTAAAACTTGATCGAGGTCTGAACGGATGTGAATGAAAGGGCAGTAAAGGTGAGAAGGGTCAGCGTGGCGGCGGTGAGTCCGGTCCTCAGCGGGCGCTTCCGCAGGTTGGAGATCCCCAGAACGATCGCTGCCGTTGTCGCGCTCAGCCGGCCCACATCGGCCTCATACGTCCCGGCGGCGGCCTGTTTCATTTTCCGGACCTCTTCTCCGAATTTTGAGACCACGATGAACATCGCAACGCCGCCAAGGGCCATAATCACGAACGCAAGAAAGATGATGTAGGGGGAGTTGCTCAGCTGGAAGGCCGGGTGCACCTGCCGGAGGATAATGAAGAACACGATGAAGATGCCGGAAAATCCGAGCAGGCGTCGGGCAATGTCCGGAAAGCCGAAGATGAGGCGCTCAGCAAAGTAGGAGAACGGGAGCAGGAGCATAAAGTAGAAAATGATGCCCCGAACCGTGTCGTTTGCCGTAGACATCACCTCCGGATAGCCTCTCGCTTCAAGCCCCCACGCCTGCCGCGACGCGGCCATGAAGGCTTCGTACTCCTGAGCATTCAGGTGGTCTTTTGCTTCCAAAAGGGCCTCGCGCGACGCGTCGTGCAACAAAGACAGCCGCGCGTTCTCTATCCCGTACTGGGCCAGCTGTTTCATTCGGATGTCGTCAATAACCCACATGTCCTTCGCCGCGTGGTAGGACGGATTGAATATGACACCCTGCGGATATCCGACGCCACGAGAGACTTCCAACATCTCCTGGTTCACATCCCATTTGGAAACCGGAGAATCCAGAAATCGCTCGGGAGCATTGATCAGCAGGTACTTGACGCCGAAAAGTCCGGTGCTCATCAAGATTTTCAAAGGCTCTGCCTCGCCAGTTTCGTAACCCACTCCGGCAAACGCCACGGCCGCACGCGTGACATTTCCCTCTTTCATGCTCTGATTTTCGATATAGTGGTAGCCATATTCGATCGGCTTCGTATCTCCCGCGTTCAACACGGTCATGTAGTCCAGAGCCGAAAGATAACTGGAATCGATGATCTCAAACACGCTGATGGCGCGGCACTTGAAGAGCACTTCCATCATTTCGTTTTCCCACCAGCCATACCTCTGGAGGATCGGGAACTTCATGTCGCCTTCGGTTCCCATGTCGGGCGCCGACACAATTTGGCCCGCGTCGTCGATCTCGTAGGCCAAAATTTTGTTTCCGAATCGATTGCGCATGATATCGAACCTGAAACGGCCCGTCTTCTCAACCTCTTCCTGGGACCCGTGGGATGGGCTCCTGGCAGGATCGCCCACGTAAATCGGCCCCTCGGATGTCTTCTCGACGATCAGCGTCCGCACACCTCCGCAGCTTGCAACAGGTCCAATCTGCTCATAGGTCACAATCGCGCCAGGAACGGGTACCCTGGGAATGGCAAAATCTACATCGCGCTCGAACCAGAGGATCCGTCCCTCCAAGCTGTGACCCCGGTCCTCAAGTTTCAGCTTTGATACCCTGAAAAATAGGGGATCTTCGACAGCCTTCAGCAGCAGACCGACCGAAGTCTGCACCTGACGCGTCAGGTTCGAGAAATTGACGGATTCAACCCGGTCTACTGGGGTATCGACGTGCTCCCGGATCGTGGACGGAGTCGCCAAGGTAATGCCCTCCTTGCCGACAAACTTCACTGCCTCGCTGTCGAAGGCAAGGCGGATCGGCATGTAATTCTTCCACGTCCGCTTGGGCGGCGTTATGGCATCGATGTGGCGCGTCTCACCGGGGAAGATCCGGTCGGAGTACTGACTGAACTTCTTGGCGTAAGGGGCCAGCAGATTGTTCTCGTAGTTGTTCGTTCGCCAGGTCGGATTGTAGAAAGTGGCGTGCGAAAAAGTCGCGACCTGATCCGACTCGCTCGACAGGTCGAACCCGACAAAGAGCCGGAAGTCGATCTTCTCCTCGTCGGGTATGAGCGCCCGAAAATGCTCGCTCTCGCGGGAGTGCTTGTAGAGAAAGGCGTTGATTCCGGCGAGCCCCTCGAAATGGGCGCCATTGGCGAGGAACATCACCGTATACTTCGGCGGATTCCGCCTCAGGGCCCTGGCCGTCTCCAACAGGGCAGCCACATTGGCTGCGCTTTCAGCGCCGGGGGCGACCCCGGGCACGACAGAGATGGCATCGTAGAAAGCACTGACGAGAATTATCTCATCCTTCCACTTTCGCTCCCGGCGCTCCGAGATATATTCGTCCGCGCCCGGTATGATACCATAGATGTTCGGCGCCGATACCCTTTCCCAGTCCATCCTGGCCTTGACCACAACCTGGTGATCACCCGATTGAGCCAGGTTGAGCAATCGCTTCGCTTGTTCCTCGCCCACCCAGAGCCTGGGTACATCGACGGGAACCTGGAGGAATTTTTGCAGGGCCTGTCCCTGGGTCACGCGACCGTTGTCGTAAAAGATGACAGCGTGGGCCCCGAGCATCCGCGGGTTGAGATAGCTCTGATCGGAATCGAATTCCATCAGGACAATGCTGTTTTTTACCGGCTTTCCGTTCAACTCCTTGAAGCTGCCTCTACCGCCATAAATCAGTATGCCGGTCACGCCTTCGTCGGGGAGCGATGGGGTGCGAACCTGGTTGGGCCACAACCCGAAAAGCTGGATCTCTTCCCCCGTCGAGGCGACCACGAGGGAGGCGCCCTTGTCTACCGGCACCGTGACCTCGACCGCCTCTTCCGTGATGCCCTGAAGCCCGATCTTCTCGAGTTCACTTCTTATGAAGTCAGCGGCCTTACGATGCCCGGCATATCCGGGCACTCTCGATCCGAGACCGGAAAGGACACTTACCGTCTCACGCAGTCGCGCGGCCGTTATCGACTCTGCGATCTCCTTAATCTCCCGGTCACGCTCTGAAACGATCACTTCGCGGACTTCGGGCACGCTCGGCTCAATGCCGAACAACATGATGAACGCATCGGTGACCTGGCCGGGGTTGAATATGGTGACCGATGAAAGCATGAAAAGCGCGATCACCCACAGGACCGCGCTTCCAACTTTTCGCATAATAGATCGACTCCAACGAGAGGATGCAACAGCCTTACGCAAACGCAAGAAGGTGCTACTAAATAATAAAACGGGCCCGACCTGTCAAGGGCTTTCAGGTCGTGTGACGACCTCTAACTGCCGATAAAATTTGGGCCGCCAGTGCTCCTCGCGCAGTCGCAGACGCCCAGTTTCGCTTGACTTGTCCCGCGCGTGCTCATATTTTTCGATTTTCGAGCCGCTCCTGTTCTCTCCTCCCCAAACTGAACGGTCCGCGCCGCCGTGAAATCGTTTTTTATCGTTGTCACCTGCCTAACGCTTTTCTCTTTTCCCGCGTCTAGTGAAGATCCAAGCTCGGACGTTCCCCTTTCTCACCGATTTTACCAAACCGTCGATCGCTTTCAAGCCCGGGGATGGCTGCCGTCCGCGCCGGGTCACCGACCGTTCACTAGAATCGGTGCGGCACGTCTGCTCATTGAGATCTTTCAAAGGGCAGCGTCGGGGGGGCATCTCTCCAAGACCGAGCAAGGCATCCTGGAGAGGCACCGGGACGAGTTTACTTGGGAACTGGCCTCCCTGGGCCATCGGGTGGATACCCCAGAGCGCGGAATCGTCGGGCGCATTTCGTCGGGCGACGATCTTTTGAGCTGGCAGGATTCCTCCGCGTCTTTTTCGATCGATCCCCTCTTTCGCGAACAGGTCCTTGTGATGCGCGGCGGTGTGCGACCGGAAGAGACGGTATCCCAAACTTACGTAGGCGCGATCGTTCGTGGAACCTACAAAGGTCGCTTTGGATTCCGCGTACGGCATTACGAAGCCCGGGAGTCGAGCACCCGGGCACGCCTCTCTCGCCAAGACGTGCTCGCCCGGCCTGTCGAAGATGTCCAGTTGAAGGGGAAGTCGGTCGATTTTCGCCAGGCTGAATTTCAGCTTGTCCTTGCGACGCCCTGGGTCGATTTGGACATCGGCAAGAACAGCCTGGACTGGGGACCGGGAAGGACTGGGAACCTCCTTCTCACGAACAACGCTTCGTCCTTTCCGATGGTTCGCTTGAGGGCGGAACACGGCAGGTTTCGCTTCGTCCACGTCGTCGGGTTTCTCCGGGCTCGAGAAGGGCTGATCGACAGTTCCCGAACGCGGCGCGACAATGGCCATCTCCGCACGTTTCGCCGTCGCAAGCAGGTCTCGGCGCACCGGTTCGAAATCTTGCTCCCGAAGGGCGTGCTCTTGGGTTTGCAGGAAACCGTCGTCTACGGTGACAGAGCAGTCGAGTTCTTGTATGCCATCCCGCTACCGTGCTCGCAGCCGCGCAAACCTACCTGGGTGACAATGATAACATACTTATCGGTCTTGACTTACGCATGAACCCAAGGCGAAACGTCCAGCTCTATCTTGGCGTTTTGTTCGATGACCTGAATAAATTCTACCCAGGATCATTCTCCAACAAATACGCACTCCAACTCGGGCTCCAGTGGGTAGATCCGTTCGGTCTATCCGACACAGAAATGCGGGCGGAATATCTGCGGTTGGAACCGTTCGTCTACTCCCACAAGTTCGACATCAACACCTACGAACACTTCGGTGCCCTTCTGGGCCATCCCCTCGGTCCAAACGCCGACAACATATTCGGAAGCGTTGTCCATCACGTTTCGCCTTCATTCAGGCTCTCGCTCTTTGTCGAAAGGGAGAGACAAGGAGAGAATACGCTCACCGCGGAAGGGCTGCGAAACGTCGGCGGAAATGCCCAACAGGGAAGGAGACC
Source organism: Candidatus Latescibacterota bacterium (assembly GCA_965198095.1). GTDB lineage: Bacteria > Latescibacterota > UBA2968 > UBA2968 > CBDFJH01. The sequence continues at coordinate 3,302,067 of OZ240239.1, forward strand.
GTCCGATGCTGCCCGCAGACGTTTCTTGAGCGGTATCCTGGAAAAACGCACCCGACTCGGGTTTGCGCTCTCTTGCGAACCGGTTCGCGATCTGACGTTGCGGATTTCCTACGACGCTACGTTGGGGAACAACATCCTTCTTGCCCGTGGCGAGAGGGGAAACGGAAGCGCAACCACCTGGACGTTCGCTACCGACTTCAATTTCTTCTAGAAAAGTCCTTGCGGCATTGGCGACTCTCTTAATATATATTACGATACACAAACGCCAATGGGGTGACCCGAGGGCCGGCATACGAGGAGATCAAACATGCGGGAATGTAAGCAGGTGGTCACGTGCATTGTCATAGCCTCATTGTCCTTGACGTGGGCTTGCTCAGGGCCGGAGAAAGAGATCGAAGAGGGTCTCAGCACGCAGGTCCTGTTCTTTTCCAACTTCGAAAAAGGTGTCGACGCCTTCACGGCGATGGGGTCGGAACTCGCCGAACTGGACGGGGAATACACACGTTACCTGAGCACCGCCGGAAAGGTGGATGGCCACCTGGTCTTTCAGAGTGAGGCGGGCGCTCTGAAGTATGCCGCGGATGGCAACTTCCCTTACAAGCAAAACCAATCCTGGTCGGGCGGGGTTTCTTTCTGGCTGGGCGTCGACCCGGCCCGGTTGGAGGCAGACTTCCCTGAACCCTTCCACATCGGAAGGAGATGGGACGATGCCGTCATTTTCGTGGACTTCGACAAGAAGAGGAAGCCATACGCGCTTCGTTTCGGCTGCTATCCCGACAAGGCCCGGGAGATAACGGATCAGACCGTTCAAGAACGTGTGATTCGATTTCAGGATATTGGCTGGAAGGCGGATGCGTGGCACCACATCGTCGTGACCTGGTCCAACTTCAACAGTGGTCGAGCAGACGCACAGTGGGCCCTGTTCGTCGACGGCACGGAAATCGGTCGGAAGACCGGCCTGCGGCAGGACATCACTTGGAACATCTCGGACTTCCAGATCAGCTTCAACCATTACAAATATGGAGGCCGGCTGGACGAAATTGCCATCTTCGACAAAATGCTGACTCCTGCAGATGTGAAATATTTGTACCATCCACGGCGGCCGCTCAACAAGCTTCTTAAAAAAGACTGAACGCCTGACGTCCTTCGAACGCGCTTCTCCCAACCCCCCGAATACAAAGCATGCGCGCTCCGTGGCGCTCCTTTTCCTTGACACGGGCAGGGCGAGTTCGCTATCTTTTGGAAGTTGCAAGGGCAGAGGCGCGGTCTTTCATCAGTAGCCGGCGCAGGACGGCGAAACCGAACCGCCGGATGAAAGGGAAAGGCTGCCGAAGTCCGTTGTCCGTTCGCCCGGGCCACGGGCTGGGCCGGTGGATAAGATCCATTGGACTGTCACGGGGCGAGTGCCTCGCGGAGCGCTCTCTTGCGGGTTCAACCGTGCTGACAAGCTCGGCCGGCGACGCCTCTACCCTGGCACGCCGGCCTTTCTGTTTTCGCGAAAAAAGGAGAAGGTGATGGAGCGGCTTAGGGTAGGGATTCTGGGTGCGACAGGCATGGTAGGTCAGCGGTTCGTGACCCTGCTGGCCGATCACCCCTGGTTCCGCGTCGTCTCGCTTGCCGCGAGTCCGCGCTCGGCCGGCAGGCCGTACGCGGAAGCGGTGGAAGGCCGCTGGACCTTGCAGGAAGCGGTTCCCGAGGCCCTGTCTGATGTTATCGTCAAGGATGTCAACGAGATTTCGACGATCTGCGACGAGGTCGACTTCGTCTGCGCCGCCGTGGACATGGCGAAGGACTCGATCCTGGAGCTTGAAGAAGCCTATGCCAAGCGGGAAACGCCGGTGATTTCCAACAATTCCGCGCACCGCTGGACGCCAGACGTCCCTATCCTCATGCCGGAAATCAACCCCGAGCACGTCGACGTCATTCCGGCTCAGCGGAAGAGACTCGGGATGCGAAACGGCTTCATTTGCGTGAAGCCCAACTGTTCGATACAGCCTTACGTACCTGCCCTCCACGCGCTCTCCGACTTCAGGCCGGCCAAGGCCGTGATCTGCACCTATCAGGCGCTGTCGGGAGCTGGAAAGACGTTTCAAACCTGGCCAGAGATGGTGGACAACGTCATCCCCTTTATCGCCGGAGAGGAAGAGAAGAGCGTTCGCGAACCCCTCAAAATCTGGGGCCAGGTCGCGAAAGGCCGCATTGTCGCCACAAACTGTCCGCTGATCTCCGCCCAATGCGTCAGGGTCCCGGTCTCTGACGGGCACATGGCCGCCGTGTCGGTCGCGTTCAAGACGAGACCTGCCATCGAACAGATCCGCGAAAGATGGGATACGTTCCAGGGAAGCCCGCGAGCGGCGAACCTCCCCTCCTCGGCGCATCCTTTCCTGTGCTACTCTGATCGAGACGATCGTCCACAGACCCGAATCGATCGCGACGCCGGCGGCGGCATGGGAGTGACGCTGGGACGCTTGAGAGAAGATACCGTGCTCGACTACAAGTTCGTCGCCCTGAGTCACAATACGGTCAGTGCCGGGGGTGGCATCCTGATGGCGGAGTTGCTCAAAGCTGAAGGTTATTTGAATCCTAAATAGGCTCGGTCCTCGTCCAGCGACGCCGAAGAGGGAAGTACACTTCACCTAGTGCGGGATCCCGTAGTGGTGCATCCGCCGATGGATCGCCGCCCTAGCCTCTACGAACGGCCGCTCAAGGTAGGCCCTGTGGTCTTCTTCGCCGTGATGGTGGGTCACTTCACCGGGTCGGTGCTGACGGCTGGTCTGTCGAATGTACGAGATACATCCATCCACAAGGGTGAGCATATACTCCGCACCCGCCTGATTGAACATCCACCACTCGCCGCCGCAGGCAATGTATACCGGGGAGGTGTGGGCCATGATTCCTCGCCCCCAACTGTCCAGATGCGGAACAGACACGGTGTAGCCCGGCCCCCCACACCTTGCAGCCAGCCAGGAGTGGCCCCCCACTTTGACCTTGGCATTCAGGCTCAGCTTCCGGGCTCCCGCCGCCTCGTTCGAAGCGGCCACGACACGTCCCTCCTGGACGATCTCCAGCGCGTGGATCGGTAGAATAGACTCGGCCTCCGCCGAAACCTCCACGGTCCCGCCGTTGCCGGGCAGAGCGACGACGTCCCCGACCTGGTGGCCGTCCACACTGAACTTCAGGATCGGCCCGCCGCTGTGAAAGGTCCGGCCCGCGGCCACGTTCCTGCACCACGTTTCGTAGGTAAACGGCTCGTCGGGCGGGATGTAGACATAGGTCCGGTAGATCCCGACCGGCGTATCGCTCGACATCTTGTCCGTACCGCCGACAAGGGGCAGCTTGTAACCGTTGTTCAGATAGCGGTAGTACTCCAGATGGTTGTAGATGCCGTGTCGCAACATTTCGACGGCGTCGGCGCGTCCCGTCGCAATCAATGCCGCCGGCTCCCCGTTGGGGCTCGGCAGGTGCGGGATAATGACAGTGCCGCCTTGGGCGTGGCACTGGTCTGCCCAGTCCGACATCGTCACTTCCAGCGTCCCTCCCAGCTCGGCCTCGCTCGGGCCGTCAGAGCACCAGGGCATGACGACGTCCTTCAAACCGAGCAGGATCAAGTGCCCCAGGAAGTGCTGACGGTTTTCGGAGCCGACATAGACGATACTGCTGCCGTCGGGCGAAACGCTCTCCCTCCCCGTGAATTCCTCTGTGTTCGTGAACAGACTGCCCCACTGTGAAGGCAGGAGGTTGACTACGTTCAAGTCTTCACCCTGGGCCTCGGTGTGGCTGCCTTGGGTCGAGAGGAAATGGACGTGTGAATCTCCGCTGAACCATCCGTCGCGGTTCATATGGCACCAGCGTTTCAGGCGAAGCTCGAGCGCACGCTGTCCCGGCTTGACTTGCACCTTTGTGCGCAAGGGCTCGTACTCGTAGCCCCTCGCAACGTCAACGAGCACCTCACCCCTCGGCAGCCACCCCTGACAAGTGCCGTCGATATAAGCGTATGTGATCTGTTCCAGCCTCACGTCGCCGCCCACGTCGATGTGCCACGTCCCCATGTCGGAATTGACGTGGGCGTGATGACCGTGCGGGGCATACGGGATACCCTCGGAGGAGCGAAAGTGGACACGGCAGGGCACGGGCTCGCCCGTCTCGTCGTCCACGACGCGGGTGTGCACCCAGTTCCGCCCGCCCTCTACGACGCGAACGCTCAGCCTCGGCGTGGGGTCCAGCCTGCCTTTCTCCTCCAATTTACCCCATTTTACCGCGCCGAGTAGCTCTCTACCCTGCTTCACCTGAACGGTTGCCGAGGGAATCGCCGCAATCTCCACGTAAGCAGGGCTGCTCTTCTCGTTCTGTGGTTGCCCCCATCCCTTCCTGGAATCTTTCAGAAAGTCCTCTGCGGACTGCTCCGGAAGCGGATACGGATAGGTGGCAATGCCCCGGTCCACGTCTACTTCCAGATTGAAACGCTTCTCCGCGTCCTCATGCCGAGGCAGGGTGAGGATGACTGGCCGAGTCGCCTCCCGCGAGATGGGCGGCTCGTCTTGATACCCGAGGGTAATACCCCCGATGAGGAAACCGGGACCGGCCGGAATGACTTCCAAGGCCTCCAGAGCTCGGTCGGGCTTCGGATTCTTCCAAACCCAAAGGACATAACCCACCGCTGTCCCTGGAACGGATTCCGTCTGTCTCCTACCCGCGAACTCCCACGGCCCCTCGTGTCGGGGCATGAGGCTGTCCTTCTGGTCGCCAAACGCCAGGAAGGGTCGGCCCTCGCCCCCGGAAGCGCTCGGAGGAACGACCGAGATCTCAAAACGTTCCCGAATCTTCACGCGCGCCTCGTCTCCTCCCGTGAGGTGAAAGAGATATTCAGCCACGCATTCCCCGATCGGGCCTCCTGTCCGGATTCTGGATTTGAGAAGACGATGCGCCACGATGAGGCAGCGGGCCGGCCGGTCGATCGGGATCACAAGACGACCTTCACGGCTCCCTCTTCCAAAGGCCAGAAAACAGCGCGCCCCCCTCCCGATCCGAAAGGGCAGACCGTGGAAGGTCTGATCACCCGTCGGGGGCGGTTCCCCCTCCGTCACCAACTCCAATCCAGCGTTGCAGAGTGCGGACAGGTCCAGCGGTTCATACGCTTCCATGGCGCTCCCCCACTTCGAACAATGCGATCCTCACGTCACCACGTTCTGAGGTCGCCCCTCCAGAAAGGCGATGACATTCTCGACAGCGCCGCTGTTCAGCAGGTCGACCCCCTCCGACGTCATATCGGCGCAGTGCGGCGTGAGCACGACCTGTTCGCACGACAGCAGCGGGTGATCCGGCGGGACCGGTTCCTCATCGTAGACATCGATGCCGGCCCCTCCCAGGCGTCCTGACCGTAGCGCTTCCACCAACGCACCGATATCCACGATCTCTCCCCTGGCACCATTGATCAGGAGGGCCCCCGGCTTCATCAGACCAAGCTCCCGCTTCCCGATCAGGCCTCTGCTTTGCTCAGTCAGCTTCAGGTGCAGACTCACGACGTCGGCGGTCCGAGACAGCTCATCCAGCTCGACATACCGGAGGCCCAGGTCTCGCGCACGCCCGTCAGAAGGATGATAGGTCCACGCGATCACGTCCATCCCGATCGCGTTTCCCAGCCGCGCCATCTCTTTCCCGATGTTTCCCGTGCCGACGATTCCGAGCACTTTCCCCTGAAGCATCACGTTGTCGATTCGCGGCCACCGCCCTGCCTTCATTTCAGCCGTCAAAAAGGCGGCCCGTTTTGCAACCGCGAACATCAGCCCGAACGTGTGCTCTGCCACGACCGGCGCGGTCCGTCCGGGCTGATTGCAGATCACGATCCCTCTGGACTTCGCCGCCTCCAGGTCAAACATGTCGGTGCCAATCGAACAGCTCGTGATCATGCGGAGCCTTGGGAGCTGGGCGAATGCCTCCGAGGTCCAGGTCACCGCGCCGCGCGTATTCATCAGAATGTCTGCGTGCTTTGCCCGGGCGATCTTCTCCTCCAGTGTCTCCGGTCGGTCGGTGTGGAGGATGACTTCGCCGTAGCGGTCCAGGCGAGCCAGATGGGGCGATCCGGCGATCTGCACCGGATCGTCGCCAGGAATGACGATTGTGACCCCGGTTTGAATCGACATTGACCTCTCTCACGGATCATCGGATACGGATGAACTTTGCCAATCTCGCATGAAGCGTCCGCTGGCTCAAGAATTTAATTCAGTCGTTCCAGCGCGTGATGGACGAATCGGAGCATCGACGTTCGTTGTGCCGGTTGAGCCCGCAGATGAAACGGCTCCCGAGATCGTGTCCGGGGCAGTAGCCGCCGACTAAGCGCATTCATTCAAGGCGTGCCTGACCTTGCAGGGCAAAGCCGAGGGTGGCCGCCGAGCTTGTGGCCCTACCCTCGGCTCGTTTCCGAACATTTTCACTTGATCCAAGCGTCTCGCGTTCGTACCCTTTCTCGCCCACCGGGCTCGCCATTTCGGCATTGATCCTTTCCTCTGAGATCTGTCGCCCCACGAATTGGAGATTTTACTTGCCCTCCAAGCCGTTCATTCAGGTCGGCCGGCTCAAGTCCGTCGACCAATTCCGCGAATATGTGAAGCGGCTCGATATTTCCCTGCCGTGCGACGATGAAATCCAGGCCGGACCGGAATCCCCCCTGGCGCAGCCGTATCGTTTCGATAAATTCCAAATCGGCAATCGGTTCGCGATCCAGCCCATGGAAGGATGGGACGGCGCGGCGAACGGGAACCCGACGGAATACGTCACCCGCCGCTGGCGGCGTTTTGGCATGAGCGGCGCAAAGCTCATCTGGGGCGGAGAGGCCGTGGCGGTCTGCCGGAGCGGCCGCGCAAACCCGAATCAGCTCGTGGCCGGCGGTCATACGCGTGCGGGCATCGGCAGGCTGTTGGAGGCGCTGCTGGAGACGCACAGGGAACGGATCGGATCTCCAGATGACCTGCTGGTCGGCCTTCAGTTGACCCACTCGGGACGATTCTGCCAACCCACGACGCAGGGAAAACCTGAACCCCGTATCCTCTATCATCACCCGATTCTGGACCGGAGGTTCAACGTCGATCCCGAAATGCCGATCCTAACGGATGATGAGATCCGGCGCATCATCGAACACTATCTGGAAGCCGCTCGAATGGCTTACGAACTCGGATTCCAGTTCGTCGACATCAAGCACTGTCACGGCTACCTTGGCCACGAATTCCTGAGCGCCTTCACCCGGCCGGGGTTCTTCGGAGGCGATTTCGAAAACCGCACGCGATTCCTCCGCGAGATCGTTCAGGGCATTCAGGCCAGCGTTCCGAACCTTAGCATCGGCGTGCGACTTAGCGCCTTCGACTTCGTCCCCTTTCACGCTGATGCGAGCGCCGACAACGGTCGCGGCGTGCCAGAGGATTTCTCTGAATGCCTGCCCTATCGATACGGCTTCGGTATGAACAGCAGCGACCCGATCCGCTTTGACCTTGCGGAGACGTTCCGGTTCCTGGACCTGCTCGCCAAGTTGGATATCCGAATGGTGAACATCACGGCGGGAAGCCCTTATTACACGCCTCACATTCAGCGTCCAGCCTTTTATCCTCCATCGGACGGTTACCAGCCCCCCGAAGACCCGCTCGTCGGGGTTGCGCGTCAGATCAAAGCCACAGCTCAGATCAAGGCCCGATATCCGGACTTTCTCGTCGTCGGATCAGCCTATTCCTACCTCCAAGAATACCTGCCCCACGTGTCCCAGTCTGCCGTGCGAGACGGAAAAGTGGATTTCGTAGGACTGGGGCGCATGGTGCTCGCCTATCCCGAGCTGCCTCATGACGTGCTGACCCGGGGCAAGCTGACCCGCAGGAAGATTTGCAGGACGTTCAGCGACTGCACCACCGGCCCCAGAAACCATCTCGTCTCCGGCTGTTTTCCGCTCGATGCCTTCTACAAGAAATCTCCCGAAGGCGAACGCCTCCGGGAGATCAAGAAACAACGTCGAATTGGAAGGAATGCCTCTCTTAACTGAATCTTAACGCAGCCTTTGCTGTTCGAGTCGTTTACGCGGTCTGCCTGTAGACGCGATATACGATCTATCAGATGACCCCCTTCAACACAAAGACCTCTTCGAGATTCGCAAAATTCACGCCCGCCTCGAGGATGATCTCGCGAAAGAGCCCACGCTCCCCTTCACGCAACTCGGATACCCGCCCCACGAGCAAACCCTTCGGGAAGATGCCGCCCAGTCCGGATGACACTACGATGTCTCCCTCCTGAATGGCAAACCTTATGGAGACGTACTTCAAGTAAAAGATGCCGTTCTCGTAAACGACGATCCCCTGAGCCCTCCCGGATTGCTGCACAACCACACTCACTCGGCAGTTTCGATCCAGGAGCAGTTGGACCACCGCCGTCCCTTCGTGGACATCGAGCACGCGCCCGACCAGCCCGTCTGCTGTCAACACCGGCATTCGATCCCGGACACCGTCCTTCCGGCCCACATCGATGAGGATGGTGTTTGCGATCCGATCCGGATCCCGGGCAATGACCCTTCCAGCGATAAACCCCTCGGCAGCGACTCCCTGGGTTTTGAAGTCCAGCAGGCCGTACAGCCGGACGTTTTCAAGGCGAGCCTCACGAAGCTCCATCAACTCCAGAAAGAGACGCAGATTCTGTTCACGCAGCACCTGGTTCTCGAATCGCAGACCTGCGAGGCCCATCGGCCAGGAAAAGAACCTGTGGCCCGCTTTCAGCAAGTGAATCGTGACGCTCCGAGCCAAACCCAGTTTGTCTGACGGCCCCAACGCAATCAGGACGAGGGAGACGATCAGGGCCAGGCTGAGCGTCACGTAAGTCCTGTTCCTCCCCAGGAAGTTATAGAACTGTTGCATGACGCTACATGAGCACCTTTTGGTAGGCCTCGATATTCTCCAGAATTCGGCCCGTTCCCCGTACGACGCAGGTGAGCGGATCTTCCGCCACGATGACAGGCAGGCGCGTCTCCTCGACCAGACGCTGATCCAGGCCGCGCAGCAGGGCGCCGCCCCCCGTCATGATAATGCCTCGGTCCAGGATATCTGCGGCGAGCTCCGGAGGGGTCTGCTCGAGGGTTTGCCTGACGGCGTCGATGATGGCATCCACGCCTTCTTTCAGGGCGTCTCTGATTTCGACTGAATCCACGACGATCGTTTTTGGGATCGAGGAAACCAAGTCCAGGCCTCGGCAACTATGATGGACTTCGGACTCGAGTTGCATTGCGGAACCGACGGAGCACTTGATCTCCTCCGCGCTTCGGTCACCCACCAGAAGGCTGTGCTTTCGTTTGAGGAACTGCAAGATGCCGTCGTTCATCTCATCGCCACCCACCTTGATCGACCTCCAGGTGACGATGCCGGAAAGGGCGATCACGGCAATCTCCGTCGTGCCGCCTCCGATGTCGATCACCATCGAGCCGATCGGGTCTTCGACAGGAAGCCCGATTCCAATCGCCGCCGCCATCGGCTCTTTGACCAGGTAGACGTCACGGGCGCCTGCCCGCTCCGCCGATTCCCGAACCGCGCGCTTCTCAACCTCCGTTACGCCCGAAGGGACACAGATGACGATCCTGGGTCTGACGAAAAGCTTGTTCCTTTGCACTTTCTTGATAAAAAAACGAAGCATCTCCTCGGTGACCTCGAAATCGGCAATCACGCCGTCTCTCAGCGGGCGGACGACGAGGATGTCCGGATTTTCCCGCCCCATCATCTCCTTCGCGCCCGACCCGACCGCCAGTAGCTTCCTGCTCTTGTTCTCGAGCGCCACGATCGAGGGCTCGTTCACGACAACGCCCTCTCCCTTTACATAGACCAACGTGTTGGCCGTTCCCAGGTCGATACCGATATCGTTTGACAGCAGGTTTGACAGCAGGTTAGCGAGAATAAATCTCATATGCGCCTATCCTTGGTCACAGGGTGGCTTCAGGGTATGACAAATGTGGCGGATAACGTTGAACATTATGCGAGCGCTTGACTCAGATAGTCCCCGATCGTCCGGTCATAGTGAGCGATATGCCGAAACGCCTTGACGCAGAGTCGAGTCCGCGTGGCCTTGGAGACCCTTCTGGTTGCTTCGAGCTCTGCAGCAACCGTCGGGTAGTCATCGGGATCTACGATCACGGCGACAAATGCATAGTTTTTGGCCGCGCTCCTGACCATCGCGGGTCCGCCGATGTCGATCTGCTCGACCGCCTCCTCAATCGTTACGCCGCGCCTGGCGACCGTCTCTTCAAACGGGTAGAGGTTCACCACGACAAGATCGATCATCCGGATGCCGTGCTTGCTTGCATCCGCCATGTGCCCGGAATGGTCCCTTCGAGCCAACAGTCCTCCGTGGATGCGTGGATGAAGCGTCTTGACGCGTCCCTCCATCATCTCGGGATATCCAGTGACCTCGGCGATATCCGTGACGCGCACGCCGCCTTCGCGAAGTACGCCAGCCGTACCCCCGGTAGAAAGGATCTCGATCCCGATGTTCGCCAACCGGGCACCGAAGTCCACGATCCCACGCCTGTCTGAAACGCTGAACAGTGCCCTCTTTTCAGCCAAAGAACCGCACCTCTCTATCCCAGCAGCCGATCTTGGGCCTGCAGGTACTTGTCCCGGGTTCTCTCCACGATCTCATCCGGCAGGGCGGGCGCCGGGGGCGCCTTGTCCCAGTCCACGGAGTCGAGATAGTCTCTCACAAACTGCTTGTCAAAGCTGTCCTGTGAGCCTCCGGGTTCGTAGATCGCCTTGTCCCAGAATCTGGAAGCGTCAGGCGATAAAATTTCGTCGATGAGAATGATGTCGCCGTTCAAGATCCCGAACTCGAACTTGGTGTCTGCGATGATAATGCCTTTGGCATCTGCAAATCCACGCGCAAAAGCATAGATCTCCAGCGTTAATTCTCTGAGCTTTTGGCTCAGTTCCAGATCGACGATCTCGCACATCTGGTCGAAAGAGATATTCTCGTCGTGCCCATCGTCGGATTTCGTCGCTGGCGTGAAGATCGGCGCGTCCAGCCGACTCGATTCCTTAAGCCCCTTGGGAAGGGGGATGCCGCAGACGCTTTGCCCCGCTCGATACTCCCTCCAACCCGACCCCGCCAGGTAACCTCTCGCAACGCACTCCACGTCGATTCGCTCCGCCTTGGACACGAGCATAGACCGCCCTTCCAACTGCGCCGCATAAGGCCTCAGTGAGTCGGGGAAGCCCGCAACGTCCGCGGTGATCAGGTGATTGGGGACGATATGGGCCGTCTTCTCGAACCAGAACAGCGACATCTCCGTCAGGATTTTGCCCTTGTCCGGAATGCCATTCGGCATCACCACGTCGTAGGCCGATATCCGGTCTGTCGCTACGATGAGAAGTCGGTCTTCAAGATCGTACAGATCCCTCACCTTTCCCCTCGAAAAGAGAGGTATTTCGCCCAACCTCGTCTCCATCAAAGCCCTTTGCATGTCCGCCCCTTATATCGTGAGACCCTCATGGCACAGATCTTTGCACAGAATTCGAACTTCATCCCCCGCCACGTCAACCCTCCCTTCTGCGAACCAACGAATCACTTCCGGATAGAACCGATGTTCCACTTCCAGGACTCTGGCCGCAAGCGACTCTGGCGTATCCTCGGGCGCCACCTCGACTCTCTCCTGCGCCACAATCGGACCCTCATCGTAGGCCTCGTTCACGAGATGCACGCTCACACCCGTCACCTTGACCTCGCTTTCGATAACGGCTTCGTGCACGCGAAGGCCATACATCCCCTGTCCTCCGAAGGCCGGCAGAAGTGCGGGGTGTACGTTTATGATCCGATTTTCATAGGCTTTGAGTAGTTCCGGACCGAGCTTTTTCAGGTATCCGGCCAAGACGACCAGGTCCACCCGATGCGCTCGGAAGACCCGAAGGATAGCCCGGTCCAACTCCTCTTTCTGGGGATGGGTGCGGCTGCTCAAGTGCGCAACAGGAACGCCGGCGGACCGTGCCCGGGCAAGGGCCCCAGATTTGCTGTTGTTGCTGATGACGACACCGACGCGCGCAGCGAGCTCGCCGGATGCGCACCGATCCAGGATGGCCTGGAGATTGGTCCCTCCGCCGGAGGCCAGCACGCCCACGCAGAAAGAGGCTTCCTGTTTCGAATCAACGCGACCTACTGAAGACATTCCGAACGGTGGACTCGAAGGACGGAGATTGACAAGAATTTGAACGATGCTTTCCGGAGCCGAGAGGAACAAAGGGAAGGGCACCGACAAACTTCAAGGCCCCGAGTATAGATGTAAGGTGGAGCCCTAAAATCCGGGGGGAAGATCGTCGCGGAAACGCAAACCCGTCATGCAACCACGTTACGAACACAGACCACGGACCGTTAAGACCTTAAGCTCAATACTACTAACCGCTTGAATGATAGGTGATTGGCCCTATAAAGTCAAGAATTTTGGCCGTCACGTGCGGTCTGCTGTCCGCCTTTGAGCAACCTTTCCCAGCAGCCCGTCCAGTTTGAACAGGATTTCGTCTCTCTTCGCCACAATTTCCCCTTCCTGAACGGAGATCCATTCCACGTCCGATTCCGTGAGTGTGCCGTTAGACCGGAAGGCCTCTACGTCTTCCCTGTCCAGTACCGTCAGCCGACCGTCCGCGTCGAACCAGAGGTCGAGAAGAAGATCCAGGTATTCCACTTCGGCCTCTCTGACCTCCTGATCCCGACAAACGTGAAACAGGTGTCCTTCGAGGGCCCCGTCAGGTCCGCACATCTCCCAGGTCACATAGCCGCATCCCGTCTGGTACCAGGCATAGGTCGTCGATCCGACTTCGAAACTGACGTCTCCCACTTTGCCGGGCCCTTCGTGTACGTACCTGACGAGTGCATAACCGTCTGCTTTTTTGATCAGCTCGCACGTATAACGTTCGTCGGGCTTGTCGAGGCGTCGCCTGACTTCGAGATAACTCACATCATTGTCCTTTGAGCAAGTAGCAGATCAGCATCGATGCGCTTGCAATGATCCAGCAGCTCCACTGTACCAACTTGGACTTCAGCCCCCGCATCCCCGAGGAGACCGACTGCCCCAGATAGCTGATCAAGAAGATGATGGCAAGTATTGCACCCCAGCCTGTTATCATGCGACACGCCACCCGGTTTCTCGACCTGTAGAGATCATTTTTCCTGAGCTTCCCCGGTCATCGGCACGAATCGGACCGGGATGATCCGGTCCTGCCGAACCTCGGCGCCCTCCTTAACGAGCAGGACCAGTTCCTGTTCATGCCGCCCCACCGGAATCACCATCCGGCCGCCATCCCGCAGCTGGTTCACCAGAAGTTGGGGGACGTGGTCTGGCGCTGCCGTGACCATGATGGCGTCGAACGGCGCCTTTTCGGGCCATCCGCGATAGCCGTCGCCGAGACGGACGTTTACGTTGCCGTAGCCGAGGTCGCGGAGCGTCCTGGCCGCCCGATTGACCAACGGTTCCAGGATTTCAACCGTGAACACGCTGTCCACGAGAAGCGCCAGCACGGCGGCCTGATATCCCGACCCTGTTCCGACTTCCAGCACCCGATCCCGTTGTTTCAGGTTGAGCAGCTCCGTCATGATTGCAACGATGTAAGGCTGAGAGATCGTCTGCCCTTCTCCAATCGGCAACGCACCGTCATCATAGGCCCGCTCACTCAGATCGGGGGGGACGAAAAGATGCCTCGGGACCTCCTCTATGGCTGTAAGCACGCGCTGCGATCCAATGCCTCGCCGCTCGAGCTGGGTCTTCACCATCTTTTTTCGCATATGCGTATACCGTCGTTCGTCGTTCTGCTTCGCGTCGTCCCCCTCCGAAACGGTACCGCCACAGGAAGCCGCGAACAGGAGCACCAACGCGGTCGTGGCGCTCCACCTTACGCAGCCATCCACGAGCAACCGTCTCCCATCTGAGATCCACAATCTATACCCAATGCCCAACATCCGATCATTTAAGAAGGTGACCCGGCGAAAAAAACGGACACGTAGTCAGGCCACGCCTTGGTATTCAAACGCCTCGGGGCTCGAATTGCCCAGCGCCGAATGTCCGCGGACGCTTCGAGGCGATTTTTTTCAGCCGCGATCCAATCGGCCTTCAGCAATCCCAAGATATGACAGATGGCGTAATGGGTCAAGAGGTTGGTCTTTCATATTCCCGATGGCGCGCCTCGTCTCCTGACACGGCCCCCAAACACAAACCCCCGCCGGGCACACGACCCGACGGGGGTTGTGAATGACCCCAAGCCCCACGCGCGTCCAAATCTCAAGGACGGGTAGCGAACTCCGCCACGTAAATATCATCGTCACCATCACGTTCGGATACGAAAACGAGTTTGCGACCATCAGGCGACCCGTCGATTCCATATAAGGAGATGTCGCTGCTCTTCGTTAATTGGACGCGGTTGCTGCCATCGGCGTTCATCACATAGATATTGTAGTCTGTGATGATGACAATTTTAGTGCCGTCGGGAGACCGGGCGGGGCGGTCGTCGTGTACGGGCATCCGGCGCTTCAAGGTCGCCATCCCGGCAGAGGTGACGGGCGCACAACTCGCCTTGTCCAGACTGTCCGCAGTCACAGCGCGGAGGTTGGCATCCGGGATGGACACTGGCGGGGCGGATACCTCTTTGCCGAAGTTGCTGGCAAAGATCGCAAATCGCCAAAATCCAATCGCGCCATCACCATTCAGACCATACTTTGCTTAATATTCTCCATCGCTCTGACGTGCCCCGAACTAACCTGCAAACAACAAAAAGTCGGAAAAGTCAACCCTACGATCGCCGTCAAAGCCCTGGGTAGGGTCCGAGTGCAACGCAACGCGCAGATTCAGAGTTACGCGCTCACTTTGCCCGCCTCGGCCGAGTTCGGCAGGTCGGCTCGCGCGCCATCTTCCGGTTCTTCCCCTCAGGCAGGGTCAATGCTTCTGATCTTGAACAAGCCACCCGCTCCCCGAGGGCGCATCTCCGCCGCTGCCGTGGAAGGCTTCAACCACAAAGCAACATCGGCTACGAGAAGCGCGTACGGCTTCCGAACATATAAGGCGATAGAACGCTCCCTATCGTGCACTTGGCGACCTGCCGGAACCTCAGGCCACCCACGGATTCCGTTGGCGAGGCAAAAAAATAGGCCGTCTCGTATAGAGATGACCCGGACGGAGCACATTTCGACGCTACTCAACTCGGCCGGTGCGTCCCACTAGCCCGTCTGGCGCAACGTCTCAGCCGCAAGTTGGTCCAAGGGCCGGACCTTCGTCTCCTCCCGAAGGTCCTCCATCATCTTCCAAAATGACGTCAATCGCTTACGAATACGGTCGGAGAGGTCGTCGATTTCTTCCACTCACTTCAGGAGCATCATTCGTCGCGCTTGAGAAAAATTTCCCGCCTGAAGCCGATAGATGTAGATTCCGCTCGCCAACTGACGTCCGTGGGCGTCCCTCGCATCCCATTCCGATACGTAAAACCCCGGCTCGAGCGACTCATCCACGAGCGTCCGGACCTCCTGCCCAAGCAGATTGTAGATAACCAGCCTGGTGTGTGCAGGTTCAGGCAACTGGTAGCTGATCGTTGTCGTCGGGTTGAACGGGTTGGGAACATTCTGGTCCACGCTGAACTGCTGCGGAACGTCCCTCAGATGACCGATCTCGATATTCCGCATGTCATCGATGTTGCCCTCCAGGTCGACCAAAATTCCTTCGGCAATCTGGAAATCGGAAGGCAAAGGCGTACCCACTGTCTTGAACGTAACTTCGACCAATCTCCCTTCTCCCTCGGCACCCTCTCCGTCCACTTTCATCGATCCCAGCGCCAGCCTGCCCTGCGTTCGGTTCGAGGAGAGGAAGAGGGTCGGCTGCCCACTCCCGGTATCCAGAAAGTGTCCTTCGGCCTCCTCGGCCTCGACGAACTCGTACTTTGCAGGATCGTATTGCAGCACAAAACCATAGCCCTTCAGATCCTGTGCTTGGCTCACCTTCACGTGAAGCTTCAGGATCCCATTTTCCGACCTCCCCAAGTCTGCGCGCTCCAGTGTCAGCTTGGCAAAGGCGTTCTTGCCCCCGACAATCTCCAATCCGCTGGTCAAGTCCCTCGCCGCAACCGGAGCTGCCAAGCCTGCACAGACCAAAGCTGTAATCACAGATTTCATCATCGCTTGCCTCCCGTTGTCTTCTGCTTCCGTGGCAAACCCAGCCCGGATTCCGAACTTCCCACGGCACGGTTCCCGATCGCTATTTTTCGAAAAAAAATTTACAGCTCAGGTCCAAATTTGTCAATGGTTTTTCCTGCTTGATCGCCAAGAAGCCCGTCCGGGACCATCCACACCCCTCAAAGCATCTGAATGACCGACGAAATAGGTCAGGATGCCCTCCACCATTCCGGGAATGGAGACCTGATCCGCTGGCGGCTCTGCGACAACCTTGAAGCCTGCTTCCCGGGCCGTCTCAGCCGTGACTTGGCCGATACAGGCCGCGGGAAGATTGCGTGTCACGTGGCTCAGCATCTCGGGACCGACGAGCCTTGCGAAGTTGCTTACGGTGGATGAACTCGTGAAGGTCACCAGGTTTATCTCCCCGGCGGCCAGCCCCTCCCCAACGCGATGGGGTAGCCCCTCGGGTCGTTCCGTACGGTACGCGACGATCTCCGTGACTTCGCCTCCCCGATCCCGAAGGCCTTCCACGAGCACTTTCCTGCCGATTCCGGACCGCGGAACCAAGAACCGTTGGCCCGAAATCTCCACCCGATCGTCCAGTGCCTTCAGCAGACCCTCTGCAACGGGTGTGTCGGGCGTCAGCTTCACGCGAACGTAGTAAGATTCAACCTTCTTCCTCGTGGCGGGACCCACCGCAGCGACCCGGCATCCCTTCAGGATCCGCAGATCCTGACCCACAGAAAAGATTCGCCCGAACAAGCGCTCCACAGCGTTCGGACTCGCAAAAATCAGCCAGTCAAATCTCTGGATCTGGGAGATCGCTCGATCCACGGGCACCCAATCATCCGGATCCGAGATGCGAATCGTGGGCACTTCGGCAACCTTCGCGCCCAACGTCCGAAGACGCCGAACGAGGTCACTGCCCTGACTCCGCGTCCGGGTCACCAGGATGTACCTGCCGAACAGGGGTCGAGATTCGAACCAAGAAAGATCGAAACGAGCCACATCCCCCACGATCATCACTGCGGGTGGCCGGATCTCCAACCCGCCCAAGTCCCCCAGAGTTGCTCGCACGGTCTCCTGATCCGGCAGGCTGGCCCACCGCACGACTGCAATCGGCGTCTTTGGGGAAAGCCCGCCTGCGATCAACCGTCTCGCGATCCGTGCGCGACGGCCGACGCCCATCAGGATCACGAGGGTGCCCTTCACCCGAGCCAACGCCTCCCAACGGACATCGGTTCCCGGCTTTTTCGGATCCTCGTGACCGGTCACGACGGTCACGCTTCCCGAGACGCCGCGATACGTCAACGGAATTCCCGCGTGGGCTGCGGCCGCGGTTGCACTCGTGACGCCCGGAACGACTTCCCATTCGACTTTGGCCTTTTTCAAGGTCTCCGCTTCCTCTCCCCCCCGTCCCAGGAGGAATGGATCCCCCCCCTTCAAACGAACGACCCGACTTCCCGCCAAACTCTTCTCGATCAACAGCGCGTTGATCTCCTCTTGCTGCTTCGCCCGAAACCCCGCGCGCTTTCCGACATAGATCTTCTCGCAAGTTGGCCCTGCCTCATCAACCAAGGCTTCGTTGACGAGGTCATCATAGAGCAGCACATCCGCCATCTGGATACAGCGCAGACCCTTCAAGCTGATGAGCTCGGGGTCTCCGGGCCCTGCGCCCACAAGGTGTACTTTGCCCTTCTTCATCTACAGCCCACCTGTCAGATCGGCGTCTTTTGGACCTCTCACAAGCCCGATCGCACCCGCGCCAGCACGTCTCGGGCGCCCGCGTCAAGGAGCTGGCCCGACAGGGTCCGACCGATTTCTTCAGCCGATGAGGGGCCTCCCTCTGTCCTTCCTCGCACGATCCGACTTCCATCCGGCATCGCCACGAGCCCGTCGAGGACCATCCCTTTTTCGTCTTCGCGTGCCCAGGCCCCGATCGGGATCTGGCATCCACCGTCGAGCGCACGAAGCAGAGACCTCTCCGCTGCTGCGGCTCGACGACTGGCCGGATCTTCCAGATCGGAGACGGCCCTGCTCACCGATTCGTCAGCCTCACGCACCGTGATCGCCATCGCACCCTGTCCGGGAGCAGGTAGAATCAGGTCAGCGGCAAGATATTCGGTGATCGTGTGCGCCAAGTCCAACCGTGAGAGCCCGGCGGCCGCCAGCACGACAGCGTCCAGATCCTTCGTCGTCAGACTCCTGATGCGCGTCTCCACATTCCCGCGCAAACCTTCAATCCTCAAATCAGGCCGGATATGAAGCAGCTGCGCCTGCCTGCGCAGACTGCTCGTCCCCACCCGAGCCCCTTCTCTCAACCCCGCCAAACCGGTCTGTTTTCGGCTCACCAAAGCGTCACGTACGTCTGCGCGCGGACCGACCGCCCCGATCTTCAGACCCTTCGGGAGATCCGTGGGCAGATCCTTCAAGCTGTGCACGGCAAGGTCGACGCGTGAGTCCAGGACGGCATTATCGATCTCCTTCGTAAAAACCCCCTTTCTACTCATCGTGGAAAAGGGGGCGCTCAAGAGTCGGTCTCCCTTCGTCTGAATCACCTGAATCTCGACAGAGCGATCAGGTCTGCGCTCGAGGAGGCCCTTTCGGGCCCACTCGGCCTGCCAGAGGGCCAGCCGACTACCACGACTCCCTATGACGAGGTGCTCGGCCATCTAAAGATTGCGTTCCTTTTCCAGCTTCGACTCGTTTTCAGCCGTCGTCCCGACACCTGCCTCGCCGTCGGTCTGGAGATCGAACAGGTGGACGAGGGATTCAACATAGGCCAGTGGGTTTCCGCGCTCGGTCACTTCCTTGAGCCGGGTTTGGGGGGCGTGCAAAATCTTGTTCACGTAGCGACGGAACAGCTCCGCCACCTTTACCATCTGAGCATCCGAAAACCCCGAAAGTTTGGCCCGGCCCAGCTCCTCTTCCACGACGTCCTGAAAATATCTCCGAAGGGCCGTGATGATGGGCACGATCTGAAGCGAATTCTTCCACGCGATAAAGGACGTGACCTCTTCATCCAGGATCCGTTTGGCCTTCTCGGCCTCCTCCTGGCGCTTTTTCAGGTTTACCCCTACGACAGATTGGAGATCGTCGACGTCGTAAAGGAAGACATTGTAAAGCTCGCCAACCTCTGGGTCGACGTCTCTCGGAACCGCGATGTCGATCAGGAACATCTGCTGGTTCTTCCTTCGCTTCATCGCTTCGGCGACAACCTTCCGGTGCAGGACGTAGTGCGACGCCCCCGTCGAGCTGATCACGATATCAGCCCGATGCAGGTTCCTCACGGCGTCCTGCCAATCCATGGCCCGCCCGCCCACGCGGCCGGCCAGGTCCTGCACGCGTTCGAGGGTCCGACTCGCGACGATGAGCGCGCCTACGCCATTTTGCACCAGATGCTTTGCGGTCAGCTGCCCCATCTCTCCGGCGCCAAACACCAGTGCGACACGACCCCTGAGGTCCCCGAAGATCTTTCGGGCCAGCTCCACGGCCGCAAAGCTCACCGAGACAGCGCCAACCCCGATTTCTGTCTCTGTCCTCGCGCGCTTCGACGCCCCGAGAGCAGAGCTGAAAAGTCGGTTGAGCAAGACGCGGCTCGTTCCCGCCTCCATGGCCGCCGCACCCGCTTCTTTCACCTGCCCCGCGATTTGGGGCTCTCCCATAATCATGGAATCCAATCCGGAGGTCACGCCAAAGAGATGAACCGCCGCCTCCCGATCCCTGCAGACGAACAGATGTTTTCGGAGCGTCTCCTTCTCGAGGCCGCTGAGCTGGCACAACGCGGCCACGGCGTCTTCCAGGGCCAATTCCGGAAGGTCGCTTGCCAAGTAGACTTCCGTGCGGTTGCAAGTGGAGAGAATCGCACACTCGGAGATGGAAGCGCGCTGATGGAATCGCTTCAACACGGAGGGGAGCGTATGGCCAGGCACAGAAACCCGTTCTCGGATCTCGACCGATGCTGTACGATGATTGAGCCCGACGACTAGGAAAGACACGCTTCCACCCTCTCCCGGATCTGATCCCATCTCTCGCGTCGGATCCACTCTACCGTCTCCCACGTCACCAACCTGTCCCAGACTTGGCGGCGTCGCGTCTCATCGTCAGGGAATCTTGCCATCACATCGGGCCGAAGGCGTTCGCAGAGATTTACGAGTGCCTCCTGCTCGGGTCCAAGCAAGTCCTCGAGCCTCTCGCGGATCAACCGCGCGTAGGCCGGACTGGCGCCGCCTGTCGAGAAGGCGACCCGAATGATGCCCCGCTCCAAGACAGAGGGCAACACGAAGTCCCCCTCGGCCGACACATCAGCGACGTTTGACAGTGCCCCGACAGACGCCGCTTCAGCCACCACTTCTCGATTGACCGCCGGACGATCTGTTGCAGCGAACACGAGTGCCGCGCCCTTCAGATCCCCTTTCCTGAACGGCCGGGCGATCAACTCGATTTTGCCCTCCCTGGCCAACCGGGTCACGCGCGCGGTCGCGCCGGGACTCACAACCCGCACGCGAGCACCCGCGTCGAGCAGTCCATTCACCTTTCTCTCTGCGACCTTTCCCCCTCCAACAACGACGCAATCCCTGTCTTGGATACAGAGAAAGACGGGATAATCGTATCTCTGTCCGCCCATGGCTGCTTCGAGAGAAGAAGGTTACTGTCCGAGCGAATGCCGCCCGAAAAAAAACAGACCGACCACCGGAAACGCGAGTACAACCAGGACAAAGCCGACGATGGACAGGAATGCGGATCGTTTGCCTCGCCACCCCACGACAAAACGTGCGCCGAGATGGCCGGCATACACGAAAAAAGTTACCAGGAGCGCGACGAATGCAGGCTCGTTCCACACCCAGAGCCGTTCGATTTCCTGATACGCCCACGCGGAACTGGCGATCAACCCGGCCGCCAGAAACAGGAAGCCAAACGTCACGGCCCGGTTGTTGATTTGGTCCAGCGTATCAAGCGGAGGGAGACGCTCGTAAAAAAAGCCGAGATGTTTCGCTTGAATCTCGCCCAGCAGAAGCACGTACATCACTGCGCTGACGAACGAGATGGCAAACGCGGCATAGGCGCCGATATAGGCCAGCACGTGAAGTTTGAACCAACTCCCGCTGTACGCGACTTCCGGCATCTCGCCGAGCGCCGTCAGCTTGAACAGCGTAAACAGGTGCAGCAAGGTAACGATCGGGACGACGAGTGCGCCAAGCGAGCGGTCTCGGGTGGTCAATTCCAGGTAGAGATAGACGATCACGACCAGCCAGGCGCATAGGGAGGGCAACACCTCGCTCGTCAGCGGCACGCCCGCTCCCTCCATGGTGAGTTGGCCGAGTAAGACGGTGTGCAAGATCCAGCCAAATGACAGACCCCACGTGCCGAATCGTGCCCGCGCCTCGCCTTTCGCCTGAAAGTTCGCGGCGTAACCCACGGCGCTCGTGGCATATGCCAGCGCACCGACTAAAAGGAATGCGTGCTGAGTGTCCATCAAAGGACCTTACAGGCTCGTGTGATCGGTTGCATAAATGAACGCCGTCCGGAGGCACCTTTAGAACAAGATGATCCAAGTATCCGGACGGCGTTTTAGACGGCACACTCTGGAATTTGTGAAGCCGGCTTCTTCGGGTGCGGATCGATCACGAACAGGCTTTTCCAAAGGCCCTGGAAAACCGGCTTTCTCTCGGCAACACCGGACATCCTCATCGCCGTGGCCTCGACTGCTTAAACTATCAAAAGACCGCCTGCGGAGCAACTGAAATCGTGAGTCCCGAACCGGGAGCGACGGTCCCCAGCACCTTGGCCCGCTTGGCGCCCGTTACGTTGGGAAGGTTGCCGGTTCTGCCGGCGAGCGTCTCGTTGGCGAGCACGGCGAACCCGATCGCCTCCTTTGCTGCAGAGGGGATCCCAAACCCGTCCGTCGTGACTACCTGCATTCGACTCAGTTCCTCCTTCAACATTTGCATCAACAGGGGATTTTCTGTTCCACCTCCGCTCACGACCACCTGCTCAGCCTCCCACCTTGGAAGAACGAACCTGTCCAATGCCGTGGAAATAGTGCGAGCCGTGAATGCCGTCGCGGTCCGGATCAGGTCTGGGCCTGCCAAATCCTTTCCCCAGGCGACGACTTGAGCCACAAACCGTCTGCCGAAAGTTTCGCGCCCGGTCGATTTCGGAGGAGAGAATGAAAGGAAGGGATGCTGCATCATCTTTTCCAGTAGGGCGTCGCTGACCTTCCCCTTCACGGCCGTCGACGCATCCTTGTCACACGACTGGACACCTCGGGTCAAAACGCCCACGAGCGCATCCACCACCATATTGCCGGGGCCGGTATCGAACGCCGCCACTTCCTCGGCGCCGGCACCCGCGGGCAGCACCGTCAGGTTCGAGATCCCGCCGATGTTCAACATCACCCGGCCGACTCGCTTCGACCTGAACAAGAGGTAGTCGACGAGCGGCATCAACGGGGCGCCTTGACCTCCTGCCGCCATGTCTGCAGATCGGAAGTCCGCGATCGTCGTCACACCGGTGCGTTCGGCAATCACGGACGGATTTCCGATCTGGAACGTGGCCCGTACTTCGGTTTCGAACAGCCGCTGCGGTCTGGGCATGTGGTGTACCGTCTGTCCGTGCGAACCGATCAGGTCGACCTTTGCCATGGGCACGCCTGCCTTCCGACAGACCTCCTCGGCTGCTTGCGCAAACCGCTCCGCCAGCAAGACGTCCATCTGGCAGAGTCGATCCACGCGTCCGGTTTCCGCATCACACTGCTCCAGCACCGCCTTTCGAAGGGCATTCGGATAACCGACCGTGACGAATTGGATCAACTCGACCCGCGTATCGGTTCCAGAGCCGGCGACCTCCACGAGGGCGGCGTCCACGCCGTCGACGGACGTGCCCGACATCAAACCAATGATTTTTCTTGCGCAATGGCTCACGCGCACCTGACCTCCAAGATTCGATGGAACTCGCGCAGGTTTGGGGCGAGACCATCCGAAGGCGAAGCGAATCTCCCCCGACCTGAACATCCGGCCTTTTGCTGCAACCTTTCGACGGTTGAGAGGGGGGCGACACACAGGTCTCACGCACCGACGCCTACTCGAAGCTCCGCAGCCGTCCTGACGCCCTTCACGAAATGCTGGTAGACGATGGAACCTCTGTACATCTTGGCCATGACTTCGGCGTCCGATACCCTCCTCGCACGAGAGGACGCGCTTCTGCGAAGCCAGATATTCAGCGGATGCGCGAAAATCCAAAAAAGTCCGGCCAGGGCGGCGAACGGGTGCTTCCAGCGACCTCGGACCAACGGGAGGAGGAGTGTCGCCGACAACAACAGCACGCGGGCCGGAAAGGTCCAGGCAAGATTCAGAAAAGAGACGTTTTTCAAGATCATTATCAGCTGGTTTCTGTGATTGAGATAGGTCTTCCGAAAGCTGTCCGCCTTGAGCGAATAGCCTCCGTGATGGTAGACGACCGACTCAGGCACCGACAGAACGCGAAAGCCGGCCAAGTGAAATCGCCAGCAGAGGTCGATTTCCTCCATATGCATGAAGAACTCTTCATCCATCAGACCGGTCTTTTCCAGGCAGGATCTCCTGACCAACATGGCCCCGCCCATGGCCCAGAAGATATCCGCAGACTGATCGTACTGTCCACGATCTTCCTCGACAACCTCAAAAATCCTTCCCCTACAGAAGGTGAATCCCAGTACGTCGATCATTCCCCCGGCAGCCCCTCCGTAGTCAAATTGAGATCGCGCCCGCATTGAGCGAACCTTTGGCTGACAGGCCGCGATCCTTTCATCCGACTCGGCAGCCGCCACAAGGGAAGTCAGCCAGCCAGCCGTGACTTCGACGTCGGAATTCAAAAGCATCGCGTACCGCCCGCAGGCCACCTCCAGACCTCGGTTGCATCCAGCCCCCATGCCCTTGGGCGCACGTTGGGGGCCGTCCGTCGTCCTGACCACGCGAACGTCAGGAAAACGCTGTAACGCCCGTCCCAGGCTCCCATCGTCATAAGGTTGGTCGTCCGCCACGATCACTTCAAAGGCGAGACCGTGCGTACCAGCATAGATCGAAACCAGGCAGTCGGAGAGAACATCGCCGAGCAGGTGGGGAATGATGATGGAGACGGTGGGACGCTCCGACATCTGCTGTTTGTCCTTTGGCTTCGCCCCGCGACAGTCCATCATACTAAATGAACCTTATGGCGGGAATAGCGAGCATCACGAGGTAGGGTCCAAGATTTCAACGATCCAAAGAAATGGAAAATCAACCGTTCCGACAAAGGAAGACGTAAGGCAAATCTGGCGCAAAAGGCGATCCCGAATAGGAGGCGCCGCCGCGAACAAGATCCGCTGTATGTCGTGACGTCATCATGTCAACCCTGTCAATTAAGCCGCCCAGGGGACTCGAACCCCCAACCTACGGATTACAAATCCGTTGCTCTACCGGTTGAGCTAAGGCGGCTCTCTGTAGTTAGTCTGTGTGAATAAAATACTATTACACGATCGGGCCTCGTTTCGCAACCACCCTTTTGAAGCCCGACCTCCCAACGGCCCGTCTTCGTTCGTTCTTCCGCACCGAGTTCTGCGCTGCAGACTGCCTCAGATCCTTTTGGCGGCGTCTAACAGACTGCAAACCGTCAGACCCCACAGCCTTTCTTTGTTTCAGGTGGCTTTCCTGGCGACCGTCCCGTCGCCAGTGTCCTCCAGCGCGTATCCCATCTCCGCGATTCGGTTTCTGATTGCGTCCGCCGTTGCCCAATCTTTTTGCGCCCTTGCCGCCTCCCGCTCCGCGCTCAGCCTCTCCACCTCTTCGGGCAGCGCCTCCTCTGTTCGATCCTCCGGCAGCGTATAAGATACGCCCAGCACCCGGTCCACCTCGCCGATATAGGCATCGACCCGGCTCCCCCCCGACCTGTCCAGCCTCCCATCACTCAGAAGCCTTTCTACCTCGTTCACCAGATCGAACAGGGATGCCACGGCGCGCGGGCTGTTCAGGTCGTCGTCCATATGGCGGACGAACTCCCCCCTGGCTGCCTCAACAAGCGGTGACACGTCCGCGCCACCTGTCTGCCGTTCGACCGCCTTCAATCGTGAACGGAAATTGTTCAAACGGCGCAGCGTCCCCCGCGCTCCCCGTAACGCCTCCATCGTAAAGTTTAGAGGCATCCGATAGTGCGAAGCCACCACGAGGTAGCGAAGCGCGCGAGCGTCGTCCGGGGACTTTGCAACGTCTTGCAGCGTGAAGAAATTCCCCTTGCTCTTGGACATCTTCTGCTCATCAATCTTCATATGGGCATTGTGCAGCCAAGTGTTCGCGAACCGCTTCCCGGTTGCCGCCTCACTCTGGGCAATCTCGTTTTGATGGTGTGGAAAGACCAGGTCTTCGCCTCCAGCGTGGATGTCGATCGTCTCCCCCAGATATTTCATCGACATGCACGAGCATTCCAGGTGCCATCCCGGCCGCCCCTTGCCCAGGTCGGTCGTCCAGTAGACGTCCCCATCCTCCTCCCGCCACGCCTTCCAGACGACGAAGTCCCGGACGTCTTTCTTGTCATATTCGTCCGCATCCACGCCGCTCGCACCCAACTTCAGATGCTTCGCGTCCAGGTTCGCCAGCGCGCCATAGGTCTGGAACTTCTGGATCGAAAAGTAGATCGAGCCGTCCCGCCGGTAGGCGTAGCCATCCTCGATCAGCCGAGCCACCATCTCCACCATGTCCTCGATGTGCTCTGTGGCTCTGGGGTAGCGGTCGGCGGGAAGGATGTTCAGCCGCCCCAAATCTTCGAAGAAGGCGTCCGTATAGCGGGTGGTGAGCGACGTCAGACTTATCCTCTCCGAGCGTGCGTTCCGAATCGTCTTGTCGTCCACGTCGGTAATGTTCATCACATGCCTGACCTCATAGCCCCGATATTCCAGGTGGCGCCGGACCAAGTCATAGGTCAGGAAGGCCCGGAAATTTCCGATATGGCTGTAGTCGTAGACCGTCGGTCCGCAGCTGTAGAAGGAGACCTTGCCGGGTTTGATCGGTTTGAATGTTTCTTTTCTGCCGCTCAGCGTATTGAAAAATTGAATGGCCATCCGATGATTCGTTCCCTAATCGTCGACCCCAAGGCCAGTCTCCCGTTCCTATTCTCCTGGCCCGTTCTTTGCGACGCATCATTCGTAGGAAGTCTTCAGTCTCTGCTCCCTGGCGTATCGATCGATCGCCAACTGAATCAGTCTGTCGACAAGCTCCGTGTAAGAGATCCCGATCGCTTCCCAGAGTTTCGGGTACATACTGATCCGCGTAAATCCCGGAATCGTGTTCAGCTCGTTGACAACCACTTCGTTTTTCTCGGTCAGGAACAGATCCACACGAGCCATGCCTTCACAGCAGAGTGCCTTGAAGCTTTTGATGGCAACCTCCCGGACCTTTTTGATTACCCCTTCGGGAAGCTTAGCCGGAATCTTAAAAATGGCGCCGTTTTCGTCCAAATACTTCGCTTCATACGAATAGAACTCGTGTTGCGGAATGACCTCTCCCAGTTCCGAGGCGATCGGATCCTCGTTGCCGAGGACCGAACATTCAATCTCTCGCCCACGGATGTGCGCCTCGATCAGAATCTTGTCATCGTAGGCGAACGCGCCGGCAATCGCAGGGAGAAATTCATCCTCTTGACACACCTTGCTGATGCCCACCGAAGAACCGAGGTTGGCAGGCTTCACGAAGAACGGCACGCCGAGCTGATCCACGATCCTCCCATAGCTCAGGTCGGATCGCTCTGCACGGGTGAAGGCCAGAAAGGAGGGAATCGGGATACCCGCATCCCGGAGCAGCCGCTTCATCACATCCTTGTCCATTGCGACGGCGGAACCCAGCACGCCCGCCCCGACGAACGGGATGTCGGCCAGCTTCAGAAGGCCCTGCACCGTACCGTCCTCTCCGAACGGTCCGTGGAGTACGGGAAAAATCACGTCCACCGACGGCAGGATTTCACGATCCGAGATCCGAACGAGCGTACCGCCTGCCGAAGTGG
This sequence comes from Candidatus Latescibacterota bacterium, assembly GCA_965198095.1. Classification (GTDB taxonomy): domain Bacteria; phylum Latescibacterota; class UBA2968; order UBA2968; genus CBDFJH01. The sequence continues at coordinate 3,329,220 of OZ240239.1, forward strand.
GAATCAGGACCACGCCCTCTCCTTCAGCCCCCCCCGCCAAAACCGGAAGGCGGTTCGGGTCGACTGCCTGCAGCAGGCGCGCGCCATCGCTCAGAGACCACTGGCCCGTCTTGTCGACGCCGATGAGAACGACGTCATATTTCTCCCGGTCGATCGACTCCACGACATTCCTGGCAGAAAGCAGGGAGATTTCGTGTTCGGCCGATTTGCCACCGAAAAGCACGCCCACCCGAAGCTTCTTTCCCATCCCTCATCCTCCCGACTTGGCTCGGCGGTCGACCGGTCCGCGCACCGCTTCCGACTCGGCCTCCTCGAAACGCCTCGCTCGCTTCCGCCCCCGCCGCCACAGGAAGTAGGCCGTCCCGGCGATGATCATCAGGACAATCAGCAGTCGATGATAGGCCTTGAGCACTTCGACGACCAGACCCCAGTTTTCACCCACCATAAGACCGAAATAGACGAGCAGGCTGTTCCACAAGAACGTCGCCAAAAGCACATATGCAAAAACGCGAAACGGGTGCATCCGGCTCAGACCGGCGAGTACCCCGATAAAGATCCGGACCGTGGGTAGGAAGCGGTTGAAAATCACCACTCGCGGACCGTACCGATTGAACCAAACCTCCCCACGCCGCATTCGGTCTTCCGTAAACGTCCCGGGCGCCCACGCCGTGAACAGTTCCCGGCCTTTCAAATAGGCCAGTACGTAGACGAGCATACAACCTAGAGCGCTTCCGGCGAACATCGAGACGTAGGCCGGCATCGTTTGGATGATCCCGGTCCCGGCCAGGTAGGCACCGAAGACGATCAGCGTATCGCCGGGGATGGGAGGGATCAGGTTTTCCATGAACGCGCCCAGGAAGAGAAAGAAATAGATCCCCGCCGGGGGTTGGATCCTTAGAAACGCCAGAAATTTGTCCCAAAGCTCTACGAAAGATTCCAAGCGAGTCTTTGCCTCAAAGCGTAGGATTCACGGACAGCGAAGGACGATCTACGCGTTCCGTCTTCGTTGACGGATCCCGGTCTCCCCATTGGCCGGCGCCAAGCAACGCCACCGCCTGGGCAGCCATCCCCTCCTCGGTACCCACGAAGCCAAGTCCCTCCGTCGTCGTGGCCTTGACTGAAACGCGCGCCGAGCCGATCCCTAAAGCGGATGCGATGCGCGCTTTCATTTCCGGAACATGAGGCGAGAGCTTCGGGCGTTGGGCCATCACAGTCGCATCCACGTTGACAATCTCGGACCCAGCCGTCTTCACCATGGCAGCCACCTGCTCCAGCAACTTCAGGCTGGAGATTCCGGCGTATTTTGGGTCGGTATCGGGAAAGTGACGGCCGATATCGCCCAGACTCAGCGCGCCGAGGATCGCATCCGCAACAGCGTGGCACAAGACATCTGCATCCGAGTAGCCCGCGAGCCCCCGGTCGTGCGGAACACCGACGCCGCCCAGGACGAGGGGGCGGCCGGCTTCAAGCCGGTGGACGTCGTAGCCTTGTCCAATCCGCATCGCGCTCGCGCCGGCCCGATGCCTCAGGATCTGCTCTGCAATCTCGAAGTCTTCGTGCGTCGTCAGCTTCAGGTTGTCCCGCCGTCCCTCGATCACCCTCACCGGCTGACCGATTCTCTCCACGAGCGCCGCGTCGTCCGTCCCCCGAACGTCGTCTCGCTTCGCCTCATCGTGGGCCTTCCTTATCACCCCCGCGCGGAAGGCCTGGGGCGTCTGTACGCTCCAGAGCCGCGAACGGTCCAGTGTTTCCTTCACGCACCCGCTCTCAACCGACTTGATCGTGCTGGAGACCGGTACCGCCAGCACGGCCGCTCCGTGCTGCAATCCCGCGGCCGTGACCGCTTCGATCTGCGCCGGCCGAATCAACGGCCGAGCCCCGTCGTGAATCACGATCATCTCAGCGTCGTCCTTCACCGCCTTCAGCCCTTCCGAAACCGAATCTTGCCGCTCCTTTCCCCCCGCCACGACGCTGAAAACCTTCTCGAACCCGAACCGATCGACAACCTCCTCCTGGCAACGGTCGGCTTCTTCCGCCTTGGCCACCACGGCAACGCAGTCTACACACGGTGCCGACTCAAAGGCGTCCAGAGTATGGGCCAGTACCGGCTTGCCGGCAAGCGATCGAAATTGCTTCGGGCGCTCTGATCCCATCCTGCGGCCGGAACCGGCTGCGAGGATCATTGCATAGACCCGTCGTTCCTCAATCCCATTTGTCACACGATCTGCTCCGCAACGCTGGCGTCCTACTGCTATTGAAGTATCGAAAAGTCTCCAATGGCCCTAAGGGCCTCACGAGCAAGAGTGCTAGACCCGCAACACTTCTACGATACGAAAATTCTTACACTGAGGCTACTCCGACAGGGCGCCTAGGCGATAAAAGGCCATTCCATTGCTGCGAAAGACCTTCCGAAGTTCCTCCTCCGAACATCCTTCCAGCGCCCAGCAGGCCGTTTCGACCCAGGTGGGATACGTGATAGCCAGCGTCGCCACCGGCCAATCGCTACCGAACACGACGCGGTCGAAGCCAAAGCAGTCCAAGACGTGATCGATGTAAGGTCTCAAGTCTTCTCGGGTCCAGTTGTCGTGATCCGCCTCCGTGGCAACGCCCGACATCTTACACCAGACGTTCTCCATCTCCGACAGGGTTTTGAGCTCCTTTTTCCACGGTTCCATCACGTGATTCTTGATGTCCGGCTTTGCGATATGATCGAGCATGAAACGCACGTTCGGGCATTGGCGCACCATGGCGATCGTGTTCGCCAACTGCGGATGGTGAACGCAAATGTCGAAACTCAGCCCGAAATCTTCCACCGCCTGAACCCCCTTCACGAAATCGGGACGGAGACAAAACCGGATGTCCGGCTCGAGCTGGATAATTCTGCGGACGCCCTTTACGAGGTGATTTTGCGCAAGTCTCTCAAGATCGCCCCGCGCAGCGTCGCCGTTCTCCAAAGGGGCCCACGCCACGAGGCCTTCGATTCTTGGATCTGCTTCGGCCAGTGATGATACCCAGTCCACCTCCCCCATGAACTCGGACGGGTCCACTTCAGCCTGCAGGAAGACGATTCGTTCCACCACCACATCTCCGCACGCCTCCCGATGGTCCTCGGGGAGAAATAGGTGGCCGATCTCAGGGAGGTCGTTCAGCCAGGGATAGGCAAACCGGTTCGGATCCCAGAAGTGTACGTGGGTGTCCACGATCGGAAACGTGACCATATTCAGCGCTCCTTCAGGCTTGAAAAGGCGCGACTGGGTTGGGGAACGCCTCCCCATTCCTAGTACGCGCCAACCTTTTCTTCTCGTTACAGGATGAGCATCGCGTCGCCGTAGCTGCAAAAGCGATACCGCTCCTGGATCGCCTGCTCATAAGCCTCCAGGACCAACGTTCTACTCGCAAACGCGCAAACCAGCATCAACAGCGTCGATCGGGGAAGGTGAAAATTTGTGATCAGCGCGTCAACCAGCCGAAACGGATAGGGCGGGGTGATGAAAAGGCCGGTCCATCCCGAATCGGGCTGCGCGATCCAATCTTGCCCCTCTTTTTCCGCCACCGATTCAAGCGTGCGCACCGACGTCGTACCCACGGCCACGACACGCCCCCCCTCACGCCGACACCTGCTGATTCGCTCTGCGGAGCCGGCACTCACCTCGAAAAACTCAGCCTCCACGTCGTGGGCGCTCGGGTCTTCCACCTCCACGGGACGAAACGTCCCGGGACCGACGTGGAGGACGATCGGTACCCTCCCGACCCCGACCCCTCGAATCCTCGCAAGGAGGCCATCCGTAAAATGGAGCCCTGCCGTGGGGGCGGCGACCGCACCCCTCTTCCGAGCATAGATGGTCTGATATCGCTCTCGATCATCCGCTTCTGCCTCTCTCCGGATATACGGAGGAAGTGGCACCTCGCCGATGCGGTTCAGCACATCTTCGAGCGGTTCGTCGCCTTCGAATCGGACGCGTCGGCGTCCCGAAGGGCCAACCGCTTCCACGACCGCCGTGACGGCGCTATCCAGCAGCCTGACCTCGGCCCCGACGCGTAGACGCCTCGCCGGGCGAACCAACGTCTCCCACAGGTCACCGTCGCGTCGAATCAGGAGGAGCTCCACCGCACCGCCACTTTCCACGCGTACGCCCCTGAGACGTGCGGGAAAAACCTTCGTCTCGTTGACGACAAGACAGTCCCCGGATGCGAGGAATTCGGGAAGATCGCTGAACCGTACGTGCTCGATCTTCTGTTCCCGACGGCGCAGCACCATCAGCCTGGACCGATCGCGCTCCGACACCGGGTGCTGGGCGATCAGCCCGGTTGGGAGATCGTAGTCGTAGTCGGAAAGTTGGGCGGTGCGGGTGCCCGTCTCAGGAAAGTCCAAAAGGAACGTCTACCGGCGAGAGATGATATGCAGGATGAGCGTCGCCAAGATGCTCAGGACAATACAGGTCACCACAGGGAAGTAGAGGCTGAAGCCCTTGCGTTGAACGAATAGGTCGCTGGGAAGGCGGCCCAAATAGGGAATCTTAGGGCCCCAGAACAGAAACAGACCCACCAGAAAGAAGAGCGCTCCAACGACCATCATCATCCTGCCGAGACTGGAGAAATCTGTCATCATAGCTTCTGATCTCAGTCTAACGGTATGACGCAAACAGATCCGATGGTTGAGCCGCAGCCGCCTCGCACCAGGAAGGGATTCGAAACCCTAGCGGCCCATCCAACCCCCGTCGACGACCAGCAGATGACCCGACACGTAGTCGGATGCTGACGAAGCCAAGAAGACGACGGCCCCCTTCAGGTCGGAAGGGTCTCCATACCTGCCCGCTGGAATCCGATCCAAGAGCGACTTTGCCCGGACCGGATCCTCGCGTACCGGTCTTGTCATCTCCGTCACGAAATAGCCGGGCGCAACGGCATTCACCTGTACATTGTGTCTCGCCCATTCGTTCGACAGGGCCATCGTGAGCGTGCCCACCGCGCCTTTGGCCGCCGCATAGGCTGGGACCGTAATCCCGCCCTGAAAACTCAGAAGCGAAGCTGTATTGATGATCTTTCCGCCCCCTTGCTCGATCATCAACAAACCGGTCTCCTGGCAGCAGAACCAGACGCCGTGCATGTTCACGTCGATGACCCGTCGCCACTCTGCTTCAGGGAATGACTCGGCAGGGGAGCGAAATGCCGTACCGGCGTTGTTGACGGCAATGTCGACTCGCCCAGTGACCTCTCTCGCCTGGGCGACCATCGATCGGATCTCATCGGCGTTGGCCACATCGCAGGCGATCCGCTCGCATCGGCGGCCCAGCCCTCGAATCGTCTCCTCTACCTCCCGCAAATTTTCGAGGCTTCGACTGGCCACGACAACGTCCGCGCCCGCCTCGGCGAGTCCCTCTGCCATCGCTCGGCCTAGACCGAAGCTCGCGCCGGTCACCAAGGCCGTCTTCCCGTTCAGACGAAACTGATCCAGAATCGATGACATGTGAATTCTTTCTTGGCGAGGGTTTCCGCAAGGCGAGGGCAGGGCCCTGATCAAGCCCGACAATTCAGGAGTAGCTTCATCACATCTCCGCCTCTCTTCATCTGTTCAAATCCCCATTGGGCATCTGCGAGCGGGATCACCTTCGATATCATCCCGGCCAAGTCGATCTGTCCGGAAGCTGCGATCCGAATCGCACGGTCGAAATCTACAGGCTCGTAGACCCTGCACGCCACAAGAGAGAGCTCCCGCAAGAAAAACTGGTGCAGATCCACTGGACGGGGCGTTGCGTGAACGCCCACGAGACCGATGGTCCCCCGCACCCGCACGAGTTCCGTCATCACGCGTGCGCCTTCGGCGCTTCCGCTCACCTCGAACACGAGGTCGGCCCCCGCGCCTCCGGTCCAATCCTCCACGACTTGCGAAATGTCTTCTTCCAGAGGATTCACCGCGTGGAACCCAAAGGCCTCGCCCTGTTTCACGCGGAACGGATTGACCTCCGAGAGGATCACCTCGGCGCCGTCCAGCCGGGCGATCACTGCCACGAGCAGGCCGATCGGCCCGCCGCCGATCACAACGGCGCGGTCACCCAGGGTCACCCCCACCCGCCGCACGTCGTGAATCGCGACAGTCAGCGGCTCGATCATCGCGCCTTCTTCATCGCTCAGCGCGTCAGGCACTTTGTGAAGACGGTCTGCCGGTACGTTCCAGTATTCCTGAAAGGCGCCGGGACTGTCGCATCCCATGAAATTCAGGTTCTGGCAGACGTGCCTATGTCCACGCCGGCACGCGGGACATCGGTCGCAAAAGACCGTCGGCTCCACGATCACCCGGTCTCCTACCGATATGTCCGCGCTTGGCGTCGCCTCCACCACCTCACCGCACATCTCGTGGCCCATCACGTGCGGAGGCGTCACGCGTTGCGGCATGTCTCCGAGAAAGATATGCAGATCGGTCCCGCATATTCCGGCGTGTCCAACCCGAATGACGACTTCATTTTCGGCTCGCGGCGGCCTTTCGATCTCCCGGAACTCGACCGTTTCGTCTCCAAGATAGACCAGAGCCTTCACGATGAGAATCCCTCAGTCGTTGCATCTCGCGCCTCAAGGCAATCTACGGGCGCCCGGATCGGGAGCGACTCGGGAATTCTGCGCCCCGTTTTCGGTCTTGCCTTTCCAAAGACCGATGGACGGGTCCTCGATCCGCACTCCGCGACCGACTTATACCTTGAAATTCGGCGATGGTCGACGTATAATTTTTGAAGTCCCGCACAAATGGATAGCCGACCGGAGGGCGGTCACCGGTCGGCTTCAGAGCAGCGTTTGAAACCCGATTTCACCCACAGTCCAGGCATCGGATTTCGCTGAAGGCGCGATCTTGCTCAGCCGCTTCGTCAATCACAAAGTTGACGAGACACCGCACCGCCTTCGACGCATTTTCCAAACCATGGTTCTGTGCCATTTCTTCCAGGAAAGCCATCTGATGTTTTTCCAACTCAATTTCAAAAGTGGCCTTATCTTTGGGCATATTCATCCTCCCGAAGGGTGAGATTGGACATTGGGCTCAACGGTCCAAACTATGATAGGATATCTCTTTCGCGTTGTCAAATCTTGATTGAAATCGCGGGCCGATGTCGATCCTGAATCACTTCATCGCACTGGACATTGAAACGTCGGGACTGAACCCGAAGGATGCCGAAATCCTCGAGGTCGGTGCGGTCCAGGTCAGCAACGGACGGATCACCGAATATTTCCACAGCTTCGTGAAGCCGTCAAATGAAATCTCGGATCTGTCCAGCCGATTCACCGGAATCACCGAAGCCCAGGTCAGCGATGCGCCCGACGTGAATTCCGTCCTGGAATCTCTGCGGGCCTTCGTCTCCGCCTCGCCCATCGTCGCGTTTCACGGGCGGTTCGAGGAGCGGTTCCTCGGCACCTTTTCGCCAGACCGATTCGGGCGGATCCACAGCGTCCGAAACTTGGCTCGAGCGGCCTTTCCCCGTCTACCCGACCACCGCCTCGAAACCCTGACGTCTCGTTTCGGTGTCAACGAGGAAGGCGCGCACAAGGCCTCGCGGGACGCGTCCGAGGTGGCCGCCGTCTATCTCGGAACGGTAGAGGTCCTGAAGGACTTCCCCCTGAACGTGAAGGAGCAGATGCTGCAACTCCTCCTCGGAACGCAGTCCGACCTCCTGCCCATCCTCTTGGCGCTGAACGATCAACCGACTTCCCTCACGAGGAGTGCGTGCGATTCTACCGGACCCGAGGACGATCGTATGCCCGTGAACTTAGTCGGAGAATCGGTCCAGCCGTCGGACGGCTCGGGACATCCTCTGGACATCGAGGCGATCGAACAGATCTTCGCGGGCGGCGGTATCCTCGCAGCAGGCATGGACGGGTTTGAAGTCCGCGACGAACAGGTCCAGATGTCCCGAGCCGTGGCGAAAGCCTTCAACGGGGCTCAGTTCCTCGCTGTGGAAGCGGGAACCGGAATCGGAAAATCGATGGCTTACCTCGTTCCGACCGTGCTCCACGCCGTTCAAAACCGTTCCAGGGTCATCATCTCTACCAACACACGCAACCTTCAGGATCAGCTCTTTTTCAAAGACCTGCCAGACCTGGAGGCACTCCTGAGCGTCCGGTTCCGGTACGCCATCCTGAAGGGACGCAACAACTACATCTGCCTCAACCGATGGAAGGCGGCGCTCCAAAATCCTAGAGCGACCTTCACCCAGCCAGAGCGAATCGCCGCGCTTCCTCTCGTTATCTGGGCGCACGAGACGAAGACCGGAGACATCACTGAGAACACAGCCTTCAACCTTCAGCGCTCGGCCGGCCTCTGGGCGAAGGTCTGCTCCGACAGCGGATACTGTCGAAGCCCGCGCTGCCGCAACAACCCGAACTGCTTCGCGAACCAGATCCGCAAAGCGGCGCAAAGGACGCACGTCGTCGTCGTGAACCACTCGCTATTGTTTTCAGACCTCAGCACGCAGAAAGGTATCCTCGGGGACTACGCGCACCTCGTCCTGGACGAGGCCCACCACGTCGAACGGGTCGCCGCGCACAACCTGGGACGGGAGCTCAACATCTGGCGGGTGAAGAACCTGACGGACCAGCTCAGCAGCCCGGGATCGACCGCCGCCGGAACGCTGCCCGCGCTCCAGCACTGGCTCTCCTTCGCCAGTGTGGACGCGCCCATCCTGAAGGCGTTCGAGGCCGGAATTCGATCCGCCGGCGAATCTGCGGAGGCGCTCTGGCAGAAGGCGCAGTCCTTTTTCGAAGGCCTTACAAAGACCGTTCGACAACGGCAGGGGACGCGCAGCAGCCCGTACGCGGAGAAGCTCCGTTACCGTTCTGACGAGGCAACCTTCGACGATGTGAGTGACGCGTTGCAGGCGTTTGAAACAGCCCTTCACAAGCTGGTGGACGAGCTCCGGAATCTGTCCGAACGGCTTCGGAACCTGCCTGAAGACGCCCTTCCCAACCGAGACGAACTCTGCGGAGAGTTGGAGGGCAGGACGGAGGCATGCGATGAAACGCTGTCCGACATCGGTTTTCTCACAACCGCAAGCGACGAGGCGACGGTCTACTGGATCGAGCTCCCAACGCGCGAAAGCAGCGTGGACACGCGCATCTTCGGCGTGCCGTTGAACGTTTGCGAGCGCCTCGTGGAGACCCTCTATGAGGGGATGCAGACCATCGTCTTCACGTCGGCGACGCTCGGCATCCGCGGGAAGCTGGACTACTTCGTTCAGCGGATGGGCCTGGACCTGCTGCCAGAAGATCAGGTGAGCCTGCTCTGCCTGGGCTCTCCGTTCGACTACGAAACGCAGGCCCTGGTCTGCGCACCCACCTTCCTCCCATCCCCAAAGTCGGACCGGTTCCAGGCCTCCGTCGATGCCCTGTTTCGCGATCTGGCTGTAGGGGTACAGAAAAGCACAATGGTCCTCTTCACCTCCTACGGAATGCTGAATCGGACCTACAACGCCATCAAGCCGGATCTTCAATCGGAGGGCATCCTCCTGCTCGGCCAGGGTATCGATGGATCGCCCACGCACATCACCGAGCGGTTCAGGCTGAACGGCCAGGCCGTCCTTCTGGGCACGGACAGCTTCTGGGAGGGGATCGACCTCCCGGGAGAAACCCTGCAAATCCTGGGCATTGCCAGACTGCCGTTTGCGGTTCCCTCCGAACCCCTCGTTGCAGCTCAGATGGAGGAGTTGGAAAAACAGGGGAAGGATCCCTTCTTCAACTACTCGGTTCCGGAGGCCATCTTGAAGTTCAGGCAGGGTTTCGGCAGATTGATCCGAAGCCGGACGGATCGCGGGGCGGTCATCATTCTGGACAGCCGTGTCCTCAGCACCGGGTACGGACGCGCCTTCCTGGATTCTCTTCCTGTTAAACATCGCACGTTCGACTCCGGGCCGAAGATGATCTACACGGTTCGAGACTGGTTCGAAAAGGCGACCGAAGCGGCGAAACCCCTGACAGGCTAAACCGTCTATTGGAGACCCATCCTTGGACCCCGACGGCAGATCAGCAATAAGAGAACCCTTACAGAAACTGCTCGCGCGCGTACCGCAGGGCAATCATCCGCTCATAGGACAGGCATACCACTTGGCCAGCGCCAGCCACGAAGGGCAGTGCAGGGACGAGGGGCAGCCCTACATCACACATCCGGTCGCGGTGGCCTTGATCCTCGCGTCGGAACTGGGGTTCTCCAAAGATGCCGAGTTGATTGCAGCAGCGCTCCTTCACGACGCTGTTGAAGACACGGCGCTCAGTCTGGATGACATTACACCAACGTTCGGTCGCACCGTGGCCGACCTCGTAAAAGGCGTCACGAAGGGAGGCGCCGGTACCCGCAGCCGCGCGGCGAGACGCGCCACCACGCTTCAGGTCCTTTTTACGGCGGCACACCAAGACCCACGGGTTCTCATCCTAAAACTGTCGGATCGGATGCACAACATGAGGAGCATCGATGCCCTGAAAGATCCCAAGCGTCGTTACCGGATCGCGCAGGAGACCGCGGACGTCTACGCTCCGGTTTCGCACCTCTTGGGCATGGGGAGGATCCGGAGAGAACTGGAGAATCTGAGCCTGAGCTGTCTGGAACCTGAGGTCTACGAGGAGCTCGCAGAAGCGATGGACACAACCCCCCCGCGCTATTTCCTGGAATCCCAGCAGGAGATCAAGAAGGTCTTAACCGCTCAGGGAATTCGAGTGCGAACCGGCTTGCAGATGAAGAGTCTCACGAGCATCTATCGAAAGGTCATCGAGAACAGGGTCCCGATCGTCGAGATTTACGACCGGTACTCCATTCGTCTCATCGTATCGAATCGGGATGCCTGTTACCGTGCCTTGGGAGCGATCCACGGCCACTTCGTTCCCGTCATGGAGTTTTTCAAGGACTTCATCGCCCTGCCGAAACGGAACCGGTATCAGGCGCTTCATACAACGGTTCTGCATCGGGGCACGCGCTTCGAGGTCCACATCCAGACGCCGTCCATGTACAGGCTTGGAGAGTTGGGCGTCGCGACGCTCGGCGGAGACAAACTGCAGGAGGAGCGCCGCGAGCGCTGGCTTCAGGAACTCTCGGACTGGCAGCAGTATGCGACCGAGGATCGATCCCTCAGAGAAATCAAGCGCATTCTCTTCGTACAGGAAATCGCCGTATTTACGCCGAAAGGCGACCCCTTTGTCCTTCCGGAAGGGGCCACGATGCTGGACTTCGCGTTCGCCGTGCACACCGACCTTGGCCTCCGCTGTGGCGGCGGTCTGGTGAACGGCAGGTCCGCCTCTGCGTTTTCGACCCTTAACTGGGGAGACACCGTGAGAATCGAAACCTCCGACGCCCAGCAGCCCAAAAAACATTGGCTTCGATATGTCAAGACCTACAGGGCCCGCCGCCTTATCCGCAGATTTCTCAGCCGGTCCGAATCACCCGAAGGCGTCGTGTTCGAATAAGCGCAGCCCTGTTGGCGCTTCGGATTCGTCAACTTCAATCTGTTCCTCAGGGGAGTGGATGAGCACAATGCGGACAGCTTTGGTCCTTTTTCTGGCCGCGCACGCGAGCCTATCGGCCTGTAGCGAACCGGCGGACAATCTCCGCGAGGCGCTTCAGAAACAGGAAGAGAAGGTTACGCTTGTCCGGTCGACGCGCTCCGAGGCGGCCACGCGGTTGAAGGCGATGGAAGACAGTCTGGATCTGAAAATCGCGCAGAACATCGCCCTGGGAATGAGCAAAGCGCAGGCGGCCGGCGTCGAGCAGACCCTCATCGAAAGTCAAAGGGCGCTCGTGAAGGCCGCGGAAAAGAATCTGGGGAGCCAGATCAAGCTCCTGGAAAGACTTCGGTCACTCCCCAGGGCGCCCTAGCGACGGCGTTCTCGCGGGGAGACAGGAGGACGTGGCGGGGAAAACGCGATGGGGGGCGTCGGCAGACAGGAACGTCCGCTTGCTGCCAAGGGACCCTATTCTCCTTTCCACGTCGGGAACAGCGTGTGAGGGATGCCCAGTAGGTTCAAAACGCGCCCCGCAATGAAATCCGCGAGATCCTCGAACGTCTGAGGCCTTTGATAGAAGGCAGGCATGGCGGGCACGATCGCGGCGCCCGCTTCGGCCGCGGCGACCAGATTCTTCATATGCGCCAGATTGAGCGGCGTCTCTCGGGGCACGAGCACCAGGGTGCGCCGTTCTTTCAGCGTGACATCCGCCGACCGCTCGATCAGGTTGCTCGCGTAGCCGTTGGCGACTCCGGCCAGGGTCTTCATCGAGCACGGCACGACCACCATGCCGGCTGAACGCACGGATCCGCTTGCAATCGATGTGGCCAAGTCCCCGTATGCGTGTAGGGTGATCTCTCCACCCTGTATGTCTTTGCCATACTGCTCGACAAGATAGCCACCCAACTCGCTCCGTTTTCCTTCGAATCCGCCCTCCTCCCGAAGCAGCATCCAACCCAAATCCGAAACAATCAGATCCAGGCGCGCGCCACTGATCAGCAGCCCCCGTATCGTGCGCAGGGCATAGATGGCGCCGCTCGCCCCCGTAATCGCGACGGTGATCCGATTCAGGTGATCCATACGATGTCACCCAGCGTGAATGCGAAATAGACGCAGCCGATGACCCCGTTTGTCTTGAAAACGGCGACGCTCAGTCTCGACAGGTCATCGCCGCGCAGGAGCCGATGCTCGTAAACCAGAAGTCCAGCGACCAGGAGCACGCCGACAACATAGATCGGTCCCAGTTCGAACAGCCGGCCGGTTTGCGCCAGGAGAAGCAGCGCCAGAACGTGCAAGGCCCGGGCTCCGAGCAGCGCCCGGCGGATCCCGAAACGCTGGGGCAAAGAATAGATGCCGTGCGCCCGGTCGAACGCGACGTCCTGGCAGGCGTAGATCGTGTCGAACCCGGCCACCCAGGCCAGGACCGCGCCTCCAAGCGGCAGAATCTCGGGATCCAGAGTGCCCGTGACTGCAATCCAGGCCCCGATCGGAGCCACGGAGAGTGAGAGTCCGAGGAAAAATTGCGTGCCCCACGTGAATCGCTTCGTGTAGCTGTAGAAAAAGACCATCCCCAGGGCGACGGGAGAAAGCGCGAAGCAGAGCGGATTGAGTTGATGGGCCGCAAAAACGAGCAGTCCGGATGACAGCGCAACGAGGATCACAACGGAGGCAGGCGTGATGACGCCCCGGGGAATCTCCCGGTTGGCCGTCCGGGGATTCTGGGCGTCCATCTCCCGGTCTGCAAGCCGGTTGAAGCCCATCGCGGCGCTACGTGCACCCACCATCGCCGCGATGATCCACCCGATCTGCGCTGCGGTCACGCCGTTTCGCGCGGCGGCCAGTGCGGCTCCGCTAAGCGCGAAAGGAAGCGCAAAGAGGGTGTGCGAAAACTTTATCATCCTTCCATAGGTCCAAATGCGATCAACAACGTTCGCCATGAATCGGCCCATCCCGACGTGAGGCATCGTGAATCGTCGTGCCCGGAACGGGATCGTCTCCTCCGCATCGACCTCACACCGTTAGCGGCAAGGCTTGACGTCGCGCGATCCTTCCCGCGTTTCGTTACCAATATAGGCGAAACAATGGCCTGTGGTCTCAAAAGGTCTCACGCCTATGGGTCCAGGTCCTTCTCGAACGCCTGCACGAAGAGCCAAAAATCACCAAAGTTGACGGCATCGTCCCCGTTCAGGTCGAATTTCGAGTGGTACCCCACATCTCCGGACGATGTGTCGAAAGCCAGCACGAACATCACGAAATCGGCAAAATCGACTCGACCTGTTTTATCGAAATCAGCGGCGCGCAAATCGAAGGGGCGAGTCGTTTGGCGTCCGGTCAATATCGCGATTCCGCGCGGTCCATTCGCAATTTTCAAGGTCCTGATGATCCCAAAAGAGGCAGCGTCGAACACGATGAGGTCGTCCGAGTCTTGATTGGTCACGTAAATCCGGCTCCCGTCGGTCGAGACCGCCAAGTCGCGCGTTTCGCGACCCAGCGAAAGTGCGGGAACCGTGGCGATCACCGCGTTTTTCGCCAAGTCGATCACGAGCAGATTCGCGCCCAGCCTGTCCGTGGCGTAGAGCCTTTCTCCATTCGGAGACAGGGCGAGTCTGAAGATGCTCGAGGAACCTGTGTCGATCGTGCGGATAACCGACCGCGCCTCCGTATCCACGACCGAAATCCCCCCTTCAAATCCCGCCACGTAGAGTCGAGCACCGGACGATGAGATCGCCAGCGATCTCGGAGAAGCGACGACATTGATATGCGCGGCTACGCTGCCCGTTCTAGCCTCCAAGACAATCACACGGTTCCCGCCGATGTCGGTCACATAGATGAACCGGTTGTCCGGACTGGCCACGACGCCGAAGGGTCCGTCGGATGTCGAGGTCACGGCAAGCCGCCGAATCTCCTGCAGGCGATTCACATCCAGCACGGAGAGACTCCGACCCCGGGAATTCGTCACGTAAACTCTCAGACCGTCGGGAGAAATGGCCAGATCGAGAGGCGAGCGCCCGACATCGATCGCGGCCGCAACGCGGTGCGTCGCCATCTCGACCACTGTCACGTAATCGCGCGCTCCGTTCATCTGTGTGCCCGAGTTCGCGATGAAAAGGTAGCGTTCGTCTGGCGTCAGCAAAACGCTGAGCGGCGTTTCCCCCGCCGGAATCCTGGCGACCTCCCTACCCGGTCCGGTATCGATCGCTGAAATCTCACGCGTCCTCCGCGTCGCCACGTAAAGAATGGGCGCGCCCGAAAGTTCCAGGACTTCGAAGCGCAACGGCCCCACCTCTTCGGCCGGGAACGCCGTCTCGTGTCCGTTCGAATCCCTGGCAACGAGACGGTAGGTGACGATCGCACCCGATTCCTGACCCGGAATGTCCGCAAAGAAGAGATCCCCCTCCCCCCTCTGGAGCGGAAGCGTCCGGCTGTCTCCGCCGTTCACCTGATAAAACAGCTCAGCCTCGGCGACGCCAACATCATCCCCGATGTGCACCTCGATGCGGTACGGGCCGGTGGCATCGGGTGTATTGACCGGGAGTTCGGCGCGCCCAAAAAAGGGCGCTCCGGCTGCTGCAAAGCCGAGCGTGAAATCGATGCCCTCGACGACCTGACCTGCGCGGACCTGAATGACTTGGCTCAGGTCCTGCCGGGCCACATTGTCATAAAATTCCCGAGAAAAATCTGTATCCAGTCCCCGGCTGAAAATGCCCCCGAAATTGCTAGAGGTGACGGGACCCCTGAGGGGCTCTATCGCAACCTGGTACGTCCCGGGCCGCAGTCCCGGGATCTCATAGCCGCCATCTCCTCCTTTTCCCATTCGATCGCCAAAGGATCCCGAAAGGGCGCTCACCACGAATTCGGAGGTCCCGGCGCGGTACGCAACGACGTGGACGCCGAGGGTCCCCTCCCCGTTCGGAAACGTGACCGCCCCTGTAATGGACCCGGTCTCGGCCGCTTTCAAAGAGGGATAGAGGGAAGAAACCCCTGCCTCGTCGTCCCGTGTCAGCGAGCGCTCACCGCCAAAGAAGAAGGGGTACATCGTGGGACGGACCGCCGTGGAACCCTCCAGAGGGGAATGATCCAGACCCAGGAAGTGTCCGATTTCGTGGATCAGTACGCCTTTCAGATCCACTTCATTTCGCTCACCCCCCCCGGTGGATGTGGAAAACTTGAAGTCGCGTCCGTTGAAAACGATATCCGAATCCGTAATCTCGCCTGTCGAACCCCAGTTGATCCGGGTCAAGGCAATCACGCCGCTTCCCGGCGGCGCATCCAGATGCCGTCCGGTCTCGTCGTAAAAAATGGCGTTGCGCCGATCGGTCCCGGAAACCCTGAATTGTCCCGTGCCTTGATCGGAAAAGACGATATCGGCCGTCTCAACCTCGCGCCACGTCTCGAAACTCTCTCGAACGATCCTGACCGTCTCCGATTCCGAGAAAGGAAATCCATCCACAGCCACGCGATATGGAACGCCGGCGCGCACAACGCCGAAAGCCCAGTGGACCGGCACGACGCGGCCCCCAAACAGGTCCATCTGGATGACGAATGCGGCGGTTGGAACGCAGCTGAACAACGGGAACAGGACGTGAAAAAGCACGAGCCCACGCCTTCCCCGCGCCAGATCAATCGCCCTTCGTGAGAATCGGGTCTGGATGTGTCGGGTCCACCTGCCAAATTTCGACCTCGCCGTCTCCGTCCAGATCAGCCTCGGCCAGCGCAACAAAACCGTTGTCCTCCACGCGCACGGAGTATCGGAATCGCCCAGGTTCCTCCTCAAGGTCCAGCATTTGCCAAATCGTTTCACGACCTATTTCCAGATAGGTTCCATACGTTTCGTGGTGGGCCTGCTCCAGCTGATAGAGTGTCTGAAGGAAAACTCGGGCCCTGGCCCGCTCCTGATCCTCCGGAGAGCGAGAAGTGAACCGATAAATCAGAAGTATGGAAATCACGATGAGGAGCAGACCAATGATCCAGAGCTGCATCCTCCAGACGGGGCGTCCATCGGTCTCAGTCAGTTGACGACTCCCTGGCACTCTGCTCGAATCGAGTCCGTTTGAATAAAGAAGAGATCCTTTTCAGAGATCGTTGCCCAGCGGGCGCGAACCTCCAGCGTATCCTGCATTTCACTCGTGGGTTCAGCGTGCACAAAGGGCCGAACGGCGCCCGGCGTCCATTCACCATCTCCATCCAGGTCCAAGAACCCGGATACAACATACACACCCGGCGGCAGCCAAGCCAACGTATACGACGAATCGCCTGCGGCGACGCCCGTTTCGTAGACGGCATCTGGCGTGGCAAGACGTCTGGCCTGAACGATTACAGGGGCGTCCACCGGATCGATTCGACCCCCGATTTCTCCGAGATTCGCAGAGTCGATCACCGAAAATCCGAAGTGGACGGTCTGTGTCGGGTGGTTTCTCGAAAGGTCTGAAAGCCGGGGCGCGCGGCCTGTCAGCCGGACCGCCTCCCCCTCTGGCCAGGGTCTGGACGGCGAAAACCGGAGCTTGTTCGCCAGCGGCCAGTCGAATGCCCCATCCGGAACGACCGTCGTATCTGACGCAACCCAGAACCCGAATCCAACCTCCAACTTCATAGCCTCACTGAAATGGATGACCAAATGTGCGTCAGGGGGGACAAACCGAGCGTCCGGCGGTGGAAACAAAGAAACGACCGATGGTTGCCGCCGGTCCGGTTCCCCATCGCCCGTTACCTCAGCTTCGACCCCGGCCGGAATTCGGTTTCCAGCGACGTCCCGGAATCCTTCCAACGCTACGCGATACGCCGCCTCCCTCGCCTGCGGTCCCGTCGCCAGCCAGACTTGGCTCCCGTCTTTCGGATCGACCGTGACCGCCTCAATTTGGAGCGGTCCTCGCGGGCCGGAAACCTGAATGAGCGGAGGGGGCTGAACTGGCTCGTCAAACCGCAGCAAAACATGACGCCGGTCCGGCGTGCGGGCCGACTGAAATCGCGGCGGGAAGGTATCCCGGAGCGCCATCCGAAATCGACCGAGCCGAATCCGATCCGTTCCAGACGTTAGCACGATGTCGGCAGGGGGAACGGCCAGCGGGTCTATGCCCGGAGTATGGCTGCGGTCACCGTCTGAGTCACGGAAGGCGAATAGGCGATACTGTCCAGGCCCCATTCTGAGAAATCGAAAACGTCCATCCACGCCCGGCTGCGTGACATACGCGGCCGCCTCGTGACTTGGACGCGGATCCGTGCCCGCTTCAACGTCGTACGCCCAGACGTAGGTCTGGCCTTTCGGGAGACCCTCCGGAGCATAGACTTCGCCCAAGACTTCACCCCGGTTCAACGACGCGCCGGTCGCAAAGGCGAAGGAATAGGACGCCGCCATCCGGTTTCGCCATTCGTCCGAACTCTCGGCGCCCACCGTCACCACATAGGTCCGGTCGGTCCGCAAACCGGCTTCGAGGGAGATCTCGAGTTCACGTCCACGCCACTTGAAACCAGGTTCGGAAGCGTCTTTGGGTGAGATGAACAGGGCGCGTTCTACCGAGCGCCTGTCCATGTCTTCGCTGAAACCGATACGGATGGGAGCATCCCGGGCGACGCCGACGGTGTCCGGAACCGGCACGGTCCAGAGCACCCTTGGAGGCGTTCTGTCCGGCGGTCCGCCCGGAGGCAGGGCCTGTCGCGCGCAGCCCGAGAACAGAATAAGCGCGGCCAGGGCCGCGCCCGTTCGAACGACGATCCACGGACGACGATCCACGACTAGGCTCTTGGGTGGGCCTGGCGGTAGGCTTTCTTCAGCCGCTCCACGCTCACGTGAGTGTAGACTTGAGTCGTGGAGAGGCTGGCGTGCCCCAACATCTCCTTCACGGCGTTTAGATCGGCACCCGCATCCAGGAGGTGTGTGGCGAAGGTATGTCGTAAGGTATGCGGTCCCAGCGTGCGGCCTCCCGTGGCCTCCGCCAGGAAACGCCTCACCCGATGCTGGATGCCGCTGGGGCTTAAGGGATGCCCCGAGCGACTCAGGAAGACAGATTGCCGGTCCGCCGCAGGGAGATTGGACGTCATCAGCTCTGCGCGTCTGTTCAAATAGATTTGAAGGGCGCGCCTCGCGCTCCTGCCGATCGGCACGACCCTCTCCTTGCCGCCCTTTCCGAGCACGCGTACCAGCCCGGCCTCGAGTTCAAGGCGATCCACCGTCAGTCCTGCGAGTTCACCCAGGCGTATGCCCGATCCATACAGCAACTCCATGATCGCTCGATCCCGGAGGCCGAGCAGGGTCTCCTCCGACGGCGCCTCCACTGCCTTTTTTGCTTCGGCAACGTTCAGGTGGACTGGAAGCCTCCCTGCCTGCTTGGGCGAACTGACCTGGAGAGCCGGGTTTCGATCAAGTCGACCCGTGTGGCAGAGAAAAGAGAGAAAAGTGCGCAGAGAGGCCAGCTTCCTTGCAATCGATCTTCGAGAGAACCCAGCCCTGTGCAGATGGCCCAGGAAGGCCCGCACATCGTCCCGCGCCAGCCGACGAAGGTCCAAGTCATCCGACACCTCATCCTTGAGAAAGGCTCCAAACTGTCTCAAGTCCTTCTCATAGGCCTGACAGGTACGGGGAGAGAGCCGCCGCTCGTATGAAAGGTGGCGTATGAAAAGGGCAACAAGGTCCAATTGAATGTCCATCTCCGCCCGTATGTTTCGTGTTGGTAGGTTCGAGTCTGCTGGAAGGTGGGGACAGTCTTGGCGGGGTGTCTGATCTTGGACACGAGAGGCCTGACGTCGTGGCCCAATTAGGGAGTCACATCTTCCGACACCGCTTCCTGTGGAGCGGAACGCCCGCACTTCAAGCAGACGAGGGTGGAGTTTGGGTTCGGGTTCCGGCGGCTTCGCTCCGCCAGATAGGGGCCCTCACAAACGGGGCACTCCTGCCCCAAGGGCCGATGCCACGTCATGAAGTCACACCTTGGAAACGTACTGCATCCGTAGAAAATCTTTCTGCGCTTGCTCACCCGCTCGACGAGCGCACCCTCGCAACCTTGCCGAGGACAGGATATGCCCAGTGTCAGCGGCCGGGTGTTCTTGCAGCCAGGATAGCCCAAACAAGCGAGAAATCGCCCGTGTCGGCCGCTCCGCACGACCATGTCTGAGCCGCATTTCTGGCACTTTTCTCCAGTAGACGTCGGCGCCTGTCCTTCATCCAACGGGCGCGTGTTACGGCATTTGGGGAATGCCGAGCAGGCCACGAACTTTCCGTTGCGCCCCCATTTGATCACCATCTTCGCGTCACACTTTTCGCAATGGTCACCCGTTTCCTCCTGGAGGGAGCGTTTCAGCTCCGCACGCTGACGCTCGACGCGACCCAGATCCTTCGAAAAAGGCCAATAGAAGTCCTTGACCACGTCCACCCACTCTGTGCCGCCCTGTTCCACACGGTCCAGATTGTCCTCCATGCGGGCCGTAAAGGCGACGTTGAAGAGATCGGGAAAGGCTCGCACCAAAATCCGATTCACGGTTGTCCCGAGTTCCGTCGGTATGAAACGGCCTCGATCTCTCTCCACGTAGCCGCGGTCCTGGATCGTGCTGGTTATCTGCGCGTAGGTACTGGGCCGCCCGATGGCCTGAGACTCCAACTCCTTCACCAAGGTCGCCTCTGAGTATCTCGGCGGGGGTTTTGTGAAGTGCTGTTCCTTGAGCACGTCTAGGAGCTTCAGCACCTCGCCATCCTTCAAACTCGCCGGAAACCGTGTTTCGGCCTGCTCCTCCCCCTCATCTCGGCCCTCCACGTAAAGCACTGTAAATCCAGCAAACTCGAGCACAGACCCGTTGGCCCTGAGCTCAAAATCGCCGGCCGCGATATCGATCCTCGTCTGATCGTAGACGGCCGGTTTCATCTGGCAGGCAATGAACCGATCCCAGATCAACTGATAGAGCCGGGCCTGGTCGGACGTTAGGTAGACCTTGATCGATTTGGGTGTGTGGTTGAGCGCCGTGGGGCGTATGGCCTCGTGAGCATCTTGGGCGCCTCTCTTGCTGCGGTAGACCTTCGGTCTGTCGGGCACGTAGTCCGCGCCGAACTGTTCTCGAATCGTGGTTCGGGCCGCAGCCACGGCCTCGGGAGCCATTCGGGTGGAATCGGTACGCATGTAGGTGATCAGGCCGGTGCTCTCGCCATCCAGGTCGACGCCCTCATAGAGCTGTTGAGCGATCCTCATCGTCTTCCGGGCGGTGAACCTGAGTCTGCGAGAGGCCTCCTGCTGAAGTGTGCTGGTGATAAAGGGAGGCGCCGGGTGCCTGCGCTGCGTCCGTTTGGTGACCTTGGTGATCCGACAGCCATCCCCGCGACACCGCGCCTTGAGCTCGCCGACAATCCGCGCCGCCTCCTCCCCGTTATTCACCTTCAGTTTCGCGCCCTTGATACGGATCAAGCTGGCCTTGAAAGCATCCTCTTCCTTCCCTTGAAGTTTCGCATCCACAGTCCAGTATTCTTCTCGAACAAACGCCTTGATCTCCTCTTCGCGCTCACAGATCAGTCGGAGCGCCACCGACTGCACGCGACCGGCACTCAACCCCGAGCGAACAGTCTTCCAAAGCACGGGACTCACCTGGTAGCCAACGAGACGATCCAGAATTCGGCGCGCCTGCTGCGCGTTCACTTTACGCAGGTCGATCTCCGCAGACTGTTCGAAGGCCTCGACCACGGCACGTTCTGTGATCTCGTGAAACTGCACGCGACCGATATCACGCGTCTCTTTGCCGATCGCGTTCGCGACGTGCCAGGCGATCGCCTCGCCCTCTCGGTCGGGGTCAGTGGCCAAGTAGACCTTGCTCGCAGATTTTGCGGTGGATCGAAGCTGGCTGAGAATCTTTCCCTTGCCCCTGATCGTCTGATAACGAGGCCTGAAGCCCGCCTCGATATCGATACCAAGCTCTTTGTCCGGCAAGTCTCGCACGTGGCCCATGCAGGCCAGGACCCGATAACCCTTCCCAAGGAACTTGTGGATCGTTTTCGCTTTAGCGGGAGATTCTACGACCACGAGCGCGTCTGGCATCTCTCTTCCCAAATGGGTCGCCTTGGCGTGCGGACGGAACGGCGGAGCAAACAGGTGAACAGGCGACTCGGCCTGAATCTCAAAAGAACGAGCCACTTTTGCGTGGCTCATCGATATTCAGGGGAGCACGGTCTTCCTTGTGGCGTAAATCCAAGATAAGGTCCCCTCCGGAAAAAGTCAAGGGGCCATTCAAAAAAAACCTTTAAAATCAATATGATACGTCAATATTCCCTCCAGCCGCGTCAAAATCGGCCGCCAAAAACTATCGACGGGCCCTCTGTTCGGATCGCAGCATCAGTAGCTCTATACACAATAGAAGAAAGGCCCCGCCCAGCGTGATGCGCCAAAGCGCACGCCCTTCCCGGGTCGCTTGGACGAGATCGGCAAGCGCCTCCTCCTTCTCCACGATTCTGACCCGGCTTTCCGGGAAAAGCCGCTCCAGTCGTGACAGGGAGACTGGCGTCAAATCGGCCTCCGTTTCGGGGATCTGCACGGCGAATCGGTCAATCAGATCCTCATCCCCGTAGATCTCCCAAAGCCCCGGTTCTTCCACCTCTCCCAACGACCAGACCGCCCGGCCACCTCTTGTTTCAGGCCAGATCGTCCGCGCCTCCCCGTTGGGAGGTCTGAGGATGGCATACTTCGCCGGGGGGCTCTGTGCCTCTCTCTCGACGGACTCCCCCACGCGGTATTCGGTTGTTCCGAGCCTCCCCACCGCCAGGTAGCGCGCCAGCCGGTAGACAAACGGCGCAAAGAGGCCGGAAAGAGGCAGGTCTGTCCATATAAGGTCTGTCCGAAGGCTGCAAGCGAACATCAACACCCGTCCCTTCCCCAAAGCTCTCTCCGCGAGGGCTGGCCTACCCCCCGGGAATGCCAGCAAGGGCCGGGCGTCGCCATTCAGAACGAGCCGGCAGTAGGCATAGAACCTGGGACTGACGAACGTTCCCCTCTCAACAAGCCCCCGGAACAGAGGATGGTCCCATTCTGAAGGCTGAACCGATTCGTAACGCCCCGAATCACCCGGCCTCCCCGAGATCGAAACCAGGGAGGCTGGAAATAGCTCAGGAAAGAGATGGTCGTTGTAAAATCGAACGTCGACCCGGTCGCCGAGAATCACCATCAGACCGGCGCCCCCTTCAACCTTCCTCCGCAACAGACCCAGGGGCGCGCGAGCCATCGAAGAGACATTGCAGAGCAGAATGGCGTCCACACCGGCGAGTGTGGTTTCA
Source organism: Candidatus Latescibacterota bacterium (assembly GCA_965198095.1). Classification (GTDB taxonomy): domain Bacteria; phylum Latescibacterota; class UBA2968; order UBA2968; genus CBDFJH01. Next base: position 3,351,922 of record OZ240239.1, read on the forward strand.
GAAATAACTTCGGGGGGAATGGTTCTCACGGACAGTCCAGTCTGCGTGGCGGAGCCCGCGGAGAGGGCCTGCTCCAAGTAATACATTTCTTCAGGCGCTTCTCCTATGAGTAAGACGTTGACCGCTCCAGGCAAGTGAAGGATCGTCGTGAGCGTGTTGTCCTCCGTCAGGTCGTCTTCCCAGGTTTCGACCCGCAGGGGAATCGCCCCAGATCCTTCGGGCGAAAACCGGATGCGGATCCGCTCTGAGCCTTGCCCGGGGAGGTCCGCGACCTCCTGCGCGATCCGACGTCTGCCCAGAAACAGGTCTACGGGGACGCCGGTCCGGGGACTTCTGCTGTAGTTGACAAGGTCGACGTCGAGACGGCCTGAATCTCCCGGGCCCAGGATCTGGGCGGCGGCAACCCCTCGAATGCCGACGTTGTTCAAATTCGAGGGACGCTCCGTTACGACAAAGACCGACGTCCCTTGGAGGCCCGACAGACTGTCGGAAAAGCCGGCCCACCCGTTCCTGGACAGATCGGTAAAAATGAAGAGTTCCCGGTTGAGGCGCGTTGAACGGACGAGATACTCCGAAGCGGCCTCGATTCCGGATCTCAAGTCCGTTCCCCTGAAAGTGGGCTGGGTCGCCTTCACTCGTGCTTTTAAGCGTTCCCGATCCTCCGAAGGAAGAGCCGTTTTCCGGTCATCCACGAGGAACAGGGCAATCTCGTCCCGCGGATCGAACAAATCCAGGGACGCCAACAGGCGCTTGCGCGCCCGTTCGAATAGGCTGGCATCCCCCGATCGATGCCTCATGCTCATGGATCGGTCGAGCAGAAGCGCGCCTGCGGTCTGTCCGCCGCCCGCCCCGACAGATTGCGCCCCCCGAAACGTCGGCTGCGCGAAAGAAAGCGCAATCAAAATGATCAACAGCGTACGCACAATCAGAAGGAGAATCTGTTTCAGCTTGACCCGACGCATGCGATCCTGTTGAAGCGCCTCCAGGCGCCTGACATCGCTGAATCGCACCGTCACCGGACGCCTTCGGTTGAGCAGGTGGATGACAACCGGGAGCGCGGCCGCCCAGAGGGCGTGGAGCATCGCGGGGTTGGAGAAGCTCAGCCCGAACATGAATAAAAAATGCTTGCTTCAGCAGACGCAAGCAAGCAGCGAGACCGGGGCGTGTGAGAATCTGTTCTCAAAGCTGTCTTTTTTCTTCCTCTTCGAGAATGGCCATGGCGGACTCGGAATTTTTGGCAGAAATGAGATCCTGGCGCAACGACTCTCGTTTCAGAAGCCGGGTGATCCTCGCCAAGGCCTTGATATGGGGTCCGGAAACGCCCATCGGTGAGACGAGGAGGAAAAAGATGTAGGTCGCTTTCCCATCCAGCGAGTCGAAATCCATCCCATTGGACTTGATGCCAAGAACACCGCCGAGTTCCTTCACATGATCTGACTTCCCGTGTGGAATCGCGATTCCGTGACCGATGCCCGTCGTCATTATCTCTTCGCGCTGCAGGACCGCATCCAGGACCTTTTGGCGATCCGTGACCTTGCTTTCGTCTACGGCCTCGACCAGTTCCGCGAGGACCGTTTCCTTGGTCTCTCCCTTGAGGTCTACGATAACGGCGTTTCCGGACAGGATTTCCGTCAATGTCATGTCTGACTCCCGTGATCCATACATCACATCCCTCCGCTCGGGCGCGCACGAATCACGAAATTCCGTACCCTTGTAGAAGCTAATTTATTGTCACCGCGAAAATAAGCCATGCCCGAACTCAAGTCAAGAAAAAAGGCCCTATCTCTCGGCTTTTTCGTAGCTTAGGCACGCTTGACTCGAGATCGACGCCACCGTTTTTCCGTTCCCGAAAGCGTTCGCGTTCGTCGCAATGCATCAGGCGCGAGCGCGTCACGACGCCGACCCGGCGCCCGGCAGCCGAGCTCAGGATCGATCTGTCCCTGGCACATCCGGTTCTTTCAACACAGAATTTACCTATATTAGACGACAGAGGGTTGGCGTGTCCCTTTCATTCCCGAAAGGAAAACGGCCCGCCCTGCGTCATACGCAGAAATCACAGGAGCGCCTATGTCTTTGTCGGCCAAATCGACCTCAAGAAAAATGGCAGAGATCGTTCCGATCGCTCTGTTCGCGCTCGCGACAGGTCTGGGCGTTCGGGCCCAGGCGCTCGACCCGGCGACGACCGACTCGCTCTACCTTCGCGGCCGAATGTCGTCGGACAAGACAACGGTCCGCGACGTCGTGAAAAAACTCCGGGCAGCCGTCTCGGAAACCCCGGACCCAGCAGGGCTGACGACCCGCCTGGGCATTCTCTATCTGGAATTGGAGGAACCGGACAGCGCAGAATCCGCTTTTCAGTTCGCCCTGAACCTGAGCCCGGACCTCCCTGCTGCTCATTATGGGCTCGGCCGGGTCCTGTTGGACTTCAGAGACCGCCCGGAGGAGGCGCGGCAGGCATTGCAGGCCGCAGTTTCCCTTGATTCCACGTTCGCGGAGGCCCACTTCGGCCTGTCCAGAGCCTACTTCAAGATGGGCGAAATGAGGCCTGCGAGACAGTCGGCCAGCGAGGCGATAAAACACAACCCCGACTATCCCCTGCCCTACCTGCTGCTGGCGCAGATCTACCAGGAAGAGGAGAATTTTCGCGCGTCGGAGATCTATTACCGGCGATATCTGGACCAAAATCCGGAAGACCAGGGCTCGGCCTACGCGTTTGCCCTCAAACTCCTTGAAAGGGACCGGTCGGACGCCTTCGCAGAGATCGCGCTCCGCCTGCAGGACGTTCGGGCGCTTCCCCTCGTGGCCCAGGCGCTGATCCACAGGAAAGATTACGAAGGCGCGCTCGAAAAGTTCGAGCGCTTCATTCTCACGCTCGATCCCGAAGAAGCCTCCCACTATCGAGATATCTCCCTCGTCGGAACGCGGCGAGAAATCCGGGCCTACCACAGCACGCCTCCAGCGGCCATAGCAGCCTTTCTGGATCGTTTCTGGATGGACAAAGACCCTTTCAAGACTTACGGAGGGGCAGCGCGCCGCACCGAACATTACAGGCGCGTCTGGCACGCCAGAACGCACTTCGGGAAAAAGAGGTGGCCCTGGGACAAGCGAGGCGAGATCTACGTTCGTTATGGGGAGCCGGATTACAAAACCAATTCCCGCAACCCGAATCCGAATGTTCCGCTCGACGTCCAGCGTGTTCAAGAACAGATCGCCCATCGGCTCTACGGCGACCCGGCCATCGAGGAAAACTTTGCAGGACCCATTTTCCCGGTCCGTTCCGACAGAAGCGATGCCTCGTGGGCCACAGGTCTGGGTTTGCCGGGATGGCGTCCGGTGACGACAGGGGACGACGGGTCCACCGTGGCCTGGAAGGTCTGGATCTACAAAGATGTAGAGAACGGGCTGGAAGTCGTCTTCACCGACGAGTATCACTCCGGCGTCTATGGATACGCCCCGATTCCGACCCTCTCCCCCAGAGATCTCACAGAGCTGGAAGCGCAGGGTTTCTCCCCGCTGTCCGTCATCCAGCGATTCAGCGCAGCCGCACCGGCCGTGAAGATGGCGTCTCTCGCCGGTTCGGAGCCCGAGCTTTACCGTCCTCAGGTCTACCTTCAGGGGCTTGAGTTCTACTTCGATGCCTTCTCTTTCCGCGGCCAGAAGGGTCAGACCGATCTGCAGGTCGTGATCGGACTGCCAATTCAAAACGTGGCCCTCACCGGAGACCCCGATACGACGGTGATCGTGCAGCAGCGAGTTGTCCTGCTCGACCGCGCCTGGAGAGAGGTCCAAAAGGCGGTCCGGGATCTCCTGGTCCCGATCTCGGATCGAACCAGGCGGGGCGATCATATGGCCATGGACCGAGTGGACCTTCAATCCCAGCCGGGCCACTACGAACTGGCGGTGCAGGCTTGGCGGCGCAAGAGCGACCTGCTTGAAGTTTATCGGTTGCCGATCGATCTGCCCGACTATTCCCGCGACCAGCTCATGCTCAGCGATTTACAGCTTTCCCAGGGGATCTTCGAAGCCGGTCCGGATACAGATTCCACATTCGTGAGAAGTTCATGGCAGATCCTGCCAGTCCCGTCCCGTGTCTTCTATGCCCACGACCCCATCTTCGTCTACTTTGAAATCTACAACCTCAGCCGGGACGACTTTGGGGCCACCCGCTACGAGGTCTCATACCGGGTAGAGGCGAAGGACATCGGCGGCGCCATCATCTCATTCCTTCCAAGGTTCAAGAAGAAGGATGGCCAAGCGATTGAGGTGCGATATGAACAGACAGGCACGGAGACCACGGTCTCCGACTATGTGGAGATGGATATGGATGTGGCCAAGCCGGGACGCTATACCCTTCGTGCGTCAATCAAAGACCTGAACAACGGACAGGAGACGACTCGAGATATCCAGTTCAAGATCGCGTCCCGCTAAGGTCTGCGCTCGGGCTCAGATGTCAGAAAAATCGAATCACAAAGGTGTCTGCAATCCGGTCGTGGAGCGCCTGACGGTCCGGATGTATTCGGGCGAGGCTCATCAAGACTACGGCCACGGCCAAGCCGACGAGGGAGACGACCACGGCCGATGCAGCCGGAGGTTCGTCCGGTCCGATGGAGGGTGTATCCAGAACCGAAGGAGGCGAAGGGGTCGGGACGGGCGTGAGGGCCGCGGCGAGGACGAAGATCGCGAAAACAGGGGTCCACTTGATCAGGGACCGCAGGAAGGCCTGTCGCTGGGTGAGAGCGCCGCCGTCAGCGCCGATGATGCGCAGGCTGGTCATGATCTTTCCGGGCGTCCGTCCGCACTTACTCAAAAAGATGGTGGAATAGAGAAGCGCGGTGATATATGCGAGCACCCAGACGGAGATCGGGGATGGGGTCATCTCTCGAATCGCAAGCCAAATGGGGATGTAAACCAGATAAAGCATCACGCAATCGATCATCAGCGCGACCAGTCGCCGGAACAAACCGACGATCTCTTCCTGCATCAGCATCGTTCAACCTTCCTGTCTGTCAACGGCGAGTAAACGACCGCCCGTGAAGCGGGTGGCTTTCCGACCCTGGCTGCGCAGGCAGGCCAGCCAAAGGCCGAACAGAAAGGATGCGCCGCATCCCCTCGATTTGACTCGGGGCAGGCTCAATTTTCCCTGTCTGCGTGCGGACGCCCGTCTGCCGGACAGGCAGGCGCACGAGGCAGGCGTGAGCGATCATAGTACACGATCATGGCCCCACGGATCCTGCTTGATCACCTGAAATTCCTTACTCTTTTGAGACCCCATGGGTGGCTCGTTTAGCGTCTTCGGATTGTAAGACGCGCCGGCCATCCGAAGCAGAACCTCCAGTTCCGGCTGCCCAAGCGTCATGGCCGATAGATGCATCTCCTCGCCGTTGATATCCCTCACGATCGCGCCCTCCGGCCCCACCAAGACACGGCGCAACGCGCGCATTTCCTGCTTGTGTTCTCTGAAAAAGGCCAGAGCCTCAGCCGGGTCGTCCCCGTCGTAGTGCAAATCCGGCACGTGTAACCTCCTGAAATCCAAGGCAACCGAAACAGGTCGAATCGTTTTCGCAGGCACCTCTGCCACGGCGCGCGGAATCTAAAATATGCCGCGACCGTTAGACTGCAAGCGGAAACATACACATCGACCCTCCCTGTTTGGGCTTTCCTCGGCCAACACCCTTGCTTATACTCAGGTCTTATTATACGAAAGACATCTCAGCCACGTCAGCCGAACCGTAGGATACGCCGTGAAGCTTCTCCAGTTTACAGACCCGAGCGAAAGAGACGAACGGCCGGGCCGGGTCGGGTGGATTGAAGCAGACCAGCTCGTCGATCTCACATCCTGCCCGCCCCATCCCAGGTCGATCCACGAGATTTACTATGACCACGGAGGAAACAGGGTGGGCCTCGAAAAGACGGTGGAGATCCTTGCCGACCGCTCAGCGTGCCGTCTCGACCTGGCTGAGCTGCTTGAAAACGCAGACGATCCCAGCCGCCCGCACCTGAGCCGGCCGGTCAGTCCGCCGGCTGACGCACCTCACCGGCTTCGTATCTGGCTTGCCGGCGTCACCCATTCAGACAGCGCAAAACTTCGGGAGATAGAGGCCAAACAGGCGACCGGCGATGCTGTGAACGTCTACGAGCAAAAGTATCGTGAATGTTCGCAAGGGGGAATCCCCGAGCTTTTTTCCAAAAACAACCCGGAGGATCTGGTCGGGCACGGCGGGCAGATCGCCCTGGCGCCCGGTGCCATCCGTTTGGTGCCTGAAACCGAGCTCGTCACCGTCTACGGCCTGAATGCGAGAGGCCGAGTTGAATGCCTGGGCTACACGGGCGGGAACGACTATACCGACAACGGGATCGAGGCCCAGAACCCCCTCAACCTGCCGCAGGCGAAGAACTGGAGCGGGGGATGTGTCAGCTTGGGACCCATCCTGATCACTGCCTCCGAGTTCGACGATTCCGAGGTGCCGATGTCGTGCGAGGTCATCCGGGGCGAACGCCGGGCGGCCTTCAAAGAGGGGACCACGGGCCGCCGCTGCCTGAACATGCCGGAAGGCCTCTATCACCTCGAACGCTCGCTCTTTCGCCGGCTTCCCCTTCCAGACGACACCCTTCAGCTTCTTTACTGGGGCACGCCGATCGTCTTCGGCCACGAAGACCTCCCAGACGGGCTACAAGATGGAGACAGAGTGCGAATGAGCTTCGGCGGGGAGATCGGTTTTCTCGAAAACCGAATCGCCCGGATCCCGGAGCCGGACCAGTTGCGCGAGCGCCCAGAGGCTTAGACAAGCTTCCATCTGACGCGGGTCGACACGTTGTGAAGGCAACTGATCAAAATCTTCGCACGGAGGCCGAGGTCAAAATACGACTTGCCCGTGATTTGACTTTGCATTATATTTACCGAACTTGGGTATTAGTTTATTAAAACTTATTATATATTATTAAGTTTGTTTTTGAATATTTGAGCCAGGGAAGATAGCGCTCCGGCTCCAGCGGGCGGACCAGCGGAGGAGAAACCACATGGCCCAAGTTGCAGAGAGACTCACGTCTGAGCAACCTGCCCAGTTTCCCTTTCCGGGCATCCCGGACGTGGGGGACGGCGGTGACGCGGTCATCTGGGTCGAAAAGCATATCAGCCAAGCAGCCTGTTCGTATCCCATCACCTCATCCTCCATCCTGGGTGAAAAATACAGCGCGGTGGTGGCCAACGGCGCGCGCAACCTCTGGGGCGATTCTCTGATCTTCATCGAACCCGAGTCGGAGCACAGTTCGGCGTCCACCTCGGAAGGATTTGCAGTGTCGGGAGGTCGGGTCACCAATTTCACGTCGGGCCAGGGGCTCGTCCTGATGAAAGAGGTGCTCTACACGATTTCCGGGAAGCGGTTGCCGGTGGTCTTCCACATCGGGGCTCGGGCCCTTACCTCTCAGTCCTTGAACGTCCACGCCGGGCACGATGATGTGATGGCCGTTGCCGACTGTGGTTGGGGCATCCTCTTCGCCCGAAACACGCAGGAAGCCATGGACTTGGCGTTGATCTCCAGGCGGGCGGCCGAGAATTCCCAGACCCCGTTCATGAGCGTCCAGGATGGATTTCTCACGACCCATACCGTTCAGAACGTCGTGGCCATCGAGCCGGAGATGATGAAACTTTTCGTGGGCCGTCCCGAAGACAGGATCAAGAATCTGATGGACACGGACAATCCGATGATGAGCGGTGTGGTCCAGAACCAGGACAGCTATATGAAGGGAAAGATCGCGCAGCGCTACTTCTACGATCAGGTTCCCGAGGCCCTGCAGGAGGCGATGGACGCGTTTTACAAACTGACGGGCAGGCGATATTCGCCCATCGATGGCTATCGGTTGGAAGACGCAGATTACGCGATCGTCGCCATGGGCAGCATGCAGGAGACCGCCCTCACGGCTGTGGACTGGTTTCGCGAGACCGAAGGCCTGAAGGTAGGCGCCCTGCACGTGACTTCCTTTCGGCCCTTCCCGGGAGCCGAGGTCGTTGATGCCCTGAAGCACATCAAGGCGTTCTCAGTCGTAGAGCGCATGGACAACCCACTCGCCCAATCCAACCCCCTCACGGCGGAGATCAAAGCGGCCTTTTGTGACGCCTTAACAGAAGCAAAGGGCTACCCGAAAGTTCAGAAGGTTCCCGACATCTTCTCAGGGATGGCCGGCCTCGGCAGCCGGGACGTTCGTGCAGGCGACTTCATTGCTGCCGTCAGAAACATGCAGGCGGACATTCCGAAAAAACTCTTTACCCTGGGGATCGATCACCACCTGAACCTGGATCGGGAGCTCGATCCGGAAGCGCGTGAGGCGGGGGCCTTCTCGATGCGGGGCCACTCCATAGGCGGCTACGGATCGGTGACCACCAACAAAGTCATCGCCACACTGCTGGCCAATCTGGGTTTGGAGGTGCAGGCCTACCCGAAGTACGGCTCCGAAAAGAAGGGGCTTCCAACCACCTACTACCTCACGGCCGCGAACGAGCCCATCCGCACCCACTGCGAATTGGAGGTCGTCGACTTTGTGCCATTGAACGACGTCAATGCGTTCAACACAGCCAACCCCCTGGCCGGCATCGTCGACGGCGGGATGATCTTCATTCAGAGTCCTCACAAGGTGCCCGAAAAAGTCTGGAACTATGTGCCGGGCTATGCCAAGAAGATCATCCGGACGAGAGATATCACGCCTCTGGCCCTGGATGCGGTCAAGATTGCCCTGGAGGAAGCCCCGACGCCAGACCTGATTCAGCGCTTTCAGGGAATCGTGCTGCTGGGCATCTTCCTGAAGCATACGCCCTTCCAGCGAGACCTGGATCTCTCGGATGAGAAGCTGTTCGAGACGGTGGAGAAGGCCGTCTCCAAGTACTGGGGTCGAAAGGGTGCCGATGTGGTGGCCGCAAACATGAGGGCCATTCGTCGGGGCTACGACGAGGTCTTGGAAGTCGACCGTGAGCTCATCGAAAGCACGATCAACGAGGAGACCGACGACCTGCCCGCGGGCATGGTGGCGATCGGATGTTGAGGAGATCGGCCGATGAATGAAAAACGTGGAAACGGCTTCGACGAAATGGTAGGACTGACTACGCTGGACGATCTGGACGACGCCCAGATCTCTACGTCCCCGCTAAACCTGCACACGCTCCTCGACATCGAAGATTTCAATGAACGGGTCGTGGGCGACTACAATATCGGTACGGCCGAAAAGGGTCTGCCCGCCGATGTAGGTGTGGCACGCAGCCTGATCGGCCCAGGCACCGGAGCCCTGAGGGATTTCAGTTACATCGCCCCGGAGATCCCTGAATTCATCCAGGAAAACTGCGTGGGATGTATGGACTGTGTCACGGAGTGCCCCGACACGGCTATCCTGGGCAAGATTACGACGCAGGAAGAACTCGACACCGCCCTGGCCCGCGTGACGGACGCCGAGACGAAACAGTTCCTACGGAATCAGTTCGCGGAAACGACGAAATACTACAGGAACTTTGAGAGGAAAGGCAAAGAGGGCGCTCACTTCGGGATCTTCATCGATCCCACAAAGTGCAAGGGCTGCGCCGAGTGCGTCGAGGTGTGCGGCGATCGAGATGCCCTCAAAATGATCACGAAGACGGACGAAAACCTGCAAGATTTTCGGCGCGCCTGGGACTTCTACGGGAAGCTGCCCGAATCCCCGAAGGAATACCTGATCGAGAAATCGGTGCAGGACATGATGTTGGCCGAAAAATCACTCCTTTACGTGGGCGGTGCAGGGTCTTGCATGGGCTGTGGAGAGGCCACCGCTCTGAGGATGGTGCTGGCCGCCACCGGTTACATCCACGGGCCCGAAAACCTGGGTTTGGTCGCCTCCACGGGCTGCAACACGGTCTACACATCGACCTATCCCTACAACCCCTACACCGTGCCGTGGACGAACTCCCTGTTTGAAAACGGTCCGACCTATGCGATGGGGGTTCGGGCCAGGTGGAACCAAGTGGGGTGGGGCGACAAGAAGATCTGGGTCATCGGGGGCGACGGGGCCATGTTGGACATCGGATTCCAGGCGCTCTCCCGGATGATGATGTCAGGCATGGACATCAACGTCCTTGTCCTGGATACGCAGGTCTATTCCAATACCGGCGGGCAGGCCTCGACGGCGAGCTACATGGGTCAGAACACGAAGATGTCCGTGCACGGCACGGTGGTCCCCGGCAAGACGGAGCGTCGCAAAGAACTCGGCCAGATTTGTATGATGCATCCTGACGTCTACGTCGCCCAAACCATCACAACGCTTCCCAACCACTTCTACCGGGCGGTGGTTTCAGCCAACGAATATGACGGCCCGGCGCTGATCAACGTCTTCACGACCTGTCAGCCGGAGCACGGCGTCGCTGACCACATGGCGGCCCACCAGGCAAAGCTGGCCATGGAGTCCAGGGCGTTTCCGATCTTCATCTACGACCCGCGAAGCGGTCCCCGAATTAAAGACAGGCTCAGCCTGAGGGGCAACCCGGCGGTCAACGACGACTGGTACACGATTCGAAGAACGGGCGAAACGATCGACTTCGTCCATTTCGCACGTACCGAAGGTCGTTTCGCGAAGCATTTCGACGAGGAAGGCAGCCCCTCGGAGACCCTGCTGGCCGCCCAGGAAGATCGACTGGAAAATTGGCGCATGCTCCAGGAGATGGCCGGAATTATCTAACCAATTGAAAATTATGAAAATTTAAGGTCCCCCGGGTAGATCCCGGGGGACCTTTTCCGTGGTATGCACGGGTTGACATTTCAGCCGTCACGCCGTAAATTGGCCCCCTGTCCCGCAGTTGACGAGGGCGCGACGATACGAGAAAAACAGAGGATGATCCATGGCAGACAAAGTACTCAGAAAGTCGACGGTTGATGTCGACCCGGAGGAAACGCGGGAGTGGATCGAGTCGCTTGATTACGCCCTGGAAAACCATGGACCGGATCGCGTCCGCTTTCTGCTCGACAAGCTAGAGGAGTGGACCTACAAGGTCGGTGTCGAAATCCCGTTCAGCGCCAACACGCCATACATCAACACGATCCCCGAAGACCAGCAGATCCCCTACCCGGGGGAACGGCAAACCGAACGGCGCATCAAGAGCCTCAACAGATGGAACGCCATGGCCATGGTGGTTCGTGCCAATAGACACGTCGACGGGATCGGGGGGCACATTTCGAGCTACGCCTCTTCGGCGACGCTCCTTGAGGTTGCGTTCGACCACTTCCTCAAAGGAAAGGGTAGAGAGTTTTCCGGAGACCAGGTCTACTTTCAGGGCCATGCCTCCCCCGGAGTCTATGCGAGGGCTTTTCTGGAGGGCCGGTTGAGCAAAGCGCAGCTTGAAAATTTCAGGCGGGAACTCAAAGGAGGCCTTTCCTCCTACCCTCATCCGTGGCTGATGCCCGATTTCTGGGAGTTTCCAACCGTCTCGATGGGGTTGGCGCCGATCATGGGCATCTACCAGGCGCGGTTCAACCGCTACCTGGAAGATCGCGGCTTGAAAGAAACCTCCGGGTCGCGCATATGGGTTTTCATGGGGGACGGAGAGGCGGATGAACCGGAGTCCCTGGGCGCAATTACCCTGGCCTCCAGAGAGCAGCTGGACAATCTGATCTTCGTCATCAACTGCAACCTGCAGCGGCTGGACGGACCCGTACGCGGCAATGGCAAGATCATACAGGAGCTGGAGACCATCTTCCGGGGAGCGGGTTGGAACGTCATCAAGGTGATCTGGGGAGACGACTGGGATCCCCTGCTTGCCAAAGACGAAAACGGCTTGCTGATGCGACGTATGGACGAAGTCGTGGATGGCCAATACCAGAGATACTCCGCGGAGTCGGGAGACTATATCCGGAGAGATTTCTTCGGCGTCCACCCCGAGCTGCTGAAGATGGTCGAGCATCTCTCGGACGAACAGCTCCAGAAGATGCGCCGGGGCGGACACGACCCTGAAAAGGTCTACACCGCCTACAAGGCGGCCGTCGAGCACAAAGGCTCCCCGACCGTCATCCTTGCAAAGACGATCAAAGGCTACGGCCTGGGAGAGGCCGGCGAGGGCCGAAACGTAACCCACCAGCAGAAAAAGCTGAATGAGGATGAACTCAGAGAGTTTCGGACCCGGTTCAGCATCCCGATCTCCGACGAGGAAGTCGCCCAGGCTCCCTTTTACCGCCCTCCTGAAAACAGCCCGGAGATGCGATACATGAAAAAACGGAGGGAGGAGTTGGGCGGCTACATGCCGATCCGACAGGTGCGCGCCAGGCCGCTCAAGGCGCCTTCAATCGAACTGTTCAGAGAGTTTCTGAAGGGAACGGGAGACCGGGAAGCCTCGACGACCATGGCCTTCGCCCGGATGTTCTCCCAGCTGCTTCGAGATCCTGAAATCGGGAAGTGGATTGTTCCCATTATACCGGATGAGGCCCGAACCTTCGGTATGGAGCCCCTCTTTCGACAGTGTGGAATCTACTCCTCAGCAGGTCAAGTCTACGAGCCGGTGGATGCCGACACCCTGCTCTACTATCGGGAGGCGAAGGACGGACAGATTCTGGAAGAGGGGATCACGGAAGCGGGTGCTATGTCCTCTTTCATGGCGGCAGGCAATGCCTATGCGACGCACGGTGTGAACACGATTCCCTTCTTCATCTACTACTCCATGTTCGGATTTCAGAGGATTGGTGATCTCGTCTGGGCGGCTGCAGACATGCGATGCAAGGGCTTTATGCTGGGTGGAACCGCGGGGCGAACCACGTTGAACGGAGAAGGCCTCCAACACGAGGACGGACACAGCCACGTCCTGGCCAGTACTGTCCCGAATCTGGTCACTTACGACCCTGCTTTTGCCTATGAAATTGCAACGATCCTCCAGGACGGAATTCGCCGAATGTACCAGGAACAGGAAGACATCTTCTACTACTTGACGTTGGGAAACGAACTCTATCCCATGCCGGCGATTCCGGAGGATGCGATGGAGGGCATTCTCAAGGGAATCTACAGACTCAACGCAGGTCAGCAGAAAAAGGGCTCCCACCACGTCCAGCTCTTCGGCAGCGGTTCGATCTTGCGCGAGACGCTGCGCGCTCAGGAGATCCTCGCAGACCGCTTTGACGTGACGGCCGATGTCTGGAGCGTGACAAGCTACAAAGAACTGCGACGTGAGGCAATCGAGACCCAAAGATGGAACATGCTCCATCCAACCCGTCGCCCAAGGAAGCCCTATATTGCAAAGCGACTCGAAAAGGCGGACGGCCCGGTTGTTGCCGCATCCGACTACCTTAAACTCCTTCCGGACATGATCCGACCCTGGGTGCCTCGAGAGATGGTGGCGCTCGGGACGGATGGTTTCGGCAGAAGCGACACCCGGGAGGGCCTTCGACGACACTTCGAGGTCGATGCGGAATGTATTGCCGTGGCCGCGTTGTACGCATTGGCCCAGGAGAGAAAGGTAGATCAGGCGCTTGTTGAAAAGGCCATCCGGGATCTAGAAATCGACCCCGACAAGGTGGACCCCGTGGCCGCCGGCCCCGTCGTGGCTTGAAGGTTGGACTGAGGACTTAGGAGGAAGCGTGGCCAAAGCGTTTAAGCTCCCCGACCTCGGGGAAGGCATCGAATCAGGGGACGTTGCGCGCGTCCTCGTGTCGGAAGGCGATCAGGTTCAAGTGGATCAAACCCTGATCGAGCTGGAGACCGACAAGGCGCTGATTGAAGTCCCATCGCCCTTTTCAGGGAAGGTCCTGTCCGTAAACGTGAAGCAGGGTGACACCGTGGCAGTAGGCGCGCTGCTGGTCACGATGGCCGAAGGCGCCGACGATGAAGCGGCCCCTCCCGAAGCGGCGGGCTCCCCGGAGCAGGCCTTGCATTTTGAGGATCCGGAACGTGCAGCAGAACCGGAGGCACCTGCAGTCGCAGCAGCGCCCACGGGGCATCCCGTCCCGTTGGAAGCGCGGAAAGCCACGATTCCGGCCGCACCCAGTGTCCGGCGCCTGGCGCGAGAACTCGGCGTAGACCTGCATCAGGTCCGCGGATCCGGGCCTGGAGGCCGCATCACCCGCGACGATGTCCAGGCTCACGTCAAGGAGACGATGTCGGCGGCCCCTGCTCCAAGCGGAGGGGCATCAAGTTCGATCGAGTTGCCAGACTTCTCCAAATGGGGCAAGACGAAACGTGTGGCCCTCAACGTCGTGAGGAAGAAAACGGCCGAGCAGACGGCGATGGCTTGGGGCACCATCCCCCACGTCACTCAATTCGACAAGGCCGACGTCACCCAAGTCGAGGCCTTTCGCCAGCGCCACAAGGCGGAAGCTGAAGCCAAAGGGGGCAAACTCACGCCCACGGTCCTTATCCTGAAGGCGGTCGTCAACGCGTTGAAGGCGTTCCCCACGTTCAACGCAAGTCTCGACATCCCGTCTGGAGCGTTGATCTTGAAGCATTACTACAATATCGGAATCGCCGTGGATACGGAACGCGGACTGCTCGTTCCGGTCGTCAAAGAAGTGGATCGAAAGGACATTTTTGAGCTCGCCCTTGAACTCTTCGACATCGCTGAACGTAGCCGGACCGGAAAGGTGAGCCCAGACGATCTTCAGGGAGGTTGTTTCACGATTACCAACCTCGGCACAATCACGGGAACCGGATTCACGCCCATCGTGAACGCCCCGGAAGTGGCCATCATGGGGATCTCTCGCAGCCGGCAAGAACCGGTCGTTCGGGACGGGCGGATCGAAATCCGGCTGATGATGCCGATCTGTATCTCTTACGACCACCGCGCCATCGACGGCGCGGACGGCGCCCGCTTTACGAAGCACCTGGTGGATTCCCTCGAAAACCCGGAACAGATGCTACTCGGTGGATAGGCTCCGAACGCATCCCCCTCCCTCTCTCCGTCGAACCCATAGTCCTTTCAGGCGCTCCAAATGGCAGTGCATAAGACCGATATCCTTGTGACCGGCAGCTGGCCCGGTGGCTACGCCGCAGCCCTTCGCGCGGCCGATCTCGGGATGCCGATCACCCTCATCGAAGTCGACCCAAGACACGGAGGGCCTGTCTCTTGAGAGGCTGCATCCACTCCAATGCCCAGCTTCACGCCGCCGGTCTCGTTTCCGAGTCGCGGGAGGCAGCGACGATGCCATCTTCGCCATCTGCGATGTCGTGGCCGGTCATGGACTGGCCCACAAGGCGGCGTACGAGGGTAGGGTCGTTGCCGCAGTGCTCGCTGGAGCGCCAGCCGCCTTCGACAGCGTCATCCCGGCCGGCGTCTATACAGATCCGGAAGTGGCGTGGACTGACGGAAGAAACGGCCAAGCAGAAGGACCGGAAGTTCGAAGTCGTTCGATTCGCCTGGACGGCTTCGGGGCGGGCGGCCACTCTCGGGCGTGCAGAAGGCCTGACGAAACTGCTGATCGATCCGAATACCCAGCGCGTCTCAGGTTTAGAAATCACCGGAGCCAACGCGAGAGAACTGATTGCGGAAGGCGTGGTCGCGGTCGAGATGGCGGCCGTGGCCGAGGACCTCGCTCAGAGCATCCACCCGCACCCTTCCCTTTCGGAGGCACTCGGAATCGCGACGGAAATCTATCTCGACACGGCGACGGACCTCTGCATCCCCACCAGAACATAAATCTTTCACAGGATACAGCTGGAAGGCCGTCGCGAACGTCCGAATCGACCTTCCTTTCACGATGATGTTTCGCGTGAAGCCGTCGGCACGATGGCCGAAGGCTTCTCAGGCCCGCGCAGAACAGGCCTGCATGTAGGCGATCCCGGCGCCGATTTCTTCTCGGGTCACCCTGTCGCAGCTCACCGCCTGGCCGATCCCCTCAGCCAGCACAAACCGAATGACGCCGTCCCGGACCTTCTTGTCACGTGCCATGTGTCGAAGTAAGGCATCCGGCGTCAGCGATTCTGCGTTCCGCGGGATGCCGAGCCTTCCTAGCAGCGCATGCTGACGATCGAAGTCGTTCTGGAGCCAGAAGGACTTGTCCAGGGCAATCTTCCCAGCGGCCAACATGCCGAGGCAAACGGCCTCCCCGTGCCGGTAGCGCTCAAAGCGTGTCAGGGCTTCAATCGCGTGTCCTACAGTGTGCCCGTAGTTGAGCACCTCCCGAGCCCCGGACGCTTCCGTCTCGTCCGCTTCCACAACCGTTGCCTTGATGCGGCAGTTTTCCGAGATCAGCCAGTCGAGCTCATCCGGCCCGATACTGAGTTGGACGATCTCCTCGAGCTTGGCTTCCAGGTAGGTGAACAGATCGACATCCCGAACGAGGGCGTGTTTGATGACCTCGGCCAACCCCGCAATCACTTCCTGTCGAGGAAGGGTTCGGAGGGTATCGGTGTCGATGTAGACCATCCGGGGCTGGTGAAACGCGCCAATCAGGTTCTTGCCAAGCCGATGATCCACGCCCGTCTTCCCGCCAACACTGGCATCGACCTGCGCCTCCAGAGTGGTCGGAATCTGAACGAAGGCGACCCCCCTCAGATAGGTCGCGGCCACGAAACCGGCCGTATCTCCGACGACGCCCCCGCCCAGAGAAACGATCGCGGCCTCTCTGTCGAGACCTGCCCCGATCAATGCAACGTAGATACGTTCCACTGTCTCGAGGGTCTTGTAAGCCTCCCCGTCTGGAATCGTGACGACCGTCGTATCGATCCCCGAGTCGCGAAGGCTTTCGTTCACCCGATTCAGGTAGAGCCCGGACACCGTCGGATTGGTGATGATCGCCGCCGACCGCCCCAAGTCCATCTCCCGGTAGGCCGTTCCAAAATTCGTCAGGATGCCGTGCCCAATCGTGATCGGGTAGCTTCGCTCACCTAGATTGACCTGAAGGGTCGGCATGAAGTTCGGTCCAGTGTCCGTAGACGGACGTCTGACTTTCGATCAAGGGCGTCTTTCATCTTCCCGGTCCTCCTCAGAATATTTCTCCAACGACCGCATGACCCGTTCCACCGTCTCCTCCGGCGTCCGTTCGTCCGTCGACATCACAAACAGATCTGCCCGGCGGTAGAACGGCTCCCGCTCGGCAAGCAGCTGACGGATCTTCGCCATACGGGCCTTGCCGCTCAGTCCCTGAAGCAGCGGCCGTCTCCCGCCGCGAGCCACCCGTTTGGAAATCGTTTCCGGCGTGGCTCGCAAGCAGATACAGATGCCGGTCGAACGAATCGTCTTCCAATTGGGCTCGTGCGCGATCGCGCCGCCCCCCAGGGCGATGACCGAATTCGGCATTTTGGAGGCCGCCGCGACACAGGCCTGTTCGATCCTCCGAAAGGCCTCCTCACCCTCTTCTTCAAATATTTCGGGAATCGTCTTTCCCGCGGCCTCCCGAATCAAGTCATCGGTGTCGACGTAAGCCCGGCCCAGGCGCCCCGCCAAGATCGGACCGATCCTGCTCTTTCCGGTCGCCATAAACCCTGCAATGAAGATCTGGCCTTCGGGAACTCGAGTCATGAAGCGGCACCCTTTTCGTCCGAGCGACGCGGTATCTCACATCTGTTTCGGTGCTTTCATACCCAGCAGGTCGAGGCCGGCCGCCAGCACCGTCGTGATGGCATACACGAGCGCCACGCGCGCCGACGTCAGCGGCGCGTCTTCCAAGATCACGCGTCTGGTATTGTAAAACCGGTTCGCGACCGTACACAGGTCGATCAGATAGGTGGCGATAATGGAGGGCTCGTAGGTCTCGGCCGCCCTTTCAATCCGCGCGGGAAACTGCTCCAGACATTTCACGACGGCAAGGGTTTCAGGCTCGGTCAGCAAGGAGAAGTCCACATCAGAGGGTGGGAGCGCCCGTCCAGAGTTCCGCAGCACGCTGGAATACCGCGCGTGCGTATACTGCACGTACGGCCCGGTCTCCCCGTTGAAATTGAGCACTTCTTCCCAGTCGAATACGACATCCCGGGCTCGTCGAGAATCGAGGTCAGCGAAAATCACGGCCCCGATACCCACCTCCCGGGCCACCTGCTCCTTGTCGGGCAAATTCGGGTTTTTCTCGTCAATGATCGCCCGGGTCAGATCGACCGCCTTGTTCAGCACGTCTTCCAGAAAGACGATCTGGCCCCGACGCGTCGACATCGTCCCGTCCTTGAATCGCAGCCGCCCGAACAGAACGTGCACGCACCGATCATCCCATTTATGGCCCATCAATTCCAAGACCTTGAACAGCTGCTTGAAATACAGGGATTGCGCAAAGTCGACCACGTAAAGCATCCGATCAAACCGATAAGTCTCCCAACGGTACTCGGCTGCCGCAAGATCGCGAGTGGCATAAAGCGTGGCGTCGTCGCTACGCAAAGCCATGAACGGAGGCATGTCCCACGCCTGCAGGTCCACGATGGTCGCCCCTTCACTGATCTGCGTAAGACCCCGCGCCTCCAGGCGCTTGAGCGTCTCCGGTATCTTGTCCTGATAAAAGCTCTCCCCGGCAACGGATTCAAACGTGATTCCCAGCATGTCGTAGATTCGTTCGAACTCCTTGAGGCTCACGTTGACGCAGACCTGCCACATGCGTCTGGTCTCCGGGTCCCCGTCTTCCAGGCGTCGAAGCCAGTTTCGAGCTTCCTCCTCGACTGCGGGGTCGTCTTCGATCTCCTCGTGAACCCGCACGTAGAGATCCAACAGCATTTCGACGTTGATGACCTCTTCGGTGAGTTCGCCTTTCCCCCAACGCTTCCAGGCGGCGATGAGTTTGGCGAACTGGGTTCCCCAGTCGCCCAGGTGGTTGATGCCGATCACCTCATATCCCAGTACCCGAAAAATGTTCCTCAGCGCGTTTCCAATCACGGTAGAACGCAAGTGATGAATTCCGAACGGCTTCGCGACGTTCGGATGCGAAAAATCGATCACAACCCTCTTTTCCTTTCCGACGTCGGCGCGACCGTAGTCCCGACCCTCAGCCAAGACTTTCGACAAAACCGCCTGAACAAAGCTGGCGGGACGAACGAAGAAATTGACATAGGGTCCGACGGCCCGAGCCTCGGAGATCCGGCCACCCACGTTCAATTGCCCCGCCAGTTCTTCCGCAATCCGGTTCGGGGCCTTCCGCAGCGTCTTGGCCAGGCTGAAACAGGGAAGCGCGTAGTCCCCCAAGTCCGGATCGGGAGGGACCTCGATCAGGCGGGTGAGCGTCTCCGATGGGACGCCGGAGAGACCGACCAGCTGCTGCACAATCTCTTTCACGAAGGGATTGGACACGACATCCTCTCCATCTCCAGGGCGCGATGGCCTCTCATTCGGCCTTTTCGGCCAAGTAGAGGGTCGCGATTCCGAACGTCAAACGGCGTTCGAACAGATCGACGAAACGCTGATTTTCGAGGCGACGACAGAAATCTCGGCCCTCGGGGAACTGCATAGCCGACTCGTAGAGATAGCGATACGCGCCGCGATCGCCGGAAACGATTCGACCGACGGCGGGTAGGACGTGCTTGAAGTAGAAAAAATAGAGGTCCCTGAATACGAACCGTCTCGGGCGGGAAAACTCGAGGACCGCAAGCCTGCCACCCGGACGCAGGACCCGGTGAATCTCTGCCAGGGCGGCATCTACGCCCACCACGTTCCGGATTCCGAATCCGATCGTCACCCCCTCAAACTGTCCGTCCGAGAAGGGGAGATGCTCGGCATCGCCGCAGCAGAAACGGGGTGGCGCCGATCTGGAGCGGGCCTTTCCAACGGCCTTCCTGAGCATCGGGAGCGAGATGTCTACGCCCACGACAGAGGTGCTGAAATTGCGGCGCGAGACCTCAAACGCGAGATCGCCGGTTCCCGTTGCCAGATCAAGCACCCGCCACGCCGGCCCGGGTCGAAGCCCGTCAATCGCGCTGCGACGCCACACGATGTCGATGCCCGCGCTCAGAACATGGTTGAGCAGGTCATACGTTCCAGCGATCCGATCGAACAATCCGCGGACGAAGGCCCGCCTCATTTCACCGTTCGAATTCACGGGGACATCTTGAGTTTGCGAAGAACGGCCTGCTTCATCCTATCGACGGGCGGCTCCACGCCGGTCCAAATCTGAAATGAGCGCGCGCCTTGAAAAACGAGCATGTCCAGCCCGCCAAATGCGGTTGCTCCCGCCTCTCGGAACTGCTTCATCAGCCGGGTTTCAAGCGGGTTGAAGACCGTGTCGTAGAGCACCAGGTCCGGGTGCAGCGCGCCGCCGATGAGAAGAGGTGAGCCTTCCGTGTTCGGAAACATTCCCAGAGAGGTCGTATTCACCACCAGTCCTGCTTCCGAAAAGACACGGTCCTGGCTATCGGCATCCATTTCTCCCGCCTCGATCCTGTTCCCTGTCGCCTTTTCCATATCGGTGGCCACGGCCACGGCCCGGGCAACGGTTCGATTCAGGAGCGTAATCCTCTGGACTTCCTCCCGACATCCGAGGGCATAGACCACGGCTCGAGCCGCGCCACCCGCGCCCAGGACGGCGCAATGCGCCGGAAAACGATCCAGACCGGCGACGCGCTCCAACGCGCTCACGATGCCGTAGACGTCCGTATTGTAACCGACAAGGTTATCCGATTCGCGCGATATCGTATTGACGGCACCGATCGCCAGGGCCTCCTCGGAGATCTGGTCCAGATGCTCCATCACGGCCCGTTTGTGGGGAAGCGTCACGTTCAGACCCCGAATATTCAGACTGCGCATTCCCTGAATCGCCGATCCCACCTTTCCCGGCAAGACGTGAAAGGCCACATAGCAATAATCGATGCCAAGGACATCGATTGCGGCATTGTGAAGGTGTGGGGAAAAAGAATGGGCAATCGGATGCCCAATCACGCCAAGCACCTGACTGGTCGCCTGAATCTTCAAGCGCAATCCCTACCCTAGGAGGTCCTCAACGAACCGATCCGCGATGTCGAAACTCTCCCTCCAGCTACAGCCGTACGTAAAGCGGATAAAGGCGACAGCACCGAAAATCGTAAGCATCGTCAGCATTGCCAACTTGAATAGCATCTTCATATCATTCCTCCCCCTTCCGGCTCAGGGACCACACCCGGTCCAGCAGGCCAGGATAGTCTCGATTGACGGGGCCTGGATTCCTGATCTTTGTTTCTCCCTCCGCGTAGAGCCCCGCAAGTCTAAACGCCAGTGTGAGACGCGAATCTCCACCCGTGTTCACGTCTGCGCCCTGCAGGGGCCGTCCTCCCTGGACCACCAGACCGTCCGGCATCTCGCCGACACGGACCTGCATCTCGCGCAGCGCTTCAGCGAGCAGGGCGAGGCAGTCACGCGGACCTTCGCGCAGGGCCTGAGCATCCCGGATGACCGTTTCGCCCGCTGCCCGTGCGCCGACGACGGCCAGAATCGGGATCTCGTTCGAAAAAAGGGACGATTGCGCCCCCGATATCTTCGTGCGCCGAAGTTGGGAGCTTGTCACGCGCACCGAACGCGTGGAAAAACCGGATGCGGATCGCGTCACCTTGATCTCGATCTTTGCATTCATCCGCCTCAGCCGACAACCCCTTGATCGGTAAGACCGCCTGGATCAGCGAATCAGAAGCGAGCGCCGACATCTGTTCTACCTCATCCGAACCTGATAACCGGCCCGATCCAGAATCGCAAGGGCACGCTCGGCCGTTTCCCTCGTATCGAATCCGACGCGAATCGTGCCACCCTCTCTCTCGCGTACCTTGAGCACCTCGATGTCGTAAATGTTGATCCCTGCCGACGAAAGCGCGCCGGCCATGCCCGCGATCACCCCGGGACGGTCCTCGGCGATCAGGAGGATCTCGTGCAGAGAATGAAGAAAGCCCTTCGAATCTTTCGGGATACTGGCCCGGATCTCGTTCGCATACAGAAAATTTTTCGCCAGTTCGTTGGCATCCACGCGATCTCGCAGATCGCCCAGGCCCGCGAGATAAAGATCGATCATCTCCCGGATCGGATCCACGTTCGTCTTGCAGATGTCGCGCCACATCTCGTAAGGGCTCGAAGCGATCCGCGTCAAATCCCGGAACCCACCGGCTGCCATTGCGAGCGGAATCCCGTCCTCTTCGTGGAGCCGTCCGATCATTTCGACGAGCGCTGTGGCCATCAACTGCGGAAGGTGGCTCACCGCGGCCACAACGCGATCGTGGGCCTGCGCACAGATCCGCATCGGCCGCGCCCCGAGTCGACGCGTCAGACCGGTCAGACGGTCGATCCAGGCGGCTGGAACATCCTCCGTGGGCGTCACGACATAGATCGCATTCTCGAACAGGAAAGGATCGGCAGCTGTGACACCCGTTCGTTCCGAGCCGGCCATGGGGTGCCCGCCGATAAAGTGCACCCCTTTCCGCTTGAGAGAGGACGCCGAAGCCACGATCTCCCGCTTGGTACTCCCGACGTCGGTGATCAGAGCACCTTCCGAGACCTCCGACACGACCTCTGGCAAAAGCTCCAGAATCCGAGAGATAGGTGTCGAAAGAATCACAAGCTCAGATCCCGCCACACCCGTTCGCAAGTGATCATATTCGAAACCTGTGTCAATGGCGCCCAGTTTCTGGGCGGCATTGAGAGTCTCCGCCCGGCTGACGCCTACGATCTCTCGGCCGATGCCTCGACGCTTGAAAGCAAGCCCGAGCGATCCACCGATCAACCCGACGCCAACAATCGTAATTCTGGCCGAGAGAAATGGCGCATCATCCGATATCATCCGCGACTCCAGACGCGTGGAGACGACTCCCTTGGCGAAACAGCGCAGCGCACACGTTTCAACAAACCTCGGCGACGCGCTTCACGAATTCCTCGGACGCCTCCCAGCCCAGGCAGGGATCCGTGATCGACTTTCCGAAGGTCCCTTCGCCCACCTCCTGAGCACCTTCAACCAGATAACTTTCAACCATGAGTCCCCGAACCAACGGTTTCAAGAGATCGGAACCCTGGAGGCTTCGGATCACCTCCATCCCGATCCGAGGCTGCTCCTGGAACTGCTTGTTCGAGTTGGCGTGGTTCGTGTCTACGATGATCGAGGGATTGGCGAGCGAGCGTTTCAAATAGATCTCGGCGACGTGGATCAGATCTTCGTGGTGATAGTTGGGAATGTTTCGACCCGAGTGGTCGACTGCGCCCCTCAAGAGGGCGTGTGCCAGAGGGTTGCCGTCCGTCTCGACTTCCCAGCCGTTGTAACTGAAAACGTGTGACATCTGTGCCGCGTAAATCGCGTTCAGCATCACATCCAGGTCTCCGCCTGTCGGATTCTTCATCCCCACGGGCACGTCCAGACCGCTCGCCGTCAGCCGGTGCTGCTGGTTCTCGACGGACCGCGCCCCGATGGCCACGTAGCTCAACACATCCGCGAGATAGGGCGTATTTCCAGGGTAGAGCATCTCATCGGCGGCCGTCAGGTGCGATTCTTCGAGCGCCCGCACGTGCATCCTTCGGATCGATCTGATGCCCTCGGCAATGTTGGGCTCCTTTTGCGGGTCCGGTTGGTGGCCCATGCCTTTATAGCCTTCCCCGGTCGTCCTCGGCTTGTTCGTATAGATCCTCGGAACGAGGACGAGCCGCTCCTTCACCACGTCCTGGAGTTTAGCGAGCCGTGAGACGTATTCACAGACGGCGTCTGCATGGTGCGCCGAACAGGGCCCGATCACCACGAGAAATTTATCGCTTTTCCGTTCGAAGATCGCCCGAATCTCACGATCTCTTTCAGACTTGACGCGCCTCAACGCCGGCGAAAGGGGGATCGCCTCCTGGACGGCGTCAGGACTCGGAAGCTCGCAAATCGCTGTAAAACTCATCCCTTGAATCTCTTCTGGTCGAACCGGCCCGCGGCCACTTCGACTAGGCTTCGGCCTCTCCCCGTTTCTGCTCCAAACTGCGCGACTCGCCGATGATGAGCCGAAAGAGTCGATCTACCGCTTCATCCGACAACGGGCCTGAATTCAACGCCTTGATGCGATCTCGTATGAGGGCTTCCCGGTCCGGCGAGTAGACCGGCTCTCCGTTTTCAGCCTTGATCTTTCCGATTTCCAGAGCGAACGACATCCTCCGATTCAGCAGCGTCAGCAAACCTTCGTCTATTTCATCGATCTTGGCACGCCAGTCCTCAATGTCCATGTGTGACCCCTTTGGAAGCCCGGATGAGCGTCTCCACAAACTTCCCCACGTTGGAGACCAGATTTCCGTCCTTCACCGCTTCCTCTTCGATTCTCCGGACGATGGCACTCCCGACGACGACAGCATCCGCGTAGGCCGCGACCTCGCTGACCTGATCGGGCCGCGAAACGCCGAACCCCACCGCGACCGGCTTGGTCGTGTAGTGACGCACACGTTCAACCATCGGCCGAACCCTGTCTGAAAGTCGTTCGCGCGCTCCCGTAACGCCCGTTCGGGAAACACAGTAGACGAAACCGGTTGAGACCGACGAGATCGAACGGATTCGGTGCACCTTGCTCGTGGGCGTTACCAGGAAGATCGAGTCCAAACCCTGTTCGTCCATCAGGCATTTGTAGTCTCCGGCCTCCTCCGGCGGCAGATCCAGAGCCAGAACGCCGTCCACTCCGGCTGCGGCGGCCCGCTTTACGAAGGTCTCGATCCCCATGTGATGAACCGGGTTGTAGTAGGTGAAGAGAACGATGGGGACCTCGGTCCGAGTCCGCAGCCTCTCGACCATGGTCACGACGTCCGAGAGTGAAACATCGTGCAGAAGCGCCCTCTGAGCCGATGCCTGGTTCACCGTCCCATCCGCCATCGGGTCTGAAAACGGAACACCCAGCTCCACGATGTCCACACCGCGCTGTTCGAGATCGAGCACGAGCGCTTCGCTCGTCTTCAGGTCAGGGTCGCCCGCAGTGATGTAAGCAATGAACCCGGACTTGGACCTCTCCTTGAGCCGGCAAAAGGTATTCGAAATTCGAGTCACGGAATCTATTCGTCCACCCTTCCTATAAACCTCGCGGCCTGCTGAACGTCCTTGTCGCCCCTTCCTGAAAGATTGATGATCACGATGTCGTCCCTGCTCATGCCGGGGGCGATCTTACAGATGTGGGCGATCGCGTGGGCGCTCTCAAGCGCGGGGAGAATACCCTCCGACTGGCTGAGTCTCTCGAATGCCCCGAGCGCCTCCTGGTCTGTCGCGTAGGTATAGTCTATCCGACCCTCGTCTCTGAGATAGCAATGTTCGGGACCGACGCCCGAGTAGTCCAGCCCTGCTGAGACCGAGTGGGTCAGGGCGATCTGACCGTTCTTGTCCTGCAAGAGATAGATGCGCGCCCCATGAAGGACCCCCAGGTCTCCACCCTGAAACCGCGCCGCGTGCTCCCCCGTTGCAATGCCGTGGCCGCCCGCCTCCACGCCGATCATTTTGACCTCGGGATCGTCCAGGAAGGCGTGGAACAGCCCGATCGCGTTGCTGCCCCCGCCCACACAGGCGACCAGACAGTCCGGCAATCTCCCCTCTGCCTTCAAGATCTGGGCTCGGGTCTCGACGCCGATCACCCGCTGGAAGTCCCTCACGATCATCGGGTAGGGATGCGGACCGAGCACGGAACCAAAGATATAGAAGGTCGTCTCCACGTTCGTCACCCAGTCTCGGATCGCCTCATTGATCGCATCCTTCAGGGTCTTGCTCCCGGAGTCGACGCCCGTCACTTTGGACCCCAAGAGGCGCATCCTGAAGACGTTGAGGGCTTGGCGCTCCATGTCCTCCGTGCCCATGTAGATCTCGCATTCCAGACCGAACATGGACGCCACCGCCGCAGTGGCCACGCCGTGTTGGCCCGCCCCCGTCTCCGCGATGATCCGCTTCTTGCCCATCCGCCGGGCCAGAAGAATCTGTCCCATCGTATTGTTGATCTTGTGCGCCCCGGTGTGAGCCAAGTCCTCGCGCTTCAGATAGATCTTCGCCCCGCCCAGACCTTCGGTCAACCGTTCGGCGTAGTAAAGCGGCGTCGGACGACCGATATACTCCCGAAGGTAGGACCCCAACTCGCGCTTGAACGCCGGGTCGTCCTTCGCCTCCCGGTAAGCCGATTCCAGGTCCTCGAGCAGGGACATCAACGTCTCCGGCACGAACCTGCCCCCGTATGGACCGAAGCGTCCACGCTCGTCAGGAAGCGATGCCATCATCTCAGGTTTTACAGACGACATATCTCCTCGGCTTGAGACCCGACACCTCGATGCACGGCGCGTGACGACAACGCCGCGAGCAGCGCCGCACGCGCGGATTCGGGTATTTCGGAATGCGTTGATTGCTCGCGGTCGTTCACGCAAAGAAGCCTTGTTGTGACGCAAACTCGCCTACTCGCGCCGTAAAGGGCTCTCTTCGCGGCCTATACGTCCCACCGAATCAGGTGATATTTCTGCTTTCCACGCCGGACGACCAGATAGGCGCCGCTCAGACGATCCGAGAGGGAGAATTGCCGCCTCAGGTCCGTGCATCGCTGCCCGTTAACCGTGATCGCCCCGCTTCCAATGTCCTCCCGGGCCTGACGTTTGGATGCAGACACGCCCGCGGTCACCAGAAGATCGATCAAGCCGACGCGTTCGCACGCCTGCAGCGCGAATGACGGCACATCCCTGAACCCCTCCTCGATCTCCTCTGCGGAGAGCTTCCCGAGGTCGCCGTAGAAAAGGGACTGGGAGATATGTTCGGCCCGCGTCTCGGCCTCGGCTCCGTGCACGAGCCCCGTCACGTTTTCCGCCAAGACTCGCTGCGCCGTCCGCTTTTCCGGCCTATTCCGAACCTCTGCCTCAAGATCCAGTATCTCCGCCCTGGAGAGGAATGTGAAGGTTTTCAAAAACTTGACGACGTCGCGATCGTCTGTGTTGATCCAAAACTGATAAAACTGGTACGGACTCGATTTTTCCGGATCGAGCCAGAGGTTGTCCGACGCTGTCTTCCCGAACTTGCTCCCGTCCGCTTTTTCCAGCAGGGGAAAGGTCAGCCCGTAGGCCTGCCTCCCGAGCTTCCTCCGGATGAGCTCGATGCCTGCGGTAATGTTGCCCCACTGGTCGCTTCCGCCGATCTGAAGCTCGCAGTCGAACCTCGAGAACAGTTCGAGGAAATCATAGGCCTGAAACGCCATGTAGCTGAATTCGGCGAAGGAGATACCGGCTTCGAGTCGAGAGGCCACGGACTCCTTGGCAAGCATGTATCCCAGCGGGAAATGCTTTCCGATATCCCGCAGGAATTCAATCATGCCGAGTCCGGAAAGCCAAATATGGTTGTTGACGACGCTCGCCGCATTGCCTGTCGAATCGAAATCCAGAAACTGTTCAAGCTGTCTTTTCTGCCGTTCCACCCATCCGTCTACCACCTCTCTGGGATTCAACGATCGCTCGGAGATCCTGCCGCTCGGGTCACCGATCAGCCCTGTTCCGCCACCAACAAGTGCGATCGGTTTATGCCCGGCCATCTGGAAGCGTCTGAGCCCCAGGATCGGAATCAGGCTTCCGACGTGCAGGCTGTCCGCCGTAGGATCGAACCCTGCGTAGAGCGTCACGGATCCAGCAGAGAGTCTCTGTTTCAACCCCTCGGGGTCGGAGCTCTGTGAGATGTATCCCCTGAATTCCAGGTCTTCTATGATATTCACCTTAACGGTTCTCCCGTTCGACGCCAGATGTCAATGCCCGTCGACCGACCCGACAGCCTCGAAGAACGCCGTCAGCTTTTCGTGATCCTTACAGCCGGGCGCCGACTCCACGCCGCTGCTGCTGTCAACCCCGTAGGGTTGGACTTCGCCGATGGCATCGGCCACGTTTCCCGCGTGGATTCCGCCCGAGAGGATAATCCTCCCGAACGAAGAGGCGGCGCGTGCAAGAGACCAATCGAACGATTCTCCGGTTCCGCCATAGAAGCCCGACTTTGCGGTATCCAGGAGAAACGTCTCTACCGGATAGGGGCTGAGTTCACTCGGGTGGAACCCTGCGTCCACTCGAACCGCACGGATGACAGGAATCGAGTAGCCGCGGCAGGCCTTCGGCGGCTCATCCCCGTGGAGCTGAATCGCTCTAAGGCCGACGAGGTGGATGATCGCCTCGATCCGTTCCCTGGCCTCGTTCACGAAGACCCCCACGGGCGTGGCGAACGGAGGCAATCTTGACACAATCTCGGCCGCGCATTCAGGGCTGACATAGCGTGGGCTGCCCTCGTAAAAGTTGAAACCGAGGGCGTCAGCCCCCAACGCCGCGGCAAAAATGGCGTCTTCCGGATTCGTGATCCCACAGATCTTCACCCGAACCATGATCGCCTCAATCGGCTGCCCGCCCCAACAGTTCGCGAAGTTTCGCGCCCATATCCTGGCCCCGCATCAAACTCTCTCCAACGAGCACGGCATCAACGCCGATCTCCTGCATCATCAGAACATCGTCGCGGGCAAAGATGCCACTTTCGCTCACCACGATCGACCCTCGGGGTATCTCCTTCGCCAACCTCACCGTCGTCTGCAAATCGGTCTCGAAGGTCCCGAGATCTCTGTTGTTGATCCCAATCAGCTTTGCCTCCACGTTGAGGACCACCTCAAGCTCCGACTCCGTGTGGACCTCAACCAGGGCGTCGAGCCCGACATCCCCGCACAACCCGATGAAATCTCCCAGCTCGCCCGGCGAGAGGACGGCCGAGATCAACAGGACGGCCGCGGCCCCCAAGCTTCTTGCTTCCCAGACCTGATAGGCGTCCACGACGAAATCTTTTCTGAGCACCGGGATGCTGACGGCCCGGTCGACAAGGCTCAGGTCTGTTGCAGATCCCTGAAAATATCTTTCGTCCGTCAGGACGGAGATGGCAGAAGCGCCGTGCGACGCATAGATCTTGGCGATCGACGCCGGATCGAAATCGGCCCGAAGGACCCCTTTGGAGGGCGACGCCTTCTTCACCTCCGCGATCACCGCGATCTCCGCCTTCTCAGTGAGACGCTCGGCGAAGGAAGGCCGGGTCAAGTCCTCGGCTGCTTCCGTCAGTTCTTCAATCGGCACACGTCTGCGAGCTTCCGACACGAACTGGCGTTTATATTCAACGATTTCGTCTAAGATGCCGCTCATCACGGGCTCTGTCCGACCTAGGCGTTACTCTCCACGATCAAGGCTTCCAATTTTCGGAGGGCTTTCCCGGAATCGATCGTGCGCCGAGCGACTTCAAGTCCGGCCGGGATGTCTTCTACCTTGCCGCCAGCCACCATGGCGGCGGCTGCATTCAGCAGAACGACGTCTCGCGTCGGGCCTTTTTGACCCGCCAGCACCGAACGAAGGATCTCCGCGTTCGTCTCGGCATCTCCCCCCTTGAGGTTTTCCGGGACGGTCCTGGCAAGCCCGAAAGCCTCCGGCGTAATCTCATAGCTGAATACGTCCCCGTCTTTCAACTCGGATACCCGGCTTGGGGCGGTCAGCGTGATCTCATCCAATCCGTCCAGGCCGTGCACGACGAGGGCACGTTCCGATCCGAGCTGCCCCAGAACCTCGGCGATCGTCTCCGTCAAATCGACATCGTAGACGCCGATCAGCTGCCTGCGAGCCCCTGCCGGATTCGTGAGCGGTCCAAGAAGGTTGAAAATCACCCGAATTCCGATCTCACGGCGGGGACCGATTGCATACTTCATTGCCCCGTGAAGCGCAGGTGCAAACAGAAAGCCGATACCCACCTTGTCCAGGCAGGCGCTCACCTTGTCCGGTGCCGCCTCGATGTCGACACCGAGCGCCTTCAGCACGTCAGCGCTCCCGCAGAGGCTGGATGCCGCCCGGTTCCCGTGTTTGGCCACGCAGAGCCCCGAGCCTGCAACCACGAAGGCGGCCGTCGTAGAGATATTGAACGTGCCGGAATGGTCGCCTCCGGTGCCGCACGTGTCGACGACAACCTCGTGCCCGGTCTGGATAGGCGTCGCCTTCTCACGCATCACCTCCACAGCACCCACGATCTCCTCCACTACCTCCCCTTTCAGCCGCAGCGCCACAAGGAAGCCCCCGATCTGTGCCTCGGTCGCGTTCCCCGACATGATCTGATCCATCACTGCGACGGTTTCTGGACGGGTGAGGTCCCGCCCCTCTATCAGCTTGGCAATTGCCGCCTGGATGTCCATATGAACCCCCTCAGATCTCCAAAAAGTTTTGAAGAAGCCTCTTGCCTTCTGAGGTCAAGATCGATTCCGGGTGAAATTGAACGCCCTCCACGGCCCACGTTTTATGGCGAAGCCCCATAATCGTTCCCTCGGAGGTCTCTGCCGAGACCTCCAGACAATCCGGCAGAGTTTCGCGATCGACGACCAGGGAGTGATAACGGGTCGCTACGAACCCTTGAGGAAGACCCTTGAAAATCGTCTCGTCGTCGTGGAACACCTCCGAGACCTTGCCGTGCATGATCGTGGGTGCGCCAACGATAGCACCCCCGAAGGCCTGTCCTACGGACTGGTGTCCCAAACAAACGCCCAGGATGGGAAAGCGGCCGGCGAAGCGACGAATCAGGTCCACCGAGATCCCCGCCTCGCTCGGAGTACACGGCCCCGGTGAGATGACGACCTTTTCCGGAACCAGATCCTCGACATCCTGCAGAGAAATCCGATCGTTCCGGTGGACCTCCAGCTCGGCCCCGAGCTCCCCCAGGTACTGCACCAGGTTGTAAGTGAAGGAATCGTAGTTGTCGATCATCAAGATCATCGAAACTCCCCGTGCTCAGCCATTTCGACAGCCCGAAAGAGCGCCCTGGACTTGTTCACCGTTTCCTGATACTCGTTCTCGGGAACCGAATCGAACACGATGCCGCCGCCGGCCTGCACGTAGGCCCGGCCGTTTCTCAAGAGCATCGTGCGAATCGCGATGCAGGTATCCATATTACCCGAGAAGTCGATGTAGCCGACGGCCCCTGCATAAGGCCCCCGCCGCGTCTGCTCGAGCTCGTCGATGATCTCCATCGCCCGAATCTTCGGGGCCCCCGAAACCGTGCCCGCCGGATAACACGCAAAGAGGGCGTCCAGCGCATCCACACCGGTTCGGAGCGCACCCTTCACGTTCGAAACGATGTGCATCACGTGGGAGTAACGTTCGATAACCATCTGGTCCGTCACGCGAACGGTGTTGAATTCTGACACCCGTCCCACGTCATTTCGACCCAGGTCTACAAGCATGATATGCTCGGCTCGCTCCTTCGGGTCGGCGAGCAATTCCTTGGCCAGCGAAAGATCTTCCTGCTCCGTCTGCCCTCGCCATCGCGTTCCGGCGATCGGACGCACCTGAACGACGCCATCCTCCACTCGAACGAGCAGCTCCGGAGACGCCCCGACAAGCTGCAGGTCTTTGAGATCCAGATGAAACATGTAGGGCGAAGGATTGACGACACGCAGCATTCTGTAGATGTCGAACGACTCGACCGTGACATCGGTTTCAAACCGCTGAGAAAGTACCACCTGGAGGACGTCCCCCGCAACGATGTATTCCTTGCACCGTTGGACCTTCTCCAGGTAGGCCGAACGATCTGTGTTGGACCGCACGCCGCAGGCCCCCCCGCCTTTGGGCAAGTGACCCGGCGACGGAGACTTCAGCGTTTGCTCCAGAGAAAGGATCCGGTCCACCGCTCTACGATAACTGGCCTCCAGATTTCCATCGGCGTGCACGTTGGAAATCAGGTGGATCTGGTGCTGAATGTTGTCGAACGCCAGCAGCGTATCGAAGAAGAGGAAGAAGATATCGTCGAGCCGCAAGTCATCCGCCGTCTGGTCCGGAATCTCTTCGATCAGACGAATCGCATCGTAGCCGACGTAGCCCACAGCCCCGCCCGTAAAACGTGGCAGACCCTTCACGTGAACGGAGCGGTATTTCGCCAGACACGCACGGAGCTCAGCGATCGGATCTCCCTCGAATACGTTCTTCTCTCCTCGCTCCAGGTCCTCCACGACAATTTTGGAGCCCCGAGACTTGAAGTTGAGAAAGGGCCCGACGCCCAAGAACGAGTAGCGGCCGATCTTCTCGCCCCCCTCCACGCTTTCGAACAAGAAGCCGTACGGGCTCTTGGAACGAAGCTTGAGGTAGGCAGAAACGGGTGTCTCCGTGTCTGCCAGAATCTGACGGGAGATTGGAATCAGTCCTCCCGTTTCAGCCAGATCGCGAACCTTGTCCAGAGAAATCATCCGAAAACTCGATCGATGAACTTTTTTCCTTGCCGATATCCACCCACGATCGACGCCCTCATAACGAGAGCGAATTCAGGACCGTGTGGACGGCATAGCCCCTATGACGGAAAGGACGAAAGATAATCTTATCAAGGCATTTGGACAGACGCAAAAAGGGCCGTGAGCGTATGCCCACGGCCCCCGAATCGCTAAATCACACCCTTCTCAACCAGGTGGGCATACAACTCCCGTCGCTCCTTGCCGGTAGTACCGGAAGGACTGCTCGGATGAACGCCACCGAAAAAGCCTATTGTCCGTCGTCAAGTCCATGTTCAGTCTCTTGTGAATCTCGACGATAAAGCTTAAGAAATTGTGTCGATGCTGTCAAGCCTTTTGATTGTTCGCGGCGGCGGTTTGACCCCAGGTCAAACCCTTTGCAAGGCACAGGGCCCCACTGCTCAAGGAAAATGACAATGCCTCACGACTTCCTGTCTTCTCCGAACGCGAATCGGTATTGCTTTTGAGCAACAAGCCGCAAAAGGCCCGCACATCTTGTGCGGAACCTCTCAGCCTTTCGACGCTTGCGCGCGCCGTTCAAGCGGCGGGAGGACCGTCTTGCACCATCGGAAGCTGCCGGGCCGCTTCTGCAATGAGATGAGATGCTCCCTCCACGCTTGTCTTTTCGGTGTTGATGATCAAGTGGTAAGACTCAGGCTTGTCCCACACGATCCCATAGTGTCGTTTGATGTAGCGCCGGCGTTGGTCATCCACCTTTCGGATCCGTTTAATCGCGTCTTCCCGGAGGAGGCCTTCCTCTTGCAAGAGGTATTTGATTTTGAACGCCTCGCCCGAAGCAATCCGAACGTGAAGGGCATCGGTCCGGTCCGCCAGCAACGCTTGGCTGCCTCGTCCAGTGATCACGACATTTCTCTTGTTGGCGATGTGCAACATCACTTTTTGCGTCAGGCGCACATACGTATCTTCATCCAAATTCAGAGGTAGGTCGCCTTCCTCTCCCATTCCCGGAAACCCCACCATCGTCCCCCACAGATCTCCCTCGAATCCGGTCACGACTCCCGGATGTGTTGGTGTCAGCAGTTTCCGGATGGTCCGGGTTATCGGGTGTTCGGGCTGCTCGTCGAAGCTCTCAACCTCTGACACAGGGACGTTTGCCTCCAACGCAACGTTCCGGATCAGGTCCTTGTCCAACAGGAAATAGCCAAGGGTTTCGGCCGCCCCAGCGCCGACTTCGCGTCCGCCGCTGCCGTACTCTCTGGATATGGTGACGATGCCCATGTCTTGTCCCCTGATCTGGAAATGCACCTGGGAAAAGGGTCAACCCAAGAACAGACGTCCCGTCACGTGCCGCATCAGGTGACCGGCCCATGCCGTGATTCGGCCCGCTGAGCCTCTTTCACGACGCCGATAACTTCCGCGTCGGAGGTCGCGACATCTCCTTTGCCGTCTGATCTTGCCTGATCCTTCCCCTTGCGCCTAAAATGCCAATTGCGTTTGAATTTACCTACAACATCCCTAATACTTAAACCAAGTCAGACGTAATGTCAAGAATAGGTCCTCGGGAACAAGCGACTTGGGCCAGATACGACCCGAGGCGCCAACGTTTCCCGATTTTTCGAAGTCAGGGATAGACGCCCAGGGCGCGGGCGGCCTCTCCCACCCTCGATACGGCCAACTCGTAGCTGGCCGTGCGCATGTCGATCTTCTTCTTGCGCGACACTTCCAGCGTCTCGGCAAATGCCTTCTCCATGATCCGTTTGAGCCTGCGGTTCACCTCCGCCGCCGTCCAGAAGAACTCCATCAATCCCTGTACCCATTCGAAGTAGGAAACGGTCACACCTCCTGCGTTCGCAAGGATGTCCGGAACAATGAAAACACCCCGATCGAACAGAATCCGATCCGCAGCCGGGGTTGTCGGCCCGTTGGCCCCTTCCGCCACGACTCTTGCTTTAATTCTGGAAGCATTCAATTCCGTAATCTGGCTTTCCAGGGCTGAAGGAATCAGTACGTCGCAGTCCAATTCCAGCAATTCTCTGTTCGTGATTTCATCCGCGGAGGGGTATTCTTTGACTTGCCCCGTATCTCGCTTGTGGGCCGAAACCGCATCGATGTCGAGCCCCTCCGGATTGTAGATTCCGCCTTTTGAATCGCTCACGGCCACGACGCTTGCGCCTTCCCTCCGAATCAACTGCGCGGCGATCCTCCCGACGTTGCCGAATCCCTGCACCGCCACGCGCACCCCCTCAACCGACATATCTAGGGTGTTGAGTGCGTCGATCACCGCAAAAACACAGCCCCGAGACGTGGCCTCCTCGCGCCCTTCGGAGCCTCCCAGAAAGATCGGCTTGCCGGTCACGACGCTGGGCACGGTGTGGCCGACGTTCATGCTGTAGGTATCCAGGATCCAGGCCATCGTCTGAGCGTTTGTACCGACGTCCGGCGCCGGGATATCCTTGTCGTGCCCCAGAATGATCATGAGTTCTGCCGTCATCCGACGGGTCATGCGTTCCAACTCTTTCTCCGACATCTCCTTGGGATCGCATACGACACCCCCTTTACCACCTCCAAACGGGATATTCACCAGAGCGCACTTCCAGGTCATCCACATCGCAAGGGCGGTGACTTCATCCAGCGTCACGTCAGGGTGATATCTCATCCCGCCCTTCGCCGGCCCCTTGAGGAGATTGTGATGCACTCGGTGCCCGGTGAAGACGCGGACCGATCCATCTTCCATCTCCGTCGGAATCGAAAAAGAAAAAGACCGTCTTGGATAACGAAGCCGCTCGTGAGTGGCCGGATCCAGGTCGATCCGCTCCGCGACGAGGTCCAGCTGCGTCCGGGCGATGTCCAGCGGGTTCAGGCATTCCGCTGCCGTGTCCGCTGTCGCGCGATTCGAATGTTCCATGGTCCCCTCGACTTGGCCGTAAGCCTGCATTAGTGTGCTTCGGAGACGTCTTTCGCTCCTCTCTCTTCTCCTTTTACGCATCTGCCATCCGTTGGGTTCCTCCTCGATTCCCGCCGCTTCCAAAGCGCATAGATCGCCGGAATGACCAGCAACGTCAAGAGGGTAGACGAGATCATCCCCCCCACCATCGGTGCGGCAATCCGCTTCATCACCTGAGACCCTGCGCCGTGGCCCCACATGATCGGCAGCAGTCCCGCCATAATCGCCGTCACCGTCATCATTTTGGGCCGTACCCGATCCACCGCCCCGATCATGATGGCGCTGTAGATGTCACTCAGTCCCATTCCGACCCCCTTTTCGCGGCGCATCTCTTCGTAGGCGTGGTCAAGATAGATCAGCATGACCACACCCGTCTCTGCAGCTACGCCGCCCAGAGCGATAAAGCCTACGCCCACAGCTATGCTCATGTTGTAATCGAGAATGTAGATAAGCCAGATCCCGCCAACGAGCGCGAACGGCAATGAGAGCATGACGATAAGGCTTTCAGTCACATTCCGAAAGTTCAGGAACAGGAGCAAAAAGACAATGCCCAAGGTCAAAGGCACGACGACCTTCAGCCGCTTCTCTGCCCGTTGCATGTATTCATACTGTCCGCTCCAGATCACTGTGTATCCAGGCGGCATCTGCACGCCCTCCAGGACGGCCTGCTGAGCCCGCTTCACGTAGGTGCCGACGTCGATCCCCTTGATGTCCACATAGACCCACGCGTTCAGACGGGCGTTTTCGCTCTTGATCCCCGGCGGCCCTTTTCTGAACCGGATGTCGGCCAGCTGACCGATCGGCACCTGTGCCCCGGTCGGCGCGGCTACCAGGACACGCCGCAGCGCGGGAAGATTATCCCGCAGTTCGCGCCCGTAGCGCAGGTTCACCGGATACCGTTCCCGACCCTCCACCGTGTAGGTGATGTTCATCCCTCCGACCGCCGACATGATGACGTCCTGTACATCCCCGACGGTCAGCCCGTAGCGTGCGGCTTCTTCGCGGTTGATTTCGAAGTCCAGGTAGTTTCCCCCGGCCACACGCTCGGCATATACGCTCAGTGTCCCCGGCACGTTTCGCATCACCTCTTCGATCCGTCTACCGAGCCGCTCGAGGGTCTCCAGGTCGTCTCCAACGACTTTGACGCCGACGGGTGTCTTGATGCCCGTCGAGAGCATGTCGATCCGGGTCTTGATCGGCATCGTCCAGGCATTCGTCAGTCCGGGAAACTGGATGGCCGCGTTCAATTCATCCACCAGCTTTTCTGGTGTCATTCCAGGACGCCAGTCACTCTCGGGTTTGAGCATAATCGTCGTTTCGATCATCGACAGCGGAGCAGGGTCGGTGGCCGTCTCGGCTCGGCCGATCTTGCCGAACACGTGGTGGACCTCCGGGAACGTCCGGATGATCTTGTCCGTCTGCTGCAGGAGCTCCCTCGCCTTCGTGATCGAAATCCCGGGCAGCGTCGTCGGCATGTAAAGCAGGTCCCCCTCGTAGAGCGGCGGCATGAACTCCGAACCGAGCTTCTCCAGGGGGAAGATCCGGTCCACGTTTACGAGCGCCCGGTAGCTCAGGCTTCCAGGGTTTTCCGAAAATCGGAACAGCACCGTGCTGGAAAACGGGAAAACCGTCACGAACAGAACGAACCCTGCCAGGGCGATCGTCATCATCTTGTTGCGCAGCACCCAGTCGATCATCGGCCGATAGATCCAGATCAGGAAGCGGTTGACCGGGTTCTTCTGCTCGGGAAGGATTCGGCCGCGGATGAGATAACCCATCAGTACCGGCACGATCGTAATCGAGAGAAACGCGGCTGCGGCCATCGCGTAGGTCTTTGTAAAGGCCAGGGGTTTGAAGAGCCGTCCCTCCTGTGCCTGAAGCGTGAACACCGGAAGAAACGACAGCGTGATGATCAACAGGGAGTAGAACAGCGCCGGTCCCACCTCCCGGGAGGCATCCAGAACGATCGCCCAATGTTCCTTCTTCCCTCCGTCGCGCTCAATATGCTTGTGTACATTCTCGATCATCACGATCGCCGCATCCACCATCGCGCCGATCGCGATCGCGATCCCGCCCAGGGACATGATGTTTGCGTTGATCCCCTGATTCTGCATCACGACAAAGGAGATCAGGATGCCCACCGGAAGCGTGAAGATGGCGACGAACGCGCTGCGGAAGTGGAGCAGGAAGATGATACAGACCAGCGCCACGACAACGCTCTCCTCGATCAGCTTCTCCTTCAGGTTGTCGATTGCGCGAAGGATCAAGGCCGACCGGTCGTACGCCGTCCGAATCACGACGCCTTCGGGAAGCCCGGGCTTGAGTGCCTCCAGCTTCTCGTGCACTCGATTGATCACGGCCAGGGCGTTCTCCCCATACCGCATCACAACGATCCCTCCGACGATCTCCCCCTCGCCGTTCCAATCGGCCAGTCCGCGCCGGAGCTCCGGACCGAGCTGCACGGTCGCGATGTCTCTCACCCGAACCGGTGTCCCGTTGGCATCCACGCCCACGGGGATACTCCGGATGTCATCCAGAGACTCAATGTAACCGAGTCCTCGCACCATGAATTCCGTCTCGGCCATCTCGATCAGCCGCCCGCCCACGTCGTTGTTGCTCCTGCGGATCGCCATCTTGATCTTTTGCAGGGGCATGTTATACGCCAGAAGCCGGTTGGGGTCTACGGTCACCTGGTATTGTTTTACAAATCCACCGATGCTCGCCACCTCCGAGACACCCGGCACGCTGGTTAGTTCATACCGCAGATACCAGTCCTGAATCGACCGCAGTTCAGACAGATCGTGCGCCCCTGTTGTATCCTCCAGCACGTACTCGTAGACCCACCCGACCCCGGTCGCGTCCGGACCCAGGGTGGGCGTCACTCCGTCGGGAAGCCGGCCGGACACAAAGTTCAGGTACTCAAGCACGCGGCTGCGAGCCCAGTACATATCCGTGCCGTCCTCGAAGATGACGTAGACAAACGACAGCCCGAAAAAGGAATATCCACGTACCACCTTGGCGAAAGGCACCGCCAGCATCGCCGTGGTCAGCGGGTAGGTCACCTGGTCCTCCACGACCTGCGGCGCCTGACCGGGATATTCCGTGAAGATGATCACCTGCACGTCCGACAGGTCCGGAATGGCATCCAGCGGAGTGTTCCACATCGCGTAGACGCCCCAACCGATGGCGAAGGCGGTTCCCAGCACGATCAGAAACCGGTTTCGCAGACTCGCTTCGATGATTCTTTCAAGCATTCTCAAACCCCCTGGCCTTCTCTGAACACAATCGACCCCTCGGGTCGCTCAATTGCATTTAATCCATCCTGACGGACGAACACAAGATTCGCCCCTCCCTGGCTCATACCCATCTCGAATCCATCTAGCCTGGTTTTGCGGTACCCGTGTTTTGATTCCCCGGCACCCGGATCTAACGCGATACGCCTCCTAGTGCTGATGCCCCGCCGGCATGGCCCGTTGTTCGCCCTCCTCCACCTGTTCCTCGGACATCCCGGCGAGCGCCGCCTTCAGGTTGCTTTCCGAGTCAATCAGGAACTGCGCCGACGTCACAATCCGTTCCCCGCCCTTAAGTCCCTCGAGCACTTCGTAGATCCCCTCCGCCTCGATGCCCAGCTTGACCTCCCTCGGCAGAAAGCGCCCCCCCCCGAGATCCAGGATCGCGACGTTGCGTTCCCCAGAGTGGATCACGGCCTGCGTGGGAATGGTGATGGCGTGCCCAGATATCGCCGACCTGATCTTTACGTTCGCGTACATCTCCGGTTTGAGCTCCAGCAAAGGATTCGGAAAGACCATCCGAACCTTCATGGTTCGCGTCTTCTGCTCCAGAAAAGGATAGACGTTGGTCACTCGCCCTTCGAAAACCCTGCCCGGTGCATACGAAAGCGTCACCTCCGCCTCCTGCCCTACCTTGATCCAGGGCAGTTCGTGCTCGTAGATGTCGGCATAAATCCACACGCGAGAGAGATCTGCGATCCGGTAGAGGTGCTGACCAACTTTGATATGTGCGCCGTCCAACACTGCCTTGTGCACCACGACGCCCTCCTGAGGCGAGTGGATCATCATCGTCCGCTTCACCAGGCGCGTCCGTTCCAACTCTCCAATCTGCTCCTCTGTGATGTCCCAGTAGAGCAGCCGCTGCTTCGTCGAATTCAGCAGCTCGCGAGCGCCCGTCGCAATCTCCTCAACGGCGCCCTGCGCCAGACGCCGGTTGTAGTCCAGGGCCGTCAGATACTCTTCCTGGGCGGTGACCAGCTCGGGGCTGTAGATCTCGAGAAGCGGCTGTCCCTTGCTCACCGACTGCCCCGTGTAGTCCACAAGCAACTTCTCGACCCACCCCATTACCTTCGTGTTGACGTCCGTGATTCGGGTCTCGTCGTAGTCCACGCGTCCCACCGTTCGCACCATCCGGGTCAGCGGCCGGTGCTCCACCACCGCTGTCTTCACGCCGATGTTTTGCACCGTCCGGGGATCGATACTGACGCCTCCCCCGGCACCCATCCCTTCGTCCTCGTAAACCGGGATCAGGTCCATCCCCATCGGGGACTTGCCCGGCCGATCAGAGATATAGTTGGGGTCCATCGGCGCGCGCCAGTGGAGGACCTTTCGCTCTCCTGAGGCGGCCGAGCCCTCGTGCGCGTGGGCCTCCTCTGTCGCCTGGTCTTTGACGAGGTCCATCCCGCAGATCGGACAGGTGCCCGGTCTGTCCGATACGTAGGTCGGATGCATCGGGCAGCGGTAGACGGCTGCCTCCGCCTCCACCTGCCCGGTCCCGCCATCTCCGGCGACCCAGATTCCGATCCCAAAACCGATTCCGAGGGCCAAAATCAATACAACAATTTCTCTCCGCTTCATGGATTGACCTCCAGGCGTGAGAACAACCGTTTCCCGACCACGGCCTCCAACTCGGCGAGCTGTCTTTCGTGGCCAATCACGTGCCGAAAGTAGTCGATCTCGAAATTGAAGAGGGTGAGTTGATTGTCCGACAGCGTCAGAAAGTCGACCTTGTCCACCTGGTATCCCGCCATCGCCGATTCCAGAGACTGCTCAGCCTGCTGAAGGATCGCCGTCCTGAACAGCTCTGCCTCTGCTCGGTGCTGTTCGATCTCCAGGTAGAGGGTCTGCACCTGAAACAGGATCCTCTGCCTCGCCGCTTGACGCTGCGCCTCTGCCATCCGGAGGTTCGCCTGCGCCTCCAGCACCCGCTGGCGCTGCTTTCGCCCGGCGTAGATCGGGAGGTCCATCCCTATTCCAAGGGAAAAAAAGTCGCTGCCTTCCACCGGATCTCCCGGCGACAAGGCCCGTTGCCGATAGCTGACGCTAAAGTCGAAATTCGGCCAGGACTGACGGCTCGCCAGATGCTCCGACGCCTCCCACTTCCGAATGCGACTCTCGATCCCCCTCAGCAGCGGGCGGCGGGCCAGAGCAATCTGCTGGATCTTCTCCAAAGGCATCTCGAAGGGCGTTAGCACGACCTTTCCCGGCACCCCCACCGGCTTCTGAGGAAGTCGATTCAGCACGAGGTTCAGCCGGGCCTCGGTCATCCGACGCCGGCTCTTGAGGACAACCAACCGATCTATCAATTCTGAACGGGACACCTGTGCCTTGAGCACATCCTGCTGCAGGCCTCGCCCGACGGCATATTTCGTTTGAGCGATTCGGACAATATCCTTCAATAGCGCCTCATTCTTCTGAGTGATCCCGATAGCCCGGTCCAGAAAGGCCAGACTGAGATAGGCCCGCTTGACCAAGCTGACAATCTTTCCCTCTCGGTCCTGAAAGGACGCCAGGGCCGCTGCGGCAGCGTGCTGAGCCATCCGTTCCTTCGCCGCCAGTTTTCCCGGGAAGGGGATTTGCTGGCTGAACGTGAACATCTTTCCGGACATCGGAGTCCTGTCGAAGTCGAGCGCGTTCGACGGCAGGTTCAGCAGATCGAACCGGAACGCCGGATCCTGCGGCGCGCCGGCGCGCGGCACGCGGGCCTCGAACCCCTCCCACCGATGCTTGAGCACGCCCAGCTCCGGGTTGTTTCTCAATGCCTCGTCTATCAGCGCGTCAAGGTCCAGCTCCTGGGACGCAGCAGGCCCCCAACCCACGGCCCCGACCATCAACGGCGCGCCCAGCAGGCTCAACAGGTTCAGTCTGGTTCCCATCGCCATCTCCGTCCCTTCTGATTTGGGTAGCAAGACAGATTTTGGACCTGGGCCTTTAGACCCACACAACGTGATTTATCATATTGTTTAATATAGCTTTATAAAATATAATGGGGTTTGACGGAATGAATCGAGGGCTGTGCCATGACCTGCGACACAGGCGCCAGCGGCCCCGCCCGTCTCCAGATGGAGACGGTGAGATCACGGCCCTCTCATCCGCCCTAAGAGGTTCTCTGAGGGAGGTGGATCAAATCAGGAAGGAGGCATTCAGCAGGTAACGCGAAGGAGCGCAGCGAGATCGTAGAAGTGAAGATCGATCTGTCGGGTCGAAAAGAGGATCGGTCTTCAGGAAGGAAGCAGATGCATCTTGGGAGCAGATTTGCCCGACGTAGTCGGGCAGCTTCGGCGCGGAAGCGTTGAAGACATAGACCAGGCCGGCCGGCTCGCCGCTGAGCGCATCACGCTCCGTGCAGCAGCAATCCGTCATCTCCTGGGAGGCATGGCAGCCTTCGGCTTCGACCTGCGCCCGGCAGAAGCAGGTGAGAACCGACAGCAGAAGGGCAAAGATCATAAGTTTCGAGAATGCCTGAGCCAAACGGGTCTTTCCTTGAATCACAAACGACTTCGGTTCACGCGGAACACGGTTGGTTACTATAAAATTATGTGATACCAGCAAAAAAGGCAAGTCTGGATGACAAAATTCCTCTTCAGATCACGGAAAGAAAAGCTGGAGTCAGGTCAAAACCCATAGCGATTCTGTTCACCAATAGGTACATCTATCTGGCTTCAGAAATATGGTTTGCACACATCGAGGCTGCATCCGATACAACAGACCCTGACTGTTCTGCCAGGGCCTGCCACATCGCTCGTTTCTACTCCGTTTTTCCGTCGATCGTCCCGACCTCTATCGTCAGATCCTCTCGGTCCACGATGCGATCCACTCTCCCATCCCGGATCCACACCACGCGGTCCGACACGCTGAGCATCTTATGGTCGTGGGTCGCGGAGATGACCGTCACGTCCGATGCCTTGTTCATCTCGCGCAAAAGCTCGATGATCTCCGTTCCGGTAACCAGATCCAGGTTGCCGGTCGGCTCGTCCGCCAGAATAATGGCCGGGTCGTTGGCAAAGGCGCGCGCCACGGCGACCCGCTGCTGCTGCCCCCCAGACAACTCGTAGGGCTTGTGGGACACCCGCTCGCCCAGACCCACCTTCTCCAGAAGGTCTACCCCCTTGTCGCGCGCTTCATCGGTCGTCAGGCCCGCAAACACCATCGGCAGTGTCACGTTCTCCAGCGCCGTCATCACCGAAATCAGGTTGAACGACTGGAAGATGTAACCGATCTTGCGGCATCGCAGCCAAGCCAATTCATAGGCGTCAAGCTGAGCGACGTCGACGTCATCGATATAAACCTTCCCGCTCGTCGGCTTGTCCAGACCGCCGATCATGTTGAAGAGTGTGCTTTTCCCCGACCCCGACGGCCCCATGATGGAGAGATACTCCCCTTGCTCTACCTGAAGGTCCACCCCACTGAGCGCATCCACCCGCATGCTGCCCATCGTGTAGACTTTCTTCACATCCAGCGTTCTCACGACAGCCATATGCACTCCTCAATTTCGGATTGGGGATTCCGGAGTCGAATCGCGATCCTCATTGCCTGATGCCACAACCCTCGAACCGCTGGTTCAGATTTCATTCTTACGCCGCGCTTTCGTCCTTCATTACGCAATCTTCGATCCACAATCCGCAATCGTCTAAACTTCCAGACTCATGGCGTCCACAGGCTCCATCTTGGCGGCTCGATAGGCCGGCAGAATGCCGCCGATCAGCGAGAGGAAAGAACCGATCACGATGGCCAGGATCGTCCTCTGTCCGATCATTGCCCAAGGGACGTGCGCAAGAAACAGGTTGCCGTAGCTCGCGAGCGAAAGAAGAAGCGTAAGCACAAACCCGGTGATGGCGCCGATAATCGTACCGGCCGTACCCATCAGAGACGACTCCAGGAGGAAGAGCTTCACGATGAATCCGTCGAGCGCCCCCATACACTTCATCGTCCCGATTTCGCGGAACCGCTCCGTCACCGACATCAACATCGCATTCGTGATGCCGACGAGACAGACCAGCAGCGACAACACCACGAGCCAGTTGTTCTTTGACTTTTCCTGGCGCGCGGCGGCGCTGTCCGGGTCGATGTCGATGCCCTTCTGCTGAAGGATCAAATTCAATTCCTTGTTGCCAGCTCCTTTGAGACTGTCCACAACAGCGGTGTTGGTCCAGATTGACATCAGAAACGCGATAGCCAGAACGATTCCGCTTACCGTGATCAAAGATCGGCCAAACCGAATCCTGACGCTGTTGAAGCTGATCTCAATCGCCTTGCTGATGGGCAGGTTGACCTGCGTACCCATCTCCTTCCCAACCGCTTTTTTCCGCTGTTCTGCCATAGTCTCCATCCTCCGTTGATCCAGATCCCCGCGTACAACCTAGCGTATGGGGGGACGACCTCGTGTCGTCGGAGATGAGACGTGTGTCCTTCCCCGGCCCGTACGGTGCATACGAGCAGCGAGAAGGGCCTCTGCATCCTCAAAGTAAGACAAGGTCTGGGCGATTTCCGGATCGTTCCGAGCGAACAGCCTCCCCGCTGCTCGCCGGCCCCACCCGACCTGCGAAATCTGCTGCTTGATGCCCCGTTTGATAGATTCCAGATTGCTCCTGAATTCACGGTCCGTGAATTCAAACCCGCGCGCGCGCAGCAGGTTCTTGAAAGAATGGAGCTCGCGCCGGCCCGGTTTGTAGTTTGAGACGAAGACCTCAAAGTCGGAGTAGGCGTCTAAGACGTCGGGGGCATGACGCGTCGCGAACTCAAACAGGTAAGAGCGACTCAGCCGGCGCTC
This sequence comes from Candidatus Latescibacterota bacterium, assembly GCA_965198095.1. GTDB lineage: Bacteria > Latescibacterota > UBA2968 > UBA2968 > CBDFJH01. The sequence goes on from OZ240239.1 coordinate 3,395,951, forward strand.
GAAAAGAGAAAGACTGTCTCGACGAAGCGTAATGTCAGGCGTAATACCCCCATTGCCGTAAACTTTTCGGTGGAGAATCCGCGTGTGATAGATCGGTTTCACAGCCACACTGTCCGGATCGGCGTTGGGATCATAGTCGTCGCGAGCGGCTTCGATATAGGAGTCACGGTCGTCTGAAAACGGCCTTTGAATGGGGCGGTCACTCGGCGTGTAGTAGCGGGCAACCGTCAGCAGCACCGCACCGCCGTTTTTGAGCCGAAACTGTTTTTGCACCAAGCCCTTCCCGAACGTTGTATGACCGATCACCAGTCCTCGATCGTAGTCCTGGATAGCCCCCGCGACGATCTCCGAAGCACTGGCGCTGTAACTGTTCACCAACACCAGAATGGGGATATCCGGATCGACACCCGGGTCTTCCTCCGCATAGTGATCTTCCCGTGAATTTGCGAACCTCCCCTCGGTGTAGACCAGGAGTCGTCCCTTCTCAATAAACTGGTCTGAAACCTCCACGGCCTGCTCCAGGTAGCCACCGCCGTTTTGCCGCAAATCCAAAATCAACCCCTCAAAGCCCGTCTGCTTCAGATGCTTCAATGCATCGAGCAGTTCCCGGCCCGTGTGACTCGAAAAGCGGCTGATCCGCACATACGCGATCTCGGGTGTCAGCATGAAGGCGTTGGGCACGCTTGGAACTTCGATCTTATCCCGCACGATTTCGAATTCGAGGAGATCATCCCACCCTTCCCTCTGCACGGTGACGCTGACACGGCTTCCCTTGGGACCCTTTAGCTTGGCCGTGACCTCGGAAACCTTGATCCCGATCGAAGATCGCCCATCGATCTTCACGATTCGGTCGCCTGGCTGGAGCCCAACCTGGTATGCTGGAGATCCTTCTATCGGGGAGAGTACCGTGAGGTACCGTTCGATAATGTCAAAATATATCCCGATGCCTTCGAAGGAGCCCTGCAGTTTCTCCTGGGTTTTCTCGAGCTCCTCAGGCGAGATGTAGGTAGTGTGTGGATCCAGTGCCGAGAGATAGCCCTGAATCGCTCCGTCGTAAAGCTTAACCGGATCCGTCTTCTCATAGTAGTAGCGCCTCACCAGGTCCGTGAGCTCCCCGAGGGTCTGGGTCGGGTGAACTTCCGCGATACACGGATCAGGGCGGAAGGCCGTAAGGAGACCCAGGACGACCCAGGCCGCGCGGGGGATTCGGAACGACTTCATGTTTCTCCCTAATTATCTGTATATCCACAAAATAGGGGAGTCAACATAACCTTCACCCAACCGAAAGTCAAGCGCAAAACCGGCACTCGTTTACGTTCCGTCCCGCGTCTCGCGACGCGGCTTTTGCAAAGAAAAAATCAGAATCTGCTTCAGAAAGAAATAGTACTCTTTGAGGTTCAATTTGCTGCTACTGAACTTCCGATGTCGAAAGATAAAGGGCAGCTCGAGGGTCCCGGCGTAGTTCCCCTTGACCAGAATCTCCAGAAGAATCTTGTATCCGGGGGAGGTCAGGGCAAGCCCATCGATGACGCGCCGGTGAAGGAAGAAGTATCCGCTCAAAGGATCCAGGACGCCCGTAAGCTGCCGAGCAAGAAAAACACCCGCATTGGAGATTAACCTGCGATACCAGCGCCATTTTTCCACGCTGCTTTTTGGATCGTACCGGCAGCCTATGGTTACATCGTATTCCCTGAGCCCCAACGTAAGTTGTGGAATGAGAGAAGGGTCGTGGCTGAGATCGGCGTCAATCACCCCCAGATAAGGCCGATCTGACAACCTGAAGCCTTCCATGACGGCGCTCCCAAGGCCCTGCTTGCCCGCCCGGTGCAAGACTCTTATCGGATATCGTTCCCGCAGACTTTCGGCGACTGCTCCGGTGCCGTCCGGGGAATTGTCGTCCACCACGATCAATTCCAGATCGATCTCCGGATAGTCCCGAACCGCAGCAAACACCTCTTGAGCGAGGATCGGGATGTTCCTCCGCTCGTTGTAGGTTGGCGTGATTATAGAAACGGACATGCGGTCTTGAGCCATCGACTTGGCCCCGTCAAGGCAAGGTGCTTCGTCGGACCGGATGAATGCGCAACGGCACCCAATGCGACGCCGACAAAAGTCAGGATCGGCTGCCTTTTCTGCCGATCTCGGATTCGCTCTCTGTAGCCTTTTATGCAGGTCGAACCAAGTCCAAGGGACGATGATATTAGAGCAACGTCCCGGGATCGCCGACCTGCGCCGCGACCCTCCGAATGTTTTCCTTGAAAGAGGCGGTCCGCCTCCCGAAGATCTCCGGCGCGCGATCGACCTTGAGCCCAGCCCGAAGTGGACGCCTCGCAGCCTGACCCAACTCCGCTGAAGTCGTCGGGGAGACCCTCCCGGGATCCAGGTGGAAGCAGGAACAGACCTCCAACGCCATCTCATAACGCGTGAGGAAGTCCCGCCCACCAAAATGAATCAGACCCCTGAAATCATCCCTGCAGAGACGGATGACAAAGGCGGCCAACTCATTGGCATAGGTTGAATTTGCCCATTCATCGGTCACGACCCGAATCCGGTTTCCTGCAGCGAGAGAACCGGCCACCCACGTCACAAAGTTGGGCCGAGTGTTCGGCGTGTAGCCGTAAAGTACCGCCGTCCGAACGACGATACCGGGGCAAGCCGCCTGCTGGACCACGCCCTCTCCCGCCAACTTGGTCTCACCGTAAACGTTCAACGGATTCGGCGCATCCTCCTCGGCGTAGGGTCCGTCCGCTCCGTCGAATACGTAGTTGGTCGAGATGAAGATCAATCCGCTACCGGTACGTTCACACGCGTTGGCGAGGTTGTGCGTTCCCGTCACATTGACGCTCCGGGCCCCCACAGGATCCTTTTCACACCCGTCGACGCTTGTCTTGGCGGCAGTGTTGATCACCCACTGCGGGCGGATTTCATCGATGACCTGATCCACCCGTTTCGGATCTGTAATATCCAACCTCACGGAACCTTTCGGAGCGGAGGGTTCACCAGGATGACGAACGGTGGGGATGCTTCGGTATCCGGGAGCCTGCATACTGCAGAGGGTTCGTCCCAGCAGGCCAGAGGCCCCTACGACGAGTAGGGCGTCAGACGAAGGGCTCACTCGGGTCCGCCTTGCGCCTTGGGGGGCGTGCAGCAATGAAGGTAATCAAAAAGTCCCCGACCCAGGGCACCCAGATAGGCCGCCCGGTCGAGATGAGGGCCGATGAGAGCCTTGAGAATCCGTTCGGCCGCCTCGAGGTATTGAGAATCGCCCGTCAACCGATGGAGGCGGACCAAAACCTGAGCGGCCACGCCGTTCGCAGACGGCGTCAGACGGTCGTAGACGGGGAAATAGGGTCGGCTCGGTTCGGGCGAGCGATCCCGCAAGATGCCCGAGGGGTCTGCAAAACGCTCGATCATCACGTCGGCCAGCGTAATGGCGGAGCGCAAGTCGTCAGGTTGGGCACCCACGGCGTAGAGGTCGAGCCAAGCCCGTGCCGCAAGGGCCTGATCTTCGAGAAACAGCGGGGTCGTTCCGGAATCGACGAGGGAATGCATCAGACCCCCGTCAGGAAGCGTCATTCGGGCACGAAGCCTGTTCATCACCTCGCGGCTCACCTCAAGGCTCCGGTCTCCCCCAGCCACGCGGTAGGATCGCAGCAGGGCCGAAACCGTCAAGGCATTCCACCCGGCGTAGGAGGAGGGATCGAGGAGGGGTGAGGCCGGTTTCTCAAAGCTTGGCGTGACCCTCCCGGGTTGCCCCGGCTCCTGTTGTTCGACGAATCCAGCAAACCCCGCAGCGAACTGCGACTGTGTCTCGTCGTAGAGCCGGTTCAGCAGGAACGCCGCCAACCCCTCGGCCGCATCCAAGAAATGCGTTTGTCCCGTATGTTGTCCGGCAGCCGTGAGAACGGAAAGGAGTCCCGCGTTGCGCAGGAGGTGCTTTTCCCGATCGACGATCGCCCCGTCAGGCGTCAACTCCGCCAGAAAAAAGCCGCCATCCGAATCTCTGAGACGGCCGGAGATGACCCGATCCAACGCCGCCCGGACATCCCGCGTGAGGATCGAATCGCCCGTGGCCTCCCCGAGTCTCAGAAGCAGTTCGAGCCCTTCCGGTCCCGGGTCCTCACCCCGGACCGCTGCCGCGCGGATGCTGTCTGCCAACTGTCCCAGCAGCGATTGCGACAGCGCGGCCACAGACCGCACCCAGGGCTGGCGTCTTCGGTCGGATCTTTCTTCGAGCAGCCGCCGAGCGCGATTCAGATCTTTCAGTCGGTCAGGGTGGTCGTAAAAGACCCGAATCCGTCGAATCAGCCTGGAAAGATCGTCCGGGTCCAGAAACGTGCTTCCGGTAATCCATTCCCCCTCGGGCGAGAGAAAAACGACGGAAGGCCACCCACCCATGCCGTAGCGCTCTGCCAAGTCGGGGCGACGGTCCGCATCCACCCGGACGGGAAAGGTGCTGTGACGGAACGCCTGCTCCACCCGTGGGTCCCGAAAACAAATCCTAACCATTTCACGGCACCCGTAGGAGCGAAGGGTATACAGAAAAAGGAGGATCGGGCGACCTGAAAGGCGTGCTGAATCCCGTTCAGCCCAGGCGTGCCAGGCGACATCCCCCCAAGGGAGATCCGGGACCTTGGCGGGCGCCGCTTCCCCGGCCTTTCGGTCCGAACAGCTGACCAAGATGATAGACAGGAAACCGATCAGAACGGTCGCCGAACAGCGCGGCCCGGCCGTGCGGATCACCAGCAGCAAGACAACCTCGACGGCAACATTTTCCCATTTGTGGGCGTGGCACAGATATGAACTTAAATAACAACGAGACAACGTCCGAAAACGCTCGCGTGAACGCCGGGCGTCAAGCTTGGCGTCAACCCGGATGCTGCGTGACAGGCTCTGCGGCGTCTTCCGGCGCCACAGGGCCTGAAATATTTCAGGAACCGGAAAGGGATCGAGGCGTCTACCCACCTCGGCGGAGATTCCAGGCGTCGCCACGGTCGAGTGATCGCTTATCATCAAGCGGCATACGCACAGAAAAGGACTTGACAGGGAGTCCGGGATTTGGGTAAATTCTCACCGATCTTAAAGGAAGGAAATCCGGACGGGGCAAGGGGGTTCAAGCGCCTGATGAAATATCGTCGAGCGGAATCCCCTCTTCGATCAACATAATCGGGATCCCGTCTTCGATGCGGTAGAGATAGGCGCCATCTTCACGAACCAGACCTTCGTCGATTTTCCTCTCGACCGGGTCTCCGCCCCGATTCTTGATTTCGCCCTTTTCGATGCGGCGATTGATCTCGGCGATAAGCGCCTGATCGGCCAACGAAACAGGGGTTTTGTTTTCCGGACAGGCCAGGATGTCCAGCAGTTCCCTATCAATCATGCGTTCACCTCGCTCTTTTCGGGACATTCGTCCAGACTGGCGCTTTGGGGGGGAGAAAATAGTCAAGGCTGACAAGCGAGACAAGACCTTTTTCCTTCACAAAATGCCATAACGCATCAGGAGTGCCTATCGTTTGACGCCTTAAGGTTTGGTTTGGAGCATCTGTAAAAACATTCATGACCCGCTCGCCGTGCGGCGCGGCGAAGTCGGGATCCAATCGAGACCTTTCGTGAGTAAGGATTGCATATGGCAAGAGTCTGATCACCGGGTTCGTGGACTTCCACATCCGGTTTTTTGCGTTTGGGAACCTCTCAGTCCGGCAAAGCTAAGGATCTGTAGAAATAGACAAAGGAGTCGTCAGATGAGGAAGCTCGTATTTCTGCTGTGTGTCGTCGGGTTCAGCCTGAGTGGATTTGGCACGGCGCAGGCGACGACGGAAGACCGGGCGAGCGCAACGTTCCTGCTCTTTCAACCGAGCGCCCGATCGGCAGGTTTGGGGGAGGCCTACGTCGCGATCGCGGACGATGCCAACGCGACCTATTACAACCCGGCCGGACTCGCCGATGCGATAGGCGGCAGTCTCAGCACGACCTACTACAAGCCGATCCCCAAGCTCGCGAACGACATCTATACGTCGTTCGGTGCCTATACCCATTCCTTTGAGGGCCTCGGAAACCTGGGCTTCAGCATCCTCTACGCCTCTGAAGGCAGTCAGGAAGCCAGAAACGAGCAAAATGTCTCTCAGGGAATCTTTTCCAGCTACGGGTTGGCCCTGGGACTTTCTTACGGGACCCACGTCACAAAGAGCGTATCGGTGGGCGTCACCGCGAAATTCATCTACGAAGACCTCGCCAGCGGTGTCCAGGTCGGATCGGAAAGGGGCAAGGGTTACGGCACCTCCTTCGCGGGAGACTTCGGCTTCATGTGGAAACCCACGAGTCGATTCACGCTTGCGTGGGTACTCAGGAATGTGGGTCCCAATATCACTTTCATAGACGCGGACCAGGCTAGCCCGATTCAACAAAATTTTACGTTCGGTCTTGCCTATGAGTTCTTCCAGCGCGGTAACTCTTCCGTGCTCTTTACCTCCGACATCTACAAACCCCTCGCAGATAGAGGATTCACCTCCTTCATCACAGGCTGGTCTGACAGCCCGCCGGAAGAGGAGTTCAAAGACATCGACTACAGAAGCGGTATGGAGTGGCTCTACAACCTGACGGAGGGCTCGGCCTTCGCGCTCAGGGCGGGCTATTTCCACGACCACGACGGCGACCGGAAAACCCCCACCTTCGGGCTCGGATTGAAGTACAACTGGGCCTCGTTCGACCTCTCCTACTTCGCGAGCAGGAGAAGTTCCCCACTCAGGAACGTCTTCCGGTTCTCGGGAGGATTTTCCATCTAGAGTAGTCGAAGGCGGCAGTCAAAGACCTCATTCGGATGCACGGACGCGAGGGCGGCAGGCGTCGGCGATCATACGACGCGCCGGAAAGAATATCTCCACGGGCGATCTGGCCCGCTCGTGGACTTCCCGTCCGTCGAAGCAAAGCCCCGCGCTTCGTTATGCGAATGCAAGCGAAACAACAGGTCGGAGACTGCTCCTGAGGCGGAAACCTCATGCAACCCGTCGCGATCGTCTGCATTGCAACCCTCCTGTTGCAGGTTCCGGCACCCGTCCCCAGGCAGGCCACGTGACAAGACAGCCCCACGAAGAGGCTGTCACCGTCACGTCGGGCGGAGCGCTTGACCTCTCGAAGATCAGGACGGGAGGGTGGGCCTGCGTCGCCTACACATCCGAAGGCGCCACGCGAACCGCAACCGGACGGATTGCCCGCAAAGATTCGGGACATATCTTGATACAAACAACGTTGGGAAGCTGAAAACGTGGGAAATAGCCTATGACGACATCGACACACTCGTCGTAGCCAAGCACCGGCGAGACATAGAGGTGACGATAAATTCTATGCAGGCCGTAGAACGGCTCCAGGAAAAGATCCCGGACTACGTGTCTATGCGCCTTCAATCTCAAAAAGGCGTGTCGTGGGCAGACTGGTCAAGGTGACTCAAGACGCGCTTACGATTCACGTCAAACACCGTGGCTCCTATCGCATTCCCCTTTCCTCACTCTCTGAGGTCGAAGTGAGCATCGGGCGCCATAGAAATACAGGCAAGGGCATGGCAATAGGTCTTGGGGCGGGAATGGCCATCATCGAGATCGCAGACTTGACTCTCGAACGCGATGATCCTGACGAGGATGATATCAGTGGCTTGGCCCTAACCTTGATTCGACATATTTCGGCAGTTTTTGCTGGGATTTGGCCTGAAGAACAACGGCGAATTGATGTCGCAAGTCGACGATTCTTAAAGTCACCGGCTGTGGCCGGAGAAAAAACGCATTTGAACGATCGAAATGCCCCACTTCTCCAGCGTTTGACCGCGTTGTCGATTGCCTATTTTTGACGGATTAAGGCTAATACCCGTGATACTTTATGTCACTCCATCCATCTTCCTTTTCTCGACTCTGATTGGCTCTAAAATGGAGTCTGAAAAATGCGTAAAGGTTTCAGCCCGGCACTTCAACGTGAGCCTTGCCCCCACATCAACGAGAGGTCTTCGACCCGCACTCTCGTTCAATTTCTAACGTCCGCGCCACGTCCCTTTCGTGGTTGACAGGTTTCTCGGGCCACGCACTTTTCGGGAGGTTTACAAGGAGGGCGGTCGGCACGTTTGCGATCGGACAACTGGTCGGGCGCTCCCCTCAGGGCCCTCCGGCGGAAAGTGGCATCAATGATCATCCTCACGTGCTCGGCTACACATTCTCGGCTCACCAGCTCGAAGCCGGCGCTCGCGTCCTCGCCGTCTCCACGATGACGCCTAACGCCGTACTGCACCTCAAGAGACCCCGTGCGTTGCACCGAAAAAGATGCGGCATCCTCGTTGTCAACCTTCCAATTTTCCGTTTGGACCATGACTGAATTCAGCCTCCCTTCCCCGTCGTCCGGAATCGCGTCAGATGCCAAGGTGAAATACCAAAAGACCTTTCATCTTTTCAAACCCGAGGTCCAGAGAAGTCCGAACAGGCCCACGACTGCTTGAAGAGTCCAAGTAAACACTGGATTTACGGATCTCTAACCTTTATGTACAAATGTCTCATGACGAGCCTGGGTCTGATGCTTGGCACCTCGCCGGAGTCGCTGGCGCAGGAGACGTGGCGCGTTCTGGCGGTGCGCGTCGAATTTCCGTTGGAAGCCCCGGACGATGAGACGACGAGTGGGAATGGCACGTTCGACCTGCGGAGTTTTTCGGAAGTCCGTGGCAGCTACCGCTTCCCTTATGACATCCCGCCCCACGACCGGCGCTATTTCGAACATCATCTGACGGCACTCGCAAACTACTACACAGATATCTCCGAAGGAAACGTACGCATCGAATACGAAGTCTTTCCGAGAGAACCCAGAGCGAGCTACACGCTGGAAAGACCGTTGAAAGAATACGGCAATGGCCGCACGCGCCACGAAATCGACGAACGTTTGACGCAGCTCTTTCACGACGCCATCCTGGCCGCCGATGCCGCCGAGGGCGACGCGCTCGACTTTTCGAGGTTTCGAGCCTTTTGCGTCTTCCACCCAGGTCTCGGGGGTGAGGCGGGAAACGCGCTGAACGACATCCCGTCCGCGTTCATCCGGTCGAGTGACCTGAATCGGTTCACGGGCGGTCCTATCCCGGTGGACGGCGCCACCTGGAGCGTGGCCGACGGCATGCTCCTCCCCGAAGCCATCAGTTTGGATGGACGCGGGGGCCTGAACGGCACGCTGGCCCGCTTTTTTGCAAACCAGCTCGGCCTACCCGGTCTTTCCAACTTCGAAGACGATCTGCCCGCCGTGGGAGACTGGAGTCTGATGGACTCGGGGGCCAACAACGTCGCCTCGGCCGCCCGCCTCGGCCTGGAGAGTCTGACCGGAGACCGATCGGATTCCCTTCTTGTAGGGTTCATCCCGACCCGCATGCTCGCGTGGTCCCGCATCAGGCTCGGGTGGCTCACACCGGAAGTGATCACACGGAGCGATACCGTCCACATCGTCGCACCGCACGTCTTCTCCAGTCTGCCGGAAGCGGTAAAGGTGCCGATCAGCGCCGATGAATACTTCCTGCTCGAAAACCGCGTGTCCCGGCTGGCCCTGCTCGGGCGGGTCCCGAATGTTGCGTTTTCGGGTGAAGAGGAAGGCGTCTGGCTGTCGGTGGACGACTACGACGCCTTCATTCCCGGGTCGGGGCTCTTGATCTGGCACGTGGACGAGGCGGTCATCCGCAACAGCGGACCGGATCGACCGCTCAACAGCAACCCGGACTATCGAATCGCAGCCTTCCACTACCGAAGGGGCATCTCTCTCGAGGAGGCGGACGGTTTGGAAGATATCGGCAACGTCTCATCCAATCGCCTCGTTCTTGGCGAGATCATCTCCCTCAGCACCATCGAAGGGGGTGCGGAAGACCCCTTCTTCGTCGGAAACGCGGTGCGCTTTGGCCCGGACACGACACCCAACACCGACAGTAACCTGAGCTATCCAACAGAGATCTCGATCGAGGTCCTCAGCCCGCCGGGCGACACCATGACCGTGGCCGTCACGTTCGGCCGGGCGTCGGACGGATGGCCGATCACCGGGCTCGACGAAGGAGGCTTCAGGGCGCCCCGAGTCCTCGACGTCGACGGAGACGGCGCCAAGGAAATCATTCGAGGTTACAGCCAAAGCGCGCACGCGAGCGCCTGGCGCCTCTCGGGCGTCCCCGTGAAGACCTTCGCGTTCCCGTCGCTTTGGACGCCTGCCGTGGGAGACCTGGTCCCCGGCGACGGAGGCGCGGAGGAACTCATCTTTGCGGACGGCACGCCCGGCTTGTGGACGAAAGATCGTTTCGTGGCAGAGCCCTATAGGGGCACGGTCGTCTCAGCGACGCCCGTCATCGCCCGCTTTCCGACGAGTGAGTTGACGGATATCTGGGGCTGGTCGGACGGAAGGGTCGTGTGGGGCGTATATGCCGGCGAACGGCGTGAAGTGCACCTCGCGTCGGAGCCGATCATCGGCCTCTCAGTCGGCAATGTGACGCCCGACCCTGCCAACGAACTGGTCGTCGTGACGGAAACGGGTCGGCTCTTCCTCGTCCAAGGCGCGACCGATTGGGAAGAGCTTGCCAGCTACGAGGACAAGCCGGTCGGGGCTCCGGTCGTCGCCGACATGGACCGGGACGGATTGGACGAGATCGTTTCGGTCTCCCCGCGGGGTGTCGTGTCATTACAGCACGTTGGTCAACGCCGGACGCTCAGCCTCCCGGTGGAGGGCGGCGCCAGATCTCCCCCGGTGCTCGGCGACCTGGACGGAGATGGATTCGTCGAGGTCCTCTTCGGCGGAACGGCCCGCCTTTGGGTCGTTCGTTTCAACGGCGTCCTGCAGACGGATGCCCCGATCGCCTTTCCCTTGAAGGATGAGGCCGGAGCCATCGAAGCCCCGGCCGTTCTCGCAGACCTGGACGACGATGGGCGGCCCGAGATCTTCGCCGGTTCAAATGGAGGGCTCCTGTATGGTCTGACGGCGACCGGAGAGGCCTTGCCCGGATTCCCAATTTCCACGGGCGGCCGGATTCGCACCTCGCCCCTGGTCGACGACCTCGAAGGAGATGGGAATCTGGAGCTTCTGTTTTTCACGGATAACGGAGGAATGCACCTCTATCATCTGGAAGAAATCGATCCCAGTTATACAGGCAGGGAAGTGATCTGGGGCGAGTTGGGCGGCCGTCCAGGAAACACGGGTCGACTTCAAAAGCCGAGCGATGTCGACCCGGGAGAGCCGGTCGCATCTCTGCTCCCGAGCAGGCGAATCTACTGCTACCCCAATCCGATCAAAGGGGACTCGGCGCGACTGCGATTTTTTCTTTCCGAGGGCGCCCGAATCGAGGTCGTCGTGATCAACGCGATCGGAGAGGTCGTGGACCGCCTTTCTCTCGAAGATCCGATCCCTATGACCGACAACGAAATCGGCTGGGATACGACCCACTACGCGAGCGGTCTCTACATTTGCCGGGTAGAGGCCATCTCCGAACGTCGTTCCGAAGTCCGTTTCGTCAAGGCGGCGGTCGTCAAATGAAATGCTTCGTGCTCGCCGCGGCCGTCTGTCTGTGGGTCGGACGCGAGACAGCCTCCGCCCAGTTCCCCTACGAGGCCAACCATCCCGAACTCGAGTGGGAAGTCCTTGAGACCCCCCACTTCAAAGTCTACTACCACCAGGAGCTGGACAGGTTCGCGAAACGGGCGGCCGGAGTCGCGGAGAGCGTCCTTGGCCCGGTGTCGGAGCTCTACGAGTCTGTTCCCGAAGAAAAGATCAGGATCATCTTGAGGGACACCGACGACTATGCGAACGGCGCGGCCTACTATTATCAAAACACGATTGAGCTTTGGGCCACCAGCCTCGACTTCGAGCTCAGAGGGACCTCGGAGTGGCTCAGCAACGTCCTCACGCACGAGTTGACCCACATTCTTTCCCTGCGCACGGCTCGGAAGGGACCCCGGCTGATTCCCGCGATCTACTTCCACGTCCTGGGATATCAGAGCGAAGGCAGACGTGACGACATCCTCACCGGATACCCCAACATCCTGGCCTCCTATGCCGTGCCGGCCACCCAAGTGCCCCCGTGGTATGCCGAAGGTACGGCGCAATACATGGCAAGGGGGGCGCATCACGACAGATGGGATTCCCACAGGGACATGATCCTCCGCGTGGCCACCTTGAACGGCTCACTGCTCGGTTATGACGAGATGAGTGCCTTTGGAGCCAAGTCCGGCCTTGGACTCGAGAAGGTTTATGACCACGGCTACGCTCTCGTTCTCTTCATCGTAAACAACTTTGGGGACGCGAAATTGAAGGAGATCTACCGAAACGCCGCCACGTGGTGGCGCACCGACTTCGGTGGCGCCATTCAAGAGGCGCTCGGGATCTCGATGCGGGAGCTCCACGACCGCTGGGTTGCCGCGCTGCAGGAGCGATACCGTGTCCAGCAGATCCGCGTTGATGCAGACGCCACGGAAAGCGAAGTGATTCAAGCCGAGGGCTACGTCAATCTCAACCCCAGATGGTCGCCCGATGGGAAGCGACTCGCCTATCTGTCCAACGCCGGCAGCGATTACGGAAGCACCAGCCTTTACATTTTCACGATGGAAGACAGTACGCTCGAACTGTGCGCCCCGGGTGCGTCGTCGGCATTCGACTGGTCCCCGGAAGGATCCAGCCTCCTCTTCTCCAGGAGAAGCCCGCCCGGGCGATACGGCTCCAGATTCCGAGATCTCTACACCGTGGATCCCGCCGCCACGGCCGAGGGACCGCTCTACAGGGTCAAAGGCCTTGTAGGGCTGCCCAGGGGTGACCGGCCGGGTGAAGTTCGTCTCACGGAGGGGCTCCGCGGCGCACATCCTGACATCTCGCCCGATGGCTCCGCGGTCGCATTCGTCAAGAACGCGGCCGGGACGACGAATCTCGGGGTGATGGACCTCGGAACGAAGAAGATCCGATACCTCACCCGCTTCGACGACGGAACCCAGGTCTACACGCCCAGATGGTCTCCAGACGGGCGGTCTATCGCGTTCTCCATTTTCAAGGAGGGGCTAGGCAGAGATCTCGCTTTGATCGGTGCCGACGGCGAGGATGGGTCATACGTCGTTACCTCCTCCGGTACCGACCAAGACCCCTGCTGGACGCCGGACGGAAAAGGCCTGGTCTTCGCTTCCGACGCGGACGGCATCTTCGACCTTTACCACATCCGCCTGAACGACGGCGCCGTCCATCGAGTCACGCGCGTCTTGGGGGGAGCCTTTCAGCCAGACGTCAGCCCTCGTGACGGCCGGATCGCCTATGCGCACTACGGCCCACACGGCTATCAGATTCGGCTGACGGAGGGTCGGCTCGATCAAGCGCCGGTCGACGCCGAGCCTTTTCGGGAAACACGTGATTCGGGGCCGCTGGCGAGGTTCGCCAGCACGGAGGCCGTTCCGTTTCAAAGCCGGCCCTACAGTCACGAATTCTCCAATCTCCTGCTGCTTCCGAGGCTGGCCTGGGATGCGGGCCGGCCCAAATTCGGTCTTTTCGTCACGTCGGACGATGTCTTGCGAAAGCAAACCCTGTTCGCAGGAGGAATGGTCGCTCCCAATCGAGACCTCGACCTCTTTGCCATCTTCGAATACCGAAGATGGCGTCCAACCGTCTTCTTGGAGGCGTATCGTCAATCGAGACACGTTTCGGAAGAGGTCGTCAATCGAGATGAAGACTTTCGTATCTTCAACCGAACCTTCACATTGAATGAAGTCGACTTGGGCGTTAGAACCCGGATCAGCAGAGGGGATTTCCTGGATGCGCGGATCGTTTACAGCCGCTACGAGGTCTCTATCGAGCAGGCCAAGTTCAACGGCTTCAACCGGGCCACGGTCGGCGCGACCTATTTGAACGGTCTTGACCTGGCGTTTACCTATCGGCGGAAGACGATCCAGCGAGCGATCGACTCGGAGATCAATCCCGGTTCCGGCCGGGACGTCACCCTCCGCTACGACCGGTTTTACAACTTCTTCCTCAACGGGTTCAAGGAAAACAGCTCCATCCTCATAGAGATTTTCGACCGACACTTCTATAACCAGTTGAGCCTGGACTGGAACGAATATCTCCGTGTGGGGCCGGGCAGAAGCGCCCTTGGACTTCGATTCTACGGCGGATGGATAGACCGCGGCGTCGACGATTTTTTCGACTTCCATCTGGGTGGCCTCCCCTACATGAAGGGATATACCTTCTACGGCCTGGAAGGGCGACGCGCGGCCATGTTTCGGGCCGCCTATCGCTTCCCCCTGTGGACCCGAATTCGAACGCAGACGCTGCACCTCAATTCCGACCAGATCTACGGGGCATTCTACGCGGGCATCGGGCGTGCCTGGGACGGCGACGAGGACGACGACATCTTGAAACGGGGTTGGAAGCGAGACGTCGGGATGCAGATTCGCTACGACGCGACTTCGTTCTATCTCTTTCCGACCCGAGTCAGCGTCGACGCGGCCTACGGTTTTGACACGGTTCCCCTGGCCTCGGCAGGCGAAAGGGAGAAAAGGAGTGGCTTCAAGCTTTACTTTACCCTGCTCTTCGGCTACCTTGAGCGTGTCGGATCTTGAATCCGGCCAATTTGTTGAAGAGGAACAAAGCATGACGATCAAAGGCGCATCGGCCGTTCTCCCGGCGTTGCTTTTCTGTTCGTGTGCGTGGGCCTTCGAGCCGGCAGAGCGGCCGCTGATGCCGCTGCGGGGGGCTGCCCCGCACGCCCAACGCCCCCTGTTCGAAGGAGACCGTTCGGATGAGTCCGGCGCCAAATCTCCGGGGAAGGCCTTCCTGCTGTCCCTGGCCATTCCGGGAATGGGAGAGTTTTACGCCGGGGCCAAAAAGCGGGCCGTCGGATTCGTGGCCGTGGAAGCCCTGACCTGGATCTCCTACGCACGATGGCGAAGCCGAGGCGGGGACTTGAGGACCGAATTCCGAGCCTTTGCAGACCGCCTTTGGGACGGAAGCAGATATCGGGCCTGGGAGGCCCTCAATCGTGCACGGGGCTCGCCCGTGCACGAGACGCACGTACTGCCCTGCAAGGAAGACGTCCCCGATCCGGGTGCGTGTGAAAGGGTCGATACCCAGCAGTATTACGAGGTGATCGGCAAGTACGATCAGTTCGTCTACGGGTGGGATGACACAAAGGACCTTACGCTCGACACGAACAACGATCAGGTGCAATCCACGTTGAGGCTGGACTACGAGGACCAGCGGAACGAAAGCAACAAACTGCTGAAGCGGGCATCGGTCATCGTCGGGCTGGCGGTTCTCAACCGTATCGTAAGCGCCATCCACGCCTCTTTCCAAGCCGCCCGCTCCCCGTATCGAGCCGATGAAGCCGTAAGCGTGCAGTTTGGCCTGATGCCCGCCCCGTGGAACGGAGACCTCGTCCCGACCGTAAGCCTGACCACCCGCCTCCGCATAAGATAGGAGACGTTCGCGGCGATGCTCCCGTATCCCTCGCACCCTCACCGCTTGGCCGCAAAAGCTTCACGCCGGGACGGCGCCCAGACGTGAGATTCACGATGCGACCCTCCTTCATCTGGACATTGACGGTGGGCCTGATCGCGGGCGTCTCTCTCCCGGAGGCCGCCGAGGCAGATGCCGCCAAGTCCCCGCGCAAGGCCGCCCTCCTCTCTCTCATTCTGCCCGGAACCGGCGAACGCTACGCCGGCGGGCGTCGTTCCTCCACATTTTTCTGGTGCTCCGAGGCCGGCTTCTGGACCGGCGTCGTCCTCTTTCGAGGCCTGGAGTCCGACCGTGAAGCGGCCCTCAAATCCTTTGCCGCGGTGCGCGCCGGCGCAGATACGGAAGGGAAGTCGAACGCGTTCTTCGACGAAATGGCGCAGTTTCGCAGCATATACGACCGCAATACCCGTTTCCGCCTGTTGGACGGAGAAGCCGCGAGCCTGAGGCCCGAAACGCCCTCGAACGTCTGGGAATGGGATTCGAACGCCTCCCGTCTGGAGTTCCAGAGACTCCGAAGCAGGGCGAACCGGGCCGGCCAGAAGGCCTCCCTGTTCATCGGGGCCCTGGTCTTCAACCGATTCGTGAGTGCCCTGAATGCGGCCAGAATCGCGCGCAAGACCCCGGCGCAGAAGCGCCCGGCTCGGATGGAATGGAGAGCGTTCGCCGATCCGAACGGTGGAATGGAGGTCCAGGTGAGGACCGGCTTTTGAGAAGACCGGCCACGTCCGTTCAGAGGTGCCTCGCGATCGTCTGCATCGCCCCTCTCTTTGCCTGCGGCCAGCACCTCAGCGCTGCGGAGCCGCCGAAGCCGAAAAGCGGCACGCACCTCCTGCCCAGGCGGCCCCACCTCGGCAAGCGGCTGGCCTACCGTCAATTCACCCGCTCCTTTGAAGTGGGTGACGCCCTGACGGTTCCGGCCTACAGCTTTCGACTGGGGGATCAAGGACACTACCAGACCACAACGACCTGCCGCCGGGTCGGTCAACATTGTTACATCTTCGTCGAGGACGAGGTGTGGAATTCCCCGCGGGTCACGCACGCCGGCCTGGACTCAGTGGTCCATGCCTTCGACGAGGCGACGGCCCGGCAGGAAAATCAGGGGATCTTTGACGTGGAGACCCGCCTCTTCGGCCCGGCGCCCGATGTGGATGGCGATCCACGACTCCTGATTGTGATCCTGGACATCCTGGACAGCCCGTTTACTGGAAGCGCGTTCGTCGGCTATTTCGACACCGAGAACCAGTCTCCGCCGACCTCGCGCGAGATCCTTTATCTGGACAGCGACCCGTTGGACCTTGAGAGCGCTCTGGCCAAAGCGACGCTGGCGCACGAACTCCAGCATATGCTCCACTGGAATTCAGACCCTGACGAAGAAAAGTGGGTGGATGAGGGATGTTCGGAGTACGCCGAGCTGGTTTGCGGCTATAAAGACACCACGCAGACCTCCGCGTCGACCTTTCTGGACGTGACCAACACGAGCCTTACGGTCTGGAAAGATCTACCCTTCGATTTCGATCAGGCCTTTCTCTTCATGACCTATTACGCCCAGCGATACGGGGAGGAAGCGGTGACGGAACTCGTTTCGGAGACGAAAAACGGGATTTCAGGCGTAGAAGACGTCCTGGAACGCCGTGGCGTTCCCGATCGTTTTGAAGACCTCTTTGCAGCCTGGGCCGGCGCTGCCTACCTGGACGGGCCGGCCGATTTCGGATTCGACCGGATCGACCTCGGGTCGGTTCCCCGTGATACGATCGACGTGCCCGCCGAGGGCCAAACCCGTAACGTAGAACTCTGGGGCTTGGATTACTTGGCGCTCGGTCGCGCCGACGGCCTCTCCATCCAACTCACTAGCGAAAGCGACCTCCTGGCTGTCCTGATCGCGGAACGAGACGACGGCCCGATGGTCGCCTCCTTCTCCATTCCGCGCGGCCCGCCTCGACGATTTGCGTCCTTCGGGCCGGAATACAGATCGCTTGGGATCTCACGCACGTCTGGCGGGACCGAGGCCTACACCTTTACGATCACCCCTCTGGAGGGCACGTCGCCCGCAGCGTCTGACTTCGACGCGAACGGCCGCGTCTGGTGGGAAGACTTTGTGAAGTTTGCCCAACACTTCGATCTGGCCGCCGGGCAGCCCGGGTATGATCCCACCTATGACCTGGACGGCGACCGCCGCGTCACCTTTATTGATTTCCTCATCTTCGCGAAGAATTTTGGCCGCCTGACCCAGTGATCCACGACGCCTCGCTCCCCTGCCGACCCGGGCACGCCGCGATTCCCAAGCGGGACCGGCCGACTTTCGTGCCGACATCGACGTTCAAGGCACCCACCGGTCGGTGCCGATCGAGCCGAAAGCATCAAGACCGGGATAGGTTGCAAACGCCCCCAATGACTCCTCTATCCTCAGCAGTTGATTGTACTTCGCAATGCGGTCCGACCGCGATGCGGAGCCTGTCTTGATCTGGCCGGCCCCCGTCGCCACTGCGACATCCGCGATCGTCGTGTCCTCGGTTTCGCCCGAACGGTGAGAAATGACGGACGT
Organism: Candidatus Latescibacterota bacterium; assembly: GCA_965198095.1. Classification (GTDB taxonomy): domain Bacteria; phylum Latescibacterota; class UBA2968; order UBA2968; genus CBDFJH01. Next base: position 3,413,958 of record OZ240239.1, read on the forward strand.
GTAGCCTGCCTGCTTCGCAGTCTCGACCACCTCCAGGGTTTCGCTCAGCGTCCCGATCTGATTCAGTTTCACGAGAATCGAATTCCCTGCTTTCATCTCGATCCCTCGCTTCAAACGCGCCCTGTTCGTCGCGAACAGGTCGTCTCCCACAAGCTGAACCCGATCTCCGAGCTTTGCGGTGAGCGTTTGCCATCCCGGCCAGTCATCCTCCGCAAGCCCGTCTTCAATCGACACGATCGGGTAGCGGGATGCCCAGTCCTGCCAGAGATCGATCATCTCCGCAGAACTCCTTTCAGAGCCGTCAGACTTGCCAAACAGATACCGACTGCCCGAATAGAGCTCGCTCGTTGCCGGATCGAGCGCCAAAAGGATTTCGGTTCCCAGCACATAACCGGCCTTCCGGATCGCTTCCGAAATCACCTCCAGCGCCGCCTCGTTGGAGTCCAGGTTGGGGGCGAAACCGCCCTCGTCGCCGACGCCGGTGCTGAGCCCGGCCGCCTTTAACACGTCCTTCAGGGCGTGAAAGACCTCCACGCCCATCCGAAGACCCTCCCGAAAACAGCTGGCCCCCACCGGCATCACCATGAACTCCTGAAAGTCAACACTGCTGTCCGCGTGAGCCCCTCCATTCAGGATGTTCATCATCGGAACCGGCAGGCGGTTTGCCTCAGGGCCTCCAATATGGCGGAAAAGGGGTAGGTCGCGTGCCGCCGCGGCCGACCTTGCCGCCGCGAGAGAAACCCCGAGGATGGCATTGGCGCCCAGCCTTCCTTTGTTATGCGTGCCGTCCAGATCGATCATTCGCCGGTCGATCTCGGCCTGATCGGAAGGATCCACGCCGGAAACAGCCGGGCCGATCTGTCCGTTCACGTTTTCAGCGGCCTTGAGTACGCCTTTTCCCGAATATCGTTCGGCGTCTCCGTCCCGAAGCTCAACCGCCTCGTGCACGCCTGTAGATGCGCCGGAAGGCACCGATGCCCTTCCGATGAGACCGGAAGACAACCTCACCTCGACCTCGAGCGTTGGATTGCCTCTTGAATCCAGGATCTCCCGCGCGTGGACACGATCAATGGTGGTCACAGAACCCCTATCCCCAGCTCCGACTCGGGCGGACTGGCCCTGTTCATCAAGAGACGGCCCGCCGAGGACTTCAACTCAAGCGTGGCCGGGATCACGACAAGGTCTCTTGAATCCGTTCGTGTCATCTTTCCTCTTCGGGTTTTTGTTCGGCCGCGAGGCTCTACACCTTTCCGCGATCTGCAGCGGTAAACCTTTTCAGTTGTCTACGGAGATGCTCCATCAGCTCGGGATCCTCCGGTCTTAACACGATCGCCCGTCGGATATACTCACTCGCGAGCTCTCTTTCCCCGGCCTTGAAGTAGATTTCTGCCAGCGTATCCATATAGGTGGGAGAATCGGGAACCAGGCTGAGCGAGCGGCGAGACAGTCGCGCGGCCACATCCAGTTTTATCCCCTCGACCGCATAGACCCAGGCAAGGTTGTTGAGACTTGCGTGGTCTCGAGGGTTGATCGATATGGCCTCCGCGTAGGCCTGAATCGCATCATTGTAGCGGTGTTGCGCGTAAAGCAGGTTCCCCAACGCCGCATATGCGGCACCCAGGTCGCGGTCCAGCTTTACTGCCGTTCGGAACGCCGCTTCCGCCTCCTCATACATGTCCAGCTGCTGATACAGTTTGCCCAGCAGGACGTGAGCCCACGTCTCTTCGGGCCAGCGCTCGACCGCGCCTCTCAGGAGGGCCATCGCCTCTTCAGGCCGATCGTGCGCCAGATAGAGATCAACCAGCTGTCTTTGAAGCGGTAGATAATCCCCAACCTCACGAGCAGCGCGCTCAAGCCAACCCATGGCCGCCTCCGGCATGCCCTGGGCACGCAACGCATACGCCAGATCTTGATAGGCCTGGAGATAGTGGGGCTCAACGTCGAGCACCGTCTTCAACTCGCCCGCCGCTGCTTCGTAGAACTCGCGTCGGAGATAGGCTCGTCCAAGCGTCCAACGGAGGTAGGGATCGTCGGGTTGCGTGTCCACGGCGCTCTTGAACGCCTCGAGGGCGGTGTTGGGGTCTCCCGCCTCTTCGTAGGCAAACGCAGCGTCCAGGAAGCGGTAGGCCTTTCGGTCTACGCACGCGCTCGCGAGACAAAGCGAAGAATAGACTAATATTGTCGTAAATTTCATAGGCAGGGCTCTTTATGCAACGAAAGGATAGATATCCCCTCCGGGGTTGTCAAGGTTCATTCCGGTAAGGATGTCGTCCGTGTCGATGGTGCGTCGACTCGCACCACGGAGCGTGCGAAGCAGCTTGTCTACGATTCTCGAAGATTTCGCTTGACGAAGCAGTTCAACTCGCCTTATAACTTACGGACCTGTTACGAGATTCAGGGATGAAAAGCCGTTGGGACGCCTGATCGAAAGTCGGGAAGATGGAGAGAGACTACGCCTTCGAGATGAGCACGTCCAACCTCCGATTCGGTTTCGGTGCGACACGCGAAGTCGGAATGGACCTGAAGGATTTGGGCGTCAAGCGCGCCATGGTCCTCACCGACCCGAATCTGGCTGAGTCGCCCCCGGTCGATACGGTGTTGGAATCCCTCCGGCGCGAGCGGGTGGCGTTTGAATGCTTCGACCGCGTTCGCGTCGAGCCGACGGACGTCTCATTCAAAGAGGCCATCTCGTTCGCAAAGGCGGGCGCATTCGATGGATTCGTCGCCGTGGGAGGCGGATCCTCGATAGACACGGCCAAGGCGACAAACCTCTACGCGACCCATCCGGATGATTTCTTCGCCTACATCAACGCCCCGATCGGTGAGGGGAAACCCCCGGCGGGCCCGCTGAAGCCACTCATTGCTGTCCCGACCACCGCAGGCACCGGTAGCGAGACCACGGGCGTGGCCATCTTCGACCTGACGGAACGCCGCACAAAGACCGGAATCGCGCACCGACTGCTCAGGCCCACGCTTGGGGTCGTCGATCCGGAGAATACGAGAACCATGCCCCCGGTTGTGGCCGCATCCACCGGCCTGGACGTCCTCTGCCACGCCCTTGAGTCCTATACTGCCATCCCGTTCGACCAGCGCCCCCTGCCCGACCGTCCCAAGTTGAGACCCGCATATCAGGGCGCCAACCCGATCAGCGATCTCTGGTCCCTCCGCGCGGTCGAACTCGTGGCCGCCTATATCGTGCGCGCCGTCGCAGACCCGGGCGACGACGAAGCCCGGAGCCAGATGATGCTGGCCGCGAGCCTGGCGGGCATCGGATTTGGCAACGCGGGCTGCCACCTCTGTCACGGCATGTCTTACCCGGTCTCCGGCATGGTGCACGACTACCGTCCCGATGGATTCGTGACGGATCACCCGATCATACCCCACGGGATGTCCGTTGTCCTCACCGCACCGGCGGTCTTCCGGTTCACCGGTCCGGTCGATCCGGGGCGCCACCTCGAAGCCGCAGCGCGATTGAGCGGGGCGCCGTCATCGGTGGAAAACGCTGAAGCAGAGGCGGGGAATTTGCTGGCCGACCAGATCATCGCGCTGATGAAAAAGCTCGAGATTCCAAACGGTCTCAAGGCGATCGGCTTCACGCCCGAAGACATTCCCGCTTTGGTCGAAGGCACGCTGCCCCAGCACCGGGTGACCAAACTCTCGCCGAGGCCCGCGGACGAAGAAGATCTGACCAAGCTGTTTACCGATTCGATGACCCTCTGGTGAACGGAGGAATTTCCGTGGATGAAAAACTGATCTGGCTCTTTTTTTTCGTCGGTTTGTACTGGGCCTACTGTCTGTTCTGGGGAATCAAAGGGGCCCAGAAATCTCGCACCTCCGAAGACTACTTCGTGGCCGGGCGCACGATCGGAATCTGGGTCTTCGTCCTGGCCGCCACCGCCACCAGTTTCAGCGGTTGGACCTTCATCGGACATCCCGGCCTGATCCTCATCGACGGACTGCCTTATGCTTTCGCCTCCTTCTACGCGTTGACCATTCCGTTCACGGGTGTGCTCTTTTTAAGGAGGCAATGGATTCTCGGACGGGCATTCAAGTACATCACGCCCGGTGAGATGTATAGTGACTACTACGGCGGGAACGGCATGCGCCTCCTCACGGTGCTCGTCGCATTCCTCTTCAGCGTCCCCTACCTGGGCGTACAGCTCCGTGCATCAGGCGATCTTTTTCATACGCTTACCAACGGCCTTGTCAGCATCGAAGTCGGCATGTTCGCACTATCGGCGATCGTGATGATCTACGTCGCGTCCGGGGGACTCCGCTCGGTCGCATACGTCGACTGCGCTCAGTGCATTCTCCTGGCCCTGGGCATCGTCATCCTCGGATTTATCGCGATTCAGTTTGCGGGCGGATGGTCCGGCTTTACGGAAGGCATGGCGAAATATGTGGAGGAGGCGCTCGATTCGAACAGACGAATCACACCGGCCGGACACGCCAGCATCGTCGCCCTGCCGGGGGCCATCCAGACCGTCTCCGCCAAGAGTCAGGCCGTCGGCAGCTCGTGGACGGGGGCGATGTGTCTCACCTACATGTTCGCCCTGATGGGGATTCAGTCCTCGCCCGCCTTTTCCATGTGGGCCTACTCCAACCGCACCAGCCGGCCCTTTCGATGGCAGCAGGTTGTCGCGTCCTCCGTCGTGATTGGGGTCATCCTCTTCACGTTTACGATCTTCCAGGGCATCGGCGGTAACATCCTGGCCGCCAGGGGCGTCATTCACGACGTCACCGACAAGAACCTGGTACCGCAGCTCATCAACCTCCTCTCAGACAGCGCTCCGTGGCTCGTCGGCCTGCTTGCTGTCTGCGCGCTCGCGGCCATGCAGAGCACCGGGGCTGCCTATATGTCTACCTTCAGCGGCATGGTGACCCGAGATATCTACCGGAAATACATCTCTCCCAATGCCTCGGACCGAACCCAGAAACTGTGCGGCCGCATCTTCGTCATCGTCGTCACGGTTGCCGCCCTTTTCGTCGCGGCGCAGTTTACCGGCGCCATCGTAATGCTAGGGGGCCTGGCCGTCGCTTACGGCTTTCAGATGTATCCCGCCCTGATGGGGGTCTGCTATTTCCCCAGGCTCGCACGGAAAGGCGTGGTATGGGGGTTGATTGCCGGTCTTGTGGCCGTCACCGTCACCGACCGGCCGATCGAGGCGCTGCCCTACTTCTTCAACCTCTTCCTGCCCGATCTTCTGGCGCTTTCTGCCGCCGACTTGCCGTGGGGTCGTTATCCCCTCACGATTCACAGCGCGGGCTGGGGGATCTTGGTGAACATGCTCGTCACGATCGCCGTCTCGTTTTTCTCTCCAGACGCCAAAGAGCAACAAGCCAGAAAGGAAAAGCGTCACCGAATTCTTCAATCCGTTTCCGGGATCCCGAAGGACCGCCGCAAACACGTCCCCGGGGCATGGTTCCTCACGATCGTCTGGTTCGTCGTCGGCTTCGGTCCCTTCGCCGTGATCGGGAACAGTCTGTTCTCCGACCCCAATCAGCCGGGGACGTGGGGCCCCTTCGGACTGCCGTCTCTGTGGATCTGGCAGCTTCTGATGCTCGTCTTCGGGATCTTCGTCATGTGGTATCTCGCGTTTTACGTCGGACTCTCCAAGCCGGTCCCGCCCGAGGAGGTCGACCGACAGTTCCGGGAGCATTTTCCTGAGATCGAAACGCCGTTGGCGTCCCGCAGTGCCTAGGGCCACGTCCGTTCGAGGCACACAGACCAAGAGGGCCCGGCGGAGAATCCGCCGGGCCCAAATGTTGCCTTGCTCCAGGTCGCAGGCAGGACGGGTCGAGTTCAGGTTTGACGCATCAAAGCCTTCTGTCAAGCGTCACACCCAACCCAGGCGCATCTCTCAATTGACCCTACATCCCAGGTCTCGATCTGGGCATCGATCACAAGGGCGGCGTCTCTACATTCAAGTAGGCCTCCGGAATCGGTTTTCGCCCCGGATAACCTGCCTCGACAGAATGGTAATAGACGATCGCCGGCTCGTCGCTTCGCCAACACAGCAAGACCTCCTCCCCGTCGATCATGGCCGGAAAGTCGACAAGCCCCGTCGAGAAACTCCAGTCTTTGTAGGTGCATCCCAGGTCCTGGAGCTCCTGTAGGAGATCGTCAAGCTCGTCAGCCATACGCTTCACTTCCGGATCTGCAGGGGCGTCCGCGCCAAGCTCCCTTATTCTTTCCGTGAAGCGTTGACCCGTCTCCTGAATATCGCTGACGATGCTCTTGACCAGGGGAAGGGTCTGCGTTGCCTCTTTCGGTGTAAAGTACTTTTTCACGCGCACCTCGGATCCCGCGCTTTCGAAAGGCGCACCCGTCGAAAGATCACGTCGCGTCCTATCGCACGTCTCTGTACCACCTGCTGAGCCGGGCGTCGGAGACCGAACAAAGATAGAGCAGGCGAAACAGCCACATCCAGATGACCGTACGGAGCACGCCCCACCTCTCCCAGCGTCGCGTAGAGCTGCGCGCCGAAGCGGCCAGCAGGACGAAGCGGCCCAGCTTGGAGATTATAGAACAGAACTCTGAGTCTTCGAAGATCCGCACCGGCGGGAAGCCGCCTGCGCGATCGAATGCAGAGCGCCTCACGTAAATCCCTTGGTCTCCGTATGTGATCCCCAGGTATCGAGACCTCATCGTACTCAGGGCGGCGATCAGTCCGTAAGGGAATGAATCGTCTGAAAGGCCTAGACGAAATCGACCGCCGACGACATCGGGATCATTCAGAGAGTCCAGCACCATTTCGTGCCATCCCTCCGGCAACAACGTATCGGCGTGAAGAAAGAGCAACACCTCCCCGGAAGCGACATGCGCCCCCACGTTCATCTGAGGACCCCGACCCCGTCGCGGAGAGGAAACCCACCTGACGACATCGTTTGTCTCCAGGAAGCGCCTTGTCCCATCCGTACTGCCGCCATCTACGACGACGACTTCGGTTCTCTCCAGTCCGGCAAATTGATCCAGACAGGGGCGGATCGCCGTGGCCTCATTGAACACGGGGATGATCACACTGATGTGCAACGCGATGCTCGCAGATGGTTGATTCGTTCTTTAACGAGGTCGGCAACCGCGTAGGACGCACGAGGATCTCGCCCCCACTCGCCAACCCTTTCATCCGAAGAGACGCCGCCCGATTTCCGTCCTGACCGCGGTATCCCGCGCCGTCACGCCCAGCATCTCCCCCTGAGGATCCGGATCGCGTAACTCACGGAGGAAACCGCAATAGTCCCTGCCGCCGTGACCGTGACGGGCATCTTCAAGACGTCCACGTCGGTCACGAAAATGATGCCCACAAGAGACATGAGGAGCGTTGTGAGCTTACCCCAGAAGTTTGAGACAGGTACCACGCGGACCTGCCTGAGGATGACCGCCCCGATGAACAGGATGATGATGTCGCGGCCGATCACCATACCTGCCAGCCACGGGGAAAGCCCCCTGGCGAACACCAGGGCGACTGCCACCGAGCCGATCGCGATCTTGTCCGCAAGTGGATCCAGGATTCTTCCCCATCGCGTAAATTGACCCCGTCTCCGGGCCAAATGACCATCAAGAAAGTCGGTTGCGGCCATCGACAGAATGCACGCCAGGGCCCACCAGCGGCTGGCTGGACCGAGCCACACCAGCCAGACTGCGGGAGCAACGAGCACTATCCGCAGCAGGCTGAACGAATTGGGAAGGGTCCAGAACGGATCGCGAGCTGCTTCCACCGTTTCAGACCGTTTTTCGATTGACGCAGCCAAGCTCGCACCTCGGGGAGGCGCCATCAGTGGATCGCGTCGTGATCGTGCGGGGATCGGGGGTTCGGCCATTTCAGAGAACTGCATATCACAGAGTCTATTACGCAACGAAGTGGGGAATATAGCACGGACTCTGTTGCCGGGAAAAGCAAATCTGAAAATGCCTTTTTGGGGACACCGGTTTAGCTGGTTGCGGCTTTCGCGATCGCGCACACCGGCCCTTGCGTCACAATCCCATCCCAGACTTCATTCGCTGCAGCCCGTTGTAGAGCGCGAAGGAATCCCGAATCCACGGGATTGAAAAATAAAGACCAAGCCTGTACTTACGGCGAATCTGCCACACCGCCCGGTTCCGTTCCTGACCCCTGCTTACGCTCTGGCCATGAACACGATAACGATACAGCGGTTCCGGGACATAGCGCCCCCGCCCTCCCCGCCCGATCACGATATTCAGCCAGAGATCCCAGTCCTGGTAGCGAGCGAGCGCCTCGTCAAACCCAGGGAAACTGGAGGAACGGATCAGCGAGGCCAAGTCGATGTAGTTCCATCTCCTCAGGAGCGAAGGATCAAACGCCCTCGACTTCCACAGCCCCATCGGCTCGGGGTACCACGAAACATCCCCCTCTGCGAAGTTGGTGCGATCGGAGTAGGCAAAGTCGGCGCCGCTGTCCCGGTCCAAAGTCCGACTCAGCGTCTCCAGGAAGTCCGGCGCCATCACGTTGTCCGCGTCGAAGAACGTTACGCGCTCCGCGGCCACCTTCGAGAACCCGAAGTTGCGAGCCGTGTTTCCGTTCCGAAACGTCACTCGGCTGTAGGCCACCTCGGGGAACCGCCGTACGACCGCCTCTGTGTCGTCCTCGCTGGCATCGTCAACCACCAGAATCTCCTTCGGACGGAGGGTCTGGCCCTCCACCGAGCGCACGCAGGCATCTAGGTATCGGGCGTAGTTGTGACTGGTGATGATGACAGCGATATCACCCCTCTTTTCAGAAGACATGCCAAGTTTCCAATATATGCCGTAAGTTGATATTTTGTCCAACCTTGGAGCCGTATCGTGACGCTACGGCAACAGACGCGCCCAACCGTTCTGCAACTTATTTTGAAAATTGTCCTTGACAAACGGCTTCAAGAATGTATTGTATGCATTGCTTATGTTTTGTATTTAAAACATATGATTTGCATATATAATATCACATTGCCATTGGCGAGTACCCCAGCTCGGGAGGAGTACAAATGCCACATCGATTCAGTCGGTTCACAACAAATCCTTGCCGGAGGGTCCTCACTTTTCTGGCCTTTTCGCTGTTGTGCGCACAGCACGTCGTTGCTGAGGATACGACACAAGAGACGCAGAAGCCCGAGCAGGAGGTCATTATTCTCGAGCGGATGATGGTGATTGGCGACCCGGACAGGGTGGATGACATCCCCGGGTCGGCCCACTACATCAACCAAGCGAAACTCGACAAACAGAGCTACAACGACATCCTCCGCATCCTCCGGGAAGTTCCCGGCGTAAACTTGCAGGAAGAAGACGGCTACGGGCTTCGACCCAACATCGGGATGCGGGGCACGGGTCTCGCACGTTCTTCAAAGATCTCCGTGATGGAAGACGGCGTCCTGATGGCACCTGCACCCTACGCAGCACCGGCCGCCTATTACTTCCCGACTGCCGGCCGGATGCAAGGCATCGAGGTGCGAAAGGGTTCAAGCCAGATCAGACACGGACCGTATACCACGGGCGGCGCCCTCAACATGCTCTCCACGTCGATTCCCGGCAGCTTCAGCGGTCGGGCTCGGATCCTCTTCGGCCAGAACGGCTCTCGCAACATACAAACTTACGTAGGAAACGCGCACAGAAACTTCGGTTGGCTGGTCGAGACGTACCTCGCCGGCGTCGACGGATTCAAGGATCTCGACGGCGGGGGAAACACCGGGTTCGACAAGAAAGATTTCCTGGCCAAGTTCCGCGCCAACACCGACAGGGACGCCGACGTCTATCACGAGCTGACCCTGAAGCTGGGCCGGACCGACGAAGTCTCGAACGAGACCTATCTCGGGCTCACGGAAGCTGATTTTCGGACAACCGCCTACCGCCGGTATGCGGGCTCGCAGGTGGACGAAATGAACACGAATCACGAACAGGCCCACGTCCGTTACTTCTTCCAGCCGAGTGGCTCCTTCGACCTCACAACCGTGTTCTATCGAAATAACTTTCACCGAAATTGGTATAAGCTGGACAGAGTCCGGGCGACGACAGAGGGCAGCCGTGTCTCGATATCCAGTCTGTTGAAGGATCCGTCGAAATATTCGGCTGAGCACGCCATCGTCACCGGAACCGCAAGCCCGAATGACAATGCGCTCGAAGTCAAAGCAAACAATCGAGAATATTACGCGCAGGGCGTGCAAACAGTACTGGGGCTGCGGACCGAGAGGCGTCACGTCAAGCATGACGTAGAAGTCGGCCTTCGCTACCACCAGGACCAGATCGATCGGTTCCAGTGGGTCGATACCTACAAAATGGACGATTCGATCATGAAGCTTTCCCAGGCGGGCGTGCAAGGAACCGAGAGCAACCGCGTGGAGACGGCCACGGCATTCGCATCGTTTGTTCAGTACCGTCTCGACACCGGGCGCCTCTCCGCCACGCCAGGCTTGCGCTACGAAAATATCAAGATAACGCGGGATGACTACGGCAAGCAGGATCCGAGTCGTTCCGGAAGCGCCTTGACCTCGCGGGAAAACAGCGTGGACGTCTGGATTCCGGGCATCGGTATCGATTACAAATTCAGCCCCGTGGCGAGCGGCTTCGCCGGCATTCATAGGGGGTTTGCACCGCCGGGGTCACGGGAAGGCACGGACTCGGAAAACAGCGTCAACTACGAGTTCGGCCTGCGCTATGTGAAACAGACCTTTAACGCTCAGGCCGTCTTCTATTTCAACGACTACAGCAACCTCCTGGGGTCGGACCTCGCGGCTGCCGGAGGCGAAGGAACGGGCGACCAGTTCAACGGCGGAAAAGCGATTTCCAGAGGCTTGGAATTTGGAGCAGCACACGATTTGGGACGCGCCGCCGGTTCCAGGTTCTCACTACCGATTCGCCTGGTGTATACCTATACCCATACAGAATTCAGAAATGACTTCGAGAGTGACTTTTCTGCCTGGGGAGCGGTCCAATCCGGCGATGAGCTGCCATACATCCCCAATCATCAACTCTTTTTGAACCTCGGCATCTCAAACGGGATTTGGGGGTTTGACCTGAACGGCAAGTACACAAGTCGGATGCGTACTGAAGCAGGATCAGGACCGATCATCGACGAACAGAGCACGGACGCCCACTTTGTCGTGGATGCATCCGTTGAGTGGGCCGTCTCCCGGAACGTCAGACTGTTCGCGGCCGTGCGAAATCTGACGGACAAAGTCTACATCGTGGCCCGTCGCCCCGCCGGGCTTCGCCCAGGGCCGCCGCGTACCTTCATAACGGGGATCAAGACCCACTTCTAGCGCAAGCCACGGTGCTTCTGCACGTGCCAACAGTTTCACCTTGAGAAGGGACGCGCTGAATGTTATGCTTCGACGCCCGTGATAGACGATCGAACCGAACTGCATCCCCAATGGGCCCAACGTTGGCGCGATGGCTGCTCGAATGCACGGTGACGGCAAGATCCAACCGATTCCCGGGAAGCCCCCCTGGATAACCGCATCCATCGTACGCTCAAAAAACCGGCACGTCGATCTCAAGCGGAACTACCGCAGGGTGATGGCCGCCTCTTCCGCGATCACCCTGCTCCTCCATCTTTGCATCGCAGTGGCATTTCCGGCCTTCGAGTTTGACGCTCCGCATCGTCACGCGCAATCTACCCTCATTCAGATTGAAGACATTCCAGAGACGCGCCAAGTCGTGAGGCCCCCGCCCCCTCCCCGGCCTTCAGTCCCGTTGGAAGCGGAAGCGGGAGAGGTCCCGGACCGCGTCACGATCGAGCCGACGGAACTCAGCCTAGAGGATCTGCCGATCGGGGTTCCCGCTTTGCAAGCGATCGGCATCGGCATCGGGCCGCCGTTCGAAGAGGATGAAATCTTCGATTTCGACGCTGTTGACCGCAGGCCGAAGCTCGTCAAGAGCGTCCTTCCTGACTATCCCCCGGCCGCACGCCGCGCCGGACGGGAGGGCGTCGTCTACGTGATGTGCATCCTGGACAAAAACGGGAACGTTAGAACGGCGAGCGTGGTTCGAGGTCCCAAGATATTCAGGCGAGCCGCATCGGAGACCGTCTCGAGGTTTGAATTCACGCCGGCCGTACACGAAGGGAAGGAAGTCAGCGTCCGCGTGTTGGTCCCGATTGAGTTTCGTCTTCGAAGATAAGTTCCGCTCGCGGGCGAAGGAACTACGGTTGAAATCCGGTCTGCGTATGACCCTTCCCACCCTCGCCATCCGTGCGAGGCCTTCACGCTCTGGAATTACGACCTCTTCAAGTCTCTATCTATCAAGAACAGTCCGTACCGATCTTCTGAGACGAGCTCCAGTTTCTTTACGATCCCCCTCAGGTGAGATTCCTCCTCCACCTGCTCTTCCACGAACCATTGAAGGAAGTGATTCGTCGCGTGCGCACGTTCGCTCACGGCCAGATCTACGAGATCGTTGATCCTGCCGCTGGCTTCCTGCTCGTGATGATACGCCTCCACCACCGCAGCAAGCGGGGACTCCCAGGTCGGGGACGGCCTGCTGATCGCTTTAAGCACGACGCCGGCGCTCTGGTCGTGGAGGAAGCCGTAAATCTTCAAGGCGTGCGTCATCTCGCGTTTTGACTGAGCGCCCATCCAGCATCCGAATCCGTGCAGATTCAACCCCTCGAAGTAGGATGACATCCCAAGATAGGTATACCACGAGAAAAATTCGTGGTTGAGCTGATCGTTGAGGGCCGTTTCGATATTCCCGCCAATCATAGGCCTCATCTCCTTCACAAGTGTCCGAGTCGACGACGCCGATAAAGTAAAAAATGGCGACATTCAAGTAAAGCGATAATCGTTGGGAAGACGCCCACGCGGGGCGGATGGAATCCTGTCGCAGACTTCCTGCGACGTCTGACAAATAGGTTTGGTTTTTCCGAACTTTTTTGTATCATATCCTGCCGGTCTGTCGCCAAGTCGGGTTTCCGATTCCAAGACCTCGGTTCACGAAGATCTGGAGGCCCCATGATCAGTGAAAAGGTTCAACAAGCGTTGAATGATCAACTCAATCTCGAGCTCCGTTCGGCCTACCACTACCTGGCGATGTCTGCCTACTTCAGCCAACTCAACCTGAATGGATTTGCCCAGTGGATCCGGATCCAGGCCGGGGAAGAACTGACTCACGCGATGAAGATCTACGACTTTATCAATGACCGTGAGGGGAATGTCGAGTTGGCAGACGTGAAAGGCTCCCCGATCGCGTGGGACAACCCCCTGGCCGTATTCGAAAATGCCTACGAGCACGAACGCGAGGTCGCGAGGAGAATCAACGATATCGTCGATTTGAGCTTGGCCGAAAAGGATCACGCGACCAACACGTTTTTGCAGTGGTTTGTGACCGAACAGGTCGAAGAGGAAGCCATCACGAACGAGGTCGTGCAAAAGCTCAAGCTGGTGGGGGCCGATGGAAACGGCCTGTTTATCATGGATCGAGACATGGCCCAGCGTGACGCAGACGCGACCGAATAAACCGTTGTTGACAAATCGTTTTGCATTCCATATTTTCTCTTCTGATATTCTCCCCTCGACAAAACGCAGGTTCAACGCTGTTCTTCCCCCAATCGAAGGTCTTGTTTCGAGCCGTTCCTGGCAGCAGATGCCAGCGTTTCGCAGCATCATCGAAGACAGCGCGACAACGCGCGAATCACGGCACGTCGAAATCACAAGGACAGCGGAACGCGCCCGCTTATGATCTATCGATCAGGGCCTGAAAAGATAGAAAAGGATGATCTAAAACCTAAACCCCGCAACCAAGGAGGTGTGAGGAAAAAGATGCTTTGAGGGTCGAACCTCCCGCGGTCGGCCCCGTAGCGCCAGATGTCCTTCCCCATGGCGCGCCTGTCATTCGTCCAGAAGGGGGTCAATCCCCTATACAGGTCATCTCATCGACACTGACGCGGTGCGGCGGGTCCCCTCCCTCGCACGCGGTCGAAATCAGGCGCAGCCTCTCAAGAAAATGTAGTGGCGTTGGAAAACCTCCTCGTTCGTTCCCCTGTGCTCCCACCTCCCCTTTCCCTGTGCCTCAATTTTGTTGTCTCAAAATTGACATTCTTGTGCATTCGAAAGCGTAATGGTGTGCCCAGGACGTGTGGCACAACGTTTGTTCGGTTTTCCGGCACCGTCAGCCTTCGATAAGGTCTGAACCTCCGCTGCCGAAAATCCTACGTTTCTCCGGGGGAAAGCAATGCCTGCCACGTTGACAGCAAGCCGAGAGGTCCGATCCGAATCCCCGGGTCGAAGGCGTACCGCGCTCGAACTTTATTTGAAGGACATTGCGTACAACGAACTCATTACGCCTCAGCAGGAAGTGGAACTCGCCAAGCGGATTCGCGTCGGAGATCGCAAGAGTCTCGAACAGATGGTCGAATCGAATCTCAGGTTCGTCATCACGATTGCCAAAGAGTACCAGGGGAGAGGACTGCCGCTGGAAGACCTGATCGCCGAGGGAAATCTGGGGTTGGTCAGAGCCGTCACGCGCTACGACGAGACGGTAGGTGTCAAGTTCACGACCTACGCGGTCTGGTGGATCCGTCAGGGCATCTTGTCCGCACTCGCCGAGAAAGCCCGAATGGTCAGGCTTCCCGTCAACAAGATCAAACATCTTTGCAGGTTGGAGCGCGTTGCTTCCGACCTGAAGCAGAAGTTGGGTCGGGAGCCGAGCGTTGAAGAAATAGGGCAATGTGCAGACATGCAGCCCAGGCAGGTCCAGGACCTTCTGGACGCCTCCAGATGGCATATTTCTCTGGACACACCGCTGGAGGAGGGTCCCGATACCTGCCTGCTGGAAATCCTGGTTGACAGAAATCAGCCGACGCCCGAAATGAATGTCATGGAACAGGCATTGGCCGATGAAGTCCAGGCCGCGCTCAATACCCTGTCTTCCCGAGAAGCTCGGATCCTCAGGCTCTATTTCGGGATCAACGGGGATGAGACAATGACCCTGGAACAGATCGGAAACGAGCTCAACGTCACCAAGGAGCGGGTCCGACAGATCCGAGACAAGGCCCTGGGAGCGCTCAAACATCCTTCACGAATCAAGAAAATTCGTGCCTACCTCACGGAGAACTAACCTGCCATTCCGGACGATCACCGTCGATCGAAAAAGAAGCTGCCTCGCTCACATCGCCGACAACGCTTCAAAAAAGGAAATCGATGCGCTCCCGAGATCCACGAACGACGGTCGACCGGTCTCAATATGCCTTTGCAATAAGCGCGCGTCCTTCTGAGTGCTTCCCGCAGAGAATGCACCTTCCCGCTTCCTCCGCCCGGTCGAATGGGATGCACCGAATCGACGCGCGGGTCTCCTCCTGAATGCGGGCTTCGCACGCCTCAGAACCGCACCAATGGCTGTAGACGAAACCCTCCTGGACCTTCGACTGAAACGCCCTGTAGTCATCCAAGAAGTGCGTATGGCTCTCCCGAAAATTCGACGCCTGCTCGTACAGCCCCCGTTGCACGCTTTCCAGCATTGCCTCGACGACCTCGCCCACACCTTCCCTCGATACGGTCGTCTTTTCTCCCGTGTCCCGCCTCGCCAGTACCACCTGGTTGCTGGCCAGATCTCTTGGACCGATCTCGAGGCGCAGCGGGACGCCTGCCCGCTCCCACTCGTTGAACTTGAAACCCGGCTTGAACTGGGGACGATCGTCCACCTTGACGCGGTGCCCATTCAGCACCGCTTCGATCTTCCCCGCTTCAGCCAAGACGAGATCCTTTTCCCGGTCGCCACGATGAATCGGGACAATAACCACCTGGATTGGCGCAAGCCGAGGTGGAAGCCGAAGCCCTTTGTCATCTCCGTGAGCCATCACGACGGCGCCGATGAGCCGAGTCGAAACCCCCCAGCTGGTCGCCCATACGTATTCCCGTTCCTCCCTCTCGTTCAGAAAGGTCACATCGAATGCCTTGGCAAAGTTTTGCCCGAGATTGTGGGACGTCCCTGCCTGCAACGCCCGTTTATCTCCCATCATCGCCTCGATGCAATACGTCGTCTCTGCGCCCGCGAACTTCTCTGAATCTGTCTTCGCACCGGTCACGACAGGCATCGCCATGATTTCTTCAGCAAACGCGCGGTAGACCTCCAGCATCCGGAGCGTCTCTTCTTCCGCCTCTTCGCGTGTCCCGTGTGCCGTGTGGCCTTCCTGCCAAAGAAACTCCGTCGTACGCAGAAACAGACGCGTTCGCATCTCCCAGCGAACGACGTTGGCCCACTGGTTGTAGAGAAGTGGGAGGTCTCGGTAGGATTGGATCCATTTGCTGTAAAGAGACCATATGATCGTCTCCGATGTGGGTCTGATGACGAGTGGCTCTTCCAGTTTCGATCCGCCGCCGTGCGTGACAACCGCGCACTCCGGTGCGAATCCCTCCACGTGTTCTCCCTCTTTTTCAAGAAAATGCTCCGGTATCAAAAGGGGGAAATAGACATTTTCGTGACCGGTCTCCTTGAACATTCGGTCGAGCGAACGCTGCATGTTTTCCCAAAGCGCGAATCCGTAAGGTCGGATGACCATACATCCACGAACCGGGGCATAGTCGGCCAGCTTGGTCTGCAAGACGACGTCCGTGTACCAACGCGCGAAGTCTTCGGACTGCGGCGTAATTCGTCGAGGCATACCGGATCAGGCCTCCTCTTTCCTCCACCTTAAGACAGGTTTGCGGGCGGCGGTGGCCTCATCCAACCGCCTTACCGGCGTCTTGTGAGGCGCCTCCTTCAGAAGCTCCGGATGCTCCGATGCCTCCTTGGAAATGCGAATCATCGCGTCCACGAATGCCTCCAATTGCTCTAGACTCTCTGTTTCCGTCGGCTCGATCAACATCGCCTCGGACGCGACGCTCGGAAGCGGGAAGTAGACCGTCGGAGGATGATGGCCATAATCGATCAGCCGCTTGCCGATATCCATCGCCGTGACGCCGTGTTCACGCTTTTGACGGACGGCTGAAAAGACCATCTCGTGCATCGGCTGGGCATCCTTAGGTCGCTCGTAGTAGGGGTCCAGCCGTTTTGCAATGTAGTTTGCGTTCAGAACGGCGATTTCGCTGGTCCGGCGCATGCCTTCTGCGCCCAGCGTCCGAGCGTACACATAGGCACGAAGGACCATCCCGAAGTTTCCGTAAAACGTGCTGATTTTCCCGATCGATTCCGGCCGGTCGAAGTCGAGAAAAAAGCCCTCCTCCCGCTTCACCACGACGGGCGTCGGGAGGTAGGGCAGCAGCGGCGCCTTGACCCCCACCGGACCCGAGCCCGGCCCCCCGCCTCCGTGGGGTGTCGTGAACGTCTTGTGCAGGTTCAAATGAACCACATCGAACCCCATGTCACCGGGGCGACATTGGCCCAGCAGGGCATTCAAATTTGCACCGTCATAGTAGAGAAGGCCGCCCCCCCCGTGCACGATCCGGGCGATCTCAAGGATCTCATCCTCGAACACGCCGAAGGTGTTCGGGTTCGTCAACATCAGCGCCGCTACCTCTCGATTCATCTTGGCGTCGAGGTCCGCGACATCCACAGTGCCGCGCTCGGTAGATCGGACGGACTCAACCCGATAGCCACACATGGAAGCGGTGGCCGGATTTGTCCCGTGTGCAGAATCCGGGATCAGGACAACCCGTTTCCGGTTTGTCCGGCTCCTGTGGTGGGCTGAAATCAAGGACATTCCGACAAGCTCTCCCTGGGCTCCGGCCGCAGGCTGGAATGTGAACCCGGCCATGCCGGTCACTGCCGCGAGAATCTGTTCCATCTCCCAGATCAACTGGAGCGCGATCCCATTGTCCGGAGCCAATGGATGCATTCCGGCAAACCCGGAAAGCCGCGCGGCCCACTCGTGTAGCTTCGGGTTGTATTTCATCGTGCAGGAACCGAGCGGATAGAAGCAGGTGTCGATACTGAAGTTCATCTGTGAAAGTCCAGTATAGTGCCTGACCAATTCCAGTTCACTCACCTCTGGAAGGGCCGGAGGGCGATCCCGTCGTACCGCCTCCGGGATTTCAGGGATGGGTTGACCCGAGTCCGGGAACCTCGTGCACCGCCTGCCGCTGGCACCCTTCTCGAAGATCAGGCGATCGTTATCCATTCACTGCTCCCCAGATCGCAACCAACGTCTCCAAGTCTTGGACCGTCTTGGTCTCCGTCACGCAAACGAGGATGCAGTGGTCAAGATCAGGAAAGAGTCGACCGAGGTCCAACCCGCCCACAATCTCCCGCTCTCTAAGTGCAGCAAGAACGTCGCTGGCCTTGCGTTCCGTCTCCACGACAAATTCGTTGAAGGTAGTGCCCGAAAACCTGCGAGAGACGCCCTTCAGACGAGTCAACGCATCCGCAGCCTGATGGCTTCGGCGCCAGTTGAGCAGGCCCACCTCGCGGAGCCCCTCAGGCCCGAGCGCCGCGAGGTAAATGGTTACTGCCGTCGCACACAGCGCCTGATTCGTGCAAATGTTTGAGGTCGCCCGTTCCCGCCGGATATCCTGCTCTCTCGTCTTCAACGTCAACACGAACCCGCGTTTCCGCTCAACATCCCGGGTCTCGCCGCAGATTCGACCGGGCATCTTGCGGAGGTAGCGTTCCCGGGTCGCCAGGAATCCGACGTAGGGTCCGCCGAAAGAGAGCGGCAGTCCCAGCGGCTGACCCTCTCCCACGACGATGTCCGCCCCGACCGCTCCAGGGGGTTGGATGACGCCCAGAGAGATCGGATTGACGGCGCATACATAGACGGCAGGCGAAGGACCGACAATCTGCCCTACCGTATCGAGCGACTCCAAAACGCCCAGAAAATTCGGATTCTGAACGACGACCGCCGCGATCTCATCGTTCAACGCCAACTTCAACTGCCCCACGTCCAACGTGCCTGACTCCTCGATCCACGGGATCTCCACAACTTCGAGATCGACACCTCGTATGTAGGTTTCCACCACGCTTCGGTAAAACGGATGCAGACTCCGCGGCACGAGGACGCGTCTGCCGTCGTTGATCCGGGCGGCCATCAGCACCGCCTCCGCCAGCGCCGATGCCCCGTCATACATCGAGGCATTCGCCACCTCCATCTGAGTGAGCTCACAGACCATCGTCTGAAATTCAAAGATGGCCCGAAGCGTACCCTGGCTCACCTCGGCCTGATAGGGGGTGTAGGCCGTGAAGAATTCACCGCGAGAGATGAGCGCCTCGACGACGCTAGGCGTAAAATGGTCGTAGGCACCCGCACCGAGGAACGACAGCCGGGGTGCGCCGGACTGAATCTGATCACACAGCGCCTCAAGCAGCCCTTTCGCCTCTATTTCGGTGAAGCCCGGAGGCAGATCCAGGGCTCTCAGACGGAGTTGACTCGGAACCGTGTCGAAAAGGTCGCCCGTCGATTCGATGCCGATAACATCCAGCATCTTCCGGATATCCTGCGTCGTGTGAGGTGTATAGTTCATCCCCGAAAGCTCTAAGCGCTCGACGTTTGCGCAGCCGGCGAGCCCCCTGTCGCGTGAATCTGCTCCCAGACTCGGGTCGCCTCCGCTTCCAGTTCGGAGACAGACCTCTCGTTCCTTATGACATAGTCGGCCACACACGCCTTGTCGGCTTCGGAGACTTGGGCCGCCATGCGCATTTCGGCCTCCTCTTCGGAAATCCCGAGGCGCGCCACGGTCCGCCGTTTCCGAATCCCTTGCTGCGCAGTGACCACGACCAGGACGTCGCACTGCGCCTTGGGGTCTCCCCATTCCACGATCATGGCGGCGTCTATCACGACCGTCCTGCCCGGCTGTTGCGCCCGAACCCGAGCCACGTGGTCTCGAATGCGCCTGCTGATCGAAGGCCACACGATCGTGTTAAGCCTGTGCCTGCATTCCTCAGAGGAAAACGCCCTCCATCCCAGCTCTCGACGGACCACATCCCCTGCGTCGTTCAGAATCTCTTCCCCGAACGCATCGACGAGGTCCTGCGCCACGTCTGGTTCCCGGAGCGCTTCGTGGCCCACCTTGTCCGCATCGATCACGAACGCGCCCAGGGCCTCAAAGGTCCGGCAGACCGTGCTCTTCCCCGCTCCGATGCCGCCCGTCACACCGACCGTCACGGCCCGACCTCCCGATCTTCCGGAGAAAGGCGAAACCCCGGCGGCAGACCGGCCGTGTCATCCACTTCATCCGGACGGTGAAACTTACCTCGAAGACGGACCCACATCGTTAGATAGGCGACGAGCGTGAGAAGCGCCATACTGATCCAGAGGGCTTCAGGACGTAGGAGCAGCGTGGCAGGGCCGAATCGTTTCCCCGCGAATTCGGTAAAGCGTCGTTCGAACTCGAGTTCGGTAAGACCGGTCGTTCGATAAAGCGCCTGATCGAAGGAATCTCCGGATCCCACGCCGGCAATCACGCTGGCGATTGCGTCGGGTCCCGAAAGATGGATCAAATATGAAACGGCCAGCAGGCTCTCCGTGTAGGCCAAACCGGCCTCAGCGGCAGAAAATCCGAGGATCGATCCCATTTCGCGCAGCGGAATGAGACCCCTCCGGAGCAGCGCCTGAAAGACCTCTGCGCTATCGCGGAAACGCCATTGCCTGGCCGCCCACATCGCCACCCCTTCTTCAAACCAGACCGGGAGGCCTCGTGCCCCGCGAAGGAGAATGTGGGCCATCTCGTGGCGAGCCGTGCGCAGGAGCGCCTCCCCCTGACCTGGAAGCCTCCTGAGAACGATAAGGCCCCGGTCCGGAAACGCACAACCCGCACCCCAGTGCGGCAGCTTTCCCTGTGTGAGATCCGCGAAATCTTCAGCAGAGTGGGCTAGGTAGACAGTAACACGACTTGGCGGGTCCACCCCCAGCAGGGTGGCAATCTCCGCCCGGCTCCGACTCAGATCGGACAGAAGGACTCGGGCAAGGGATCGATCTACCTCTCGAAAACGGAGAGACAGGTCCGCCGCTCCGAGTTCGGCCCATTCTGCAGCAGAGAGATATATGGGAGAGAGAAAAACGAGAAGACTGAATAGAAGGAAACCGGCCCAGGTCTCGCGACCCCTCAACCGCCTCCTCAACAGGACCAGCCCACGCGGCAGCGAACCCTTACTGCCGAGAGGACGTGGGCTCATTTCTTTCCGGTCCCGAGGTACTTCAGAAATTCGGTCTTGAGCGGCAACACGACAACAGTGCCCTCGCCGAGAGTAGCCTCGTAGGCCTCTAGCGTACGCTGAAATTCGTAGAACTTCGGATCCTTTTGAAAGGCGTCGGCATAGATCCCGAGGGCTTCCGCATCACCCTCTCCCCGAATCAGCTGTGCCCGTTGAAACGCTTCGGACGTGATTCGAGTCACCCCCAGATCGGTTTCCGCCCGGATCTTCAGCGCCGCCTCTTCTCCTTCGGCGCGGTACTCCTTGGCTTGCCTGGCCCGCTCCGCACGCATCCGGTCGAACACGAACTTCTTGTTCTCTTCCGGCAGATCGGCCCGCTTGATCCGGACGTCCAGGATCTGGATTCCAAGCTCTTTCGCACCTTGCCTGGACCGTTCAGTCACCTGGCTCATGATCTCGCCGCGGTTTCCGGAAACGATCTCGGAAAGCGTCCGCCGGCCCAGCCCTTCCCTCACGGCAGCGTAGATGATATCGTCAAGTCTGGACTGCGCCCGGTAGGTATTCTGCACCGACTTCAGAAACTGCAACGGGTCCGAAATGCGCCAGCGCGCATAGTTGTCCACAATCAGGTTTTTCTTGTCCTGCGTGTATATCGGCGCCGGGTCGGCGTCGCTGCCGAGCAGCCGGTCCTCGAATACGTGCACCTGCTGGACAAAAGGGACCTTGACGTAAAGCCCGGGAGACTTCAGGATGCGCTTGGGCTCCCCAAGTTGCGTCAAGACGACCTGCTCGCGTTCGTCCACGATGAAAAAGGCCGCGTTCACGAACACAATCACGAGGATCAAGACTACGGGAAGGATCAATGCAGGTCTCATTGCCTATTTGCCCTCTCCAGACCTTTGAAGCTGGAGGATGTTCAACAATCCGCCATTCCCCTCACCGTCAATCACGTACTTTTGAATGTTCGGCAGGATCTTCTCCATCGTTTCCAGATAGAGCCGGGTCTCCGTGACTTCCCGTGCTTTTTTGTACTCTTTAAGTACTTCCAGAAACCGGTCGGCATCGCCCTGGGCGCGCTTTACGCGCTCCACCGTGTAGGCCTCCGCTTCTCGAATCATCCGCTCTGCCTTACCCCTTGTCTTCGGGATAATGTCATTCCGGTAGGCCTCGGCCTCGTTTCTGAGACGCTCTCGATCTTCCCTCGCGCTGGCCACGTCCTTAAAGGCGTGATCTACCTCTCTGGGGACAGACACCGTCTGCAGTTTCACCTGCTCCACCCGCAAGCCGATCTGATAAAGGTCCATGACCTCCTGGATCTGTTGATGAATCTTCATCTGGATCGCCAGTTTTCCCCCTGTGAGCGCCTCGTCTATCGGATGCTTCCCGATCACCTGGCGGAGCGCTGCCTCGGCGATACTGTGGACGGCAAGGGTCTGTTCAGAAACGTTGAACAGATACTCCTCGATATTTCGAATACGGTATTGCACGATCAGCTCGACGTCCACGATGTTCTCGTCCCCCGTCAACATGACGGATTCCCTTGGGACTTTTTGATAGCGCGGCGTCGGTGTCACGCTGACCGTTCGGAAACCGATCTCGATCCGTTTGACTTCGTCTACCTTTTCGACCTCTACGTGTTCTATGGGCATCGGGTAGTGATAATGAATGCCCGGGCCGGTCACACCTGTCGAGCGCCCGAACCGGAACACCACGGCCCTCTCGGCGGGCTGGATCATGTAAATGCCGCTGGCGATCCAGAGCAGCAGGAGCGCTCCGAGCACGTAATAGATCACGCGCGGGCTGAAAGAGAAATCGAAACTGGGTCTGCTCGGAAAATCGTATTGTTGCACGCGCTCACCCGTCAGGCATTAAGGCAAAGTGGCTTTGTTCCCGTTGATGGCCGACCGCTTCGGCATCGGGTCCGATCGCCGATCTTTCCAATCTCCTCGATGTCCCGCCGCTCTGGATGCGCCACCGAGGCTTCCTCCGGCGTCAGAATCTCTCCACCTCTCAGAACGATCAATCAATCTAGCACAAATCAAAAAGGGTGTCAACCCCAAAGCCTCGTCAGACGTCGGCGGCAAGCGTTCCGGGATTGCGAATCAGCCTGCCTCGACCAGCCTGGCATCGCGTTGTTCCAACGCCCTCGATCGAAGGCGGAGTCCCCGGTGCTCGGGGCGATCCAGGTTGCGGTCTGAATCCAACAGGCGTCGGGCCTCCTGCCTCGAGTGGAGGATCAAAGGCTCGTCCTTCGTCAGGTCTGCAAAGCGAAAGGCGGGAAGGCCGGCCTGTCGTGTGCCAAAGATCTCACCGGAGCCGCGGATTTTCAGATCCAGATCGGCGATCTTGAATCCGTCCTGCGTCTGCCGCATGGCCTCCAAACGGGCGAGCGCTTCAGGAGTCAGGCCGTCTGAACCACCCGCGATGAGGATGCAGAACGACTCCCGATGCCCCCGCCCCACTCTGCCTCTGATCTGATGCAGCTGAGACAACCCGAATCGTTCGGCGTGCTCGACCAAAACCACGCAGGCATTCGGCACGTCGAGTCCAACCTCGATCACCGTCGTCGACACGAGAATCTGGATGGCGCCGCTCTGAAATGCCGCCATCACGGCTTGTCTTTCGTCCGCGCGCATCCGGCCGTGCATCAGTTCCAGGCGGAGCCCCTGAAATATCCCTGTTGCAAGCTCCGAGGCGACCTGCTTCGCCGCCTTGAAATCACGTTCCCCGGACGGGTCGATCACCGGACAGACGACAAAGGCCTGACCCCCTTTGAGCACCTCGTTCCGAACGAATGCCAGCGCGTCCTTCCGTTGTTCCGCCGTACGCCAGCCTGTCCTGACTTGCCGGCGTCCCCGGGGCAGCTCGTCCAGAACGGTCACTTCCAGATCTCCGTAAACGGTCAGCGCAAGCGAGCGCGGAATGGGGGTGGCCGTCATCGCGAGCAGATGGACGCCCTCCCCCTTTTGCCGTAGCGCCGCCCGCTGCAGGACGCCGAATCGGTGCTGTTCATCCACCACCGCCAACCCGAGGTTTTTGAAGGCCACGTCGCGTTCGAGCAGCGCGTGCGTCCCGACGACCAAGCTGACGGCGCCAGAGGAGAGGCGGTTCAGCACAGAGCCGCGCGCCTCCCGACTCGCGGCCCCGGTCAACAGCTCGACCGAAAGCCCGACGGGACGCAACAGTTCACGCAGTGTATCGGCGTGCTGTCGCGCAAGGAGCTCCGTCGGGACGAGGAGGGCCGCCTGCGCCCCGGCATCCACGACCGTCGTCATCGCAAGCGCCGCCACCAGCGTCTTGCCCGAGCCCACGTCGCCCTGCAGGAGCCTCAGCATAGCGCCGGGTGTCGCCATGTCTTTCCGGATCTCCTCCAGCGCGCGCTCCTGAGCGCCCGTCAGCCGAAATGGGAGCGACGCGATCAGCGCGCGCGTTGCCGGACCGATCTGACCCGGCAAAGCAGGCGCGGTCCGGGAGCCCTGACGGTCCCATAGTCGCAGCATATGAAGCTGCAGACCAAAGAGCTCATCGAAGGCCAACCTGTGCCGCGCGTCTTCCACCTCTTCCATCGCCTCGGGAAAATGGATCTTCCGTATGGCCTTCCGGAATTCCATCAGTCCGTATCGATCCCTCAAATCTGAAGGGAGTGGATCCTGGAGGTCGTTGCACACCGCCTCCAGGGCCTTGTGGATCGTGCGCCGAACGGACCGTGTGCCCATCTTGGCCGCCTTCATCTGCCGGCTCGTCCGGTACATCGGAATAATACGGCCCGTATGCAGGCGCGCTTCCCCGTCTCCCCCGGTGAGGAGATCCAACTCTGGATGAACCATCTGCCGCCGCTTCTCGAACAGAGACACGGTCCCGCCCGCCGAAACCCAGGCTCCCGGTGCCAGCATCCGAGGCAGGTGCGAGTAGCCAGCAAACCAGATGCACTCCAGCTTGCCGGAGGCGTCTTCAATCGTCACACGAAATCGCTTCCGGCGGCCAGGCACCGTTCCCAATCCGGCCACGCGACCCACCACGGTCGCCTCTTGGCCTACAGGCGTCTCTGCGATGCTGGCCTCTCTATTCCGATCGACATACCTTACGGGAGCGAAAAGCAGCAAGTCGGCCATAGTGAATACGCCGACCTCCGCCAGCAGTCGCTCTCGCCCAGGACCGATCCCGGCCAAAGCGCTGACGGGACGATTGAATTCGGGTAGCAGAATGGAGGCATCCATTGAATCGCTCGAACCGCTCGCTTCCGGCTAAAGGTGGGAATCGCTACAAAAGTTAGATCCCTGGAAACGTACCGTCAAGCCCGAACCCAATCCTGCTTTTCCCTTGACCCTTCGGGAGCAGGACCTTATATTCGCCGAGAACGCTTCCTTCTCCTCTTGACCAGCCATTTGCTTTCCGCGTCAACCCCTGCACAACAGTCGTCATCCATCCTGAAGCTGGGGTTTCTTCCTTGCGATTCCGATTCGTCGCTCTCGCTGTCGCGATGCTTCCGCCCATCGCTCTGTCGGCCGAGACACCGATCCTCGGCGTGACTCACAACCCTCAGGCCGAATCCCTCTTCCAACGCGCCTTGACACGCTACATCAACGGCAACTATGTCGAAGCGCGCCCGGCGTTCAAGGAGATCATAAACCAATTTTCCGCGAATCAACGCACTTCGGCCTCTCGACTGATGCTTGCGAAGGTCCATTATAAACTGAAGAAGTACGGTCCAGCCATCGCAGCCGCCGTGGAACTCTCTGAATTCTTCCCCTACAGCAGATATTTGGCGGACGCCGATCTGGTCGTCGGGGACTGTCATTTTCACCAGAAACAGATCTACAGCGCTTCGGTACAGTATGCGCGGGTCCTCTCGGGCAAGGCGAGTGTGCCGCTCAAGGCGAGGGCAGCGGACCGATTGGGGCAGATGGCAGGCACCGGGTTGCTGACTGTCCAAGATGTCGAGCGCCTGAAAGAACACTTTGGCCAATCGATCATCGACGAGGCGGTTGCGTTCGGCAAGGCGCGATGGCCTTTGAAACTCGGACGACGAGAGGAGAGCCTCAAGAAGCTTTCCCTGTTCCTGGAACGACACCCCAATGGCCTGCTGGCCCCCGAAGCGCGACGCGCTCTCGTACCCCCAATCCGGAAAAAGGTCGCCCAGCCCAAGAAGCCAGCGGCAAAACGGCCCACAATGACTCAGGAATCGGTTCACGCTCGCTACAAGGTGGGCGTCATCGCGCCTCTGAAGTCCCTCAGCGGAGCCGACCTCAGAGACGGGATCTTGCTCGCTCGCGAACAGCATCCGCTCTCGTCGGGCGAGCAGGTCGAGCTCGTCTTCGAGGATTCGGAGAGAGACCCGATCGAGGCTGTTCTCGCCGCTGGACGGATCGTGGCCAAGTACGACGTCATCGCCATCATTGGCGCGCTGACCAGCCAGGAGACGATTCCCCTGGCGACCAAAGTGAGTTCGCTGGAAGTGCCCTTGATCGCCCCGACGGCCTCGAACGACAGAATCGCCTCTCTCAGCCCCTTCGTCTTCCAGATAAACGCCACCCCGGGAGCGCAGGGCCGGCGGCTCGCAGATTACGCCGTGCGGAAGATGCGTCTGCAGTTTCTGGCCACGCTGGCCTCAAATGATTCCTACGGCACCCGCATCGTAAAGGAATTCACGGCGCGCGCAGAGGAACTGGGGGCGGAGGTGGTTGTGCAGGAGTGGTACGCCCCCGGGACCAAGGATTACCAGGGCCAGTTCACGCGCATGCGAAACGCCGGTCTTGCCCTTCAAATGCCCGAATCGTTCGCCGATGAAGTCGATTCGCTTCTCCTCGGAGAGATGGTAGTAAACCATCCCCCTCCCGTTCCCGTGGACCCGGATACCGTGGAGCTGGAACCGGTGGAGACGATAGACGGTCTCCTGGTTGCCGGCGGAAAGGATGACATTCTCCTCATTGCGCCTCAGGTCGCATTCCATCGGATCAACGCCCAGCTTCTCGGGAGCGACGAATGGAATCACGATGAAGTGGCTCGAGATGGGGGAAGTTACGTGAACGGTACCGTCTTTGTCGCCAAGTACTACGACCAGAGCACCCTCTCATCCGTTCGTGATTTCGTGGACGCGTTTCGCACCCGTTTCGGGAGAGATCAGTCGATCGCCGCGGCGCTCGGCTACGATGCCATGCTGACCGTCTTGAGCGCGATAGAACGAGGCGGGACGACGCGGGAGCGTCTTAGAGAGAGGCTGGAGAATCTCTCGGACGTGGCCGGAGCGACGGGCAGAATTACGTTCAGCAGGGGGAATCGCGAGAACGCGGGAATGTATGTTCTGACGATACGACAGGGAAAGATCCGCCCCCTGTCGGACGACTTGCCGCATGAACCCCGATTCAGACGGCGGGAAGACGGACTGTAGGCCGCGAGATGAATCGCGCGATCTTTTTGTCGGGAGTCAACCTTCCATGGCTGACACCAACCGGCAAGGGATGCCCATTCCGGAAAGCCGCAGCCTAGAATGGATACTTGCCAGGTGACCCCTTTTTTCTTCGAGATGCCCCGCGGGCCTTCCTGTCAATCCCCGTCCCTCCACGAAGCTCAGCCATCGATACACCCAATAGGCGAGCCGCCTTCTCGACCGGCAGCGGTCCGGATCCACTTTCGAGCTGCGAATCGTGAGGCCGGTGTCTCTTCGGCCCATCAGCTACAGCCCTCGCCGCGCATCCCTTTTTGATCGGATGTTTCGCGTCCTTTAGCCTGTCCCCACGTTCCCTGCCTCTCAGCCTCCTACGTCAAAAACCGTTCCAATATTGAATCTACGTCCATCAGGGACGCCCGTGAATCGGAACGTGAGCGCGCGCGCGCGCCCCCGGTTCCACGTTTGCAGATTCGGCCGTCAAATCGTGGCATACCACTTGCACCTCCACACCTGCCGCAGATCCTCATTTCCGAACAACCTGTTGTTATGCAATGGATTCATCCAAAGCCAGCCACATTTCCGTGATTTTTTTCTTTCAAACCCGGACCTCCCGAGGCGTCATCGCTTTCATTCTCTGTATTATCGCCGGCTGCCGGGTCAATGCCCAGGAGCCTCCGGACCTGAATCCCTTGGACGCAGCAGCCTATCAGGAGATCCTCGAAGAGATCGAGGCGGTGCGGCTCGACATCAACCGTGCGAGCGCCGACGACCTGATCATCCTGCCCTGGATTTCCCCAGAAGTCGGCCATCAGATCGAGGCATACCGAACCGAGTCGGGTCCCTTTCGCGACCTGGAGGACCTGCTTCAGGTCGCGGGGATGACCCGAGAGACGCTGCGCGCCGCAGCGCCTTACTTAACCGTCAAGGCCCCGGTGCGGGTCTCCGCGAAGACGCGCCTACGTCTATCCGAAAGCTCAGCCGCTCCGAACGGCCTTCAGGCGCTGCGGATCTCACATCGATCCGAGGCGGCCTTGCCAAACCTGGCGGAGCTGGCCGTGCTGACGGAACGCGATCCAGGGGAGCCTGACCTCACCGATTTCTGGACCGGCTACCTCGTCACTTCTAGAATCCCCGGCACGGATCGACTCATTTTCGGCGACTTCCGTCCCGGATTCGGTCAGGGCCTGATCCTGAGCCGACACTATCGGACAGCCTCCACGTTCGACGCCGCGCGTCCCCAGACTCCGCGGCGTGTCGCCTACCGCTCCTCCGTCGAAAACGGGGCATTTCGAGGTCTCTACGCAGAGCGGACGTGGCGCGGACTAGCCTTCAGCGTAATCATCTCCCGAAACAGCTGGGACGCACAAATCCACGAAGCCGGCGCGGAGATCAAGATCGGCGGGGTACACAGCTCCAAGACCGGTCAAATGCGCAAAGATATGCTGGGCGAACGCACGATCGGCCTGCGGGTGAGCCAGGATCTCTCCGGCGGCACGCTCGGCGCCACACTGCTGCGAAGCCGCTTCAACCCATCGGTCGTGCTGCACGATAGGTCAACGGGTCAAAACAGCCTGGTCGGCGTGGACTGGAGTCTCCGTCTCCGCCAATTCGCTTTTTTCGGCGAGTGCGCCCGTTCAACGGAAAGTCAGCTCGCCTGGGCTGCAGGAGTCCTCTTGAAGGGAGACCGGTTCCGCCTCGTTGGGCTGGCCAGGCGTTACGGCCCTCGCTTCCAAAGCCTCCGGGGAAAAGGATTTTCCGCCTATAGCGGATCGCCCAAGAACGAATGGGGCATCTTCCTGGGCGGGGAGTGGAGACCCGCGCGCAGAACGAAGCTGGAGGCCAGCCTGGATCGCTACGGCAGAATTCGACCCGAACGCCTCGCTTCGCTCCCTTCGAGGGGCGCACGCGCCCGCTTCAGGCTCACGCATCGCCTCGGCCAAGCCCTCCGTTTTCGTCTCGCCTCGGGAGCCCGGATTCAGATCCCGTCGGAGACGGGCAGCAGGAGACGTATCCGGGGCGATCTAAGTTGGTCTGGTGATCGGGGCCAGCTACAGGTCTGGACGGAACGGTCGTGGCTGACCTCCTCAGATCAGACGGCTTCTGGATTCGCGGGCGGATTCAACGTTCAGATGGGCAGACCGTCCGGTTTTCGAGTCGACATATGGGGGACGACCTTCGGGATCTCCGGATACGGCGTCCGGATCTTCACGTTCGTACCCTCGGTCTGGGGCGGAAGCCAACTGCTCACCCTGGCGGGCCGCGGAAACGCAGGTGGAATTCGCGCGGGCTGGAGCGGGGACTGGTGCCGAATCACCGTGCGGCATGCCGTCCGGCACGCGTCATCGACGACGATGTCTTGGGCCATTCAGGTCGAACTGGGCAGATTGTGAGGAGGCGCCAGAACCGCAAGGCCGCTCGGCGTAGGGCGGACTCCGGACGGAGCGAAGGCAAAAAAGGAAGCACTGATATGTATTGACCCCTGTCAAGAGCTCCGAAGGTGGTGTATGTCCAACGCCACAACTTTCGTAGATTTACCCGTGGTCTCCTCCTTCTCGCTGGGGATAGGTCTTTGGTTGAACTTCCGTTTTCCCAAAGACCTCCCCCGATCACCGAAATCGGGGGAGGTCTTTCATATGCCCGTCAATACATAGGGTCTAAATCACGTGTGCCACGGGCGGCTCGCCCGCCCGTGAGAAATTCATTGCTCTAAAGTATTACACCTGAATAGTTCATAAAAAGGGTTAGGAAAGTCACTCGTACTCACCTTTTCTTGCCGCCCAAGAAAAGGTGACAAAAGAAGGGCGCCTGCCTGCGCGGCGCACCGCGCTGCAGGCAGGCCCCTCAAACGCCGGGGAGGCTCGGGCCGTGACGACTCAGCCTCACCGGAAACGACTGGCGCCGCGAATAGAATGAACTCCTCCCCCCGCCTGATGCCCACTGCGGGACCCGCCCCCACACCGCGAATTTCCATTCGCCCCCGCACCTGACCCCGTCCCGCAGAGGGCCCCAACACCCGGGGAGGAGAAATGCCGAAGCAGCCAGAGAGCCGAAACGCCACGGCCGCGATGACATCTGGCCCGAATCACTCATGAAATCTGAAAAATCCGCTTATTGCACCAAAACAAAGTTTTTTAGCTCAAATCGGATCACTGATTGTTCTACATGAAATTATGGAAATTTTCAGCAAATTTATGATTATTCAGGCTATGAGCTCTATTCCGGCGGAGAGGCCTTCAGGATCGATTTCGCCATCCGCATCGCCTTGTCCAAACCTCTGGCCCACCGCGCGGGCACGCGTCTCAGCACGCTCGTTATCGATGAGGGGTTCGGCACGCAGGACCAGGAGGGTCTGGACAACCTGATCGAATCGATCCAGACCATCGGCCAGGACTTCGAAAAGATCCTTGTCGTCACTCACGTCGAGCGTTTGAAAAACGCTTTTCCGGCCCACATTCAAATGACCAAAGACCCCCACACCGGTTCTCGTTTCGAACTCAGTTGTTAGCTGCAATCTCCCTCCGGCACAATTCTCGTCTCTGCACACCACCCCCCTCCCGTCATAATACCGTAGCGAATGGCGTTTGATTTTTCATCCGGATTGGATTACTTTGGACCTGATTCTGTCCTTTGCGCGATGCTTGGGGCAATCGTTTTAAGAGAGATTTCTCCCTAAAGGGGGGGCTGATCAATGGATGGAAAGGCATTGCTCGCGGAGTTTATCGGCACCTTCGCACTCGTCTTTGTGGCCGTTGGCGCCATTGCGACAGACTACCTGCAGGAAGGCGGTTCGGGCCTGGTTGGCGTCGCTCTCGCAACCGGCCTCACGTTGGTGGTCATGGTCAGTGCAACGGCAGCGATCAGCGGGGGACACATCAACCCGGCCGTTACCTTTGGCGCATGGATCACGGGAAAGATAGACACCCTCAACGCGATCGGTTACATCATCGTGCAGTGCCTGGGCGCCATTGCCGCCGCCGCCCTGATCAAAGTGGTCATGCCGGCGAATGCGCTTGTTTCCGTAAAAATGGGCACACCGATGCTTGGCACGGGGGTCACGCACGGGATGGGCCTGCTCATGGAGATCGTCCTGACCTTCTTCCTGGTCTTCGTTATTTTCGGCACTGCGATCGACCATCGAGTCCCGAAGTTCGGCGGGCTCTTCATTGGCCTGACCGTTACGATGGATGTCCTGGTTGGCGGGCCGATCACCGGGGCGGCCATGAATCCTGCCAGGCACCTGGGACCGGCACTGCTGGGGGGCGGCATGGAAAACACCTGGCTCTACTGGGTCGGTCCTCTGATCGGCAGTTCACTCGCCGCGATGATCTATCATCACGCACTTGAAGAGTAAGGGGCGTGATGTTAGGCCGCCGAACAGTCCATATGAATCGCGAAATTCGCATTTGGTCCCTCCCGGTCTTGACGCTCCTGTCTATTTCGGGCTGTCAGGGCATCATTGGCGGTTGTCAGCGGCTCCCTGAATCGGTCGGGCCGAACCAGGAGATCCTTGCCTTCGTCGATCCAACCGATTGGGAAGTCCTGGAAACACCCCTCAGAGAAGCCTTCGAGAAGGTCCTGCTGACCCCGCAGAAAGAGAAGGTCTTCAGGATACAACGGGGCGAACTGGAAGATTCCGAAGGCCTGAAGCACAAACTGCGAAAGAACCTTTTGGTTGCAGCCCCCCTGGATGCAACCCATCCCACCTCCGAGTTCCTAGGCTCCCTTCTGAGCCCGAATGTCCGCCAGGGCGTTCGGGCCGGTGAATTTTCGGTCTTTTGGAAAAAGGACCTTTGGGCCCGGGATCAGATTGTCCTCTTCGTGACCGGCGCAGGCCTGCGCGACCTCGTCGAAGGGATCCGGACCGAA
The DNA here is from genome assembly GCA_965198095.1 of Candidatus Latescibacterota bacterium. GTDB lineage: Bacteria > Latescibacterota > UBA2968 > UBA2968 > CBDFJH01. The sequence continues at coordinate 3,446,222 of OZ240239.1, forward strand.
GCCGACCGGCTCTACGCAACGGTTGAGCAAGCCCGGAACGAGCGCATCGCTCGCCTCATCTATCACTACGGCGAGCGCAAAGACCTCACCGACCGGTTGGCCCATGCTTACGGCTGGCAGGTCCGAGTCTCGTTTGGCTTCGAGCTCCAGGACGCAAACGCCGACAGCGGTTTTGTGCTCCTCTCAAAAGAGGACCCCAGTCGATGGCTTTTCGTCTATTGGGAAGACGGGATTTCCCCGGACCGATTGACGAGAGACTGGTGTATCAACAAGCGGGACGCGATCACCTGGCGGTTTTTCGACGGAGACCGCATTGCCGTCGGGACTGCCGAGGCGACTCAGACAGAATTCGCCGGAAAGCTGGCGTTCTCGCTGCAGGGGCTCTGGGAAAACGAAGCGTCCTGGAAGGGCGGCCCTTTCAAGAGCTACGCCTTCGTGGATGTCGATCTGGACCGTTTTTTCTTTGTGGACGTGGGCGTATTCTCTCCCAACAGACGCAAGGAGCCCTATCTGAGACAGGTCGACATGATGGCCAGAACCTTCAAACTGCGGGGCGTCCGAAATTGATGGCCTTGCCATTGCACCCGTTACACAATATACTTTCTGATCGATCTCGTGTCGTGTGAGGCGTGTCACCGACCGCCACGGAGCGGGTTGGCTTTCTGTTCCTGCTTGGGTATCGCTTTGCTCGGAGCGGGCCCGGTCTTCCGTGAACGGTCGGAACCCCGCCGCGAACCATCAGATCCCGAATCGGACGCGACAGGCGGAGTAGGGCGGTAATGGAAGAGAAGAAACGATGGAGCAGACTGCGGAAACGGATGAAGCCCGGTTTTCGCTCGACGATCTTGCCCGGCGTGGCCGTCTTGGTGCCGGTCGTGGTCACCTTCCTGACCCTGAGGCTTGTCTTCCTTTGGCTGGACGGCTTTGCTCAGCCTCTGACCAAACGGGTCTTTCAAAGACAGGCCGATATCCCCGGTCTCGGAATCGTCCTCACACTGGTCTTGATCTGGCTGACCGGACTGTTGGCCAGCAATGTTCTGGGGCGGCGTCTTATCGGCATAGGAAACAGCCTGTTGACGCGCCTGCCGATCATCGGAAGCATCTACGGCCCGGTGAAACAGTTCACGGAAACACTGGTTTCAACTGAAAAAGATAGAGGCTTCCGACGGGTCGTACTGGCAGAATATCCGTCTCGAGGGCTCTGGATCCTGGGGTTCGTGACTGGAGAGGTTCGGTTCGAAGACGGAAAAATGGGCCGTTGCGTATTCGTGCCCACGTCGCCCAATCCGGCCACAGGATGGATGGTCATATGTCCGTCAGAGAAAGTGCGCGACACTCGCCTGACCGTGGAGGAGGCCATGCAATTGATCGTCTCCGGCGGCTTGGTCGTGCCTCCATCGCTCGGGACGCTGGGCGAGTTCTCCGTCAGAGAGGACGCGGTCCCGAGTCTCGTCGATCTCGAAAAGAATTCCGAATGAGATCGTTCAAGACCTTCTTTACCGATCGACCCTCCACCTTCGCCCGATCCTCGAGGGCGTCCATCAGGTCGGGATCAATCACCAATGCCAAACGATCCCATTCCGGATCTCCTTCGTCCGGAGACGTGTCGGAGCCCGTCGCATAAAGACGCCAGCTTAGGAGTGTGAGAACAGTTACGAGTCCGATCAATAAGAGAAGGGCATCCATACAGCGCCATCTCCATGGATACGAAGAACGTGACGACGAACGAAACGCCGCTATCAGGCGTGAGACGACCCGGCGCAGCCGCGGGGACGCGTCTCACCAAGCGGCGACCTAAAGTAAGATAGATGCTGCACGAACAGGACCGGGAGCATGCTGAAGAAGGGCCAAGCGTCGGGAAACGATCCGAAACGGCAAGAGACAGGTCAAGTTGCTTCTTGATCCGCTCAGCGCCCGGACAAGCCTGCCGTTCTCCCCAACAGAGGGTCCGAGGCCGTGCAGGGCTCCTGAGACCTACCCTGACAAAAATTGGCGGAAATCCCACGAATATGATCCGCCTCGGATCCCGTTTCTAACGGCTTATTCGAGGTGATATCCGATGAAAAGAAAGTCGATGAAGAGAAGAAAGCACAGAACTTCGACGACGAGCAAGAGGCTCAGTTCCAGTCTTTCGCGGAAAATCGGTTGGCGTAGTGCCGTCGGAGCGTGAGCTTTCAAATCTGTGCCTGGGGTCGTCCACGTGGAACCTCTCATTAACCACCCACGCCGCGGGTGGCTTTCTGTTCGGCCTCTGGCCGAGACAGAAAAGAGAATGCGCAACATCCCCTTAATTCCAGTCGGGGCAGGCTCAATTTTCTGCGAGCCGTGGGAACCCGACGGCGAACCATCACCGAATTCAGAATCGTACGGATTTACGCTAACTCCCGAAGAAAACAAAGGTTGCTTCAATTCCTACTATAAGCTCAATCCGGTTTGAAGTCAATCCCCATTTGCATAAAGCGCCGATGATTTGAATTGCCTGAAGAAGAAAGAAGCTGTAGCTTGAAAAAGTTTGTCGCCGCTCGAACCCTTCCAATAGCTGATCTTGAGGAAATCCAATGCGATTAGTAGCGGTTCTTTCGTTGGCTCTAGCAGCCCCTGCCCTCCTTATGGCGGACGAGATCGTGCTCAAAGACGGGTCCAAGGTGTCGGGTCGAATCCTCGATGAAGGCGAGGATCAGGTCGTCATTCAGGCCGCCTCCGGTCGCAGAGTGGTTTCGCGCGACTCGATAAAAAGCATCTCCAGGGACGAGGATGTGGTGAAGGTCCTTTTGAAGTCCGGCAAAGAGATCGAAGGAGAGCTGACATGGCAGAGCAGCTCTTCTGTTTTTCTCCAGATCGGCCCGAGTCAGATCGAAATCGCCAAGATCAACATTGAGACGATTGACGGGAAAGAGATCGTGCTGGGCCGGGGTGGAATGAGAGGGGCTTTGCAGGAGAAGGCCATGCCATCCGAAGTGCGGGTGCCCGCCGGTTCCTTCCTCATGGGAGACAGCCGCGACGACAAGAAGATCGCTCACAAGGTTCACCTCGACCCATACTGGATAGATAGATATGAAGTCACGAACCTCCAGTATAGGCAATTCGTCCGCGCGACGGGCCGCGCCGAGCCCGAATACTGGGAGGATCCGAGGTACAACGACGATTCGCAGCCGGTCGTCGGCGTGACCTTCGAGGACGCCGGCGCCTACTGTGGCTGGTTGAACAAGCGACTGCCCTCCGAAGCCGAATGGGAGAAGGCAGCCCGGGGCGGACAAAGCAGGCTCTACCCCTGGGGAGACAGGCCGGAGGCCGGACTGTCCAATACCTCCGAGTCCAAGAAGAACCGCGCCCTCGGATCGGAAAGTTTCCCGAACGATGTGAGTCCTTACGGCGTGCGCCAAATGGCTGGAAATGTCTTGGAGTGGTGTCTGGATGTCTACGACAAGAACTACTACAGGACCTCTCCATCCAGGAATCCGACGGGGCCGGCAGAAGGGAACAAACGCGTGGTTCGGGGGGGCGCGTGGATGTTCGACCTTGTGGAAATGAGCGAGCGGCGTGCGCTCAAGCCAGAGACAGTCCAGCCGTACCTGGGATTTCGGTGCGCAAAGGGTGCGGCCGGGGAGTAAACGATCCCGCGCGAAGCGCGAAGTCTGGCCGGGGGGTCAAACGACTGCCGCGGACACTAACTAAAGGAAAAGTAAGGGTTTTCGCTGTTGAAAGGCACGGCAAGAACAGTGACGCGGATAAAACAGCTCGAGTCCCGGAAGGTCTGCCGGAAGATCGGCCAACCTTCCGGTCCAAGTTCCCGCCCTTACGACAACGCGACCTTCGAGGCGACCTCGCCTAGATATTTTCCAGGTCTTCCAGCCTTTCAATCTCTCCCAGGACATTTTCTTCATCCCGGATCAAGACCAGGATAGAACTATGAGGCACGATGAGGTACTTTTCCCCCTCGAACTTGATCTCAACCGCCATCTTCTTGAGGAAAAGGGCGTAATCTCCCTCTTCGGCCTGCATCGGTAAATATCGCGGCTCTTTCGTCACACTTTTCCAGAGTTCATCCTCCTCGTGGTTCTCCGGAAGCGGGATCCCCGGACCCGTCAGCACGACCCGTCCACCCTGAACCTCCTCCTTCTCGATCACCGTCTGGGGCAGATACAGCCCCACCTCGGTCCGTTCCTCCAGGTTTTCCTGCTTGATCAGAACCCGATCACCGATGACGAGGAGTCGCCTGTTTCCGATCTTCATAGCTCAGCACCCTGCCTCATATACGATTCCTCCCTGGCGACGCCCCGCTCCAGGTTTTCATCATATTGTTTAATAAGCAATAACAATCATACAAAATTACGACTCCAGCCGGCCATTGTCAATCGATTTCGCCATACTCAGAGCATAATTTCCACCTGCAGAAACGGAGATGACCGGTCTTCACAAGGCGTAGAAGAGAGCGCGTGCGACCCTAAACTGCCAAGTCGGGGTGCGACGGCTGGAGGGTCAGGCGTGCGTAGCGCCGTCTCGAGGAGACCATCGAAGAAAGAGATCTTTGTCAAGGCAAGACGAGGCGGTCTTTTTTCAGATTTGGCCGCTGTTTGGTGCCGGGAGCCGGATTCGAACCGGCACGGGCGAAAACGCCCGGGGGATTTTAAGTCCCCTATGTCTACCCATTCCATCATCCCGGCACCCGTCCGGTGACGAATCAAACATAGACAACCGTGTACAGGTTGTCAAACAACGAGGGGGATAAAGGGCGTCCGGATCCCCTCAAAATCTAGCGGCTGCCCCTTTCTATAGAGGCAGCCGCAGTCGACCGATCGCGATTCTCCGAGTCTGGAGGCGGCGGGCGGATTCGAACCGCCGAATGAGGGCTTTGCAGGCCCCTGCCTTACCACTTGGCTACACCGCCTCAACGATCCATCCTTCGGATGCCCTGGAACATACTTCAGCCCACGGGGGAAGTCAAGCCCTCTGAACCCGGCCGCCTGCTGCCCGGACCATCCCGCGCCGTTGAATCCTCCGGGCTTCCGGGACTTCGAAATCGACCTTGGGCGCTCCGTCGTGCAGACCGGTGCCCGAGCCGACCGCCCCCGTCTTCAGGGACTCCATCGAGACGCTCTGATTTTAGCCTGAATTATTCATAAATTTGCTGAAAGTTTCCATCATTTTATGTAGAACAATCAGTGATCCAATTTGAGCTGAAAAACTTTGTTTGGGTGCAATAACTGGAAAGCCCTGTATTTACGTATATTTTTCAGATTTCACGAGTGATTCGGGCCAGATGTCATCGCGGCCGTGGCGTTTCGGCTCTCCAGCTGCTTCCGCGTTCCTCCTGCCCGGGGGTTGGGGCCCTCTGTGGGACCGGGTCAGGTGCGGGGGCGGATGTGGGAGCGAATGGAAATTCGCGGCGTGGGGGCGGGTCCCGCAGTGGGCATCAGGCGGGGGGAGGCGTTCATTCCTTTCGCGGCGCCGGTCGTTTCCAGTGAGGCTGAGTCGCTACGGCCCGAGCCTCCCCGGCGTTTGAGGGGCCTGCCTGCGCCGCGTTGGGCGCGGCAGGCAGGCGCCCTTCTTTTGTCACCTTTTCTTGGGCGGCAAGAAAAGGTGAGTATGAGTGACTTTCCTAACCTTTTTATGAATTGTTCGGGTTGGAAGGGAATCCCTCAAAGCGGCCAAATATTCGCCATTCGAGGCACAGTCTAACCGCAAACCCGGTAACGGTCAAGCCTCTCCCCGCGCACGAATCGCATCGAGACGTGAAGGGCCCGCAAAAGAGAGGGAAAATCCCTTGACTTTACTTTCGTAACCGGATATTTTGCCGATTCATAAAGCAAAACCGCCTGATTTGTCCAGATGCGGACGCGGTATGACCGACTCTTTCAAACCTTCATCCGAGTGCGCAGACTGCGGCCTTTGTGCGTTTGGCCAGCGTCCCCTTCCGGGCAGCGGCGCTCTCCCCGTCGACAGGATTGTCCAAGAGGTGCTCCGCCGAGTTCGGCAGAATGGTGCGGCTGCACTCGGCATTCCCGTAGGCGTCTCCGCCAGGCACTGTCACCTGGATCCGGAAGCCATGGACCGCCTTTTCGGTCCCGGATCTGAGCTCACCCGTTACCGAGACCTCTATCAACCTGGCGCCTTTGCCGCGGAAGAGGTTGTATCCGTTGTCGGTCCTCGCATGCGGGCCATCGAACGCGTCCGTATCCTGGGTCCGTTGAGAAGCTACAACCAGGTCGAGCTTGCGCGAACAGATGCCATTTTTCTCGGTCTGAATCTACCTGTCAGGGACTCAGGCGACATTCAGGACGCAAAACAGGTGACCATCATCGGGCCGAACGGAGCCATCACGATCGATGCCGCAATTCGAGCCGCGCGCCACATTCATCTAAGCCCCGGCGATGTCGAACGCCTGGGCCTCGAAGGACGGTCATCCGTTCGAATTCGCGTCGGAGGCGAGAAGGGGCTGACGTTCGAGAACGCGCGACTCAAAATAGACGAGAGCTTTATCCCTGAAATCCACCTCGACACCGACGACGCCAACGCCGCGGACCTCGTCTGTGGCGACATCGTCCACATCGAACGATAATCACAGCAGTTACAGCCAGAATCTCGGAGCCAAATGGGCCCTTGTCACAGGTAATGGCTGATCCACACAGGGAGGAAAACGGAGATGAATGAAGCCCTCGGCATGATTGAGACCAAGGGTTTAGTGGCGATGATAGAAGCCGCAGACGCGATGGCCAAAGCTGCCAACGTCTCGTTCGTTCACTGGGAGAAGATTGGCGCGGGGTACGTTACAGCGGTCGTTCGGGGAGACGTGGCTGCCGTAAAAGCAGCGACGGACGCAGGAGCGGCGGCAGCGGGAAAGATCGGGGAGCTGATCTCGGTCCACGTGATCCCAAGCCCGCACGCAAGCCTGGAGGATGTCCTTCCCATCGGGAAGGCCTCCTGAATCGGTAGGCCAGGCCGATGACCATTGGAAAAGTCGTAGGGACCATCGTCGCCACCCAGAAAGACAGCGGCCTGGAGGGATTCAAACTCCAGATCGTTCAAACCGTCTACATCCCGACCGGAGAGCCTGGCGACGACTTTCTCATCGCTGTCGACGCCGTGGGCGCTGGAAGTGGCGAATACGTTCTCTGCACCAGCGGAAGCTCCGCGCGGATGACCGACCGGACGGAAAACCGCCCGGTGGATGGTGTCATCGTGGCGATCGTCGACTTTTTCGAAGTCGAGGGAAAAGAGATCTACAGGAAAGGCAGGTAGGTTCTTGTGCCTTTTGATCTGTCACTGCCTCGTAAACGGACGGAAGAAAGCGTGTCGTGAGCCTGGACGAAGCCCAGATTCGATCCGTTGTTAGAGACGTCGTACAGAGCTTTGCGTTCGACAAGTCCGGCGCATCTCCAAGTACGACCGTGCCTTCGAGAGATCCGGAACATGGAGAAGGCATTTTCGAATCGATCGAAGAGGCGGTCGACGCCGCGACCCGTGCCCAACGAGACCTCGAGGCCATGGCCCTGGATGACCGGCGAAAGATAATCGCGGCCATTCGGGAAGCAGGGATGGCACACGCAAAGGCCATTGCCCAACAGACAGTCGAAGAGACCGGCATGGGGCGAGTGCCGCACAAGATTCGAAAGTTCGAGATTGTAACGCAGCTCACGCCTGGCGTGGAAGACCTCGAGTCTGCTGCCTGGTCCGGAGACCACGGACTGACCGTGGTGGAGATGGCGCCCTTCGGTGTTGCGGCCGCCATTACACCCTCCACACATCCGGTTCCGACCATCGTGAACAACGCCATCAGCCTCATCTCCGCGGGAAACAGTGTCGTCTTCAACGCTCATCCCGGGGCGAAGAAGGTCTCCGCCGTCGGAATCCAGATCTTCAACCGTGCGATTGTCGAAGCCGGCGGCCCTCCCGACCTCCTGACGGCGGTGAGGGAACCGACAATCCAGACCGGACAGGCCCTGTTCGTCCACCCGAAGATCGACATCATCTTGGTGACGGGCGGCGCCGGCGTGGCGCGTGCCGCGCTTCAATCCCCCAAGCGGGCGATCGTTGCGGGGCCCGGCAACCCCCCGGTCGTCGTAGACGAGACCGCCGATTTCGAAAAGGCCGCGCAGGATATCATCACCGGAGGGGGGTTTGACAACAATATCCTTTGCACGGGAGAAAAGGAGATCTTTGTGGTCCGTTCCGTGGCGGAGGAGTTGAAACGTCAACTCCTCGCCAACCGGTGCGTGGAACTCGGCCGCAGCCAGATCGATGCGCTCGCGTCAGCGGCCTTTCCTCTCGACGACAAGGGCGCATGGATACGGAACCGGGAATGGGTAGGCCGAAACGCGCAAATCCTCGCAGAACAGATCGGAATAACGGTGCCGCAGGACACGGAGCTCCTGATCGGCGAGGTAGAGGCCGACCATCCCTTCGTTCAGTATGAACAGATGATGCCCGTGATGCCCATCGTTCGCACTTCAGACGTCCATCAGGCCATCGAACTGGCCATTGAGGCCGAACACGGCTATCACCATACGGCAGTCATGCACTCCAAAAACGTGGAGAACATGACGATCATGGCACGAAAGTGCCGCTGCACACTCTTCATCAAGAACGGCCCCTCCGCGGCGGGACTCGGGGCCGGAGGAGAAGGATATACATCCTTTTCCATCGCCACGCCCACAGGCGAGGGCGTGACGTCCGCTCGTACCTTCACCCGACAGCGCCGGTGTACGCTCGTCGACTACCTCAGGATTGTCTGATGTTCCTCGGTCGCGTGATCGGCAAAGTGGTGGCGACGCAAAAGGTCCCTTCGATAACGGGCATACGACTCCGAATCGTCCAGCCCTTCGATCACGACCGGAGGCCGTTCGGAGACCCCGTGGTGGCAGCAGACGTGGTCAGTGCGGGGGAGGGTGAGACCATATACTGGGTCGACGCGCGAGAAGCCCCGAACGCCCTGCCGGAGAAACACGGACCCGTAGATGCAACCATCGTCGGAATCGCGGACCGAATCAACGTCTAGGGAGCGCATCTGTAGTATCCGCCTCTGACCCTCACGATTTCAAGTGACCAATGTTTCTGGCTCGTGTCCTGGGCAGTGTCGTTTCTACGATCAAGCATCCGGCCTACGACGGGACGAAACTGATGGTGGTTCAGCGTCTCGCTCCGGACGGCCGCGAATCCGGCCCCTCCGTGCTGGCGGTCGATTCCGCGGGCGCCGGCCCGGGTGAAACCGTTTTGGTCCTCCAGCAGGGTGCCGCCGCGGCACAGGTCCTTGATGTGGAGCTTCCTCCCATTCGCTCCGTGATCGTGGGCATCGTTGACAACGTGGAGATAGACCTCGGAAGAGAAGAGAAATGACAATGACCCTGCATCAAGCCAAACAGGAGATCGTCGAAGCCGGGCGCAGGCTCTACGACAAAGGCTATATTGTTTCCAGCGATGGGAATATCTCCGCGCGTATCTCCGATGACCGCATCGTTGCAACGCCGACAGGCCTTTGCAAGGGCACGCTCAGCCCGGATGACCTCTGCATCCTGGATACGGAAGGAAATCAAATCAGCGGCAAACTCCGTCCCTCTTCCGAGGTCGGTATGCACTATTTCTTGTATCAACAACGACCCGACGCCATGGCCGTCGTGCACGCTCACCCACCGACGGCCACAGCCTTCTCCATCGCAAACATTCCCCTGACCGACTGCGTCCTTCCAGAAGTGATCATTACGCTCGGCTCCATACCCACGGCAAGATACGGGACTCCGGGAGGCCCCGAAATCTCCGATCCGATCCGGCAGTACGTCAAAGACTACGATGCATATGTCCTGGAAAATCACGGGGCGACCACCATAGGCAGCAGTGTGATGAACGCCTATTTCAAGATGGAGACCATGGAGCAGTTCGCGCGCATCCTTTTTATCGCGCGTCAACTGGGCGGAGTGAACGTCTTGGACCAAGAGCAGATCGGCAAGTTGGTCAAGATCCGCGATCGCCTTGGCATCCGCGGACCCGACCCTGCCTGCGAGGTCCGGCGCCCCTCTGCAGCCGCCGTCCTGGACAACGGAGGCAGTGAAATCCCAACACTTCGCACACGAAGCGCGGGCGGCTCGCTGCCCTCCGCCGTTTCCCAGACGACAAACGAAAGTGCGCTGGAGCAGGACGTCGTATCTGAGATCACGCGAAGGGTTATGGACGAACTTCGGAAGCAGGGCTGAACCGCCTTCGGACGGGAGCAGACCCCACCGCGAACCATCACATCACGCATACGAAAGGGGAGGTTCGACCTCCCCTTTCGTATGCTCCGGAGACAGTTCGACGCCGTGAAAATCCTGGTTGCCAACGTGGGAAGCACCTCCTTCAAGTATCGGCTCTTCTCCATGCCGGAAGAAACGGTCCTTGCCGAAGGACGTGTCGAACAGATCGGTGATTCGGAATCTTCGATCGCGCACTGGACCCCGGGGTCGGAAGTCCAAACCCGCGCGCACGTTCCAGATTGCCCAACCGCAATTCGCAACACCCTGGATCGGCTCGTGGCCGCAGGCCACGGCGCGCTCAGAGACGTTTCGGAACTCGATGGAGTCGGGTTCAAGACCGTTCATCTCCGCGGCAGGCCAGGCACCTTCCTGCTCACGGACGAGGTTCTTGAACGGATGGCCGAGTATAACCTCCTCGCGCCGGCGCACAATCCACCCTATATCGAAGCCGTGCGCATCTTCCGCAACCTCTATCCAAGCATCCCGCTCGTCGGATGTTTCGAGGCGGCGTTTCATACCTCGATCCCAGACTACGCATACATCTACAGCGTGCCCTACCGATGGTACGAAAAATATGGAATCCGAAAACGCGGCTTCCACGGCGCGTCACACCGATACGTCTCAGAACGGGTCCCGAAGCTCCTGGACCGACGGCGGCAGGGGCTCAGGATCGTCTCGTGCCATCTGGGAGGAAGTGCTTCCGTCTGCGCAATAAGAGATGGCCGGTCCATCGATACATCCATGGGATTTTCTCCGCAGGACGGGATCATCAACGCGACGCGGAACGGTTCTATCGATCCCTTTATTCTTCCGTTTATCGTCGACCGGGAGGGGCTTTCCACCCGCGAGGTCGTCCAAGTACTCTGCGAACAAAGCGGTCTGCTGGGCATCTCCGGGATCAGTGGGCATATTCCAGATCTGGAACGTGCCCGAGACGAGGGGAACGACCGGGCCCGGCTTGCGATCCAGGCCTTTTGCTATGGCGTGAAGAAGGAAGTCGGGGCGATGTCGGCGGTACTCGGCGGAATCGATGCGCTCGTCTTCACGGGCGGCATTGGAGAGCGGGGCGCCGGCATCAGGGAACAGATTTGCACGGGCCTGGAGGGACTGAACATTTGCCTCGACTCTGACAGGAACCGTGCGGGAAAGCCCGATTGCGCCGTTTCATCGCCTGAAAGCGCCGTGGAAGTCTTGATCATAAGAACAGACGAAGAACGAATTGTTGCCCGTGAAGTGGCGTCGCTCCTTCAAAGCCCGGATTTCGCGCCCCCCTCCTCATGAATTTCAGGTCTGCCGCTCCGCTCTTCTGTTTCCTCCTACACTGGCCTCTGGTCTCGCACGCTTATGACCGAGAGATCTGGACCCACTTCACCGACATGAACGACGTCACCTCACTGGTGGAAGGCGATGACAAAATATATATGGGCACGACAGGGGGTATCCTTCGCTATGACCGTTTTTCAGACCGCTGGTTACGTCCGCTGACAACGCTGGACGGCCTTCCCGACAACCGAATCGAGGACCTGAGCTTCGACAGAAACTCCGGCGAACTCTGGGTTGACACGTTCAGAGGTACGGTGCGATGGCTTTCCAGGATCGAGACCCTGCTCCACGGAGGGGAAAGACCGGCCAAACTGCGTCGGCCCAGACAGCGACCCGCCATCCCCCAGGTCTTCCCTCCCTTCGGATACGACTTGGGGCGAGACCGCGTTCGAGGACCGAATCGGTGGTCCTATCCGATTACAGATGTGCTTATTGACAGCTGGAAGATCCTGTGGATTGGCACGTTCGGTCTCGGCGTGGGCCGCGCAGACCTGGGGCACGGACAGCTCGAGTTTCATCCATTCGGCCCTTTACAGGAAAATGTTACGGCGATCGCGCTGGATGAAGGGAACATCTGGTTCGGGGGAGGGCCCTCTTACCGCGGATCCAAAGAGGGCATTACCCGCTACGATCTCCAGACCGAAGCCTGGGAGCATTTCAGACCCCGTGAGATCATCGGCCTGAACGATGGAGACGTTTCCACCATCCTCGCGGACGGATCGCGTGTCTGGTTTGGCACGGCCACCGGTTTGGCAAGATATACCAAGAGAGGGCGAAACTGGGTCACATATCGACTCGGACGCAGAGGTCGAGATCGCGTCACAGCCTTGTTCAGGACCGAAGGAAGGCTCTGGATCGGCACTGAAGCCGGCCTTGCCGTACTCGATCTCAAGGCGGATACCGTGCGCATCGTGGAAGGCAGTGAGCGGTTCGACATTCGAGCGATCGCCGGAGGCTCCGAACAGATCTGGACGGCAACCGATCTGGGGCTCTATCAGTGCCATCACACGGAACTCATCTGGAGACCTGCCGAGGGCCTGGATCAGCTGACACGCAGTCCGATGGTGGGACTTTTCGTCCGCGAACACGAGGTCTGGGCAGCCTCCAAAGCGCCCCCCGGGCTGGCGCATCTGCCCGCCCCCGAAGCCGACTGGCATTGGTTTCCGCTGGCAGAGCTTGGAGGGAGCGAGCGGGCGGCCGTGGCCGCCGATTCCACTCGCGTCTGGATCGGGACGGAGGGCGGTGCCTTTCGACTCGATATCGCAAGCGGTCTGTGGAGGGCCTATGGCAGCCTGGACGGGCTGATACACGATCGCGTCCAAGCCGTCCTACTCCAGGAGGAATACGTCTGGTTCGGTACGCCAAGGGGGATCGGTCGATACCATTGGGCAGGAGATTTCTTTGAGCAAGGAAGATGACCAGGATCGATTCTGGATCTCGTCGTTTCCCGGCCCCCGTCCCATAACGTTCTCTCGCACAAGGGGAAAGGTCCTCCTCGGTGGAAAAACACGTGACACGAAAGCGGAATTTTGTTATTATTACATCTTGTTATCGCCAGCGTGTCGACAGATCAGCGTCTTTCCCACCCACGATTCCATCTTTTGCGTCTATTTCTTTCCACGATATCTACGTCCGCATCGTATCAAAATAGCGGGCGGTCAACCCGGCTCGGTACATGTCGCGGGGGACGCCGCTCGATTTTTGTTCCATTTGGCTCGTGATCGTTAACGGCATCCTGAGATGAGCCAGAAAGCGCTCGGCCTCATTGAATTGCTGGGCTTTGTGGGCGTGGTCGAAGCCGCCGACGCCGCGGCCAAGGCCGCCTCGGTGGAGGTCTGTGCATTCGAGAGGGCTGACGGGGGTTTGGTCTCCATTCAGATTCTGGGCGACGTGGGTGCCGTGATGGCCGCCGTAGAGGCTGGATCTCGTGCGGCCCAGAACGTGGGGGATCTGGTGGCCAGTCACGTCATTCCCAATCCTCACGCGCAGTTGGTCGAGAAATTCGGGTTGAATCATCAGGCGAACGCCCCCGTTGACCTTGAAACCCTTTCTGTAACCCAACTTCGCCAGTTGGCTCGGAAAACGCCAACCGTCGCGATTCAGGGCCGAGAGGTCTCACGTGCCAATCGCGACCGCCTCATCCGGGAGCTTCGGAAGGCGGGGTTAGCCATTTAGAGAGCGCGCCTGCCTGATGTCATCCGCAGAAACGAAAGGCGAGGCCATGGAACCGGAAGCGCTTTGGGACCGAATCAAAAAGGGAATTTTGGATAGCGCATCCACGGCCGTCGACAAGGCTGAGCGGCTCGGCAGGTTGGGACGGGCTCACCTCGACGTGGCCGAGACGAGACACACGATCCACGAGAAATTCGCTCAGCTGGGAGGAGTCGTCTACGACCTCCTCGAACAGAACCAGAGGACCGGCATCGCTCAAAGGAAGGACGTAAAGGCGCTTCTGCAAGAGTTGAAGGCACTGGACGTCCTCCTCAAGCAGCGAGAGGCACGGCTCGAGACGCTAAAGGGAGGGGCGGAAGGGGCCTAAGCGAAGGAAGCCTAAGGATAGAACGGCATGTCGATCCCGAATCTCTTCGCCGCTGCCGGGCTTCTCCTCCTTTTGGGGACATCTCGGGCGGGGGCGCCTCCGCCCTTGCCGACGGAGGGGGAGAGCCCTTTCGTTCAGGTCGCGCACGCAGTACGACCCTCAGTCGTGAGTATTACGGTCAGCAGGGCGCGGGGATACGAGATTAGTCGCGCGCAGAGGCGACACAGCCCCGCCCCACGGCGGTACGGTTCGGGTCTCATCTTGGACACGGAAGGACACGTCCTCACCAACAATCACGTGGTTGACGAGGCCCTTCGAATTCAGGTCATTCTTTCAGACGGGACCAAACATCCGGCGCATATCATAGGGCAGGATCCGGAAACCGACTTGAGTCTCATCCGGGCGCTGTTGGACGACCCGCTCGACTTGGGCCGGGTTGCACAATTCGGCAATTCTGACTCCGTTCAAGTCGGTGACTGGGTGATGGCTATCGGAAACCCTTTCGGTCTGAACCATACGGTCAGCGTCGGCGTCATCAGCGCAAAGGGACGCCGATTTGACAAGATCGAGGGAGACGTTCCACCCCCCTCTTTCCAGAGTTTTCTTCAGACCGACGCTTCCATCAATCCAGGAAACAGCGGCGGGCCCCTCGTCGATACACAGGGCCGGGTTGTTGGGATAAACGCGGCCTACAATCCCGTTTTCCCGGGGATAGGGTTTGCCATACCGGCCAATCTTGCAGAAAGCGTCGTCGACGAACTCCGAAGACACGGCGATATCGTGAGAGGCTACGTGGGCATCTATCCTCAAGACCTGACACCCGATCTCTCAGAGGCTTTGGGGCTCCCCGCTTCGACAGGCGTACTCGTTGGACAGGTCGAACCCGACAGTCCCGCAGAGCAGGGTGGACTGGACCGCGGAGATCTGATTTTGAGGTTTGCGGACCGGCCCGTCGCAGATGCCGCGGAGCTTGTCACCATGGTCTCGGATCATCGGCCGGGTTCAGAGGTGCGAATCTCCATCCTCCGCGACAGCAAAGCCCAAACGCTCGTTGTCGTGGTTGGAAAGCGGTCTTCAGAAGACTCACCCCCGACCGCTCGCGCCACGTCATCCCTCGGCCGCGACTGGCCCGGCCTGGAGGTCGAGAACCTTTCGGGCATCATGGTTCAAAGACTGAGGGTGACAAAGTCAAGTCAGGGCGTGGTCGTCAGCTATTCAAGGCCGGGCGGCGTCGCGCAGGAGCAGGGAATCGCCAGAGGAGACGTGATCCTGGAAATAAACAGGCGTCCCGTTTGGAATACGCGCGAGTATCATAAAGTCGTCCAGGAAGCGAAGGAGCAGTCCAAGCCTGCGCTTTTTTTGGTGCTCAAAAGGGATGAGGGTCTCACGAGTTTCGTCGCACTTCGTCCCATGAAAAGGTAGCTTCGGCCGTCCGCCGAAGCTTTCATCCCCGGTCCACGTTCATCCCCAATCCAAAGGAGGTCGGCCAATGTAGTCGTTTTTTCTCGAGGCTCGCAACCCACCCTCCGTTCACTGCGACAGTCTAAACCATCCGGAGGTTCGGATCTCCCACGACACACGCCTTCCGACCCTCCAGCCAACCGCACTATGCTCCCCGGTGCAAGGAGAGGCTGACGAGTGTCAAAACTAACAAAACGGCCGTATGCGCGTGAAGATGAATCGCTCGATCAATATCTTCAGGAGATCGGCGAAGTAAACCTGCTTACTGCTGCAGATGAAGTCACTCTGGCCAAGAGGATCAAGAAGGGTGACCACACTGCCTTGGAAAGATTGACGAAAGCCAATTTGAGGTTTGTCGTCAGCGTGGCTAAACAATACCAGAACCAGGGACTCTCGATGGGAGACCTGATCAACGAAGGCAACCTTGGTCTGATCAAGGCAGCCAAACGCTTCGACGAAACCAAGGGCTTCAAGTTTATTTCCTACGCTGTCTGGTGGATTCGCCAAGCCATCTTACAGGCCCTGGCGGAGCAGTCCCGAATCGTGCGTTTGCCGCTCAACCGAGTCGGGGCATTGCATAAGATCGGGAAAGCCTCAAGTGGATTGGAACAGGAGTACGGGCGTGAACCCAGCCCGAGTGAGATCGCGGACGAGCTCGACATGAGCGACTTCGAAGTCATGGACACCCTCAAGATTTCGAGCCGCCATCTCTCGTTGGATGCTCCGTTCAACGACGGGGAAGACAACAGCCTGCTCGACGTGCTCGAAGATCAAGAGCAGGCTCCGCCGGATGAATCGATGATCGACGACTCTCTTCGGCGGGAAATCGAAAAGGCCCTGGCCACCCTTACGCCACGGGAAGCCGAAGTGATCAGCTTGTACTTCGGCATAAGCCGAGAGCAGCCCCTCACCCTGGAGGAGATCGGGGAGCGCTTCGGCCTTACTCGAGAGCGGGTTCGCCAGATCAAGGAAAAGGCCATCAGGCGGCTTCGACACACGTCCCGTAGCCGCCCGCTCAGAACCTACCTCCATTAGTTTGCCTGAATCGTCAGGAAGAAGGCCACGGTCAGAAGGTTTTTTGGAGGCCGTGGCCTTCTTTTGGTTTTCCAGGGCGGCTTGACACGACACTGGAGGTGCGAAGATGAAATTAGTTTTTTGTTTTTCTGTCAGTTACGAAGCCTTATCCATGTGCTGTTGAACTTGACCGAGCGTCTCAAAACGTTTACATTATCCACCTTCAGAAGGCTTGGCTCCGACCGAGCCGTTCCGAATGGCCGGGGTCCCGAGCGACATCCGGTTCCAGAAAGCTTCCCAAAGGAGGGTGCACCGCCATGGCGTCTCAGAGATACACAAAAGTCCTGCTCGCGCTTGTTCTCATCCTGCTGGTCGCAAACCTGTTCGCACCCTTGATGAAGCCAGGTTCCGCGTATGCGGAAGAAGAGAAAGGCGAGCCGCAGGCAGCCATCTCCGGTTCCGGGACCAGCGCCTGGATCGTTAAAGGGAACATGGTCTATTACTTGAAATTCGAGCAGAAATTCGAGTCCATCCGGATCGTCGGTCCAGAAGAGTTGGAAGAGTAACGTCACGGCAAGGGCAGAGCGTCATCCTGTCCCGCCTCCCGACCCATACATCGCGCGCCGTCGTCTGAATGCGTCGGGGCCCATCCGTGTCCCTTCTGGGCCGTGCGCACCTGACACGTGAATCCCTCAACCGGCCTTTTTCAAGGACGCTTCCTTTCCATCCACGCGTTGAGGTAAGGACACTGCTTTGTCTTGATCTCACGGGCGCCGCGCAGGCGGGCTCGGATCGACCGATCGGCGCCTCGGTAGGGAGACGAAGAGAGATCCTTTGCTCCCCTTCGAGTGCATCGCAGAGGTCCCAGTGGACGCTGAAATCCTAACCGTGCGGAGGTGGCCGCCAAGTTGCGCCGCACGCCGGGAAGCAGATCGAATGCCGTGCAGTTTTTCCCGCGGTCTCATCAATCCTATCCGTCTGAGGCATCGAGCGTGACCCCCGCTTTCGAGCAACGAAATCGCGTCGTTGCAGCCCTCGTCTTCCTGTTCGTCCTCCTCATCTACATCCGGACGGTCGCTCCGACGGTGTCGTTCTGGGATGCCGGAGAATTCATCGCCACATCCTACATCCTCGGTGTGCCCCATCCGCCTGGCGCGCCTCTGTATACGCTCTTGGGTCGAACCTTCTCGATGCTCCCCTTTGCAGACGAGATCGCATTCCGCGTCAACTTCCTCTCAGTCCTCGCTGCGGCGGTCACCGTCCTGCTGGTCTATCTATGCGTGGTCAGGCTGCTTCGAAACTGGCTGGACCCGAGTCACCCGGTCCATCGTCTGGCAATCCTCACCGGCGGTGCCGTAGCGGCGCTCTGTACTGCCTTTTCGACCGCGTTCTGGAGCAACGCGACCGAGGCGGAGGTATACGCGCTATCCATGTGCTTCACCCTCTTTGCCTTTTGGCTGGCCCTGCGATGGGACGAAACCTACCGGGACCTGCGCAGCGACCGACTGCTCCTCCTGATCGCCTATCTCTTCGGTCTGGGTGCGGGCGTCCACCTGCAATGTATCCTGACGTTCCCCGGAGTCCTGATTCTCGTTTTTTCAGATCTGATGAAAGAGAGGCCCATCGGCCAACAGACGGGGACCGTGGCCGCCCTCTTCTGTTGCCCCTTCCTCGTCATCCTTCTACCCTTGCCCGCCTGGGTCACCGTTGGGTTCATGGCTTTGGCCATCCTCGCAGCTCTCGCTTTCTTACGCCCGGCTTGGCGTCATCCGTGGTTCTGGATCTGGGCAATCTTGCTGGCCGCGCTCGGATATTCCACCTATTATGCACTTTACCTCCGTTCCGGGCTGAATCCGCTCATCGATATGAACAACCCCGAGACGCTGAAAAATTTCACGGCCTTTTTCACTCGAGAGCAGTACGGCGCGCACGCCGTATTTCCCAGGCGGGGTGAATTCTGGGCCTATCAACTCAACATCCATTTCAAATACTTCCTCCAGCAGTTCCCGCACCTCCTGGAAACCGCCGGCATTTTCCGAAGGGCAACGGCATCAGCGGCGTCCAATTACGAAGTGGTCAGGTATTCGTTCATTCCGTTGCTTTTGGGAATAGGCGGCGCCCTGTACCACGTTCAGCGAGATTGGAGACGGTTCGCCTCCGTCTTCGCGATGTTTGCCTTGATGGGCGTCGGGCTCGTCCTCTACCTCAACATGCCGGATCCGGAGCCCAGGGAGCGCAACTACATCTTCGTAGGGGCCTACACCTTTTTCGCGTGCTGGATCGGCATTGGCGCCGCCGGATTGATCGCCTGTGTGGCATCGATGTCGAGACCGGTTGAAAAGGCCGTCGCCTTGGCGCTCGCGACCCTCCTGGTGCCTTTGGGCATCCTGGAAAAGAACTACTTTTCTCACGACCGCTCTCGAGACTACATCGCCCACGATTACGCATACAACATTCTGCACAGTTGTGAACCGAACGCCATCTTGTTCACGAACGGCGATAACGACACTTATCCGCTCTGGTTTCTGCAATATGTGAAGGGGTTCCGAACAGATGTCCGTGTCGCGAACCTGAGTCTGATCAAAACGCCCTGGTATGTCAAGCAGCTGCAAGACCTGGAACCCAGCATCTCCCTCGGAATGAGCCACGAACAGATCGAGCGGGAAACCGCGCCTCGACGCTGGAAGCCTCGAGACCTGAAATTCTCGGGGCTCACCGTCAAGGCGGAAGATGTGCCCTCTGCTGACTACTATGCCCCTGACACCGGTACGCGCGTGCGCGTCGTCGAGACACAGACACGGATGATCTGGCTGGTGATCAACCAGAACAACTGGGAGCGTCCGGTCTATTTTGCGGTGACCGTCCCCTCCAGCAACCTGGCCGGTCTCACGTCCTACCTCTCCATGGAGGGCATGGCCTACCGGCTGGTGAAACATCGAGCCATCGGACAGTTGAACCTCGAACGCTCCAGCCAGAACCTCCTCCACGACTACCGATACAGGAGCGTCGCAGACAGCACGGTCTACAAAGATCCGGTCGCCCGGCGCTTGCTCGGCAACTACCTGGTGCTGTTCGACGGGCTCGTGAGGGCATATCTCCTCAAAGGCCAGTATTCCGATGCCTTCCATGCCCTCCAGCGCGCGGAACGGCTCGTCCCGCCCAGCGCCCTAGACCCTCCGGATGCCTGGGACCCGCTCGCAAACCGCTACAGAGATATCGCCGTCGGCTATGCACGGGCGGGAAGCTTGGACAGCGCGATGGTTTCGATGGAGGCGCTCATCAAGACCAATCCACACGTGGAGAAGCAGGAGGAGATAGAGGCGCTTCTGAATCTCTGGAAGTCGGAAAAGCAGGCCCGGGACTGAACGACGTGGCGAAAACGATCGCGTGACGTATCGAGTTAGGGAGGGGCCTTACGGTTCCTTCCCTCCGGGATGAGGCTCACGCGTCCCAGCCTGGACACAGGCCCCGGGTGGGCTGGCCTGGTTCATATGAGGCCCCCTGCTTTCCACCAGGGGGCCTCCCATTGTATGCCGGGCGTCTTGCCGATGCCTCGGGCCATCGTCGCGGTTCCGGTCCGGCCTCCCTTACCGGTTGAAAGCTCCGGGTTACTCCCCCGGCGCTTCGCGCCATGCCCGGCACACTATAAGGGCCTCTCGGGTTGGGGAAACCCGCAGAGGCCTCGTCGAAGCCGGCGAAAACCCGGGGTCACGCGAGCCATCGGCACTGACGGCGCACGCTTGAGCACGGTGTGTTTGAGCCTAGGCCAAGCCGCTACCGCGAACAATCAGCGTGTAAACCTGAGCGTCGAGATGATCTGTCTGTACTCTTCTACGGGGAAGACATTCTGATTGCCGGTACCGACAGCGGTGTATCCCCGGTCATCTTCATCCATGACGGCGGTCGCAAAAAACCTGTGGAAGGATCCGACGGGCAGCATCGTCGTGAACTCCCAATCAACGGCCCGCACCGAATCTCCCGTAGATTGGAAAGGCGCCAGGTTCAGGCTGCGTTTTTTCTGGGACGTATAGCCTAGATAGATAGACCTGAAATCCGCTTCCATGATGGTCGCCAGGATTTCCGCGTTGGTGCCCGCCGAAACGGCACGCGGTCGAAGCGTGAGCGAAGGCCGAACCCCGGTGCCGGTCGCATCTATATTCTTGGAAATCACGATCTGGACCCACGGAAGGCCGTTGGCCTCTCGCTGCCGATAGCTGGTCTGGGCCGTAAACCCCCATTCGTTGCTGCTCGGAATCGTAATCTGAAACCCCCATTCGACGTTCGCGTAAACCCTCTCGCCGTCGGTCTGACCGACCCGGACGTCGTTGTCGGAATCGGTCGGAATCGGTCCGCACCCTGTCCAGAAGCCCCATAGCAGGGCTGTCAGAACCCACATCCAGCGCGACGTTGGGCAATGCGAGCGGTTCATGCGTTGTCCCAATAGCTCCTCTATCCGACCCAACCCAACCGTGACCATCGAATCTTTCTAACCGGATTCCAGATCGGGGCATCCCGGTCCCAGGAAAAATAGATGAACAGGGGATGCGCCTTCACCTTCTTGAGCGGAACCGTGCCCCAGAAGCGGCTGTCATCGCTTGCGTCCCGATTGTCTCCCATCACGAACAGATGTCCCGGCGGCACCGTGAACGGACCATAGTTGTCTCTTTTGGCCAGATGCCTCGGCGGATTCTCCGGGTCGATATACTTGACCCCGACGGAATCCCGAAACCGCCGCCCGTCCACATAAACGTGTTTGTTTCTAATCTCGATCGTTTGTCCCCCGACTGCAACGCACCGCTTGATGAAGTCTCGAGAAGGGTCGCTCGGAAACTCAAAAATCACGATGTCGCCGGGCCGTGGGTCCCGAAACCCCGGCACGCGAAAGGAAGGGAGCTTCACGTTCAGCAAGGGAAGCCGATCCGGGACCTGCGTCCCAAAAGTGAGCTTGTCTCCCAGAACATAATCCCCGACCAGCAGGGTGTCCTCCATGGATGCGGAGGGGATGTGGTAGGCTTGTACCAGCGTGGTACGGATCAAGACGGCCAGGAAGATCGCAAAGAAGATAGACTTGGTATACTCTTTCACACTCCTGTTCAGCGGCCGGCCCTTAAACCCATGGCGTCTCACAGTCCTCCTCCTTCCTTCTCTAAAAGCTGCAACATGACCCGAGTAGCCGGATCGTTGAAATCCGGAGGCTTGCTTCGCCCCTCATTCACGCCCTCTTTCATCGCCTCACAGGCAATGCCCTCGCCATCACAACGCAGGAAACACAATAACGTGCGTGACTGGATCAATCTCTTCGATCTGCCGAACTACCCCTAACCTATTATATTACTTCTCAAACAAAAAATCCACCAGGACAACTTAATCAGAGGTTCCCTAACTGAGAGGAGCGATGAGCGATGGAATCCAACGGCAAAAAACGTCAGTTCAGAGCAACGGCACCCTACTTGGTGGTGCGAAACCTGAAAGCGTCCCTGGATTACTACCACCGAGTACTCGGTTTCAACATGCCCAAGCTTTGGGGTCAACCCCCTTCATTCGCGATGCCGTCCCGGGACGGTTTCATTTTCATGCTCAAACAGGCCCAACAAGAGACCAAAATCACAACCAGCCGTGACCAGGGCGGCTACTGGGACGCCTACGTTTGGATCAACGACGCGGACGCACTTTTCTCAGACTACAAGGAGAAGGGGGCCATCGTCGACTATGAACCGTGCATTCAAGATGACTACGATATGAAGGAGTTTGGGATTCGTGATCCAGACGGCCATCTCCTCGGTTTTGGGCAACACCACGAGGGGTGAATATGACGGATTTCAGCGGTAGGGACCGAGGGAAATAACCAACGGTCGGCCAGAGGACACCGGCCGGGTGGGCTCGGTGGACAAAGGATGGAGACCGGGCGACGGTCCGTTTCGGTTTCAACGCTTTGCCTGAAGGTGGCGTCGAGGGCCATCCATATAAACGCTGCATTTGAGCGTCTCTACATCTTTGGATCGAATGCGTCTCTCAAACCATCCCCCAGGAGGTTGAAGGCCAGGACGGTCAAGAAGATGGCCAGCCCGGGGAAGGTCAGCGCCCAGGGTGCACTCAGGATCAATTCCCGGGCCCCGCTCAACATGGCGCCCCACTCCGGGACCGGCGGCTGCGCGCCCAACCCGAGAAAGCTCAGCCCGGCGGCGTCCAGGATCGCCGTCGCCAGCCCAAGTGTAGACTGAACGATCAGCGGTGTCAAACAGTTCGGCAGAAGGGCAACCCACAGAATCCGCAGGTCGCCCGCACCCAGAGCTCGGGCCGCTTGAACATAGTCTGTTTCTCTCACCGAAAGCGCCGATGCTCGGGCCAATCGCGCATACTGCGGGATCGCGACGATGCCCACGGCCAGCATGGCGTTTTCCAGCCCTGGGCCGAGGATGGAGACGATACCGATCGCCAGCAGGATGCCGGGAAAGGCCAGCATCAGATCCATGGTCCGCATCAAGACCTGAGCCACCACGCCGCCCCAGTAGCCCGCGGTCAGGCCGATGGCCGTCCCGAACAGGAGGGAAATCATCACGGCGGCGACGCCCACGCGCAGCGAAATCCTCGCCCCGTGGAGGACCCGGCTCAGGATGTCCCTTCCAAAATCGTCGGTGCCAAACGGATGGGCTGGCGAGGGAGGCGAAAGCCGGCCATAGAGATCTTGAGCGAGGGGGTCGTAGGGCGAAACGATCGGGGCCGCTAAAGCCAGCAGCAGGAAGATCGCCAGAAGAATGGCCCCGAGCACGGCCATCCGGTTTCCCCGAAATCTGAGCCAGGTCTTGTTTGAACAGCCGACGGGAAGGCGCTCGGCCAACGCACGGTCCAGGCCCCCAACGGCCGACTCATCTGGCGCCATACTTGATCCTAGGATCCAGCCACACGTAGAAAAGGTCTGTGAGAAGGTTGACGATCACAAACGTCGTGGCGATCAACAGGACACCGCCCTGAACCGCGCGAAAGTCGCGGGCGTAGACCGCCAGGAGCAGCCAACGACCCACGCCGGGCCAGGCGAAGATGGTCTCCGTGATCACCGCGCCCCCCAGCAGATAGCCGAACTGCAGGCTGATCACCGTGAGGATCGGAATGAAGGCATTCTTCATCGCGTGGCGCAGGACCACGACCCGTTCCGAGAGCCCCTTTGCCCACGCCGTGCGTATGTAATCCTCCCGCAGGACCTCCAGCAGGCTGGATCGCGTCATCCTCGCGATCACGGCCGAAGGAACGGTCCCCAACGTGATCCCGGGCAGGACCAGGTGCCAGAGGGCGTCCCCGAACGAACGGAGATCTCCGAGCAGCAGGCTGTCCACAAGGTAGAGACCGGTGATGGATGGGATAAACTGGGTGCTGCTGAGGCGCCCCGACACCGGAAACAGCCCCACCGCAAGCGCCAGCGCCATAATCAGAATGAGCCCCAACCAGAAAATGGGCATGGAAACGCCCATGAGGGAGACGATCATTCCAAAATAGTCGAGCAGGGACCCGCGTCGGGCAGCGGAAAGCAAGCCCGCCGAAATCCCCACGATCATCGCCAGCGCCATGCTGGCGAGGGTGAGCTCAATCGTGGCCGGAAATCGACTCAGGAGCTCGACGGAAACCCTTTCGCGGGTCTTGATCGAGCGACCCAGGTCGCCTTTGAGGAGCCCCGCGATGTAGCGGCCGAACTGGACGTGGAGGGGGCGGTCCAACCCCAGTTGATGGCGCAACGCCTCGATGCTGCTCGCGCTGGCCCGTTCACCCAGCATCACCTGCGCCGGGTCTCCCGGTACCAGGTGGATCATGACGAAAACCAGGGCGCTGATTCCCAGAAGCGTCGGAATCAGAAGCAACAGACGTTTGAGTACGAAGGCGCGCACAGATTGAATGGGCTTGGTAGGGTGACGGGAGGATCTGCCTCTGCCTTCTATTCCTGAGCAAGCGCGACGCCGTGAAACCACTTACTCCCGGTGGGATGAAGGCGGAACCCGCTTACGGACGTTCTGAAGGCGGCGGTCTGAGCGGCGTGAACAAGCGGCACCCAGGGCGCATCCCGGTGCACAATCTCCTGGGCCTTGCGATAAAGCGCGGTTCGAGATTCGGGCGCCACCTCTCGCTGAGCTGCCACCAGCAACTCGTGAAGCGCGTCGCTTCGGTAGAACGCGATGTTGTTCGCAGGAAACGTTGTTGCACGCTTGTCCAGCAAAACGTAGAGAAAGTTGTCGGGGTCCCCGTTGTCTCCGGTCCAGCCCAGAAGGGCCATGTCGTGCTGACCCCGCTGCACCTTGTCCAGATAGGTCCCCCACTCGAAGGTGACGATCTCCGCCTCGATCCCGACCGCCGTCAAATCGGCTTGAATCGCCTGGGCGATCTTCAGGGGCTGCGGCATGTAGGGCCTGGGAACCGGCATGGCCCACAGGGTCGTCTGAAACCCGTCGGGAAAACCGGCCTCCTCCAGCAAAGCTCGGGCACGATCCGGATCGTAAGCGTAGCCTTCGATCTCCTCGTTGTAACTCCAGAGCGTAGGCGGAATCGGATTCACGGCCGGAATCGCCATGCCATGATAAAGGTTGTCTGCCAGGGCCTTCTTGTTCACGGCATGATTAATCGCCCGACGCACCTTCAGCAGGTGAAAAGGGGGGCGGTCCATGTTCATCGCGAGGTAGCCCACGTTCATTCCGGCCTGCGTCAAAAGCTGCAGGTCTGGATTGGCCTCGATGTCGGGGATAAAGTCAGGCACCAAGTTGTCCATCCCGTGAATCGATCCATGGCTGAGCGCGATCAGCCTGACGGAATTCTCGGGAATGCTGCGGAAGATCAGCCGATCCACCCGAGGCGGGTCTCCCCAGTAGTCAGGGTTCTTGTCGAGCACGATCCGATCGTCCTTGATCCATTCCACGAAACGGAACGGCCCGGTTCCCACGGGATGGCGGGGATAGTCAGCGCCTCTTCGCCTGACGGCGGACGGACTCACGATAGCACAGAAGTTCATCGCGAGGTTGGAAAGAAAGGGTGCATTGGGCCGCGACAACTCGATTTCCAGCGTATGGTCGTCGACTGCGCGGATATCTTTCACGATCTCGTTCATCGACATGCTGTTCCAGTATTGATAGGCGCCCGCCACGCGATGGTGGGGATGATCTTCCTTGAACTGTCTGCCGAGTGAGAAAACCACAGCATCTGCGCGAAACGGGGTGCCGTCGTGGAACAGGACGTCCCGTCTCAAGTGAAACGTCCAGGTCAGCCCGTCACCGGAGACCTCCCAAGACGTCGCGAGTTCGGGGATCACGTCCGTCTTCTCGGGCTTGAAGGTGACGAGCGTCTGATAGATGTTGTCGCAGACTTTGAAGGACTCGCCGTCCGTCTCCAGGGCGGGGTCCAGGCCGACAGAATCTCCGCCGCGCCCGAATACGAGCGTGCGCGAGTCTTGCGGCGCGCACGACGCCAACGCCATCAACACTGCCAAGCAGATCGATCGCATCACGAACCGTGCCCTCGGTTCTGGACAAAAAAGGGCCAGGAGTCCTGCTCGCCGGCCGGAGTCACGCCACCACGAAGGCCCTACTCGGAGAAGGCGTCGTCGAAGGCCCGGTCCGGCGGGTCGAAATCGATGCTGTTCACGAACGCGCAGGCTTCGGCCGCGCCCGCCTCCCGGTCCATGCCGGAGTCTTCCCACTCGACCGACAGCGGGCCTCGATACCCGATCTCATTCAGCGCGCGGATCACTTCCTCGAATTCGACGCTGCCCCGGCCCGGCGATCGGAAATCCCAGCTGCGATCCGGGTCCCCGAACGAGGTGTGCCCCCCGAACACTCCCGCCCGCGTCGGGACCGGTGAGGCATAGGCATCCTTCACGTGAACGTGATAGATCCGGTCCTTGAACTCCCGGATGAAACCGACGTAGTCCACATTCTGATAGACCATGTGACTCGGGTCGTAGTTGAACCCGAACGCCCGCCGATCCTTCAAGGCCTTCAACGCTCGGGCGGCCGAAGCAATGTCGAACGCGATCTCCGTCGGATGAACCTCCAGCGCGAACCGCACGCCCTGCGCCTCGAACGCATCCAGAATCGGATCCCAGCGATCCGCAAACTCCCTGAACCCTGCGTCGATCGCCGCAGGATCCACCGGGGGGAACGAGTAGAGCAAAGGCCAGATCGAAGAGCCCGTGAAGCCGTTGACCACCTTCACGCCCAGCGCAACCGCCGCCTCGGCCGCCACCGACATATCCTCCGCAGCCCTGCGGTTCACCCCATCCGGCTCTCCGTCCCCCCAGACGTGAGCCGGCAGAATCGCTTGATGGCGGACGTCGATCCGGTCGCACACCGCCTGACCCACCAGGTGATTGCTGATCGACCACAACTGGAGGTCGTGCGCCTCCAAAATCTCGTGGCGACGCCTGCAGTAGCGATCGCTCGACGCTGCTTCCCGAACGTCCATGTGGTCGCCCCAGCAGGCCAGCTCCAGACCGTCGTAGCCCCACGCGCTCGCCTTCTCCGCGAGCACCTCGAGCGGCAGATCAGCCCACTGGCCCGTGAACAACGTGCAGGGCCTGGCCATCGTCCCCCTCCTTTCATACAATTCAGATTCCGGGCACCTTCACCCACGCCTTCGACTTCGCCGACTGACTCACCGCCTCCAGCACCGCCTGCACCCGCGTCCCCTCCTCAAAATCGGGCGAGACCTTCCCGTCCCCCGCAATCGCCTCCAGAAAATCCTTGATCTCGTGAACAAACGTGTGCTCCCACCCGATGATGTGACCGGGGGGCCACCACGCTGAAATGTAGGGATGCACCCCCTCGTTCACGATGATCTCACGAAACCCCTGAACGTGGTCTTCGTCTCCTCGAGCGTAAAACTGCAACTCGTTCATCTTCTCCAGATTGAAGACGAGGCTCCCCTCGCTGCCGTTGATCTCGAACCGGTTGTGGTTCCGCCGTCCCGCCGCAAATCGCGTCCCTTCGAACGACCCGATCGCCCCGTTCTTGAATCGCGCAAGGAAGAGCGTCGCATCGTCCACCGTCACCCGCCCCTTCTTCCGACCTCTGCCCGTGGCGCCCAGCGAAGCATCCACCGACTCGGCAAGCGGACGCTCCTTGATAAACGTCGTATCCGCCCCAACCACGGCGTCGATCTCCCCAACCAAGTCGTAGGCCAGATCGATCAGGTGCGCGTTCAGATCCCCGTGCGGACCCGAACCCGCCCTCGCCTTTTGCAAACGCCAGACAAGCGGAAACTCCGGATCCAGAATCCAGTCCTGCAGGTAGACCCCACGCCAGTGGTAAATCTGACCAAGCTTCCCCTCCCGAATCAGCTGCCGGGCAAGCGCCACCGCCGGCACCCTACGGTAGTTGAAGGCCACCATCGTCTTACTCCCGGCGCGCCTCGCCGCCTTCAGCATCTCCCTGGCTTCCTTCAGGTCGTTCGCCAGTGGCTTCTCGCAAATTACGTGCTTTCCCGCGTCCAGCGCCGCAATCGCCATCCGGGCATGCTCGTCGCCAGGCGTACAGATATCGACGACGTCGATATCCTCGCGCGCCACAACCCTGCGCCACGAGGTGTCCCATCCCTCCCAGCCAAACTCCTCCGCCGCCTGACGGAGCGCCCGCTCGTTCCGGCCGCAGATCACCTTCATCACCGGCTCCGCCCCGGTGTTCGGAAAGAACATCGAAACGTCCCGGTAGGCGTGGCTGTGGGCCTTCCCCATAAAGGAATACCCGATCAACGCAACGTTCAGACGCTTCGATCTCGACACGTTTACACCCCCTCAGGTTCTTCCAAGACGGCTGACTGAGTCCACGAAACCCAGACCCAACCACCACCGCGATCCCTCAATCTTCAAACGCCCCTTGAATCCCACGTCCTTTCTTGACGACCTTCGTGGCCAGATCGACGGCGAACGGAACGGCCTCGCTCAAATCGCGATTCGCGCAAAGTCCGTGAAGCAACGCCGCGTTGAACGTGTCGCCTGCACCTGTCGTGTTGGCCCCGTGTACCGCCTCCGCGGCCACGCTATCCACAGCCTCCTCCACCCCTCCGAACGCCGCGCCCTCTGGACCCCGCTTCACCACCACGCGTCCGGGCCCGAGATTCAGCAACTGCTCGACAAGCTCGCACCCTCTGGCCTCAGAGGCCCAGACCGAGAGCTCCGACTCCGTTCCGATCAGGCAGTCCACCTCCTGCCACAACGTGCGCATGGCGTCCGGACTCACCCGCCCGGCGAACCAGGGTCCGATGTCGAAGGCAACCCCTGTCCCCCGGCCACGGAACGCCCTGAAGCAGGCCCGCAGCCGGTCGAGGTCCTCCGGAACGATCCCGCCGTAACCGCCCGCGAAAAACCACTTGCTGCTTTCATGGCCGCGAGAAAACAACCAATCGACCCGTTCTCCGCGAAAGTAGAAAGACCGCCGAAGCCCGTCGGGATCCAGCAGAATCACGTTCACGGCCGTTGACGGACTGGCGGGACCGACCACGTCAACGTTTGCCTCAGCGAGTCGGGATCGCAGAATCGTTCCGAACGCATCGGTCCCGATCTGCGTGTTCAAAGACACACGATGGCCCAGCTTGCCGAGCACAAGGGCCGTCCCGCCCCCCTGGCCGCCCAGCACCGCTTCAAGGGGTCGGTCGAGAAAGTGCGTGTTTCCTCCGCGCCATCCGTCGGCCGCCGCGCCGATTTCAGGAGGCACATCTCGAACCAACAGGTCGAGCGCCGTGTTGCCCGCGACGTGAATCTCTACTTGCTGGGCAGGGTCCTCGATCATGACATCCAGCGTTCCTCACGGAGCCCTTGCCGAGCTGCTCGCTCCTACCGACTGAATATCCTATTGGATGGAATCGAGGCCCAATCGGATGGCGCCGATGATGCGATCCGCCTCTTGTTCGCTCAGGATCAGGGGTGGAGCCAAAAAGAGTACGCTCTCCGGACCCGACATCACGTGGCTCATCTTTCCGACGATCACGCCCTCCTCCAGGATTCGGGCCTGGACGCGGGACGTCCGACCTGCGTCCAGCATCCGCCCATCCACGCCCACCAGCTCTATGGCGATCATCAGGCCCTTGCCTCTCACCTCCCCCACGAATCGAGACGCGAGGCTCTGGAGACCTTCGAGGAGATAGCGTCCGACGCGTTCCGCATTTTCCCAAAGCCTCTCTTTCAGCAGGATCTCGATGTTCGCGAGGGCGGCGACGCAGCAGGCGGGATGGCCGCCGTAGGTGCTGATCGACGAGTACTCACGCTCCTCTTCCGGTTCACCCAGGAATGCCTCGAAGACGCCCTGCGTTACCGCGCACGCGCCGAGAGGCAGATACCCACTCGAGATGCCCTTCGCCATCGTCATCATATCAGGCACCACGCCCCAATGCTCTGAGGCGAACAGCTTGCCCGTTCGGCCAAACCCCGTAATCACCTCATCCAGGATGAGAAGCAGCCCATACTTGTCGCAGATCTCCCGCAGGCCGGGAATATAGTCGTCCGGAGGCACCAGCACACCGCCGCCCCCGATAATGGGCTCGGCGATCACGGCGACGACGGTTTCGGGTCCTTCGCGCTCAACCGCCTTCTCTATCACCGCCAGGCCGTCCACACCGGGCAGGGGCGGCTCGACGTGGACAAACCCCGGGACCAGCGGCTCGAATTTCTCCCTGCGCTTCACCTGCCCCGTCGCCGACATGGCCCCGTACGTGAACCCGTGATAGCCCTGGTAGCGCGCGATGATCTTGTAGCGGTTTTCGCCCGGAAACTTCTGGCGACCGTACTGTCTCGCAACCTTGATCGCCGTCTCGTTTGCCTCCGATCCGCTGTTGCAGAAGAAGGTGTGATCCAGATCGCCGGGGAGGATCTCGCTCAAGATCGCGGCCAACCTCGCCGCAGGCAGGCTCACCTGCGTTTGAGGATAGAACGCAAGCCGTTTCATCTGTTCATTGACCGCGTTGACGATCTCCTCTCTCCCGTATCCCACGTTGACGTTCCAGATCCCGGCGTAGGCGTCCAGGTAACGTTTCCCCTCGGCATCCACGATCTCGGTGCCCCTCGACTCCTGAACGACGAGCAGATCCTTCTTTTCGAGAACGCGATGCTGGAGCATGGGATGCCACACGTGGGTGCGGTCTTGTCTTCGAATCTCTTCCAGGTTGATGTCCGACATCGCGGCCTCCGGGCATCTCGAATCGGTTTCGACTTGACGGTTCAGAAAGGCAGTGTTAGTTTCCGGGTTCGCCGCGCATCATAGCGCATTCAGACAGGAAAGTCAAGGGTTAGCGGCAAAATCTCGGATGCCCACTGGAACCGCATCGTCGTCGGAGCGCGTCGATCGTCCGAACATTCTGCTCATCATGTCCGACGAGCACGCGCCCATGTTCAGCGGGCCGTACGGCCATCCCCTCGTCCAGACCCCGAACATGGACCGGCTCGCCCGAGAAGGGGTCACCTTCCAGAACGCCTACTGCAATTCACCTCTCTGCATGCCCTCCCGCATGTCATTCATGACGGGACGCTACATCAGCAATATCGCGACCTGGGACAACGCCACGCCGCTCGCCCCGGACGCCGTCACCTGGGCCCACCTCCTGCGCGACGCAGGGTATGACGCGGTCCTCTCAGGCAAACAACATTTCTGCGGACCGGACCGGCTCCACGGATTCAGGGTCCAGCTTGCCAGAGACCTACACGCCGAGTGGTCGCACGACATCTTTGACTGGGCGGAGGGTACGCCTTCCGCGGATGAGCCGTGGCCAGGTCTCGACGCGGCCGGTCCAGGCACGACCGAAGAAATCGAGGTCGACGACCTCGCTGAAGCTCGAGCCATAGACTACCTGAGGGATTCGTCTCGCCGGGACCAGCGCTGGATCCTGAATGTCTCCTTCATCGCGCCCCACTTCCCGCTCGTCGTGCCGGAGCGCTTTTTCAACCTGTATCCGACCGATCGCATAGACCTCCCGGAGATTCCACCAAGCCACCTCGAGAACCAACACCCAGTCTACAGACGCATGCGAAGCATGTTCGGACTCGTCCATTTCTCTGAGGCGCAGGTGCGCAGAGGCCGTGCGGGCTACTATGGCCTCATCAGCTATCTCGACCAAAAAATCGGCCGACTTCTCGACGTGCTGGAGGAGACCGGCCAAGCCCGCGATACAGTCGTCATCTACACGAGTGACCACGGTGAAATGAACGGTGAGCACGGGATGTGGCGTAAGTCGAATTTCTATGAGCCGTCCGTCCGCGTGCCGCTTCAGGTCGCGTGGCCTGGACGTCTGCCGGCCAATCGACGCATCACGGAAGTCGTCTCTCTCGTCGATCTCGTGGCCACGCTCGTCGACATCGCAGGGGCCTCCAGCGTGGCGCCTCTGGACGGGGACAGCCTCTTACCGCTCATGCCGGGCAGCGCGGAGGATTGGAAGGACACCGCCTTCTCCGAATACCTCGCCCACGGGGTCGACAGGCCGATGGCCATGCTGCGAAGGGGCAGATACAAACTCAACTACAGCCTGGGCGATCCCCTCGAGCTCTACGACCTCATAGCAGACCCGAAAGAATTTCACGACCTCGCCCGGGACCCGAAATTCGAACCGTTGATCGAAGAGATGCGTTCCCAACTGCTCTCGCGCTGGGACCCGGTCGACCTCGACAGGCGCGTGCGGCAGAGTCAGAAGGAACGGCGCCTGATCGACCAGGCAACACGGGGCGCCTGGAGGAGCGCATAGCTGCGTACCTGGCTGCCAGGACCGGAATCAGGGCATCGGGTCGCGTCGAGTCGTCACGTGGCGCACGGCCCTCCCGCCATCGAGATGACGAAAAAACAAAAAGGCCCTTTGCAGACCGCCGTTCTCTGCCATTCTCCGGACGCCTGATCTATGTCATCAATCCCACCGCCCGAAAACGGATCACAAGCTCCTTCATAAGCGCCTCGTACTCCCGGCTCTTGACGAACCGGGCAGCCCGGCCGACCGTTTCGAAACCTGTTCGATCGTCCCACCTCATCCTGCCGATCCACGCAAACTCCGCGACTTCGGCAAGCAGGGATGCGAACCGGTCCGGGCAACAGTAAACCATCGGCGCGACGGATGCCCAGACCCTGATCCCCGACTCGCGCAGCTTACGCATCGTTCTCATCCGCAGATCGATCGTCGGCGCGTGGGGTTCCAGCCGCTGCCGAACGCGGTCATCATCGGTGGGGACGGAAAACCCGACTTCCACCCGGTCGCGGAAAGCGGTGAGCAGGTCTAGATCTTCCAGGATGAGATGGCTACGCGTATGCACCGTCAGCCGCTCGATGTTGCACTCGAGGAGGACTTTCAGACAGTCGCGAGTCAGCCGATATCTTCGCTCGACGTACTGGTACGGATCGGTGGCCGAGGACATGAAGAGCCGTTTTCCCCAGACCTTCGCCCGTGCCTTCCCGAGGAGGAAGGCCGCGTTCACTTTGGGCCTCACCCACTTGCCCCAGGCCAAGGGGTGCGCCTCCGCGAACGGATAGCCCATCACGTAGCAATAGGCGCAGCCCATGCCGCACCCCTGGTAGGGATTGAGCGAAAAGTCGTAGTCGGGGTAAAGTGCAGATGCCTCATTCTGCGGCGTAAGAATCGTGCGGGCGCCCACTTCCTCGATTCGAAGCATCGCCATTCCATCCCCCGTATCCCGCTTGTGGCTCCGAGCCACCCTCCTGTCTCGAACACGCGAAGGAATATACTGCACATATGTTTACCTGTCAAGGCCTGACTCCGGGCGGCAGGTTGCCGCCTTGCGTCCTGCCTCAACGCTTCAGGACGGCCCGGATGGCCTGTTCCAGCCTGGAGATTCCCCGGACGGCTAGCGTATCCGATCTCGTCCTGTCGCCGATTTGAGCTCGTACTCAGAAGTAGGCCTGGATGGAGACGAAGACGAGGTTTGGGTAGCGTCCGAATTCCGATCGGGCTTCGAGCGCGCGCTCGAGTCCCGCGCCCAGCTTGACAAACGCGCCGCATCGCAGGGAGAGGTCCTCGCTCAGGCTTCTCTCCAACGAGGGCGCAAACAGCACCGAGCCATCGTTCAGGTTGATGAGGGCTTCGGTCGCGATCACGACAAGCGGGGTCACCTCGCGGTGGATGCCGAGTGCGAGGTAGTGTCGCGCGAAGAGGAAAACAGCGCCCTCCGAATGGGCGAAATCGTTGAGCAAGCTGAAATAGGTCTGCGGCTCACCGCTTCCCGCGCCGTTGAAGTGATACTCCACGAACCCGTAGGTGCCCTGGAACAGGTAGTGGTCGAGGCCGGCGGACAACCGCAGGTAGTCGCCTCCCTCCGCCTCGGCCGCGAGTGTGTAAGCCGCCTCGACCCACGACCCTGCGCCCCCGATGGAACGGGAGAGATCCAGGCCGAACAGCAGTTTTTTCCTGAAGACCATCGCCAACGCCCAAAGGTCGGTCGACTTGACGTAGAAGCCGGTCCTCAGGAAACCGGCGCTCTCTGCCGTCTTGAAATTCCTGCCGAACACCCAGCCCGCATCCACCTCCAGCGCACCCCCCGGACGTCCACGAATCCGGAAGGCGTCCACCCCGGTGCGTTCCTCTTTGTCGATGGCCTCGTAGGTAAAGGGGGCGATGACATCGGAGGGATTCAGCCGACGCGCGGAGCCGAACGCCACCGGCTGGCGCCCCACGGTGATGTCGGCGTCCTCCCAGTAGATCGAGACCAGGGCTCGATCCAGATTGTTGAACAGAGAGAAGGAAGAGACCGTATCCCGGGGAGAAGGATAGAAACGCGCCCGCCAATCTCGCAAACGATAAGAAAGGGGCCCGGGTTTCGGAAGATGGGACGCTTGAAGACCGCTTTCGCCGCTCCGCGCCTGCGGAGAGAGGCCGTAGGCCGCCAGGGCGGAAAACCGGTCATTCGGCTGCCAGGAGAGATTGAGCCGGACGCTCAGGCGAGCCGCAACTTCCGTCTCCTCACCGGGGGTCGGGCGATCGAGCGCAGTGAAGAAAGACTTGAGGTAGCCCCCGATCCTGAGCGCTTCCCCTTGGGCGCATACGACGGGGGTCAAGACGCAAAACAGGGAGAGGACGATCCGATAGATGCCTGCTCCTTCTCTTCATCTCAATCAATTCGGCCGTCAGGCCGCGACGGGACCCTATGCCCTTGTCTCGTCCCGATCAATTTGGCCGTCCTTGAGTATCAGAAGACGTCTTGCGCGATCCATGATCATCTGATCGTGGGAGGAGAAGAGGAACGTCACGCCCATCTTCTCGTTCAACTCCCGCATCATGTCGATCAGTGCGCTTCCCGTCGTCGAATCCAGATTCGCCGTCGGTTCATCCGCAAGGATCAGATCCGGCCGGGCGGCGATCGCCCGAGCGACGGCCACGCGCTGCTGCTGTCCTCCTGAAAGCTGGGTCGGGCGCCGATTCTCCATCGCCTCGAGGCCCAACGCCTTGAGGACCTCAGACACGCGTCGCCTCCTTTCGACGCCGGGCACGCCCTGCAAGAGCATCACGTACTCGATATTTTCTCGTGCCGTCAAAACCGGGATCAGGTTATAAGATTGGAACACGAATCCGATGTGGTCTCTGCGAAAGTCGGACAGTTCCCGGCCATTCAGTTCGCTGATTCGCCGGCCTGCCAGAAAGACGCTCCCGGAGGTCGGTTTGTCCAATCCGCTGACGACATTCAGAAGCGTCGTCTTCCCGGAGCCGGAAGGCCCGGCGATGGCGGAAAATTCCCCGCGCACGATGCGCAGGGAGACGTCCTTCAGCGCGCCGACCTCAACCTCACCGCTGCCGTAAACCTTGGAGACGGCCTCGGTTCGGATCACTTCGTTTGTCCGATCTTCCATCGGGCGTCCCGTGTTATTCGTACTCTCGCATGGCCACCGCCGGACGCAACCTGGCCGCATGGAATGAAGGGTAGGCCGCAGCAATGAGCGTGAACAGAAGGACAGCGGCCGGAAAAAGAATAAACTGCTGCAGCCTCAAGCTGGGATGAATCAGATCCCGAAAGGTGACGCCGGCAAACTCCAGGCCAACGTAGTCGATTCCGTAGATCGAGTAGGCGTACGTAACGACGAAACCGAGGCACGAACCGAGCACGATGCTCAGAATCGAGAGGGCGCCCGCCTCGGAGAGGACCATCAATCCAATTCGCACCGGGCGGGTTCCGACCGCCCTCAGCACTCCGAATTCGAACAACCGCTCATAAAGCGACATGAACAGCGTGTTCATAATGCCCAGCGACACGACGGCAAACAGGATGCCGGCAATAACGAACGACGAATATTGGGAGAACTCGATGACGGCGTAAAGCTGTGGCATGAGATCTTTCCATCCCAGTGCCTCGTTGCCGGACGCAGAAAATCGGGCCACAAAATCGAACGTCGGGTCCTCCACAGCGTCGAGCGCCTCGAAATGCAGGGCCACCTCGTGCACTTCATCCTCCAGTCCGAGAAGATCCTGGGCTCGACCGAGCCGGACAAACGCGATGCCACGGTCCATCTCCCGAATGTTCATCCGGAAAATGCCGCCGACGCGAAGCAGGTCCTGAGACAGTTGGCCGGTGTGGGCCTCGGCTACGGTGACCACAATCCGGTCCCCCAGCCCGACCTCGAGCGTCTCCGCCAGCTTTGCCCCGATCAGAATCTGTCCGACGCCAGCTTCGTCCAAGAAGGTGCCCTCTTCCACCGCTTCATCGACGCGTGAAATCTCCTTTTCCGACCCTGGATCGATTCCGTAGAGCACAACCGAACCGACGTTCGCCGCGGACGAAACCATCGCCGGCGTCATCGTGCGCAGCGTAAACGCGCTGACCCGAGGTTCCTCCCGAAGCCGCAGCACAAGCGACTTGAGATCCTTCACCGTTTCCTCAACCTCGAGCGTGTTCCGGAAACCTTCGGCGTGAACTTGCCCGTGTCCCAGAAACGTATCCGTGGCCGTGCGGATCATGGTCTCGCTCATACCGATAATAACCGCATCCGTGAAGATCAGAGACGCGAGGCCAATCCCGATGGCGAGGCTGGAGAGAACGGTCCGCCTTGTATTCCGAAACAGGTTTCGACAGGCAATCTTGAGAAGAAAAAACATGGGTCCGGATCAGGCCTTAATAGGTCCTCATGGCTTGCACCGGCGCGACTCTGGCGGCACGCACGGCCGGAAAGATGCTCACGACAACAGCCGTGGCAAACGTCAAAACGCCGGGGATCCAAAACACTCTGGGCGAAATCCGCGCGACCATCCGATCAAAGACGAAGCCTGACAGGTCCACGGGCTCCGGGTACGCGATGCCGTAGACCGACATCAGGTGGTTG
Source organism: Candidatus Latescibacterota bacterium (assembly GCA_965198095.1). Taxonomy (GTDB): domain Bacteria; phylum Latescibacterota; class UBA2968; order UBA2968; genus CBDFJH01. The sequence goes on from OZ240239.1 coordinate 3,483,043, forward strand.
CCGACCAGACTCGCGGCACTTCCAATCAGAACGCTGAACACGCCCAAAAAGAAGGTCTCGCTCAGGACCAGTTTGAACACATCGGCCGGGCGCGTCCCCAGCGCCCGCAGCACGCCGAACTCTCTCGTGCGCTCCAGGATGCTCATCAACACCGTATTCAGTACACCGATCGCTACGATGACCATGATGATTGCAAGCGAGATCCACATCCCCTTCAAATCTGCCTCCATGGCTTGGTAAAACTCCTTTTCGACCACCTGCCACGGCGAGATCTCGATCGACGGATCGTCCAACGAACGCTGCATTAGACTTGCGGTTTGGATCGACCCCAAATGATCCTCCAGGACAACCGCGATTTCGTGCACACGACCGGGCAGGACCAGAAAGTCCTGAACGGTTCGCAGATGCAGATAGCAGGTCATGCGCTCCTGGACATCCTCTTTGTCCCCCACGAATCCGACGATCCGAAAAACGTCGTTGGCGATCGATCCATCGGCCGCCTGCGCGATCAGCACGAGTTCGTCCTCCACGTCCGCGCGAAGGACTTCTGCCAGTCCTCTCCCGATCATGACTTCGGGTGAGGAAAGGTCTGAAAGAAACCGCCCGGCAGTCACGCGATCCTTGAGTCGCGTCGTGACGGCTTCCCGTCCGGGTTGAACCCCTGTGATGCGGGCACCCGCCGTCTTCTTCCCGACAGAGGCGAGCCCCGCGGAAAAGAGCCGAGGCGTCCACGACGCAACCTCTAAGAAGGACGAGAGGCTTTCGCCGAGCTCGTCCACATTGTCAATCGTGTTATAGAGTGAGGGTTTTTCCAGGTATCCCGTTCGATGCACCTGAATGTGTCCCGTATGATTTCGGGTAAACGCATCGATCACGGTCGAGTACGTACCGTCAGACACGCCGAAGGAGAGAGAGCAGAGGAAGAAGCCGGCCGCCATCGTGAGCACCGTCAAAAGCGAGCGCCTTCGGTGTCGAAACAGATTCCTGAAGCCGATCTTCGCGACCCGCATCGTACGCCTACCTGCGTCTTCTCAAATTCCGTCGTGTAAAGGTCTGTCGGTCCAGTTCGATGTCGAATTGCGCATCCAGATAACGAATCACGGTCCTGCGATCCTCCTTGTTCACGGGCACCATCTCGAGGACAGAAGGGATTCTTCGGCCTCCGAGCATCTTGACTTCGCCGAACGCCATCACGCGCATCCGATTTCCCTTCTCATCGAAAAAGACGCTGCTGACGGGGACCAGCCCTTCTTTCCGGATCGTCTCGACAATCTTACCCCAAACGGTCGGGATCCGTTCCTTCGGAACCAGCTCGATCACGTAATGCTCCGGACGCTCTCCGTCTCCTTCCAAAAGACGCGCGTGATAATCTCTCACCAGAGAACTCTCCTTCACGAGATCGTCATTCGTAAAGTCGGAGCCCATCCAGGAGGCCATCATCATGGAGGGGGGCACTTTCATGACCTTGTCGATCTTGGGGAAGTAGTTCCACATCTCCGTCCCGATGCGCAGCGTCGAGATCCCCGCATCTTTCTTGGGTGCGGTGATGGTGATGAGGGTCTTGTCCATCCCTTCCGTCCACATGCGCATCGCCACGGTGCGTTTCCAGTGGGGCGTGACGATCGTCATCTCCACGCGACTGTAACTCGTCTGGCTGCGGTAAAGCCCGTCCAGGCGCTCGATGATTTGCTGAACCTCGGGGGTCGCCGTATCTCCAAATGCCGGCGGCCCTGTCTGCAATCCGATCGCAAGAACAAACCAGCCGATCCGTGCGCGTCGACACGTCATCGTGCTCAAATTTCCTCCGAAACCGCGAATCAGGATGAATGACAGGCTTGGCCTACGGCCGCGTCAACGGAGACGCCCGTCCTGACAAACTGCGCATCCTCTTGTCGCGCCGCCGCGCCAACTGGACCGAGCGTGCGACAGACCGTTGATGAGGGGCGAGGATATGCGACTACGAGATCGAAAAACGGGATGACGCACGCGGCGTGGAATGGGCCGAGGCCTTGCTGAAGGCAAACCGTTCAGGCTGGGCGGCGTCGCGCTTGGAACTGAAACCGAGACGTTCCCAGGTCCGATTCATACGGCCGATGCTGCAGATCGTCTGTAAGCTGCGGCCAAGCCCCGCAAGACCAAGTCCGGCTCAATGCTGTGCGGGTGCCGCAAAAATGGGGACAGGAAGGCCGCATCCCCTCCGGTAAGACAGACCTGCGGATCCGTGTCCGCCTCTCCCGCCATCTCCCGTATCACCCGATCCACCCCGCCCGCCGTCGTGTAAACAACACCGGCCAGGATGCACTCGCGGGTGTCCTGGCCCAGAACGGATGAAGGCGCTTCAAGGTCGACCTCGGGGAGGAGACTCGTCTTCGCCGAAAGTCCCGAGGTCGCGGTGCGAAGCCCGGCCGTGATCGCGCCCCCGAGAAAACGTCCGTCCGCAGAAACCAGATCTATCGTCACGGCAGAACCCAGGTCGACGACGATCACTGCCCCCTTGAAAAGACGATAGGCCTCGCCCGCCGCGAGCAGTCTGTCGATGCCCACCGCCTCGGGAATCGGGACAGCCACGTCTACGCCGAGGTCCATCGACGGATCCGCAGCCACGAACGGAGCCTTGCAGACGGCCCGAACACTCGTCCGGAGTCTCCCCGTCATCCCTTGAACGACGGAAGCGGAAACGACAGCGTCGAGGTCGTCCGGACGGAGGCTTCGCTCTTCGAGCGCCTGGTTCAAATCTCCGGCATAGGCGTCCGCAGACCGGTGGATCGCCGTCGGCCAAGACCAACGGTGTGCGATCCCCTCGCCTTCGAAGAGACCGCAACCGATCCGCGTATTGCCGACATCAAGGAGGAGGAGCATCATCCAGGCACCGATTCAACTCACGGATTGCCTCGACCTCACCGAATCGAACGGACGCCAAACGGCCATCATCGAGCCTGACACTCAGCGCGCCGCCTGCAGTGACGTCCTCGGCGATTCCTTCAACCTGCCCGTCGATCGACCGTGCGTTTACGCGGGATCCCAAAATTGAACTCCGCGCCTTCCACAGCGATCGGATTGGCTCCGGCCTCAAAGCGCTGTAGACCGACTCCAATCTCTCCAAGACGGTACCGAGGAGACACGACCGGTCCGGCGTCCGGCCTGACGCCATCTTGACAGAGGTGGCGCGCCCGCGGAGGTCCGGTGGGAAGTCCGTGACATCCTGCGCGACGTTGATCCCGATGCCTACGACTGCGAATGCGATGCGTGGACCTTCCAAGCGTGCCTCCGTCAGGATGCCGGCCAGCTTCCGCCGGCCGATCAGAACGTCATTCGGCCACATCAAGTCGGGGCGAATCCCCGTGGCAGCTTCCATCGCTTCTGAAACGGCCACCCCGGCCCCAAGGGTCAGCATCCAACTTTCCTCCACGGTCAGCTTGAACCTGAGCAAGATCGAGAACCAGAGCCCGACGCCCGGCGGCGAGTACCAATCCCGACCGCAACGACCCCGCCCGGCGGTCTGATGCTCGGCCAGGACCACACTGCCGTGCGGCGCGCCTCGCAGCCCCGCCTCCATCGCCACGTCGCTGGTCGACCGGACCTCCAGATGGCAGGCGAGACGACGCCCGAGGACTCGAGTCTTCAGGCCCTCCTGAAACCGCCTCCGGTTGACGACCGCCACGGCGGTTTTTAACTGAAGCGACTGCGCTCGTTCGAAGGGGCTGTCTGTTTCGTGTAGGGGATACCCCAGACGACGAATCTCCCGGAGCGCATCCTCCAGGTCGGTGTCGCTCCCTCCCAGCGCTGCCTTCAGATTCGTACGGCTACACACGCGTCCCGCCTGTTCGGACAGAAACGCCAGCACCTTGTAGCTATGTGAAGTGTCGAGCGTTGCGCTCACAGGCCTGAAATTGCGTGCGATATCTGCGAAGCCTTCAACGACTCCGAAATCGAAGGCTGATGTCCAACGCCGTCACGGAATGGGTCAACGCGCCGACCGAGATCAGGTCCACGCCGGTCTTCGCAACGTCACGGACGTTATCCAGCGTCACGTTCCCGGAAGCCTCGAGCATCGGTCTGACCGGAGACCGCTTCTGGACGATCTCAACAGCCCGGCGCATCTGATCCAACGGCATGTTGTCCAGCAAGATCCAATCTACGCCCACGGCGATCGCTTCGTCCAGTTCCCGGAAAGTTTCCACTTCCACCCCGATCTTTACAGCGGGGCCCGTGCGCTCCATCGCGACTCGGACCGCCCAGACGGCCGGACCGATCCCGTCCGCGGCCTCGATGTGGTTTTCCTTGAGCAGCACCATGTCGTAGAGCCCCATCCGGTGATTCTGGCCGCCACCGACTCTCACCGCGTACTTGTCCAGCAGGCGAAGCCCCGGCACGGTTTTTCTCGTGTCTAGGATACGCGCGCCGGTTCCCGCGATTGCCCGGACGAAGCGGGCCGTTCCGGTCGCAATCCCAGACATTCGCTGCAGGAAATTGAGCGCCATCCGCTCCGCGGTCAAGATGCCCTTCGTCGGTCCCGAGACTTCCGCGATCACCTGCTCCGGCAGGACGGACGCGCCGTCCTCCACGATCTTCTCGAAGCAGATCCTGGGGTCCAGCACATTGAACGTCGCCGCCGCAACATCCAGCCCGGCCACGATGCCTTCTGCCTTGGAGATCAGGCGCGCCTGACCCGTCGCATTCGCCTGGATGGTCCAGAGCGTGGACAGGTCCCCTGAACCCACATCTTCCTCGACCGCTCGACGAATCGCCTGTCCCGCAGCCTTCAAATCGAGGGACGGGACGCGACCGACGCCGCGCTCACCCACGGTCCTGTCTCGTGGCTGCGCCCGTGTCCGCACGCGTTTCTGCCTCGAGCCGCGTGATCTCATCGCGATACTCGGCCGCCTTTTCGAATTCCAGGTTGGCCGCAGCGGCTGCCATTTTCTTCTCCAACTCGGCGAGGAGGTCGACCCGGTTCGTCCCTACGTCATACGCCGGTATGGCTTCATACGCTTCGAAGTCGTCCCGCCTGGTGTCTGCGACGGCCGTCGCCTGGAGAACCTCCGCCTTGGACTTGTAAATGGTCTCCGGCGTCACCCCGTGCGCCTCGTTGTGCGCCTGCTGCCGAGCGCGCCGTCGGCGGGTCTCATCGATTGCCTGACGCATCGAGTGCGTCACCTCGTCCGCATACAAGATGACGAGGCCGGCCTGATGCCGGGCGGCGCGACCCGAGGTCTGGATCAGAGAACGTTCGGACCTTAAGAACCCCTCCTTGTCCGCGTCCAGGATAGCGACCAGGGACACTTCAGGCAGGTCAAGACCCTCTCGGAGCAGGTTGACGCCCACGAGGATGTCGAACTCACCCAGTCTCAGGCCGCGAATGATCTCCACGCGATCCAGAGAGTCGATTTCGGAATGCATATAACGAGCACGCAGCCCCAGGTCACGCATATAGCTGGCGAGGTCCTCGGCCATCCGTTTCGTGAGCGTCGCCACGAGGACACGCTCCCCGCTCTCGATTCGCGCGCGCGATTCGTTGATGAGATCGTCCACTTGGCCACGAACAGGGCGCACTTCCATCTCCGGATCCAAAAGCCCGGTGGGCCGAATGATCTGCTCTACCACAACGCCTGCGCACCGCTCCAGCTCGTAATCTGAGGGGGTCGCAGACATGAAGATGACTTGGTGGATCTTCTTTTCAAACTCCTCGAAATCGAGCGGCCGATTGTCCAGCGCCGCTGGCAAGCGGAAGCCGTGCTCGACCAGCGTCGTCTTGCGGGAACGGTCGCCACTCCACATCGCCCGAATCTGCGGAAGGGTCACGTGGGACTCATCGATGATCGTCAGGAAGTCATCGGGGAAGTAGTTGAGCAGCACATAGGGCGCTTCGCCCGAGGCGCGACCGTCGATGTATCGCGAATAGTTCTCTATTCCCTGACAAACGCCGATTTCCTGCATCATCTCGATGTCATACCGGGTGCGCATCTCCAGCCGCTGAGCCTCAAGGAGCTTGCCTTGGGCGCGAAACGTCTCGAGCTGACCGGCCAGGTCGACTTCGATCTTTTCGATCGCCCGCTCGATCCGGTCGGCCGTCGTGACGTAATGCTTGGCCGGGTACAACGAGACGCGATCAGGTTCCTGCAGGATCTCACCCGTTACCGTATTCACCATCGAAATCGATTCGACCTCGTCCCCCCAGAACGCGATCCGGGCGGCGACCTCCTTGTCGGGAGGATAGACCTCGACCACGTCTCCTCTGACCCGGAATGTGCCCGGTCCGAATTCAATGTCATTCCGGGTATAATAGATATTGACAAGCCCTCGCAGGAGCACGTCCCGGTCGATTCGCTGACCGCGCTCCAAGTCGACGTGCAGCGCCTTGTACTCGTCAGGACTCCCGATACCGTAGATACAGGAAACGCTCGCCACGATCACGACATCACTTCGCTCCATCAGCGCGGTTGTCGCCCGAAGCCGGAGTCGGCTGATTTGCTCGTTGATATCGACCTCTTTTTCGATATACGTATCGGTGACCGGCTTGTAGGCCTCCGGCTGATAGTAATCATAGTAAGAGATGAAGTATTCCACGGCGTTGTTCGGGAAAAAATGCTTGAACTCCCCGTAGAGCTGAGCCGCCAACGTCTTGTTGTGAGAAATCACGATAGTCGGCTTCTGGACCGCCTCGATCACCTTGGAGATCGTAAAGGTCTTGCCTGTGCCCGTGGCGCCCAGGAGCGTCTGATACCGGAGGCCCTGTTCAATCCCCTGGGATAGTTCGGCGATGGCCTGGGGTTGATCTCCGGCCGGATCAAACGGTGCAATTACTTCAAATCGGGACACGCGACGGCTCGGTCGAAGGCCGCGGAAGCACCCACGCTCCGCAGATCTGCGCGGCCAAGTTGTGTGAAGGGTCGAGTCTAATTTAGAGAGCACCGGATTCGGAATCAAGCTGCATCCTATCGAATCCAGGCGGTCGATCCGTTACGGACGCGACCGAACCTCCCCTCGGACGCCGATCCATAAACTCGACAGGTCGCTCCTACCTGGCATGGGACGCCTCTGTTTCGTCGCAATATTCGTTAACGCCCACCAAATTCTTGTCGCCTTCGACGCCCGACACAAGGTCTTCGTTGCTGCCTTTATGCGCCCCTTCGAGATCGTCATGCAACGATCGGGTCGATCAGCCTTGCCAGGGCTGTTTTCAGGTCTCCGGGAATGTAGCCGCTGCAGGCCGTCCCGAATTCTTTGAAAAGGGCGTTCCGTTTCTTGTTCGAGAGATTGATTACAATTGTCGAATCGCGGTCCCCTTCGAAGCCAAGGCCGTCACGGTAGACGACGAGATCAATGTCTTCGGAGAACCGTCGGATGAGTCCGAAGGCCCTGGATAGGGAAGTCCCGCCCTTGAAGAGCAGTTTCGGATGCCCGTCGGGCAGCCTGTTGTAGATTACGTCGAGGAAGAGACAGACCCCCACATAGCTGGGTAACGTGTCGAGACGGCTCGCCGCCGCTTCGAACACGTCCCGCCCGTCTTACTCCGGGAGGATAGGAAAGGATTCGGAGCTTCCATCCATACGGCAACGTCCTGGTCAGTCTTGATGCTGCGCGCAAGCCGCACGCACCTTGCAGATCCAGCGGCTATCCTGCATATTACGTCGGACGAGCGTATCGGTCTGCCCGGCTGACCGGCTCCCGACACGCAGGCCGAATCGACGGTCTCAAACAAGGCGAGGGCTCACATTGAAAAGGCCGCTGTTTCTGTCTTTACTCTGCGCCGGGTTCCTCTTGCCAGGGGAGCTCGCAGCAGGGGCATGGACGCTTCCAAAGGGCGATTTGTGGAGCAAGATTGCCTACATAACGCAGTCCACGAGCGAAGAGTACGTCAACTCGGCCGGACAGGGGCGTCCCCCCGATCCAGATGTCCGCTACGCGCCTGGAGACCGCGCCCGCTATCGCTTCAACGGACGCTACCGCTCCTGGGCCATCTTCCTGGACCTGCATCACGGCGTCACCGACAGATTTGACGTCGGCATTCAGGTTCCCTATTTTCGTCAGGAATTCGTCGACGACGCCCTCCTGACCGGGTTCGGAGAGCCCCGAAAGGCAGTCGGCTTCAGCGACGTGAGGGGGTTTTTGAAATTCCGAGCCATCCAAGAGCCGCTCGTCGGCACCCTCAAGCTCGGCGTGAAGGCACCCACGGGCGAGTTCCTGAACGAGGAGGGGATGATCCCCGTGGGCGAGGGGCAGTGGGACGTCGATCTCATCTTTCAGGCCGGTCGGTCGTTCTGGCCTTTTCCGGCCTATGCGAACGCCGAGATCGGATATCGACTCCGTCTCAAGAATGACGAGATAGACCGGGACCCTGGAGATGAATGGATCTTCCTGGGAGAGGCCGGTTACCATCCCGCGAAAAACGTGCTGCTCGCCCTCAAGCTGGAGGGCATCCGAGGGAAAAGGGCGACCGTCCTCGGCCTGAGCAACCCATCTGCGATCAAGCGCATCACCTATCTCGCGCCCACCGTGGCGTTCGGACCGGTTGGCAACGCGAGCGTAGAGTTCTCCCTGCGGTTCTCCCTGAACGGTCACAACTTCCCGGCCGGCCAGATGCTCATCGCCGGACTCTCCTATTCGGGCAACCCTTTCCGAAAGCGCTGATTCGCTTCAGACCCGCACGTCTGCTTCGATGCCTTGAAAGTGGGGGTCGGCCTCCAGGATCGGGTCCACTTCCTCGGCGATGAAGGTCTCTACCTGCTCGGGTGCGCGTCCGATGAACGCCTTCAAGTCGAGCACCGAATCCAGTCCCTGGCGATCCAATCCAAACGCCGCGTCTCCCGCGATCCGGCCCAGCAGGTCATTTGTGTTCCCCCCCTCTTTGATCCGGCGCCCCGCCTCCATCGCGTGAACACGCAGCCGTTCGTGTAGCGCTTGGCGGTCGCCGCCGCGCTTCACCGCCTCCATCAGGATATTCTCCGTCGCCAGGAAGGGAAGCTCCTGTTCGATATGGCACCGGATCATCTCAGGATAGACGACGAGGCCCCGAGCGATGTTGATGGCGAGGATCAGAATCCCGTCGGCCGCCAGGAACATCTGCGGGAGAGAAAGTCGTTTGTTGGCCGAATCGTCGAGCGATCGCTCGAACCACTGCGTCGCAGCGGTGAATGCGGGGCTCTGTGCGCTCGTAATCACATACCTCGAGAGCGCGCAAATCCGTTCGGAACGCATCGGGTTCCGCTTGTACGCCATGGCGGAGGAGCCAACCTGATCCTTTTCGAAAGGCTCTTCGATCTCCTTCAAAAACTGAAGCAAACGCAGATCGCTTCCGAACTTGTGCGCCGATTGCGCGATTCGGGAAAGCAGGTCGCCTACCTGCGAATCCACCTTTCGCGGGTAGGTTTGGCCCGTCACCGGATAGGTCGCCTCAAACCCCATCTTCTCCGCTACCCGCCGATCCAGTGACTCGACTTTGGCCGAATCACCCTCAAAGAGCTCCAGGAAGCTGGCCTGAGTGCCGGTCGTCCCCTTCACGCCGCGGAACCGGAGGGCTGCCAAATGGTGGCAGAGATCCCGATAGTCCAAGATCGCGTCCTGGAGCCAGAGGCTTGCCCGCTTGCCCACCGTGGTCAACTGAGCCGGTTGAAGATGGGTGAAGCCCAAGGTCGGCAAATCTCGGTAGTCCATGGCGAACGACTTGAGATCGGCGATCAGATTCAGCAGGTTGCCCCTGACGATTTGAAGGGCCGACCGGATCTGGATCAACTCCGTATTGTCCCGCACATATTCACTCGTCGCGCCCAGGTGAATGATCGGTTTGGCCTTCGGGCACTGAACGCCATAGGCGTAGATCTGGGCCATCACATCGTGGCGAATTTCGCGCTCGCGCGCCTGTGCCACGTCCAGATTCAAGTCGTCCACGAAACGTCTCAGTTCGTCAAGCTGCGAATCTGCGATGGGCAGCCCGAGCGCCTGCTGGGCCTCGGCAAGCGCGATCCACAGCCTGCGCCAAGTCGCAAACTTTCTCTTCTTGGAGAAAATTTCTGCCATTTTCTTGCTGGCATAGCGCTCTGCCAGCGGGTTTTCGAAACTCAGCTCAGACATACGCGATCCTCGGACGGGACGTAGGCGAGGCTGGGAAATAGAAATGAGGATGACCGCCAAAGCGACGGAAACGGCTCATAGGTCAATCTAGGCAAAGAAAGTGAGAACGACAAACACCAAGAAGCGGGACAAGACACGCGGCGACGCCACCTTCCCCGCTCTGTCTGCGCCAAGAGACGACAATCGTTTCACCCACGGCAGAAAAAACCCTGGACGGACGGAGGAGCGCCCAGGATGAGCGTGAAGATCCCCAAAGTCAGGCCCAAGGAAAGCGCGCACCCGGCGAACACCTGCGGCAGCGTATGGGCGCCCGTCTCGACGCGTGCCCAACAGACGGCAACCGGCACCGGGGACAGCACCAGGGCCTGGGGCCCAAACAGGTAGAAGAGCGCGGCCAGTGGCCCCCAGGTGCCAACTGCGTGGAGGCTGATCTTCCATCGGAAGGAAAGGCCGACAAGCGCGAGACCGTTTACGGCATAACAGATCATCAGGACCAGGAGCGCCGGGGGCGCTGAAACCGACCATAACGTGACCGATCCGAGCAGAAAGCTCGCGGAACCGAAGGACAGCGGGCCCCTTCGGTCCCGGTGCTGCGGGATGAACAGACCCTCGACTCGGCCTCGCGCCGTCAACATCCAGACATAGCCGGTCGGCAGCGCCACACCCCAAAAAAGGCAGATCCCGGCCAGAAGGTGCGACGGCCCCGCAAGATCGCTCCGGCCGTAAACCAACGCGAGAAACAGGCCGGCTGCCACAGCGGGAGGATTGACCAGGCTTGAGATCCCCCTGGCCAGCGCGAGACGAAGCCCGGACGAACGTTTCGAATTCGCCTGGACCAGACCCACGGACGGATGGCTCGAACCGCCCAACCGGGTCCCTCCTACACATCATAACGGTAGAATGAGATAATAACGCCATCTCTGCGAGCGCGGCCCGAACGGCCTTTCCAAGCCTGTCTCGGGACAAGTCGACAGAGGGCGCTCGAAACAAGAAGGCCGCAGGACGCCGACGGCCCGATTTTCTGTCGACCAGGAAAACATGAAGCCTGTGGAACAGGCTGTCAACCGTTGTGATCCCTGGCCCTTCTGCTTGACATGGCCCTCAAATTCCTCTATACTTTGGGGCACAGTTTCCAGGTTATCCATAAGTGGCACAAATAGTTGTGTGAATACCGGCAGATCGCTGCCTCCCCATGGTGGCGCTGCTGGCGTTCGGTCGGACGGTCATCGCAAGTCTCCCGGTAAAGGCGAACGTGTCTGCCAAAACGCGCAACATTCGCCCCTCTGTCGTTGCTGGCCTGTTCTACCCGGAGCAGGCCTCCGAGTTGAAGCTCCAGGTCGAAGACATGCTGGCCCGGGCCTGCGACGCGGAGATCGAAGGCGAGATCCACGGGCTGATCGCGCCGCACGCCGGCTATGCATTCTCGGGCCGGACCGCCGCCGCAGCCTACCGCCAGGTGAGGGGGAAGCCGTACGACACGGCAGTCGTGATGGCGCCCAGCCACGCGGAGGTCTGCGACGGCGTTTCGATCTTTCCGGGCGACGGATACGAGACCCCGCTCGGCATCGTCCCTACAGACGGAGAGATGGTCGAGAGGCTTCTGGCTGAGGATCCTTCCATCAACAAGTCCGACGCGGGCCATCGCGCCGACACCTCACGCGGTTCTGGTTCGGGCCTTCAAAGCGAACACGCGATCGAGGTCCAGATCCCCTTTCTTCAGATCGTCCTGCCTCGAGGCCTGCGTCTTCTTCCGATTGTCATGGACACCCGGTCCCCGGAACTTTGTAAGCGCTTGGCTGACGCCCTGGTACGGGCGTCCGAAGGAAGGCGGCTCCTCCTCGTAGCGAGCTCAGATCTCTACCACGGTTACAGTTACGAAGCGTGCATCAACAGCGATCTCCAAACCCTGGAGCAGGTAGAATCGTTGGATCCGGGAAAATTCTCGACCGCGCTGGAGAACGAAGAGGCCCAGGCCTGCGGAGGGGGGCCGATCATCGCGATGATGGAGGCGGCGCGTCAGATGGGCGCTTCCCGGGCTCAGGTCGTCGTCCGGACGAACTCAAGTGAAGTGACCGGCGAGCGCGGAGGATATGTGGTCGGATACGGCGCCGCCCTGCTCTACGGCCCCGTAAATCTGGCCGAGTTGAGCGACGCCGAGCGCGACCAGCTCTGCGAGATCGCTCGGAGAAGTGTGGAAGACACGGCGCACGGAAGGGCATCAAGAAGACCCGGTGCTGCAAACGTCGGGACTGAGAAGCGCGTCAGGCGTCTTTGTGATGCTCCGACGTCACGGCAGGCTTCGCGGCTGCATCGGAGAGATCGAAGCGTGGGGCCCGCTCGGCCTGACGGTCGAGCAAGTGGCCGCTGCTGCCGCATCGCGAGACCCTCGCTTTCCTCCGGTTTCGGAGGGCGAGCTCGACAGCGTGGAAATTGAAATCTCTGTCCTGGTCAGTCCGGTCGAACGTGTGACCTCCCCGTTGGATATCAGGGTCCGGAGAGCACACGGGCTCTGGATACGGAGGGGGCGAAAGAGGGCGTCCTGCTCCCACAGGTAGCCGTGGAACAGGGCTGGGATCCATTCGAATTCCTCAATCATGCAACGCTCAAAGCCAACTTCGCCTGGCGGTCTGGCAGGGACCGGATACGGAGATCCGGACCTTCAAGGCTGACGTCATTTCGGCATCCTCATCGCCACGCAGCCATCGCCACACCTCATAAACTCTGAAACGATCCGGATCGAGATGAAACTCCGATCTACGTTGAGCCTTCAACCGATGAGCGACCTCCGGCGAATCGCATCGAACACCGGTCTCGCTGCCGATTCCGCCCGGAACAAATCGGAGTTGGTGGACCTCTGCTGCCGGCATCTCTCGAAGCCGGCTGGGATCGGCGAGCGGTTTCAGGCACTCGATTCCGCGCAAAAAGAGTTCGTCATAGCGCTGGCGGCCGAGGGAGGGGAGTTGTTGGAAACCGAAGCGATTGAGGAGCTTTGTGGAGGATGGGTCCATCAATTCTACGCGATCATGACCTGTCTATCAGGTTCCGGCCTTGTGTTCAAGGACGCAGCAACGCTGGGATCTGAACACCGTCTCGTGGGGTTGCCGGACCCGATGCTCAAGGCCATTCCGATCCCATCCGCCGATCAGGGACGATTGAGGGCCGTGATGAAATCTCGCTCAGTCGGTCTCTTGCGTGCCTTTTCCGCTCAACTGGGCGTGGACCTGCGGGATCTCCGAAGGCCCTTTCTCGTCCAGGGCATTCGAGACCATCTCCTCGATCCGGACCGATTGAAAAGCTACGTGAACAGCCTTTCGGATCAAAAGCGGACCCTCCTGGACAGGCTCTTGAGAGATGGTGACACCACCCAGGAGACGGTCAGACGCGACCTCGGCGAAGATACCGTTCGGCAGCTCGGAGAAATGATCTGGAAAACGCCGCTCTTTCAGACTCAGGCCGCAGACTTGAGTCAGGAAACGTCACCCATCCGTCTCGCCTCTGACTTGTCTCTCGCCCTTCAATCGCTGGCCGAATCGCAGGACGGCCGTCTGGAAGGACGCCCAGAAGAGATCCTGGGAGAGGCAGAACAGGAACCGGGGGAGATCAAGGAGAACAGGAGTCTGTTTCAGGACCTGGCCAACCTTCTGGGGCTCATTGCGCGACGCCGTCCTCCCGCGCTCAAAACGGGAGGCATCGCAAGGTCCGTGCTGCGAAAGGCGAGGAGGCATTGCCGAGGCGAAGAGGATCCAGGTTACACCGAGTTCCTGATGCTGTTCGTTGAAGAAGCCAGGCTGGCTTGCCTCGAATCAGAAGTCTGGCGACCTGCTTCAGATGCCGGAGAGAGACTCGAAAGTGAGGCGGACATCCAAAAGGCGATGTTCGCCTTCTGGCAGGAAACAGACCGCTGGAACGAATGGCGCGCCGAAGGGGCCGAGCGTAAACGCCAGCACAGTCGGGTGACCGCGCTCAAGCGCTTCCGTCAGGAAATCCTCCAAGGGCTGCGTCGCTGTGGCGTGGACCGCTGGATTGCGTATCACCGGTTCTACCGCTTGCTCCTCAAGTCGTCCGAACCGTTTCGAACCTATGTCGAGCACCCGAGATCTGGACGAACCTTGGCGGCACCTGGTACGACGGCGGAGGAATTACTTCGGCGTATCCTGACCGGCGTTTTAACGTGGACAGGTCTCATCCGACTGGGACATCCCGAAGGCTTCAATCTCCCGTTGCGTCGTGACGTGCAACCTCTCTTTCAAATCACCCAACGCGGTGAGGCGTTATTGCGGGGGGATGCCAAGCGCTGGCCGACCCGGTCCTTCCATTCGTCAAACCCCGAGGCCAGAATCGTTCTGCAACCGAACTTCGAGGTGCTATCGCCGCCCGACCTTCCGCACACGGCCTACATCAGGCTGTGGACCCTCGCTGATCTGAAATCAAACGACATCGTCACACATTTCCAGATCACCCGGGATTCCCTCCGAGAAGGGATGAACGTCTGGCCTTCCGGGGCCGCCATCCGGACGTTCCTCCAGGATTACAGCGCAACTGGAATTCCAGATGTCCTGGAAAATCTGATTCAGGAATGTGAGAGCCGTCACGGTGAAATCGAAATTGGGTGGGCATCGGGTTATCTCAGCGTTGACAGTTCCGAGTTGCTCAACGCGCTTTACGCCCAAAAACCGGTCGCCGAGATGATGGGCCCGCGAACCTCTCCCACGTCTGGCGTTCTAAAACCACACACCCGACCCGAAACGCTGCTGCGGATGCTTCAGAAAGAGGGCTACATGCCCAAACTGATCGATGAATCCATCGACGTGAATGACGGGCCTCTGGTCTTTGCGTTGAACGGCTCCGATCTCTTGGAACTCGTTGCATTCCTCGAGACCGCGACGAAGACTCTCAGAGAACAGACATCCGATCCACCCCAAGCGCTGGACCTTCTCCTGAGCCGGCTCAAAAGAGCCCTCAGACAGTTTCCCGATCGGCAGCGGCGGATTGACGCAGCCTCCAGATACCGCAAGGCCTTCCAGGAGCTGCGCCGACCCAGCGCGGGCGAATCGGGCGTTCAGGACCTGCTTCGGTACGTGGGGCAGAACCCGGCAAGCGATCCCGTAGACATCCGAGCGATGGTCAGATACGCGATCGATCACCGACTCTGCGTGGAGATCCACTACCCCTCAATCGATGTCCGACACGTGATCGAACCGGTGGCGGAAGATCCAACGACGCTCTATGCCTTCTCCCCCGAACGGAGGGGAGATCGCATCTTCCGAATAGAAAAGGTCGGCCTGGCGCGGCTGACGGGAGAGCGGTTCCGACCAAGGCATCAGGGGGCAACTACCACTACCCCCGTGGAAGTAAAGCGCCGAATCGTTGACAAGAGTCAGTAGGCCCTCGCCGCCGGTGTCTATTGACAGATTCGGGAGATCGAGCGAGTGCTCGGCGAGATCGATCTGGAAGACGACGTCGGGCGCCGAATCATTACAAAACCGCTCCTTTGTACACGGCTCTTCGGCCAACAAGAGCCAGAGGATACCAACGGTGAACCGGATGGACGACCTCGGACCGATTGATCTGAAACGGCGCAAAGGAGACGAGCCGTTCCACGTTGAGGCGGAAGAGAGGCCCGCGCCCTCATCGTGGAGCGACCGACCCGAGCTCGGCTGAAATGACCCTCGAACGCGTCTTGAGTCTTGTAGAGTCGACATACGGTGCCTTCTGGGGGGCTCCCCTGGGCACCGGGATCGGCCTTGTCCTGCTGGTCTGTTTCCTCGGATTCACGGGCGCCCCACTTTGGCTCTGGACGGCCGTTTCAGGCGCGACTTTGTGGGGTCTCGGCCCACCTTCCTGGCTCGTGCTCCTCTTTGGCCTTTTGGCGTTGACGCTCAACGTTCGGCCACTTCGCCGAGCGCTGCTGTCGGCGCCCATCATGGGGATGCTGAGGAGGGCAGACATCCTGCCCGTCATCTCTGAGACGGAGCAAACCGTCCTGGAG
Organism: Candidatus Latescibacterota bacterium; assembly: GCA_965198095.1. Taxonomy (GTDB): domain Bacteria; phylum Latescibacterota; class UBA2968; order UBA2968; genus CBDFJH01. The sequence continues at coordinate 3,499,103 of OZ240239.1, forward strand.
GCAGGCGATGTTTGCATGGAAGGGGAGCTCTTTTCGGGCATGCCTGACTTCAAGCGCCTCAACGCGCAACCCTATCCAGATCTAGACGAAGAGGTAAGGGACTTCCTGGAGGGGCCGGTCGAGGAGGTATGCGGCATGGTCAATGACTGGGACGTCTACGTGAACAAAGACCTTCCGGAGGAGGTCTGGGCCTATCTGAAACAGCACGGATTCTTCGGGATGATCATCCCGAAGGACTACGGCGGCCTCGGGTTTTCCGCCTCGGCGAACAGCGCCATCGTCAGAAAACTGGTCTCCCGTTCCATGCCGCTGGGCGTCTCGGTGATGGTGCCCAACTCACTGGGCCCGGCGGAGCTTCTGACGCATTACGGGACAGAGGAGCAGAAGAGCTATTACCTGCCGCGCCTGGCTCGGGGCGAAGAGATGCCCTGTTTTGCACTCACCGAGCCGGAAGCCGGCTCTGACGCCGGAAGCATCAGGGCCACCGGGCTTGTGTTTAGAGGCGACGACGGCCGGGCCTACCTCAGACTCAACTGGAACAAACGCTACATCACCTTGGCGACGGTCTCGACGGTTTTGGGTCTCGCATTCAGGCTCAAAGATCCAGAAAATCTGTTGGGCAAATCCGAAGATCCCGGGATTACCTGCGCCCTAATTCCTTCTCAGACGCCAGGCGTGGAGATCCGCAAGAGGCACGACCCCATGGGTGTTCCGTTTTACAACAGTCCGGTCGAAGGGCGAGACGTGGTCGTCCCCGTCGACACCATCATCGGGGGTTTGGACGGCGTGGGCCAGGGTTGGCGGATGCTGATGGCGTCCCTGGCCGCCGGACGCGGCATCTCACTCCCGGCCATGGCTACGGCAGGCGCCCAACTCGTCACCCGTGTCGCGGGCGCCTACGCCACGGTCCGAAAGCAGTTTGGGCTGTCCATCGGGAGATTCGAGGGCGTGGAAGAACCGTTGGCGCGTATCGGTGGGCTGTGTTACGTGATGGAGGCAACCCGCCGATACACCTGTGGCGCCCTCGACGGCGGCGCGAAGCCCGCCGTCGCCACGGCAATTGTCAAATACAATCTCACGGAGCTCAACAGAAAAATCATCAACGACGGGATGGACATCCTCGCGGGAAGCGCGATTGCTCAAGGCCCCAGAAACCTGCTCGCCCACATCTACCGCTGGACGCCCATCACCGTTACCATAGAAGGGGCAAACATTCTCACCCGAACCCTGATGATCTTTGGACAGGGCGCAATCCGTTGTCATCCGTATGCATACAAAGAAATTCAGGCGCTTAACTCCGGTGACTTGGATGCCTTCGATGGCGCCCTTTGGAGCCACATCCGCCACGTGAGTCGGAACCTCTTTCGCTCCGTTCTGCTGAGCGTCTCGCGCGGACTTCTCGCCGGTTCATCGGTTCCCGGGCCCGCAGCCAGGTATTACGGCAAATTGGCGTGGGCGTCGGCGACCTTTGCCATCCTCGCGGATCTGGCGCTGATCGGATTGGGCGGGCAACTGAAAAAAAAAGAAAAAATCACGGGGCGATTCGCGGATCTTTTTTCGTGGATGTATTTGGGAACCGCCATCCTGCGTCGGTTCGAGGCGGAGGGACGGCGCGCCGGAGATCTACCGCTCTTGCATTGGACGATGCAGTTTGCGATGGCACAGATTCAAGAGAGCTTCGACGCGTTGCTGCAGAACCTGAAGCTTCCGGGTCTGGGCCCGATCCTTCGAGGGCCGGTTGCCCTGTGGTCTCGCATCAATCGCATCGGAAGGATGCCATCCGACGAGCTTGGCAGTCAAGTCGCACGCATCGTCCAAACGCCAGGGCCACAGCGCGACGCACTAACGGAAGGCATTTTCACGCCCGGCAACCCGGACGAGGCGCTAGGTCGGCTTGAGCGGGCGTTCAAGCTCAGCATCGAGGCCGAAACGGTGATCCGGAAGATCAAAGATGCTGTACGGGCGGGCAAACTGCCCAAGGGCAGGCCCCAGGACCTCGCCCCGCGTGCGCTCGACTTGAGACTCGTTAGCCCGGAGGAATCGCAATTGCTGGAGGAAGCTGAAGCAGCGCGTGACGATGCGATCCAGGTCGACAGCTTTACGCTGAAGGCCTACCTTTCCTCCACACCCACCTGGCCTCGCAAGGTGGAAGCCCTTCGCGGCTTGGCGGACAGTTGAGATGGGCCTCGACGAACGGCTTGAACAGGTCACCGTGCTGGGCGCGGCAGGCAAGATGGGAAGTGGGATCTCTCTCCTGATTGCCCAAGAGATGACGCGCGTGAAAAACCGACCTGGAAACCGCTCGAAGTCGTTCAAACTGAACATGATCGATGTGAGGCCGGCGGGATTGGACGATGCTCTGGAATATGTTCGATCGGAATGCACCAGAACGGCCCGGGTGAAGGCCGACGACCTCCGGGCGCTTTATCCCGGGCAAAGGGACTTAGAGACTCCCGAACAGCTCGCCGAGGCCTTCGTGGATGACACACTATCCTTGATCCATACGGACACGGATCTCGGCGAGGCCAACGGCTCTCGGCTGGTCTTCGAAGTCATCCCGGAGGACGAACGGCTAAAGATCGACGCCCTTCGTACCGTCGGCAACATCTGTCCTGATTCCTATTTTCTTTCGAACACCTCTTCCATACCGATCGAATTTCTGGACCGCGAGGCCGATCTTGATGGACGCCTCATCGGGTGCCATTTCTTCAACCCGCCGGCCGTGCAAAAGCTGCTCGAACTGATCCCCTCGTCCTCGACACGACCGGAACTGACTGAGATCGCCCAAAACTTGGGGCAACGTCTAGGCAAGACAGTGGTGTTTGCCGGCGACGTCGCCGGCTTCATCGGCTCCGGTCATTTTGTGCGGGAGGCGCTCTACGCCTTGGGCCAAGCCGACCATTTGGCCAGCCGCCTCGGCGCACACGGCGGGATCTATGCGATCAACAAGATCAGCCAGAAGGGATTGGTCCGGCCGATGGGTACATTTCAGCTTCTCGACTACGTTGGGCTGGACGTCATTCAGTCGATCCTTCGGGTGATGACACATCATATTGAAAAAGGAATCTATCACTCGCCTCTGATCGACCAAATGAGTTCGAACCGGCTGACGGGCGGACAGCAGGCCGATGGGACGCAAAAGGACGGGTTCTTCCAGTATGAAGGGCGAAGAGCGGTCAGCGTTTACGCCTCTGACCAGGAGGCCTATCTACCGCTTGGTTCCGGTTCGCTAAAACAAGCGGACCAGGCCTTGGGCCCGATTTCCCGCGAGGATGTTTCGTGGAGGCGCCTGCTGGACGATCCGGACCGTGATCGCCGGCTCAGAAGCCACTTCGCTCGCCTGTCCGCGTCGGACAGCCTGGGCGCTCGGTTGGCCGTGGCCTATCTCACTGAATCTGGCCGCATCGCCCAGGCACTCGTCGCCAAAGGCATTGCCAAATCCCCTGAAGACGTCAACACGGCTATCGTGACTGGATTTCACCATCTTTATGGCCCCATCAACGCGTATGCGCCTCCGGTGTCCATCCCCTGAGATGGCCGTTTCGCGTATCACGTTCGGAGAGGACACAGGCTCCGAAGGTTCTTCGAAGGGCTGCGAATCGATGACATCCGCCCTCAATTACAAACTGCGAAACAAGGTCCGCTTCGTCACTGCGGCCTCTTTGTTCGACGGTCACGACGTGTCGATCAACATCATCCGCCGAACGCTCCAGCAGGGCGGGGCGGAAGTGATCCACCTCGGCCACAACCGTTCTGCTGCAACGATTGTCGATGCAGCCATTCAGGAAGATGTCCAAGCCGTGGCCGTGAGTTCCTACCAGGGCGGACACAACGAATTTTTCCAATACCTTGTTGACCTCTTGCGGGAGCGCGACGCTGGATACATTAAGGTCTTCGGAGGCGGAGGCGGCGTGATCCTGCCCTCCGAGGGCAGGGCGCTTGAAGACTACGGCATGGCGAAGATCTATTCACCCGAAGATGGCCGCCGCCTCGGTCTCCAGGGCATCACTTCCCACATGCTGGAGACAGCAGATTTCGCACTCGATTCCACGCCCTCGGACGGCGACCTCTCCCGACTCGCGACAGCGCCAACCGCAGGGCTGGCCCGCCTGATTACCCAAGCCGAAGGCTCCGGCCTTTCCCGCCGTAGCACCGAATGGATCGCTCGTCAGGCCGAGAACCGCAACACGCCGGTCATCGGAATTACGGGGACCGGCGGCGCAGGAAAGAGTTCAATTGCCGACGAACTCCTCCTAAGACTGTTGAGGGACTTCCCGGAACTCCGGGTCGCCTACCTGTCTATCGATCCCAGCAAACGAAAGACGGGCGGGGCTCTGCTGGGCGACCGGATCCGCATGAACACGATCCACGGAAACAGCGACGGTCGCGCTCCACGCCGAATCTACATGCGGTGCTTGGCGACGCGGAGCGCCGATTCCGAGCTGTCTTTGGCGACGAAGCAGGCCATTCAGATACTCCAGGCCTCAAGTTTCGACCTTATTTTCGTCGAAACGGCAGGGATTGGCCAAGGCAACTCCGCGATCGCGGAGATCGCCAACGTCAGTCTCTATGTGATGACACCGGAATACGGGGCAGCCACACAGCTAGAGAAGATAGACATGCTGGACTACGCCGATTGGATTGCCGTCAACAAGTATGATCGGCACGGCGGTGACAACGCCATTCGTGAGGTCCGCCGGCAGATCCGTCGAAGCAGAGGCGCATTACACGGCGTTTCAGACCCTGAACTGCCGGTGTTCGGGACGATTGCGAGCCAGCACGGAGATAAGGGCGTGAACGCGCTCTATCTCGCGCTGCTCAAGCAACTCAAGAAAGGTTCTCAATCCTCGGTCAAAATCTCTCCAGGAGCCGTGACCGGTAAACGACACCCGATCATTCCGAAAGACCGACAGGCATACCTGGGAGAGATCGCTTCGACCATCCGGGATCAGCGCGATTGGGTGAAACGCCAAGTCTCCCTGGCGAGGAAGCTATATCAGCTGGATGGCGCGGAATGCGAATGCGAAGATCAACGTGCGAGGAACGCGATTCGCAGACGCTTCGAAGAACTGCGACAAGACCTGGATTCAGAGTGCTGGGCGCTCATCCAGAGCTGGAAGAAGGTCAAGCAAAAATACTCTGAGGATCGCCAAAGCTTCGAAGTTCGAGGACAATCCCGCTCCGTCGACGCCGGCTATACGACGCTTTCGGGCACGCGTATCCCAAGGGTGGCCGTTCCAGCCTACGAGGATTGGGGCGACATACTCAAATTCCGGCTGAAGGAAAACATGCCCGGATTCTATCCGTATACAGCCGGTGTCTATCCATTCAAGCGCCGGGAAGAAGACCCCCGCCGACAGTTCGCCGGCGAGGGTGGACCTGAACGCACGAATCGCCGCTTTCACGACCTGTCTCGAAACGATCAGGCAAAACGGCTGTCCACCGCATTCGACAGTGTGACGCTCTACGGCGAGGATCCGGATGAGCGGCCCGATATCTTCGGTCGCATCGGAGAGGGCGGCGTATCGATCGCAACGCTGGATGACGTGACGCGACTGTTTGAATGCTTCGAACTCGCAGATCCGCGGACGAGCGTCTCCATGACGATCAATGGCCCTGCACCAGCCATGCTCGCCATGTTCTTCAACGCGGCGATCGATCAGATGGCGGCAAAGTTTTCGCGCGAACACGCGCACGATCCAAACCCTGAAGAGCGAAGGCGCATCGAGCGAGAGACCTTGAGGACCATCAGGGGAACGGTACAGGCGGACATTCTGAAAGAAGATCAGGCTCAAAACGAGTGCATCTTTTCCACCGAGTTTGGGCTCCGAATGATGGGGGACGTGCAGCAGTACTTCATCAACAGCAGGATCCGAAACTTTTACTCCGTCTCTGTCTCCGGATATCACATCGCCGAAGCCGGAGCAAACCCGATCACGCAACTCGCGTTCACCCTCGCCAACGGTTTCACTTATGTCGAGCACTACTTGGCTCGGGGTATGTCTATCGACGATTTCGCGCCCAATCTCTCGTTTTTCTTCAGCATCGGGCTCGATCCGGAGTACGCTGTCATCGGACGCGTGGGACGTCGGATATGGGCCAGAGCCATTAAAGAGCGGTATGGCGGCAATTCACGGAGCCAAATGTTCAAGTACCACGCTCAGACATCCGGTCGTTCCCTCCAGGCACGCGAGATTCAACTCAACGACATCCGAACCACGCTTGAAGCGCTGACGGCCATCTGCGACCAGAGCAACTCTCTTCACACAAATGCTCACGATGAAGCGATCACGATTCCAACGAAGGAATCCGTACGCACCGCAGTGGCGATTCAACAGATTATCGATCACGAATTTGGCCTCACCCAGAACGAGAATCCACTTCAGGGGTCTTACATCTGTGAGGCACTGACGGACCTTGTGGAAGAGGCCGTCCTGGTGGAGTTCGACCGAATCAACGAGCATGGAGGCGTCCTGGGGGCCATGGAGTTCCAATATCAACGAGGGCGAATCCAGGAGGAGTCGTTATTCTACGAGCGCAAAAAAGAACGCGGCGAGCTTCCGATCGTGGGAGTGAACACCTTTTTGGGCCGGGAAACGACTGCGGAGGCAGCATCAGAGAGCGTGAAACTCTCCAGGGCTACTCCCGAAGAAAAGCGGCGCCAAATCGAACGCCTCCGGGCGTTCCAGGCGCGCCACTACAAACGGGCGCCCGCGGCGCTCGCGCGTTTGAAGCAGGCGACGTTGGACGGCCAGAACGTGTTCGCAGAGCTGATGGACACGGTTCGAGTCGCGAGCCTCGGCCAAATCACGCACGCCCTGTATGAGGTGGGTGGTCAGTACCGGCGAGCAATGTAGACGGAGGATCGGTGATTGAGAGAAGAGATGAAACATCTGCGATTTGAGAAAAAGGAGCACGTCGGACTCTTGACGATGTCGCGGCCCGAGTCTCTGAACGCTCTGAATCGATCCGTTTTGGGCGAACTGGACGATTTCCTGGCCGATGTTGCATTACGTGAAGGCATCCGCGTCCTCCTGCTGACGGGAGAGGGAGAGGAGGCCTTTTGTGCGGGTGCGGACATCAAAGAGATGCAAGGGCTGGACCTCCTCGGCATGGCCAAGTTTTGCGACCTGGGACAACGTGTGGCTCGGCGCCTGGAAACGATGGAGGGCGTTACGATCGCGGCCGTGAACGGATATGCCCTCGGAGGCGGCCTCGAGATGGCCATGGCCTGCGACTTTATCTACGCATCGGAAACCGCCAGGCTGGGGATGCCCGAGGTGACCCTGGGTATCATCCCGGGATTTGGTGGAACCCAGCGTCTGGCGCGAGGGGTCGGTCTTTCCCGGGCAAAGGAGATGATTTTCAGCGGCAGGGCCATCGCCGCACACGAGGCTTACTCGGTTGGGTTGGTCAACAAGGTCCTGCCTGGAGAGGTCCTCCTGGAGGGATGCTTCGACATCGCCTCCAGAATCTGCCGGAATGGCCCACCAGCAGTCTTGGAGGCGAAGCGAGCGATTGGGGGCGCACGCCAACACCTTCTGGAACGGGGACTGGATCTGGAAAAACAGGCTTTCCTAAAGGCATTCGATACCGAGGATTGCAAAAGGAGAATGGCGGCCTTCACAGAAAAAAAGGCGCCAAAATCGAGATGAAGGCGCTCTTGTTCCATCGCCACGGCGAAGCCGATGTGCTCCGTTATGAGGGCATCCCAACACCCGAGCCGCAAGCAGGCGAGGCCCTCGTACGGGTATTCGCCTCCGCGCTGAACCATCTGGATGTCTTCGTCCGCCGCGGGTGGCCGGGGCTAAAGTTGACCATGCCGCACGTCGGAGGTGCGGACGGCGCCGGGATCGTCCAAGAGATCGGGCCCGGCGAGACCGACATCAGCGTCGGAGACCGGGTGGCGATCTATCCCGGGATCCTCCCAATAGAGGATGAGTTCACCCGCCGGGGGAACCATTCCCAGAGCCCAAGCTTTTACATTTTGGGCGAAGGCCGCCGGGGGGCGTTCGCAGACTATGTCTCGGTACCCATCCAAAACCTGGTGCCGATGCCAGAGGATGCAACCTTCGAGGATACGGCGGCAGCGCAACTCGTATTTCTCACCGCCTGGCGGATGCTCATCGTACGCGGAAAGCTCCGCGCGGGCGAGACCGTGCTGTTCGTCGGATCGGGCGGCGTCAACACGGCAGGACTCCAGATCGCCAAGCTGGCCGGTGCGGTTGTGTATATGTTGACGCGTTCTCGGGAAAAGATGGACCTGGCGAAAAAGCTCGGGGCAGATCACGTTTTGAACTACAAGACTGGCAACTGGCCGTTGACCATACAAAAAATGACGGGCAAACGGGGCATAGATCTAATCGTGGACAACGTCGGGCAGGCGACCTTTCAACAAAGTATCATGGCCCTACGCCGAGGTGGGCGGCTGATCACGGTGGGCGGGACCAGCGGCCCCAAACCAGAGATCGATGTCCGCTACGTCTTCATCAAGCAACTTCAAATTATCGGGTCCACCTTGGGATCGCCTCAGGAATTCCGCGACGTGATGAAGCTGGTGTGGACCGGCAAGCTGAAACCGGTGATCGACCGGGAAATGCCGCTGGAACAAGGCGCTGAGGGCTACCGGCTCATGGAGCAAGGAGGCCTGTTCGGAAAGATTGTCCTGAAGCCGTAGACGAACCAGAATCCCGGTTGCTCTCTTCATCGGACCTCCGAAACGACTCGAACGCGTGCGCTTGTCTCGGTTCCCGCTTCTCCCGGATGGAACGCGGATCTATTCCTTTCGGTTGAAGACGAGTCTCTCTCCTGCAAATCCTTCTCGCCAGATGTTGTCGCAGGCCTGGGCCATCGCTTCGAAGTTTTCCGTGATCGTGCCGAACCGGTTCCCTGGAACCGGTCCCAGCGTCGGTGAAAAAAGGAAATTGTCTCTTCCGTAGAAGATGGCGAGATCGACTGCGTCGACTCGCCCCGACCGCTCGTGAAACGCCGTCTGGGAGATCTGACCTGCAGGAAAGTAGAAGTAGAGAAGGTCGCCAGAAATCGGCATCATCGTCGGGTTCTCCAACCCGGGCTCAGGGTCCGCAAAAGGGGGAACCAGCGTGTAAACCTCGTTGCTGGCATACTTCGCGTGATACGCATCCCCGCCCTGCGGCAGGGCGTCCCACAACGCCTTGCAGGTCTTTGGGGCCAAATCGTCCAGCAACTCGGCCGTGCAGGTCACGCCGCGTTTCTCAAGGGTGATCCGGATCTGGCGGGCCATCTCGGTCTCCTCCTCTTCTTCCCGCTAATGTTGTCAGGTTGTCAAGCCGCCGCGAACAACGACCCCCGCCCGGGAACCGCGGGCGCACAGCCTGCGAGCTGCAGCGCGTCCCAGACAGTGACCTGATTCGCGGTCAGCACCGGCTTGCCCAAGCCGGCTTCCATGTCGTCCAACAAACGCCCCAACCTCTGACCGGTACAACCGATGAAAATGGCATCGGCCTCCGGCCTGTCGGCCCCTTCCGCAGCGAGCCGGATGCGCCCTTGCGGGACGATTGCGTGTCCGTCCGGGAGGTTCAGTGCGATGCTGTTCACGACTTCGAAGCCGTGTCCTTCGAGGAACGCGATGAACGCCGACTCCACGTCCGGCATGTAGGGTGACGCCAACGCCACGCGCTTGATGCCCAGAGACCGGAGCGCTTTCACCATCGCCGTGCTTGTCGTGGTGGCGGGAAGCCCTGTGGCCTGGGTGATGCGGCCACTGATCTCCTCGTCGTAGCCCACCCCTCGAATGAAACTGACCGTGGTGCAGAAGTAGGCAAAGCAATCGGGCGAGTAGCGCATCAAGCGCCGCGCGGCCTCCTCGATATCTCCGTTCTCCGCCAGCCAGACCGAAACATCGCGACTGGCCGTTTCGTTCGGCACCATCGTTCCTGCCGTAATCAGTCTTACGTTTACCGGCAAGAAGCATCCGAAGTCCTCGATCATACGCTGAACATCTGCATCCACCCACGCGTCGTTCGGATAAATCGCTCCGATTCGTGCGGAACCGCTCACGGTCAGACCCTCAACCTTCCGGGGTGACGAGATCCAGAGGGACCCACCCCTGAACCGAATTGATCAGATAAAGTGCATCTGCGCGATACAAGTCGCCCACGCGGAGAACCTGCTCCTCGATCTTCCGGGTCTCGAGAAGCTCTGAGCGAAACGTTCCGGGCAGAACGCCGCAGCAAAGCGGCGGGGTCACCGCTCGCCCCTCGATCTCCGCCACGAGATTCCCGACGCAGCACTCCGTGACCTCGTCCCGCTCGTTGATCAGAATCACTTCATCACAATCCGGCCAATCGGAGCGCCGATCCTCATACATTCGCCTGTGCGTCGTCTTGTGAAACAGCAGCGCGTCGGTGCTGTCCACAGGTCGATATGAGATCGCCGCACGAAGCCGCCGGCTGCCCTTTCGTCCGACAAGCGTCTCACGGCTCACCTGAATCTCGCCGAAACGGCTCAGGGTGAGTCGAATCCGATAGCGCCCCTCCTTTAGGCCGCGCGCCTCCTGTCGCAGCACCTTTTCAACCTGCGCGGCGTCGCACCGAAACCCGAAGTACCGGGCGGAATCCCTCAGGCGCTTGAGGTGCCTGTCCCGCAGGAAATATCCTTCGCCCGTATCGAACCTCAGCGTTTCCAGAAGGTCGAACTCCGGTCTCCGAGCCGTCAAAAAACTGGCCTTTAACTGACACTCCTCATACTCGTGATCCGGCCTGGAGTCGTGTGTGACCCCGCAACCCACACCGAACTCCGCCAGCCCACGGTCCCTATCGATCCAGACCGTCCGGATTGCAACGCTGAATCGGACGTCGGGTCCAGGCGAAATGAACCCGATACATCCCGTATAAATCTCCCTCGGCCGGTCTTCCAACTCTGAGATAATCTCCATCGTCCTCACCTTGGGAGCGCCGGTGACCGAACCGCACGGAAACAAGGACTTCAGAGCTTCCACGAGACCGGTCCTGGCCTTCAATCGGGCGTCCACGGTCGAGGTCATCTGCAGCACCGTCTCGTATTGCTCCACATCCCAGAGATTCCGAACGGTCACGCTGCCGACGTCGGAGACGCGCCCCAGGTCATTCCGCACGAGATCGACGATCATCACGTTCTCGGCACGATCCTTCGGCGACTTCTGAAGCAGGTTACGTTGCGCGTCATCCTCTTCTGTCCAACGTCCTCTTCGCCCCGTCCCCTTCATAGGACGCGCGGAGAGCCTGTCTCCCCGTAAGGTAAAGAACTGCTCTGGCGATGCAGATAGGATCTGGAATCGGCCCGTGTCCAGGTAAGCGCCGTAAGAAGGTCTGAGCGCGCCGCAGAGGTCCTGGTGGAGTCTGTAAGCATCCCCATCGAATTCCGCGTGCATCCGGAAAGTGAAGTTGACCTGGTAGGTATCTCCCGCGGCGATGTAGGCCCGGACACGTTGAACGCAATCATCGAACGCAGAGCGAGTGATGGAGGGCTGCCAGCCTGCGAGCGACCAAGAAGAACGTCCACGTACCGCTTCCGGGGCGTAGTCCGGGCGGTCCCCGAACAGGGAAAACCAAACGAGCGGCAGCACGCCGTCCCGGCGGGTCATCAGCACGGGGTCGAGGCCCGAGGCCGCTTCGTAAGACAGAAATCCGGCCGCGTGGCGTCCCCGTTCCACTTCTCGCGCCACCTCCTTTAAGACCGGGACCACATCCTCAGGCCTGTGCGCTGTCAACGTTCCCTTGTATCCGGAGAAGGCAAAGGAATCCGTGTCCCTTTCCGTCGAATAGGACTCAAGGAGAACGGTCGGCGTCTTCACGGTCCTGGTCCCTTTTCCTGTTGCTGACGTCTCCAATTTCCATACGCGTCTACATCCACCCCTCAGGTCTTGGAACGAACCTCTTTGCACGTCGGTCGGGTCGTCTCTCTCCGTCCTGTGCGTCTTCGAAACCCGAGGCTACCGGTTCCGCGATCCCCCGTCCGTCAGACAGTCAGCTTGGGCTGTCGAGGCGGCTTATTTCGCTGGAGTTGCAAGCGACAATCCTGCAGGGGCAGCGCCACTCTCGCCCCCCCGCGCCGGTGGGATTCAACAAACGCGAAGATCATCTCCGTGCTGGCCCGTGCCACACGTACGCCTCCCCGTGTCGGGCCACCCGTATCGAGGGCGCGAACCAGGTCTTCGACAAGCCTCAACGTGGAGCTGGCCCTTTCAAAGTCGGGAAAGCGGTCTTCTCGCATTCCCCGCCTTCCCTGGGGATCGATGACGACCTTTCGCCTGAACAGCCAATTCAGACCGTCATTATAAGCAGTAATGCTGCCGCCTTCGCAAACGGCTTCGTATTCGTGGCCGCGTCCGCTCAAGAGGGCGTAGGCCATCACGCCGTTCTGAAACTGAATGATGCCTTCTGCGCTGGGATCTTCGCGCAAAATCTCTCCGTCGAGCGCCGCGTTGCCGTCGGGCAGATGGGCCTGAACCCAGGCCACGGGGTGATCGTTGTTGAGCCGCAGCAGGAGGTCGAACGTGTGACTCGCCGAATTGAAGAGCGTTCCGTTGTTGTAGACGATGAGGCTCTTGAGATCTCCCAGCTCCCCGCTGTCGATCACGTCCTTCATCGTATCGTATCCCGTGTTCCATCTCCGGTTCGTCCCCAGGTTGAACGCAACGCCGTGCCGTTCCACGGCCTCGACCATGCGATCGCACTCCGCCAACGAAGCGGCCATGGCCTTTTCCGCGTAGATGGCCTTCACGCCGTTCTCCACGGCGTGGACAACGATCTCGGCCCGCTGCTCCGGCTGGGTGGCCACGCTAAGGAGATCGGGACACTCCTTCTCAATCATCTCTCTGTAATCGGAGTAGTGGCGCTCTTTCGGTACATCATACCGCTCGCCGAAGGCCGCCATCATCTCCAGCCTGACATCAGAGCAGGCAACCAGGTCTGTCCGGTCACACGCAGCGTACCCCGCCGCGTGTGAGTACGGGGGAACGATTCTGGGCGATCCGACGACTTCGTTGTCGATGAAGGCGCCCATCCGGCTGCAACCCACAACCGCGGCCCTGTAGGTTTTCATGGCTCGGCTCTGCCTTCAGGTGGAGAATTCTGTTTCAAATTACAAGGCTTGCATCCTTGTCGGCAGCCCATTATCTTCCTTGGCGCATTTTCAGACCGATGGCACTTGAAGACAAAGACAACGAGGTGGCTCGTGCTGATCCTCTCCTGTTGTATCTGGTCTCTCCCCGGCTCGACCGATCAGATCCTTGACCAGATTGCCGCAGCCGGATTCGACCTGATCGATGTCAAACCCGACACGTTGTCCTCCGAGGGCTCGAGGAGGAGGGCCGCGAGACTCGGACTGCGGGTCTCCAGCGTTGGGGCATCCTTCGGAATCCCGGAGGGCGCGGCGCTTGACAGTCCCGAACCCGGCGAAAACGCGGAGGCAATGCGCCACATGCGGGAAGGTCTCAGCACGTCCAAGGATCTGGGCGCCGCGGTGGTTTACCTGCTGCCCGGCACCCGGGATGACTCGGCATCGCTGTCGCGCTACGCGCGCTCCGTCGAATCGCTGGCAGAAACGGCCGCTTCATTCGGTCTCAAGCTCTGCATCGAACACTTTCCGGATACCGCCCTCTGCACCGCTTCGGGCACGCTTGAATTCATCCACGGGATCGCGCACCCCAACCTCTACCTTCTGTTCGACATCGGTCATATACAGATTTCGGGTGAAGACCCGGCAGAGACGATCAGACAGGCCGGCGACCGCCTCGGATACGTGCATTTGGACGACAACGACGGAAAGGGCGACCTTCACCTGGCGCTGACGGAAGGGATCCTTACCGAGGAAGTGCTCGATCGAACCTTTGACGCCCTGGACGAAATCGGCTACACCGAACCGGTCAGCATCGAATTGAATCCGAACCTTCCCGAACCGGCCGAATCGGTAAAGAGAAGTAAACGCCTCGTGGAACGGATCGCAGGCCTCTGATCCCTAGACCAGGTCGCAGGCTTCTGCCGGCATCCAGTGGCCGTCCCGGCCCTCCCACTTCACGTTGCATCCGAGTGGATTCGTGAGGGGCGTGCTGGCGGGCTGACCCTGCAACTGTTCGTTCAGCGCATTTTCGAGATCGTTGACCGTCATTTTGGACGTCTCCCGCGGATTGTCGACCGCGCGTCCCGTATAGACGAGCCTCCGGTCTCCGTCGAACAGATAGAAGTGGGGGGTCCTGAGCGCGCCGTAAGCCCGGGCCACGTCCTGCGATTTGTCGCGGAGGTAGATCCAGGGAAACGCGTGGGTCTCCATCCGCTCGACCATGTGCGCGAAGCTGTCATCCGGATAGGTCGTCTCGCTGTTCGAGTTGATGCCGACAAACCTGACGCCTTCGCCGGCGAATCTCTCCGCAGTCTGCCGAGTCACCTCGTCCGATCCGGTGACGTAGGGACAGTGGTTGCACGTGAAGAAAATGACGAGGATATCGGCCTGGGCGAAATCGGAAAGTGTGTACGTCTTGCCGTCGGTTGCCGGAAGCTCGAAATCAGGCGCGGTTTCGCCGATCTGCAGCGTGAAGGCCACGTGACACCTCCTTGCTCGAGGTAAGATCGTATGAATCTCCGAAGCGGAGCATAACGTGCCCGATGTGAAAGTCGCGACGTTCGAAGGTCCCGGCGCCGAACCGAAGATCCGGACCGTGCCCCGGCCCGATGTCCCCAACCGGGCAGCCCTCATCCAGATCGGCGCGTGTGGTGTATGCGGCACCGACCTTCACATACTGAAAGGACATTGGCCCAGACCGTTGCCGTGGCCGTTTACCCTTGGACACGAACTTGCCGGAATCATCGTGGAAAAGGGGCAGGCGCTGGAAGCAGACTTCATGGGCCAAGCCTTGACCCTGGGCTGTAAGGTCATGCTGCCGCCCTTGATGCCGTGTGGGGTTTGTTACTATTGCCTCCACTACCCCCTGAACGCCAACAAGTGTCTCAACCCCACCTACTACGGCCGCACCCTTCCGTTCGAGAAACCCCCGCATCTCTGGGGGGGATGGGCAGAAATGGTTTACGTCGACCTGGACATGCTGCCGGCGACCAAGATCTACCGCCTGCCGGATGACATGTCGCTGATGCTGGGGTCGCTCTCAGAGCCGCTGACCTCCTGCATCCGAGGCATCCATCGGGCCGTCTCCGTGGGAGGCTTCAAGAACGGAGACACCGTCGTAATCCAGGGGTCGGGGCCGATCGGAGTTCTGGCCACCGTCGCCGCCCGGGAGATGGGTGCCGGAATGGTTGTGGTCGTAGGCGCTCCCGAAGAACCCAGGCTGGCCCTTTGTCGCGAATTTGGGGTGGACGCCACCGTTTCCATCGATGCCCACAAGACCCCGCAGGCGCGCATAGACGCCGTCCGAGAGATCGTCGGCAGGTTCGGAGCCGATCTCGTCGTGGAATGTACGGGACACCCGGCTTCGGGTCCCGAGGGAATAGAGATGCTTCGGGATGGGGGAACGTACGTCGAAATGGGTCAGTTCACGGACGCCGGATCCGTCGAAACGAACTGGCACCGAATCTGCACGAAAGACATCAACCTTCTGGGCAGCTGGGCGTTCACGGCCAACGACATCCCGACGGCCATCCGTATGTTGGACCGCGCCCGGGACCGTTATCCGTGGCACTTGATGCAAACCCCATTTCCGTTTACCGAGGCCGGAACCGCCGACGCCATAAAGAGCGCGATGGCCATGCGCTGCGTCAAGGCCACGATCATACCGAATGATGAGATCGGCTGATCGCCCGTTTCTCACCTGTCTCCGGCCAGACCTCTTTCGGCCTTTGGCAGATGACGTGACAAGCAGGGGCATTCAGGTCCAATCTCTTCCGGCCTCCAAGGGTGTTCCGGGGATGGGAACGCGTGTCAACGGGACCGTGCTCATCCAGGAAGCGGGCCCCGAAGCGCCGGCTGGGGATTCACCGGGATCCCTTCGTCAGTTCGATCCAATCCCAATGATTCCTGATGACCTTTTCGGGATGCTTCCTGCTGCGGGCGATGAATCCCGGCGTGTGCGCCCGGCCGGTCGGTTGGGAAGGATCACTATAGCGCACGTCCAGGCTCCAGCGGATGCCATCGGAGCGGTTCGCAAACGAACGGTGAATCGTTTTGTGCTGAAACAAAACGACGCCGCCTCTCCGGACTGGACAGGCGACCGCTTCACCTCCGGGTAAGTCTTCGTCACGGATCCCCTCCGTCTGTTCCTTGTGAACCTCGCCGTGAGGCTTCAATCCAGACTTGTGACTGCCCGTAATCACCTCCAAACAGCCATTCTCAACCGTGACATCCACGAGCGGGGTCCAGACATTCACCATGAACGTCCCCTCGGCCTCCGGCTTCAAGAATGTCAGATCTTGGTGCCAGGGCACCTTGGACATCTTTTCGCGTGGCATTTTCGCCTGGCAGTTCCACTGGGGATGCGCGAGGATCTCAGGCCCGATGACCGATTCCACGATATCCAGAATCCGTGGATGTGTAATGACTGCGAGCATGCCGGGCGATTTCAGGCTCTTGTACATCACGGCATCCCGGACGCTGGAGATGTCCTCCAGCGAATCAAAGATCTTGCCGAGGCGCCGTTCGAACGGCTCATCTTCGTAAAGATCATCCAGGCGCCCCGCCTCGAAAGCCTCCCGCGCCTTCTCGCCGATCCGTTCGCTGATGTCCCTGGCGAGGGGCTCAAGATCCTGCGGCGGGAAGACGCCTTCGATACGAAGGTGTCCCTTCTCCAGGTACTCCGAGCACTGCGCTGCGGTCAGACCTTTCGGCACGTTTCTATCCAGTCTTCGAATCGAACAATGCCAACCAATCCAGATGGCTTTTCGCCACGGCGTCGGGATGTCTTCGACTGCGAGCGATGAATCCGGGAACGCCGTCACGTCCAGTGGGAAACGAAGGATCGCTGTAACGCAGATCCAGGCTCCAGCGGATATGGTCGGAGGTGTTGGGAAGAGAACGGTGGGCCGTCTTATGCTGAACCACGAGCAGACCCCCTTTTCGAATGGGGCAGGCTACGGGCGTGCCTTCGGGCAATCTTTCGTCCGGAATCCCGTGAAAATTTCCAGCAGGACCCATGTCGCCTTCGTGGGCTACGAGCCCAGTTTTGTGACTTCCGGGAATCACTTCCATACCGCCGTTTTCTGACGTGGCATCCACGAGCGGGATCCAAAAGTTGACCATGAAGGTCTCCTCGGCGTCCGGCTGCAGGTAAGCGAGATCCTGGTGCCACGGCACCACCGCCGTGTCCTGACCGGGAAGTTTCGCCCGCAAGTTGAATTGTGGATGCGCGAGGATCTCGGACCCGATCACAGATTCCACGATGTCCAGAATCGCCGGGTGCGTGATCACCTCGAACATACCCTGAGACTTCCTTTTGCCCCGCACGGTGCTCAAGATGTCCGACGGGTCTTCAACAGCCTCACAGATCCGGAGAAGCCGTCGCTCGAAAGGCTCCTGTTCGAAAAGCTGTCCGAGGCGCCCTTCTGAATACGCCCTTCGGGCCGCACGATCGATTTCTCGACTCAGATCATCGATGACAGGTTCGAGATCCTCCGGAGGAAACAGATCCTCCACGACGAGATATCCCCGGTCCGTATAGAACGAAAGCTGTCCGGGATTCAGGCCTCCCATGCCTCTCCTTCAACGGGGCAAACCGCGGGCCATCAACTGCCTGTTTACACGGATGGCCGCCCGCCGATCTGACCTGACCTCATACGCGAGCGACCACGGCTCGAAGGTCGGGCTAGGGACTCGCCAAGGCGGCGTAATGCCCTCGATAGAAGATCAGCGGCCGGCCTTCACGCGTCCCACCCGTGACCGGTTCACCCAGAAACATGTCGTGATCGCCGCCCGAGACGACGTCAACGAGACGGCAGTCCAGGTAGGCCAATGCCTCTACCAGAATCGGCGCGCCCGTTTCTGCCCGAGTCAGCTCCAACCCTGAGAAGTCTTTCGGCCTCGGAGACGCGAACTGACGCGAGATCGATTCGTGTTCCGAAGTGAGAATGTTGATCGCGAAGCATCGGCTCTCTGTCAGGAATCTGTGAATCCGGTTTCCCAGACCGACGGCGACGAGCATCAGCGGCGGATCGAGCGAGAGCGACAGGATCGAATTCGCCGTCATTCCCCACAGCTTGTCGCCCAGGCGGGTCGTGACAACCGTAACGCCTGTCGCGAAATGTCCCATAATCTGTCGCTGTAGCCCGGAATCCATCGGCATTTCGATATCCCACGTCTCTTCAGACCGTCGGAAGCGCAGGCACCACCTCATTCGCCAGGAGGCGGATGGACTGTATCGACTTCCCTCTGTCGTGCCAATCGTGGGCAATCATCAGCAACGTCCCGAAGCCTCCGGTGACGTCGTAGATCTCCTGGAGCCTTCGCGTCACCGTGTCCACGCTGCCGACGACGGCGATATTGTCGATGATATACTCTGTGTCGATCGCCTCATCCGGCATGTCAGGATCCTGCTTCAGCAGATCGACCATCCCTGCCATTGCCATCATGCCTCTGAGGTAAGCAAGGGAGTCGGCGAACGGACTGTTCAGGGCGTGCTCCCTGGCCGCTTCATCCGACTCACCCACGAAGATACTCCGTGAGATACGCCAGTTTGAGCGGTCCGGCGGAGGCCGTCCCGCATCGGCGGCACCTTCGCAGTAGCGTTCCCACTGGCGCTTCACCTTACGGACCGGAGCCATGTTGATACTGATTGGAATAAACCCACGCCGACCGCCCGTCGTCGCGGCCATCGATTCTTCCCTCACAATGCTCATTGCAATCGGCGGGTGAGGCTTTTGGTAGGGCCTCAGCAGCTCCCCAAGGCCGAGCTCCGGTCTCTTCTGATCCATCCCGACCTTCCAGTACTTTCCGTTGAACTCGAACGGCGCCTCTTCTTTCCAAAGCTTGAGCACGATATCCATCGCCTCCAAGGTCATGAGCCCCTGCTCTCTCGGATCGGGCAGGTCGAACAGCCTCCAGTCTGTCGGAACCCCTCCCTGCCCGAAGCCGACGTTGAGTCGGCCTTTTGCAAGATGGTCGAGATAGGCCAGCCTGACGGCCACGTTGGCGGGATGGTGCTGCGTGATGATCGTCACCCCTGTGCCCAGACGAATCTGCTCCGTCTGGGGAAGCGCGTGGGCGATGAACACGTCGTTCGACGGAATGGGCTCCCACGCCGCCGTATGGTGCTGACCCACCCAAGCCTCCGCAAACCCCAATTGGTCGGCCAAGACGACCAGCTCGAGGTCCTCATCGAAGCAGGTCGTCCGATCCTTCGCCGGGGGATGAAGCGGCATCATGAAAAGTCCCAGTTTCATCACTTCCTCACTTTTCTCACGCGACGACAGCTTCTTCGCCCAGATGCTCCGACAGCCAGGCGCGTAAAGGTATGTCCACGTCTTCGGGGCTGGTGTATCCGCGGCCGCCCGTCGCACTTGCTCCGAGAAGCTGCTGACGAATCGGATCGCAACGATCCATGAATCGAACGATCGACATGTCATCCCGTGGACGCAGCCAGCGATAGCTGTAGCCATAAAACAGAACCTTCCGGGTCACGTCCGAAAGGTTTTCACTCGCCGAGTGCCAGATCCGTCTGTCGAACAAGACGGCCGTCCCGGCGGGAACGCGAACCGCAACCGCACCTTCCGGGTCCGAAACGCCATCGTCAGGGAAATCCAGATTGTCAGAGAGGTGGCTTCCCGGTATGACGAAAAAATTCGCACGACCCTCTTCGGTCGTGTCGGTCAGGAAATAGGCGACCTTGATCGAAACACGCGGTCTTGGAGTCGTCTCTATGTCTTTGTTCAAACGCCCGCTATCCTGGTGCCAGTGCAGCCGCGTTCTCGGCAGGCCGGGATCACCCGGAGGGGTTACGGTCATATGCGCGTGATAGAGCTGGATGTTCCATCCCAGGATGCCCCAGACCTTGGGGAAGGTCTTGGGCCAGTCGACGAGTTCCAGGAAGATCTCGTCTTCGCCGGCAAACCCCATGACGTTGGATCGGTCGTGAGGGTCCAATCCCTCATTCGCCCGAAAATCTGCGTCGACCCGATCTGCCGCCGCCGTCAGCCTTGCCACCATCTCGGGAGACAGGGCTTGATCGACGATGAAGTAGCCCTGTTCTTCGAACTCGGTCCGCTCTTCAGCGGCGAGGCAGGATTCGAGACAGTTCGTATGCATTTGTTTATATTGCAACTTACAATACATAAAGGGTGTCTTTCAACTCCCAATCCAATAACGCTATCGGTGCGAAAGGTGTCAAGGGGAAAATCGCGAAGTCGGCGTCGGACGTAATTCCGTTTGCCTGAATGGCCCCGCTTTCCGTTCTTCCGTTGCTCGGAATCAGGGTTGTTGTTGTAATCAGGGTACACCTCTCCAGGGGCACGCGATATGGCGCCACTATGCTTCGCCGTCGTCGGAATCGGCGGGTACGGCACAACGCACATCGACGTCATCAACAGACTCCGGGACGAGGGCATCGCCCGGCTAGACGCCGTCGCGGATCATCATCCTGAACGGGTTGCTGGACAGCTGCAGGCGCTTGCTCGGAAAGGGATTCGGACGTTCGAATCACTCGATGACCTCCTGCGGGCGGGCGGCATCGACGTCGTGACGCTGGCCACCGGCATCCACGATCACGTCCCGCAGACCGTCGCCTGCGTGGAGAGCGGCTGTGACGTCGTCTGCGAAAAACCGCTGACCTCCGTGCCCCAGGAAGCAGATCGCATGATCGCCGCACAGCGAGATACCGGGAGACGCGTCGCCATCGGCTATCAGAATATCTACAGCCGGTCGATTCAGACCCTGAAATCGCGACTCCTGGAAGGGGCGTTGGGGGAGTTGCGACGCATCCACGTCAAGGCTGCGTGGCCGAGGGGAGATGTCTACTACACGCGAAACGAGTGGGCGGGCAAGCTCAGACTTGGCGACAGGTGGGTGATCGACAGCCTATTCAACAATGCGTTTTCGCACTATCTCAACAACGCCCTCCTCCTCTGTGGCGAGCGCCAGAACGAGACGGCCTCCGCGACGTCCGTTCAGGCCGAACTTTATCGCGCGCGCGACATCGAGACGGCGGACACGGCAAGCCTGCGCGTCGTGACCTCTCGCGGTGTGGAAATCGTTCTCGGATTCTCACACGCGACGCAGGTCTATCAAAATCCGCGCATGAGGCTGTTCTGCGAAAAGGCGATTGCCGATTGGAAATTCGAGCAGGGCGAAACTCGGATCAACTACCGGGACGGAAACGAGGAGCGGTTCGACAACGGCGACGTCGACCTGTCCACCCTCCCCTTCCGCAACATTATCCAGAACATTCGTCAAGAGGCCGAGCTTCTCTGTACGCCGGAAAACAGCCGCTCACAGACGCTCTGCACAAACGGCGCCCACGAAAGCTGCCCTGAAGTCATCCCAATGCCTGAGGCCTTCATAGAAGAGGTCGTGAAGAGGAATCCAGATGGGACCGAGGACCGCTTCCAGACCGTCAAAGGGATTGTGGACCTTATCGATCAAAGTTTCGAGGAAGGCAAGCTCTTTTCGGAGCTGGGCGTAGCCTGGGCGGAGGCGACGTCTCCGTTCGATCTCCACGGTTATGGATATTTTCCTGGAGGGAAACGTTCCTGGGCCTGACTAGGGCGGCAGATGCTCCAGAAACCAGGCGAGCGTGCGACGCGCACAATCCTGGAGGTTCTTCTTTTTTCGAAACCCATGCCCCTCGCCCGGATAGATCACGAGGCCGACCTCTACGTCGCGCGCTTCCAGCGCACGATAAGTGACGACCGATTGGGATAACGAACAGATCGGATCCCGGTCGCCGTGCATCAGAAGCAGAGGCGCATGGATCGAGCCCAGGCGATCGAAGACATCGCTCCGGACCGAAGCCTCGTTCGGCGGCCACGAGAGCGGGGCAACGTACTCTCGCTCGTAGGTGAAGTCCCCCGTTTCCAGGGTCATCCATCGGTTGCTCACGAAACCATAGAGCGAAACCCCCGCCCGAAATCGATCCGTCACTGCCAGGGCCCGCAACGTCATGTAGCCCCCGTAGGACCCACCGAAGATTCCCACGCGATCGGCCGAGGCCCTGCCCAACGCAACCAGATGATCGATTCCTGACAAAATATCATCCAGGTCTGCTTCCCCCTGGCAGCCGACATTACCCCGGGCAAATGCGTCACCAAACCCCAGGGATCCTCGAAAGGCCGGGTTAAACACGCGATAACCGGCCCTTAGAAGGTACTGGTAGCGAACGGCCTCGCTTCTCAGCGCCACTACGGTGCCAGCGGGACCCCCGTGCGCCTTGACGAGCAGCGGCGCATCTCCGGGCATCTCCGTCGCTTCGTAGACGACGCCGTGTAGACCCAAACCATCCGGTGCCGACCACTGGACCGCCGCCAGCCTCAGGTCTTCGAAGGCCTCGACCTGGGGAATCTCAACGCTGCGGTCCTTCACCCGGATCCCGGGAAGCCTGACCTGATCTTCCGTCTCATAAGCCGGTCTCCCCTCCTCTGTCCAAGCGAGGGGCGAGGTGGCCGCCGGCGCCAGAACCTCTCGGCCCGAGCCCCCGATATGCAGCACTTCCGTGGAACGATTCAGCCCATCCGTATACGAAATCCAGACGGAATTCCGGCGTGGACCCCATCCAAAGTCCTCGATGCACCGCCCGCCTCCGGTGAGGTTTTGCCTGTCACCCCCGTCCCACTCCAGCCACCATACATCCGTATGGGTCGTGATCGGGTAATCCGTTTCGTGATTTGCCGAATAGATCAGACCCGAGCCGTCGGGAGCCACCAACGCCTTTCCCGCCTTGCCCGCGCCGTCCGTGAACGACAATAGCCTCTTGTCCGCAACGTCAAATCCCCTGAATTCTGCGCGCTGCGCCTCCTCGGGAATCAGGTTCACGGGCTCTCTCCAGACCATCCGATCTCCGTCGCCCGACAGACTGAGGCCGCTGCATCCCGCGGGCACTTCCGTCAAATCGACCCAGCCCCCCCGCCTTGTATGTCGACAGAGCGTCATCTCCCCCCGCGGGGCAGGATACACGTTTGGGGCTTCAGCCTCAGGACGCCCTGTCCGGTCTACGAGCGCGGCTACGACCGTGCCCTGCCGCCGCCATTGAACATCCACCGACACCAACCCTTCCGGCAGGTCGATCCACTTCCGCCTTCTCCCGCCGGCACGGATCCTCCAGAGCGCATCCTCGGAAACGACCATGGCCGCATCCCGGCCGGCCGGGAAGATGGCCCGGACCGTTTCGAATCTTCCGATCGGTCTGGGCCGTTTCCAGCGCGGCTTCAGAATCCAGAGCGGACCTTCCTCTCGACCGTGAAGCGTGAGAAGCCACACCCCGCCCGTCAACGACACCATCTGCTGGACACGGACCAAGTCACGATCCGGGTCCGTCAACCGATCCAGACGGCGCGGGAGCTTGATCTCGAAACGGTCTGCTTTCAACGCGGAACCCTCGCGTGAGAAAACCTGTTTGCCAGACGGCCCGAGCGACTCCGAGGCAATCGACTCGGGCGATCGGGTCAAGCGCCGGATCTGCGTCAAGACCCGTATCCGGCGACGCGTCTGCCTTCAGGAACAGTCTGTTTTCTCCTCCGTTTTCTATTGTGGAAAGGAGAGGCCGTTCTTATCTTCTGCGAAATTACCCCCGATCCGTAAGACTCGCGGAGGCACATGGGCAAGATTCGAATCGGCGTCATTGGTCTTGGGACCATGGGAAGCGCCCACGCGGCGCTCATCCTTGAAGGCAAGATACCCGACGCTCAACTCACGGCGGTCGCCGACGTGGATGACGGAAGAATCGCGTGGGCGCAAGCACGGCTGAGGCCGGACATTCAGACGTTCCGTGATGCGGAAAGTCTCCTTTCTTCGGGCACGACGGACGCCGTCTTGATCAGCACGCCACACTATAGTCATCCGCCGCTGGCGATCGAAGCCTTCAAGAACGGCCTCCACGTGATGATAGAAAAGCCCGCGGGCGTCTACACGAAACAGGTTCGGGAAATGAACGAGGCCGCGGCCAAGAGCGAGAGCGTCTTCGGTATCATGTTTCAGAAGCGCGCAGACGCCCAAAGCCGGCAACTGAAAGCGCTTGTCTCGTCAGGAGAGCTGGGCGAGATCTTCCGAACCCATTGCATCGTCACTGACTGGTTTCGGGCCCAAAGCTACTACGATTCCGGGTCCTGGCGGGCGACCTGGACCGGTGAAGGCGGGGGGGTGCTGATGAATCAGTGTCCCCACAACCTCGATCTCTGGCAGTGGACGTGCGGCATGCCGAAACGTGTTCGCGCCTTCTGCAAGTTCGGAAAATACCACGACATCGAAGTGGAAGACGACGTGACCGCCTACGTCGAATACGAAAACGGCGCCACGGGACTGTTCGTGGCCACGACGGGCGAGGCCCCGGGCACGGACCGGCTCGAGATCGCTGCGGACCGCGGAAAGGTTGTCGTAGAAAATGGAAAGATCCGCTTCTCGCGAGTCTGTATCCCGGTTCGTCAGTTCACGCGGGAATACCAAGGGGGGTTCGGGAAGCCTGACACCTGGGCGTGCGACATCCCGGTCCCGGCCGTCCAAGAAGGGCACCACGTTCTGACGCGAAACTGGGTGGCGTCCATCCGGGAAGGAACGCCGCTGATCGCTCCGGGCGAAGAGGGTATCCACAGCCTCGAGCTTGCGAATGCCATGCTCCTCTCTTCGTGGGTCGACGATTGGGTAGAGATCCCGGTGGATGAAGACCTCTATTTTGAGAAGCTGAAGGAAAGGATCGACGCATCGGCCTTTGACGGGAAGGCCGGCGAGGGCAGGATCCTGAACGTCTACCGATCATGAATCTGGCGTTCGAGCCGAAGGGTCGAGACCGGGCGGAAGGCGTGTCGCCTTATCTGTAATCGCCTCTTCCACCTGCCTCCTGCTCAACCCCTTGGCGCCCCTGAGATCGGCACCGGTGAGATCGGCGAAAATCAGCCGGGTTCCTCTCAGGTCTGTCCGCCTCAGGTCGGCGCCGCTCAGGTCGGCCCAACCCAGGTCAGAACCGCTCAGGTCGCTGCCGCTTAGATCTGCGCCGCTCAGGTTCACTTTCTTGAGATCCAGGTCTTTGAAGTCGCGCCCGGTCAGTTTTGCTCCGGTGAGACCCGGCCTCAGTTTCGGATGTTCTTCTCGCCACCGATTCCAGGCTTCCGGACCCTGATCGAGAAAAACAAGATGTTTCGCCACCGCCACGTTCAGCCCCTCGGAAGAAAAGCCTTCGGGCTTCGAATCGCCGGATAAGGAGAAAGCTAAGTGAAAACGAAAATCATCACCAGCGAAAAGGCGGACCTCCCCGTATACTCCTGTTCGCAGGGCACCCAGGTCGGCAATTTCACCCTCGCCGCGGCGAGAAGGGCATCGATCTGGAAACGGGAAGGATCGGGGAGGGCGGTTGGATGAAGGTCTCGGATGCCGTTGCCCACATCCTGAAAGCCGAGGGTACGGAATATCTCTTCGCGTACCCCGTGAATCATCTTATCGAAGCTGCAGCCAACGTGGACATCCGCCCGATCATCGTGCGTCAGGAACGGATCGGAGTGCACATGGCCGACGCCCTGAGCCGGGTGACCTCCGGCAGGCAGATCGGTGTCTTTTGTATGCAGCACGGTCCCGGTTCGGAAAACGTGTTCGGCGGGGTCGCCCAGGCCTTTGCCGATTCCGTGCCTGTCGTCGTCCTGCCGATGGGCCACCCCCGCGCGCTGACCAGCGTCCCTCCCCATTTCAGCTCTTCGCTGAATTTCCGCAACATCACGAAATCCTGCGAGTTGCTCACGGATCCGAACGCGGCGCCCGACGCCTTGCGGCGGGCGTTCAGTTTGGCGAGGAATGGGCGGCCCGGCCCGACGCTCGTCGAAATCCCCACGGATGTGATGGATGCCGAAGTCGAGGCCGATTTGAACTACCGAGCTGTGGCCACCTATCGGTCCGCTCCGGATCCGAGCGACGTGCAAACGGCATCTGAAGCCTTGCTAGAGGCGGAGCGACCCGTGATTTACGCGGGTCAGGGCGTTCACTACGCCGAAGCCTGGAAGGGCCTCAGACGTCTCGCTGAGATCCTGGAGGCGCCCGTTGTCACTACTCTGAACGGAAAAAGCGCCTTTCCTGAAAACCATCCCTTGGCCCTCGGCTCGGCCGGGGTGGCGATTCCAAGAACCGTTCATGCGTTCGTCCAAAACGCCGACGTCGTTCTGGGCATCGGATGCAGCTTTGCAATAACGCCTTTCGGTATCCGGATCCCTGAGGGGAAGACGATCATCCACGCCACGCTTGATCCCGCCGACCTCAACAGGGCCGCCGTGGCGGATCACGCGCTTGTCGGAGACGCAGGATTGACGCTGGAGGCGCTGCACTCCGAGATCTCTGACCGACTCGGCGGAAGCCCTCGGGGACGGACAGAAGCCCTCGGCCAGGAGATCGGAACGATCAAGCGCGCGTGGCAGTCCGATTGGATGCCCAAGCTCACGTCTAAGGAAACGCCCCTCTGTCCCTACCGCGTCATTTGGGACCTGATGCATACCGTGGACGTGGAGAACACGATCATCACCCACGACGCCGGCAGCCCCCGGGATCAGATGTCACCCTTTTGGGAGTCGACCGCGCCGCTGTCTTACATCGGATGGGGCAAGAGCACGCAGCTCGGGTACGGGCTGGGCCTGGCCATGGGAGCAAAGCTGGCCAGACCGGAAAAGCTTTGCATCAACGTGTGGGGAGATGCCGCGATCGGATTTACCGGCATGGACTTTGAAACGGCGGTCAGGGAGCGAATCCCGATCCTTTCCGTTTTGCTCAACAACTTTTCAATGGCCATAGAGCTCGACGTGATGCCCATCTCCACGGAGAAATACAGGAGCACGGACATTTCCGGAAACTATGCCGACATGGCGAAGGCGTTCGGCGGTTACGGCGAGCGCGTGGAATCCCCCGACGAGATCGTTCCGGCGATCGAACGCGGGATTCAGAAAACACGAGCGGGGACGCCCGCCCTCCTGGAGTTCATCACCTCCAAGGAGACGGCATTTTCCAAATTCTAGTGGCTGCTTATCCTGTCGATTCGCTTGGCGAGATGCTTGAAATCCAGGGTCGGTTCGGGTCACCATCCGACAAGAAAGTCGCACCTTTCGAGGTGCGACTTTCTTACTACGGACTGGCGGGAAGCGTTTTTATCTCCTGTAAAATAGTGACACGGGAAGATCACGAGTTCGGAGTCCACCCGCACTTGTAGACGTGCCTCCCCATCCTCACCCCTCAGAATCCGTAGTCTGCCTTCAGCGTCGACTCGTCCCTCCACCTTGGACTCGTCTTCTCGGCTTCCTTGGTCTTCTTTGCCAGTCCAGAGCAGTTCTGGGCCAAGACTTCGAAAATACGATTCGCGACGATCCGGTGGCCGAGGTCGTTCTGATGCACGCCGTCAAAGTGGACCATCCAGTCCGTTTCGCCGTTCGCCGCGAGCAGGTCCACGTAGAGGCAACTCTCCGTGGAGGCAACTTGACGGATGACCGCGTTGAAACGCTTGAACAGTGAAAGGTCCGCGTGACTCCAGCGCGGTCCTCCCTGCGTGAAATCTGTCATGTAGTATGGACCGAGGAGCACGATCACGGGCTGAATACGTTCACGCACTCGGCGCACGAGATCGACGAGGGCTTCTCGAAAGCGCTCGAGAGACGTGCCCCCCCTTGCGTCATTGAGGCCATAGGAGATGATCAGGAGGTCTGGCTGGTGAGCGATCACGTGTTTGCCGAGACGCTCGCTCGCCGCAGGCTTCCCGCTCCGCTCGTAAGCGGGGCTCTTGGTCGAGATCACGTTTGCCCCGATCCCGGAGTTTACGAACGCCACCGGGGTCGACTGGAACTCGTTGATCAGGTTCGCCAGAACGGAAACCCAGCAGCGGTCGGGTGAGGTGCTCCATCCTCCTGCGGTCGTGCTTTCCCCCAGAGCGACCATCTTGCCAAATGCCTCGGATCGCCAGTCTTTTCCGACGGGGTCCGCCCCGTGACATACCGCTCCCATTCCCGCGCCAAGGAAAACGCACGCAGAGATCCCGAGCCGGGCGAGACGATTCATGTAACCCCTCCTCATTGCATCGAAGTCTATTGTCTGCACAATGCGATCATCCTCAACGCCCCCAGACCTCGCGCAACAGATTCACCCAGTTTTCTCCCAGCACCTTCCGGATGCGCGACTCGTCCCAGCCGGCGTTGATGAGCGCGGCCGTAAGATTCGGATAGTCGCTCAGCGTCTCCAACCCCTTGGGCGTGAAGACGTCGCCCACATCGACAACCAATCGTCGCGTGCCCTTGTCCCGGCCGATCCAGTCGAAAAAGTCGAGTCCGTGACCCTGCGTGAAGTCGGTGCCGATGCCTACCCGGTCCTCGCCCACGAGATCGATCACGTAGTCGATCGCCTCGACGAAGTCCTCCACGGTCGCATCGGCGCCCTGCGCGAGAAAGGGCGCGAACATCGTGACGCCCACGAACCCGCCGTGATCGATGATGAATTTGAGTTGGTCATCCGACTTGTTGCGCGGGTGGGCCTTGAGGTTCGCCGGCAGGACGTGCGAGTAGGCCACCGGCTTTTTCGAATGTTCGATCACGTCGCGGCTGGTGTTGGGTCCGACGTGAGAAAGGTCGCACAGAATTCCCAGGCGATTCATCTCGCTCACGACTTCCTTGCCGAAGTCGGACAGACCCCCGTCGTTCGACTCGTAACATCCCGACCCCACAAAATTCTGCGTGTTGTAAGTCACCTGCATGATGCCGACGCCCAGCGCTTTGAACAGCTCGAGGCGTTCAAGTCGATCTTCAATCCCACTGGTGTTCTGCCAGCCCAGACAGATGCCGACCTTGCCGGCCGCCTTGGCACGTCGAATGTCCTCCGTGGTGTGAACCTGCGTCAGAAGGTGGTCGTATGCGTCGAACCACCTTCTGAACTGCGCGATGTTCTCCATGGAGCCGCCAAAATTTTCCCAAATGGAACAGGTGCAGTTCGCTGCCGTCAGACCGCCGCGTTGCATGTCCTCAAACACGGGAGGCCCCCAATTGGAGACGACCAATCCATCGAAAAGCAGGAGATCCTCGTGCAATCGTCTGGTATCCAAAATTGAAGCTCCCTCCTCTGCGGTAATGGTTCGCGGTGGGTCGTTGACGCCTGTCCTCTAACCTGAATAATTCATAAATTTGCTGAAAAACTTCATAATTTTATGTGGAACAATCAGTGATCCAATTTGAGCTGAAAAACTTTGTTTTGGTGCAATACTGGAAAGCCCGGGATTTACGCAGATTGTTCAGATTTCACGAGTGATTCGGGCCAGAGGTCATCGCGGCCGTGGCGTTTCGGCTCTCCAGCTGCTTCGGCGTTTCTCCTCCCCTGGGGTTAGGGCCCTCTGTGGGACGGGGTCAGGTGCGGGGGCGGACGTGGGAACGAATGGAAATTCGCGGCGGGGGGGCGGGTCCCGCAGTGGGCATCAGGCGGGGGGAGGCGTTCATTCTATTCGCGGCGCCAGTCCTTTCCAGTGAGGCTGAGTCGCCACGGCCCGAGCCTCCCCGGCGTTTGAGGGGCCTGCCTGCGCCGCGTTGGGCGCGGCAGGCAGGCGCCCTTCTTTTGTCACCTTTTCTTGGGCGGCAAGAAAAGGTGAGTACGAGTGACTTTCCTAACCCTTTTTAATGAATTATTCAGGCTACGTCTCCAAACGGAAGAAACTCCCCCCGATGAACCTGGAACCGCCGAAATTGTTGCCGTCATCCACCATGTAATAGTAGGCAGTGAAAATCTGACCGTCGTCCAGCTCCGTGGCCACCTGGTAGCCGATGTCCGGACCGCTGGCGTCGTCGCGAATGATAAACTCATCGCTCCAGGTCTCGCCGTCGTCCCGGCTCAGGATACCGCCGATGCCGAAAGGCGCCTTGCGCCGAGCAAACGTGACCAGAATGCGTCCGTCCCGAAGCAGCATCGGCCATTGGGAACGATACAGCTTCTCGGAGGGATGGATGAAATCGGCGGTGCCCGACAGCCGCATCCAGGCCAAGCGAGGGTCGGCGCGGCCATCGTCCCAAAGGACCGTGCCCATGGACCCGCCAGGTCGTTCATAGGTGTAGGAGAAACGTCCGAAGTCTCGCTTGGCCCGCCTGCGAGGCGCCCATGGCGAGTGGCCCCAGGTCACGATCGATCGGGGCGGGGACCAGGCGTAGCCATCGTCCGAGTGACACATCTGGATGGCGTTTCGTTTGTCTGAGACCTCCACCGAATAGCACTGCAGCCGACCGCTCGGGAGCAGAACAAGCCCGGAATAGCCGACCGCGGCTTTGCCGGAATCAGGAAGCGGAGGAACGGAACGAACGGCCTCGGACACGAATTCCCACGTCAACCCGTTGTCGTCCGATCCATAAACCGCGATCGAGCTCGGCGGCCAGATCGACACCGTCCCCAGCAACGTACCGTCCGGGAACTGCATCAAAGGCGTGTTGTCCCGATGGAGATGCTGTCGGCCGGGCGGCGGCACGAGAACCGTCGGAGTCGATTCCCAGGTATGGCCCTTGTCGGCTGAGCGCAGGGCGAACGGCACCTGCAAGGGATGACCTTCTTCGTCGGGCGGCCCCGCCCAGGTATTGCCGAAGTGGACGATCGAATCACGTGCCGTCAGGTCGATCTGCGCCCGATCCTCGAGCTCGGCCGATCCTCGAATGACAAACGCCCGACGGGTTTCAATCTCCGCCGACTCGTCGAAGACCACGATGTTGTTCTCCGCCGGCCAAGTCTCGCCGTTGTCCGTGGACCGCTGCAGGAGCGACACCGCCCTGCCGTGATATCCCTCGTGCCCGTGTAGGACGTCCTCCGGACAGGCATATTCAGACGAGCCGTGGTTGTGGATCAAGGCGAGCTCCCCATTCCCGAAATTGAAAATTCCCCCCTGCCTGGGATGGCCGCAGTAGGTGTTCTTGGTGCCACAAACGTGAACGTGTCGTACATCGCTGATTTTCACATTCGGTCTTACTTCGGGCATCTTGTCCTCCACGCCTTCGGTCGCGGCGCTCCGACTCGCTGGACGACCATTTTCGTCTCCTCCTGCCGGGCACGACGTCAGACGAAAAAATCCTCTTCGTTCGGACGCACATCGATCTCGAGGGTCCACGCGCCCCTCTCCTGCCGGGCCAGATCCCAATACGCCTGGGCGACGGCCTCCGTGTCGAGAAGGGGCCCCTCAGCACCCCCGCCCTCCCTCAGCGCAGGCGTGTCCAGAACGCCGTCGATGACGACGTGGGCCACGTGGATCCCCTTCGGCCACAACTCCCTCGCGAGCGCCTCTGCCAAACCGCGGACGGCGAACTTGGCGCTGCTGAACGCGGACGCATCCCCTCTGCCTCGAATCGACGACGTCGCGCCGGTGAACAGCATGGCCCCCTCGCCCCCGGCGAGCATGTCGGGTAAGGCCTCCTTGCAGCACAGGAACGACCCCCACGCACAGACGCGCCACGACTGTTCAAACCGTTCCGCGGTCAGTCCCTCGAAGTCTCCCCACGCCGCGTTGCCGGCGTGATTGATCAGCGTGTCGACCGGGCCGAGCTGTTCCCGCACGCTCTCAAATCCGCGTTTGACCTGGTCGGGATCGGTGATGTCCGTAGGCACGGCAAGCGCCGACAGATTTTCCCGCTTCAGCTTCCCTTCCAGATCTTGAATGTACCCTGGTGAGCGAGCCAGCATGCCAACCCGATGCCCCGCCCTCGCGAATTTTCGAACCAGTGACGCGCCCAAACCTGCGCCAACGCCCGATATCACAGTTGTCTTCGCCACGATGCCTCCTTCAAAACGGTATGGATTTCGAACAAGAAAAATGCGGAAGATTCATCTCTTCCGCAATCCCTTTCACGACACACTTGAGTCGCTGATCAGATAAGATAAAGATGCACTTTCAGCCCTATTCATTCCTGGTTGCGGGTTCCCAACAGCTGCAGCGTCCTGGAATCTCGCTCACCCTGGAAGCACTGCTCAAGGACACGGACAAACACAGAATCTGCGTCCGTCACACGCGCGAATAGCGTCATCGAACTCTTGAGCTTCAGGTCGTCGGGATAGCCGAAGATTTCCGAGACGGGACGTCCCTCGACCGAAAGAACGGCTTCCGCGCATTCCAACAGCCTGGAGCCAAGAACAGGATGATTCACGTATTTCCGAGCCTCATCCACGCTTTTTATGGCATACCGTTTTGAGGTCGCACTGTGACCCAATCCATCGATCTGCGGGAAGATATACCATATCCAGTGTGTCCGCTTCTGGCCGTTCCTCAACTCCGCGAGAACGCGATCGTAGACCTCATCTTGCGCACTCGTGAAGCGATTCAAGTCAAACGGGTCATCCGAATCTACAGCATCTCTCGGATTCATCAAGCCGGAGTCCTTCCTCGACACGGAGTCGCAAAATCGCCACTTGTTTAGCTACTTACCTTTAGCGGAACTGCCGAAGTCGTATCGGATGCCGCGCATTCGACCAACTCCGTGGAGGTGTCGAGCGCGAGATATGGACTGAAATGATCATCCCGGATGGAAAGCTTTTTTGTATCTTGCGGGGCAACTTGAAGATCCGCCCTGCTGCAACATCGATTCAGGGAGGGATTCCTCGTGGAATCTGAGCTTTTGAAGCAATTCATGGAAGAAGGCTTTTTGATCGTGTCCCAGGTCATCCCTCCAGATCGGCTGGCGGATCTGCGCTCCCAATTCGAAGTCACTCTGGCGCGCCAGAAGGTCGTCTGGGCAAACAATCGAAAGCCGGGGGACCCACCTGGCGGGGCCTGGGAGACCAGCACCCTGCCTCGACCCGCGATCGCAGACAACGTCGGGCCTGACAATTCAGAGACGGCGGAGATCTTCCTCCACGAAAACATCATGTCCGTTAACCAAGCCCTACTCAGAGGGCGGGACATAGGCATAAAGCTGATGTACCTGATGTGCAATCCCGTCCGCGACCGAGGGCCCGACCGGTGGCATTTCGACATCAACCCGGATGAACAGCCTCCGATCGGCGGGCTTCAGAAAGACCTCCAGGCCAACGGCCCGGCCAACGTCCAGTGGAACATCGCCCTTTATGATGACAGTGTGCTATCGGTGGTCCCCGGAAGCCACCGGAGGCCGATGACGGAAGAGGAAGAACGCTGCCTTCTCGAAAGCCTGCGCAAACCGCTCCCCACCGGCAGGCCCGTGGATCTCAAGGCGGGCGATGGCGTCGTATACACGAATTTGATCCAGCACTGGCCAAGCAACTACGGCTCGAAGTTCAGAAGAACCCTGATCGTGAATTACCGAAGCTTCGGCGGGTCCGCCTATCCCCTTAATCCCCACACCCGGGTGTGGGATCTTGATTTCACAAAACACCTGTCGCCCCGGTCTCGAAACTTCTTTAAGCGATCTCGTGAGCTTTTCGAGCGCGAACTGGATCAGGTGGCTTCTACTTACAGGGCGATCATCGCAAGAGACGAACGCGCCTTCCGGGAGGGTCTGGATGCCCTCCATCCGGCGAAACAAGAGCAGATTGCCTGCGTGGCGATCCTGGAAAGCCTGGCGAAGAAGATCCGATTCGATCCCGACGGGACGCGCTCGTCCTGGCCTCAGCTCAAGGAAATCGCCGACCGATTCACCGCATCCGAGACAGAGACGCTGTGGCAGCGATTCGAGATCCTCGAGGAAAAGATTCGATCAGCCACGGAACAATACGTTTCGGGCTTCCAGTACGAACCTGCGCGTCTCTGCCCCTACAATATGCCTGCCGACTATGATGTCGAGGATTTCGTTGCGGGTTGGGAAGACTGAACGGAACGAGACTTTCCAGGGCGGACGATGGTGGGTTCAACCCTGAATTCCACGCGCGTTTAATTCAGGTCTACATCAAGAGAAATCGAACGTGGGTCATCGGGAAGCCATTCTCGCGCCTTCCACCAGCGCGCGAAGCTTTGCCCTGGCGGTCTGCGTAGGCAGCCAGACGAGTCCGCAGTCAGGCGCCGCCCACACCCGATCCCGGCCCAGGACGCCAACCGCGTGTCTGAGCTTTTCCGCGATGTGCGCGGGTTCTTCGACAACGGTACATCCGATGTCGGCGAGACCATAGAGGACCTGTTTTTCCTCAGGAAGGCCCGAGAAGAACTCGGGTTCGATGTGGCTGCATGCGCATTCGAAGGCGAACTGTCGAGCCCGACACGAACCGATTTCGGGAAGCAGGCTGGCCAGCGTCTCTATCCGCTCCGGATCCCGTATCGCCGGGATCTCGCTGACCTCGGTCCGAAAGCCGAAACAGAAGTGGACGCAGGTCGTCGTCTCGATCCCCTCGAAGGCGAGGTCGAGCGCTGCACGTCCCCACTCCCGAAAGGCGTCAGGACGCTGGGTCGCCTGCGGTTCATCGAGCTGAATGACGTCGCAGCCTTCCGCCTGGAGGTCCAACATCTCCTCCCGCAGCGCCCGGCCCATCGCCATCGCCAGGTCGGCCTCGTTGTCGTAGTGGGCATTCGTGAGCCAAAACATCGCAGTCATCGGGCCGGGCATCGTCATTTTGACACGTCGATCGGTGTGGGCCTTCAGAAAGCGCAGATCTTCGATCGCGTAGGCGTGTTTCCGCTTCACCTCACCGGTGACGATGGGAGAGGCCCTGTTCACGGTCCCCTCTTCCACGTCGGCGTAGTTCGATTGCTGAGCGTCTATCCCCGACAGTGAAGAAACGAACCGGCTGATGTAGTGCATGCGACGCTGTTCGCCGTCGGTGATCACATCGATGCCCGCGATTTCCTGGTCGCGGATCGCCAAACGGGCCGCGTCGTCCTTCCCCGCCCGCAGGGCTTCGCCGCTGAGCCGCCAGAGCCGGATGTTGTCATCCCGGATCAACCACGCGGGCCTGGGCATGCTGCCGATGACGGTCGTCGTAATGTCGGATACCACCTGCCGTCTCCCTCGGGATGATCCCCAAAATAACAGTGACGCGCTCCCTGCCCGGGGACCGTGGTCTGTGATCGACTCGAGGCCGTCTCCCCGGCCGCTCGGATCGGCTCTCCGTCCACGTTTTCGATGCAACCGCAATATGAAGCGCGGACAAATCGGAGTAAACGACCCGTTACCAGAAACAAAAAGGGTTTACGCTCAATCAGCGTAACCCTCTGTTTTTCATTGGTGCCGAAGCGGGGATTCGAACCCCGACGGGGCGTGCCCCACTGCCCCCTCAAGACAGCGTGTCTACCAATTCCACCACTTCGGCACCCAGGTCTGCGCAGTCGATTCCTGCCGCTACTCCGACGAAGTCGGCGGGGGCGTTGCCGTTTCCGAGCCACCCTCCCCGGCTTGTTCCTCCATCATACGACCGGTTCGCGGAACCGTCTGAAGGGGTAACGGCACTCCCTGCTCCATGGACCGCTCCGACGCCGTCTCCGGAAGGGTATCGGTGGATGCCAGGTAGTAGAGTCCGAGACAGGTGAGGAAAAAGGCGACGGCGAGATAGGTCGTCAGCTTGCTCAAAAACGTCGCGGCACCCGTGCTCCCGAAGATGGCGCCTGAAGTGCCGGTACCGCCGAACGCCCCCGCGAGCCCGCCCCCTTTGCTCGCCTGCAGGAGAATGGAGACGATGAGGATGACACAAATGAGAATGTGAATGATCAGCAGAATCAGCTCCATGGCACCTTTACCAGAAGCGTCGAACTAAGACGCGGCCTTCACGATGGCATAAAAAGAATCGGCCTCCAGTGAGGCCCCGCCAATCAAGCCGCCGTCGATATCCGACCTCGCGAAGAGATCAGCCGCATTTTCGGGTTTCACCGAGCCGCCATACTGTATCCGAACGGCCTCGGCAAGCTCGGATGAATACAAGCCTTCAAGAAGCCCCCGAATATGACGATGAACGGCCTCGGCTTGTTCCGGCGTTGCCGTTTCTCCGGTGCCGATCGCCCAGACCGGCTCGTAGGCGACCACCACACGTTCCGCCTGATGCGGAGACAGGCCCCCAAACGCACCCTGCACTTGCTCCTGGATTCTCGCTTCGGTCTGTCCCGATCTCCGCTCTTCCAAACGCTCGCCCACGCAGACAATCGCT
The DNA here is from genome assembly GCA_965198095.1 of Candidatus Latescibacterota bacterium. GTDB lineage: Bacteria > Latescibacterota > UBA2968 > UBA2968 > CBDFJH01. Next base: position 3,535,205 of record OZ240239.1, read on the forward strand.
CTCAGTCCTGAAGAAAGCACTGCGTTCAGGCGGCGGTTCACCAAGTGGTCGGTCTCGCCGAAGCAGGAGCGACGTTCGGAGTGGCCTAATATAACCCAACGACAACCGCAAGTCAACAGCATGCCCGGCGAGACCTCGCCCGTGAACGCGCCTTCCGCCTCCCAGTGAACGTGCTGCGCACCGAGCATCACGGGCGTTCCCTCCAACACTCTGCCCACCCGTTCCAGGGCGGGGAAGGGAGGGCAAAGCACAACCTCGACCTCTTCTACATCTCTCACAAGGGAGACGACGCTTCGGGCAAGCCCCTCCGCGTCATCGCCTGCCTTGTTCATCTTCCAATTGCCCGCCACGATCGATCGACGCACGAGGATTCCCTGTCGAAACAGTCCCGTTTTCCCCTTCCCTGTCAAAGCCTGTCCGGGGAAAGGGTCGTTTACGCCTCGTCCGGGAGGGCCGCCACGCCCGGAAGCACCTTCCCGCCCATGAACTCCAGCGAGGCCCCACCGCCCGTGGAAACGTGACTCACCTTCTCAGTCAGCCCATAGGCGGCAACTGCCGCCGCCGTCTCGCCCCCACCCACGATCGTCGTCGCGCCCCGCGACGTCGCATTCGCGAGAGCGGTGGCGACGGCCCTTGTCCCCTCCGCGAACGCCTCGATCTCGAAGACCCCCATGGGGCCGTTCCACAACGCCGTCCCGCACTGCCCGATCTTGTGCCGGAACATCTCGCGGGTCTCCGGACCGATGTCGACGCCTCGAAGGTCGGGCGGAAACCGATTCTTGGGTACCACGCGAAGTTCCTCGCCCGCCTCGATTTCGCGGGTAACGACACAGTCGACCGGCAGAAGAAGCTCGGTGTTTTGCCGTTCCGCCCGCCGCAGCAGAGATTTGGCCGCCTCAATCCGTTCCTCTTCCAGAAGAGATTGCCCGACCTCGATTCCCATCGCCTTGAAGAACGTGAACGCCATCCCGCCTCCGATGAGGAGTGTGTCCGCGCGCCGCGTCAGGTTCTCGATCACGTCGATCTTTCCAGAGATCTTCGCGCCGCCCACGATGGCCACGAAAGGGAGTCTCGGACTGGCGAAGGCATCCCCCAGGTAGCTCAGCTCCTTCTGCATCAGAAACCCTGCGGCGCAATTCGTGAAATAGTGCGTCACGCCTTCGGTCGAAGCGTGCGCCCGATGGGCCGTTCCAAACGCGTCGTTGACATAGAGGGTGCCCATCGCCGCCAGTTGCCGCGCGAACTCCGGATCGTTCCGCTCCTCTCCTGAGTGAAATCTGAGGTTCTCCAGCAGGATCACCGCACCTTTGCAAGCGCCCTTCACGACCCTCTCCACCTCGGGACCGACGCAGTCTTCCGTCAATATGACGTCCCGTCCCAAGAGCGCCGCCAGTCGATCCGCCACCGGCTTTAGAGACAGATTCGGGACGCGCTCTCCCCCTGGCCGGCCAAGATGAGACATCAATACCGGCAGGCCGCCCTGCGCCAGGATGTACTGAATCGTCGGAATCGCTGCCTGCAACCGGGTGTCGTCGGCGACGCCCCCACGGTCGATCGGAACGTTGAAATCTACGCGGACAAGCGCCCGTTCATCCTGCAGGTCCAGGTCCGTGATCGCGACCTTTGTCAGATCAGCCCCCCGGGATCCAGACGACTGAGAACCTCTCGATCAAGTCCACGCACCCCATCTCGTGCTCCTACGCCGCGCAGGCGCTGACGAGATGCGCACGCATCATCGTCGTTTAAAAGATCCCGATTTTGATGACCATGCCGTGCGCCCCTATGCGCCGGGTCCGCCCCGACGAAAATCGAAGCGAAACGCGATCGTAAGACCGGCGTTCGGGGTCCCCCGCAGCCGCGTATATGTAGTTACATCCCAAATGCCTGTCAAGGTCTATGTCCGATTGTTGGACGAAGCATCGGTATCTCCCTCGTCGAGGTATGGACAGGCGGCCGCGACGACGAAGACCTCGCTCGCACCGGCCGCCAGAAGGGCATTCGTGCAGGCATTTGCGGTCGATCCCGTGGTCACCACGTCGTCGACGAGGAGGATCGGACGATTTTCAACCCGGGAGGCCTTGCGCACTTGGAAGGCGTTCGAGACATTCCCCTCTCTCTGCGCGATATCCAAGGTCGTTTGGGTCTCCGTGGGCCGAACGCGCTTCAGGACGTCCTCTCTCACGCCGATGCGCAAGTGCGCATCGATTGCACGCGCGATGATCGCACTCTGGTTGAATCCCCTTTCCCGCTCGCGGCTCGAATGCAGAGGAACCGGAACCACCATCTCGGCCGTGCCGAGCGCGGAATCTTCACTCACCGCCTTCCCAAGCGCGTCCCCCAGCACGCGACCCACCCGGCACTTGCCCCGGTATTTCAACAGATGGATCATCCGCTGCATCTGGGGGTTGAAGGAAGCCAAGGTTCTCATACGGGAAAAACGAAACTGCTTGTCCGCACAGTTGCGACACCCGCTCTGTCGCGGATCGGTCGGACAACCGCATCGCAAACACCCGGGTCCGTCGATCACGTTCAAAGATGAGCGGCAGCCGTCACAAATCCCACCGGTCGGCGTGGCCAGGGGGTGCCCGCAAAGCAGGCAATGCGCAGGATAGACAAAGTCCAGAATCGCTTCCCAGACGACCCCCACGGTGTTCAAGAATTGTGATTTTCCCCGTGCAGACGTGATCGGCATCCCGCGAACCCGTTTTTCGCACCGTTCCTCGATAAAGACGCGATCTGGATCACCAAAAATTCCTTGCAACTTGGTGATTTTCAAATAAATTCAGTTTCACGCGTCGTGCAGCACAGCGGTGATAGTGAGACGCATTCGGCCCATCGAAGACGAGCGACACGGGCGCGGTAGGCTCCAGGAAGTCTTGTCTTCGGCCGAAGTCAACCTCTTTCCCTACCCGAAACAGCCATTTGAAACGTCCTCTCTGGAGATTGCGACGTCATCACGCTGGACCCGACGATGCCCGTCCCGGGCTGAGCGGATGGGAAGCGGTTGACGCCTTTTCCCTGATCAGTTCCTCGAAACGTGCGATCCCTCCGGTGCCCGGATTACATCATATAGACGTCACGCCTCTGCAAAATCGACCATGAAAGATGTTCGCGCCATCATCTTCGACCTGTGCGGAACGCTGTTGGATTTCTCGCCGCCCCTGCGCGCCGCGGAGGACCTCCGTACGTTCTCGGATTTGTCCCAAGCCCTGGCGGAACTCCGGAAGAGCGGCACACTCCTGTTTCTGGTCGCATTCGGAAGACCGGCGCGCCAGAAAAACAAAATGGATGCGCTTGGGCTCGCGTCCTACTTTGACCGGATCGTCTATGACGGGCAAAGATCCCGCGACTACTGGTTCGAGAAGCTATTGAAGGATCACGACCTAAACAGCCGTGAGGTCGCTTGGGTCGGAGACCGAGCAGGAGATGAGATCGGCACCGGAAACCGAATGGGCTTGACGACGGTGTGGCTGAGACAGGGACGACCTGTCGAGGCGGAGCCAGCAGAGGAAGACCGGCCTGACTACCAGATTCGCTACCTGGCCCAGCTGTCTACGCTGCTCGAACTCGGCAGGCGCGGCAAAAATCGAGAAAATTTCAGCGTCGTCGCCATTGGAGGGGGCACAGGCCTCCCGGCCGTCCTGACCGGCATGCAGACCTATACGAACCACCCTTCAGCGATCGTTGCAGTCACAGATACCGGCGCCTCCTCGGGCCGGATCCGATGGAATCTCGGCATTCAGCCGCCGGGAGACGTTCGCAATGCCCTGATCGCACTCGCGGATCCTGGTCAAGCCCCGACAAGCCTCCGCTGCCTGTTTCAGCACCGCTTTCCCGACAATGAGCAGGAGGCTGGAATCTTCAAGAATGACCACATCGGAAATTTTCTCGTCGCCGCCCTGACGCAGCAAAGCGGCGACTTTCAGGAAGCCATTCGGACAGCCAGTGAGATGCTGCACGTTAGGGGCACAATCTTTCCCGCGACGACCGACAACGTTCACCTTTGTGCGGAGCTCGAAAACGGCGAGCACCGCTACACCGAATGGATGGTCAGAAAGCCGGGGAAACCGGCGTTGACGCGCGCCTACCTCGTGTCGAATGAGGATATTCTCAAGGAGGTGGAACGGAAAGACGGCGCGTTGTATCGCTTGGACGATCCCCGAAGCGGTCAGGTCGAGATCCTCGCAAGGAAGGGAAAGACGTTCCGGGCCCCGAGGCATCAAGCCCGAACATCCGGCGAAGCCGTTCGCGCGATCGCGGAAGCCGACATCGTGGTCCTCGGACCGGGCAGCCTGTTCACGAGCGTGATCACAAACCTGCTGGTCCCCGATATCCAGAAGGCGCTGCTCGACCGCAGGGACGGATTGACGATCTATGTCTGTAACATCTTGACACAGCCCGGTCAGACCGACGGGTTCACCGCTTCTGATCACCTCGAGCTGCTGCTCCATCACCTCCCGGACGCCAAACGGGGTCGTATCGTGGATCACGTTCTCGTGCAGGATGACACGTTCTTCCGCGGTCCCCAGGGGAGGGTCTGGAACCGGATCCTCCAACGCTACCGGAAAGACGAAAAGGAGCTGGTCTACTGCGATGAAGATCGACTCGGCCAGTTGTCCAGTTGGACCCGGGCCGACCTTACGGAAGAATATCACCCCAACGCGTTGTGCCGTGGCGCGGGCGACTTCATCGGCCACGGACCCGAAAAAGTGGCCGATGCGATCTGCAGAATTTACTGTGGACTCGATCCATCCGAGAGTTCAAAGGCATCGTGAATCCGAAGCCTCGCGCCACGAACCCCCCGACGGACGCGGGACATGCCCATCAAAGCCGTTATCTTCGATCTGGACGACACCCTTTTTGACTCGACCGGACAGCTGATGCAAGCCGCGCGTCGGAGGGCCTCGGAGGCGATCGCCGCCGAGGCCTCAGACTTGCGCGCGGACGCGGTCTGCAGCCTTCAGGTCGAGCTTTCCGAAGAACACGGGTCGGCGGGCGCGATCAGGGAGATCTGCAAGCGGCACCGCCTCCCGGGACAGGTCGCGGTTCGTGCGCTGGAAGCTTACAATAGCGCAGAGGTTGAAGCCATCTGCCCCTTTCCCGGAGTGAAACAAACGCTTGACGCACTTCGTGGAAGGGGCTACCAGATCGCGCTGGTGACTTCGGGTCGCCCGGCCCGGCAGCGCGAAAAGGTCAGACGCCTCGGGCTGGACCGCTACTTCGAGGAACGTCGGGGAACCCTGACCCTGCACGACGACTCGGAAGACTCTGCGAAGGATGGTGCCCTGCAGCAGTCCGCGACCCACCTGGGCCTTCCCCCGAATCAGATCCTCTCGGTCGGAGACAAACTGGATGCCGAAATCGCCGCCTCCAACCGGCTGGGCATGTCCACGGCGCGGCTGCGACACGGCAGACAAGGCAGCCGCCGTCCCGAAACGCCAGAACAGCGGGCCGATTACCAAATCGATCAGATTCCCGACCTGCTCCGCATCCTTCCCTGATGCCCCGCAGGCCCAACCGCCTCACGCCTTGAGAACCAGCTTTACCTCTTCACCGCGCGAAATTCCCAAAACCTGTTCCGCACTGCCGTCGCAGACGGAGACCTCCAGCGAGTCCCTGCTCCCGTAGAGGACCAGGGCTTCTCCTGTCTCCCGATCAGAGTAGGTCGTCGAGATGTCGTCAAACGTCCATCGCCCGACCTCTACGCGGAAGGGCCGGCCGGCCGTCCACGATGCGATCTCCTTTCGGTCTAGATTCGTGATCCCGTTTCCAAATCTGTCTACAGAAACGACCTTCCCTCTGAGCCACCCCGCGCCCTGAGTCGTCCGCCAGAGATTCAGCCTCACAGGGTCAGTAACCTCGGGGCCGAACGCATCCACGGAAACGCCGTTGCACAGATGCGCCGCGGCCGGCGCGAACAGGTCTCGTCCGTGAAACGTGGGGCTCACCCTCGGAAGCGACAGATCCGAATTCTGAATCTCTACGATCTTCGTGATCTGCCCGGCGGCGTAGACCGGACTGAAGATGCCGTTGTCGGGCCCCACGAATCGATGTTTGGACGTCTCCACAACAAGGCCTCTTCGAGCGCTTCCGACACCTGGGTCCACGACTGTGAGGTGTACGGTCCCGTCGCCGAAATAGCGATAGGCGCCCGAGAGCACAAAAGCTCCGGCCTCGACATCCCGGGCCGGAACCTCGTGAGAAATGTCCACCAGGCGGGTCTGAGGAGAAATGCTCAGGATGACGCCCTTTACGGCGGGCACGTAGGGATCCCGGAGACCGAAATCGGTAGTAATTGTCACGACGCCCATCCCGAACTCCCTTTTTACTGTCCAAGAGGCGCCGGATAACGCCCGAAGCGGGAACGCCCCTATTGCCGTCTTTCGCAGCGGCACAAAACGTCGAGCAAGTATAACACGCGGCAACTGTCTTCCGGCTTAAAATCGAAAGGGCGAAAAAATGCCCTTGCCGAACGGCGACTCGTCTCGATCCAGAATCGGCCGCCCTTAGAACAGATTCGCCTCCTTCATGCTCAGAAACCGTTCTGCGCCGACGATGAGGTGGTCGAGGATCTCGATTCCCATTATCTCTCCGGCCTGGACCATCCGGCGGGTCAGCTCGATATCTTCCTGACTCGGCGTCACATCTCCGGACGGATGATTGTGGCATAGACAGACACTCGCTGCGGACGAGCCCACCGCGGGCTGAAAGACTTCGCGCGGGTGCACGAGCGAAGCGTTCAGGCTGCCCACTGACACGTCTTCTCTGCAAATTACCTGATTTCTTGCATTCAGAAACACGGCGACAAAGTACTCCTTCCTACGGTCCTTGATGTCGGACACGATGGGCAGGAGATCCGCAGGCTTCGTGATCGACGGCGCGATCCCCATGCCCTTTCCGAGTCCCCGGCGTGAGAATTCAAATGCAGCCATCAAGCCAGCGGCCTTTGCGCTACCGATCCCTTTGATTTGCCTCATCTCGTCGAAGCCCATCTCCATCAGGTCCGGAGGAGACCATCGTGCCAGAACCTTCGAGGCGACATCCAACACGTTCACGCCCTCGTAGCCGGTCCTAAGCAGGATCGCGAGAAGCTCCTCGTTACGGAGCGCTTCGGGTCCCGCGCGCGCTATCTTCTCTCGGGGCAAGTCCAGCTCTGCGACGCCGGGAAACGTCTCGCGCCCTTTTCGGGTCGTTTTACGAGGCCTCCAACCGGGTTTCATTTTGATAGCGATCCTCCTTCCAAGGACGAGCCGATCTGCTTCCCCACGGAGACACACCTCAGGCCATCTGTTCTTTCGGAAAATCCGGGAAATTGCCGCATTGCCGGCGCACCGGAATACGTATCGCGTGTGTTTTGGCGGTCTCTCCCGTTTTTTCCAAGACAGAGAGGCAATCAGGATGCCAGAACGACGACTCGGGGGCAATCCGTGGAAGACGGGCAGGTAGCGTTCGTACGTGAAGTCAAGGCGAGCGTGGGATAAAAATGACCTGGAACGGCCCGTTCCATTCGAGAACGGTTTATTCAAAGCAGAAACAGTCAGGACGTCGAACCCAAGTTCGACCACCGTGTGATCCGGAGGCAGGTTGGACCGTCAATTGGGGCCTATTGTGGATTTCGAACTTGGTATGAGGTCGGACGCAAAAGAAGCCAACCCGAATGGGGAAAATTTCTGCGCGAGAAGACGCGACGCCGAGCCCTCTTCGAGCCCTTTTATTTGCTAAGTGCTTGCCGGGCTCCGGGAAATTTCGTTAATTTCTGGTCGAAGTGACTGCCGATCATTTCCGGAAGGAGCGTGGAATGTCTTTTGGCCGAAACGTGAGATTCTTGATCCTGCTTTCCTTCGTCGCAAGCTGCGGAGAAGACGCGCCGACCGGCGGAGATACGAGCATCACGGCCGAGGTCGTGAGGACGGAGCAAGCCCGCTTCGTCACGAGTGACGGATATACGATCTTCGGCACCTGGTACACGCCGGGCAGGCCGACCGGCCCCCGCCCTGTCGTCCTCTTGCTTCACTGGTTTTCGGGGAATCATACGCAATGGTTCTCGCTCATTCCCGACTTCATCCCGGAGTTGGTTCGAAGCGGCTACGTCGTGCTTGCGATCGACCTTCGCGGACACGGACAAAGTACTGACAAAAACGGCGAATACGCCCCCTTCGGCCTCTTTACGGCAGATGAAGTCCACCGGATGATGGAAGACGTTCCGTCCGCGATCGCCTGGATCAAGACGCGGCCGGACGCCGACAGCCAGCGAATCGCCGTGATCGGAGTCGAACTCGGCGCGAATTTGGCCTTCTTCAGCTCCAACACCTACCCCGAGATCAAAACGGCCGTTTCCATCTCCCCTCAATTTCGTGAAGGACAACCCAGCCTGGGTCCGGAATATCTCCGAGGCCTGTCCGATTTTCAGCCCAATTCGGTCCTCTTTTTGGCGGCTTTCGGAGATGGCTACGCCTTTACATCGGCAGAAACGATGGCACAGGCAACGGACGAGCCCGTTCGTGTAACGGGTTATCAGGGGTCGGCCCACGGATTCTTTCTGCTGCGCGAAACAGCCACACGCCAAGAGATCCTGAGTTGGCTAACCGCCAATCTCTGAGCAAGGCTGCCCCTCGGCACCCCGCCCGCCCGGCGATCTGCCATCCCTCTTTCGAGGCGCTGTTCTCTTACGTAAACGTGACACTCGGCCGGCCGGCCGGCCGAGTCGACCCCGACAGCCGGGATGCGGAAGTAGCTTTCGGTGACGAAGAAGATGGGCGAAAGCGCGCAATGGATGCGCCAAGGGCGCGACGCAGGCGCAACTGGAATGCCATCTGGCAGAAGGGCCTCTTGATGAGCCAGGGACGAGGCATCGAACCGGGTGATGAAGACCTGTTGACGAAAGCGGGCGCGTTCATCGTCGAGCACGAGATGGCCTCGCCCGGAGAGGGCGTTGTCGTCGCGGTTTCAGGAGGCCCCGACTCGGTTGTCCTGCTGGATCTTCTCTTCAGGCTCAGAGAGCGGCTTCAGATCTTTCTGCACGTCGCCCACTTGAACCACGGTCTGAGAGGCGAACAGTCGGAGAGAGACGCGGAATTCGTATCCGAGCTCGCCGGGCGGCTGAATCTCCCCTGTCACAATGGCGCTGCCGACCTGAAGGCGGCTTCCCTCAGGGCCTGCTCACCCGAAGAGGCTGCGCGGATCGTCCGCCACGGCTTCCTCCGTACGGTCCGGGCTCAAACCGGATGCGCCCGAATCGCGCTCGGCCACACGCGCAGCGACCAGGCGGAAACGGTCCTCCTGCGACTCCTCCGCGGCGCAGGGCGAAGAGGCTTGAGCGCAATGAGGCCGGTTCGGGACGGGATTTGGATTCGTCCTCTGCTGAACATCTCCAGAAAAGAGGTGGAGAACTACGCTCGTCTCAGGCGTCTGGAGACGCGTCGGGACGCCACGAACGTAGACCGGCGGTTCTTCAGAAACTGGATCCGTCACGACCTCCTTCCGCGGATCGAGGCAGGCGGTTCACCCGCCATTGAACGGGTGCTCGCGAGAACGGCGGAGATCTTTCGGCACGAAGATCAACTGCTGGACGAGCTGGCGGAAGAAGCCTTCGCAACTGTGCTTAAATACAGCAGTAAGCAGAAAATAATTCTTGATATGGGGACGATTATCGATTATCATATATCGCTTCAGAGACGATTGTTTCAGAAGGCTTTTCGGGCGTTTGGGCTCCGCGCGGATGCGATCTCCTTTCAGGTCGTTCACCAACTTTCTGAAATGCAGTCGCGGCCATCGGGGTCGCTCCAGATCACTCCGGAGATCAAGGCGAGTCGACACGCGGATTGGCTGATCCTCTCCCGTCCGACGGTCCAGTTCGAGGTTCGAATTTCCGTTCCAGGCGAAACGGAGATTGTCGCTTTGGGTGCGACGCTCGTGGCCCGTCTCTTGCCCGTTGAAACCGTTCGGGACCGGGTGGAACGACCCGATCTCCTCAGCGCTTTTTTCGATGCCTCGAAGCGGCCTCAGGGTCTGCAGCTGAGGAATCGGAAACCTGGAGATCGCTTTCGCCCCTATGGCATGTCGGGGACCCGTAAGTTGAGTGATCTCCTGATCGATGCTGGAATTCCGGAACCCCTCCGAGATGAGATCCCGCTGCTCGTCAGCGGGAATACGGTTTTGTGGGCGATCGGCGTCCGAAGGGCTCAGCCCCTGCCGGTCACGAAACGGACGAAGAAGGTCTTGGAGGTTGTGTTCAAAGGAGGATGGCTTCAAGCCGCATGCCCCTCTCCAAAAGTGGGAACTGTCTGATGAATCAGAACGACCGACGAAAGAAAGGCGAAGGACCCCGGAGAGAGGCGCCGCCCGGAACAGCCAGACCCCGGAGGGCTCAAGGAAAGGCCAAGCCCAGAGAAGGCGATCCTCGCGGGGGGCGGGCTCGGCGCGCGCCAAGACAGAACCTGCCGAAATTAGAGGAACCTCGGGGAAACGGCGCGGGACGGCACTGGGGCGGGTTCTCTAAAACCCTTGCCTTCTGGATCTTTTGCTTTCTCGTCGTCATTTCCGCCTTCAAGTTCCTCCGGAGCAACACAAATGCCGGGACCAGGGAAATCAGCTACAAGGAGTACAAAGAGCACCTGAAGGCTGGAAAGATCGAGAGCGCCGTTATTATCGACAACCAGTTCCACGGAAAGCTTCGCGACGCTGTCTACGATGGTTTGGAACGGGGCGTTGAACGCTCCTATGATATCTTCGTCGTGAACTTGGGGATCGTGGACGCGGAGACGCGCGCGGAATGGGAGGAACACGGTGTCGATTTTCAATTTCAGAAGCAGCCCTTTAACTGGCTGAACGTCTTTTTCGATTTCCTGCCCTGGCTTTTGTTCATCGGCTTGTGGCTGTTCATCCTCCGCCAGATGCAGGGAGGCCCGAAAGGTGCGTTCAGCTTTGGAAAGAGTCGCGCCAAGCTCTTCTCGGAGGATCGGCCAAAGGTGACGTTCAAAGATGTCGCCGGTTCCGAAGAGGCCAAGCAGGAACTCCAGGAAATCATCGAATTCTTGAAGGACCCCAGAAAATTTCAGCGGCTGGGCGGCCGGATTCCAAAGGGCGTGCTGCTGGTGGGGCCGCCTGGAACCGGAAAGACCTACATGGCGAAGGCTGTCGCGGGAGAGGCGGGCGTCCCCTTCTTCAGCATGAGCGGTTCCGACTTCGTTGAAATGTTCGTGGGCGTAGGGGCCTCCAGGGTCAGAGACCTGTTCGAACAGGGCAAAGGGAACGCGCCCTGCATCATTTTCATCGACGAAATCGACGCCGTGGGCCGCCATCGCGGCGCAGGCATCGGCGGTGGACACGACGAACGGGAACAGACGCTCAACCAGCTTCTGGTGGAAATGGACGGCTTCTATTCCAAGGAAGGAGTGATCCTCATTGCGGCGACCAACCGCCCCGATGTGCTCGACCCGGCGCTCCTCAGACCCGGTCGTTTCGATCGCCAGGTCGTGGTGGATCGGCCAGACATCCGGGGCCGGGAGGGTGTTCTGAGGGTGCACACGAGAAACATCCCTCTCGCCAGAAACGTCAACGTGAAGGTCCTGGCACGCGGCACGCCGGGCCTGTCCCAAGCCGACCTCCAGAATCTGGTCAACGAGGCCGCTCTCCTCGCCTCACGCTACAGCCGTTCCCGGGTGACGATGGACGATTTTGAAAACGCCAAGGATAAGGTCATGATGGGGGCCGAGCGTCGCAGCTTGGTCATTCCGGACCAGGAAAAGAGGCTCCTTGCCTACCACGAGATCGGACACGCCCTGGTGGCGAAGCTCATTCCAGAGAGTGATTCGGTACACAAGGTCACCATCATTCCGCGGGGTCGCGCGCTGGGCGTCACGCACTACCTGCCGATCGACGAACGCCATACCTATCCCAAGAGCTATTGTATGGCCCGACTTGCCTATGCCTTGGGCGGACGCGTCGCCGAACGGATCATCTTCGGAGAGGTGACGACAGGCTCGGCGGACGATTACCATCAGGCCACGGTGCTCGCACGGCATATGGTGTGCGATTGGGGAATGAGTGACGAGTTGGGGCCGTTGTCCTACGGACAAAAACAGGAGGAGATCTTCCTGGGTCGGGAATTGGCCCACCGCCGTGACTACAGCGAGACGACCGCGGAGACGATCGACGAAGAAGTGAAAACGCTGGTGGTGAACGCGGAGCAGCGTGCCGAAAGACTTCTGGAGGACAACCTCAAGCTGCTCCACTCGCTTGCGGAAGCGCTGCTGGAGTTTGAAGTCCTGGACAGCTCGCAGCTGGATCGCCTGCTAAAAGGTGAAAAGATAGAGAAACCTCGACCCCGACGCAGCGGAAGTCGAAGGCGAGAAAGGCAATCAAGGAAGAAGGGACCCCAAACACGGAGCGCGGTGCAGCCCGGGCCTGAACTCGCTGGAGACGGAAAGTCGGATGGAGAAACGAAGCCGTCCGCTGCGCCACCGCTCCAAGAGGAGCGTACCTCCAACCCGTAGCACGCGATTTCAATGATCGGTCCCAAAAGGATGGCAGGCGCGAAGTTGCCTTTGGCATCCTTTTTTTGTTGAGGGGCCCGCGCGAGATGAACCATTCGATTTCCTGCCGGGGCAAACGCCTCCAACTCGGTGACCGGACCCTCGTCATGGGCATCTTGAACGTGACCCCCGATTCCTTTTCGAACGGGGGCCGTTACGTTTCTGTGGACGCCGCGGTGGCACACGCTGAACGCATGGCCGAAGCTGGAGCAGACCTGATTGACGTAGGCGGCGAATCGACGCGCCCCGCGGGGCCTTACGGGCAGGGTGCGGACCCGGTATCCACTGTCGAGGAAGTTCGCCGCACCCTACCGGTCCTCGAAGGCATTGCCTCCCGAATCGATCTGCCGATCTCGATCGACACGACCAAGGCAGAGGTCGCCCGCCAGGCCCTGAATGCCGGTGCATCCATGGTGAACGACATCAGCGCGCTGAGGTCGGACCCCCTCATGGCCAAGACCGTCGCAGAGGCGGACGTGCCGGTCGTTTTGATGCACATGAAAGGGACACCCAAAACGATGCAGCGCAACCCGAGCTACGGGGACCTGATCGGCGAGATCATTCGGTTTCTCGCGGCGCGTCGTGACGCTGCCAAGTCGCTCGGGATCTCGACGGGACAGATCATCCTGGACCCTGGGCTTGGGTTTGCCAAGCGCCCCAGACACAACTATGAGATCCTTGCACGCCTCTCTGAGTTTCATGCCCTCAAGTGCCCGCTCCTGCTCGGTCCTTCACGAAAGACGTTCGTTGGCTCCCCGCAGAACCTCCCGCCCGAAGCGCGCCTGGAGGGCACCCTTGCCGCGCTCGCGTTTTGCGTGGCCGGAGGCGTACACATCCTTCGCGTCCACGACGTAAGAGAAGCCGTTCGGGCCATTCGAGTGGCCGAAGAGATCGCTCGCGCCCGTCCCTCTCGCGGAACCGTCCCTTGACAAGGCCGGATCGAGTGAATAGATTCGTGCTACGCGGTCAAGAAGCGCCTTCGGATCCGTGTGGCGACCCGTTTCGACCAGCGTCACTTCGTGTTCCATGTCGTTGTTTATGGTGTAATTAAACTCACTCGTCCCCTCCCCGAACGCCAGAAAAACTTCGAGGTGCAGGTGCTCAGACAGAAGGCCTATGCGGCAGCCGGCGTCGATATCGATGCGGCCAATCGAACCAAGAAACGGATCGGTGAGGCGGTCCGTTCCACCCTTGACTCGGCGGTGCTCTCCGACATCGGCGGGTTTGGAGGGATTTACCTTCCGCCCTGGCAGGATTATACCGATCCGGCACTCGTCGCGAGTACGGACAGCGTGGGGACGAAATTGAAGATCGCCTTTGTCACGGGGGCTCACCGCATCGTCGGCGCCGACATTGTCGCGCACTGCGCAAACGACATCCTCGCGCAGGGCGCTCGTCCCCTCTTCTTCCTGGACTATCTGGGAATGGGCAGCCACGATCCGGAGACAGCCGAGGAGATCATCGCGGGCTTGATCGAAGGCTGCAAGACGTGCGAATGTGCGCTCCTCGGGGGCGAGATGGCCGAGCTCCCCGGGCTCTATGCTCCGGGTGAATATGACCTTGCCGGCACGATTGTGGGGATCGCCGAAAAGGCAAAGTTGATCAATGGCTCGGATGTCCGTCCCGGAGACGCCCTGGTCGGACTCGGATCTACAGGCCTCCATACGAACGGTTACAGCCTCGCGCGCAAGCTGCTATTCGAGACGGCCGGCTATGAGGTCAACACCTACGTCGAACGGTTGGGGACCACCGTAGCGCAAGCCTTGATGGCCCCACACCGATGCTACACGCCGTCGGTCCTGCCGCTGCTGGAATCCCTCCGCATAAGAGGGATCGCCCACATCACGGGCGGGGGACTCATCGACAACCTGCCAAGAGTCCTGCCGGAAGGGTTGGGCGCTCGAATCTTTCGCAGATCTTGGGAACAGCCGTCCGTCTTTTCGTTGTTGCAGGAGATCGGACAGATCGAAGATCTTGAGATGTTTCAGACATTCAACATGGGCGTCGGGTTGGTGTTGGTCGTCCCGCCAGACCAGGCGGAGAAGACATTGGAAGACCTGGCCAAAACGGAGGCGTCTTCATTCCATCTGGGCGAGGTCGTGAAAGATCTCAATCACGCTGTTCAAATCGTGTAGATCTCATTCCGATGCGCTCACGTCTCCTCGTCCTTGAGCTGAGGCCCATCGAGCCCAAAGCGTGCCTTAAGAACATCGATCTGAGAGACGATTCCGACGATGCCGATGATTTCCGCGGGCGGTTGGCGAAAGTCGGCGTCGGATGGACAGCGGAGCACCCGGCACCACATCTGGCCGGACGGTTGTCATCCTTCCGGTGTCGAGACGGCTGTCTTGCGTAAACGTCCCTCTACGAACATGCCGATCGCCAAAGCCCTCGTCAAGATTCGGAAAGAGGACTTCGCTCGCATCTACTTCCTACACGGCCCCGAAGAGTTTGAAAAGGAAGCCCTCCTAAAGGAGCTTGTTGACCGCGCTACGGACGACGCCTCCAGGCCCTTCAACCTGGATGTGCTCCATTCCGAAGACCTTGACGTCGCGGATGTCGTTGCTCGCGCCACCGCCTTCCCGATGATGGCGGCCCGCCGCGTGATGGTGATCAAGCGAATCGATAGACTGCACGATTCCTCGTCCCAGGCCCTTCTTCCCCTAATCCTGTCTCCGCCCGAAACGACGGTCCAGGTCTATACCGCGGGCAAGGTAGACGCGCGCAGGAAAACCTTTCGCGAACTCCGCAACGCCGCGCTCTGCCTCGAGTTTAAAACGCCTTACGAAAACCAGATTCCAGACTGGATCAAAAACCGCGCCGCCCTGCTCAACCGAGAGATAGAACCCGAAGCGGCGCACTTGCTGCATATGAGCGCAGGACCCCAGCTTCGAGATCTTGCAAACGAGCTTGAAAAGATCGCCCTCTTTGTCGGGGATCGGAAAAAGATCACCGCCGAGGATGTGGCGTTTGTCGTAAATGCCTCGAGAGGTGCCACGCCCTTCGACTTGGCCGACGCCCTCGGAAACCGGAAGCCAGACCTGTCACTGGCCATCTTGAAACGCTTGATGGAGCACGGAGAAAACGGGCTTGGGGTCCTGGCCATCCTCAACCGACACTTCTTTATCTTGAGGAAAGTGCGATCTCTGCATGCGCTTCGGGTACCAAGGCAGCAGTGGGCAGGACAGCTCAAGGTGCCGCCCTATTTTCTGTCCAAGTATGTCAGTCAGGCATCTCGATTCAGCGACGAGGCCCTTTGGGCGGTTTATCAGGCGCTCTTCGAGGCGGACGATCGGCTCAAATGGCGTTACCGTTCACCCCTCGTCACCCTTTCCAGACTGGTTCATCAGATTTGTCGCGATCCGCTTCAAACCACGACGTTTGAGTGGAAACAGGACGCGTAGGCGCCCGTTTGCCGGCTGACTTGACAAGACCTGGGAAACTTGGTAAATTTTTGAATTACGTTCCGGCCAAGAAAGAAACGACGGAAAGGCGGTGAAAAAGTGGCAGGTCCGGTCGCGCTAACCGATGAAAGCTTTGAAGATGAGGTCATCAGATCGTCCGTACCCGTACTCGTCGATTTCTGGGCGACTTGGTGCGGTCCTTGTAGAATGGTGGCCCCGATCGTAGATGAGCTGTCTCAGGAATACGCCGGTCGGCTGAAGGTGGGCAAAGTAGACGTCGATTCCGAACAAAAGGTGGCCTTGGAGTTCGGCATCAGGAGCATCCCGACGCTCATGATTTTCAGAGACGGAAAACTGGCAGATCAAATCACGGGGGCGGTTCCAAAGAAACACCTGGTCGAAAAGGTTGAGGCGGTGCTTCAATCAAGCTGACCCGCCCGGATATTTCCAAACAGGAAAGCAGCAGGGAGACAGACGGCTCCCTGCTGCTTTCTTTACGCCTTCTAAGCACTTCGCGAACGACAAGATACTTTATCGAGTAGCGCCGTGACCTCTCCGTTCTGAAGGAGGCCGATTCGATTTTCCGCCGCTTTGGAATACAGGAAGTGCGATGACCGGGACCTTTCTATCGACGGCCCCTGGACGAACCAGCATCATCGGAAACCCCTCCGACATCTATGGGGGCAGCGTGATTTCCTGCGCCACGCGGGAGCGGGCAGCGACCCTGATCGAGCCTGCGGAACAGCTCAGTTTCGAAGTCGCGGGCCGGAAGTCCGTCGTCACGGACCCCGAAGGCCTGAAGACGGACGGTGGCCTCTCCGACGTCGCAAAGGCAGTTATCTCCTTCCTCCACCTTGGGTCTCCCCGATTTTCCCTGAAATGGTCCTGCGACATCCCGTTCAGTGCGGGCCTGGCCGGTTCATCCGCAATGGTTGTCGCCATCATGAATGCCATACTCGCGTTTGTCGGTCGCTCGGAAGACGCGTTCATGCGTGCCGAGATGTCGCGCCACGCCGAGTTGGAACACCTTGTCTTCTGCGGTTACCAGGACGCCTACATGTGTACTTTCGGGGGATTGCACTACATGGATTTTCGGGAGAAAGCGGCCTTCAGCCCGTTTGGAGAAGATCCCTTCGGCACGATGGAACCGCTCCACGCTCACGTGAAACGACACCCCTATGTTGTTGCGCACACAGGAACCCAACGAGACTCTGGAAGCGTACACAGTCCGATAAGAGATCGCTGGCTCCGTGGGGAGCGAAAGGTCTTGGACGGCTACAACCGCATCGCCCGAATCGCCCGGGACGGGAAACGCGCCCTCCTCAGAGAGGATTGGGAGGCCCTGGGAGAGCTGATGCAGGAGAACCACGAGATCCAGAGCGGCCTGGGAGGCGCCGGAGCCGAGGTGAACGGCTTGATCGACGCAGCGCTCGACGCCGGCGCGCTCGGA
This sequence comes from Candidatus Latescibacterota bacterium, assembly GCA_965198095.1. Taxonomy (GTDB): domain Bacteria; phylum Latescibacterota; class UBA2968; order UBA2968; genus CBDFJH01. The sequence goes on from OZ240239.1 coordinate 3,552,592, forward strand.
GCGAAGCTGGCCGGCGCAGGTCACGGCGGGGCCATCGTCGCTCTCACCCTGAACCCCGAACCGGTCATCTCAGCGCTCCGGGAAGCGGGAGCTTCCAGGATCCTGATTCCTGAGCCCGGTCCCGGTGTCACGGTGACGCCCATCACGACGCAGCGCCAAAGAGACTCCGCCGAGCAGGCGCTCCTTGGCGGCTCCGCGAAACAAGATGTCGCGGACAGCGGGTGACTTCAGTTGAGTGGATCGCGCTCGTTGATGCCGAGGTCGCCCGTTTCCAGAGCGAGTTCTCGCTTCGTGCGTCATCGGTTCTCCTCGGGACATCGCGCGCCCGGGAGCCGAAATGGAAAGGGGCAAAACATGAATGAGCGCTCTGCCCCTTTCCTCCACTCTTGCTCCTGAATCCTCTGTAGCCTCCGCGTCCCCGCGATGATCGTCTGGCGACAATGGCCTGTCATAAAGCCATCGACGCTGCCAAGCGCCCTCCTCTTACCTCATCTCGGTCCGCCGTCGACTGCCCGGCGGAAGGTCTTTCCGATCCTGAGGCGATCCGACGCTGTCACCTCCGAGCTGCGGACAGAGATCGTAGTTCGTGGGCCGGCTTGCCCCCAGACCGCCGCGTGCTGATCAGTTCCGCGACGATGCTCACGGCAATCTCTTCGGGGTTGTCCGCCCCGATGTCCAGACCGAGGGGCGCGTGGACCTCATCAAGACGCTCGCGCGGAATCCCTTCCGCCTCAAGCTCCTTCCACATCAACGCGATCTTTCGCCTGCTACCGATCATTCCAACGAACCTCGCGTCCGTATGAACGGCCTGTTTGACCACAGGCTTATCGTGTTGATGTCCTCTCGTCACGGCCAGAATGTAAGACCTGTCGTCGACGTCGATCCGTTCAAACGCGGTTTCCATGTCCAGGACGAGCGTCTCATCGGCCATGGGGAATCGCTCCGGGCTCGCAAACATGGGCCGGTCGTCCACGACGACGATTCGGAAGCCCACGGCAGAAGCGATTCGGGCAATCGCGAACGAGACGTGCCCACCTCCAAACAGGTAAAGGGTTGGCGGAGGACAGGTCGATTCCAGAAAGATTTTGATCTGATTGTGATCCAGCTTCAAATCGACCACATCGAGTAGATCCTCGGGAATCGAATCCAAACCCTTCACTTCCTTCAAGACGGCTGCATCGGCCCCGGCATGACCCAGACCGCCCAGCGTCGAGAGGTCGGATCGGATCAGGAGCTTACGACCCAAGGCCGCTCTTACATCGCCTGAGACGAGCGTGGCCAACACGGCCGATTCACGCTTTTCGTTGATCTCCGCGATTTCACTCAATATTTGCTCTGATTGTCCCGGGAGCAACGGCTCCGTAAATATTTCTACATTTCCACCGCAGTTCAGACCGCTCTCCCCCGCGTGTTCCTCGGTCAGAATAAACTTTTGCAGGGTCGGTTCTCCCGATTCCATAACGGCGCGCGCCTCAGCCCATACGTCTGCCTCGAGGCAACCACCCCCAACGGTCCCCATGATCTTTCCATTGGGAAGGACCAGCATCTTCGCCTTCTTGCTCATCGGCAGTGACCCCTTGCTCGACACGATGGTCGAAAGCGCCGCCCGTTCGCCGTTGGAAATCAGGCCGAGTGCCTCTTTAAACAGATCCTTCATCAACAAATCCTCCTTGTTTTTCGATCATCGCCGCCACGCCGAGCGCAGCGTCTTCGCGAGCCGAACCAGGCTCTCCAGGTTATGAGCGGGCAGAAAATAGTTCAGGTAAGGCAAGGCGGTCTTCATGCCGAGACAGAGGGGCCGATAGCCCGGGCTGCCGAGCAGCGGGTTCAACCAGATCAGTTTGTGGGCGCGCCGCCGAAGGCGTTCCATCTCCTGACGCATGAGGTCTGCGTCTCCCCGATCCCACCCGTCGCTCACGATGATCATAACCGTGCGCGATCTCAGCATATCCCTCGCGAAACGGTCGTTGAACTCCCGCAGGCAACCCCCGATGTCCGTGCCTCCGGCCCAGTCTCGCACGTTCTCCGAGACCTCACGCAGGGACGCCTCCACTCCCTTCGACTTCAGCAGCCTGGAGATCACGGTCAGCCGCGTGGAGAACACCGCCACCTCGACATCCCGAATCTCCCGCTTCAGGGCATAGATAAACTGGATCAGAAACTGGCTGTAACAATCCATCGATCCGCTCACGTCGCACAGGACCATGAGCTTCGTCTTCTTGATCCGTCGGCGCCGCAGGATCAGCGCTACGCCATCTCGACCGTAAAGGGCGTTCTTTCGCCAGGTCCTGCGAAAATCGAGTTCTGGACCGCGTCTCTCGGGAACGCGTCGCCGGCTGCGCCGGTTGGCAATAATCGAGACGATCGCCGAAATGATGCGTCTGGCCTTCTCGACCTCCTTGTCCGACATCCCCGCCAGATCCTTGCCCATCAGCACCTCATCCGGGCTGTAGCTGACGGCATTAGACTGCGCCTCGTTCGCAACAGACCCTTCTTCCGCATCGTCACCGTTCTCGATCCCGTCCAGAACGCCCTCGATCTCGGCTTCCTCTCGCGGGTCATCCGTCAGGTTCGGTGCTTCCAGGAAGCCATGGTCCGCGGCCTCCCAGAATAGCCGAAACACTTCATCGAACGGTTCCAGATCATCATAGCGGGACACGAGTGTGGCGCGGGCAGCGGCATAAAAGTCCGATCGATTGGACAGATCCACGTATCGGAGGCTCTGGACGAGATCGATCAGGTTTCCCGAATTCACCTCCACCCCGGCACTGAGAAGCGCCCTGGAAAAGGCGACCACCTGTTCGAGCATGCTTCGGCGCCCTGTCGATGTTACCATGTCTGGACCCTCACCGCCCCCGCCGTAGCGAACGCTTCTCCGCTCTCATCATGCGGGCCCGCTCAAGGATCTGCGGCACGCCGTCTTCCTGGAGCTTCTGAATATCCTCTTTGTACTTTAGAATGCATCCCAGCGTGGCGTCCACGGCTTCGGGATTCAGGTCTTCGATATCCAGCGACATCAGGGCGAGACCCCAGTCTATCGTCTCCGCGATTCCCGGACGCTTGTAGAAATCCCTGGTGCGCATGAGCTGCATAAACCCGCAGACCTGACGGGCCAGCCCCTCGCGAATCCCCGGAACTCGCGTCTTGATGATCCGGAGCTCTTTGTCGAACGTCGGATAGTCGATCCACAAGTAGAGACATCGCCGCTTGAGCGCGTCGTGGAGCTCGCGCGTTCGGTTGGAGGTCAAAACGACAAAGGGAATCGCCTTGCACCGGATCGTTCCGATCTCCGGGATCGTAATCTGAAAGTCGGACAACACCTCCAGCAGGAAGGCTTCGAATTCCTCATCTGTCCGGTCGACTTCATCTACGAGGAGCACCGGTGAGTTCTTGCCGTCGCTCTGAATGGCCTGAAGCAGCGGCCGCTCGAGCAGAAAGGCCTCGCTGAAGATATTGCGCCCGATCTCCTCTTTGGCAATTCCGCGCGCTTCCTCCAGGCGCAACTCCAGCATCTGTCTCGGGTAATTCCACTCGTAGAGCGCCGTGTTGGCGTCCAGCCCTTCATAGCACTGGAGCCGGATCAGATCGGTCTGGAAGACCTGGGCCACGACCTTGGCGACTTCCGTCTTACCGACCCCGGGCTCTCCTTCGAGAAATACCGGCTTTTTCAACGCCGACGCCAGGTAGATCGTCGTCGCAAGCGTGCGATCCGCAATGTAACCGTTGCGGGCGAATTGCGTCTCCACTTCTTCGATCGTGTCGAACATATCGTTTAGTCTGTCCTTTCTTCCGAAGACGCCTTCCGATCCGCTCAAACCAGAGTCTGAGTGCGTCCCCCGTACTCTGGAACGCCAGTTCCTTCCAAGGAATCTCGTGCTCGGAAAAGCTTCTCACATCCAGAGTCTCCTCGTTGCCCTTCAGTTTCCCGCCGATCACCCGGGCCGAGTAGACGACCAGGACGACAGGAACCCCCTCGTAGGAAAAGATGCCCACGAGGTCCTCGATCTGAACATCCAGACCCACCTCTTCGCGCGTCTCCCGGACGGCCGCGACATCGACCGGTTCCCCCCGGTCCACGTAGCCGCCGGGAAAGACCCATTTCCCGAGGGAAGGCTCGATCCCCCGTTTCAACAAGACGACTCGGCCGTCCAGGTCGAAGATCGTGCCCGAGGCCACCTTTGGATCCAAGAATCGGACGAATCCGCAGGCCGGGCAGAACGCCCGCTCGGTCCCTTCGATGAACTTCGCGTCCAACCCCTCCCCGCAACGTTCACAAAATCGGGCTCGGGCTTCGTGGGTGTGGGCTCCCGTTTCGGCCATTTGCGATCTCCGGAGTCCTCGAAAACGGTCTCAAGCAATTTAAATATAGCGGTTTCCACCACTACGAAAAGGCCTTTTTGGAAACGAACTACGACCGAAAAAAACAGGCCCCAAGAAAATCGGGGCCTGACGGTATCGGGTAGACCGCTCTTCACTCGACCTAGCCGTCGTCGGCGTGAACCGGCGCCTCCGTCCACAGGGCCTCCTTCTGGTGTCTCACGATTCGTCCCCGTACAAGGTAGACCACATTTTCGGCAATGTTGGACGCGTGGTCTCCGACCCGCTCCAAGTGCCTCGAAATCAGGATTAGGTGAATCGCTCGGTCAACCGTGTCGGACTCGGTGCTGCCGTGGAGGTAGGTCAGCAGTTCCCGGAAGATCTGGTCCCGCAGGCCATCCACCGTATCGTCTCTGCGGCGCACATCGTTCGCAAGCGCCACATCCCGGTTGACAAAGGCATCCAGGGCATCTTTTACCATGGCGCGCGTTAAATCGGACATTCGTGGGATGTCGATCAACGGTTTCAGAGGCGGCTTCGGACTCAATATGAGCGCCCGCTCGGCGATATTCACGGCCTGATCGTTGATTCGCTCCAGGTCATAGTTGATCTTCATCAAGGTCGCAATCAGGCGCAGATCGCTCGCAACGGGCTGGTTCGTTGCCAGAAAGGAAAGACATCCTCCTTCGATATGCACCTCCCAGTCGTCGATCTGGTCTCCGCCCCTCAGCACTTGCTCAGCCAGGTCGTTGTCCCGGTCAACGACAGCGCTTACCGCCTGGACGATCGAAGCCTCAACGGCTCCGCCCATCTTCAGCAGTTCACCCTGAAGGTGCGTCAGACGCTGATCCAGAGTTCGCTCCATCGTTCATGCCCCACAAAACGTTTGAGGGTTTGGCCGTGCCAAATTATACGGCCTACAGACTTTCGATTCAAGGGTCAGAAACCGATCCTATCCAAACCGCCCGGTGACGTAGTCCTCCGTCTGCTTCAAGCTGGGATTGGTGAAGATCTGCTCTGTCGCTGCGTACTCTACCAAGCGCCCAAGGTAGAAAAACGCCGTAAAATCGGATATCCGCGCTGCCTGTTGCAGATTGTGGGTTACCGTCACAATCGTGTAGCGCTTCTTCAGCTCGTGAATCGTCTCCTCGATCCTCCCGGTGGCAATCGGATCCAGTGCCGAACAGGGCTCATCCATCAGAATCACGGATGGCTCCACGGCGATGGCCCGGGCAATGCAGAGTCGCTGCTGCTGCCCTCCGGAAAGACCCAACGCACTCTCATCCAGCCGGTCTTTCACTTCGTCCCAGAGCGCGGCCGCACGCAGGCTTCGCTCCACGACATCATCGAGTACGGATCGCTTGTTCTCTCCCGCAATCCTGTGGCCGTAGACCACATTCTCGTAAATCGACTTTGGGAACGGATTCGACTTCTGAAACACCATGCCCACGAGCCGGCGGAGAGAAATGACATCATAACCCGGACCGTAAATATCTTCGTCGGCCACCCTGATCTTCCCATCGATCCGGACCGAGTCGATCAGATCGTTCAGTCGATTCATGCACCGTAGAAGCGTCGTCTTGCCGCACCCCGAAGGCCCGATAAACGCCGTCACGCGCCTTTCCGGCACGTCCAGGTTGATGTCGAACAGGGCTTGAGCCTGGCCGTAATAGAGGTCCAGGCGCTCGACCTTCACGATCGGTCGCCCCACGGAAGGCGACCGTGCCCGCTGCTCGTTCCTCTCAGGTTCCCCGATTCGCGAAGCCGGATCAGCTGACATACCCCTATTCAAACCTCCAAATGAAAAACCATCTTTTTTCACCAATTGCGTGGCTAGAAGCCGCCCACCCCAAACCGCTTCCGCAGGCGGCCTCGAATCAGGATCGCGCTCAAATTCAATGCGAGAACGATACCCATGAGCAACAGTGTCGTCGTGTACACCATCGGACGGGCCGCCTCGACGTTGGGCGACTGGAAACCGACGTCGTAGATGTGAAACCCCAGGTGCATGAACTTTCTTTCCAGATGAAAGAAGGGCCAGTATCCATCCACTGGCAGGGAGGGCGCCAGTTTGACAACGCCCGTAATCATCAGCGGAGCGACCTCGCCGGCCCCCCGAGCAATCACCAGGATCACACCGGTCAGGATGCCGGGAAGTGCGCCAGGGAGTATAACGCGCCAGATGGTCTGGAACTTCGTCGCGCCCAAAGCAAGCGACCCCTCGCGCACCTCGCTCGCCACGGTGGTCAACGCCTCCTCCGCGGCCACGACCATCACGGGCACCGTCAAGAGCGCCAACGTCAATGAGGCCCAGAGGATCCCGCCGGTGCCGAACGTCGGCGTCGGCAGGGCTTCGGGATAGAAGAGACGGTCGATCGTTCCGCCTACGCCGTAGATGAAGAACCCCAGCCCGAACATGCCGAACACGATCGACGGCACCCCCGCCAGGTTGTTTACCGCGATTCGAATCGCGCGAACGAGTGGCCCCTGGCGGGCATATTCACGCAGATAGAGCGCAGCCAAGACCCCGAACGGGACAGCGGCCAGACTCATCAGGATCACCATCATCACCGTGCCGAAGATCGCCGGAAAGACGCCACCCGCGGTGTTTGACTCCCTGGGTTCGCCAGCCAGAAATTCCCATACCCTGGACAGGTAAACCTGCATCTTGCCTGACATCGCGAGCGCGTTCGGGCGGTAGGCGCGAACGATCTCTGCGAGCGGAATACGTCGGACCTCTCCGCCGATCAACGCTACTTCGATCTGATGAGCCTCGCTCTCCTGCCGAAGACGAGACAGCTGTTCCGCCAGTCTCTCATAGCGCGCCCAGTACTGACGACTCTCCCGATCCAGTCGCGCAACTTCCGCCTCCCCGCCTCCCGCCATCTCGAGCCTGCGCTTTTTGAGTCTGAGCTGTTCGATTCGATGATTCAGATCTCCGATCGCATCCTCCTCGATCCGCAGGATTCGTTCCGAGATGCGTCGCGTGGTTCGAAGCCCTTCTTGGGCGGCCGCCCACGCAGCTTCAGGCCCCTCGGCTACGAGATCCGCGCCGGTATACACGGACCGCACGAACCCGAACATGTGGCCCCATTCGCGCCGCTCGAAGACGACCGCGTCCGAAGGCCGGCTTTCCGCCTCGATCCGGTCTTCTTCGATCCATCGAAAATCGATCCCGTATACGTCCCGATTTCCAACCTTGACCTGAATCCGACCTCTTTCCTCCGACCCCGGAATCTTTTGACGGTCCCATACCTGACCCAGGACCGATGTACCATCCTTCAGACGCAGCGCGACGAGCTCGCTCGGCCAAAAGAAACCGAGCCCGTTGTAAAGCACGACCCCAACGAGCCCTGCAATCATCAGAAGACAGAAGGCAAGCGCCCCACCCGTAAGCCAGATAAAAGGCACGCCTGATTTGTCGAAAGACTTCATATCGTTAAAGGGTTCAGATCCTGCTATACCGTTCCCGCAGCCTCTGTCGGACAATCTCGGCCACGGTATTTACCAGGAACGTCACAGCTGCAAGCAGCACGCCCGTCAGGAACAGCACGCGATAAAGCGTCCCCTCGTGTGGGGCCTCGGGGATCTCCACGGCGATGTTTGCCGACAGCGTGCGCATTCCGTTGAAGATGCTCCAGTCCATAATCGGCGTGTTGCCGGTCGCCATCAGCACGATCATCGTCTCCCCCACGGCCCGTCCGAAACCGATCATCGCCGCCGAGAAGATCCCGGGACTGGCCGTAGGAAGGACGACCCGCAAAGCGGTCTGCCACGGCGTTGCCCCCAGCGCGAGCGATCCGGCGCGGAGGTGCGTAGGCACGCTGGACAGCGCGTCTTCGCTGATCGTGTAGATGATCGGAACGACGGCAAACCCCATCGCAAATCCGACGACGATGCAGTTGCGCTGATCGTATCGGGTTCCGGAACTTTCCATCAACCAGTGTTGAAAATTGCCGCCGAAAAACGCCTGCTCCATTTCTGGTCCCAGCAGAAACGCCAACCACGCACCCAAAGCCGTCACCGGAACCAAAAGGTAGATCTCCTTCTGATCTGGCACCAATCTGACCCAGCGCTCGGGCAACTGCCGCCAAACCCACGCTGAGAGAATAAGGACGGCGGGCACGGCGGGAAACAGGAGCAGGGTTCCAACCACGCCTTGCGCCAGCAGCGGAGCCAACCACAGTCCTGCAAGGAACCCCAGGATCACGCTCGGAAGCGAGGCCATGAGCTCCACCGTCGGCTTCACGACACTTCGAATTTCCGGCCGTGAAAACTCCGACGTGTAGATGGCCGCGAGCACCGCGAGAGGCAGCGCGAAAAGCATCGCGTAGAGCGTCCCCTTGGCCGTACCGAAGGCCAGCGGCACGATACTCAGCTTCGGCTCGAACTCATCCGTTCCCCCCGTGGACTGCCAGACGCGAGCCAAACGTTCATACCCCTCGTACCAGACCTTGCCGAAGAGCGTCTTGAGCGTCACTTCAGGATGCGGGCTGTCCAAACGGAAATGAGTGAGCTGCCCACGGTCATCCATGCTCAGGAAGCCGTCCGTCTTGGGCGAGAGAGCCAGGGCCGAAATCCCGAAAGGCTGCGAAGGAATCTGAGACGTGCTCTGTTCGGAGGTCATATGGTGGAGGAGTAGATTTCCCTCCGCATCTCCGGTCAGGAACTGCTTGTCCCGCTCCGAAACCGTGACGGCCGTGACGCGTGTTGGATGCGGTTGGAGGTCGTGAATCTTCCGATAGGCCGGAAGGTCGATCCCCTCCGCCTGCCGCACGGGAGACCAGGTCGCCACCTGTCCCGACGCATCCCCCACAACGATCGATACGTCGCCCAACAGGAAATCCAGGGCGGTGACCGCCACACCCGCTTCAGCTGCCTGGAAGCGCCCCGTTCGTGTTGGAGGACGGTAGGGATCCGAGACATCCCAATGAAAAATCTCGCCCCGGTCCGTCCCGGCCATTACCTGCTGTCCCCGCTCGTCCATCAAAACGACAGTGGGCCGCCCTTCGATTTCTTCCGACAGATCGGCCACGAAGGTCTCTTGCGCGCCACTCTCCAGAAGGCCGCGGCTGTGCGAGATCATCCCCACCAACAGCCTCCCGGAAGCAGTCACGCCGACGACCGTTGCGCGGCGTTCTCCATCGTTTCGATACGCCACGCGCACAGTCGGATCGCCCACCTCGCCCAGACGAACTTCCCCCTCCAGATGGAGGTCGGGCGTGACGATACGCTGATCACGTTCGTAGCTCAACGCGAACCTGATCCGGGCAAGCGCGACGGTGCCGTCTTCCAACCCCAGCCCCAGATAGCCGTCGCGCGGGGATCGGTAAGCCGAGACGATCCTCCGTCCTTCAGACGGGTGCTGACGTTTGATCAACGTCCCGTCTTTCAGAGAGATGAAATCAACGCCATCTGCCCAGACAATGCAGGCCACCTCCCCGTAGGGGTCCAGACCGACGGCCCATCCCTCGCCCACCGGTTCCCAGCGCCCAACTTCCTCCACTTCCGGCGCAAGGAAGAGGGGGTAAGCCTCCCGCAGGACGAACAAGAAAATCCCGAGCACCACGGCAATCACGCCGACGCCACCCACGGCAATCACCCAGCGCCCCGCACGATCCATCAGTCGCGCACCCGGTGTGATTCCGGGGAGGGATCGGACCTGCACGTTGCTTTCGCGGTTCATCTGGGGCTCGTTCACGTCGGTCTCCTGAGCCTAGGACGCCCCTGGAGACAATGCTCGAATTTCGGGGTTCAAAGGGTCTCCAGTTTCGCAATCTCTTCCTGGGCCACTTCAAGGGGAACAGGCATGTATCCATCCTTGATCACGACCTTCTGACCCTCCTTGGAAAAGATGAACTTGCAGAACTCACGGACGATGGGGTCGAGCGGCTTGTTCGGCGGCTTGTTGATGTAGATAAACAGAAACCGCCCGAGCGGGTAGGAGCCGGCGAGCACGTTCTCCAGGGTGCCCGCTTTGTAGGGTTCATTGTCACGTTTTGCCAGGAGCACGGTCCTTACGCCCGACGTCCGATAGCCGATGCCGCTGTAGCCGATGGCGTAGCGGTCCTCGGTCACACCTTGCACGACAGAAGCCGATCCCGGCTGTTCCTTCACTTCATCTTTGTAGTCGCCTTTGAACAGAGCGTTCTTCTTGAAAAAACCATACGTGCCCGAAGCCGAGTTGCGGCCATAGAGGCTAATGGGCACCCGTTTCCATTCCCCTTTCAAGCCGATGTCTCCCCAGCGCGTAACCTCTTTCGGATGCCCGCCCCTTCGAGTCTTGGAGAAGATCGCGTCGACCTGCGGCAGCGTGAGCCCTTCGACCGGGCAGTCCTTGTTGACGAACACGGCCAGGGCATCGAGTGACGCCCTCAACGGCGTCGGCGGGTAGCCGAATGCCTTCTCGAACTTGTCGACCTCGGTCGATTTCATCGACCTTGACATCGGTCCGAACTGCGCGGTCCCGAGGATCAGCGCCGGCGGCGCCGTACTCGATCCCTTGCCCTCGATCTGGATCCTCACGCTCGGATAAAGCCTTCGGAACCCCTCGAACCAGAGCGCCATCAGGTTGTTCATCGTGTCCGAACCGATGCTGCTGGCACTCCCCGAGATCCCGCTGACCTTCCGGTAAGGTTGAATGCGTGGGTCGACCTCGAGCAACTCTCCGTGGACCTTCCCTCCGATTCCCAGACAACCCAGGATCAGGAGGAATGCGACGCGCTTGAACATAGGACCCTCCGGCAAAAATTTGTGACCTGCCACGTTCTACAACGTTGTGGTCGATAGATTTCTCAACCTAATTTGGAAATGTTACAGTTGTGTGACAAAATGCAAAAAGGTTCGATCTCCGAATCAGAACTTGGTGTAGAGCGTGATCCTGGGCATCACTTCCGCGTCCATTTCTGGAGCCTGGAAGGTCGTGATGATCACGTTGGGCATAATGTGGACGTCCTCTACCGGGACCAAGTCGATCCCCCCGATGAACAGGATCTCTCCATCCTCTGACGTCCGGTCGCTCGGGTCGTAAAGGTCCAACCGTGAGAAGAGTTTCGCCGTCGGGCGTATGCGTCCTGCTCCGAAAACCGAAAGGCCCTTCACCTTCACGTCCCCCCGTTCCGGATCCTTGTTCGTCCTCAAAAAACCTTCGATCCCGCCGTGAAATGCCTTGCCCGACAGACCCAGGAAACCGGCATAGGTGATCTGATCTTTTCCGCCCGTTTTGTCCTCCCAGTCCAGGTATGCCGTTGCCTCAAACGACCCTGCCGGCCTGAGATGGAGCAAAGCGTAAATCTTTTTCTCCGCATCCCCTTCCGCCCTCTGGCCGCTTCCGTTCCCGATCGTGACACGGGCGCTGACCTTGCCGGCGTCATCCAGCTTTCCCCCAAAGGCGATTCCGAGGTCCGCAGAGGAACCGATCTTCCGCAGATCCATGATGGTTTTCGAGATCGATCGGTAGCCCCACGCGCGCTCCGAAACGTTCCAAGTCGGCGTACCGGACAGCCCGAAGGTGAGGGTCCGGTCCCTGTTGCGATACCGAAGGAAGGCGTGTTTTACAAAAGGCTCCATCTTCTCCTTACTCCCGAAACCGGGGCCATTGGCCTCCAGCCTGACGCGCCCCGAGAATCGATCGTCCCACCTCAGATCATGGGTCAAGTAGATCCTCCTGAATCGAAAGCCATTCTCTCTCTCCCGGGAACCGCTCGTAACGTAGTAGTAATCCGCAAACATAACGCCCTTCAGTTCGATCTCCGCGCCCTCCGCTCGACTCAAGAATCCGCATAGCATTGAGACCAGCGCCAAAAACAAGACCTTTTGCAAATTCCTTCCCTCCCTTCCACAGCAACCGAACAAGCAGATGCGCAGAAGATTGCGACAGACCTGCGGGGGGGGCAACTGATATCAAACTACATTTCGCATGTCACATTCAAGTTAAGGGCACGTTACAAATGGGTCAAATCCGGTCAGAAACGAGCGTCCGGGTCATCATGACGCCCTGTGTTGACCCGGCGTCCGTGCGCCCCGCTCCCGGAGATCGGACTCGGGAAAGTCACCGCCAGAATTCGCCCTGCTCTCCCCAGGGTCGATCATCCCCAGATGCCGTAACGCTCCGTCCAGGCTCATCTGATTTTCATAAGATTCAAACAGCTGGAAGTTGCAGAGATTTATAGGCTTGGATGTGGAAAGAAATGAACTGACTTCAAGGGCTTGTCAACGCTCATTTCCCTAATTCTCGTAGATCTTTTTCCCGATAGACTCTTGCGGGCGAAGAACAAACATGGATGAACGGGATATGCAGGATGGTTCGGCCCTCATCCTTCATCCTGCACATCCCGTTCATCCATGTTACAGCGTATTTGACGAAATCCCACGCTCCAGGTCGAGCAGATTACGCCTCCGCCAACGTGAACCCGAACGTGGACCCTTTTCCCAACTCACTCTTTACGTAAACGCGCTCGCCGTGCGCTTCCACGATGTGCCTGACAATCGACAACCCCAGCCCGGTCCCACCCAGACTGCGCGAACGGCCCTTGTCGACGCGGTAAAACCGTTCAAACACGCGGGAGAGCGAGTCGGATGGAATGCCGATCCCCGTGTCGGTCACCTCCAGGACGAGGCGCGATCCATCCACATCGCTCCCGGTCGACCAATAGGCTCCTGCTTCCGATGAAGGCTCAGGATCCCCTTCCACTCCCAGGCGACGGGCGACCAACCAGATGGATCCGCCCTCAGGTGTGTATTTGACGGCATTGTCCAGGAGATTGATCACCGCTTGTTCGACCAGTTTCGCATCGCACCTGACGGCAAGCGCTTCCGGAAGTTCGACATCGATCGTGACCTCCCTCTCCTGAGCGCTCTGCATGACCGATCCGACTGCCGCCGCAGCGACATCCCGAAGCGGGAAGGTCTCGACGACGAGCTCCAGTTTCTCCGATTCCAGTCGGGAAAGATCCAGAAGGTCGCCCAGGAGATGCTCAAGGCGATTCGAGTGCGAAAGGATCATCTGCACGAACCGCTTTTCCGCCTCGGGGTCGGCCCGCGCGGTATCGATCAACGTCTCCGCACACCCCTTGATCGCTGTCAGCGGGGTCCGCAGTTCGTGTGAGACGTTGGCGACGAAATCCTTTCGTATCCGCTCCAACCGATGCAATTCCGTAATGTCGTAGAACACCGTAACCGACCCGATACAGGCCCCGACCTGCATGATGGGCGCCACGTGCACATCCAGGCGTCGTTCGGGCATCCCGGGAAGCACCATGTTCTGCGCAATTTCCTCCCCCGTTTCCATCGTGCGCTCAATCGCCTCTTGAACCGCGCCGCTCCGCATCAATTCCACCGGCATCCGGCTCTGCGTGGGCGAAACGATCCCGAACAGTTTCTGAAAGGCCCCATTGATCATCTGAACGCGGCCATCTCTCCCCGTGACGAGAATCCCCTCCGTTATACTGGCCAGCACGGCCTCGAGGCGCGACTTCTCCATGGTGATCTGCTGTATCCGTTCCTGGATCTGTCTGCGCATCTCTTCAAGTGCCCTCACCAGGTCTCGAAGCTCTCTCGTCGACGTCTCCGGAGCACGCGGACCGGCGTTGAAATCGCCTGTCGCCACGGCACGCGCCATCTGGATCGCGTCGGCAATCGGTCGTGAAAGGAACCAAGAGCTTGCGTAAGCCAAGACCAGCGCCAGTCCCAGTCCAAGTACCGACGCGGTCCAGATGGCACCGCGTATCCGGCTTTGGATCTGCTCTACGTGCCGCAGCGGCACGGAGAGCCGCATCACGGTACGGCCATCTCCGAAAGTCGAAACCACACCGGCGACGTAGAACATCTCCTGCCCCAACGTTGTGCTGTAACGCTGACTCCTTGCCGTACGCCCCGTCCACGCGTCTCGAATCTCCGGGCGATCGGCATGGTTCTCGAGGTCCACGAGGTCTTCTCTGCCCACTTCAGAATCCCCAAGAACACGCCCTGCGCCGTCCACGACAGTCGCCCTGACACTCAGCTGCTGTCCAAGAAAGTCGGCCAGACCGTCGACCTGGCCGGGAGGATCCGTGCCCGACGCCTCTCGCGACAGATAGGCCCCAGCCAGCCGCACCTCGCGCGCCAGCGTATCCCCGAGTTGTCCGACGAGAAAAGTCCGCGTTGCTCGATCCAGATAGAGATGCGCACACGCCACGACAAGGACCACGACTGACGTGTAGGTTACCATGAGTTTCCAATGCAGGCGCATTTTCAGGGCACCTCCGGTCGAAAGCGGTATCCGACCCCACGGACCGTCTCCACCCATTCGCATTCGTCTCCCAGCTTCTCTCGGAGACGCCGGACATGGGTATCCACCGTTCGGCTGTAGCCAGAATACTCGTAGCCCCAGACTGAATTGAGCAAGTCTTCCCTGGACTGCACACGGCCGCGACGTTCAACCAAAGTCGCGAGCAGCTTGAACTCTGTCGACGTCAAGACCAGAAGCGCTCCGCTCAACGTGGCCCGGTGTGCTCCGAGGTCTATCTTGATCGGGCCCACGCGCAGCACTTCTTCGCGCGCCTCTGATTTTCCGGCCGGCTTGGAACGACGGAGGATCGCTCGGATTCTGAGAACGAGCTCCCGTGGAGAAAAGGGCTTGGGTACATAGTCATCCGCCCCCAACTCCAATCCCACGATGCGGTCGACCTCTTCGGAACGCGCCGTCAGCATTAAAATCGGCACGGCTCGCGTCTCGGCGTCCTGCTTCAGAAGCCTGCAGATCTCGAGTCCATCTATACCGGGCAGCATAAGGTCCAACACGATCAACGACGGAAGATCTTCGCGAACGACTGCCAGAGCCCGCTCCCCATCTTGTGCCGTGCTTACTTCAAACCCGGCCTGCTCCAGGTTGTACCTAACCATTTCCAGAATATCCTGTTCGTCTTCCACCAGTAGAATCTTTTCCGCCATGGGATGGGAACGCGCTCCTTTCAATCAGCGCGACGCTTCGACCGTCTTCCGTAAGACAATAAAGTACTGGACATTTGCCAAAATTGCCATATGAATTATCAACATAAATTGGCATCGTGCAGGAATCCAAAGTCTGTCCTGATGGAGAACACGCAAGCGAATTCACGTCCAGCCTCAGGCCCAAGTCGGATCGTCGGGTTTATCGACATGGGGACCAACTCGATCCGGCTTCTTCTGGTCCGCGTCAATCCGAACCAGTCATACACCGTTCTGAGTCAGTTAAAGCAAACGGTCAGGCTCGGGGAAGGAGAATTTACGGATCGAAAGCTGCAACCCCAGGCCATGGACCGCGCCGCGCTCGTGCTCCAAACGTTCGCCGACCTCGCCCGGTCCTATGGGGCCGACGAAATCACTGCGGTGGCCACGGCTGCGACACGCGAGGCAGAAAATCATGCCGAATTCGTAGAACGTTTGTGGCAACAAGCCAAACTTGATATTCGCGTGGTTTCCGGGAAGGAAGAGGCCCGCCTGATTTACCTTGGCGCCTCCAGCGCCCTACATTTGGGCGACAAGCAAACGTTCTTCATCGACATCGGAGGCGGCAGCACCGAAATCATCGTCGGCGACCAGCATAAACACCACTATCTCGATTCCCTGAAGCTGGGGGCGGTCAGACTCGGTTCACTCTTTCCCGCCTCTCAAAAAGGCCTGGTCACGCCACCTCAATACGAGCAGATTCAGCGTTATATTCGCCACTATGCGCTGCCGACCACGCTGAGAGTTCAAAAGTATCGAATCGACCTTGCATTCGGGAGCTCCGGAACGATTGAAAACCTTGCGGACATCGCGGCCCGCGCGTTCTCCAGCAAGCGGCCTCAGCCGGACACGCTTCGGCATATCCATCTTCGAAACGTGATAAAGATGCTTTGCGCGCTCCCTCTCGACAAGAGAAAGCAAGTGCCCGGACTCAATCCTGAACGGGCCGATATCATCATAGCCGGTGCCGCAATTCTGGATACGTTCATGGAGGAACTCGACCTGTCACAAATCGGCGTCACGGACAGAGGCCTGAGAGACGGTCTCCTGGTCGACTACCTGCTGAAGGAAGGGCACACGTCGTTCATGGGGGAAATGTCGGTTCGCGAGCGAAGTGTGTTCCAACTCGGACGGGCCTGCAACTTTGATGAGGCCCACGGCAGCACGACGTCAAGGCTGGCGCTGGAACTCTTCGACAGCGCGCGGGCATTGCAAATGCACGAGCTGGACGATTGGGAGCGTGAACTTCTGTATTACGCTGCGCTCCTGCACGACATCGGCGCCTTTCTCACCTACAGCGACCACCACGTCCACACCTACTATCTCATTCGAAACGCAGACCTCCTGGGGTTCGATCTGACGGAACTCTCGATTATCGCCGCCACCGCATTTTATCATCGGAAGGCCTTTCCGCGCAAGAAACATGCCCAGTTCGCGCAACTGGACAAGCGGTCCAAGGAAGTCGTTCAGGTCCTTTGCGTGCTCTTGAGGATCGCCGAGAACCTGGACCGTGCCCACGCCGGGCGCGTGCATCGCGCACGTTTTCATCTGGAGCCTTCAGGACCGGCGTTTTTGACACTCAATGCCGATCACGACTGTCAAGTGGAGATCTGGGGAGTACAGAACCACGCCAACGCGTTCGAGAAGGTCTTTGGAAGAGGTTTGGATGTCCGGGTTCGGCGAGCAGCCGAGCTCCCAAATTGACCCACATAGGCCCGAGGCCTCTCAACCCCGTTGACTTCCGCGGGCGATCCAGCTATTTTTCTGGATAGCCCGGTAACTTGGTAGTTGACTCAATACGAAGGATTCCATGAAAGACCTTAGGGATCCCCAGCTCTACATCAACAGGGAGCTCTCCTGGCTGAGCTTCAACCAGCGCGTCCTTCAGGAGGCCCGGAATGCTCGAAACCCACTCCTGGAGCGCGTCAAGTTTCTCGCCATCGCGGCCAACAACCTGGACGAGTTCTTTGAAGTCCGTGTCGCCGGACTGCTTCAGCAGGTGGAGGCCGGTGTTGCCGAGTCCGACGCCGACGGGATGCTTCCTGAAGAACAGCTGCAGGCCATCTCGGAAGAGGCGCACCGTCTGGTGGACGATCAGTACGCCTGTTGGAACGAGGAGCTCCTGCCAGCTCTGAGCGAAGCCGACGTCCATATTCGGTCTCTGGAAAACCTGTCCGCGTTCGAACAACGATTCATCCGAAACTACTGCTACCGGGAGCTCCATCCGGTGCTGACCCCGCTCACCGTAAACCCGGCACATCCCTTTCCCCGCGTTGTGAACAAGGCGCTCTGTCTGGCCGTCCTCCTGCGCGGAAAAGAGAACGAGACAGTCTTCGGAGTCGTCACGGTTCCGCGGCTGCTTCCCCGCTTTATCCGGCTGCCGAGGGAAGAGGAGAGCCGTCGTGTCGATTACGCCTTCCTGGCCGACTTGGTCCGTGCCCACATTCCGGAGCTGTTCAGGGGCTATCGAATCCTGGCCACCGCGGCCTTTCGGATTACGCGGAACAGCGACCTCTACCTGAATGACGAGGAGGCGGAGGATCTGCTCATCGCGATCGAGGACGAGCTGAGGCGAAGGCGTAAAGGCGCGACCGTTCGCCTGGAAATTGACGCCAATGCGCCGGAGCCGATCGTCCAGCGCCTCAAGGCCATCTATGACCTCAGAGAAGACCAGGTCTACCGCGCCGACGGGCCCGTCAATCTGAACCGGCTGATGATGCTCTACGGCGCCACGTCTCGATCAGACCTGAAGTATCCCCCCTTCCAGCCGACCGAGCACAAGTTCAGCAAGGAGCAGGACACCCTGTTTTCGGAGATCCGTCACCGGGACATCCTCTTGCATCATCCGTTTGACTCCTTCAGGTCGGTCGTACAGTTCGTGACTTCGGCAGCCGACGATCCCGACGTGCTGGCGATCAAACAGACGCTTTATCGAACCAATGAGGAATCGCCGGTTATGGAGGCGTTGATCAAGGCCGGTGAGGCGGGCAAAGAAGTGACCGTGGTGGTGGAACTGAAGGCCCGGTTCGATGAGGCGTCCAACATCCGATGGGCGCAGAGGCTTCAGGATGCGGGGGTCTGCGTGGTCTACGGCGTCGTCGGACTGAAAACGCACTGCAAACTCTCACTGGTCATTCGCAACGATGCGGACGGACCTCGGCGTTACGCCCATATCGGTACCGGAAACTACAACCCGATAACCGCCAGACTCTACACCGATCTTGGACTGATGACCTCCCACGAAGAAATCACGGCCGATGTGGCGGAGGTTTTCAACCTGCTCACAACACAGTCGCCAGATCCCCGGATCGGAAAGTTCCTCGTCGCCCCCTTTACATTGCTCGACGGAATCCTGGAGAAGATCGACCGCGAGATCGCGCACGCCAACGCGGGCCGGCCCGCGCGCATCGTGGCCAAGATGAACGCCCTCCAGGACTCGCGTGTGATTCGAGCGCTTTACAAAGCGTCCCAAGGCGGCGTGGAGATCGACTTGACCGTTCGCGGCATATGCTGTTTACGTCCAGGCATTCCAGGCGTCAGCGATCGGATTCGCGTCCGGAGCATACTCGGCCGGTATCTGGAACACAGCCGCATCTTTTCATTCGAGAATGGCGGAGACCCAGAGGTCTACATCGGCAGTGCAGACTGGATGCCAAGAAACCTGCGCAGGCGCGTGGAGGTCCTCTGCCCGGTAGAGGACCTGGAGCTCAAACAGAAACTCCGCGCCCAAATGCTCTCTGGCTGCGCCGCCGACACGCTACAAGCGTGGGCGCTTCAATCCGACGGCACCTACAGGCGGATCGTCCCGACGAACGGTGAACCCGCCATCTCTTTACAGGACATGATGATGGACCTGGCTCGGGGCAAGCGTCTTGAGATTCCCGATTTCTTCTCCGGATCCACTGTCCCTGCCACATCAAAAGGGCCGCATCGCGATATCGACCTCCCCAAAGGAAATGTCCCGAAAGCGAAGCGAATGCATTAGCATCGCGACTGTCTCTGGAACACACGATGGCCAGGTCGACGCAACCTGGCCGCATTTCTTTTCAGACAGACTTCGAATGTCGGAACAAGCGGCGTTGCTGATCAGCCGACTGCACCAGATGCTGGAGAAGCAGATGAAGGCGTTCTTTTCGCCATTGGGTGACGTGCTGAGAGGCGATGACCCCGACGCCGTCCACGACATGCGTGTCGCGAGTCGCCGTCTCCAAGAGATCCTCGAGGTCGTCCTGCCTGAAACGAACGCCAGGGCGGATATCGTGAGTAGAATCCGCAAGGCCCGCCGCCTCCAGGCCAAGGCCAGAGACCTGGACGTGATGATCGAGCGGCTCGGGGAATCCGAACAAAAGGAGGCAGCATCCGATCTGGGCCACGGCGTGGCCCTTCTGTTGGATCATCTACGCACAAGGCGGCAAAAGCTCCAGGACCGCCTCCGCCGAAGACTGGCCGAGTTGAAGCTTCAAGAGCTACGCAGCCGGCTCGAGAACCAATTGAACGAAGGCCTCCTGGACGGCGCAGACACGGACGAGGTCACCAGAAAACTTCAGTCCGAGAAAGCGCTCAAAGAAGGGAAATTTCTGAAGGCATCGCGTCTTGCCCGGGAGACCTCCCTACCCAGAGCTTTGCACCGCGCTCGCATCGCGGGCAAACGGTTCAGATATATCCTTGAAGCGGGTGACGGCGCGGGAATCCAGGATTTCAAGCCCGGGATCAAAATGTTACAGACGATTCAACAGCTGCTTGGAAAGTGGCACGATCTGGAGGTGCTTGAGGGTATACTGGTTGACTTTTGCAGCAAGAAGCGTCGGATTCGGAGACACACATCGGCGCTGAGAGCGCTTTACCATCTTATCCTGGAAGGCCGTGAAGCGAAGGCGGACTGTATAGGCGCCTTTTTCAAAGCGACTGCAGACGGCCGGCCTGAATGACTTATGGCGCGCCATCTTTCCCGATCCGGCCGAGTGGGTTCGTTAGCCTGAATAATTCATAAATTTGCTGAAAATTTCCATCATTTTATGTAGAACAATCAAAACACTGCGAGCAACTTGCCGGGGGACAAGATGAAGAACGAATTCACTGCCATTCTTGAGCCGGTAGAGGAAGGCGGGTATTTCGCCTACTGCCCCGAGGTGCCCGAAGCCAATGGGCAAGGCGGAAAAAAAGAAGAGGCCTTGGACAGCCTTAGAGGTCCGAAAGGTAAAGACGCGCGTCCGCTGAATTGCCCATCCGGAACATCCGTGCCCATCTCGGGTATCCCCTGTAGGCGATCGCGACGGTAAGGTCGTGGGTCCAGGGTGTAGAATCCGGTCGGCCCGGTGGAGCGTCTCCGGAGAAGCTCTGAAAAACGCCTTACGACCGGCCAAAATCGCGCTCGCGTCTTCGCCCTCCCCCTTGGCAGATCTCTTAAGCGGACGCCGGCAGTTTCCGTGAAAAACCGCCCGACTCGTCTCCTGTTTTCCCTCGCACTCGGGATCGTCTTCTCCCTGTTCGTCGGCCTGATCCTGCTCGGTTTCTCGCGTGATCTGGACCGATTGCTGGAACCCACCCCACAGGACTTCCCCCCTTCCGCATCTCCAGATCCGCTCTTGCGCGCGCTTGAGGCCTTCCATCATCCTCAGTTCGTCAGGACGCTCAGCTTCGGAAAACGCAGCCCGCCCGACATCCACGCGTCCCTGGCGGACCAGCTCATCCGGCAGGGCAAGAAGCGAAGCGGTGCGCTCAGAAAATTAGCGTATTCGGTCCTCCTCGAATTTCGCTATCCGCGACAAACCGTGGCCACGTTTTTTTTCGACCGGGCCTTCATGGGCCAAGCGAACGACGAGCCCATTCAAGGTTTCGCCCAGGCGGCCCGTATCTACTTCGGCATCGAGGCGGAGCGCTTGACGCTGGGTGAATCCCTCCTGCTGTGCGACCTCGCCCTACACCCGCAAAGCCCACCCCACCTCAGAAACCCCCGCGCGGCGCTGGAAACGAGAAATCGCCTCCTGAACGTGATGAGGCAAAGCGGACTCCTCGCAGATTCAACATACGAAGCCGAGGTCGCACGTCCCTACTCGTCGCCTCCGGACCATCGCCCTGTGGAATGAGGCTCCGTGCCCTCTTTTGCGATTCCTATGCGCTCGGGCGACGCGTTGTCCCGCGATCCCGTGTCATCCGCCGGGAAGTCGAACCCGATCCCACGCATAGGCGATCTGGATGAAAGGGAGGGCGACGTCGATTATCTCGAGATAGATGGCACCCTGCCTTTATGGGGCGAGGAGGGGCCGCGAATGGCTCGGCACGGACCTACGGCCATTCGAACAGCACCTTGCCGACCGTTCGGTGCCGATCATAGACCTCGAACGCCCGCTCAGCCTCGGAAAGCGGAAACCGATCAGAGACGATTTTGTCCAGTGGGAGCCGGTTCCTCCTGAAAAAGACCACGATTTCCTCGTAGGCGGTGGACGGAAAGATCCAGTTGGCGGTCACTTTGATATACCCGTGGCCCCGGTAGGAGATCTCCGGCGACCAAGGCACGCCGATCAGCCCGACCCGCCCGAACGGCCGTACTGAATCCAACGCATTCTGTCGCGCCTGGGGAACACCCGTAAAGTCGAAGGCCACATGAGCGCCCTCCCCGTCCGTGAGCGCCTTCACGGTTTTGACGACGTCCATTCTTGCCCCATCCAATACCTCATCAGCGCCCACGACCTCGGCCAGCCGCCGGCGCTCCGCCTCCAGGTCCACGCCAATCACCCGCGCCCCCATCGCCTTGGCCACGACGATCCCACACTGGCCCACGGGGCCCAATCCATGGATGACGACCGTATCTTCGGCCGTGAGGTTCAACTCCAGGGCGGACTGGTAGGCCGTACCTGCGTTGCAGGCGAGAAAGGCCCCCTCTTCAAAGGTCATATCATCCGGCAGAGGAAACACGTCCCGCTCCGCGGCCACGACAAAATCGGCGTCTGAACCGTGCCGGTCCTTGCCGTAAGCCTGCTTCTCTTTGCAATACATCGGATACCCTTTTCGGCAGCTGCCGCAGAACCCGCACCCGTGGATGTGGTAGATGATCACCCGATCTCCCTCCTGGAACCGGGTCGTCCCGGGGCCCGTCTCGGCCACGACGCCGCACGGCTCGTGCCCCGGAATCGCCGGCCAGACCCCCGCTGCCCGGTAGCCGTGCAAGTCGCTGCCGCAGATCGCGGCCGTCTTCATGCGGACCACGACTTCGCCGGGTCCCGCGCTCGGATCCGGGTAGGCTGCCACCTCCAGACTTCGATTGCCCAGAAAACGGACGCCGTCCATGTTGCTGTCCTTTCTTCTACGAACGCACTCAGAGCCAGCCTCTTACGGGCCGAGAAATTCGAATATGACCTGCGCGCCACCGATTGTCAAGCGCTGCGCCTTCGAACGGCCTGAAGGCGCACGATGGGAAGAATTGGATACGGCAGGCACCTTTGGTATCTTGTCCTTCTTTGACGTCCCCTAATCTCCTGAGGAGATCCGGACACGTCATGCCTTCTGAAAAGATGCTCGGACTCACATTTGCGATCCTGGCCTCGGGGGCCGCCCTGCTCCTCCCGACCGGCCTGGATCCGCCCGCCCGGCTGGCCCTGGCCATCACCCTCTTCACGATCTTTTTCTGGACCTTCGAGCCGGTCCCGATCGAATACACGTCCCTCCTGGTTCTCCTGCTCTTCCCGCTCCTCGACGTGATCTCGTTCCCGCGCGCCTTCGCCGCATTCTCCGAAAAGGCGATCTGGCTCGTCTTCTCGGGGCTGGTTTTGAGCCTTGGACTGAAAGAGACCGGGCTCGGCGCGCGCCTGGCGCGGGAGGTCGTCGCCCGCCTGGGCACCTACAACAGGATGCTCCTTGGCCTGCACCTGCTCGGGGCCGGAATGGCCATCGTGATCCCGTCGGGCGTCGTCCGTGTCGTCCTCCTGATGCCCATCGTGATTCAGCTGTTGAAGACGACAGGCCAGAAACCGGGGTCGCCGATCTGCGCGGCCCTGGTCCTCGGCCTCGTCTGCTCGACCTACTGCGCCGGCACCGGAATCCTCACCGCCGCCGTCCCGAACCTCGTCATCCTGGGCATTCTGGAATCCCGCGGGATTGCGGTCTACTGGGGCACGTGGGCCCTGCTGATGTTTCCCGTGATCGGCCTGTTGCGGGTGGCCTGCGCTTACCTCCTGATTCGGCTCGTCTTCCCGATGCCCCAAACGCCCGTCCCGACTTCCGCCACGCCCGAGCGGCCGGATGCGCTGACGACAGCCGAAAAAAAGATGGCCTGCCTTCTGATTCTCGGGATCCTGCTCTGGGCCTCCGACGCTGTTCACGGCATCCATCCCGCCTACATCGGCCTCCTCCTGGTCCTGATTTGCACGCTGCCGGGCTGGGGTCCCTTGAGGCCGGAGCATCTGAGGGCCGCCAACTTCCCGATGCTCATCTACATCGCCGCGCTTTTTTCCCTCGGCTACGCCTTGGAGACGACCGGACTGAACACTCATCTGACCGCCATCGCCACGGGCTGGCTGCAACTCCTGGAAGGGCGGACGATACTCAAACTGGCCGCGATCACCGGCCTCGTCGTCCCCTTCGACTTCCTCATGGACACGGCCGCGGTCGCCGGAATCCTGACCCACCCCCTCCTCGATTTCGCCGAGGGAACAGGCCTTGCGCCCCTTCCGGTTGCCCTCAGCGTCGCCACTGCGGCAGGCGCCGTGTTCATCCCCTATCAGGCCGCACCGCTCCTCGTCGCCTACGGCTTTGGCTACGTCCGCCTCGGTCAGTTCATCACCGTCCTGACGCTGATCTCCCTGACGACGCTGATCGTTCTGCTGCCCCTGAACCTCCTCTACTGGACCTTGATCGGGTTCATCTGAGCCCGGAAAGAGGCAACTTCCTTGACAACCCACGGAGGGGGCCGTACCATCCACCGTCGCGAGAGCGGCCCAAACAGACAACGAAAGGATAACGACGATGCCAGAAATCGATGGAGATCATGCCCTGGCGTGGGGCGCGATTGAAGCCGGTGTCAGCCTGGTGACCGGGTATCCGGGCTCTCCCGGAACCGGAGTGTTCAACACACTTTCCGAGACCGCCGAGGCTTACGGCCATCAGACCGAATGGTGCACGAACGAGAAGGTCGCGCTCGATCTGGCTGCAGGCATCTCACAGGGAGGCCGAAGGGTCCTCGTCTGCATAAAGAGCGTCGGCATGAACGTCGCCTCGGACACACTGATGACCCTGAACATGACCGGAGCCCCCGGGTTGGTCGTCATGATCGGAGATGATCCCGGCGCCTGGGGTTCCCAGAACGAGCAGGATTCTCGACTGCTCGGCCCGTGGGCGGAAGTGCCCATCCTGGAGCCCGCCACCCCGGAAGAGGGCCGTCGGATGATGCGGTGGGCCTACGATCTTTCCGAGAAATTCAATACCCTCGTTATCGTCCGCGCAACCCGAAGCTTCACCCAGCGGTGCCAGGATCTGCCTGAAATCGAGGCCCCTGCCGAGAGACCTGCGCGCCCGATCGACCGGGAGCCGCTGCGCTGGATCTCTACATCCGTCAATACGGTCGAGAATGACCGTCGGCGCCACCTGACCCTCAAGACCCTGGAAGCCCAATTCGGCGGTTGTCCGTTCAACAGGATTTCGGGTTCCGGCACCCGGGGCGTTCTGGCCGCCGGTTTCGTTGATACCAAACTTCAGGATGCCATGTCCGGGGCAGACACCTCTGAGGTCTGCCGCCTCAAACTCGGCACCCTCTATCCCTTGCCCAAAGACCTCATTGCGGCGTTCCTGAAGCGCTGCAATGAGGTGCTCGTTTTCGAAGAGGTGTCACCCTACCTCGAGGACGCCGTCAAGTCGATCGGATACGACGCCGGCGCCACGCCTAAAGTCCTGGGCAAGCGCACGGGACACGTCAATTGGGAGGGGGAGCTCTTTCGCTGGCAGATTCAGAAGAGCCTGGACGCCTATCTTCCAGGGTTCACGCCTGCCAAACGCTACATCGAAGCGGAATGGGAGAAGGAAAAACCGGTCCGGAAGAACCCCTGTGCCGGCTGTCCGTTCGAAGAGATTCTCGCGACGTTCAGGGAAGAGGCGTCGGCCGTCGGTCAGAATCCCTTCATCGCGGCAGACCCGGGATGCGTGGTGGCCGGCAGGCGCTACCTCGACGCCAAACATTCCATGGGATCCGCGATCAGCGTCGCGGCCGGCGTGAAGCGGGCAGGTTTCAAACAGAAAGCGGTCGCGGCCTTCGGAGACTCCGCCTTTTATCACACCGGCGTGAATGCTCTGATGCACGCGAGGGTGACCGAAACTGACCTGCTCATGCTCCTGTTCGACAACGGCGGGTCCCACACGACCGGCGGACAGGTCACGCCGGACCGGGGCCTCGTACGCCCCGGAGGGCGAGGCCCGACGATCGGGATCGGAGAGGTCGCAGCCGCTTGCGGGGTAGAATCGGTCTGGACCATAGAGGAGGAGGAACCTGAAGAAAGGATGCGGGCCATTTTTCGCGAAGCCTTGGCACAAAAGGAAGGACTGGGTCTCGTCATTTTGCGGAAACCGTGCAAAGCCTGATGAGATTCGGCAAAATCGGGCAGGGAGGAACTTTACGGTCCCCCGCCCGCCCACAAGGACCCTACGGACGGTTCCGTATACGGCGGTTCAACCTCAATAATTCATAAAAAGGCTAGGAAAGTCACTCATGCTCTACTTTTCTTGCCGCCCAAGAAAAGGTGACAAAAGAAGGGCTCCTGCCTGCCGCGCCCAACGCGGCGCAGGCAGGCCCCTCAAACGCCGGGGAGGCTCGGGCCGTGGCGACTCAGCCTCACTGGAGACAACTGGCGCCGAGAAGAGACTGAACTCCTCCCCCCGCCTTATGCCCACTGCGGGACCCGCCCCCACGCCGCGAATTTCCATTCGCCCCCACATCCGCCCCCGCACCTGACCCCGTCCCACAGAGGGCCCCCCTAAGCCCTGGGGAGGAGGAACGCCGAAGCAGCTAGAGAGCCGAAACGCCACGGCCCCGATGACATCCGGCTCGAATCACTCGTGAAATCTGCACAATCTGCGTAAGTACTGGGCTTTCCAGTTATTGCACCCAAACAAAGTTTCTTAGCTCAAATTGGATAACGGATTGTTCTACAGAAAATGATGGAAATTTTCAGCGAATTTGTGAATTATTTGGGTTCAAGACGAGCCGGCCGGGCCGTGATACTCCCGGACGAGGCTCACGCGTCCCGGCGGAAATCCATATTCCGCAATCTCTGCGGCGCCGGTCAGGCACGAAACATCCCGAAACGTTTCCTCTTGCGCCTCATCAGCAGGTATCCCGAGACGAATCCGAAAATGTGTGCATACCAGGCCACGCCACCCCCGGACGCCGCTGACGCATTCATGAGTTGGATGATAAACCACAAACTCAAGACGACGACCGCCGGGATGCGCACCATGTGGAACAACAGGAACGGAATCAGGACGAGCACCCGAGCCCCCGGAAAGGCGACCAGGTAGGCCCCGAGCACACCGGCAATGGCGCCGCTCGCCCCGACGAGCGGGATCGGGGAATTTGGGCTTACCGCAACGTGTCCCAGCGTAGCGATCGCACCGCAGAAGAGATAGAAGGCCAGGAAACGGAGATGGCCGAAGACATCCTCCACGTTGTTTCCAAAAATCCAGAGATAGAGCATGTTTCCACCCAGGTGTAGCCAACCTCCGTGCATGAACATCGAGGTCACCAGCGTCAGGTAGAGTGGAATCGGCGTAGGAGAAATGGCATCGGACATGCGTGTCACTTCGAATGGAATCAGCCCAAACTGAACAGTAAAGGCCTCGAACCCGGAACGGCCGAGAGAGAAGGCGTAAAGAAAGACCCCGACGTTGGCGCATAGAATGCCCACCGTTAGAACAGGCCTGCGGCGTGTCGGGTTGTCGTCTTTGATGGGGATCATTCAAGCGCCTACCGCACGGGAAACAGACCGCTCCGAATCTTCTGATTGCCGCACATATCCCGAGCCGAAACCTCAAAACGGTACTCACCCGGGTCGAGCGGCTGTCGCGGCCTCATACGAATCACTTCCCGCTCAGGATCGTACTCGAAAATGACCCGCTGATCGTTCAGGCGGACCGAGATATCCTCTTCGCGACGGATGCCCGATCCCCGATCGCGAACAGATGCCTCCAGGATGGGTCTCCGGTCCGTTGTTCCAGGCCCGGACACGGATCGCAACGCCGATACTTCCGGGGGGATGTCGTCCAATAGGAGTGCGTAGGTCGAAAAATGTCGCACATCCGCGGACACGGTCCTGCTGGCGGGATCCAATCGGTTGCCCACGAACGTCCAGGTGCGATCGCCTTTCGCTTCATAAACGGCCAATCTTTCCGGCCGATTCAGCCCGTGTGGATATCTGAGCGTAAGCGTCGCACCCCGCCGAAACGGCACATCCGCCGGAGAGAACCGGTAAGCGGAGCCGACCATGGGCAAGTCTTCCGGAACGGCGGCAGCCTCCGCATAGACGCGTCCGAACAGCGTCTCATAAACGACGTTTCCTCCGAACCTGGCCACGGCATTTCCGTCATCCGAGCGAACCACGCCTCCATCCGGTCCTACCCGATGCTGACCCAGCGTCATCCATTGCCGGCATGCGTTGCCGTCGGCGTCAACGGCAGAAACGACCAGGCGCACCGGACCGTCGACGCGCGGGTCGAACCTTGCAATCGTCTCGTAGGTACGCATCCCCGTTTGCCGAACCTCCAGGACGTGTCTCTCCAACCCGGGAGACTCGGACACGACCCGAGGCGCGATCGCCAGGGATCTGTCTGAATCGATCTGAATCACGGCGAAGTCCGAGTAAAACGTCGGCACGCACGAAAGCATCGTCCCGTCAGCAGCACCGGGGCGACGGGTGAACGGTGAACCGGTCTGGAAGGCCTCCAGACCCTCGGGGTCGCGCACCCTCAGCCGGTAAAGCGAACCATATCCACCGGGCAGCACCGCGCGCACCGCGCCTGAAGGCACGCGCTCTTCACCAAAATCGCGCCACGTGAGGCCTTCATCGCTCGACAGCTCGAAGATGGCATTCAGGGCGTCGCCATCGCTATCTGAAACAATCCCCGCGATGACGACGGAGTCCGCTACCGGTTCGGCCGTCAGGTCCAGAACCCGAGGCCGCCGGTCCGACAGGATGTCCACCGCCACGTCGGCTCGGTTGCCCGATGCATCCTCGGCGACCACGCGAAGCTTATGGGTGCCGTTCGATAGCGCTACGCCCGATCCCGACGGTAAGACGGACGCGTGCAGGATACCCGCTCCCACCGCGTGACCATCGTAGAAAGGAAGCTCATTCCCGTGCGAGCGAAACAGATTGTGAAATCGACCGATGCCTCGACGCTGCAAGGCGAAGTTTCTGTCCAGTTCGACCTGGGAGACCTGGTCAAACCCGAAAGAGGTATAGGTCGTTCGGAAGACCTCCCGGCCATCCACGAGGAGGCGCAACCGAAACGGCGCCAAACGATTCGTAAGGGCGGAAGCGTCGGCCCGATCAAAGACGTCCACCGCGACACCCACGCGTCCCTCTATCGGGACCGGACCGGCTGCAACAAAACGCTTGCGATCCTCATCCCACGTGACGCCCAGTCGACGGGGTCCATACCGGTCAGACACCCGGGCGTCCGCGTCCAACGGAATGAAGGCCAGCGCCAGGATGATGGGTGGAACGGTGTCTTCGACGCGCAGGCCGTGCAAAAGGACGTTCATCGGCTTCTGGACCTCGTCTCTGAGCTCAAAATGCAGATGGGGAAACACCGTTCCCGTCCGTCCGGAATATCCCAGGGTCTCGCCCCGATGAACAGGAATCTGGCCCGGTTTCAAGAAGAGGTTCACGCTGAAGGTTCCCCTTCGCTCCTGCTCGGACTCCACCAAGGCTCGAATGTCCGGCGAAAACGCCGACAAATGTGCATAGACGGCCGTTCGCCCATCTGCAAGCCTCAAATAAACCGCCCTCCCGTAGCCCCACGGAGAGGTGCGCACTCTCCAGACATAACCGTCGTCTATGCCGAGGACCGGATAGCCTTCACGCCCCCAGGTCTTCAGATCGATCCCGGCGTGTAACCGTCCTCCAGCCCGGTACTCGCCGAAGGAAGAGGTCAGCGCCGGCGGGGCCGTCGTCGGCCAATGATAATCTGCGGCCTGTAACGGCTCTGAAGGGGTTACGAAAAGGAGGACAAGAAGGGCGGAGACGGGTCGGAAGTGGCACGCGATCCGGCGTATGAGAGCCATGAAGCGGCTTTCCACGGAAACCCTGAAAATAGCTGAATCCCTTGATTTTATTGAATATAGGTAATTTTCACACGCCCGTCAAGAAAGCCGATTCTTCCCAGAAAAGGCTTGCCTGACCCAGCCGGTTCGTGTAGTTTATGCTATCCGGCCGGTGCGGCGGCCGTAACTCGTTCTCTCCTAACCTTCTCCTGGAACCGTTAGATGCTGGACAAATTTCGCAATGTCCGCTTCATCAAGGCCATGATGTGGATCGTCGCCGCAGCATTCATCGGTTTGATCGTGTTCGAATGGGGCGCGGACTTCACAGGACGCTCCACGGGCCCGGTCGGCACCACCATCGGGGCGGTCAACGGAGAGGAAATCACGCATCAGCATTTTCAGAACCTCCTCAGGGAGGCCTCGCGACGGGCCAGAGAGAATGTTGACGCAGGGGCCGACCTCGACGAAGGTCTGCTGATTCGCGAGATCTGGAACCAGCTCGTGACTCGGATCCTCATGAGGCAGCAGATGGATCACCTCAACATCACCGTCTCCGACGTCGAGGTCGACCATCTCAATCGCGTTCAACCGGTGGTGTGGGTGAGGGATCAGGAGATCTTCCAGACCGACGGCGAATTCGACTCCAAGAAATACGCCGAGTTCCTCAACGACCCGACGACCTACAGCGATCCCCAACGAAAACAGTTCGTCCTGGGCGCCGAAAGCGCGGCGCGCCGGTCTCTGCGCACACGAAGGCTTCAAGAGTACGTCGCATCTTCGGTCAGGGTGACGAGCGCCCAAATTCGACAGGCCTTTTTGGATCAGCACGAGAAGGTCCGGGCCGCCTACGTCGGTATCGATGCAAGAAGCATCCCCGATTCGCTCGTCTCCGCTTCGAACGAGGAAATCCGGCGATATTACGACGCGAACAGAGACCGGTTCTTTCAAGACGCCGCTGTCATGGCATCTTACGTCACCTTTCCGAAAATTCCGACAAGGGAAGACACGCTGGAGATCCGGTCGGAACTCGACCGCATCCTGTCCGAGATCCGTGAAGGCGCCGACTTCAACCCGCTTGCCCGCGCGCATTCCGAGGATCCCGGAAGCGCTCAAAAGGGCGGAGACCTGGGGTTCTTCGGGCGGGGCCAGATGGTCCAGGCCTTCGAAGACACGGCATTTGTCCTGACACCGGGGACCGTTTCCGAACCGTTCCTCTCCCCGTTCGGGTGGCACATTCTAAAGGTGGAAGAGAGGAAGGAAGAGGCAGACGGCACCGAGGTACGAGCCCGACACATCCTCCTGCGCATCCGACCGGGTCGGGATACGTCGGACAGCTTGCGTCTTTCGGCCGAGGCATTCAGAGACCGCGCCCAGATCACAGGCTTCGATGCCGCCGTCGCCGAGTATGGTTTCACGGCTTCAACGACGGGGTTCCTGACCCCGGGTACGCCCTTTCCCCTGCTTGAAGGCCGCGCTTCCGGACTCATCAATGCATTCCTTGAAGCCTCTCCGGGCGAGATCTCTCCCATCCACGAAACGGACGACGGGATCTACCTTTTTTCCCTCATTGTCAAAAGAGATGAAGGTCCTCGTCCACTGAGAGAGGTCCGCAGCCAAGTCTTCAGGAGCGTTCAATCGGACAAGAAGGTCGACGTTGCCAAAGCGCGACTGAACGCCCACTTGCAGGATCTCAAGCAGGGAAAATCTCTCAGGGAGATCGCCGAGGCGCACGACCTCGGCTACCTCGAGACTGAGACGTTCACGAGAAATGACTTCGTGCCCAACGTTGGCAGGAAGAACGCCTTTATCGCGACCGCCTTTCAACTCCAGAAGAGAGAGGTCAGCGATGTCGTGACGACGAGCAGGGGCGCCTATGTCATCCAATCCCTGGAGCGGCCTCCCGTAGACGAGTCAGAATTCAATGCCGAAAAGTCGGAACTTGGCCGGCGTCTGATGTTCAAACAAGGGGACGAAGTCTTCGCCGTGTGGTTCGCCGATCTCCGGGACAGGGCAGAGATTGTCGACAATCGACACCACTTCTACCCCAGTTTTTGACCCGCACGGCGTGCGAACACGCATTCGGCGTCTGACTCAAGATATGCACGACCTTCGAATCGCCCTCGCGCAGGTCAACCTCACCGTCGGTGACCTGGACGGAAATCGGGAAAAGATCCTGGACCGAATCCGCAAGTCCAGGGACCTCGGCGCGGCCATTGTCGTCTTTCCCGAGCTGGCAGTCACGGGCTATCCTCCCGAAGATCTCCTGTTCAAGCCCAAGTTCATCGCGTCCAATCTGCGTTCCCTCGATCTGATCGTGCGAGAGACGCAAGAGATCACCGCAGTCATCGGATTCATCGACCGGCAAGACGACATCTACAACGCGGCCGCGATTGCCTGCGATGGAAAGCTCGTCGACATCTACCACAAGACCTACCTGCCCAACTACGGCGTGTTCGACGAAAATCGCTACTTTCAGGCAGGTCACACCCCGAAAGTCTACAAGATGGACGGGATCCTGTTTGGCGTAAACATCTGCGAAGACATCTGGTCTCCGGGCGGACCCGCTCACGATCAGACGCTCTCTGGAGATGCCGAGCTGATTGTCAACATCTCTTCGTCGCCCTATCACGATGGAAAGGGGCGCCTTCGCGAGCAGATGATCACCACGAGGGCGACCGATTACAGCGCGATCTTTGCCTTCTGCAATCTGGTCGGCGGACAGGATGAGCTCGTATTCGACGGGGCCAGTTTCGTCGTCGACCAACAGGGAAACGTCCTCGCCCGCGCACCCCGATTCCGAGAGGATCTCCTGTTGGCGGACCTCAGCGTCGAATCGGTCTTTCGGGATCGGCTTCACGATCCGCGGCGCCGGAAAGACAAACAGACAGCAGAGCCGTCCGTTCAACGCGTCAGATTGCCCTCTTTCGAGCGCCATCCCGCTCCGCCTCCGCTGCCCAAGGAAACAGAACCCGCTCCAGCGCCGGCGTTCCGCAAGGAGGATCGGCTCAGAGACGTCTACGATGCCCTCGTCCTGGGCACCGCGGACTACGTCGGCAAGAACGGATTCCGGAAGGTCCTCGTGGGTCTGTCGGGAGGCATCGATTCCGCCTTTGTGGCCGCCGTGGCACGGGACGCGCTCGGTCCTGACAACGTGATCTGCACCACCATGCCCTCCCGGTACTCCTCGGAAGGAACGCGCCGAGATGCGGTTCAAATGGCAGAGCGTCTCAAAATCCGACTCATTACGCTTCCCATTCAGGATATCTTCGAGGCGTATTCAAACACGTTGCGGCACGAGTTCAAGGATCGGCCGACGGATACGACGGAAGAGAATATTCAGCCTCGCATCCGGGGGAACCTGCTGATGGCGCTCTCCAACAAGTTTGGATGGCTGGTGCTCACGACGGGAAACAAGAGCGAACTGAGCATGGGTTACGCGACCCTCTATGGAGATATGGCGGGCGGGTTTGCGGTGATCAAGGACATATACAAAACGCGGCTCTACGACCTGGTCACCTATCGAAACAGTCTTCCGGATGGCCCCGTGATTCCCCGATCCATCATTCAACGTCTCCCGACCGCCGAGCTGAACGAAGATCAGCTCGACACCGACAGCCTCCCTCCCTATCCCATCCTCGACCCCATACTGGAGACCTATGTCGAGCAGGATCGAAGTCTCGACGAAATCGTTGCCGCCGGGTTCGAGGAAGACCTCGTGCGTCGCGTGATCCGTACCGTGGATCTGAACGAGTACAAGAGGCGCCAGTCCCCGCCCGGCATCAAGATTACGTCTCGCGCCTTCGGCCGCGATCGCAGGCTGCCCATCACGAATCAGTGCAGGACGTATTAAGAACCTGTACAAAAACAGGTCATGTGTACAGCGTTGACAGACGGAAGATAATGAGAATAGAGGCCCGTTGAACCATCGCGAGATCGTTGGCGAGCGTCTTTCCCCAACCGACGCGGCGGCGGCGGAATCTTGTTGTGCCAGGCGTGGGTGCGTTTGACGACCCACCGGCGTGCAGGCTGCTTTCTACGGGTTCTGGGAACGGCGGTCCCTCTCCGTTTTGCGCCGTGCCGGATGTTGTCACGTTCCAGAACTCCGGTAACCCCATCATCGTCTATTCCGAACTGAACATCCCGGCCACCTCGTCGTTCGTCATGGCCTGACCCTTTATCCTATCCCAGCAGCTCTCACTTGGCGCTCAGGCACTTGCTGCCAGCCAGGAACTTCACTTCCACCGGATCCGCTGTGAGGTCCCAGTGACGCTTGAGATCGACCCAGGTCTTCAGGTACTCGCATCGGTACGCCCGGTGCGGCGGCAGCCAGCGGGCGGGGTCCTTTTCTCTCTTCGACCGATTTGCCGAAGCTGAAACGGCTATGAGCGTGTTGGGGTTGGATAGATCGTTGACGTATCTCCGCTTCTGCGCCGGCGTCCAGGCGTGGCCGCCGCTTCGGTGCACCTCGCCCAACGGAATGAAGTGATCGATGTCGATGCGCCCGGGATCGGTGAACACGCGCCCGGTGTAGGGGTCCTCCCACCAGCCGGCGACGACCCGACAACCCTTGGTGTCGAGCTTCACAGGCACGGTGCTCCCGGCGATCAGGACCTCGTGCCGGGTGTTCTGACAGTCGCCGTCCGGGTCGATCCAGCCGCCGTAAAGGTCCCTGTCGTACACAACCGCAGAGGTAGACGACCTGGACCGGGCCGGCGTTCCGCCCGCCAGTGTCTTCTCCGCTTCGGCCTTTGAAGCGAAGGTTCGTCCCCCGAGCTCACCCCGGTGGCAGCGGTATTCGCCTCGTTTCCTGTCGTTGTGGCAGCCGAGGCCGTCGAGTCCGCCGCCGTGCGCGTGCGCGAGTTCGATGAACGCAGCGGTGAAGCAAGAAACAGTCAGCGGTAAAAGCACGGGGCGATACGGCCTCATCACGATCCCTCCGGTACAGCAAGGAAAATTACCATCTGTGTGTTGCTGGAGATGTAAATCGTTTTGGATCGGGTGTGGCAGTGGTGTCTTTCGTAGTGTCCCGAACAATATGTCGTAAGTCAATCGGAACACTGTTATCAGTGTATCGGATGGCAAAACCCTTTATGTTCTGCTTTGTGCCGCCGGCCAAGGTGATGGGCGTTCCCAAGAGGTCGTGATACGTCGTGGGTACAATTTCTTTTTCGGAGTGGAAGAGCAACAACGCATGTCCCCCGACTCTCATAGCTTTTCTTTGCATTGCATTGACGATTTCGGAAAAGTTGTTATACTTGGTGCCAATGCCTTCTATGATCGCTATCACTTTATGCGGTCTTTCTGGCAGACTAAAGATGATTTCAATCTCTTTGGTCGGCGGAAAATCATAGAGGGTATTCATCTTTATGGCTTTTGCGGACGCGCATCCCGCGACAACAACCGTTATCAAGACACGCGCTACACGTTTTATTATCATTGTTTTCCCTCCCTTCACGCAGAGATGCAACCGAGCAAAGAGCTACATTCGAGGGCTTGGACCTGGCTCTTCTCGTCCACGCACAGAACCAAGGCCTGCTCAGGTGGATTGCTTCGACGCTGACAGCGAAGCAAATCAGGCTTAGGATATGTTACGTCGGATCGGAAATACGAGTCATTCGTAGCACGGCTGATGAGTCAGATAACTCGAGGATCGACAAAGTTGTCCCATCAGAGCTAACGGTTGCAAGCGCATCAATCCCTTCCTGAAAGCTCGGCTCGGTTTGGAACAATTCCCTTTTCCAAAGCAGAAGTCTGCCTTCAGCGGAACGATTCCTGATACCCGCGTCAAGCCTGCGTCTTTTTCCATCGTAGCTGAACTCAAGGCAAACTTGGGTTCCATCGCTTTCAACTGAGCAAGCCTCGTCATTGGGTAATCGCCAAGTGCCTAAAAACGGATCTTCGGCGGTTGCTTCAATCGATGCCTGCGCGAATTCGCGAAGGAATCGCTGCTGTCGAGTGCCTACCTCAATCAGACTATCCCATTTGTCGAACTCTTCACGCCGTCTCGCTTCAAGCTGAGCTTTCGCCGAAGAGACGTTCTCATGTGGGTTTGATAGTTGGCTAGCCCGTGAGAGTTCAGCGTCAGCTTTGTCAAAAAAACCTGTATCCATAAGTAGGTACGCAAGATTTGCCATTGCAAGAGTATAACCTTCGTGTGCCGCCTTCTTGTAGTAGTCGACCGATTTGAAGAGCAGGTTTACATTCTTACATAAAACACCCAAATTGTTCAACGCGACGGCTTCTTTCGGTTTAAGTGTCAAAAGGGTGTCATAATTCGTAATAGACGCAGCGGAGAGATTGGCTCGACTTTGAGCGTATGCAGCACTGAAACGAATATTCGTGTCATTTGGTGCGAACTCGAGTGCTTTCTCTAACGCTATTGCGCACATCCTTTCGGAACCCTTTGCCTGGTACATAGAGGCCATGGACTTATACAGATGTACCTTGGCGTCAGCTTCCTCAACTTCCTGAAGTTTTACGATTACTTCCTCTAGCCCCTGATCTGGATTTCCCTCTTTCTCCCAACACTCAGCTATGTAAACGGTCAATTGTGCTGCATAGATCTCATCGGCCGAGTCTCGTGCTTCTTTATATATCTTGCGTGCCTTTGAGTAGTCTTTAGTGACCCAGTAACAACGTGCTAACCACAAAAGAACCTTTGCTTTGGTCGCCCTGTGAGAGGCGAGTTTACGAAGCTCAGCCAGTGCTCCAGAATCAGCAGCACTAGTATAGCGTAAGTGTAGGTATACGGCGTCAATCACGCGCTGCTTGGTGTCATCAGATTGCGCTGCTTTCTTTTGCTCCTCATAAGCCTGCTTAGCTGTTTCAAAGTCGGAATCTTCGAACGCTCTGATCATTGTTGAGAAAGCATCGTCAGCTGTTGGGCTCGCTTCCACTGAGCCATCATCGACATCGGTGGCAGATTCCTCTTGAACTTGCTGATTTGCAGTTGCGTCTCTCTCGTTTTGCCCAACCTTCTCGTTGGCTTGCAATTCCTTATCGCCAAATTTGATGCTTTTGACACGGTCAATGAATCCAGCAATTTGACCTCGAAACAGAATTAGCCCAGAAAAAAATGCGATGGAGAGAACGAGTTTCCAAAGCTGCCCGAGAGCATTTAAGGCATCTGCAGTCATTTAGCATCCTCACTTACAGCCGATTGGGGATCCCATTGAGGGCTTGGCGAACACCACAAAGGAGATAGCTCAGTCCGCCCGGCCGCCCTGGGCGGAACGGCAGCAGGGAACAGAGAGAATTCCATTGCGGGTCGAATCAGCCACGATCAAACCTCATGATATATATAACCTAATGGCCGGATCGGCCAAAGCGCAAATCTAGATTTTATTGTATGGCCAACATGGAACAATAATCCTGCTGTCACTGGATCGTAGTCTCTACGCGCTTGGCCAAAGCGACTGCGAAGTCGCCCTGAGTACCCTCCTGGGCGACGAGGTGCTGCTCCAGCCGGTCAATCAGTCCCATCAGTTCATCGGCCTTGGCGACTATGCGGTATTGTTCGGCGAGGGGTGGAAGTGGGAGCGAAGTGTAGGCGAAATATTCTCGCGGAACGCGCTGCTGTCCAGCAGTACCGGTCATCGTTGCTACGCCGGCTTGTAAGAAATCTGGCGACTTGTAGAAGAGCAAGAGATATTCTGGCACTACTTTGTTGGCAATGATGCGGACAACGTGTAACTCGGTGGTACCTGCACCTATACCCCCTTCGAGGCCTGTCATTACGCACGATTTGCGATTCTGAAAACAAGGGGTGATCTTGGCGACGACTACATCCCCCTCTGAGAAATGCGTGTACCCTTTCTTGATGTCGCCCCAACGTCGCGTCTCGGAGGCAACTCCAACTTGCTCCCGGTAGTCGGTGGGAATGGCTGGCATTGGGCAGAAAGAAACCATCGCGTCGTCCTCGGCCACATTCCGCGGGTTCAAAATCCCAAGTGCCGCGGTGCAAGCCCAAGTCCAACCCGACGGTAGTTCAACAGCAGTCGCAGAATGGTCCAATTGGGGCACGGGCTTTTGTTTGCCAATTTTCTTTGCTCGCGCCAGTCTCGCTCTCTCTTTCGCGATATGTTCCAGAAGCACTGCCGCAGGTTCCTCGTTGCAATCCTGCGACACCAGCCGCCCCCGCACTGCAAGCTGAAGCACGGCCTCGCGTAGCGGGGCCAAGTCAGCGGGAGCAGTGAACAATTCATCCATCCGCTTGGCAATGCGCGTCCAAGCAGTCCCGACCTCTTCGGGGGTAGCGGCATTGCGAAGCGCGGCTAGGGCCGAGTCGCGGCCTGCGGTGCGGACGGCCTTCCGGCTACGCCGCGCAGCCTCTAGCCGGTCCATCAGCCCCATCAGTTCATCGACCTTGGCGACAATGCGGTGTTGCTCGGCGAGAGGTGGTAATGTTAGGCGCAGACCCTGCAATTTCCCTTTAGTAATATGGCGTAGTCCAACTCCACCATGTGCGCGCTCAATCATTTTTGATAGACGAGAGTTGATAGCAAGCCGAAGGTACGGGACGAAGAAAGCCTGCCCACGAGGCTCACAACGGAAAATATGCTGGTTTAGGACTGCCCGACCTCCATTCCATATAAATGCACCAAAGGATGTGCCTGGCGTACCAGACCAACTGAGTAGCAAGTCCCCAGTGTCTATATAGAACCTCTTGTCAACGGAGAAGCTACAGTAGTTGTAGGGTGCGCTTGGATCGTTGAGGTTCTGAATACGTACAATCGGAACCCCAGTTGTACTCCAGTCCGCAGGTTTAAAGGCTCGGCCATTCACTAAAGCCATCGCATCTCCGATATAGACAGATTCCCATCTGCAGGGCATATCGGAGACGGTATCCGGTTCGTACTCGGCTGAAACTCGGCTCTTTGGGGCGTGCTTAGCCTCAAGTTGGATTTGTTCAAGAAGTCGGCTTGCCGGTTCATCATCCGAATCCTGCGGCACCAGCTTCCCCCGCACCGCAAGCTGAAGCACCAGTTCCCGCAGCCGCTCCACGCCCCCCGGCGCCTCCGCAACCGTATCAAAGACCTCGATGAACTTCGCGGGCATCATGCTGTCTGCTCCAGAGCCTCGGCCAACGCCCACTTTAGCTGTTCCCGCACCTTTGCCGCTGCCGTTCGTTCCTTCTCGTACAACGCCAGCAACTCGTCCGGGTCGCCGTGGCCACCCTCGGCCACGTTGGGGTTGGCGATGTCGAGGTTGAAGTTGCGCTCGCGGACCTCGTCGATGCCGACCTTCCATGCAAACTCGCTTTCAACCCGATTGTCCCACCATGCCTTCTCCGGCGCAAACTCCTCGATCCGCATCGGCTTGGTCTTGGAGTAGGACTTGTAGCCCTCCGGGTAGGGATGCTCGTAGTACCAGACCTCGGTGGTGGGCCGTCCCTTCTCGAAGAACAGCACATTGGTCTTGATGCTGGTATAGGGCGCGAACACGCCGTTGGGCAGACGCACGATGGTGTGCAACTCGCACTCGCTGAGCAGGCGCTCTTTCAGGCGCGTCTTCACCCCCTCGCCGAACAGGGTGCCGTCCGGCAGCACCACCGCGGCGCGACCCCCGGGCTTGAGCAACTCCACGATCAGCAACAGGAACAGATCCGCGGTCTCCCGGGTGCGGAACTCACGCGGGAAATTGTGCTCGATGCCGTCCTCTTCCATGCCGCCGAAGGGCGGATTGGTGAGCACCAAGTCGACCCGGTCGCGCATACTGATGTCGCGCAGTGGCCGGGAGAGGGTGTTATCGTGCCGTATGCCGGTCGGCACGTCAATGCCGTGCACGATCATGTTGGTGGTACACAGCAAGTATGGCAGGGGTTTCTTCTCTACGCCCATGACGCTGGCCTGCAGCCGTTCCTCTTGCTCCGGCGTCTTCACGTCCTTCCGGCGAACGTGCTCGATGGCGCAGGTCAGGAAACCGCCGGTGCCGCAGGCCGGGTCCAGAATGGATTCTCCGAGGCGGGGATTGAGCATGTCAACCGCGAATTGGGTCACCGCCCGCGGCGTGTAGTATTCACCGGCGTTTCCGGCACTCTGGAGATCTTTGAGGAGTTGCTCGTAGATGTTCCCGAACAGATGCCGGTTCGCGGCGTCGTTCAAGTCGATGTCGGCTTCTATCTTGTTGACCACCTGCCGCAACAGAATGCCGGACTTCATGTACTGGTAGGCGTCCTCGAAGACGCCGCGCACCAAGCGGCGGCGGCGCATCCGCGCATCCTCTTCCGCAACCGCTGCGCCGACCTCCATGCCCTTGAGCGCGGGAAACAGCGTGTCGTTGACGAAGGCGAGCAGTGTGTCTCCGGTGTCGCCTTCCCGGCAGGCAGCCCAGGCGCTCCAGCGCAAGTCAGCGGCAGTGCGGGTCTTGCCGTCCTCCAGCCACGTCACGTCGGTCAGGGGAGAGTCGAACTGGTCTTCCAGCAGTTCCAGTTCCTGCTCGCGGTCGTCCCATATCTTGAGGAACAACAACCAGACGAGCTGGCCGATGCGCTGGGCGTCGCCATCGACGCCCACGTCCTTGCGCATGATGTCCTGGATGGACTTGATGGTGGTGGACAGGGACACGGCTCAGGGTCTTCCTTTCGCTATATGCAAAATCAATGAATCGGCACACCAGCGGACTACGCAGCGGTATCGTAGAGGGCCGCTTCGAGCATCTGCACGGCGGCGATATACCCGTCTTTGCCGCCGAAGTGCCGGATCAACTCCAGCGGCGTACCGAGGCCGGAGAGCGGCTGCACGCGCAAGACGCCGGGGTCCTCGACCGCGGCCAGTCCTTCGTCCGCGTACTTGTCGAGCAGTGCGTCGAGCACAGCGCGGGCCTGAGCGCCGTAGCGGGTGAATACGTCCCGTTTCTTCACGTTCTCGGCCCGCTCGCGCCGGGTGCGCGGGGGCCGGCCATAGACCACGTGGCAGATCAGGTCGAAGGCGTCCATGTCCGGGCCGACCTGCTCGCGCAAGGCCTCGAACAGCACGCCCTGCTCGCGCAGCTCGTCGATCACCGCTGCCTTCCGTTCGGCCTCGGACCAGCGCCGCAAGAAGGCGTCCACGGTAGTGTACTGAGCCCGGACTTTGTGCCTGGTGTAGGCGGCCAGCGACTCGGTGATGAGCCTGCCATTCTGGTCCAAATACTGGACGCGCTCGGCAATAACGTAGACTTTGACACCGCTGACGACGTACCTTTTTGCACCGTCGGCCGGATGGTCCTCATCCTGTGTTGGCTCAACGACGACGTTGTCTTCGTCGGTCGCAATGGAATGGCCGCTGCCAGGGTTATATATAACGAATGGCTCCCCATCGAAGTCCGGGTCCGCGAACAGCTCGGTCGCTTTCTTGAAGTCCACGATGCTGAACCAGAGCTTGCCCGCCTCCTCGTGAATGCGGGTGCCGCGTCCGACGATCTGCTTGAACTCGATCATCGACTCGATGCGCTGGTCGAGCACGATCAGCTTGCAGGTCTTAACGTCCACGCCGGTTGTCAACAGCTTCGAGGTCGTCGCGATAACCGGGTAGCGCCGCTCGGGATGGATGAAGTCGTCGAGCGCGAGCCGGCCCTCCTCGCTGTCGCCGGTGATGCGGACCACGAACTTCGAGGTATTACCGGCTTCCTCTGGCAGGCGCCTGGCGACCTCGTTGACCAGCGCCGAACGCATCCTCTCGGCATGGTCGATGTTCTCGCAGAAGAGAATGGTCTTGCCGTAGGGATCGGTCCCCGCGAGGTACGCGACGACCCTTTCGGCGACGCGCTTGGTGCGCTCGTTCAGGATCAGCACCCGGTCCATGTCGCGCTGGTTGTAGATGCGATCCTCGATCTCCCGGCCGAGGTCGTCGGTCATGCCCGCTGCCGGCCGCCAGCCCTGAAGGTCCTTGTCGAGGTCGATACGCACGACCTTGAATGGCGCGAGGAAGCCGTCGTCGATGCCTTGCTTGAGGCTGTAGGTATAGACGGGGTCGCCGAAGTAACTGAGCGTACTGATCTCAGTGGTTTCCTTTGGCGTGGCGGTCAGGCCGAGTTGGATGGCCGGCTCGAAGTAGTCGAGGATCTCCCGCCACGCGCTGGCCTCGCGGGAGCTGCCCCGGTGACACTCGTCGATGACGACGAGGTCGAAGAACTCCCGGCTGAACTGCCGGTAGACGTTCTTCTCCTCCTCACTGCCGCTGACCGCCTGGTAGAGCGCGATATAGACCTCGTAGCTCGGATCCATGTCGCGGTTGCGCACCTTGGTCATCACCGGGCCGAAAGGCTTGAAGTCGTTCGTAACGGTCTGGTCGGCGAGAAAATTCCGATCTACGAGGAACAGCGCCCGCTTGACCTTACCCGCTTTCCACAGTCGCCAAAGGATCTGGAAGACGGTGAACGTCTTGCCGGAGCCCGTGGCCATAACCAGCAGCACCCGGCGTTGGCCTCCGGCGATCGCCTCAACGGCCCGCTGGACGGCGACGCGCTGGTAGTACCGGAGTTCC
The DNA here is from genome assembly GCA_965198095.1 of Candidatus Latescibacterota bacterium. Classification (GTDB taxonomy): domain Bacteria; phylum Latescibacterota; class UBA2968; order UBA2968; genus CBDFJH01. The sequence continues at coordinate 3,594,583 of OZ240239.1, forward strand.
TTGCCGGCCGGGTCTTCATAATAGGGCTGGAGAGCCAGCTGGTCTGACTCCGCGTCGAGTTTTCGCCAAGCCCTGTATTGCCGCCACAACTCGTCCGGGGACGGGAATGCGTCCAGGCCGATTTGCTTTTCTATCGGGGACGAACCGCCGGTGCGGTCGTGGAACAGAAAAGCGTTGCCGTTCGACGAAAACACGAACGGCACGTCCAAGGCCTCGGCATAGCCGAGCGCCTGCTGCATTCCGCCGCCCACGGGGTGGCTGTCGTCCTTGGCCTCGACCACGGCCAGCGGAAGGTTCGGCCGGTAGAGCAGCAGATAGTCGGCTCGCTTCTTCTTGCGCCGCGAGGCGACGTTGCCCTGAACGTTCACCCGACCGGCGGTGAAAGTGTACTCCCGGCGGATCTGCGTCGCGATCCACCCTGCCTTTCCTATCGCCGGAGTGATGAAGGTGTCGCATATCTCCGCTTCATTCACAGCTGTTTTCCTCGAGATGATTGCGGTTTCCTGGATACGGCCGCTTCTTCGGCAGGTCGCCCGGCAAGGGCGGCTTATTGGCCCTCGTCCTTTAATTTACACAATTTTTACGGAAAGAAGCATTCAGTTCCGGACACGAATATATCTCTCTCTTCCTTCGGGATATAAGCACTTACGCCCCTGCCTGTCGGGCAGAAGCGAAACCGCAGGATCATGGAGCATCACATGCAAAAAAAAGGAGCGGGATTCAAACCCGCTCCTGTGTTATTCCCTGCAGCCTTCACGCGATCCGATCCTTCATGGTCCCGTTTCCTCTTGAGACGGATTGGCTGCACATATTGAAAGGCGAGGCAAAATACAGTTAAATCTCTTTCTTATTGGCCCTTCACGAAATTTCCCTGGAAAGTATGGCCATTTGCCTGGCTTTTTCTATATTTTCTTCAATGGGAGTCCGGATGGGTTGCAGTTTTGCGTAACCTGTTTCATTCAGAAGAAGGGTCCGCATTCATCTCCCCTGTATCCTTTTATAGGAGAATTGTCATGTTTGAGATTCGAGATCCCGTAACGCTTGATCCTTCCGAATTGCCTCCGCAATTGCCTCAGATCTTTGAATTGAAAGTGGCTCAGCTCTATCGAATTCAAGACGGAACAGACTCTCCAGTTTTATATCTCGAGTCGGAGTATGTTCGGCGGAGCGGCCTCGCTGTATTCGCAAAAGCGGATTCGAGGCAGGCTTTGAAGATTCATCGCCATGATCTTCTGAATCTGGCGAAACACATTCTTCAGACTCTTGACCCTCAACCTGTTGGTTAGATTCGTCAGGCTTTGAAGCGGATTGAAAACGATCTGAAGCGTCGATGAAAGACATGACAATAGCCCCTTTCCATTGAAGACGGACAAATCCCGTGTCTCGTTAGAATCGGATGTATAGGCAAAAAGCGTGCCTGATCTCAAAAATTGGACTAACTCATTGCTATTGAATGAGTTGAGCAGGATATGGGGCAGCGGGGAATTTTGGAAGATTGTCTCAAAATGCAACATCCAAACCCCCTCTGGAGAACAGGCCCGTGTGGAGGGGCGTTTATAACTTCATATTTATTATGTCGTTATAGGGACCGTTGTAAGGCAGAAACGAGAGAATGTTGCAATTTGCGACGGGTGTCGCAGGTTACAACACTAAAGGTAGGCGGTGCCGGGGAACCGTCGCTGGGGAAGGAGTCGTCGAGGCGTATCAGGTAAAAGGAGAAGCGGCGAACCGAAGCCAAAGGCGAGCTATGTCTTAACCTAAAATCTCGTAGTGAAGGCAGAAAAAGAAGCCGGGGCCATCATCGCCTCGGCTTTTTCATTGAAGATCAGACCGAATCTTCCCCCCCATATTCCCTCATCCGGATCGCGGATTCACGCGGATTTATGGATTGCACAGATACCCCTTGTCGCTGAAGATGCTTCGCTTATCAGCCCGGTCATCCTACGTCTCTACATCCTCTAATCAGCGTAATCCCTTAATCCGGGTAATCCGTGGTTCAGACGGTGTTTTCCCCACCCCACACACACCCAACTGCCGCCCGAATCTTCCCTTCCATATCCCCTCATCCGACGCGTGGCGTCCATCGATCCCTTCGACGGGGATGCCGCACGCATTCATCTCCGATCCAGATGACGGACGGCCTTGGCCACAAAGATGCAGGGGAGGGCGGAGAGAATCGGGCAGATCGATGGTGCAGACACCCTTCCCATCTTCACGCATAAAGCGTCAGTCGCTGATCGATGCTTCAACAGGCAGATAGATGCCGGCGCCAACGATGAAAAGCTGATCCCGGTCCGGCAAGGTGAAGCCTTCGGCTTAGCTTTCCTTGGGCGAACCGGATTGCTCGTCTGGAAGGAGGTCTCAGACGGAAAATACACAGGATCTGGGTGCGAAACTGCAGGATACTGGAGCATCACCCACAAATACTACAGGAGCGGGTTTGAAACCCGCTCCTGTAGTATTTCCCTGTGGCCTTTACGCGATCCTATCCTTCACTGTTTCCCCACCCGCAACCGGTTCAGCGCCCGCGCAAGCGCCATCTCCGCCCGTGTCGCATCAACCTCCGCCTCCCGCCGCCGGGCCAGCCGATCTCGCGCTCGGTCCCGCGCCGCTTCCGCCCGCGCCACGTCGATCTCGTCGCCCAACTCCACCGTCTCTGCCAGAACCGTCACCCGGTCTCTTGAGACCTCGGCAAAACCGCCTGAGGTCGCCATCCTCAGGCCTTTCCCTCCCTGCTCACGAATGATGATTGGCCCCACGTCCAGCGAGGCCACCATGGGGTGGTGACGCGCCAGCACGCCAAAGCTCCCCTCGGTTCCGGGCGCCCGAAGTTGCTCTACGGTTCCTGAGTAGACCGTCCGCTCCGGTGTTACCACATTGAGCTCGAAAACCGGCATCGCATTCTCACGCCTGAAGTTCTTACGCCCCGGGTCTTACAGCGTCTTCGCTTTCTCTACCGCCTGCTCGATGCCTCCGACCATGTAAAACGCCTGCTCGGGCAGGTCATCATATTCGCCTTCGGCCAACCCCTTGAACCCCCTCACCGTGTCCTCGATCTTGACATACTCGCCGGCGATGCCTGTAAAGCCCTCCGCCACGTGCATGGGCTGGGTCAGGAAGGCCTGGATCTTTCGCGCCCGGGCAACCACCAACCTGTCCTCGTCTGACAGCTCGTCAATCCCCAAAATGGCAATAATTTCCCTCAGGTCGCGGTAACGCTGCAGAACCTGCTGCACGTGTCGGGCAACCTGGTAGTGTTCCTCGCCCACGACCCGGGGGTCCAGGATGCGCGAACTGGACGCCAGCGGGTCCACTGCCGGGTACAACCCCTGATCGGCCAGCCCCCGTTCCAGCACAATACGCCCGTCCAGGTGACTGAACGCCGTGACCACCCCCGGATCCGTATAATCGTCGGCCGGCACGTAGATCGCCTGCACCGACGTAATCGATCCGTTCCGAGTGGTCGTAATCCGCTCCTGCAACGCACCCATCTCCGTCGCCAAGGTGGGTTGGTAACCCACCGCCGAAGGCATCCGGCCCAGGAGCGCCGAAACCTCGGCGCCGGCCAGGATAAACCGGAAAATATTGTCAATGAACAGAAGCACGTCCTGTCCGGCCTCCTCGCGGAAGTGTTCGGCAATCGTCAACCCGGTCAGCGCAATACGCTGCCGAGCCCCGGGCGGTTCGTTCATCTGTCCGAACACCATCGCCGTCTTGTCGATCACACCGGAGTCCGTCAACTCGTGCAGCAGGTCGTTGCCCTCGCGGGTGCGCTCGCCCACGCCGGCAAAGACCGAGTAGCCGCCGTGGCTGGTCGCCACGTTGTTGATCAACTCCGTCAGGATAACCGTCTTCCCGACCCCCGCCCCGCCGAACAGCCCCAGCTTCCCGCCCCGGGAAAACGGACAGATCAGGTCCATCACCTTGACACCCATTTCCAGCACCTGGTCAGACGTCACCTGCTCTTCGTGCGCGGGCGGCGCCCTGTGCAGCGGCATCCTTCGCACCCGGTCCGGGATCTCGCCCTTGCCGTCGATCGGGTCGCCCACCACATTCAACAATCGTCCCAGCACCTCTTCACCCACCGGAATCTGAATCGGCACGCCGGTATCCACGACCGGGGCGCCGCGAACCAGGCCTTCCGTGGAAGACATCGCCACACAGCGCACCAGATTCTCTCCCAGATGCTGCTGCACCTCCAGCACCAGACGCATGCCGCTTCGGGGCACTTCAAGGGCGTTGTGGATGGCGGGCAGCTCGCTGCCCGAAAAATCCACATCCACAACAACGCCCACGATCTCTTTCACCAAGCCTTCGTTCATCGCGCCCTCATTCATAAATCCGTGAGACACCTCGCCGTTTCCTGCCGTCCGAACCCGGCTGTCCCCTACGCAACGGCCTCTGCGCCGCCGATGATGTCCATCAGCTCCAGGGTAATGCTCGACTGCCGCTCCTTGTTCATCTCGCGGGTCAACTCTTCGATTAAGTCGCCTGCGTTTTTCGTGGCGTTATCCATCGCCGTCATCCGCGCGGCCTGTTCCCCGGCGTTGGACTCCAGCAGCGCCCGCCAGATCTGAAAATGCACGTGCCTCGGTACCAGCGCGTCGAGCAGACGTTCCGGATCGGGCTCGAAAAGATACGCTACGGCCGGCTCGGCTTCCACCGGCACAATCGGCAACAGCTGCACGGTGACGGGACCCTGCTGCGCGATCGAGACAAACCTGTTGAACATCACCACAACCTGGTCCACCTCGCCCGAAACAAAACGCCCGGTCAGGTCCCTTGCAATCGCCACGGCCTGGTCGAACGCCAGCTCTCGAAACAGATCCGTATACTCCCTGCCGATCGGATAGTCCCGGTTGCGGAAGAAATCGCGCCCCTTCCGGCCCACGGCGACCAGTTCCACCTCCCGGCCTTCATCGGCATCCAACTCGGCCAGCGCGTGGCGGCAGATGCTGGCGTTGAAGCCTCCACACAGCCCCCGGTCAGCCGTCACGACCGCCACCGCCACCCGCTCCACCGGGCGCTCGTGCAACAACGGGTGCCTCTCCTCGCCAAGCCCGGCGCTCAGTTGCCGCAGCACCTCGTCCAGTTTCTCGGCATAGGGTCGGGCCGCGAGAATCTTTTCCTGCGCCCGGCGCACCCTGGCGGCCGCCACCAGCCGCATCGCGTTGGTCACTCGCTGGATATTCTTGACGCTCGCCACCCGGGTTCTGAGCTGACGTAGTGTCGCCACCCCTTACTCCTTCGTCTCTCCTGCCTACTCGTCCGTCTGGAAACCTGCCTTGACCTTCTCGATAGCCGCGTCGATTCCGGCCCTTGCCTCGTCGCTCAGCGCTTCGGTCCGCGTAATCTCGTCCAGAACCTCCGGGTGCTGGTCGCGCATATACGTCAGGACTTCGCCCTCAAAACGCCGCACGTCGGCCGTTGGCAACTCGTCCACCCGCGTCCCCACCGAAAGCGACACCACCTGCTCCCCCAGCGACATCGGATTGAACTGGTCCTGCTTCAGAATCTCCGTCAGCTTTTCTCCCTGGTTCAGCAGGTTCCGCGTGGCTACGTCCAGGTCGGAGGCCCCGAACTGCGCAAAGGCCTGAACTTCGTGATACCGGGACATATCCCCCTTCAGCGTATTGGAAACCGCCCGCATTGCCCGGGTCTTGGCCGCGCTCACCCGGGAAACGGACGCCCCCACATCCATCGCCGGCCGGATGCCGGAATAGAAGAGCTCCGGTTTCAGCAGAATTTGTCCATCCGTAATCGAAATCACGTTGGTCGGCACGAAAGTGGACACGTCCCCCTCCAGGATCTCGATCACCGGCAACGCCGTCAAAGAACCCCCGCCCTCTTCGTCGCTCAGCTTGCAGGCACGCTCCAAAAGCCGGGAGTGCAGGTAGAACACATCCCCGGGATAGGCCTCCCGTCCGGGCGGGCGGCGCAACACCAGGGACATCTCCCGGTATGCCCAGGCCTGTTTGGACAGATCGTCGTAGACGATCAGCGCATGCTCGCCCTTGTCGCGGAAGTATTCGCCCATCGAGCACCCCGCATAGGGGGCCAGGAACTGAAGCGGGGCCGGGTCGCTGGCAGTGGCCGAAACCACAATCGTATAGTCCATCGCGCCCTTCGCCTCCAGCTCCGCAACCACCTTGGCGACCGAGGACGCCTTCTGGCCGATGCCCACGTAGATGCACTTCACACCGGTCGTCTTCTGGTTGATAATCGCATCCAGCCCGATCGCCGTCTTGCCGGTCTGCCGGTCTCCGATAATCAACTCGCGCTGTCCCCGTCCGATCGGCGTCGTGGAATCCACAACCTTGATCCCGGTCTGCAGGGCCTCGGTCACCGGCTGCCGTTGAATCACTCCCGGGGCGATCCGTTCCGCGGGCAAGGTCTGGCCGGTCGCAATCGGCCCCTTTCCGTCCAGCGGCTGCCCCAAAGGATCCACGACCCGGCCCAGCAACGCCTCACCTACCGGCACCTCGACAATCCGCCCGGTCCGCCTGACCTCGTCCCCCTCCTTGATCCGGGTATCGTCGCCAAACAGCACACACCCCACGTTGTCCTCTTCGAGGTTCAGCGCCATCCCCATAATATCGTTTGGAAAGGCCACCAGTTCACTGGCCTGTACATTGGCAAGCCCGTGGAGCCGGGCAACCCCGTCTCCCACCTGCAGCACCGTCCCGCTCTCATAGACATCGATCTCGCGCTCTGCTTCCAGAATCTGGCGCTTCAGAACGTCTGAAACCTCATCCGGCCGAATCCGTAGGTTCATTGCCATACCCTCTACGCACCTCGCCTTTCTGTCATCACCCCGCGGCCAATCCTCGACGCAGTCGGTTCAACTGCGCCTCCAGCGTGGCGTCGAACACCTGATCGCCCAAACGGGCGACAAACCCGGCCTTCATAGCCTGGTCCACCTCGACTTCCAACCGCACCTGTTTCCCTGAAATGGCCGTCAGCCTCGTCACAAGCCGTTCTTGCTGTCCCGGAGTAAGCGCCGCTGCCGTACGCACCTGGGCCGTCATCACCCCCCGGCGCTCGTCCAACAGCCCCAGAAACCCCCGAATCGTGCCCTCAAGCCCCCGCTCCCGTCGTTTTTCGCACAGAAGCAGCAGGAAGTTCAGCGTCAGATCGCCGATCCGACCCGAAAACAGCTTCTGGAAGGCCCTCTGCTTCTGCTCCGGGTGAATCAGCGGATCGGTCAAAAAGGCCCGAAGGTCTTCCGATTCCCGGATGAGATCCAGAAGCCCCAGCAGATCCTCCCGGACCGGCTCCAGCGCACCCTGCTCCTCGGCCGCACGGATCAGTGCCTTCGCATACCGTAATGCGACAGGGGTCTCGTTCAACGTTTACGCCACCTATCCGTCCCGATCCGAATCCGGAATGCTGTCGATAAACGCGTCAACCAGCTTTCGATTCCGATCATCGTCCAGATTCTCTTCCAGGAGCCTTTCCGCCGCCAGAATGGCGAGACCCGCAGCTTGAGCTCTCAACTCTTCAATCGCCCGATCCCTCTCCTGCTGAATCGTCCGTCGCGCCCGCTCGATCACCTGCTCTGCCTCTCCTTCGGCCCGGCGACGGACTTCCTGAGCGACACGATCCGCTGCCTCTCGGCCTCGGGAAACCGCTTCCTGTGCCTCGGCCCGGGCCTTCTCCACGGCCTTGCGATTCTCCTCGACGACCGCCTGGGCCTCCGTCCTGGCCCTTTCGGCCTGATCCAGGGACTCCTGAATCCGTTTCTCGCGTTCGGCAAGCATTCCGAGCAGCGGCTTCCAGGCCACGGCTCGGAGAAGCATGAGCAAGACAACGAACGTCACGATCGTCCAGATCATCAAGCCAGGCTCAATCTCCAATAGCATAGGCCCCCACCTTCCGGTTAGAGGAGTTCCGAGGGTCGGATGTCGACACGCCCGACAGGTCGAGAGATCAGAGGTCTACTTGGTCGCCAGAACAATGCAGATCACTTGACCAAACAGTGCGATACCTTCGATGAGTGCCGCAGCGATGATCATAGACGCTCGAATGTCGCCCGTGGCCTCCGGCTGGCGGGCCGTGCCGTCCATCGCCTGTCCTGCGAGGCGGCCGATCCCCAGACCGGCTCCAATCGTTACGAGTCCAGCGCCGATACCTGCCGCCAGGTATCCATAGGCTTCAGCTGCTAAGGATGTCGCGTCCGGTGCCACAATCTCCTCCTTGTTTTTGACCTTGCGTGAAAACGATACGACCGGATCATATCTGCATCCGTTCAGTGCGCCTGATGAACTGCCATCCCGATAAACACGGCCGAAAGCAGCGTGAATATGTAAGCTTGAATCAAGGCAACGAAGATTTCCAGCAGGTAGACGGCCACCGCAAACAGGACCGAAGCCGGGGCGACCGCATACGTCTTGAACGTAAAGATCAGCCCCAGCATGGAGAGAATAACGATATGGCCTGCGGTCATGTTGGCGAAAAGACGAATGCACAGGGCGAACGGCTTTGCGAACAGACTCACGATCTCTATCGGAATCATAATCGGAAGCAGCCAGAGGGGCAACCCGTGCGGGATGAGCCCCTTGAAATAGGCGAAAAACCCATTGTGCAGGATCCCGCCAAGCTGGATCACGACGAACGAGCAGATTGCGAGCGCGGCGGTCACATTGATGTTCCCGGTGGCCGTTGCGCCGTAGGGGATCAGTCCGAGCAGATTGCACGTGAGGATGAAGAAAAAGACCGTAAGCAGGAATGAGAGGAACCGCCCGGCCTCTTTTGCACCGATGTTGGGAACGGCGATCTCGTCCCGGATAAACACGACCAGCGCTTCGATCACGTTCGCGAACCCGGTTGGCACCAGCTTCCGGCGACGAACCGAAACCGCGAGGACAACCAGAAGAAAAATGGCAGCGACCCACATCATCACGACGGCTCGCGTGATCGACAGATCGATGCCGAACAGCTCAAGGTGGGGCAGGTAGATGTGTCCCAAGGGGAGATGGAGCTCGGAGGAATCGAGGATATGATCCATCACGAAGTCTCCCCCCTCCTCGCTCCCGTGCTGTCTGGTTTCGGGGGCAGCACCCTCAGCCATCTCTCATCTCCCTTCCTTTGAAGGCTGGTCGCAAAGACGTGTCGCCAAGAAACGAATCTCGAAGACCTGAAAGATTGCGAAGAAAGAGATCAGCGACAAGGTGAGGGCGAGGGTGTCCACGTCTGTGTACTTGATCAGAAGTAGAAAGGCCAACCCGACGCCGATCAGACGAATCAACATCCCACCCAGAACGGTCTTGAAAAAAACCCTTTGGGGTTTCTCGAATGCCCAGACCGAGGTAAGACACCCTGCCAGCACGTTCAGGGCAGCGATGCCGCATCCGGCCAACACGCCTATCAAGGACGCAGCGCCGGTGTATGCATAGATCGGATAGGCCGCCAGGACGAGGACGACGATGCAGACAAGCCCGACCTGTCTTATAAACTCAGCCGCTCCCATCGCCCCTCCGCTTCGCCCGGCCTACGCGCTTTTCCTTCGGATCCTGTGCTTTGCCCTGGAGCCGCATGACCGTCCGGAAAAAACTCCAAAAGCCGACGCCGACACCCACAAAGGCGCCAATCAACATGAGTACCGGTGCGGTCTCGAACCGCCCGTCGAGCCACCACCCCACGCCCATGCAAAACAAGACAGGGGCGACAAGCTCTGCGCCCAGGCCCAGATAAGGCCCGACTTGACGATAGACGCCACCGTTGTTGGAAGTTTCAGATTTCCCCGCCACGGGCGAACGTCCTGGAAAAGGGGATCGAAAAGACCTCAGGGCCGCAGGTCGCAGCGACGGCCCTGTCACATAAGGGATGAGACCGTCTCCGAGGCTTTCTCCAGAAGCCTGGATGGAGAGAGACCGATGAAGACGGTGGCCGCGAACGTAATCAACACCGCAGCGCGCGAGCATAGAGGCAAGGAAAGCGCCGAAGGCTCCAACGCGGGCTGCCGCATATACATACTCACCACGACCCCTAAGTAGAAATAGACCGAAATCAGGCTGTTGAGCACTCCGATGACGGCCAGGGAGACCAGACCGGCTTCAACCGCTGCGCTGAAAATGTAAAATTTACCGAAAAACCCGGCCGTTGGTGGAAGCCCTGCGAGCGACACCATGAACAGCGTCATCGCGAGACCTAAACCTGGATGCCGGAAACCCAACCCCGCATAGCCGGAGATATCGAGGCTTTGCTCTCCCTTTCGGCCTGCAAGGATGACGATCGAAAAGGCGCCGATGTTCATGAAGGTATAGGCCATCAGGTAAAACAGCGCGGAGGAAATCCCTCTCTCGCTCCCGGTTGCCAGGGCCACGAGCACGTAGCCCGCGTGGGCCACGCTCGAGTAGGCCAGCATCCGCTTGATGCTGCGCTGGCCGAGCGCGCTCAGGTTGCCCACCGTCATCGTCAAGACGGCCAACACCCAAAGCGCCGTCGTCCATTCGACCTGCAGCGAGGCCATAGATACCGTCAGCACCCGGAGAAATGCCGCGAATGCGGCCGCCTTGGGCCCTGCCGAGATGAAGGCCGTGATCGCCGTCGGCGCCCCTTCGTAGACGTCGGGCGCCCACATATGGAACGGAACCGCCGCGACTTTGAACCCGAAGCCGACCATCAGCAGGGCGAGGCCGCCGAGCAACACGAAATCTCCGCTCCACCGGCCCTGCGAAAGGGCCAGTCCGATCTCCCGAAGGTTGGTCGTCCCGACAGCGCCGTAGATCAGGGCGATGCCGTAGAGCAGAAAGCCGGTGGCGAAGGCGCCCAGCAGAAGGTATTTCAGCGAGGCCTCGTTCGAAATCGGCCGAACCCTCAAGAACCCCACGAGGACATAGAGCGAAATCGACATCAACTCGATCCCCAGGAAGATCATGATCAGATCGGCCGCGGCGGCCATCAGCATCATTCCCAGGGTCGCGGAGAGCAGGAGCAGGTAGTATTCGCTACGTCCGGCCGCTTCTCGTGCCAGGTAGTCCCTCGATATCGCGATCGTCAACCCGGTTCCGATCAGAAAGATCGCGTTCGAGAAGAGCGCGAAATTGTCCAGCACCATCATCCCGCTCAACCCGTATGCCCACCGCCCCCAAAGCCCCGCTCCGGGCACGGAAAGGATCAACGCGGCGACCGCCCCCAAAAGGGCCACGTAAAAAGCGGGCGTCCCTCGGTTTTTCGGCCAAACGATATCGATGCAAAGCACCAGCAGGACCGATCCGAAGACCACCAGGGAGGGCAGCAGAATCGTCCAATCCAGGTTAGACAAAGCGACGCGTCCCAGTGAAATCCATTAGCCCAATTAATAAATCTCGGGTTGATAGAAAAGTCAAGCGGAAAATCCAATCGGTTCCGGAAATGGAGAATTAGTCTCTTTTTTACAACATGTTAATACACAATAACGGTCAAAATTACGAACAGCGGCAGCAGGATCAAGACTGAATAACGCATGTAGCCGAGGAAACTGGGCATCGGAACGCCATTCTCTTCAGCGATCGATTTGACCATGAAGTTCGGGGCGTTGCCGATATAGGTGTTCGCGCCCATAAACACGGCGCCGAGCGAGATCGCTTTCAGGAAGACCACGAAACGGGCGATCTGCGCCGGATCTGCGCCCAGTGTGCCCCACGCCTCAGGCGCCATACGAAGGGCCTGCCGAATCGTATCCTCGGTCAGTCCCAGCCTTCCCAGGGCAGAGGTAAAGAACGTCAAGTAGGTCGGGGCGTTGTCCAGAAAGCTGGACAGCACACCGGTGATCCAAAAATAGCTCGCCTCGTCGTTCGCGGCGCGAACGACGAAGGCCAAGCTGCCGCTCTCCCCTGCCTTGAGGATCGCGAGCGCCGGAACGATCGTCATGAAGATCCCCGCGAAGAGATAGCCCACCTCCTTGATGGGCGCCCAGGTGAACCCGTTCGCCCGCCTGAGCGCCCGCGGCGTAAGCTTGAGCGAAAGCAGACCCATCGCGACAATCAACGCCTCCCGCACCAGATTCTGCAACGCCACGTCTACGCCGAGCAGATTCAGCTCGATGTGGGGATTCCAGATTCCGCTCAGGAGCACAGCGCCCATCACCCCGCCCAGAAAGAGCAGGTTGTAGCCCCCGTCGACGCGGAACGGCACCGCCTCTGCCCCGGCCCCGCCCGCCTCAAGCCGGCCCTGCTCCCGCTTGTAGTAGATCGTGTCCACGACGAAGAAGATCGCCAGGAGAGCCAGAGAGATCCCGGCCATCTCCGGAAACAGACCCATCGTCCATAAGAAGGGAACCCCGTGAAGGAAGCCCAGGAAGAGGGGGGGATCTCCGAGCGGCGTGAGCGAGCCCCCGATGTTGCTCACGAGGAAGATGAAAAAGACGACCACGTGGACCTTCGACTTTCGGGCTGCATTCGCCCTCAGCACCGGGCGGATGAGCACTATCGAGGCCCCCGTCGTCCCCATCCAGGATGCCAACGCCGTACCGATGAACAGCATCAGCGTGTTGACCGCGGGGGTTCCCGCGAACGACCCCCGCACCACGATCCCACCCCCTGCAGTGAACAGCCCCCACAAAAGGATGATGAACGGAAAGTAGTCGGCCAGATAGATATGCGCGATTTCGTAAAAGGCCTCCCCCCTGTAAGCGAACAGGAAGGGAATCGCGAAGATGAGCGCCCAGGCCGCGGACACCTTTCCGAAGTTGTGGTGCCACCAGCGAAGATTCACGAGCGGGAGAACCGCGATCGACAACAGAATCCCGAGAAACGGAATGACGCTCCACAGAGGCAGGAGCTCGCCCAGATTCCCCTGCGCGCCTCCGCCGCCCGCGGCAAACGTCTCCGTCGGAAGACCCAGCACCATCCACAAGAAAACGACGCGGGTCCGTCGCCAGCCTTGCTCCCTTCGTCGGACCTTTAACATGCAAGAAGCTCAAGGCAAAAGGTTCGCCGGATCGAAGGCGTAGTGCCGTTCCGGCGCCTCCATCTGACGACCCTGTACGTGTGAGATCAAATGGCTGACGGATGCTTCCGTCTTCGACAAGAAGGTCGCCGGGTAGATCCCGATCCAGAACATGAGAACCAGGAGCGGGAGCATCACCGCCCATTCGCGGACGGACAGGTCTGCCAGGCCCCGATTCGCTTCGTGGCGTACTTTCCCCCAGACGACCCTTTGAAACATCCACAGCATGTAGACGGCTGCCAAAACAATCCCCGTGGTGGCGATGGTTCCGAGAACCCAGCTCGCCTTGAAGGCCCCCAGCAGGATCAGGAATTCACCCACGAATCCGTTCAGCCCCGGTACGCCGATCGAAGAGAGGGTCGTAATCATGAAACACGCGGCGAACGCCGGCATCGTTCGCGCCAGCCCCCCAAAATCAGAAATCAGGCGCGTATGCCGCCGCTCGTAGATCATCCCGACGATCAGGAACAACGCGCCGGTCGATATGCCGTGATTCACCATCTGAATCATCCCGCCCTGCACACCCTGTAAATTGAGTGCAAAGAGTCCCAATACGACGAACCCGAGGTGGCTCACACTCGAATAGGCCACCAGCCTTTTGAGGTCCGGCTGCACCATCGCCACGAGCGCGCCATAAACGATGCCCACGACGGACAGGACCATGATCAGGGGCGTAAAGTAAAGCGATGCCACCGGAAAGAGCGGCAGGCAAAATCGAACCAACCCGTACGTCCCCATCTTCAGCAGGACGCCCGCGAGAATCACGCTCCCGGCCGTCGGGGCCTCCACGTGGGCGTCCGGAAGCCAGGTGTGAAACGGAAACAGAGGCACTTTGATCGCAAAACTGAGGAAAAAGGCCGCAAAGAGCCAGTATTGAACCTCAGGGGTCACGGAAAAAGCGTGGAGCGTCAGCAGGTCGAACGTGTAGACCCCCGTCTCCTGACCGTGCAGAAAGTAGAGGTAAATGATGGCGACAAGCATCACCAGGCTGCCGGCCAGAGTGAAGAGCACGAACTTGACCGTCGCGTAGATCCTCCGCGCTCCCCCCCAAACGCCGATGAGGAGGCACATGGGGATCAGCATCGCTTCCCAGAAGACATAGAACAGGAAAAGATCGAGCGAACAAAACACGCCCAGCATGCTGGTCTCCAGGAGCAGCATGGCGGCCATGAATTCGCGCACCCGCGACGTAATCGCCGTCCAGGACGCCAGGATGGCGACCGACGTGAGGAGCGTTGTCATCAGAACCAGCAGAAGGCTGATGCCGTCGATCCCGAGCGCGTAGCGGATCCCGAGAGATTCCACCCACGAGAACGCCTCCACAAACTGCATCGCGTGGGAATCTGATCGAAACCGGAGGAACAGGTGAACCGAAAGGAGAAAATCGGCAACCGAGACAACCAGCGCCGCCACCCTGCTGAAAGCGTCCCGCCCTCGGCCGAAACAGGCGATGACGACGCCTCCGGCCAGAGGGAAAAAGACGAGTAGGGTCAGGAGTCCGGGCATCTTGAGATTTCGCGACTAAGGAAACGTGACCAGGTAGATCATAACCACAACGCCGACCGCCATCCAAAGCGCATAGGTGGGCGCCACACCGGTCTGAAGCCGGGACGCAATCCATCCCAGTGCCTTGACGAGATACCCGAGGGCGTTGACAACGCCGTCGACGACGAGCCTATCGAAGACGTGCGACAACCCGTCAGAGAAGCGCCGAAGCGGTCTCACCAGGGTTGCGCGATAGATGTCGTCTACGTACCACATCCGTCTGAGCAGCTGATAGGGCACGGATGTCGACGGCACGCCCAGGCGCCCCGCGAGATGCATCTTCAGAGCAACGGCGATTCCGAACAACCCTGCGGCGACCGAGATGGCCATCAACGTCGCGTCGGAAGGGCCGCCTGACACACCCCCGTGAGCAGCGCGGCTGCCCACGACGGTCGCCAGGAATCGATCGATCCATCCGTGGCCGGGCGGAACGCCGACGATCCCGGCGAGGACGGATCCCAAAGCGAGCGCACCCAGTGGGATCGTCATGCTGCGCGGCGACTCGTGTGCGTGTGCGTGGAGGCTCTCATCGCGAGGTCTTCCGTGAAAGGTCAGGAAAATCAGCCGGAACACGTAAAATGCGGTCATCGCGGCCCCGATGACGCCCAGAACCCAGATCGCGACGTTTCCGGAGCGATACGCGCCCACGAGGATCTCATCCTTGCTCCAGAAGCCGCTGAGGGGCGGAATGCCGGCGATCGCGAGGGCCCCGATCCAGAAGGTCACGCTCGTCACTTTCATCTTCGAGAGCAATCCGCCCATCTTCCGCACGTCCAGTTCGCCCGCCATCGCGTGCATCACGCTTCCCGCCGCCAGGAACATCAGGCCCTTGAAGAACGCGTGGGTGAAGAGGTGAAAGATGCCCGCGGTATACGCGCCTACGCCCACACCCACGAACATGTATCCGAGCTGACTCACCGTAGAATAGGCAAGGACGCGTTTGATGTCGGTATTCACCAGCGCGATCGTCGCCGCCAACAGTGCCGTGAAGATGCCAACCCAGGCCACGACCGCCCCCGCTGTCGGAGCCATCGTATACAGCACGTTCGACCGCGCCACCATGTAGACGCCGGCCGTGACCATCGTCGCCGCGTGAATCAGAGAACTGACGGGCGTAGGACCTTCCATCGCATCTGGCAGCCAGACATAGAGGGGAAACTGCGCGGACTTCCCGCACGCCCCCAGAAACAGGAGCAATGCGATCGCCGTAGCCAGACCGGTTGAAAGCGTCCCCGCCCTGGAGAACACGGCGTCGAAGTCGACCGTCCCGAGATAGAAGACCATCAGAAAGAGAGCGATCAGAAACCCGACGTCTCCGATCCGGTTCACGACGAACGCCTTCTTGCCCGCCTCGGAGGCCGCGTGGCGTTCGTACCAGAAGCCGATCAGGAGATAGGAACAGAGCCCCACGCCCTCCCATCCGACGAACATCAGCAGATAGTTGTTCGCGAGAACCAGGATCAGCATCGAGAAGACGAACAGATTCAGGTAGGCATAGAACCTGGAGAACCCCGGGTCGCCGCGCATGTAGCCCAACGAATAAATGTGAATGAAAAAGGAGACCGTGGTTACCGTGCAGATCATCATCGTGGAGAGGGCATCCACTTGAAATCCGACCGTGGCCTTGAAGGTGCCCGAGGCGATCCACTCATAAAGGTTTGCGTTCAGAGTCTCCCCTCGCAATACAAGCGTCAGCACCCTGAGCGAAAGCAGCCACGAGAGCCCGATCATCCCCGTACCTACAACGCCGGATGCCGTTTTGAGGCGGCTTCCGAACAGTCCGTTCAAGACCGCCCCGAACGCGGGAAACAGGATGATGAGGATGACCGTCGCTAGCATGGGATCCACGTGAATCGATCAGAAAATGAAAATTTCAGAACCCGATCTCCGAGCGAAGCGCCTTCGGCGAGTCGAGCTTCGGTCTTTACCACTTCAGCAGATTCACTTCCGCAACGTCCAATGTCTCCCTGTTCCTGAACAGGGCAATGATGATCGCGAGTCCAACGGCCACTTCTGCGGCGGCTACCGCCATCACAAAGAACACGAAGACCTGCCCTGAACCGACGCCGGTGTGTCGCGCGAACGCCACGAACAGGAGGTTGACCGCATTCAGCATCAACTCGATGCACATGAAGATGACGATCGCGTTGCGCCGCGTCAGCACGCCCGCAACCCCGATGGCAAACAGGATCGCACTCAAAATCATGTAATAGGAGATCGGAATTTCCATTTCAGACACCTGTCGTCACCGTGCCGGGCGACCTCTGCTCGACCCGACCGCCTGAGTCGCCCCTCGCTTGACCAGCACGATCACCCCGATGAGCGCCACGAGCAGGATGACGCCGACCACCTCGAACGGGAATAGATAGTCGGTGAACAGCAGTCTTCCGAGATACGACACATTTTCTTCCTGCATGGCGAACCGTTCGGCGGACGGCGTTGCGCCCAACTGCCGACCCGCGACGATGCCCACCTGCGCAACGAGGATCACCATCAACAGCATCACGCAAAACTGCCGGTACCTCCCCGCCTTGGGCTCCTGGGCATCGGCGTGACTCAGGTTCAGGAGCATGATCACGAACAGGAAGAGGACCATGATCGCCCCAGCGTAAACGATGACCTGGACTGCCGCGAGAAAGTAGGCTTCCAGCAAAACAAAAAGCCCTGCCAGGGCGAAAAACGTCGCCACCAGAGACAGGGCGCTGTAGATCGGATTTCGGAAAAGGACCAGGAGCACCGCGGATACCACCGCGACACCGGAAAACAGAAAGAAGAAAAACGCCTCCATCCTCCCTCCCGGACCAGCCGCCTGCTTATCTGACGAGCGTAAGTATCAGACCGGTCACGAAGACGTTCAACAGCGAAAGGGGCAGCAACACCCGCCATCCCAACCACATCACCTGGTCATAACGGAACCGGGGAAGGGTCCAGCGGACCCACAGAAACAGGAACATAAAGAACCCGGTCTTCGCCGCGAAGGCCGCCACCTTCAGAAGGTTTGCCATTAACGAGACGTCGCCCGGGTCGATCAGCCAGGGAACGTGCCATCCACCAAAAAAGAGCGTAGCCACGACGGCAGAGGCAGTAATCATATGGGCGTATTCAGCCATGAAGAACATGGCGAATTTCATGCTGCTGTATTCGGTGTGGTAGCCTGCAACAAGCTCCTGTTCGGATTCAGGCAGGTCGAACGGAAGCCGGTTCGCTTCGGCAAACGCGGAAGCCGTAAAGATGACGAATGCGAGGGGCTGAGTAAACACGTTCCACGCCGGCAGAAAGCCGAACAGCGTATGCGAGGCCTGCACATTCACCACATCATTCAGACGAAGGGATTCCGAGATCATCAGGACCCCGACCAGCGACAGGCCCAACGAAAGCTCGTAGCTGATCATCTGCGCGGAGGCCCGGATGCCCCCAAGAAGCGCATACTTGTTGTTCGAGGCCCACCCTCCCAGCACGACCCCGTAGACCCCGAGCGAAGCCATCGCCAGAATGTAGAGAATGCCGACATTCACGTCAGCGATCTGAAGTTGAACCTCCCTCCCGAACAAGGTCATCGTCTCTCCGAACGGAATCACGGCAAACCCCATCAAGGCCGGCACGAGGATCGCCGGAGGTGCGGCCAGATAGACGACCAGATTCGCGCGGTTGGGGATGATATCCTCCTTGAACAGGAACTTGAGGCCATCTGCCACGGGCTGAAGCAATCCCCAGGGCCCCACGCGATTCGGACCCAACCGGTTCTGGATAAAGGCACTGACCTTCCGTTCGGCCAGCACGAGGTAGGCGACCGCACCCAGCAGAACAGCCAATACAACGATGACCTTGATCAGGCTTTCGAGCGCGTACTCCATAGGTCCCCTAATTCAAGGAGCGCCCTTGATCTCCCAGGTTTTCGTAGCTGATTCCCTCAAACGCCGGCATCGAATCGGCCAGATCGTGCAACACGTCCCCTGCGCTGTCATACCCCGCTTCGCTTCCCATGGATTGGAGCAGATCTCTCAGGATCTCCCAGTCTGCCTTTGCGTCCCCCGGAGGCGCGAGCCCGCGACGGATTCGCTGCACCCTGCCGTCGTGGTTCGTGAACGTCCCGTCCTTCTCAACAAAGGATGCGCCGGCCAGCACCACATCGGCCCCCCGCGACAGCTCGTTCGACGAAATGTCCTGAACCACGAGAAAATCCAGCTTACCGAGCGTCTCGATCTCTCTCCGCGTGAGCGTCGCCTCGGGATCCCCGTTCAGATAATAGAGGGCTTTGATCCTCCCGCTCTCGATTCCGGTCCAGATCTCCTCGACATCGACCGGCGCAAGGCCGACGCCACGCAGGACCTCTGCGGCGCCCCTCGCGTTCGGGGACTTCTCCGACCGAATGGTGAACCCGCTCTTGAAGGTCACATCACCTTCCGGACTGGCGTTCGTCCTTATCGCCACGGGCCCGCCGCCAAGAACCGATGCAAACAGCCGGCCGAACAGGAACTGTTCTTCGTTGGTTGCGTGTCCGGTGATAACGCCCGCAACAGCCTCACCTCCGTGCACCCCCTGAACACGCTCCAGGCCCTCCTTGACTCGCTCCAGCGCCGCCTTCCAGAGGACCAGGTCCTCCGCTTCCTCCTTGCCCACGAGCGGAAAGAACAGGCGGTTTTCGCTGTGGACATAGCCCCAGCCGTGGCGCCCGTCATCACACATCCAGAAGTCGTTCACCGCTCTGTTCTCACGAGGCACGAGCCTGTATATGCGCTCATTGTTCATATCCGCCCGAATGTTGCAGCCGGTGCTGCACCCCGGACAGATCGTATCCACGCCCTTGAGAAACCAGACCCGCTGCTTGAACAGAAACTCCTTATCCAACAGCGCGCCCACGGGACAGATGTCCACGGTGTTCCCCGAAAGCCGATTGTCAAGCCGCATGCCGGGGAAGATGTCGACCTCGTTGTGAACGCCGCGATTGAAATAGCCAAGCTCGCCCGTTCCGGAGATCTCGTCGCAGAAACGGATGCAGCGCGTGCAACGGATGCAGCGATCCGAGTAGAGCAACGTATGTTTTCCGATATCCTTTTTTGGCTGGATCGACTTCGATTCAAAGAACCGGCCCTCTCCAGCACCGTGAGCGTAGCTGTAGTCCTGCAGGTCGCACTCGCCGGCCTGGTCGCAGATCGGGCAGTCGAGCGGGTGGTTGATCAGCAGAAATTCCATCACCGCCTCCTGCGTCTCTCTGACGAGTTCGCTCTGCGTCTCAACGACCATCCCCTCTGTCGGCATGGCCGTACAGGAAGGCAGAAGGCCGCGCCTCCCGTTGGCCTCAATCTCCACCAGGCACATCCGGCAGTTCGCGGGCGCGCTCAATCCCGGGTGGTAACAGTAGTGCGGAATGTGAACGCCGTGATCCAGGGCCGTCATCAAAACGTTTCTGCCCGGAACGACTTCAATCTCTTTGCCGTCAATCGTAAAGTTGGCCATCTGACCTGAATCATTCATGAATTTGATGAAACTTCCATAATTTTATGTAGAACAATCAGTTATCCAAGTTGAGTCAAACTTTGCTTTGGTGCAATAACTGGAAAGCCCAGTACTTACGCAGATTTCATGAGTTATTCGGGCCAGGTCACCGGTCGTTCAATACCTGCTGAGAGCCGGAAGGCTGATCAACGCCTCGAAGTCCTGTCGAAACGCCTGCAAGAATCCGTGTATGGGGTAAGCAAAAGCCGCCCCGAATGGGCAAATCGTCGTCCACGGGCCAAGGAAAGGAGAGACCCGGTTCGCGATATCGGTCAGCGTATCCAGATCCTCGGGCCGACCCTGCCCCTGCTTGATGCGTTTCAGGATGTCCCGAGCCCACGGGCAACCCTCTCTGCAGGGTGTGCACTGACCGCAAGACTCGTGTGAAAAAAAGTTCATCAGATTCAGCAGTGCATCGACCGGACAGGCGGTATCATCCATCACGATGATCCCGCCCGTTCCGAACATCCCCTTGAATTCACCCCGCCCCGGTATTTGAAAATTGGCCGGATCCATCACCACGTCGATCTCGTTCGGCTTCATGGGCGGCGTCGACGCGCCCCCCGGAATCACGGCCTTGAGTTTGCGGCCGTTCGGGACGCCTCCGGCCAAGTCATAGATAATCTCCCGCATGGTCGCCGAACCGATCTCCAGCTCCCACATGCCGGGGCGCTTGACGTGTCCGCTCACGCAAAAGATGAAGGTCCCAGGGAATCTCTCGCTCCCGATCGCCTTGAACCAGTCCGGGCCCTTGTTGATGATATGGGGCACATATGAGAGTGTCTGGACGTTGTTCACAATCGTCGGACAGTCGAAAACGCCCTTTTGCGCCGGAAAGGGCGGCTTTGCCCGGGGTTCGGCCCGCTTCCCCTCCAGAGACGCGATCAGACCCATCTCCTCTCCACAGATGTAGGCCCCCGCGCCCGGATGGGTGTACACGTCCAGATCAAAGCCCGTTCCAAGGACGTTCTTTCCGATATATCCCGCCGCTCGGGCCTGATCGATCACGCGGTCCATCTGCACAAGCTCCTCCCACATCTCACCCCGGACGTAGATGTAGACGACGCTCGCCCGAATCGCATACGCAGCGATAATCGTCCCTTCCAGCAACTGGTGAGGATTCTTCTGCAGCAGCTGCCGGTCTTTGAAGGTCCCGGGCTCACTCTCGTCGGCGTTGACACACAGATAAGAAGGCGCTTCAGGCGCCTTGGGCATGAAGCCCCACTTCATGCCTGTGGAAAACCAAGCCCCGCCTCGTCCCGAAAGGCCCGAGTCCATCACGCGCTCGATGACGTCGTCCGGCGCCATTTCCAGGGCCATTTCCAGGGCCTTGTAGCCGCCGTGCCGTCTGTAGACCTCCAGATCTTGCAGGTTCTCAACGCCAAACAGTTTGGTAATAATCTTGTATTCTTTGACGGACATGGTCTCCGGCCTGTGCGTGCCTCCGCTGCGCGCCGGAAAGGATGCAGGGCATCCCCCCGTTTCCGCTCCGGGGCAGGCTCAGTTTTTCCCAAGCGGTGTCATTTCAGGCCCAACCCCCACCGCGGCCGCCCACCCGGACGACTGAGCATTCACTCCAGTTCGTCCAAGAGCGCGTCCAACCGTTCCCTGCTGATGTATCGGTGCAGCGTGTCGTTGATCCGAATGGCAGGCGCGCCTTCGCACGCCGCGATGCACTCAGCCTTCATCAACGTGAATTTCCCGTCTTCCGTCGTCCCGCCCACGCCGATCCTCAGCTTGGCCCCCAGGTAGTCCACAATCTTCTGTGCGCCGCAAAGCGAGCAGGAAAGCGTGCTGCACACCTGTATCACATATCTCCCCACAGGGGCCTTGTAGAACATCGGGTAAAAGCTCATCACGCCTGCTGCCCTCGCAGGCGGCATCTCCAGCATTTCGGCGACGTAACGAAGGCCTTCCATCGAGACGTAGCCCCATTCCCGCTGGGCGAGATGGAGAACCGGCAAGATCGCGGCCTCCTTCCGGCCGCTCGGATAACGACCGATGATTTCTTCACACGCCTTCTGTGCCGCGGGCGACAGGGTCACCGCCATTCTAACGCCCTATATGCCATCGCAGATTTCGGATAGTGGATTGAAATCGGTCTTCGGTCCTTACCGGTCCAGCTCTCCGGCGATCACGTTGATGCTTCCCAGGACAGCCACGACGTCAGCCACCATATGGCCCTCGATCAACTCGGAGAAACACTGATAGTTCATGAAGGAGGGCGGACGGACTCTCAAACGGTAGGCCTCCCCCCTGCCGTCGCTTACCAGATAGAAACCAAGCTCTCCGTTCGGAGATTCGGTCGCGACGTAGGTCTCGCCCACGGGCGGCGCGAGCCCGTGACCCTCCATGGTGACCTTGAAGTGGTGAATGAGCGATTCCATGCCCCAATACACACGATCCTTTTCAGGCAGGATGACCTTGGCGTCATCCACCTTTACAGGACCCTCCGGAAGACGGTTCGCCGCCTGTTCTATGATTCGTACGCTCTGCCTGAGTTCTTCCATCCGGACGAGGTAGCGATCGTAGACATCGCCGTTCTCGCCCACCGGAATGTCGAAATCGTAATCCTCGTAGCCCATGTAGGGCTCGGCCTTTCTCAAATCGTAAGCCACGCCGGAGCCGCGCAGCATCGGCCCCGTCATATTCCAGGCCATGGCATCTTCGGCAGAGATGATCCCAATTCCTTTCGTGCGGTCAATCCAGATGCGGTTCCGCGTCAACAGCCGGTCCACTTCGTCCATCGCCTTTGGAAACTGGACGGTGAACTCCTCGACCGCCTCCTGAAAGTTCTCAGGGACGTCCCAGCCCACCCCCCCCACTCTCGTGTAGCTCGTCGTCAGCCTTGCACCCGTTACCGCCTCGAATATGTCGTAGAGCCACTCCCTCTGCTCAAAGGTGTAAAGAAAGACCGTCATCGCACCGATGTCCAGCGCGTGCGTCCCGAGCCAGACCATATGATCGGCGATTCGAGAAAGCTCGGCAAGAATCACTCGGATGCAGACCGCGCGCGGAGGGACTTCCAGACCCATCAGGTGCTCCACGCTCATCGCGAAGCCGATGTTGTTGCACAACGGCGACAGATAGTTCATTCGGTCGGTGACGGTCACCCATTGATTGAAGTTGTGATGCTCACCCAGTTTTTCGAATCCGGTATGGAGATATCCGATGTCCGGCACACACCTTGTGATCCGCTCTCCGTCCAGCTCCAACGTGAGTCGCAGCGTGCCGTGCGTGGCTGGGTGTTGTGGCCCCAGGTTCAAAACCATGCGCTCGGAGGCGAGCGGATCCTCAATCCCTCTCTCAGTCGTCTCAAAGAAAGGATTTCCTTCGAATCCGGGATCCTCGGGCGCAATGACATCCCGCTCTCCCCGCCCGTGCATCGGATAGTCCTTTCGGAGCGGATAGTCCTTGAAGTTTACCGGCATCAGGATGCGGCGCAGGTCCGGATGCCCCTGGAATCGCAATCCGAACATATCGTAGACCTCTCGCTCCGGCCACTCCGCACCCCTCCAGACCGGGCAGGCAGAGTCTATCGAGCAGGTCTCCTCGTCCACCTGCGCCCGAACCCTGAAGCGCTTGTTGTGCGGGTGCGAGTAGAGGTGATAAACGACGTGGAACCGGGCCGACGGCCTCGGACCCAGGTAGTCGGAATAGTCAATCGCCGTCAGGTCCGTCAGCCGGTCGTAGGCGAGGTCGGGATCGTCTCTCAGGAAGGTCAATATCTCCCGTATTTTTCCCTTCTTGCAGACCGCCGTGGTCTCGCCTCTGAAGTCGGCGACCTCGGAGACCGCATCGCCGAATCGCTCCGTCAACTTCTGAGCCGTCAAGTTCGAAACGGCCTCGGCTCTGGTTTCTTTACGCATACCTGTCAAGCCATCGGAGTCCGCGATGGAGTCGCGTTTCCGGGTTTTCCTGCTTCGTGATCTCGC
Organism: Candidatus Latescibacterota bacterium; assembly: GCA_965198095.1. Taxonomy (GTDB): domain Bacteria; phylum Latescibacterota; class UBA2968; order UBA2968; genus CBDFJH01. The sequence goes on from OZ240239.1 coordinate 3,618,489, forward strand.
ATCCCCGTGTCGCCGATGGACTCAGGGCACCCGCGCCGTGTCTCCGGGTCGAACCCGGCCGGGATCCAACTCAATAGTTTCGCGAGATGGGAGATCGGGCCACGGGGCTAATCCCAATCCAGTCCTCCCTTTCGCCACGAGTAGGCGAGGCCCAGACCCAACACGCCAAGGAAAACGGCCATGCCGACAAAAATAAAAATGCCCTGAACCAACAGATCCTTGAAGACAACGGCCCAGGGATACAGGAACACGACTTCAATATCGAAGATAATGAAGTCCATGGCCACGAGGTAAAACTTGACGGGAAAGCGGAGACGGGCATCTCCTACTGGCGGAACACCCGATTCGTAGGGGGAGAGCTTGACTGGATTGGGCCGACGCGGACCGAACCCGTGCGTCGCGACCAGGCTGACGAGCGCAAACCCGCCGACAACCGCCATCAGGATTGCAATGGGCAGATAGTCCCTCAGCATGGGAAGCTACAACCTTGCCGGCCGGACGGGCAAAAACTCATAAGATCAAATTCATCAGGCACTTAAGCGTGCTAATGTCGCATAGAGATACGATAGTATATTGCAAGCCCCGACAAATGTCAAGGCATTTTGCCCTTTGCTACGAGGCTTGACCTCGCCAAGGTTTTCGCGCTATTTTGCAGGTACTGCGCTGACTTATTCACGATAGAAATCGGCGGGTCCAGGTCGCGACAAAGCGCCCGTCCACGTTCGTCGCGTCCCGGCGGTCCTCCCTGAACAGGACAGCCCCGATGTTTCATCAACGCATCGCAGAGCGCTTCAAGAGGCGCCCGTCCGCTCCCAAGAAGCTTCGGCCCCAACTCGAGATGGTCAGGTTGAATCTAGAGGACCTGCCGGAGATCGTCGTCCCCGAGGGCTACGCGCTCAGGACCTATCTTCCAGGCGACGAGATCGCCTGGTGCAGAATTATGGAGGGCAGTGTCGGAAGAAACTGGACGGAGGAGAAATGGAAGACGCTGATCCTTCAGGATGCACGCTTCGATCCCGAGAACCTGTTCCTGGCGACCCACCGCGGAGAGCCGGTCGCGAGCGGTTGTGCCTGGCGTCTCGGCACGGGAGATCCGGAAGTCGGAGTGTTTCACATGATCGCTACGCTCGAAGCTCACCGAGGAAAGGGCCTGGGACACCTGCTCAACGCAGCGATTCTCCATCGTCTCCGGACCCTCCGGTTCCAAAGGGCACGCCTCTCCACCGACGACTTTCGCATCCCCGCGATCAAGAGCTATCTGAAAGCGGGGTTTGTTCCGTTCTACACGCACCGGAATCATCGGAGGAGATGGAAGCGCATTCTGCGGCAGCTGGGGATTTCGGAGCCGTCTATCGCGCAAGAATGAGTTCCGGGCCGGGGAGGTCCCGTCAAAGACCTTTCCCCTGTTCTGAATACGGAGTCTCGCAAGCTCCGGCTTCACATTCCACGCGACCGAAAAGATGTCGGCTCCTGGCGATGAGCGCGTAGCAAACCTTGAAAAGCTGGTGAATCACAGGGACGCGATAAAGCCAGATCACGCGGTTGAACGGTGGGATCCTTCGGTAGATCTCGTAGACGGAATCGGCCCCGACGTGAATCTTTCCCTCATCCACGACCAACCTCAACCCGGTGTTGAAATCGGACTCCACGAGCCGGGGAAAACGGACCTCCGTATCGGGACTCTGGCGAGGAAGGTATTCAAACTGATTCAGGTGATCCACCCGCTGAATCCTTCCTATACTCCATAGGCAAAACCGGCACGTCCCGTCGTATACGATCACTGGTCTGGTCACGGACCAAAATTATCGTTTCAGGGCGGCTCCGTCAAGCTTTCTCCCTACCCCGGTCGCCGAACGGTTTGCGAGAACGATCTGCATGAAAACGATTCTCCCCGGATGACAGGGCGTTAGACCCGGTAAAAATCTCGCCGGAGGCTTTTGACGTTGCGCCGAATTCGGCGGGCGTGTATCTTCAATCCACCGTCACGATGCGTCGCAATGTCTGCTGGAAGGAATCGTATGTCCCAATCAGACGTCATTGGGTGCCCAACGGACGACGTGGATACGCCTGCCCTTCTCCTGGATCTGGACGTCATGGGGCGCAACATTCAAAAGATGGCGAACACCATCCTACGGGACGCGGGCATTCATTGGCGCCCCCATACGAAAGCCGTGAAGTCCCCCGCGCTTGCCCACAAACTTCTGGATGCGGGGGCGATCGGCGTCACGTGTGCGAAACTCGGCGAGGCGGAGGTCATGGCCGCCGGGGGGATCAAAGACATCCTGGTCTGCAATCAGGTCGTTGGCGCGCGCAAAGTGACGCGGCTCGCGAACCTGCGGAAGCACGCGGATGTGATGGTGAACGTCGACAGTGAAGAGAATGTGATGGAGATCGATCGCGCAGCCCGCGCGCACGGCGTGACGGTCCGCGTCCTCATCGAAGTCGATGTCGGGATGCACCGCGCCGGCGTACAGCCCGGAATGCCGACACTGGCGCTGGCAAAAAAGATCTCCGACTGCAAGGGACTGAAGCTTGCCGGGCTAGAGACCTGGGAATCTCACGCGCTTCGGCTTCAGGATCCGGAGGAGAAGCGACGGGCCATCACGGAAGCGTTGGATCTTTTCGTGGACACGGCCCGATTGATTCGGGACAACGACATACCGGTCGAGATCCTCAGCTGCGGAGGTACCGGGACGTATTGGATCAGTGCTTTCCATCCGGGGGTTACGGAAGTCGTGGCCGGAGGCGGCGTCTACGGCGACATCCTCTACAAGAAGCATTTCGGGGTTGACCACGAATACGCACTTACCGTACGCTCCACCGTTACCAGCCGCCCCGTGCCGACCCGGATCATCTGCGACGCAGGCAGAAAGACGATGAGCGGCGACATCGCCGAGCCGGAACCGATCGGCGTCCCCCACGTGGAATCCATTGCGCTGTCAGCCGAACACGGCATCATCCACCTGAGTCAATCGAGCGATCTCCCAAGAGTCGGGGACCGAATCTCCTTTGTCGTGGGTTACACCGACACGACCGTCTTCCTGCACGATCAACTCTACGCCGCTCGCAACGGCCGCGTAGAAGCCGTGTGGCCCCTGTTGGGCCGGGGCAAACTGCAGTAGCGGACCGTTTGGACGCATTCTCGCGATCGAGAATTGGACGGCCCTTTTTCCGGAAACGATCTTGAGATTCCCTTACGAAAGTGATGTCACAGAATCCATTGGCTCATAAGGAACCGGTTTGAACATTCGACAGCACGATGTTCTCCTGGTCGGTGGCGGAGGGGCGGGCCTTAGAGCCGCCATCGCGGCCGCCGAAGCGCGGGAGGGGCTCAGTATCGGGGTGGTCTCCAAGGTCTATCCGATGAGGAGCCATACCGTCTCGGCCGAAGGCGGAACGGCTGCGGTGATGCGGGAAGATGACAACCTCGATCTGCACGCCTACGACACGATCAAGGGCAGCGACTACCTGGCCGATCAGGACGCCGTCGAGGCCTTTGTCAAGGAGGCCCGGGACGAAGTCATCCAACTGGAACACTGGGGATGCCCGTGGAGCAGAGACCCGGACGGCCGCGTGAGCGTGAGAGCCTTCGGAGGCATGAGCGTGAAACGCACGCTTTTCGCCGCCGACAAGACCGGATTCCACATGCTTCACGCCCTGTTCCAGACGTCGCTCAAGTATGATCGGATTACTCGTTACGATGAATGGTTCGTGACTTCACTCCTGATCGAGGACGGCAAGCTCTGTGGCGTGACCGCCCTCAATATCCGCTCCGGAGAGATCCACGCCATTCCGGCGAAGGCTGTCATCATCTGCACCGGGGGCGCCGGGAGAATCTTCCCGTTCACGACGAACGCGTCGATCAAGACCGGCGACGGCATGGCCCTGGCCTACCGTGTCGGATGCCCCCTCAAGGATCTGGAGTTCGTCCAGTACCACCCGACCGGCCTCCCCGGCACGGGCATTCTGATCACCGAGGCCTCGCGGGGAGAAGGCGGTTACCTGATTAACAGCGAGGGAGAGCGCTATTTGAGCGAATATGTTCCCGGAAAGATGGAACTGGGTCCGCGAGACATCCTCTCCAGGGCGTTCGTCCACGAGATGAGGGCGGGACGCGTCTTCGAAGGTCCCTACGGGAACTACGTCCACCTGGACCTGAGGCACCTCGGAGAAAAGGTGATCAATGAAAGGCTCCCGTTCGTGCGAGAGCTCACCCGGAACTACGTCGGCATCGATCCGGTTCACCAGCCGATCACCGTACGGCCCGTGGTCCACTACATGATGGGCGGCGTGCACACCGACATCAACGGGGCCACGCCGATCCCCGGTCTCTACGCAGCCGGCGAGGCAGCCTGCGTCAGCATGAACGGCGCAAATCGGCTCGGCTCCAATTCCCTCTCAGAGTGCCTCGTCTTTGGCGCCCGCGCCGGAAAGGCCGCGGCGACGTATGCCGCCGAACAGGATGCGCCGGCGCGAGACCCACTCGAAAAAATGGTCCGGGACGAGAGAAGGCGAATCGAAACCCGGCACCTGAAGGCCCCCAAAGGAAAGGATCGCATCGCCGACATCCGATCCGACCTCCAGGCGGCCATGGAACAGGGTGCTGGCATCTACAGGACGCAAGCAGAACTGAAGGAAACCTGCCAGACCCTTTACGAGCTGAGAGAGCGGTACGGGAACGTTGGGTTGGATGATCGATCGGAGGTTTTCAATACGGAGCTGACGTCGGCGCTCGAACTGGGATACATGCTCGACGTGGCCGAAGCCCTGGCCCATTGCGCACTCCTTCGGCAAGAGTCGAGGGGCTCCCACGCGCGCACCGATTTCGAGACCCGGGATGATGATCGCTTCCTGAAACATTCGGTCGCCTTTAAAGGGGAAGACACGCCCCGCGTCGATTATTTGCCGGTCCCCATCACCCGATGGCAGCCTGAAGAGCGAAAGTATTAGCGCAGACGGCGGACGACGGGCCCCGGTTGGAACCGGCGGCAGGCGGAGAGATGAACGGCGCGAGCGGGGGGTCGGAAACCGTAAAGAGCGATCGTATGAATCGCGATATGAGGAAAGTTATGAGTCAATCCACAATTGGTATTCGGGTCACCCGATATCGCCCGGAACGGGAAGAGGAGCCAAGCGAGCAGACCTACGAGATTCCGTACCACGATGACTGGGTCGTCCTGGACGCCCTCAATCACATCAAAGATCGTGTGGACGGCACGCTGTCGTTCCGCTGGTCCTGTCGCATGGGTGTCTGCGGCAGTTGCGGCATGATGGTCAACGGCGAACCGAAGCTGACCTGTTCGGCCTTCCTCCGGGATTACTACCCGGATGAGATCAAGGTGGAGCCGCTTCTCAATTTCCCGATCGTTCGAGACCTCGTGATCGACATGACCGACTTTATGGAGAAGCTGAAAGCGGTCAAGCCGTGGATCATCCGACAGGAAGAAAAGGGGATCGAGGAAGGAGAATATCTACAGACGCCCGATGAGCTCAAGGAGTACAAGCAGTTCAGCATGTGTATCAATTGCATGCTCTGCTACGCCGCCTGTCCGGTCTACGGCTTGGAGACCGAATTCGTCGGCCCGGCCGCGATCGCCCTGGGACACCGCTACAACCTGGATTCCAGAGACGAGGGCAAGGAAGTCCGAAAACACGTCCTCGCCAGCAGTAAGGGCATATGGGAGTGCACCTACATCGGAGAATGCAGCGTGGTCTGCCCCAAAGAGGTCGATCCGGCCGCCGCCATCCAGCGAACAAAAGTGGCCACGACGACAGACTGGTTCAAGTCCCTCCTGCTTCCGATGGGAAGCCGCCGAACATGACCGATAGAGAACAGAAGCGCACCTACCCCGCCTATCATCGGCCGATTCCCGCCACCTGGTGGATGCGAAATCGACGGTACTGCCTGTTCGTGATTCGGGAATCCACGAGTGTCTTCGTGGCCTTATTCGCGCTGCTCTACCTCTACGAGTTCTTCCTTTTGTCAAAAGGCGCCGAGGCACACGCTCTGTTTCAGCAGTCGCTCAGATCGGGAGCATTTGTTGCCTTCTACGTGATTGTCCTTCTGTTTGCCCTTTACCATAGCGCCACCTGGTTGGGTCTGGTCTCGAAGATTCAGATCGTGCGACTCGGACGTCTGACGGTCGCTCCGCGACTCGTTTCCGCGGGCGCCTATCTGGCTTGGCTCGCCAGCTCGGTGGCCGTCGCCTACGGCTTCCTGGTCTTGCTGTAAAGGACGGAAACGTGTACGAACAGGACAGGGGTGAGCCTTTCTGGTGGGGGATGTTCTCTCTGGGCGGGACGGTCGCCGCCCTCCTGATCCCGGTCCACGTCTTCTTTGACGGCCTTGCCGTCCCGCTTGGGCTGCTCCCGGCCGAGACCCTCGGTTACGAGCGAATGAAGGGCCTCCTCGAAAACCCTATCATGAAGGTTTACCTCTTCCTCCTCGTCGTCCTTCCGCTCTACCACGCGGCACACCGTATCCGGTTCTCGCTCTATGAGCTGGGAATCCGGGCGCTCTGGATTCGCGTGGAGGTCCTCTGCTATGGGGGAGCCTTGCTCGGAACGGCCGTCGCCGCCTATATCCTCTGGGCGATTCTGTAGCCTGAATAATTCAAAAATTTGCTGAAAATTTCCATCATTTTATGTAGAACAATCAGTGATCCAATATGAGCTAAAAAACCTTGTTTGGGTGCAATAACTGGAAAGCCCAGTATGTACGCAGATTGTTCAGATTTCACGAGTGATTCGGGCCAGATGTCATCGCGGCCGTGGCGTTTCGGCTCTCTAGCTGCTTCGGCGTTTCTCCTCCCCGGGGGTTGGGGCCCTCTGTGGGACGGGGTCAGGTGCGGGGGCGGATGTGGGGGCGAATGGAAATTCGCGGAGTGGGGGTGGGTCCCGCAGTGGGCATAAGGCGGGGGGAGGAGTTCATTCCTTTCGCGGGCGCCAGTCCTTTCCAGTGAGGCTGAGTCGCCACGGCCCGAGCCTCCCCGGCGTTTGAGGGGCGCCCTTCTTTTGTCACCTTTTCTTGGGCGAACAAGAAAAGGTGAGTACGAGTGACTTTCCTAACCTTTCTTATGAATGATTCAGGGTAGAAAGACAAAGGCCGGGTCAAGTGAGACGGGTGGAATCCATCCCATCCCGGATCATGCAGAACGGACGACGATCCACGAGTGACCGTGTTATGCCTTCGGCCAGATCATTTCTTCCGGCCGAACGGCCTCATCGAAATCCTCTCCAGACATCACCCCCAGCGCGACCGCCGATTCCCGCAACGTAAGGTTCTCGGCAAAGGCCTTTTTGGCTACCTTGGCGGCGTTGTCGTATCCGATATGGGGATTCAATGCCGTCACGAGCATGAGGGACTGGTTCAGGTGTCTCTCGACGTTCTCGTGATTGACCTCGATCCCCTTCGCGCAATGCGCGTTGAACGATTCGCAACTGTCCGATATGAGCCGAATCGACTGCAGCAAGTTGTAGATGATGACCGGCTTGAAAACATTGAGCTCGAAGTTTCCCGAGGCGCCTGCGACGGCGATAGACGTGTCGTTTCCAATCACCTGGACAGCGACCATGGTCATCGCCTCACACTGCGTGGGGTTCACCTTGCCCGGCATAATCGAACTCCCCGGCTCGTTGGCAGGCAGCGTCAGCTCTCCGATGCCGCACCTCGGTCCCGAGCCAAGCCAGCGTATGTCATTGGCGATCTTCATGAAGGAACAAGCCAGTGTCTTGAGGGCGCCGCTCGCTTCTACCGTGGCGTCGTGGGCGGCCAGTGCCTCGAACTTGTTCCCCGCCGAGACAAACGGCAGCCCTGTCATCTCGGAGATCTTGTCCGCGACACGCTCGGCAAACTCCGGATGCGTGTTGAGTCCCGTGCCGACCGCGGTCCCTCCGATCGCCAGCTCGTAGAGATTCGGCAGGCAGTTCTGAATCCGCTGGAGGCCCTTGGTCAACTGCGTGACGTAGCCTGAAAACTCCTGCCCGAGCGTCATCGGAACCGCATCCATCAGGTGTGTCCGCCCTATCTTGATGATCTTCTCGTAGGCCTCGGCCTTCTCCGCGAGTGTATCTCTCAGCTGGGTGACGGCCGGAATCAGGCGCCCGTTGATCTCGCACGCGGCCGCGACGTGCATCGCCGTCGGAAAGGTGTCATTGGAGGACTGGGCCATGTTGACGTGGTCGTTCGGGTGGATCGGGTCCTTGCTTCCCATCTCCCCCCCGCGAAGCTCGATGCCCCTGTTGGAAATGACCTCGTTACTGTTCATGTTGGTCTGCGTCCCGCTTCCGGTCTGCCAGATGCGGAGTGGAAAATGACCATCCAGCTTGCCTTCTATCACTTCGTCCGCTGCCTGAAGCATCAGATCGGCGACCCCTGAAGGCAAGTTCCCCAGATCTCGGTTGACGATTGCAGCCGCCTTCTTGAGGATCCCGAGCGCACGGATCAACTCGCGGGGCATGGTTTCCTCACCGATGTCAAAATGGATGAGGGAACGCGCCGTTTGCGCTCCGTAATAACGGTCCTCCGGAACCTCGATTTCCCCCATACTGTCCGTCTCGATCCGATAGTTCATAGGCACCTCATTTCTTGATGGACGCGAGATGCGATCTTGGCTGTTGTTCAACATCAAGGGGAGCGGTCCAAACCCCACTCCCCTTCGACCGGACGTGAATCTCACCCGCCCGCGCCGAGAGACCGGGCGTGACCGAATATCTTGATCAACAGCACCCAGACCCTATCCGCGGACGCGGAGTCCTCGCTCGAAACTCCGATACAACATAAGGAGACCCCACGGCACGGTCAACAGGGAAAGTCTCCGACATGTTTCGGCTCAAGTTAAGCCATTTCAAGCTGTTAGCCGGTCTCTTCGTGCCCGTGTCGCCGAGAGGCCTATTCGCCGAACGGTCCGGAATAAGACCGGCCGGAGCCATCATCGACGCCCGAATGCATGCCGAGGTCCCAAAATACCTGGATCTACGCCCCGACTCGAGCGAAATGAGGCGAAATCGCGTATCTTAGAATTTTCTTGACTTTACCGACGCTGGGTCTAATTTAACGAACTGCAACCTTTTGCGTGAACGTTTTTGGAGTCTTTCGGAGGTCCAGAGATCCATTTCCTGCCTGGTCGGGCAGCAACCGAGGAGGGGGCGCATGAAACTTGTCACCGCTGTGACCCAGCCGCATAAGCTGGATGATGTAAAGGAGGCACTGGCCGAAGTGGGCGTCCAGGGGATGACCGTTACGGAAGCCAGGGGATTCGGTCGACAGAAAGGTCATCGGGAAGTCTATCGCGGCGCGGAATACGTGGTCGATTTTCTTCCAAAGGTAAAGCTCGAAATCGCCCTGAGCGACGATCAAGTCGAGCGCGCGATCGACGCGATTGAACGGGCCGCCAAGACGGGGAACGTCGGAGACGGCAAGATATTCGTCTCCAACCTGGAAAAGGCCGTTCGTATTCGAACGGGAGAAACGGGCCCTGACGCGCTGTAACTACTGCCACCCGGGAGGGATTCTGCCATGACCAGATGGATCTTTTGTCTGACCTTGCCTTGCCTTGCGGCGCTTACAGTGGTCGGCCTGCCCGCGCCCGCCCTCGCCGATGAGCTGAATTCCGGAGACACGGCGTGGCTGCTCACGTCCACGGCGCTGGTCCTCTTTATGACCATACCGGGCCTTGCCTTGTTCTACGGCGGCCTCGTTCGTTCCAAGAATATCCTTTCCGTCCTGATGCAATGCTTTGCGATCACCGGTCTGATCACCATTATCTGGACCGTCTGCGGCTACAGCCTGGCCTTCGATACCACAGGGATGGAGGGGGGCGTCACGAACATCCGATCCTTTGTGGGGGGTCTGGGGAAGGCCTTTCTCTCGGGCATCCAAGGGGACACCCTGAGCGGAACGATCCCCGAAACGGTCTTTGTCACGTTTCAGTTGACCTTTGCCATCATCACACCGGCACTGATCGTCGGCGCCTTTGCTGAACGCATGAAGTTTTCCGCCACACTCTGGTTCATGGGTCTATGGTCCATCACCGTCTACGCCCCCGTTTGCCACATGGCCTGGAGCGGCGACGGATCGTTCTTTGGCGATCGAGGTGTCCTGGATTTCGCAGGCGGAACCGTCGTTCACATCAACGCGGGCGTCGCGGCCCTCGTGGCCGCCCTGGTCATCGGCAAACGCCAGGGATATCCAAACACGCCCATGCTTCCCCACAATCTCACCCTGACCGTCGTTGGGGCCTCCATGCTCTGGGTCGGATGGTTTGGATTCAACGCCGGTAGCGCGCTCGCTGCCGACGGCGCTGCCGGCATGGCCATGCTTGTGACACAAATTGCCACAGGCACTGCCGCCTTGGCCTGGATGTTCACGGAGTGGGTCAAGCAGGGAAAGCCCAGCGCACTGGGAACGGTCACCGGGGCCGTGGCCGGCCTTGTGGCGATCACGCCGGCTTCAGGAAGCGTCGGACCCGCAGGCGCGATCGCGATCGGCATCGCCTCGGGTGTGATCTGCTTCTGGGCCGCCACAAGCCTGAAGCGGAGATGCGGCTATGACGACTCCCTCGATGCGTTCGGGGTCCACGCCGTCGGCGGTATTGTCGGCTCCATTCTTACGGGCATCTTCGTCGCCAAAGGTCTCGGCGGCGTGGGGCTGGCGGAAGGTATGACGATTGGAAAGCAGCTCGGGGCGCAGCTCATCGGCGTCGTCACGACGGTCGTCTACTGCGGGGTCGTCTCTCTTATCCTCCTCAAGATCATCGATAGTGCGATCGGTCTGCGAGTGACCCAGGAAGAGGAGACCTCCGGTCTGGACATCTCGCTGCACGACGAACAGGGCTATAACGTTTAGAAGGCGGCCGACAGGGTCGTAATCGGGAGCGGGTGAGAACAGTCCGTTGACGGCGTCACATCGCCGTCTTCGGACTGTTCTCTTTTTGGGGGGATCAAGGAAGTCAACCTTTCTGGATCTCCAGCCCTCCTTCGTCCCATGTCAGGCAGGTTGGCAATCGAGGTTTCCCGGCGACCGCCTAGATCCGGGGAATTTCGAATCTCTCCAGATCCGCAATTCTGAACGGAATTTCGAGGCCGCCCTCCCGGATCATCGCCTCGGCACGTTCAATCATGTCGAGCGCCCGCTCGGGGATATGGTCCCGCGTATGGCGCATGTCGCTCAGACCCGTAGCCCCTTCAGCAATCCCGATCCAGCGATGGCCGGGACGGAGCCGACCCGCCCTGGCGTCTCGTATGGCCTCGAACACGGCATTGTCGATCCGTTTCAAGATGCTCACGAGGATCCGTCCCGGGGCGAGGTCGTCCTGGTCCAGATCTGCACCGATGGCCCAGCTTGGCGGGCTCGACTCTCGCACCGCCTCAATCACACCCAGCCCTGAATTACCCGCCAGCTGCAAAAGCACATCCGCACGCTGACCCAACAGACCCTGAGCGAGCGATTTTGCACGAGATGGATTGTTGAAGTCGCCCACGGTCACGGAACGATAGTCTACCTCTTTTCCCTCGAGCCCGTTTACCGTCAAGATGCCGGCACGATATCCGGCCTCGTAGGCCCTTACGGGGGGAATGTCCATACCGAGCACGCTGCCCACTCTTCCCGTGCGGGAAGTCATCGCCGCAAGGATGCCCGCGAGGTAGGCGCCTTCCTGCGCCTTGAAGTCGAAGCTCGCGACATTCTCACCCGCCACTTCGCCGTCTACAAACATAAAAAATGTCTTCGGGTGCAGCGGGGCGACTCGCTTCACCGCGTCGATCATCAGAAAGCCCATCGCCACGACCACTTCAGCCTGTCGAGCGGCCAAGCTCAAATTGGGCACATAGTCCGCCTGTTCGTTCGAATGGAGATAGTGACCCTCGACATTCAGTTCGCCTACCGCCCGCTCAATTCCGGCCCACCCGGCATCGTTGAAACCCCGGTCCCCCAGACCCGCCATATCCATCACCATCACCACGCGGAAGGGTGCCCCGGAGTCCTTCTGTTCACCCTCGCCATTCACACAGGCCGAGACCGAGGCAGCCGCAAGGAGGATCAAGATCCGAATCGGCCGACTTCCCGCCGAAGTCCGGAAAATGCCAGCCAAGATCGCCCTGAGCCAGCACAGCGTGATCGTCCAGCAGCCGGTGCTTCCGGCCTGAAACCGACGACTTGGATCGATGGAGATTCCGTGAGCGAACTCTGGATCGGCCATTCAGCATCTCCCCGGGTTTGTCTGGGTCTCCAAGCCGGAATGATAATCTGTGGTCCGGCTCCTGTCAACGCCCCTTCAGGCCGGGTCGCTTTCAAACGTCCGTCGGCAACGTGAGATACGATCTTGAGATCTTTTTACAAGATCTTGATCGGCCGAAAGTAGATCGTTATATTGGAGTCTATCCGGAGTTCTCAGCCTGAGTTGAAGACATCGTGGGGATCCTGCACGACCCGGTTCTGAGTGCTTCCGCCCGCTCGCCTATCGATCGGTCCGACGCCGGAGGCATCGGTGAGGGTTGCCGCCAACACCGCTTCGATGGAAGGGACCGCTTTCGAGTCGGATTCGCACCCGTTGGAGAGGCACGCCTTTCTCGGTGCACCGAATGAAACAGCTTGGGGATCCGCTTTGCCCGTGTCCGTCATCTGAAACAGCGTGGAGTCTGATTTGAACGACGTTTACGCCTACATCGAGGGGAGTCGGAAACGTTTCCTGTCGGAATTGTTCGACCTCGTGCGCCAGCCGAGCGTCAGCGCAACGGGAGAGGGCATCCCGGAGTGCGCACAGCTCTTGTGTGCGTTGACCGAGGCTTGCGGCTTAAGGGTTCGCCTGATTGAGGGTTACGGAAATCCGATGATCTTCGGCGAGGTCGGGCCGGAGGATGCGGCCCGGACCGTGTTGATCTACGGACATTACGATGTGCAACCGCCCGACCCCCTGGATGCATGGATCTCCCCGCCGTTCGAGCCCACGATCCGCGACGGGAAAATCTATGGGCGGGGAATCGGCGACAACAAAGGTCAGCTTTTCGCCCAATTGAAAGGCGTAGAGGCGGTGCTCCATGCCTGGGGAGGCTTTCCGCTTCGCGTGAAGGTCCTGTTCGAGGGAGAGGAAGAAAGCGGCAGCCCGCGTATGGATGCGTTTGTTCGAGATCATCGCGACATGTTGGCCTGTGATCTCGTCTACTGCGCCGATGGAGGCCATTCCTACGGAAATCGGCCCGAGATCGTGTTTGGTTCACGCGGTATCCTTTACGTTCAAGTCAAAGGCCGGGGACCGAATCGGGACCTCCATTCCGGGAGCTACGGCGGCGTAGTCGACAGCCCGATCGAACGACTCTGCCGACTCGCCTCCAGCCTCAAGGACGATGAGAGCAGGGTGAAGATCCCCGGCTTCTATAGTGAAGTGCTCGAACCGACCGATTCAGACGTCGAGGCGCTGAAGGCGCTGCCGGACAGCGAAGCGGGGGTGATGGAAGATGTCGGCCTGGGCCGATCGGTGGGCGATCCGGAAATGTCCTTCCTGCAGAAGCGTTGTCTTCACCCCACGCTGAACGTGAACGGTTTTCGAGGCGGGCACATCGGCCCCGGAATGAAGACGGTCATACCGGGGGAAGCGAGTCTAAAGATCGATATGCGGCTGGTGGAGCGGCAGACGCCCGATGAGATTTTCGAGAAGTTTACGGACTTCCTGAGTCGAATGGGATTCGGGGATTTGGAAGTTTCGCGAATGGGCGACATGTCGCCTTGGCGTACGGCTTTGGACGATCCATACGTGCCACGCCTACGACGGGCGGTCGCCTCCGGTTTCGCTACAGAACCGTATCTGGTCCCGTCCATAGGCGGGAGTTTGCCGATGGCATCGTTCAAGCAGCTTCCCGGCGTCCCTATTTTCCTCGTCCCCTACGCGCAGCGCGACCAGAACAACCACGCTCCGAACGAGAGCTTGGCGGTTCAGAACTTCGTGAACGGGATTCGGACAACCGCGAATCTGCTGAAGGAGCTCTGCGTAAATCGGACCGGTGAGATGAAATCCTGAAGGAGAGAGTGGATGGCACATACCGAGGCAGAGCGAAATATCGGCCTCGTTCTGGGATCTTTCCACAAGCAAGCGGTGGAGGAGATGCGGGACGAGGCCAGAAAAACGGCTCGCGTCTGCGGGTTGAACATTGTTCGTGAAGTCTGGGTGCCCGGATCGATGGAGAAGCCACTGGCCATTAAGCGGATGCTCAACTCGGATGAAATCGGTGGCGTGGTCGCTCTCGGAATCATCGAGAGGGGCGAGACGAAAAACGGCATGGTGATGGGAGAAGCTGTTTTCTCTGCGATCGTTCAACTGCAGCTGGAAACGGACAAACCGGTCGGGGTGGGCATTCTCGGTCCAGAGATCCTGCCCAAGCAGATCCCTTCGAGGCTGAGGCCCTACGCCGGGAAGGCGGTTCGAGCCGTTCAGGCGATGCTGTAACACGTACGGGCCCTTGGTTTCGTGGGCGGGAAGGCCATGCACCAGACGCTAAGACATTTCTGGCCCCATCTCCTTTGTTCGGGCATCGCCCTGGCAGCGTGGGATACGCCGATCATCAAACCTTTTCGGATCTTCATGGTGCTCGTGCACGAGATGGGGCACGCTGGCTCGGCACTCCTGACGGGCGGAGAGGTGACCGAGATACGGACCTTCTGGAACGAGTCGGGCCATACGCTGACACGCGGCGGATTCCCCACCGTGATAAGTAGCGCGGGTTATGTGGGCTCCGCGTTTCTGGGCGCCTTTCTGATCTACGTCGGAAGCTGGCCTCTCTGGCAGCGGGTGGTTTTGGGTGGCATCGGCGGCGCGACCTTCCACCTGTCCGTTCTCTACACGCCAATGCATACGTTTGATTTTGCGTTCGGCGTTCTTTGTGGCGCTGCGCTCGTGTTGATGGCCCTTCGGTTTCGGCGTCTGGCCTTCGCCGTGGCCACCTGGCTTGGCGTCATGCTCTGCCTTTACAGTTTGTACGACTTCCGGACCGATCTTTGGACGGATCCCGGAAAGACAGATGCCGGCATCCTCGCGAGCTATTGGGGTTTACCGATTCTGGCCTATCCCATCGCCTTCCTCTGGTCAGCCGTCTCACTGCTTTTGATGTTCTGGGCGCTCTGGAGTGTGGATCGAAGGCGTCGACGCGCGCAGTCCCAGCTTCAAAGCTTGTAGACCCGCGTTCTGAAGCGCCACCCGTTTCCATCTGTATAAGTGAATAATTATGCAAGGCGTGGATTTTTCTTGACTTGCGACACGTGGCGTCCAATATTGGCATGGATCGACCATTGGAGGATGGTGTCGCAGGAAGGCAAGGTGGAGACGATCCTGGATTCAACCGAAGCGCGCCCGCGTCGTGAACAGGTCGGCCGGACGCCGTGATGGACGGGATGGCCCACGGAACCGGGCTGCGAGAGATCAGACTGGCGCATCGAGCGACGATGGCGGAGGGCGCGTGATCATCACACAGACACCGCTTCGGATCAGCTTCGTCGGCGGCGGTACGGACTTCGCCGACTTTTATTCACGAGAAGACGGCAGCGTGATCAGCACGGCAATCGACAAGTACGTCTACGTGATCGTAAAGGAACGGTTCGATCACAAGATCTATCTCAAGTGGTCCCTCAACGAGATTGTGGACCGAATCGATGACGTGAAGCACGAGCTCGTCAGGGAGGCCATGCGCAAGGTCGGCGTGCTCAGTGGCGTAGAGATTACGACCCTTGCCGACATCCCTTCGGAAGGGTCGGGACTCGGATCCTCAAGCAGCTTGACCGTGGGCCTGCTCAACGCGCTTTACGCCTACCAGGGTGATTTCAGGCCCGCAGAGCAGCTGGCAGAGGAGGCGACCCGGATCGAGGTCGATATCCTCGGGAAGCCGATCGGCAAACAGGATCAGTATATCGCGGCTCACGGCGACCTGAGACGCTTTCTCTTTCAAAAGGACGGAAGCGTCGAGATTGAAAAAATCGCAATCAGTGATCGTCAGAGGAGGAGGCTGAGCAACAACCTGATGCTGTTCTACACAGATCGCGTGCGACGTTCTGAGGACATTTTGCGGAAACAGAAGGCTTCGATCCTTGACAGAATGGCCACCCTGCGGAAGATGAAAACGCAGGTCCCGGAGGCACGCCGTCATCTCGAAGGCGGTTCGGTCGACGAGATGGGACCCCTACTGGATCGCGCGTGGGCGCTCAAGAAATCGTTGGCCTCCGGCATCAGCGACCGTGAAATCGATCGAATCTACCAAGACGCGCGGGAGGCGGGCGCCTCCGGCGGGAAAATCTCCGGGGCAGGGGGCGGGGGGTTTCTGTTGTTGTATTGTCTGCCGGATGCCCAGGACGCGGTTCGGACGGCATTGGATGGCTACCGGGAGATGCCATTCAGCCTGGAGCGGGATGGGAGCAAAGTGATCTTCAACGTGAGACGCGAGGGATGGCTAAAGGACTGACTGTGGCCACGGGAAGAAAAAGCAGGTCTTGTGCAACCCTTTTGCAGGGTTTTTTTGTTGCAGTAACGGCATGAACGTGCTCATTACCGGCGGCGCCGGATTTATCGGCTGTCACACGGCGGACGCGCTCATCGAGGCGGGCCATCGCGTTCGGGTGCTGGACAGCCTGAGACCTCCAATACACCCAAACGGACGGCCTCCCCACGCCTCCGAAGGGACGGAGTTCGTCAGCGGAGACGTGACGAACAAAGGTGACGTCGCACGTGCGCTGACCGACATGGACGCCGTTTTCCACTTCGCGGCCTACCAGGACTACCTGCCGGACTTCAGCACCTTCTTCCGGGTGAACACGGTCGGCACCGCCCTTCTTTACGAAATTCTGGTAGAACGTAAATGTCCCCTGCGAAAGGTGGTCGTTGCTTCCTCTCAGGCGGTCTACGGAGAGGGGAGATACCGGTGCGGGCAGGACGGTGATTTCTATCCGGATTCGCGGCCGCTGCATCAACTGGAACGCGCCCGGTGGGAGATCGTTTGCCCGGCGTGTGGGCGTCCCGGTCTCAGCGTGCCGACGGATGAGCGTCTTACGAATCCTCAAAATCAGTACGCGATGTCCAAATACAGCCAGGAGATGGTCGGAATCAACCTCGGCAGGCGGTATGACATCCCAACCGTCGCCCTGCGCTATTCCATCGTGCAGGGTCCCGGGCAATCTCCCTACAACGCCTATTCCGGGGTCTGTCGTCTTTTCTGTATGGCCCATCGCGGGGATGATACACCCACGATCTACGAAGATGGGTTGCAGATGAGGGACTACGTCAACATCGAGGATGTCGTTCGCGCGAATCTGCTCGTCCTGGAAAGGGATGAAGCCGATTACGAATCGTTCAACGTGGGCGCAGGACGCGCCTACACGGTCACGGAGTTTGCCGGAATGGTCGCAAGAGTCTACGGCAAGACCGCCGCACCCTGTCCATCCGGCTTGTTCCGGTTCGGCGACACCCGCCACATCGTTTCTGATATCACGAAGTTGAAGGCCTTGGGGTGGGAGCCCCGGCACACGCCTGAAAAAAGCGTGGCAGACTACAAGGCTTGGCTGGAGACACAGCCGGAGGTTGGCGACGTTCTAGCCAGCGCCAGGAAGAAGATGGAAGGGCTCGACGTGTTGCGTGAGGCCAAGGGAGGATGCCGGGAGACTTGAGACAGATGGAGATACAGAGATCGGATCTTTAGCGAGATGAGTTCTGAAAGCCAGCAGGGTGGAATCGAAGCAAAGCCGCTGCTTTCGATTGTGGTTCCTGTCTACAATGAGCGCAGCACGATCGCCACGGTGCTGGAAAAAGTGAGCGCAGTCTTCTTGGACCGGGACATTTCGAAAGAGATCGTCATCGTGGACGACGGCTCGACCGACGGCACCCGAGAGTTTTTGAGCGATCTCTCGGACCCGGAGACCCGCGTCGTGCTCCATTCCGAAAACCGTGGAAAGGGCGCTGCGGTCCGTACGGCGCTCGATTTTGTGAGGGGCGAGTATGTCCTGATCCAGGACGCAGACCTGGAATATGATCCGAAGGACTATCCGGCGCTGCTGGCTCCGGTTCAGCGGGATCGGTCCATCCCCGTGGTCTTCGGATCCCGGTTTCTGGGTCACATCGAAGACATGAAGTTTCCGAATTTCGTGGCCAACAAGCTCCTGACGTTCGCAACCAACCTGCTTTACGGATCCCGCCTCACCGATCTTTGCACCGGCTTCAAGCTCTACAGGACCTCGCTGATCCAAGACATCCCGCTGGTGCGAAACGGATTCGATCTCGAACACGAACTGACCGCGAAACTTTTGAGAAGGGGTTTCGACATTTTGGAAGTTCCGGTCGACTACCGGGGAAGAGACGTTCGGGCCGGGAAGAAGGTGAGGTGGACCGATTTTTTTAAAGACATCTACACCCTGTTGCACTTTCGCGTGGGTTGAGATCGCTGCGAGGTCGTGCTAATGGCCGTGGAAGGTGTCGGCTGGCAAAAGTGGCTCCTGGCCTTCGCAGGCTGCCTGCTCCTGCTGATCGTCGTCGAGCAAGGCGAGGGCATCGGCCCGCTGTCTCTCATTCTGACCCTGGTGTTGTTCGCCCTGCCCTTGGGCAGCATCATCCTGTCTCATACCGGGATGATCGCCAAGTCGAGCTATCTTGCCTGGGCTTGGGCGTGCGCTTTGTGCGTCGGGGGCCTCTACCTGATGACGTGCAACCCGTGGGTGAGCATCATCGGGGACAATATCGTCAACATCAGAGATGCCCTGCGCCTTCTCCAGGGAAAGTCGCTTCTCGACACGCAATACGGGCTCGGTTTCAAGATCCTGCTGATGCCGCCGCTCTGGTTGTTCGACCATTCCGTGACGGCCATGAAGGTGGCCGTTGCTTCAACGGGCGTGCTTTTCCCGCTGTTCTGTTTTCTTGTTCTGAGGCAGTTCACCTCTCCGAACCGGGCGCTGACGATCTCGGCGCTTTCGGCCATCCTTCCGGTTTCGGTCAGCTATTCCAGCCAGCTGATCGCCGACCTGCCTTACGCTTCCTTCTCGCTCCTTGCCCTGTATGTCACGCTTCGGTACGTGGATCGCCCAGGCCTTTCCTGGCCCGGGTTGATCGGCGCCTCCTGCGCCCTGGGATGGGCCTATCACATCAAGTCGCCCGGCCTGTTCGTGGCCATCGCGGCCGTACTCTACCTCCTCATCAAGAGAGAGGTCTTCAAACCGCTGCTCCTGGCTGTCGGCGTAGGCCTTTGGGTGGCCCCTTGGATGCTGTTTCTCCGGGCCAACTTTCCCGGTAGAGTCGGTCATTTCTCTGCCATGCTCGGGCAAATCGGCCAGGGTGAGCATATGCCGGACGAAGAGATCGGGAACTTCTGGCACAACGTGTTCTATTTTGTGTTCAGGAAGAATCCCCAGGACTACCTCAGCAACTTTGGAACCGTCTTTCTCCCGTTTGATTTTCCGGGCGAGGCCTGGTTGTTGCTGGCGCTCATCACGCTCGGATTCTTCGTGGGGAGGCAGCTGGCGGACTGCAGGCCCACGTCGTTCTTGAGGGGATTGGAGATCCACGATTGGTATATGCTCGGGTATTTCGCTGTCCTGTTCATGCTTCCCGGCTCGCCTGACCGTTACCTGATACCGGCGCTCCCATTCCTGTTGCTTTACCTCTTTCGGGGCCTGGATGCCGTGGTCGGTCTTGCCCGCGACGCGTTCGTCTCGAAAACGGTGTTCCTGGTGTCGGCCGTCCTGATTTTTGTTTCTTCCTACCATTCCGACCTCGGGTTCATCTCATTCAAGCGATCCCAGAAGGGCTACCCGGGCTATTGGGAGAACTATTACAAGGCCGCGCTCTGGGTCCGGCGTCATACCCCGCGCGAGAGTCGTATCGCGGCTCGCAAGCCCTCCCTGATGTGGTTCTGGTCGGAGAGGGAGAGCGCTGTTTTTCCAAGGACAAAGAATATAGAGGAGGCGTGGAAAGGCCTGAAGTCGTCGTTCGATTATGTCGTGGTGGACAATCTTCCGTTCTTTCCGGACAAGATCAAATATCTGATTCCGGTCTACCAGGCTTATCCAGACAGCTTCTCCGTCGTCCACACCACGCCTGAACCGACGAACTACGTGCTCAAGATTGTGTCTGAGCGTGGCGGCCGGACGCGTGGCGTGCCCTGAGCCTGCCGGACCGTTCGATTCCTCATCTTACCTGAATAATTCATTAAAAAAGGTTAGGAAAAGTCACTCGTACTCACCTTTTCTTGCCCGCCCAAGAAAAGGTGACAAAAGAAGGGCGCCTGCCTGCCGCGCCCAACGCGGCGCAGGCAGGCCCCTCAAACGCCGGGGAGGCTCGGGCCGTGGCGACTCAGCCTCACTGGAAAGGATTGGCGCCGCGAAAGGAATGAACTCCTCCCCCCGCCTGATGCCCACTGCGGGACCCGCCCCCACGCCGCGAATTTCCATTCGCCCCCACATCCGCCCCCCCACCTGACCCCGTCCCACAGAGGGCCCAAACCCCTGGGAGGAGAAACGCCGAAGCAGCCAGAGAGCCGAAACGCCACGGCCGCGATGACATCTGGCCCGAATCACTCGTGAAATCTGAACAATATGCGTACATACTGGGCTTTCCAGTTATTGCACCAAAACAAGGTTTTTTAGCTCAAATTGGATCACTGATTGTTCCACATAAAATGATGGAAATTTTCAGCAAATTTATGAATTATTCAGGTTAGAGTCTTACAGTGTGATTTCTACGAAAAATGGTACATGTTTGTTCGTGCTGCCTGCTCAGGGATTCGTGTTGACGATAAAGGGTCAAGGGTAGGGTGTGGAGTCTACGGCCTGCCTGCTGCGGCAGGACATCGCGCATTACTCCCCCCTTGAGGGGGAGTCGGCAAGCCACGGGCGTGAGCCCGTAGGCGCGCCGGTGGGGGGAAATTAAGCGTCGCCATACCCGTCAAACCCTGGCAAGCGCCCCATTCCTCCGCCAGATCCAAGCCGCCGCCGAGGGCCTGCTCTGGCGCTTCCTTCGCAATAGGCAACACGGCGGCCAGCACACGGAACGACACGGCTACGACGAGAAGCGAGATGCGTTTTGAAGCAGCAAGGCCAGCGGGTGCTGCGCTTCCGGATCCGCGAGGTGTTCCAGAATTGTTTCGGTGTGTTGGGGAGAATTTTAGAGGGGTTGACATCCCCCCACCGCATCAGCCGTCGCCGGTGGCTCGGCTTCTGCCTGCCTGTCCTGCCTGCCTGTTGCAGACAGGCGGACGCAGGCAGGCGACTCCCCCTCAAGGGGGGAGTGATTAAACCGTCGAACGGGCTCCCGCCTATCCGGCTGGCATAGATGCCAGTATCGTGAACCTCTTCGATGTTGGCTGTCATTACCACCCCAAAGGATGAACGACATTTTGCATCGCGAAAAACAACGAGCTTCGTGTCGTCCAAGACCTGTTTGGTTGCGGCTAAACAGAGCGAAGTCGCGCCAGGGAGAGCACTATATCGTTGACACCCTACCCCCAGGCGGGCACTCGACACGATACGGGGCCGGTTTCGAAGAGAGAGTCGCAGGAGTTGCGACAAGTAGAGAAGCCCCGTGTCCCTGAGTGCCCAATCAGCGAGATGCTCAGCTCATCATAACCCAATCGTATCGCGGGTGTATCGAAGGGCCGGGTCTGCGTGTCGCGTGAGCCTCGTCTCTCGATACCCCCCTCGCCCCATGGGCTCGGGGCAGTCGAGACGCACGGAGTGACCAAGGAGAGCACGATACGGTTGACACGATACGCCCCTGTCATACGCGGCATTGATGTCAACGATTTACCACTCCCGGTAATGACAGCGGGCCCAAAGATCGATCTCCGGGCCCGCTTTGTTTCACCGCACGAAAGCGTTGAACGACAGTCAACCGGGCGTTGACGATGTCCCTTCCAGGTTCAAGTCCACCAGCTTTGCCTCCACGGAACGCCCGCGCACCTGCATCTGCGCGACAGTGACGGGGAGCTTGAATCGTCTGGGCCCGGCGCTGCCCGGATTCAGAAAGAGGACCCCGTTGTGCGTCCTCACGGATGGATGGTGTGAATGTCCGCTGACCACGACATCGAAGCCCGCCGTCTCAGGGGAAAGGTCGAGCGCGCTCAGGTCGTGAATGACATACAGTTTGACGGGACCGACCTCGACGACTTCCGTCTCCGGGAGTTCCTGTGCCCACACTCCCCTGTCGACGTTTCCGCGGATGGCGAAGACCGGAGCGATTTTCCTCAGCGCACGCAGAATGTCCGGTTTTCCGATATCTCCTGCGTGGACGATCAGATCTGCGCCTTCGAGGATCTGGATCGCTTCGGGTCGCAGAAGGCCGTGCGTGTCTGAGATGACTCCGACGATACGAGGATCTGTCAAGGACCTGTCCGCAGGGTCTGTGTCGATGTTCGCCGACTCTCTCGCGCCGGCGGGCGGCCGGGACGTCGCACGAGAGGTCGAAGTTGAGGAGCGGCCCGAAGCGTCGGGTGTTCTGTCAGGATTCCGAGGCCAGCGTCGCTCGACGGTTGTGGATGTATTTCGCGATGTTGAGCATCGTGTCGCTCCAGACTCGCTGTCGATTCCGGCTGAGAAACCGGGCCAGCTTCTGAAGCGCGCGCGTCTCGATCGGACGATGTTCCCCGCCGACGCCGTGCACGCAGATCACGCCCCAGAGACCTTTTTCCGCGATCTCGCTCACGTAAGCAATCATCTCATCCCCGCTCGTGCCGCCCACCGCCCAGGACTGGACGTAGCTAAGCTCGATCATCTGGGGTCTATTGGGCCGGAATCCGTGACCCCGGGCCACCATGAAGCGCCGGGCGACCAGAGGGACGTAGGACTGACGGTTTGCCCCGGCCCCAACGTAGGTCTCGTAGCAGGGATAACAGAAACTGCGAACGCCTCCCTGTTCCGGAAAGAGTCCGTTCAGGGCCTCCTCGGCCTCATCGATCGTCTTCTCGATGTCGGAAAGGGTGAGGTTCTCCAGACAGTAGCCGTCCGAACGAAAACCGAAGTTGCAGGAGCAGGGATGCTGCGAGGTGTGATTGCCGATCTCGTGTCCGTTTCGGCTCGCCCGCTGCCAGGCCGGAATCTGCCGGCCCCAGGCATCGTCCAGGCCGGGGTTCAGATAGAAGGTGCCCTTCAGGCCGTTGTCGTCCAAGCACGGGAGGGCGTTGTCCAGCTGCGTCTGGAGTCCGTCATCGAAAGTGAGACAAACGGCCCCTGTGACGCCTTCAGGCCAAAAGCCATCCGGGACGGACAAGTCTATCTTCAGCATCGTTCACCCGGGTTTACGTTTCTAGAGGCGCAGCTCGCGTCGATCGTTCCGGGTACGATGCCATGGATACGAAAACAGGCATTTGAACGCAAGGGCAAATGCCCGGTAGCGCTGCACGGTGAACCCGGGTTCGCCGGAAAATGCGCTTGCCTGCGCGTCTGTTTTTCATTTCCATGCAAGCCGCACAATTTATAGCCTGAATAATTCACAAAAAAAGGACCTCTCCCCCCGGCCCCCTCTCCTGCAAGGAGAGGGGGAGCCGAACGAAGTGTTGCGTAAACAACGTTTATACATTCTGTGATTGCTCGGACAACGCCATCTCGTCACCCTCCCAATTGCAACTCGCCGACCAATCACGATGTTTCGACCGGATTTTCTTTCATTCGAAACGTCTTCATCCAATCCAACCGTTCATTAACTCCAACCGTTCATTAACCGATCACAGTTCCCCCTTCCTCTCAGGAAGGGGGTTAGGGGGTAGGTCTCGTCTGTTTCAACGACACAAATCCAGAATGTATTACACAATGGAATTCACTTTCTCTATTCACTCAGGTTAGGAAAGGTCGCATGCAGCCGTCGATAAGCAGCACGGAACTACGCAACCTGATTTCGCCGATTCCCAGGGTCTCTCTGGGTCACTTCCCGACCCCTCTGGAGTTCTGCCCCCGACTGAGTGAGGCCCTGGGCGGCCCACGGATCTTCATCAAGCGGGATGATTCCACCGGGCTCGCCTTTGGTGGCAACAAGACCCGCATCCTGGAATTCACGGTCGGACAGGCTGTTGCTCACAAGGCGGATGTCGTGATCGGCGGGGCGAGCTCGCAGTCCAATCACTGCCGGCAGCTCGCTGCGGCGGCGGCGAAGCTGGGACTGGACTGCGCCCTTGTGCTGGTCAACGACCATAAGGGTGAACTGATTCAGGGGAACCGGCTGCTGATCGATTTGCTGGGCGCGTCGGTGACGCTGATGGAAGTGCCGTCTCCGGAGTTTCTGGATGACGCGAAGCAGGCGCTTTACGATCGGCTCAAGGCCGAGGGCCGAAATCCGTTTGTGGTCATGCGGCCCGGGACGAGGCCTTTTGGCGCAATGGGTTTGTCGCTCTGCATGGCGGAGATCGCGGACCAGCTTGCGGAGCAGGGAGAAAGGGTGGACCGGCTGGTGGTCTGCTCTGGGAGCACGACCCAGCCCGGACTGATGTTCGGAAACAAGATGATGGGGCTCGGGCTCGGGATCGTCGGCGTGACGCCGGTGGTCTGGTCTTATGATTTGAAGGAAGCGTTTCTCTGCATCTTCGACCGAATGGCCGAGTTGCTGGATGCGGACGTTTCGTTTTCCTCCGACGAGATTCTCAACCTGGATGGCTACATCGGTCCGGATGGCTACGGGTATCCTTCGGACGAAGGGAATCAGGCGCTTCGGCTGATGGCGACGACCGAAGGGATTCTGCTGGATCCAATCTACTCGGCCAAGGCCATGGCTGGCCTGATCGATCTGGTGAGGCAGGGGTTGATCGGCCGGGACGAGGTCGTCATCTTCGTGCACACGGGCGGGACGCCGGCGGTCTTCGCCTATTCGAAAGAGCTCGGTTTCTAAAGCCTGTGGATCGATCGTCCTTCGAAAGCAAGCCTCACTTCGCGGATGGATCGGCGATCACTTCCTGCCATACTGCCTCACAAAGTCGTTCACCATCTCCCTGGCCTGCTCGTCACTGAATTGCTCGGGCGGGGTCTTCATGAAGTATGCGGATGGGCCTAAAAGCGGTCCCTTGATGCCGTGCTCCAAGCCCAGCTTACAGCACCGGACCGCGTCGATGACCACTCCGGCGGAATTGGGGGAGTCCCAGACTTCGAGTTTGAGTTCGAGGTTGAGTGGAACGCCGCCGAACGTCTCACCTTCCATCCTGATGTGGCACCACTTCCGGTCTTCCAACCAGGGCACGTGATCGCTTGGCCCGACGTGGACGTTGCCGCTGCCCAAGTCATAGTCGAGTTGTGAAGTCACGGCGTTCGTCTTGCTGATTTTCTTGGACTCGAGGCGGGAGCGTTCCAGCATGTTGTAGAAGTCGGTGTTGCCGCCGAAGTTGAGCTGATACGTGCGTTGGAGCTTGACGCCTCTTTCCCGGAAGAGCCGAGTCAGCACCCGGTGGGTGATCGTGGCGCCAACCTGCGATTTGATGTCATCCCCGATGATGGGAAGGCCTCGCTTTTCGAACCGTTCAGGCCAGTAGCCGGCACTCGCGATGAAGACCGGGACGCAGTTGACGAATCCGCACCCGGCCTGCAGCGTCTGCTCGACATACCACTTCGTGGCCTCCTCACTCCCGACGGGCAGGTAGTTCACGACGACGTCCGTACGGGTCGCTTTCAGGACTTCAGCCACGTCGATCGTGGGGGGGGCGGCCTTCTCGATGACCTCGGTCAAGTAGACGCCCAGCCCGTCGTGGGTCATACCGCGCATGACGGGAACGTCCAGGCAGGGTACGTCGGCAAATTTCAGCGTGTTGTTCGGATGGGCGAAGATGGCCTCGCTCAGGTCCCTCCCCACCTTCTCCTTCCCTACGTCGAACGCGGCCGAAAACTCGATGTCGCTGATGTGGTATCCCCCGAGGTCTACGTGCATCAGCCCGGGGACGAAAGCGCTGGAATCAGCGTTCCGGTAATAGTGGACGCCTTGAACGAGGGAGGATGCGCAGTTGCCCACGCCGATGATGGCAACTCTGACTTTACTCATGGATGGCTCCCGAAGAGGGTGTGAGAAAGACTGCGTTCACACATGAAAATAGCCGTTTCTTTCCATAAATCAAATAAATCATTATTATATGATATATAGAATTTGTATATACCACCGCGTCTCAGGCGTTCTTGGCGAATCGCCTCGTGTCGAAACGGGGTTTTCGATCCCCCTCCATCATCAAAGTATGTACTTACATAAATTTCAACTGATATGCGAATGCAACTGGCTCATCCAGAGAAAGGGGAAGGTAGGGGCAGAAAAGCAGGTAAGGGTGCGGCATGGGACTCAAGAGGTTGGCCGTGTTTCTTACAGTAATCATCCCTCATTGGATCGACAAAACAGAAGGCGCAGGCATCCACCCACGCCTTCGATCCTCAAATCGCCAGATCACCCCCGCGCGCTACAGCGTGATTCCGAAATAGTACCTCCGACTGTCTATCGGTATCTCGACGCCTGTGACGCGATCACGGATCGCATCGCGGGTCGGCATGGCCATCTGGATGTAGCCGAATACCGGCAGAAAATAGTTCGCCGTCATCTGGAACCTGAGCTCAAAGCCCCAGTCCGTGAGGAACTTATCTGAATCGATGTTGTTCCAGATGTCCTTGAACCTGCTCGAATTGCCCGTGGCCCCGGTCTCCAGAAAAACCGCCCCGTAGAGCTTGTCGAAGGAGAAGGGGGCCAGCTCCCGGTCGATCTTCTGAAAGATGGGAAACGTGAACGTCGCCCGCCCGTAGATCACCTTGCCGCCGGAAAGGGAGAAATAGGGGTAGCCCCGCAACGTACCGATTCCCCCGAGGTAGTACCTCAAAGGAAAGTAGAAGGACCCTTCGAGCGCGCCGCCGCCCTGGACGGGCGTCTTGATTTCCTTGTCCTTGTAGCCCGCGAACGTCTGGAGGCCAAGCGTCGTCCTTCCGGGAAAAGGAATGAACTCGTTCCAGGAAAAGATATATTCGTTGATGCCCAGTTTGGCCTCGTCCGCTCGAAAAATGGACGGTGTTGGATCTGCATCCGTGGGATCGGGGATCAGATCCTGGTCGACGTCTGCGGACAGGACGAGCGAATCGGTCACCGTTGCGTTTATTCGGCTGTACCGAAGGGTAATGGACCGCCCGTGAGTCGGATTCAAAAACATATCCTTGGTCGGTTTGAATTTGGTGTAACGCCAGCCGACAAGAAGATTGCCGCTCCGGAAATAGGTCAGGTCCTGGTAGAACCAATCCTGAGACGTGAAGGGATCCTGGACGAATCCAGGCACCTGGTCCGTGATATCCCGCAGCGCGCCTTGCTCGTCTGACTGCAATAGACGCGTGCTGTCCAGAATCGTCTGCTTTACGAGAAAGTTTTCGGAGTATCGGCGGCGGTTGTAGGCGAACACGAGGGTCTGGCCGCTCCCGACGCCGAACTCGAATCCCAGGATGAAGTCGTTGAACACATCCTTGAAGTCGTCTTCCTGCGCAAGCGTCAAGTGGAGGTGCTGAGTCGTGTTCGGAATAATGACCTGCTGGGAGTCGATCACCGTGACCAACGTCCCGGAAGTCGTATCCCTTCGGCTGAGGACCGTCCCCCGATCAATCAGGCTGTTGATCGTCGTCCGGTTGAAACCGGTGAAAAACGTGGGCCGATAAGATTTGTGTTCCGTCTCCAGCGCCCGGAGACCCTTTTCGTAGTAGGCATACAGATCGGAATTCAGATCGGTTCTCCTTCGCAGGTTCTTCCCGACGCTGAACCCGGCCACGATCATGTCGCTTCCGAGGAACTCACCCCAGGAGGCCTGAGCCCCGAAACTGATCTGATCCAAACCGAACCGGTTCCCGATGAAAGTGGGCCCGAGGGCCAGAATCGGCACGATCCCGAAGCCCTTCGGCGTGATCCGCCCCGAATACCGCCCAATGTCGTAAAGATCGCTCAGTTTGTCCCCCGTGTAGATGCCGCTGTAGTCTCTTCGAAGCGCCTCAGCGGCCGGCACCGGAACGGCCACTGAGGTCCGGATCCGGTAGAGGCTGTAGTCTGCAGCGTGGAATCCGGCGTAGATGATCTCCTGTCCGTCAGGGGAGATCGTGGGCACGAACGCCCCGCCGGTGACGTTCGTGATCTGCGCCTGCCTGCCCGTCACGAAATCGTAGCCATAGAGGTTGAAGATGCCAGTCCGGTCCGAGCTGAACACGAAGCCGCTGCCGTCTGGAAGCCAGACGGGATCCCGTTCGTCCGCCGACGACCTGAGCAGTGCCTCGAATCCGGCGTCATTGGCGTAGGCCGTCGTGTCGGGGAAGACCGTCAGGCTGTCATCCTCCGCCTCTTTGTCCCGTTTCCGCTTGCGGTGTCTGGGTCTGGGCGTGGCGTCCGCGTCGATGATGGCGATATCCCGATCTTCTCCCCTGAACACCGTAAACAGGATTCGCTTTCCGTCCGGAGACCACTTGGGGCCGAAGTAGAGGGTGCCGTCGTTGTTTTGCGTCAAGTGGCGAACACGCGTGCTGTCGATCCTGAGAATGCCGAGGCTGTTCGTCCCGTCCCGATGTCCAACGAACGCCACCTGTGTGCCGTCGGGTGAGATCGCCGGATCCTTTCCCCGAAGCCCGATCGTGACCCGCTTCTCCTTTCGCTGCTCCAAATCGTAGGAGAAGATGTCCCAACGGCCACCGACCGATCTGACGAAAAAAAGGCGCTTACCGTCGGGGGCCCACGAAAACCGCGTGGACAACAGGCCATAGGGCGCCTGATTCCATTTGGCCACCGTCTGGAGTTTGCGGGTGGAGAGGTCCATCACGACCAGCCTGTTCAGCTTGTAGTCTTCGCCGTTGTTCGTGATGAAGGCGACCTTCGACCCGTCAGGGGAGTATGTCGGATAAAACTCATACGAGCCCTTGTCGAAGATCCGTTCTCCTTCCCGCTCGCCAACGGCGTTCACGGAGTCGGCCACGGCTCCGTATTTTTCCTCCAGATGGGTCACCCAGTCGGCGTAGAGCCGATCGGCTGAGATGCCGAGGGTCTTCTTGACCGACGATTTGAAGTTCACGATGGGCCGATGGTCCAGCATCGCCCGAACTTTTTCATCGCCATAGACCGCTTCGACGTAGTTCAGGAGGGCAAATCCCTGATTGTAGACCATCTCGCCGTGGAAGCTGTCCTTCCCTGAGAAACTGCCCATGCTCGTGTAAGGAAGCAGATCCTTTTCCAGCGTGGCCGTACGAAGCAGCATGTCCCGATGCGTATCCCACGAGTCTCCTCCGAACTCCTTCGATTCAAACTGCGCGACGCCTTCCGAAAACCACATCGGAAAGGCTGCGTGATAAATCGGAAGCACAAAACGGTAATCCGGGTTGCTGTTCGACTCGCTGCCCGCCAGAACGCCAATCTCGAACGGCAGTTTGTTATGAACCGCCTTCCAGGTAATGACGTGCGTCAATTCGTGAGTAAATACGTTCCGGACCCAGTCGCTCGATCCGCGCTGTTCGATGTCGAACGGAGAGGCCCAAAACATGACAAAGCTGCGGCTGGGACTGGCGAAGGCGTTACCCAGAACGTCCGATCCGTCCGTCACGAAGACGTGAATCGGGGCGAACCGCTCCACCGAGCCGGGATAATGCTGTGTAATCTGCTCGAACGCGTCGTCGGCAATCTCGGCCACGCGTCGCGCCGTGGTCTCGGCGCCCACGAAATTGATGAGGAAGTACCGGGTCCGAATCTGTCTGGCGCCGGGGGACCCCAGGCCGAGAAAGGAAGGGAAGAACTCGTAGACGACCTCATCGTCGAGGTCCAGCTTGGGACTCGGTCGATTCAACGGCACATCTGAAAGGTCACGGACCGGGCCGACCTTGCCGAAACGGCTGTGGACCTGGGCGTCCGCACGGTCCTTCAAGCCAATCGAGCACAAGAGGGCCAATGACACGGTAATGACAGTCAAGGGTTGGATCTGATTCACGGCCACCTCTCTGGAAAGTTGTGCAAATACGGTGAAATTAACCTTCTGAATATACCCGGCGGCGACCAAAAGACAACCCGGCCGTACCGCAGCGTAAGCGATCCCCCGCGAAGGGAGTGGCTTTCCGCCTCGGCCAAAGACCGAACAGACCTCAGGTCAAGCCCCACCGCAAACCATCCATCCGTTCGCGAAACAGAATCAGGAGACCGGTGCGGCGCCTTGCCCCGTCCTCAGAATGCACGCGACGCGGTGCCCCGACTCCACTTCGAGAAGGTCGGGTCGGATCCGGCTGCAAGCCTCCTCCCGTTCCGGACACCTCGGGTGAAAGGGACACCCGGATGGGACGTTTGCAGGGCTCGGAACGTCCCCGGGGAGCACGGTCCGCGACGGCCTCTTCAAAGGGTCTGGAATCGGTATCGCCGACAATAGCGCCCGGGTATAGGGATGCTGAGGATCGGTGTAGAGCCGCTGGCTGTCCGCAATCTCCACGATCCGTCCCAGGTACATGACGGCAACCCGGTCCGAGATGTGGCGAACCACGCTCAAGTCGTGCGCCACGAACAGGTAGGTCAAGCCCAATCGGGCCTGAAGGTCCTGCAACAGATTGATGATCTGGGCCTGTATCGACACGTCGAGGGCCGAGACGGGCTCATCCGCAACGATGAACCGCGGGTTCACGGCCAGGGCCCGAGCAATCCCGATGCGCTGGCGCTGACCCCCGCTGAATTCGTGGGGATATCTCCTGGCGTAGTCAGGCCGAAGGCCGACGGTTTCCAAAAGTTCCGAGACCCTCGCCCGCAGCACCTTTCCCCTGGCCAGCTTGTGAATCTTCAGGGCCTCGGAAAGCATGCCGCCGACGGTCATCCGTGGATTCAGCGAGCTGTAGGGGTCCTGAAAGATGATCTGCATCTGCCTTCGGATCGCCCGCAGGCCCTTTCGGTTCAGTCGAAGGACATCGGTTCCGTCGAACCTGACCTGCCCTTCCGTCGGTTCGATCAGCCTGAGGATCGCGCGTCCGGCCGTCGTCTTTCCACAGCCCGACTCCCCCACGAGCCCGAGGGTTTCTCCGTTTCGAATCGACAGGGATACCCCGTCCACCGCCCGCACGTGTCCAGAAACGCTCGAGAAGATCCCGCTCGTGATCGGAAAATATTTCTTCAAGTTCCGAACTTCGACAAGTGTGTCAGGGGTCGTCAAAAGAACCCTCGCGTGCGACGTGGGGCGCGGGATATCCATCCGCCATCCAGCAGGCCACAGGGTGCCCGCCCGCTACGTCCAGCAGGGCCGGTTCTGATTCGGTGCAGACAGCTTCGGCCCGTGGACACCGCGGAGAAAAGCGGCACCCGTCGGAAAAGGCCGTGGCATCGGGCACCGAGCCCGGAATCACCATCAATCGATCCTGCGCCTGAGTCAGCCTGGGAATCGACTTCAGAAGTCCCTGCGTGTAGGGATGACTCGGTTCGGAAAAGATCTCCTCAACGCTCCCCATCTCAACGATCTTCCCCGCATACATCACCGCCACACGGTCGGCGACCTCCGCGATGACCCCGAGGTCGTGCGTGATCATCAAGACCGCCATCCCCAATTCCTCCTTGAGCGCCTCCAGCAACTCCAGGATCTGAGCCTGAATCGTGACGTCCAGGGCCGTCGTCGGCTCGTCGGCAATCAGCAGGTCGGGATTGCAGGATAGCGCCATGGCGATCATCACGCGCTGCCGCATCCCGCCCGAGAGTTGATGCGGGTAGGCTTCGGCCCGCTGCACGGGGTCGGGCATGCCGACTCGGTGAAGCATCTCCACGGTCCTTTCGCGGGCCGCCTCCGGGCCGAGGCCCTGGTGGAGCATCACCGCCTCGTCGACTTGGGTGCCGCAGGTGAAGACCGGATTGAGGCTGGTCATCGGCTCCTGGAAGATCATGGCAATGTCGTTTCCCCGCACCTTCCGCATCTCCCTTTCGCTCAGCTTCAACAGATCCCGTCCCTTGAACGTAATCTTGCCCGCCACGATCCGCCCTGGCGGCTCCGGGATCAGCCGCATCAGGCTCAAGGAGGTCACACTCTTTCCACAGCCCGATTCTCCAACCAGCCCGAGGGTCTCGCCCTTGCTCAGGACAAACGAAACGCCGTCCACCGCCCGCGCGATGCCGTCATCTGAGAAAAAACAAGTCTCTAATTTTTCAACATTTAAGAGTATTTCTGACATGACCGTGCTCGGTCAACAGGACCAATATGACTTAAACTCCCCGCCCCTGCGTGCGTTCCGAATTCTCTTTCCCTCGCCTCAGGCGGTCGGCGGGCAAATCCTGATCACCCTCGGCGTTTTCGCTCTGTTCAAATCCGCGGAGACGTCCCGGTAGGACGTCTCTCACGGCGCGACATCTCCAATCCTAGAAAAACGGTGGGTTGAGCCTCAGCCAGTCTTCGAGCAGAAAGTTGACTCGGCCGATCAACAGGGAAAGCCGCGCCATCACCGTATACCCGAACGAGGCGCCAAAAGAGATCATCAGAAACCATATGCCCACCTTGGACACGCCTCCGATCACACCCCGGTGTTCTACGGAAAAATAGAAATAGACGAGCACGCTGACCACGCCCACCAATATGATCAGGACATTCAATGTCTCCCAGAGGCCCGTGCCGCTCTCCCAGAGGGGGCGAATGCTGGGTTCGAGCTGCTGGAGGATGAAAGAAGCAATTCGACGGGGGATCGCGAGGCCGGCACCGAGCCCAACGATAAAGGCGAATGAGAGGCGGCTGAGCCAGACCCCTCTCCCGATGACGCGGGTCATCAGAAAAAGACCCAGGATCGTCGGGACAAGGACCAGCCACCTCGTTCCAACTTCGGCGGGAGGCGTAAACAATGGATCGATTACATCCACGAGGATGTTTTGGTACCAGACCAGGGCTAATTCGTACGCGGCGACAACCCCCACGTAGAGGTGCTCCGCAACTTTGAAAAGGGGGTTGTCCCTATAGAGAAAGCTATAAAGCGCGAGCGTCAATCCGGCGGCAAGGATGACGCCGAATCCGGACCAGCCCAACGCGATCCTTCCCGTACCAAGGAGCGTAATATTCACGATTGCAAAGACGCAAATGAATACGACAAGGAAGATGGAATCCCGGTTCAACGCTGAAATCCTTTCAACTGGCAGACCTTCGATGCAGGAAGTAGACCCCGTTCCCCAGGAGGATGAAAGCGATGATTACGACGTGGGCGACGGATTGTGGGCGCATCCCGCTGGCCGCCAGTCCTTTCCTGCCAATCAAGGATTCATACTCGGCCGCACCGGCAAGCCCCCCGATCAGGCCGTTGAGCTGTTTAGACTGCAGAAAGGGGAAGAAGTCCGGGGCCATTACGGCGGTGCATCCGGCACCCAAAGGGAAGCGATAGCGTTCCTGTCCGTAGGCAATCCATTCTTCGACGCCTGGAAATCCGGCGGCGAGATCGACGACGTAGTCGAAATCCTTCAGAGATCGGATGTCTCTCGTAACTTCCATCTCCGAAGTTTCGTTTCCACGAATATCCTGACGAAACGTTCCCGGCAGATCCTGCCCCAAGTTGAGGACCAGGATCGGCCCTCCAGCCTTGAATCCGAGAAAGGCGTAGTCCCTGCCATACTCCTTTCCAAACTCTCCGGCCGCCGTTTCGAAGGCCTGTTGCGCCAGCCCTACCGCCTCGGCGACGAGCGTCACGCCAACCACCCTCACGCCTCGACTGAAACAATGGCGGAGGATGGCCAGAGCCATCGGCTGCAGCTCAGGTTGTGAGCTGGGTCCATAGTCGAAGGAGATGAGAACGGTGGCATGTCCTTTCTCGAGACGTTCAATCGTGTCGTAGACCGACCGGACGTTGGGCGTGGCTTTGATCGGTAATTCGAAATCGATGACGAGGGGGAGGCTGACGGCCAGAAAGATGGAAAGGTAGACCAGGCGGCGATCGATGTTCAGGAGACGCTTCATCATTGCTCCTCCTCTCCGAGATAGGCCCGTTCGATCCCGAAGATGATCCGAAGCGCGGTTGCGATGGCCCCGAGGCTCACTCCGAGCAGGATTCCGCGCCGAGCGGCAAGGTTGGGGGTGGCCATCAACCACTGAGACACTTCAGGAAGGTGTTCAGAGAGGTAGGCGCCAATGGGAACCCGCCCGAGCATGACGAGCACGGCGGCGACCAGCAGGATAACGGCTTCTGCGGAACGGGCACGGAAGGTTCGGTACGCGGCAGAGGCAATGAAAAAGGCGAGCAAAGAGAACATCGTGGCCCCGCCGGCAACGTGGATGTGTGTGTACATCCATCCAAGATCCAATCCATTGCCGTTCGCCAACGGATGAAAGGGCCCTTGGCCGTTGTTGTAGACGGCCAGCAGAATCGCGACCGCAAATCCGCCATACATCACAAGGCTGTAGCCCCAGCCTGCATTCTTGCGCCTGATCCGGTTCCAGTGCATGTGAAGCAGACTGTAAATGCCGAGGAACATGGCGAATGCCGCGATAATGCGGTACCAGGTTGCCGTTTCAACCTCAACCGGGTGCGCGATGGGTATGTAATACGTGAAGATACCGGTCATGCCGGCCAAGAAGGCGATGATCAATGGAAGTGTTCGCTGAAGGAAGGGCATCCGGGCGCCTCGGGATCTTTTCTAGTAGGAGGTGAAAATCCGCGTGAGCAATGGATAGCCTGCCGTGGACAGCAGCGTGCCCAGCAGGATGATGAGGATGAAGATTCCCTTGCCCAGGTCTTGGCCTTTCAGGCTGCCTAAGAGCTTAGGATCGCGAGAAAGATAGGCGCTCGCCGCGTAAAGCTCCTCTCCCATAAGCGTATAATCGCAGGTGGTTACGAAGAACGGAAGCTGTGTATACGCGTCGGTTGCGGCGATCTGGATGGCGCCCGTTGCCGACCCGGTTTCCGCAAGCAGGAGAGCCTCCGCGTAGAAGTAGCCCATCAAGAGGTTGGCAGCAGGCTTTTCGCGCGTCATCATACCTTCCAGCGCCGCGGCATAGCTGAACTGGTCCGCCGCGGCCAGGAAAATGTCGTCTTCGTTAAAGGCGTCCGGCCGACCGACCTCGATGCAGGCTTCCTTGACAACCTCCTGGCTGACGGACATGACGATCGGGTCTCGATTTCCGACCTTCAGCTGGGTTTCGTAGCGTGCGGTACGCCGAGCGACTTGCCCGAGGATGTTGACGGAAGCGATGGTCGAGGGACTGCCCATGTCCGTCAGGCCGTGGATGAAGAACACAGGTTTGCCCATTTCCGTAGCACGTCCGAGTGCTTCGTCAAGCGCGTCCAATCCGGCGAGACGACGAATCTCGAAATCTTTGCGCCTGGCCAGACGAATGTAGACCAGGATGGCGATGGAAAACAGACCGCCCAGGATCAAGTTATTCAGCTTCGCCCAGTTGAATAGATTCCCGCGGGCTTCCGCCTGAACGACGCCGCTTTCCTTGCCCGCCTCCCCCGGAATTCCGACCCTGAAAAAGTAAGTTTTGTCGCTCTCGAGCTCCCGCTTCGATGGCGGCTCGGTCGGGACCGCGTATTCGCGAACGTGAAAGACGTGGAAATTCTGATGCTCCACGTCATAGCCGAACAGGCCGGGCTCGTCCGACATCAGATTGCCCGAGGCATCCACCTCCGCGGCGAGGGAAAACGGCCCGTCGGCTGTCTCGGCGACTTTGATCTCGTAAACCGTGCCCGGCGGCGCGGACTCGGCCCGCCGCCACGTGAGCGTGATGCCCTTCCCGGCGTCATTCGGCGTATCGAAGGCCTTCACCTCAGCCGGCGGAGCCGCCTGAGCGTCCGCTCGACCCGCAAACGCGAACAGCGCAATTACAATCGTTGTCCACCTCAGCCTGTCCACCACGCCTACCCTTTCCTGCAGGTTTACTCAGCGATCAGCTCCACGTTCGCCCTTGGGACCACGGCGCGGGTGCCGTCTTCAAACTCCACTTCCAGCACGCGCACCCTCGCCCCCGAATCCACCGCCTGAAGCTCGGCCGGCAGCGCCGTCACTTTCCCGATCCTGCCAAAGTAGGGCGCCCTGATCGCCCGTAGAACGGCCCCGACCGAAAGCCCCGCCCCGAACGACGAAACGGCGGAGGCCACGCCACCCTTTCCATCCAGATCGGGAACGATGATTTCCGGCCGCATCACCCCGGCCCGGATCTGCGTGGCCCCGGAGATCGAGGCCTCTCTCCCGGCGCGATTCCTCAAGAGTTCAAATGTTCGCTTCGCCATGGCGATCTCTCCGAACCCCTCGGTCACGATCACCGCGAGTCCGATCTCCTCCGTGCCCGTGATGGCCACCCCAAGGTCGCCATCCAGAAGGAGACGCAGATCCTGATCCCGAATGCCGCCGCCGATCACGCCCACGGCGCCCATTTCCTGAGCCCGGCGCACGCCTTCGAGCGTGAGCAGGGCCCCGGCCACGACAATCCTTCCGGCGCACGCAGGGTCGATCTGACGGGCTTCGAGGGCCTGATCGGGGGCCTCCGCTACGACGCGGAGCGGACCCCAGTATTCGCCGCCCACGCCAAAGATCCCCTGAATAAAGGCCCCTGTCGTTTCAACGACGACGCCTTCATCCGGGATCACCTCCGCAACGGTGCCGTCCGCGTAGGCGTGGACCTGCACGGGGCGAGGAGGCTCGCGCAGCAGCACCTGACCCGTCGTGCTTGAGACGCTTTCCACCGTCCCCGTGATCGGCGACGGCACGGTCGTCTTGAACCACTTGATGAAGGGCCGGGTCTCGGCGAGGGGCTCGCCTTCCTCAACAGGATCGCCTTCTGCCTTCAGCATGAAAGAAGGCAGTTCGGACGGCGTCGCGCCGAGCCGGTTGACCAGGTTCAGGGTCGTCACGTTTCCGGGGAGATCGGTCTCCGCCACCACCTGATCCCTGCGGACGCGCTCGCCTTCGGAGACCAGGATTCTCCCTTTTAAAGGGAGCTGCCTGCGCCGCCGCAACGTCGCCCGTGCCGTCACCCGAAGCCCGGGCGTGTAGGCGTGTGCCATGGGCTATTCAAACCTCATCTTCGGATCCAGCGCGTCCCGAAGCCCGTCTCCGAGCAGATTGTACATCGCCACGGTCAAAAAGATCGCGAACCCGGGCACGATCACCAGCCACCACGCGGAGGCATTGCTCCGCGCGCCCGCGAGCAAAGATCCCCACGTAATGGCCTCGGCGGGCACCCCAATTCCCAGAAAGCTCAACCCGGACTCCGCAAGAATGGCGCCCGCGACGCCGAACGCCGCCGGGATCAACACCGGGGCGATGGCGTTGGGAAGCATGTGCACAAACATAATTCGGGCGCTGGAATACCCCAACCCTCCCGCCGCGGTCACGAAATCGAACCCCCGGACTTGAAGGAACTGCGAGCGCGTCAACCGGGCGATCCCCACCCACCCCGTAAACCCGATGATGATCATAATAAAAAAAAGGCTCGGAGGGAAGAACGCCGCTACGGTGATGATCAGGAAATAGGTGGGAATCGCCTGCCAGAGTTCGAACAGCCGGGATAGCAGGAGGTCGACCCATCCCCCGAAGTACCCGGCCAACGCGCCCAGCGAGACGCCGATAAACATCGAGATCCCGACGGAGACGAGGCCAATCGTCAACGCGTAGCGGGACCCGTGAATCAGACCGGCGAGGACATCGCGCCCCAGCCGGTCGGTCCCCAGGAAATGTTGACGGTTCGGAGGTTGATACTTTTCGTTCAGACGGATCTCGTTCGGGGCGTAGGGCACGGGCGGATAGATCGCCCGCGACACCTTCAGACGTTTGAAGTTTCGCCGTTTTCTCAGCTCCGGTGACCAGTCCAGCAGACCCAGATGCACGCCGTACTGGCGGAAGGCGGGAAAGTAGACCTTGCCCCCGTACTCCATGTAATAAGGTTTGTTTCCGGCAAGGAGGTCTGCGCCTCCGGCGATGGCGGCAAGCGCACAGATCGCAATCAGGCCCGCCACGGCCAGCCGGTTCTTCCGGAACTGCTTCCAGACCAACTTGGAGTAAGACTGCGCCTCACGCCCTCCCTGAAGCGGATCGGTCTCCTCGGATGCGTCGTCGCCGCGCTCGATGTCGGTCAATCGTGACACGGATTACCCCTGGAGTCCGGAGAATTCAATGCGTGGATCCACCACCTTCAGAAGCACGTCCGCAACAAGAATCCCAATCAGCGTCAGCATAGATCCGATCGTAAACATTGCCATCACGACCGGATAGTCCCTCACCAGCACGGACTGGTAGCCCAGATATCCGAGACCGGGTATCGTGAAAATCGTCTCGATGAAGACCGACCCCGCGATCAATCCCGGGAGCAGATAGGCGAGAATCGTCACGATCGGAATCAGCGAATTGCGCATCACGTGCTGAAAAACGACGACGCGCTCTGACAGTCCCTTGGCGCGTGCGGTGCGAACGTAGTCCAGCCGGAAATTTTCCAGCATGCTCGTGCGCATGAAGCGCGATATCCCCGCGAAGCTCGCGTAGGCAGACGCCAGGACCGGCAGGACCATGTGATGGACGTGGTCCCTCAGCAGACGCCAGGCCCCCCAGTCGGGGGCCGCCTCGATCGATTGAATGCCCGACGCGGGGAACCAGTAGAAAAATTCCTTGTTGCAGAAGAAGATGATCAGAAGCATCCCGACCCAGAAGGACGGCATGGACCACAGCATGAACGTTCCTGCGGTGAGGACCCGATCGGTGAGCGTATTCTGTTTGACGGCCGCCCAGACGCCGACCGGCAGGCCGACGAGATAGGCGACGATCAGGCTGATCGCGCTGATCTCCACCGTGATCGGAAGCCGATCGCCGATTCGCCGGATCACGGGGCGCTGGTCCTTGAAGGACCGGCCGAAGTTGAGGGTCACGAACCGTCTTCCCAGGAGGGTGCCCAGTTCAAGCCCCGGACCCTCATAACGGTAATTCGACTCCAGTTTGACGGTCCGGCCTTCCCAGAAAGACGACCCGACAAGTTCATCGACCCGACCCGGAAAACGCTTCTCGAAGTGCGCCCGAAATTGCGACTTGCGCGCCTCATCATCCAGCGCGCCGAGCGCATCTCGTGTATCGGGCTCGAGGTCGTCCAGCACGCGATCCACAAGCAGCGCCGTCCGCTCGTATCCGCTCAGACGCTCCACCCGCAGCAGCAGGTTGGACAGCCAGCTCAGGTACTGAACGTGAATCGGTTTGTCCAGCCCAAGCTGCCGCCTGAGGTCTTCACGGGTCTTTTCCAGATCGGACGGCTCGTCTGTCGCGATCCCCTCACTGCCCGCAAGGCCCCCCAGGAAGAGTTCCACCGGGTCTCCCGGGGCAAGGTGCATGATCAGGAAGGAAATGAGCGTGATGCCGATCATCGTCGGGATGAGCAGCAGCACGCGCTGGATGATATACCGAATCATAGGCCGTCGTTTTACGCAGAATGTCTATTGATAGAGTCTGTCACCCGCGGCGACGAACCACTCCTGTGTGTCGCTCCCGCCCGGATACCAGTTTACGCCGCGGAAGCGGCGGTTGTAGGCGCGGGCGACGCGCGACTTCCACAAAAACGTGTAGGGCTGCTCTGCGTGCAGGACCTCTTGAAACCGCCTGTAGAGAGAGATACGTTTGTCCATATCGAACTCACGTCGATAGGCCTCCAGAATCTCGTCCACTTCACCATTCTTGAAACCGATGAAGTTCGAGCCTCGACCTTCGGCCTGAGACGAATGCCATACCTGGTATGCGTCGGGTGGGAAGCGAACGCCCCCTCCGCCGGACCACCCGAGCGTGACGGCAGCGAACTCCTGGTTCTTGACTCGATCCAGAAAGATAGACCAGTCCAATTCGCGAACTTGGCAGACAATGCCGATATCCTCCAACTCACTTTGCAGCGTGAGCGCGATGTCCTTCCTGAGCTGGTTGCCCGAGTTGACCAGAAATTCAAACTTGAAGGGTGTTCTCTTGCCCCTTATCTCTTTATCAAGCATCCCGTCGTTGTCGCTGTCGCCCCATCCCGCCTCTTCCAAGAGCTGGAGTGCCAATTCTGGATCATATTCATACGGTTTCAGACCGTGGTTGTACTCAGGTCGGAACTTGTGGATGGGTCCCTCAACCGTCTCTCCCAGGGCGAGAAGCAGATTCTCGACCAACCCTTGCCGATCAATAAGGTGAGTCATCGCTCGTCGCACCCGCAGGTCGCGAAATAGAGGATGGGCATTGTTCCACCCGATGTAGGTATATCCGCTGGAGTATTCGATCCCTTTGAAGAACCGTCCGACAAAATTCGGAGACCAGCTCTTGTCCTTGAACTCCAGGGGCCGCAGACTGCGGACGTCCAGATTCCCGTTGGTCAACTCGACAAACGCCGCATCTTCGTTGTTGATGATCTTGAACACGATTCTGTCCGTATAGCCCGTCGCCGGAAGGCCTTCTACCCCCCTTCCCCAGTAGTCGGGGTTGCGCGTGAGCACGACCTTCTGTCCCGTAATCACATCCTGCTCCCAGTCTTTCACCAGGTAAGGGCCCGACCCCAGCATCCGCCGATTGAAACCCTGGTTGAACGCGTCGGCGAATTTCACCACGCGGTCCTTGTGCGGCCCCGCTTCCCAGGTGCCGTCAATCAGGCTTCGCACCGGAACCGGGTCCATCAGACCATCGGCGTCGTAGAAATGTCTCGGCAGAATTTCGAACGAGCCCAGCGAGATATCGTTGCGGAAATAGGGCTCCCTGCAGACGAAGCTGATCTTGGACGGACCCACCTTACGGACATCCCGGACCGCGGCATAATAGTTGCGCACGTGAGCGGCGAGCACGCGCGGATTGTGGATCACCTTCATGCTGAAGATCACGTCGTCCACCGTCATCGATCTGCCGTCCGCGAAGCGCACGTTGTCCCGCAGTTCGAACGTGTAGGTCAGGTGGTCTTCGGAAATCTGCGGGTAGGCCTTGGCGACGCTCCCTTTCAGTGCAAAAGGGGGCTCGTTTTCCGCGTAGAGCAGCGAATCGTAAATGTAGCGGTGAACCCTCGAAGCGCCGGCGTCGTTTGAAGTGTACGG
This sequence comes from Candidatus Latescibacterota bacterium, assembly GCA_965198095.1. GTDB lineage: Bacteria > Latescibacterota > UBA2968 > UBA2968 > CBDFJH01. The sequence continues at coordinate 3,659,404 of OZ240239.1, forward strand.
ATTGAAATTTTCGGGATCGGACAGGAAGTGAAACACCATCCAGTCCCCATACGTGGGGTTGTCCCGCCCTTCATATCTGAGCGGCGCCGGTTCCGTCCCGTCCAGGACGATGATGTCCTTTGTCCCGGCAAGCATTTCTTGGACCTTCTGCCAAGATGCCGCCGGATCGATCAGGTCGGGGGACGGCGCTTCCGAACCGCACGACAGAAGGAGACCCGCGACCGCGGCCGGCAAGATCGAAAAGAGACCGTTTGACTGTCGCTTCATGCGTTCTTCCTCCGTGGATTGCGATCTCACGGCGTCCGAGCTTGCACGGTCCGCGCGTTCTCCGCGCCTCCCGGTGAGATCTCAGTCCGGGTAAAGTCCAAGGCCTTCGTGCCAGAACCTATTCCGCTCGAGCCGTGTCTCGGGATCGTCGGAAAGGCTGATCGGTCGGCCCCGGCCGTCCAGGATGATCCCGACGACGCCCCCGCGGACACGCGCCCGAACTTCCTCGCCAGGCCCCGCGCCCACATTCCAGCGACGGGCCGGCTTCAGGGTCGTCTCCGCCTCCAAACCTTCAAGCAGCGCGAGAAGCTGCAAATCTCCAACCTTGAGCTCGCCCGACGCCGCACCGTCGGGCAGCGCGATCTCGTATGTCGCGCACACCTCTCCCCACTTTCCAATCCCGGCCGGGGCGATACACGTGCCCAGGTCGACGAGACAGTCCCGCTCGAACACCTCCGTCGCCGCGCCTTCGTGGACGGTAGACAGCACCCCCAGGTGCGGCATCATGAAAATACTGTCCACGGCAAGCCGGGTGACCCCTTCGGGCTGGAAGGCGTCGATCAGCATCGCAGCGGCCTGGGCTCGCCGGGGCGCGTGAGACAGCACACCCCCGCTCCCGATCAACAGGTCCAGATTCATCATATCGATAAGGCTCTCGCCCGTCCCGGCCTGCTCGAAGACGTCGGAGAGCGTCCGTTCGGTCTGCACGCCTTTCAGACCGACTGCGAGCGCCCGGTGCTGGATAAACGCCAGCCGAAGCGCCTCTCGCGCGATCGCCTGCTCGATCTGGAGGTCCTCCAGCGTCTGCGGAACGGTCGTCGGCCGGATCATCTTGTTCTTGATCCGGTCTCGGAGATCCGCCTCGTCGATCCGGAAGGGCATCCATCGATTCACCCCGTCGACCCCGGTCTCTGCCAGCACGTTTGAGATACTGTAGGACATCCCCAGGTTCGCGCTCACCGTTCGGTTGAACGCCCCACCGAACACACTGAACACATCGGTCGTGGCCCCGCCGATATCCACGCCGACAAGATCGATGCCCTGGCGTCGGGCCACGGCCTGCGTGATCAGTCCGAACGCGCCCGGTGTGGGCATAATCGGCGCGTCTGTCCACGCCATCAGCTTTCTGTAGCCCGGCGCCTGCGCCATAACGTGGTCCAGGAAGAGGTCGTGGATCACCTGACGGGCCGGCCCCAGGTTTTCCCTCTCGAGCACCGGGCGCAGATTCTCGGTCATCGTCAGGGCCGTCTTGTCCCCCAGCACCTGTTCGACTTCGGGCCGGGCCTTTCGGTTGCCCGCAAAGATGACGGGGAGGTGGAACCCTGTCCCGAATCTCGGCTTCGGGTCGGCCGCCCCGATGAACTCTGCGAGCGCCACGACGTGGCTGACCGTTCCGCCATCCGTCCCGCCGGAGAGCAGGACCATGTCGGGCCTGAGCTGCCTGATGCGTTCGATCTTCTGGTGCGGCAACCTGCCGTCGTCGGATGACAGCACGTCCATCACGATCGCCCCTGCCCCCAGGGCCGTACGCTGGGCGCTCTCGGCCGTCATCGTCGCGACAACGCCCGCCACCATCATCTGAAGGCCTCCGCCCGCGCTGCTCGTAGAGATGTAGAGATCCACCCCCCGCTCCGCACTGCTCGGCGAGATGATCTTTTCGCCGCTCAGAATCTGTCGGCCGGAGCGCTCTTCAACTTCCTGAATGGCATTCAGCACACCCCGGGTCACGTCCTCGAACGGGGCCTCAACCGTCGTGGGGGCCTCGCCGCGATGGGTCTGCCGGTAGGCTCCCTGTCTGTTTTCGATCAGAATTGCCTTGGTGGTCGTGCTGCCGCAGTCGGTGGCAATCACGACATTCGGATCACTCATCTCTGTCCTGTTCCAGCTCCAGGATCTTGTCGACCAGGAACGCAATACTCGGACGTTTCTCCAGGAACCGGACAAAACGCTCGTAGTCGACCGTCGAAAAAATCAGTGTCAAAAAGGGAGATAGAAAGACCAGAAACTGACTTCCAATAAAGTTGAACGGGCGGCCCATCTCCAGAATCATCAGGGCGGGCGTCGTCATGCGACGTCTGACGACAAATCTGGCCAGCCGCTCCGCCAGCGCCGCCTCTTCCGGGTCGAACCGATCTTCGGGCGCTTCGACAGCAAAGGCGTGCGACCACCAAGCACTAAACCGCGTCTTGCGAGACCCGATCCCTGACAAAACGCATCACCTCGTCCCGATTCTCCTGACAACTGAGGAAGAGCCCCCTGAAAGCATCGAGCCGGCTCGGACCGGCGAAGGGGCTGAGGAAGAGCCCTTCACGGGAAGCGGAGATCCTTCGTATCCGGTTCCAGGCCATCTTCCGGATCATCCCCGCGTGGGAAACCTTGATCCCCTCCCGATCGAGGGCGTAGCGGGTGGGCAGCAAATACCGCGAGAGAGAAGCGCCCAACAGTCCAAACGTAATCAGGCTGAACACCGACTCCTCGAAACTGACCCAGACCCCGACGGACAGCCCGATCAAGATCGAGAGAAGCAGACCAGACTTGAAACGGGATTCGTCCAGGAGGGGATGTACCCGCCACCGGATCTCTTCGGAGCGACCGCCATGGTCTGCGCGGCGATCCCATGTCGGCATCTTCTCAGATCTCCCGGTTCATCTCCGAACGGGGGCGCGCGCGCTCAAATTCCACGCTTCTGCGCCATATTTCTCCGCTGTCAGGCGCTCGGCTTCCTTCGCCTCCTCCGGGGACAGCTGCGCCTCCTCCAGCGCGACGTCCAGGCGCTCCTCAAACCCCTCTCGAAGCACTTGAGCAACCTCTTCGAATTGCACCGCTCGACCAACGATCTCCTCCAGCGAGAGGGTGTGTGCGTCCAGCTCCTGCCTGAAATGCGCCTTGACGCGCGCATCTCCATACGGCATCAGGTCCACGATCCGCTTGTGCTCGGGTCCGATCAGCAAAGACCCGTGCTGCAGCAATACGGACCCCATGCGACGCTGCGCACTTCCGACCAGTTTCTTGCCCTCGACCACGACTTCGAACTGGGCGGTGCTGGAGAAACAGGGGTTCGCGACGCGCTCGCCCCGCGGCGAAGGGAGCCTTTGACGATGGGGCTCGAACCGCGCGTCGACGCCGAGACGCCGGATGCCGGCGACGAGGCAGACGCTGATCTTTTCGTAGGCCTCCAGAATTTTCCCGCCAAGATGCGAATCATCGGCCGTGCAGAGCACGCTGTAGGTCAGCTCGTTCCAGTGCAGGACGGCCCGGCCGCCCGTCGGCCGTCGGACCCAGTCGATTCCCGCGCGGCGGCACTTTTCGAGACTCACGTCGCGCTCGACGCGCTGCGCATAGCCGAAAGAGATCGCCGGGGGCGACCAGCCGAACACGCGGAGGGTAGGAGGCGACGTCCCCCGTTCGACGGACCGCGCGACCGCTTCGTCCACCGCCATATTAAAAAAGGCGTTTCCAAATCGGCTGTTCAGGAAACGCCACCGGTTCGACTTCCCGTCCGCCATCGCCTAACAGACCTGTAGCCTTTTCAGCGCATCTCTGGCCGCCATTTGTTGGGCTTCCTTCTTGCTCCGACCTCGCCCGAGGCCCATGCTTTTGCCCTTGATCACGACCTCCACTGTAAAGAGCTTGCGGTGGTCAGGCCCTTCCTCCGAGTTCACCAGATACCTGGGATGCCCCTGCCCCTCTCCCTGAGTATGTTCCAGGAGCACGCTCTTGAAATTCAGATAGGCTCCGTTTGAAACCACCTTGTCCACGTTGGAGAGAAGGGTCCGCCTCAAGAAAATGTCGGCGGCATTCAGGCCTCCATCCAAATAGATGGCGCCCAGCAGCGCCTCGAACGCGTCTCCAATGATCGAGGTCCGGTCGCGCCCACCCGAGAGGCCTTCCTCCTTACTCAGCAAAACATACGAACCCAGACCCAACTCGCGGCCCATCTGCGCCAGAACCACCTTGCTCACGAGTAAGGACTTGATCTGTGTGAGGTCGCCCTCCCGCTTCTGACCAAACCTCTTGAAGAGACGCTCCGTCACGACGAGGTCGAGAACGGCGTCGCCCAGAAATTCCAGGCGTTCATTCGATTCAACGCCCTCTCCATCGACGGCATAGACGTATGAGCGGTGCTTCAGCGCCTGCGTCAGGTACTCCAAGTTGGCAAACGTGTAGCCCAGTTTTCCCTGGAGCTCCTCCAGCGGCCCGTTCTCAATACTCCCGTGCGTGAGCCAGGCGCCCAACTCGCGTAAAATGCGTCGAAGTCCTATGACGAGATCTCCTTCAAACGGTTTCGATCCGACACTTTCGGTTGAACGCTCGGCGACCTCCCCGTCTCAGACGGGAAATCGCTAGCACCGAAGTTTCCTCATCACCAGAACGGCGTTGTGGCCGCCAAACCCGAAAGAATTGCTCATGGCAACCTCGACCGGCATCTCGCGGGCCTGATTCGCCACATAATCCAAATCGCATTCGGGATCGGGATGCTCGTAATTCACCGTCGGAGGAACGCAGCCGTCTCTCATGGCCAGAAGACAGGCGATCATCTCAACCGCGCCCGAGGCACCCAGCAGATGTCCTGTCATCGATTTCGTCGAGCTGACGGCCACCCCCTTCGCCCGTTCCCCAAACACCGACTTGATCGCCGCGGTCTCGAGCCGGTCGCCGATGTCCGTTGACGTCCCGTGGGCGTTGATATAGTCCACATCCTCCGGTCCCAGGCCTGCACGCGTGAGCGCCAGTTCCATGGCGCGGGCGCCTCCAGCGCCCCCCGGGGCCATCGCCGTCTGATGGTAGGCGTCCGCAGTATAGGCGATGCTGAGCATCTCTCCGTAGATCGGCGCGTTTCTGGCCAGCGCGTGCCCGAGCTCCTCCAGCACGAGCCCCCCGGCCCCCTCGCCCAGCACAAATCCGTCTCTTTCCGCGTCGAACGGCCGGCTCGCGAGCTCCGGCGCATCGTTTCGCGTGGAAAGGGCCTTCATGGACGCAAAGCCGGAGAGTGCGAGCGGGCTGACCGCCGCCTCGGCGCCCCCCGTGATCATGACATCGGCCTCGTCGTCTCGAATCTCGCGATACGCGTTCCCGATCGCGTGAGCGGCCGATGAACAGGCGGACACGGTCGTGTAGTTTGGGCCTCTGACGCCCAGAGAGATGGAGATCTGGCCGGAGGTCATGTCCGCAATCATCATCGGGACGAAATGCGGACTGACACGTCTTGGACCTTTCTCCATCAGGTTCGTATGCTGCGCTTCCATGCTCCAGATCCCGCCCACACCCGACCCGAAGATGACTCCGATCCGATCCCGATCCTCCGATTCGATGTCCAGCCCGGAATTCTCCACGGCCATTCTCGCCGCGCAGACGGCATACTGCGTGCAGAGATCGCTTCGCCGGACCTCCTTCCTTTCCATCCCGAAATCTTCGGGATCGAATCCCTTCAATTCTGCGCCGATTCGGACTCGGAATGCGGACGTATCGAACCGTTGAATCTCGGCGACACCGCTGACGCCGCCGAGCAGCGCCTCCCAGAACGCCTGTGTGGACGCCCCGTTCGGGGCCAGCGTGCCCAGGCCTGTGATCACGACAGTTCGACGCTCGTCCACGGATCCATCCAGTCATGGGCGTCGCTCAACTCGTGCCCATGTCTCCACACCCCACCCTCCACCCGGCGGGCTTCACTCCCCCAGACGCCTCTTCAAGTAGTCGGTCGCGTCGCTGACCGTTTCCAGCTTCTCGGCGTCTTCGTCCGGAATCTCCAGGTCAAACTCCTCTTCGAACGCCATCACCAGCTCGACCGTATCCAGCGAGTCCGCACCCAGATCGTCTATGAAATGGGCAGCGGGGGTCACGCTTTCCGCATCCACACCGAGCTGCTCCACGAGCAGGTCAACCACCTTCTGTTGAACGTCCGCCATTGCGTTCCTCCATTACATTACCATGCCGCCATCCACGACGAGGACCTGCCCGGTGATGTAGGCGGCATCATCTGAAACCAGAAAGGCGACAGCAGCTGCGACATCCTCCGGCCTTCCAAAGGCGCCCAGCGGGATCTGGGCGAGGAGTCTTTCCTTTACGCCCGCACTCAAACCGGACGTCATCTCGGTCGGGATGAAGCCGGGGGCCACCACGTTCGCCGTAATCCCACGCCCAGCCAACTCCCGGGCCACCGTCTTCGTGAGTCCGATGAGCCCCGATTTGGAGGCCGTGTAATTGATCTGGCCCGGATTTCCGACAAGCCCGGTCACGGATGAGACCGTCACGATCCGGCCGCTTCGTCTACGCATCATCACCCGCGCCGCGGCCTTGATGCAGAGAAAGGCACCCTTCAGGTTGACGTCCAAGACAGCGTCCCAGTCCGCCTCCCTCATCCGCATCAACAGCGCGTCACGCGTGATGCCCGCGTTGCACACCAGGATGTCCACCCTTTCCCAGCGATCCAGAACCGTCTTGAAAAGCGCCTGAACCCCTGCCGGATCCGACACGTCCGCCTGCAGCCCTAGCGCGCGCCGTCCCAGGCCTTCGAGGCGCTGCGACACCCCCTTTGCAGCCTCCACGCTCCGACTGGCGCAGACCGCCACGTCGGCCCCCTCATCCGCCAGACGAAGCGCGACGGCCTCCCCAATTCCGCGCGACCCTCCCGTCACGATGGCCGTCTTGCCCTCCAAGCGATTCACGCCGCGGCCTCCTCGATCTCCTCGACGGTCCCAGCGCCTGAAACGGAGACCTTCCGATCGATTCTTCGCATCAGTCCCCTCAACACGTTGCCGGGGCCAACCTCCAGCGCACGATCCATCCCCAGGGAAATCAGGCAGCGCACGCAGGCCGTCCACCTCACCGGTGAAACCACCTGCTCCAAAAGCAGGCGCTTGAGGTGAGCGGGGTCCCGAGTCGGCTCGGCCGTCACGTTGGGAATGACCGGGACAGACGGAGTCGAAAATACGATCGTTTCCAAGAGACTGGCAAGCGGCGCCACCGCGGGTGCCATCAACGCGGAGTGAAAGGCGCCGCTCACGCGGAGCTCGACGCAGCGTTTCGCGCCGCGCGCCGGGGCCTCTTCCAGTACTCGATCCACCCCCGCCCGGTCGCCCGCAACAACGACCTGGCCGGGACAGTTGAAGTTCGCGGGCGAAACCACGCCTTTATCCCGAATCGATTCGCAAAGGTCGCAGGCCTCATCGTCGGAGAGCCCGAAAATTGCGGCCATCTTTCCGGGTCGCAGCGCACCCGCGGCCTGCATGGCCTGTCCTCTGGCGCCCACGATCCGCAGTCCGTCTTCGAGAGAGATCGCCCCGGCTGCCGCCAGCGCCCCGATCTCGCCCACGCTGTGCCCGGCCACGAAGGCGGGGCGAATCCCCTTCTCCTCCAGAACGGCCAGGGCGGCCAGGCTGTGCGAAAAAACCGCCGGCTGGGTGACCGCAGTCTGTTTCAGAGAGGCTTCCGGGCCGGCGAAGCACAAGGACTTCAGCCCGATACCCAGAATCTCATCGGCAAGATCGAAGACGTGGCGCGCCGCTTCCGAGGCGGCGTAGAAATCCTGCCCCATGCCGACGAACTGCGAACCCTGCCCAGGAAACAAAAAGGCCAACGACACGGCTGCAGGACCTAGGGTCCAAGGAACAACGTTTCGAATTTCACGCTAATAGGCCCACTTCAGCAGGGCGCTTCCCCAGGTGAACCCCGCTCCCGCGCTCGCCAACACGACATAGTCTCCGGGGCTGAGCCGCCCTTCCTCCTCGGCATCCGAAAGTCCGATCGGAATCGTCCCGCAGGTCGTATTCGCGTACCGATCTATGTCGATCAACACCTTGTCTTCGGACAGGTTCATCCTGCGCGCGCTCGCGTCTATAATTCGCCTGTTGGCCTGATGTGGAACGAACAGCGCGATGTCTTCTCCGGTAAGTCCGTTCCGTTTCAGGAGGTCGGCCGACGCCGAGGCCATGCGGGTCGCGGCGAACTTGAAGACCTCACGGCCATCCTGGTGTATGTAGTGCATCCCTTTTGCCACGGTTTCGTGGCTGGCCGGGTGGAGGCTGCCTCCTCCAGGCTGGCAGAGGTACTGTCCCCCGGAACCATCCACCCGGAATACGTAGTCTTGAATCCCTTCGCCGTCCGCTCCGGGCTCGAGGAAGACCGCGCCGGCACCGTCGCCGAACAGCACGCACGTGGACCTGTCGGTGTAGTCCACGATGCTGCTCATCTTGTCCGCCCCGATCACGAGCACGCTCCTGTGGGCGCCCGATGCCACGAACTGGCCGCCCACGATGAGGGCATAAAGAAAACCGCAGCAGGCCGCGGACAGGTCGAATCCCCACGCATTCTTGGCCCCGATGTTGTCCTGCACGAGGCAGGCCGTGGCCGGGAACATCATGTCGGGCGTCACCGTGGATACGATGATGAGCTCGATATCCTCGACATCCAGCTGCTTTTGCTCGATCAGGCCTTCCGCCGCCCGTGTGGCCAGAACAGAGGTTCCCAGACCGTCGTCCAGGATCCTCCGTTCCCGAATGCCGGTTCGGGACTGGATCCATTCGTCCGTCGTATCGACCATCTGCTCCAGGTCGGCGTTCGTCAGCCGCCGCTCCGGGAGGTACTTGGAAACGCCCGTAATGGAAGCGCGAAAACGAGCCTTCATCTCCTCAGGACCCCACCTTCCTAGACGCCCTCGCCTTCGACCACCTCCTGGCCCTTGTAGTGGCCGCAACTGAGGCAAACCCGATGGGGCTGCCGCTGTCGGCCACAGTTTGGACATTCAGAAAATGTCGGAGCCCGAAGCTTCCAATGCGAACGGCGTTTGCCTGTTCTCGAGTTGGAGCTTCTCCGTTTTGGATGTGCCATCCAAAATCCTTTCTGCTTCTACTTGCCCGTGAACCCTTGCAGCGCCTCCCAACGGGGATCGGCCTTCTCCTGCTTGCATTCGCAGCGACCGAGATTCAAGTTCTGCCCACACGACGGGCAAAGCCCTTCGCACGACACGCTGCAGATCGGATTCATCGGGATCTCGAGAAGGATGTAATCCTTCACGTGCTCGCCCAGGTCGATCCTTCCCTTTTCGTCATCCAGCCAAATGACCGCTTCGTCCTCATCCCCCTCCATCGACGTCGGACGCTCCTTCTGGAGGATGAACTTGAAGTCGCCTCGCATGCGGCTCTCAAAGGGATAGAGACAGCGAACGCACGCCATCCGAAGCTCGAATTCCGTCTCGCCCGAGGCCGAGACCGAGTCCCCCATCTTGTAAACGGTGATCCGTGTGTGAATGGGCTTCGAAAAGTCGAGCTCCTCATCCTCGATGTGGAGCTCCTCCGGAGACTCTGACCATTCGAACGCGTTGGCGCCTTCGTCGAGTTCCCTCAATTCGATTTCCAAAACAGGCGCCTCTCGCAGTAAACGACCGGAGGTGGGGTTTTCTCTCAGGGTTCCGTTGTCCTGCCGCCGCGAACCCTCAGCCGGAAACGGCCTGCTCACCGAAGAAGAATGCAATCTCCTTGGCTCCGTTCTCGGGAGAATCAGACGCGTGCGCCGCGTTTTCCTGAACGCCGCATCCGAACGCCTTCCGGATCGTCCCCGCTGCCGCCCGGGCCGGATCGGTGGCTCCCACCACCTGCCTCAAGCGGGCAACCGCGTCTTCACCCTCGAGCACGGCCGGAACGGAGGGGCCCGACGTCATGAAATCGATCAGATGGGGATAAAACGGACGCGCCCGATGCACGGCATAAAACTCGGCCGCCTGGGCGCACGTCAAGGTCGTCATCTCCATCTCGACGATTCTGAATCCTCTCTCTTCCACGAATTTGAGGATTTCGCCCACGGCGTTTCGTCTCACGGCATCCGGTTTGATGATCAACAGCGTTCTGATCGCCACGACGATTCCACAGGACACGAACGACGGACAAACAAAGCGCCCCGTGAGGGGCGTTTGAAAAAATCCCGAAATGTGGCCTATCACCCTGAAGATGAAGAAGATAGAATTTCCTCTCGGATTTGTCAACCTCAATTTTCCGATTCAAAGAATTCGGTTGACACGGAGGGAAGTCTGGCGTTTAATTATATTCGGTTCAACGATATACTTGGTTCAACGAGAATGCTTTGAGAACGCCCGGTCACGTTCGACGAACCCGCCTCCGCCGTCCGTCGCCACGGCAAACCGCCCCCGCGAGCCGAAGGCCAAAAGCCTGAGATTTCCTGCCGCCTTCCCTGCCTTGCCGGCAGGCAGGGAAGGCGGGCGTGAGCAGTGAATCCCGGGTCGAACCGCCACTGCGGGCAATCAAGAAGGTGACGACCGCTGCTGATCGCCGGCGCAGGATGTGCGCAAACGCTTCCCTTCCGTCCCACCGACCCAGTCAAGCCGCTGTAAATTCCCGAAAAAGAGAACCCTCTCGGCCGATCCAAGACGCCAAAACATAACAGATCTCGTGTCTCCATGGGCCTGATTTCGCTTGCCGTAAAAGGAAAAGTCTTCTTCATCACCGGAGCCACCGGGTTCGTGGCAAAAGGGCTGGTCGAAAAGCTCCTGCGTGACACTCCCGACGTGAAACGGATCTACCTCCTCATTCGGCCCGGGAGGAAGGGCTCGGCAGAGCAGCGGCTGGATCGCGAGATCATATCCTCCAACGCGTTCTCGAGACTCAGAGGGCGGCTGGGCCCGGACTTCGATCCGGCGATCCGCCCGAAACTGGTCGCGGTCCCGGGCGATTTGTCCCAGACGAGAATGGGCTTGTCTCCCGAACTGTATTCCGGGTTGCGGGAGGAAGTGGACATCGTCGTCAACTGCGCCGCGAGCGTCGTGTTCGACGAGCGTCTGGACCGCGCGCTCGAACTGAATACCCTTGGGGCCCGTCGCATCCTGGAGTTCGCCAAGGCCTGCCGGGATGCCATTTTCGTACACGTATCCACGGCCTACGTCAACGGTCGGCAGACGGGTCACATCCCGGAGAGACTGCTCTCCCCCGAACAAATCATCCGAAGGACCACGGGAAACGGGCACGCACTCGACTTCGACCTGGACTCGGAGATCGAATCCATACGGAAGTTCCGAAATGACGTCATCGCTGACGCGAAACAGCCCAGTCTGAAAGCCCGGTTTCACCGAACGCTCGAACGGCAGAACAGAGGAAAGCGGGTTACGGCATACCGGCGAACACATCAGCTTGATGCCCTGCGCGAACGCTGGATCACGCAAAAGCTCGTGAAAGAAGGGATGTCGCGTGCACGCGAGCTGGGGTGGAATGACACCTATACCTTCACAAAGGCCATGGGCGAACAGATCATCGCGAGGCACCGGGGCAGTCTGCCGACGGCTATTGTCCGCCCTTCCATCATCGAGAGCAGTCTCTGCGATCCGGAGCCTGGCTGGCTGGATGGGTTGAAGGTCGCCGATCCCCTCTTCGTGCATTACGGCAAGGGGCGCCTGGCCCACTTTCCCGCGAACCCCGACATCGTGCTCGACATCGTGCCCGTCGACATCGTGACCAATGCGATCATCGCGATCCTGCCTCAGGTGAGAAGGCGAGAGGAGATGCGGGTTTACCAGGTCGCGACGAGTTCCGTCAACCCTTTGAAGCTCGGAGACCTGGCCCATTGGGTCTACGAGTACTTCAGTAAGCGGCCCATGCAGGACAGGGACGGGAAACCGATCCACGTGCAAAAATGGCGCTTTCCGACCCCCGACGCATTTCAGCGCCAGGCTCGATTCAGGTATCAGCTTCCCCTCGCGGTCCTCCTGTGGCTGGCGGACCACGTGCCGGTCCTTCCCACCAGGATGAAACGGAAGATCTCCGTTTTCGAGGCCACGTTCCGGCGTCTCCTTTCCCTGAGCGAAATCTATGGACCCTATGCCACCCTCGACTGCCGTTTCGAGACCGAAAACATCCGGCGGCTGCATCGGGCGCTGGATCCGGAAGATCGGAGTCTGTTCGGCTTCGACGTCTCGAACATCGAGTGGCAGGCGTACGTGCAGGAAATTCACCTTCCCGGCCTGAAGCGCCACGTGCTGAAGGAGAATCCGGTGAAGCGGCCGACAGGACAACGTGGATAATGGGCGCGCGTTATACCGGTTCAACCCCCGTTCTCGAGCGTCACGTCAACCAGCTGCTCGAAAATCCCGAGCGCATGCTGTCCCTCTATGACCGGTTTGCCCAAGAGCTGATCGAGGTTGGACGGCTGGAAGGCTATTTCGAGGGTTGGGCGCCCGACCGCCTGAGATGGCCGGCGAGTCGCTCGGCGACCGGGACGGGAGACCTCTCCGGACTGCAGAAGCGGGCCGAGCTCGTGGGTGAAATCTTTCGCGGGGTGACGAACCTGAGGGACGAACGGCTCTTCGATGCCTACGAGCCCTTCAAGCGTCTGACGTCCGCCTATCGCGAGGGGAATCGACTCTACGTGCAGGTCAAACGCGCCTTCCTGGAACGAAGCGCCGGTACGGAGCAGGACTATCTCCAGCTTTACCAGAGCGTTTACGTGGAAGCCCTTTCGAGGGGAGACGACCTGTTTTCTCCCGACGTGGGTGAGGCGGCGCTCGTCCGGGCCAGGATCTCGCGCGCGCCCCTCTCCCACGCGCAACCGGTGGCCGAACACCTGTCGACCTCGGTTCTGGACGAAGATCCCAGGTGGGAAGAGACCTATGCCTGCACGGTCGACGGCCGACCGATCCGGGCTTCGCTGAGGGACCTGCTCGAAAAGGTGGCCAAAAGGACCCTGGACTACATCGCTGCGGGCGGGCGCCTCGCGACCCACTTCAACACCTACAACAACCTCGGCTGGTTCGGCAGCTCCATCTGGAAGGTCATCGCGGACGTCGACCTGTCACGCCTCAAGCTGCAGATCCGGCAGCCCGGAAACCGCGGCGCGCTCACCGCCGTTGAAGAGGACATCCATCTCGGGATCGGGATGCTGGTCGAGTTCCTGCAGGCCCACCGCGAGGACCCCTCCAGGCTGAAACCGGAGAAATACTGGTACGGACAGGACTACAGCTACCTCACTCGGGACATGATCGACCTCGCCCGGAGGCTCGTTCAGAACGTGAACGCACGTATGGCGAGGGCCGGCCAGGAGATCGCAAAGGTCGAATGCCCGCCCCTGCTGGCCGGCGTTCGAGCCGGGCGTTTTCTCGAATATCCACACGTGGGCAAGCAGTCGGAGCGATCTTCCTGGCGTCGCGCCTTGACGCTGATGCGATGGGCCGGCATCTCCTGGAAAGTGGGCAGGCGTCGTGCGCGGCTGACCCGGCAGGGCTTGCCCGAAGAAATCCGTTGGCAGCGGGCCTGGCAAACGTGGGTCTCCTGGTCGGACGCCACGCTTCGCGCCTTCGGCATCCAGGTTCGGGTGCGTCTGGATCCGGACTTTCTCGCGGTCGCCGATGATCTCGGTCTGACCCGCGGCGGGCAGAAGGTGCTCTTTCTGCCGACGCACCAGTCTCTCCTCGACCACCCGATCATGTACAAAATCTTGACGTCACCCGTGCTGATGTCGGCGATGGGATGGCGGGAACCGGTCAGCTGCGCCTTTCTCGCGCGGACCGGGCTCTCCAGGGCCGGCGTGCGAATCGGCCGGTTCGACATGACCATGTTCGGGGTTTCTTCAGAGACCTTCGATCGCATGTTCGAGGAGTTGGACGGCTACGTGACGCGCGAGCGTCTCGGTGGGACAGGCACGACGGCGCTCAGGCTGATCGAGGCCCTGAAGAAGCGCCCGGGCGTCATCTATCCCACGGCGACCGTGGGCGCCTTCGACCTGCAGCTTTTCCCATTGCAGCACGCGATGTTTGCGCAGCTGCCGCACGACGTGATCATCATTCCCGTTGCGTTTCGGGGCGCGCACGCCCTCTGGCCGAAGTGCCCCAAGGGCAATCTCCAGATCAATCCCGGCCTCGTCGAAGCCGTGATCGCCCCTCCGATGCTCGGCGAGACCACGCTCCTGCCCAAACGCAAGTCGCTGCGGATTCAGCTCGAAGCTGCCACGCTCTTTCAGGCCGTTCACATCACGTCCCTGTTGAACCCCGAGCGATCTGCCGAGCCGATAAGGTCCTGAACGCGATGTTCGACGTCATCATCCTTGTCGTCATGCTGGTCTTGGCCGGCGCCTGTCTGTTCCTCCTGAGACGGCGGACGGCGGCGCAGACTCCGGAGGCGTGCTACGACCTGTCGGAAGCGCGGAGGTATCCACACAGATGGGGCTACGTGGACACCCGGTTCGAGTTCGACGGCCCCCGAAGCGTAAAGGTCACCGGAAGCAGGTATCTCCTCTCCGGGTTCAGCATGCCCGGCCTCATTCCCTTCCTCGAAGAGGTCCTGGACGTTCAAATTCAGCCCGATGACCTGAACGTGGAGAACGAGCACGCCGAGATTCCGGCGCCGGCGCTGAATCACGCCTTTCTGGCCTCGATCAAAGCCCGTCTCCAAGCGGATCAGTACTCCGTCGACCCCGAAGACAGGCTGATCCACAGCCACGGGCAGCTGAGTGTGGACGAGATCTATCAGATCCTCTACGGAACCTCCGTGAAACGGGTCGTCGACCTCGTCCTCTATCCGGAAGCGGAAGCGGACGTAGAGGCCATCATCCGGCTCGCCTCGGAACAGAATGTCTGCCTGATCCCCTACGGCGGAGGTACGAACGTCAGCGGCGCGCTGTCCTGCCCCGAAGGTGAAGACCGAATGACCGCATCGGTCGACATGAGGCGGATGAACCGAATCTTGTGGATCGACGAAGAAAACGCGCAGGCCTGCGTGGAAGCGGGAATCACAGGCAAACAGCTGGAGAAGGCGTTGGACGAGAAGGGATACACGTCGGGGCACGATCCGGACAGCATCGAGTTTTCAACCCTTGGCGGATGGATCTCCACGAACGCCAGCGGGATGAAGAAAAACAAGTATGGCAACATCGAAGATATCGTGCTCGACGCGACGCTGGTCACGCCCACCGGAAACGTCGAAACAAAAGCGGTGACCCCCAGAAACTCGATCGGCGTGCAGCCCCGAGGCCTGCTGTTCGGGAGCGAAGGAAACTTCGGAATCATCACCAAGGCCGTCATCAAGATCCATCCGAGGCCCCAGGCGCAGGAATACGGTTCTCTGGTGTTCCCGACATTCGAGAGGGGCGTCGCCTTCCTGAAGGCGCTGCGCCAGGAGGGAACGTTGCCCGCGAGCATTCGACTCGTCAACAACAAGGAGTTCAGGTTCGGGCAGGCCTTGAAGGCCAAGCCGACCTTCTGGAAAGCGAGGATCAGCAGACTTCAAACGTTCTTCCTGCTTCGGATCCTCGGGTTCGATTCCAAGGAGATGGTCGCCTGCAGCATCCTGATGGAAGGCTCAAAAAAGGAGGTGCGACAGCAGAAGCGGCCTATTTTCACGCTCGCCAAGGCCTACGGGGGCAAGAGCGGCGGCGCGGCCAACGGGAGGCGGGGCTACGTGCTCACCTTCGGCATCGCCTACATCAGGGACTTCTGCAACGCCTGCCGCATTTTGGGCGAAACGTTTGAAACCTCGGTTCCGTGGAACCGGATTCGCTACGTATGTCAGGGCGTGGAAAGGGGATTGGCCGAGCAGGCAAAGATGAAGAACGTCCCCGGCAAACCCTACCTGTCCTACCGCGTGACCCAGACCTACCACACCGGCGTCTGCATCTATTTCACGATGGGACTTTATGGAAAAGGACTGGAGAACGCCACCGGAGTCTTTCACGAGATCGAAGACCATTTGCGGCAGATCATCATAGACAACGGCGGCTCCCTGTCTCACCACCACGGCGTGGGCAAGGTTCGACAGGCCTTCCTGCCACAGGTACACTCCGAAAACAGCATCAGCGTCGTTCGTGAATCCAAACGGGCGATGGACCCGAACAACACGTTCGGGATCGGGAATGGCGTTTTCTGGAACGTCTGACCGCACGTTGCGATCCGTCGTCCAACCTGCAAGACGCACGATACGATCCGGTTCTTTTGACTCTTGACTGACTCCTTCCGAGAAAAGACGGTCATCATAACGGGGGCATCGTCCGGGCTCGGCTCGGCGCTGGCCCGGGCGTTCTCGAAGCTGGGCGCCCGCCTCGTCCTGTGCTCCAGAAACGAGGAAAAGCTGAAAGAGACCGGAAGGCTTTGCCGGAAGCCGGGGTCGTCTCCCGTCACCGTCGTGGGAGACGTCACGAACCCCGGGGACTGCAAGAGGCTGGTGGAAACGGCGATCTCGAGCCACGGCACGATCGACTATCTGATCGCGAACGCGGGCGTGAGCATGTGGGCGAGATTCGAGGACGTTCAGGACATCTCGATATTCGGGAAAATCATGGAGACGAACTACCTGGGCGCAGTCCACTGCATCTACTACGCGCTTCCCCATCTCAGAAAGAGCAGCGGGATGATCGTGGCCGTTTCCTCGATCCAGGGGAAGATAGGGGTTCCGCTTCACACCGGTTATGGCGCATCGAAGCACGCGTTACAGGGCTTCCTTGCCTCGTTGCGGGCCGAGCTCGGCGGGAGCGGCGTCGATATTCTCACCGTCCTGCCGCATTGGGTGCGAGGGACGCAACTGAGAAGCAACGCCTTCCAAAAGGACGGCAAGGCGGTCGCGACGTCGCCAAAACAACACAGCAAGGCGTCGATCTCGCTTCAAGAATGCTCGAAGGCCATCCTCAAGGCCATGCAGAAGAGACAGGCAGAGCTGGTCATCCCGCCAAAGCTCAAACTCCTTCTCTGGTTGAATCTGATCAGCCCCAAGATCGTGGACTTTCTGGTGAAGGGAAAGGTGGAACAGCAGACGAACGGCCCGAGCCCGTAGCCGTGACCCGGCGGTCCGGCATCCTCCGTCCGCGACGTTGACGGCATCCCAGCCGTGTGACGCCGTTCCTTCCGTTCAACCACAATGTTCCGCAATTACAAGGGCCCTGTGTCCCTGAGTGCCCAATGAGCGGGATGCTCAGCTGATCATCACCCAAGAATCTCGCGGGTGTATCGAAGGGCCGGGTCTGCCTGTCGGGTGAGCCTCGTCTCTCGATACACCCCTCGCCCTGTGGGCTCGGGGCTCTCGAGACGAACGGGGTCACTGATATGTATTGACCCCTGTCAAGGGCTCCGCCGGTGGTGTATGTCCAACGCCACAACTTTCGTAGATTGACCCACTGACCACCGAGATTTGGAGTGACGCATACTGCGATCGAAGGAGGCCTTTCATATACTCGTCAATGCACAAGGTCCAAATCACGAGTGCCACGGGCGGCTCGCCCGCCCGTGAAAAATTCATTGCTCCAAGTCTTACAAAATTCGCTCGTCATTTTCCACCGGCAGCAAGCTGCCGGTGCCACACGGTTACGCATTGACCCGTCAAGAGTTCGGAAGGGGCGGCAATAACGGTTGACACGATACGCCCCTGTCATACGCCGAAATGATGCCAACGATTTACCGCTCCCGGTCGTATGCCGGTCAAACCCGGTGCGTTCGCCGGGCGCGAGTCTGACATCCCGTACGTTCACGCGATCGTTCCGGAGCAGACGTCCGGCGCCGACGTTTCGGGATACAGGTCCGGTCTCCGGCGTCACGGTCTCCTTTTGTCTCCATCCCGGGGGATTGGGTGACACGCGTCGAGCAGACGCCCCAGATCGACGTGCCGCTCCACCAACGTCTGCATCTTACCCAAGGCGCCGCCATCGACATCGACCTCGATGTCGAACGGAATCGAGCCCAGCGAAGGCACGCCGGAGCGCCGGGTCACGACGTCCGGGCTGGTCTGCGCCGCGATATCGACGGGACCCGCCTGCGCGGCGCAGTAGACGACGCCGCACACCTTCAGGTCGCGAGCAGCCGCGGCCTCGAGGGTGAGCAGCGTGTGATTGATCGTGCCGAGTGTGGTCCGAGCGACCACAATCAACGGAAGACCGGTCCGGGCGGCCAGATCGACGACGGAAAAATCCTCCCCGACCGGGACGAGCAACCCGCCCACCCCCTCTACGATCATGCAGGAATGGTTCGAACGAAGTCTCGCGTAGGCCTCCAGCACCGCATCGAGATCCACCTTTTTCTCTTCGAGACGGGCCGCCACGTTCGGCGAAACCGGGGCCTGAAGCGACACCGGGTTGATCTCTTCCATTGCATCCCGAACAGAGGCAGCCTCGCGGAGCACGCGGGCGTCATTCGATTTTCCGGCGGACACCGGCTTCATGACCCCGACGTCCATCCCCCTCGCGCGCAAGGCGCGGACCAGACCTGCGGCCACGGCTGTCTTGCCCACGCCCGTATCCGTACCGGTGATGAAGAATCCGCTCGCCACCCTCACTCCGCCCGTGAAGGTTCAGTCACAACGCGAATCGACTCGTAGGTGATGTCCAACATCCGATCCAGCGTCTCCATCCGGATGGCCAAAGGAGGCATCAGCACGATCGTATTCCCCAGAGGACGGATCAGCAGCCCGCGTTCCCGCGCCTCCCGGCACACCCTCACCCCGACTCTGGCCTCCCAGGGATAGGGTCGTCTCGAGGCTCGGTTTTCGACCAACTCCACGGCCGCGATCAGCCCCCTCTGCCGGACCTCGCCCACCTGTTCCAGACGCTCGAAACGGGCGAGACCTTCCCGGAGCCGCCCGATCTTCGGCTGAAGGGCGTCCAGCGTCGCATCCCGTTCAAACAGGTCGAGTGCCGCAAGCGCCGCCGCGCATCCGAGTGGGTTGCCGGTATAGGTGTGGCCGTGAAAAAATGTCTTTCGCTCGCTGTAGTCCCCCAGAAAGGCCTCGTAGATTCGATCCGATGCCATGGTGGCCGCAACCGGAAGGTAGCCACCGGTAAGCCCCTTGCCCAGACAGAGCACGTCCGGCGAGACCCCTTCCTGATCGCAGGCGAACATCGTCCCCGTGCGCCCGAACCCCGTCGCCACTTCGTCCGCGATCAAGAGCACGTCATATGCCTGGCAGAGATCGGCGGCTCGTTTGAGATACCCTTCGGGGTGAACCAGCAAACCCCCGGCCCCCTGGACGAGCGGCTCCACCACGAATGCAGCGATCCGATCGGCGCGCCGTTTGAGAATATCCTCCAGCGCAACCAGGCATCCTTCGTTGCACCCCCCCGCCTCGGCGCAGAACGAACACCGATAGGGGTGGGGTGCGGGCACGGTGAGGCTCGAAAAGAGCAATGGACGAAACCGCTCGTGGAACAACGGAATCCCCCCCACGCTCACCGCCCCGAGCGTGTCGCCGTGATAGCTGTCCGACAGGTGCAGAAAGGTCTCCTTTTCCGGCCTCGGCTCGTCGCGCTGTCGCCAGTACTGAAGCGCCATCTTCAACGCGACCTCCACGGCCGTCGCCCCGTTGTCGGAATAGAAGACGTGCGTCAGACCGGGCGGCGCGAGATCTACGAGCTTCTCCGCCAACCGGATCGCCGGCACGTTGGACATGCCCAGAAGGGTGCTGTGGGCCACCTGGTCGAGCTGATCCCGGACCGCGGCGTCGATCTCCCGGACGCGGTGGCCGTGGACATTGCACCAGACGGAGGAAAAACCGTCCAGATAGCGCTTGCCGTCGATGTCTTCCAGATAGACCCCGTCCGCACGGGCGATGACCACCGGCGCTTCCTGCGCGTATTCCCGCATCTGCGTGAACGGGTGCCAGACGATCTCCCGGTCCAGGTCTTTCAGGCGGGTCTTCTCTTCGGGGGTCATGGAAGCGTGGTCGGGTCGGTCAGCGCAAGCCTGCGGACCGCAGGCGGCGGGATGAAGAGGGTCCTGCGACGCCCGCGACAGACCCCCCTTTTCTTTGGGAATTGCTACACCTTTCTTCTGTCTGCATTCCGGGAAAAGGACAATGTGAAGGGCAGACAGGAATGTCTGCCCCACCTTCACACACCCTTCCTCAACCGCTCGACAAGCCATTGTGCCGGGCGAGAGTTGATTGATTCGCGAATAAAGCAGCTAACCGTGGTAATCCCTTTTTCTTGAACGGGTCCTCTCTTTCTCACCGTCGCCTCGCGCCCATCCCTTCCAGCGTCGCCTTGGACATCTTGCACACCATCGTGTAGGCCGGATCGAACACGTTGCCGACATCGTACTCGACGGCCTGTCCCATCAGTGCGTGGACCGCAAGGGCGTCCAGACCGAAATCGTTCTGCAGCCAGCGCACCATCTCGGTCGTCGCGTGCTGAACGCACTGGTCCAGCGGCCGGGCGTTTCCAACCGTCAGGATATGCGTATCATTCTCGGCTCGAGGCCAGGAGATCGTCCTGCCCTCGAGGAGCCTCACGGAAAACGTCACGTCGAAGGAGGTCTCGATTCCGGTCCCCACGATCTCGCCGTCGCCCTGCAGGGCGTGACCGTCCCCCAGGTGGAAGAGGGCCCCGGCCGCGGCCACCGGGAGGTAGACCGCCACCCCTTCCACGAACCCCTTGTAGTCCATGTTCCCGCCGTGGGTAGACGACGTCGCCGTCGAGATCGCCTGACCCCGCGGCGGCGCCACGCCGAAGCAGCCGAGCATCGGGCGGAGCGGAAGCCTCAGGTCGCTGAGCGGCGCGGATACCCCCGCCGGAGATGCGAACCCCTGCGCCAGGTCGATCTCCCACTCGATGATCTCGACCTCCGGATCCAGGACCGGGGCATACCCGAAATCGAGCACGTTGGGCGCGATCGCGGGACGTGTGTATCCCGTATTCCGATTCGGCGTCAGACGGTCGAACCTGACCTCGAGCGCATCGCCCGGTTTCGCCTCTTCGACGAAGAACGGGCCGGTCTGCGGGTTTCCCGGTTCCGTGACCGCCTCGCCGCTCGAATCGTGCCCCCCGGCGTCCACCGTCGTCGTGGAGACCGTATCTCCGTCGGCGATCCGGAGCACCGGCTCGTGATGGCCGATCGTCGTGTGGTAGACTCGAGGCTCAAACCGGTGATGTGCCATGGGCCCTCCGACGAAGTCTAGGCACCTTCCGCATTCCATGCCCTGCAGGCAATCATCCCGATGGCTTCCGGCGCCTCCCAGAAGACCTCCCATCCACGCCCCGCGTCGTGGCTGCGGAAGAGTCGCCGGCCGACCGCCGCCCACGCCCGCCCGTCCTCCGAGAAGGCGACGTGAAAGGTGTCGATGTTGCCGGTCGTGGATGACGGAAACCCGTTCGTCACGTGCGTCCAGCGCCTTCCCCCGTCATCCGAGCGAAACATCCGCCCCTCGGCATTCCTCCCGGGGCCGCGACTCACCGTGGCCAGGAGACAGTCCGGCTCGTCGGGATGCACCGCGATCGCCCGGCCGTAGAGAAACGGCAGGTCCCGGGCCCGATGATCCCAGGAGTCACCTCGATTCTCGCTCACGTAGACGGCCCTTGCCGTGTTGGCGTAGACCCGGTCGGGCAGCACCGGCGATGTCGCCACCTGGTGGACGTCTGCGTGAAGCTCCGGTGTCACGGGCGACCACGAGACGCCCAGGTCGGAAGAGCGCATGATGCTGCCCACGTGCACGTCGGCGTAGACCCAGCCGTCCCGCGTGGCGGCGAAGCTGCGAAGCTCGGGAGGGCTGCCGTAGGGCGTGTACCACTCACTCCGGCATTCCAGCAGGTCGAATGCCGCGTTCCGCCCCATCGTACCTGCGCGGTAACGGTAGATGTGAGGCCCTTCCGTCCCGATCAGGAGATGAAGCGGGTCTTCCTCGAGAATCATCATGGACTCGATCGACGCGTCGATCTCCGTTTCGACCCGCTGCTCGCCGTCCTCGGAAAGAAGAACGAGATCTCCGGACCTCAGGGCAACGACCCAGGTTCGTCTTCCCTCCGCCACCCGTGCGACGTCCCCCTCGAAGCGGACCCGAGGCGCATTTGAGCTTCCGCCCTCGTCCAAAAGGAAGACGGCTGACGCGGTAGAGATCAACATGGACGATCCTCCGATATCGATGGTACAGCGCTGAACGTTCAATTTAATCCGGGTGAGGTTCAAACAAAAGCCAAAAGAAACTCCGTGCTGGACAAGGCAAGGCTCCGGCAAGGTCCGCTCTTTGCCATCGCGTGCTGTCACCAGCCGTGACGATCCGTAACGGTTTTTCTTGACATGGGCTCTCTTGTAAGTATAATTCTTGTATCGTACGCGTTTTTCCGGAGGACGCCGTGTCGAAACAGGATCAAGACCCACCGATCGTCAGGCTCGCAGGGTATGCGGCGCTGGTCGAGCGGTACGACCTCGGCATCATCCCGAATTGGCACACCTCCAGGGTGACGCCCCGCGGAATCCACCGGGTCGACTTCAGCGGAGGCGTCGTCGAGGAGGTCTATCCGTCCAGGTACTGGCCCGGGGACGCGCTGGGCGACCATCTTGAATTCGCGCTCAAGTACGATGGGACGAATCTCGCGATCCTCGCCAGCGTGTTCGAGAAGGCCGCCGAGGAGGACGTTCTCGACTACGTGCGCTCCAAACCGACCGGCAAGTATGCCCGGCGATTGTGGTTCCTCTACGAGTTCCTGACCGGAAAGACGCTCCCGCTGGATGACCTGAAGCAAGGGAACTATATCGATCTCCTCGAACCGGACGCCTACTACACGGTCACACCGGCCCGCCCGGTCCGCCGTCAACGGGTCAACGACAACCTGCTGGGCGACCGCCGATTCTGCCCAGCGGTTCGCCGCACCACTACCCTTCGCGACTTCGAAACGGCCGACTTGCCCACGCGATGCCGGCAGGTCGTGTCCGGCTATGCTCCGGAAGTGTTGCGGCGTGCGCTCGACTACCTGTACACCAGAGAGACGAAATCGTCGTTTGCAATCGAACGGATCAATCCCACGTCGACTCGAACCGGGCGCTTCGTGGCGCTGCTGCACTTGGCCGAGCGAGAAGATTTTTGTCGAAAACCGCGGTTGATCGACCTGCAGAACCAGATTGTCGACGCCCGTTTCCGCGATGCCGGCTACCGAAGCAGCCAAAATTATGTGGGGCGGAGCGTGGTTTGGCAGAAAGAGCAGATCCACTTCGTGGCCCCGACGCCCGCGGACCTGGCCGACCTGATGGCCGGTCTGGTGGCTGCCCACGAACGCATGGAGGCCGGCGGGGTCCAAGCCGTGATTCAAGCTGCGGCCATCGCGTACGGATTCGTCTTTCTGCATCCGTTCGAGGACGGCAACGGTCGTGTGCACCGCTTTCTGATCCATAACATTCTCGCCCGCCGAGGCTTCACGCCCGAACGCGTCATGTTTCCCATATCAGCGGCCATGCTGAAGCGATCCGCAGACTACGACGCTTCCCTGGAAGCGTTCTCCCGACCGCTGAAGTCCCTGGTGGAATACGCGCTCGACGAAGAGGGCCGCTTGACCGTGCGCAACGATACGGCCATCTGGTACCGCTATATCGACATGACACCCCAGGCGGAGGCGCTGTTTCGCTTCATCGATCAGACCATCGATACGGAACTCGCCGGCGAACTGGCGTTTCTGGCCAGGTACGACGAGGCCAAGCAGGCCATCCAGGAAATCGTGGACATGCCGGACCGGCAGATCGACCTGTTCATTCGTTTCTGTCTGCAAAACAACGGCCGACTCTCGGCGAGCCGACGCGCCAGGCACTTCGGCTCCCTGTCGGATGAGGAAATCGCCGAAATGGAACAGGCCGTGCGTTAGTATTTCCCACTCAGCAGGAAGACGCCCGGAACTCTCACTGGCCCATAGGCGCCGGTCGCAAGCCGAAACCGGAAAGCCCAGTATTTACTTAGATTGTTCAGATTTCACGAGTGATTCGGGCCAGATGTCATCGCGGCCGTGGCGTTTCGGCTCTCTGGCTGCTTCGGCGTTTCTCCTCCCCAGGGCTTAGGGGGGCCCTCTGTGGGACGGGGTCAGGTGCGGGGGCGGATGTGCGGGCGAATGGAAATTCGCGGCGTGGGGGCGGGTCCCACAGTGGGCATAAGGCGGGGGGAGGCGTTCAGTCTCTTCTCGGCGCCAATACTTTCCAGTGAGGCTGAGTCGCCACGGCCCGAGCCTCCCCGGCGTTTGAGGGGCCTGCCTGCGCCGCGTTGGGCGCGGCAGGCAGGCGCCCTTCTTTTGTCACCTTTTCTTGGGCGGCAAGAAAAGGTGAGTACGAGTGACTTTCCTAACCCTTTTTAGTAGAGTCGAGATGTGGCGCGGTGGTTTAGGAGCGGCCTATCTGTTTCCGCCCCTTTCGTCTGGCGGTGCCTCAATAGCCTCTCCCTGCTCCGTTTCCACATCCCGCTCATCGAACCGGACGTGCGGATTTCCCGCATCCGGCTCTCCGACGGCCGTCGCCTTCAGGCACACGCTACCCGCTCTTTCAAGGCCACTTCACCTGAAGGCCAAGCTTGTTCCGGGATCGCCCGGTCTTTCTTTGGAGGTCATAGGCTTGCGCCATTCTCCAAACCTTTGTTCCCTTCCCAAGCGTGTCCGAAGTCAGGCCCCTTCCCTCCGCCGGCATTACCCGGCTTCACAGGTACTACGGGCCTGTCCGCCACTCCATACGGCCCGGCCTGGCCCTCACGGGTTGCCTGTCTGCGTGCGACGCACAGGCAGGCCGGTTGGTGACACACCCCCACCGCTGGGGCTTCCCGTGTTGCGTCGGATCTCCTTGTATACATGCCGTCGCCATTACCCCGGCCTGCCTGCGTCCCTCGGACAGGCAGGCGGGACCGTTGGGTGCGCCTGTCTGCGTGCGTACACGCACAGGCAGGCGCGTTGCTCCCTTCCCCAACGACGGCGGCCTTCCCCGAAATTCAGGCGGGTCGGCTCCCGCATTGCCCTTTTCGAGGCCTGCCTACCACGAAGTCACTGGTAGGCCTGCTCAGCGTTCACTCACATTACGGCCTGCATACTCGCCGAGTCGCCCTGCGACCCTCTACACCGGAGGCTTCGGCGATTTCGTTGCCTACGTCGCCGCTCCGATTACTACCGACCTGCCTGCCGAGCTTCCGGCCTGTCTGCCGCCTGCCTCGCCTGCTTCAGCAGGCAGGGACAGGCAGGCGCAGGCAGGCTGGGGCAACACCTGTCGGGTGGGACTCTCACCCACTGGAGATCCGCGCCTTTTCACGGCGCACTGAATGATTCAGGCAAGCAAGTGGACCTGAACCTGGAACTCCAGCGGCTGAGGACCGGGACTCGGCACGCGCGAGATCGTGAATCCATCTGCCTGCCTACCCGGCTCGCAGGCCTGTCGCCGAGAAACACGGACACGGTCTGCGGAACGATGCTGTCTTGCAGACACAACCCGCCCCTGGCGCGTGGAACATCCTTGACATAAATCCAGCCTATTCGTAAGGATTGTATACACAAATTTCCACGGGGCAGCGTGGAACGGACACTCCACTGACGCCCGGCGTGTGACAGCCGGCCTCGGGCGCGCCAGGCATGGGAACGGGGCGCCTCCAACGGGTGGACGACAGCCCTCCGGTGAGCGGAGCTATGGCGAGCCGAGACGACATCCTCACCATCTCCGACGTCGGCGGTCTCCTCAAAGTCACGCGGAAGACGCTACGGCCTCACCCGGAAGGGCGACCTGCCCGGTTTCAAGGTGGGCGGCCAGTGGCGGTTCCGTCGAACGGCAATCGATTCCTGGATCGATGGGAAGACCCGCGCTGCCGACGTACAACCGGCCACCGATGGCGTGAAGCCGTCGGGCGCCGGCCCGGAGAATTGATCCATTCAAGTCGACGCACCTTTACGTCGGTGAACCCGGAGATTGAAAAGCTTCGATGAGAATCATCTCCAACACCGGGACGGATCGCGTGGTTGATCTCATTCAGCCGTGGCTTCGGCCCGGCCATGAGATCGACCTGGCCTCCGAAGCGCTATCCCTCCATGCGTTCGGCGAACTGGCGGAGAAGCTGTCCCGCATGGCCAAAGCGCGTCTCATCCTGCCACCCGACGACACGGCACTCGGCCTCCTCGGCACCGACGCGGACAGGCCCGCGCGCAACCGGCTTCAGGGCCGCTGGCTGGCCGGACGCTGCGCGGAGTGGGTCGAGAAGACGGTCGAGGTCCGCCGGGCTGGCCGACCCGTTCCGCAAGGCGCCGTTGTTCTGCGCAACGGCGACGGGCGCCCGCAGCAAGTCGTGCTCGGCTCGTTTTCGTTCAGCACGGACGGGCTCGGGCTCGCTCCGGGGAACCCGCTCAACCTGATCCAGGCATCCGAGACGCCGGAGGAAAGCGGTCGCCTGTGCGAATGGTTCGACGGGCAGTGGTCTGCGTTGCCACGGGATGACGCCGCGAAGGCCGGTGTGGTGGACCTGTTGCGATCCCTTGCGGCAGACCACGACCCACACAGCATCTACGCGCTGATCCTGCGCCACCTCTTCCGCACCCGGGGCGATGAGCTGGACGAGGCGCAGGTCGTCAAGGCGGCCACAGGCATCCGCAATACGGAAGTGTGGAAGAAGCTCTTCAAATTTCAGCGCGACGGCGTCGTGGGCGCCATCGACAAGCTCAACCGCTTCGGCGGATGCATCATCGCCGACAGCGTCGGGCTCGGAAAGACCTTCGAGGCGCTGGCCATCATCAAGTATCACGAGTTGCGCAACGACCGCGTTCTGGTCCTCTGCCCGAAGCGCCTGCGCGACAACTGGAGCCTCTATCGCGCGAACGACCGTCGCAACTTCCTGGCCGGCGATCGCTTCAACTACGACATCCTCAACCACACGGACCTGTCGCGCGACGGCGGCCTGTCGGGCGACATCGACCTTGCCCACGTGAACTGGGGCAATTACGACCTCGTCGTCATCGACGAATCCCACAACTTCCGCAACAAGCGCACGCCCCGTCAGGGCGGAGAGACCCGATATGACCGACTCATGCGGCGGATCGTCCGTGAGGGCGTGAAGACGCGTGTACTGATGCTTTCCGCCACCCCGGTCAACAACCGCTTGGCCGACCTGCGCAATCAGATCGCCTTTGCCACCGAGGGAGACGACACGGCGCTGGCCGATGAGGGCATCGACAGCATTGACGGCACGACCCGGCTGGCGCAGAAGCAGTTCAACCGGTGGCTTTCTCTGGACGACGGCGAGCGCACGCCGTCGGGGCTCATCGAGATGCTGGGGTTCGACTACTTCACGCTGCTGGACCGGCTCACCATCGCGCGCTCGCGCCGCCATATCGAGAAGTACTACGGAACGCTGGAAACCGGCCGTTTCCCGGAACGTCTCAAACCAGTCAACGTCAAGCCGGACGTGGATCGCGCGGGGGTGTTTCCCTCCATCCGGGAGATCAACCTCGAGATCCGGCGGCTGAACCTGGCCGCCTACGCGCCGCTCCGCTACGTGTTGCCGCACAAACGGGCCACGTATGACGAGAAGTACAGCACCAAGCTCCAAAGCGGCGACGGATTCTTCCGGCAAGCGGACCGCGAGGAAAGTTTGGTCCAGCTCCTGCGCGTGAACGCGCTGAAACGCATGGAGAGTTCGGTGGCCTCCTTTGCGCTTACCCTACGGCGCCAACTGGACGATGTGGAGGCGATACTGGCGCGTATAGAGGAGCAGGCCGGCGAGCTGGAAGAGCGTGACATCGCCGATATCGACATCGAGGATCCGGCCTTCGAGAGTCTGTTGGTGGGCCGGAAGGTGAAGGTCCTGCTTCAGGACGTCGACCAGATCCGCTGGAGGCAGGAACTCATCGAGGATCGCAATCGTCTGGCGACGCTTCACGCAGCGGCGCGGCAGGTGACCGCGGCGCGCGACGCCAAGCTCGCGGAGCTGCGCGGGGTCATCGAGCGGAAGTGTCGCGACCCCATCAATCCGGAAAACCGGAAGGTGATTGTCTTCACCGCGTTCGCGGACACCGCGCGCTACCTCTATGACCAACTGGCGCCGTGGGCGCGGGACACGCTGGGCCTGGAGTCCGCGCTCGTGACCGGAGCGGGAAGGAACCGGACGACACTGCCGATCCGAAAAGACCTCGTGTCCATCCTGACCGCCTTTGCCCCACGCACGAAAGAGCGCCCCGACGACCTCGCAGCGGAAGGCGAGCTCGATCTCCTCATCGCGACGGACTGCATCTCGGAAGGCCAGAACCTTCAGGATTGCGACTGGCTCGTCAACTACGACATCCACTGGAACCCGGTGCGCATCATCCAGCGCTTCGGGAGGATCGACCGGATCGGCTCGCCCAACGAGCGCGTTCAGCTCGTCAACTTCTGGCCCAACATGGAGCTCGAGGAGTACCTTCGGCTGGAACAGCGGGTGAGCGGCCGCATGGTGCTCCTCGACATCTCTTCGACCGGCGAGGAGAACCTGATCGAGCGGCAGTCGGGCGATCCGATGAACGATCTGGAGTATCGCCGAAAGCAACTGCTCAAGCTGCAGGACGCGGTCATCGACCTGGAAGACCTGTCGTCCGGCGTCTCCATCGCCGACCTCACGCTGACGGACTTTCGGATCGATCTGGCCGACTATCTGAGGGACGCCCCGGATGCGCTGGACACGCTGCCGCTCGGCGTGTGCGCGGTGACCACAACGGCCGACGCCGAGATTCCGCCCGGTACGACAAGGCGACGCGCCAGGGTGAACGGCGCCGTGCTCTTGCCGACATGCTCGGAGCGCAACGCGCCCTGACCGCGGCGGTCGCGTCGGTCGTGGGAAAGAGCGAGGAGCACGCGGTCGCCAGCCTGTTCTCACCGGGAGGCACGCACGCAATGGTGAGCGAATTCGCCGGCATCAACGACTTCGAAGTGACGGCCTTCCTCGTCGTGCTCGCGGGAGATGCGGCATGAAGACGTTCGATCCCCTTGCGGCGCTCGCGCTCCCCGAAAGTGCCCTTGTCGATCGGCGGGTGCCGAAAACGCTGTTGATCGAGAACGGCGCGCCCACGGCGGCCGACAAGCGGCGCATCCGGGAGGGGATTGAGGAGATCCGGTGGCCGGCCGTACTCAAACCCACGACCATCGGCGTGGCCGAGTACCGGGACGCGGCCCGCGAGTATCTCGAGATCGCCGTTCTGAAGCTCACTCTTCGCTCCGGGGCAGGCGCCGACCGGATCACTGAATTGGTCCATCGCGCCGTACCCTATCCGGTGCTGCTCATCGCCTGGGAGGGAGACGCCTTGGAACTCTCACTGGCCCATAAGCGCTGGTCGCAAGCTGAAGCGGGGAAGACCGTGATCGACGGCGGCGTCATCACCGTCCGGCTTTTGGATGGTTGGGCCGACGAGCTGACCAGCGCGTTCAGCGACGCCCTTGCTCTCACCCGCCAGCCTCGCGCCACGCTCCACGCGCTCTACCAGGGCTGGATCGATGCAGTACAGGCGCTACGCGCCGCCAGGGTGACCGGTGTATTTTCGATCCCCGCCTCGGCGATGGAGGCAGCGGACCGGGCAGCGGCGCTACGGAAGTACCGGCAACTCGAAACCAGAATCGCCGACCTGTGCGCCGCAGCCGGCAAGGAGAGGCAAATCGCGCGGCAGGTAGAGATGAACGTGGAACTCAAGCGCCTGCGGACTAACCGTGACTCGGCACGCGCGAGATTATGAGCCGATCTGCCTCGCATGCTTCCGCAGGCAGGCGCCGAGAAACACTGACACGGCCTATGGAGCGCTGGTATCTTTGTGGGCAGCTCGCCCTTGATGCGTGAAATCCGCCGATGAATAGAATGGAGTCAGAGACGCTTCATGTCTAATCCCGAACACATCAGATGGCTGCTCAAAGGCGTCGAGGCATGGAATGAACGACGCAAACAGGAGTACTTTACACCTGACCTGGAAGAGGCTAATATTCCCGAAGCGTTCGGAATGGGGGGCGACCCGGTCGGAGAGTTCGACGACATAGTTGACCTTTCCGGTATTGATCTGAGTGGCGCTAAGCTTAGGAGATCCATTTTCATTAACGTCGATCTCTCGCGTGCAAATCTCTCGCGTGCAAATCTCAGTCAGGCAGATCTCAAGGGATGCAAACTTAACGGAGCTATCTTCGAAGCTGCAAATCTCGACGACGCCGATCTCGGCGGTGCTAGTACATTCGGCATGGCCAATTTCAAGGGTGCCGACCTTGTACGTGCGAATCTCAACGGGGCTGATTTCTCCGGGGTTGATTTTCGTAATGCGGTTCTTGCTGAAGCGAACCTTTGCGGCACCGTTCTTATACCTGCATGGCTCTACGGTGCCAATCTATCTCGAACGCAGC
Source organism: Candidatus Latescibacterota bacterium (assembly GCA_965198095.1). Taxonomy (GTDB): domain Bacteria; phylum Latescibacterota; class UBA2968; order UBA2968; genus CBDFJH01. The sequence continues at coordinate 3,689,693 of OZ240239.1, forward strand.
TGTGGAACGCAGTTCTATTTTCGGACAATAGCACGGCAGTGCCTGAAAAGGCGCTGAGTAAAGAGAAAATCAGTGCGGTCAAAGACCTGCTCGATGTGTGTCGCGACGTCCGAGAGAAGTATGACAAAAAGGACATCCTCCTCTATTTCCGCGGAGAAAGCTGTGACACCTGGGAACTCCGTCCCTCAGTGAAGCGAGAAGAGAGTCTTCGCAAAGCCGAAGGGGAGATGCTGGTTGATCTCATGTCGCGTCGGCCGGAAGAATTCGACAATCGGAATTCAGCACTTGCGCAATGGGTCATCGCGCAGCATCACGGGCTCAAGACTCGGCTCCTCGACATCACCCAGAACCCACTCGTCGCTTTATTCCACACCTGCGAAGACACTGACAGGCAAGGTCGTTTGTATGTCTTTGCGGTAAGGAGAGACCTGGTTAAGCCCTTCAACAGCGACAGGATCACCATCATCGCCAACTTCGCCAAACTCTCCCTCACCGATCAACAGCTACTCTTGACCAATGAGAGTGAATACGGAGACGCTGAGTCCGCAGCTTATTTTCCTCAAGCCATGGAGCGCCTCTATCACTTGATCCGTCAGGAGAAGCCTCACTTCCAGGAGAAAATCGACCCCGGAGATCTCTTGCGCGTCTTCATCGTTGAACCTCAGCGGTCATTCGAGCGAATCCGGACGCAATCAGGGGCTTTTCTCATTTCCGCGTTTCACGAGCGGTTCGAGCCCGATAAAATCCTGGAGTGGAACGGAGGAATTCCAATCTATGACGATTACGCGCTTGAGGTGCCTCATACGGACAAGGAAGATATTATGAAAGAGTTGAGCCTTCTAAACATCACCCGTGAGACCCTTTTCCCTGGCATTGACGAAGCGGCAAAAGCAGTCACGGATCGTGTTAAAGAACCAGCAGACAGCGGTAGCCACGGAGAGTGAAGGAAGCCTGAAACTCAAGCGCCCGAAGACTGCCGCGCCATTCCTTGGACAGGGAAGAACTTATGAAAAAGATCAATGCTAATGACCCGGAGACCCATTCGGCAGACGTTATCGCCGAGAACGTGGACCATCTGAAGGCCCTGTTTCCCGAGGTGTTCACCGAGGGAAAGGTCGATTTCGACGTGCTCAAGCAGCTTCTCGGTAGCGCGGTGGACAAGCGTGAGGAAAAGTACGGCCTCAATTGGCACGGCAAGCGCCGGGCGCGGCAACTTGCATTGACGCCTTCGACCGGCACTTTGCGCCCCTGCCCGGAGGACAGCGTCGATTGGGATACGACGCAGAACATGATGATCGAAGGCGACAATCTGGAGGTGCTCAAGCTCCTGCAAAAGAGCTACGCCGGACGAGTGAAACTCATATACATCGACCCGCCCTACAACACTGGGAAGGATTTCGTCTATCGCGACGATTACCGCGATAACATCAAGAACTATCTGGAACTGACGGATCAAATCGACAGGGAGAACCGGAAGTTGTCATCCAACACCGAATCCTCTGGGAGATTTCACACAGATTGGCTCAATATGGTGTATCCACGGATCAAGATCGCACGGAATCTCCTTGTTGACGACGGAGTCATTGCAGTTTCTGCCGACGACACAGAAGTAGGGAACCTTCGGAAAATCCTGGATGAAGTCTTTGGTGAAGAGCAGTTTCAAGCGCAGGTTGTGATCCAATCCAACAAACGCGGTCAAACCTATAAACAAATCGCCAAGACTCACGAGTTCCTCATTCTGTACTCCAAAAGTGAGGCTTTAGTATTAAACGAATTGGAAAAGTCGGACAACGCTCTTCCATTCAGCGATTCTGTTGGACCATTTGACCTTTGGGAACTACGTAACAGGAACCCAAAGTTCGGTCGATTCAATAGACCGAATCTATTCTTTCCCATTTACGTTTTGCCCAAATCCTTAGACGATTGTGGTTACGCACGGGTGTCCCTTACTCCTTCCGGTGATGATGTTGATACTGTGTTGCCCCTTAACAGCAGAGGTGAAGAAGGCTGCTGGCGATGGAGTAAAGATAAGATATCAAATTCCGATTTGGGTTCTGATTCCCCTGTGTTGGTCGCGCGAAAGCGCCGTGACGGGGCTTGGAACATATATGAGAAGTCGAGAAAGAGTACAACCAAGCCAAAGTCTATTTGGTTTGAAACCCAGTTTATCAATGAACAAGGAACCATTGAACTAGGACGACTGGATATGGGTGATGCATTCGATCACCCCAAACCGATCGCTATGTTGCAGCGTTGTATATTCATGTGTACAAACCACGACGACGTTGTTCTCGATTTCTTCGCTGGGTCCGGGACAACGGCACATGCTGTCATGTCTCAGAATACTTCCGACGGCGGGGAACGGAGATACATCCTTGTGCAGTTGCCCCAACCCCTCGACCCTCGCGACAAAGACCAGAAACCGGCGGCGGACTTTTGCGACAAACTCGACAAACCACGCAACATCGCTGAACTCACCAAAGAGCGCCTCCGTCGTGCCGGAGGCAAGATCCGAGACGAGAACCCAATGTTCGCAGGCGACCTCGGCTTCCGCGTCTTCAAACTCGACACCTCCAACATCCGCGCCTGGGAGCCAGACCGCGACGACCTGGACAAGACGCTGCTGGATAGCATCGACCACATCAAACCGGATCGAAGTGAAGAAGACATCCTCTACGAGTTGCTGCTCAAGCTCGGCCTCGACCTGTGCGTGCCCATCGAGACCCGGACCATCTTGGGGAAGTCCGTCCGCTCCATCGGTGCCGGGACGTTGATCGCCTGCCTTGATGAGAAGATCGCTCAGGAGGACGTCGAGCTACTGGCCCTGGGTATCGCCGGGTGGCACGCCGAGCTTACACCCGCCGGAGACAGCACTGTGGTCTTCCGCGACAGCGCGTTCGTGGACGACGTCGCCAAGACCAACTTGGCGGCCATCTTGGAGCAGAACGGGTTGGGGAATGTGCGAAGTCTGTAGGCGAGGTGAGCGGAGCTTACGACAACCCAAAGGCGAGCGGCTGATGCTGGTGTAAAGGCGCATCGGTTGCCCCAAACACAAACGTTATACGGCGTGACTACACTTGCAAACAGACCGGCTCAGTGTCAACTCGTGCGCCGGCTAATCGACTGGGAGCGTATTAGGCACCGCTGTGAGTGCTATCCGGCGATCGGACGCGCATTCCCGCTGGAGACGCTGAAGAAGGGCTATGAAAGCCCACCGTACTATTGCCACTATATGGCTTGGCGTCTTGGCACTTGGACGGACGAATCCCTATTTCAGCGTTTAGAAGAATTGTTTTGTTGCGCCGAGGAGCTTCCCAATTGGAAACACGAAAAGTCATTGCTTTTTGATACAGATTTTGCCGCTTTCTGGTCGCTGGTCTGGCAATTGCAAGTCGCCGAGCATATCTGCGAGGTCGGAAAAGATGTGTGCTGGGCTGAGTCTGGCCCGGACTTGTCGGTAAAGGTAGATAGGGAGCGCTGGTACGTGGAATGCTACACCTACCGGAAATCGTTTGGATTGTTGGGATTCCTTAATGAACTGCTACAGATACTCGATCCGGCTGTTCTTACCGAATACGGCCGATGTTTGCCATTTCAACTGCCACAAGATTCGGATCGGACACGCTTTCTTGACAAAATATTGTCGCCATTCCTCGATCCCACCTATCTGACAAAACACAAGCAGGCCGCAGAGCAGAAGTGCCCCGTAGTTCTCTACAAGCACCCGTGCAGTTTGCTGTACGTGTACGTCAAGGGAAGGGATGTTAACGCTTACAGGCCGGGGATTGTTCCTAACCAAGTCGGCAATCCCGAGACCTATCTTAAGGTGGCTCTGAAGGAGGCAGTGTGTGCGAAGCGGAACTCAAATGACTTGAAGAAGTGTCATCCGAATCTTCTTGCGGTTAACTATTTGCTCAGTACAGACTACCAGTTGGCAAGGAGTTCGCGAAAAACTCCGCCTCTCCCTGAAAGTGACCCCAATATCGACGTTGTGGCGGTTGCCGCAGTCGGAATCGATGAGCGACTGACCAGGGAAAAGTTTGAAGTAGTAAGAGGTGTCAGCTCTCCTCCTATGAATCATGAAAACTTGGACCGAATCGCAAGGGTCAGTGATTAACTGCAGCTATCAAATCGACCTATTCGCTGGATGTCGAATCCGTGTGCGCTGGAGGCGTTGGCAAAACGCTGGAAGATGTCAAAGTCCGAAGTGTTGCGACGCGCCATTCGGATTGCGGTAATGGAAGGAGAGCCGGGTAAGGGTGCGGTCCTGGGTTCTCTCGACTGATCGCAGACTTCCTTGCGCGCGGCAACGCTCGCCGACCGTGCGTCCATTGCGACCGCGAATGCAGTGGGAACAATGTCGCCCCGTTCGCATTGACGACCTTGGGGAGTAGGCGACCTGCCTGAAATCTGTAGGCTGCTGGTGTCTCATCTGTCCGAACGCATCGGAGGGGAAAAGCAGTAGGTTTTTCGACATGAACGAAGAAACCCTCTCTAACCTGATCGCCCTTGGCGAGGGCTATACCATCGAGTTCAAGCGCTCGGGCACTTCCGGGCTTGGACGTGAGATCTGCGCCTTTGCCAATGCCACCGGCGGCGTGATCCTGATTGGCGTGGCCGATGATGGGGTGGTCTGCGGCGTTGCTGACCACAACCGCTTGAAGTCCCGGGTCCAGTCGATCGCCCGCAGCGCGGAGCCGCCCATCGCGGTGGAGGTCGAAAGCGTGGGTGGCGTGCTCTGCGTGACGGTGCCCGCGCAGCACAGCAAGCCTTACTCTTTCGGCGGAAAGTTCTTTATTCGAGAAGGGGCGAGCAGTCAGCAGATGTCGCGTGGGGAAATCCGGGAGTTCTTCTACAAGGAAGGGCTGATTCATTTCGACGAAACCGCGTGCGGCAAGTTTTCATTGGAGAGAGACCTTGATGAAGAGAACTGGTCCCTGTTTCAGCGTCGCGCCAAAATTCCCGCTGATATGGAACCGGAGACCGCACTGCGCAACCTGCACCTGGTCGGTGAGGATGGCCGGATGACGCACGCCGGCGCCTGGTTGCTGGCCCACGACATCCGCAAGTTCAATATCAGCGCCGATGTCGCGTGCGCGCTCTTCATGGGAACCGATAAGGTGCGCATTCTCGACAGGCGAGACTTCCAGGGAGACGTCTATTCGATGATTGAGGAGACGATGGCCTGGATTCTCTCCAAGATCAACGTCGAGTACATCATCAAGCGCGTAAGGCGGGAGGAACGGCCAGAACTGCCGGAAGAGGCCATTCGTGAGGCGGTCGTCAACGCGTTGGTCCATCGTGACTACCGTTCTACCGCCAATGTACAGATTTACCTGTTTATGGACCGGCTCGAGATCGTCAGCCCGGGCGGGTTGCCCGCCGGCATGACGGAAGCAGACCTGGGCATCAAGAGCATCCCACGCAATCCGCTGTTGTTCGGCATCCTGCACCGCATGGAGGCAGTTGAGAGGATCGGTTCCGGCATCCGGCCTGCCTGCTGCAGGCAGGCGCATCCGCGACCTGTGCCGCGAACACAAGGTGGCTGAGCCGGCGATTGAGGTGTCGGAGTCGTGGGTGACGACGACTTTTCCCAGGCCGACCGCACAAGTTGGGGACCAGATTGACACTAGGTCAGCACCAAGTCAGCACCAGGTCGGCACCAGGTCAGCACCAGGTCGGCACCAGGTCGAAATCCTGCGTAACTGCCTGACAGAAAAGGCAATAGGAACGTTGATGGCATCGGTATCCAGAAAGGACCGAACCAAGTTCAGGAACCAGATTCTGAAACCGCTGCTTGATGCCGGGTGGCTGGAAATGACCATCCCGGACAAGCCGACCAGCAGTAAGCAGAAATACCGACTGACGATCAAGGGGCAGCACCTCCTGGCAAAGTTGGAAGAACGACGATGATGAACCCGAACGCAAACAGATCAGCAGGCCTGCAGATGCGTGTAAATCCGTTGACAAGGAATTCGATCATCTTGCCATGAAGCTCCACTTCGAACCCAATCTCGACTTCCAGCTCCAGGCGATTGAGGCGGTGTGCGACCTGTTCCGCGGCCAGGAGATCTGCCGGACCGAGTTCACCGTCACGCGGGACCCTGCGGAGACCCAGGCGCGGCTCGCTTTCGCCGAAAGCGACCTCGGCATCGGCAATCGGCTCGCCCTGCTCGATGACGAAATCCTCGAAAACCTGAAAGCCATCCAGCTCCGCAACGGCTTGCCACCGTCCGTGGCCCTGGATTCCGGGGACTTTACCGTGGAGATGGAGACGGGTACGGGGAAAACGTATGTGTACCTGCGGACGATTCTCGAGCTGAACAAACGCTACGGTTTCACCAAGTTCGTCATCGTCGTGCCTTCGATCGCGATCAAGGAGGGCGTGTACAAGTCGCTTCAGATTACCGAGGCGCATTTCCGGGCGCTCTACTCGGGAACGCCCTACGAGTACTTCCTCTACGACTCGGCAAAACTGGGTCAGGTGCGGAATTTCGCCACCAGCCCACAGATCCAGGTCATGGTGGTGACGGTCGGGGCCATCAACAAGAAGGACGTCAACAACCTCTACAAAGACAGCGAGAAGACGGGTGGCGAGAAGCCGATCGACCTGATCCGGGCAACGTGGCCCATCCTGATCGTCGACGAGCCGCAGAGCGTGGACGGCGGTCTGCGGGGACGTGGCAAAGAAGCCCTGGGGGCCATGAATCCGCTCTGCACGTTGCGGTATTCCGCCACGCACGCGGACCGGCACCACATGGTCTATCGGCTCGATGCCGTGGATGCGTACGAGCGCAAGCTGGTGAAGCAAATCGAGGTGGCGTCGGCGACGGTCGAAGATGCGCACAACAGGCCATACGTCCGCCTGGTTTCGACGAGCAACCGGCGCGGGGTCATCAGCGCCGGGGTCGAGCTTGATGTCGAGACATCCGGCGGAATCCGACGCCGGGAGGTCAATGTCCAGGATGGCGACGATCTCGAACAGACGACGGGCCGCGCGGTCTACCGTGATTGCCGCATTGGCGAGATTCGCGTCGAAAGAGGAAACGAGTTCGTCGAGCTCCGCGTGCCGGGAGGCGAGCAATACCTGCGGTTGGAAGAAGCCTGGGGCGACGTAGAAGGCCTCGCCGTCCAGCGGGAAATGATTCGCCGGACCATTCGGGAGCATCTCGACAAGGAGAAGCGCCTGTGTCCGCAGGGAATCAAGGTGCTCAGCCTGTTTTTCATCGAAAAGGTGGATCGGTACCGGCGATACGACGACGAGGGCAATCCCGTCAAGGGCGACTACGCCCGGATGTTCGAGGAGGAGTACCGGCGTCTCGCCAATCATCTCGACTACCATGCCCTCTTTGAAAACGTGGATCTCGATGCAGCCGCCGGGGAGGTCCACAACGGCTACTTTTCCATCGACAGGAAGGGCGGCTGGACGGATACCGCCGAGAACACCCAGGCCAACCGCGACAACGCCGAGCGGGCCTACAACCTGATCATGAAGGAGAAAGAGAAGCTCCTGAGCCTGGAGACGCCGCTCAAGTTCATCTTCTCTCACTCGGCCCTGCGCGAAGGCTGGGATAATCCCAACGTCTTCCAGGTCTGCGCGCTCCGCGATATCCAGACCGAGCGGGAGCGGCGGCAAACGATCGGGCGCGGCCTGCGGCTGTGCGTCAACCAGGAGGGCGCGCGGCGGCGCGGCTTCGACGTGAACACGCTCACGGTCGTGGCAATGGAGAGCTACGAAGCGTTTGCCGAGAACCTGCAGCAGGAGATCGAGGCCGAGACGGGGATTCGCTTCGGTGTCGTGGAGGCGCATCAGTTCGCCACCATTCCGGTCGCCGGCGAGGGCGGGAAGACGACGACTCTCGGCTTCGAAGCGTCAAAAATTCTGTGGGAGCATCTGAAGGAAAACGGCTATATCGACGCGCAGGGGCGGATACAGGATTCCCTCCGGAAGGCGCTCAAGGAAGAGACGTTGATCCTGCCTGAGAGATTTGCCGCGCACGAGGCAGAGATCTCCAAAGTGCTGCGTAAGTTGGCGGGACGCCTGGAGATCAAGGACGCCGACGAGCGCCGTGCAGTACGCCCGCGCCAGGCCGTGCTCCATAGCCCCGAGTTCAAGGCGCTCTGGGACCGCATCAAGTACAAGACCACCTACCGTGTGGCGTTCGACAATGAGGACCTGCTCGCACAATCTACTCGTGAGCTTCAAGACGCGCCGGTGATCCCCAGAACCCGGCTCCAGTGGCGGAAGGCCGATATTGCCATCGGTCAGGCGGGTGTGGAAGCGACCGAGACAGCCGGGGCGGCAACCGTGACGTTGAATGAGGCCGAGGTCGAGTTGCCCGACGTGCTGACAGAGCTTCAGAACCGAACGCAGCTCACGCGGCGCAGCATCCAGAGGATTCTATGCGAAAGCGGGCGCCTTGACGACTTCAAGCGCAATCCGCAGGAGTTCGTCGAGCTTGCTGACCAAGCTATAAACCGCTGTAAAAGAAGAGCCTTGGTCGGCGGCATCAAGTACCAGCGACTGGGTGACGATCATTATTACGCACAGGAGCTATTTCAAGACGAAGAGTTGACGGGCTATCTGAAGAACATGTTTGACGCGACAAAGTCGGTCTACGAGAAGATCGTCTACGAATCCGACGTCGAGTCCCGTTTTGCGGACCAGCTCGAGAAGAACATCGCCGTCAAGGTGTACGCCAAGCTTCCTGGATGGTTCGCGGTGCCGACGCCCCTTGGAAGCTACAACCCGGACTGGGCCGTCCTGATCGATTCCGATGAGGGCGAACGGCTGTACCTCGTGGTCGAGACGAAGGGCAGTGTGTTGGCCAGCGATCTTCGCGGCGCCGAAAGCGCCAAAATCAAGTGCGGGAAGGCGCACTTCGACGCACTCAAAGTGGGCGAGTCGCCGGCTCGGTACCAAGTGGCGACCAGCGTTGACGAGGTACTCGCCGGCATTGGAGCGGATTGAAACAACGGCCGGCACGTACTCCCCACAGGCGACGGGATGAACCGGATGCTCCCATCTGTGCTCCCGGTGCTCCCACGGGATGGGATGAGTCTCGATGAGTGCAAAGACCCTATTTCTCGCCTGGCAGGACAACGAACCCGGCCAGGCATGGTTTCCGGTGGGTCGGCTGGACGCGGATGTCGAACGTCCTCTGTATCGCTTCCGCTATATCGGCGGGGCGGCACGGGCACAGGAGGAAGCGGGGTTTCCGTTGTTGATCGAGTTTCCCAAACTGGATGAAAGCTACGAATCGTCGGAACTGTTTCCGCTATTCCAAAATCGGGTGATGAATTCTGCAAGACCGGACTTTGCCGATTATCTACGCAATCTCGACCTGAGTGAGGGGGCTGACCCCATTGAGATTCTGGCGGCAAACGGCGGTTCCCGCGTGACAGATGCCTATGAGGTTTTTCCGAAGATCGTAAAGGACGACGACGGACGCTTTGTTTGTCGGTTCTTTCTGCACGGCTGGCGACCTGCCTGCGCCGCGGGCGCGGCAGGCAGGCACGTGAATCAATCGGCGCAAAAACGAATTGTCTTACTGAAGCCGAACGAAAAGCTGTATCTAACACTGGAACTGACCAGTCCGGCGACCGGGTTGGCAGTACAGATCCAGACTGAAGATTATCACATGATTGGATGGTCACCGCGCTATCTTGTACATGATTTAACCATGGCCATCGCCGAGTCGCCCACGAAATATAAAGTGAGCGTGGTGCGTATCAACCCGCAGCCCGCGCCGTCGAAGCAGCGTGTTCTGATTGAGATGCGCGGCCGCTGGGACAAGCACGAACCCATGGCCGGCGACGATTTCAAGGCTCTCGTCGAGTAAGACACGAATTTCATGCCCGCCGGCATGACGGAAGCGGACCTGGGCATCAAGAGCATCCCACGCAATCCGCTGTTGTTCGGCATCCTGCACCGCATGGAGGCGGTTGAGAGGATCTGTCTGCGTGCGGTGACGCACAAGCAGGTCGGTTCCGGCATCCGGCCTGCCTGCTGCAGGCAGGCGCATCCGCGACCTGTGCTGCAAGCACGGAGTGGCTGAACCGGTGATCGAAGTGCCTGCCTGCGCCGAGTTCTGCTCGGCAGGCAGGTCGGAGTCGTGGGTAACGACGACTTTTCTCAGGCCGACCGCACAAGTTGTCTAGCATTGCCGGGTGCCTCGCGTGGCGAAAGAGGTCATGGACTGCCTTGGGAGTCGCAGATGGCCACGACCTTCGACTATGGGGCGAATCAGCACGTTGGCTTGCTGGGTAAACTCGCGCGTTAGCCCCAAGGAGAATCCATGGCGGAACCGAACAATGACAATGGCGACTGACTACCAGATCGAATATCTATCCCATCTACAAATGAGACACATGAAGCTGGAGGCTTCCTTCCCCGTCAAAAGCAATTCGTCTTTCTGTGTGCAAACTTACTATGTGGATTTCTCAAGAACACCATTCCTCGAAGCTCCAACATCCGTTATCAAATTCTCAGAAAGGCAATACGCCATCCCACACTCACAGCGCATCAAACTGGCAACACCGGCGCACTACCGAGAGATTGAAGAAGAAGCATCTCATGGAATCGGAGATTCCATGGAAGCAACCTACACCCGGGAAACGGATATGGCGACTTTCCAAAAAGAGACTGGGCAAGAGCTCATGTGGGGAGCAGAACTTGTGTCGGTAACGCTGACGCATGTTGCCCAATGCTGGATGTTCTGTACGTCTATCGTACCGAAACTGAAAACATCACGGGAAATGGAGGAGCTAAGAGACAGTCTTGACGTAAGCTATGATTGCTGGACTTCGATCACGAATCCATCGGAGTTCGCAAAACAATTGGGGATTGACTTTGGTAATTCATTCAAACCGAATCTCGTATACCATCCAGGGCCAGCTTGGTGGCAGTTGTGTCCATTTGTTTATGTCAAACACGGCCCCGTGATTTACACAGATCAAATTCCCAAAGAGATTGAGCGTTTTCCAAAGGAAATGCATGGTACCGTTACTCCCTTCATCAAACGAAGTAAATTTTCAAATCAGAAGGAGTATAGGTTTGTCATCTCGTTACTGGGGAACGCCAGACCAAAAGAAGAAATCCTACTTTTAAACGTAACGGGTGAATTGAGAAGGCTGACTCGAACTGTTGAACAATCTACTTTTGTCGACCTGTGTATGGCGGACGTTTTGAGATCGCGTCGTGGCTCCGAGAATACATCCAAGACGCGACCGACGAACTGAGGTGTACGATTTCTGGCAAACGGAGTACCGATGGATGGAGACGAGAACACATCGGCGGGCATATCTGTGTTCCCGGTACTCGTGAATGTAGCTTGGTTCAAGCTGGCAGAGGTATAACAGGTGCCCGCTGAAGATCGAGAACGAGCGCGGTTTACATTCTGGCTGTGGGCTGCTTTTGAAGCCGACCCCTTCGAGGACGGCATGCGCCATCCAGCCGAGCAGATCATTGAAAAGGCTTTGCAATCCGGGGAAAGCCAACGTGTTCTCGAGTGGTTGAGGGACCTCTCTTTGAACGCCGCGCATCCGACCTTCTCCGCTGAGGTCCTGCGTTGCCTGGGGCGTCAGACGCATCCTGGAACAGCTGCATGGCGTGCCCGACTCGTGCGTGACGGCCTGGCTGTGGACGACGTGGAGATGAGGGACGCTGCAATACATGCAGCGGAGTGGTGGGGCGACCCGGACATGCAGAACGTCCTCGAGTCCCACTCCGAGCCGGAGCCGTGGCTTCGGGACTACATTCGGGATGTTATTGACGATCTGGGAGCGTAGGCGACCTGCCTGCCAGGAAATCTCCCTGCGAGGCGGATGGAATGAAGAGAGTCGAAATCATCGCTCGCCGCCGGGAGTTCGTCATTCCCGGATACGAGCACAAGTACAAGACGCTCGCCGATGTCGGATTTGACGGTGATTGGGTTACGCCGTATCAGATGACGTCCCACAGCGAGACAGGCCCGGTGCTGGTCGCCCACTACTGGCTGGACGCCCCGTCGGTCCACGAGCATCGCGACGTGTTGAAGGAACAGGGTTGGCTGCCGAGTATGCCCTTCAACAAAGTACTGACACTGGCCCTGGAGCGGGCAAAACTGACCCGCGCGGACATTTATGTCACGCAAGCGTTTCATCTGTTGCCGCACGAGCAGTGGCCGCCGTTTCCCTCACAACACATCCACGAATCCTTCGACAGAATCACCCGACACGAAGTCGTTGGCCGAACGGTCATCGCACTCGGCACGGTCGCGGCAGGTGCTTGCCGTCGTGCCGGCGTCAAGGCGATCGAATGTATCAGCCCAAGCGCTCGCCTGAGTTGGGAGTACAAGGTGGAAAAGCTGGCCGAGGCGCTCGAAACAGCGATCGGAAACTCGCGTAAGGATCACAGAGGGCAAACCGCCTCAAGTTCGGGAATCTCGAGAGAAGCGCAGGCATGCATCGGAAAGCGGGAACGCCTCGCGGCGCTCGCCCGCCACCGCCGGGACAACGTTTTTCCCGGATACAGGGGAATCGGCGAATATCATTCCGGCGCCTATGAGTGCGATTTCGTATCGCCCTACACGAAGTCCGCTGGGAACCTCGATGCCGATATCATGCTCGTGCTGCAGGATTGGTGTTCCGATGAATTCTTGCGGAGACAGAAACGTGTAGATTCTGATTTGGTTACGCTGGGGCACGATCCGCAGTTGGACACCAACAGGAATCTCAAGAGCCTGCTTTCCACTCACTTTGGAATCCGATTGGAGCAAACCTACGCCACAAACCTGTTTCCGTTCATCAAGCATGGAGAAATGAGCGCACGTGTGCCGCCTGTAGATTTGAAGAAGGCAGCGGAGACCTACACCGTGCCGGAAATAGAAATTATCGAGCCGAGGCTCGTCGTGTGCCTCGGTTTTTGCGTGTATCAGGCAATCTGCAAGTCGTCGGGATTGGCGCCGGCAGACAACCTTGATATGGCCATTGCGTCGCCGTTCTGGATCGGGGACGCGGAAGTCCGGGTCCAATCACACCCGGGTGGACGTGGGCGCGCGAACCGAGGAGTAGATCGCATTGCGGAGGATTGGCGGCGAATGGCGGACGCAGTCCAGTGGGACGTTTCACGGGGACGACCGAAGCACGGCGCCTCACGAGATGCATAGACCCCGCGTATACGTCTGCCGCCGGTCGAATCCGCCATCGCGGAAATCGTCCAGAGACAATCCGCCGCCAACAAACCGGCCACACCGTTGGAAATCTGTCAACAGAACAAGCATTGAAACAACGGCCGGCACGTACTTCCCACAGCCGTGCGGATGGGCCGGATGCTCCCGGACGTACTCGCGGTACTCCCACAGGGCGTGATGATGAGTCTCGATGAGTGCAAAGACGTTATTTCTCGCCTGGCAGGACAACGGAATAGTCCTCCTGGATCGCCATGAAATCTGTGGGCTGTTTGTGTCTCAGCTGTCGGAACTCATCGGGTCGGCGGACAAGCAGTAGATTTCAGAATGAACCACTGCTGTCCAAGATAATTTGGAAAAGACGATTTTGGACGCGTAAGTACCTGGTTTTCTTGAAAGTCGTTCCGTAGCGCCAATCCAGGTCACCTTCTTTAGGCCGATGCTGTCCAAGAACAAAGTGACTCTTCCAGCGGCCATAATTGTGCTGGTCCGGTCCCATTGAGCCTGTGAAACAGGCAGTTTGTGAAACTCAGGCAACCTTGGGCGAGGCGCTGTTTCGCGGAAGCGAACCAGATGCTGTCCAAGACAGAAACCGATTTTGGACAGGTGTGATATTTCATGAAAGATATTTTGGCAGTTTTCTGAAGGATAAAAGGAGTCCTTAATTGACATGTTCCATGTTCTAAGGTACTTTTACATATGCGCGATGGGACGTGAGGATCGCGGGAAATGCATATGTGAAACAAGATGCAGGGAGTGAAACATGGGCAGCGCAGTCCTGGATATGCCCATTGCGGGAAAAGTGTCGTCTCAGATAGATCTTTCAGTGCGGAAATACATCGGTGCATTGTCAAGCCGTGCAATTGAAGCGACGAATGATGTTGTTCTGGATGGCATGTCTGATTGGCATGAATTTCTGAAGCTACTTGAACAGAAACCAGAAAACTACGTATCTATGTGTCGTGACGGCGATGTAGAAAGGACAATCGCTGGCCTTGAGGAAGCCGGAAAGACGGTGAGGGGAGAAAGCTGGATCGCTCTTGGAAAATTACTTAAGGAACACCACGCCGGAATGTACAAAAAATTCAAAGTGGTGGATGAAAACATTGAAGCCTTCGGTGCCCTTCTGCAAGAAGTAGGCTGGAATCTGTTGATTTTGCATCGGGAGAATCAGACCAGCACGGGGAAGTCATTTGCCATAGACGAGGCAATTGCCGACTTGTGGAGTTAGACGTGGATGGATCATTTTCTACCGGCGGTAAAAAGAATCCAGTATCACGATGAAAATGTCCAAAAAGACGTAAAGAAGTTACCAAATAATTACACGTTTCTGATTCACGGATTCCGCATCCAACCAATGCTTCGCCACGAGTACCGGGCCGGTCATGCTGTTCGATATTTTTGAATGGGCGATACCCAATCGCCTTCGAACCCAACATCGGCCAATCTCACCCACTGCTCCTGGAACTGATCTGGAACCTGAAGCTCGCGACGACATGCGATGATGTCCTCTCTCGTCACGGTTTCTCCTCCTCAATCGGCGCCGGCCGAGTCCAGCGCATCGTACAGCACCGATTATGGAGACCCTGGCCAATGATCATCCGCTCCTCATCGCCCTTCTCCCAACTCTGCCAGAAGTTGCCGCCCCCAGCCACCCGGCATCAAGCAGCGGTTGCAGGACTTGGTTCCTGAACTTGGTTCGGTCCTTTCTGCCTACCAATGTCATCAACGTCCTTATTGTCTTTTCTGTCAGGCAGTTACGCAGGATTTCGACCTAGTGCCGACCTAGTGCACGGTCTGTTTCTCAGCCTCAGTTGCCGGACGCGTGAAGGTCGTGGTTACCCATTGTTGCCTGTCTTCACGATAAATCGCTATGCCAGCATCAGACGTTCGCCCTTGGGTTCTGGTATTGAATCGCTGAACTCGCGCGCGGTGTCGATCCAAAGCTCCATTGCCTGATTGATGTGTTTGAGCGCGGCTTCTTGCGTGTCGCCGTGAGCCATGCATCCGGGAAGCTCTGGCACTTCAGCCACGAAGACGCCGTCGGCATTGCTCCAATAAAGAATGATCTCGTACTTGTACATCAGTCTGGTTCCTCCAAGTCGGGAAGCGCCCGAGCGCTTGAACTCGGTGGTAAAGCCCTCGCCAAGGGCGGTCAGATCAGAGAGGGGCTTTTCGTTCATTCTCACACCTGTCCAATAACGGTTTTGAAAAGCATTGAAATCATTTCTCGAGTATGCGAGACCTACCCCCTACCCCCCTTCCTGAGAGGAAGGGGGAACTGCTTAGAGCTCATGTGAAACAGTGTTTTGCAACGCTTCGTTCACCTCCCCCTTTCCTTGCAGGAGAGGGGGCCGGGGGGAGAGGTCCTCCTTTTCTAATTCCCTGGACAGCACACCTGCCAGGAAACCAATGAAAAAGGCAACCTCATTTCCATTGTCAGGGTCCATCCCATACAAAGACGCCTTTTCAGGCCATCTTATACAACCCGGATGTCTCAGATTCCGTCCGTTCTTGGACAGCAATGACTTCGAGCAATGAATTTTTCACGGGCGGGCGAGCCGCCCGTGGCACACGCGATTTAGACCTTGTGTATTGTCGATTCGGTTGTGGTAAGCTGAACGGCTCGCTCATTGGGCACTCAGGGACACGGGGCTTCTCCACTTGTCGCAATTCCTGCGACTCTCTCTTCGAAACCGGCCCCGTTCGTGTCGAGTGCCCCGAGCCTGGGAGTAGGGTGTCAACGATAGGGTGCGCTCCTTAATATTGGACCGTCGAACGTGCCTGCGCCCATCTCGATTGATCCGGATACCCCCTTTGTCCGAACACCGGATGTCCCCGTCCGCCAGGAAGTTTGTTGCCGCACCGGTGCGCTATCATTTTGAACAGTTGCGGAAACGTCGACCATCAATGGCAAGTGCTTCAGTTCAAGCATCGCGTGGAGAAGGAAGGCCCCGATTGTACGTGCGTCAGCGCCAGCTTCTCGCGCTACTCGACGCACTTGGGGGCAAATCAAGCAGCGGGGACTTCCAGAAACTCCTGTTTCTCTACTGCAAGGAGCTGTCCTCGGCCAGCCCCGAGGTCACTGCCAAGGGTCTGTACGAGTTCGTGCCCTACCAATACGGGGCATTCTCCTTCACCTGCGATGCCGACCGCCGCCGCCTCGTCGAGCGTGGTCTGCTCGCGGACGACGACCGGCGTTGGGTGCTTACTGAACAGGGTAAGCGGATCGCGGGCGAAGCCCAGGGCGATTCGATGCGTGCATTTGCGCATCGCTACCGCGGGCTGCGAGGGAATGCGCTCATTGCAGAAACCTACCGCAGGCATCCGTATTACGCGATTCGCAGTGAGATTACAAAGCAGGTGCTCCGGAACGATAAACCCGCACTTGATCGGATCGAATCCGTTCGTCCCGAAAGAACCCCGTCGCGGCTTTTGACCATCGGCTACGAAGGGCGAACACTGGAGAGCTATCTCAATACGTTGCTTCGTGAGGGCGTGACCCTGCTGTGCGACGTGAGACGCAATGCCATCAGCCGCAAGTACGGCTTTTCGAAGTCCACGCTTGCCGGGGCATGCGCCGGAGTCGGCATTCGCTACGAGCATCTTCCGGAGCTTGGGATTGAATCAAGGCTCCGTCGAGGACTAACGACAGAAGCCGATCTCAAGACCCTGTTCAACACGTACGAGCGGACGATACTACCGACGTGTGGCGATGCCCTGGAAAAAATCCGGGCCTGGCTGCGGTCCGGCGAGTCCGTCGCGCTCACCTGTTACGAGCGTGAAGCTGGCCAATGTCATCGGCACTGTATCGCCGCTGCGCTCGGACAGGCGTCAGATCCTGGAGACCGGCCGGATCATCCAGCAACTCAACCGAAAAATCAACCCATCGAACAGACGTAACCCGACAGACGCCTGGCGTCTTTCAAAAGGCAAAGGAAGTCAAAACGCGTGCCTGAAGTCGACTATCTCAGAGATCTGGTCATCGTACTCGGGTCGGCGGTCGTGGTCGCAACGGTACTGCGCCGCACGGGTGTACCATCGATTGCCGGGCTTATCTTGGCGGGTGCCATGACCGGACCCACAGCATTGGGTCTCGTGGACGACACCCATCAAGTTGAGGCGCTGGCTGAGATCGGCATCGTCCTCCTACTCTTCGGGGTGGGTCTGGAACTCTCTCTCAGCCATATGCGGCGCCTGTGGAAAGCCGTCCTGTTGGGCGGAGGCATTCAGGTGACGGCCACAGTCGTATGCACCGCAGTCGTGGCCAGCAGGTTCGGACTTGCAGCGGGGCCTGCGGTGTTTTTGGGCTTCGTTGTCGCCGTATCCAGCACCGCCGTCGTTTTGCGCGGCCTTTCTTCGCGTGGTGAATTGGAAGCGCCGCATGGCCGTCTAGCGGTCGGCATTCTTGTCTTCCAGGACCTGTGCGTGGTTCCAATGATCCTGGCGATACCCTTTCTGGCCGGACAAGAAAGCTCGACATGGGAAATCCTGCTCACAGCCACCACCGGTCTTGCCATCCTCGCGAGCGTGCTGGTTGCAGCCAACCGCGTCGTCCCATATTTGCTCGCATTCGTGGCCACGACGAGAGAGAGAGAACTCTTCATTCTGACCGTCTTTCTCGTATGCTTCGGAATTGCATGGGTCCTGTCGCGGGCGGGAATCTCGCTGGCGCTCGGGGCATTCCTGGCAGGCCTGGTCGTCGCCGGAAGCGAGTTTCGTCACCAGGCGATGTCGGACCTGATTCCTGTGCGAGAAGTCTTTGCCAGCGTGTTTTTCGTTTCCGTGGGCATGCTGCTGGATGTCTCGAATGTGTTCGAGCACCTGCCGTCGACGCTTGGGCTTTGTGGCCTGATTCTCGTCGGTAAACTCGCGATCGTCCTTGGAATGGGTCTGGTTCTCCGACTGCCGCTTCGCGTAGCCATCCAATCGGCGGCCACGTTGTGCCAGATCGGCGAGTTCTCGTTCGTACTCCTGAACGCAGCTTCGGGAACCGGCCTGCTCGAAGCCACGCTATCCCACAACCTCCTGTTGGCAATCATCCTGTCCATGTTGCTCACACCGATGGCGATCGCATTCGCCCCACACCTGGCTCTCGGCGCGAGCCGCGTCCCATGGCTCAACCGGATGCTGGATGCCGAGCCTCCCGGAATTGACGTTCACGAACCGCATAGCGACCACGTCATTGTTGCCGGATATGGCCGAGCAGGCAGAGAGGTCTGTCGGGCAGCTCGGGCCGCGGGGTTCGCCTGTGTTGCGGTCGACGTGAATGTCGACAACGTCCGTACGGCAAGAGCGACAGGAGACCTGGCCGTGTTCGGAGACATCACCCAGAAGGAAGTCCTGGAGGAGCTGGGTTGTAAGAACGCGCGTCTGGTGGTGGTGACCATCAACGACACCCGGGCGACCGAGCTTGCGATCCGCACGATTCGTGGGACGGCTCCCGATACCCCCATCATCGCACGCGCCCTGTACGACATGGACAGGGACGCACTGCGGGCTGCAGGTGCCACCGAGGTCATCACGGCAGAAGCGACGACCAGCGACGTGATCGTAAGGACATGCCTCGCAGAACTGGGTTCGACAAAGACGCAACCTTAGGCCCGAATATTGCACGTGGAGTTGGTCGGAATATCTCTGTCAGTCTCTCCCAAGCACAATACAGGTGAATTATTCACAAAAAGTGTCGGTTATTAATAAGTAATTGTTTATAAATAAATTGTATCGAATAGCGTCATTCTGACCCAGAAACCGCGAAAATGGGATGGTCAAAGTGAGGTCGCGCGGGCTACGCTGGAGGGATTTATCGCTGACGCGCAGGATCAAGGACATTGTTCCGGCTTTCTGATCTTTATCCTGCTCCATCCTGTTCATCCATGTAAATTCCGGTTTTTTGAATCGTCCCGCGCGCGCGCTGATCTTTCACTGGGCATCCCCCTTCACAATGGAGGAAGAGATGATAAGAGGCGTCCGGCGTTTTCCGTGGCCGTGCCGGTTGATGCTGCTTCTGGTGGTGGGTCTGTTCGCCGCCTGCGGCGACAACCCGGTATCCGTCGAGTCGTCCTCTCAGGATCTGAGGGATCTCGGCCGGATTGAAGCGCTCCAGGAGATGTTCAACCGCGATGTGGGTGTATCCCGCCTGATTCTGCTGCTCTCGCCCACGTGAGGGGTCTGCCGGGCAGGCGCCAGTTGGGTGCAAGAGGAAATTCTGGAAAAGAATCGCGAGGCAGAGGTGAAGGTTTACGCGGTCTGGCTTCCGATGATCGCCAGCGATGCCCGGTCGGAGTGGAAGAAGAGCCTGCTCCCGGATTCGAGGGTGATTCATCTGTGGGATGAGCAGCGGGTTGTGGGGCGGTGGTTCGCGGCACAGGGGCGGTATGGGGAAGACGTGGACGTGGTCTGGGATATTTATTTTCTGTTTGGGCCCGAGGCGCGGTGGGAAGCGCTGCCGGACCCCCTGTTGAGCTGGGGGAGCACGGTTGTGAGGACCCGGGAGCAGCTCCAGAGGGATTTTCTGGCCCTTTTGGACAGGTAAGTATTACAAAGTTCGCTCGTCGTTTTCCACCGGCAGCAAGCTGCCGGTGCCACACTGTATGTCTTACCCTATTCCTTCACCTGTGCCACAGACGGCGCGCACGCGCACGCAGTATCCGTCACTCTAGAGCATCGACAGATTCAGCACAAACAGGATTCGCCTCAATCGCCAAACGCCGTGGCACACGGTTATGTCTTACCCTGTTCCCTCACGCGTGCCAGGGCGTCGAGGGTCAGGCCATTTTTTGGCGCCTCATAGTCGAGTCGAGGGTTCTCCTGACCGGCCCCTTCTGTCCCGGTTCATTCTCTATCTCAATACATAAGGTCTAAATCACGTGTGCCACGGGCGGCTCGCCCGCCCGTGAGAAATTCATTACTATTTTTGTACAGGCTCTAACCTGAATAATTCATAAAAAAGGTTAGGAAAGTCACTCATGCTCACCTTTTCTTGCCGCCCAAGAAAAGTGACAAAAGAAGGGCGCCTGCCTGCCGCGCCCAAAGCGGCGCAGACAGATCACCGCAAGCAGGCAGATGACGGTGACACCTTACTGTTTCGGGAAGTGGAAGCAACTACAGGCGATTTGTCTTGGATGGATGATGCATTGAAGCGATACGTCGAACCAAAGGTTGAAAAGGTGGAGCAGACATTCTTGTCTGCTCATAACCCTCAAACCGGAACCTCGGAATCCTGTGTCTGGGCACGCCACGACTCGCCGCCGTCTCCCCCACTGGAATAAGGACGGCGCTATCTATTGGATCCCCTTTCGCCTCGCTGACGCCATCCCCGGGGACCTTCCAGGAAGGGCGTAAGCTGTGGCACAAGCGCCACCCCGAACCGTGGACAGACGCCGAGCGGAACGCCTTTCTTCTACCTGCATTCCAGGAAAAGGACAATGTGAAGGGCAGACAGGAATGTCTGCCCCACCTTCACACACGCTTCCTCAACCGCTCGACAAGCCATTGTGCCGAGGTGGAGTTGATTGATTCGCGAATAAAGCAGCTATCCGTGACAATTCATGAATGATTCAGGCTAAGTGGAAAGCGGACAGGGATTCCCTTTGCGGAACTCCACTTCCCTGGAGGCCGACGAAATCGACGTCTTCAAGACTTCCGGGAGACCCGGTGGAATCGGCCAAAGGCCGCTCTGCCATCCTCTTCTTGCAGAACCCGTTTCGACTTCCCACCGGAAGATTGAATTTTTATTCTTTACATTTGAATAAAAATTTATATCTTATACGGACCCTTTTCGAAATGCGCCCAATCGCCTGGATCCTGCCATGAACGGAAAGCGGAAACGCCGCCGGAAGATCCTGGACCTCATCGCCTCTCGCCCCATCGGGAGCCAGGAGTCCCTCGGGCGGGCGCTGAGCGAAGTGGGCATCGCCGCGACCCAGTCCACCCTCTCCAAGGACATCAAGGAGCTGGGGATCGTCAAGGTGCCGGAGGGCAGGGGGTTCCGCTACCGGGCGGCCCAGGCCGGGTCGCCCGCGCCGTTCCGAGAACGGATGCTCCGAAGGGAGCTGACCGACTTCGTGGTCGAGCTGGACGGGGCGCGGAACGTGCTGGTCGTCAAGACCCTCACCGGTTATGCGCAGGGCGTCTGTGAATCCATCGATCGGGCGGACTGGGAGGAAGTCGTCGGCACGATCGCGGGAGAGAATACAATATTCATTCTCGTCCGCTCCGACGCCGGGCGGGAGGCGCTGCGGACGAAGATCCTCGACATGATGGGGGAACCGTGAAGCCTCCGGTAAAGGTCGGGCTGTTTGGAGACACCGGCACGGTCGGACAGGAAATCTGCAAGGTCCTGAAGCATCACGACAGGCTGCGGGTCGCCTTTCGGCGGAACTCGACGCGCAGTGAAGGTCGCCTGGAAGACTGCGAGCTTGTCTTCCTTGCCACGCGGGAAGCGGAATCGATCGCGCTCGCTCCCGAGATGATCCGGGCGGGCAGACGCGTGGTCGACACCAGCGGAGCCTTCCGCCTCCCCAGAGTGAAATTCGAGCAGTGGTACCGGCAGGAACACAAGGCCCCGGGCCTCCTGAAAGAAGCGGTCTACGGCATGCCCGCCCTCTACGCCGATCGCATTGCCGGTGCCAGACTCGTCGGAAATCCCGGATGCTATCCGACCAGTGTAATCCTGGCCCTGCATCCCCTGAAGGGACTCGTCCGGGGAGAGGCGACGGTCGTGGCCACCTCCGGAATCTCCGGAGCGCGGAGGGAAGTTCAGGACACGCCGAACGAATCGACCTACAACTACGGCCGGAGACACAAGCACGTCCCGGAGATGGCGCACCACTCCGGCTTCGACGTCAACTTTACGCCGGTCGTTCTCCATTCCGTGTTTCGCGGCATCAACGCCAACATCCGCATCGCGTTGGCGGATCCGATCGGGGCGCTTCCGGACGAGGAGGCCGCGCGGGCGCTCCGGCACGCGATATCCGGCCGTTACACGGAAGAAGACATGGTGGAGGTCGTTCAGGACTCGGATGCAAAGCTGTGGGGAACGAGAGATGTGGTGGAAACGCACAGGCTGCTCATCAAGGCCCGGGCGGACGGCGGATTCGCATACATCTGCGCGATGGAAGACAACCTGAGCAGAGGCGCGGCCAGTCAGGCCGTCGAAAACATGAATCTGATGCTCGGGTTCCCGAGGCTCTCCGGAATCGAAGCCGCCTACAGGGACCTTCCAGCGGTGAACCGTCCGCCGGCGTAACCGAGCGAGGCACGGGGCCCGGCCTCAGGTCAAGACGGCCAACGAAAACGTGATGGACAAAGTCATCGAGAAGGCGGCCACGCTCGTGGAGGCCTTCCCTTACATCCGAGCCTTTCGCGGGAAAATCGTGGTCGTCAAGTACGGCGGCAGCGCGCAGCCCGAGGAGGGAAGCTCCTCCACGATCCTGGCCGATCTGGTCTTCATGGAGACCGTGGGCATCCATCCGGTGGTCGTCCACGGCGGCGGCAAGGAGATCAGCCGCCGCCTTTTGGAGGCCGGCATCGCGTCTACCTGGGTGAACGGCCTGCGCGTGACGGATGCCGACACCATGAACGTCGTGGAAGAGACGCTTTCCGGCCTCGTGAACCGTCGAATCGTAGAGGGAATCGAGACCCTTGGAGGAAGCGCCCGAGGGCTTTCGGCAAAAGAGGCCGGTATCCTTCGCGTCTCCAAACATTTCGCGGTGACCAAAGGCAACGGCAAGACCGAGCGGGTCGACATCGGGTTTGTGGGAGACGTGCAGCGTGTCGATGCCGGGCCGATTCGAGCCGTTTGCGAGCAGGAGGCCATTCCCGTGATCGCTCCCATCGGCCTCGGCCCGGATGGACAATGTTACAATGTAAATGCGGATACGGCCGCGGGTGAAGTCGCCCGCGCACTGGGCGCGGAAAAGCTCGTCTTTCTCACCGACGTCAACGGCATCCTTCGGGAGAGCGGGGACCCGGCCTCCCGGATCTCCACGCTTCACCTCAGGGAGATCGACGGCCTCATCGGTGACGAGACGGTGCGCGGCGGCATGATTCCCAAGGTTCAGGCGTGTGTCAGGTCCGTGGAAGGTGGCGTAGACAAAACACATATCATCGATGGCCGGCTGCCCCATGCCCTCCTGATGGAGATCTTCACGCACGAAGGGGTCGGCACGGAAATCGTCACGTGAGGGTGGAACATGGATACCCATGAAATCATCGAACTCGAGAAGAAATACATCCTGCAGACCTACGGGCGCCCGGATTTCGTCCTGGAGCGGGGTGAAGGCGTCCATCTCCTGGACACCGACGGGAAGCGATACCTGGACTTCGTCAGCGGTCTGTCGGTGAACGCCCTCGGATACAACGATGCGGCAGTTCTGGAGGCGATGCAGCGGCAGGCGGGTCAACTCATCCACGTCTCCAACCTCTACCATACCGTTCCCGCTCCCAGACTGGCCCGCATGCT
Organism: Candidatus Latescibacterota bacterium; assembly: GCA_965198095.1. Classification (GTDB taxonomy): domain Bacteria; phylum Latescibacterota; class UBA2968; order UBA2968; genus CBDFJH01. The sequence continues at coordinate 3,713,327 of OZ240239.1, forward strand.
TTGCGAACGCTCCTTCGCCGACCGGGCGTTCTTTTGCAACAGCGGGGCGGAATCGATCGAGGCGGCGCTGAAGTTCGCCCGCAAGTGGGGGCACAAGACCTTCCCGGATGCGCCCAAACGTAAGTTCATCGCGATGAACAATTCCTTTCACGGGCGCACGTACGGGTCCATCTCGGCCACGGGACAACCCAAGTTCCACAAGGGATTCGAGCCCCTTCTGCCCGACATCGCGTTCGCCGATCTGAACGACGTCGAATCGGTCGAAAAGCTGATGGACGCCCGGACCGTCGCCGTTCTCGTAGAGCCCCTCCAGGCGGAGGGCGGCATCCATCTGTCGGAACCGGATTTCCTCCGGGGACTCAGAGACCTGTGCGACGAGATGAAGGCCCTGCTGATCTTCGACGAGATCCAGTGCGGGCTCGGTCGAACCGGTTCGCTCTTCTGTTACGAGCACTACGGCGTTGAGCCCGACATCATGACGCTCGCAAAACCGCTTGCAGGCGGGCTCCCGATCGGCGCGACCCTCCTGAAACAATCTGTGGCAGACGCCATCGACGCCGGAGATCACGCCGCCACGTTCGGGGCGCACCCCGTGTCGTGCGCGGTCGCGATCGAAGTCTTCGGTCGACTCTCCCAGCCCGGCTTTCTGGCCGGAGTCAACTCCAAAGGCGAACGCCTCCGCGCCGGTTTGGAGCAGATCATGGAACGATTTCCCAACAAGGTCGCCGAGGTTCGAGGGAAGGGCCTGATTGCGGGCGCCGTGATGAGAGAGATTCCCGCGGGAGACCTGGTCTCGGCGTTCCGGGAGCGGAATATCCTCGTTTGTACCGCCGGTCCCGATGTCGTCCGCTTTCTCCCTCCCCTGGTGATCGGATTCGAACACATAGCGGAAGCCATGGAGGCGTTTCAAGACATCCTGAACGACATCTGAGAGGAATGCCCCGCATGACGGTTCACGAATTGAAAGGGAAGACGATCGCACTGGCCGCGTCCGGCGGCCTGGACAGCTGCACCATCTGCCGGTGGCTGACGGATCAGGGCGTGACCGTGATCTCGGTAACGGCAGACATCGGACAGCCCGACGAGACAGAGATCACCGATGTGAAAGAACGAATGCTGGCCTGTGGCGCTGAAGAGGCCGTCGTGGTAGACCTGAAGCGGGAGCTGGTCGAGGAAGCCGTTACCCTGCTCATCGCCGGGGCCCGCTACGAGGGGGGATACTGGAATACGACCGGAATCGCACGCCACGTAACCACGCGGGGTATCCTCCGGGAATTGGCCGCGCGAGGGATCTCGGTATTGGCCCACGGGGCGACGGGACGAGGAAACGATCAGGTCCGTTTTCAGCTGGTGGCGAACATGATAGATCCTTCGGTTCAAGTCTACGCCCCCTGGAGAGACGATGCCTTCCTGGAGTACTTCGGCGGACGCCGTGAGATGATCGCCTTCTGCCAGGCGCGTTCGCTTCCCGTCAAGGCCACGCAGGAAAAGCCGTACTCCACGGACGCGAACCTGCTGGGTCTGACGCACGAGGCCGGCAGGTTGGAATATCTGGACGTGGGCGCCGATTTCATCGAACCGGGCATGGGGGTCTTCCCGCAGGATGCGCCCGATCGGCCGGAACCGTTCTCGGTGGAGCTGCAGGAGGGGCGCCCCGCGTCCGTCAACGGGGAACCCGTCGATGCGCTGCAAGCGCTGCTGAAGGCCAACGACGTCGGGGGGCGCCACGGCGTGGGCATCGGCATCCACACCGTCGAAAACCGATTCGTCGGAATCAAGTCCCGAGGCGTATACGAAAGTCCCGGCCTTTCGCTGCTCGCATCCTGCTACGAATTCCTCCTCCAGCAGGTCCTGGACCGCAGGGCCAGACGTTTGTACGAAACGCTCTCTTCGTGCCTCGCGGAACAGATCTACCAGGGCTGCTACTACGACCTTGCGTCGCAGATGACGAAGAGCGCCCTCCGGCGGCTCAGACCACACCTGACGGGCTCGGTCACCGTCCTCGTCTACAAGGGGTCGGTGCTCTTCCAGGCCTCGGAAGGGGTGTCCTCCTCCCTCTACGCCCCGGAACGATCCTCCATGGAAGCCGTCGGAGATTACGACCACAGGGATTCGGAGGGCTTCCTGAACGTCCTGGGCGTGGGCGCCAAGGCGCAGCACGCCTCGGGACAGACGAAAGCCTAGAACGCAACCAGGATTCGGAAAGATGGCGGAACCCTCGGACAAACTCTGGAGCGGCAGGTTTACGAAACCGGCGGGCCGGGCCATGGAGCGGTTCAACGCCTCCATCGGGTTCGATCGAAGACTTTATCGCGTCGACATACAGGGGAGCCGCGTTTACGCCGGAGCACTCGAGCAAATCGGGGTCTTCGAGCCGAAAGAACGGGACCGGGTGATCGAAGGGCTGAATCAGATCGAACACGAGATCGAGACCGGCCGGCTTTCGATGACGGATGACCTCGAGGACATTCATACCGCGATAGAAAAAAGACTCCTCGACATCGTCGGTCCTGTCGCGGGGAAGCTCCACACGGGCCGCAGCCGAAACGATCAGGTGGCTCTGGATGAACGCCTCTATCTCAAAGAGGCCATTGCCCGGACGGGTGATCTCATCCACCGACTGCAGACGGTGCTGGTGGATTCGGCCCGGTCGCACGTGGATGTCCTCATGCCCGGCTATACGCACCTGCGGCAGGCGCAGCCCGTGAGGTTTTCACACTACGCGATGGCGCTTTTCTGGATGCTCGAACGGGATCTGGGCAGATTCCTGGACTGCCGAAGTCGCGCGGACGCGATGCCACTCGGGTCCGGGGCGCTCGCGGGCAGCGCCTACCCCCTGGACCGGGAGGCGCTGGCATCGAAGCTGGGCTTCTCGCGCGTCACCGAGAACAGCATCGACGCTGTGAGCGACAGGGATTTCATCCTGGAGTTCCTCTCGGCGGCCGCCATCCTCCTGGGACACCTCAGTCGTTTCTCGGAAGACCTGATGATCTGGTCTTCGGCCGAGTTCGGGTTCATCGAGCTGGATGAGGCCTATTGCACAGGCTCCAGCATGATGCCTCAGAAAAAAAATCCGGACGCGCTGGAGCTGGTTCGAGGAAAGACCGGTCGGGTCTACGGCAACCTGGTCTCCCTTCTGACGGTGATGAAGGGCCTTCCGATGACCTACGCAAAGGATATGCAAGAGGATAAGGAACCGTTGTTCGACACGGCGGATACGGTCTGCTCGGCACTGGAGGTGGTCGCCGGCGTCTGGACGACCCTGAAGCTCAAACCGGATCGTATCGCCTCGAGCCTCGACGGGATGATCCTGGCCACCGACCTGGCGGACTACCTGGCTCGAAAAGGTCTCCCGTTCCGGGAGTGCCACCGCATCGTCGGCCAGCTCGTGAAGTCTGCCGGCGAGACGGGAAGACGATTGGACGCGCTGGATCTCGAGACCCTGCAGGCGGCTTCCGATGCGTTCGGCCCGGACGTCAGCGACATCCTGTCTCCCGAGCAAAGCACCTCCGGAAGGGAGATCCGGGGCGGGACGGGAAAGCGCGCAGTCTCGGAACAGATCGCGGAGGCGAGCCGCATCCTCGAATCGCGGAGCCGGCCCGCACGATGAGATCGTTCAGCGAAAGGGACGTTCGAAGGCACTACGACCTCCTCCAGCATGGACGTGAGCTTGGATTGACGCAGCTCAAGGTCCTCGACGGGACGCACATCCTCGGTATAGGACTGTTCGACACCGAGGATGACTTTGTCGCCGAGTGCAGGCGTTACAACGGCCTGGGGGTCCTCTACGTCGGAGTGAACCCGAGATCTCTCCGTCTGCTCAAGGATCTGGGGGGGCTGCGAAACCGGGTGCGCACCCTCTTCCAGGAGGTTGTCGGTGAAAGCGGCATCGATCACGTCACCGGAATCGTGGTTCCCGGCAGGTCCGCGCTGACGGAACGGGCCAATCGGTATTGCCGCGATACCACCGTCCTGTCGGAGAGAGAACTCTTCTTTCCGATGGACGAACCGATCCCGGTGCAGGACAGCAGCCGCCGGGAAGTGCAGGAGCGCATCGCATTCTGGCTTTACGGCGACAACGGGAGACCCGCGCCTCCCCTCACCCATTTCACCCGGGTTGTCGGCACGATGGCGCCGGATGGGGGCTGGCTGCGTCGACGCACGCGGTTCTGGAGGTATCGGCCATATATCCTGGACGGCATCGCCGCCGAGATCCTCAAAGCCGGCGCGTGACCCTTGTTGGGCCTCATCGCTTCGGGCCAGAGCGGGTTGAACGATCCGCCCTTCTGCTTTCCGGCCGGTCGGAACGGTGAGCCCACGTTCGGGAGGGGAACCCCATCCGATGACCCGAGCCGTGCCGCACCGACTCGCGCCCAACGATTTCAAGACTTGCTCGGCGGGAGCTCCGAGACAAAAGCCTTCGCGAAATAGCAGACTTGACGCCGTCTCCCGTCAACCGTAGATTCTGTTTTAGCCCCGCTGTCCGGAGAAGCGCTATGTTCAGAAAAACAGTCGCTTTGGTCACCGTCCTCTCTCTGATCTGCAGCAGCCTCGTCCCGGCCGGAAACGCCCAGGCCGCCGTGGAAAGGGACGCCGGCGAGGAAACAAGCGAGCCTGGGGCCGTTCGGACGATCGTCTCCCGTGACGAGAGCTGGGCCATCATGGATGTCCGCAGCGTGTCGGGGAAGCTCGTGATCGTCAGCCCGGTCGTGGGGCGCGAGATCGACTTCGAAGAGAGCAACCGCTTTGCGATTTTCCACGGAAGGAACAAGTATAACAGGGGCATCGAGCTCTCGCTGTTGAACGTGGGCATTCCGGGATTTCAGTCTGCGGTCTTTCTCAAGAGAGACGGCGAAAAGGCGGATGTACGCATCCGCTTTCGCTCGGGGCCCAGGATCGAAAGTCGCCTGTTTCCGCTCGAAGGGCTGGACGACCTTCGGAGAACGCGCGAGTACATCGAGCACTTCGCGGAGATCCAAAGGGCGGAATACGAGATCGGGAAGACGTCTCGCATCGAACCGAATGCCGAATATCCCAAAACGACCGACGAGCTGATCTCGTTCGAGCAGCGCGTTCCCAAGTTTGCGCTCCTGGCTCGGACGCCGGGCCGGGTCGCATTGAAGAACGGCGACCGCCTGAGCGGAGAGTTCGTTCCCTTCTACGAAAACGATCGGATCCTCCTGCAGACCGAGTATGATTCGCATCAAATCGCCGTGGAGGATATACAGCGCCTTATTTTGCAAGGGAATCGTGGATCGTGGGCAGCGCGCGAGGCGGTGACGGGCGCGCTCGGCGGCGCGGCGGCCGGCGCGCTCGTGGGCGCCTTGTCGGCCTGGCAGTCCGGCGGGTCCGTGCGCGAGTGGGCGACCTTTTGCGCCTCCTTCTTTGCCGCCGCCGGTTTTGTCACCGGGCTGATGAGGGGGGCACGCAGCGCGCAGGGGGACGAGGAGTTCGTACTGGGTCCCCTGCCGGACAGGGAAACGGGCAAGGCGAAAAAGAGGGATCGGTGAGCGCACCGGGAGGAATCATGCTTGTCATACCGTTCAACGGCAAAACGCCCGTGATCCACGAAACCGCCTACCTGGCCGAGGGATCGGTGATCATCGGGGATGTCGTAATAGGGGCAGAAGCAGGCATCTGGTTCAACGCCGTACTGAGAGGCGATGTCGAACCGATTCGGATCGGGCGCCGAACCAACATCCAGGATGGGGCCGTCATTCATACAGACCCCGGATGCCCCTGCACCGTAGGCGAGTCGGTGACCGTCGGCCACAACGTGATCCTGCACGGTTGCCACGTCGGCGACGGCGCAACCGTCGGCATGGGCGCCACCGTGCTCAACCGGGCGAGCGTGGGCGAAGAGGCGTTCGTCGCCGCCAACGCGCTGGTGCTCGAAGACACGGACGTCCCCGCTCGAATGCTGGTCGCCGGTCTACCCGCCAAGCCCAAGCGAGAGCTGACGAAGGCGCAGGCCGCAGACTTCAGGAAGAATGCCGACGGCTACGTTCGGCGCGCGGCGGGCTATCTCGAAGCCCGAAAGCCTGGGCCGACTCATTGAACGATCGTGGACAAGACAGGGATGTGGCAGAGGGCCTGGACGAAGGCATCCGACAGTTCAACGACGAGGGCTTCTTCGAATGCCACGACACCTGGGAGGCGATATGGATGGGCCTCCGGGGCCGCGACCGGCTGTTTTTCCACGGCCTGATCCAGGTCGCGGTGGGCTACTACCACCTGACCTGCGAGAACTATCCGGGCGCGGAGCACCTCCTGGCGAGAGGCATCGCGAAGCTGGAAGCGTTTTCGCCGGGCCACCGCAGGGTGGACGTGGCGGATCTCCTGAAGCACGCATCAACGGCGCTCTCCCGGACGATCGACGCGCGGTCGGGCGACCGGGAGCCCTTTGGACCGGACGCATTCCCGAAAATTCGAAGGACGAACCGTGCACCGACCTTTGAAGTGGGACAAGGCCTCGAGCGCGGATAAGAGATGGCGGGGATTCTGGGCGATCCCATTGGCCCTCTGTCTCGGCTGCGGGTCTTCCGATCCTGCAGGCAGCCCCCAGGGGCCGGCGTCCGGCTCCCGGTTCCAGGTCGCATACATCACGCAGGATGCGTTCGACAGCTACCTTGCACAAGTCCTGGAGGCGGCGAGACCGATGCCGGTCATGGTCCGGGAATTCGACGCGATTACCCAGGACTGGTTCAGTCAGCGTACCACCGACTATTGGACGCTCCAATTCACGCTGAATCTCATCGCTCGGGTAGAGATGATCGAAAAAGAGGTGAAGAAAATCCGACCGCAGGATCCGCGGCTTGGAGAACTGCACACGGAATTCGAGGCGGCGTTGGCGACATACGTGGAGGCATTCACGGACTTCGCGAATCAAATCACGTTCAGGAGCCGGGATCTCCTGGCTGCAGTCAACGAGAAGGTCCGCCAAGGGAACGTTCATCTCATCCGTTTTCAGGTCCTCATGGGCAACCTGGCCGGTCGAGAGATCAGCTTTTAGCCTGAATAATTCATAAAAAAGGTTAGGAAAGTCACTCATGCTCTACTTTTCTTGCCGCCCAAGAAAAGTAGACAAAAGAAGGGCTCCTGCCTGCCGCGCCCAACGCGGCGCAGGCAGGCCCCTCAAACGCCGGGGAGGCTCGGGCCGTGGCGACTCAGCCTCACTGAAAACAACTGGCGCCGCGAAAGGACTGAACTCCTCCCCCCGCCTTATGCCCACTGCGGGACCCGCCCCCACGCCGCGAATTTCCATTCGCCCCCACATCCGCCCCCGCACCCGACCCCGTCCCACAGAGGGCCCTGACCCCTGGGAGGAGAAACGCCGAAGCAGCTAGAGATCCGGAACGCCACGGCCGCGATGGCATCTGGCCCGAATCACTCGTGACATCTGAACAATCTGCGTGCATCCTGGGCTTTCCAGCTATTGCACCAAAACAAAGATTTTCAGCTCAAATTGGACAACTGATTGTTCTACATAAAATTATGAAGATTTTCAGAAAATTTATGAATTATTCACCTTAGGTCGCGCGCGCGTCCGAATGCGACAGGCACCTCGAAGCAGGCGACGATCCAGGAACACTCAGGGCCTCCGTTTGCGCTTGGCCAGATAGTTGTAGAGCGCCGTATCGAACGGCTCCTCGACGTCGAGGGGCACGTAGTCAATCAAGCTTTCCCGGCACTCCTTCCGGAATCGACGCACCGTCCGCTGCACCGAGGCCCGGTATTCCTCGGCGACCTGCCAGGGCTCCGTGGACACGCTGGCCCCCGATTCGAGATCGATGAACTGCGTCTCGTGGTCAAACGCGAAGTCTCGCTCCCTGGGGTCCAGAATGTGGAAGAGGATGACTTCGTGTTTCCTGTGTCTGAAATGTTTGAGGCCGGAAAGCGTACGGTCGGGATCATCCAACAGGTCTGACAGGACAATCATCAATCCACGGCGAACGATGCGCTCGGCAAGGTCGTGGAACGATCCGGCCAGGTCGGTATCCGATCCCTCGGGAAGGCTCTGATGCAACGTGTGGAGCAGCGTATGCAGGTGACTTTCACGAGACCTGGGGGGCAGATACGCACGCATTTGACCATCGAAGACGGCGAGACCCACTGCGTCTCGCTGGCGCAGCATGAGATGGGCCAGAGATGCGGCGACGTACGTCGCATACTGGAACTTCGTGAGGGCCCCGGAGCCGTACGCCATCGATCTGCTCGCGTCTAGAAGGAGATAGGCCTTGAGGTTGGTTTCCTCTTCGAACTGCTTCACGTAGAGGCGCTCCGTCTTTCCGTAGACCTTCCAATCGACGTCACGCGTGGTATCGCCCGGTATGTAGGGCCTGTATTCGGAGAACTCCACGGAAAACCCGTGGTAGGGACTCTGGTGCAGTCCTGTGATAAACCCCTCCACGACAAGACGCGCGACAAGATCCAGTCCCGAGAGTCGGGCTACCGCTTCCGGTTTAAGATAGCTCCTGGAATCGGGTCGCGCAGCGTGGCCCCCCCGCCTCTTCATCCCGAACGCTCCTCCATCAGCCTTTTGATCACGTCGACGGGCGTGATCCCTTCCGCCTCCGCGTGAAAGCTGGTAATCACCCGATGGCGCAGCACCGGGACCGCAGCGGACCTGACATCTCCGATGGAGGCGGCATACCTCCCGTCCAGAACGGCGCGCGCCTTGGCCGCCAGGACGAGATATCGGGAGGCCCTGGGGCCGGCCCCCCAGCTGACCAGCTCCGAAACATAGCCGGGTGCGCCCGGCGTCCCCGGACGTGTCCTGCGAACGAGATTCACGGCAAAGTCGATCACGTGATCCGCAACGGGCACCTTTCGGATGAGCGCCTGAAGGTCCACGACCTCTTGGGCAGCCAGCACCCGTTTGACCTCAACGGTCTGCGTCCCGGTCGTTGTCTGGACGATCCGCTTTTCTTCCTTCTCGGACGGATAATCGATCCAGAGGTTGAAGATAAACCGATCGAGCTGGGCTTCCGGGAGCGGGTAGGTCCCCTCCTGCTCGATCGGGTTCTGGGTCGCCAGAACGAAAAACGGTTCCCGGAGGCGAAAGGTTTTCCCTCCGGCGGTAACCTCGTGCTCCTGCATGGCCTGGAGCAGCGCGGCCTGTGTCTTCGGGGGCGTGCGGTTGATCTCATCCGCGAGGATGATGTTGGCAAAAATGGGGCCCTTCACGAAACGGAAGGCCTTGCGCCCCGAATCCTCCTCCAGGACCTCTGTCCCGGTGATGTCGGAGGGCATGAGATCGGGCGTGAACTGGATTCGGCTGAACGTCAGATCGAGTGCCCGCGCCAACGTACTGATCAGAAGGGTCTTGGCCAGCCCGGGCACGCCCACGAGCAGACCGTGCCCTCCGCACAGAAGGGCGATCAGCAGCTGATCGACAATCTCTCTCTGCCCCACGATGACCTTGCCGATCTCCTCGACGACGCGCGCGTGCGCCTCCTTCAGTCTCTCTACGGCTTCGATGTCATCCGGCAATGGCGACGCCTCCACGATGTGTGCGTTCCCTTTCCCTAGGTCTTGCGTTTCTCCTTCCGGGCGGCCGGGAACAGGACGTTGTTGAGAATCAGCCGGTAGCCTGGAGAGTTTCTGTGCAGGACGAGTTGCGTGGGCGGATCCCCCACGTAATGCTGATAGTCCTCCGGGTCGTGCCCGGCGTAAAACGTAAACGTGCCCCGGCCGACGTTCCCGTGAATATACTTCACCCAGTCCCTTCCCGGGACCTCTCCCAGAATCGTGACATGCTTCTTGATCCGGCCCCTTCGGAACGCGGTCGTCTGCCCCATGAACCCCGGCACGACCGGAAGGTGATTCTGCGTGAGCATGGCAGGCACCGGGTCGTACTTCGCCGAAAACTCGAAAAGCGTGAAGGCATCGGCTTCCGGCCCGCCAAGCGCCCGCTGCTCCTCGAGCGCAATGTCGATGTCCGAGAACTCGTACTCTCCCGGGTCCATAACCAGCCGGAACCTTTCAAACGCGACCGTTCTCGAGAAATCGAGCTTCCGCTGCGCGCCACGCGCCGGGGGATCCCCGTCGTAAACGCTGTCCACCACGTCGACCCCGCCCGCGGCCAAGGCGATGTCGAACGTGTCCGTGGCGGAGCACATCGCGAACACGAATCCGCCTGCCTTAATATACTCGAGGATGGCCTCGGCGACCGCGCCCTTCTGGATGGAAACCTTCGAATATCCGAGGCGCCCCGCAAGGGCTTCGAACTGCGCCTGCTGCCGGCGATACCAGAGTTGGTGCCCGTGGCTTCGGTAGAACTTCCCGTACTGTCCCGTAAAGTCCTCGTGGTGAAGGTGAAGCCAGTCGTAGTCGGAAAGCTTTCCCGACAGGACTTCCACGTCCCACAATGCATCGTACGGGATCTCCGAATAGGTGAGCGCAAGGGTCACGGCGTCATCCCAGGGCTGTTTGTTGGACGGCGTATACACGGCGATCCTGGGGGCTTTCTCGAGCCGGACGCGGTCCATGTTCGCGTCCGCGATCTCCGCTAAAATTTCGGCCGTCCGCACAGCGCTCAGCATCGAGGCGGCCACGTCGCGCAGCCGAGCTTCGTTCACGACCGCATCCGTGGCATCCATCAGGAAGGCCCCGCCTCGATAGTTGAGAAGCCATTCCACGGCGATCCCCCGCCCGAGCGCCCAGTAGGCAATGCCGTAGGCCTTCAAGTGATCTGTCTGTTCCAGGTCCATCGGGATAAGGAGTTTCCCTGCCGAAAGCGGAATCGTCCCGGCGATGAAACAGGCAGATAGCGCCAAAGCCCTCACCAGCATCTATCCCGCCTCCTTTCGAAGGGGCCCGGCACCCCTCAGCTTCGTGTTGAGCATCCTGAGTCGCACCCTGGCTTCGTCCGCCTCCGGACTCCCGGGGTAGCCCGCGATCAGCGCTTCATACGCGCGCCGGGCCTCGTGGTACTGGCCCAGCCGGTCTTCGTAAACGCGCGCCTGGGCGATCATCGCGGAGGGGCAGAGCGGGCTCCACGGGATTTCTCTGATGAGCTGCCTCCAGGCTTGAAGGACCTCGGGATAACGTCCCGAGACCTCCAGAATTCCGGCCATCGCCGCCACCACCCGATCCTTCAGGTCCCATTCGGGTGCCGTCACCAGCAAACCCTCGAGCTGTTCAAGGGCCCGTTCTCGCTGGCCCGTGCGATCCAATCCCATCGCGACGGCGTAGCGCTTCAGCGCTGCGGGGTCTCCGAGACCGCCCTCGATCAGGGCCGCCAGTTCGAGGGCGTCGTTCAAGGCGTAACTCGTGGCGGGGCCCGACAGGAGATCCTTCAGGACAGTCAGGGCCGCCTCGAAGTCACCGCTGAGAAACCGGGCTTCGGCCATACGGAAACGCGCCTCCCCCTGCCCCGCCGCGTTTTCCGAGGCAATCAGCGAGTAAACCCGTTCCGCCTCTTGGAATGCCCCGGAGCGGGTCATCTCCTCGGCGATTCTGAACAGCGCCTTGTATCGCCACGAGCTGCGACGCCCGATATCCACAACAGCCTGAAACCACTTCAGGGCGCCCGTCGCGTCTCCATACGCCTGAATCATCAGGTCTCCGAGACGATACCGGGCCTCGTCCGCCTCGGGACGTTCCGGGTCGTCTGCCAGGAGCAGGGAGAACAGTCGCCGGGCCTCGTCGGCAAGACCGCGACCTGCCTCCGCACGAGCGAGCGCAAGCAGCAGCCGCGGCCTTGCGACGGGTCTGTCGAACCGGTCGAGCAGGCTTCGATAGGCCACGGAGGCGGTCTCCAAATCTCCATGGTCCAGAGAGGTCTCGGCAAGTCGCGAAAGCAGCGACCAGTGGCGGTTCGTCTCCTTCAAACGGGACGTCAGGACCTCCAACGCGGGACCGGCCTGTCCGGACTGAATCGCGTAGTCGACCAACAGTTCCAGCCGTACGTCGTCATCGGGATGCGCCTGAACCTCCTTCCGGAGGCGCGTAAGGATCTCCTTCCGCCCGACGCCCTCCTTTGCGAACTGCCTCAAACGCGACTCGACGAACCGGAGATGACTCCGGTTTTTTCCGAGGAGGCGCAGGTATTCGGAAACGGCCTCCGGGTAAAGCGCGCGGCGCTCGGCCAACACCGCGAGCTCTCTCGCGAACAGCGAGGGGCGGCCGAGCGCCGTCCGGCCCTTCCGATAGATCGCGGCCGCCTCTTCATACAGGTGATGCTTTCGATACTGCTCCGCCAGCATACCGTAGTTCCGGGGCCGCCTGCCCTCCAGCAAGATCCCCTGCCATCGCTGCATCGCCTCTTCCTTCCGGCCCAAGGCGTAGAGGGCGTCTCCGAGTCTCGAAAGCGCCGTGACGTCTCTTGGGGCCCTCCGGATCCTGGGTTCCAGAAGATCGACCACTTCCTCCAGGCGGCCGCCTTTTGAGAGCGCATCCGTCAATCGATAGAGGATATCCGACCGTCTCGGATGTGCGGAATGGAGATCCCTGTAGATCGTGACGGCCGCCTCCAGCTTCCCCGAGGCCTCGAGCGCGGCCGCATCCGCCAACGCCCGGCGGACATCCCCGAAGTCGGCCCACGCCGAATGCGTCAGGAGCAGAAGGAAGAACAGGGCTGCGAGGCCCGCCGTCACGGGCGCCGGCGCATCCGCTTCCGTTGGAATGGGGCATTGATCGTTGGAGATCGAGGGCTGCCTTTCCATGATATGTACAGAAATTCTCGACATGCATCACCGTCTCTTTCGCGCACCGCGTTAGGCGACGGTCTCCGGCGAGCTGTTCCGAAGACCGTTCAGCGGCGTTCCTGCAGGATGCCCGGCGGGCCGGGTCGTCTGGCAGCGGCGTTCGGGCCCTCACGTCTGTCATTCCCGGATTTCAATGAGGCGCTGCGGCCCGTGACAAGCCCCGTGTCCCTGAGTGCCCAATGAGCGAGCTGTTCGGCCGATCATCACCGAATCGTCAATGCACACCGGAGTTCCCAAAGAGAGCACTTTACAGTTGACACGATATGCCCTTGGAATAAACGAAAATGATAACTCCTGGCCCTTTTCTGACTGTAATCGGCTTAAATCTTCGGCCCTCCCAAGACTGGTTGTCTTCGCAGTCCTCGGTGAGCACCCTCGTGCACCCATGCTGAAGCCCGCACAATTCGGGCCCGCCCGGATTCAGTTCTGCAACGGCTTGCCGAACGCCGCCGCGAACTTGATGAAATCCGTGAACCCGACCGTCCCGTCGCCGTCGAGATCGAACCGGGCGTCGAAATCTTCATCCCCTGACGACTTGCCGAACGCGGCCGCGAACGCGATGAAATCCGTGAACCCGACCGTCCCGTCACCGTCGAAGTCGGGAGAGGGCGGTGCCTTGACCGTGATGGGGCTGAACGAGCCTACCCAAGGCCACTGACCGGATCCTTTTTTCCTCGTAAAGATGCCAAGCTCGTAATTCTCCCCGACCGGCTGTTCAGGTGAAAGGCGGAGCGTGGTGTTGAATTGTCCATTTGTCACGGGCACACGTAAATTTACGGATTTAACAATATCATCTATGGGCCGGAATCGGAAATTAATGTCGGATACTGAAGGGTCCGATACTGTGCCGGAGATACGCGTAGTCTGCCCGATCGTGTATACAACGGGCAGGGGCGACGTGAATGTGATCCCGTCGAAGAAATCAACGGGAATCGGTATAACCCCTGGCCCTTTTCCGACTGTAATCGGCTTGAATCTTCGACCCTCCCAAGACCGGTCGTCTTCGCGCCATAAAAAGATGTCGAGCGTGTAATCCCCAATTGCCTCTTTGTGCGAAAAGTAGAGTGTCCTGTTGAACTGCCCGTCTGTCACCGGCGCAAAGAGGTTCAAATATCCTTCAAAGGACCCTTGAAGTCCCTCCCAGCTAAAGATACTGAAAGTAAACTCGATTTGGGATACGGAAGGATCCGAGACGGTGCCGGCGATACGGATAGGCTGCCCCGTCACGTATTCGACAGGTAAGGGTGAGGCAAGTGTGATGCCATCGAAGAAACCAACGGGAAGCTGATCAACGCCTTCCCCTTTTCTTACGATGACAGGGCTAAAGGAATGGGAAGCGACTGTAGCCGTTACTATTCCTTCCTTGACGTCCAAGCCCTTGACTTCTAAGCGGTACTCGCCGATCTGTTTGTGTGCAAAGAAGAGCGTCTTGCTGAATGATCCATCTGTCACAGGCGTAAAGAAGACCACGGTCTTCGTGTTGTCTTCGTGCCAAAACTCCAGGGTGATATCGGATATCGAAGGGTCAGATACGGTGCCGGCAATACGGATGGCCTGCCCGGTTGCGTATTCAACAGGCAGGGGTGAGGAGAATTTAATATCGCCAAAGAAGCCAACAGGTATCGGCGCCGTCCCTTGCCCTTCTTTTATCGTGAAGGGGCTGAAGAGCCCGGCCGAGGACCACGGTTCGTCCGCCTGCCCCGTCCTGACTTGGAATTGGTACTCACCAATCTGCTCGGGTGAAAAGAAGAACGTACGGCTGACTCGTCCGTTTGTGACAGGAGAGACGAGCCACATTTCTATGTCTCCGTCACTGTGTAGAAGAAGAAATTGGATTCGGGATACGGAAGGATCAGATACGGTGCCGGTAAAATGGATGGGTTGATAGGTGAAAAAAGGTCCGGCAAGGGGTGCATCGAGGGTGATGCCGGAGAAATAATCGGTTGGAACGACAATGCGTAGCTCATAGTTGCGAGGAATCGGGATGAGCTGCGCCCGGAAATCACCCTCGGCATCGGTTTGGATGGTGATTGTGTGTCGAGCGTTGCCCATGAGACGCAAATAGGCGGCGGAAACCGGTTTGATACCTTCGCCGACAGACGGGCTTTGGGGCGAGACGACCAATTCCTGGGGGAGGGGAAAGAGGCGAACACCTGTCGTCGCGTCGGCAAGAAAAGGTGTGGTGTAGTTGAGCGTGTTGTTGAGGCCGGAGCCGCTCAGGAATATGCGGGAAACGTGCCTGTCAAAAAGATCGGCAAAGGGTTGACCCGCTGCCTTCTCGACATTGGCAATGCCGGCCTGGTCCGTTTGGACCAGCCTGGACAGGATGTCCGAGCCGAACTCTTCCACGAGGCTGCGGATGAACAGATAGGCGGCCCCGCGAACCCCATTGCTGGACATGGGAGAGGAGATCAGGGAATAACTGTGAGGTGCAAGTAGAAAAATGTCCATGTAGCTGCGATTGTGTTCATGTTGCCCGATCAGATCCTCGCAAACGTGCGACAACCCTTCGTTGAGCCAAGGCTCTTCGCCTGCGCCGCCCCGAATGAGCACGTGCTGATTGAAGTTGATGAGATGTTGAAATTCGTGGGCAAGCGCGAGTTCATAAAAACCCTCGTCCCGAGTGGGACTGACGTAGATGAGATCGGACAGATTGCCGTTACCCCCTTGACTTGGGGGCACGACCGAACGGGGATCGAAAAAACCGGCAACTCCACTCCCGACTTCGTCAACCAGATGTGTATAGAGAACGTGGATTTTGCCTTCGTTGTCCACGTCCGATTCATCGCCAAAGATCGAGACGATGAGAGGATAGGTCTTTGTGCTGAAACGGTCAATCTGCGCCTGGATCTGCTCGGTCATCACGTCGCTGGTATCGGCCACGTCGACGTAGGCATGCGCACGATCGCTGGTCGCGACAAGGGCCGCTGTAATCGTACCCCCCGTGACGTTGCCGAACGCCGGGAAAACGAATGGACGGATACTGCTGATCTCTTGCGGAACAACCTTCGGGGCGGGTGGGCGATAGCCGCCGGCTTGTTGAAGGCGACGCGCAAGCACACGTTCTTGTCTTCGGAGCTCAAACTCGAGTCGGTCGCGGTTTGCCGCGGCTGCTGATTTTGCATCAGAATGAGGGGAAACAACAGGCGCCGAGGACGCAAAATCGCTGCTTACAGTAAAGTCGAAGGTGCGATCGAGGGATTCGCCGGCGTTGAAGGAATAGAGGATCAACTCGTAGTCGTGCTCGGAAAAATCAAGGGTCAGCGTGGTCTCGGTTCCCGAAAGATCGACCGCGAAGGGTTTGCCGATTCCCTGTGCGAGAAGGGGTTGGGACAGGGTCCATAACAGCGCAAAAGAACAGGCAAGACGGTTCATCTTGACGCTCCTTCAACGGTGGAACGTATGGAAATTCTCGAGCGCATAATCGACAACACCCGGTCCCGCCTCTGCAGGAGGCAACGACAAAAGCCGCCGTGAGGCGCCACTTTCGAGCGCCATCCGTACGCTGTGCCGCACTCCAGGTATGTCAACTATTTACCGCTCCTCGTAATAAATCGAGAATAGATGCTTTCATAGTTCCTCCTTAAGTTGTACACAAGTGTGCGCAATTATACAAGACGTCCCAAGTCATTGCGCATGGTTTCCGAAGTGTTCAGTTGCCGAAATATCCGCTGACACTGTCGTACGCCCAGAGTAACATTCCACTGCCGGTAGATAAATACCGCCAGCGTCCTGCCGTCCCGGACATTACCGATCAAGCCGAAGGCCCCGGGCGTCTGCTTCAAAGCAACGGCGACCTGCCTGACTTGCGCTTCGTTCAACCGTCGCGGACGCCCAAGCCGCTCCCCGTCCACGAGCCCTGACAGACCCTCCCGTTCAAACCTCCGCACCCGGCAGGCTACCGTTCGAGGCGCATCGCCGAGCAGTTGACCACCGCTCATGCCTTGGGCAATCAGCGGGATGTCATGCAGCCGGTGGTCGCAGCGAGATTCCGGGGAGCGCCGGATTTCGTCCCGTAAGGCGAGGATGACGGTCTCTGCGTCCCGTATCGTGAGCTTTTCATACGTACAAGATAACAAATCTCTCAAGCTTGTGTGATGGTCAAACTTCCATACCCGATGTCCTGAAGACTTTTCAGCTCTTCATCCTATTTCGGCCGCCAATGTGCAGCAGAGCAGTGGCTTCTCGCGCATCGGCAATGAATCGGCGGCAGCCCTTGAGAAGGTTGACGAACACCCCCGGCCCGATGCGGATTTCAAACGCCTCGCAAGGGCTCCCGAAACGCTTCCGATTTCGTTGCAAAACGCGCCTCGCGCTGCGAATTGCAACATATCCTCTGTCTCTCCATTCGGTTTTCCCCGTAAGTCCTTAAGTAAACATCCATTTATAGATTCTTACAGAGCCGTGAAACGGCCGCCCGGGCGGTTTTTCGTGCGGCATTTTGCAACATGTCGATATTTTTTCAATCGGCCTTGCATATACCCTAACTCCTTCATCTACAATGTGTTGTCTATATTGTACAAATATGGCACGAATTTTGCTATGTAACAAGAGAACAAATCGTACGTATGCGCAGCTATGATGACGCTGTGTAAAAAAATGTCGAACCGTGAATTGGGGGTTCAAGAATGTCAATGATTCGTCATGGCCAATATCCTGAATTTCGCCTCTCCAAGCTCAGTATCGCCGGTTTCTTGAGCCTTCTGTTCTTGATTTCTCCCCTTTCTTCACAGAATGGCAGCCCGCCTTCCCCGGACTTTGATGGCAATGGGATGGTTGATTTCCCCGACTTCTTGCTCCTTGCCAATGCGTTCGGGTCTCAAGCAGGTCAGGAGAAGTATGAGTCAAAATACGATCTGGATGGGGACGGCGAGATTGGGTTTCCCGATTTTATACTCTTTGCCAGTGCGTTCGGCCAAACCGTGAACACGTCGCCGGACCTGGTCGTTGCTTCTATGACCGCGTCCCACGGCCCCTCCGTGGATATGGAGCAACCCTTCGCATTTACGCTGGACGTGACGGTCGAAAACGAGGGCAATGGTCCATCGGCTGCTGCGACGCTACGCTACTACCGTTCAACGGACACGACGTTTTCTGAGAGCGATACGCAAGTCGGCACGGGCGCCGTGAACGGCCTCGAGGCTTCTGGTACCAGTAATGAGAGGATCGACTTGACCACCCAGCCGAGTGAGGGCACGTACTATATCGCCTGTGTCGATGCGGTTTCCGGAGAATCCAATACCGAAAATAACTGCCACTCGATTCAAGTCGGCGCTGCCCCGACTCAACCGCCGACCCCACAGGTGACAATCACGGCGAATACTGCAAGCGTCACCGAAGGCACGGCTGCGACATTCACAATCGCAGCGAACCCTGCACCGGCAGCCACACTGACTGTGAACGTGAACGTCAGCGAGACAGAGAACGTCATCAGCGCCACACCGCCCTCGACCGTCACCATCAACGCCAACGAGATCACCGCCACGCTGACGGTAGCAACGGATGATGATGGCGCAGATGAGTCCAATAGCGTAGTAACTGCGCAACTGCAGACCGGAACAGGCTATACGTCGGGCACACAAAGCTCTGCGAGCGTGACCGTTGAGGACAACGACAATCCACAGGTGACCATCTCGGCAGGTACCACACCGGTGACGGAAGGGAACGCTGCGACGTTTACGATCACGGCATCCTCTGCGCCGACCTCTGCCCTGACTGTGAATGTGGATGTCAACGAGACTGGCGATGTCATCAGCGGCACACCGCCCTCGACCGTCACCATCGACGCCAACGCGACCACCGCCACGCTGACGGTCAATACGGTGAATGATCAAGCGAATGAGTCCAATAGCGTGGTAACCGCGAAATTGCAAGGCCGAACAGGCTATACGGTGGGCAGTTCATCCTCTGCGAGCGTGACCGTTGAGGACAACGACAATCCACCTCCGCCACGGCCATCGCCGCCATCGCCGCCACCGCCGACCCCACAGGTGACAATCTCATAAGTGGCACACCGGCCTCGACAGTCACCATCAACGCCAACGCGACCACCGCCACGCTGACGGTCAATACGGTGAATGATCAAGCGAATGAGTCCAATAGCGTGGTAACCGCGAAATTGCAAGGCGGAACAGGCTATACGGTGGGCAGTTCATCCTCTGCGAGCGTGACCGTTGAGGACAACGACAATCCACCTCCGCCACGGCCATCTCCGCCACCGCCGCCACCGCCGACCCCACAGGTGACAATCTCTGCAGGTACTACCCCTGTGACTGAAGGGACGGCTGCGACATTTACGATTGCTGTGTCCCCAGCGCAGACAACAGCACTGGCTGTGAACGTGAAGGTGACCGAGACAGAAGACGTCATCAGTGGCACACCGGCCTCGACCGTCACCATCAACGCCAACGCGACCACCGCCACGCTGACGGTAGCAACAGACGACGATGATGCAGATGAGTCCAATAGCGTGGTGACAGCGGAAGTGGAGACTGAAACAGGCTATACGGTGGGCAGTTCATCCTCTGCGAGCGTGACTGTGAACGACAATGACGACCCACCACCAGGAACCCCTGAGGTGACAATCTCGGCAGGTACCACACCTGTCACGGAAGGGACGGCTGCGACGTTTACGATTACTGTGTCCCCAGCGCAGACAACAGCACTGGCTGTGAACGTGAAGGTGACCGAGACAGAAGACGTCATCAGTGGCACACCGGCCTCGACCGTCACCGTCAACGCCAACGCGACCACCGCCACGCTGACGATCAATACCGAAGATGATGGTGCAGATGAGTCCAATAGCGTGGTGACAGCGGAAGTGGAGACTGGAACAGGCTACACAGTGGGCAGTACATCCTCTGCGAGCGTGACTGTTGAGGACAACGACAATCCACCTCCGCCACAGAC
Organism: Candidatus Latescibacterota bacterium; assembly: GCA_965198095.1. Taxonomy (GTDB): domain Bacteria; phylum Latescibacterota; class UBA2968; order UBA2968; genus CBDFJH01. The sequence continues at coordinate 3,732,946 of OZ240239.1, forward strand.
CAGCCCGGATCTGACGTTCATCGCAGTCGTAGTCGGAAGCGGCCCTTCTGAGGAAGGGAATTTCGTTCGGTTTGTGATAATAATAGGGAACGACGGGGACGGAGCCGCGGCGACGACGACGCTGCGCTATTTCCGGTCAACGGACGCGACCATCACGGCCTCCGACACGCAGGTCGGCATGGACGCGGTGGCGGGGCTTGCCGCTTCGGAGGACAGCCGCCATACGCTGGATGTGAATCCGCCGTCAAGCCCCGGAACGTACTACTATGGCGTGTGCGTGGACGCGGTGGCGGGAGAGTCCGTCACGTCGAACAACTGTTCGAGCGGGGCGCGGGTCGTTGTACCGGGGCCGGCGGCGCGCGTGGAGGTTACCCCGCGCGAGGTGACGATCGCGGCGCTGGGCGATACCGAGACGTTGACGGCGCGCGTCCTGGACGCGCAGGGCAATGTAATTTCCGGGGAGGCGGTGTCGTGGTCCTCCAACTTCCCCGACGTGGCCGCCGTGGATGCGGCGGGCGTGGTGACGGCCGTCGTGAATGGCAGGGCGACGGTGACGGCGTCCGCGTCCGGCGTCTCCGGTACGGCACTCGTGATCGTGGACCAGCGGGCGGTTTCCGTGGCTATCGATCCCGGCGAGGTGGAGTTGACTTCGGTGGACGAGACTGCCCCGCTGACGTTGCGCGCCTTTGACGCCAACGGCCACGAAGCCCCCGGCGGAGGGGACATCACGGGGATCTTCGCTTGGCGATCAGCCGACCTGAATGTGGCAACAGTATCGTCTGTCGGGGGTCTGACGGCGGAGGTGCGGGCAATCGGGGCCGGGACGACCACGGTGACGGTGACTTTGGACGACGGGAGATTGAGCGCGACGGCCACGGTGACGGTCGTGCCGCCGAAGGCGCTCCAAGGGGAGGGCAACCCGGAAGACGAAACCCCACAGGTGACCCCACAAGTGACAATCGCGGCAGGTACTACACCTGTGACTGAAGGGACGGCTGCGACATTCACGATTTCGGCGTCCCCTGCCCCGACGTCTGCCCTGACGGTGAATGTGGATGTCAGCGAGGATGGCGATGTGATCAGTGGTACAGCGCCCTCAACTGTCACTATCGATGCGAACAAGACCACAGCCACGCTGACGGTAGCAACGGACAATGATGATGCAGATGAGTCCAATAGCGTGATAACCGCGGAAGTGGAGAGTGGAACAGGCTATACAGTGGGCAGTACATCCTCTGCGAGCGTGACTGTCAACGATAACGATGTTCCACAGGTGACCATCACAGCGGGTACTACACCTGTTACGGAAGGGACGGCTGCAACATTCACGATCACCGCGTCCCCTGCCCCGACCTCCGCGCTGACGGTGAAAGTGAACGTGACCCAGACCGAAGATGTCCTAAGCGGCACACCGCCTTCCACAGTCACCATCCGCGCCAACCAGGCCACCGCCACGCTGACGGTCAATACCGACAATGATCAAGCGGATGAGTCCAATAGCGTGGTAACCGCGCAATTGCAGGCCGGAACTGGCTATACAGTAGGAGCCACGTCCTCGGCGAGCGTAACCGTTAGCGACAACGACGAAACCCCACAGGTGACCCCACGGGTGACCATCTCGGCAAGTACTACACCGGTGACTGAAGGAACGGCTGCGACATTCACGATTTCGGCGTCCCCTGCCCCGACGTCTGCCCTGACGGTGAATGTAGATGTCAGCGAGGATGGCGATGTCATCAGCGGTACACCGTCCTCGACAGTGACCATCAACGCCAACGCGGCCACTGCTACGCTGACGGTCGCGACGGATAACGATAATGCAGATGAAGCCGCCAGCGTGGTGACAGCGGAAGTGGAGACTGGCACAGGCTATACGGTGGGCAGTTCATCCTCAGCGAGCGTAACCGTTAGCGACAACGACGAAACCCCACAGGTGAACCCAGAGGTGACGATCTCGGCAGGTACTACACCTGTGACTGAAGGTACGGCTGTGACATTCACGATCACAGCGTCCCCTGCCCCGACGTCTGCCCTGACGGTGAATGTGGATGTGGACGTCACCTATGCCGACCATCTGACCAGTGGGACACCGCCCTCGACAGTGACCATCAACGCGAACGCGACCACTGCTACGCTGACGGTCGCAACGGAGGATGATGATGTAATTGAGATCAACGGCCAGGTAATCGCGGAAGTGCAGACCGGGACAGGCTACACGGTGGGTAGTTCCTCCTCTGCGCGCGTGGTCATTGAGAACAATGACCATCCGACGCCGGTGGCTTCCGTGGAGATCGATCCCAACTCGGTGGAGTTCACGGAGGTGGGCGCCAATGCCACGCTGACGGCACGGATCCTTGACTCCGAAGGCAACGAGACTCGGGCCACGTCCTGGGGATGGTCGTCAGCCGACGAGGAAGTGGCGACGGTGAGATCGCAGGTTATTTCATCTTCGGGTTCGACAAAAAAAGCAACGGTGCGGGCAATTGGAGCCGGGACGACCACGATAACACTGGGCGTAAGCGGAGGAGGAGGGGAGGCGACCGGGACAGCCACGGTGACGGTGACGGTATCCGGGCCTCGATTGGAGATCTCACCAGGCTCGCTGACCTTCGAAGCGCTGGGCGAAACGAAGTCGGTGACAGTCAAGGTCCTGGATGCGAACGGCGATGAGGACACCGAAGCGTCGTTTAATTGGATTTCCGCTTTCTCTCCGTGTTGCGGCTTCAGCCCTGAAAACCCCCCCGGAAGCAACAGCATCAAGAGGGTGGATGGCGGCCTGGAGATCACGGCGGGCGTAACTGGAAAGGGACACGTTACGATAAGTTCGGGAGACGCGACACCAGCCATTCTGCTCGTAAAAGTGCACCAAGAACCGGCGTCTCTGGAGCTTTCGCCCGGTTCGGCGGACCTGACAGTAGGCGGGACGACGACGCTGAGTGCAGCAATCGCGGACGCGAACGGTTACGAAATCGGCGTGGCCCAGGGCGACGGTCAAGGTGGTCTCGTGGTGTATTGGGAAACGAGCGACTCGGCGGTGGCGACTGTTGATGGCTCTGATGACAAAGAGGACAGGAATACGGGCGGCTCTGCTACGGTGACGGCGGTGGCCGCCGGTACCGCCACGATCACCGGGCGTTGGGGTTCGGACGAAAGAAGAGTGGCAGGTACGGCCACCGTGACGGTGACGGGCAATAACTGATGTGATCGAGGGGTCCGCCGCGTGATCGGTTCGTGGCCTGGGACGGCCGTCTGATTGGTCGCAAAGGCCGCTCGGGCCGGATCTACATGCGGCTGTGGTGCGGGAAGCAGGTCGATATACTGGCGACGCGACGGCAGTCGCAGGACCGCCCGGACCCGGTGGTGGCGTCGCCTTCGGTAAGCAATAGCGTCCAGCCCCCGGGGCCACGGTGTGGAACTCTGCGTCGTCGGACGCCGGAGTCTCGGCGGCCACGACGTTGCGCTGCTGCCGCTCGACGGACGCGACGTTTTCGACGGATGATACGCAGGTCGGCACGGATGACGTGAGTGCCCCTGCGGCCTCTGGCACCGGTAGTGAGGAGGTCAGTATGATTCGTCATGGCCAATATCCTGAATTTCGCCTCTCCAGGCTCGGTATCGCCGGTTTGTTGAGCCTTCTGTTCTTGACTTCTCCCCTTTCTTCACAGAATAGCAGCCCGCCTTCCCCGGACTTTAATGGCAATGGGACCGTCGATTTCCCCGACTTTTTGCTCCTTGCCATTGCGTTCGGGTCCCAAGCAGGTCAGGAGAAGTATGAGTTAAAATACGATCTGGATGGGGACGGCGAGATTGGGATGCCCGATTTTATACTCTTTGCCAGTGCGTTCGGTCAAACCGTGAACACGTCACCGGACCTGGTCGTTGCTTCTATGACCGCGTCCCACGGCCCCTCCGTGGATATGGAGCAACCCTTCGCATTTACGCTGGACGTGACGGTCGAAAACGAGGGCAATGGTCCATCGGCTGCTGCGACGCTGCGCTACTACCGGTCAACGGACGCGACGTTTTCTGAGAGCGATACGCAAGTCGGCACGGGCGCCGTGAACGGCCTCGAGGCTTCTGGTACCAATGATGAGAGGATCGACTTGACCACCCAGCCGAGTGAGGGCACGTACTATATCGCCTGTGTCGATGCGGTTTCCGGAGAATCCAATACCGAAAATAACTGCCACTCGATTCAAGTCGGCGCTGCCCCGACTCAACCGCCGACCCCACAGGTGACCATCACGGCGAATACTGCAAGCGTCACCGAAGGCACGGCTTCGACATTTACGATCACGGCATCCTCTGCGCCGACCTCTGCCCTGACTGTGAATGTGGATGTCAACGAGACTGGCGATGTCATCAGCGGCACACCGCCCTCGACCGTCACCATCAACGCCAACGAGACCACCGCCACGCTGACGGTAGCAACGGATGATGATGGCGCAGATGAGTCCAATAGCGTAGTAACTGCGCAACTGCAGACCGGAACAGGCTATACGTCGGGCACACAAAGCTCTGCGAGCGTGACCGTTGAGGACAACGACAATCCACAGGTGACCATCTCGGCAGGTACCACACCGGTGACTGAAGGGACCGCTGCGACGTTTACGATTACCGCGTCCTCTGCGCCGACCTCTGCACTGACTGTGAACGTGAACGTCAGCGAGACTGGCGATGTCATAAGCGGCACACCGGCCTCGACCGTCACCATCAACGCCAACGAGACCACCGCCACGCTGACGGTAGCAACGGATGATGATGGCGCAGATGAGTCCAATAGCGTGGTGACAGCGAAAGTGGAGACTGGAACAGGCTATACGTCGGGCACACAAAGCTCTGCGAGCGTGACCGTTGAGGACAACGACAATCCACGTCCGCCACCGCCACCTCCGCCACCACCGACCCCACAGGTGACAATCTCCGCGGGTACTACCCCTGTGACAGAAGGCACGGCTGCGACATTCACGATCACGGCGTCCTCTGCGCCGACAAGAGCACTGACCGTGAGCGTGAACGTGACCGAGACAGAAGATGTCATCAGTGGCACACCGGCCTCGACCGTCACCATCGACGCCAACGCGACCACCGCCACGCTGACGGTCAATACTGAAGATGATCAAGCAGATGAGTCCAATAGCGTCGTAACCGTGCAACTGCAGACCGGAACAGGCTATACGTCGGGCACACAAAACTCGGCGAGCGTGACGGTTGAGGACAACGACAATCCACCTCCGCCACGGCCACCGCCACCACCACCGACCCCACAGATGACAATCTCCGCCGCTACTACCCCTGTGACAGAAGGCACGGCTGCGACATTCACGATCACGGCGTCCTCCGCACCGACAAGAGCACTGACTGTGAAAGTGAACGTGACCGAGACAGAAGATGTCATCAGTGGCACACCGGCCTCGACCGTCACCATCGACGCCAACGAGACCACCGCCACGCTGACGGTCAATACTGAAGATGATCAAGCAGATGAGTCCAATAGCGTCGTAACCGTGCAACTGCAGACCGGAACAGGCTATACGTCGGGCACACAAAACTCGGCGAGCGTGACGGTTGAGGACAACGACAATCCACCTCCGCCACGGCCACCTCCGCCACCGCCACCGCCACAGGACACTTCACCAGACCTGTTGGTGGGGTCGCCTTCGGTGGACGACAACAGCCCGGAGGCGGGAGGACCTTTCACGCTGTCGGCGACGGTACGGAACAGCGGTGACGGGGAGTCGCCGGTGACGACGCTGCGTTACTACCGGTCGACGGGCGCGACCATCACCAGATCGGACACGCAGGTGGGCACGGACGCGGTGGGTGAGCTTGCCGCTTCGGAGACCAGCGGTGAATCGGTGGATCTGACGGCGCCATCAACGGCGGACACGTACTACTACGGCGCATGTGTGGACGCGGTAAGCGAGGAGTCCGACACCACGAACAACTGCTCGTCGTCCGTACAGGTCGATGTAACGGAGCCGCCGCCGCCCTCCAACCGGAGTCCCGAGGCGGTGGGGCAGATCGCATCGCGGACGCTGGAGGCGGGCGGGTCGGAGACGCTTGACGTGTCGTCCCGGTTCAGCGACCCGGACAACGACGAATTGGCCTACGCGGCCAGCTCGTCCAACACGTCGGTGGTTACGGCCGCGGCGTCCGGGAGCGCGGTGACGGTGACGGCGGTGGCCTCGGGTGAGGCCGTGGTGACGGTGACGGCCTCCGACCCCGGCGGCCTGACGGCGGAGCAGGGCGTCGCGGTGACAGTGGCGGCGGAAAACCGGCCGCCAATCGCCACCAAAACCATCCCTGACCAAACGATCCACGTGTGGGGCGAGCTGCAGACGCTCCCTTCATCCAAGAACCGCTTCGAAGTCGGAGCTATTCACAACTACTTCAGTGATCCCGACGGTGATCCTCTGCAATATCAAGCCTCATCCTCCGACGAGCGTTACGCCACAGTGCGCACATCGATCATTCCCGCCCTGGACCACTATCAAATGATCGTTGATCCGGTAGCGGTGGGGCAGGCGACCATAACGCTTACGGCTACCGATCCGGAAGGCTTGAATGCGAACTATGTGTTCGGTGTCAATGTCAGTCCACCGCTACCGAATCGCCGCCCCGTGGTCCAGTGGCCGATCGGAGCCCGGCAGGTCTATGTGGGTATGCCGGATTCGCTGCGCTTCAGAGACCACTTCAGGGATGAAGACGTCTACGGGAGTTACTTCCAGTTGAACTACGCAGTCTCCTCCGCTGACAATGGTATAGCCCTTGTTCGGGTATCGGACAGACGAGATCACGAGACCGGGCATGGATACGCCCGATTGGTAATCGAAGGGGTCAGCGCCGGGGAGACAACGGCAACGGTGGTAGCGACCGATCGGGCGGGCCTGTCGGTAGAGCACACGTTTAATATCATCGCCAAGACGCGCCGCCCGAGGGTAACGCGTCGCATAGGTGACGTGTTGGTGTCCGCCGGCGTAGAAACGTATGTCTGGGATCTAAATAGCTATTTTACCGATCCCGACGGGTATGATCTCGTGTATGGCGCCTCTTCATCTGATCCCACCGTGGTTCGCGCCAGAATAAGCAGACACGGCCCTTACGTTGTTCTTTCCGCCCGCACGGTCGGCACGGCGGACGTCACTGTGACGGCGACTGACGTGACCGGCCTGACGGCAAGCCAGACTTTCACGGTGACGGTCGTCAGCCCGCGCCCCCCGGCGATTACGCGTCTCATAAGTGACCGGTCGGTGTCTGTCGGCAGAGAAACGTATGTATATAGCCTACACACCTATTTTGCCGATCCGGAGGGGCGTGAGCTGGTGTATGACGCCTCTTCATCCGATACCAGCGTGGTTCGCGCCAGCGTGGGCGAAGACAACCCTTACATTGTTGTTCTTTTTGCCCGCGAGGTTGGCACGGCGGACGTCACTGTGACGGCGACTGACGTGACCGGCCTGACGGCGAGCCAGACTTTCACGGTGACGGTCACCCGGTAGGTTGACAGCACGTCCGGATCCGGAAGCCCCAGTGGTGGCTGAAGCGCAGGATTTCCCGGTTCTCAAACAGCCGTCCTCCCTCCCTGTGCCCATCGGTTACACTGGGCCCGTGCGGCGGTCGAGCATCCGGAGCGCCGAGGGATCACGTGTTACCGCAAGCCGCCGCTTCCGCCGCACAGCCATCGGCACGGCCCGGACGGTGGGAGTTCGAAGCAGAGTCGCTTTGAATTCCGAAGAAAGTCTGGCCAGCCGGCCAGACTCAATATGGATCCACAGGGATAGCCGACCAACGACGGACAAGAGGGACGTAACCGGCCGCAAGACGTCGCAGACAGGAGGGCGGAGTGAACGCGTTGGCGCCGGGCATCCTGCGCGACCGACGCAGGCGGACGCGGCGGCAGCCCTCTCCCCGCCCGCCGAGTCTCGACGTGCTCTTCAGCCGTGGGATTCCCGATAGCGCAGCGTGGAGTCGATGAAGACTTGGCGGTTATCTGACGTGTCTTCACACTTATTAAGGAGAGCACCCTATCGTTGACACCCTGCCCTCAGGCTCGGGCACTCGACACGAACGGGCCCGGGTTCGAAGAGAGTGTCGCAGGAATTGCGACAAGTGGAGAAGCCCCGTGTCCCTGAGTGCCCAATGAGCGAGCTGTTCAGCTTACCACAACCGAATCGACGATACGCAAGGTCTAAATCGCGTGTGGCACGGGCGGCTCGCCCGCCCGTGAAGAATGCATTGCTCGAAGTCATTGCTGTCCAAGAACGGACGGAATCTGAGACATCCGGGTTGTATAAGATGGCCTGAAAAGGCGTCTTTGTATGGGATGGACCCTGACAATGGAAATGAGGTTGCCTTTTTCATTGGTTTCCTGGCAGGCGTGCTGTCCGGGGAATTAGCCTTAATTCGACATATTTCGGCAGTTTTTGCTGCGATTTGGCCTGAAGAACAACGGCGAATTGATGTCGCAAGTCGACGATTCTTAAAGTCACCGGCTGTGGCCGGAGAAAAAACGCATTTGAACGATCGAAATGCCCCACTTCTCCAGCGTTTGACCGCGTTGTCGATTGCCTATTTTTGACGGATTAAGGTTAGAAAAGGAGGACCTCTCCCCCCGGCCCCCTCTCCTGCAAGGAAAGGGGGCCGGGGACGAAGCGTTGCGAAAACACTGTTTCAGATAAGGTCTAAGCAGTTCCCCCTTCCTCTCAGGAAGGGGGGTAGGGGGTAGGTCTCAAAACCGTTATCGGACAGGTGTGGCTCCAAGTATTACAAAATCCGCTCGTCATTTTCCACCGGCAGCAAGCTGCCGGTGCCACATCGGAGTTCCTCAGGAGAGCACGACACCGTTGACACGATACACCCCTGTCATACGCGAAAATGATGTCAACGATTTACCGCTCCCGGCAATAACCCCGGTAACAAATTCCCGGTCTCAAGGGTCGGGACTCGTCCTGAAGGCGTCCGAGATCAGGTTTTCGAAATAGCGGCGGATGAGCGAATGGTATTCGGGAGGCACCCCCTCCTCCAGGGCTTCCCGGAGCCGTTCCCGAAGCGGGTGGCTCGACTCGCCCAGATGCGCGGGGATCGATCCCGGCCCGCGGTAGGCGATCTCCCGACCTTGGCGGGCCTTCCGTTCCTTGCGCCAACCCCGCTGCCGCAGGGACCGCTGCGCATCCAGCATCCTGGACAGGATGCGCCGCTGTCGCTCCAGCACGGGCCGCGATGCACGCCTCCGCTCGAGCGCATCGGCAACTGCGCCCATCTCGGAGGCCACCTGTTCCATGTCGCCCACGACCTTCTCCCGTTCCGCCCCCAGTCTCCTCCAGAGCGCGCTCAAGGACTCCTGGATGGCCATCTGCTCCACGGCCAGCTGTTGAAGGCTGAGACCGCTTCCGGGTTCTCCGGCACCGGGGACACGAGACGCCAGCCCTTCCGTTCGAGCATTGAGGTTCCCCTGCCGGTCCGCAAGCTCACCCAGCTGCTCCAGCATCTCGTCCAAACCCAGCGCGGAAGCGGCTGAAGCCAGATCGGCCATCGCCCGGCGAAGCAGAAGTCCCGTGGCATTCAAGGCGCCCATGGCCTCACGGGCGCGCGTCTCGGCACCGGCCGCTTGACGGTGCTCGATGTGGCGAGCCGCTTCGCGCATCTTGAGAAGGGCCTTCCCCAGAGCTGCGTCGGCCTCCGAAGGGACAAAGAATGTCTTCCCTGAAGTCTCTACGAGCCGCTCGGCGATTCGATTCGCGCCAGACAGGATACGGGCCTGCTCGAGCCCCAGCGGCGCGCTGTCTTCTCCGCGCGAGATTCCGTCCGACTGCTTGGAGACCTCCTCTTGGGAACGGGAGAGCGAGATCACGTCGTGAAGCGCCCGCTTGAGCTCGCCCGCCACGTCCGACTTGTGTCGATTCAGAAACGCACGTCTCGTCTCTCGAAGGCGCTCGCCGAGTTCACGGAGGTCCTCCGAGATTTCCTGTCCCAGCTCGCGTGCGGGCATCCGCAGCCGCTGCCTGAGTCGGGCGCTGACCTCTGCCATGCGCCCGGACACCGCCTTGCGCTCGAACGCGGAAGCGACGCGATCCAGCTCGTCCCCGGTGCGCCGCGCTTGTTTCATCGCGCCGGCCGCACGCGACAGCTCGTCCTTCACGCGCTCCGCGTCTCGCCGGAGCGCGTCCTGTCGGTCCGCCTGCCGCGCCACGTCGGCGACGCCATCCAGACGGCGCACGACGTCCTCCTGCCCCGCCGTCAGCTTCTCCACGGCGTGAACGAGCCCATTCAGGACCTGTTCCCGGCGCACCTGTTCGAGCAGGGCGATCGTTCGGTCCAGGCTGCGGCCAAACGCCTCTCCCTCCGCTTGAAAGGCCTCAATCGCCTCGCGCACGGCCGCCGGATCCACCTCTTCGAGCGCCTGCCGGAGCGCCTCCGCCGCGCGCTCGAGCGCCGGGCTTTCAACCTGACTCAGGAGTTCCATCACCGCTTGCAGTTTCTGGAGCGTCTCCACGGGCGCAAGCACGTTCTCTTCGAGCTGCTCCCCGACCGCCTCGAGCCTCTCAGTCACCCGTTCGATTCGTTCGCCCAGATCCTCCCACGCTTCGATTCCGCTCCCCAATTCCTTGCGCCCCTGCCACGCCAACCGAGCCTCTCGCGACAGCGCCCCCTTCGCCTCCTCCAGGCGCTGCCGAAGCTCCAGGCTGACCTCTCGGATCCGTTCGAGCTCCTCCATACTCTCATCCTGACCTCGCGCCGCCTCCTGCACAACGTCCATCGGGGAGGAAACCCGCAGGGTCAAACGCCTGGACTCACCGATTCCGGGTCCCGGGAGGTCGTTGTTGTCGTATGCGCGAATCAGAAAGCTCACCTCGTCTCCCGGAAGCAGGTCCATTCGACTCAGGTCCCACACGGTCTGGCCGGTCAACGCCCTGGCTCCCGGCTCCTCCAGAGGAATCCCAAGGCGCCGGTCCGCCTCTTCTTCCGGGATCCGATATCGAATCTCCATTCCAGACAGCCCATAGTCGTCGTAGGCTTCGACGAAGAGCGGGACGCGCATCTCGTCACGCAGCTCCGAATCGGCCCGCGGCCGGAGAAGCTTCACCTCCGGAGGCCGATCCTGGATTGCAACGATCCGGTATTCGGGTGCGCCCCGGTTCCAGGTCCCCCGGGCGTCTTGCAGAGCAATCCTGTATCGCCGGTCTGCCTTCACCTCGATTTGCCACGCCGAACGCACGCTGTCGATCCGTCCCGGCAGTCGTTCCCCGTCAGCGAGGTCCAGCCAGGCAGCCGTCAGCGGACAGCTTGCCTCAATGGTCAGGTCAACGGTCGTCCCCACCGGGGCGGCAATGTTCCGCTCCTCGGTCTCCACCCGGTCGGCAAGCCCCGTATGGGGCGGATACCGAAAGAGGATCCGGCTGCGGACAGTCCTAGGCCGATCGACCACCGTGACGTGATAGACCGGCGTCTCGGCGTCGTTGGCCCGCATCCGGTAGTCGAAATCCCTTGTGACGGACCCGAACCGATAGGCCGCGCGATTCTGCCGCACCGCCAACTCGATCGGGCGCCACGGCGCTGCCCCGGCCTGTCGCACGAGGAGCAGGCAGTGCGTCGGCACGACCCCGCTCAGATCCGCCCGCACCCCCATCGCGTCTCCCGCCAGGACTCGCGCGTCTCCCGGGCCGAGATCGATCTGCGTGTCCGCGGGTCGCTCGTATGCGATACGCGGATGCCCGAGGCGCATCGCGGCCCCTGTCATCATCGACGGCCAAAGCCCGAAGGCCATGCCGGCCAGGGAGAGCATCGCGACAGATCCCGCTGCCGCGCGGAGGGGCCGAGATCGGTTCACGAGCGGCCGGAGGTCCACGGGCTCAAGGAGTTCCGCCGCCTGCAGGCAGGCCGCCTCGATCAGCGCCGTCGAGGTCTGCCCCTTCGTCTCGCCCCTCCTTTTCCACAGCTGAAGGACGCTGATCAACCGCTGTTCGAGCCCGCCGAAGTGGTTTTCCACACGAAGGGCGACCGCTTCGAGCCCCGGGGGAGAGAGAAGCGGATACAGAACCTTCCAACCGGCCAAGCCGAGCAGGGCCAGACCGCCGGCCGCCTCGAGCAAGATTTTCACGGCCGGCCGGAACGTGAATCCGGCCTCCAGGAACAAAAGAAGCAGCACCCAGGCCGTGACAGACGCCGTGAAGACGGACGCGCCGGTCAGGATTTGACACACGATCTCCTCTCTCCGCAGCTGGCGGAGTCGATCGACGATGGCTTGATAGGCCGCTTCGGAAGAATCGGTCATGTCGTTCAGTGAGAAAGCGCCCAAACGACCACATTCGTCCCCATCTTGAGCGCGGCACGCCGCTTTTCGGGAGGATCGCCGTGGACCTCCGGGTCATCCCATCCGTCCCCGATATCGCTGTTGAAGTTGTAAAAGACGACAAGGCGGCCTTCGTGGAAAAGACCGAAAGCCCGGGGACGACCGCCGTCGTGTTCGTGGATCTTCGGGAGTCCGTTCGGAAAGTCGAATGGGTCGCGAAAGATTTCAAAAGAAGGAGGCAGCTCCACGAGCCGTTTGTCCGGGAAGAGCCGGGCCAGCTCTCTGCGGAACGCCCCATCCAACCCGTAGTCGTCGTTCGCAAACAGGAAGCCGCCGTGTTCGAGGTAGATTCGAAGCCGCCGAACCTCTTCCTCCGAGAACCGGATGTTGCCGTGTCCGGTCAGGTAGAGGATCGGGTAGGCAAACAGATCTTCGTCCATAATCTCGACCTGCGCCTCTTCATCCGTCGTCGGGATCGGCGTCTGCTCGCGAATGAAGGCCTGAAGGTTCGGAATCTCCGTGGGACCGTTATACCAATCTCCCCCGCCTCCGTATTTGAGCCTGGCGATCGTCAACGCGGTCTCCTGGGCGAGCGATCCATCCCTCGCGACAACGAGGAGCGCGGCAACCGTCAGAACGACGGGAAAACGATACACGGCGGCATCCTCCTAAGGTTCCGGCCCGTGCGCGGGCTCCCGCTTCACGCGCATTCCGAGCACGGAACGGAGTCGTTCCCATTCGTGAGGTTCGAAAAAGCTCCACCCCCAGAGGATGAATGGATAGCTCAGGAGCAGGAGGCCCCGGGCCACGATCCCGGTGGCCGTCGACTCCTGAACGAAAGCAGAGATCACGAGATACAGAACCAGGCCGACGGCGCAGATCTTCAACAGGCGTTCCCGCTCGTAGGCAACCCGATAGAACCTCCGCGTGCCCAGATGGAGCGCAACGGCCATCGTGACGTTCGCAGCCAGAGTCCCCCAGGCCGCGCCGACGAGCCCGATTCGAGGGATCAGAAGCACATTCAGGACGACGTTCGTCGCCGCACCGGCGCCCACGATGATCGGGAGCATCCGGGTCCGCGATTCCACGAACACGGCGCCCGTGAGGATCACGTAGATCCCATAGAAAACAAAGCCGAGCGTCACGATCGGGACGACGGCCTGGCCTTCCAGGTAGATCCCGGCGTTTCGGCCTGAAATCAGATGGATCAGCTCCCTGGCGTATGCAGAGACGCCGAGGAACAGAAGCATCCCCCCCAAGCAGAAATAGGTGGTGATCCGGGCACTCAGCTTCCGCCCCTCTTCCGCGTCGGGAAGCGACAGGAGCGCGGGCGCCCACGCCGCGCGAAAGGCCCGAACCACGAGCAACATCGGCAGCCCGAGCCGGTAAACGATGCCATACACACCGACCATCTCGAGCCCCAGGAAATACTTCACCAGAAACCGGTCCGAGAGGTTGATCACGAGGGTCGCCAGGGCGGAGGGCACGAACGGAATCCCGAAAGCGAGGAGCTCTCGCACGCGGTGGTGAGCGTAGGACAGGCGGAGGTGCGAAATTCCGAGCGGACACAGGGCGACGAACGCCAGACTCGAGCTGGCCAGGTTGCTCCAGAAAACGGCCCGAACCCCCATGCCGAGTCCGGCGATCAGATAGATCGTGAGCGTCATCTGAAAGCTGTATTGTACGAACTTGATCGCCGCGTAGGTGGCGGAGCGCTGTCGCGCGCGGCAGAGGGTGAAGAGCGGCTCGGCCAGGCTGTCGAGCCAGACGATTGCCGCCAGCAGTTTGAAGATTTCGGAATGTTCTTCCGACCCCAGGATTCGCCGCGACAGCACGTCCGCGCCCGCCCACATGGCGGCGGAGAACAGAGAGGCGACTCCGAGCAGGGTCCAGAAGGCCGAACTGAACCGGGCGCGTCGAAGACCTTCGTCCGCCTCTCCGGACAGATACCGGATGAGCGCCGGATTCAGCCCGAGGGAATAGATGACCGCGGTGAACGCAATGAAGGCGTATGCCAGCGCCAGGACCCCGTTGTCCGCGGCGGTGAGCAGCCGGGCGTAGAGGGGCACCAGAAGCAACGAGACGGCTCGCCCCAGCAGGTCGCCCACGCCGTAGACGGCCGTGTGTCTGGCCAGGGACGTGACAGCATCAGGAGACACGGTCATCCGTTTGGAGTTGAAGGCCCACGTCGATCTCCGAATCCGGGTTGCGGATCGACCGCCAGTGACGAGCCGCCGGTTTTTTTACAACAGAGAGGTCGGATCGATATCGATCTCCAGCCTCACCCCCGAGCGCCGATGGCCGCTCCGTTCTCCGAAACGCCCCCGCGCATCCCGGACGGTGGCATTGAGGTTCGCAGCAGAAGGAGACTGAAGCATGATCTGCCACCGGTAATATCCTTTGATGCGACCGACCGGGGCCTGCGCCGGTCCCAGAAGGCGCACTTTGGACGGCAGGCCGCGTCGGAGCTTCGCCGCGCACGTCTCCGCGGACCGCATCACCGCCTCTTCGTCCCTTCCTCGGAAAAGCAGCAGGGCAAGGCGCCAGAAAGGAGGATATCCCAGCCCCTTCCTGGCTTCGAGTTCACGACGCGCGAAGCTCAAAAAGTCGTGGCGCCGCGCGAATCGTATGGCCTCCCCGTCCGGCAGGTAGGTTTGCACGACGACCTCCCCGGGAACCTCCCCCCTGCCGGCCCGGCCGCTCACCTGGACGAGCATCTGAAAGGTGCGCTCCCCGGCGCGAAAGTCGGGCAGATGGATCGCGGTATCCCCGGAGACCACGCCGACCAGCGTGACCCCTGGAAAATCCAATCCCTTCGCCACCATTTGAGTCCCCAACAGGATGTCCGCTTCACCCCGACGGAAGGCTTCCAGGAGATGATCGTGCGCCCCTTTGCGCCGGGTGGTGTCCACGTCCATACGAATCACCCTGGCGCCGGGGAACTGCTGCTCGAGGGTTTCTTCCACGCGCTGCGTGCCGACCCCGTAACGCTCGAGTCTCGTCCCGCCGCACGACCCGCAGACCCGCGGCGGCATTTCGCTGACGCCGCAGTAGTGGCAAACCAGCCTCTGGACCTGCGCGTGATAGGTCAGCGTCACCTGACAGACCCGACATTCGATCGCCTTCCCGCAATCCGCGCACTGCACGAAGGGCGCATAGCCTCTCCGATTCTGGAGGAGAATGATCCTCTCGCCCTTTCCGAGCCGGTCCAGCATCATTTCCCTCAAGGCGTGCGAGATGACCTGGCCCCGCTCCTTCTTCAGATCGACGAGCGTGACATCCGGGAGCGGCCGGGCGTCGACACGCTCGGGGAGGGTCAGAAGGTCGAACTTGCCCGTGCTCGCGTTGTGGAACGACTCGAGCGACGGGGTCGCCGAACCGAGAACGACGCAGGCCCCCTCCATGCTCCCTCTCATCAAGGCGACGTCTCGAGCGTGATAACGAGGACTCCGATCTGTCTGTTTGTAAGAAGCATCGTGCTCCTCGTCCACGACGATCAGACCCAAATTCCGGACCGGAGCGAAAACGGCGGAACGCGTACCCACGACGACCGGGCGATGGCCTCGGAGGACCTCCCTCCAGGCGTCGTACCGCTCGCCCTCTGAAAGGCGGCTATGGAGCACCGCAACGCGGTCTCCGAAGCGCGCCTTGAAGTGACGTACCGTCTGGGGAGTCAGCGAAATCTCGGGCACCAACGCCAGCACGCCGCGACCCTGTTTCAGTGCGTGGGCGGCTGCATCGAGATAGACCCGCGTCTTGCCGCTTCCGGTCACCCCATGGAGGAGATGGCACCGATACGACCCGCCATCCAGACGCTCCCGGATACGTGCGAGCGCCTCCGCTTGGGACGAAGTGAGATCCGGCGCCTCCTCCGGCGTCGATTCCAGATCCGCATACGGATCCCGCATCACCTCTTCATAACCAAACTGCACCAGATTTCTGGCCGCGAGCGCCCGCTCAACGCCTGGACCGATGCCGATCTCTCGGAGCTCGGCAGACCGGAGCTTTCCGCCGGAAGACCAGAGACGACGGAGGCATTCCCCCTGCTTCGGTGCGCGCCTTTCAATGCCTGGCAGTTCCAGCTCCATCCACTTCTCGTCTTTCGGGATCAGTTCCACGGTGCGTTCCCGTTTCGGCCTGACCCGGGGCCGGCGCATCTCCTGATACGTCCTGAGCAGCCCCCGCCTGACGAGGTTCGTGACGGCGGTACGCGTCTGGCCATTGCCCAGTCGACGTTCGATCTGTCTAAGCGTGGCCGAGCCGCTCGCCTGCACCTGCTCCAGCACAGCCCGCTGCGGGAGGGTCAGCAGATCCTCCGAGACCCGGTCCCTGTCTTCGAGCGCGAAGCGCTGCCCGCTCGCCGTATGAATCCCGGCGGGGAGGGCTGCCTTGAGTACCGACGCGAGGGAACAGACGTAGTAGCCCGCAATCCACCGGCAAAGGGCCAGAGCGCGCGGTGAGACAACGGGATGGGGGTCCAGGAGGAGGCCGACCGATTTGAGACCATCCAGCTCACACCGGTCGGGCTGACCGACGACGATGCCGGTCGTCCACCGAACGCCAAGCGGCACCAGGACACGGCTGCCGATCCGTAGACCGTTCGCCAGATCCTCGGGCACCTCGTAGGTCATTTCACGATCGATGCGGGCATCGAGCGGTAGAACGTCGGCAAAGGGCGAGGGCATCCGGTCAGAGATCCCCGGAAGGGTTGGGAGGTGTGCGGGTGGCGCGCAGGACTTCTTCGACCCAGACGCTCTTTCTCGAGACTTGAAGGCGGAGTTTGTGACCCGGCTTTCCGATCGGCTTCAGACGACGGCCCTGGAGGGAAAACACCAGGGCGTCGGCTTCGTCGACTTCGACGCGGAACCGTTGTCGGGCCCTCCAGGAACCGGTGTCTCCCGCCAGCAGCATCCCCGTGAAAACGATCTCGTCGTCGGCAAGCACCAGAGCGTTCGTCACACGCGAAGCCTCCACGCTCAGGCTCAGCACGCTGTCTTGATGCCCGGAGGGAAGACCGGTCGAAAAAGAATAGGCCAGGACCACCCGTTCACGTGGAACCGCATCGGCGCCCGATCCCGGCCGTGCCTCGAACCGTGGAACTGCGTCGACGTCCGATCCCGGCCGTGCCCCGGACATCGGGTCGCCGGCGCGCCTTTCTACGGGGTCGCCGGCCTCCTTTGTGGGCGTACCCACGTCCAGACCGGCGCCCGGCAGAGGCCAGAACTTACCCCCTCTGAGCGCAAAGCTGCCAATACCGACGGCAAGAATCATTGCGACGGTCACGGCGAAAATCAAGACAGGCCGACGGCGGGAGCTTTCTTCCCTTGCGTCTTCGACCGGTTCGGGGCTCGGTGACGGAAGCGCGCGGAGGGTCTCATAGCGGGAAAGGACGACGCTGGAGGAAAGCCCGACTTCCTGAGCATACCTCTTCAGAAACAGCCGGACATAGGCCCTTGGCAGAGCCTCGAAGTTCCCGGCCTCGATGGCCTTCAGGAAGCTGAGATTGATGCGTGTCCGTTCGAACAGATCTTCGAGAGACAGGCCACACTTCTCGCGCCGCGCCTTGAGCTCCGCCGAAACATCGCTCAGCTCGGATTGGGACAACGCAATGCCTCCCATCCTTCAGCTTCCCGGAAAACCGGATGCCGATCCCTCGAACGCACGGGCCCGGCCTACAATTTTCGAGGACAGGCAGACAACGACCAGGATCCGGCGGATCCGGAGCATGGAGCGGTCCGCGGAATCCAGGACCACGGCGACTGACCCAAGCAGTCTTCCAGCAGGCCCCAAAAACAGGTCAGCGGCAGTCCCATGACGTTGTAGAAACAGCCTGAGATCGACTCGATAAACATCCCCGCAACCCCTTGTGCCGCGTAAGCGCCCGCTTTGTCCATCGACTCCCCGGTGGCCAGGTAGCGGCTGATGTCTTCTTCCGAAAGAGGGCGCATGAGAACGTCGGTGACGGCCACGTCCCGGGAGGATCGGTCTCGACCGGCTTCGATCAGCGTCATCCCCGAGTAGACGCGGTGTCGCCTTCCGGAAAGCCGTTTCAGCATGCGAGCGGCGTCCCCTCGGTCTGACGGTTTTCCGAGCACCTCATTGTCCACGACGACGACCGTATCCACGCCGAGTACGAGTTCGCCCTCGAAGTCCCGTGCCACCGCCTCGGACTTTCTCCGAGAAATCGACAGAACCTGTTCCTCCGGTGTCAGGGCGGAATCTACCGATTCCGAAACGTGGCTCGGTACGGCGCGAAACGGAATCCCGACCCTCCGCAACAGGACCGCCCGCCTGGGGGATGCAGAGGCCAGGATCAATCGACTCATTTTTGAGGGCTCTCCAGCATCAGGGTCACCGGTCCATCGTTGCAAAGCTCGACCTCCATACGCGCGCGGAACGTTCCGGTCTTTACCGGAACGTCCAGACTCCGAAGGTCTTCGACAAAAGATTCGTAGTGCCTTTCGGCCACCTCCGGATCGGCGGCCTTCACGAAGCTCGGCCTTCTTCCCTTCCTCGTATCTCCGTAGAGCGTGAACTGAGAGACGACCAGGGCCTCTCCGCCGACATCCAGAAGAGAGCGATTCATCTTTCCCTGCCCGTCTTCGAAAATCCGGAGATGGGCACATTTGTCGGCCAGGAACCTGACGTCGTCTCCCGTGTCGCCGCTGTGGACCCCCAGGAGGATCAACAACCCCCTCCCGATCCGGACCGATTCCGTCCCCTCGACGTTCACGGCAGATCGACTGACCCTCTGAACAAGTGCCCGCAAGTTGCCCCGATCGTGCAGCGATTCGGCCAAATGGGATTTGGACAAGATGCCTTATATTTATCCTATTTGGGACATCTTCGCAAGGCTTATCGGGCTGCGGAAACGCTTCGCGTCCCGCTAGGCCCCGAATCCGCCCTGACGGTGCTCCAGCTTGATCTGAGGAATCCCCTTGATGTTGATCTTGAAGTAAAACCCGCTGTTGAATCCGGTGGGGTGCCACGAGAATCGGGCTTCCCAGCAATGCAGGTCTCGATAGACCGACAGGTTCTGGGCGGTCAGCTTGCGCCCCTCGATATCATAGTTGAGCCCATAGCTGATGCGCCAGGCGCGCGTCGGATTGAACCCGAAATCGGCCTTGAGCCAGGACCGTGTCACTTTGGCGGGCTGCTTTCTCAGATCATAATAGTGGGTCACGTTGACCCGCCAGGGATTCGTGACATCTCCGCCGCCCTCATAAAGGTCCCGCTCAAACCCGAAGTCGGATGAGACGGCGGAAATCGGTGCGCGCCGCGCCGCCACTTCGCGCGCGCCGCGACCGCCTCCCAGTCGGAAGCTGGACGTAACGGCCAGACGCTGCAGACGGGGGCCGAGCATCGACAGACGATCCTGATCATCGTAAAAGTCGTGCGTCATGGACAGCCGGACATCCACGCGACGGTCCGGCTTGACCGAAGCCACGGTCCGCAGCGGCTCCCACTTCCGCGCGGCGCCATCGAACCGATAACCGGTGGAGAAGTTCACGGAAGCGAACGTGAATCGGGTCTCCCTCCCCTCTCGTTCCGTCTTGATGTCGAACGCGTTGCCCAGCCCGAAGCTCATGTGCCGTGTCGGATCCTGCACTGACCTCTTTCCTCTCAATCCGAAGGTGCCTCCGGCGACCGTCGCGGTCTGACGGTAGCGAAAATCGATCCGCGGCTGCAGGCGATGCCGGATGCCTCGAAGGCGGCCCCGTTGGGGCCGAAAGATGCCGTAGAGGGTCGTACCGGTGGAAAGGTTCGCGCGATACGTCTCTCTCCGCGTGTCGCGATCCTGGTCGTTCCGGGAGAAATGCTGCGTCGTGGAAAATGACGGGGTCACATCCAGCCATCCCAACGCCCGGTGCTGGCTGTTCAGAGAAAACCGACCCCGTAAGCTCAGATCCTCCGAGTCCAAAGTATCGGCGGAGGCGGCGTGGCGGGTAAGACTGTTGTTCAGTTCTCCGGAGACGGCGTAAAAGATCGAACGATACCAGGAGCGACCCGTCGCGGATCGTCCGGACCCGCCAATCAGCGGCCGCCTGCCCTGGCGAAACGAGAGTCGCGGGAATCCCTGAAAACTGTTCCGCTGCCTGGCGAGGTCACGGTAAAAGGTCGTGCTCGCGTCCAGGCTGCGTCCGGATTCAGCCCACCGTTTGTCCAGGGAGAGGCTCGACCTGAGCTGCCGGTTGAGCGCCCGATAGAGATCGTCGCTGTTACGTCGCTCGAAACTGGCTGTGCTGAACGACCCGCTGCCCCGCACGTTGAGCGTGGGACTCAGGCGCTGCTGGTGACGAACGTTGAGCCGCCAGCTTCGAGATCCGGCTCGGTTCTCCAAGGAAAGATTCGCCGCCCCGCTGATCCGTCGTCGCACATTGTAAACTAGATTCGTGTCAACCAGGAAGCCCCCGCTCTCCCTGAAGGTCGTTCGAAACGTGGCGTCCCAATAGTCGCTGGGCGCATAGTAATAGCCCAGATTCCTGACGAAGAAGCCATCCCGGCTGTTGCTGCCGATGTTCGGCGTCAACAGACCGGACTTGCGTCCCGTCGTCGTCGGAAACACGAAGAACGGCAGCCAGGCAACCGGCACGGGTCCGATGCGAAACGTCACGGACCGCCCGATGGCCTTGTCGTCTTCCAGCACCTTCAGATTTCCACACAGGAAGTCGTAGTGCACGTGATCCCGATTGCAGGTCGAAACGGAAAGGTTTCGAGCGTAGAGCGCCCCCTCCGGGCTCAGCAGGATGTTCTCGCCTCGATAATATTTGCCCAGATAGGCCGCACGTCCCCCGGTCACCCTTCCCCGGCCCGTCTTCAGATCGTAGACCAGCCGGGTCCCGGAAAACCGCTCCTTGCCCCGGATCAAGACGGGAAGGTCGCGCCCCGCCCCGGTCGCGTCCGGAACGGCTCGGGCCGTCAGGCGCTGCGCCTTTCGATCCAGTTCGACCCACTCCGCTCTCAGTTCCGTTCCCCGGTATCGAAGCACCACTTTGCCCTCCAGGACCACGCGACCCGCCGTGAGGTCATCGACCACGCGATCTGCTTCATATTCGTAACGGGTTGAATCGGTCTGCGCCGGCACCGCCGGTTTCATCTGTGCCCAGAGATTTCCCGCCCCGCAGAGGAAGAGACTGATCGCGTAAAGGGAGCCGACGACCCTTCGACCAGGGGTTCCTTGTCTTTTGCCTGAATCGTTCATACCTTGGTCGAAATCGAAACCTGCGCACGTTCCTCCCGAAAGGAGCCTCTCTTGCCCGCTATCGAAATCTTGGACAGAGGCTGGATCGACAGACGCGATTCCTCGTTTCCGCAGGCGGTCCTGCTTCCGAACGGCGATATCCTTTGCGCCTTCTGCGTTGGGGGCGCTGCATTCGCCACGGGCGGCTCCGACTGGGCCAGGTCGACCGACGGCGGTTCGACCTGGACGGTCGAGGGGACCATTCTGCCCATGGGGACCGATCCGTTCAGCTCGAGCCTCCTCAAGCTCTCAGCCTCGCCCGACGGAGCGGTGATCTATGCCTACGGCTCGCGATGCTACCGGCGACCGGGCGAGCGCTTCGAGGATGGGGCGCACAACGAACCGGTGCTCTGCCGTTCGACGGACGGAGGGCGGTCCTGGTCCGACCCGGAGGTCATTCCCATGCCGGCGGACTGCCCGCTCGAAATCTCTCACGGCCTCCTCCCCCTTTCGTCAGGCAGGCTCCTCTGCCCGGCGGCGACGCTGCCGGCGAAGGATCGCCTGGGCGAGCAGGTACTCGTCGCCATCTCCGACGACGGGGGACGGTCCTGGGACCAACACGCGGTTGTCTTCCAGGATCCTGAGCAACGCCTCGGATACTTCGAGCAAAAACTGGCCGAGATCTCCCCGGGACGCCTGATTGCGGTATGCTGGACCGTCACCCTCGAAGCGCTTGAAGACCAGCCGGACAGCTTCGCCATCTCCGACGACGGGGGGTCCACCTGGGGACCGGCCCGTTCCACCGGAATCCACGGACAGACCATGACCCCCGTTCCTCTCGGGGGCGACCGCCTCCTCGTGCTCTACAACAGGCGATACGGAGAACAGGCCATTGTCGCGGCATCGGTCACCTTCTCCGAGCACGCCTGGACGGTCCACTCGGAAGACACTCTCTACGACGCAGGAGGCAGACACGATCGACCGGACGGCGGTCTGGACACCTCCCTGGATGAGCTCCACGATTTCGCCTTCGGATTTCCGACGGCAATTCGGCTGAAGGACGGGACCTTTTTAGCCACACACTGGTGCCAGGAAGATCGGCGCTTTGGCATCCGGTGGACAAAGCTGCGTGTGGACTGGTAGGCCCAAGCCTGTGAGGGCTCCCTTCTCCGATGAGGGGGCGAAAACCAGGCACCCGAAAACCATCTCAAGAGGCGACGCGCGCGCCGCGGACGAGCGGCGGGCCGAAACAGGGCGCTTCAAAGACCGATAAGGTTCGCTCCCGACTCAAATGTATCCCTTATTCGCTTAAAGCAAAATCCTTTATCGAGCGTGTGCAGGCATCTTTCCGCGCCCGCGCGGCTCTTGAAGAAGCGGCGCCGCGAACGATCGGGCGGGCGGTCAACGATCCATTCCAAGGCGCCCTTCCAAACCGACCGGCCCCTGTGCCTGTCTACGCTCCGCGGACGATTTTTTCCTTGCCTGCCGCACTGTGTTGAATTAACTTAACTCCCTGAAAGGGAAGGGCCTGAGAACGCGAAAGTGGCGAAATTCGGTAGACGCGCCAGATTTAGGATCTGGTGGGCTCTCCTTGCCCGTGGGGGTTCGAGTCCCCCCTTTCGCACCACAGCGAGCGGCTATGACGGCTTCCGAACGGGAGCCGTTTTTGTTGCGGCGGGCATCTGACCTGAATTCATAAATTTGCTGAAAATTTCCATAATTTTATGTAGAACAATCAGTTATCCAATTTGAGCTGAAAAACTTTGTTTTGGTGCAATAACTGGAAAGCCTGGTATTTACGCAGATTGTTCAGATTTCACGAGTGATTCGGGCCGGATGCCATCGCGGCCGTGGCGTTTCGGCTCTCCAGCTGCTTCGGCGTTTCTCCTCCCCAGGGCTTAGGGCCCTCTGTGGGACGGGGTCAGGTGCGGGGGCGGATGTGGGGGCGAATGGAAATTCGCGGCGTGGGGGCGGGTCCCGCAGTGGGCATCAGGCGGGGGGAGGCGTTCATTCCTTTCGCGGCGCCAGTCGTTTCCAGTGAGGCTGAGTCGCCACGGCCCGAGCCTCCCCGTGCCTCGGTACGCGCTTCGCGCGACTCGGCATGCTCGGAGGATACGTCCGAAAGCGGCGCCTGCCCCGAGTTGGCCCGAAGGGCCGGATCGAGGAGCCCTTCTTTTGTCACCTTTTCTTGGGCGGCAAGAAAAGGTGAGCATGAGTGACTTTCCTAACCTTTTTTATGAGTTATTCAGGCTGAGGCAAACGCCTGCGGGGTTGACGCTTTTGGGGGCAAACCGCACCGACGCCTCCTGGGCGGTCATCACCACGATATTGACCATCCCTCGGGGCGATGTAGAATCAGCGGGCGGCCGGCAGGCCGGGTCGGGTCAACAGTTTGGGAGGACGAATTGAAACCGTTCGCGTTCCTGACTGAGGCACGGGTCCGAGAAATCCAGAAGGGTTTCGAGACGCCGGTCTTCGTATACGACCAGCAGACGCTGGAAGAGAACGCACGCCAGGCCCTCGATTTCCCGAATTCCCACGGGTTGACGGCACGCTATGCGATGAAGGCCCTGCCCACCGGGGCGGTCGTCCGAGCGTTGAACCGGGCCGGCATGCAGGTCGACGCCAGTTCGGGATTCGAGGTCCACAGGGCCCTGCGCGCCGGCGTCCCCCCCTCCCATATCCTCCTGACGGCACAGCAACTGCCCCAAGACCTCAGTGCGCTCCTGGCTCAGGGCGTGGGCTTCAATGCCGGGTCGCTTCGGCAGCTTCGCGGCTTTGGCGTGCGCTTCCCGGGACGCGAGGTGACCCTTCGCGTGAACCCGGGCCTCGGTTCGGGCCACAACAACCGGACAAACGTCGGCGGTCCGGCCTCCAGCTTCGGCATCTGGCACGGCGACCTGGGCCGCATCCTGGAGATCCGAAAAGCGCACGACCTCAAGATCACCCGCCTCCACACCCATATCGGATCCGGCGGGAACCCGCAGATCTGGGAACGCTGTGCGCTCCTCGCGCTCGACATTGCGTCCCGCCTCCCGGACGTTCAGATCCTGAACCTGGGGGGAGGCTTCAAGGTGGGGCGCATGCCCGGCGAGTTATCCGCCGACCTCCGGAAAATCGGACTCCGGGTCGCCGCGGCCGTCAGGGAATTCCGCGAACAGCACGGCCGTGCGCTGAAGATCGAGATCGAACCCGGAACCTGGATCGTCGCCAACGCCGGGGTTCTGATCTTCACCGTGATCGACACCGCGGACACCGGCCCCGACGGCTATACCTTCCTGAAGGCCGACGGCGGCATGACGGAAATTCTGAGGCCCAGTCTCTACGGCGCGCAGCACCCCCTCTGGGTCGTGGCAGCCGAACCGGGCGCACGAGAGCGGAAACCGTTCCTGGTTGTCGGTCACTGCTGTGAAAGCGGGGATCTCCTGACGCCGGAACCGGGCAATCCCGAAGGGCTGAGCCCGCGTGAGCTCCCTGAGGCCAGAGTTGGAGATGCCCTGGTCGTGGGCGGCGCGGGCGCATACTGCTCGGGGATGTCCGCGAAAAACTACAACTCATTCCCCGAGGCCGCGGAGGTCATGATTGACAGGGACGGCCGGATACATCTCATCCGAGAGCGCCAGACGCTCCAGCAGCTCATCGTGAACGAACGACTCCCGGAGCAACTCAACTAGGGTTCATGCCGCAATTTGACGCACTCCAATAGGAGCAACGACGCCGATGGCAGGCATCTATCGACCGCTGGATGACTTCAAAGTGAGGGATCTTCCCGAAAGGAAGCTCCCCTTCTGGAAGCTGGCCGGTCCGGGCGCCATTCTCGTCGGCCTCTCGATCGGGGCCGGAGAAATCATCATCTGGCCGCGAATCGTGGCGGAGTTCGGGTCGAGCATGGTCTGGGCGGCGATTCTGGGCATCTTTCTCCAGCTCTGGATCAACTTCGAAATCGGCCGATGGACCATCAGCACGGGCGAGACGGTCTACACGGGCTATAACAGAGTCTGGCGGGGCTTTGCCCCGCTCTTCGTCGGCCTCACGGTTTTCAGCTGGATCGCACCCGGATGGGGCCGGGCGTCAGGGCTTGCATTGAAGGCCCTGATCGTCGGACCGGCAGGCGCCGGATCGGACACCTTTTGGACCGTGATCACCTTTGCCGGCGTCGCCACGGTCCTGTTTGGTCCCAAGCTGATCTATCAGTCCGTCGAGCGCACCGTCGAGCTCCTGGTCGTCCTGGTTACGGCCGGGCTGATCGTCGTCGCGTTCGCCGTCGGGTCTGCAGATACCTGGATCGACCTCGGATCGGGCATCCTCAACGTCGGCTATATAGATCCCGGAATGAGCATCAAGGCGATGTTCATCTCGATCGTCTTTGCGGGCGCGGGCGGAACGGCAAACCTTTTCTACACCTTCTATCTGCGGGACAAGCAGGTCGGAATGGGCGGGCACCTGCCTTCGATGCAAAATCCACTGAGGGGGCGTACGGAAGCGATCCCCACCACCGGGTTTCGATTCGAAGAAACGGAGGAGAATACGAAACGCCTGTCTGCCTGGTGGGACTACATCAAGAAGGATCAACTCCTCTTCTTCTGGGGTCTGAACACCGTCACCATTCTGCTCTTCATCTTCGGGTCGCTGGCGGTCCTGCATCCGAACGGTATCGTGCCGGCCAGAGGGACACTGATCTGGGACGAAGCCCAGGTGCTGGGCGAGGTCTGGGGAGATACCGGGCGCTACATCTTTCTCGTCGTCGGCCTGGCGACGTTGTTCAGCACCCAGCTCGGCATCGTGGACGGCGTGGCGCGATCGATTTCAGACATCGTCCATACGAACTTCAGGGGGGCGCAGAAGCGAGACCAGAGCTGGTGGTACCTGCTCGTTGCCGGGACCTGGATGGTCGCCGGCACCCTGATCACCTACGTGATGGAACGGAAGGGCGTGAGCGAGCTCGGCTTTCTGTTCAACGCCGCCTACATCGGCGGTTTTGCCATGGCCATCTACGTGCCCCTGACCCTCTACATCAACCACCGCTTCCTCCCGAAAGTGGCCCGTCCCGGCAGACTCTGCACCCTGATGGTGGGCATCGGCTCGATCGTCTACATCACCTTTTCGATTTCGTGCATCGTCTGGGAGATCGGGCGAATCGGCGGCTGACCGCGCTTCCGGCGATCCTCTCCCGTGGGGGATTGTTCCTTTTTCACGACCGGGAAGGCGTCTACGAACGATCGGGTGGGATCGACGGCCTTCATGCTCCCGGCAGGACCGGCGTTCCATTTTCGTAGGGTTTCAGCGCCGCGTAAACCACTTCGTTGAGCGGCGTGGGTATACCAAGCGTCCTGCCGAGCCGTACTGCCGTCCCGGTGAGCGCGTCCAACTCCAGTCGCCGACCGGCCGTCAGGTCCAGGAGGGTGGAACTGCGCGTCGACGGGTCCGCGTTTTCTTTAAAATACTCGTAACGGCTCACCGCGTAGCCTTCCGGCAGGGCCACGCCGCTGGCGCGCGCCAGAGCCTCGATCTCTTTCATCACGCCGAGGAAAAGCGCGCTGCTTTCCGGGCACTCGAACGTCGGGCCCATCGGCAGCCGCAGCATGGTAAGCACGCCGCCTGACGCGCAGATGGCCACGAACTTTTCCCACTGCACCAGCGGCATATCCGTCCTCAGCTCGGCTGGCAGGCCGACCTTTTCGAACGTTTCGAGGAGCCGCTTCGTGCGCTCGCTCTCACCCCCTTCAGGCTCGCCGAACATCAAGTCCGCCCGAACCCCGCCGTAGGCCACGACCCCGGGCGCCACCTTGATGCCGCTGCTGTAGGTTGCGCCTGCGATGATGCGTTCCTTCCCAAGGATGCTGCCCAGCAGATCGACGCTCTCCACCCCGTTCAGGACCGTCAGAACCATCGTGTCGTCGCCGACCAGGGGACGTGTCTGCTCGGCTGCCGATACCAGGTCATAGGTCTTCACGCAGAACAGAACGAGATCGACCGGGCCGATTTCGCTCGAGTCATCGGTCGCCCGAATCTGAACGGTCGCGTCGCTGTCGCCGTCCCTGAGCGTCAAGCCCCTTTCGCGAATCGTCTCGAGGTGTGCGCCTCTTGCAATCAGAGAAACATCCTCCCCGCCCTGGGCGAGGATGACGCCGTAACGCCCCCCGAGCCCTCCCGGACCCATAACCGCGACCCGCATTGGCAGCCTCCTTTGATCGATCCGGGGACCGCGGACGGCGGACCCCGATGTCCTTTCGATCGGACGGACGCGCCGGCCCGGGACCGGGCGCCGTCGATCGATATGCCGCACCCGGAGACCCTATCCTAAGGCTGCACGATGCGAATGACGCGAGGGTCTTCCGTGACAACGGAAAGGTTTTCGATCTCCTGGATCGCCTCGCGCATTTCGGCCTCCTTGGCCTCGTGGGTCGTCATGATGAGGGGGACGGCCTCCTCCCCGGTCGTAGAGCGCCCGTGCTGGATGACCGTGGCGATACTGATTCCGTGGTCCGAGAAAAGTCTGGAAATCTGGGCCAAGACCCCGGGCTTGTCGTGCACGGAAAAACGGCAATAGAAACTGCTTTCCAGATCTTCCGGAGGCACGACAGAGGCGGAGGGAAGGTCCGCGAGGGTGGGCCGCTGAACGGCTCGTCCTGATGCTTTGCGTTCGGCCACACTCAGGATATCCGAGACGACGGCGCTGGCCGTAGGCAACTCTCCGGCGCCTTGCCCGTAGAAAATCTGAGGTCCCACGGCATCTCCAACGATCTCGACGGCATTGAATGCATCCTTGATGTTGGCGAGCAGAGAAGATGAGGGCAGGAGCGCGGGATGAACTCTGGCTTCGATGCGCCCGTTCGATCCCCTGGCGACCGCGAGGAGCTTGATCGTGTAGCCGAGCTCCGCTGCGAATTCGATGTCCAGCGGGGTGATGTGGGCGATCCCCTCCTTGAGGATCTGTTCCGGAGGGAGACTGACGCGAAAGGCGATGCGGCAAAGCAGCGCGAGCTTTTGGGCTGCGTCGGTGCCGTCCAGGTCAAGGATCGGATCGGCTTCGGCATACCCCCGTTCCTGAGCCGCTTTGAGCATCTCGCCGAAGCTGCCTCCCTCGTCCGTCATACGCGTGAGTATGTAGTTGGAGGTTCCGTTTAGGATGCCGAAGATCGACTCAACGTGGTTCGCCACGAGTCCGTCGGTGAGGCTGCGGATGATGGGGATGCCTCCGCATACGCTGGCCTCGAAGGCCAGTTCAACCTGGCTGCGGTCGGCCGCCCCGAAAAGCTCGTCTCCCCGTTCGGCAAGAAGGGCCTTGTTGGCCGTGACGACGTTTTTACCCGACTTCAGGGCCTGCAGGCAGAGGGTACGGGCCGGTTCTGTCCCGCCGATCAGTTCGACGACGATCTGAACGTTCGGATCCCGGATCACCTCCTCCGGTCTGTCGGTCAGAATGCCCTGGGGAAGTTCCACGCTCCGAGGCTTTGTTCGATCTCTCACCGCGATGCGGTGGAGTCTTATGTCCAGGCCGTTGACGTCGCGGAAGCGGTCTGTTGAACGCTGAAGGATGCGCACCACGCCCGTGCCGACCACGCCCAACCCGATGATGCCGATGCCGACTGTCTCAGGACGTCGCATTTGAGCGGATTTCCGGGGTTGTTGGGGTGTGAATTTTGAAATATAAGACAATGGGTGAGCAGGGGCAACGCAAAGCGCCTCTCCGGACCTTCCCGGAGCAGTGCCTGGGGGTGAAAAATCTTGACAGCATCCGGGATGCTTTGTTAAGTTTAAGTCTTCATTGCCCGTGGCACCTCTTGAGGTCATCCAAAGAGGGAAATGTGCCTGAAGGGAGTGGGGTAGTAGCTCAGTCGGTTCAGAGTGCCGGCCTGTCACGCCGGAGGTCGCGGGTTCGAGTCCCGTCTACCCCGCCAGCCTTCTTTCGACCCATTTCCTTACTCTCGACGTCTGAGTTTGCAGACGTCGAGTTTTTTTGTGGTTGAGAAACACGACCCTCGCCGGGATGAAAGGCACCCGTGTCTGTTCAACGTCTCTATAACCGGATGAAGCATTCCAGACCGTTTCGGGAACTGGCTTCGCGCCTGGCGTCCGACACCCGGGAGATTTCGATTCGGGGGGCATCCGGCTCTCTCTCGGCATTCGCGTCCACCTGTGTGGCGGAGGCCGTTTCAGGACCTGTTCTGGTTGTCTGCGACGATGACAGGGCCGACGCGCTGAGGGACGATCTGGAACGGATCCTGGGATCCGAGCACGTTGGATGCTTCCCCGCCTGGGGCGTGTCGCCGTATGACGCGCGATCTCCTCACCTGGACGTGATGGGGCTTCGAATCGAGGCGCTGGATCTGGCCCGACAGCCCGGCCCGGGCGGGGTGATCGTTTCGCCCGTCGGAGCGCTCACGGGGCACACGATGCCTCCCGAGGTTTTCGATCAAGCGGTCCAAGCGGTGGACGTCGGGCAAGAGAGATCGCTGGAACGCCTCACCGCGCATCTCGTGGAGATCGGCTACGAACGGCGACCGATGGTGGATGGGGTCGGTCACTTCAGCGTGCGAGGGGGCATCCTGGACGTCTGTTCGTTCGGTCACGCTCACCCGTTACGCGTTGAGTTCTTCGGAGACGAAATCACGTCGATCAGACGGTTCAACCTGACCTCGCAGAGGTCTGTGGAAGAGATCCGTTCGGGTCGAATACTTCCTTGCAGAGAGGCCGTGCTGAGCGATACCCTGAGTGCGTCCTTCGAGGAGAACCTGCGTCTCGCCGAGGCGCGGTTGGGCGTCGAGCTTCCGATTCTCCGGGAGACCCTGGAACACGAGGGGTCGTTCGACGGCCTTGAGCACTACATCGGCGTCCTCTACGGGGAAGAGACGAGTCTGCTGGATCACCTGTCCGAGGAATGTGTCGTTGTCGTGGACGATCCGGAGGCGCTCCCGGAGGCGGCGGAGATGCTTTGGCAGCAGACCGCCCGGGCCGCGGAGCGGCAGCGGCCGCGCCGCGGTCTGCCGGAGCCCTTGCCCGCCGAAGGGGCGATGCGACATCCGGAGGCCGTTCTGAAAAGGCTCGACAGGATGCGCCGTATCCTGGTCCGGCCTGTGGGTGGCCGGAGCGGAGACGTGATCGATTTCGAGGGAACGGGCGGACGTCACTATGGCGGACATCTCCAGGCGTTCCTGGAAGACATCGACCAGTTCTGGAAGAAGGATTACGAGATCGCACTCCTCTGCGAAAGCCGTGGACAACAGGCCCGGTTCGAAGCGCTTCTCGAAGATCGGGCAGGCTTTGTTTCGATCTATGTCGGAACGCTCCACGCCGGCTTCACCCATGCCCCTTCCCGCGTGTTTGTCGTAAACGACCACGAGGTCTACAGCCGGAATCTCAGGCGCCACCGATACCGCCGTTTTCAGGACGGCAGCCCGATACGAACCCTTTCCGCCCTTCGAAAGCACGACTTCGTCGTTCACGTGGACTATGGAATCGGGCAGTATGAAGGGATCGAGCACCTGACCGTCGACGGCGTGAGTCGGGACTGTCTGAAGGTTCGCTACAGAGGTGGAGACCGCGTGTTCGTCCCGGTGGAGCAGATGGATCGCGTGCAGAAGTATACCAGCCAGGAGGGCGTCGTTCCTGTGCTGAACAAACTCGGCACGGCGGCCTGGGAGCGCCTGAAGGCGCGGACCAGGAAGGAGATCTTCAAGATGGCCGCCGAGCTGGTCTCGCTCTACGCCGAGCGAAAGGCGCGTCCGGGCACCGCCTTTGCCCCGGATACGTCCCTGCAGAAGGGCTTGGAGGCCTCGTTCCCCTATCAGGAAACGCGCGACCAGCTGCAGGCGATCGATGACACGAAGGGCGATATGGAACAGGCGACAGCGATGGACCGCCTGGTTTGCGGTGATGTGGGATACGGAAAGACCGAGGTCGCGATTCGAGCCGCTTTCAAGGCGGTATCCGACGGGAAGCAGGTGGCCGTGCTCGCACCGACGACGATCCTCGCCCAGCAGCATTTCCGGACCTTCCGGGAGCGCACGCACGATCTCCCCGTGACGATCGACGTCTTGAGCCGGTTCCGGACGAAAGCCGAGCAGCAAAAGGTGACCGATGGACTGAAGTCGGGTCGGGTGGATGTGGTCATCGGCACGCACCGGCTGCTCTCCAAGGATGTGACCTTTAAGGATCTCGGGCTCCTGGTGATCGACGAGGAGCACCGTTTCGGGGTGCGGCAGAAGGAGCGCCTGAAGCAGTTGAAGCGTCTCGTCGACGTCCTGACCCTGACGGCGACCCCGATCCCGAGGACGCTCCACATGTCGTTGATGAAGGCCAGGGACATGTCGATCATTCAGACCCCGCCCAAGGACCGGCTGCCGATCCTCACCGAAGTCCTTCCGTTCAGCGAATCTCGGGTGGCAGAGGCCATCCTTCGGGAGGTGGACCGCGGGGGTCAGGTCTATTTCGTGCACAACCGGGTACAGTCTATGCCGGCTGTGATGAAGTTCCTGGAGGAACTGCTGCCCCAGATCCGGTTCGGCACAGGTCACGGCCAGATGCCCGAACGCCAACTCGAGCGCGTGATGGTCGACTTTTTGGAAGGGAAGTATGACTGCCTCGTTTCCACGATGATCATCGAGTCCGGCTTGGACATCCCGAGCGTGAACACGCTGATCGTGAATCGAGCGGACCGGCTCGGTCTCGCGCAGCTCTATCAGCTGCGGGGACGTGTCGGCCGCTCCAACCGCCAGGCGTACTCCTACCTCCTGATTCCGTCGTGGAAATCACTTTCGCGTGCCGCTGTGCGTCGTCTCCGGGCGATCGAGGAGTTCTCGGACCTGGGGTCCGGGTTCCACATCTCCATGCGTGATATGGAGATCCGAGGGACGGGAAATCTCCTGGGCGTCCAACAGCACGGGCATATCGTTGCCGTTGGATTCAATCTCTACTGTCGGCTGCTGGATGAGGCGGTGCGAGAGATCAGGGGGGAAGCGGTCGACCCCGCGTTCGAACCCGACGTACAGGTCTCCGTTTCTGCCTTTATCCCGGAGGAGTATATCCCGGATCCGGATCAGAAGATGGGATTCTATCAGCGTCTGGGCGAGGTCAGGCACACCGTGGACGTCCTGGCGGTCGAGGAAGAGCTGGCGGACCGTTTCGGACCCCTCCCGGCGCCAACGACCGCCCTGCTGGACACGATTCAAGTCAAAATTCTGGCGAGGCGGCTACGTTTGAGCGCGGTCCGGATCGGGCAGTCCCTGGCGGTGACCTTCCCGCCGGAGAGGATGCTCAGTCGAGGGCGTGTGGAGAAGATGGTCAGGCGTTCACCGCGCCCCCTCGAGTTTTTCCTGGGAGACGAGGCCCGGATCGAGGTCGCGCTCGAAGGGACGGAACCGCACGAGTACCTGGCTTCGGCGAAGCAGGTCCTGGAGAGCCTGGTCTGAGGCGACTTTCAGGGCTTCTTTTTTTTAAAAAAGAGTGTATATTTACTGCTGAAACTGCTCCGGCGCGTATGTGGAACGCACCCTCTTGCGGAGGTGAGCATATGCTGACGCAGGAACAACTGGCCCATTTCAAGACGTTCGGGTTCGTGATCTTGAAGGACCTGTTCACGCCTGACGAGGTGGACACGCTCAACGCCGAATTCGACAGGGCGTCCGGGCGTGCATCGAGCTATGTCCCGTTTGAGGGCAACAAACGACATATTTTCCGATTCAGGGGCGGGGACGGACCCTTTTTCGCCTCTTTGATGGAGGACCCCAGGTTTGCCGGTACAGCGGAACAGATCTACGGAGACAGTTTCTTCGCCACGGGCTGTCCGGGCGGCATCCGTTTCGTCAACAAGGGGACCAAGTGGCATCCGGACACGGTCAACAAGAACCAGTACGGCGTCAAATTCGGGTTCTACCTCCAGCCGCTGCGCGCCGACAGCGGCGCACTGAGGGTCATCCCCGGCTCTCACCTGGACCCCCTCCACAGCGACCTGCGTGAAGTGAGGGCAAGGCAACGGCTGGGAGGTACGCACCCGATCGGCCAGGCCCTGGGCGGCGTTGAGAACGTCCCCTCTTACGTCTGTGAGACCGACCCGAGCGATGTCCTGGCCTTTGACCTCCGTCTCTGGCACGCCAGCTGGGGCGGTTTTGAAGACCGGAAGATGTGCCAGGCCGTCTTCTACCACTATCCGGAAAGTGCGGAGGAAATGGAGGCGACGCGGTGGCAGCTATGCATCAACGCCGACACGGACTATGCAGCGGCGCCGTGGGATGACCCGGAGCTGTTTCCGGGGGGCTGGCATTCAAACCCGGACGAAAACCCCAAGCGGAAACGCTGGCTGGGTCGGTTGCGAGAGATCCGGGAGGCGAAGACCGGCCTTCGGGTGGAGATGACCGGCATGGACACCCGGTTTGTCCCGGACCCCGTGCAGGCGACCTACGACAATGCGCAGCTCTTGGAAGCGGTGGAGAACGTGCCGATTTACAGGACATCGTGAACCTGAATGCCGGATTTCGGATTGAAGAACAGAACCGATGAATCCCACTTGGAGCAGAGGAGGCAGAAGATGGCGACCGCGAAGACGTCCACAGAGCTCACACCGGAGCAAGCCACCTACTTCGAGACGTTCGGCTATGTCGTGCTTCGGGGACTTTTCTCACCCGAAGAGATGGCGGGGATCCGTGAGGACTACGATGACGTGATGGATGAGGACCGCGAAGGAAAGCCTTTCTCGGGGCCGAAGCGCCAGCAGGTCATGGCGATCTGCGAGATGCGGCCGCGGCTGTTTCAGCTGATCGACGATAGCCGGATTTACCATCCGATCCAACAGCTGTTGGGGGAGAGCTTCGTCTACTTGGGGTCGGACGCCACCCTCTTCGTCGGGAGCAAGAGCTGGCATCCGGATGGATCCCCCCGGGACCAGGCGGAGTTCGACTACATTCGGATCAAGGTCGCCTTCTACCTGGACCCCTTGAGAAGCGAGACCGGATGCTTGCGGGTGATTCCCGGATCACACAAGAAACCGTTTCACGACACGATTATGCCCCAGATGACCGACGGGAAGTCGAATCCCTTCGGCGTCACGATGGAGGCCCTCCCGGCCGCTCCGCTGGAGACCGATCCTGGAGATGTGATTTTCTTCGATCAGAATACCTGGCACGCTTCGGTCGGCGGGGGAGCCGGGCGGCGGCAGATGACGCTCAACTTTGCGAACCAACCGACGTCGAATGCCCACATCGACTACCTGAAGTGGACCTACCAGGGCGCCTTCGAGCATATGAGGGGATGGTCTCACACGCAGAGGGATCAGCTTCACACCGATGCCCTCTTGAACAGTGACCGGCCCAGAATTCAGAGGATGATTGCGAAGAAGCTGGAGCTGGGGTTACGGTAGCGCGGATGCCGGCATCGGGCATCGGAGGCTGGTGAAAGACGGAACGGAGAGCGGCATTTTGAAGCCGTTTGTGAAGTCCAACGAGATTCTGAACGATCCGGCGAAACTGCGGAGACGCGCCGAGCGAGACGGGTATCTGTTCTTTCGCGGCCTGTTGAAGGAAGAAGCCGTGCTTCGGGTGAGGCAGGATTTCGCCAGGATTCTCGAGCGGCACGGCTGGCTGGATGATGGAACACGTGCGATCGATGTCGTCTCCTCAGGCGAGGGATTCATAGAGGGATCGAAGGCCTCTCTGCCCGTCTTTTGTGAGTTCCAGAGGCTTGAATCGTTCCATTGCTTCGCCCATTCGGCTGAGATTCTAAGCCTGTCGGACAGGCTGTTCGGGGAGCCGGCGTTTGTGCATCCGCAGAAGATCGGGCGCATCAGCTTTCCAGCCAAGTCGAACTACACGACGCCGGCGCACCAGGATTTCGTGCACATCCAGGGGACGGAGGCCTGCTGGACGGCGTGGATCCCGCTGGGCGACTGCCCGCGAAATTTAGGGGGCCTTGCCGTATTTCCGGGATCCCAGGCTCTGGGGCTGCTCACCCTGCGGCGAGCGCTCGGTCCGGGGTCGAGCGCCGTGGACGTGAGTAAACTGGATGGTGAGTGGCGAAGCAGCGACTTTCGAGCCGGGGACGTGCTTTTTTTCAACAGCCTGGCGATCCACAAGGCCTTGCCGAACACGACGGACAACCGCGTTCGCCTTTCAGTGGACTACCGCTACCAGGGCATCTCCCGGCCCATCACGGAGAAACAGCTTCTGCCGCATTCCGACCGGTTCCCCTGGTCCGTTGTCTACGAAGGGTGGAAGTCGAAAGCGTGCCAATACTACTGGAAGGGTTTGTCTCTCAACATCGTGTCAGGCGACGCAGCGCTCTACCGGTTCGAAGATGACGTCGTGGACAAGGGGAAGAAGGTTAAACGGACCTTCAACCTGCCCGCAGAGTTGAGCGAGAGACTCACGAGACACTGCCAGGACAGAAACCAGTATCCTTCGAGGCTGGTCAGAGATCTGCTCGGCGACTATCTGGAGAAGAACAGGGACTAACGTCACGGGATCCTGTTTCGTTCGTCTTGCCAGGTCCATCAGGCCCACACAACCTCACACGTCCCCCTTTCCCAAACGGAAAGGGGGCACGTTTTTTCATCTCCTGATTCGAAAGGGTCCACGCATGGTCATCGACAAGAAGCTGCACCCGGAACGCTGGCAGGCGCAGTGGATCTGGGGCCCGGGCGAACCCGTGCCGGAGAACGCCTATCTCTACTTCCGGAAGACGTTCGAATCGGGTCCGGAGGTGGAGAAGGCGGTCTGCCACGTGAGCGGAGATACGAACTATCTGTTGCACATCAACGGACATCGCATCGGTCGGGGGCCAGTCCACTGCGATCCGCGCTGGCAGTCCTACGATACCTACGACGTGTGCGAGTGGATCCGGGGCGGCGAGAACGTGATCGGTCTGATCGGGTATCACTACGGAAGCCGGGAGGCGTCGGAGACCGGGAAGATGGCGGTGCATCCGAGTCAGGGCGGCGTGTTTCTCCAACTGGAGATGGAGTACGGCAGTGGAACGGAGAGGGTGGCAAGCGACGGGTCGTGGGCGACGAAGGCGGCCGACAGCTGGGGTCCGTCGCCGAAGTATGACGACTTGACCTTTGCGGAGCTTTATGACGCCCGTCAGGAACCATCGGGCTGGCTGGAGGCCGGGTTCGACGACGCGGGCTGGGCGAGGGCAACCCCGGTGCTCGGGATCAAGGGCGCTCAGGCGACCCGCGGGATGACCTTTCCGTGGGTGCAGATGGAGCCGAGGGACATTCCCTTCCTGCAGGAGACCGCGATCCGGGCGGCGTCGGTCCGGGAGGTGGGCGAGGTGCTGGAGCTCCACGGCGCCGGTCGCACGGTCGTGGCGGCGCGGATGGACAAGGAAGTGATCGTGCCGTCGTCAGAGACTCGGGTGGAAGGGGCTGAACGACTGCTGACGGAGGACGGCGTGACTACGGTGCAGCCGTTCGACTGGAACAAGAGTTACGACGATTTCGACGGCGTCTACGATGCGGTCGTGGTGCTGGACCTGGGTGAGCTGGTGAATGCGCATTTCGAGATCGAGGCGGAGGGCCGCGCAGGGGCGGTGATCGACATCGGGTATGCGGATCGACTGAACGGCGGGAAGGTCTCGCCGTTTCACCCTGCGACGAGACGTCAGCACGAGCAGGCGGATCAGTATGTTTTGCGAGATGGGAGGCAGAGCTGGCGGACGTTCGACTGGCGACATTTTCAGTACGTACGGCTGACGTTTCGGAACGTGAGGACCCCCCTCAAGATCCACGACGTCAGGTTCGCGCGGATCGCGTATCCGAGTGGAGATCGAGGATCGTTTTCCTGCAGCGATCCGCTGCTGAACTGGGCGTGGGAAGCGGGCAAGCGGACGTCGAAGCTGTGCGTGACGGATCGAATCATGGACGCGCCGAACAGAGAGCGGCGACAGCATATTACGGATGTCACGACGGTCCTGCCGGTGAACTTCGCGGCGTTCGGAGACCTGGACATTCATCACCGCTACCTGCGGGTCGTGGCTCAGAGTCAGAGCGAGTACGGGCTCATTCACAACGCGAACCCGGGCCAGGGTCCCGAAGCCACGCCCCTGCTGGATGGCGCCTATCCATTTTTCGAGCGGATCTGGCACCAGTACGTCTGCTATGGGAATGTGGACCTTCTCAGAGAACTGTTTCCGAGGTTGCACGGTCACATGGAGTGGCTGCGCAGATATACAAGAGAGGATGGTCTGCAGGGTGAACCTCCGACACACATCTTCTTCGACCAGGCCGATATCGACCGGAGGGGAATCAACCTCTGTATGAACGCCTTCTATGCCCGAGCGCTCGACCTGGTGGGGCGAGTGGCCAAGGTCGTCGGTCGTGAGGACGTGGCCAAGATCTATCGCGAGGAACACGAAGCGATCAAACCGGTGCTCAATTCGACCTTTTGGGACGAAGCGCGCGGCGTTTTCGCAGACAATATCGTAGACGGCGAACAGTCGGAGCACGTCAGCGAACACGCCAACATGCTGATGATCGGTTTTGGTTATGCTGATCGCGACCAGACCTCGCGGGCGCTCCGTTACGTGGCGGAGCGCAGATCCACGCTGGAGGTCGGCCAGATTGATTCGCTGTTTTTCATCTGGGCGGGAGAGGCCCTTTTCGGGATCGGGAAAGCCCGGAGCGCGTTGGATATGATGCGTAGACGATACGGACGGATGCACCGCGCGGGGCTGCGGACGACGAGCGAGATGTGGAGTCTGCACGGGAGCCGGGATAGGGGCGAATGGCGGAGCCGATCCAGACGATGCGCGGCGCATTCCGGCGCGACGAGCCCGACTTATCTGCTGAGCCGGTTCATCCTGGGCGTCAGCCCTGCGGAACCCGGGTTCGGCAAAGTGGAGATTGCGCCACAGGTCGGAGATCTCACGTGGGCGAAGGGGTCCTGGCCTGCGCCTCAGGGGGATATTTGCGTCGAGTGGCGATTCGAGGCGCATCAGTTTTCCCTCAGATGCGAGCTGCCTCCGAAGACGACAGGAGAGGTGGTGCTCCCGCTGGAGGCGCGCGCCCTGGGAGAGCGCGTCGAGATCGACCGCGGCGGGCTCTTGCGAGAAGCAGGCGCCCGAGAGCGCATACCGGTGACGGGAGAGGTCCGGCTGACGGTAAGGGAGAAATGAGCGGCCCCCGTGCTCCAAGTGGACTCCGAAGAGGAAAAAGCCGTTGCCGGGGGTGGTGTGCTGGTGTATCTTCTTGACTCGGAACTTTTTGATCTGAAGATAGTTAGAGCTCTTGGCACGTATTCCCGAACTCGAAGTAAGAGGGCTTTGAAGGTGAGAGCAAAGCTCATGCTTGTCGTCTGCCTGGCCGCTGCGTGTCAGGGTCGGCCGGACGATGCGGTCGTCGCCACCGTCGGAAGGGAAAGATTGACGCTTCGAGACATCGAGTCACGCATTCCGTTTCAGCTTGCAGAGAAGATTACGATTCAGGAAAAGCGTCACAGGGCGCAGAGATGGGTGGAGGATGAGCTCCTCTACCTGGAAGCGAAGAAACAGAGGCTGGACGCCGACCCGGACGTCGCGGATCGAATCGCCGCTGCGGCTCGCGACATCCTGGTCGCCGAACTTCTGGACAGAGAGTGCAGCAAAGAGACAGAGGTCTTCAACGGCGAAATCGAAGACTACTATGAAACACACCGGGACGAGTTCCTACGCGAACATCCCGAGATCCGGGCCAGACATATTCTGGTTCGGAGCCCAAGCGACCAAGAGCGCGTGAAGAAGGCGTTGGCGAACGAACAGCTTTTCGATCAAGTCGCACGCGAGTGGTCCGTGGATGCCTCCGCGGAAACGGGTGGAGACCTGGGCTATTTCACGCCGGAGATGGTGGACCTGTCATTCTGGGAGGCGTGTGTGAAGGCGAAACCGGGCCGGCAGGTGCCGACATCGACACCGTTGGGGCACCACATCATCCAGGTCCTGGACAAACGGGAGGGTGGATCCGTCAAGGATCTGATGGAGGTGAGGGAGGAGATTCGTCAGCGGATTCTTTCTGACCGAAGACAGGCCAGGCAAGAGGCGCTTTTGGAAAAGTTGCGCGGTGAGACGTCGTGGTCTCTCGACCCGGAGGTCCTGCAGAAGACAGCGGCAAGGTGACCCGGGAAGACACGTTTGCGACAGAGGCTTGACAATGCGTAGAAGCTGGCTGAAGGGGCTCCTGGTTTGTTGTTTCCTCCTGTCCGCGATCGGCGCGGCAAAAGCCGAGCCTCAACTCGTGGACCGAATCGTCGCTGTCGTGGACGAGGAGATTGTCCTTCATTCCGATGTGATGCAGCGCGTGACGTTGAGCGCGATGCAGCGTGGCGTGGATCCCGGGGAGATGCCCACGGAGCAGATCACTCAGCTCTACACGGCGGTCCTCGAAAACCTGGTTCAGGAGAAACTGCTGCTTGCAAAGGCCAAAGAGGATAGCATAGAAGTCGACGAGGAGCAGA
This sequence comes from Candidatus Latescibacterota bacterium, assembly GCA_965198095.1. Lineage (GTDB taxonomy): Bacteria > Latescibacterota > UBA2968 > UBA2968 > CBDFJH01. The sequence goes on from OZ240239.1 coordinate 3,772,838, forward strand.
TCGACGAGGCGGTTTACCAGCAGATGAGTCAGGTTCAGGGGCAGCTGGGTGAAGAGACTTTAGAAGCACAGCTTCGGGCCGAAGGAATGACTGCGAGAGATTTGCGGGACCAATTCCGGAAAAACTTCGAGCGTGACTTTCTAAGGCAGCAGGTGATGGCCAGATTGGGCGGCGAGGTCGAGATTTCCTACAAGGATGTGGAGGATTTCCGGACCCGCTTCCAGGATGAACTTCCGCCCCTGGTCAGTGTCAGCCATATCCTGATCGAAATAAAGCCCTCCGAGGCGCGCGACTCCGTGGCCCTGAAAAAGACCGAGGCGTTGATTGACCGTATGGAAAACGGGGAGGACTTCGGTGAGCTTGCGAAACAGCTTTCCGATGACCCGGGCACCGCTCCCCTGGGAGGGGATTTGGGATTCTTTTCCAGGGGACAGTTCCTGCCGGAATTCGAAGACGCGGCGTTTTCACTCAAACCGGGAGAGGTCAGCGAGCCGATCAAGACGGCGCACGGATACCACGTGATCCGGGTGGATGCGGTTTCCGGACGGGAGATTCGAGCCAGGCATATCCTGATCTCGGTCCGGTCGAGTGACGCTGACGAAGCGGTCGCTTACCAGCGTGCGCTTGACCTCTACTCCAGGATTCGGGATGGCGCCGATCTCGCTGAGTTGGCCAGGGATCATTCGGCGCACGAGGAGTCGGCCCAACTCGGGGGACATCTTGGCATCTTTCCTTCAGATAGCCTCCCTCCCGCCTTTGTGGACGCCATTCGGACCATGAAGCTGGGAGACGTCAGTATTCCAGTAAAGACTGAATTTGGCTGGCACTTGGTTCGGCTGGACGATGACCGTGAGAAGATTGAGGAGATCGTCCGTAAGTTGAAGCTGTCGGAACGTTTCCGGACCGTGATCACGGAGCTTCGCAACAGGGTGTACGTGGATGTACGGTCCACGCCGCCCTAGGCGGACGTTTGGCGCGTTCAACGATGCGTTTGGATCTGTTTATGAAGCGATGCTGTCTCGTTCGGCGACGGTCCGAGGCGAAACAGGCGAGTGAAAACGGTATCGTGTCAGTAGATGGTCAACCCGCGAAGGCGAGTCGCGCCGTCAGGCCCGGAAACCGAGTGCGCATCGCGTTTGCCGACCGAGCCCTGGAACTGGAAATCCTCGATCTTCCGATCGGGAACGTTTCGAGGGCCAAGGCCAGAACATACTACCGCGTGATTCCTCGCAGTGGCGGTTCGACCTAGAGGTCAAACCCCGGGCGGGAGCGAGGGAATGCCGCGCATCCTTTCTGTTCGGCCTTCAGCGCACCTCCCCGCGCGGCCAGGGACGGAAAGCCACTCGCTTCCTACGAAGCTCGGACAAGTGACGGACCGGGTCCAGCCAAGGGCTGGCCATTTTTCTTGAATAACGGTGCGCCTTCGAATTGATGAAGTATTTGAAACGTAGACAGCCGAGGCCTGTTCCACCATACAGAGGGTTGGCGTCCATCTACGACCACGTGATGCAACACGTCGACTACGTGGGGTGGGCAGACTATATAGAGTCGGTTTTCGAGAAACATCGGTGGCATCCAGCGCGCCTCCTGGATCTTTCCTGCGGAACCGGCACCTTTGTGATTCTGCTGGACGGACGGGGTTATCGCGTGGCGGGGGCCGACGCGAGCGCCGATATGCTCCACGTTGCCCGCGGAAAAGCGAAGCGCGCCGGGCTGGATATTCCTTTCTTTTGCAGGGACCTGCGGCAACTCGGAGGATTGCCGAAGTTTGAGGCCGTCGTCTGCCTTTACGACAGCATCAACTACCTGATGACGCTGGAGGACGTTGCGAAGGCGTTGGAAGAGGTCGAAAGCGTTCTGGAACCGGGCGGACTGTTTGTTTTCGATATCTGTACGGAAACGAATTCACTCAAGCACTTCAGGGACATGACCGACAGAGGTCGCGGCGATGGCTTCTTCTACACACGACACAGTTACTACGAGCACGGTATTCAATTCAACCGGTTCGAGATCCAATTTTCAGACTCGACAGAGGTGCTTTCCGAAGTCCACAAGCAGAGAATCTACTCGATCTCAGACATCCGGAATACACTCAACGGCTCGGCTTTTCAGGTTGAAGGCGTGTACGATGGATTCGGGTTTTCATCGCCCACGGATCTCACGGATCGATTGCATTTCGTACTGAGGGCTCGAGGCCGGTCGTTCGTGGATCGTCGTTCCAAAGATGATGCAGAGATCTGAGGGGAGACGGCGAACAAAGCCTGTCGAATGATCCAAGAAAGCGCCAGACGGCATGAAGCCTGTCCTGCGAGATTCCGGAGCATCGTAAGAAGCCAGGTCGGAGATGATAGAACTTCGTCACGTCTGGGTGGAAAGACAGGGGCGGCAGATCCTCAGTGACGTGACCTTCGACGTGAATCGCGGAGAGTTCGTCTACCTGCTCGGCCCGGACGGTGCGGGCAAGAGCACGATCCTGAGTTTGATCCTGTTTGAACAGCGCCCCACGCGGGGGCGCGTATTCGTCGGGGATTGCGATTCCGCGACAATCGGGGCGCGGAGGATTCCGTTTCTGAGACGGCGCGTGGGCATGGTCTTGCAAAACCACAAACTTCTACGCGACCGGACCGTCTTCCAAAATGTCGCGATCAGCCTGGAGGTGACCGGTCTGCGATCATCGGTCGTCAAGAAACGGACGCTCGCGTTGCTCTCCGACGTGGATCTGATCCACAAAAGGCGAGCCTACCCGGATGCGCTTTCCGGGGGAGAACAGCAACGAGTGGCCATCGCTCGTGCCCTCGTGAATGAACCTGTCGTAGTGCTCGCTGACGAGCCCACGGCCCACCAGGATCCCGAAGGCACCGAACAGGTTATGAAAATCCTGGCGGATGCCAACGGATCGGGAACCGCGGTGCTGATGGCGACGCACGACGTTGACCTGGTGAACCGGTCTCCTCGCCGGACGCTTTACCTGAGAGAAGGAAGGTTGCAGTCTCCGGGCGAAGTCGTTCGGTCCGAATCGATCTCGGAGTCAACCTGATGGTCTTGTTTCAACTGCTTCGAGAGGCGTTTCGAGGACTTTCACGGACCCGGATGGCCAGCGCGGTTTCTGTTTTGACGACGGCCGCCTCGCTTCTCGTTCTCGGCCTGTTTGTACAGGCCGCTGGCGGGGGGTATGCCTTGGCTCAGACACTGCGCGGCCGTGTAGAGGTGGATGTCTACCTTAGAGATGGGATGAGCCGAAGAGACGCCCTGGCCCTGGCCCGGGAAATTGGGGAGATGGAGGGCGTCGCGGCGGCCCGCTACGTCGACCAGGCAGAGGCAGCTTTGGAGTTTCGGAGGATGTTCGGAGACGGCCTGCTGGATGCCATCTCTCGGAACCCGATACCGGCTTCGATCCGCGTGAAGCTGGATGAGGGCGGCAACGTCTCCTCTCGGGCTCGAGCCGTCGCCTCCTCCATGAAAGGACACCGATGGGTCGAGGGTATCGACGAAGGCCAATCCTGGACCGGCCTTTTGGATCGTGCCGTCGAGACGACCGCCGAAATCGGGCTTCTACTTGGATCGGTCGTCTGCCTGGCGTGCGTTTTTGCCGTGGGAAACAGCTCAAAGCTCGTCATCCTGACCCAATGGGAGGCGATTGAGGTCATGCGGCTCGTCGGGGCGACGGGTCGGTTCATTCGAATGACGTTCCTGATGGGAAGCGCGATTCTGGGCTGCCTGGGCGGGGTGATTGCGGCTGTCGCACTTTGGTTCAGTTCAGACTGGTGGGTGTCGTGGATCCCCGACGTCAGGCCATTTTCGCCGATTTACTCAGGGTTGGGCGTGATCGCGTTGGGCGCGCTTCTCGGCACTATGGGGAGCTGGACGTCCCTGACCCGACTGCTGAATGCGATGCGCTGGAAGTCGGGTTAGGCCGTGTTCGTGTGTCACTACGCCACGTTTTTCGTTATCGCGGTCTTTCTTTTCGTTCCTCGACAGGCCCGCGGGTTGGATAATCTGGAGCAGGCGCTTCGGGCCGAGCAGGAAGCGCTCGACAGCCTGAAGGTCGCGTTGGAGGCAGATCGGAGACGTCTCGAGCGAAAGGCGATCCAAAAACAGTCTCTAAGGAAGACCGTGAGCCGTTCCGAGCAGGAAATCCTCCAGATACGAGAAGAACGGCGCAGCCTGGCTCGCCGGGAAGACATCCTGTCCGGACGCGTCGGCGAGACCCGAGCGGTGTTGGAAAGCGTGGAAACGAGGTTGAAGGCCAGGGAAGCGGCGATGGGAAATCGCCTTCGAGAGATCTACAAGCTGGCAAGGGGTGGAAAGATGCAGGTGCTGTTCTCTGCGCGGTCGTTTTCGGATCTGTCCAGGCGCGTGATCTATTTGTCTAGCATCGCACGCCAGGACCAGCGAGACCATCACGCGATTCGCGAGGACCGGGGGAAGATTTCCAAGTTGCTCGCATTGCGCGGGACGCAGTACAAGCATCAGCAGGGCCTCGTCGAGGCCAAAAAGGTCAGAGAAACCGCATTCAGGCAGCGGCTGACCGAGCATCAGCGGAACCTGGAGCGCGTTCGGGAAGACGAGGCCGCGATGGCCCGGGCGGTCGAGGCGCGTGAAATGGCCCTGAGCCGTGCCGAAGAGAAGCTCAGGCATTTGATCCAGGAAATAGAAAGCCGGCGGAGGCGGGGTCAACGACTCGCCGCCTTGCCTGACTTCGATTTCGAAGCGCATCGAGGTCGACTGCCTCGCCCGGTTGAAGGTAAGGTGATCGCCAGGTACGGACGCCAACAGGATGCCAAGCTCAAGACGTGGACCTTCAACCGAGGCATCAGCCTGGCTGCACGTGAGGGCACGGAGGTCAAGACCGTGGCACCCGGTGAAGTCGTCCTGATCGACTGGTTTCCCGGCTACGGACAGTTTGTATTGCTTCGGCACCCCGGCGGTTTCTATTCTCTATATGGTCACCTCAGCCGCGTCTCGACGAGCGAAGGCGAGATTCTTACAAGCGGGGCTGTCGTCGGCGCCGTGGGCGTGACGGGGCGCCTGGACAACGTGCCGCAGCTACACTTTGAAATCATGCGAGGCGAAGATCCGCTGAACCCGGATGATTGGTTGGATTCACGGGACTAACCTCTTTTGCGGAGTGCTCCGTGGACTATGGCAAGGCGATCGCATTCTTCGAGGCGGAAGGTCCATACCTTCTGTCGACGCACACGAACGCCGACGGAGACGGCCTTGGCGCCATGATGGCCCTCGGCGGATACTTGGAGCAGCTGGACCGACCCTATCGGATGATCCTGGGCGATGAGCACGTAGGTGGAAAGCTCTCGTTTCTTCCTCGATTCGATCGACTTGAAACCATGAGATCGCTCAAAGACCGTCCCCTGTTCGACCGGGCCGTCTATCTGGACACCCCTACGATGGCGCAGAGCAGGGTCGGGGACGTCGGCCGGCTGCTGAGCGAAGAGGCAAAAACGTTGGTGATCGATCATCACAAGGCGCACGAAGCAGAGGGGGACGTGCGCCTGATTGATCAAGGCGCAAGCGCGGCCAGCGAGCTGGTCTTCAGGCTGCTTCAGGCTTCGAAGGCAGAAATCACTCCGGAAATCGCGAACCAGCTTTATGCCGGAATTGCTTACGATACGAAGCTGTTCAAGTATTCCCACCCGGCAAGGGGGATCAAGGCGTGCGCCGAACTGGTGGACTTCGGAGCGAACCCGCAACGCGTATCCGACGCCCTGTTCGCCCACGAGTCTTATGAGACCATCAAGACCCTGAGCGTGGGGCTGTCCACGCTGGAACTCCACTTCGATGGACGTGTTACGAGTCTCAGGGTGGACTGGGAGACGTTTTCCCTGGGAGGCGATCTGGATGCCGTGGTCGACCATGCCATGTCGATCGATGGGGTCGAGGTGGCGCTCTTTTTCAAGGAGGAGGCCTCGGAACGTCATCGTGTGAGCCTTCGGTCGCGGGGAGCGTTCGACGTGAACGCCGTTGCGACCGTTTTCGGCGGGGGTGGGCACGAGCGAGCGTCTGGATGCACGATCGAGGGACCGTTCGAAGCGTTGAAGCAGAGGCTCCTAAGCGAGGTTGAGAAGAGACTTTAGGCGACGGGGGTGCGGAAACGACGAGATGGATCTGCTGAGTTTAAAGTGCTGGAGCTCGGAAGATATCGCGGCCACCGTGAAAGAAGGGCTGGAAGTCAAGGCTCGGCCGGAGCGGTATCGGGACGCCCTGCAGGGCAAGACCCTGGCCATGCTGTTTCAGAAGACCTCCACCCGAACGCGGTGCGGGTTCGAGGTCGGCATGGTTCAGATGGGAGGTCACGCCCTGTACCTGGACTGGCGCTCGACGAATTTTGTTCTGGCCGACCTGAAAGACGAAGCCGAGGTGCTGTCCAGGTATGCCGACGGCATCCTCGCTCGCATGATGAAACACGAAGACCTTCTCGAGATCGGGGCGGGCTCGAAGGTGCCCGTGATCAACGGCTGTTGCAACCGCTACCATCCCTGCCAGGCCATGGGCGATTTGATGACGATTGCCGAGCTCAGAGGGTCCGTCGAAGGTATGCACGTGGTGTATGTCGGAATACGGAACAATGTCTGCAATTCGTTGATCGTCGCGTGCACCAAGGCAGGCATAAGAATCACGGCGGTCACGCCTATGACGAACGGACCCTCGAAAGATCAGGCGTTGATCACCGACGCACGGAAGACGGGCCTTTATGAGGAGACCCTGGACCTGGATCAAGCGGTGGCAGACGCAGATTTTCTCTACACCGACGCCTGGGTGGACATGGAATTCTTTATGGATCCACAGTTCGAAGAAGAAAAGAAGAGGCGCATTGAACTGTTTACCCCCTATCAGGTCAACGCGCGTTTGCTGGAGAAAACAGACGCGCAGGTGCTTCACTGCCTGCCCGCGCACAAAGGGTATGAAGTCACGGAGGAAGTCACGCAGAGCGAGCGGTGGATTGCGACGGATCAGGCGGAGAACCGGCTCCATATCCAGAAGGCCATTTTGAAACGACTCCTCGGAGACGAGGGAGACCCCATCTCGCAAACGCCGGCTACCGGCGATGGGATCGGGCCAAATGAACGATCGTGACGAGATAAGTGCTGCGTTACGGCAGAAGATCGAAGGTCGGTCTGCGAAGGTGGCCGTGGTCGGGCTGGGCTATGCCGGCCTGCCTCTCGCGGTCGCGCTTGCGAAGGCAGGCTATGAGGTCACCGGTGTTGAGATCTCCCCCGAAAAGGTATCCCTGATTGAAGCGGGCCGATCGGATGTCCAGGGCGTCTCCGACCTCGATGTGGCCGAGTTGAACGCCCTCGGCAAACTCACCGCGACGCTGGAATACGATGCGACAGGCCGGTCGGATGTCATCGTCGTCTGCGTCCCGACGCCCCTCAACAAGACGAGAGACCCGGACGTCTCTCACATCGTTGGTGCGTTCACTCAGATTTCGAAACACGTTCGCCGGGGACAGCTCGTGATCCTCGAGAGTACGACGTATCCAGGCACGACCGAGGAAGTCGTGCTTCCTCTGTTGAAGGAGAGCACCCTCGAGGTGGGGGAAGATTTCTTTCTCGCCTTCTCTCCGGAGCGGGTGGATCCGGGGAACCAGGTCTACACCTTGGAGAATACGCCCAAGGTCGTGGGCGGGGTCACCGACGCGTGCAGCGACATGGCGAAGGCTTTCTATGAACAAGTGATTTCAGAGCTCGTGCCCGTCTCTTCCACCCGAGCCGCCGAGATGGTCAAGATGCTGGAGAATACGTTTCGAAGCGTCAACATTGCTCTGGTGAACGAAGTCGCGTTGATGTGCGGTCGGCTGGGGGTCGACGTGTGGGAGGTGATCGACGCCGCCGCGAGCAAGCCTTTCGGGTTTATCCCCTTTTACCCGGGGCCTGGACTGGGCGGACATTGCATTCCGGTCGATCCGCACCTCCTTGCCTGGAAACTTAGGACATTGAACTTTCACTCCAGGTTTATCGAGCTGTCCGGAGAGATCACGCGAAGCATGCCGGTCTACGTCGTGTCCAAGATCGGGGACGCCCTCAACCGGTTCGAGAAGAGCATCAACGGATCATCGGTCCTTGTGCTCGGAGTCACCTACAAGCCTGACGTAGACGATATCCGAGAGTCTCCCGCCCTGGACATCATCGAGGCCCTCCAAGAAAAGGGCGCGAATGTTTCCTACCACGACCCGTTTGTCGAGGCGCTCTCCCTGGAGACGTTGAGCATGAAATCCGTCGCGCTGTCGGAGGATCTGATCGCGGCGGCGGACTGCGTTGTGATCACAGCCGACCATTCCAGTTACGACTTCTCCTGGATCGTGAAGCATGCCCCGTGCATCGTAGACACTCGCAACGCCACGAAAGGGATCTCAGACGCGGGCCGGAAGGTGGTAAAGCTGTAATAAAGGTATCCCAGCGCCTCGGGTGCGTTCATGCGAATCCTGATCACAGGTGGAGCCGGCTTTCTTGGATCACACCTTTGCGAGTTTTTGCTCTGCAAAGGGCACGAGGTGGTGGCGTCGGACAACCTCCTGACCGGCCGGAAAGACAACCTCTCTCACCTGATCGGGCGGACAGGTTTCACGTTTCTTAACCACGATGTAACGAACTTCGTGGACATCGCGGGACCGCTCGATTACATCCTTCACTTTGCCAGCCCGGCCAGTCCGAAGGACTACCTTCGGCATTCGATCCACACGATGAAGGTTGGTGCCCTGGGGACGTACCATACCCTCGGACTCGCCCGGTCGAAAAAGGCCAAGTTTCTGCTGGCTTCCACTTCCGAATGTTACGGAGACCCGCTGGTTCATCCCCAGCCTGAGACGTATTGGGGCAACGTGAATCCGATCGGTGTTCGAGGTGTTTACGACGAGGCGAAGCGGTTTGCCGAGGCACTGGCCATGGCCTACCATCGAGAGGTGGGCGTCGATACGAGGATCGTGAGGATTTTCAACACCTACGGTCCCCGGATGCGCAAGGACGATGGCCGGGCCATCCCGACGTTTATCACTCAGGCCCTTTCCGGGGAGGACGTTACGGTATTTGGAAAGGGAAGCCAGACACGCAGTATCTGTTATGTCAGCGACCTGATCGAGGGTATCTACCGGGCGATGCAGGCGGACTATTCCGGTCCCGTGAACCTCGGGAATCCACACGAGATGACGATTCTGGATTTGGCAAACATGATCATCGGGATGTCTGAGAGCCAGAGCCGAATCGCGTTCAAACCTGCGTTGGAAGACGACCCGAAGGTACGCCGGCCCGACATCAGTTTGGCCAAGAGGTTGTTGGGGTGGGAACCGAAAGTGCCTCCTGAAGAGGGGCTTCGGTGGACGATCGCGTGGTTCGAAGCACCCCGCGGAGGCGAGATGAGGCCGCGTCCGGGCTGACGCCTGCCGCTGGAGAAAAATGAACGGGCAGGAGGGGCGCATCGCACCTTCCCGCTCTCAGAGTCCTGCGGAAAAATAGAGACGTTCCCCGGGCCCGGGGCGTCTCTACCCGTTTGGGCCTATCTCTTGACGATGGCGCGAATCTCGGCGCCAATCCGGTCTGCGAAGTTTACGGCGTATGTGATGTCTCCACCCAACTGGAGCCATCGCACCCCCCGTTTGACCTGAATCGAACTGAACTCCGCGTCTGCCGGCGCGCCGGATCCGACGGGAAGACCGGCGGCCGTGGCCTTGGCGATGATCTCCTCCATCGCGCTTACGACCGTGGGGTGACCGACCTGGCCGAGGAGGCCGAGCGCGCCGGAGAGATCCCAAGGACCGATGACGACCGAGTCCAGCCCTTTGACGGTGACAATCTCATCGATGGCCTGAAGGGCCTCGACGGTCTCGATCATCACGGCCACAAAGATGCTGGCGTCGGCCTTTTCGACGTATTCTTCCAGACCTTCTCTTCCGTAATTGGTCGGCACGAGCGGCCCGAATCCCCTCCTGCCCACGGGTGGGTAGCGGCAGTCGGCCACAGTCTGCTCGACCTCCGCTACGCGCTCTATCTGGGGCACCACGATGCCGTCCGCGCCGGCGTCCAGCACGGGTTTGATGAACTGGGTGCCGGTCCCCTGCACCCGAACGAACGCCGGCTTCTCCTTTCCCCGGGCGGCCAGGAGATGTCCGCCCATCGCCTCCGGACTCATGTTGCCGTGTTCCAGATCTATCCAAAGGAAGTCGACCGAATCGGCCAGTGCCTCGCTCGAGCGCGGATCGGTCAGGTTGATCGCGGGGCCGATCAGCAGATCGCCCTGACTCAAACGATTCCTAAATAGATTCACGGCTTCGAACATCCCGGTCTCCTTTGCGTAACGTATGTTGAAAAAAGACTCAGTCCCGCCCAACGCGCGTTTGTGACCCGTAAATCGATTGAAAGTTGGCGAAAGTTTGATTAAGTTTCAAGCTCGAAATTCATTCCACCGCAACCCAGCCTTTCGGAGGGACAATGGCCAAGTCGAAAGCAGCACGCGCGTCGCTCAGACACGACCCGACCGCGCTCGGACGCGCCTTCAAGCGGCGTCTCAAGTCTCAAGACATCCTGCTGGGTGGCATGGTGGCTGAGTACCTTCGCCCATCGCTCGTCAAGCTCTACCGTTACGCCGGTTTGGACTTCATCTTCGTGGACAAGGAACACACCTTCTTCGACGGAAGCGAGATGACGGACTTCGTACTCGCTGCGCGGGACAATCAGCTGCCCGTGATCTCCAAGATCGGCGAGCTGAATCGGTTCGAGACGGCGCGCCTTCTCGAAGCCGGCGTCGTGGGGATACAACTTCCGCGAACCGAATCGCGCGAAGAGCTCATGCGTCTGGTGGACTACGTAAAGTTCACGCCTGTAGGATCGCGGGCAGGGGCGCCGGGCTACGGAAACGTCGATTATCTTATGCCGGAAGACGGGAAGGCGTGGCTGGAGGAGGCCAACCAGTCGACGTTGATCGTGGCGCATATCGAGACCGAGCGCGGCCACGAGAACGCGGAGGAAATCATTACGACGCCGCACGTCGACATGGTCTACGTCGGTCCTTATGACTTCTCGATCGCCATGGGGCATCCGGGGGATTATGATCACCCTGCCGTGAAAAAGGGGATGCAGAAGGTTTTGGATCTCTGTCTCAAACACGGCGTGCCGTTCGGAACGACCGCATCCGGGCCGAAGGCCGCCGGGGCCTGGATCGCCAAGGGCTGCCGGTTTTTCGAGGTCGATGACGAACTCGCGTGGATCCGGGACGGTGCGACTCAGGCGGTCTCGGACTACCGCAAACATTGCTGAGAGGGAGACGCGTTTCTTGAAGACTTCCATTGTCAACGCGACGATCGTAACGGGTGATGGCGAGACCGTCCTTCCGAGATCTTCTCTCATCGTAGAAGACGTTTTCATCACGCAGGTCTACGACACGCAATACATCCCCTACAACGATTCTCATCGAATCCTCGACGCGCGGGGCGGCTTCATCATCCCGGGGCTGATCAACCACCATTCCCACGAAGTGGCCTTTGGTCCCAACTATCACGCACAGTCGGACTCCGGTCCCGCGTTTTTCGGCAAACACCGCTGGCCGATCGAGCGGATCTTCGAATACTTGGATAAACATTTGCTGGATGGCACCACCACCCTTCTGTCGCTGGACGGGTTGACGAGCGTGTGGGAAGTCGAGGCGATGAACAAGCTTCACCCGATCAACATCAGGGCTGCAACGATTCACAGCAAACGGAACATGGCGAACATTCTGGGCCACGGCGGCCATATTGATGACTTCCACGCGAACCTGACCGCCGAGCAGATGATCTCAGAGGGCGCGGTCGCCATCGGCGAAACCGGTGTGCCCTCGAGTCCCTACGGCCTCTTCGAGTTCTGCAGAGCGGCCGGCCGGCCCATCTTGATCGACCAGGCGAAGAGGCTGGCGAGCGCGTTGTTTGAGCGACCCGGGGCACCGCCCCTCAAGCCGCACGACGAGGAGGCGGTGACGGAGGCGATAAGCAGGGCCGGTTTGGAGGGTGTGCTCACGGCCGATCAGGCCAGGCAGGTCGCGTTGGATATCGAACGCCAACACGGGGCTGCGGAGTTGGCGCTGAAGGAATCGGCCGAGCTCGGCAGGACGCTGGGCGTGCCCGTGATCGCACACCATTCAGCTGAGAATGCCGATCTGATCGCCCGAATGGCGAACGAGATGGGCCCCGGACTGATCGCTGCGCATTCCAATCACATGTTCACGCCCGAGGAAGCGGTCACGAGAGCCGGAAAGCTCAAGGCGCACGGGACGTTTGTCGACGTTTACTCCGGAGATGCCTTCGGTGTTCGACAGTCAACGCCGTCTCCCGAGACGATCTTCGCCCTTCTGGAGGCAGGGCTGGTGGACTTGATTTCGACGGACTTCCTCAACGGCTGCTGGGATCCGATCCTGCTCACGATCGAAAAGGCCGTGGAGGGCAACCTTCTGGACGCTGCCGCTGCCATCGCCATGGCCACGGGAAACGTGACAAGGGCGATTCCCAAGCTTGCGCCGAATCGGGGCCTGATAGAACCGGGGAAGGTGGCCGATCTGGTCGTGACAGCCCCCGGGCGGCTGTCGGAAGTGAAGACGGTGATGATCTCGGGCCGAGTCGTCGTCGATGACGGGCGCATTGCGCCCGGGAGACAGGCGGCACGGCATCCTTGAATTTCAGATCGCAGATTCCGGACCCGAAAGGCAGAATCCGTGCCGCGGCCCCGGAAGCGGTTCCCGCAAAGACGCGCGGAGCAGGGTCAGTCCTGCCAGTTGAAGATGACGCCCAGCATCGATTTTTCACGGTGAAAGGCCATTTCATAGGCCTTGGCCATCTCCGAGTAGTGAAATCGATGCGTGACGAGCCGTTTGGGCTCGAGGCCTTGATCGGCCATCAGCTTGAGCATGTGCTGACAGGACCGGCTCCACGAGAGACCCCCTTCCGACGTGGGATACAGATAACCGGCCTCGCGAGAGACTGCGATCAGCGAGATGCCCTTGTCGTAGAACCAGTCCATGCTCAGCGGGTTGAAGTCCAGGGGTTCCTCTCCCCTTCCGGGCAGGCTCACGATCGAAACGCGGCCGTTGATGCGGACGATCTCCAGGGCCGTGCGGTAGGCGGGCCAGGGATTGGCGGTAAGGATGACCAGGTCGATTCCGGAACGGCTCGTAAACGCATCCAGTTTTGCCTCGAGGTCCGGATCGTCGGACATATAGGCGGCGTGCGCCCCCATTCGCCGCGCCATGTCGAGGCGAATGGGGCTGTTTCCGACCCCGACGACGCGGGCGCCAAAGCAGGGCCCAAGGGCGACCGCGCCCAATCCGAGCACACCCAGACCGACGACCGCGACGTTCTCCCCCGGCTGGAAAAACGCCTTGCCGTAGCAGAGTGCACTGAGGGTATAGAGGTGCGCGAACACGGCGTCCTCCGAATGCACCGCATCGGGAACCGGGAGGATGATCTCGGATTCAGACGCCACGTATTCGGACAGATGCGGTTTGCGCGATACGACGCGGTCACCGACGTTGAACCGCGTGACCGAACTTCCGACGCCGCGCACGACGCCCAGGTTGCTGTCGCCGACCCAGCGCGGGTAGTCCGGCGCTCCGGGCACTCGCTCGGCCCCCTCGTAGTTGCCCCGGTCCGTGCCGATCTTGAGCGCGGAGATCTCCGTCTCTACCCGGATTTCATCAGGTTTCAGGTTCGACGTGTCCAGCGGCTGGTCTTCGATGCGGAGGTCACGCGGACCGTGCAGGATCGCGATTTTCATGGCAGACTCCTTTTGTCGGGTCGAAGAGGGTTCCTGCATGATAATGTTTCTGGACCCGTTTGTAACGGTTCTTTCGGCACCGCCAGTTCCCGCCCCGGCCGTGAGATGGGCGCGTCTCGTGATCTTTCGCGGGGTTCGTTTACACGAGGCGGAGAACCTTTCCGGGACAGTCAAGCTGCCTCCGCGGCGGTTGAAGTCCAGGCTGGCCAGGATTTTGTCGCGGGTCTTCTTGACAGCCGTAACCGGCTTGGCTATATTGAGTTAGTAAAGCTGACCGCGATCCTTCGGCCAGCTCGTTCTCTGTCCATCGGGGGCGACACGGCTTCGACGGAGGAAGCGAGGCGAGAGCTGCGTGTCGAGGTCCCATTACCTCGTAAAACAGGTGGGAAAAAACACAACTGCGAACGATCACTCGTACGCATTGGCCGCCTAACTAACGGGTAGCCCGTCCCGTCCGCTTTCGTCTGCAGGAGCGGAACGGGGCGTCGACTCATGCAGACTGGTCCGGGGACCTCCGCCAGAGGGTCGCCGGATGAGATTTTTTCGGGCTGGCGCGCTGACGACCTCGTCTACCGGGTCCGCGGCGCGTGAGATTAGACGCGTAGACTACACACGTAGATGCTGTCGTTGAACTGCCTTCGGACGCGGGTTCGATTCCCGCCGCCTCCACCAATTCAAGAAACAGACCCGTGGTTCCAGGATTCATTGTCCAGAGCCACGGGTTTCCGTACCATCTTGTTCTCGAAGGGCTTGGGCGTTCCTTCCATTCCAGGGCCGTTTCGCCATCCGGCACGGCCCGTACATCCGTCGTCGTCCGACGTACCCCGTTGGGCGCCTGGGGCGCTGTGTGCTCACCTTCGTTGGCCCCGAATCCCGCCTGCACGCCATCGATCACCTGGAGCCCAACGGGGCAACCACGAGGGTTGCCCCTACCTGGTAGAATCGAGCGATATATTTCTGGACAACCCGGCGAGTTGATCGCTCGATCAGAAGAATCCCCTGAATGTGTCGACGGGCGCCATTGACCCACCGCTACGACCCGAACCGCCATCACCGCAGGTCGATCCGCCTGAGAGGGTACGATTACACCCGGTCGGGCGCATACTTCCTCACCGTTGTTACGCAGGACCGTCTCTGTTTGTTCGGTGACGTGACCGATGAGGGGATGAGCCTGAACGACGCAGGGAAGATGGTCCGTTCGGTCTGGGATCGAATTCCTGACCGGTTCCCATCCATCGAATTGGACGAATTCGCCGTGATGCCCAACCACGTCCACGGCATCGTGGTCATTCACAAGTCACCTGTAGGGGCGTCCCTTGTGGGCGCCCCGGGCGACGGCGGCAATGCCGGATCGATCGACCGGCAAAGGGAAAACGCGAGGGTTGCCCCTGCGTTGGGTGACGTGGTTGGCGCGTACAAATCCCTGACCACCGTTGAATATGCTCGGCGGGTCGACGAAGACAGATGGGAGCCCTTCAACGGACGGCTGTGGCAGCGCAATTATTACGAGCACGTCATCCGAAACGATGAGGAATGGAACCGAGTTCGAGAATACGTACTCTGTAATCCGATGCGGTGGGAAACAGATACGGAAAATCTCAATGCATCCTCAGGCACCACCCTTGCAGGGGCAGTTCGCGAACTGCCCCTGTGCAGGAACCCCCATGACCACCTACCCGCCGGAAAAGCAGGAGAAGGCGAGGCAAACAGCCAGCCCTAAAAGCGGTGAATTCGTAACACTTTTTCGCGCCGTCATCGCCGTTACGGCGTCACCCGGAGAATCCGATCGTCATCCGCCCGGGGCTGCCCGCGCCCATCCCGGTTGCTCGTCGCCAGATAGATCTCTCCCTGAGGTCCCACCAGCACATCCCGCAATCGTCCGAATTGTCCCTGAAAGAGCGTCTCCTGTGCCGTCACACGCCGGCCGTCGGCCGCCAGGCTCAGACGCCACAGTGCCGAGCCTCTCAATGTGGTGAACAGCAGACTCCCTTTCCAAACGGATATCAGGTCGGCCGCATAGATATCCGTGCCTGACGGTGCGATCGTCGGCGTCCAGGCCGCAAGCGGTTCCGCGACGTCGTTCGAAGTGCAAAAATTGCGCTCCCCACCCAATACGTCGTTGTCGCAAAACCCGCGCACGTTTGGCCATCCGTAGTTCCGTCCCGGCTCGATCAAGTTGACCTCATCGTTGTCGAGCGGCCCATGTTCCGTGCTGTAAAGCGCGCCGGTTTCCGGGTGAAATGCCAAACCCTGTGGATTTCGATGCCCAAAAGAGTATACCGCCGTACCAAATGGATTGCCGGGTGCCGGCCTCCCCTCCAGGTCCACCCGCAAAATCTTGCCCGCCAGCGAGTTCAAGTCCTGCGCCAAGGCCGCCGACTGCGCATCTCCCGTCGTCAGATACAGCAGGTTGTCCGGACCCACCGCAAGCCGCGATCCGTCGTGATTCGGCGCTCCGGGGATATCATCTACGAGGATTTCGAGGTTGCCCAAGGCTGTGCCGTCGTACGGCATCCGAACCAGCCGATTCCGAACACCGCTGCCTGCGTTATAGGAATACACTGCATACACAAACGGCTGATTCTCGAAATCCGGATGGAACGCCATCCCCATCAATCCGCTCTCGCTCAACTCGAACGCATCGAGGCGCCCAACCTGCGTCACCGCGCCCGTGGTGGTGTCCACGTGCGAAATCGTCCCCTTGCGCTCGGTTACCCAGATCTTCCCATTCGGCCCCCAGGCCAGGTCCCAGGGTGTGTCCAGCCCGGACGCCACCGTACGCACGGTGAAACCACCCGTTCGGACACCGCCGGCGGACGCACTTTCGCTTGGGGATCCTGCGTCCCCAGGCTCAGAGTCGGTTACGCTGCCCCCGCATCCTGCAACCGCAAACATTAGCGCCCACGCACTCAGAATGCGGGTTGCCCTCATCCTGCGACCCCGATCGCAGTGATCCGTCGACTTCGCGGCCAACCGGAACATACCCCATTCCTCTCTGGAAAAATCCCGCGATATCCACCGGGAAATACTGTTTTGGACGGCCCGATTCCGCAAAATCATCAGGCCACGCCAGATCGTGGCGGAAGGGAAACATGCCCAAATCCAGTCGCACGCCCGGTCCATACCCGGCTTTCAGATCTCGCAGTTCAAATCCTCCGAGCTCTGCGTCCCACGGATTGCAACCATCTCGATCGCCGCAAACTCCGCCGCGTTCTTTCAAAATGTTTAGAACGATGGAGGCGCAAAATCGTTCCGCCGATTTTTTTTGTGACATCAGCTCCCCGTTTATTGCGCGCGACAAGCGCGCGCAACCCTCACCCGGCGCTTCGCGCCACCCTCTCCCACCGGGAGAGGGTCAGTATCGGGGTGGGCTGGAGTTCTCCGGGCTTCTGGAACGGGCTCGAGAGATGAGGAGACAGGCCACACTGGCAAGGCTTTTGCGTGGGAGCTGTTCAGAGACGGGAGATTCCTTGGCCTGAAGTTCCGCCGTCAACATCGGATCGGCAGCCATATTGTGGACTCTTACTGCCACGAAAATTCGAATTAAGAACGAAAACTTGCTGCAACACACCCAAGAAGCCCTCAAAGAAATCGAAAACGTCCTGGACCCCTCTCCCGGCGGGACAGGACCGGGGTGAGGATGAACCGCATGCACCGCGACCTGACCGAGAGGATATCGCCCGCATCGCTGACACGTATCACGCCTGGCGCAGCGATTCCCCTCTCCCCGTGGGAGAGGTCCGGGGTGAGGGTGTCGCGGTTACTGCGACATCCCCGGTTTCTTCAAGAACACGGCCACCAGAAAGCCTGTTGAAGACACGATGCCGGGTGCGAGGGCTGTATTGGGAGATGCCTGAACTCTGCCGATTCCAAGGAACCCGGATTTGGAACCTTCCACCGGATTGCCATATCGGACGCCCCGGAATTGATATAGGCAAAACTGGAGGGTGTGACTGTGGACCTTTACGTAGGTACAAGTGGATACAACTACAAGGAGTGGAAGGGCCCCTTCTATCCTGAGAAGATGCCCAATAGGGAGATGCTCGGCTTCTATGGCCGGCACTTCCGTTCAGTCGAGATCAACAATTCCTTCTACAGGGTTCCGAAGCCGGATGTGGTGGCGTCCTGGGCGTCGCAGGTGGAGGATGATTTCCGGTTCGTGATGAAGGCGACGCGGCGGATTACGCATATCGAGCGGCTGAAGGAGGTTGACGAGGCGACGGAGTACTTCCTGGGAATCGCGGCATATATGAAGGAGAAGCTGGGGGCGATTCTGTTCCAGCTTCCCCCCTACCTGCGGAAGAACGCCGATCGACTCCGGACATTCGTGGACCTTCTGCCGGACGGAACGCCGGGGGTGCTGGAGTTCCGGCACGAGTCCTGGTTCGACGAGGAGGTCTACGACTGCCTGCGCTCGAAGAATCTGGCGCTCTGCATCGTCCACGACGATCCTGACGAGGAAGAAGGCGACGACAAGGAGACGCCGTTCGTGGCGACGGCCGATTGGGGATACCTGCGGCTTCGAGGCGCGGATATTCCGATGAAGATCTGAAGGCGTGGAAGGAACGGATTCTAAAGCAGAAGTGGGAACGGGCGTTCGTCTATTTCAAACACGAAGCGGAAGGGCTCGGGCCGGAGTTGGCGAAAAGGTTCATCGAGGCGTAATGCACATCGCAACATGGAATACAAACAAGGGAAAGATCAGCCGGAAGCTACGGAAAATCGAGACCCGGATTGAGCAGGTCTACGAAGAACTGTAGCAGAGGACACCCCGCAGGAATTCCACATCCACAGTGATGGGGACCTCAACGCCCCTCCTTCCACAAGCATTTTTATACTAATTTTAGCTTTTTTAGTATAAAATTAGTAATTGATAAGATATTTTATATAAATAATTTATAACAATACTTTCGACTCTTGTGGCCAAATTGTATTCTTGATATTTATTTTGTTTTATACTAAATTTAAATGGATTAGTATAATTTTGACATGGTTATAAACCGAGAATGTAAATGAAAATTCCGAGAACTCCCCCCAGCATGGAGAAATTATCAGAAGTCCTGAAAGACCCCAGCCGGTTTCAGAGGATAATCTTCAACTCACAGGATATTCTACCCAAAGATAAGTATCCGCACTGGGACAATGTGCGCTATCTGAAGCCCCCGAAGGGGATGTCACATCAGGATTGGTGGCTTGCGCTCAAGTTACAGCGTCAAACGCTATTTAAGCAGGTCCCTCTTAAGGACCGGAACGGCAGACACTTTCGCTATCTCATTACAGACCCCATTCCCGAAAGACTTCACAAGATCGACCTCAGAGCCGGCGGGCGCATCGAAATGCCTGCCCAGATAACGAATCCAGAAACAAGGCATCAATACTACATCGCCTCGCTCATCGAGGAGGCGATCACCTCAAGCCAGCTTGAGGGGGCCTCAACGACGCGCCAGGTCGCCAAAGAGATGATCCGGGAAGGCCGGAAGCCCCGCGACCGGAGCGAACGGATGATCTTGAACAACTACCTGACGATGAAGGAAATCGGGAGTCTCAAGAACGAGCGATTGACCAAGGGCCTGATCCTTGAGATCCATCGTCTGGTGACGGAGAAGACCATCGATGACGCCTCAGCCGCCGGGCGACTCCGTAGGCGTGATGAGGCAATTTACGTCAGCGATCCTGATGGGACAGTCTTACACCGCCCGCCCTCTGCGGATGAACTCGAAGAACGTCTCGATGCGATGTGCGATTTCGCCAACGGTAAGACACCGAAAAGGTTTCTCTATCCGACGCTCCGCTCGATCATCCTTCATTTCTGGCTGGCATATGACCATCCATTTGTGGACGGAAACGGAAGGACAGCGAGGGCGTTGTTCTATTGGTCCATGCTCCACTACGGGTACTGGCTCTGCGAATACATCTCGATTTCGCACATCCTCCGCAAAGCCCCGGACCAATACAGTCGGGCATTCCTCTATACAGAAACGGATGACAATGATCTGACTTACTTTATTATCTATCACCTTGACGTGATCGACCGGGCAATCCGCGCCCTTCACACGTATATCCGGCGCAAGACGGAAATGCTGACGGCACTCGAAACAGAATTGAAGCGGCTGGGGACGTTTAACCACCGGCAGCGGGCGCTGCTCAGTCACGCACTCCGGCATCCAAATGGCCGGTACACCATCCAGAGTCATCAAACCAGCCAAGGCGTGGTATATCAGACAGCGCGCTTAGACCTTTTTGCTCTTGAGCGTCGTGGCCTGCTCAACGCAAAGAAGGTCGGGAGGAGATGGTATTTCTTTCCGGCGAATGACCTTGAGGAGAAACTCACCCGAGTATCTTGAGTACCATCCTGATACCTGACCCCGACTACGGTCGAGAGACCGCGGGTGCGTGACGGTCTGCTTCCAGCGCGGTCAGTCGCGCCGTCCCAGCGTAACGGAAGCGACATGGTCGAGAGAAAAAGGGCGATACGCTACCTGTTGGATCGTGCAGATGACGGGTTGGCGCTGCGCGAGATTCACGCACAATCGTCACACACCCCCCTCTGATGGGTCGGCTCAAGTCGTATTCGCAGCTATGGCGATCTTGAAACGCCGCTTCGATCGAAAACCGCGGGGCGTCCGGGTCGAGCGAGCGATTTGAAGAGGCGCCGTGTGAAAACGTTACAGGTTGGTTGAAGGATTTCGAACGAGAGAAAAAGAGGATGCGCCAGCCGCACGGACGTGATTCGACCTCCGGAAGCCCTCTGTACGTCGGACGAACGGGGCTGGCATCGTTCGTGTTCGCGCTCTTTCATCCAAGACACGCAAAGGCTGCCAGGGTGACTACGGACAGCTTGACACTGACGCGTAGTTTCGGGTTGGCCAAAATCCCCTTTCGGAAGATCGAGACGACCAAAATAGTGATCGGGTGGTTCTGGGGCGGCATTCAGGTCCGCCATGCATCCGGGACAGCGGTCTTATCGGGGCTGCCGCAGCCCGAGGCGCGGGCGCTCGCCGACGCACTGGAGGGCGCGAGGGTTGACTGGTGGCGAAGAACGCTGGCCGCACACGGGGAAACGCTACGTTCCGTCGACGACCGCCTGGCCCAGCTTGCGGACCCACCCAGGTACATGGCCCGCAACGTCTTTTCCGGCCTCGAGCGTGACGCCGGGGATGTGGTTGCCCAGTTCCCCTCTCTCTGGCCCGACAAGCTGTCCGGCATTGCGGAAATCCGAATGTTGAAGGCGACACAGGACTTCTTCAAGGGCTCCGAGGCTTACCGGGCGCGAGCCAACAACACCTTTATTGTCAATGAGTTGTGCCGGTCTAGAAAATTCTTCGACAGGGTCGAGGCGAGACCTCTCACTGACGAGCAACGGAGATCGGTCGTCGTCGATGAGGACCGCAACCTGGTCGTTGCGGCTGCGGGCAGCGGCAAGACATCCGTGATCGTGGCCAAGGCCGGCTGGCTTCTCCAAAAGGGTTATCGCCATCCCTCGGAGATGTTGTTGCTTGCGTTTTCCAGAGACGCTCGCAAGGAGATGGAGGGAAGGGTCCGCGGCCGTCTCGGCGAAGCGGCGGCCGGGCTCACCGTTCGAACGTTCCACAGCCTGGGCATGTCCATCATCGGCGAAGCCGAGGGTAGACGTCCCGCACTGGCCAAAGTGGCCGGAGACGAGAAGGCCCTCTTCGATCTGCTGAAGGACATCATTGCCGATCTGCTTGCCGACCCCATATTCGCGACGGTGATGCTGGCGTGGTTTCGGGAACACTTCGTCCCTTACCGCAGCGAGCACGAGTTCCGAAATCAGGGCGAGTACTGGGACTACGTCCGAGCGAACGAGATCCGGTCATTGCAGGGCGAGAAGCTCAAGAGCTTCGAGGAATGCGAAATCGCCAACTTCCTCTACCTCAACGGTGTGCCCTACGAGTACGAACGCCCCTACGAGCACGAAACCGCGACATCGAAGAGACGGCAATACCAACCCGATTTCTATCTCCCGGACGCAGGGATATACATCGAACATTTCGCACTTTCCGCGTCGGGCGATACGCCTCCTTTCATCGGCCGCAAGGAATATCTCCGGTCAGTGAAATGGAAGCGCCGGCTCCATGTCGAGCATGGCACCGTTCTCATCGAGACCTTCAGTCACGAGAAGACTGCCGGCAAGTTGACCGAAAACCTGGCCGCCAAACTGGCCGACCATGGCGTAACGCCATCTCCAATCCCTCCCTCCGAAATCTTCGCCGTTCTCGAACGGCAGGGCCGAGTTGAACGGTTTACGCGTCTGGTCGCGACCTTCCTTCACCATTACAAGGGCGCACAGCTCTCCGCCGAGGAATTGGCCCGACGGGCCGCGAACGCAGTCGACCGACCTCGGGCCGAGGCATTCCTGAGCATCTTTGAGCTGATCTTCGAGCGCTACCAGGATTCTCTCGACCGATTTCGGCAGATTGACTTCCATGACATGATCAACAAGGCGACGGAGCAGGTCGAGAGCGGTCGCTACTGCAGCCCGTTCGGTTACATCCTCGTCGACGAGTTCCAGGACATCTCGCCTGGACGGGCGCGGTTGCTGAAGGCGTTGCTGGACCGATCCCCGACCGCCCAGTTGTTCGCCGTCG
This sequence comes from Candidatus Latescibacterota bacterium, assembly GCA_965198095.1. GTDB lineage: Bacteria > Latescibacterota > UBA2968 > UBA2968 > CBDFJH01. The sequence goes on from OZ240239.1 coordinate 3,795,198, forward strand.
GAGACGACTGGCAGGCCATCTATCGATTCGCCGGCTCGGACATCGCCATCATTCGAGAGTTCCAGGAGCGCTTTGGCGCGACCGAGCGTATCGACCTGGCGACGACATTCCGGTGCGCCGATCGTATCGCCGCCGTCGCAACGCATTTCGTCCTCAGCAACCCCGCCCAGATTCGCAAGCATGTTTCCTCTACTTTCCGGGCAAGCAGACCGTGCGTGCATGTAGGCCTCCCCGGCAAGGAAGGCCCCGATCTGCTGGCGAAGGCTCTGAGAGCGGTCGCCGGCGACGGGGTCGACAGTGATGCGAAGTCGACTGTTCTGTTGCTGGGCAGGTACAGGCACTCGCGGCCGGAGAACATGGCCGGGTTGGCAAAGGCATATCCCGGCCTGGAGCTCGACTACAAGACCGTGCACGGCTCAAAAGGGCTTGAGGCTGACTACGTCGTCGTGCTCGACCTGTGCTCCGGAAAATATGGCTTCCCTGCCGAGATCGCCGATGACCCGCTGTTTGATCTCGTCCTCGCGGCGCCCGAAGAGCATCCGAACGCCGAGGAGCGGCGTCTGCTTTACGTCGCCATCACCCGCGCCAGGCGTGGTGTCTTTCTTCTCGCCAATGGCCGGTCGCCTTCCCCATTTGTTATGGAATTGTTGACCGGCGGCTATGACGTCACCGTTTTCGGCCGGCTGCCGGAGAGCGATGTCCCCTGCCCGACGTGCGTCAAAGGACGCCTGGAGCACAGGCAAAACACTCAGGACCGGAGCGTGTTCTACGGCTGCTCGCACTGGCCGTATTGCGACTACACGCAGTCCGCCTGTCCGCATTGCGGAACCGGTTTGCTGGTCAAGACTGACGGAACCTTCGGTTGCCGCGATTGTAGCCGGACCGCCGAGGCGTGCCCGATGTGCAGCGGATGGCTGAAAACGAAACGCGGAAAGCACGGAGCGTTCCTGGGTTGTTCGAATTGGCCAATCTGCGACTACACCCGAAACATCTGAAGAGAAAGCCAAGGACCGGGAATTCGACCAGCGTGGTCCATCTCAGACAACGGACCAGGCGGTAGCATCCCTTGCCAGGCCGGGGTTGATCAGACCGGACGACGCCGGTGAACGTGAGCCGCTTTGGGAAAAGGCCTCCGGGAGTCAGCGACCGAGGATCCGGTTGCACACACGCCTTCGGAAGCGCGCGGCATTCGGCTCCCGGTTGGACCGACACCGCCAAGGCTCACCTTGACCCGGAAATATTAAGCCCGCCAAGTCTTTGACTTGGCGGGCCTTATTCAGTCGCCCGGACAGGATTTGAAGCTGCGACCTTCAGGTGATGGATGGCACAATGCCCAAGCTTTCGAAGTAACCTTCAGGCGCTGATCGAGGCGCCGGGCTCCGGGAGCCGTTCTTAGCGCGCCCCTTCTCGGGACGATCCCCCCCTCACCGGTGACGGGCGGAGACGCCGGCCCTCACCCCGAAGTCCGCTCCCGGTTGTGGCCCCTATCGCACCGGGACCGATACGGAGATCCGGTGGGTCAGGACCCACGCGTCCCGTAACGTCAATGGACCCTCGGGCGCCGTCACGAAGTCGGAGTTGAATGCCATACCCTCCGCCCGGGCCCGTTCCACGCCCGGCCGACCGGTTCCCGTGATCAGCCGTCCGGCATAGCGCAGGTCGAACTGGGCGAGACCGAAGTGGAGCCCCCAGCTCGGGGTCCACTCCATCCAGCCCTCCCTCTGGTCCCGCTTCCAGCCTTCGATGTGGTTGGCCTGTGTCAGATCGTACTGAATGGAGCGCAGGCGCAGACCGAGCTGCAACCCGCCCCAGTCGAAGTGGCGCTCAATCCCCATCCGGATCCTGACGTTCGAGAAGGAGAACTCATTCTCGACCGTCTTCTCGCCCGCCCGGATCACGTTGCCGGTATGTCCGATCGTGTCTGTCGCGGCGTCGGCCCACGTATCGCTCCGGATCGGCTCCAGGACGACGTCGATCCCGTAGGTCGCCCCCTCTCCGGTCCCCGCGACACCCACCCCGAAGTTATAGGCCCACGAGTCGCCCGGGTCGCGGGGGATGTCCTGGATCTCGTAGTTGGGGATCTTGGGATGAGACTTTCGGTTCACGGTCGCCGCGACTCCGAAACGCCATCCGCTCGACGTCAGGGGCTGAGTGAATCCCAGGTGGACTCCCGACGTGTTCGTCTGATCGAGATTCCGCTCGATGCGCGGCACCCACGCTCCAGACTGATCTTCGTCGTGCCAACGCCAATCCAGATAGTGGACCTCGTGCGTCACGTCGAAGCGGCTGTGGAGAAGGAGGGCCTCGAAAGACTGTCCGCTCTCCCAATCGCCGAGGAGGCCGAGGCGAACGTCCAGGCTGTGACCGTCCTGGTCGATCCACTCGTTGAAGGCATAGAGGTGCTCGACGCCATCGACCGCTCCCAGTCCAGCCCACAAGAGGCTTCCGGCCAGGGAGAACCCGCTCTTCCCGAGCACGCGCCCGAGGAAACCGTGGAGATAGAGGTTTCTGGCCGACTGCTCGCTCAGCCTCTGCCGACCGGCCAGACGCCGCCCGGTCCACCGGTCCGCGGCGATGAGCTGTTGGAGCGCGAAGGCGCCGCCCCCGAACCAGCTCGTTTAGGTCTTACTTATCGGGTTTTTCGTCCGGTCCGGAAGACAATTCGTTCACATGGGGTAACCGCCTGGCGCAGCTTTCCCCTTGTGTGGGAGAGGCAGTGCCTCTCGTTCGTGCTGAATTTCCTTGACCTTGACATGGGCACTCTTTGTAGCTACATTGAAGCTACAAACGGAGGAAGCCCGAGATGAGTACCGATGCTGTTGTGCGCGCCCGGATCGACAGCGACACCAAGGCACGCGCCACCGAGGCGCTTCAAGCCATGGGCCTGTCGGTGTCCGACGCGATCCGCCTGCTGCTGCTGCGCGTGGCGGACGAGAAGCGACTGCCGTTCGCCGTCCAGGTGCCGCATCCCACCACGGTCAAAGCCATGAAGGAATTGGCCGAGGGCAAGGGCCAGCGCTTCGGCAGCGCCGAGGAGCTGTTCCGCGACCTCGACATTTGACGTGCTGACTCCCGTTCGATCGTCGCAGTTCAAACGCGACGTAGGAAGAGCCAGGGCGCGAGGAAAAGTTCTGAGCAGGCTGCGAGCACTCCTGAAGTCGCTGATCGACCAGGAGCCGTTGTCCGCGCGCTATCGCGACCCTCTGCTGCGGGGCATTTGGAAGGGTTACCGGGAAGCGCATATCGAACCGGATTGGCTCGTGATTTACCGTGTCGAGGGTGACGAATTGCACCTGATCCGCACCGGTACTCATTCCGATCTATTCAGGGAATAGGTCCTCCAAGCCCTCTTTCCTCTCCGCTCCGACAGATGCAGCGCTGCATCGTACGGTGCGCCGGACACGGAGCCCGGCCCACCACCTTCACCGAAGCCGAGGTTGAAGAAGCCGCCCTCAAATGGCTGCAGGGCCTCCGCTGGAACGTGGCCCACGGCACCGACATCGCCTCAGACCCACCCAACGCCGAACGTAACGACTACGGGCAGGCGGTGCCGGAGCGGGTGTACGAGGCGTTGACATCCCCTCACCGCATCAGCCGTCGCCTGTCGGCTCGGCTTCTGCCTGCCTGTCCTGCCTGCCTGTTGCAGACAGGCGGACGCAGGCAGGCGACTCCCCCTCGAGGGGGAGTGATTGGAACGTCAAACCGGGCCGCGCCTGTCTCGCCGGCATGGATGGCAGCATCGCCGGCCTCTTCCCCGACCGGCTGGCACCTGTCTGAAGGGTGGGCTGCCTGAGGTGCAGCTATGATAGGGCGTTGCCGTCGGGCAGGACGCGTCTGAAGCGCTCGGACGTCACTGCTGAAGGTAGTCGATGCGGACCTGGCTCAGCCGCGGCGAGCGGCAGCCGTAGCGCGAGGTAAACGTCACGCGATACTGAACGAAGCGCGTCGAGGGCCACAGCCGCGGGACCGGCTCGCCCGGGGTCTCGAACATCGTCCCCTCCCCTTCCGGTCCCAGCCACGGCGCCCGCTCCAGCGCCTCTTCACTGTCGGCGCAGCGGAGCTGAAACCGGATCGCCGTCGTCTCCGGCACCTCGGCCTCCCAACTGATCCGGCAGGGCCGCCGGCCGCCCGTGTCGCGGGCCGGCGAGGTGTAGCGCTCGATGGGCTCGCGCGTGTAGGCGTTGCCCGGAAGACGGGCGTTCAGGTAGTGCGGCCCCATACCGGGAAGCCGCGTCGTGCGGTCGTTCGAGAGCCCCTCCGGACCGTTCCAGAAGATCAGCGAGTCCACCACGTGGCCGACGTCGTTGCGATGACAGGACAGCATCAGGTCGATGTAGCCGTTGCGGCTCAGATCGACCGGCAGCGCGTCGAACCCGCCGTCCGCGTGCAGCTTGAGCGGATGCTCCAGGTCGAAGCTGTCCCCGTCGTTCCAGAAAATATGGACGGGAAAAACGCGCGTCACGTCCGTCGAATAGGCCGGCACGATCAGGTCGAGACGCCCGCTGTTGTTCAAGTCGGAAACGGAGATTCTGCCCGGCGAAAAGCCGCCCTTGTAGTCCTGGGCATGGTCCCAGCCGTAGCCGCCGGGGCCGCCGTAGAAGATCGTAAAGGTGTCCGGACGGCGCAGGTAATGTCCCTGGCTGGAGACCACCAGGTCGAGCCAGCCGTTTCCGTTCAGGTCCGCGGCGGCGGAGACCGCGCCCGCCCAATCGGTCCACATCGGAATCTTCCGGGTGCGGTCGGGCGAATAGCCTTCCGGCCCGCCCAGATAGATGAGGACATACCCGCGCTTGTCCCCGACCAGGATATCCAGGTGGCCGTTTCGGGTGACGTCGGCAAGGTAGGCGTAGTCGCCGCAATAGGTCGGCAGGATGTCGCAGCGGTCGGGACTGAAGCCGTCGGGCGAACCGTAGAAGATGCGGGACGAGTTCGCCATCGTCTCCGGCTTTTCATCGTAGGTGATGATCACGGCCAGGAGGTCGAGATAGCCGTCGCCGTTGAAGTCGGCGACCTGCACGTTCGGCATGAAACAGGGCAGGTCGTAATGGTTGTCCGGGCTGAAGCCGTCCGGGCTCCCCGGGAAAACGCGCAGCCCGTCCTGCTTGCAGAAAACGAGGTCGTTCCAGCCGTTCAGGCCGAAGTCGGCGACCGCGCAAACATTGCACTCGCCGCCGACCGGGAGCTCCTGCCGCCGCTCCACGCCGTAGTCCAGGTCCCTGCCGCCGAAATAGATGTAAGAAGGCAGCGTCGGGCTGGTCTTGGCGTGCCCCGTCATGGTGTTGCAGAACACGACGACCGGTCTGCCGTCGCCGTCCAGGTCGCCCGCCGTGACCCCCTCCGCCCCCATCGTGGGCAGCAGCGTACGACGCTCCGGTGACAGACCGTCCGGCCCGTTCCAGAAGACCACCGAGTCGGTATTGAAGGTCTCGGTTTCCTGGTACTTGCTGACGATCAGCTCCGGCCGGCCGTCGCCGTCGAGGTCCGCGGCGTGCGCCCAGTGTGCGTACTTGACCGGCAGGAACTGCCGCACCTGTCCCAGATCGTCCGCCGAGCGGATCTCCACACCGCGCAACGTCGCGATGATCAGCTCGTCGCGCCCGTCGCCGTCAAGATCGGCGGCCGTGGCGAACAGCGCGCCGAAGTGGAACTCCCCGCTGAGACCTTCCGTCTGGATAAACAGCTTGTTGTCCGGACTGAAGCGCCCCCGATCGTTCCAGTAGATCTGGACCATGTTGTTGCCGCAAAACGCGATCTCCGAAAAGCCGTCGTCGTTGAAATCAGCCGTGAACACGTGGATCGCCGTATCGGTCGGCAGACGCTGGGGCGCGGCCGCGTCAAAGCCGTCCTCCGTACCCCAGTAGATGTAGGAGTCGATCTTGTACTCGAACTCGTGGCGGAAGTTCGCGACCACCAGGTCGAGATGCCCGTCGCCGTTGAGGTCCGCCGCCGCCACCGACCTGGCGCCGATACCGATGAGGCCGAAGCGCTCGGAGGCGTCTTCGAACTGCCGGCCGGGGCCCTGCAGGTAAACGTGCAGCGGCAGCGGCCGGCCCGGGTTGTGGTGGTCCACCCAGGCGGAAGGAAAGACCAGGTCCAGACGTCCGTCGCCGTCCACGTCGATGGCCGCGACATCGTAGGCGCCGACCGTCGGCAGGTCGGTCCGCTCACCCGTCAGCCCGCCGGGGCCGCCCCAGTAAATATGGCAGAGCAGCTCGCACGATACCCCGTTGGTCGCGTTGACGATGATCAGGTCGAGATGACCATCGCCGTCGAGGTCGACGATGCGGCACACGTCGCCGCTATCGTTGGGCAGCTCGCGCCGTTCCCAGTCCCTGCCGTCGCCCGGGCCCGGCTTGTAGATCCAGGTCGGCCCGCGCTCATTGTAGCCCTGCGCGTTCGGCAGGACGATGTCGACGTAGCCGTCGTTGTTGACGTCCGTCCGGTTGATGGTCTCGATGATGCCTTTGGCGTTCACATAAAGATTGCTGCCGCCGTCCTCGCAGCTCCCCTGCGCAAACGCATCGAAGCCGCGGTGAACCCAAGCCTCCTGGCGCTCCATCCGATCCTCCCAAACTCGAATGTCCGAAATGACCCCCGGCCACTCCCCACAGGGGGGAAGGCGGGCACTCGATCAACTCCTCGGCTTCCAGCCGTGTTTCGAAACTCTCTCCGTTGGGCAATCCGTCCACTCAGCCGATGAACACGATCTCGTGCCCGTCGCCGGGGAAGAAGATGAGGTCGATGATGACGTAGAGGGCTGTGCCGGCGAGGTGGCCGACAACGAGACCGATGAAGAAAGGCTTGCCCCTTTCGTAGAGCAAGAGGCCGCCGAAGCGGATGATGACCGTCTTGACGAGCCAGGCGGTGAAGAGCGCCCCGAAGATGTGCTTCGTACCCACGACGACGGGGCACGTGAAGCCGATGGGGTGGAGGGGCCACCAGGCGAAGCGGTGACGCAGGAAGATGAGCGCGCCCATCATCACCGCGCCGAGCCCACCAAACCCGAGCCGCTGAAGGTCCGGGCCGTGCGGATTGCGCATCTTGCCGGCGGCGTAGTCGAACGCGACGCCATTCAGGCCCTGATAGACCCAGGTCGTGAAGTTGTGTGCGCCCGTGTCGTAGGCCAGGCGCAGATGGAACCATACCGAGAGCGGCAAGGCGACGGCGATCCCGATGGCTGTAGCGATGACGATGACACGCCCGTTCATCCTGCGCCAGTCGGCGAGCTTTGCGCCATGGGCCATGCCCGGCATGAAGATGGACCACATATCGAAGATCCACGCCGTGGAGAAGGCCATCCCAACCATGCTGGGCGCCGTCAGGTTCGTCGACCCCAGGGTGTACATCGTGAACGACTGCGGGGTGATGGGTGTCCTGATGAACGGGAGCCCGCCCTCGACGACGAGCCGGGTGATGCCCAGGTAGGCGATGGTGGCAAAGGGAACGAGGAGCATGATGACCGGTGCCGACAAACCCGTGCGGGCCGAGTAGGCCACCATGTAGCCCAGCCCCGCGAGCAGGCAGGTCAGTGCCAAACGGGGGGACATCAGCTCCCGTTCATCGTGCTCCATCCGCCGCCCCCGCCATGCGCGGCGGCACACGTCGGCCAGGTGCCGCCGCCCCACCCACAGGCCGTAGAGCACGAAGACGGCAAACGCGCCCCAGGTCTGCCAGCCCAGGGCGGCGTTGGAGGACTCGAAGGTATCTGCGCCCCCGATGCCGTAACCGATGCGGCTGAAGAAGGCCGCCTGGAAGCGCGCGAGCACCTGGAAGAACCAGAAGCTGAAGAGCACCTCCGGACTGGCGAAATAGCACACGCCGACGACCCACGGCGCGACATGGACGTACATCGCGGGGAAATGCTTGCCAACGTGGATCGTGCCCCCGAACGGCATCTGGGGCATCGTCGGGTTGAACCAGCTCACGACGTTCCACGCCAGCAGGAGGAAGACGAAAAAAAAGCCGGCAACGAAACTCGGCTTCTTCACGATGGCCGGGACGATCTCGCCCTTGTCACTGTCCTCGATGAGCGTCATGGGGACGTTCATCAGGGGAAAAAGGAGCCGCTCGTGCTCCACCCACTGCTTGCGCAGGAGCGCCGTGAGCGCCATGATCACCAGGAAGAACGCCGCCAGGAACGTGCCCCACCAGAAAAGCGGCACCGCCCAGGCGAACCACGGGAGCGTCTCCCCCGGCGGCAGACCGTTGAAGAACCACTCGATGGCGTGTCCTGTATCCTGAGGCGCGATCCAGTCCGGGATGTGGGGAAAGATCAGGTCGGCCCACCAGTTCTCGGCGGAGGCGTAGTACCGGGGCGTGGCCAGCGTGGCGACAAGATAGGTCGTCAGGCTGACATCCGAGACGACGGCCACCATGGTCATCACGAGCATGACGACGATCTCGGACGGCCGCAGTGCGTAGCCCGGGTTGATCCGCTTGAGCGTGGGGTTGAGGACCAGGAGAACCACGAGCAGGAGAAACATCCCGAAAAGCGAGAAGTAACCGTAGCCCGTCCCGTGGATGTTGTTCACCTGCAGGGCGTAGGGGTAGAACAGCGCGCTTCCGCCAGCCATCAGGATGCCCAAGACCACGGCGCGCGGCGTCAGCCCCGATTCGCGCAAACTGTGGCGCCGGTCTACGTCGTCCGCCGCAGCGGCCGGTCGGGGTGTCGTCACCAATGTCGAGCAATCCCTCCGCCTGTAGGCAGTGGCGTCCAGCGAGTCGCCGGAGGCCCGGTGGCAGTGCGAGTGTAATCTACTCCCGGGCCCAATACCTGTCAAGATCGGCCGGACGTGTGGAGGGCCGGCGGCCGGCCGGAGTCTCCGGTCTCCTGGACCTCGCGCTGAATCGTCGCGCGCATCCGGAGCAGACAAACTCGGCCATGACGAGGGCATTTTTTCCTGCCCATTGCTGCCTCACGGGGCCGACTCCTTCCCCCTTTTCCAAGCGATGGAGCACGGCGTTCGATACCAGCCGGCCGCTTGACAAGGCGCGGCAGGGGGCTTATCTTCACCCAACCTCCGGAGATACGCTTGTCCGGCGCGGGGCCGGAAGAAGGGAGGTAAAGACGAAAAGCGGGTGCCAGCGACGCCAGGGTCAGGGAATATGTCATCTGCCCGAAGCGTCCGGCCTGCCCCAACGCGGACGAGCTCTGGAAGCCGTCGATGTTGCAGCCTCAACAGGAGCGTATCTGACGAAACGCGCGATTCATTCGGTCAACGGTTGACTCTTGACGGTTGAGGACGCGTGGGACACAGGGCAGGAGCGGAGTGATCGTGCAAAGCCCATGCGTCAGGTATGACCGCCCGCCGGGTACCGCGACGTGAAAATCACTCGAATCAAGCTGCACATGGTCAACGTTCCCGAACGCAAGTGGTGGTGGTCCGACGATGTGTACGGCCAGCCGGAGCATCAGCGGACCGACCACGGCATCGCCGAGGTGGAGACCGACGCGGGGCTGACCGGTCTGACGCAGATCGAGTGCAATGCACCCATGGCCAGATTTGAAACGGCGCTGAAATCCTGGCTCGGGCTGGACGTGCTGTCGGTCAATCTCGCCGATCCGCGGAGGTATCTGGTGCGCGCGCACGAGCAGGCGATACTCGATCTGCGCGGGCAGGCGCTGGGCGTGCCGATCTGGCAACTGCTCGGCGGGCGGTTGCGCGATCGCATCCCCGTCACGCAATGCACCGGTTACAAGACGCCGCAGCACACGGCCGACGACGCCAGGTGGGGGTGGGAGCACGGCTTTCGCGCATACAAGATGAAGTGCATCACGCCCGACGAGACGACGCCGGAGCAGCGGATTCGATACGTGACCGATCGTGTCGAGGCGATTCACAAGGCGGCGCCGGAAATGATCGTGCGGCCGGACATCCGCAGGCGGCTTGATGGGGTGTGGGCCGCGGTCGAGCTGGCCAGGCGGATTGAGGGCTGCAACGTGGAATGTCTGGAAAGCCCGATCACGTCGGGCGCCGCGGCGAGCACATACAGCGAATACAGCCGTTTGCGGCAACTGATCACATTACCCGTTGCCGACCACATCCGAGGCACAGATCTGCTCACTTCATTTCAGGCCAACGGGCTCGACTACGCCATCACCGGAGGTATCGGACACCTGGATCAGCTGCGCCAGTCGCAACTGGCGCACGAGCTCGGCATGGGCGGCTGGGGGCAGGAAAAATATGGTTACGGCCCGCGCGCCGCGATGGCTCTGCACGTCGCCGCGTGTATGCGCCACCTCACGCAAGCTTACGACATCATCGGTCCGGTCGCGTGGGAAGATGCGCTCGTTAACGAACCGTTCGACCTTGAAGACGGCTGCTATCCGGTTCCGGATCGGCCGGGTTTGGGTTTTACGCTGAACCATGACGCGGTCAAGAAATATCTTTTGACGGAGAGAACTTTCGAATGAGCATGACTACTCCCGAACACGTCGGCGTTGAGGCAGCGGAAGTTTCGGCTCCACCGGACTGGGCGTTATTACAGCGTCACCTCATCGATGCGATCAATACGGCGGCTCCCTTGATGTTGGACAAGTATACGGAGCGCGGCGGAGCACCGTATTACGCGGATGACGTGGATGACCTCTATGAACTGTTTTACAACTGGGGGCTGATTTACGCCATAGGTGGCAACGAGAAATTGCGTGACGGCGCGCTGCGGCAGTGGAATGCCGTCACGCGGTTTTGTGACGATGGCATCGTGAGCCGTGTCCATCCGCGCTTCGGTCAGCAGATTCACAACGAATACTACAGCTCGACGGAATGGCACCACCAGAGTGAGGGCAATACGCTCTTTTACGATCTCGGGCTGGCCGATCCCACCATTTCGGAAAACGTTCGCCGGGCCAGGCGCTTTGCCGCGATGTTCATCGGCGAAGACCCGGAGGCTCCCAATTACGATGCCCGTCACAACATCCTCCGCTCCCCGGTTCCCACGAGCCGCGGGCCCCGGTTGCACGCGGATGCCGAATTCGCGCGACGCCTGCTTCTTGGAAGGGAAAATGAAGCCCAGGGATATTACGGCGTCCGTGCGACCCTCTACCCTTTTATCCAAGACCTGGAAGTGGACTGGTCGAAGCAGCCCGGTCGCCGGGAGCAAATCGTCGGATTGTTCGACAAGATCGTCCTGAACGGCGATGTGCCCCAAAGCATGTGCGCCACCGCTCTGGTGACCAACGCGTATCTCTATACGGCCGAGGAGAAGCACCGGCAGTGGGTGCTGGACTATGTGGACGGGTGGATCGACCGGATGCGGCGCAACGACGGCATCATGCCCGACAACGTGGGCCCGACCGGCAAGATCGGCGAGCACCGCAACGGCCAATGGTGGGGCGGTTACTACGGCTGGAACACGCGGTTTTCGCCTCGAATCATGCTCAACGGGCTCATCGTCGGCGCCGAATGCGCGCTGCTGCTGACGGGTGATTCCGGCTATCTCCAAATGCTGCGTTCACAGATCGAACTGCTGATGGACAACGCGATCACGGGCGATGACGGCCAGCTTCTTCTGCCGCATCGCTACGGTCCCGATGGCTGGCATGAGTTCAAGCCGTTCCGGATCATCGATGCCGTTCACCTCTGGCATGCATCCATGGATCCGGCCGACTACGAACTGATCGAGCGCATGCGCGCCGGCGACAAAACGCGGGATTGGAATCGCGTCGATCCGTTCCACGAAAAGAACAATCGAGAAGGCGACGCGGAATACGCCAGGTTTCAATACTATGACGGCCAGAATCCCCACTGGCCCGAGCAGATTATGCGGGCTGAGCTTCAGACCGTCATCGCCACGACGGAATCGATCCGCGGTGACCGGCGCGACGTGGACGCGATCATCAAAGACAACCTCGAGCCGGTCAATCCTGTCGTCACCAAGGGACTGACCCAGATGACGATGGGCGCGCCGCACGGCATCTACAACGGGGGCCTTTTGCGCGCCACGGTGCGATACTTCGACCCGATCGGCCGGAGACCGGGGTTGCCCGAAGATGTCGCGGCCTTTGTCGACGTTCTGGAATCCCATCGCGTCGGCATCCAGCTGGTGAACGTGAGCACGACGGACACCCGGGAACTGATCGTCCAGGCCGGCGCCTTCGGCGAACATCAGTTCACGCAACTGAAGTATGAGCGGAGCCCGGGCGAACCGGAGCGGGTCGTCCCGGTCGACTCAAAGCACCTGGGCGTCAAGCTGCCTCCGTCCACGGCCGTTCGTTTGGAGATCGGCATGCGCCGATTCGCGAATCGCCCCAGCTATGCCTTTCCCTGGCACGGGAACAGGATTCCGGTGCCGTTCCAGTGACGAACCCTGATGAGGGCCTTATCGTTGGGATACAAGGATGAGAGTCTTGATTACGGGGGCTGCCGGGAGAGTTGGGAGCCGTCTTGTCGACGGCCTGAGGCGCAGGCATCGGGTTCGGGGTCTGGATTGCGTCCCCGTGCCCGATCTGGAAGACAGCATCGTAGGCGATCTCGCGGACATGCAAACCGTTCTCACGGCGTCCGGTGGCATGGACGCGGTCATCCACCTGGGTGCAGCCGCCGGATCCGGATCGCCCTGGGAAGAGGTCCTGGCCAGCAACATCATCGGGACCTACAACGTCTTCGAGGCGGCCCGCAGAAACGGCGTGCGCCGAATCGCCTTTGCCAGCCGGGCCGGACTGGTATCCGGTTATCCCCAAGAGGTCGTGCGTAGCATGGACCTGGCCGTTCGTCCCGGGGATTACTATACGATCAGCAAGGCATTCGGTGAGAATCTCGGGTATATGTATGCGCATCGATTCGACATGGAAGTCGCGTGCGTCCGCATCGGGAATTTCCGCCCGGATCGACCGGATCCCGAACACCCGCATCATCTTGGCCACTCCGACGCAGTTCGTGTCTTCGAGCGGGCGATCCAGCACCCCGGCGTAAGATTCGAAATCGTCTTCGGCGTCTCCGACAGTAGCTGGACGCTCTACGATCTGGAGCACGGACGCCGGGCCATCGGCTATGATCCCCGGCAGAAATCCGACGTGGAGCCGCCCGAAAAAGCTGCGTGAAGGTCACTCCCCGGGGGTCCGGTCCGCGAACTCCGGCCAGGTTCTCCGATAGCCCCCCAACGCGTTCCCTCGATCGCCGGCAGGAACACCGGAGCATCAGATGGCCCGGACCTCGAGCGTCTCGGCGGCCCACGGGGACAGCCGACGGTTCACTGCGAAAATGCCGTTCTGGCGATCAAGGCCCGTGCCCTTGGGCATGTGGTACCATCTGTCGGGGTCGATGCCGAGTTGCGACACCTCCATGCGGCCGCTGACCGTGCGTTCCGCGTCTGAGAAATTGAACAGGTTGACGACAAAGGCGTTGTCGTCGGGCAGGACGTGCACGTGGGCCTCCTCGTGCATGCCGTAGAACTCACCCGCCTTGTAGAACCTCTCCAGCCGGCGGTAGTGCTTCATGGCCAGCTTCTGCGCCTCGGCCACTGCGGGTCTGGAGTGGGTGCCGCCGATGCCCAAGTGACGACAGGTCGACGCATACCACCATAAGACGAGACAGTGTTCGTTGTCGTCGCGCAGATCGATGTGCAGATAGACCGGCACGTTGCAGGCAAGGTTGTAGTAGTAGAGGCTGCGCGCGCGGCCGGTCGTGATGTCTTCCATGGGCCGCCACATGAGCTCGAAGCCCCAGTTCTCGTCGAAACTTCCCGGCAGGCCGTACTTGTAGTACGCGGGTGTGTAGCGCTGGCGCGTGCCACCCGTCAGCATGTCGTGCATTTCGATGAGGACGTCCGGGTACTTCTCGTGGACCCGACGGGCCAACTCGACGTTGGCGCGGACGTGGTCTTCCTTCCTGTAAGGCACGGGATGGCCGTGGTCCGGATTCCAGCATTCGCCGTGCCACCAGTTGCCGTCGAACATGAGAAACACCACCCCGTCCGCGCAGTGGGCCAGGAGGCGCTCGGCGGCCTGATCCAGGTACTGTCGCGACCCGAGGCAAACCTGCCCGGGGAGGGTCCTGCCGTCTCGATCCACGCGAATTGACGCCTCGGGCCAACTCGGCACGCCGCGGCCGTCGCGCGACAGCCAGGTGGCCAGGGGACAGTGAAGAGAGACGCCGAGGCCGTAGCGCTCGCGGATGTCTCGGACGAAGCGGGCGCGCGGCCCCAGCCATTCTTCGCCCCAGAGGAACGTCCCGAAGTCGGTGTCCCATCCCGGGTCCAGATAGAGGGATTCACAGCCGTACTGCCGGGCCTTGTCCGCCTCGGCCTCCATCAGCTCCCGGGTGTAGGTGACCGGCCGCGTCATGCGAGGCTCGGGCGGGTTGCCGGGCGTCCGCAGGTTCCACTCCGCGTTGTCGTAGAGCTCATTCCAGTGCACGGGCGGGTTGTAGCCGTCGGGGAAGCGGCAGCGGTTCTCGTCGAGGAACGCGCGGAAGGCGTAGCAGGCCCGGTCGTGACCCCCTTCTACGGTCTCGTACCGCGTCACGCCCAGCTCGATCCTCCGGCCGGGCTGGATACGGCTCAGCGCGGATGGGTCGCCCGCCACCATGGCCGAGCCTCCGAACCGCAGCGACACGACGTCCTCATCGACCTCGCAGGCCAGGGCGCTGAACTCCAAGCCTTCCTGATTGAACTTGAAGATCCCCAGGGTGTGGTCGCCGCGGGTCCAGGCCCACCCTTCGGATGCCCACTGCATCGAGGGCACGTGGCTGTAACCCAACGTGTCGTTGATGCGATGCTCCCGTCCGGGGCGGGTCAGCATGTCCGCAACCCCGAAGTCGACGTCGAACTCTGCCGGGTCCGTGGGCCGGTGGCGGAAGGGGATCGCCACGAAGCGATCCTCAGTCATTTCGGGAAGCACAACGCCCGCGTCGTTGGTCATTTGTCTCCGCATCCCCGTAGCCAGATCCTCCAGCAGGACCGGGCCATCCGTGGCGTTGCGCAGGGCGAAGCGCTCTTCCATCACCGGTCGCTCCGCCGGCAACCTGAAGACGTGCTCAACGCTCAGCCCGGCCAGGGACCCGTTCAGCGTGAGCGCGTCGTCCTCTTGCACGACGGCCACATCGTTCAGCCATCTGGAGACGATGGCGCCCTCGTCGCCGGCGCGCAATGCCCTGTAGACGTAAGGACCGTCCGCAAGGTCGACGTCCATCGCCAAGTCCCGCAGCAGCACGTGAACGACGTTGTCCGAAACGCTTACCGTAAGCCGGTAGGCTGCGTTGCTCAGCTCGTAGATCATTTCATGCCCCCTCTTTGATGCACACGAATATCGACGGTAACGTACGAATCGGTCGCAATTAAAAAACGTGGGACAGCCTGGCGACCTGCCCCGGTGGTTGTGGAATGTCCGATGTGACGAGATCGTGATTGAAAACGTTGAGCCGGACGTCAGGTGCCGCTGACCTCATACGAACGGTCAAGGGGCCAACGGGATGGGTCGCTGGCCCGCGTCGAGGAACGGCCGCACTTACGGTGCACGTGTCGATGCCGGGGTTGGAATGTATGCGCGTCTCAGCACGCGTCTGAAGAGCTCGGACATCACCGCTGAAGGTAGTCGATGCGGACCTGGCTCAACTGCGGCGAGCGGCAGCCGTAGCGCGAGGTAAACGTCGCGCGATACTGGACGAAGCGCGTCGAGGGCCACAGCCGCGGGACCGGCTCGCCCGGGGTCTCGAACATCGTCCCCTCTCCTTCCGGTCCCAGCCACGGCGCCCGCTCCAGCGCTTCTTCGCTGTCGGCACAGCGGAGCTGAAACCGGATCGCCGTCGTCTCCGGCACCTCGGCCTCCCAACTGATCCGGCAGGGCCGCCGGCCGGCCGTGTCGCGGGCCGGCGAGGTGTAGCGCTCGATGGGCTCGCGCGTGTAGGCGTTGCCCGGAAGACGGGCGTTCAGGTAGTGCGGCCCCATACCGGGAAGCCGCGTCGTGCGGTCGTTCGAGAGCCCCTCCGGACCGTTCCAGAAGATCAGCGAGTCCACCACGTGGCCGATGTCGGTGCGATGACAAGACAGCATCAGGTCGATGTAGCCGTTGCGGCTCAGATCGACCGGCAGCGCGTCAAACCCGGCGTCCGCGTGCAGCTTGAGCGGATGCTCCAGGTCGAAGCTGTCCCCGTCGTTCCAGAAAATCTGGACGGGAACGACGCGCGTCACGTCCGTCGAATAGGCCGGTACGATCAGGTCGAGACGCCCGCTGTTGTTCAAGTCGGCAACGGAGATTCTGCCCGGCGAAAAGCCGCCCTTGTAGTCCTGGGCATGGTCCCAGCCGTAGCCCCCGGGGCCGCCGTAGAAGATCGTGAAGGTGTCTTGCTTGCGCAGGTAATGTCCCTTGCTGGCGACCACCAGGTCAAGCCAGCCGTTGCCGTTCAGGTCCGCGGCGGCGGAGACCGTGCCCAACCAATCGGTCCACATCGGAATCTTCCGGGTGCGGTCGGGCGAATAGCCTTCCGGCCCGCCCAGATAGATGAGGACATACCCGCGCTTGTCCCCGACCAGGATATCCAGGTGGCCGTTTCGGGTGACGTCGGCAAGGTAGGCGGTGCCGCTGCAATAGGTCGGCAGGATGTCGTAGCGGTCGAGACTGAAGCCGTCGGGCGAACCGTAGAAGATGCGGGACGAGTTCGCCATCGTCTCCGGCTTTTCATCGTAGGTCATGATCAAGGTCAGGAGGTCGAGATAGCCGTCGCCGTTGAAATCGGCGACCTGCATGTGCGGCATAAAACAGGGCAGGTCGTAATGGTTGTCCGGGCTGAAGCCGTCCGGGCTCCCCGGGAAAACGCGCAGCCCGTCCTGCTTGCTGAAAACGAGGTCGTTCCAGCCGTTCAGGCCGAAGTCGGCGACCACGCACATGTTGGACTCTCCGCCGACCGGCAGCTCCTGCCGCCGCTCCACGCGGTAGTCCAGGTCCCTGCCGCCGAAATAGATGTAAGAGGGCAGCGTCGGGCTGGTCTTGGCGTGCCCCGTCATCGTGTTGCAGAACACGACGACCGGTCTGCCGTCGCCGTCCAGGTCGCCCGCCGTGACCCCCTCCGCCCCCATCGTGGGCAGCAGCGTACGACGCTCCGGCGACAGACCGTCCGGCCCGTTCCAGAAGACCACCGAGTCGGTATTGAAGGTCTCGGTTTCCTGGTACTTGCTGACGATCAGCTCCGGCCGGCCGTCGCCGTCCAGGTCCGCGGCGTGCGCCCAATGGGCATACTTGACCGGCAGGAACTGCCGCACCTGTCCCAGATCGTCCGCGGAGCGGATCTCCACACCGCGCAACGTCGCGATGATCAGCTCGTCGCGCCCGTCACCGTCAAGATCGGCGGCCGTGGCGAACAGCGCGCCGAAGTGGAACTCCCCGCTGAGACCTTCCGTCTGGACAAACAGCTTGTTGTCCGGACTGAAGCGCCCCCGATCGTTCCAGTAGATCTGGACCATGTTGTTGCCGCAAAACGCGATCTCCGAAAAGCCGTCGTCGTTGAAATCAGCCGTGAACACGTGGATCGCCGTATCGGTCGGCAGATGCTGGGGCGCGGCCGCGTCAAAGCCGTCTTCCGTGCCCCAGTAGATGTAGGAGTCGATCTTGTACTCGAACTCGTGGCGGAAGTTCGCGACCACCAGGTCGAGATGCCCGTCGCCGTTGAGGTCCGCCGCCGCCACCGACCTGGCGCCGATACCGATGAGGCCGTAGCGCTCGGCGGCGTCTTCGAACTGCCGGCCGGGGCCCTGCAGGTAAACGTGCAGCGGCAGCGGCCGGCCCGGGTTGTGGTGGTCCACCCAAGCGGAAGGAAAGACCAGGTCCAGGCGTCCGTCGCCGTCCACGTCGATGGCCGCGACATCGTAGGCGCCGACCGTCGGCAGGTCGGTCCGCTCACCCGTCAGCCCGCCGGGGCCGCCCCAGTAAATATGGCAGAGCAGCTCGCCCGATACCCCGTTGGCCGAGTTGACGATGATCAGGTCGAGATGACCATCGCCGTCAAGGTCGACGATGCGGCACATGTCACCGCTGTCGTTGGGCAGCTCGCGCCGTTCCCAGTCCTTGCCGTCGCCCGGGCCCGGCTTGTAGATCCAGGTCGGCCCGCGCTCATCGTAGCCCTGCGCGTTCGGCAGGACGATGTCGACGTAGCCATCGTTGTCGACGTCCGTCCGGTTGATGGTCTCGATGATGCCTTTGGCGTTCACATAAAGATTGCTGCCGCCGTCCTCGCAGCTCCCCTGCGCAAACGCATCGAAGCCGCGGTGAACCCAAGCCTCCTGACGCTCCATCCGATCCTCCAAACGCGAATGTCCGAAATGACCCTCGGACCTGCCCCCGGTCGTTGTAGAATGTCGGTATTCAGGCAACTGCCAACCCGGCCTTACATCGACCTGATTTCATGGACCCTGGTGCTTGCGATGTATGGATTGTCTTGTGCGATTTTTTCAGCCGCGTCGAGGTCTTCCGCTTCGATGATATTGTAGCCGGTGATGCACGCCATGTCCCACGGCAGGTCTCTGGTTCCGCCTTTCGAGATTTCTCGCCCGTCGCTGAAACCGCCCTGGTCGACCTGCTTGTCGGCGATCGACTCGAACCATTCTTGCCAGGCCCCCATGATTTCGGGGGTCGGTTTCTCGAATCCGAAATGCAGAAACATAAGCTTCTTCATTGCGCTTTCCCTGTTGGTGGTTTCACGCCTTCATTCGTCGCGCGATCCCAGCACCTTGAGCCGACAAGACATTCGACCAGAAGCCGTCCAGGTCGTACCGTAGCGCCTCCATTCCTGCGCGCCAGATCAGGTCAACGCCGGTCCCCCGATGGCTGAGTTTGAACTTACCATAAGTCGAGACATGCCACGTGTCAAGTCAATCGCGCCTGCCTCCGGTGATATTGCAGGTTCGCGTAGTGTTTAACCGAATCCATATCTAAGCCTTCGCGATTCGTCACGAGAGTCATCGCTTCGCTGGTGGGTCTTCCTTGTCCAGAGCCGCGATGCCAGTCAGGGCGATAGGCGGACGGTTGGGGAATTCCGCCACTAAGCGCAATGTCCCACCCATCGCTTTCACGTAGCCGTTGAGCGTGGATATCAGCAGGTCGCTGCGCTTCTCGATACGAGAGACGTTCTCCTGGTTGATCCCGAGTTCCTTCGCTACGCGTACCTGCGTCTGCTTTCGCGCCTTGCGCAGGTCGCGTAGAGACATCTCCTCGGCGATCAACGCCATCGCGCGATCCTCGACTTTCTTGCGACGCGCCCGGGGGAGCTCGTTCAGTCTCTCCGCTAGAGTCGTCATCTTGTCCTCTTCTTCTTTTTCAGCCGTTCGAGATGCGTATCGAACCTGTCGTGATCAGCTGTTTGTAAAAGCGTGTTTCGCTGGCGCCAGACTTATCACCGGCCACGAGCAGAATGCCTCTCCGCTTGGGATCAAAAGCAAAAGCGACCCGCCACGTGCCGTCTGCGGCTTGAAAGCGAAGTTCCTTCATATTGGCGTGGCGCGACCCGTTCAGGGTGTCCACCCGCGGGCGGCCGAGCGCCGGTCCGAAGGCCTCAAGAAGCTTCGCCTGCGCAAGGAACTCATCCTGCACCGCAATGGGCAGAGCATCGAATTCCGGGTCAAAGACCGGATGGAATACGATTTCCCATTCCACAGAGCTATAATATGATCCAAAGGGCATATGTTGTCGAGCGCATTCTATCAAGCCCGATTCTGGATGCCGTCGCGTCCGGCCGCATCACTTGATTCCCTTAGAAATTTCCTTGAAAATGATCTCTTGGTGTAGCTACTTTGAAGCTACACTGGTTCGATTCCTCCTTTTCCGCACCTTCTCATTCTCTGTTCGCCCCGTATTCTCCGCTCTTTCCGGACCGAGTCCGAAGGTCGTCCAGTGGGACCGATCCGTTTCATATCTCATGAGTTGAGCCGGAGTGACCATTTCCGGGAGTTGCGGAAGCTCGCCCTGCGCTCCGTCTTGAGCACCGGAGAGTTCGAACGGCCGCCCGATTGAAGGCTTGAAACCCGGGGTGCGTCGGAATTGTGGAAATAGGTCAAATGGTCTATCTTGCGCACCCGCCGATTCAGACCATCGTTCGACGGTCAAGGAAGACCTTCGGTGAGGGTTTGGCGGATAGACTCAGTCGGTCTCTTTCAGGTTAAGATACGTATCTCAATTCCAACCCAAGGAGAATCAGTCACCATGACCACAATATCGTTTCATAAGTCAGCGGAATGGAAGACCGGTCTCCGCCGCTTCCTTGAGTATCGGGATCTTGGCATCGTTGCGGCCAGCAACGGCAAGGTCCTCGCCCACCAAATCCGTGCCAAGGAACCTTGCGCCGGTCCAGGTGGGTGTCACGCCCACGATCTTGAGTTCCAGATGATCTACTTGCTGCGCGGCTGGGCTCGGGTCGAATTCGAAGACGTCGGTGAGGTCCGCGTCGAGGCCGGCGACAGTTGGTACCAGCCTCCCAACATCAAGCACGAGGTGCTGGAATTCTCCGACGATTTCGAAGTGATCGAGATCTGTATGCCGGCGGAATTCCCGACCGAGGAGGTGCACCGCTGATCCACCGGGCGGGCGCGTGCG
This sequence comes from Candidatus Latescibacterota bacterium, assembly GCA_965198095.1. GTDB lineage: Bacteria > Latescibacterota > UBA2968 > UBA2968 > CBDFJH01. Next base: position 3,815,716 of record OZ240239.1, read on the forward strand.
AGCCTGCAAAAGTAGCTGCGTTCAAGGAGATGACAGATGGGAAGACTGGATGGCAAGGTCGCGGCGGTCACCGGGGGCGCATCGGGCATTGGCAAAGCCACGGTACGACTGTTTGTGGAAGAGGGGGCACGGGTGGCCTTTGCCGATCGGGAGGGCGCGCGCGGTAGCGACATCGCAAAACAGATCAGGGCCAGTGGAGCGGAAGTCCTATTTGTCAAGGCCCATATGGAGCGCGAAGCCGAGGCCATGGCCTTTATCCGCCGTACGGTAGAGCACTTCGGTCAGCTTGATATTCTCGTCAATAATGCCGCCATCCGTCTCTACCAAAGCGTGACGGAAGCCAGTGAGGAAAGCTGGGACACCATTTGGGGTGTGAACGTCAAGGGGTACGCCTTTTGCGCGAAAGCCGCCATCCCGGTCCTGCGTCGTACGGGTAACGGGAGCATTGTCAACATCGCCTCCAACAGTGCAGTGATAGCGAGCCACAACGCGGTACAGTACGATACCACCAAAGCAGCGGTCACCGGCTTGACGCGTGCGATGGCCCGAGACCATGCCGACGATGGCATCCGGGTCAATGCGCTTTGTCCAGGACCGACCCTTACCCCCTTTCACGAGCAGCGCGCCGCCGCGGCGGGGACGGCCCTTAAGGAATTTAGGGAAGAATTTGGACGGTCCACCATGCTCAAGCGGGCGGCGACACCGCGGGAGATTGCTGCGTGTGTCCTGTTCCTGGCTTCTGACGACGCGTCCTACGTCACAGGCACCTGCCTCTTTGCGGACGGTGGTGAGACGTCCATGGGGAGCAACCGTGCAATGAAGCCATCAGATCGGGCCCGCCCCGCCCCTGACGGAGCCGACCATTCAGGATAAACCTTCCAAAGGTCCTAGGCGTTCACCTCGAGCAGATGTTGACCGTGCCCCTCCTTCAGCCGGCGATAGGCGTCGGTGTCCTTGAGCGCCTCGTTCTCCTTCGCGATGTCCCAGGAGGTCTTGCCGCTCGCGCCGATAACATTTGAACCCTTTCTGCACGAAATCGTCACCCTCGTTGGGTCACGTCACGAGAGTCTGTCGAGCGCAGCGTCCAACACTGCCAAATGGAGCGCAGAACGTTGCTCGAGCGGCCAGATTGTCGGCGTTTCACTGATGACAACATGCTCGGTGTGGAAGCGCAAAAGGTAAGGCGCCAAGCCCTGAACGCCCCATTGCCGAGCGACCCGATAGACCCCTTCGCTGATCAGCGTTTCGCTATCGCTTGAATCGTCGTCATCTATGGCGCCGATCGTTTTGAAAACAGTCGCGATTTCGACCGATGTACTGTCCGTCCCTTTTGCCCTCGTAGAGATAGAACCCCCTCGCATCGCAGTCCTCGTGGAAGTCTATCGCAAACGAGAAGTGGGTCTCAGCAATCGCACGTTTGACGATGACCGCCTCCGGCACCCGTTCAGCTTCGAAGACACGGTTGACATCCGCAGAGCAGGACGCGCCGGGTGACGTCCGGCGTGTTGAGCCCGCGCCGACGCCACATCCGACGGCCGAACAGCACAGCAGTGCCCGCCGTCACGTGAACCGGCAAGACCCTTTCGCCGTGTCGCAGCCCTCCGCCGCGTTTACGGTGGATCAGGACGTCGTTCCGTACTGCAGGCTGAATCCCCCATCCACGCGAAAGACCGACCCCGTAATGTAATCGGCCGCATCGCTGGCCAGGTAGGCCGCCATCTGTGCGATCTCTTCGGGCCTTCCAAGCCGTTTCCACGGAACCTTCTTCGCCCCTTCCCTGATCTGTTCGTCGGTCGCGAACTGGCGTTCTCCCGGAGTGTCGATCCAGCCGGGCTCGATCACATTCGACCGAATGCGGTGCGGCGTCAACTCGTTCGCGACCGTGGCCGACATCTGGTTGATCCCGGCTTTGGCTGCGTTGTAGGGCAGGGAGGTCGCGACGGGTATGAACGCCAGGACGGAAGAGATAAAGCAGATGCTGCCTCCGGTGCCTTGCGCGACCATCCGGCGGGCGCCGGCCTGGGCAACGTGGAACGCCCCCCACAGCGTTACATCCAGCGTCCGGCGCATCGCTTCCCGGGACAGGTCGAGGAATGGCTCCCGCTTCGAGTAATAGGCGTTCGACACAACAATGTCCAGCTTGCCGAACTGCCCCACGGTCGCGTCCACCATCGCTTCCACCGCCTGCCTGTCCGAGACATCCGCCTGAAACGCCAGCCCGCTCCGACCGGATTCTCTGATCTGCTCAACCACCTCCTCCGCCTCATCCCCGTGCGTGTAATAGTTGACGGTAACGTCTGCCCCTGCACGCGCCAACGTAACTGCCGTGGCGCGTCCAATCCCCCGCGACGCGCCCGTTACGATGGCGGCCTTCCCGTTCAGGTCGACCATCTCTTTCTCCCGGTTCATCTCCAACCCGCGGCACCGCGTGCGCCATCCGGCGAGTGAAAATCCGAACCGCTCGTCCGACGCGTGCGCCGGTATCGCGGTCTGAATGACTGAGCCTTACATCGACCTGATTTCATAGACCCTGATGCTTGCGATGTATGGATTGTCCTGTGCGATTTTTTCAGCCGCGTCGAGGTCTTCAGCTTCGATGATATTGTAGCCGGTGATGCACGCCATGTCCCACGGCAGATCTTTGGTTCCGCCTTTCGAGATTTCTCGCCCGTCGCTGAATCCGCCCTGATCGACCTGCCTGTCGGCGATCGACTCGAACCATTTTTCCCAGGCCCCCATGATTTCAGGTGTGGGTTTCTCGAATCCGAAATGCAGAAACATGAACTTCCTCATTGCGCTCTCCCCGTTCGTGGTCTCACGCTTTCATGCGTCACCCGTCGGCAGCAGCTGGTAGCGCTCGACCTTGATCCGATCTTCACGCTCTCGCGCCTGCACCAGATCGTAGGAAGTCTGACGACGCAGCCAGAACTCGGCGTTGGACCATCCCGCTTTCTCCAGCCGAATGGCCATCTCGGGCGAAATGGCAGCGTGGCCATTCAGTACTCGCGAAAGCGTGTGACGGGCTACACCCAATACCTTCGCCGCTTCGGTCACGTTCAGGCCGAGCGGGTCCAGACAGTTTTCCTTGATGCTGCGACCCGGATGCGGTGGATTCTTCATCGCCACGGTCTCTTCCTCTCCTAGTGATAGTCAATCAAGTTCACATCGTATGTATTACCTTCTTCAAGACGGAATATTATCCGCCAGTTACCGGAAATCGAGATGCTCCAGAGTCCTTTCAGATCGCCCTTAAGCCGGTGAAGCCGATACCCGGGCAAATCGAGGTCCGAGGGCTTGCTGGCGTCGTCGAGGTCCGCCAGAGCGAGTGCGATCCGTTGGGCCTGATCCGCTCGCACCTTGCTGGGATCTCCGCGCTCATACAACCGCTTGAGGCCCCGATGTCTAAGCGTCCGAATCACAAGAAAATGTATCGTATACCGGTACGCTTGTCAATAATGCGTTTGCCCCATCTGAGATCGAACCGAATGCCTTCCCCTGCTGGCCACTTCTCATTGTAGTCCGCGATCAGAATCCTGACGGACACACAGACCTCCAGGAGTTGATAGGTGGACGATTAGGCCGAGCCAGGCAAGAGCGGCCTCTTCCATGGCAGGTTCGGTGAACGAAGTCAAGGACGGAGCCAGTGTTCGGCCGGTCGTGACAGGAATGCTTCAACCGCAAGGCCGTCCCCGCCGATGAGCAACGTCCGGAACGGCCTGAAAGCGTCCGCGAACGCAGCCATCCCGGGCAGCGTATCGCGCTTGCGTCCGCTCTTCACTTCCAGCCCCGTTAGCCTCCGGCCCGAACGCACGACGAAATCCACTTCGCGGTTACGGTCACGCCAATAGAAGAGCTCGCAAGCACCGCTGGCCGACGCATTGGCCAAGTGGGCGCCCACGGCAGATTCCACCAACCGACCCCAGAACTCGCGGTCGGCACGCGCCTCGGCCAGGGTCAGCCCGGATAGCGCGCTCACGAGCGCCGTGTTGAAGACCTGCAGCTTTGGGCTCGATCCCCGCCGCCGCACCTTGGCGTCTGCGAACTTCTGCAAGCCGATGAGCATTCCAGCGCCCGCCAACAGGTCAAGATAGCGGGCGAGCGTAACTGTGTTCCCCGCGTCCCGGAGCTGACCCATCATCTTGGTGTAGGAGAGGATCTGCCCTGAATACGCGCACCCCAGTTCGAACAGACGGCGTAAGAGCGCCGGCTTGTCCACCCGAGAGAGCAGCAACACATCTCGGGAAATCGTCGGCTCGATAAGTGCGTCACGTATGTATCTCGCCCAGCGCTCCGGCTGTTTCACCAAGGGCGCGGCCCCCGGATAGGCGCCGTAGAAAAGATACTGATCGATAGACCAACCGAACGCCGTCTGCATTTCGATAAAACTCCAGTGCGGAAGGCGCAGAACCTCGAAACGGCCTGCGAGGCTTTCACCGAGACCCCGCTGGACCAGAAACGGCGCCGATCCCAGCAGAACCACTCTCAGCGGCGTACCCATCCGCGTATCGGCATCCCATAGACGCTTGACGGTTTCGGACCAGCCGGCGATCTTCTGCACCTCGTCCAGCACCAGGAGGGCACCGGCCTCGCCGGACGCTTCGGTCTCGAGGCGCGCGATCTCCCACTGCGCCTGAATCCACTCCGGATCACGCAAGGTCGGCTCGTCTGCGCTGGCGTAGCAGGTAGGCAAACCGGACCGTTCCGCCACCTGATGAATCAGGGTAGTCTTGCCGACCTGTCGTGCACCCGCGATGACCTGAAGGAAGCGACGCGGCTCTTTCAGGCGGCGGAGCAACTCGACGGCGTGGGGCCGAATGAACTTAAATTTACTCATCTTGATAAGTAAATTTACTCAAATAATCGAGCAAAAGCAAACATGTCCAGCATGCTCCTCCACCCGTAGCCGGTCGGCACACCAGCTATAGAGGACGGATTCGCCAAGGCCCCCTTCGCTCATGTTTCCCTTCAGAACCATCGCGCAGTCAACCGATGGCGATCCGGGCGCGGAGCGATTGTCGGGCCTGCTCGACTTGCCTATCTATGAATCGAGGCCGACATTGGAGACGCACCTGTCGGCAGTTTCTCGTGATTCGGTGCTTGCGGCCCCGAGTTTGTTCTTGAACGGACCGTCGGGGGATGACATCTTACTAAACCGGTCCGGTCTTGACTTCGTGCGAGACTGCTCGACCCCTGTTTGACTGAGGACGGGGTATGGAGCAGGAGCTCAGGGCTATCGCCTGGTGCCGGCCAGCCTGGAGTTCTTTCAGGCCCGTTCCGACCGTCTGAACGACCGCCTGATCTACCATCGCCGGGGGAAGCGTCGTTGGGTGAGGAAACGGTTGGCCCCGTAAGGTCCCGGCGGAGCGTCGCGTGTTTCATTTGAGTCGCGCAGTTTGCAGGTTCCTGATTCCCTGGCTGGAGCTTTCCTGGCCGCTCGACTGGGAAGCCATCTTCAGGCGGCCGGGGCGGCTGGTCGTGGAAATAGGGTTCGGAGACGGGAGGTTCGTTGCGGAAAAGGCCCGGACGAACCCCGGAGAAAACTTCGTCGGCATCGAGCGGTCCTGGGGCTCGGTCACGCGTCTTTTGAGACGGATCGAGCGGGATGGGTTGGACAACATCCGGGTCCTGCAAGGAAGCGCGAGCTGCCTGGTCGAACACCTCTTCAAGCCGGACGACATCGACGAGGCCTATGTCAACTTTTCGGACCCGTGGCCCAAGGAGCGGCACCACGCGCGCCGCCTGATTCAACCTGGGTTCGTCCGTCTGCTGGGGAGCAGACTGAGGCCTGGGGGAGAGGCGACGATCTCGACGGACCACGCAGCCTACGCGGCGTGGATCGCCGACGTACTGGAGGGCCAGGCGCTTCTTCGATCGAAATTCAGTGCCCCGTTCGTGCACGACCTTCCAGGCCGGAGACCCACAAAGTATGAGCAAAAGGCGAGGACGGCCGGATCTCGGATCTACTACTTTGTCTGGCGCCGGGACGCCTGCCTGTCTTTATCGCCAACCTCTGAGGACGTGGGAGAAATGCCGAACGTAATCCTTGAAGGGCCGATCGATCCGACCCGGCTGTTCTCCGAGTTCGAGCCGCAAACGTGGCAGGAGTCGCATCGGGGCGTGCCCGTTGTCTCAAAGCTCGTCGGGATCTACCGGGACCTCAGGGAGGGACACCACCTGGTCGAGGTGATGGTCAAGGAGGGGGACCTTTCCCAGCAGTTCGGCGTTTCGGTGATCTCCCGTCCCGACGCGCGGGTCCTGATCAAACTCTCCGCGATGGGACGTCCCAGGCCGCTTTATGGCGTGAAACGCGCCGTCTGGCGCGTGGCTGAGCTTGTCTTGCGTCAGTTCCCCGAAATGAAAGTGGCCTCCACAACGGTCGCACCCGATCCGGTCGAGCCCGAGACGGAGATGGAAGACGAGCGCCCGATGCCGTTCTGACTTCTGCCCCGGGTGCATCGACCTTCGATGCGGAATTTCCGGCGCTCCGTCCGGTTTCGACGGCTCGGGGATGGTGCGCCGGGAGACCTGTTGACGCCTCGCGAGGCGCCGCCCGGGACGCGCGTTCGAGACAGGTTCTGCCGTTATCAGGCACCTCACGCAGAAGGGCGTTTTGATCGAGCGAGCGATCACGCCCCGTTTTTCCGACCCGGAGAGGCGTTCAAAGCGGATGAAATCCGTCGTTTCTTTTGAAGGTGTTTCGAAGGTCTTCGGGATGTTCGGCGGCGGCAACAGATTCGCCCTCCGGGATGTCTCTTTCCAACTCCCGCACGGGACGAAAGTCGCCATCGTCGGGCGAAGCGGGAGCGGGAAATCGACGCTGCTGCATCTTGCCGCGGGCATCGACGTCGCCACCGAAGGAAGGATCACCGTTCAGGGGCGGGATCTTGCCCGGTTGTCGGAAAGGGAACGCACCCTGCTGAGGCGCTCGGAGATCGGTCTCGTTTTTCAGTTTTTTCATCTTCTCCCCCACCTTTCGGTAAGTGAAAACGTGGCCCTGCCGGCGTTGATCGCGTCGGACCGGGCGAGCGACTTCGAACCGAGGGTGATGGATCTGCTGGAGGGCGTGGCGCTTGCCGACAGGGCGCACGACGCGGTTCAGAAACTCTCCGGGGGGGAGATGCAGCGCGTGGCGATCTGTCGCGCCCTGCTGCGCCGGCCCAGGCTCCTGCTCGCAGACGAGCCGACCGGCAACCTGGACGACGAGACCGGTCGGCAGGTAATGGAGCTCCTGCTCGATCTGGTTTCGCAGGAAGGGACGACGCTGCTCTACGTGACCCACAGCCGCGAAGTCGTCGCACTCGCCGACGCGGTCTGGACGCTCCACAGCGGCGTGCTGGAGCGAGAATGATCCGCTACTTCCTCGGCACCCTCGGTTCCCATTTCAGGGCGGGGCGAACGCTTTACCTGTTGACGCTGTTCGGGGTCGCGTTGGGCGTGGCCTCCGTGCTGTCGATTCAGGTGATCAACAGAAACGCCATCGCGGCCTTCCGGGGGAGCGTGGAGGCCGTGAGCGGGGGCGCGGATTTCAGCGTTCTGGGGCGGACACCCACGTTTCCCGAGGAGGTCTACGCCGACGTGCTTTCCGAGCCTGGGGTCGCCGCCGCCTGGCCGCTCCATCGCGTGGAAGTCGCCCTGCCGGACGAGGAGGCCTTCTTCCTGGAAGTGCTCGGCGTCGATTTTTTCGCCCCCATGCAAATCCCTTGGCGCGGAGCCCCGGGCGACCTTTCGAACGGACTTTCCCGGCCGGGCTGGGTCGCCATATCCCCCCGGCTTGCGGCCGAACGGGGTCTGAAGGTCGGCGACCCGCTGGAAGTGGCCAGCGGATCCGGCCGGATTCGGCTCGTCGTGGGCGCGCTCGTCGACTTTCAATCGATGAGTCCGCTGGCAAGTCCAAAGCTGGTCGTGATGGATATTGCGCAGGCCCAGAGTCTGTTCGGGCGCCGCGGCGAGATCCATCAGATCGACGTACAGGTCGCGGAGGACGTGGAGAAGACCCGCGTCATGGACCGGCTCCGAACCGCGCTGGGACCTTCGCTGCAGGTCGTTACGCCTGAGGAGCGAGAGCGGCAGGCGCTGGGCCTGATGGCCGCATTTCGCCTGAACCTGACGGCCCTGAGTCTGATCAGCCTTTTCGTGGGCGTCTTCCTGGTTTACAGCAGCACGCAGGCTTCGCTGATCCGGAGACGCGCCGAGTTCGGTCTTCTGAGGTCGATCGGGTCCACCCCGCTGCAGGTGTGCGCTCTCATCCTCGGGGAGGTGGTCATCCTGGGGGCGCTGGGCGTGATGCTGGGAATTCCGCTCGGATTCGGGGTGGCTGAGGCGAGCGTGGACAAGGTGAGCGCGACGCTGAGCAACCTCTACCTGCTCGAGGAGATCTCTTCGCTGCAGGTCCCGGTCGAGCTGTTCGCGCTCGCGGGGCTGGTCGGGATCGGCGGCGCCGTCGCCGGAGCCGTGATTCCGGCGCTGGACCTCAGCCGCCGGGACACGCGATCTCTGCTCTCGGCCTTCGTCATTCACGAAAAGATCGGGTCCGCGGCGAAGACGTTGTTTGTGATCGGGATGTGCGTGATCCTGCTTCCCTGGATCTGGTACCAGGTCTGGAGTCAGACGTGGCAGCCTTCCGGGTTCGTGCTCGGCATCGGGCTTTTGATCGGCATCCCCCTGCTCAGCCCCTTTCTCGTCCAACAGGCATGCGGCTCGGTGAGAATCAAGCGGTTCGGGTTCGGCTACAGCCTGAAAAGCCTGGGTCTCCAGCTCCAGACGACGTCGGTCGCCGTGGCGTCGCTGGCCGTGGCCGTGAGCATGCTGATCGGCATTACGTTGATGATCGGGAGCTTCCGGAAGACGCTGGAGGTTTGGGTGGCGACATCGATCCAGGCGGATATCTACGTTACGCCCCGGTCTTGGCGTGGAAAGGGGGCCGAGTCGACGCTCGACCCGGAGATCGTGCGTGCCATGGCCGCCCATCCGGGCGTGGCGGCCGTAGACCGTCTTCGGGCGTTCCTCGGCTATACCGGGGAGCAACGCATCTCGATTGCCGGCGTGGAGATGGGACTCGTCGGCGGCGCGCCGAGGTTCCCCCTTCTGGAGGGCGAGCCGCCCGAAGTCTTCAGACAGGTCCGGGAAGACGGGAAGGTCCTTGTCGGAGAGACACTGGCCCGGAAACGGGGCCTGGCGGTAGGCGAAGAACTGCCGCTTTACGGACGGGAGGGGGAACTGCGCCTGGAGATCGCGGGCGTCTACTACGACTACAGCACGGAGGGCGGGATCGCAGTAATGGATCTGACGACGATGGCGCGGCATTTTGGCCCCGGCCCCGTGAACAGCGTTGCCCTGTATCTTGCGCCCGGGTACGACCCCGAGCGTGTCCTGGACGAACTGAAGGCCCGTTTTCCCGAGGCCCCGCTCCTGATGAGAAGCAACCGCCGTCTCAGAGCGGAGATATCCAAAGTGTTCGAGGAGACGTTCGCGGTCACCCGAATCCTTCAATTCATGAGCCTGGCCATCGCCACGTGCGGCGTCGCGCTGACGCTGCTCGTCCTGGCCCGCGAAAGGATATCGGAGTTGGCGCTCTACCGGGCGCTCGGCGCCGGCCGTCGACAGCTGTTCAACATCTTCGTCTGGAAAGGACTCGCGATGGGGTTTCTGGGACTGACGCTCGGCCTGCTCGGCGGCCTGGCGCTTGCGGGCGTCCTGATCTTCGTGATCAACCGCGCCTACTTCGGCTGGACGATCCAGGTCTATTGGCCCTGGCGAGACCTGCTTCAGGAGATCGCGTCCATCGTGGGCGCGGCGGGGATCGCCAGCCTTTATCCGGCCCTTCGCGCAAGCCGGACACCGGCGAGGGAGCTGAGCCGCGACGACATCTGACGTCCGCGCAGCCGAAGGCACGCGGACAGGACTGCGCGAGGTTTCGGGTCCGCGGGTCGTGGATTGAACGGCAGACAGCGGAGTAGACGCCGGAGACGCGAAGAACGGGCAACGGGCAAATGCGATCAAGACGGACGGAAGCGGCGGTTCAGTCGATGAGAAGCGGCGTGATCCTGACTGTGCTTTCTTTGACCGTGACCACGTCGGCGGAGGAGTGGAAGGCGGCGCGTCCCGACTATGCGTGGTCCTTTCCGGAGGACCATTGGGCGCGACCGGACTACAAGACCGAGTGGTGGTACTTCACGGGCCATTTGGCGTCCGGCGATGGACGGCGGTTCGGCTACCAGTTCACGATATTCCGGATCGGACTCGTGCCTGAGCGATTGGAGCTGTCGTCCGAGTGGACCGCGGAAAACCTGGTCATGGGTCACGCCGCCGTGAGCGATCTCACGTCGGGACGACACACCTTCAGCGAAGTGGTGTACCGGGCCGTGCCCTTACTGGGCGGGTTCGGGACCTATCCCGACTCGACCATTGCGTGGTCCCGAGCGCCCGCGGGAACCGAAGGACGCTGGCGCCTGATCTGGAACGGGGGCGGGTTCGACTTCGAAATGCAGGATCGCAGGGCAAACATGGCGTTTGCGCTTTCAACCCGGCCGGCAAGGCCGATCGTCTTTCAGGGTCCGGGCGGTTACAGCCGAAAGGGAAAGCGTCCCACCGCGGCAAGCCAGTACTACAGCTTTACCCGACTCGAGACAAAGGGAACGATCTCGATCGGCGGAGATACGATGGCCGTGCGGGGCGAGAGCTGGATGGACAAGGAGTTCGGGTCGAATCAGCTCGAGGCCCACCAGGCCGGGTGGGACTGGTTCAGCCTTCAGCTCAGCGACGGACGAGACGTGATGCTTTACTCGGTCCGGGACACGTCGGGCAAGGCCGACTACGCCTGGGGGACCGTCGTCGGAAAGAACGGAGATACCGTTTACATTCCGGGAGACAAGGCCTCCGTCGTTGCAGTAGAGACCTGGAAGAGCCCCGTGACCGATGCGATCTACCCATCAAAGTGGCGGGTCGTGCTCGAAGGGTCGGCTCTGCAACTGAACGTGGAACCGGAGATCCCGGATCAGGAGAATCGAAGCCGACTCGTGCCCGGACTGTTCTACTGGGAGGGTGCGGTTCGTGTGACGGACACGGAGGGCCTGAGCGTGGGACGCGGCTACGTGGAACTGGTCGGCTATGGCAAATCGACTCTGCCCGCGCTTTGATGACGAACAGACCGGGAGGCGTGGATGAAGCAGGTTCAGGATGTCAAGGCGCTCATGTTCGACCTGTTCGGTACGATTCTGGATCTGGAAGGCAGCCTGATCCCCCACATTCAGACGTTCCTGACGGAAAAGGGCGCAGATGTGTCAGCAGGCCGGTTCTGGGATCAATGGCGTGCCAGGCAGAGGATCGAACAGTTTCAGGATACGATTATGATGGTGGGTCACGCCGGCTATCTGGAGACGGCTCGTCGTGCATTCGTGTATACGCTCGGCTTGAACGGGATGCGAATCTGTTCGGATGAGGTGACGCGGGTGATGGGGGCCTGGAATGAGCTTTCCCCGTTTCCGGAGGTCCGTGCCGCCCTGGCGCGCCTCGAGGACACCTTCAAGCTGGCCGTCCTTTCCAACGGCGATCCCGATTTTTTGGAGCATCTCGTGACAAACCGTCTGGATTGGGCGTTTGCCGATGTGACTTCCGTGACTCGATTCGGTGTCTTCAAACCTCACCCGGCCGTCTACCGGGGGGCCGCCAGGATCCTTGGATTGGCGGTGAACGAATGCCTGATGGTCTCTGCAAACGCGTTTGATGTCGTGGGCGCCAGAGCGTGTGGCCTGAAAGCGGCCTTCGTGAATCGTCATCGACTTCCGTATGACGATTCACCCTATCGTCCGAATCTGACGGTCGAGGATTTTACGGGTCTGGCGAATGCGTTGCTTTGAAATCGAGCCTGGCACCCGACGTTTGAGGAAGATTGAATGGCAACGCCGAAGGTCTTGATCCTGTGTATCGATGGATGCGGCCCGGAATACCTGGAGGCCGGCGACACGCCGAACCTGACCCGGCTCGGCCAGGAGGGATTCCTCACGGAAGGCAGGGCAGTGATTCCGTCCGTAACCAACGTGAATACGACGAGCATTGCGACGGGCACCTTTCCCGACCGACACGGGATTACGACGAACTACTGCGTGGACAGAGAAAGCGGCGCGGGTTCGTTTGTCGAGGATGATCGATTTCTGCTGGAACCCACGCTGTTTCAAAAGGCGAAAGCGACTGGCGTTGCGAGCAAGGCGGCGCTGCTGGTGACCAAAGGGAAGCTGCTGGGCCTCCTGGGTGGCGGGGCGGACGTTCGGATCGCGGCAGAGGACCCGACGTCCGACTACGTCGACGCGATCGGGCCGGCGGAGGAGATCTACTCCGCCGAGGTCAACCTCTGGCTGTTGCGTGCGTTGCGGCGCGTGCTGCGGGATGAAGATCCGGACTTGACCTGCTGCTTTACAACAGACTGGGTCCAGCACAAGCATGGTCCGAACGACGACGTCTCGTTGAGACACATGGCCGAGATGGACCGTCTGATTGGAGCGATCGTGGATGACGACCCCGGACGGCAGATTTACGTGACGGCCGACCACGGGATGGGCTCGAAAACGCGCGGGCTGGATCCGGAACGCTGGCTGAGAGAAGGGGGCGTGGATGCGGTGGCCATTCCGATCATCAAGGACCGCTACGTCGTTCACCACGGCAATCAGGGAGGGGCTGCCTATGTCTTTCTGAAAGACCGAAGGGATCTCGCGGAGGCGCTCGCACTGTTGTCCGCCGCCCCGGGCGTGGAGAAGGTCTATCCCTCGGCCGAGGCCGCCACGACCTTCAGGCTGCATCCGGACCGCATCGGGGACCTGTTCATGCTTGCCGACAGGGAAACGGTCTTCGGTCCCCTGCCCAACGCGCAGGAGGCGCTGTCCCTGCGTTCCCACGGCTCCCGTCACGAAGGTCGCGTGCCGATCATCGGGTTCAACAGCCCCTGGGGCCCGAACGATTTCGACTACAACCTGGACGTGGGCCGGCTGGGGCTCGGCCTGTTTGACGGCCACGAGAACGCCAGGGCGGCGGAATGAAACGGGCCGTGTCCTGCTCGACGAAAGCGCACCGGGATCCAAACCTCTTGAACGGGCGGAGATATCCCGTCCAAGCTGATCGAACAAAGGTGCTTTCATGAAGTGGATCATCGGCGGTTTTTCCCACGAGACGAACACGTTCTCGTCCGTCGCAACGGGGCTGGCGCAGTTTCGGGAACGGCACTATGCCGAGGGCGTCGAGGTCGCGACCGAGCTCGCGGGCACGCGCACGAATATCGGGGGGTTTCTGGACGTAATCCGGAGGCGGGGAGATGAGGCCGTGCTCACGGTTTCCGCCTTTGCGACCCCGTCGGGTCGGGTGACCGAAGCAGCTTTTGACACCATTTCCGAGAGGATCCTGAATGGGGCACGCAAGCATCCCGATGCCGACGGGATGCTGCTGGATCTGCACGGGGCCATGGTGACCGAGGAGTCGGATGACGGAGAGGGGCGGGTGCTGGAGAGGATTCGGGAAGAGGTCGGTCCCGAAATGCCGATTGTGGTTGCCTTGGATCTGCATTCCCACGTTACGGACCTGATGATCGAGCACGCCGATCTCCTGATCGGATACCAGAAGTATCCGCATACGGACATGTACGAGCGGGGCGTGGAAGCGGCAAACCTGATCGTTCGGATCGCCTCCGGCGAACTGCATCCGGTCTGCGCGCGGCGGAAACCGGGAATGATCCCCGTTCCCGCGACGTGCAACACCGAGTGGGGACTTTACAAGTCGCTCTGGGAGGAAGCGCTGCGCGCCAATCGGCCCGGTGACATCATCTCGACCTCGCTGTTTGCCGGTTTCCCGTGGGCCGATGTTCCTCAAATCGGGTTTGCGATTCTGGTCTACACCGATGGAGACGAGGATCTGGCTCGGGAAGAAGCGGAGCGCCTCTCGGAGCGGGCCTGGAATCGACGACGGGCGTTTCTCTACACGCCTGCATCGATTCCGGGGGCGGTGTCCAAGGCACTGGCGGTGCCGGGCAGGCCGGTCGTGATTCCCGACGTGGCCGACAACCCGGGTGGCGGCGGATCCAACGACAGCGTGGAGATCGTTCGTGAACTGCTGGCTCAGAAAGCGCCGAACGCGGCGGTGTCTACGATCTACGATCCCTCCGTCGTCCGGGAGGCGATCCGAGCCGGCGTCGGTGCGAAGATCTCAACCCGTCTGGGCGCGAAGACGGACGACCTGCACGGGCGACCGCTGGAGATCGATGCGCGGGTGCGAATGATATCGGACGGCCGGTATCGTATTCGAGGCTCGATGTCGCAAGGCGCCTGGGCGAACATGGGGCCAACCGCCGTCCTGGAGCTGAAGGGCGTCCGGATCCTGGTGGCGAGTCACCGGCTTCAGACCTACGATACCGAGGCGTTCCGCGCCGTGGGGATCGATCCGATCGACACGGACATTCTGGTCGTGAAGTCGGCGATGCATTTCCGCGCGGCATTCGGCCCGATCGCCTCAGAGGTGATCGTCGCCGACGGGCCCGGTCTCTCGTCGAACGATCTGTCGCGGTTTCCGTTTCATAGAATCGAGCGACCCCTTTTCCCGATAGACGAGCCGTGATCATCTTATCGTCGCTCATTTTACGGAAATGCGTATTATATTGCCGCGGTCGATCGGGCGCATTTCAGCCGGCGACGGTTGAGAGACGGCGGGCGGCAGGATCGACGGAGGCGGATGCCGGACTTCGGACGGCCGATCGACCCCCTTGACATCAGCGCAGAGTGCTTTCCGGATGACGTTTGCAACGTAAACGAGGAGGGATCGTGATGGAGCCCGTGAGGCTGGGTATTGTCGGCTGTGGGGTGATAGGCACTCACCACTTGAATCTTGCAGACAGGTGCGCGCTGGCGGACATCGTCGCCGTGGCGGACGTCGTTGAAGAGCGGGCTCTCGCCGCGGCGGAGCGATTTCGTATACCCACCGTCTATGACAACGATGACGATCTGATCCACGATGATCGGGTGGAGGCCGTGGTCCTGGCCATGCCTGCAGGGTTTCGGACCCCGGTTGCGTTCAAGGCACTGCAGCGGAACAAGCACGTCCTTCTGGAGAAGCCGGTCGCGAGATCCGCCGAGGAGGTCGAGCAGATCATGGCGCTGCAGGGAGACCGCGTGGTGGGCTGCTGCTCCTCCCGCTTTGTCTTCACCGGCCACGCCGAGGCTGCCACCGAGTGTATTGCTTCGGGCGCACTGGGGAAGATCCGCACGGTGCGTGTGCGCGGGGTGCAGGAGGCCCCGGAGACGCCGAGAGCGCATCCACCGGCGTGGCGTCAAAGCATGGAACAGAACGGGGGCGGGGTGCTCGTGAACGTGGGCATCTACGACCTGGACTATATGATGCACGTGACCGGATGGAAGCTCAAGCCCCGGGAGGTGCTGGCCAAGTGGTGGCCCGCGGCCGAACCGATGTCTGCGAACGTGGCGCCCGGTTCGGATGCCGACGCCCACTGCATCGGGCTTATACTTTGCGATGGGGAGATCGTTTTCAGCGTCGAGCGCGGGGAGTTCTGCAGCGTGAGAACGCATAATGCCTGGGAGATCGTAGGCACCGAAGGCGCCCTGTACGTACCGGTTCGCCCGCAAAAGGAGATTCCGGACGCCGTGATTCTGGACCGATTCGTTCCCGGCGAGGGTGTCGTGCGTGAAACGGTGTGGAAGGAAGGCGACGGGCGTGTGGACGACGATATTCTGAACGATTTCGTCTGCGCGATTCGAGAAGGCAGGCAGCCGAGGACCGACCTGGAGCGGTCCCTCGTGTTGCAGAAGATGACGGACGCGATCTATGCCTCCGCAAAATCCGGGGCGGCGGTTTCGATTTCTTGACGGGCAATTTCAGTCACCTCCCACGAAGTCGGTTCACGAGAGGCTCCGGCGGGGCGGCTCCACGGTGACGGATTCGATTCAGAAACCGCTTTCACAAGGGGGGAACGGGCCATGAAACTCTGTTTTATGACGTTTGTCTGTCCGACTTGGGACCTCGAACGTGTCGTCCGGTTTGCGCAGGACACAGACTACGACGGCGTGGAGATCAGGGTGGACATCGGACACAAGCACGGGATATCGTCACAATCTTCCGCGGAGGAAAGGCGGCGTGCGAGGGACCGCTTCGCCGATGCGGGCGTGGAGATCCCGTGCGTCGCCAGTTCCGTACGGCTCTCCAACCCGGATCCCCGGAGGCACGCGGAACAGCTCGCGGCAGCCCGGGCGGACCTGGATCTGGCCGCTGACCTTGGCGCGCCCATTGTCAGGATTTTCGCCGGCAAAGAGGTGCCTGAACTCACGACGGAGGTCGCGACGCAGGTCGCCGCGGCGTTCGATGAGCTGGGCGCGTACGCTGAAGCCGCCGGAGTCTGTCCCATGCTCGAGTGCGGGCACGATATCATCATGACGACGGACAAGGCGGCCGAGATCATCCACCGGATCACGGCGCCGAACGTGGGCGCCCTCTGGAACGATTCGAACATGGACGACGAAGCCTACGATCTGTTGAAGGACCGCATCAGGCACTTTCATATCCACGATGAAGTACTCGATCCGGAGAATACGAACATCCTGCATCTGGCGAAGCGAATGAAGTCGCACGGCTACACGGGCTACGTCTCTCTGGAGATCATCAAGGGAGAGGACCTGCCGGAGGATCAGCTGAGGGAGACCGGTTCCAGGCTCAAGGGATATATCACCCAGGCCTACGGATAGGGTCCCGAAAGCAGCGGCAGAGACGACGGAACTGCGAACGCAGGCATGGCGTTTTCTGTTGGCGGTGGCGACGAGCCGGCCTGCCTAGGGATGTGCGTTCGAGAGATGGAGACCTGCGACGCCGACGATGATCAGCAGAAGGGATGCGAATTTGACCGCGGACGCTGATTCCCCGAAGTAAACGATCCCGATGGCGGCGATGATCGCGGTCCCGAGCCCGGCCCAGATCGCATAGGCCACGCTGACGTCGATCGCCTTCAGGGCCATCGTCAGGGAGGCGAGGGAGGCGAGGTAGAATACGGCAACGAAAACGGATGGCCAGAGCCTGGTGAATCCGCAGGAAAGCTTCATGGCTGTCGTTCCTGAGACCTCGAGCAGAATGGCCGCCGTAAGATAGATCCAACTGGTCACGCGTCGTACCTCCAGGCAAGAGAGCGGGTGGTGTGACAGTCCGGGTGTTCAGGGCGCATTGACGCCATCTTTCGCCGCGGAGACGCGGAGGCGTGGCCCCCGAACCTCACGCCGGTTCGGCTTCAACGCCATCGGGGCGTGGCGAAGATCGAGCGGACGCCGACGAGCTTCCGCCTGCGTTTTCCTGAATCCATTCCAGGTAGGGCGCGTGGCCCTCACCAATCCGGAGAGCGACGATGCCCGGGACCTGGTAGCCGTGAAGCTCGCTGGCGCGTCGAATCAGGGCCTGCAGCCGCGCGCGGGTCGTCTTGAGCAACATCAAGACCTCGGGCTCATCTTCGATCTTCCCTTGCCAGCGATAGATGGATCGGATTCGGGGAACGATGTTCGCGCACGCTGCGAGGCGCTCCTCGACGAGCGTCCGGCCGATCTTCGCAGCTTCGTCTTCCGATCCTGCGGTGATGAAGACGACGTGGGGTTCGCAGTCCGTCACGAGACCTCCTTTCGGGCCTTTTCCGCGTGTTCCCTGATTGTCTTCAACCTGCCTCTCATGCGGTTCAGGTGCGTGCCCTGCCAATAGATCCGGTGGCATTCGGGACAGGCGTGGAAGCGGCGCTGCGTCTTGAAGACGTAGGGAGGGACGCTGTCCCGAACCGCTTCAGGCGTAACCTGCAGGATCGGCTCGTTGCAGACCAGACAGCGGGTGAAGGTCTCCCGCTCGAGGTCCAGCCCGAGCATCCGGACCAGCTGAACCATCTGGTCGTCCAGGTTGCCGGAGGCGACGAGGAAACAACACCCGTCGGGACCTCGCTCCGCCAGAGGCCTGTCCCGGGTAAGGAGGATGCGATCCTCCGCCAGCGCGCGGTTCAGCAGCGTATCGTCATCGGCGAGCGGGTCGTAGGCGGTGTCATATCCAAGAATCCTGAGCCATCGGGCCAGCTTGCCGAGCATGCCGTCGGCGACAAACTTCATAACGACAATATATTTGCAGCCTTTTGCAGGGTCAAGCCGCCCAAAGACGGACGGCAGACAGGGACGGCGGATCAGAGATGGATCGCGTGATTCCCGGTGGTGGAAAAACGACGGCGCTTGAACCCTCACCCGAAGCGCCGGGATTTGATCCCCGGAAGCTGGAGCGGGCAAAGGAGGTGCTCGTCCGCCACGTGTCCGGGAAGACGACACCCGGGGCCGTGGGGCTGGTCCTGCACGCCGGGGCCGTGGCGGCGAAGTGGGCCGTGGGACGACACCGGTACGAACCCGGCGCTCCGGAGGTGCGGCCAGAGGACGTTTACGACCTGGCCTCTCTGACGAAGGTAGTGGCGACCTCTGCGATCTGCATGCATCTCGAGGCATCCGGCCGACTGGACCTGGATGAGCCGGTTGCGGAAAGGATGAAAGCGTTTCGAGGTGCGGGACGCGAGAAGGTGACGCCCAGGCTGCTGCTCGCACATTGCAGCGGCCTTCCCGCGCACGCCGAGCTCTATCGCACCTGTCTTTCCGCCGAGGCCGTGCAGGACGCGGTCTGTCGAATTCCGCTGGCCTGCGAACCCGGGACACAAGACATTTACAGCGATCCGGGATTCATCCTTCTCGGCGCGTTGCTCGAACGGGTAAGCGGGCAGAGGCCGGACCGATTGGCACGGCAATATGTTCTCGATCCGCTGGGGATGGCAGGTACGACCTATCGTCCCGGACGGAAACTTCACCCCCGAATTCCCCCCACCGAGTACGACGCCGACGTTCGAGAACGATTAATCCACGGGGAAGTGCACGATGAGAATGCCTGGGCGATGGGGGGCGTGGCCCCGCACGCAGGCCTCTTCGGCCACGCGGAAGACTTGGGGCGTTTCTTGCATCCGTTCCTGAATGGCGGCAGAATGGGAGGTCGCCAAGTCTTTCCGAAGGATCGCGTCCACGCCTACACGGCGCGCGCGAACCTGGTGCCGGGGAGCACGCGCTCGCTCGGGTGGGACACGGTTTCCGGGGAGAGGAGCACGACCGGGACCCATTTTTCTCCGGAATCTTTCGGGAGTCTGGGTTTTACGGGCACATCCATATGGGCCGACCCCAAACGAGACCTCGGGGTCGTTCTGCTGACGAATCGGATCCACCCCAACCGGAAAAACCGGGGGATCAGACGGTTGAGACCGGAGTTTCACGACGCCATATCAGAGGCGCTCGTGACGTGATGCCGCGGAAGCGGGTCTTTCAAATGGAGGATGACTTCCCATGGTCGGACGCATTGCCCCTCACGGCGGACTGCAGGAACCGGTAGACTGCCGTATGCCGGAAGATGAAATCTCCTCGTTTCGCAAAGAGGCAGCGAGGCTCATTCACGTTCCCGTGAGCGACGCGGACGTGTCGACGGTCTACCGGTTTGGCGACGGTGCCCTCAGTCCATTGAGGGGACCGATGGACGAGCCCACCTATACCCGCGTCCTCGACGAGGGCGTGATTCTGTCGCAGGGAGCCTTGTATGCCTGGACCATCCCGTTGGCACTCCCCGTCGCTCCGGGTCTTGCCTCGAAGCTCTCGCCCGGCGATCGGGTCGCGCTTGTCGACTCGAGGGGCGAGTTGGTCGCCCGCCTGGACCTCTCCGACGTCTACCCGTGGGACAAGGATCGCTATCTCGACCGCGTCTACCTGACGGATCGCAAGGACCACCCGGGGGCCGACATGGTCCTCCGGGCGGACGGGGAGAAGACGTCCCTGATCGGGGGAGAAATAGCTGTTCTGCCCGAGGCCCCGAACCCGGCGTTCGGCAAGTTTCTGCAATCGCCTGCCGAGGCACGCAGACGGTTCGAAGCCGAGGGCTGGGAGCGCGCCGTTGCCTTTCAGACACGGAACCCGCTCCATCGCGCCCACGAGTACGCCCTGATCTACGGTCTGGAGTGGCTGCTGAGACGGGAGTTCAACGCGATCGCCTGTCTGAACCCTCTGCTCGGCGAGACGAAGGCTGACGATGTGAGTGCAACGGTCCGGATGCAGACCTACGAGGCCCTGATCTCCTCGGGTGCGCTCGGCGAAGAGGACAGCGATCCCGCCTTGTGGCGCGGTCTCGGCAAGCGTGTGACGGACCGGGTGATGCTGATGGGCCTGGATATCAAGATGTTTTACGCCGGCCCCAGGGAAGCCGTTATGCACGCCATTTATCGTCAGAACTATGGATTCACGGATATCATCATCGGTCGCAAGCACGCCGATGCCCCCTATCACGACGGCAGTCAGATCTGGGGCGACTTTGAGGCCCAGGAGATCTTCGATCACCTGAATGGCCGGCTGTTGATTCAACCCCTGAAGGTCGGGTTTGCCGCCTATTACGAGTCGATCGGGCGCGTGGATCTCATGGAGAACCATCCGGACGAGAAACCGGTTTTCATCTCGGGAAAACAGGTGCGTGAGATGCTTCAGCGGGGAGATTCGGTCGACCCGCGCATCATGAGAGAGACAACGGCCAGGATTCTGAGCCGCGCGATGGCGAGCGGAGAGTAGCCGAACTTGGGTGGCGGCGCGGGGAAGCGCGCTCTGGAATTCGTAAAGGTCGTGTGCCGCCGCTGTTCCCCACGCCTTCCAGCGCCCGTCGACCGGATCGAGAAGCACGGTTCTGTTGCCGTCTTTGAGGGATGGGGTGTGGGATTTTTCCGCGCCGGTACGCCCTTCGCGCGGCTCGGCATGCAGGCCCATTCCCCCTGTGACCACGCCTTGTCCCGTTCAGGGCGATCTCCCTAGCCGCTTTGGGGCGGAAGGGAGGGATTTTTCCGCGCTTATCCGTCAAGCACCTTCGTCTTTGGACACCGCAAAAGATCCCAGGACACAAACCCCTCCAGGGCCACTGAGACGGTTCGCGGAAAAATCAGCCCCCCCGGCGCCTGAGGGGCCTGCCTGCGCCGCGTTGGGCGCGGCAGGCAGGCGCCCTTCTTTTCCCATCTTTTCTTGGGCGAACAAGAAAAGGTGAGTACGAGTGACTTTCCTAACCTTTTTTATGAATTATTCAGGCTAAGCGATCTCCGTAGCTGCCTCGGGGCATTTTGCCCGTAAGTGCGTTGCCTGTCGTTTTTCGCCGAAAGAGATCAACGGCTGCGAAGGCGGGCAGCGAACGCACCTTCGCAGCCGTGTCGCTGAGGCAGCGTCTGGAGATAGGCGCCGCGGACTACCGGGTTCGACGGTTTGAAGGCCGACTCCAGCCGAAAGTCGGGACGGGCGTCGAGGAAGGCCTCGACGACCCGTTCGTTTTCTTCGGGCTCCACGCTGCAGGTGCTGTAAACAAGCACGCCGCCCGGGAGGACCTGGTCGGCGGCAGCCGTGATGAGCTCGGACTGCCTGCGGGAAAAGCGAGGGAGATCCGATTCCTTGAGCGACCATCGCCGCTCGGGGTGACGGGAGAGCACGCCGATCGAAGAGCAGGGGGCGTCGACCAGGACGCGGTGAAATGCGCGTCGAGTCGGAGGCAGGCATCCGTCGGCGATCACGGCGGCCACGGCCGTTTGTCGCAGGCGAATCAAGTTCTGGCGAAGCCTGCGAAACCGGCTTGCGTGGCGATCCAGGGCCAGCACCAGGCCTTGCTGCTGCATCCTTTCGGCCGCAGCCATCGCCTTCCCTCCCGGCGCGCCGCAGAGGTCGAGGATTCGTTCTCCAGGCCTCGGATCGAGGCAGGAAACGACCAGCCCGGCCCCCTCTCCCTGAACGGCGAACTGGCCGGCGCGGTAGGCCCGCGTCTGGAAGAGCGCACCGACTTTCGGGACGGTGAAATAGCCGTCGAGGAGGGACGAGGGATCTATCCTTACGCCCTCGGCCTCCAGTTGATCCTGGAGGGCCTCAGGACTCACGAGAGGGGTGTTCGCCCGGATCGTGAGCACAGGCGGCCTGTTGTTCATCTCGCAAAGCGCTCGGGTCTCCTCGAATCCCCAACGGTGTAACCAGCGTACGATCATCCACGCCGGATGAGAGGTCGTCAAGGAAAGAAATCGGACCGGGTCGGAAGCGGAATCGGGAAGCCGAACCGGACGTCTGTCCTCAGATATGCCCCTGAGCACCGCGTTTACGAACCCTGCCGCTCCGTTGCCCTCTCTCTCACGCGTTGTTTCGACCGACTCGGAGACGACGGCGTAGGCCGGGATGCGATCGAGGTAACGAAGCTGATAGACCCCGAGACGGAGGATATTTCTGAGGCGGGGCGGGAGCCCGAGGAGCGGCCGCCTCAAGTAGGGAGAGAGCAAGTGATCGATCGTGCCCTGCCAGGTCACCGTGCCCAGGACCAACTCCTGCAAGAGGCGTCTGTCTGAAGGACTCAGCCTGAGGGATCGACGCGTCGATTCGATCAGCCGGTCTGCGTAGGCCCCGTTTTCCACGCGACAGATGATGTCGAGCGCGGTCTTACGCGCATCCGACTCGAATTTTGTTTTCCGCCGTTCGCTTCTGTTCATCCGCTTCTCAGGCATCGGAATCGCTCTTGATTTTCCCGGGTCGGCCTCCGGCCCGGGAGTGGTTGAAGTGCCAGCGCATTGCACTTCAAGAGAACGTAGTTGGCAAAACCAGGCTCAGGGTTCTCCTGTAGCCGTTTTCGTTCAAGAGCGAGCAATGCATCTCGTCTTGGACCGTTGCTACCTGCGGTCTGCCACGGAAGCCTCCACCACCAGGGTCCAGCCGTTGTCCGCGCTCAGACCCGCATTTGCGAGGTGGCTGATCAACCGTCCGGCGGTCACCAGGAACGTGCGCACCAGTGCAGCCCGGATCGGTTTCATCCGTTCCGTGGCGTAGCTCAGCTTGATGAGGTGGAGGTCGAGCGGCGAGGCCATTACATAGCGGGAACGAATCAACCGGAAGCCGTGTCGTTTCAGTCTCGACTCGATGGCCGGGACGGTGTAAAGCGTACGGACGGCGTGCGTCTTGCAGAGGTGGTTCCGCCAGCCTTCCGGCACGTCGGGCCTGCTGAAACTATCGAGCGTCAGGAGCAATCGTCCTCCGGGTCGCAACGCACGGCGCGCTTCCGCAAGCACCTGACCATCGTTTGCCAGGTGTTCGAAAACACAGAGGCTCATCACGTAATCGAACGACCCGCTCCTGACGGGGATGGCCTCGGCGCGGGCCTCGAGGAACACGAGATCCCGCCCCAGGTGGTGGCGCGCAGCCTGGCGAAGTCTCTCCTTATGGATGTCGAGACCCACCACCCTCGCCCCACGCCGGACGAGGCGATAGTCGTAGGTCCCCTCTCCGCAGCCGATGTCCAAAATACGCGGTCGGGTTTTTGTCCGGAGCCACCGCATCGCCAGGCCGGTTTCGATGGCGCGACGAATGTGCCAATCTTTTCGCACGCGCACGGAAACATAGCCGCGCACTCGCTCGAACCCCATATCTCGACCCTCGGGCGAAGTTGAGGAAGGCTGGAAGCTACGCCCTCCGAGGCGCCTTGCCTGCCCCGGACCGTTCAGACATGCTTCGCCAGCGTAGACGACGATTGGACCGACTCGTCCACGTCGATGTTTCGAATGGCTGGAAGGCCGCCGGTCTTGCCGACGTCAAGAATATGTTTTCCGGATCCCGAGACCGGGGCGCCGACGTCGTATCCGGCCGCCAAGTTGCTTGAGCGACCTGAACACTCATAAAAGACGACGATGGGGGCCGAGGCATCGGTCGAGATCATCCTACTTTTCCCACCTTGAAAGATCCGCTCAATAATAATGTCAAAAATCACATTTCACCAAGCCATACCTCACTTGTCAAGGAGAGCGCCATATCGTTGACACCGTACCCCCGGGCCCGGGCACTCGACACGAACGGGGCCAGGTTCGAAGAGAGAGGCGCAGGGGCCCGCGATAAGTGCAACGGTCCCGTGTCCCCGAGCGCCCGATGAGCGAGATGTTCAGCTGATCATAACCGAAGGGTCTTGCGGGTGTATCGAAGGGCGCGGGAAAGCCTGTCAGGTCAAATCGAAGAAAATAGAAACGATCCCAAAGCCACCAAACAGGAGTATGTTTGACGTCCTGTCAACAGGTGTGCAAAAACGAGATCAGGCAGCCCTCTTTATTCCTTGGTCAGTCGTGTTCTCGTTCTGAATCAGCTTTCCGTCTTGCTACTTTTGGCCTGCGCAGGGGGCCCAAAGGGTTTATGAATACGGCAGAAACGGCAAGACCCCGAAGGGGCTGCCCCACGGGGTCTTGCGTCAAGGAGAGCGGCGCAGACGCCGGCGGTCGAGGGTGTGGCTCCCCTGGTTCTCTCTGAAACCCCCCTTGACTTTGAATCTGCCGTAGGATAAATTGAGCGCGGTTTGTTCCGACACGGCGGGTATGGATTCATGGTCCGAGGAGGCCTGATGCGCAGAGAAGACTGGGGTATGAACGAAGCGGAAGAAGAAGAGGAGGAGCCAACTGACGGTGGAGATCGGGCGTTTCTGGGCCGCAACCTGCTCAAGGCCCGGACGATCCTCATTTCCGATCCGATCGATCACCGGCTGACGACCCGGGTGATGGCCCAGCTCCTCCTGATGGATCACGACGACACGAAGGCGCCGATCAAGATCTTCATCAATTCTCCCGGGGGAAGCGCGGATGACGGGTTCGCGATTTACGACATGATTCGTTTCGTCCGGCCGCCCGTAAAAGTGATCAGTGCGGGCCTTTCCGCGAGCGCCGCCACGGTGATCATGCTCGCAGCCGAAAAGGCGCACCGCCTTGCCCTGCCCAACGCCCGCATCATGATTCATCAGCCGTCGATGAGGTCGTTTGGGGCAGCGGAGGACATCAAGCGGACCGCCGAACAGATTCTGAAGTTGAGAGAACGTATCAACCGGCTCTATGCGGAGGAGACGGGACAGGACCTGGAAAAGGTGAAGGAGGATACGGACCGCGATTACTGGATGTCGGCCGAGGAGGCCGTCGACTACGGTCTGATTTCGCGAGTCGTCCGAGATTTCGCCGAGGTGGATGGGTAGCTTCATTGCCGTGAATCGCCGAACGGGAGATCCTCGTGGCATTGTCCACCGTTCCCACGGAGACGAGTGACGCGGTCAACGCCCGCATCCTGGCGGTGTCGGAAGACAGGATGCGGGGATTTCAGCGGGACCCCCTGAGCCTGATTGCAAGGGAATCGGGTGTCGAACGCACGCTCGTCGTAGAGCGGATTCGGGCGATGCTCGAGACAGGGACAATCCGCCGGGTGCGGCAGACGCTGATGTCGACGAATCTGGCGCACGGGGCCCTCGTGGCTTGGCGCGTCTCCAAGGCGCGGCTCCACGAGACCTTCGACCGGATGTTTCGCGAGGACCCTTTTTCGGGGCACGTCGTGATCCGATCCACGGACCGCGAAACAGCAGGGTCGGCCTACCGGCTTTGGACGACACTCAAGGTGCCTCGGGGTTTCTCTCTCGACAGGCACTGTCAGCTGCTCTTGCGCTGGACCGGCGCCGAACAGTTTTGCACGATGCCCGCCAAGTGCATCTTCGCCCTCGGCGTCGGACACGTCCGCCGTCGGGGGATGCAGGTGGGAAGCAGGTCGGAATCTTTGGCAGATGCGAAATTCCCCGAGCTTGCCGAGCTGGACGAGCTTGAATGGCGCGTCCTGATGGCCCTCAAAGAGGCGTTCTCTCCGGAGGAGATCGGAAATGAGATCTGGCAGGGACGTGCCGAAGCGGCAGGGCTTTCCGTTGAACGCTTCCACCGGGTTGCGGAGGCACTGGACCGGAAGGGCGTCCTCGGCCGGTTTTCCACCTTTCTCGAGCACGTCAAACCGCTCGACAGCGGAGAGCGCGTGACGTCCTATAACGGCCTCTTTCACTGGGCGGTCCCGCCGGGCCGCGAAGTGGAAGCAGGACGCGAGGTCGGCCGCCATCACATTCTAACGCACTGTTACTGGCGAGAGGCCGGGGCCGAGTTCGGCAACGTGAACCTGATGGCCGTGGCTCACGGGATGGACAAGGATCTGCTCCACAGACACAAGGCCGCGATCGATCAACACCTCGAGGACGCAGGCATTCCGGTGGCCTACACGAATGTCTTCTGGGGGGGGCGGAGCGAAATCAAGCCGTCCGAGATCTGCCCGACGGCCTATCGGACCTGGTGCGAGCGGATGGACGTCGACCCCGAAGAGATGAGGGAGACGGAGGGCGGCGACTGACGGCGACGGAAGGCACAGAGGCGTTTCGACGAGATTCCAACAGATCGGCCCGTAAAAGCGGGCTTTTTTTGTGCGCCCGCCTGGCGTCGAACGCCGGGGAAACGCGATATCGACTCCAAATCCGTTAAACCCGAGTTGAGCGGTCAAGTTCGAGATCGCGCCGAATGACCTTCCGTCACTGCAGGTTGCGCGCGGGGGGACGCCACCGCAAACCTTCGAAGCGCGCGAAATCTCGATCGAGCGTAACCCACTCGGAGCCCGACTCGATCGCCAATGCAGCGAAGTAGGCGTCCGGGATCAGGTTGCCCCGGGCTTCGGCGTCCCGACAGAGTCCCGTGAAAATCTCCCAATGCCGGTCGCCGGGACGGACTGTGACGCAGTGGGGCTGGCTCTTGATGACGTTTGCGAAATAAAACGCCTCATCCATCGGGCTCGGGAGGGCGAAAACGCGCGGGTGGGTAACGACGCGGAGGAATCCGCTCAATACGAGATCGGATACGGCGAATGCTTCGTTCCCACGAAGCACGGCCTCGAGCCACGGCCGGCAGGAATCATGATCCGGAGCGTCGTCGCGATACGCTGCAACCAGCACGTTCACGTCAGGCAGGACCATCATCGCGCTCCATCACGTCAAGCAGAGCGGCCGAGTCGCTCAGGTCCACCCCCGGAAGGCGTCCGGTTCCGTGGAACAAAGGCAGGTCGACGGCGGGACGCTCAGCCACGCGGCGGCGAAACAGAGACTCGCGGAGCGCGTCTTGAACGATGGCGGTCAGCGTTTGTCCGGTGTCCGCAGCCATCCTCTTGAGCGCGGCAAACAGGTTGTCATCGATACGAATCGTCGTTCGCATACATCAAAACATATCTATAATACATATTGATGTCAAGAGCAGGCGAGCGGTACCGGCGGGTCATGGGCCTTCGGCGAGTCATCATCGCTCAGTGGCGATCCTCGCGCTCGGATCGCCGATGACGGGGTGGCCGCGATCCGTAATCTCAAACCCGTCATGGCCTCTATCTCCCGTATGGCCACACGGGATCGGTGAGCAGGATGCCGGCTGGCTGCAAACCGTGCTTGACAGATAGGAATATTTGATGGATGGTTTGCCATATGAAAACGACCGGCGTCGCCGGGGTTCGAGCTGCTGCGCGCGACGAAGCGTCACGCGGCGATCCTGGGGCAGACCCTGTCGGAGCTGCCGGACGTCCGCGCGAACCTGATTCACGACCTGCATACCGCAGTGTTGATGCGCGAGCACGGGGTCAGCCGAATCTGCACCCACGACACTGACTTTCATCGCTTCCCTTTCCTTGCCGTCGTGGATCCGTTGGCTAGCCGACCCTTTCGCCACCCGGCCCGAGTCTTCGCTCCCCTGGAGCCGGGTCATCGACCTGGAGCGACTCCCGGCGGCCGATCCGTCGACGGCTCCCCGCAAACAGTCGAAAACGTATCTCTCAACCAAGAGGCTCCGTGCAGGTTCTTACGGAAAAGGCCTACGCCAAGATCAACCTGGGTCTGAAGGTCCTGAACCGAAGGCCGGACGGCTTTCACGACATCCTCTCCGTTCTCCAGACGGTCGACCTCTCCGATGCCCTGGTGTTCGAACCGGGGGACGCGGGCGAGTTGGAGGTCGCGTGCGAATCGGATGAGATTCCACCCGGCCCGGGCAACCTGGTCTATCGAGCCGTGCAGGCCCTTCGAGACGCCCGTCCTCTCCGAAACGGTCCAGGCGTACGCATCCTCCTGCGGAAGCAGATTCCGGTGGGCGCGGGGTTGGGCGGGGGCAGCTCAGACGCCGCCACGGTTCTGCGTGTGCTCAATCGTGAGTGGGAACTGGAGCTGTCGCACGCCGAGCTGTGGGAGATTGCCCTGGGGCTCGGGTCCGACGTCGGGTTTTTCCTGCGGGACGGCACCGCGATCGTATCGGGACGTGGAGACGAGGTTCGCTACGCGGCCTGGGACGGAGACTACGCCTACCTGCTGGTCCATCCCGGATTCCAGGTTTCTACGCGATGGGCCTATGAATCTTTGAGAATTCGGTTGACACGGGATTCCCGGTACGTTACGTTTTTAGACTCTGTCGGAAGAGGTTCGAAACTTCATCCGGCCGCGCTGCTGAACTGTTTGGAAAACGACTTTCTTTCGCTTGTCGCGTCGACGCATCCGGAAGTGAGAGAGCTTCTCGACATGTTGGCCTCTGCCGGAGCGCTGGCTGGCTCCCTGTCCGGAAGCGGGTCGACGCTTTATGGGGTTTTCGACGCGGTGCCGCGCGCCGAGGAGGCCGCCGGGTATCTGAACGCCGCCGGGTATCGGATCACGCTTTGCCGCGCAGTGCCGGGTAACCGTTCCGGTTAGCGAAGACGGTGGCAGGACGGGTCTTGGGTTGCCGGGTCGTCTAAGGGCAAGACCGCGGCCTTTGGAGCCGTTAATCGGGGTTCGAATCCCTGCCCGGCAGTTCCTTTCCGGTAGCGGCCTCGGACGCCGCGAACGATTCTCGTTGAAATGGCCGAAACCACTCTAGAATATGAACGCCGGGAAAAGACCGGCACACGGACGTCCAAGCGCCTGCGTCGAAACGGGCTGGTGCCGGCGGTCATCTATGGCGAAGGAGCGCCCGCCGTGCCCATCTCGGTGGATCACAAGGTGCTTTGGGACATCCTCCATCATCGAGGCCGGAACACCATCGTCTCACTCCGGCTCGGCGAAGACCGCGGGGAAGATGCTCAGACCACGATCATCAAAGACCTCCAGCACCATCCGATTCGGCGGGACATTCTTCACGTCGACTTCCATCGAATCTCTTTAACGGAGAAGATCGTTGTCGAGGTCTCCGTGGAGGCCGTTGGATCGCCGGTTGGCGTTCGGGAAACGGGCGGTGTGCTGGAGCGCATGCTCCAGCGCGTGGAGGTGGAATGTCTGCCCGGGGAGATCCCGGACCGGATCGATGTAGATGTCACTTCGATGAACATCGGTGACGCCACGCACGTGTCGGATCTGGTTTTGGAAGGCGATACAAGGGTCATTACCGACGGCGATCGATCCGTGTTCGTGGTCGTCCCGCCGACGGTGGCCGTCGAATTGGAGGAGGAGGAAGTAGAAGCCGAGGCCGAGGCTGTGGAAGCGGAAGCGCAGCAACCCGAGGTCATCGAGCGAGGCAGGAAAGACGAGTCTGAAGCAGGGGGAGAATCGCAGTAGAGGTGGGCAGCGATCTCAAGGCCGCGGTCGGTCTGGGCAATCCCGGAAGTCAGTACGTCGGGACACGGCACAATCTCGGCTTCCGGGTCGTCGAGCAGTTGCAGCGAAAGTTGGGAGGCGACTGGACGGAAACGCCGACCTTCGTCTTCTGTAACGTGTCTTGCGATTCGGGTCGGCTGCTCCTGGTGAAGCCCGGCACCTATATGAACAGAAGCGGTGTTGCCGTGGCGGACCTCCTCGAAACGTTCGACTTGGCGCCCGCCGACGTTCTGATGGTGTTGGATGACGTGAATCTGGATCCTGGACGGATTCGATTCCGGCGCTACGGAAGCCACGGGGGGCACAACGGCCTGCGTTCCATCATCGACACGCTGGGCGGCTCCGGCTTTCCGAGACTCAGAATCGGCATCGGCAGGCCGCCCGAAAGCGCGGAGATGATCGACTATGTGCTCAGCAAATTCGTCGAGGAGGATGAGGCGTCTGTGGAAGCATCCGTCCGTGCGGCGGCGGAGGGTGTGATCTGTTGGCGGACGCAGGGTCTGAACGCGGCGATGAATCGGTTCAACACAACTTGATACGTCAAGACTCGGTGAGGTAAGATGCCCGTAACGTGGCCTCCCATACTGGGTGTGATCGGCCTCGGAATTGCAGGGCTGATCTATGTCTGCATTCTGAGACATCCGGTCGGGACTGACCGGATGCGCGAGATTTCAGAGGCCATCCAGGAAGGTGCGATGGCCTTTCTTAAGCGGGAGTACGCCGTTCTTGCCTTTTTCATCACCCTCGTCTTTGTCTTGCTCTATCTGGGCATCCATCCCTCGACAGCCGTGGCCTTCCTGGGAGGGGCGCTCTGTTCGATCGGCGCCGGCTTCATCGGCATGCGGGCGGCCACCCGGGCAAACGTCAGGACCACCTGGGCCGCCAACCAAACGGGCGAGGCCAAGGCCCTGGAGGTGGCCTTTGCCGGCGGGACCGTGATGGGGCTGGCCGTGGCCAGCCTCGGAATGTTCGGCGTCGGCGTGTTGTTTTATTTCTACGGCAATCCCTCTCAGGCCGCCGTCATCAACGGCTTCGCGATGGGCGCGAGCTCCATTGCGCTTTTCGCTCGCGTCGGGGGAGGCATCTACACCAAGACGGCGGATGTGGGCGCCGACCTCGTGGGGAAGGTGGAGGCAGGCATCCCGGAGGACGACCCACGCAACCCGGCAGTGATCGCGGACAACGTGGGCGACAACGTGGGCGACGTCGCGGGCATGGGTGCCGATATCTTCGAGTCGTATGTCGGCTCGATCGTGGCGACGATCGCCATTGCCGCGACGGCCGGTTCGGCGCTGCTCAACCGGTTGGGGGGAGACGGCGCGCTGGAGCCGGCCGCAGTCAGAATGGCGGCCATGCAGCTGCCCCTGATCGTCGTGATGATCGGCTTCCTCGCCTCTCTGGTGGGCGTCGTCGCGGTGCGCGCGCTTCGATCTCTCGGCCCTGCCGCGGCGCTGAGAGGCGCTTCTTTCGTCGCGGCCCTGCTCATGTTCGCCGGGAGCTACTTCGCGATCCAGGAGATCGGCCTGTCGCTCGGCATCTTCCGGGCGATCCTGCTCGGCGGGCTGACCGGAACCGTGATCGGCCTGCTGACCGAGTACTACACCGGAGGCAAGCCGATTCGGAAGATCGCCGAGGCCGCCAAGACCGGGCCGGCGACGAACATCATATCCGGTCTGGCGGTCGGGATGGAGAGCGCGGCGCCGCCCGTGCTGGGCATCTGCGTGGCCATCGGCGGGGCTCACCACTTTGCCGGTCTCTACGGCATCGGCATCGCGGCCGTCGGGATGCTGGCGACGGTGGGGATAACGATGGCCGTGGATGCCTACGGACCGATCGCCGACAACGCAGGCGGGATTTCCGAGATGTCGAAGCTGGGGCCCGAGACACGGAAGATTACGGATGGACTGGATGCACTCGGAAATACGACGGCGGCCATGGGCAAGGGGTTCGCGATCGGGTCGGCGGCGCTCACGGCGCTGGCCCTCTTCTCGGCCTACACCGCGTCGGTCAAACTGGAAGTGATCAACCTGACGTCGCCGATGGTGGTGATCGGATTGTTCATCGGCGGGATCATTCCCTTCCTGGTCGCGGCGCAGACGATGACTTCGGTGGGCCGGGCGGCCT
Source organism: Candidatus Latescibacterota bacterium (assembly GCA_965198095.1). Classification (GTDB taxonomy): domain Bacteria; phylum Latescibacterota; class UBA2968; order UBA2968; genus CBDFJH01. Next base: position 3,847,318 of record OZ240239.1, read on the forward strand.
TTCTCATGGTGGAAGAGGTGAGGCGTCAGTTCCGGGAGATTCCCGGTTTGATGGAAGGGACGGGCAGGCCGGATACGCGACGCTGCGTGGACATCAGCACGATTGCGGCCCTCCGCGAGATGATCCTGCCCGGCCTCGTCGCCGTGGTTTCGCCGATCGCGGTCGGATTCCTGCTGGGCAGGGAGGCACTGGGCGGCATGCTGGCCGGAGCGACGCTGAGCGGCGTGCTCATGGCCCTGATGATGGCGAACAGTGGCGGTGCGCTCGACAACGGCAAGAAATGGATCGAGGAAGGGAATCTGGGCGGCAAGGGATCGGAGACCCACAAGGCCGCAGTCGTGGGAGACACGGTCGGAGATCCCTTGAAGGATACCGCCGGACCCTCGATGAACATCCTCATCAAGCTGATGTCGGTCGTCTCGCTGGTACTGGCGCCGTTACTGGTTTGAAAACGATGAGGGGAGGCGCGATGGCAAGGCGCTATGAAATCTCGCTGATTTTGGACGCACAGCTCTCCGAGGAGGATATTGACGGGGCGATCGAGCGATGTGAAGGCTTCCTCACGGGTGAGGGCGCCAGGATCGTCGATGTGAATCGGATGGGTCTGCGGAAGCTGGCGTACGAGTTGGGTAAACATCAGCGGGGGTTCTACGCGTTCATTCAATTCGATGCCGAATCCGAGATGCTTCCCGAGTTGGATCGACGTTGCAAGCTGGAAGAGTCCGTACTCCGGCATATGGTTCTGGTGAGCGAGGACAAGGCGGAGGCCGAGTCCCAAGACGCCGCGGTTGAAGCGAACGAAGCGGTCGACGCGCCGGCGGACGCGCCGGAAACTTCAGAGAAGGACGCGCCGGAAGCACGAGGGGGCAGGCATGAATGAGCGAAGAGTACGCGTGAAGATCTGTCGCTTTTGCGACGACAAATCGCTGAGGATCGACTATAAGGACGAGCGATCGCTCAGGCGGTTCATCACTGAACGCGGCAAGATCACTCCAAGGCGGATGTCCGGGACGTGTGCGCGACACCAGCGCCAGGTGACGCGGGCGATCAAGCGGGCACGTCAGATCGCGCTGCTGCCGTTCGCCTCCGAGGCCGTGAGGTAGGGAGAGACTGCATGAAAGTGATTCTTACGAAAAATCTGGATGGACTCGGGGCGTTGGGCCAGATCGTTGACGTCAAGGACGGATACGCGCGGAACTATCTGCTGCCTAGAAGTCTGGCGTTGGTGGCCAGCAAGGGCAACACCGCAGTCTACGAGGAGATGCGGCGCCAGAAGCAGGCCCAGGTGACGCGAGCGAAGCGGACGGCCGAGACCCTTGCGAAGACGGTGGAAAAGGCCTCCTGCACGGTTCCGGTGGCGGTGGGAGAGGAAGACCGGATCTACGGGTCGGTCACGGCGCAGCGGATCGCCGATCTCCTGAAGGAACAGGGGATCGACATCGACCGCCGGAGTGTCCGGCTTGAAGAACCGATAAAGGCTTTGGGCGTCTACGACGTGCCCATTCACCTGCATCCCGAAGTGGAGGCGAAGGTCAAGGTCTGGGTGGTACGGGAGTAGCGGAACAGGTATGAAAAGGCGGGGGACGACGACTGTTCGTCCCCCGCCTTTTTGTTTGCAAGGCCCGCGTTCCGGAGGCTGCCTGCACGTGTCGTGGCGCTCCTTTCACGGATGCGGACCGGAACTCACCTCACGCGTCGCGGGCGCAGCGAAACCCGATGTTTCCGGTGGCGCTTTCCGGCGTATTGGCGCTTCGGGCGGCCACCCGGTACCGGTTGCAGTAGGAATCGTGGCAGAGATATGAACCTCCGCGCATCACCTTTGCGCCGCCGGACTTCGGTCCCTTCGGGTTTGTTCGCCGCTCCTGAAGGTGGAAATCGGGGCTGAACCAATCGGCGCACCATTCCCATACATTGCCGGACACGTTGTAAAGACCGAAGCCGTTCGGCCGGAATGAACGAGCCGGGGCCGTGCCTGCATATCCGTCTTCACTTGAGTTGTAGTCGGGAAAGCTTCCCTGCCAGATGTTGCACGCGTGCCTGCCGTTCGGGAGCAGATCGTCGCCCCACGGATAGGTCTTGCCGCAGAGCCCGCCCCTTGCGGCGAACTCCCATTCCGCTTCGGTCGGCAGCCGTTTTCCGCTCCATTCAGCGTAGGCCGCGGCGTCGTTCCAGGAGATGTGAACGACAGGGTGATCCGCACGATTCCGGACGTTCGATCCGGGGCCTTCCGGGTGATTCCAGCAGGCGCCCTCGACCGGCCACCACCACGGCGTGTCCAGCACGGTACGGGTGACGGTGCAAGCTGCCTCCGGTGAGACGAAGCTGTGAAAAACGAAGGACCATCCGTAGCGCTCTGCCTCCGTCTCGAAGCGGGCGGCCTTCACGAATCGGGAGAACTGGGCGTTCGTGACGGCGAACCTGTCCAGGTAGAAGGGGTCGATCCGGACCCTCCTTTGAGGCCCTTCACCGTCATCGGGGAAACCGATCTTGTCATCCGTCCCCATCAGGAACGCTCCCCCCGGCAGAAACGTCATCTCGTTATGGCCGGTTTTTCTGCCCCGCGCGCGAACACGTGGCTTCTTTTTCGGTCTTCGACCGGGCGTTGGCCGTTGAGCGGCGCAACACGGGGGCTGAGAGCCAGCCAAGACGGTCGCTCCTTTCCGTTGAGAGCTTCAAGGGGAAGGGTACGCCGCAGCCGATCGGGTGTCAAGCTGATCGACGTCTGAAGGCGACCGGGGTGGAAAACCGGACGTGCGGAAGTCGCCGGGCAAAGGCGAGGGAACGGGGATGAGCTCGATGCGTCGGGTTCGCCGGACGCCTGCTTTCGAGTCGGCTGATCGCCCCGGTCGCGTGAACGCCGGCGGTGCCGGGCACGATTTGGGCAGAAATATTCGCCGTTACGCGGAAATCGTGATTGAAAGCACGCGGCTCCCCCCACCGATCCACGATGATCCGGCGGATCAGATCATCGTTGCCTCGGCCCGATTGCGCCATGCGGCCGTTTTGACCGCAGATCGACTGATTTCAACCTATCCTCACGTCCGTAGCATCTGGTGAAGCCCGCATCGCCCGGCTTCCGTCGAGACCGGACCCCGGCGAGTTGTAGATTCGTTCCCGCTTCGACGCGCGCCACCGGCCTTTCCCGTTCGTTGTCCAAGGTGAACGCACAATCGTCCGGTGCGACAAGGCAAAGGCGACAGAATCGGTGGAGCCGACATGGCCGTCATCATAGGAAGTCGTCTGCCCCCACGACACTGCCGGATCAAGCAGAAAAGCGAGGACCATCGGACCTCGCTTTTGCGTTTCCTCCTGGTTGCCAAATCGGCTATGTCAGGCCGATTCAAACGTCGGACGCGCTCTGCTCCCTTTTGGGACTCGAATTCGGATCGGTTCCGACGTTCCGGGCGGCAGAGCTGCCGCCGCGCTCCAAGACCCCTCCTGATTCAGGGGCTCGCCACGGAAGTCAGTCATCCGTCTGCGTTGCCCCTTTCGGTTCACCGCCGCTTTCCGGCAACCCGATCAGAAACCCGCTTGTCCCCACAATGCTATGGAGAATCGTATCTACCCTGTTGAAGGCATCCAGCCCCGCGAAGTCCGGATGCACCCACCCGAAAGCGGCCACAAAAAGGAAAAATGCACCGTTGATCAGGCAGAAAGGCCTCCAGAACCGCTCGTTGCGCCACCCGAAGATGAGCACGCCCGCGCCCACAAGCGTGTGGAAAAGCTTGTGCCAGGTCTCCGGCCGGTGGCCGAACTGGTAATAGTCTGCAACCAGGCTCAAAAAGACCGACAGAAAAAATAGCCCGACGACTCTCGTGTAGCATTTCTGAAACGTCCGTGCGTTCATGTCTACACGTTTTCCCGTGATAAGCGCTTCATCTTGTCCTCGAACGTCCTGCCGTGCTGCTGCCATTCCCCATCAGAACGACGTTTCTCCTGCCACTCGCGGGCTCGCGCCGCTGGACCTCGGCGACCTGCTCCGCCGTCATCTCCTTTGCAAGCTCGTCGCGGAGCTTCGGTGCATCTTCATGACCGTTGGCGGCGGCGGGAGTGAAAAACGTGTGCCCGGCAACGTAATCCTGGGGAACCCCCTGCCGTTTGCGTAGAAGAAAAGTATCCACGAAGCGGGTATTATACTAACTATTTCCGAGATAAGACACTGGCCGTCACGGCATCAGTATCGAACCTTTCCCTCCACCCTGCGTTTTGTCCGTCAATCATGCGTGACATTATTAACGGAAGTCGTTATTATCGTGCATGATCAAATCCTTTAATGACAAGGAAACCGGGAAGATTTTTCGCGGCCGTTTTTCCTTGAAATTGCCGCAGATTATTCAACGAACGGCTGCGCGAAAAGCTTGAGCAACTCAACGCGGCCACGGTCCTTGATACCCTGCGTGTACCGCCTGGCAACCGGCTCGAAGCGTTGACTCGTGATCGACAAGGGCAGCATGGCATTCGTGTGAACGATCAGTGGCGGGTGTGCTTTGTGTGGCGTGACGATCACGCCTTTGACGTCGAGATCGTCGATGACCACTGAGGAGAGACCATGACTAGTGTATCGTCCCGGAAGTTTCTTCAATAAAGATTTGCTACAAGCCAGCTTCTAATCGTGATTACACTATTGCCCTTAGTGCCTTTGGTATCAATCACTTGGCTGGTTCACTAGTCCTACTGCCAAACATAGGGGCTGATCCCATAGTTGTTCTACGAATTGCTGGGACGCGACACTAGGCGTGACTTTCCGCCGATTCATCCGGGTGAGATCCTTTCGGATGATTTTCTCAAGCCTATGCGGATGAGTCAGTATCATTTGGATCAGGCCATCGGTGTGCCGCCACGTCGCATCAATGAGATCGTACACGGGAAACGAGGCGTCACGGCAGATACGGCCTTACGACTGGGACGCTTTTTCGGGATGGAAGCGCAATTCTGGATGAATCTCCAAACCCGGTATGAGCTTGAAACGACCCTGGAAACCTTGGCTGACAGACTGAACAGGAAGTCCGGATGCACACGGCTTCACACGAGGGGAGCTACCTTCAATAGGTGTGGAAAAAGAGAAAAGGCGACCTTATACTTCCTTTAGCAGTACACCACGAAGCGCCCGGTCGACGCCGGGCATGGAAGGAGAGAATCGCCATGAGAGAATCTACGCAACAAGCCATACCCTCGTCCATGCCCACGTGGGAGACATTGGAAGACTGGGCGCGATCGTCGGTCCAGGATCTGCTGCAACGCGTCCTGGAGGAGGAGGTGACCGAGGTGCTGGGGCCCTTGCGACGGAAGCGAACGATTACTCAATAGATGTAACCAATCACCTTGGCAGGTGACAACCTTTTCTTTGGCCCTTCCGAGGGGCTCACCTTTCATGGACGACTGGACCGGGTGAGATCTGCGCCTAGTGTTTCACCTCGACAAAATCCACAAGATCGGCTTCGCTCGGATGAAACTCAAGAAGCGGACTCGGCGTCGTTTCACCGCCGACCGAACGACCCCATCTCGGGTACCGAAACCAAGGCCGCAGGCCCATCGAAACCATCAATCTATTCGTTAGACAAGAAAGTCAAGGTTACACGCGATTCGGCGACCAAGCTTGCCGAGCATCGGTTGAGCGTTTTCGAGCTGGCCCGCGAGTTGGGCAACGTCGCCGAGGCGTGTCGGGCTGGCCACCTGTCGCTACATATTGAGCTATATATTGGGAGGGGAACCAGATGAGTGCCGATACTGTCGTACGCGCCCGGATCGATAGCGGTACCAAAGCACGAGCTACGGAAGCGCTTCAAGCCATAGCGCGAATGGCTGCAACCGTCCTGCTTTTTGGGGTATGCCCGCCAGAGATGCTCCTGGCCAAGGGGATCTTGGAAGCCGGTGAGACGTGGCATTTACCCGACGGGGCAATCGTTCGCATGGGAAAAGGAGGCCTGGGTAGAAGCGACAGGGCGGTTGCCTTCTCACCGGATGGTCAAGGCCTCGCCGTGGCAGGTAGCATTGGCATCTGGCTTTACGATGTGGCGACGTCTCGTGTCCTCGCGCTGCTACCCACTGCGTCTCCGGTCTGGTCCGTATCGTTTTCACCCGACGGGACGCTGCTCGCTTCCGGGTCGGAGGATGGCAGGGTCAGACTGTGGGACGTTGCGACGGGCCAAAATATCGCTACCCTCGGGCATACGAATGTTGTCAGTTCGGTGTCGTTTTCACCCGACGGGACGATCCTCGCTTCCGGGTCTTGGGATTACACGGTCAGACTATGGGACGTGGCAGCAAGAGAACGGATCGCCACCCTTGAGGGGCATACGGATTGGGTCTATTCGGTGTCGTTTTCGCCCGATGGGACGATTCTCGCCTCGGCGGGGTTACAGGATAAAACGGTCAAGCTGTGGGACGTGGCGACGGGCACAGATATCGCCACCCTTGAGGAGCATACGGGTTTTGTCAGTTCGGTGTCGTTTTCACCCGATGGGACGATGCTCGCTTCGGGCTCTTTTGATGGCACGGTCAAGCTGTGGGACGTGGCGACGGGCACAGATATCGCCACCCTTGAGGAGCATACGGATTGGGTCAATTCGGTGTCGTTTTCACCCGACGGGACGATCCTCGCTTCCGGGTCATTGGATAAAACGGTCAAGCTGTGGGACGTGGCGACAACAGAACGGATCGCTACGCTTCCCGGGCATAGGGGTCCGGTCTATTCGGTGTCGTTTTCACCCGACGGGACGATCCTCGCTCTCGCTTCGGGCTCTTTTGATGGCACGGTCAAACTGTGGGATGTGGAGACGGAAAATATCACCACCCTTTCCGGGCATACGAATGTGGGCTATTCGGTGTCGTTTTCGCCCGACGGGACGATGCTCGCTTCGGGATCATATGATGGCACGGTCAAGCTGTGGGACGTGGCGGCAAGAGAACGGATCGCCACCCTTCCCGGGCATAGGGGTCCGGTCTATTCGGTGTCGTTTTCGCCCGATGGGACGATCCTCGCTTCGGCGGGGTCAGAGGATAGAACGGTCAAGCTGTGGGACGTGGCGGCAAGAGAACGGATCGCCACCCTTTACGGGCATACGTATAGGGTCAAGTCCGTGTCGTTTTCACCCGATGGGACGATACTCGCCTCCGGGTCAGATGGCACGGTCAAGCTGTGGGACGTGGCGGCAAGAGAAGATATCGCCACCCTTGAGGTGCATACGTCTTGGGTCCGGAAGATATCGCCACCCTTGAGGTGCATATTCCGTGTCGTTTTCACCCGATGGGACGATACTCGCCTCCGGGTCAGGTGGCACGGTCAAGCTGTGGGACGTGGCGGCAAGAGAAGATATCGCCACCCTTTCCGGGCATACGAATGTGGGCTATTCGGTGTCGTTTTCGCCCGACGGGACGATGCTCGCCTCCGGGTCAGAGGATGGCACGGTCAAGCTGTGGGACGTGGCGGCAAGAGAAGATATCGCCACCCTTTACGGGCATACGTTTGCGGTCCAGTCCGTGTCGTTTTCGCCCGACGGAGCGATGCTCGCCTCCGGGTCATATGATGGCACGGCCAAGCTGTGGGACGTGGCGACAAGAGAACGGATCGCCACCCTTTCCGGGCATACGTTTGCGGTCCAGTCCGTGTCGTTTTCGCCCGATGGGACGATCCTCGCTTCGGGATCATATGATGGCACAATCCTGCTGTGGGATCTGTCGCCGTACCGCGCCGACTTTGATGGCGATGGTACTGTTGGTTTTGGCGACTTTGTGCAGTTTGTCTTACAGTTCGGGTTAAGTCGAGGCGATGCGGGGTATGAAGCGCGGTATGATCTGGATGGGGATGGCGCCATCGGGTTTGGTGATTTTCTGATCTTTGCCAGCGACTTCGGCAAGGAAGCGTCATCAAGTTGACCTGTCTGTCCGCGCAGGCGGATGCCTTCCTCTGACCACTGACCACTGACCACGCCAATATGAAAGAGCTTCGCGGGAATCAGCCAGTCGACGTTTTATCATTGGCTTAAGGTCGGGGCGAAGTCGGATGAATTTGTGGAGTTTGTTGACTCTACAAAAAGGCCGAGGTGGATTTCAAGGTCTCGAACCTCGCCGTCAACCAACGGGCCGCGACCGGAACGTGTGTCAACAGGAATGAGGCACTCTTGTAGAGAGAGAATGACTCCTTCTTGGGTGAAGGGGAAGTTTTCGGGAGTTTTGCCAGTCTAAAAAGGACCGAGTCTCCGGTATGGCAGGACATTTTACCGCTGGCTGCAGACACGGCGCGGCGACGAAGTCCGGTCCTATCGCCTTACGACCTTCGGATCCTCCACTTCAATCACTTCAATCTCCTCTACCTCCAACTGTCGCGCCTTCCGAAACTCCGGCTCCCCACCCGCACCCTCTTCCCAACCCCTCACCGTCAGACGCGAGAGAGAGTGACTCCTTCCGGGTCAAGGGGAAGTTTCGGGAGTTTTGCCAGTCTATAAAAGAGCTCTTGGATTGAAAGGAGTTATCACAATCACGCCTATACGGTCGAGGCGAAAGGCCGCGCCCCATCTCCGAGCAGACCCCGCAGAGTTCGAAGTCGCCCTGGGCCAGACCGTGCAGATAAAGCTCTGGGAGCAGGGCGCCCACCTCTTTTGTGCGACGCGCGAACAAGGGCAGAATCCGGCTCTCGAAGCGCGCCTGCAACCCACGAACACGGGGCCGTGCCACAAGAGGTCGACAATCGGCGCAGCTTCCCACCTGCCTGTGCCGTGCTCGGCACGGCAGACAGGTAGCCGTTTCGGTAGCTTGGTGCCGCATCTACAGCACGCTTGCGCTCATACCACCCCCGTCCCAGGAACTGGGTTACTTCCTGCTCAACGATGGACTGAATGCGCACCTCGGTCTCATCTCGAATCCACCCTTCCAGGGTCTCCCAGGTAGGTATGGACAAAGACGGCGGTTTTGACGTATGTTTCTTCACGGCGATCCTCCTTCCCGCCGGGCCGATTACCCGGCATCTTGTGGATATTTCTATCTCACGGGAAGTTTAGGGTCGCCTTCTCTCTTTTTCCACACCTTTCGAATGTAGCTCACTTCGCGGTCGGTTGGCTCGAAGAGAATAGATCGAAATGACCTGTTCCTGTCTTGCAATCGTATAAAGGTAGTTATCTGCAACCTGGATATACTGACCTGCTTGTCAACGGCCCTACTATTCAAGAAATAACACCATGCTATGGAACTACTTCAACGTAATGTTGCGACACTTATTCCGACACAAAATTTATACGCTAATCAACATAGCAGGGCTGACCCTCGGCTTGACGAGCTGCATACTTGCTCTCCTGTACGTACAGTACGAACTGAGCTATGACCGCTTCCACAAACATGCTGACCGTATTTACCGAGTCACCTACCCGAATGAGATGGCCCGCATCGCCCCGGCTTGGGCTCCGCGAATGGAGACGGATTTCCCCGAAATCGTCCGCGGCGTCCGCCTCACCAAGAACAGGCCCATCGTGGGTTCGGAGGATCGACGTTTCTACGAAGACCGCTTTTTCTTTGCCGATCCCCAACTCTTCGAGGTCTTCAGCTTTCCCCTGATCCAGGGCGATCCCAGCACTGCGCTTGTAGATCCTTATTCTCTGGTCCTCACCGAGGAAATGGCCCGTAAGTACTTCGGGGAAGAAAATCCGTTAGGCCGGACCCTTCCCGTCAACGACGAAGACAAGGGCCCCGTTGACTACAAGATTACGGGTGTGGCGCAGGCCCCTCCTGCCAATTCTCACCTGCACTTCGATTTCTTGGCCTCTATGGTCGAAAAGGGCGAGGACAAGCTGTACGAGAGTTGGGGTTGGGTGCATTTCTACACCTATGTTCTGCTCGCCGAAGAGCATGCCGTCTCAAAACTGCAGGGCCATTTGCCTGCCTTTATCGACCGACACAAGGGCAAGGGTAAATCCGCACTGATTCGCCTGGATCTTCAGCCCTTGACGGACATTCATCTCCACTCCAGGCTGGCCCGCGAGATCGAGCCCAATGGCGACATCGCCTATGTTTATGTCTTTATAGCCGGTGCCCTGTTCAGTCTGCTCATCTCCTGCATCAACTTTGCCAACCTGGCCACAGCCCAGGGCCTCAGGCGGGCCAATGAGGTAGGTGTTAGAAAGGTGGTAGGAGCCAACCCCTCCCAGCTCGTCGGCCAGTTCCTGGGCGAGGCGATCTTCTTAGCCTTGCTCGCTTTGGTGCTGGCCATCGCCTTGGTAGAGATCACCCTACCGACGCTTAGCGCGCTGACGAACACAGATCTAAACCTGAGTACGGACTGGCTTGTGGCCATGGCTGGCTTTGCGATACTCGTCGGCCTCGTCTCTGGCAGCTACCCCGCTTTTTTTCTTTCTACCTTCCAACCCGTTCAGGTGTTGAAGGGTACATTCAAGGGAAGTCGCTCTGGAGTACTGCTCAGAAAAATCCTGATGGTGGTGCAGTTTACCGCTTCCACGGCCTTGACCATCTCCACCCTTATCTGTCTGAACCAATTAACCTACATACAGACCAAGAATCTGGGACTGAGCAAGGACCAAATTATCTCTGTCTCCCTCCTCGACCGGACCGTGCGACCTTCTTACCCATCCCTGAAAAGCGTCCTGCTTCAGCACCCTGATGTCGTCGGCGTCACCGCCAGCTTATCGCCGCCTTCCGACCGTCTGATCGACGACGGGTTGATCCTCGCTGAGGGAATGATCGACTCAGAGGATGAGAGGTATATGCTAGTGCTACCCGTGGACCATGACTTTGTCCATATGCTGGGTATCCAATTGGTGGCGGGTCGAGATTTCTCGTCCGAGCTGGCCACCGATGCGGGACAGGCGTTCTTGCTCAATGAGGCCGCAGTTCGGCGGATCGGCTGGAGTATTCCGGAAGAAGCGATCGGCAAGCGCTTCTCCTGGCGCCATTTCGAAGGAAAAATTATCGGCGTGACTACAGATTTCCACTTCTCTTCTCTGCACCATCCCGTCGAGCCTATGGTGATGCTGGTGCCGACTCAGCAGCCGTGGTTGCATTATATGCTGGTCAAGATCCAACCAGAAGGGGCTCAGCGGGTCGTAGCCTTTATGCAGGACCAGTGGCAAGAGCGCTTTCCCCAAAGTTTGCTCGAATGGACCTTTTTGGATGATCTTTTTGCCGCCCTCTACCGCAACGAGGAGCAAGTCGGCAAGCTCATGACGGCCTTTTCTCTGGTGACAATTTTTGTCGCTTGTCTAGGCTTGTTAGGTCTGGCGGCTTTCACAGTTGAGCAGCGCACTAAGGAAATGGGCATCCGCAAGGTTTTAGGAGCAAATATGTCTAACGTTGTTTCATTAATTTTGAAAGATTTTGCTTGGCTGGTGTTCGCAGCTAACCTGATTTCATGCCCGATTGCCTACTTCGCTATGAACAAGTGGTTGCAGGATTTTACTTACCGGATTGACTTAGGGGTGGAAATTTTCATATTTGGAGTGATTCTTATACTTGTAATTGCCCTGGCAACGGTGAGCTTTCACGCAATCAAGGTAGCACAGACTAATCCAGTCTATGCTTTGCGATATGAGTAGAGTACAGCCACTAAGTCCAGGCAGCAGATAACAAAGCAATTCCCGCTGCGCGCCATTCGGCGCTTGGCCTTGCGGCACAGCCCTTCGGACTGTCGGGAATCGTCGGACGTTAGGAGCCATGCAAATTGGGGGGAGTTTTGTCGGGGGCAAGTCGGGGCGATAGACGGAGGATGTTAAACGGCTGTAATGTTTGACGAGGATCAGGGGATTGCAGAGGATTCTCATTATTGGCTCAGCGGGATCAGGCAAGACCGTCCTGGCAAGTGAGCTCGGGAACTTACTTGGATTGCCAGTGTATCACCTTGATTCACTGTATTGGAAGGAAGGGTGGGAAAGGCCCGCCAGCGAAGAGTGGCTGAAGACCGTCCAGGAGCTCACGAGGAAAGACAGTTGGATATTGGACGGCAACTACGGGGGCACTCTCTTGAAACGCGGTTAGCGGCAGCAGATTCAGTGATATTTCTCGCTTTTCCACGCCTCCTTTGTCTATACCGAATTTTGAAGAGAGCCATTCAATACAGGGGCAAGACCCGCGCCGATTTGGGTCCAGGGTGTAAAGAGCAACTACCGGACTGGGAGTTTCTGAATTGGATATGGACCTATCCAAAGGATAGGACGCCGGGGATACTCAAGATGCTGAGGGAAACTCAAGGGGACAAAAGGGTCTACGTTCTGAGATCACCTTCAAAACTGGGAAGGTTCTTGAAGCAACTGCGGGCAAGTCTGCCCCGCACAGATCTTCTGGCGAGTCCTCCAATTCGCACGGGCTCCTGACACGACCGTGGGCGGCTTCGGCGCATTCGCGCCTCCGCCCAACTGCCTGCGGCAGTTTGCGCACGGCGGGAACGTTATGGGAAATTGGAGAACGGCCATCAGTATTCTCGAAAGGATGAGATCTCATGGTACCTAAAGTATGCATCGATACCCCTGTCGTTGGCACACGGATGCTATGGTTACTCCTGTTCTCCACCTGGGCTACGATTTCTCTGGACGCCATGGGTATTGCCTTTGCAGAAGAACGTGCGAAGGATACGCAACTTGAAAGCGCACGCCTAATGGCCCAGTTGGCAATTCCCGATTCTAATCATATTCAGGTGATTGAGACAACGGATGCATCGACAAATGTCGGACGCATCGTGCAGATTGGTGATGAAGAGATTGCATTTGAGACGGACCTGGGCACAATCCACATTCCCATTTCAAAGATTAAACACATTGAGACAGTACCTGTTACTTCGATACACGATGGTGAGATCTGGTTTAAAAATCCCAATACAACGCGCCTGTTCTTTGCACCTACGGCGCGTATGCTGGAACAGGGCAGAGGTTATTTTTCCGATTATTACCTCTTTTTTCCAGGATTTGCTTATGGGGTAACTGATCGTTTTACACTGGGAGGTGGGGTTTCTATCTTTCCCGGCGTAGATATGGATGAGCAACTCTTTTTTTTCGCGCCAAAATTCGGTTTGGTACAAGAAGATCCCGTTCAGTTTTCCGTGGGCGCGCTTCTTGTGCGTATCCCCGATGAGCACTCAGTTGTGGGCATACTGTATGGTGTAACAACGTTTGGGCAACCCGATGCAAGCCTGACTGCAGGACTCGGTTATGGCTTTGTCGACGGAGATTTGGCAGATCATCCTATGGTGATGGTTGGCGGAGAGAAACGCTTGGCTCGACGGATAGCATTTGTTTCGGAAAACTGGATCTTTCCGGGTGTAGACGAGACCTTGATCTCTTATGGACTGCGATTCTTTGGCAGACGATTGAGTGTAGACCTCGCGCTTATCAATATGATAGGAGAGGAAGAATTTTTCCCCGGTGTGCCGTACGTTGATTTTGTTGTCCAGTTTTGACGTTTGTTTTTCCGGTTTTGTCACCAAACAAGTGATTGAGCAGACGCCCTTATGCATAGCCTGAGGGGCAGGAATGACGATGAAACCGTAGTTGGGCAGCATATCGCGATAGCCACGGTTCAACGCCTTGACGCCTATTGCGCAGGAATTCAGACCTATTTTCAAGTGGATTCCAATTTCGCAGAACACAGCGGTTTGCGCTACGGCGCGGAGCTTGTCCCGAGCTCGCCGAAGGACGCCTTGGCCTTCGGCAAGCCCTTCGGGGTTCGCAAACCGGCGAAACGTTAGCCGAAAGCCTCGGTGAAACGCGCAACCCAGGTTGGGACTTGACAACACATGCCATTCAAGATCGCTGATGATCCGGAGACTGATTACCGGGCGCTCGTCAGGAGGGCCTATGACCGGTGCGCGATGGACTATGCAGGGCAACGGTGCACTACGGCCGAGGCGGAGGAGCTCAACTTGATAACGGAGCGTCTGAAGCCTGGTTCAAAGATCCTCGACGTTGGCTGTGGTGCTGGTATCCCAATCGCACGACACCTTGCAGGTATGTTCAGCCTCACCGGGATCGACATATCCTCGAACATGATCGCTCTGGCCAGGAAGAACGTTCTGAAAGCTGGATTCGTCTCCGCCGACGTAATGGAGGTAGAGTTCCCCGCAGGTAGCTTCGATGCCATTGTCAGCTTCTACGCCATCTTTCACATCCCAAGACAGGAGCATCTGGACCTCTTTCGCCGATTCGCCCGTTGGCTTCGGCCCGGTGGACTCCTTTTCGTCACGCTTGCCAGGAAGGACGACGGGCCTGGCTATACGGAAGATGACTTCCTCGGCGGGACCATGTACTGGAGCCATTTTGGTCCCTCGACCTACAAGAGGTTTCTTACTGAGACGGGATTTCGGCTTGAGCAGGAAGGTGTCGTGGGCGGCGGATCGGGAGGTACCGATACACAGGAGGAGGAGCACCCATTTTTCTTTGCCGTCAGAAGCGACCGGTTGTAGTTGGGCCTTGCCAGGGCGGCCATTCGGCTAACACCGTGGCCGTTCTGACAGAAGAGATTACGCATGGAATCGCACATCGACGCAGACTATTTGGATGCTGAAAGATACGATCAGTACTACGGGATGTACGCTGAACCTCATGATTGGCTGATCGAGCGACTTCTGGAACGGAATTCTGTCATGGAATTAGCCTGTGGCACAGGCCGAATAGCGATTCCTCTCGCTCAGCGTGGGTTACTTGTGACCGGCATAGACTATTCCAAACCCATGTTGGATCTCGCCCGCAAGAAAGCGCGAGAGACCCGTGTGGAGATCGAGTTGGCGCTGTGCGACTTTCGCAATTTTGATCTTGGGAGGAAGTTCGGATCCATTCTTCTGCTTTCCAATGCGCTCTGGCACGTCCATAGACGTTCTGACTTCGAAGCGATGATACAATGCGTACAGCGCCATTTGGAGCCGGATGGTCTCTTTGTACTCGATGTTTTCGTACCCGGTTTGAACGTGCTCAATCGCGATCCGCGGCAACGGTATCCATTTGGTACCTACACGGACCGGGAAACAGGTGAACAGATTGAAGTGACCCAGACCTATGTCCATGAACAGGACACTCAGATATCTAGAATCGTGCAATACAAAGGGATGACAGACGAAATAGTCGGCGGCCTCAATCTTCGCATGTATTTCCCACAGGAGCTAGACGCGCTCTTGGAATACAACGGAATGAGGATTGACGAGAAATACGGGGATTGGGACCAGGCACCCTTCGCTTCGAGCTCAAAGCACCAACTATATCTTTGCTCTTCTCGTAACTCTGGCCGATAAAGCCGTTCTGAGCATAGGGAACTAACATTGCGTACATGATCCACATCGGATAACATCCCGTAACTAGCTTCACTTCGTTTCTCCCAAATCGCTTTTGGCGATTTCAGTTACGGGAACCACGTTACAGGACAGCAGCAGGGGATCAGCCCCCTCTGCACGACATCAAGCACAGGAAACATGTTGACAAGGACCCTCCGTAATGTAACTAAGTAACTACGAGGGTTGCTGTATGACCATACATTTTTCCTTAGCGGAGGTCGTGCCCATGAGGCCTGGACCATGAAGGTACGGCCTAACCTGGGTTGTAGCAGACGGTGTTGACGCTTGATCATGAGTGACGTGTGACTCGCCTAGGAGAAGTGGGTTCCGGGTTCAAAGGTGACTTCGCCCGCTGCTGAACCCTGCGTTAATCAGTGGGGATTTGATATTGGTAGAGGGATGAAGAAACCCACTTCATATATCATCACGGTTTGCGCAGCGCGACATACGTCGCTTGGGGTTTCGCCCAACCCTCCGCTTCGCTCCGGCTTCGCAAACCGGCAGGCGTTATACGCCAGCGACATTGGGCTAGGTATTTGGCGGATGCAATTACGGATTGAATTGATGGACCAGAGCAGTGCCGATGAAGTCGCCTCGTGGCACTACGACGGCGACTATACCTTCTATGACTTCCCGTCTGACCAGGAAGACCTGAAGGAGTTGTTGGATCCCAACCTTCGCGCCGAAAAAATGTTTACAGCTCGGAATTCAACTGGTGAATTGGTCGGCTTCTTTTCCTTCAACGAGATTGAGCATGGTCTGGATTTTGGCCTCGGACTTCGTCCCGACCTGACAGGCCGTGGATTGGGCAAAGATTTTGTGAACATTGGTTTGGAATTCGCCAAGTCTCGGTTCTCGCCAGACGTCATCCAGCTTCGGGTGGCGGCCTTCAACAAGCGCGCAATCAAGGTGTATGAGCGAGTCGGGTTCATTGAAGTCGAGCGTTTCCTTAACCGCACGAATGGAGGAGAGTTTGACTTTGTTCGCATGGAATTGGCAGCTGATTTGATTCCTTGAGCGCGTTGCCGGTGTATAACAACACTGTGTTCTGCTGCACCGCCCCTCAAGGCGCCTTGGCCTTCGGCAACCGCTTCGCCGTTCGCAGACCGGCAGACGTTAGGTTTTCTCTTTTCTGTCAAGCAGTTCTTGTGGATGGCTGATAGAACTTTGTGCCGTCGAAGTCCTGATCGTATGTGAGCATCCCGAAATCAAGATTGAGAGTTATAACCTTCAAAAAGGAGGATTTTATGAGGTATAGAATCGCTCTTCACGAATCCGAAGAAGGCTATAGCGTTTCGGTGCCTGGGTTGCCAGGCTGTTGGTCGCAAGGCGCCACCGAAGATGAAGCGATTGCAAACATCGAGACGGCCATACGCGAGTATCTTGAGGTCGTTGACGATCTGTTGGATGACGTAGAAGTACGAGAGATCGAGTTAGCGGTATAGGATGCCGAAAATACCAGGTGTCAACCATTTGAATGCAGTGCGAGCTTTGGAGAAAGCGGGGTTTCGCATTGCACGCCAAGGCAAGCATATCATGATGACGGATGGAGTACGTATTCTGACCGTTCCAGGAAACGACCCCGTGAATGCCTTTACAATGGGGGGAATTGTCAGGGATGCCGGATTAACCACTGAAGAATTTCGCAAGCTTCTGTGATGGGCTTTTTTCTATATCAACGATCGATCCGATGAAATGAGCTGTAAAGTCAAGCTGAGAAGACCATCCGATGCGGTCGAGAGAAGGCAACACCTGGATAGAGTTGAAGACGTGCCAATTGAGTCCTGGCCAATGCAAGTGGCAGGAACGTTATTCATTCGAATGCGAAAAAACGCTTCGCTGAAGTACATAGCTGAGTCAAAATTTCTGGACTATAGAGATGCAAGAAGAAACCACCTCCCAGTGTGCCCTGTGCGATCCTTCACTGGGTCCCGTTGTCTTCACGAGCGAATGCTGGAAGCTCGTTGTCAACGTGAACCAGAACCTCCTGGGAAAGTGCTTTCTCACCCTGAATCGGCACTCGGAGTCTGTATCTGATCTTTCCGAAGTTGAGTGGCTCGATTTGCATCGCCAATTGAAGATGACAACGCAAGCTCTTACAGGGGTTTTTGTGCCCGACCATTTCAACTACGCCTTCCTTCAAAACCGGGACAGGCACGTTCATTTTCATGTCGTCCCTCGATTTGCAAGGCCTCGCGAATTTGCCGGCGAGCGATTTGAGGATCCGGATTTTCCCAAGCACTACCGCGTCCCGTCCCGGAGAAAACTGGTTTCTGCCGACGTGTTGGCATCCATAGGCGATGAGATCCGAAGTGCCATGGAGTGACGTCGTAGGAGCATAGGAATTGGATGCCGGCTGGAGACAGACTTGGACAGGGAGGCGAGCCGGTCACACATCGAATAACGGCACGGTGTTGCGCTACCGCGCCAATGCGCCTTGGCCTTCAGCAACCCGCTTCGCGCGTTCGCAAACCGTGAGACGTTATGGGCCATGGCGTGAAAATTGGATCTGATTCACAAATACTGATTCCTGGTTCAGATAGGCCTCGTCTGGTGACAGCCTATCCAGCTTGATCAAGGAGGATTGAAATGACTGAATTGGATCTGGTGGTTCTCAAAGAGTCGATTGTAGAGCACGGTCTGGCGGCCGGAGATGTGGGCACAGTGGTACATAGATATGCGGACGACGAGGCGTCGGAGGTAGAGTTCGCGGATACTCAGGGCACCACCATTGCGGTTCTGACTCTGGAAGATTCGGAAGTACGCTCTCCCTTGGCGGGTGAGATCTTACATGTCAGGGACGTGTTACCCACCACCTCATGAATTTTCGATGAGGCTATTGCGTGCCACGGCCCATAACAGCTGCGACGTGGAGCTTGTCCTGAGCTTGCCGAAGGACGCCCTGGCCCTTACGGGCAACCCCTCGACAAGCTCAGGGTTCGCAATCCGGCGAGACGTTACCTGAAATGGATGAAAAATGCCGGTGGTTCGAGTTGTAGAAGACGACGACGTACCTCACC
This sequence comes from Candidatus Latescibacterota bacterium, assembly GCA_965198095.1. Taxonomy (GTDB): domain Bacteria; phylum Latescibacterota; class UBA2968; order UBA2968; genus CBDFJH01. Next base: position 3,865,591 of record OZ240239.1, read on the forward strand.
TGGTCGCGGCCTTTCCTGAGAAGCCCGGCACACCCGTCCATTACGTTATCAAGTATTTCGAATGGCAGAAATCCGGTGAGCTATCCTTCCTTGCTGCGTGGGAGGATTGCGTTCCGATCGGATACGTCCTCGTACGCTGGCCGGGTGGGCACTGCGACCGGACAGACCAGGCGGAAGCGCTTGACTGTGCGGAGATTGGCGACCTCACTGTTTCGGAGGACGCTCGTGGACAGGGGTTTGGCAGATTGCTGATGGAGTCGGCCGAAGACCTTGTTCGAAACAGGGGGGTGAAACGCGTCGGTCTTGAGGTCACGGCACGCAACCCAAGCCAGGATGTGGCACGTGAGCTATATAGGAGACTGGGTTACAAAGATGCCGGTTTCGGAGCGTTTCTTTCGGGTTACACGTACTATGATGCAGAGGGCCGGCCTCAACGCGACGAGGAACTTTACGTTTACTTGACCAAAGACACTGCAGATGGATAGTTCGGACCCGTGTTCCACGTCAGGTAACAACACGGTGTTGCGCTGCGCCGGCGGCGGCTTGGCCGTCGGCAACCGCTTCTCGGTTCGCAGACCGGCAGACGTTACGCGAAAACGCTCGAAAGTCAGAGGTCTGATAATGCCGATGACCGTCGACGACGTTCACTGGTTTCTCGATCTTTTCGACGAACTCGGAGTTAACGTCTGGATTGATGGTGGATGGGGGGTTGATGCCCTGCTGGGCGAACGCACTCGCCGCCACCAAGATCTGGACATCATTGTTTCGTGGTCGGATTCACGAACGCTGACGGAGGCCCTCTTTGAGCGTGGCTTCGTTGACGTCCATACGGATGACCGCAAGGATCGCAACTTCGTGATGGCGCATCGATCCCACGGAACGATCGACTTTCATGTCATCGATCTTGTCCAGGGAGGAGGAGGCGTTTACGGTCCCGGAGAGATCGATTGGGTCATCTCTGAATCGGAGTTGAATGCCGAGGGGTCCATCGGAGGGCGGAACGTGCGGTGCCTGTCGGCCGATTATCAAGTGCGCTCACACTCCGGATACACATTGAAGGACACAGACTTCGCCGACATGAGCGCATTGCGCCGGCGATTCGGGGTTGAGCTACTCGATGTGCAGATTAAAGGCGGCTGAGTCAGTGATTTCCTGAGAAACGCCGGCAGATTGGCTTCGGTTGCTTTCATCGATCGGCTCCCTCAGTACGGAGAAGCTCTTCCAACAACCCCTCCGTCTCCAGCGCCGGCGGCGCAGACCGTCGTCTATCCTCCCTCCTTCTCCCGCGACCGTAGCGCCCTGTTCGGCGATGTAATCGGATGAGGAATGGGACCGGGTTCGAAAGCAATTCGATCCGGTGGAAAACGAATACAGAGAACCCAAATCCCGTCCGCAACCACCCGTAGGGGCGGTTCGCGAACCGCCCCTACAACAACAATGAACACCCACGACCATCATTACCGGGGCCGACATCGAGGAGGCCACCGGTAACCGTAAGGGTGGCCCGAGAACCACCCCTGCCAGGGGTGACGTGTGCCATCCCAAAAGAGCTTACCATTGAAACACCGCTACAACCCGGACCGCCATCACCGCAGGTCCATCCGCCTGAGGGGGTGCGATTGTGAACCCTCTTGATGACCTGCGGCGCGGTCTCGGAGCCGCTTGCCGCATCCCGTAGGATAGCCCTCCGGCGCCGGGGAAGCGATCGACCGCGACCGGGTGGGTCGATGACACCCGTCTCTCAGCCCACCCTGCTTTCTGATGCCCCGGCGGTAGCGGCCGATCTGCTGTAGGTGGCGGCGAAGACCATCTCGGAGAGCCACCGGCGGAACGATGCGTTGTCGCTGAACTGCTTGAACAGCTCGGTGTGGTCTGCCAGCAGCTCGGTCATGGCGCGTTCCAGGGCCTTGTCGTGCTCGATCCGGGCGTTCTGCCGGTCGGAGTTGGCCATCGCGTTCCGGTACGCCCTGTCTCCGGCGACCTTGGCGGGCAGCTCTTCGGCAATCACCTCCTCGATCTTGTCCTGGTCCTTCCACTCGATGCTGCCGAACCGGTCGTTGAAGTCCCTGATGATGTTGGAGAGCCGGTCCATCTCCGGTTCCGGCTTCTGCCCTCCGCCGTCGGTGGACACCGGGTCGATCTCCGCGTCCTCGTCCGGAAGCTGGATGTCCCGCACCGCCTGCTTCTCCACCCGGTAGCTGTCCATGTCGATGGCTTCGAGAATCCCCTTCGACAGGTCGTCCTCGACGGGGGCGGGCAGCTTGGGAACGAGGAACGTCAGGAAGATGGAAAGCTTCTCCCACTCGGCGTAGGCGTAGGGCAGGACGGCGGCCAGGAACCCGTAGGCCCGGAGGAACGCCTTCGCGCTGCTTTTGAAGTCCACCTGGCCGTCCTCGTCCAACTGCTCCCGGTAGAGCGAGACGCAGGCGTCCAGGATGGGGTCGAGTTGGTCTCGGCCGGCTCCCGAGAGGTAGCGCTCCACCAAGTCGTCCACCTGCGCCGGGCCGTAGACCTGACAGCCGTCGAGCGCCGCCTTGAGGTCGTGCAGCCGGTCGGGGTCGGTCTCCTCCGCGAGGATCGTGGTCCGGTAGTAGTCGGCGAAGGCGTCCCGGATCGTGTCGGCGTCGTTGTTGAAGTCCAGCACGAAGGCGTCGTGCTTCCTGGGGTGCGCCCGGTTGAGGCGCGACAGCGTCTGCACCGCCTTGACGCCGGACAGAATCTTGTCCACGTACATCGTGTGCAGCAGCGGCTCGTCGTAGCCGGTCTGGAACTTCTCCGCGCATATCAGGAAGCGGTAGGGGTCTTCCCGGATCCTGTCGGCAATCAGGTTCGACGAGAAGCCGTTGAGGGAGGCCTCCGTGACCTTCGCGCCGTCGTAGTCGTGCTCTCCGGAGAAGGCGGCAATGACCCGGTAGGGGCTCTTGCGCTCCGCCAGGTAGTTCCGGATGGCGTAGTAGTAGCTGACGGCCCGCCGGATGCTGCTCGTGACCACCATGGCCCGCGCCTGCCCGCCGATCTTCCTCAGGCCGGCCACCTGCTCGTGGAAGTGGTCCACCATGATCTCCGCCTTCAGGTGGATGGCGTGCTCGTGGTCCTCCACGTAGCGGCGCAGCTTCTTCCCGGACCGCCTGGTGTCGAACTCCGGGTCTCCCTCCACCGTCTTGACCAGCCGGTAGTAGCTGTTCACCGGGGTGTAGTGCTCCAGCACGTCGATGATGAACCCCTCCTGGATGGCCTGCTTCATGGTGTAGGCGTGGAAGGGAAGATGCCTGGTGTTCCCGCCATCGGGCGACGGCGCGCCGAAGATCTCCAGGGTCTTGTTCTTGGGGGTGGCGGTGAAGGCGAAGTAGCTGGCGTTGGCCAGGAGCCTCTTGCTCTCCATCAGCCGGTTGATCTTGTCCTCGGAGGTCTCGTCCTCCTCTTCGACGCCGGCTTCGCCCAGCGCCATGGACACGGACGCCGACGTCCGCCCGCCCTGGCTCGAATGGGCCTCGTCGATGATGATGGCGAACTTGCGCCCGCGGTGCTCGTCGCCGATGGCGTCCAGGATGAACGGGAACTTCTGGACGGTGGTGATGACGATCCGCTTGCCCTCCTGGAGCAGGGTGCGGAGGTGGCCGGAGCTCTCGGCGTGGCCCACCACGGCGCCGACCTGGGCGAACTGCCTGATGGTGTCCCGGATCTGCCTGTCCAGCACCCTCCGGTCCGTGACGACGATCACCGAATCGAGGAGCGCGCCGCCGTCCCGCTCCAGCCCGATCAGCTGGTGGGCCAGCCACGCGATGGAGTTGGACTTGCCGCTGCCCGCCGAGTGCTGAATCAGGTACCTGGGGCCGACGCCCCTGGCGGACGCGTCGGCCAACAGCCTGCGCACCACGTCCAGCTGGTGGTAGCGGGGCCAGATCTGTTCCCGCCTCCTGCGTCCCGTCCTCTCGTCCCGAGACGCCACGATCTGGGCGTAGCTCTCGATGATGTTCGTGAGGCTGTCCCGGGTGAGGACCTGCCTCCACAGGTAGTCGGTCTTGAGGCCGTTGGGGTTCGGAGGATTGCCCGCGCCGTCGTTCCACCCCCGGTTGAAGGGCAGGAACCACGACGCCTTGCCCTTCAGATGGGTGCAGAACCGCACCTCGTGGTCGTCCACGGCGAAGTGGACCAGGCAGCGGCCAAGCTCGAAGAGCTTCTCGCCGGGGTGCCGGTCGCTCTTGTACTGCTCGACGGCGTCATCCACCGTCTGCTTCGTCAGGCTGTTCTTCAGTTCGAAGGTGGCAACGGGCAGGCCGTTGACGAACAGGCACAGGTCCAGGGCAAGCCGGGTCCGGTCCAGGCTGTATTGGAGCTGCCGGGTGACGCTGAAGCGGTTCAGCCCGTAGAGGGTTTTGGCCCTCTCGTTCCCCGGCGACGGCGTGCCGTAGAGCAGGTCGATCTGGCGCGGCCCGTGCTTGACGCCCTTGCGCAGCACGTCTATGGTCCCGCGCTTGGTGATCTCTCCTTGCAGGCGGGCCAGGAACCTGCGCCTGCCTGCCGCGGCTGCGGCGCAGGCAGGCCGCGTCGGGCCGTCCCGGCCGAGGTCCAGCGATTCGGCAGTGCGGGGCTGGGTGGCGTGGAGGAAGGCGGAGAGCTTTGCCAGGTCCACGCAGTGCTCCCGGTCGTAGTCCCGGGAGTCTCCGCAGATCCAGCCGGCGCTGTAGTTGGACGGCCGCTCACGCACCACCCCTGTCTGCGTCGGATCGCACGATTGGCCGGCCAGCGCCGTGCAGATGAGGCGCTCGAGACCGCGTTCGGAAGTGTCGGTCGTCATGAGGCGTTTTCAGTCAATTACCCGTCAATTTAACAAATACAGAAAAAATAGTGACTTACGGAATCTCAACGGCTTCTCGGCGTTTCTCGATCAATTACCCGTCAATGACGCCAGAGCGCCTTTCTGCATTCGCTTCTCGCTGTCCATCTGCCTGCCTGCCGCCGAAGGCAAGGCAGGCAGGCGTCCGATCTGGAGCGTCGTCCTCGTCCGTTACGTCGTCAGTTTCAGCCTGCGGCTCCCGGCCTCGGCTTCATCGGGCAGGAGAGGGGATACGGGCACCTGCTTTCCACGAACACCTAAGAAGCCCTCTTAAATTTCCGGGTTTGGTCCCTCGAGCGAATCAAAGGACCTGGGAACGAGGGCGTCTCGCCCTCGAATCGCTTGACGCCACGGGAACTCGATAACCCCACAAAGCGGCCCGACGTGGTTTTTAGACAGCTTAATTCCGGATGGCGGTCTGCCTGGATACCAGCGAGCCGCCCCGGTGGCCCCGACATTATAGATGCGTCCCTCAGTACTGGCTGTCTCGCGGAAACCAACTTGCCAAAATGCCTTTGAATTCCTGGAACGAACGATCCGTACATCGGTGTAAGGAAACCTTCTCCGCAATCCGCCGATATAGGGACGAACTGCGTCGTACATCCGCCTCGCGTAAAGCCGCCTGGAGTGCCTCTTTGGGCTTTTCGGGCTTGACTTGGCCCTGCTCCAGCCAGCCTTGCTCGACGAGCCAACTACGGAGTGGAGGCTGTCGGTTCTTCCATCCTGAGACCGCATCAACATGGAGAGAATCACTCCAAACCCACGCTTCAAGCTCCGGCGATAAAACGATTGCCCTGGCCCTTTCACCCCATGATGAACGGGCGAATTCGCTATTGAGAGTACCTTGCAATGCCTGGGGCTGCTGACTCTGTTCTCTTCCACTTCCTTCATAATCTAACATGAGCAGCCCATAGTGATAAAATTCCGAGAAGTTGGACAGGTAATCAACGCCGCGCTGTGCACAGCCAGAGTCATGTTGTGGATGAGTAAAAATGTCTGCTTCAATCGGCCGAATACCCAGTGACTCCGACCTCGTAAACAGTCCTCTCAGTGCGTATTCGATATTGCTGTCAGCGGCGAGAACAACGAGGTCTTTCCAGTTCATCCCAAAACTCCCGATGCGAGCAATGTGCCAAGATCAACCTCGCCCTGCCACTTTTGAAGTAAAGGATGTTCGGAGCCAAGAACAATGTCTGTTGAACCATTGTCATCTTTGGCAAAACAAAGCACATCACCCATGCTGGCTGTACTCAGTACTACCGGCGAATGGGTCGCCAACAACACTTGGGCTTGATACATAGAGGAGAGCGAATCGTACACGGTTGAAACGGCTCTCGGATGGACCCCATTCTCCGGCTCCTCTATCAGGAAGATACCTTGAAGATCGGTCAGATATGTGGGCAAAGTGAGTGCCGTAAGCCGGAGTGTGCCATCGGAAACCAGCCACGAAGGCACTTTCAGTCCTCCCTCATACTCGTAGATCATATAGCAATGCTTGTCTTCCGGGCGCTCGAAGGTCTTGATGTCCATCAGATCGGGCAGAGCGGTTTGCAGGTGCGCGATCCATGCGCGATGTCGTTCCTGATCTTTGTGGCGCAGACGAGCGGCAACCCACGGTAGATTTGACCCGTCCGGCAAAAAACCCACAGCCCGCGTTGGAGGACTAGGATTCTTAATTGCGAGGCTGTTGAGCACAAACCTCTGAACTCCGGTGGTCAGGTATTTTTGAAACCATATCGCTACGGGAAAAGCGTTTTCGTCTACCAGAAGGTGGCCCAGCGCCGATCTTTGCGGCCCCAGTTTGATCGAGGGTGTCCAGCCCTTGCCCGGACGATCATAGGTCTCGCTGTAGAAATTGTCATTCCCACCTGGTACTTTGTTGATCACAATCTTGTTGTTTCGCTGACGGATGTTTGTCAACAATGAAGCTGGCGCGCCGGGCGGCATGGGGAATAATGACCGTTGTAGCGGCCCAAAAACTTTCGCCTTCTTCAATAAGAGGGTCTCGGCCTTGAACTCGAACTGGCGCTGTGTTTCGTCAAAGCCGATAGCCACCTCGTACCTTACCGTGTCCAAATCCGGTTTTGCCGTCAATTCGCGTAGCGCCTCGGGAATCCGTATTTCGACCGCCAGTTCCAGCCTGTCGCCCTGCCGCCGAAAGAAAAGCTCTTCAGGATTCGGGGTACGCGCCGACAGGGCCACATCCAACCCTTCGGATACCAGATCGCGCAGAAAACCGATCACGTCCAAAAAGGTCGTTTTGCCCGACGCATTCGGACCGACGAGGACATGAAACGGGTTCATAGGTCTCTGCACATACCGTAAACAGCGGTAGTTCAAGGCTTCGATCAGCGTGATCATCGACTGGCTCCATTATCGTCCGGCAGATGAGATTGCTCAAGACCTCTTTCGCTGGTGTCGGTAGTCATTTGGCTAATCCCGCCCATTACAACGGATCCCTATCTGTAGCGCGGGTTCAGTCAAGTACCCGTCAAGTAGTGCGGTCATGGCCTCTCCAGCGGCGAGGATGCCTCCCACCAGGGTGCATATTTCCTGTATTTGGGCGGCGCATCAGGATCAGAGGCGGCGATAGCACCCGCCATCTGGGCGTCACGGATGAGACGCGAGGTCATCGCACAGTTCTCTTCAGCGATACCGAACCGCTACCGTAGCGATGTGTTCGTCAAGGAGTCTCGCATCACATATGCTCTACCGCCGGCGTCGCTGAGTGTGTCAAGGATCGGCGGGCTGCAAAAGCGGACAGGATGACAAAGCCGCCAGAACATTCCGCTCTGCTTTAATTCATTACCGCTCATTCCCCGCCGTAGCTCACTCGACCCGTCTCAGGTGGAAAGTACTGTAAGAAGAGATCGGCGAGGTCGTCACCGTCGATCAGACGCACCAGCCGATTTGGCTCATTCTGGTTATGCCTGAGTAGTGCTGCCTTGGCTTCATCGGTGCAGCGCCCCGTTGTAAGTAAAGCTCTGGAGTTCCCCTTGAGATCTTCTCCTCATCAAACGCAGGTCGAGGTCGTCCTGATAGGACCAGCCTATCCTCGCTCGGCCGGCTCGCGGTTCATTGAAAACGCTGGGAATTGGCTGCCCTTAGACAATGCTTTCACCACATAAGCTCGCGGCAGCCGCGCTCCATGGCCGTTTCGACAATCGTGGCCGAATAGCTGGCGGCAACTGTCTGGACGTCCCGTTATCGAACAGGATGCGCATGGGCGACCTTGGCCCGGAGGTCCTGTGTCACGTGCTCCAGCACCGCCTTCACCTGCGATTCCTTCGCCCCGTCGAACCATTCGATGAAGTCGTAAATCGTCGCGCCCTCCGCAAGGTTCTCGAAGAGGGCGTACACCGGCAAACGAGTGCCCGTGAACACCCAGTTGCCGCTCACCTTGCCAGGCACGCTTTCGACCGCCGGGCTCTTGCTCCAGTCCGTCATGCGGTCACCTCGCTTTCAATTGCCAATTTTTCTTCCGTTGGCTGGCTGCCTCATAGGGCCCGTCGTTCATATTGTCCGGCATGAGGCCATCCTCGTCTATTGGGTCCTCCCTGCCGACCTCGTCGGGCAATTGGGCAGCCACCTGGCGCTTGCCTGTTTGGCAGACAGGCATGTCCAGATTGCCCGTTACCACTCCGAAACGATATTTGGATACCCTCGTTTATTTTTACAGAGTTGCAACGAATTGCGATGTCGCTGAGGTCACCCGTTTCAAGTATGAGAGGGTCGCGGATGTCCGAACCAGTGAATACCGCAAACCGATATTCCCGCTGATTCTTGTAGTGCTCACGCTTGTGAAATATCGTGTCGACCCCAGTTACGTCGATAGGCGGTTTACCACCATATCTGACTAACCTGCCGACCAGCCCATAATCCTCGGTTTTCCGAACAGCGTCTTTGACCCGTTTCACGAATTGCAGAACGTTGGTAATCAAGACGGCATACTGACCGAACTCCAAACACTCCTTGGGAATCTCAATCTGTTCCTTTTTGAACTGGTCAATCCGGTCATCAGCTATGTTGGTGTAGGTGCCACTATGCGCAGCATACATGCAGAGCAGGTTGACATGCTCTGTCCAGTTCATCCGAACCTCAATGGGCTCTGCAAGCTCACATTCAGGGATTATGATCCGTTCAGACTGCGATCCGTCGATTGACACAGACAGATCAAGGTCGCCTCGCAGCAGCCCTACACCTTCATAGGCGTCCGCGCGGTTGGAATCACCTTCCAATTTCCTGAAGTAGGCTAACTTGTTGGCGTATAGGCGCCCGCGCATAAACTGTTCTGCGTATGGTTCTTCGTTAAAGAATTTCGCTAAGAAAAAGATCATTTGTCAGGCCCTCCGAGTGTCGGAGTCGGACGGCTCTTGGTAGGTAGCTCCTACCAGTAGGTGTTTCCCTATGGGGTTCCACTCATCCACTTCAGGCAGCTGCGCCGCCGCCCCGCGCACGTCCCGTTGACCAGTGACCACGTCGGCGATCAATCGCGTGCGGTACTCCTGGAGCAATTCGATTTGGCGGCGGGCGCGGTCAATGGCGGCGTCTATGCCGGTGGTGACCTTTTCCAAATATTCAACGATGACGACTTGCTCTCGTCTTGGAGGAACGGCAATCGGACGCGCCGCTGTTGCTTGTAGATTCGTTCGTTGTCTTGTTGCTCCGGTAGACAATAGAGACGATGCATCAACCGCTGTTGCCGTCAACTGCAGTGCTGTAAACTCCGGGTTTATACGCTGACGGACAAGGCGAAACCGAAAGCAATCTGCTTTGACCATCGCAGGAACTATAAAAGACGGGGCAACGCAGGCTCTACCAGCGGGATGATGTTTATCACCAAGCCCAGCGACGAGCAGATCTTCTGGCTCGACTGTGTGGTCGCCGAGAGTCCCGTAGTGTGAGCGGGCGATGAAAGCTGCATCCGAATTGTTGAACTCAGCATGCCCAATGTTCTGAAGCCGGACTACTCGGATACCCTGATCGGTGTAGTGCGAAGACTTTAGCCCTGAGCCAAATGGTCCATCACAACGAGAAATGGCTAATCGTCGCAAGGGAATCACCTCCCAATGCGCCGGGATGTCGCCGAGCCATTCGACGCCGGAGGGCTTGATGGGGACGTTGGGGTCCAGGCCGCGGGTCACGGCCCGGTTGATGACGGCCTGCTTCTCCTCCTCCAGCAACGCGATGAGCTTCTGCTTGGCGCTGATGTAGCGGCGGATGCGTACGTCGGCGTGGTCGAGATAGCGGACGATGGCGGTTTGCTCTGAAGGAAGTGGAAGTGGAAGGCGGAAAGCCGCGAGCTTTTCCCTAGTGAAGTGCGCAATGGTCGCCTTGTCGTTAAGAGCATCAAACCAACCATAAGACGCAGCTACGTACATCACATACTGGAGGAACTCGTTAGAGTTTTGACCCTTAGGTCTAATACGGTGCAAAGCGTTCTGGATAATGTAGCCATCCACATCCGCCCAAACAATGCCAGAGCGGCCACCTTCTCCTCCCTCGCATACGAGCAGGTCGCCTCTTTGAATACTAAACTGCGCGATCTCTCGTGGGTTCGCCCACATGGTGAGAGGATCTGCCGTTTCGACTGAGAGCCATTGGACATGAACAGCCTTCAGGTACGGTGTCTCCCTGTCGTCCGGCGCCTGTCGGGCCGTCTGTAGCATCTTGCCCAACTGGATTTGATAACTCTGCTTGACGGCGCTAATTTTCCAATGTTCCGGTACGTTTCCGAGCCACTCCAGGCTGGAGGACTTGTAGGCGAGGTAGGGGTGGAAACCGGTCGACGAGTCTGTCATCTTGAGGTACTGCTCATTCGGGCTTCTCTGCCAACTTCAAGTCGGTGGCTGTGGCGAGCATCTGGTCGAAGGTCACGATCTCATTCACGCCGCGGCACCGGAAGCTTGCGAGTTAGCAAAGGTCCCTGGCTTCCAGCGCGGAATGCCGGGCGAGGAGATAATTCAATCGGAGACGCTCAGCGCTTTCCGAACGAAATCTATTGCCTTGGGACCGAACTCGTATGCCATACAACCCCCATATGTGGTTTCGGTCAACTCACCGAGAGCGCCAGTATCGAGGTAATACCTCACCTGGTCACGAGTAACGATTCCAGCCTCCAACATTGCGTCCAAGACTGCTTGCCCAGTTCCCTTGATCATCCTCTGGCTCTCTATCTTGCGTCTGGACCTCGCCAGTTCTCTATGTCCATGAGCTCGAAACGCCACGACGAATTTTCGGAACCGGCGCAAGGCTTCGTATACTTGTGGATCGCCACTCTGGACGTTTGGTGGCTCAGTGGCAAAGCTATTCCACGGATAGTTTTCAACGCCCGGCCACGAAGCGAATAGCTTAGCCTGGTTTCGCGTCACAGGAACGCCGGTCATTGGTGTCCCGCTGAAACCATCTGCCTGGAGGAAGACGGCAGCAGCTTCCGATTCGGGAAGAGTGTCTACTATCACCTTCTCGGCTAGAATTGCGAGGTCTTTGCACTGGATGTCGACAGGGGCAACCAATAAGACTTCAGCACTCTGTCCGATCTCGACTCTTGCGCGTGGCATACTGATAATTGCGTCTTTAACATGAGTACCGAGACAGATTGGGCCGATGGATTCTGTCTGAAACTGAAATAAAATCGGGTTATCTTTCCCGCGTCGAGAAAGTTCGATTTCAACGTCTGCGAGCAAGGCTTCTTCCTCGTCATCTTCAGGTTCCTCAACAAACAGGCTCGCAGTTTCTCCTTGCGCTAGGCCGGCCCTAATCGAGGAATATATGACGCCTATGTGTTCTTCTGGCAAGGTAATGGTTTCTGACTCGAACCCTTCGTCCATGTAGAACACATACAAAAAGGGATTTGCTGCTTCTCCCTTGGCGAGTTCCTTTCGCACCGCTTCTGAAGCGGCTGTCTCACTCTTTAGTGCCTGAGTACTTATCACCGCTTGGAAAACAGCGGATGACGTACCGGTGTCTCCGCCAAGAAATGGGTGCTCTCCTACCCATGTCTCAAGAGCATTTGAGTACATCTCAGCATCTCCTGGACGCATATCGGGCAACTCTGGCGGCGGGGTTTGGTAGCGGCGAGCCACTAGGCGATCGAGTTGCTCCTTTGGTGAGTAGAGCTTTCTAGCGAGATCAGGATCGCTAAACGCTATGTCTTCAAGTTTGCTCTTCTCCCTTTCCAATATGGCTGATACAACCGAGCGCAGAGTGACCGACAACTGCATTCCTTGTTTCATTTCGGAGACAAGGCCGTGGGGGTTGTTCTCTCTCGCTACGCGTTCTGCCACAGCTTGAAGGACAGGCGCATACCCCGCAAACCTGTCTCCATCGCTTGCAGTTTGGCTACGCAATGCATCCAGCAGCAACTTTAAGGCTTGTCTGTCCACCACCGGGTGGTCGCGATTCGGGTGTGCCGCCGTCAGTTGCGCTTCAGCAAAGTTGACGGATTCCTCGGGGCCATAATAGCCAATCTCCAACACTGCGACATCGACACATTGTTCTGTAAGGACAAGCCAGGCATCCTGAATAGCGCCTGTACGCCCAAATAGCACCGTCGGAATAGTGCGATCTGCTGACAATTGTGCAACATCTGAAAGAAAGGCCTCAAAGCCTTCTCTAGTAGTCTTCAGAGTGGCTTCATCAAGCCCGTCTATCAATACGGTTATACCCCCATCCTCCCAAGACGAGTAGATTTTAGATCTGGCTAGGCCTCCGCTCAAAGTGTTACCTCCCACTGGATCGGCCTTCGCCAGGTCTACATAAACTGAGCCTGTGGTAAACGCTATCTGTCGAGCGAGCGTAGACTTTCCCACGGCGCCAGGAGCAGAGACAAGCAGTATCGGACTGCGCATCGGGTCAGCGTCATCGCCGAACTCTTCTGTACTGCGGCTCAGCGGTGCTTCCTTGAAAGTACTCAGGCCACTGTCTTCAAAAGACCATCCCCGCACTAGTGACGAGGATGTAACTTGAGAGGTTCCCAAGCGAGGAACCCAGAATCCTTCGATAGTGTAGCGTCCCATGCTGTCCTCCATGGTGTCTAGACTTGATCTCAGTCTGCCTGTTCTTCGTCCCAATTTGCCTTTAGAGCACCCCTACTATCTCCGTGAATAGCCCCTCCGTCTCTCGCTCCAACCCAAATACGTCGGCCCGTATCTCCACCGGCGAGCGCTACGGCTACGACTGGTTGAAGCTGATCTCGTAGCCGACCTTGACGCTGTCTGGGTTGTAGCAGGCGTCCGGCGGGGCGACTTTGCCGGGCGATTTCAGGCGTTGCGCCCGCTGCCAGGCTTCCCGGTTGACTGCATGATATATCGCCCTGCCCGGGTCGAGGTTGCCGATGGTCTTCCATAGTAAACTGTCACTTCCTTATGGCTGCTTTGCCAAGCGCATAGTAAAGGCTACGTTAATCATAGCACATTACTGCGGCCTTGTAAAAGGCTGCGTTCAATAACGGCATCCCTTTCCACTACCCACCGATAATCTCCCCCAGCAAGCCCCTCGGTCTCCCGCTCCAGCGCCAGAATATCGGTCCGTATCTCCGCCAGCGGGCGCAGGGGCTGCGGCTTGTAGAAGTAGCGGGTGAAGCTGATCTCGTACCCGGTTTTGACGCTGTCGAGCACGTACCAGGCATCCGGCGCGTAGGGCAGCACCTCGCGGCGCAGGAAACCCTCGATACCGCCCCCGCCCGGCCACTCGACGCCGGAGGGCTTGTATTCGGGATAAAGTCGTAGGTGCCGCTTTGTCTCTGTCACCTGACTCAGCTTTCTATCCTGAATTATTCATGACATACTGGCACGTAAGAGAAGCGGCTCACACGGTATCGTCGCTGTTGTAGTCCTCGTCAATCTCGCGGCAAAGCTCCAGGAGTTCGTCGAGTTTTGATTCTACATGCCACGCTAAACTTCTTGCCGCCTCCGGCTGGAGGGGTTGGCTGTCTTCATCCTCGTCTAAGAAAGAATGTCCTGATTGCCTTCATCCGATATCGGAGTTGATCCCAGACCAAGTCTACACCGGGACAGTTTTCAGGAGGCCTGCCCCGCTTCGAGAGCGCCTTTTCGAGGTCCCTTAGCAGGTCATCTATCGTCCTAACGGCACTGGTTGCCATATCTCGGTCAATCCCATTAGAACACGATATCCCAGCTCGTATCTGATCACAGAGATGACATAGCGAGTCCGGGAAGAATCCTGCTAAAGGCTTGCCCGAAATTTTGTTTTGTGTTTGCGTATGTCACTCTCCAGTTTGCTCTTCAGATCTCCAAAAGCCTGGCATATGAGTGCCTCGTTGTCAGAAAGTGCCTGCTTGATGTCAATTGTTCGCATTTGCCGCTGATCTTGATCATTGTACTCCAGCACTTGCAGGGTCCGCAATGACAGCTTCATTCTGTTGATTGCATAGTAACTCTCAGTTCCGTTCCTCCTATAACTTGTTGGGTGGCCAACAATCTGATTCCTGACTTCACGAACTTCCTTCAGACCGGGATAGTTATCCATCCTGTAGGGAAAGTCAAGGAGACTTGCCAAGTTCTGCAACGCGTCCTGTTGGAGAAACATCGCTTGTAATACTCCATAAACGGCAAGATACAGTTCCCCTTTATCAGTGCCTTTAGTCGAAAAATCAAGACGACAGTATTCGTCCACGGCAAGCTGGGCATCCTCGACTGTATCCAGACAACTAGCAATTTGATACCTGCGAACAGTACTTTCCATGAACAAATGATTCATCCCTGGCTGGCAAACGATCTTGCGCACTGAGCTGAATAGCTCATGGATTGTCGTATCCGCCATATCGTCAGCCCTTGGTGACTTCGTCAGACATAGAGATTTTGGGGCGTAACGGCTGCGGCTTGCAGAAGTACGGGTGAATCTGATCTCATGTCCGACCTTGATGCTGTCCACTACGTACCAGGCATCCGGGGCGTAGGGCAGCACCTCGCGGCGCAGGAATCCTCGATGCTGCTGTCACCCAGCCACTCGACGCGTGAGAGCTTGTAGGGGAGGTAGGGTTAAAGGTGTGGGGAAATTGTAGGTTCTTGCGTTCATTCCAGCGGGGCGATCTTGCCGGGCGATTCCAGGCGTTGTGCCCGTTTCCAGATTTCAGGCATTTTCAACCGGAATCCGGATGCGCGGCATCACTTCCGCAACGGACTTGCCGACAAGCTGCATATAAAGGGCATCGGGGCAAAGCTCCAGCTCCTCATCCCAAGCTACGGCACCATGATCCTCGAGTCGCACGGCCTCGAAGAAACGACGGTCGTCCCAGGCCGCGAATACGCCGCCCCCGGCCAGATGCGACAGATCTGTCTCGCCGCTGGCGCCGTCCGAATAGCGCAGCCAGATGCGGTAGCCCTCCCGCGCTTCCACAGCGATCGGTCGAGTAATCGTATGCTCCTGCTGAAGACTTCGTATCTTGGGGCTTTTGCAGAAAGTCATCCGCACGCCTGCCTATGCTTATGGCTTGGTTTGTCGGACCCATAGGCTACGTTGACCACAGCACATTACTGCGGCCTTGTTAAAGGCTGTGTTTAATATGGGAAAGGGACCTGTCCTTGTAAAAGGCTGCGTTCAATAACGCCACCCCATCGCGCTACTCCCCAATAATCTCCCCCAGCAGCCCCTCGGTCTCCCGCTCCAGCGCCAGGATGTCCGCCCGGATCTCCGCCAGCGGGCGCAGGGGTCGCGGCTTGTAGAAGTAGCGCGTGAAGCTGATCTCGTAGCCGGTCTTGACCCTTTCCGGGTCGTACCAAGCGTCCGGCGCGTAAGGCAGCACCTCGCGGCGCAGGAAACCCTCGATGCCGTCCTCGTGGAGCAGCGGCACCTGCTCGGTGTCGCGCAGATCGGGGTCCGGCTCGTACTCCACGACGGCGGGCCTGCCGTCAAGCGTCACCGGGAACCGGCCGTGCAGCGGGTCGGGTTGCGTGCCCCGCTTGTGGACGCGCCGGATCACCGGGGGCGCGGTCTCCGAACGCCCGGCCTCTTCCTTGAGTGCCTTGATCTCCTTGGCCGTATAGGCCCGCCCGGGATCAATCCCGTCCAATCGCAGGGGGCGTTGCACGGTGACCTTCCGGTAGCCGAACGCCTCGTTGGGGAAAATCTTCGACTGCTCGCTCTCCTCGAACGCGAGGAAGGCGTCGCAGATGCTTCGGACATCCTCGTCCGACAGCTCGCAGTTCTTGTTGCCGAGGTTCTTGCGTAGCGGTTTGGACCACTGCGTGGCGTCGATGAGCTGCACCTTGCCCCGGCGGTGCGCCGGTTTGCGATTCGTCAACACCCAGATGTAAGTGGCGATGCCGGTGTTGTAGAACATGTTGAGCGGCAGGGCGACGATGGCCTCCAGCCAGTCGCTCTCGATGATCCAGCGGCGGATGTTGCTCTCGCCCTGCCCGGCGTCCCCGGTGAAGAGCGAGCTGCCGTTGTGCACCTCGGCGACGCGGCTGCCCATCTCCGTGCCGTGTTTCATCTTGCTGAGCATGTTGGCCAGGAACATCATCTGGCCGTCGCTCGAGCGGGTAAGGAGGGCGTGCTCCAGGTCGCCCTCGTGCGCCACGACGAAGCGCGGGTCCCGGATGCCCGACTTGCCGCCCATGCGCTCCAGGTCGCCCTTCCAGGACTTGCCGTAGGGCGGATTGGAGAGCATGAAGTCGAACTCGCGGGCGGGGAAGGCGTCGGCGGAGAGCGTGGAGCCGTACTGTATGTTGTCCGCCTCGCCGCCTTCGCCCTTCAGGATGAGATCGGCCTTACTGATGGCGTAGGTTTCGGGGTTGACCTCCTGGCCGTAGAGGTGGACCGCAACCTCCTTGCCGTGTTCGGCGGCGAGTTGCGTCAGCGTCTCTTCAGCGACCGTCAGCATCCCGCCCGTGCCGCAAGCGCCGTCGTAGACCAGGTACGTGCCCGACCGGACCGCATCGGCGACCGGCATGAAGATCAGGCGCGCCATGAGCTGTATGACGTCGCGCGGGGTGAAGTGCTCCCCGGCCTCCTCGTTGTTCTCCTCGTTGAAACGCCGGATGAGCTCTTCGAAGACCGTGCCCATCCCGTGGTTGTCCAGACCTTCCAGACGCACGGAGCCGTCCCCGTTCAGGACGGGCCGGGGGCTGAGGTTGACCGAATTGTCCAGGAATTTCTCGAGCAGGAAGCCCAGCGCGTCCGCTTCCACCAGCGTGGGAATCTGGTTGCGGAACTTGAACTTCTCCAGGACCTCCTGCACGTTGGGCGAGAAGCCGTCGAGGTACGCCTCGAAGTCGGCTCGCAGCTGCTGCTGCCGCCCGCGGGACGTCAGGTCGCGGAGCCTGAAGGAAGAGGCGTTGTAGAAGGCCTCGCCGGAGGCCTGGCGCAGCGCCGCATCCTGGTTGGTGATGCCGGTGTCGTCCAACCGGGCCTTCATGCGGAGCACCGCGTCCTTCGCCGGCTCCAGAACCGCGTCCAGCCGGCGGATGACCGTCATGGGCAGGATGACGTCGCGGTACTTGCCCCGCACGTAGACGTCGCGCAGCACGTCGTCCGCGATGCCCCAGATGAAGCTGCTGACGTTCAGGGCGCTCACACCCGATCCACGGCCGCCTGCGGGCGGATCCCGATCCGGATCGATGTCCCGGGACCCGGTTGCGCCGGGACTCATTTCATTTTCCCCTCCGCCAGGCCTCCCGGCGCCATCGCGACGTCATCTCCGACCCTCGAGCCGGGTTTTAAGGAACTGTTGGGTCAGCGACAGGACCAATTTTCAAAATTGATCCAGCCGCGCGAGCCCTCTACAACGATCTACAGTTTCAGAAACAACCCGACTTCCCAGGCAGGGGCATCGAGCATGTTGCGGCCTCGGGTGAACCTCGTCATGCCGGCGGTAACTCCCGCGTTGGGCAAAACATAGAAATCGAGCTGGGAGCCAAAGGACAGGTACTCGATATCGTTGCGCGGGTGAAACTCATCATCCGCTCTGTCGAGGGCTTCGACCCCGCGGAGCCAGACCGAGATGCCTATTCGCTCGGCGATCGTGGATCCGGCCTCCAGACCGTACCGGAACTCGTCGGCGAAATTGTCATCGGGATTGTCATCGCTTTGGCGGTTGTTGTACCCCAACTCAGCTTTCAGATAGCCAGGAACAGGATAAAGTGAGCGACCCACCTGGAGCGAGAAATGCTGGTTGAATTCGCCGTCCCCTGTCCAAAGGACGATATCCTCCCCCGAATCGCCCAGCGGCAATCCTGCCATGGCTTGCAGACTGACCACCGTTGGTCCTGTTGTCAGAATCCCGATCCTGACACCGACGTCCCAATCCCCAACACCGGTCGTTGAATCGAACCCTTCGGCATCCAGGCCGAAGTGCGCATAGACCGGCATGTAGCCCACCAGCGTCACCCGGTCGATCAGTCCGAATTCACCGTAGAGACTTGTCGTATAGCCGCTCACAGTCGGTATCTCACCCTTTGATCCGTCGCCAAAATAAAGGGATTCGGCATTGATGATCTGTTGGCTCAGCTTGAAGTACCCCTTACCCTGGGGTTGGGTCCATCCGCCCGCGTGGGCGATGGAGGAATCGAATATCATCACACCCGTGAGCAACGCGGCAAGAACAAACCTGTTCACTAAATACTCCTTTGCTTATCAATTGCTCAATGAAGCACTTCCGACTTCACTGTTGATCAGCCTGCAATGAAGAATGAGGTGGCTCCATGAATCGATATCCTTTCCACTAGCAGGAGTAAATGTCCATTCCTTATTCCCCGACTGCCGTGACACTTCACCAAATTCCTCGGCACCGTCAGGTAAAGAACCACCATTAGGCCAGTTAATGTCGCTGCTGGTGTAAAGAGCCACATACACATCCGGCGCCCCGCTCGGCGTTGATAGTCCGGTAATACTGAGTCGGAGTCGCCCGCCAGCGACTTCGCTAAGCGTCACCGATCCACCTGCTGAATAGTTGTTTCGACCATTAATCGTACCGGTACGGCTTCGCAACATTGGCGGAGGCTCGGTCACCGTCAGTGTGGCCGTGCCGGACTTTCCGTCAACGGATGCCGTGATCGTTGTGGAGCCCGCGCCGACGCCCGTTGCCAGACCCGATGCGCTGATCGTCGCAGCCGAGGGGTTGCTGCTCGACCAGTCGAAGGTCTTGCCCGATATGATCTCATTGTCCGAGTCGTAGGCGCTGGCCGTAAACTGCTGGGTCTCGCCCTTCTCGATCGAAGGGGACGACGGAGACACGGTGACCCGGTCCACCACGGGAGGCGGGGGCGGAGGCTCGGTCACCGTCAGTGTGGTCGTGCCGGACTTTCCGTCAACGGATGCCTTGATCGTCGTGGAGCCTGCGCCGACGCCCGTTGCCAGACCCGATGCGCTGATCGTCGCAGCCGAGGGGTTGCTGCTCGACCAGTCGAAGGTCTTGCCCGATATGATCTCATTGTCCGAGTCGTAGGCGCTGGCCGTAAACTGCTGGGTCTCGCCCTTCTCGATCGAAGGGGACGACGGAGACACGGTGACCCGGTCCACCACGGGAGGCGGGGGCGGAGGCTCGGTCACCGTCAGTGTGGTCGTGCCGGACTTTCCGTCAACGGATGCCTTGATCGTCGTGGAGCCTGCGCCGACGCCCGTTGCCAGACCCGATGCGCTGATGGTCGCAACCAAGATGTTGCTGCTCGACCAGTTGAAGGTCTTGCCCGATATGATCTCATTGTCCGAGTCGTAGGCGCTGGCCGTAAACTGCTGGGTCTCGCCCTTCTCGATCGAAGGGGACGACGGAGACACGGTGACCCGGTCCACCACGGGAGGCGGGGGCGGAGGCTCGGTCACCGTCAGTGTGGTCGTGCCGGACTTTCCGTCAACGGATGCCTTGATCGTCGTGGAGCCTGCGCCGACGCCCGTTGCCAGACCCGATGCGCTGATGGTCGCAACCAAGATGTTGCTGCTCGACCAGTTGAAGGTCTTGCCCGATATGATCTCATTGTCCGAGTCGTAGGCGCTGGCCGTAAACTGCTGGGTCTCGCCCTTCTCGATCGAAGGGGACGACGGAGACACGGTGACCCGGTCCACTACGGGAGGTGGGGGCGGAGGCTCGGTCACCGTCAGTGTGGTCGTGCCGGACTTTCCGTCAACGGATGCCGTGATCGTTGTGGAGCCTCCGCTGACTCCCCTTGCCAGACCGGATGCGCTGATGGTCGCAACCAAGGCGTTGCTGCTCGACCAGTTGAAGGTCTTGCCCGATATGATCTCATTGTCCGAGTCGTAGGCGCTGGCCGTAAACTGCTGGGTCTCGCCCTTCTCGATCGAAGGGGACGACGGAGACACGGTGACCCGGTCCACTACGGGAGGTGGGGGCGGAGGCTCGGTCACCGTCAGTGTGGTCGTGCCGGACTTTCCGTCAACGGATGCCGTGATCGTTGTGGAGCCTCCGCTGACTCCCCTTGCCAGACCGGATGCGCTGATGGTCGCAACCAAGGCGTTGCTGCTCGACCAGTTGAAGGTCTTGCCCGATATGATCTCATTGTCCGAGTCGTAGGCGCTGGCCGTAAACTGCTGGGTCTCGCCCTTCTCGATCGAAGGGGACGACGGAGACACGGTGACCCGGTCCACTACGGGAGGTGGGGGCGGAGGCTCGGTCACCGTCAGTGTGGTCGTGCCGGACTTTCCGTCAACGGATGCCGTGATCGTTGTGGAGCCTCCGCTGACTCCCCTTGCCAGACCGGATGCGCTGATGGTCGCAACCAAGGCGTTGCTGCTCGACCAGTTGAAGGTCTTGCCCGATATGATCTCATTGTCCGAGTCGTAGGCGCTGGCCGTAAACTGCTGGGTCTCGCCCTTCTCGATCGAAGGGGACGACGGAGACACGGTGACCCGGTCCACTATGGGAGGTGGGGGCGGAGGCTCGGCGTCGCCATCGCCGTCATCACAGTTGACAACGCCCTGCTTGTTCTCAATCCCCTCCAACCACGCCTGAAACGCGGCGTCCGTTGGCGCACACAACTGCGTGTCGTGCAGGAAGAGTTGCTTGAGCGAGTCCAGAGCTGTGAACGAAGCGGGCAAGAGGCCGGAAAGGGCGTCGTTAGCGTGAAGAAGCAACGATTGCAGGCTGCTCAGACTGCCCAATTCATCCGGGATAGAACCCGTTAATTGGTTGCTGTGAAGATACAGCAAGATGACCCTGCTATTGGCGTCCGTGGTAACGCCATACCATTCACCCAGCGACCTGTCACTCAGCCAGTTGGTCTTATTCTTCCAATTTGGGCCATCTGTCGCGTTGTACAGCGCGATCAGAGCATTACGATCCGAAATCGTGTCACCACCCTGCGGCGGCGTCTGCTCGCAGGTCGTGCCAAACACGCCGGCAAAGAGCAGAAAATCACGAAAGTCGATCACACCATTGCCGTCCATATCCATCAGCGCGTTGTAATTGGCATCGCCAGAAGAGGTGCCATACACTGCGACAAAGGATAGAAAATCCTCGAATTCAACTATACCATTGTTGTCAAAATCACCAGGACAGGCACGATTCCCATCTCCGCCATCGGGGATCAGATCGAGAGACACGACGGCCCCCGCGTTGGGACCGGCAAAGGCCGATTCTGCGAAGACCAGCAACAAAACGGCGAGAAGTAACAACCGCCTGTTTGTCCTGTACGTGGACACGGCAGGCACATCCTGATGTAATGGTTTGGGCCTGAAAGGCTTTGTTCGTGGAAACGCTGTTTTCAGTTACCAGTGGTGCGGATGATGATCTCCTTCTGATCGACGCGGCCATTGCCTGGGGTGGACGACCCTACTCGCCCCAGTGTTTGCCGCCGACATCAGCGGCTGCCCGGCCTGTGGCGGTCACTTGTGGATCGTAGCCGCCCTGAACGATGGCGTACATCAGGCAGCCGCGATGCGTTTCAGCGTACCGCAACCCATTGAAACCGCGTAGCTTACGCCAGGTCGAAGCGATCCAGATTCATCACCTTGGCCCACGCGTCCACGAAGTCGCGCACGAACACCTGCTGCGCATCGTCACATCCGTAGACTTCCGCGATGGATCGGAGCTCGGAGTTCGAGCCGAAGACGAGGTCCACCCGGGTGCCGGTCCACTTGACCTCACCGGTCCGAGGATCGCGTCCCTCGAACACGTCCTGCGACGTGGAGGTCGCGTTCCACTCGGTGTTCATGTCGAGCAGATTCACGAAGAAGTCATTGGTCAACGTCCCCGGCCGATCCGTGAACACGCCGTGCCCGGACTGCCCGGTGTTCGCGTTCAGGACGCGCATGCCGCCAACGAGCACCGCCATCTCGGGCGCGGTGAGCGTCAGCATGCACGCGCGCTCCACCAGCAGGTCCTCCGGTGTCCCTTCCTGCTCTGCCTGGAGGTAGTTGCGGAACCCGTCCGCGGTCGGTTCGAGCACGGCGAACGACTCCACGTCGGTCCACTCCTGCGACGCGTCCGCGCGCCCCGGTGTAAAGGGGACCTGCACGTCATGACCGGCGTTCCTGGCAGCCTGCTCGACGCCTGCGCACCCGGCCAAAACGATCAGGTCAGCGAAGGAGACCCTCTTCCCGCCGGTCTGCGAACTGTTGAACGCCGTCCGGATCTGCTCCAGCGTCTGCAGCACCTCTTTGACCCCGGCCGGGTTGTTTACTTCCCAGTCCTTCTGCGGTGCGAGGCGGATACGCGCCCCGTTCGCTCCGCCGCGTTTGTCGGTGCCGCGGTACGACGCGGCCGACGCCCATGCGGTCGAGACCAGTTGGGAAACGGACAATCCCGAGGCGAGGACCTTCGCTTTGAGGTCGGCGATATCCGGCTCCCCGACCAGCTCGTGATCGACGTCGGGAACAGGGTCTTGCCACAACAGCGGCTCTGCAGGAGCCAGGGGCCCGATATACCGGCTGCGGGGTCCCAAGTCGCGGTGAAGCAGCTTGAACCACGCCCTGGCGAAGGCGTCTTCAAGATCCGCCGGGCTGTCGAGGAAGCGCTTTACGATCGGCGCATAGTCCGGGTCCACCCTCAGTGAAAGGTCGGTGGTGAGCATCATGGGGGCGTGCTTCTTCGACGGATCGTGCGCGTCCGGCACGGTGGCTGCCTCAGCGGCATTCTTGGGCGCATATTGCCATTTACCCGCCGGACTTTTCGTCAACTCCCAATCGTATGCGTGCAGATTCTCGACGAAGTTGTTGTCCCACTTCACCGGGTTGCTTGTCCAAGCGCCTTCCAGGCCGCTGGTGACGGTATCGCTGCCCTTGCCGCTGCCGTAGCTGTTCTTCCAGCCGAGACCTTGCTCCTCCATGCCGCCGCCCTCCGGTTCGGAACCGACATGGTCCTCAGCGGCAGCACCATGTGCTTTGCCGAACGTGTGTCCGCCGGCAATAAGCGCAACCGTCTCCTCGTCATTCATCGCCATGCGTTTGAACGTATTGCGAATGTACTTTGCCGCGGCGAGCGGGTCCGGGTTGCCGCTCGGCCCCTCCGGGTTCACGTAAATCAGGCCCATGTGGTCGGCGCCAAAGGGTCCCTGGAGCTCTCCGTCGTCGCCGTGGCGCTCGTCTCCGAGCCACGTGCCCTCAGACCCCCAGTCCGTCTCGTCAGCCTCCCAGACGTCCGGGCGTCCGAAGGCGAAACCAAAGGTCTTGAACCCCATCGACTCCAGGGCGCAGTTGCCGGCGAAGATGATCAGGTCGGCCCAGGAGAGCTTCCGGCCGTACTTCTGCTTGATCGGCCAGAGCAGGCGGCGCGCCTTGTCCAGGCTCGCGTTGTCGGGCCAGCTGTTGAGGGGCGCAAAGCGTTGATGGCCGGAGCCTCCGCCACCCCGACCGTCACTGATGCGGTAGGTGCCCGCGGCGTGCCACGTCATGCGGATGAAGAGCGGCCCATAGTGGCCGTAGTCGGCTGGCCACCAATCCTGCGAGGTCGTCATCACCGCTTCGATGTCCTCCTTCAGCGCATCGACGTCGAGGGTCTTGACCGCCTCGGCGTAGTCGAAATCCCCGTCCATCGGATCGGACAGGGGAGAATTCTGGCGGAGAACCTTCAGGTTCAACTGATCCGGCCACCAGGTCTGGTTGGAAGTCATTTCGTCCCTCCGGTGAAATGTTCTGAGTATGGCGCAACCTTCCGGAACCGTTGCAAGCCTGCCGTATTGTAGGGCGGACAGGAAGAATATACGGCGTTCTCTCGTTCCCGGGCAAGGGAATCAAGCGCCAACGGACGCGGGACCAAGTTGTACGACACAAGGTGACCGGGATAGGGGGAGCCTTGCGGCTCCTCCCCTCCCACACCACCGTGCGTACGGGTCCGTACACGGCGGTTCGACGGATTCAGGCGGTCAAGCCGAGCAAGAGAGAGGCAAGGCCGAGCTTGGCGAGGAAGACGTTGGACAGGGCGATGGAAAGGGCGGGGCCGTTGCTGAGCCGCGCTTCGGGCAGGACCCGGCGAAGCCGGCGACTCGCAGCGGGCGCCTCTCTCCGGATCTTGACAATCTCCGCCGGTTTCCACATGCTTATGACCGGTCTCGACACTCGATTTCGAAAGGATACCGACATGCGTTTCACGGCTCTCGCCGCTGCCGGGTTGCTCTTCGCAGCCCTTCAGCCCGGATGCACCCTGGAAACCGACGCGCGCACGGCCCGGATCGAACTGCCCTCCATCCAGTGCGGCATGTGCGTCAAAACGGTTTCCGAAGCGCTGAAGCAGGTGCCGGGCGTAAAGGCGGTCCACGTGGACGAGAAGAAGCGGACGGCCGAGGTCAGCTACGCCGCCGGCAAGACGGACCTGGCCCAGCTGGAGATGGCCGTGGCCGCCGCGGGCTACGCCGCGAACGACACGAAAGCGGATCCCCAGGTCTACGACGCACTCCCGGACTGCTGCAAGGTCCCGGACAAAGAGTAGGCATGCCGCCCGACGGCCAGGGACAGATTCAGGCGATCGAAGACCTCCTGGAGACATTCGAAGACGCCGTCTCGCGGGCCGACCTGGAAACGCTCTCGGCACGCTTCTGCGATGAGGCGACGGCAATCTTTTCCGGGAAGCCGGAGCCGGTGAGAGGACGGCGCGCGGTCCTCCGCGTCTGGAAGCGCCACGTCGAACAGTGGTCGGACGTCCGGATCCTGCGCAGGGACACGACGATCAGGATCCACGGCGATGTCGCGTGGGGCTGCTTTCTCTGGGACGGCGAAGGGAGCGCCGGAGGGAAACGGTATCGCCTGGAAGGCGAGCGGATGAGCGTCGTACTCCTGCGGAACGGCGGGCGCTGGCAGATCGCGCACGCACACGCGTCGATGCCCTACGACGCATGGGAATCCCATCGGATCGACGGGTAGCGCCTTCCTGAACGTTGCGTCCGTCCTGCCCGGGAACGGTCCGGACCTCATCGCGCGAGCGCGCGGCAGGCGCCGCGCCTCTTCGAGGCCCGTTTCCACGTTCGGCATCCGCACCCGCTCCCCTTCAGACGTCTCCGGTCTCCGCACCGCGACCAAAGGTCCGGCTTTCTCAATTCACCAAGCCACGATCCAACCGTTTTGCGCGCTGACGTGAGCGCTCCATCCATCGTGAACCCATCCAGCAGAGGACTTGGCCGGGGCGAACGGGCGCCCGACTTCGTATTGCCCGACGAGAACGGCAATCGGGTCCGTTTCTACGCCCGTGCAGGGGGCCGGCCCGCAGTCCTTCTGTTCCACGGCGGCCTGGACCGCGAGGAGCTTTGCCGATTCTCCGAGGCGCTCGACGCGGGCGGCGAATCCGGTCTCTCCCTCTTCGGCGTTCGGAGCGGCGCGAACCGGACCGACGCTGCCATCCCCTTTCAGACCTTCGCGGACGAACAGGGCCGGGTGAGGCGGGCCTACCGTCTGGATAACGACGGATCCGCGTTCCTGCTCGTACTCGATCCGAACCTGAGGGTCGTCGGATCTGTCGGTTACAGCGACGCGGGATCGTCGGCCGGCGAGGCCCGGTCGATCGCCCGGACGTTGCCGGCGAGCGCCGAGGCCGTGGAGGTGACGGCGCAGGCCCCGGCGCTGTTCGTTCCGAACGTGCTGGACCCGGAGATCTGCCAGTTCCTGATTCGAATCTGGCAGACGCGGGACACGGCCGAGACCGGCGTCGAACAGTCTCACGGCGCGCGACGCGAGGATGCGCTGAGCCCGGAAACGAAGCGCAGACAGGACCACGTCGTGGTTGACGAAAAACTGCTGAAGATGCTCACGTCGACGATCGGCCGGCGCGTGATGCCGGAAGTCCGGAGGTCGTTCGCCTTCAACGCGACACGCTTCGAAGGCTTCAAAATCGCGTGTTACGACAGCCGGACCGGGGGGTTCTTCCAGGCCCACCGGGACAACCTGAGCCCTTCGACCGCGCACCGAAGATTCGCGCTGACGCTGAATCTCAACGAAGCCTACGAAGGGGGGCGGCTCCGGTTTCCCGAATTCGGACCCATGCTTTACAAGCCTGGCGCGGGCGAGGCCTTGATCTTCTCCTGCGCACACCTGCACGAAGTCACCGAGGTCACGGAGGGCCGCCGCTTTGCCCTGCTCTCCTTCCTCTTTGGCGACCCGGACACGAGGACGCCGAAGCCATGACGCCATGCGTCTGAGAGAACGACCGACATGAACGTCCTGATGACCGGCGCGGCCGGAAAGGTCGGACGCTGCGTCGCGGCCGGCCTGAAACAAAGGCATCACATCCGGGGATTCGACGTCGTGCCCGCGCCGGACCTGGAAGACAGCATCGTGGGGGATCTCGGCGATCTGGACGCGCTGACGGCTGCCGCGCGTGAGATGGACGCCGTGATTCACCTGGCTGCGGCCGCCGGCGCCCGTTCGACGTGGAAAGAGGTCCTGTCCGCCAACATCATCGGAACACGCAACCTCTTCCAGGCGGCGCTCAGAAACGGCGTGCGCCGCGTCGCCTTCGCGAGCCGGGCCGGCCTGGTCTCCGACACGCCGGGGAACGACATGCGGACGGTCGACCTTCCGGTGCGGACCGGGCACTACTATTCGGCCAGCAAAGCCTTCGGTGAAAACCTCGGGTACATGTATGCGCATCGCTTCGACATGGAGGTCGTGTGCGTCCGCATCGGCCACTTCCGGCCGCATCCCGGACATCCCCACCATCTCGCCCATGCCGATGCCGTGCGTGTCTTCGAGCGCGCCATCCTTCAACCCGGCGTAAAGTTCGAAATCGTCTTCGGCGTCTCCGACAGCTCGTGGCCGCTCTACGATCTCGACCACGGGCGTAAGGCCATTGGCTATCACCCCCAGGAGAAATCGACCGTCCGGCCCGGCCACGTCTAGCGGCGAGAACGCTTTTCCGAACCGCATCCGATCCCTTTTACGACCATCGCACAGACGCCCCGGCAGGGCGCGTCAAACAGAGAGAGGGCCTTCAATGCAGCTGAGACGCCTCGGAAGAAACGGTCCTGAAGTGTCGGCCATCGGGCTCGGAACCTGGCCGATCGGCGGCGGCCTGGGTCGCGTGGAGGCGCGGCAGGCCATCGACGTGGTCCGCACCGCCATCGACAGCGGCATCACCCTGCTGGACACGGCGCAGTCCTATCGCACGAGCGAGGAAACCCTGGGCAAGGCCCTCAGGGACGGCTATAGGGAACGATGCTTCCTTTGCACGAAGGTCAGCCGCGGGTTTTCCCGCTCCGACATCCGGAACGCCATGGACAACAGTCTGCGGTCTCTCGGTGTCGATCACGTCGACCTCTACCAGATCCACGACTGGAACCCCGACTATCCGATTGACGAAAGCATGGAGGCCATGGCCCGGCTTCAGGAGCAGGGAAAAACCCGTTTCATCGGGGTCTCCAACTTCAATGCCGAGCAGATGCATCTCGCCCTCCGGACCGCGCGGTTCCAGACGAACCAGCCGCGCTACAGCATGCTCGCCAGAGGCATCGAGTCGGAAGACATCCCCTTCTGCGAACGGGAAGGCATCGGCATCCTCCCCTACAGCCCTCTGGAGCAAGGGCTCCTCACGGGAAAGTATGCTCCGGGTCACCGGTTTCCCGAAGATGACGCGCGGTCCGGGAAGCGCCAGTTCCAGGGGGCGCCGTTCGCATCCTGCCTCGCGAAGGCGGAACGCCTGAAAGAGATCGCAACGGAGAAGGGCGTCACGCTGACTCAGCTCGCCATCGCCTGGGCCCTGCGCCTTCCGGCGATCTCGTGCGTCCTCGTCGGCGCCAAGACCCCAGCCCAGCTCAGGGAGCACGTGGGCGCGTCCGACGTCGCGTTCAGCCAAGACGAGCTTGACCGCATCGACAACACGCTCGCGTCCGCGCCCGAGGGATTTTAGCCGCCAGGCGAACTGCTTGAAGCCGCATCCGCCGGATCGAGCCGCAACCACCCGAAACGGACATTCCATCCGCCAATCGGCCTGCTCAGAGGAAGAAATGCGCCAGCGAGTACTCACCCGCACTGAGATGTCGCAAGATTCCCTTTACATTGACGAACGCGCTTTTGAGAACCTCCGAGCGCAATTTGAAACACCTATGGACGACGAAGAGTATGTGTCGATCAAGACTGACTGAAACCCATAGGCCGCCATCGCCTAAAGGTAGTTAACCGAAATCGAATGTCGGAGTGACCCGAGATTGGAGGCTGAACGTGAGTACTGAGTGGTGGAGCGCTTGTTTCGCGGGAAACTGGCTCGACGTTCAAAGAAACATGCGAGCAGGCCGTACCTCGGCTGAAGTAGACTTTCTAGACCGCGCGCTCAATTTGGAGCCGGGATGCCGGGTTCTCGACGTGCCGTGTGGCAATGGCAGATTGGCGATTCCGCTGGCAGAGAGGGGCTATATAGTAACCGGCGTTGACATCACGACAGTCCTGCTTCAAGAGGCGCAATCCGCTTCACAGGAAGCGAATCTTGGTCTTGAGCTGGTTGAGACGGATATGAGGGATCTGTCCTGGACCGAGACATTCGATGCGGCATTCTGCTTTTGGGGAAGTTTCGGATACTTCGACGATGACGGAAACAGGCGATTCCTCGAGGCGGTGCATCGAGCGCTCAAGACGGATTCGAGGTTTGCTCTGGATATTCCCAACGTCGCTGAAACAATCCTCCCAAGACTCCAGCGCCGCCGTTGGAGCAAGGTGGGTGAAACAGTTGTCCTGGAGGACACGAGCTACCGACATACGGAGAGCCGGATCGATACCGAATGGACCTTGATTGCAAACGGAATTTCCGAAACGAAGACCAGTTCCATGCGGGTCTACGGATTTCGAGAGTTGACATGTCTCTTTTCCGAGGTGGGTTTCGAGGTGTGCGATACTTTTTCGTCACTGGATTGCGAGCCCTATGAGCTGGGGAGACGTGCATACTTCATAGTCAGAAAAACGTAGTCTTGGAAACAGATCGACTTCGGCTAACACATCAGTGTTGCGCTACGACGCCCTTCAGGCGCCTTGGCCTCCGGCAACCCCTCGACAAGCTCGGGGTTCGCAAACCGTGAGACGTTAAGCGCAAGCCGTGACTTCCACCTTCACCAAGATAAGGCCGCGCCGCTGTAGCCGCATGGGGATCCTTATTGCCATGCTCATCCCAGACTGAAGGAGCATCCCTTGAGGAGCACCAGAATGGCGGCAAAACATACTAAACAACAGCATCTCAGGATGAATCAGGCGGCTTGGGACGAGGGCCACCGATATCTGGCTGCCAAGAGGAGGGAGACCCTGGACTGGGTTGGCGAATTCCGCGACGGTGGTACGACATTCTCTGAGACGGAGATGGAGATGGAGCTTCTCGGTGACGTCTCTGGATTGGACGTGTTGCAGCTAAGCTGCGGCGGGGATGCGAGTCAAGCGTTTTCTTTCGTAAACATGGGCGCTAACGTAACGGCCTGTGATTTCAGTCCGGTCGCCATTGAGGAGGCGAAAGAGAACGCGGCCAAGGTTGAACTAGCCGTACGGTTCGCCCTTGCCGACTCTCAGCGTCTTTCAACTTCAAAAGACAGTGCGTTTGACCTTGTTCATGCAGATGGCAATCTCTGGTGCTACAAGGACCTTCCTACGGCCTGCCAGAACTGGTATCGTGTTCTACGGGCACGCGGCCGCTTGTTCTTGCATGAGGGCTACCCGCTCACGCAGTGGTGCTTGGAAGAGGATGAGGCAGACGGTCACCTAAGAGTCATTCGAAGCTACGGCGACAGGAGGCCGGAATATTCACCATTCCAAAATTCAGGACTTTGTTTCGCAAGAACTTGAGGAAGTAGAATTTCCCCACACAATGGCAGACATCTTAAATGCCGTTATGCAAACCGGCTTCGTCCTGGAGAGAATGGTCGAATGTAATTTGGGCCAAGCTGGTTTCGAAATAGAGGGACTGGGTCAAAGCGCAGAGAAGCTCGCTCATGGCTTCTACGTGATTGCTCGGAAGGTTAGCTGAGCTAACGCCACTTCCCCCACCCTGTCACGGCCAGCGTATAACACCGTGCCTCCAGTTTCGGGCCATTCGGCCCTTCGCCAACCGCTACGCGGTTCGGGGGCACGAGAATGTCAACCGAAAGCGGCTAAGGACATCGACCCCCGAAAAACAGATTCCGTGGGTGACCAAGACCTTTTCAGCGATCTCACCAGGATCGAGCAAGGTTTGGTCGAACGCTTCCCAGGCTTGACAGGAATTGCGCCACTGAAACGACTAGACAGCGGCGTATCCAGCTTGGTAGTTGAATCCTCAAGCGGTATCGTGTTTCGCTTGGGAAAAAATGAAGCCGTTGCCGCAAGCTACGATCGGGAAGCCCAAGTGCTTTTTAGAGTGAGGCCATACCTTGATCTACCCGTTCCCAATCCCAAGTGGCGTGCTCCCCCCTCCCGGCAAGCTCTCTATGGAGTCTTCGGCTATCCCAAACTTGCAGGAGTGCCGTTGCATAGGGGCCATCTGGAAACTCTGGATTGGCATCGAATCGCCGATGACATCGCTGGATTTCTCCGTCAGCTCCACAACAGTCCCGTCGAACAGTTTGTTGACCTCGATCTTCCAGTATTTCACAGCAGGCCAGAAGCCCTCATCCAGATGCAACCGCACGTATTGCCGCATCTTGAAACAGCCCTATCATCCGACGAATATTGTAAGGCGCGTCGCTGGTGGGACGCGTTTCTAGCCGACGAGCGCATGCAGGACTACGAACCTGTTCTAATTCATGGTGATCCGTTTTACGCAAATATTCTATTGGACGAGGCCACTTCAAAAGTTACCGCTGTGATAGACTTCGAAAATGCCACGTTGGGCGATCCGGCGCAGGATTTGGCTGTCCAACATCACTTGGGTCAGGAGTTCGCCGAGGCGGTTATGGCGGCTTACACACAGGCAGGCTGCGGGTGC
Organism: Candidatus Latescibacterota bacterium; assembly: GCA_965198095.1. Taxonomy (GTDB): domain Bacteria; phylum Latescibacterota; class UBA2968; order UBA2968; genus CBDFJH01. The sequence goes on from OZ240239.1 coordinate 3,896,697, forward strand.
GACGGCTTGTTTGAACATCGGGTACGCCAGCTTTGGATCTTCCGTGAATTTGCTGGTCTGATGTCTTTCCTGCAGACCGACAATGAGTCTGAGGCTGCCGAGTGTGTTTGGAAGTTGCGGAATGGTCCGCTGTTTCGAGGCGCGGCATGAACGTTACCTGCAAGCGGCGCAAGAGTTCCCCCCAACCCCTCTCCGGAAAATTGTGCACAAGAAAAATCGGAGGGTAGGTAGACTTAATGCGTTTTCACTTTATTCGCCACGGTAAGAGAGACCGCAAGATCGGCGATCCCTCATTGACATCAAAGGGTCGAGAGGAGGCAGAGCTACTCGCCAGGAAGTTAGAATCAAACGGCATCGCACGAATCTTCAGCAGTCCACTGGCACGAACAAGAGAGACAACAGAGATCATCGCCACCATTTTGAATCTTGAAGTTTCTGAAGATTCACGGCTACGTGAACGAATGAATTGGGGTGACATCGAAGGCCAATCTTTCGATGAATTCATGGCTCAGTGGGAGCGTTGTAGCAGAGAACGAGATTACCGACCCCGTGTTGGCGATTCAAGCATTGAGACTGGCAGACGCATTGAGGCTTTTGTTTCGGATTGCTATCTCAGTCATCCGGATACTGTGATTGGGGTGACCCATGGCGGTGTCTTGGCAGACTTCCTTCTCAACGTTTTTTCGTCTGAAGAACTGAGTCGCATAAGTCCGAAATTCTGCAATGACCCATACAGTGGTGAAGTAATGCGTGAATGCTCCATTACGACGATTGCATACGATGGCAACCAATATCGACTCGACGCTGTTGGGGCCATCTTATTTGAGAATTGACTTTGGGCAGGAGTCGACTGCTCACCACGTTTACAGCGGTTCGCCCCGAAGGCGCGTCCGGCACCTCGGCTGACACGGTGTGTGGCGCACTGCGTTCGCTTAGCTCTCTCCGCCGGTAACCCCTTCGGGGTTCGCACACACCGGGAACGTTAGTCGACCTGATGAGACAGAAACCCTTCTTTGCGTTCACAGAGAGGAAAGGAGACCGTATTGAATAGGGATGCCGCGGTCAAGCGGGTGCGATTGGTAATCGACCGATTGGTCCATGACGGATCTGTATTGGCGGCCTCTGATGGCACTGAGCATAGTATTTTTCCTGTTGTGGTGAGTCCCAAGGAATGCGAATCACTCCGGAACTGGGTATCTCGTGAAAGGGCGACGCGAACCATCGAGATCGGCCTGGGTTACGGATTCTCTGCACTACACATCTGTGAGGGCCTGCTTCTGAACGGTCATAAGGGCGCTAGACATGTTGTGCTCGACCCCAGTCAGTCGGGACGATTTGGTGACTGCGGGCTACAGGTTCTCGAGGATGCAGGAGTCAGACAGCTCGTGGAGCATCACGCTGAGGAATCCCAAATTGCGCTTCCACAGTTTCTGAGGGAAGGTCGGAGCTTCGATCTCGGGTTTGTCGATGGCAACCACCGGTTCGATAGAGTCTTCCTGGACCTATACTACCTCGGGCATCTCGTACGCAAGGGCGGAATAGTCATTCTAGACGACTACATCCGGCCCGGGATTAAGCGGGCTGTGTCATTCTTTGTGACCAATCTAAACTGGAAGATAGAGGAGACGAACGAGGAGGGCCACCAAGCGGTCCTACGAACGGCCAGAGAGGCCGACGCTCGAGACTGGAAATACTTCGTTGAATTCTGACAAGTCAGATACCTCCGGCAAAGCCGGAGGCTTGAAATTCGTGTGAACCGCTCAAAGCGGTTGAAAACCTTGCCGCCACCTAAAGGTGGCTTCTATCTGAAAATGTTCAACTGATCGAGCCGGCGATCCTCTTTCTCCTGATCCCGGATGTATTTTCGGACCGCATCCTCATCCTTGCCCACTGTCGAACACCAATAACCTCGTGCCCAGAAATGCTGCCCCGGGAAATTCGACCGACGACCGAGATCATTCCGGGCTATGTGAATTGCGCGCTTCCCCTTGATGTATCCAACCACTTGGGAAACCGCATACTTGGGAGGAATTGAAATCAGCATATGCACGTGATCCACCCTCAGATGATCCTCCTCCACTCTGCTCTCCCTCTGACGTGCCAAGTCCCGAATCACCTCTCCCAGGTGCCGTCGAAGTTCCCGGTAGACCGCCTTCCTCCGATACTTCGGTATCCATATAACGTGATACTTGCATTCCCACACCGTGTGACGTAGACTTCGTACGTTGTTCATCGAGAGCCTTCCTTCTTACGAACTCTGAGCGGTTCACAGACGGAAGGCTCTCACTAATTTCTGGATCTGTCAAACTCTGCGAGTCTCCCCGGCAAAGCCGGGGGCTTACTACGGTTAGTTAAGCAGCGCAACATCACGTCATCTAACAGCACGGCGTTGCGCTGCGGCGCTGATCGCGCCTTGGCCTTCGCCAACCCGCTACGCGGGTTCCTTAACCCACAGACCGTTAAGTGACATGTGGCAGAGATCCACTCTTCCTATGACAGACGGCTTGATTATTCGAGAGGCAACTGAGTGTGATGTTGATTATACGAAAGCCCCAAAAACCAGAAGTCATCTGAAATGACACTGTTTCAAACGGATGATCTGAAGGTTACTATGATCGGTAAAAGAGAATCCTCGGCCCTTTTGGAGGTATACAAGCAATGCGAAGACTTCCTTGCTCTAGGAGCCTGTCGGGTTACGTCTGTTTGATGAGTTGATTTTTCGGTTGAGCAGTTGGTTTTGTGTGTGTATCGAGAGTCAGGACGAAGTGGTCGCTTCGCCTTATGCTGTATTGGGTAGCCAGTTGAGTCGATAGAGCTTCAAGAGGTTGTGTGTGATGCAGATGAGGTTCCATTCTGCGGTGACCTTTTTGAGTCCTCTGAAGGTGAAGCGATGGAATTTTCTGATTTCCTTGATCTGTCCGAACACGGGTTCAACGACCTGCTTTCTCTTTGAGTAGGTGCATCGTCCTTTGATCGTAAGTAGCTTTCTGGCCATTCTGTCTTTTGCCGTTGCGCTTTTTGGTATCCTGCCCCGTGGACACTTGGGGATGGGATCTGAGTGTTTGTGTCTCTTGGTGGCAATGTAGGCGTCGATGCCTTTGGGGAGCTGCTTGATCTGGTCTTGATTGTAGTATCCTGAGTCCGCTGTCAGGCACTTTGGGTTTTTGCCTGTATGTTTCCTGATCCGCTCGACCATCGGTGCGGCCTGGTTCTTGTCGTTGGCGTCCTTTGTGACATCGGCTGCCAGAATGATCTGCGCCTTCTCATCAACGGCAGCTTGGCAGTTGTAGGCCTGAACGAAGGTGCCGGAGTCAACCATAATCCTGGAGTCCGGGTCGGTGAAGTTGCGCTGCTTTTTTGATTCAGGTTCTTCAGAAGGAGGTCTGGGCTTGGGACCGGGGCGCTTGCGATGCTTTCGCTTCTTCAGTTTCTCTTCGTATGCAGCCTTTTTGACAGCATATTCAGCTTGCGCCTCGGCTTCTATTTCGGCCATCGCGGCACGGATCTTTTCCAGACGACCTTTCCCGAACTCCCATCCTTTGGCGGGTTCGTCGCCACGATTGCCCTTGCCATAAAGCGCGTCTTCGGCCGCATCAGTCGCTTCGGCCTGTGCCAGAAGCCGCCTGACCTCAGCCTCGAGTTCGGATGCCTTCTTCTTCATACGACCATAGCTCATCGCTTTGTGCTTGGAGGCGTTCGCTTTGACTTTGGTGCCATCGAGCGCCACGTGCCCAAGCTTTACCAGATCCGCAGCCTGGCAGAGCTCGAGCACCTTGGTGAACATACCAGAGAGCGCTTCAAGATGCCGCTGCCGAAAGGCTGCAATCGTGTCGTGATCAGGATGCTGATCCAAACTGAGCACACGAAAGGCGACAGAATCATACGTCGCGCGCTCGATCCTCCGAGAACTCGTGATGCCTTCACAGTATGCCAAAAGCAGCAGACCGACCATCATCCTCGGATCGTAAGGAGGCTGACCCCCCTGGGACCCATCATACGATCCGTAGACCACCGACAGATCCAGTTCGCCAACGACATCCAGGATGAAGTAGGCCACATGATGCCTCGGAAGCCAATCCCGCAGGTCCGGAGGCAATAACATCAACTGATTTGGATCATATTCGCGAAACCGTGTAGGAGTGTTCATCATCACCTCATAACATTAGGGCGCTTGCCAACACTCCTAATCTAAGAAACTTTCACCCAATAGGGTACTCCGACAGGCTCCTAGCCTCAATAATTCATAAATTTGCTGAAAATCTTCATAATTTTATGTGGAACAATCAGTTATCCAATTTGAGCTAAAAAACTTTGTTTTGGTGCAATACTGGAAAGCCCAGGATTTACGCAGATTGTTCAGATGTCACGAGTGATTCGGGCCAGATGCCATCGCGGCCGTGGCGTTTCGGCTCTCTAGCTGCTTCGGCGTTTCTCCTCCCCAGGGGTTAGGGCCCTCTGTGGGACCGGGTCAGGTGCGGGTGCGGATGTGGGGGCGAATGGAAATTCGCGGTGTGGGGGCGGGTCCCGCAGTGGGCATAAGGCGGGGGGAGGAGTTCATTCCATTCGCGGCGCCAGTCCTTTCCAGTGAGGCTGAGTCGCCACGGCCCGAGCCTCCCCGGCGTTTGAGGGGAGCCCTTCTTTTGTCTACTTTTCTTGGGCGGCAAGAAAAGTAGAGTAAGAGTGACTTTCCTAACCTCTCTTATGAATTATTCAGGCTAGGTCCTGTCCCTGTAGCATCCCTTGGAATGATACAAAAAGACCGGGCAGATTCCCGTAGGCAAGGCGGCCAATACTGTGCCATTCGGAACGGACAGGATGTTCTTGTGGGCGTCATTGACTTCGCAGTCACTGAGCGTACAAACAGCTGTTTTTTGGAGCTCCTGATGATAGCGGCACCCTGGAGAAACAAAGGCTATGGTCGTACTGTTGTGACTTGTCTCGATCAGTACCTCAAACGCAGCTATGGGATTCAGCGAATGAACGCTGCTGTGCAAACGAACAACCCGAAGGGGATTCGATTCTGGAAGAGGCTTGGTTACGATGTATCAAACGAACCGCGGGATCAACCAGATGGTACGGTCACGTACGAGATGACCAAAATGTTGTGATTTCCTGGTAGAAACAGGGGGCCTTCGTATAACACGACACGCCGGGCTGCGGCTCGGGCCATCCGGCCTCCCCAGAGGTTCTCATCGAGGCAAGATAGGCCACAAACATCCCGTATCTTCAAGATAACAAGCCGCAATGCCGGTCGCGAAGGCGAGTGTCACCAACCTGATGTTGCGTTTACGACGGACCGTTCAACGATGCCATCACACTACGTGAAAGCGGGCGTTGCCGGAGTCATTCTCAGAGGCAACCGAATCGTAATGGTTCGCCGGAAATACGGGGCAAACAAAGGGAAGTGGTGCATCCCTTGCGGGAATGTCGAGGCCGGTGAAGACGTCCGAGCGGCCGTGAGGCGCGAGATTGAGGAAGAGACTGGCTTGGATGTCGAAGTTGGCGACGTCGTGGACGTGCTCTCGACTCATCACTCGCCTGAGCGGAGCGTCGTAGGAGTATGGTTTCTCGTGAAAGAAAAGGGGGGGCACCTGGCTGCGGGGGACGATGCCTCCGAAGTCCAGCTATTTCCTCTTGAGGAGCCGCCAACAGATATGGCATTCGAGGCAGACAGGAAGATCATTGAGCGGCTGAAAACCACGAGCTTGTGAAGGTCTCACGAGACCGAAGGCGCGTCCGGCACCTCGGCTGACGCGGGGCGCGCGGGCTGCGTTCGCTTCGCTCTCTCCGCCCGTAACCCCTTCGGGGGTTCGCGCACACCGGGAACGTTGGACGACCTGATGAGACGGAAACCCTTTTTTGCGTTCACGGAGAAGAGAGGCCATATTGAACAGCGACGCAGCGGTCAAGCGGGTGCGACTGGTAATCGACCGATCGGTCCATGACGGATCCGTAGTGGCGACCTCTGGCGGGACCGTTTCCTCCTCTCTATTCCCGGGATCGAGCGGTTCGGCCGGCGCTGTTTTCGGTGTCTATCGGAACGTGCCTTTGCAACGGGTTCAGCAATAACAATCGCAATCCTGTGCCGCTGCTCCCAAGGGAGGATCGCACCATGTCACTCGACGGCAAGAAGGCCCTCGTCACCGGCGGACGCCGCAATATCGGCCGCGGCATCGCCCTGGCCCTGGCCCAGGCCGGCTGCGACGTGGGCATCAACGACCTGGAACGGGACGACGACGCCGACAGGACCCTGACACTGATCCGGGATCAGGGTCAGGAAGCCGACTTCTTCCAGGCCGATATTGCCGACCGGGCCCAGGTGGAAGCCATGTTCACGGCCTTCATCGGCCGTTTCAACCGCCTCGATATCCTGATCAACAACCCCTATGCCGGAAGCCGGGCCCCCTTCCTGGAACTCACCGAGGAAGGCTGGGATCTGACCCTGGACGTCTGCCTCAAGGGCTTTTTCCTTTGCAGCCAGCAGGCCGCCCGCATCATGGTGCAACAGGGCCAGGGAGGCAGCATTGTCAGCACCTCTTCGGTCCACAGCCGCCGCGCCTGGCCCGGGGATACGGCCTACGGAGTGGCCAAGGCCGGCGTGCTGCGGCTCACCGAGAGCATGGCCGTGGACTTGGGCCCCCACAATATCCGCTGCAACGCCGTGCTGCCGGGCCACATGGACCTGAGCCACGTTTTTGGCGCCCAGGCCCCGTCCGTGGGCAGCGCGTCCGACCAACTCAAGACAAAGGTCCCCCTGCAGCGCCGCGGCACCCCCGAGGACATTGGCCGGGCCGTCGCCTTCCTCTGCTCGCCGGCAGCCGGCAATATCACCGGCGTATCCCTGCCCGTAGACGGCGGCTTCCTGACCACCGGCGTCTGATGGCGGCGCGACCCATCAAAGGCAATGCGCCACCCACTCGTGGAGGGGCTGCGCCCTTCGCCGAACCGATTCGCGGTTCGGGCACGGCGAAAATGACAGGTCGAAACTCGAGATACAATAGGAAATGCCAGCCTCCCTTCAGGAAGGCAGAGTAAAGGCGGACATTATGATCGAACTTCGCGGTGACCATGTGGTCCTACGGGCTTTGGAACGAGAGCATTGCCATACGCTGTGGAAGATGACGGAAACCGCCGGGGATGTCCCGACGGAGCACTTTCAGCCAGGACTTGCCCAAGAGAACGCCGACAAATGGTTTGAAGAAATACAACGTAAGCAAGGTCAGACTGGGATTGACTTCGGCGTCTTTAACTTGGATGGAAAGATCATCGGGCATGTTCAGCTACACAGTATCGACTGGCAGGACCGGTCTGCAGAGCTGGGATTGGGCTTTGCCAGAGTATCGGATCGCGGCAAAGGGTATGGCACGAACGCCCTCCAGCTCATCCTCAGCTATGCATTCGATCATCTGGGACTCCATCGCCTGGCAGCGAATCCAGTGGCCTTCAACAGTTCCGCGATCCGCGTGCTCGAAAAGTGTGGTTTCCAGCGGGAAGGTCAGCAGCGCGAAACGTTCTTCTTCGGTGGACATTGGTACGACCGGGTGAATTATTCGATCCTGGAGGCCGAATTCAGGAAACGCTCAGATAATACCGCGAAGGGATGAGAGCCATTCCTCGGCTGCCAATCCCACCCGGCTGGCACATCCTGTAACACCGCGCCTCCGGCAGCTTGGCCTTCGGCAACTTGGCTGCGCCAGGTTCGCCAACCGAGAAACGCGACCTGCAAGCGACCCCTCAAAGGCAAGATGGGGCAAGCTATTGAAGACCCTCTACCAATTTCCGGACCACTACAAGATCGCCTTCTCCTTCCGCAATATTCGGCGGGAGGTAGACGTTCTTGAAGAAGCTGCTTCTCGCTTTTCCAAGATTCCTGTCAGGGTCTTCCTCGACATTGGATGCGGAAACAGCCCGCATATGGAAGAACTGGCCCGCAGAGGATACGGCTTCGTCGGAATCGACATCAGCGAAGAGATGCCTGCATTTTCGGAAGAGAAAGCCAGGAGAAATGGGGTTTCCGCGCAGTTCAGCAAGGCTGACATGGTCGACTTCCGGATCGACCGATCCGTTGACTTCGCCTTCGTGATGCTCGGCTCTCTTTTCGTCAGGAACACCGCCGAGATCGTCTCACACTTCGATTCGGTTGCCAATACGCTGAGACCCGGCGGTCTCTATCTGCTCGACTGGTGTATCAGGTTTGACAATCAGGAGTCGAGCGAAGACGCGTGGGAAATCGAAAAGAAAGGGGTCCTCGTAGGGGCCGGATTCTCCTCGAGGATTGTGGACAAGGTCGAGCAAATCTACGAGGATACAGTGTCCCTCGAGATGTTGGAAGGCGGAGAAGTCCGGACGCTTGAAAGCAAATCTGTACGCCGGGCGATCTTCCCTCAGGAGTTCCTGTTCTTCGTTTCCGCCCGGAAGGATTTCGAGTTTCTCGGCTGGTGGAACGATTGGGATCTTTCGTCTCCCCTACGCGGCGACCGAAAAATCAACCGTCCGATCGTCTTGCTCAGGAGAACAGAGGAAGAGAAACGGGCCAAGCTGCCCCCCTCTCCTTGGCGGTGACGGGCTTCGCCGTCGCAGGCCGCCGGCGTGTCGCACGACCCGTTCGCGGCGCGGCGCATCCGCACCTTCGTCCAACTGCCCGCGGCAGTTCGCGGGAACGTTATCGATCATGGAATCTGACGAAGACCTTCATGTGGAACTGTCGTATATTACGCTATGTTGACCGAAGCCGAGCAGTCTGACACAGGATTTGGAGGACTCTGATGACTCAACTTCTGGAAAAGGCGATTTCGGAAATCAAGAAGCTCTCGAATGATGAGCAAGACGCGATTGCTGCTGTTTTGATGGCGGATCTGGAGTCGGAGCGCCAGTGGGAGCGTGCATTTGACTCGACAGCAGAGCAGTTGTCGCACCTTGCAGACGAGGCTCTTGCCGAATACCGGACAGGCAAGACTGAGCCGTTCGAATCGCATAGCTCATGATATCCCGGACAACCGATCGTTTTCGGGAAGCACTATGGGAACTTCCCCAGCACGTCCAAGTCCAAGCGGCCATCGCTTACGCCCGTCTTCGGGACAATCCGAACCATCCGAGCTTGCGATTCAAGAAGATACACCCTGCCAAACCGATCTACGCTGTCAGGATCACACGAGATTGCCGTGCCTTGGGCGTGCGAACAGAGGGGACTGATCGTCTGGTTCCGGATCGGCTCTCATGCTGGCTACGAGCAGCTCATTTCCCGCCTGTAGGCGACCGGCCACGGAGCTTCCACGACCGATAGCCGTAAAACACTGATCCCTGGCCAGCCTTCCTGGCGGGCCTCGACCACCCGAGGAACGCACGGCACGGAGACACCGGATCGTAGACTTCGCGGCGAGAGGGACCTTGAGGCCCAAACCCGGCAGACTTTGCGCCTCCCGCCCGCTCCACCGTCCGCTGCGGCCTCGCTCTGCCAAGCATACTGACCGGAGTGGAGGCCATTTCCGTCGTGGATCAGCTTTCGACGGCGCCCGTCCCGCGCCGACGCCGGCGGTCCGATTCACGACATACGTGAGCCGAAAGAGAAAGGGCGCCATGCCATGAGCGATACGTGCAATCGACAACCGAGGCCAGAGGACCCCATCGTCTATATCCGTCCGGACATCCCCGAGTTTCAGCTTCCCGCGCTCGACGGGGAGCGCTACGAGGCCATGGTGCCCGATACGCTGGATCTGCAGGAGCGGGCCGCGCTCGCGGTCAACGGGCTCACCGGCCCCACCGATCCGGAGGCGGACCACGAGCTGTATTTCGCCGTGGATCTGAACCGCAACCCGCCGGCGATGCGGCACCAGTGCTGGGATCACGAAAACCAGTGGAAGTTCATGGAGTCGCTTCAGCTCGCGCGCCTCGTGAGCGGCTCGGACCTGAACGCGCACGTGGAGCGGCGCTGGATGGAGGCGATCCTGCGCATGCAGGGGCCGGACGGCCTGCTCTACATGCCGACCCGGGGCCGCCCGTGGGCACGCGTACGTCTGGACAAGTACGACGACCTCGACCGCACGGCGGCCGCGGATCATCTCACCCTTCCCGCCGACTGCGGATGCGCCCTGGGCGCGTTGAGCCTGTACGCGCTTCGGGACGCGACGCACGTCTGGCGGCCGGCCGTCGAACGCCTGGTCGACGCGCTGGCCACACGGTCCGTCGAACGTGAGGACTTCGCCTACTGCCCGCAGGCGATCTACCTGCCCGGAGAGCGGACGGACCCGGACACCGAACTGCCCGGGCCGTTCCTGGGCAGCTTCGGCGGCTGGGTCGCCGTGGGGCTGGCGCAGGCCTATCGGGCGCTGAGCTACGCGCCGGCCCTGGAGCTGGCGGGCAAACTGTGCCGCCATTTGAAGGACCATAACAATCACTTCGCGCCCGACGGCACCTTCCTGCCCGACCGTCCCCTCGAAAGACCGACGGCTCACTTCTACCACCACGCCATCGGCCTGCAGGGCATGCTGGAGTACGGCATGCTCAGCGGGGACCGGGAGATGATCGATTTCGCCCACCGGGGGTTCCAGTACGGCATGGCCAACGGCGAAGTGCTCACCGGCTATTTCCCCGAGTGTCTGGGCTCGTCTCGGCTGGAGCATTCCGAGATCTGCGAGGTGGCCACCATGATCGCCCTGGGCCTGAAGCTGACCGAGGCCGGCGCGGGAGACTATCTCGACGACGTGGACCGTTGGGTGCGGAACATGATCGCGGAAATGCAGCTGACGCCCGCGAAGGCGGATTGGCTCGGGCGGCACTCGGCGAGACAGCCCCTCACGGAAGCGGATCCGGTGAATCAGACCACGGATCGAGTGATCGAGCGAAACATCGGCGCCTTTGGAGGGTGGCCCACGGCCAACGACTGGTACGAAGGTGTCGGCAACGGCATCATGCACTGCTGCACGGGGACCGGCAGTCGAGCCCTCTATTACGTGTGGGAGAATATCCTGACCCACGATGCCGGCAGGCTGAGGCTGAACCTGCTTCTGAATCGCGCCTCTCCCTGGGCGGACGTGGATAGCCACATCCCCTATGCGGGGCAGGTGGACGTGAAGATCAAGGCGCCGGCGGAGCTGTCGATTCGCATCCCGGAGTGGGTGAAGCACGACGACGTGAGACTGCAGGTGAACGGCAGCGATCGTCCGGCGGGTCGGAAGGGTCGCTATGCCGAAGTGGGCAAGGTGGAATCGGGGGACGTGGCGACGATGACCTTCCCCATTGCGGAGCGGACCGATGCGGTGTGGATCGAGAAGGAAGGCTACGCGCTGGTGCGGAAGGGCAATGAGGTGGTCGCCATCGATCCGCCGGGGCGGCTCTGTCCGTTGTACCAACGGGACCATTATCGACAGGACGGCACCCGCTGGCGGAAGATTGAACGGTTCGTCTCGAGTGACCGGATTTACTGGTGAACATCCGAATGACGTTCGGCTCCAGTCCCGCGGAGATCCGGCTTGAACGACTGTCAAACCACGGGGGATCCGTCCTCCTATGAATGTTATCATAACCGCTATGAAGCCGGAGGACTGGGAGATTGTGCGCCTGATCTACGAGGAAGGGATTGCTGCGGGCCACGCCACCTTTGAGACCGATGCACCGGAATGGGACGTGTGGGATAGAAGTCACATGAAGGCGTGCCGGCTTGTTGCCCGCGCAGATTGTGAAGTTGTCGGCTGGGCTGCTCTCAGCCCGGTTTCGAGCCGGTGCGTTTACGCAGGCGTCGCCGAAGTGAGCATCTATGTTCGGGCATCAGCGAGAGGCATGGGCGTCGGAAGCGCATTGATGAAGCACCTTGTAAAGGAATCCGAACGCGCCGGGATTTGGACGCTTCAGGGCGGCGTGTTCCCAGAGAATGTGGGTAGTATTGCGCTCCAAAAAGCATTCGGATTCCGGGAAATCGGCCGACAGGAACGTCTGGGGCAGCTGAAGGGGGTTTGGCGCGATGTACTGCTGGTGGAACGGCGGAGCGAGAATGTGGGCATATAGCTGACCGCCTGGCCTCCTGGCCAGGGACATGAGATGCCCATCTTCTTGACAATCTCCGGTCAATAAAACAGAGTGAATGCCGCTATTTTCTTGCCCGTTATCGGGTGTACCGCACTTAACCTGTAATATTCGTAAATTGGCCCGGCAAGGCAACGGCACGATGAACGCCTCGCGCCCTCCTGATAAACCCTTGGAAAGCTGTGCCTCAGATGTTGGGGTCCTGAAACTAACGGAAGGGATCGCCAGATGTCATCACGGCCGTGGCGTTTCGGCTCTCTAGCTGCTTCGGCGTTTCTCCTCCCCAGGGGTTAGGGCCCTCTGCGGGACGGAGTCAGGTGCGGGGGCGGATGTGGGGGCGAATGGAAATTCGCGGCGTGGGGGTGGGTCCCGCAGTGGGCATAAGGCGGGGGGAGGAGTTCATTCTCTTCTCGGCGCCAGTCGTTTCCAGTGAGGCTGAGTCGCCACGGCCCGAGCCTCCCCGGCGTTTGAGGGGCGCCCTTCTTTTGTCACCTTTTCTTGGGCGGGCAAGAAAAGGTGAGCATGAGTGACTTTCCTAACCCGAATCAGTCGTGAAATCTGAACAATCTGCGTAAGTACCGGGTTTTCCCGCTTATTGCACCAAGACAAAGATTTTCAGCTCAAATTAGATAACTGATTGTTCCACATAAAATTATGAAGATTTTCAGAAAATTTATGAGTTATTCAGGTTAAAGGGAGAGAGATGCCGTTCAACGGATACTCAGTGAACCCGCATCCTGTCGGGACGTTCCCAACCTGAATCGAATCCGGAGAAATCGCCATCCCGGAGATCCGGCGCCCCTTTGTCTGGAATGCAGCCAAGGTGCGCGATTTCGTTGATTCCCTTTACCGGGGCTATCCCGTGGGGTTTCTCATCGCCTGGCGAAACCCGGACGTCCGCCTGAAGGATGGTACTCAATCAACCGGCAAGCGTGTCCTGATCGACGGTCAGCAGCGGGTACTGGCCTTGCGGGGCGGCGCTCCTCGGAGAACAGATCGTCAACAAGAGCTACAAGCGACGCTACGCGCCTTGGCCTTCGGCAACCCCCTTCGGGGGTTCGGAAACCGGAAAACGTTACCTGAAATTGCCCTTGAATCTCATGCAGTGACCTTCACAAACTCAAGTCGGTTGAAATGAGCGACCTTGTCATACAAGTCGCAGCGAACCGGGAATGGCGTTCCATTAAAACCATCTTTCAAGGCGAGAAAACCGAGTGGGAGGTTTCGGGCCGGCAGATGATCGACCTTGGGGCTATCTCTGGATGGCGGGTTCGAATACTTTTCGGAGGAGTTGGAAAGATCAATTCTGCAGCAAGTGCCCAGTACGCCATATCAGAGCTTGAGCCGGATCTCGTGGTTGTCATTGGAACTTGTGGAGCCGTTGATCCATTCATCTGCGAACTGGATCTAATCTTGGCAACCAGGACACTCGTATACGACATTCATTCCTCAGATGCGGAGACAAGCAGAACGCAGGTCGAAGCCCATACAACCCATTTGCCTGACGGATGGGATATCTCACATCTTCCCTTCCCGGTAACAAAAGGCACGCTGGCAACAGGCGACGACGACCCCGATCTGAATTCTCTGGAGGAATTCCAGAAAGTCTACGGTGCCCTCGCCGTGGACTGGGAATCCGGAGCTGTCGCCAAGGTTTGCGGCCTGAACAGGATCCCCTGCCTCATTCTGAAGGGAGTCTCTGACCTTCTCAGATCTAAGGCAACGGGGATTTCTGAAGGTTACAAGAGGAACACCCCCGCTGTCATGGAGCGGGTTTGGACCACTCTTTGCGTCCTACTTGAACGTCACACTACGCCAGAACGGATTCCAACTCTCCGTTATTGAGCTTTCAGACCTTTTGTCTTTGGGCAACTTCTGCTAACACGGGCTTTTTTCGTTTATTTACCTTGCTCTTCTGGAACAGCATGTATATTTTTTCCTTGTATGTCAGACAGCCTGCCAAGTATAGCAGCCATCACATGAAGAAGGGATCGGTCGATCGCTTTGGCACACGTTATCGTAAACAACGGAAGGAAAGGAGGCTAGCCATGGGAAACAGAGCGCTACGCCACGGGGGACTCGGACTCGTCGTATGGATTGGCCTGGGATGCGCGTCATCCGTTCCCCCTCAGCAGAATCTTCCCTCCGTGAAGGAGCGCAACCTGACCGTGGGCACGGTGCAGAAGGAGATCCGCAAGGGGATGGACCAAGGGGCGGTCGCGGAAGTCCTGGGTGCGCCGAACATTGTCAGCAGTGATAAGGAAGGAAAGGAGACCTGGATTTACGACAAGATCAGCTCGGAGGTCTCCTACTCCCGCAAGCAGGGCTACCTGACGCTGATCCTCTTCGGCAGGAGCTCGAGCGAGCTGGCCGCCTCCTCGGCGCAGAAGACCCTGACGATCGTCATCAAGTTCGACGACCAGAGCCTCGTGGATACCTTTTCCTATCACACGAGCAAATTCTGAGGGGGGAGGGCCCATGCATAAGGTGGGATTGACCTGCGTGCTCGTGATCCTCGTCGGCTGCGCGACAACGAAGACGCCGACCAGGACCCAGCTCGAGATCCGCGAGTTTCAGACCCGAAGCTTCGACACCCCGGACGCTCTGGCGGTCCTCAAGGCACTGGTCAACGTGCTTCAGGACGAGGGCTATACGATCAAGGTGGCGAATACGGAGCTGGGCATTCTGTCCGCCACGAAGGAGGTGGACGTCGAGAGCACGATAAGGTCCTTTTTGTCGAAGCTTTTCCGCGACCAGAATGCCCGATGGGACAAGAACTCCATCATTGACGCGACGGCCAACGTGTCGAAGGTTGGAGACCTGTGTCGGGTCCGGGTCACCTTCCAGATCAAGCAGATGGACAATAAAGGCGACGTGGTCTACGTCAGGCAGATCGAGGAAGTGGAGCACTACACCAACTTCTTCGCCAAGGTGCACAAGGGAATCTTCATCGACGTGGAACAGGGACTGTAACTTTCAAGGAGGGCTTCGAGCGTTACCCTCATCCCGGCCGTCTCCGGGCGGGTGCTCTCGAGTCTGCCGGTGCGAACGGTAAGGCTTCTGCTCCGATCCCGGTTTTTGCCGGAGAAGGCTCGATAAAGAGAACACATCTGATGCGAAAGCGCGTCGCACTGCCGGCCTGGCTCATCGTCTCGAGTCAGGCCGGTCGGGTATCGGCCGGAGGGGGCTGGCAGATCGGGAAGGATTCGACGGGAAAATAACGCTGTTCTCAGGCGCCTTCCGGGTGTAGATTTCAGAAAATGGAGAATCGGGGATACCGTGCGGGGTGGCGCAAGTGCCTGTAAAGCGCCGGATACGACGGTCGCCCGGTGGGTCGTCTGCGGGGGGCCGCGTCGACCCACAAACCGCCGAAGTCAGCGGCCGGAAATCTGGTGGCGGTGGAGGGACTCGAACCCCCGACCCATGGATTATGATTCCACTGCTCTACCAGCTGAGCTACACCGCCATTTCGAGGTGAAAATAATAAACGGAACCCGACACGCTGTCAAGCTTCAATCCCTTGGTCGGTGATTCGCGTCGAAACCCCGGTTGGCGTTGACAACCCCAAGGGGATATGCTACACTCTCACGTGGGGCACGCGAGACCTGCAACGCCTTTTGACGGCTCTGGAATGCGCAAACTCCCACTCATATTCGCCGTTTGGATCGTCGGGTTGATCCCCGAGACGCCGGCGGCTGAGACCGTCTACATCGTACCCATTCAAGGCACGATTGAAAAGGGGTTGGCGGCATTCGTCTCACGGGTGATGTCAGAAGCCGAAGAAGAAGGCGCGGCGGCCATCGTCTTCGACATCGATACGCCCGGAGGCGCCCTGGACGCCGCGCTGACCGTCCGGGACGCGATCCTTTACAGCGAGCTCCGGACCATCACGTTCATCAATCCGAGGGCCATTTCTGCCGGCGCCCTCATCTCCCTGGCCACAAAGCATATCGTGATGGCGGAAGGGGGCACGATTGGCGCGGCAACGGCCGTGGATATGCAGGGCCGGAAGGCCAGTGAGAAGGTCATTTCCTACTTTCGGAATGAGATGAAAGCCACGGCGGAGAAGACCGGACGCTCCCCCAGGTTGGCGGAAGCCATGGTCGATGAGGACGTCGATATCCCGGAGCTGGCGCCAAAGGGAAAGCTCCTGACCCTGACGACGGAAGAGGCCGTGGCTCAGGGAATCGCAGAGGCCAGCATTGCGGCCACCGGGACCGGCGAACGCATCAGGGAAGTCTTGAAGCACTACGGGCTCGACGGGGCCGTGCTCCGACGGAAGTCGGTGAACTGGGCGGAGCAAGTCGTGCGATGGCTGACCCATCCGATCGTCGCGTCGCTCCTGATGAGCCTGGGCTTCCTCGGGTTGATCTTCGAGATCCAGAGCCCGGGTTGGGGCGTCGGCGGCACCGTCGGGCTCATCTGTCTCGCCCTGTTCTTCGGGAGCCACATGCTCGTCAACCTGGCCGGTTGGGGCGAGGTCCTCCTCTTCGTCCTCGGCGTCCTCCTCGTCGCGGCGGATCTCTTCTTCGTCGCCGGGTTCGGCCTCCTGGCCGCCCCGGGCTTTGCGCTCATCGTCGCGAGTCTCTTCCTGAGCTTGATGGGACGGACCGAGCTCTGGACCTGGGAATCCGTCGGCGCGTCCGCCCGTCCGCTGCTGTTTTCAATGGCTCTGACCCTTGTCATTGCCCTCTGGATGATCAAGTCTCTGCCTCGAGTGACGACCTGGAACCGGCTGGTGCTCGGGGCCGAGGAGCGGTCGGACGCCGGCTACCGGGCCGTATCGAAATACGACGACCTCCTCGACGCGACCGGAACGTCGTTCACGCCGCTTCGTCCCGGGGGCACGGGCCTGATCGATGGCCGACGCATCAGCGTAGCCACGGAAGGCGATTTTATCGACAAGGATACGCCGATCAAAGTCGTGGAAGTGGAAGGAAACCGAATTATCGTCCGAAGGACGGACCCGGCCTAGCCACCTTCTAAGGAGTTTCCCATGGAATTCTTCGGTCTGTTGTTCGTCGTCGTCGCAGTAGCCTTGTTTCTCATCCTGTTCTTCTATTTCATACCGGTCGGGCTGTGGATCTCGGCCCTGGCGGCCCGCGTCAAGATCGGCCTCGGAGAATTGTTCGGAATGCGCCTCAGGCGCGTGCCCCCGCGGATCATCCTGGGATCCCAGATCAGCGCCACGAAGGCGGGTCTGGACATCCCCACGGCCTTCCTGGAGGCGCACTTCCTGGCCGGAGGCGCGGTCGAGAACGTGATCACCGCGCTGATCGCCGCCGACAAGGCGGGCATCACGCTCAGCCTGGAACGCGCGGCAGCGATCGACCTGGCCGGACGCGACGTCCTCGAAGCCGTTCAGGTCAGCGTCAATCCCAAAGTCATCTCCACGCCCATGGTCACCGCGGTGGCCAAAGACGGCATCCAAGTCAAGGCGACCTCCCGGGTGACCGTTCGCGCCAACATCGAAAGGCTCGTGGGCGGCGCGGGCGAAGAGACGATCATGGCCCGGGTAGGCGAGGGCATCGTCACCACGATCGGTTCGGCGGAGACGCACAAGGACGTGCTCGAAAACCCGGACCGGATTTCAAAGACCGTGTTGGACAAGGGTCTCGATTCCGGTACGGCCTATGAAATCCTCTCGATCGACATCGCCGATGTCGACGTCGGCGACAACATCGGCGCCAAGCTGCAGACCGATCAGGCCGAAGCCGACCTCAAGATCGCCCAGGCCAGGGCCGAAGAGCGCCGTGCGATGGCCGTGGCCCGCGAGCAGGAGATGCACGCGAGCGTCGAAGAGATGCGGGCCCGCGTCGTGGAGGCCGAAGCCGAAGTCCCCTTGGCGATGGCCGAGGCCTTCCGCAGCGGCCATCTCGGCATCATGGACTACTACCGGATGCGGAACATCCAGGCCGACACCTCCATGCGTGAGGGCATCGCCGGGGAAAGCGATGAACGCGATGACGAGGAAGGGAGATAACGCGTGGGCTTTGAGTTCTTCATCATCCTGTTCCTGGTCTTGAGCGTCGTCTCCTCGATCATCAGCAAGCTGCAGCGGCGTAGACAGAGGCCTGATACGCGCGCAGCCCAGGTCCCGAATCGGCGAAGACCGATCTATGAACCGGAGGAGGACGACGTTGACCCTTCCGAGTGGGAGGCGCTCCCCGAAGTCCTCCGCGACACGGGGTCGCTCGAACGGGAATTTCAGGAAGTGAGGGGAACGAGACGCGTTTCCGAGGAGGCGACGGGCGAGGAATTCAGGCCGGTCCAGGCCACTCGCCCGGTCGAAGCGCCGCCCGTCCGCGAGGCGTTTTCACCCGTCCCGCCGGAGCCGACGTCAACCCCATCCCTGCCCGAAGCGGCCACCTCACGCGAGGCGCGTCCCGGGCGCGCTCCCGGAAAGGCGAAAAGCCGCCGGCGGCTGGATTTCGGGCGCACCAGCGCCCGAAAAGCGGTCCTCTATCGGGAGATTCTGGGCCCGCCCCGCTCGGAAGAGATGCCCTGATCGGTGTCCGTTCCACCTCGGAACCGAACCCTGCCTCAACGGGTGCCGAAGTGGTGGAATTGGTAGACGCGCCGGACTCAAAATCCGGTGGGCGCAAGCCCGTGTGGGTTCGAGTCCCACCTTCGGCACCAGCTCAATAGCTCAAAACGGCTCCCTCGCCCGTGGGAGCCGTTTGCATACCGTGCGGGAATGGGCGTCCAAGCGTTCTCGGTGCGCCTATTCATTGTCAACAAACAACCGCTACGGGTGACACCTTCACCGATTTTTGATCAATCAAGGTCAACATTTGACAGCATCCAATTTACGACATACATTTGTAATCCGGGAGTGTCATTGCTCATGTCACCCTTAGTTCGGAGTGTGTGCAATGTTTGCCGGTGTCAAGTCAAAGCAGTCTCTCGTCGGCATCGAGTTGGTACGGCTCCTTGCGTACCAGGGAGACCGAATCTTCTCCACTGCACGCGCCCGAGGGTTGGCTCCCCGCGTGGGTCTGAAAGATGCTTACCTCGCGGAGGCGCTGTACCATCTCAGACAAAACGGTTGGATCGTGTCCCTCCGCCGGGGTCTTTACGCTCTCGCTCCCACCGTCCCCGGCAATACCCCAGCGCACGAGTTCGAGATTGCGATGGCCCTGGTCGAACCTGCCGCCATCTCTCACTGGTCGGCCCTCCACCATCACGGGTTAACCGAACAGGCGCCAAGGAGGACTTTCGTGTTGACCACGACGGAGACATCGGTTCCCCGACGCCGTGGCGACAAGAGAGGAAAGGATATCGGTGTCTACTTTGTCGGAGACATGGCTTACCGGTTCGTCCAGGTCAAGCCGGAACGCTTCTTCGGAACGGAGAAGGTTTGGGTCGGTGATGCCAGAGTGTCGATTACCGACCTCGAACGCACGTTGATGGACGGCCTCACCATGCCGCAATACTGTGGCGACTTTGGCGAGGTTGTCCACGCTTTTCAAGCAGGAATGAGGCGGCTGGACATGGACCGGATTATCCAGTACGCCTCACGGTTAGGCACGACGGCAGCCAAGCGTCTTGGCTGGGTCCTTGAGGGGCAGGGCGTCGGTTCCTCGAAAACCGCCATTCTCGCCGCGCTTCCCGTCAAGGGATACCGGAAACTCGACCCTACCGGACCCAGAAAGGGACCCTGCAACAGCCGGTGGATGGTACAGGAGAATCTGCCGGGATTGGTTCACCCATGAGGCCGCTTTATACGCGCCTTCAGGAAGCACGCCAGCGTCTCGGCATTCCATGGGAGGTGCTGGAAAGGGACTACCTGCTGTCCTGGGTTCTGGCCGGAATCAGCCAAGTGTCAGTTCTGCACCGAACGCTGGTCTTGAAGGGCGGCACGGCCCTCAAGAAATGCTACTTCGGCGACTACCGCTTCTCGGAAGACCTGGACTTTTCGGGTCTGGACGGTATTCCCAGGGGCGATACAATGGAGCGGCTGGTCCGGGAGGCGTGCGAGGCTGCCGCGAGTATGCTGAGCGAGTATGCTTATGTAGAGATGGCCTGCCAACGATACACCGAAGAAGAGCCGCATCCGAGAGGCCAGGAGGCATTTGCCATTCGAGCACGGCTCCCGTGGCATAGTCGCCTGCAAACCCGGGTCATGGTCGATGGTCACGGTAGACGAAACAATCCTTTGGCCGGTCGAGAACCGGCGAGTTATCCACGGATACGATGAACACCTCGAAACGGAGGTCCAGGCTTACTCGTTGGAAGAAGTGGTTGCGGAGAAGCTGCGGGCAATCCTTCAGCACTCGGCCACGCTCGGCAAGCGCGGTTGGGACCGTTCAAGAGCGCGCGACTACTACGACATCTGGCGGGTGCTGGGCGCGTACAGAGACCAGATGGACCAGACCGGGTTCGATTCGCTGCTGTATCAGAAGTGTGCCGTGCGTGACATGACTTTTTCCGGGCTCGAAGGCTTCTTTCGTGATCCCATGCTCGCCTATATCGCAGGCACGTGGGACCAGTCGCTTGGCCTGTTGGTGCCGGGATTGCCCACTTTTGAGACCGTTATCGAAGAACTCCGCTCACAGGTGGCAGCTCTCGTTTCGTCCAGGTAGTTTGTTTGAGGGTGTGGGCCGCCAAATCAGCCCAAGACCGCCACGCTGGCACTCCCGGGAGGTTAAGTTCCCAATTTACATTGAGTGGGGACCTTGCCCGCAGCGATCTCAAGCGCTGCGAACAACGTCGTGTTACCGGGCCTGAATAGCTATGGGTCACGCCTTCAACATCGCCGAGGCCCAAAGGCAGGTTGACGATACGGTCTATATCGACTGATTCAATGAATTACATCGGGTCGAAATACTCGCTCCTGACCGAGATCGAACAGATCCTCGCCGACAACGAAGTTCCCGACGACGGCGTGGCCTTGGACCTCTTCACCGGGACGGCTGCGGTCGCCCAGTTCCTGAAGAAGAGAGGACACGTCGTCTACGCCAACGATTGGCAGTCTTTTTCATATGCGACCGCGTATGCCTTCCTGAAGTTCAACACGCTACCCAGATTCACTTTACTGTTCAGACAGCAAAAATGGGCCGGAGAGATCGCCGCGACGGGACGAAACCGTTCCGTAAAATCCTATGCCATCGACAGGAACGCCGCCCGTGCGCGCGGACACGCCGCAGACGTGATTCAGTACCTGAACGGACTGCCGGGCAAACAGGGGCGCTTTTACCACAATTACTGCGAAGGCGGACGTGCCGGCAGGAAATATTTCTCGAGCGATAACGGACAACGCATTCAGGCCATTCGCGATCAGGTGGGAGACTGGACTCGAGCCGGGCTCGTGACCCGGCCGGAGATGTTGTGGTTGGCCGCCTGCCTCATCGAGGCCGCCGACCGGGTGGCAAACACCGCGTCGGTCTACGGAGCTTATCTGAAACACCTGAAAAAGTCCGCTTGCAAACCCCTCGCTCTGATGGCGCTGCGTCCGATGGCTTCCAGCCACCCGGGTTCACGACACAAGGTAACCTGTGACGATGGGCTTGTACTGCTCCGGAAGCAATCAAAGAAGACAGACGTACTCACGTACATAGACCCGCCTTACAACCACCGCCAGTACGCGTCCAACTACCACATCCTGGAGACCATCTGCAAGTGGGATCTGGAATCTTTCGAGCCCAGAGGCGCTACGGGGCTCAGAGCCGCGTCGGAGAACCGCTCGGACTTCTGCATGCGGTCCAGGGCGCGGGGGGCATTCGATAGACTGCTCGCGAACGTGAAGTCCAGATTCGTCTTGTTTTCATACAACGACGAGGGCCTGCTATCGCAGCGCCAGCTCGTTCAACTCTTTGAAAAGCACTATCGGGAGGTTGACTTCAGAAGGCTGAAATACCAACGATTCCGTGCAGATCTCGACAGTGAAACGCGCAGGTACAAAAGAGACGATACTCGGGAATTTCTGATTTTGGCAAAACGGAAGCGCTCGGAACGGACGATGATATCGTCAGGCGTCCTCAGAGGAGGTCGTCCCCGGACTTTGCCAGGGAAGCCGGCAAGCGCTGCCGGGTAGGCGTATCCCGGAGAGGAAACAGGGGCGGCAAAAGGGACCCCTGTCAACACGTCGCGCCGCGCCGGGTGAGAAGATTCGCGATCTCGGCGTGCCCCCGTCTCGTGGCCCAGGCGAGCGGCGTGGCCCACGGTTCGTCGTCCGGCAGGTGGGTCTTTGCCCCGCGCCGCAGGAGATGGTTCACCATATCCTTCACGCCGCAGCGGGCCGCCCACCCCAAGGGCGTCGAGCGGTACTCCTCGTCTCTCGCGTCGATATCCGCGCCGAACTCGAGAAAGAGGTCTGCGAGAACGATTCGGTTCCCGTCGACGTTGTCGTGACCGGCGCACAGATCGTGAAGCGGGGTCACCCGCTGCCAGTTCGGAAGGTTCGGCGGCATACCGTGTTCCAGCAACACGCGCGTCATGTCGGGATTTGACCAGAGGTAGGTTCGGCAGCCCGTCACCACGTCCGGGACACGGACGCCCCGATTCAGGAGCATGTGCAGCATGCCCCAATCCCCTTTCTTCACGACGGCGGCGAACGCCCCGCCGCAGCCCGACCTGCCGGCCCCTTCCGGATCGGCATCCGCCATCACGGCCATCGCGTCGAAATTACCCTCCCACACGTATCCGAAGGCATCCAGCCTGCCTCCATATCGATACATCAACGTTCGCATCTCCTTGGATTTCGCCTCGGAGATACATGTCCCGCAGGAGTCGATGTGGCCGTTCGGGTCGGCCCCCCGCTCGAGCAGCATCTCCGCGATCTCCAGCTGATCCGACCTGGACGCAGCGTGCAGCGCCGTGCCCTTCGGCGCGTATCGCCCCTCGGGAAGCGAAGGATCTGCCCCGTGCTCCAAGAGCCACCGGGCGATCTCCGTATGGCCGGACTCAACCGCGGACGACAGGGGTCGCTTCCCGCAAGGCAGCGCTTCGTTCGCGAGGCCGGAATTCTCCGAGACGAGTTCGCTTACGCGCTCCAGATCACCGCATGCCGCAGCGATCGTGGCCGGGTAACTCGCCCCCCTGGCGAGCAGATAGCCCACCATCAACGGGTTGTAGCGCGGAATGAAGAAGGAACTCTTCCAAAGCGCGAGATCGATCGGCCGGAACCTTTCTGCCACGTAGACCTTCCCCGATGCCTGAACCGCGTCGACCTCGGCGCCCCGATCGATCAGGTGACCCACGATCTCCGTGCGTCCTGTCCTCACGGCAACGTGAAGCGGCGTTTTTCCCTCCGCGTCGCGCAAGTTGGCGACCGGGGGATCCTGCCGGATCAGGTCTTGCACCTGTTTCAGGTCGCAGGAAGAGACCGCATCGTGTATCGGGTGACTTTCCGCCAACGGCCCTCGCACCGATTCGATATACCTCGCAACCTCTTCGTGGCCGCGGTCCCGGGCGACGATCGTCAAGTCCTCTCCCCCATATCTGACGAACGTCGGTTCGGCGCCGGCCTCTACCAGCGTCCTGGCCGCTTCGAGATGTCCTTCGCGGACGGCGAAGTGAATCGGTCGCGTGTACCAATACTCTGCCCGCACGAGGTTCGGATCCCGTTTGAGAAGCCGACGGATCTGCCCGACGTCGCCGTTCATTGCCGCACAAAGCATCTCCCAGATATCCGGTCCCCGACAGGACCAGGCATGCGTGATCGCCTCCGATTCCAACTCCCAGGGCTTGATGACACCCATCGCCCGGTCCGCGAATGCCGTCGTCCGGGAAGGTCGGTTGCCGCTCGATTTGTCTTTCGTCATTGCGATCATCCTTTTCTTCAATCGCTTTCCGGAACCGTGAAGCCGCCTCTTGACCGTCGTCGCCGGGACTTCCAGGAAGTCGCTGATTTCAGCGTGTGAGGCTTTCGGACCGGGCTACCGGAAGGACTCGAAAGTTCGTCCGCAAAATACTATCTTGGGTCTCGTCGGCCAAGGCATACCTCTCCAAAGGAGAACCGAATGAAGATCACCGCCATCAAAACCTTCACGACGCGGCACCGGGAACGCTCGCGTGCCCTCATCAAGGTCGAAACGGACGAGGGCCTCCACGGCTGGGGCGAGGCCTACGGCCACGGCCCGGACCTGGCGGTCAAACCGGTCGCCGACTACATCTTCGAGATGATCAAGGGCGAGGACCCGCGCCGGATCGAATTCATCATGTTGAAGCTCTTCCAGCAGTTCCGGTTTCCACCGGGTGCGCTCGGTCTGGCGGCCATGTCGGCCGTCGACCACGCCCTCTGGGACATCAGCGGGAAGGCGGCCGGGCTCCCCGTCTACATGCTTCTCGGAGGCGCGGCGCGGGACCGCGTCCGGGTCTACCACGGCATCCGCGGGGAGAGCGGAAAGGCATCGGCGGCGCAGGCCGTCGAGCTGAACGAGACGTGGGGCATCACGGCGTTCAAGACCTCCCCCTACCGCATCGACGAAAACGCGAACCGCTGGGGCCGCGTCTGCGCGGCCGCCGCCGGCTACTTCGAGGAAATCCGGGCGCACACGGACGACCGTTGGGAGATCGCCTTCGACGCCCACGCCAAGATCTTCGAGCCGGTCCTGGCTCTCCAACTCGCGAACGCCCTTGCCCCCTGGGATCCCCTGTTCTACGAGGAACCGCTCCGGCCCGAGCACATCCCGGCCTGGTCGCATCTCCGGGCCCGGATGCAGATCCCCCTGGCAACGGGCGAATGCCTCTACACCCGGTTTGAATTCCTGGACCTGATGGCCGCTCGAGGCGCCGACATCATCCAGCCCGACGTCTGCGCCTGCGGCGGCCTGCTGGAAATGAGAAAGATCGCGGCCATCGCGGAAGCGCATTACGTCACCGTCGCCCCCCACAATCCGATGGGTCCGCTCGCGGCGGCCGTCAACCTCCACTTCGCCGCCGCCACCCCCAACTTCAAGATCCTCGAATACACCCTCCCGGGCGAGAGCCGCTGGCTGGACGACCCCTACCTGCCCAAAGAGGGCTACCTGGAGCTCCGGGACCGCCCCGGTCTGGGCGTGGACGTGGACGAAGAGGCGATCAGCCGGGACGAATACATCCACTGGCAGCGCACCTCTCCGGTCCGGCCGGACGGCTCGACGGGCTACATCTAGGCGTTCACGAGATCGAGGAGAGGCGGCCGGCTGTCCGGGCGGAAGGCGCAAGTCCGAGCGCTTGCAGTCTGGCTTCGTCACCCAGGTAGAAACCGGCCTCCAGCAGCGCCCGCTGAAGCGCCTTCACGTCCAGCCGTCTCGGCGTCACGCCTTGTTTCGCCGTCAGCGCCGCAGCCGTCCCGGCGACCTGTCCCGCGTGCATCACCATCATGCGGCCCCGCACGAGCGTGTCCGGGATGCTCGACGCGCTCCGGCCCGCGGCCAGCAGACCGTCCACATTCTCGGGGACCAGAATCCCGTAGGGAAAGTCGGTCCAGGGCGCATCCACTTTCCGCTCCGGGTCTTCCGGGTCGAAACAGCCCCGGGTCGTGAACATCAGCACGACGTCGTCGAAGCGACGTCCGGCCAGCATGTCCGCCGGGCCCAACGTGTAGACCCCTTTGATGCAGGGCCCGCCTCTCGAACCCATATAGGGCGCGATCGACACCAGATAGGCGCCCTCGAACCCCGGCACCTCCTCCTTCCAGCGCTGCACGGTCTCGAAAATCGACGTGCGCATCCTGATTTCATCCCGCGTCAGCTTCTCGGCGTCGTGACCGTAGCGGCCGTCCTGATGGCCCCGGCGTGGGGGCCCCGTTCGAGTGACCACCACGCCCTCTCGGCAGGTCCAGCCCCCGCGCCCGACGTCCGGCTCCCTTCCACGGGCCTCCTCGGCCTCCACGTAGGCTTCGTAGCGACCCTGGTCCACACCGGCGACCACGTAGCAGACGCCCGACCCTCCGGGACAGTGTCCGTCGATATCGGCATAGTCGGATTCCGGATAGATCATGGCCGCTCCGGCCCGCATGGCCACGTCCGCTTCACCCGTGGCGTCCACGACCACCTTCGCCCGCACCGCCCGGCGCCCCGTCTTGTTCTCTACGAAGAGACCGCAGACCCTCCCCTCCTCCAGGATCGGATCGGCGATGAAGGTCGAAAACAGGGTTCTGACCCCGCTCTCGGCGAGCATCTTCATAATCGTATAGGAGGCGATCCCGGAGTCCTTCGCATAGTCACCGGGATGCGGAGAGGGGGGCAGATCGCCCAGGTTGGGCGATTCCGGCACGGTGCCTCCTCCCCGTTCGATATGGCGTCGGATGAACTCCCTGGGGATACCCGTGAACCCCCCGTTCAGGTGTCTGAACGCGCCGCCGCTCAGGCTGCCCCCGGCAATCATGCCGGGTCCGATGTTTCCCCCGGGATAGGCGAACCTGTCGACCAGCAGGGTCTCCACCCCGCTCCTGGCAGCGGCGATCGCGGCGAAGCAGCCGGCCACGCCGCTTCCGGCAACCGCCACGTCCACGTCGTGAGCCACGGGGACCTCCTTCTCCGGTTCCACGACAACTTCGATCGACATCTCGTCCTCCCGGGAGTCTGACGTTTGCATTTCGCTCACCTCGTGTCACAATCGGTAATATAAACCCTGTCCGCTTCAAACGATAACTCCGATCCCATCCCTGCCCGACCCCTCTTCCACGGACCTCGATTTGAGTTGATCAGATGCCGTCGAACCTCTATCTTGGTCTCATAATCGGCTTGAAGGGATCATTCTTGCGACAGGGTGGCGGAAAGTGACGCATGCGACTCGAATCCGGGGTGCGAGTCCTGCCTTCCGCGCAAGCGAAATGGGGGTTGTGTCCGGTTGACACATCCGCCGAACGACAGAGCTGCAGCGAGGATCACGCCGTGAGCAACGAAAGACGGGCATCGGTCCACCGCAGACGCCGCATCATCCTCAACGACGACTCCGGCGTCATGAACGACCCGGTCGCGCAAA
This sequence comes from Candidatus Latescibacterota bacterium, assembly GCA_965198095.1. Lineage (GTDB taxonomy): Bacteria > Latescibacterota > UBA2968 > UBA2968 > CBDFJH01. Next base: position 3,923,628 of record OZ240239.1, read on the forward strand.
CCGAAGCGGGGTTTCTCTCCCGGCCGCTCTGCCACATCCCGGACACCGGGATCGACAGCGTTTGGTGGTCGATCATGACGGGCGCAGACCACCTCAAGTACGACAGCAAGGTGGGTGATGCCGCCGGAAAACAGCCCATTCCGGGCGCACCCAAGGGCGACCTGAAGAGGTTCGCCACGCTCTGGCGCAACTTCGAGGCCTTCATCGACCGGGGCGCCGACCCGCTCAAGTTCGTCGTCGAATGGGGTCACGGACACGGCAGGGAGGTGTTTGCCAGCTATCGCATGAACATGATCCAGGACTCCTGGAGGCCCACCTTCGGCACGCGGTTCAGGCGCGAGCATCCCGACTGCTGTCTCGGCGAAAGGGGCGCCTTCGAGAACAGCGACAACGAAGACCTGCGCCTCTGCTGGTCCGCACTCGACTACGCACACGAGGCCGTTCGCGACTACCGGTTCGCGATCCTGGAGGAACTGTGCCACTACGATATTGACGGTGTGGAGCTGGACTTCTGGCGGTGGCCCGCCTTCTTCAAGCCGACCCTGGACCGGAAGCCGGTCGAGGGCCGGCATCTCGACGCGATGACCGACTTCATGCGGCGCGTCCGCGGCCGGATGATGGAGATCGAGTCCGAGCGGGGGCGGCCTCTGCTGCTCGCCGCCCACCTGTTCGACACGCCGGAGATCAATCGCCGGTTGGGCCTGGACGTCGAGACCTGGCTCGAAGAGGGCCTTCTCGATATCCTCGTCATCGGAGGTCACTATACGAACTACTCGATCCCGCTCTCCGAGTGGTCCCACCTGGCCCGAAATTACGACCTTCCGCTCTACCCGTGCATGTATCGCTCCACCGGCGTTGAATTCGACCGTGCAATCGCGACGCACTACTACAACTGTGGCGCAGACGGCATCTACACGTTCAACATCAGGCTCCCCGCGCACCTCCAGCCCATGAAGGAGATCGGCGATCCCGACCTGATCGCGCGAAAGGACAAGCACTACGTCATGGATCACGCACAGGACGGGGGCGTTCTCGGCAACGGATGCGCGCCGGGTCTGCTGCCGGTTCGGCTGGAGGAAGGCGCGCCGGCAGAGGCCACGCTCATCATTGGCGACGACGTGCGAAAGGCCGCGGCCGAAAACGGTCTGGCCGAAGTCAGGCTTCGGCTCTCCCTCACCCACTTCGATCCGAACCGGGACGAGGTCGCGATAACGCTCAACGGACGCGAGCTTCATCGACCCCGGCCCGTGCCGACCCGGAATCCGTGGGCGAAGCGGGGCAAGGCGGTGGGTGAGTGGGCCGGAATCGAGGATCGCGTCCGATCACTGGAATTCCTGCTGTTCACCCTGTACTCCGACATCCCGACCGCGCCCGATTTGACGCAGGGCGCAAACGCAATCGAAGCGACGCTCGGCCCGCGCGTCTCCGGCCGGACCGGCCCGGTCGACCTTGTCGGCCTCGAGCTCTTCATCAGATATCAATAGCGTCGCAGATCATCGCGCATCCGGTTGCGCGCCCTGAACACGACCCACGAGAACGCCTGGAGGATCGTGAATTGCGTATCGAGCGAAAAGAGGCCATACGTCGCCGCCGCGTCATCTTCAACGACGACAACGCGGCCATCCATAAAGAGACGTCCACGACCATCCGGGACTACCTCGCCTACCGGCTCGACCACGTGATCGACACGCACGTGGACAGCGTCTGGCTCAGCGTCATGACCTCTGCCGACAACCTGCTTTACAAGACGAACGTGGGCGAGATCTGCGACAGCGGCCCGTGGCCCGGCGTTCGGAAACCGGGCGAGGAAAGCGTGATCGGACGCAACCTCAAGGCCCTCCTCGGCCAGGGAACCGATACGCTTCAGCTGGTCATCGACTTCTGCCGGAAGCACGGCCTGGAGATGTTCGCCAGCTTCCGGATGAACCAGATTCAGGACTCCTGGTGGCCGAGCTGCCGGACAAAATGGAAGCGCGACCACCCCGAGCTCTGCCTCGGCGTTCGGGGCAGCTACGAGTTCTGTGAGGATGACGATCCGCGCAAATGGTTCTGGTCCGCGCTCGATTACGCGCAGCCGGCCGTGCGCGACCGGCGTCTGGCCGTGATCGAAGAGATATGCGCAAACTACGACGTGGACGGCATGGAGCTCGACTTCTGGCGATGGCCGATGCTCTTCAAGCCCAATCTGGATCGCCTGCCGGTCGAGCAGAGACACATCGACATCCTGAACGACTTCATGCGGCAGGTCAGGGAGCGTATGACGGCGATCGAGTCGGAGAAGGGACGCCCCCTGCTGCTGGCGCCGCGCGTGTTCGAGACGGTCGAGGCCAACCTGCGCGCCGGCATGGATGTCGAGACCTGGCTGAGCGAAGGGCTGATCGACCTGCTCGTGGTCGGCGGGAGCTACGGGGAAAACCGCATCCCGGTCGCCGACTGGGTCGGGTTGGCGCGTCCGTACGGCGTGCCGGTCTATCCGTGCAAGTACCGGTCCACGAGTCCCGGGCAGGATCGCGCCGTGGCCGCGAACTTCCTCTCGCAGGGCGCGGCCGGCGTCTACACCTTCAACGTGAAGCTGCCGAAGGACAGGCAGATGATCAGCGAGATCGGCGAACCGGACCTGATCGCGACCATGGAAAAGCACTACGTGATGACGGGACTCTTCAAGGGCGAGGACGACCCGATCTGGGCGCGCTGCTGCGCGCCGGGTCGACTGCCCGTGCGTCTCGCGGAAGGCGAGCCGGGGACCGTCCCCCTCATCGTCGGCGACGACGTGCAGCAGGCCGCGTTGGACGACACGCTGTTGACGCTCGACGTGCACCTGTCGCTGTCGCACTTCGATCCCGAAGAAGACGAGGTCTCCGTCAAACTCAACGGGCGAAGGCTGAAGCGCCCGAGAAAGATCGAGCGGATGGAAACGTCTGCTGTCCTGCAGTTCCCCGTATACACCGTGATCACCGACGTCCGGCGCGACCCCCCCGTGTCGCAGGGAAACAATTCCGTGGAGGTGACGCTCACGCGCCGCTCCCCTTACGCACACCGGCCCGTCGACGTCGTCCGCCTGGAGCTGTTCATCCGTTATCGATGACGACCCGGAGGGTGCGTCCGGCGACGTGAATTGCGCGATCCCCGCGATGAAAACGGTCCGGCGTCCGCGGTGACGCGCCACCGCCTTCCATATCGCAGCCGATCCGGAATTCGCAAGCAAGGAGGAAAACGAAGTGAGCCTCGATAGACGAAAAGCCATACACAGGCAACGCCGCATCATCTTCAACGACGACGGCGGCGTCCTGTTCGACCCGAACGCGTACAGCGAGAAGGCCTTCCTGGACAGCCGGCTCGCCCACGTCCTCGACACCCAGGTGGACAGCATCTGGTGGAGCTTCATCGTCGGCGCCGACAACCTCCTGTACGACACGAGGGTGGACGAGATCGCCGGCAAAGCGATCGTTCCAGGCATGCCGAAGGCCGATCAGGAGACCTGGGGCGCGATGTGGCACACGATCAAGACCATGATGGAGCGGGGGACGGATCCCCTCAAGTTCGTCACGGACTGGGGTCACGGCGTCGGAAGAGAGGTCTTCGCCAGCTTCCGGATGAACATGATCCAGGATTCCTGGAGGCCCTACTTCGCCAGCCGGTTCAAACGGGAGCACCCCGAGTACTGCCTGGGCGAGCGCGGGATGGGGACCCACAGCGACAACCCTGACGAGCGTCTCTGCTGGTCCGCCCTCGACTGGGAACACGAGGCGGTGCGCGACCAGCGCCTCGCGCTCATCGACGACATCTGCAGCCGTTATGACGTCGACGGCATGGAGCTGGATTTCTGGCGTTGGCCGATCCTGTTCAAGCCGACGATGTATCACGAGCCTGTCGAACAGAAGCAGATCGACATGATGACCGACTTCATGCGCAAGACCCGCCAGCGCGTGACCGAGATCGAAACCGAGCGGGAACGACCCATCCTGATCGCGCCGCGGGTCTTCGACACGCTCGAGGTCAACCGAAGGATGGGCCTGGACGTGGAAGCCTGGCTGGAGGAGGGCCTCCTCGACATCCTCGCGGTCGGCGGTCACTACACCTACTACTCCATCCCGGTCGCCGAGTGGGCCGAGCTGGCTCACAGGTACGACGTGCCGCTCTACCCCTGCCTCTACCGTTCCACCGGCGTCGAGTTCGACCGCGCCGTCGCGAGCCATTTCTTCAACTCCGGCGCCGACGGCATCTACACCTTCAACCTGAGACTTCCCGGGCACCTCGAACCGATCAAGGAGATCGGAGACCCCGATCTGATCACGCGCAAAGACAAGCACTACGTCATGAATCCCAGCTACGAGGGCGGCTGTCTCGGCAACGGATGCGCGCCCGGCCTTTTGCCCGTTCGGCTGACGGAAGGGACGCCCGCAACGGCGACGCTCATCATCGGAGACGACGTAAAGCAGGCCGCGGCCGAGGAGGCGCTCGCCCTGCTCAAACTCCGTCTCTCCCTGACCCGATTCGACCCCTATCAGGACACGCTTTCCGTGAAGCTCAACGGCCGTGAGCTCAAGCACCCACAGCCCGTGCCGACCGAAAACCCCTGGGAGGGAAGGAGCGTCGGTTCGAGGGAGTGGGAAGGCTACGGACTTCGAAGTCTGGAGTTCCAGGTCTTCACGCTGTATACCGACGTCAAACAGGAACCTTACGCGGAGCAGGGCGAAAACAAGGTCGAGCTCACCCTCGGCGAGCGTGCCTCCGGCCTCACCGGCCCGGTCGACCTGGCCGGCCTCGAGCTCTGGGTTCGCTATCAATAGCATCGCGAAACGTCGCGGACCGTAACAACCGGTCGCACCTCGATCACGTCGCCCGATGCCCGGGCGGTTCGAGACGATGCGCGAGTCACGGACGGCGGTCCACGAAATCACCGGGAGGATCATGGCATGAGCATCCGCAGACACGAAGCCGTACACAGGCGTCGCCGCATCATCCTGAACGACGACGCCCACGAACTGCTCAACCCGAACGCGCACACCGAGGCCGGTTTTCTCGAGGCCTGCTTCGGTCACATCCTGGACACCCAGGTAGACAGCATCTGGTGGAGCTTCATCCTGAATTCAGACTGCCTGGGATACGACACGAAGGTGGGCGACGTCGCCGGCAAGATCCCGGTTCCCGGCGCCCCCAGGTCGGACCTCGAACGGTGGGCGACGGTATGGAACAACATCAAGTCCTTCATGGACAGGGGAACGGATCCCCTGAAGTTCATCTGCGACTGGGGCCACGGCGTCGGCCGGGAGGTGTTCGCCAGTTTCAGAATGAACATGGTCCAGGACTCCTGGCGGCCCAACTTCAACACGCAGTGGAAGCGCGACCACCCCGACTACTGCCTGGGCGAGCGCGGAATGGGGACGAACAGCGACAACGAAGACGAGCGCCTCTGCTGGTCCGCGCTCGACTGGGAACACGAGGCGGTGCGCGACCAGCGCCTCGCACTCATCGAGGAGATCTGCAGCCGATACGACGTCGACGGCATGGAGCTGGATTTCTGGCGCTGGCCGATCCTGTTCAAACCGACGATGTATCACGAGCCCGTCGAACAGAAGCAGATCGACATGATGACCGACTTCATGCGCAAGACGCGCAGGCGCACGATGGAGATCGACGCGGAACGGGACCGACCCCTCATCCTTGCGCCTCGGGTCTTCGACACGCTGGAGATCAACCGGAGGATGGGCCTGGACGTGGAGACTTGGCTGGAAGAGGGCCTCCTCGACATCCTGGTGGTCGGAGGCAGCTACAACCATTTCTCCTTGCCGGTGTCAGACTGGGTCGACCTCGCTCACAAACACGATGTGCCGCTCTATGCCTGCCTCTACGGCAGGAACGGCCTGGAGCACGACCTCGCCGTCGCGTCCTACTACTGGAGCTGCGGCGCGGACGGCGTCTACACCTTCAACCTCAGATTCCCGCGGGATCTCGATTTCATCCACGAGTTCGGCGATGCCGAAACGATCTCGCACAAGCCGAAGCGCTACGTGATGAACCACTCGATCACCTCCACCTGTCTCCAGAACGGCGCCGCGCCCGGGCTGCTTCCCGTGCGGCTGGAAGCAGGCAGCCCGACATCCGCAAGGCTGCTCGTCGGCGACGACACCGCGCGAGCCGCCGATGAAGACCGCCTCGCGGAGATCAGGCTTCGACTCTCCCTCACCCATTTCGACCCGCGTCAAGACGAGCTCGCCGTCAAGCTCAACGGACAGCCTTTGAAGCACGCGGTCGTCGTGGCGCCCGAAGATCCGTTCGCACACCGGCAGGGTCGGGAGTGGCGGGGCGTGGAGGGAACCATCCGTAGCCTGGAGTTCGTCGTCTTCACCCTCTACGCCGACATTCGGCTGGATCCCACGGTCACAAAGGGCGAAAACCAAGTCGAGCTTACCCTGGGCTCACGCGCCTCCGGCCTGACCGGCGGGGTGGACCTCGTCGGCCTGGAGCTGTTCATCCGGTATCAATAGGTGGGGCAGCCAACGACAGGCCGCGGCACGCGTCCGCCGATGCCCCGGGCCTCCGGCGGTCCGAGCTCAAGCCGAACGAGCTATTATCGGGTTCGAAGAGAGGGGCGCAGGGGCTGCGCCAAGTGCAAAGGCCCCGTGTCCCCGAGTGCCCGATGAGGAAGATGCTCAGTTGATCGTAACCCAATGGTCTCGCGGGTGTATCGAAGGGCGTGGGAAAGCCCAGTATTTACGCAGATTGTTCAGATTTCACGAGTGATTCGGGCCAGATGTCATCGCGGCCGTGGCGTTCCGGCTCTCTAGCTGCTTTCGCGTTTCTCCTCCCCAGGGGTTAGGACCCTCTGTGGGACGGGGTCAGGTGCGGGGGCGAATGTGGGGGCGAATGGAAATTCGCGGCGTGGGGGCGGGTCCCGCAGTGGGCATAAGGCGGGGGGAGGAGTTCATTCCTTTCGCGGCGCCAGTCGTTTCCAGTGAGGCTGAGTCGCCACGGCCCGAGCCTCCCCGGCGTTTGAGGGGCCTGCCTGCGCCGCGTTGGGCGCGGCAGGCAGGCGCCCTTCTTTTGTCACCTTTTCTTGGGCGAACAAGAAAAGGTGAGTACGAGTGACTTTCCTAACTATATCGTTGACACCCTACCCCCAGGCGGGCACTCGACACGATACGGGGCCAAGTTCGAAGAGAAAGGTGCAGGGGCCAGCCAGGTGCAACGGCCCCGTGTCCCTGAGTGCCCGATGAGCGAGATGCTCAGCTGATCGTAACCGAAGGGTCTCGCGGGTGTATCGAAGGGCGCGGGAAAGCCTGTTGCGTGAGCCTCCTCTCTCGAAAAACCCCTCGCCCCATGGGCTCGGGGCACTCGACACGAACGGAGTTGTCAAGGAGAACACGATACAGTTCACACGATACGCCCCTGTAATACCCTGTAATACCCTGTAATACGCGGAAATGACGTCAGCCATTTACCGCTCCCGGTAATACGTTCCTTTCAGGAGGGTTGCCTGTGGGCATCGATAGAGAGAAAGCCAGAAAAAGGCGTCGCCGCATCATCATGAACGACGACTCCGGAACGATCCCTGCGAAGACGGCGGTTGACGCGGACGGCGTTGAACATTCGACCGACACGCCCGAAGGGCTGCTGGCCGATCCGCTCTCCTTCGCCGTCCGGATTCCCCAGGTCGACACGGTCTCGTGGTGCTTTGCCCGAATCGAGCAGTACGACTACGACACCAAAGTGGGCGAGATCGCCGGTCGGGAACCGTATCCCGGAGCGCCGAAGCAGGATGTCGAGCATATGGGGACGATCTGGCGCAACATCAAATCATTCCTGGACAGGGGGACCGATCCGTTGCGGACCGTCGTGGAGTTCTGCCACGCCCACGGCAAGGAAGTGTTCGGCAGTCTCCGCATGAACATGATCCAGGACTCCTGGAGGCCGAGCCCTTACAGCAAGTGGAAGCGCGAGCACATGGACCTCTGTCTGGGCAAAAGGGGTTCCCGGCAGCGCGGCGACCACAACACGTTGATGCCCCACTGCTGGTCGGCCCTGGACTTCGCGCACGACGCCGTGCGCGAACGCCGGCTGGCCATCGTCGAAGAGGTCTGCGCCGGCTACGACGTGGACGGGATCGAGCTGGACTTCTGGCGCTGGCCGATTCTGTTCAAGCCGACCCTGGATCACAAGCCGGTCGAGCGGCGGCACATCGACCTGATGACCGACTTTATGCGCAAGACCCGAAACCGGATGCTGGAGATCGAGTCGGACCGGGGCACACCCCTGATGTTGGTCCCCCGCGTGTTCGACTCGCCCGAGATCAACCTGAGGATGGGCTTGGACGTAGAAACCTGGCTGAAGGAGGGCCTGATCGACATCCTCGTCGTAAGCGGCTCTTTCAACGACTACGCCCTTCCCGTGAGCGATTGGGTCGCGCTGACCCACGCTCACGACGTGCCGATCTATCCGTGTATGTACCGCCAACGCGGGTTGGAAAGAGACCGGGCTCTGGCGACCTACTACCACAGCTGCGGCTCAGACGGCATCTACACGTTCAACTTCAGGTTTCCCCACTGTGACCGGGCGATGCAGGAGATGGGAGACCCCCGGCTCCTCGCAGGAGAAGACAAGCACTACGCGATGAACCACACCGCGCGGTCGCTGCCCATGCGGAACGGCTCCGTGCCGGGCCTCCTCCCCGTCCGGCTGGAGAAGGGGACGTCCAAGTCGGCGAAGCTCATCATCGGCGACGACGTCAGGAAGGCCGCGGCGGAAGGCGATCTGAAGGAGATCAGACTCCGTCTGTCCCTCACCGACTTCGACCCGTATCAGGACGGGATCAACGTCAAGCTGAACGGCAAAGAGATGCGAAATTCGACACCCGTGAGGCCCGATCCGCCCCGGGACTGGGACGGGCTGGCGGAACGCATCCACGGCCTGGAATTCCTGGTGTTTACGCGCTTCACCGACCTCGTGATCGAACCGAACCTGGCCGTCGGCGAAAACCGGGTCGACGTCGAGCTGGGCCCGCGCACGTCGGGCATGACAGGGCCGGTCGACCTCATCGGCCTGGAGCTGTTCATCCGCTATCAATAGCAAACGGAATCCGTACGGCCGGCAAGGCGGGTTCTTCAGGGCTCCCGCGTCACACCACCCGCGCCGCCGCCGTTTACTCCGTATGACACGCCTGGCGTTTCCGGAAGAACCCCTCCCACGACGTCACGACGCTCCGTCGCCGAAAATAGCCGCAGCGCAACGGATCGACATTTGTCCGTTGACAACGCGGGACCCGCATCCGTATCTTTATAACCACTTATAAGTGCTCATCTTAGCCGCTTGCGGGCGTCAGCGCGACGCTGGCGGGCAGACGCGTCAGGAACGTCGATGGCCAGAACGTCCCGGCTTGCCGGCGTCGGAAAACGGAAAATCGAGCTCTCGAACCTGGACAAGGTTCTGTTTCCCGGGGCGGGCATCCTCAAGGCAGAGCTGATCGAATACTACGTGGAGATCGCCCCGACGATCCTCGCGCACCTCTACGGCCGGCCCCTCTCCTTCGTCCGCTACCCGGACGGGATTTCGGGTGATCGGTTCTTTCAGAAGAACCGTCCGGGCTGGGCCCCGGAATGGATCCGGCACGTCGCGCTCGGCGACGAGGACAAGATCGACTACATCCTCGCCTCCGAAGCGGCGTCTCTTGCCTGGGTCGCCAACTTGGCCTGTCTGGAGCTGCATCAGATGCACGCCCGCAAGCCGCATTACGACAGGCCCGACTATGTCGTCTTCGACCTGGATCCCCCGGAAGACTTCCCGTTCAAGGAGGTCGCGGCCCTCGCCGTCGCATTCAAGGCGCACGTCGAACGGTTCGGATACCACGCCTTCGTCAAGACCACGGGCCGCAAGGGCCTGCACATCCTCTGCCCCATCCGGCCGAAGTGGGGTTTTGCCCAAGTCGCCGAAGCCGCCTTCGACCTGGCCCGGCCTTTCGTGGACGCGCACGGCGCTTCGACCACGCTCCGGCTCAAGAAAGAGGCTCGCGGTGGAAAGGTGCTCGTCGACGTCTACCGGAACCGTCCCTACCAGACGATCGTCTCGGCCTACAGCGTGCGGGGCGTCGAAGCCGCCCCGATCGCAATGCCCGTCCAGTGGGAGGAGTTGAGCGAAATCGACGACCCGAAAGGGCTCAACATCCGGACCGTCCGCGAACGCGTTCGCACCCGGGGAGATGCCTGGGAAGGATTCAGCGCCTACGCCTCCGACCTCCACACCCGGCCCAGACAGAGAAAGGATGCCACGAGCGCGGTCGGACCCTCCCCGACCTTCAAATCTCCGGAGAGCCTCGAAGCCTACAGGCAGAAACGGACGTTCATCCAAACGCCCGAACCGGTTCCCGGAGCCATCGGAGGCGATGGAAACGCCTTCGTCATCCACCGGCACCACGCCTCCAGGCTGCACTACGACCTGCGGGTCGAGCACGAGGGGGCGCTCCGATCCTGGGCCGTGCCGAGGGGGCTCCCCCCCAGGCCCGGAATCAAACGCCTGGCGATCTCCGTGGAAGACCACCCGATCGAGTACCTCGCCTTCGACGGCACGATCCCCAAGGGTCAGTATGGTGGCGGCAGGATGTGGATCTTCGGACGGGGAACATACGAGATCACGAAACAGAAACGAGACAGCTTCTATTTTCGGCTGTCCGGCGCCGGCGTCACCGGTGAGTACCGGCTGATCCACACCCGGAACAAGGAATATCTGCTGGAACGCGTCGATCCTCCCCAGGTGGACTGGCTCGTCGAACCGATCGATCCCATGCTGTCCGAGACCCTGCGCGAACCGCCCGGCGCCCCGGGATACCTCTACGAGGTCAAGTGGGACGGGATACGGGCGATGATCGCCGTCGACGAGGGGGAAGTCAGAATCCGAAGCCGCAGCCGGCGGGATATCACCCGTCTCTTCCCGGAGTTGCTGATCCCCGAACAGGCCTTCAGGGCCTCCTCCGCCTTGTTCGACGCCGAGATCGTCTGCCTGGAGGCGGAAGGCCGGCCGGCCTTCCATCGCGCGGTCCGCCGCCTGCATCCCACGACCGAGAGCGCGATTGCCCGCGCCCGCGCAAGGCACGCGGCCGTCTGCTACCTGTTCGATTGCCTCTACCTGGACGGGCGGCCCATCGTCGGCGAACCGTTGACGGTCCGGCGCGAGTGGATGGCCGATGCGGTCCGCAGAAACGAGATCTATCGCGTAAGCGAGGCCGTGGAGGAGGGGGATGCGCTGTTCCAGGCGGCGCGGAAGATGGGGCTGGAGGGCATTATGGCAAAACGGGCCGACAGCCGCTACCTGCCGGGCAAGCGGTCGTCGAGCTGGCTCAAGATCAAGGCGAGACAGACCACCGAGTGTCGGATCATCGGCTACACGAAAGGCAGGGGGGATCGCCAGTCCGGGTTCGGGGCCCTGCACCTCGCGCGGGGGAGCGGAGACGGGCTGCGATACGTGGGCAAGGTGGGCACCGGTTTCGACGAGAAGATGCTGATCGCGGTCTTGAAAGAACTGAAGAAAGTCCCGGCGGGTAAGCGTCCGGTGAAAGAAAGGCCGATCGACGACGCCAGGACCACCTGGCTCGAGCCTGAATTGCTGTGCGAGGTCCAGTACGCCTCGCTCACCCCAAACGGGACGCTACGCGAGCCGGTCTTCGTCCGGCTGCGTCCCGATCTCATGAGTTGAAACGAAACCTCGATTCTCCGCAACGGACCCAGGAGGTGAGGTATGCGAGCGATCTGGAAAGGCCATATCAGATTCTCCCTGGTCACGATCCCGATCCGCATCTACAACGCGGTGGAAACGGCCCGGACGATCCGGTTCAATCAGCTGCACAAGACGTGCAACGGGCCGGTCGGCTACGACAAAAAGTGCAAGAAATGCAGCAAGGTCCTGGACAGGGAGGAGATCGTCAAGGGCTATCAGCACGAGCCGGAGCAGTTCGTGATCGTCGAATCCGAAGATCTTGAAAAGATCAAACTCAAGGGCACGAGAATCATCGAGATCGAGGGGTTCGTAGATGCCTCGGAGGTCCACCCGACCCTCTATGAAACGCCCTACTTCGCCGGGCCGGACGGAGAGGTCGCGGCCCAGGCCTACGCCCTGCTGAGCGGGGCGTTGAAAGCGAGCGGAAAGCTCGGCATCGGGAAGGTCGTCCTCCGCGACCGGGAGGAGATCGTCACGATCGGCCCGGAAGGAGACGGACTGATCTTTTACAAGCTCCGCACGCCGGAGCGGGTGCGGAGCATCTCGGACGTTCCGCAGCTGAGCCGTGAGGGGGCGGACGCCGAACAGATGAAGCTGGCCCGGAGTCTGGTCGACTCGATGTCCACCTCCCTGGACAGGATCGACCTGAAAGACAACTACCGTCAGGCCGTGCAGGAGATGCTGGAGGCCAAGATAGAGGGCCGAGAGATCGTCACCGTCGCCGAGGAGGTCGCGCCGGTCGTCGACATTATGACCGCCCTGAAGGAAAGCATCGCGCAGGCCAAGGCCGACCGAAAACCGATGAAGAAGGCCACCGGCAAGGCTCGACCCGAAACGAAAGCGGCCCGGAAGGCCGGGACCGCGGCCAAAGCCAGGAAGCGCAAGGTGGCGTAAGCATCCCGAGGAGAGCGTGGCCAATGTGATCCCCTTTCCGGGCCCCCCCCCGGCCAGGTTCGGATTCCAGCGGGCCGAGAGGCGCACACGGAAGCGCTTCGATCCCGACCAGCTGGACCTCTTTTCCTCCGGTGCATCCGGGAAGGTGCTCCGTTTCCCCCGAAGAATCGGTCGCTTCGAAGAAGCTTTGCTCCTGGACGAACGGGAACACCCGAAGGCCGCCGATGCCTACCGGACGGCGATCTCGGAAGGGGACCGTGTGGCCGACGCCTACTGCAACCTGGGCATCCTGGAATCCCGGAAAGGCCGGACCGCGAAGGCCTTCGACTGCTTCACAAAGTCCCTGAAGACCGATCCCCGCCACTTCGAAACGCACTATAACCTCGCAAACCAGTATTTCGAGACCGGCGACCTCGCGCTGGCCCGCGTCCATTACGAAATCGCCGGGGAGATCGATCCCGGCTTTTCCAACACCCATTTCAACCTGGGCCTGGTCCACGCCCTCAACGAAGCCTACGACCTTGCCATAGACGCGTTCACGAGCTACAGGGATACGGCGCCCGAGGATGAGGTCGACAAGGTCGTCGAGCTCCTGGGTGAACTGAAACGGACGCTGGCCACCCGGGGATGAGACCTGCAAGACGCATCGCACGCGTGAAAAGAGACCCCGTTCTTCGATCAGGACGAGGTCTCTTTTTGGCGGGAACGTCCTTTTGCGTTCAGAATCCCCGGGGTCATCCCTCCCGTACGTTTTCAACGCCCAGCGCTTCCAGCCGCGCCGTCATCTTCTTCCGCGCGGGGCCGCCGATCCGCATCATTCGCTTGCTGTAGACGTAAAGACGGCTGGAGCCCGAACGATACTTGCTCACGTGCTCACGGACCTCGCGCGCCCGGATCGGATCGTCCAGCGGGTCGCGTACGTAGTTGAAGAAGATATTGCGTCGCGGCTTGCCGTCCCTCCGCTTCCAGGCGGAGTGCCACAGTCGGTTGTCCCACAACACCGCGTCGCCGGGCTTCGCTCGAACCTGGACGACGCCGGGAACGTCCTGTCGGGCACGCGAATCGTGCGATCTTCTGCGGTACTCCTCTCCAAGCGGCCCGTAGGAGCGGAACAGCGCGGCGCTGAACTCCGGATGGAAACTTCCCGGGATGACGTTCAGCGCGCCGTCACCATCGTCCGCCTCGCTGAGATAGAAGACGGCCTTCGCCGTCATGGGCTGCATGCCCGGATTGCCGTCGGTGTGCCAGTAGACGTCATCGACGTTCGCCGTCAGGTCGGCGCTGCCCGTATACAGGAACTCGATCCCGTCGATGTCCCGCATCGCCGCCATGACCTTCGGGTGTTCGATCAACGCGCCCAGCGCGTCCTCCTCCTTCATGAACGTCACCGACCTCCGCGTCCCCGCCGCCCCGAAGTCAGTATGGGCCGGCGCACCGTCGACGACGCGGTCGAACGCCTCCTGCACGCGCTGCAGCTCGCCGGTCCCCAGGCAGTCCTCCAGGACGACGTAGCCGAATGCGCGGAACTGTCCGATTTCCAGGTCATTCAACATGGCTTTCCTTTCTCTGGGATCCTGCTTTCGACGCTATCCAAAAGTCCGAATTTGCAGATCACGGAACAAAGGCCGATTCCAAGCCCGGGCATTTGAAGCGGGCTTCCGAGTACGGATTGTCATCAAAGACGCGGGCCGGCTCAAAAGGTCGGTGCCGGTCAGCCGGAGGAAGAACAATTCGAGCCATTGGTGTCTCCAATGCGCTGAAACCACGTCTGAAACGCACCATCGAGCGGCGCGCAAAGCCCCGTGTTATGAAAATAAAAGTGCTTCAGCTTTGTCAGACGCGTCAGGCTCTGTGGAAGTGTGCCCGTCAAGGACGTATTATGGTCAAGACGCAGGTCCACGAGGTGGGACAGGTTGCCCAGTTCGGACGGGATCGAACCACTCAACGCATTGCCGGAAAGATGCAGACTACCAAGGTTGGATAGGTTGCCCAATGACGGAGGGATCGGACCACTCAACGCGTTGCGGTCAAGAAGCAGACGGTTAAGGTTGGACAGGTTGCCCAGTTCGGACGGAATCGGACCACTCAACGCATTGTGGTCAAGAAGCAGACTCCTAAGGTTGGACAGGTTGCCCAGTTCGGACGGAATCGGACCACTCAACGCGTTGCGGTCAAGAAACAGACCTTCAAGGTTGGACAGGTTGCCCAGTTCGGACGGGATCGAACCACTCAACGCATTGCCGTAAAGAAGCAGAAGCCTAAGGCTGGACAGGTTGCCCAACTCGGACGGAATCGACCCACTCAACGCATTATTGCTGAGCCACAGAGTCTCGAGGTTGGACAGATCGCCCAATGTCGGAGGGATGGACCCACTCAACGCATTTCCGGAAAGCCGCAGATCCTGGAGGCTGGACAGATCACCCAAGGCCGCAGGAATCGTGCCACTCAGATTATTCCCATCAAGCCGTAAGCGCGTGACCCGACCGCTGGAAACCGTGACGCCGTGCCAGGTCGAAAGATCGGCGTCGGTCAGCCAGTTTGTCTTGTCCGTCCAGTTATCCCCGTCGGTCGCTTGGTACAGCGCCATCAATGCATCGCGGTCGGCGGACAATGTGCCTCCACCAGGGCAAGTTGAGCCCCTGGCGTCTTCAATGCCCTGAAACCACGTCTGAAACGCACCATCGAGCGGCGCACAAAGCCCCGTGTCTTGAAATCGAAAGGACTTCAGATTTGTCAGCCCCGTCAGGCTCTGTGGAAGTGTGCCCGTCAAGTGTACATTATCGTAAAGAAACAGATCCACAAGGTTGGACAGGTTGGCCAATGCCGCAGGGACCGAACCACTCAATGCATTGCGGTGAAGCCACAGGGTCTCGAGGTTGGACAAATCCCCCAATTCGGGGGGAATCGGACCAGTTAACGCATTGTTGCCAAGAAGCAGACTCCTAAGGTTGGACAGGTTACCCAATGCCGGCGGCATCGGACCACTCAACGCGTTGCCGGCAAGCCACAGGTCCCCAAGGTTGGACAGGTTGCCCAACTCGGACGGGATCGGACCACTCAACGCGTTGCCGTTAAGAAGCAGACTATTAAGGTTGGACAGGTGGCCCAATTCAGAGGGGATCGGACCACTCAACGCATTTTTGTAAAGAACCAGGTGCCCAAGGTTGGACAGGTTGTCCAATGCCGGAGGGATCGGACCACTCAGATTATTCTCCTCGAGCCGTAAGCGCGTGACCCGACCGTTGAAAACCCCGACGCCGTGCCAGGTCGAAGGATCGGCGTCGATCAGCCAATTGGTCCTGTCCGTCCAGCCATCCCCGTCGGTCGCTTGGTACAGCGCCATCAATGCATCGCGGTCTGACGCCCATGGCGGCCGTGTGTATGTAGTACCAAAGACGGTGGTAAACATCGCAAAATCGGCAAAACCGATGGCGCCGCTTCCGTCCATATCCATACGGGCTTCGTAACCGGCGTCTGCTGATGTCTTGCCAAAGACCAGGGCAAAGGCCAGAAAGTCGGCAAAGTCAACATCGAAGTCCCAATCGAAATCCCCCGGAAAGCGGGTCGAGGAGACCACCGCCGTCGTGCTCTCACCCATCTTGGGATTCGGGCCGGCAGACGCCTGACCCACCAACGCCAGCAGAATCAGAATAGCGAAGGGTCGCACGATGCGTTCAAATATTTTCAAACCGTTTTCCCAAATTTCCGGCGACGATCCGAAAAACCCGAAGCCGATCGTAGTCAGCCCAGGCCGTTGTGAACATGGTGCTCATGATACTTTCGGGTCAAGTCCGCCATTGTTATTAGGTATTACAAAATTCGCTCGTCGTCTTCCACCGGCAGCAAGCTGCCGGTGCCACACGGTATGTCTTACCCTATTCCTTCACGCGTGCCACAGACGGCGCCCCCACCCGCGCAGTCTCCGTCACTCTGAATCATCGACAGATTCAGCACAAACAGGATTCGCCTCAATCGCCAAACGCCGTGACACACTGTTATGTCTTACCCTATTCCCTCACGCGTGCCACGGCATCGAGGGTCAGCCCATTTTTTAGCGCCTCATAGCTGAGTCGAGGGTTCTCCTGACCGGTCCCTTCTGTCCCGGTTCATTCTCTATCTCAATACATAAGGTCTAAATCACGTGTGCCACGGGCGTCTCGCCCGCCCGTGAGAAATTCATTGCTTCAAGTATTACAAAATTCGCTCGTCATTTTCCACCGGCAGCAAGCTGCCGGTGCCACACGGTAATGTATTGACCCCTGTCGAGAGCTCCGAAGGCGCGACGATCCAGTCGACACGAGACGCCCCTGTAATACGCCGAAGTGATGTCAACGATTTACCGCTCCCCGTAATAATATTGAATTCTCGCGTTTTCGACAACCTGAGACACAATTTGCGAACGCCGGACGGCGAGGTCAAGCTCGTCGCCGATCCGGTCTTCACGGGCGCCGGATCCGGAAATCGCCCCGCCTTCCCGGGCGGGGGCGGAGGAGCGCCTCCTAAAACGTTGGCAATGGGCTTCCACAACGCCTATACTTCGACCGCCGATTTCGCGCGGAAAAGGCTGCCGAGCGCGCGGGCCAACGGATCCGGAGAGCCCTCGCGAGCGACGCCCTGAGGAGACCTCCCGATGTCCGGCAATCTGGAAGGCAAAGTCGTTATCATCACCGGAGGAGGCTCCGGCATCGGACGGGCCTCCGCCCTGGCCTTCGCGCGAGAGGGGGTGCGGGTCTCCGTCGCCGACATCAACGCCTCCGCCGGCGAGGAAACGGCGCAGATGGTCGAAGACGCCGGGAGCCGGGCCCTCGCCGTCCAAACGGACGTCTCGCAGGGCGACCAGGTCGAGGCCATGGTTGCCCGCACCGTCGAGGCCTGGGGCCGCGTGGACTGCGCGTTCAACAACGCCGCCGACCTCTCTGCCCACGCCGAGGCCATATCGCCCATTCCCGACTATCCCGAAACGAACTGGGACCGGATCATCAACGTCAACCTCAAAGGGGTCTGGCTGTGCATGAAGCACGAGATCCCCCCCATGCTGGCGCAGGGCGGCGGCAGCATCGTCAACAACGCATCGGCTGCCGGCCTCGTCGGCGTCGCGAACTGGTCGGCCTACGTCGCCAGCAAACACGGTGTGGTCGGCATCACCAGGACGGCTGCGCTCGAAAACGCCCGCGAGGGCATCCGCGTCAACGCCGTCTGCCCGGGCCTTACGCGCACGCCCGGGGTCTCCCTCTTACGCCTGCCTGAACCGGAGCGGACCGCCAGGATCCTCGCTGTTGAACCGATCGGCCGTGTTGCCGAGCCCGAGGAGATCGCCGAAGCGGTCGTCTGGCTCTGCTCGGACGCCGCCTCTTTCGTGATCGGACACGCCATGGCGGTGGATGGGGGCTGGACGAGTCAGTGACTCCGGAGCTTGACTTTCCGGAGCAAATACGGTATCTTCTCTTCTGAAGCGAAAGTTTGTAGTTTCTGTATCCTGTACATTCGACCTGAGAAAAGACGGTGTGGCAAGGATCAGAAGTTTCGATTCTTGCCTTTTTTATGAGCTGTCCTGTTGTCGGGGAGTCGTACAGAGTTCAGCGAAGGAAGGAGGTGAAGACGGTTGGCAGAAGGCACTGTGAAGTGGTTCAACGACAGCAAGGGCTTCGGATTTATCGAGCAGGACGGGGGAGAGGACGTGTTTGTCCATTTTTCCGCGATCCAGTCCGAAGGATTCAAGTCTTTGGCCGAAGGCGATCACGTGGAATTCGAGATCGCGCAGGGCCCCAAGGGGCTCCAGGCCCAGAACGTGTCCAGGCGATAACCTAGCATGGTCGCGAAGACACGTTTGGGTTCAAATGGGCCGTAAGACAGGTCGCCCTGCAAACGTCAGAAGGCGGCGGCGTCACTTCGAGCCATCGCTTTGAGCGAAAGTCGAGAAGTCACGGTCCACTGATGGGCGCCGTTCCGAACGGAACGGCGCCCATTCGCGTTTTGGACTGCGAACGTGCGGCCCCAGTCCGGTCGGGCCTCTTCAAGCCGGGTCCGGATCGTCGGGCGGAACCGGGTGATCGTAGGTCTTTATGCCCTCGGGCGTGCTGTCCGCCAGATAGCCCCCATCCACGTAGACGACCTGTCCCGTAATGTAGCGTGCGTCCTCCGACGCGAGAAAGGCCACGACGTGCCCGATATCTTTTGGCCGGCCGCGAGCGCCCCAGGGAATGCGCTGGCGGTAGGCGCGAATCGTTTCGGCGTCCATCGAGGCGCCCAGCCCTTCGGTCGCGATCCCGCCCGGACCAACTGCGTTCACGTTGATCTTGTAAGGCGCCAGGTCCACGGCCAGACTTCGGGTCAAGGATTCGACGCCCCCCTTTGACACGTGGTAGGAAGAGGTCTCGAAGTGCGCGGTTCGAGCCAGAATGGAGCTCATGTTCACGATCTTGCCGCCCGCCTTCCGGGGAATCATATGGCGGAGGACGGCCCGGGTGCAGTGAAACACGCCGTGCAGGTTCACGTCCAGGATCCCGTGCCACGTCTCCAGGGGCATCGTGCTGAAGTCTCCGTCGTGAAGGATCAGGATCCCGGCATTGTTGACCAGGATGTCGATCGGCCCGAAGTCGGCCCACGACGCGTCCACCATCCGCTCCACCGCCTCATAGTCGGCCACGCTCGCCTCCTGGGCCACGGCCCGGCGGCCCGTATCCTGAACCTCCTTCGCCACGGACGCCGCGCTCTCGCCGTTCACGTCGTTGACCACGATATCGGCTCCGGCCGCGGCCATGACCAGCGCCGAGGCCCGACCGATACCGCTGCCGGCCCCGGTCACGAGTGCGATCTTATTGCTGAGGTCCATTGCCGTCTCCTCCGTCTGGGGCGAAAAGTCGATGGGTTTCTCCAAGCGCGTTGCTCACGCCCCCTTCCGTGCCCGGACCCGCGATATCCTCTGGTCCACTTCAACCCGGAAACGCGCTCATCTCCACGGCTCACCGTGGGCTTGCGTCGCCCCACAGGTCGGTGCTCAGGTACTTCAGCCCGGAATCGTTCAACAGCACGACAATCGTCTTGCCTCTGGATCCGCTCTGAAGCAGCTGCAATGCCGCTGACACGTTCGCGCCTGACGAGAAGCCCGCAAAGATCCCCTCCACTTCGGCCAGGCGGCGGGCGGTTTGAAGGGCCTCCTCGTCCGTCACTTTTACCGCGCCGTCGACGTGCTGCCGCTTCAGGAGCGGCAACCGGGCCCACGGCATGGCGTAGCCGCCCCCCTGAATGCGATGATTGGGATGCGTGACCGGTTCCCCGGACAGGATCGCCGCCCCCTCCGGCTCGACGATGAAACACTGAATGGAAGGGTTGTGCGCCTTGAACGCGGCGGCGCATCCGGCAAACGAACCGCCGGTACCGGGAAAATCACAGAAAACGTCAAACGCGCCGGACGACTGCCGAACGATCTCGGGTCCGGTGCGCAGAAAGTGGGCGCGGACATTGCCTTCGAGCTGAAACTGATCGGCCCGGAACGCATCGCGGTCCTGGACGATTTTCCGGGTCACCCGCTCGACCCGGTCGAGATCCCCGCCGGACACCCGGCCCGGTTTCGAATCCGGCAGTTGATCCACCAGGACGACCTCCGCGCCCAGCGCGCGCATCATCCGGGCGCGTTCCGGGGAGTTGCCCTTCGACATGACGGCAACGAAGGGATACCCCTTGATGCCGCACACAATCGCCAGCCCGGTACCCGTATTGCCGCTGGTGAGCTCGACGACGGTTTGGCCGGGCCTCAAAGCAGCTTCCGCCTCGGCGTCCTCGATGATCTGGCGCGCGATGCGATCCTTTTTGGAGAAACCCGGGTTCAGGTAGTCCATCTTGGCCAGGATCCGGCCGTCCACGTCCTTCGTGAGCCGGGAAAGCGCCACGAGGGGCGTATCCCCGATCGCCTCGATCGCGGAGTTCAGGACGCCTTCAGATCGGCGCATTGGCGCGACGCTGCGTGAGCGGTCGACGTCCATCCATTTAGCCTGAATAATTCATAAAAAAGGTTAGGAAAGTCACTCGTGAAATCTGAACAATCTGCGTGAATACTGGGCTTTCCAGCTATTGCACCCAAACAAAGGTTTTCAGCTCAAATTGGATCACTGGATTGTTCTACATAAAATGATGGAAACTTTTCAGAAAATTTGTGAATTATTCAGGTTGGGCATCCCTCATCCATGGCCGGTCATCCGTCGCAATAGTTATAAGGGCCGCGTCGTGCGGACGCAGCCCCGGGGTGATCCTCGGCCTGCCGAATGGGCCTCTAGCCTGAATAATTCATAAAAAAGGTTAGGAAAGTCACTCGTACTCACCTTTTCTTGCCGCCCAAGAAAAGGTGACAAAAGAAGGGCGCCTGCCTGCCGCGCCCAACGCGGCGCAGGCAGGCCCCTCAAACGCCGGGGAGGCTCGGGCCGTGGCGACTCAGCCCCACTGGAAAGGACTGGCGCCCGCGAAAGGATTGAACTCCTCCCCCCGCCTTATGCCCACTTCGGGACCCGCCCCCACACCGCGAATTTCCATTCGCCCCCACATCCGCCCCGCACCTGACCCCGTCCCACAGAGGGCCCCAACCCCTGGGGAGGAGAAACGCCGAAGCAGCTGGAGAGCCGAAACGCCACGGCCGCGATGACATCTGGCCCGAATCACTCCTGAAATCTGAAAAATCCGCGTGAATACTGGGCCTTCCAGTTATTGCACCAAATCGGAAACCGGCCAACCCGCGCCTTTCAACACGTCACGGAGCTCCGCCAGCTCCTCCTCGTTGATCGGCTTCGACGGCGGGCGGGACACACCGCAGGGCCGCCCCATCACCGCCATCATCCCCTTCTTCACGATCCCCTGACCGCCGGTCCGCTCGGCCACCTTTTGAAAGACCTCTCGCAGACGAACGTTGACCGAGTCCAGCAGGGCCTGCGCCTCCTCGTAGCGCCCGTTTTCCATCAGGTCCCAGACCCTGAGGTCGTGAGGCGGGTAGATCTCGGAGGTGTGATTGATATATCCGTGGCCGCCCAGCTTGTGACATCGCACGGCGCTCAGGCTGTTGTCGATGATATTCCAGACGTCGACGAACTCGAAGATATCTTCATACGCGTTCTCGCCCGCGAACGGACTCCACTTGATCGCAACGATATTCCGGATGTCGGTCATCCTCCGGTAGGTCTCCACGTCGACCGGACAGTTCATATTCTTGGTGACGTAGACCATGATCCCGACGTCGATCGCGTCGGACAGATCGCCGTAAAAGTCGAGCAGGTCGTCCTGCGAGGGCAGGTTGAAGATCGGCGGACAGACCTGGAGCGCGATCGCGCCCAGGTCCTGCGCGCGCCTCGCATCTTCGATCGTGCGCTTCGTATCCTTGTAGTGAAGCCCGCAGACGATCGCCGCCTTGTCGTCGGCCGCCTGCACCGTCGTGCGCAGCAACGCCGGCCATTCGTGGTCGCTCAGCATCGGACCCTCGCCCATCGCCGCGGCCACCTTGATCACCGCTTTGCCCTTCACCAGCCCGCTCTCCACCCACCACTTCGTCAGCTCGGCCATCCGTCCGTAGTCCACCTCGTAGTCTTCGTCGAACGGCGTCGGTACCGTTGCGATCGGCCCGACGATCAGTCGTTTGAGTGCCTCACGTTCCATGCGCGCTCCTGTCTATTTTCCTCAAGGCCCGTGCCTCTCTGGCGAACGCCACGGCCAATATAGCGATCCTCTCGCGACTTGTCCACTGCCCCCGACCTGGATGCCGCGGCTGGACGATCTGCTGGTTCGAAAAAACCGCCGGTGCTTCGCTGAATCCTCAATCCGCTGTTCCCGCTTGCATATGCTTCTTGAGCACGTCGATGTATCCCTGGTTGCGGACGCAGTTCTCCAAACGGAAGGATTGCATCGTTTCGTCGATCTCGGCGTCCGACATGCCGTGGAATCGCCGTGCGAAAGGAGTCTGAAGCAGCTCCGCGGCGTATCCCGAAAGCGCCCGGTCGGCAAGGGTCGTCTCGCTGGCGCTGGAATCCGGCTCCGGATCGGTGCACCGGGTCTGGATGACGGCCGACAGGCGACGCAATGCGCCCGTTGCGACGTTCGGTCGGAAAGTGCCCCAGTTGTCGGTGTGCAGTGCCTGTTTGGCGGTGAAGATGTCCCGGATCTTCTGCATGTATCGGCAATCCGGATCGACCATCACCCAACCCATGACGCAGATGTCTTTGTAGTTCACGGTCGCCCAGTGGTGAATCCCCAATTCCTCGAAGACGCTGATCTGGTCGTCTATCGCATGTAGTCGGTCGCCCTCTTCCTCTCGCGGGCCGGTGAAGAACGCGCCGAATTCAGCCTCCCATAGAGGCACGTTGTGTTTCTGCGTGAACTGATACCCCTGCGAGCTGCGGAGGAAATCCAGGATCTTCGCGCGATCCCAATACGTTCCGCCGAACGCGCCCGGATAGGGACCCGGGCCTCTTGCCGGAGGGAGATAGTGATGGGAACAGTAGACCAGGTTTTCGGCGAACGGTGCGTCAAACCCGTCGAACCTCGACCCGAGCTGGTCGCCGTCCAGGTAGACGATGTGATCGGCGTCGATCTCGCGGATCGCGCTCACGACGCGGCGATAGACCGCGTTGAGCAGGTCCCGGTCGGAGGAGCGCCCGCTGCGAAACGGCCCGGGACTGTTGCTCTGTCCGCTGATCGGCTCGTTCATCACGTTATACCCCGCGTTCGCGGGGTGATCCCTGTAGCGTCGAGCGAAGGTCTGCCACAGTGCCACAAACCGGTCCTGGAAGTGCGGGTGCTGCCAGAAAAGGGAATGGTTCGTGGCGTTGTCGCTATGCCATCGGTTGTTCTGGTATCCCTGCACGGCGTGGAGATCCAGGATCGCATAGATCTCGTGCCGGGCGCACCCGTCCAGGGCCTGGTCCAGACGGCGGAATCCTTTCTCCAGATACTGGAACGGAGCGGCGTCGCTCTCGAAATGCCGGTAATTCAGGGGAATCCGCAGGACCGTGGCGCCGGATGCCTTCATCAGGACGATGTCGTCCTCGGTAAAGAAATGGTCGAGCCACCGGTCGAACAGAAACTCGGCCTTCCCGGGGCCCAGCTCCCTGGCAAAGGTCTCGCGCAGCTGGTGTTCCGTCCCGGGGTATCCGTTCATCCAGTTTTCCATGTTCATCCAGCCGCCGAGAAACGTCCCCCGGAGCCGGACCGTCTTCCCCGAGCTGTCAACGATGTTTCCGCCATCGACTTGAAGCAAGTCCACGTCTCACCTCTCGGACCGGGTGCTGCGTCGTGCCCTGGGGATCCACCAGGCCGTGACGACGGCCAGGATCGTCCACAACCCGTGGCCGTCAGCCAACACGGGCCAGATGTTCTTGACAAAAAAGGCGGCCACCTTCAGGCTCAGGAACGAGACCTCACCCCCAGCCATGGCGCCAAAGGTTTCCATCACCATCTTCTTATAGTGGTAGAAGAACGGGATGTAATGCCCGAGGGCGATGCCTGAAAGCGCGGCAGCGACCGCGCCGATCTGAAGGCTGCGTCCTCCGCGGCCTCGGCAAAGGAGAAGCGCGGCAGACCCGGACAGGGCGCCAAGCACCCAGGCAGCGAAGCCGACCGGGCGATCCAAGACGATGACGACGAGGCCCCAGATGGCGCCCCCGATGAGAGAGATCAGGATGCCGCCCAGAACCGCGGGCGCGACGGGCGATAGCTTGATGCGTTGAGACATCGTCGGCCTATCCGTTTAGATTTATTGACCCGAACGCCCGGCGAGGACGCGCGGTCCCGCCTCGAAGCTCGAATGAATCGTCCGGTCGAGCGTGAACGCGACGGAGCCGAAGCTGAGCATGGAGTCATGCCCGGGGCTCGGGCCATCGGTCTCGATATCCGTGCTGACGTAGATCTCGCCCATCGTTCCGAGGATCTACCCCTTCTGCTTCTCGCGCCGGTCGGCCATCACCTGCTCGGTCCGGCGCAGCAGCAGCTCGTCTTTCTCGCTGCGCACGTCGAGCGGATCCTGTCCGGACCAGTCGTAGTAGCCCCTGCCCGCCTCGAGGCCTGTCTCCCCCCGTGCGACCATCGCCTGGAGATAGGCCAGGGGGGCTTCCCAGCCGGCCAGATGCTTCCAGAGGTGTTCGGCGACCCGGACGTGCGTGTTGAGCCCGTTGATGTCGCGCTGCTCGAGCGGACCCGCCGTCGTAAACCGGGGCGCCAAGCCCAGGACGACGGCCGAGTCGATCGCCTCGGCGTCGGCCACGCCCGTGGCCAGCAGGTGCACCGCCTCCCGGATGACGGCGTGCTGCAGGCGGTTCACGAGGAAACCGGGCACGTCCCGATTCACGCGCAGCGTGATCCGGCCCAGCCGCGTCCAGATCTCGCACAGCGCGGCCACGGTCTCATCCGAGGTCTCCCGCCCGCGAATCACCTCCACGACCGGCACGATGTGCCCGGGCTGAACGAAGTGCGAGCCCGCGATCCGGTCCCGATGCGCCATCCGAACGCCCAGGTCGGTGATCGGCAGACTCGACGTGTTGCTCGCCAGGATCGCCTCCCGGGGCGCCGCCCCATCCATCCGCTCGAAAAGCGCCTGCTTCGCCTCGAGGTCTTCGGGAATCGACTCGACGACGAACGCCGCGTCCGCGACCGCCTCGGCCAGGTCCGTCGTCGTCCGGATGCGCCCGGTCACGGCATCGGGCGTCTCCCCGTGAAGCCAGTCCGTGCCGGCAGAGATCCCCGGCGCAGCGGCGCACCGCTTTCATGGCCCGGTCCAGGCTCTCCTGCCGGCGGCTCATCAGCACGGTTTCCCGACTCCCCGCGGCCAGCACCAGACCGATCTGGCTGCCCATCAGACCGGCGCCGACCACGGCCGTCTTTGTCAGAAAGAGATCCTGTGCCATTTTCTTCGCGGGATCACGCATCTCCCTGCTTTCCCCGGAACAGGTTGCGGCGCCGCGGCCCGGCGCGGGACAGCGCGTCGCGCATTCCGGGTCCTGTTAAGGAAAGCACCCTGTTTCACATAAGCTCCAAGCAGTTCCCCCTTCCTCTCAGGAAGGGGGGTAGGGGGTAGGTCTCGCATACTCGAGGAATGATTCCAATGCTTTTCAAAACCGTTATTGGACAGGTGCGGCTCCAAGTAATACAAAATTCGCTCGTCATTTTCCACCGGCAGCAAGCTGCCGGCGCCACACCGGAGTTCCTCAGGAGCGCACGATACGGTTGCTACGATACGCCCCTGTAATCCCTATAATATACTGTAAATACACTGTAATATGCTGTAATCCCCGTAATATGCTGTAATGATGTCAACGTTTACCGCTCCCGGCAATCCGCCTCGGAAACGGCCGGCGCGTCCCGGTCGCTTACGATGTGAATCAGATGGTAGATTACGGAAGCGGCGCGGTTGCGCGCGCCGTGCGCGATCAGCGAGGCCTCGGACAACACGCCCTCGGAGACGGCCCGAACCGCCCCGGCATCATAGCCGTCCACCAGGACGACGCGGCCGGCGGTCTCGTCGGCAGACTCGCGGAGACGCTTCTCCTCGGTCTCCACGCGGCTGGCGGCCTCATCCCCTTCCAGGAAATGGGCGCCCACGATCCCGGGCCGGCGGACCAGGCCGGGTAACGCATCGGCAGCCAGCCAGTCCCCCAACGCCTCCGCCGAGTCCATCGCCGGCGCGAGTCGAATCGTGAGCAAATGGGCACCCACTCCGCTGCCGAAAGTCGCCCTCACGCGGCACAGCGTCCGGTTCATGTTCCGGAAAGACGGCATGATCCGTTGAGACCAGGGGGTTGGATGATTCACGCGGTCGAGATAGGGCCCCGAGGCGAGCGTCGCGAGATCTTCGACCTCATACATCACGAAATACCCCGGCGTTCCCGACACCGCGACCCCCCGCCGGCCGCGAATGAACCCGGGCACGCCCAGCCGCTCCGGCAGATGCTCGTGCGAGTGCCACGCGTCGTGCTCAGCCGGGTCCGTCACGTCATACCAGAAGACCATCGCGCCTGCGCCCAGCAATCCCACGGTTTCCTCCTGTCTTCGTTGCCCGCCCCGGACGCGTTCGTCGACACCGGGCGGCTGCGTCGTGAGCCTGCCCCGTCTAGAAGACCTTGCGGCGGATGTCCTCCGGCAGGGGCGCCACGTCCATTCTCCGCCATCCGTTCCGGAGGGACTGCGTGGCGGCGCACCCCACGGCGACGCTCATACGACCGGCGAGGGGGGTGGCCAGGGGCGCCTTTCCGTCCACCAGCACATCCACGAAATCCTTGCACACCCTCGGATCGGCGCCGAAGTGACCGCCCGACGCGGCCTTTACGTCAATCCGACGGTCTCCGAAGTTTTGCCAGCGGTTCGATTTGTCACGCGTCCGCACGATCACCCTGGTGCTGTCGTCCAGATTCTCGATCCGGCCTTCCGTCCCGATGAGGGTGTAGTTGCGCCAGTAGTCCGGCGTGAAGTGGCACTGCATATACGAGGCCTTGATCCCGCCGGCCAGCTCCATCACGACGATGCTGTTGTCTTCCACGTCCACGGCCTCGCGGAACACACACTGGTTCTTCTTGTTCGCCGACGGCGAGTCGCCGAGGTCCTGGTACTCCACGCAGGTATCCTGCTCATCGCAGTCCGGACAGCGCAGGTCGTTCGGCCTTTCGCCTCCGTAGTAGTCCAGCCCCCCGCAGGCTGCGACACGTTCGGTGTAGCGCCCTGTCAGCCAGTGAATCATAGTCGATGTCGTGCGACGCCTTTTGAAGAAGCAGTCCGGTCGACCGGCGCGACTCCGCGTGCCAGTCGTGGTAGTACCAGTCCCCGCCGTGTCCGACGAAGTGCCGCACCCACACCGCCTTGACCTCGCCGATGGCGCCGGAATCGATCGCCTCTTTCATCACGCGAAAGAGGTTCGCGTATCGCATGTTGAACCCGATCATGAATTTCTTCTTCGACGCGACCCACGCACGCAGCATCCGGTCGCAGCCCTCGGTCGTGATGGCCATCGGCTTCTCCGAGAAGACGTGCTTTCCGGCTTCAAACGCGTCGCAGACGTAGCGCTCGTGCGTGTCATCGGGACTCATCACGGCAATCGCATCGACGTCGGTCCGGTCAATCAGCGCCCGGGCCTCCCGAGTCGTGAATCCCTTCCCGTTCACGTGCTCACGATACCATTCCAGCGCCGCCTCGGAAGGGTCTGCGGCTCCGACCCCGACGGAACGACCGCCGGGGTCGTGCCAATGCCTGGCCATCGCGCCACGCCCCGCGGCGCCGATGACGCCGATTCTGACCTCGCTCACGGGCTCCCTTTCGACATCGGTCGGCATCCACGCGGTTCCACGACGCCCATACGCTGCGACGCCGTTCCCCCGGCACCCACGCCTCCGGTCCTGTCCAGCCTGAACCTGCGAGGATCTCCCAGACGTTTCTCCAGCGCCGCCGCGTCCAGCTCCGAGTGGGTCAGCACCCAGTCCACCTCATCGGCCAGGGGGGAGTCGAAGATTCCGGGATCGTCCGCGCAGATCGCCAAGTCGACGTCGGATCTCAGGAACCGGTGAACCGGGTGATGCGCCGCGTCCGGAACGGCGCCGATCCTGAGATTGGACGTCGGACAGGTCTCGATCACGGTTCCCAGTTCGGCCAGGCGATCCAGCACGAAGCGTTGCCGCTTTCGTATCTCGTCGAAGCGCAGCGCGTCATAGGGGCGTCCGACCTCGCCTTCCGCGTCCGTCTTTACCAGTCTTGCTCGTTCCGCCCTCAGCGCGGGCAGGTCGACCGCGATCCCGTAGCGCTTCAGCGCAACCCGGTGCGCAATGTCATAGTCGATCTGGTCCAGGCGCTCGCTCACCTGCTCTCGCTCGTGCGCGCCGGGACGCCTGGCGACGGCAGCCACAGGGTCCAGACCCAGGGCAATCGCGTGCCCCAGCCTTTGAGCGCCCATCTCGGCGACCTCGTGACACCAGCGGATCGCACTCTCGAGCGACTTGTCGAAATAGGACTCGCCCACGTGGTAGACGATGCCCAACGCCCGGTCCGGCCGCTTCCGGTTGTCTTCGAAGACCCTTTCGAACAGGGGACGCAGACCCTTCGGCGGATAGCCCTCTTCGAAGAAGGCGAAATCGACGCCCACGATCGCGGGAACCAGCTCGGGCGATCGATCCAGGAGACGCTGCACGAGCGCGTAGTCTTCCAGTGCGGCGTCGCGCCGGAGGGTGATGATGTACCGGAGTGTCACCCCGTCCCGTGAAGCGCGCTGGAGCGCTTTCGCGTGCAGGCGATGAAACCGGAGAAACGCCTCGGCGTCCCGGCCGGCGCTGCAGCGATACTCTACGTAAGTGAGACCTTCCCGGCGATGCCGGTCTATGACGCGATGGAAGAGCCGCTCGCATCCGGAAGGTGTTTCCAGGTAATGGCGATAGAGGCAGATCACAAAGTTGAACTTGGCCTGGAACCTTTCGAAGGCCCCTCCGTCTCGCTCCCCGAAAAGGACGTGCTCGCGAAACCGGTCCAGACCGCCCGACGCATCGGTTCGCAGGTCCTCGAACAGCGCCGCCGGATTCGGACGCGTCCCGAACGCCTCTTCATACGAATCGCAGTAGAGACGCCAGTCCACCTGTCGATACACGTCCCGCCCCAGCATCGCCAGGTCTTCCGCCGGAAGGCATCCGCCGGGATGAACGTGAAGCTCGCAGCGCTTTTGCAGGTCCAGGGGTCTCAATGTTTTCGGCGTCGCGACGGCGTGTCGAGGCGCGCTCGACGGGCTGCGGCAAGTTCCGGAAGTGAATCCACGCCTCGTCACGAGACGGGAGGTCTGCGCTCGATCCACGGCCGCGCGCGTTCGAAGGCGGCCGATGCCGCCAGAACCGTCTCTTCCCCGCCTTTCCTGCCCACGATGTGAAGACCGATCGGCAGACCGCCGTTCGAGAACCCCGACGGGACGTTCGCCGCGGGATGTCCAATCGCATTGATCGGCAGCGTGAACGCGCCGTTCCAGTACTGTTCCGGGTAGATCGATTTACCGGACACCTCGCCCGGAAAGGTGCCGTTCCGGAAGGCCGGGAAGCAGGCCGTCGGCGAAAGCAGGAGGTCGTATGTCTCGAACAGATCGGTCATCCGGGCCTTCAGACGGTCCATCCGTCCCAGCGTCCTCGCATATTCCGCAGCGGTGACCCTGGCGCCGCGTTCCAGGAAGAACCGCGCAAACTCGGTCATTTGCTCTCCGTGGCTGTCGAGAAACCGGCCAAGGGAGGCGTAGCAGTCCGCTGCGATCATCGGCCCGAACGTGTTGTAGGGCGGGTCCATGACAAGGTCGGATGCCTCGACGTGGCAGCCCAGCTCCTCGAAGACCCGGGCCGCCGAGGCGGTGACCTCCAGGACCTCCGGGTCGACGTCGGCGAACCCGAAGTCGGGGCTCCAGGCGATGCGCAGACCCGCGATCTCCTCGTCGACTGCGGCCACGAAATCGGGTGGCATCTCGCGGAGCGAAGTCGGGTCCCGGGGGTCGTATCCGGCAACGGTCTGAAGGAGCAACGCCGAGTCCCGCACCGTGCGGCTGAGGGGCCCGTTCTGGGAAAACAGGTAAGGCATCGGCGGTCCCGCCTGCCCGGTGTAGCCCGACACCCTGCCCTGCGTGGGCTTGATGCCGTAGACGCCGCAGAAGTGCGCCGGGATCCGGATCGACCCACCGCCGTCGCTTCCGGTTGCCACGGGACACAGGGACGCGGCCACCGAAGCGGCGGCGCCTCCGCTCGACCCCCCCGGCGTGCAATCGGGGTCCCAGGGGTTGCCTCCGTCGCTGCCGAACCGGTTTTGGCAGGTGCCGACCATGGCGAACTCCGGAACGTTGGTCTTGCCCAGGATGACCGCCCCGGCATCCCGGACGCGCTCGACCACGGCGGCATCCCGCTCCGGGATCCGGTCTTTGAACACCAGCGAGCCCGCGGTCGTTCGGATCCCTCGCGTCATCTGGTTGTCCTTGATCGAGATCGGCAATCCGTGCAGCGCCCCCAGCGCGTCCCCCCGGACCACCGCCTTCTCGGCGGCTCTGGCCCCGTCCATCGCCTCGTCGGGCGTCAGCTCGAGGAATGCGTTCAGCCGCCGGTCCAGCCGATCGATGCGGCTGAGGAAGCACTCGGTCAGCTCCACCGGGGAAACCTGTTTCGTTGAAATCAGCTCCAGGAGATCGGTCGCCGAGGCGAACGCCAGCGCTTCATCCCCCACAAGAGACTCCTTCCCCTGTTCATGATGCGTCATCCGGTCGGTCCATCGTCGACTCCGGGAAGCATCGCCGCACACCCCGGCGTCGCGCGCACCAATATAAATGTTTCGCCCCTTGTTGTCCTGAATAATTCATAAATTTGCTGAAAATTTCCATCATTTCATGTAGAACAATCAGTGATCCAATTTGAGCTGAAAAACTTTGTTTTGGTGCAATAACTGGAAAGCCCGGGATTCACGCAGATTGTTCAGATTTCACGAGTGATTCGGGCCAGATGCCATCGCGGCCGTGGCGTTTCGGCTCTCTGGCTGCTTCGGCGTTCCTCCTCCCCAGGGGTTGGGGCCCTCTGTGGGACGGGGTCAGGTGCGGGTGCGGATGTGGGGGCGAATGGAAATTCGCGGCGTGGGGGCGGGTCCCGCAGTGGGCATAAGGCGGGGGGAGGAGTTCATTCCTTTCGCCGCGCCAATACTTTCCAGTGAGGCTGAGTCGCCACGGCCCGAGCCTCCCCGGCGTTTGAGGGGCCTGCCTGCGCCGCGTTGGGCGCGGCAGGCAGGCGCCCTTCTTTTGTCACCTTTTCTTGGGCGGCAAGAAAAGGTGAGTACGAGTGACTTTCCTAACTTTTCTTATGAATTATTCAGGTTGTCTATCTCGCAAGCCCAACGCCCGGCGTCCGTTTTCACAACCTTTCAAACAGGTTGCAATTTCCTTCGGAGGACGTACCTTGTTGCGTGCCGGCAGTTCGGCTCCCGATCGACGCATGTTCTCTCGAAGAACGCCTGAAGAAGGCGAAGCCCGAAAGGAAAATCGGCGTGCTCCTGCTCACCCTCCTGAAACTCTATTCCTACGTCGTGATCATCCGGGTCGTCTTCTCCTGGATGAATCCCAATCCGTCCAACCCGCTCGTTCGGTTCGTCTACGTCGTTACCGAACCGGTGCTCGCGCCGGTCCGTCGCGTCCTCCCGCCGATGGGGGGATTCGACTTCTCGCCCATCGTCGTGTTCATCGCCATCGCGATCCTGATTCGTATCCTGAATGGGATGCTGTTCTGACCCCGATGCGCGCGGTCTCCTCTCTCACCCGCTTCACGTCGATCCCTCGAGCTGCGTCGGATTTCCGAACGCACGTCGACGTCTGACGAAGGCGCATCAGGGGGTTCGCTCCTCATGCCCCGCAAGCCGGCGGGAAGCCCGTTTCGTTTCACTTCAGCGCTGTTGCTGCTGCAGTTCGCGCTGCCGACGCTCACACCGGCCGCGGACCCCCCGGACGAAACGCCCGAAAACTTCAAAATTGCTTTCATCGGCGACCAGGGACTCGCTGCGAGCGCGAAAGCGGTCCTCTGGATGATCAAGAGCGAAGGCGCCCACGCCGTCGTGCACACGGGCGACTTCGACTACGCCCACAAACCTCACGAATGGGAGAAGCAGATCAACGGCATCCTGGGCCCTGATTTTCCCTACCTGTCCGTGATCGGAAACCACGACAGGCGAAAGTGGCGCGGTCGGGAGGGATATCAGCAGTGGATCGAACGTCGCTTCGACCGGCTCGGTATCGCCTGGGAAGGCGACCTCGGCGTCCAGTGCCGCTTCCACTACGAAGGGATCCTTTTCGTCTTCGTCGCGCCCGGAGAGATCGGTTCCGATCACGACGACTATATCCGGGAAAGTCTCGGAAACAGTCGTGCGATCTGGCGCATCTGCGCCTGGCATAAGAACATGAGGCCCATGCAGCTGGGAGGAAGCGCAAACGCCACCGGGTGGGGCGTCTACCGCGAAGCGCGGCGGGGCGGGGCCATCATCGTTACGGGCCACGACCATACCTACGGCCGAACCCATCTCCTCGAAAGCATCCAGCACCGGAAGGTGGCGAGCGAGTCCGACACCCTCAGAGTCACCAAAGGCCGGACCTTTGTCGTCGTCTCCGGCCTCGGCGGCAGGAGCGTCCGGAAGCGGAAGCAGTTCCCCCTCGGCGATTGGTGGAAACGGATCCACACCGCTGACCGCGGCGGTGACTACGGCGCCCTCTTCGGCGTCTTCAACGTCAACGGCCGGAACAACCGCGCCGACTTCACGTTCATAGACATTACAGGTAGAGTCGTCGATCGCTTCACGGTCATCCGCGCGCTTGAAGAGGGTCGTTGATCTCCTGCTGGCCGCACCCCGATTCCTGAACGAGGCCATCCGGACAGACCCGGTCGCGACGGTGACAGGCACCCGTCCGGTCGCGTGAAACGCCGGGTTTCTTCGCGCATCGGTCGAACACCATCCTCTTGCGACGGTTCGCGGAAAACAACGGAGATTCCGTTTGTCACCCCGAATCCCATTCATTATTTTGCTTGGTACAACGCGCACAGGGTCCAATCCGGAAGCCGAGGTGACGCATGCAAGACCGTGAACGCTGTACCCTGGAGGAGTTTCAGGGCCGCTGGGCCCGGGTCCAGGCCTACCTGAAGGACGAGGGCCTCGCCGCCCTCTTCGCCTATTCCCAGCCCGCAGAGCACAAGTGGAGCCAGATCGGACACGTCGCCTACCTCTCCGGCTTCGATAACTACGACCGGCTCGTGGACACCGCCGTCGTGGTCCCCGTAACCGGCCGGCCTGTCGTCCTGCTCGCCGGCATGCCCTTCATGCTCCAACAGATGCTCGGCCCCAACAGGATCGACGACATCAGGCTCGTCCGCGCCGTCGATCCGAACGCGGTGGCCCCGGGAGGCGGAAAGGACGGCGGCCCCCGGAGCTTCGCGGCGGAGACCCTCACCGTCCTCGCGGAAAACGGGATCGACTCGGGGGGGATCGGCGTCGCCGGCCTGAACAACATGCCCTTTCCCTTCTTCGAGGCGCTTCAGCAGGAGCTGGGCGATCGGCTGAAACGAATCCCGGACATCATCGCCCAACACCGTTCCGTAAAGAGCGAAAACGAGGTCCGGCTCATGCGCCGGGCAGCCGAGCTGAGCGATCTGGGGTTCAACACCATGCTCGAAGTCGCGAAGCCCGGGATGTCCGGCATCGAGATTCTGGCCGAAATGGAGCGCGCGGTGCGTTTGGAGGGCGCGGACCACGCCATGTACTGGATGGCCTCAGGGCCGCCGCCCGATTGGGCCAACGCGCATCTGGACATGAAACCCCATCTGCGCGTGCTGGAAGAGGGAGACCTGATGGCCTCCTGTTCCTACGTCCTCTACAAGGGTTACTGGTGCCACGGACAGCGCACCGGAGCCATGAAAAGGGAGGCGCCCGCGCTCGAGACCCTGTGCAGAATCGCGCGGGAAGCTCAGGACGAGGGACTGGAGGTAATCAGGCCGGGCGTCCCCGCCGGCAGGATCGGACAGACGATCGGCCGGGCCGGGCTGGACCGCGGCCTTCCGATACAGGGCGGCCGCGTCGGCCACGGCATGGGGATGGATTACGCTGAAAGCCCCAGACTGACCCCGGACAACGACGAGCTGATCGAGGACGGCATGACCTTCGTCGTCCACGCCACGTTCGAGCTGCCGGACTCGGGCGCGATGTTCGTGCCCCTGGGCGACCTGTGTCACGTCACGCCGGACGGCCCCGAGCTCCTGATGAAGTTTCCGCGCACCCCCTTCGTGGCCGGACAATGAGCGGGTCGGACGCGTCCACAGCTCACACGCTCTTCACGTCCGCCCTTTCCGGGGCCGCGACGTGTTCGACACCCTCGAAACGAACGGGTATCATCTGAAAAGCGGTTTCAATACGACGAGAAAGCGAGGCGAGGCATGGCGGACTTCCGAGGCCTGTACCCGGCCATCGTCACCCCGATGACGGAGGCGGGGCGCCTGAACGAATCTGCGTATCGGGAGGTGATGGAGTTCAACATCCAGGCCGGCGTGCACGGTTTCTGGATCGCCGGGGGGACCGGCGAGAGCATCCTCCTCACCGACGAAGAGAACGGGAGACTTGCCGAGATTTCGGCCGACCAGTCCGGAGGAAGGGTCACGAACATCATGCACGTCGGCGCGGCGTCCACGGTCCGCGCCGCCGCCATGGCCGAAAACGCCGCGAGAGCCGGGGTGGAGGCGATCTGCTGCCTCCCCCCGTTTCTCTACCGGTACGGCGACGCCCAGGTCGTGGAGCACTACCGCGCCGTGGCCGCGGCGGCCGATCTGCCCTTCCTCGTCTACAACCTCCCGCAGTTCACCCAGATCGAGATCACGCCCGACCTGATGAAAAAGGTCCAGGACCGCGTCCCTCAGCTCGTCGGCCTGAAGCATTCGGCGCCGCTGCTCTACTACGTGCGGGACTACGCGAAGATGGGCCTCTCCTGTCTGATCGGGAACAGCGCGCTCATGCTCCCGGCCCTCACGCTCGGCGCGTCGGGCTGCGTGGACGGACCGCCCAACGCCGCGCCCGAGCTCTGGATCGAGATCCTGAACGCCTACCGGGAGGGAGACCTGGCGCGAGGCGAAGCGGCCCAGCGCAGGGCCGGGGCGTTCGTCGACCTGTTCGGGGATGACGAGTTCCAGGCCGGAATCAAAGCGGTCCTCAGCGAACGGCTCGCATCGACTGCGGCGATCCGCGCCCCCCGCTCTGCGCGCTGACGCCGGAGCGAAGACGCGATCTGGTCGGGCGTTTCCAAGCGTTCGGGCTTCCAGCCGTGGCGGTCGCGCATCCGTAGGTCGTTTCGGGATGCGCAAGGTTTGACTCCGGGTCAAAGACCGCGAACCATCCACCAATGTTGACAAAAGGCCGGATGCGGGTCGGGGTCCAGCCGGTAAGGTCGCGGCTGGGGCCAGGGACCGCGGGCGACGAAACGCATCGACGCTGACGTAGCGGGTTCCGTCTTGACAAAAGGATATTCACTTGCCTATGCTGATTCCAATGATCTTATAAAAGCCCTTACGTTCGAGCTTCTAAAACTGCGCGTGCCTATGGTTGAGAGTACCGGGGTGAAGTGTTCGCCGCCGGGAGGCGGCTCCTACCGAATTTGTCGGCGTTTTCAAGTAATATTCACAAGCCGTTCATTAGGAGCCAGCTCCTGCTGGCGAAGGTAAACTGTATCCAGACTACGCGGTGCCTTAGCCGTCAAAGGGTACTAGTGGTTCATCCAGGTAGGAGTGCAGGGTAAAGGTGTTTCAGCTTGATGGTGCATCGTTGATCGCGAAGCGCCAGTTGACGATGGGTGGGATTCCGTTCCGTGAGCCAATCACTTCGTTTAGGTAACTTGTTGGTCGTCTACGTGTAATGTAGGGGCGTAATACTTTTCTGCAGGATCTGCATATAGAATTTGCGCCCGCGTCCCGGATCGAAGGCGCAAGGCCGCCAAAAATCTCAAACGCCAAGGCCTGGCCAAATACCTGTTCCGCACCAAATACACCAAGACAGGGCTCGAGGGCCTGCTCAGAGAAGGTGGCACTGGGCGGCGAGAGGCTCTGAGGCAGTCCGTCGAGGGGACGGGCGGCAGCCTCGAAGGCTTCTACTACGCCTTGATCTCCTTCTGATCGCCGAGCTTCCCGATGACGCGGCGGCAACCGCGCGCTCTCTCAACATTGGAGCCGCCGGCGCCCTCGACGTCGCCGTGACCGTCCTGATCACCCCGGGACCGTCGACAGTTCTACCGGGTTCCAGGAGCCTGATCCCACGCCGGTGCCAACCAATGGCACCGGCGCATCCCTCCCCCTTCGAGCGCGGCCGCTTTCCGGTTTGGACGAGCCTGTCGCCGGGCAACCTCTGGTACGGGTTCCCCTACCTGCACGATACGTGAAGGTGGCCGAGGACAGCAAGGTCGACACTACGGTGGATGTCTCGCGCCCGCCGACCCGGGCGTTTCTGGCCTGGGCGCGCGAGGTCGTCGCCGATGCCCTGAAGGACAAGGAGAACCGCCCCGGAGACCTTTTCCGGATCGGCAGGCGGTTTGCCCAGGAGGCCAGATGATGGCGGAAGAAGGAAGACACCCGATGGTAGAGCAGACCGGAGCCATCCTCGAACACGGTCCGGAGGACTGGCAGATCGCGCAGCAGGACGATAGCGGGCGGGGGAGGATCGAGCTTGGAGGCAGGTGGAGGTCTGAGACCCCCGGACAGGTGGAGGTGCGCCTGGTGTGGGAGGAGACGGGCGTGGCCGTTGCCGCCCGCCTGGACTGGCAGGAAGCGCTGACCGGTGAGGACGGCACCTGGGAAGCCGTGCTCGACGGCATCCCCGCAGGAGGGCTCTACCGACTGGAGACGCGGCTGCGCACGGCGGAGAATCCGGCCGGGGAGTGGTCGCCTCGAGGTGACATGCGGCACTTTCTCGGAGTGGGCGATCTGTGGGTCATCGCCGGACAGAGCAACTCGGCGGGATACGGCCGCGGGCCCTACCAGGACTCGCCGGAACTGGGAGTGCATCTGTTCCGCAACAGCGAGCGCTGGGGCCTGGCTTCCCACCCCATGAACGAGTCGACGGATACCCGGCACCCTGTCAATCGCGAGACCGCCAACCCGGGGCACTCACCCTACCTGCAGTTCGGACGAGTGCTCAAAAGAACGCTCTCCCACCCTGTGGGTCTGGTGCAGACGGCCCTGGGAGCCTCGCCGCTCACCCGCTGGAACCCCTGCGAGCCCGGCCCGGCGGATCTGTTCGACAACATGGTGCGGTGCGTGGCCAGGGCAGGGGGCAAGGTCCGGGGAATCCTGTGGTACCAGGGGGAGAACGACGCGGAGGGCGCCGACGCCGATGCTTCCACCTATGCCCGGCGCTTCGAACAGGCGGCGGCCGCCTGGCGCCAAGCCCTTGCCGACCCGGACCTGCCGGTGCTCACGGTGCAGTTGAATCGGGCCTACCTGCCCCCGGACCCGGACGCCGACCGGCGCTGGAGCCAGGTGCGCGAGGCGCAGCGTATTGCGGCCGGACAATCGCCCGGCATAGCCGTAGTGCCGGCCCTGGACCTGCCCCTATCGGACTTTATCCACACCAGTCCCGCCGGCAACATACTCCTGGGCGAGCGCCTGGCGCAGGCCGCCCTGGGCCTGGTCTACGGCCGCACGGTAACCTGGAAGGCCCCGGACCTGGCGCTTGCCCGGCGGCGCGGAAACCGCGTCGAGCTGAAGTTCGAGAACGTGGTGAGCCGCATGGGCGCCGTCGACTCCAGGGCCAACAGCTTCCGGATCGAGGACGAGACCGGAGAGGTGCCGATCGCCGAGGTGGTCTATCCCCAGGATCACGGGGTCGAGCTGGTCCTGCAAAGGCCGCTGCAGGGGGCTGCCCGGGTCCACGGCGGCTACGGCAGGGCCCCGGCCGCCGTGCCGGCTGACGTGGAGCGCTTTCTGCCCATGCTGGCCTTCTGGGGCGTGGAGATTCCCTGATGATTGGGCCAAAAGTGAGAGGAGATTCTGCGATCGCCACAGAGTTCGGCGTCTCCTACGTGCGGGACTACACGAAGATGGGCCTTTCCTGTCTGAGGGCAAATGACTCCCGTCAATGCCGACAAAAGAGCCGGATGCGGGTCGGAGTCCGGCCGGTAAGGTCGCGGTTGGGGGGCCAAGGACCGCGCGACGAACCGCGTTGATGCTGAAGTAACGGGTTCCGTCTTGACAAAGGGATATTCACTTACCTATTATTGATTTTAGTGGTCTTATAAAGTTGAGCCCCTACGTTACGCTCAATATCCAAGCTAGGCTCTCGAGTCTACGTGTAATGTAGGGGCATAAGTTTTTTCCAGAGGTCTATTTGATGATCGAATCCGCTATTACATCGAAGGGGCAGACGACGTTGCACAAGCCCGTACGGGAGGCGCTCCTCGCCAGGGATCGGACCAACTCCGCCGGACCGGAGCTCGCGCCGTCGACCGACGAAGGACGCCGGACAGGTTCCGGCGAGATGGCGCCTCAATGAGCATCGAACGACGTTTCGACGTTTCCCTGATCGCTGAGATGGCGCTCCGGGAGAAGCAGATCCAGCAGAATTACCGCCCCTTCATCGGCGTCCACAAGTGGTTCGCACGGCGTCCGGGCACCCTGTTTCGTGGCCTCATCCTCGCGGAATTCAGCGAGGATTTTTTGGAACGCGCGTTCTTCCAGTCGAATGACTTCCCCGGCCTTCGGATCGTCGACCCGTTCATGGGCGGCGGCACGCCGCTGATCGAGGCGAACCGCGTCGGCTGCGACGTGGAAGGCTTGGACGTCAACCCGATGTCGGCCTGGATCGTCCGTGAGGAGATCGAGCACGTCGACATTAGCGCCTACGAACGGGCTGTGGGCTCGCTCATCACTGCGCTCCGTGCCGAGATCGACCGCTATTACCGGACTTCCTGCCCCCTCTACGGCGACGAAGACGTACCCGTGAAATCGTTTGTCTGGGTCAAAGTGCTCGACTGCAAAGCGTGTGGAACGCCCTTCGACCTCTTTCCCGGCTACCTGCTCGCGAAAAACCGGCGACACCCCAAGAACGTCCTGATCTGCCCCGCGTGCAGCGATCTCAACGAAGTCGAAGACCGCA
Organism: Candidatus Latescibacterota bacterium; assembly: GCA_965198095.1. GTDB lineage: Bacteria > Latescibacterota > UBA2968 > UBA2968 > CBDFJH01. Next base: position 3,962,835 of record OZ240239.1, read on the forward strand.
AGAGCCCCGGAGCCTGCAAAACCTGCGGGGCCGTACTTCACGAGGCTGGACCCGCTCGCCGCAGCCGATGCGATTGCCCGCACTGCGGTCATACCAACGCCTATCCCGGCGGCACCCAGCGGCCGCTTAACCACCGCCTCTTCGCGATCGAGTACTACAACCCCGAACGAAAACCCGAGCACAAGGGCCGCTTTTTCAAGAAGCCCGATGCAGAAGACATCGCCCGCGTTTCTGCCGCAACAAGGCGATGGGACCAGATGTCGGCCCGCTTTGTCCCCGACCAGCAGATCCCGGCGGGCGACGAAACGGCTCGCCTGCATCGATGGGGCTATACCCGCTACCGTGAAATGTTCAATCCACGACAGCTCCTCGGCTTGGAATTGAGCTGCCGGTTGATCGCGGAAACGGAAGACGAGCGCATCCGGCATGCGCTCGCCACCAATCTCTCGGACCTTCTGCGCTACCAGAACATGCTGTGCCGGTACGACACGACGGCGCTCAAGTCACTCGATATTTTCTCCGTGCATGGCTTCCCGGTCGGCCTGGTTCAGTGCGAGTCCAACCTGCTGGGGATCGTCAACGGCGCGGGATCGAACGTCGGCTCCGGCGGCTGGTCGAACATCGTGGCCAAATACGTCAAGGCGAAGCGCTATTGCGAGGCGCCTTACGAGGTCCGCCGCATCGGATCGCGCAAGGTCCGGGTTCCCATTGAAGGCGAACGGATCGGCAAAAGTCCGAACGGCAACTCCCGCCGCGTCGCCATCCGTTGCGAGAGTGCGACCGAAGCGACGTTCTCGGCCAACAGCCTGGATGGCGTGTTCACGGATCCGCCTTACTTCGGCAATGTGCAGTACGGCGAGCTGATGGACTTCTGCTATGTTTGGCTACGAGGTCTTATCGGGAAGCAATCCGAGGGATTCGGCGGTCCGTACACGCGGTCACCCGACGAGCTGACGGGCAACGTCACTCAGGAACGTGGCCTTGAGCATTTCACCGAAGGGCTGTCCGAGGTCTATTCGCGCATGGCCCGTGCTCTGAAGCCAGGAGCGCCCATGGTCTTCACCTACCACCACAACAGGCTCGATGCCTATTGCGCGGTCGGCGTGGCGATCCTGGAGGCGGGCCTCGTCTGCTCCGCATCCTTGCCTTGCCCCGCCGAAATGGGCGGATCCATCCACATTCACGGAACAAGCTCCTCGATCGTCGACACCGTGTTCGTATGTCGGACGTCCGGAGAGACGCGCGAGAACTTGCTGTTCGACTCGCCCGACCGACTGGTCGAAATCGTGAACGAGGATCTGGCGCGCCTGTCAGCCGCCGGCAGGATGGCCACGCGTGGCGACACGCGCTGTATCGTTTTCGGCCACCTGACCCGAATCGCGGTATGGCAGCTCCGAACGGCTTGGGATCGTTCTCTACCCACGGCAGAGAAGATTGCCACATTGCGCGACAGTATGACAGGTTACGGGGACCCCGATGAGCTGGCGAGGCTCGCGGCAACGCCCGAACCATTCGGAGACTTGCCCCTTTTCGCACCGACACCGACCCGCCCGGAGGAGGGAATTCACGGTGCCGTTTCCTTTTGAGGTCAGCTTTGACGGGCTCGAATCCGATCTCGACACCTATGTCGATGCCGTCTTCGGCTGTCTCGAGTCCGAGTTTCTCGTTATGCCCAAGGGCAAAGGGTTCGTCGAGTTCCCTGTATTCGAATACGGATACGAAGCACTGAAGCGCGGCACCGGGAGCTTCCGGAACGTTACGCCGGACACCATCGCCTCGGTCGTCTTCGAAACACCGATTGCCCTCGTCGTTCTTCGTTGCATGCTGGGTTTCACGCCGCCGGAGTGGGCCTACTACACCAGCCGGCACACCGGCGTCGAGATCACGCAGGGCGCGGCCCGCACGATTGACCGTCACATTCGTATGGATCCGGAGGCGCCTTTACCGAAGGAGGGAAGTGTGACAGAAGGGCGCATCCGCGCATTAATCGCCGCCACCTGTCATGCCCTGGAATCCGGGGTTCGGGAACGGGCACCCGCGCGGTCTGTCCTCCGGCTGTTGTCGGTAGCATTCTGCTTGAAAACGCGCACAAAATTCTTCTCCAGGGTCCGATCTTGCCCAAGATTGAGTATTTTGAAGCAGTGGATTGTTGTACCCTACGCCCAGTTGAAATCTTGACACAAGAAACCTTGGCCGCTCCGAGAAACAGCTCGCTGTACCGCGTCCACCATTCTTCGCCAATCTTCCGCAACGCGATCTACTCTTCCTCGATTGCGGTTCGCGCGCCCAAGTGGCCCCGGGTGTGACTGAGCCCAAACTTCCGCGTCCCCGATCGGGAACGGCGACGCAACGGCCATTTCGAGGTTGCCTGCCGGCGGAAATCCGGATGACTTGCGGATTGCCTTATACACGGCCCAACCAAGGCACACGATAAGCCTCGGCTCCACAATCTCAATTTCCGGCACGGTGTAGGTCTTTGCTGCTTTCTTCAAATCTTCACACGGCACGTCTGCGTTCATCTCTCCAGGCTTTATGAATGGAAACAGGTTTGTCGCGTAGGTCTGCTCCAATCCGATTCCAAAGTGAGTGGAAAGCAGGCTCTTGAGATTCTTATTGGTCCGCAACTGCGGATCGTGCCCCAGCTTAACCAAATCAGAATTCAAAGGTTTCTGCAGGAACTCGTCCCCACACCAATCCTGGAGCACAAGCATGATATCGGCATTGAGGTTCCTGGCCGACTTCGTATACGGCGATACGAAATCGCACTCATAGGCTCCGGAATGGTATTCGCCGATTCCCCTGTATCCGGGCGGAAAATTGTCCCGGCGGTGGCGGGCGAGTTCCGCGAGGCGTTCCCGCTTACTGATTGTTCGGCGCATGCTTGCGTTTCTCCCTCGGCTCCTGAAGTTGAGCCGCTTTGCCCCCTGCGCACCGCGTGAACAGCCTGCCATAGAACGCTTCCTGGGCCAACGTCAGTGCGCCAGCGTACGAGGCCGGACATAGAACTTCACGATTCAATCCTTGTTCTTATGGAGGTTCTTCAAAGGTAATCAGAAATTCTCCATCAGCTTGAATAGACATTCTTGTTGTCGCAATTGCTGCGACATAACAAACGAACAAGCTGTCAGCGGTTTCAATCCGCTCCCCCCACCGAAGTGAGGGGCAGACCCAGGGACAGACTGCATCTGTCCCTCTCGTTTCAAACCTTGTTCTGGTGGGAAGATGCACTACGGATTGCGGTGTGCATGCCGCACACCGCGACGCGCCCGAAGCCGAGCGACCGCGCGGTGCCGTTGTCGCTGCAGATGGTGGAGCTGCGGTTCACGAGTGCGGAGCGGGCTGCTGGCGTCGACAGCCACGTGACAGCGCACGCGGAACGGGTCGGACTGGCGTCGGAGTGAACGAGCCGGGACGCGTCGAACACCGACCTGAGGCTCGCCAGCAACGGGAAGACCAGCCGGATGGTGGCACACTACTCCGCCTAGGCGTCTCCAGAACGCCGCGACCTTCCGGTCTGCCAGCAACCCTTACGCGACCTCAAACAGGTCGCGGACCCACTTGTTTGCAGCGTCGGGGATGCCATCCACGTCAACTACGAATTCCTGCCCAAGGCCTTCCGCGGTGACATGGACCCATGGCGTGGCGCGCCGCCGCATTTTGACTTTTCGCCTAAACCGGCAACCGTCGGCCGGCCAGAACCATTCAGGCAGTCTCCAGTACGAGCGTCGGCAAGATGCTCCTTTTTCGAGTTCTTCCGGCTCGGTCAAGATGATGCGGCGGTCTTCGTTCTGAAATACGCCACCTCCGGGTACGTCAGTTCCAGCGATACTGAGCTTCGGTGTCGAAACGTAGACCGTGTTTTTCGCTCGACCCGGAGAATTCTCGCCGGGCTCCCGGAATGATCCGTTCAGATGTGGGTGGTCCGATAGCCATGGATACTTGCCCAGAGCGCGGTCACAGTCCGCATCTGTTTGAAGCGCCAAAACCTCATGGACCTGAAGCCAACCGAAAAGCAGATGAACTTTCGGTGCGGTTCTTACGTAACACCAACCGCCGCTGCCATTTTCCTCGACCCGCCGGAACATTCCGAAGAACAGGAACAGGTCACCCTGACAGACGCCCTGCTTGGCCAAGTAGGATTGAGATCCATCAACCTGTCCGAATGCCGGCCGCCATTCAGGTTGCCGTGGGATCGCTTCGGTTCGAAGATCTGGATCCAGGTGGCACCAACACTCTTTCCTAACTTTACTCAGGCACTCCACAAGCGGCGCGAGCGAGCGACCATCCCACAGAACATCGCGAAACCGTTTCGAAGATTGAGGATAACGCTCGGGTGCCGGAATAGGGAGGGAAAGGATTCTCCGGTCTGGGAAAATGGGGCTAGGGCTCCCTCCAGCTCTTGAGTCAAATCCCTTCCGGCTGAGCACGATTCTCTTCATCGGTAAAGTCCTCTTTGTTCCGGTGGAAGATTCCCAACGGTGCAAGCCAGTTGGCGTGGCCACGGGTGGAGTCGACGACTCGGCGTGCTGATTCTGGCTGGCGGCAGTCGCTGAACGCCCGTGGAGGCTTCACTAACGTGCCGCAGACAGTGCGGGGTGTACCGTCACGATCCTGCTGTTGGGAAGCGCGCCCGGTATTCGACTCCACTATCCGTTCACGGCGCCCGGTGGCCCGCTCAGCCGCTATCGGCGTCGGTCTCCACCTCAATGATCAGGCGGCAGTGGTCGCTTGGTCCCCATTCGTGAACATCGTTCATCGCCCGAACGGACACCCTTTCGTGGAACCCGCGCGACGCGAACGCGTAGTCCAATTGATTCGCCGCGGTTTCCGGTCCGTCTCCCGGCTTGTAGTACGTCGGCACATTCTTCGTGTCGGACGGCACGTCGGCTGGCGCAGTTCCCGCGGACCGACCGTGAGGAGCCTGCGGTCCCAGAAATTCCAGGCCAAGCGCCTTCATCCGTTCCCAGACCGTGCGCTCACGTTCCGGAAGTGACAGCCTCGTTCCGGTCGCCCCGTAGAACATGTTCAGATCGCCTGCCGCCAGAATCCTGTGTCTGGCTGGGTCGGCATGACCGATGAAGGCGGACAGATCCGAAATGATTCGATGTGCCGAGGCGTCGGAGCAGCCAACGCGCCAACTGCTGTTGGTAGAGGGATGAGGCTTCAGCCAGCGCGCGTACATCGAGACAGCGACGAAGGCCTCTTCCTCACTGTCGCCCGGGATCACCTTCGCGGCGGCGATGGTGCCGATACCGCTGACGCCAATGGCGTTCTCCCCGAGTTCGCTGATCGGTTCGACTAGCCGGTACGGCTCGACCTTGATTCGATCAGACAGCTTCACGATCAGCGGCCAGCGGTCGTACAGCTGCCGGTTCCAGAACACCGTATCCTCGTATTCGACCAAATGCACAAGGTCGCCGGGTGGATTTCCCGCTTCCTGCAGGAGCGCCAGGTCGGCATCGCCATCGTCCGCCATCTGCACCAGTTCGCGCCACGGCGTCTTGCGTTTGCTGATGTTCCAGCTCACCACCTTGATCATCCAATCACTTCCTCATCGCTCATTGCAGTTTCATTCCTTGTTCTGATGGGGAATTTTGGACGGTTTGGAGGATGAGTTTTCAGCCCTTTCTGCGTCGCGCCGCGCCCAAGCCACCAGCTGTCTAAAGGTGGGAACGTCCGGATCGGCGTTTTCATAGTCCTCCGCTGAAAACGGTGTAACCGTGGGCGTGCCAGACGCGGCAAATAAACGGTTCAAAGAACCTTCCGAATTTGGGTCTCTCAACCATGGTTGTTTCAATTCTTGTTATGATGGAAATAGACCGTACAGTCATATCCGAACGGCATGGAAGGGCGAATATATTCTGCGGAGATTGATCGAATTACATCTTCTCCGCGAATATTGAGTCGATCGCATCTGCCATATCCTCGGTGATCGCAAACACAGTCTGTCTAAATCGATGGCTTGAATTGCATTGTTTATTAATTTCCCATGCTTTCGGTGCCCTATCCCATTCACTTTCATCTAAGGCCCAGTCGAATGCTAATGGAACGTAAAACTCCTCGTCTTCATTACCTTGGTAATCCGTTGTCCCATACCCGGAAATTGCTCTGCCATGGGCTATAACACCGACTCCGGTATGGTAGAGGTATACACGGGAATCTTTTGAAATCCGGGAGACGGAGTTTTTTCGGCCATAGTACGCGGCAGCCTTGCCTGTTGAACGGTCATTCAGCATATCCTTCCAAACATCCGACATGTAGGTTTTGTTTGTGTTGACGATGAAGAAACCGGTACTCTCATCGGGAAGAAGCTCATCGTCCGGATTGTACATGTCAAACTGAATGTACGGCTCTCCGTTTATATCATAGATTCGGTAGGGGGAACATTTGATATTTACACCTTTTTCGGACCAGAAATTCACGGCAGAGATCGTATCCTTATCTGTGCCGTTTGTGACCAATACGAAAACCTGATCTTTATTGAACGCCGACTCTGACAGTTCCTCCTCAAGACGAAAATGGTCTTTGTGTTTCACTTTCAGACAGCCGTCCAGTTTCAGCTGTCGCTTTGCAAGGTCCTCCAATTTTCCATAGGTGTATCTTCCGAAAATCTGTCCATATCTCATTACTTGGAGTATGTTCTCCTGGCTGGATTGCCACCTCTTCAGTTCGAAAATGTAAAGCACCCCATCCTTGTCGAGAGCCAACAGATCAGCCTCTTCTTGCCTCTTTCGTTCTTGTCCGATCAGCATGAGTTGATCTTCAGAGACAATTTCATGCAGGCGAGATCTCAAGAAATTCTCAATGTCCTGTTCTTTAAGGCCAACATCTGCCGGTGTTCTGACCTCGATACGTGTACTTGAATCGATATCATCAGCATTGAGCTTGTAGAGCATTTTTCTTTCCTTTCCTCGACGAGCCCCGACTGGGCCCCGAATGTAGAGGGATGCAATACGCCGTCGCCTATCAGACTCCCGTCTTTCTTATCTACTTTATTCACATGGATGAACAGGATTTCAGGGGTTTCATCCTGTCTATCTTCCCTTCCATATCCCCCTCATCTGGATCGCGGATTTATGGATGACACGGACACTATTTGTGGCCGAAAAACATCGCCTACCAGTGTGATCATCCGTCCATCCTTACATCCTCTAATCTGCGTAATCCCTTAATCCCACTCATCCGTGGTTCAGACAGTGTTTTCCTCACCCCACACACACCCAACCACCGCCCGAATCTTCCGCCCAAACCGCTCGGCCTGCCTGTGCAGGCACTGTAGACAAATCAACTCATTGGCCATAAAGAGCAAGTCACTATGAGCGCATCACTTATCCAGGTATTTCAAATATTTGGGTCAATACGGCTACGGCCATACAAAAAGGGTCGCTACGGCAAATGCTCTGATCTGGCGCACTCTGATGGTCGCTGAAAAACGCTTCCGACGACTTGATGTACCCCATCTGCTACCGGCTGTCTACGCACAGCACCACCGTGAAAACAAGATCGCTATCGACTCGGGAAAGAAGCTAGCCGCCTGACCTTTTTTACACACCTCTTGACGAGAGCTCTGCACGCGCCCCGCCACCTCAACGTTTCCCGCACCGCCTAACGTTTCAGGAAGTACTTTCCCAAAAACTGCAATCTTTTCATGCTCGCGAGCCCTGTTCTTTATCAGGGCCTATGCCTACTACTGAAAGCCCACTCGCCGCGACACGTCCGGCTTCGCGTCGCATTCCGCACGCAGCATTCCAACGACCGCGCACGGGTCGCTCAGGCAATCGAGAATCTCGGTCTTCCGGCGCACGACTGCGAAGTCGCCGGGGGCCAGGGCCGCCAGGCCGCCGACCTCGGCTGGGGCTCGTGGCCGAAATAGGCACGGAATGCGACTCTTGCCCTATTCAGCTCTCGCAGTTTCGTCCTCGATCAGCCACAGCCTCAAGCCTCGATTGATGGATACTGGCCGGTCCCCGGCCTGCTTCAAGGCGACGTCCTTTGCCGGGAGCGGGAGAATCCTTGCGATCCGAGCCTATGGAAGTCGCAGCTCTTCCCCTGACAGCATCAGGCTTCCCTCAGAGACCATTTCGTTTGCGACATCAGCAACGCGACTACACAGATCCGCCCTGAGCGACTTGAAGCCAAGCATCCGCGAAACTTCCCTGGCGCAGTCCCCGGCGTTGATGCCGACATTGCGGTCCACCGCCACCAGGATGCCTTCGCGAATCTCCACGGGAGGGAGCATCTCGACTTTGCGCAACGTCGGGGATCTGACCGCACCCCGATCCCGGATGGCCATCTTCCCGGTTCGGTCGCATCGGTCCAGAAACCGCCGCGCAGCCCCATCAACGTACCGGACGCGGTTCCGCCTCACCGCGCCGGCGGCGGCAAACTCCACGGCGGCCTGGATTCGAGATCCGGTCCGCTGATACCCCCAGAGCCTGCTCAGGCGCCTGGCAATCTCCTCGACATGAACAGGACCCTCGGTTTCGACGACTCGCACGACGTATTTGATAATAACGTCGGTGGCCATCTCGTGCAGATCTACGTACCTGGATTCCTGAATCATGAAGTCCGCTTCCACGTACGGCGTTCGCTCCGGCGCCTCGGGTTCGACCGGTTCCGCGCGGTCCACCCCCGTACGCGGCGCGACCGGCTCGGGCTTCGTGTCAACGTCCTTTTTCGAGCGAGCCTGCTCGATCGCCTCCAGCAGCTTGGCCATCTCGGTGTCCCTGTTGTAGAACCAGTCCGTGCTCCAGATGCGGTGGAACGTCCAGCCCTTCTGCTCCAAGACGTCCTGGCGCATGCGGTCCCGCTCGCGGGCCCAGCTTGACGAGTGGTACGGCGCTCCGTCGCACTCCACTGCCAGAAGGAACCGCCCCTCGTCGTCCGGGTCGTACACGGCGAGGTCGATCCTGAATCCCGACGATCCGACTTGCGCTGCCACCCGGTAGCCGTGGCTCTGCAATGCCTTCGCGACCGCCTCCTCGAAGGGGCTGTCCATTTCAGCCCCGGTGAGCACCGGAATATCCAGTTCGCCAGTCTCCGCGTACTTCAGGTACCGCTTCAGGACTCTCGCGCCGGCTTGCCTGGTCGCGTCAACTCGGATGTCCGAGTGGCGAATCGAAGAGAACACGCGACACCGCTTCTTGGCTCGCGTGAAGAGCACGTTGAGCCGTCGCTCTCCGCCCTCGCTGGAAACCGGCCCGAAATTCTGCGACATGTAGCCGTCGGCGTCCTTCCCGTACCCGATCGAAATGAATATGACGTCACGTTCGTCGCCCTGCACGTTTTCGAGGTTTTTGACAAAGAACGCATCGTCCTTGCCTTCCCTGCAGAAGGCCTCCAGTTCGGGGTACTCGGCTCGCATGAATTCGAGCCTGTTCCGAATCGTGTCACGTTGGGCGACAGAGAGAGCGACCACGCCGAGCGTCTCGTCGGGGCGCTTGCGGGCGCGCGCGAGCACATGCTCGGCCACGGCCTCTGCTTCGCGCGGATTGTTTCGCTTCGTGCCGCGCTGGTACAGCCCGTCCACATGAACGAAGCTCAGTCCCGATTCCCTGCCCGCCCTGTCCGGGCTGGGCGGGCAGACCAGCCCGTCTTCATAGAACTCGTGGTTCGACACCTGGATCAGCGACGGATGCCTGGAACGGTAGTGCCAGCGAAGCATGCCGCCGGCCATCGTCCTCGATTCGCACAGCGACAGGATGCTCTCCATGTCGCCCACTTGGTGCACCTTGATCTCTTCGATGTCATCCGATTCAACCTCATCATCTTCGGAACCGATCTGACGGTCGAAAAAGGAGGTCGGCGGCAACTGCTTCTGGTCTCCAACCACGACTACCTGGCGGCACCGCATGATGGCGCCCAGCGCGTCGGCCGGCGGGACCTGGCTGGCCTCGTCAATCAGGAGCAGATCGAAAGTCAGGCCTCCAGGCTTGAGGTACTGGGCCACCGAAAGCGGACTCATCAGGAAGACAGGCTTGACCGCCTGAACGGCCTCCCCGGCTTTGTCCAGCAGTTGGCGGATCCGCATGTGGCGGGTCTTCTTGGCCACTTCGCCACGCACGATGCCGACTTGCCCGGCAGAACCGGTTGGGAGCGCCTGGAAATGCCGCAACGCGACTTCCTGGGAAGCGAGCCCCTGAAGCTGCTGGTCGAGATTCTTGAAGTCCTCGACCTTGCTGCTTCGTTCCGCGCCGTCGATCGACTCAAGGCGGGGCTCTTCGGATCGCATGCGATTCCATATGGCTTCGGCGCGAACGAATTCCAGCGTGGCCGGCGCATGGCCGGCACTCAAGCACCCGTCCGCAAGCCGGTTCCTGATCTCGTCCATACCCAGCTTGGCAACAAACCGGGCCGCCGCGCTCAGACGGTGCCATCCCTCTATGGAATTGGTTGCGGAGCTCCAGGAGCCGAGGCGAGACTTCAGCTCGACGAGGCTGACATTTTCGACGCTTTCGGCACTGAACACGACCTTCGCATCGAGATCCACGAGCCGGGCGATCCCGTCCCAGGCGTCCGTCCAGGCAGCGCACGCTTGTCGCAGGCCCGCGGCCATCGCTCGCAGGTCGCTCCCAGGCGGTACCGACTCGACCTGGGCCTTCACCGCGACCGCCGATCCCAGCTTCCCCGATTGAGACACGATCCACCGGACAGCCGGAAGAGAAGCGCCCAGGTCGGTCTCTTCCTCTCTCCAGCCACGGCCCAGGACTTCCTTTCCCAAGTGGGTGTCCTTCGCAATTCTGCGGACTCGTCTGCGGTAGTCGATGAGTCGGTCGAGCATTTCGAGCCGCCCGTCGAGATCTTTCGGCAACTCTGACCGCTGGACCGACCGCAAGCGCGCGAGGGCCTGACGGTAGCCTCCGCTCAGCCACCGGAACAGCGACCGGCCGTTCCGGGCCATCTGAATCCGGACCTCGTTCCATTCGAGATCGAGCGCGTCTTCGATGACCTCGGACGCGAGACTCGACCTGAGCCCCTGCGCGGCCGCAACGTTCTCGCACAGCTCCAGCACGATTTCCGGCTGATCCAGGACGGTTTCCGTGGCCAGCAGGCCGGGCACCGGGGCAGGCATGGCGTGCAGGGCATCGAGATGCCTCGCGACGTCCTCGGCCGACGCCACGGTTCCGGCGCCCTCAATGCTGGCGGCCCGAGCGGCTTCGCAAAGCGCGGCCCGAAGGGTGTCCAGGCGATCGAGACCGTCCCTCAACCGCTCGACCAGACGGCGACGGTCGAGCTGGGTCAGGCGCTTCCGAGCGCCGCGCCAAACGTGCTCGCGCTCCCTCCCGTGCTCCGCAGTCTGCTTCGCCAAGGCCGCAACGGCGCTGGCCCGCTCGCCAAAGGCATCGCGGCTCCAGGCATCGGCGCCGGGAATGCGAAAGTCCGGCCTCGGGCACTTCCCCTCGTCGAGGTCGGCGATCTTTCCGATCACCCCGTACGGCGTCTCGCCCGTCGCCTCGTCGACCCTGTGCATCAGCGCGGACATCTCGTTCAACTCGTCTCGCACCTTCTGGACCCGCTCGTACCGCTCCTCGTTGACAGCCCTGGGCTGGCCGAGATCCAGCGTACGCTTGAGCTCGGCGTAGATGTGCTTCCGGTTGGCCTTGTGCGAATGCAGCTCGAGGCAAAGCGGGCCCAAGTCGCATTTTTCCAGGCGGTCGTGGACGACGTCCAAGGCAGCGCGCTTCTCGGCTACGAACAGGATCGTCTTCCCGTCCCTGGCAACGGCCGCGATGATGTTGGCAATCGTCTGGGACTTGCCCGTGCCCGGCGGGCCCTGCACCACGAGACTCCTGCCCTCGCGAGCGGCGGCTATGACCTGGGTCTGGGAGGTGTCGGCATCCAGGATGTGCCCGAGCTCCCTGGGGTCGGGGAAACGCCTGTCGAGGTTCTCGTCGGGAGCGAAGATGCTGGCGCCCGGCTCGAATCCACCGACCAGGATGCGCTCGAGGAGCCCGTTCCCGCCTTCGCCGTTCTGCAAGCTGTCCGGGGACAACTCCTTCCACATCAGGAACTTCGCGAAAGAGAAGAAGCTGAGCTCGATGGTGCTCGGCCGGACTCGCCAGCGCGCCCGCGACGACACCGCCGACTGGACGCGCACGAAGTAATCCGAAGGCAGCCATTCGTCGCCTTCGGGGAAATCCGGCAGCGTCAGGTCGAAGTCGCTTGACAGCAGCGCACGGAGAGAGAGGTTCGGCTCCAGGTCCTGGTCCCTGAAAATGAGTCTGAACCGGCCGCGGGCGCTGTCGCGCTCGAGGTCGACCGGCAGAAGGAGCAGCGGAGCGAACCTCTCGATCCGCGAAGAATCACTCTCGTACCAGCGGAGGAAACCGAGGGCGAGGAACAGAACGCTGATCCCCTGCTCCTCCTCGAGGGTCTGGGCGTCCCGGTAGAGTGTCAGCAGCTTTTTCTGGAGCCGGTCGGCGTTGAGTCGCGTCTGGAGCTTCTTGTCGCTGTGGCGGGCTGCGACCGTTGCATCGGGACCGATGTCTTCTGTTGGCAGGAAAACCGACTCGTCGTCCTCGTCCGCCGGATCCGCCAAGACGTCGTCCTGAGCCGGCTGGAAGGTCATGCTCTTGCCTTGGAGGTAGAGAATCTTGAAAACCTCGTCGGCCAGCTCGTCCTCGATGGTGAGCTGCTTGGCCCGGTCTTTCCTGATCGGTGCGTTGATGAGCTTGTTGCGTTTCCCCACGTCGAGGAGTTGCTGGCGAAGTCTTTCGACGGCTTTCGCCACGCCGCCGGACAAGTGAGAGTTTGGGCGCGTGTGTTCCTCGCTTGCAGATTGGTTCATGGCCCCTCTTCGATGTGGGGTGGCCGTGATCGGCTGGACGAACTCGCGTTATGCCATGATGGCGGCGCCTTCAAATCTCAATGCTCCTCGTGAAGAGAAATGCTTTATGGAACGGTCGCGCCGCAGCGAGGGCAGTCAGACAGGCCTGACGGTTGCCGGTCAGTCAGTCAATACCACCGTGCCACTCATGTGCAAAAATCGTGCCATATTTTCACAAAATAGACAACACATTGTAAATAAAGGTGTTAGAGTATGTACAAGGCCGGCTGGAAGTTTTTGACATGTTGCAGAATGCTACATGGAAAACCGCCCGGACGACCGTGTCGCGGCTCTGACAGAAGCTATAAATGTATGTTTACGAAAGGAGTTACGAGAAGAATCCAATGGAGAGACGGAGGATGTGTCGCAATTCGCAGCGGCAGGCGCGTTTTGCAACGCGGCGGCAGCGACACTTCGGCTTCGGGAGCCCTTGCGAGGCGCTTAAAGGCGCTGCAGAAAGACCTGGACGCGTGGCTTCAGAACCGGTTCTCGACGCCACGGAGCGAGCCCCTGGATGAGCGCAACAGCGGGTCGACTCGGGGGCCGTGCCTACAAAAGCCGCGGAATACGTCGCTCATACTGCGATCGCGGTTGCCAACGGCATCGAATACCTGGTAACTCGGAGTCATCGACATATTGCCAAGGCGACGCTCCGGTCCCAAGTCGAAACGGTATGTCGGAATGCAGGTTTTGAACCCGCGATCATCTGCACACCTGACGAACGGTGACGTGCCTGTTGAAATTCAGAGGGCTCCGGACCTACGTTTGGGTATGTGAGTTGTAAGACAGCGTACCCGTAAGAAAGGAGCCCGAGGTGGGTAAGCTAACCTTGATTCGAAATATTTCGGCAGTTTTTGCTGGGATTTGGCCTGAAGAACAACGGCGAATTGATGTCGCAAGTCGACGATTCTTAAAGTCACCGGCTGTGACCGGAGAAAAAAACGCATTTGAACGATCGAAATGCCCCACTTCTCCAGCGTTTGACCGCGTTGTCGATTGCCTGTTTTTGACGAATTAAGGCTAATTGCAGGTGACAGAGGTGACGTTGTCAACTGATCTGTTGACAACGAAATAACGTAATTTATCCCGCCTTGGCAGAGACGATTCTTTTCCCGTAGACTCACCGACGTGGAGGGGCCTGCCGGCCTGTGAGGAACCCGCGGGCGCTGGCGATGACCGGAATCCGATCTGTCGCAACTTCTGCGACATCCAATGGATTTTTTTACGTTCATCAGACTTTTCCCCTCCGGGTGTGCCGGGAATGGCCGTTTCACGCGCCGACGTAACTTGCCGCGGGTGCGCCCTTCTGGAAATGGGCGGGGGGGGATACAACCGTAGGCAGGAAAAGGCCCCTGGCAGTGTAGCAAGCACCGACAGGGGCCGTTGTTCCACGTCTCAGTCTGCGAGCGATTGTTCAAGTCCAAGAAGCAGGACGGAAGATTTTATGTCCTCTTGGGAAGCAAATGTGAACCCTAAAAAAATCCCGCGTCCACAGGGACGCGGGGCCAACGCAGCACGCGGCTACGAAGGGATGATCCTTATAATAATTATGAGAGCAGCTTTACGTAAAACGATAAAAAAAGTTAAGGTACTTTTATTTCCTGTCAGGTACTTTTTTCTAATGGAAAAGAGGGCGATATGAGCATTTTGAAGTATCTGCTTCTTGGGCTCCTGCTCGCTTATCTGTAATCCATCTGCAGTTGGAAAGTCTTTTTGTCAAGTGTCATTTTACATTATATGTCAAGCCACCCCTCCCTGCCTGCCACAAAGGCACTGGCAGGCAGGCCGCCGAACTGACCGCCCGCGCCCCTACAGTGTCCGCCCGCCGTCCACGACCAGGTTCTGCCCGGTCATCATGTCGCTGCGGACCACGCCCATCACCACGTCCGCCACGTCCTCCGGCTGGGCCGCTCTCTTCAGCGGCGTGGCCTGCACGTTGGCCTCCATGAACGACTCCATCCCGACCATCCACCGCGTGTCCACGACGCCGGGCGAGACGGCGTTCACGCGGATCTCCGGCGCCTGTGTAATCGCAAACGCCTTCGTGAGGCAGATCACCGCCGCCTTGGAGGCGGCGTAGGCCATCGAGCTGCCGAGACCGATCAGGCCGGCGATCGAGGCGACGTTCACGATCTGTCCCGCCCCGTTCGCCTTCATCTTCGGCACCGCGGCCCGGGAGCAGTAGAACGTGCCGTTCACATTCACGTCGAAGCATCGATCCCAGGCCTCGCCGGACAGGCCCTCGAGGTCTTTCAGCGGCACGTAGCGCGTCCAGCCCGCATTGTTGACCAGGATGTCCAGCCGCCCGAGCTCGGACGCTACGCGTTCTACCATGCGCCTCACGGCAGCGTCGTCGGAAACATCCGCACATACGGCCAGGGCGGCGCGTCCCATCCCTTCGATCTCGGCCGCGGTGGCCTCGGCATCCGCCTTGGATCGGGAGTAGTTGACCGCGACGTCGATCCCTTCCCCGGCAAACGCCAACGCGGTGGCCCGCCCGATCCCGGTACCGCCGCCCGTGACGAGCGCGACCCTGCCTTCCAGTTTACACATGGATTTCTCCTCGAATTTCGGCCGTCGAGCGCGCCCCGTCCGGGACGACGGACCACGAAGCTCGTCGGGCATTGCATGGTGTCATGGAAAACGACCTTGCTATGATGGGTAGATTGATTGTCATGGAACCATTGGGCATTATCAAAGAACGCGATTTCCACCGATTTTATGGGTGAAGCTGGTCGTGTTGAAATAGGCGAGTTTGCCGGACGCCATTATATCCGATACCGAGATGCCATTTCTATCTTAAAGGAATTCCGAAAAAAGGTCTTCAAGTCAGATGGTGTATGGGGGGAAGTCAGGAGGCCGTTTTGAACCCGTTCAAGAACATCTGATCGAAGTCTTTTTCTACCCTGAATAATTCATAAAAAGGCCAGGAAAGTCACTCATGCTCTACTTTTCTTGCCGCCCAAGAAAAGTAGACAAAAGAAGGGCTCCCCTCAAACGCCGGGGAGGCTCGGGCCGTGGCGACTCAGCCTCACTGGAAAGTATTGGCGCCGAGAAAGGATTGAACTCCTCCCCCCGCCTGATGCCCACTGCGGGACCCGCCCCCACGCCGCGAATTTCCATTCGCCCCCACATCCGCCCCCGCACCTGACCCCGTCCCACAGAGGGCCCCCCTAAGCCCTGGGGAGGAGAAACGCCGAAGCAGCTAGAGAGCCGAAACGCCACGGCCGTGATGACATCTGGCCCGAATCACTCGTGAAATCTGAACAATCTGCGTACATACCAGGCTTTCCAGTTATTGCACCAAAACAAAGTTTTTTGGCTCAAATTGGATAACTGATTGTTCTACATAAAATTATGAATATTTTCAGAAAATTTATGAATTATTCAGGCTACGCTTACGTGTTTCGAATAATCTCTCCGCCACGGATACTTTTATTATCGCGGCTTTCGCATAATAAACAACGGAATCGTGCTTTATAAAAGAATGGTCTTCCTTTCTCAATACGGTTGTCATATCACTTCCACTACGTTTCGTCGTTACATTTACAATTATGGTTTTTTCATCCAGACCTGTAGGACCGAAAAGAATAATGTTAAGGTGTTCCGAATTCGACGTATCAGACAAAATTGCGGTATCGCCTGCCTCCAAAGACATTAATACAAACTTTCTCTATAACCGTCATACCTGACTTCATCTTTTATCATCTCTATTTCTTCAGAGTCATCTATAACTGCATCCAAAATATCCTCAATATCAATGGGAAGGGAACTCCCCCTTGGATCATTCCACTCCCCAAATTCGTGAGAAAGGTTTTTGAGATCAGTGAAATCCATGTCTTTAACTGTTTCGTATAATTCTTTCGAAAGAGTCTTATTTGCTTCGGAAAGCAATCCGTAATCCGGGTCATTCTTAACTAACCTTATATCATTTCCCTCACGTCTGGAAAAATGGTCAGTCCAAATGTCTTCGCGCTTTTCTCCCTTTATCAAATCGTAAGTTCTACTCAAGACAGGACCAAAGTCCATAGACACATAATCATCATAAGTCACCGCGTGTCCCCAACGTTTATACGATTCTCGATCAAGCAGATAGAGCAATTTAAGTAGCTTGTAAATACCCAAAACGCCACCGGCCAGAGAGACAAAATAGGCAGCCGCCTGAACTGTCCTTTCCAACTTGAACTTCGGCTTAGGGTCCATAATGACCTCCCCAAAAAAGATCGCCGCTCACAGACAGGGCAACTCCAATTGACGCAACGTTTCTATCCCCCAGACCAGTCTCCACACAGTACCTTCGTTATGGAAATACCGTCATCCCTGCTTGTCAGCAATTTCTGTTCTGATTTTTTCCAATTCCCGTTCCACCCTGGGATGCTGGATGCGTTAGGACATTGGATGTTTTGTCAGTCATGAGTATCTTTTTGCCCAAAGTACATTCAGCAAAAAAGACTCATGTTATCAAGTTTGAGTATATATAATTCCACAAAATAAACCAAGCCGGGAAAAATTTTCCGCGTAGTCATTTATGTAAGGCCCGCAAGGAATTCACGGAGGCGTCGCTCTAAATCGACAAGCCGTCCGCGTGTCAGAATGGGCCTCCAAACGATGGCTCACAAAGAGGAAAGGCAATCACGTCACCGATCGTCTTCGCGCCGGTGAGCAGCATAAGGAGGCGATCCACGCCCACCGCGACCCCGCCCGCGGGGGGGATCCCCGCCTCCATCGCCTCCAGGAAGGCCTCGTCGATCGGATACGCGGCCGCGCCGTTCGATCGCCGCTCAAGCAGTTCCGCTTCGAATCGGACCCGCTGTTCGGACGGATCGTTCAGCTCCGTGAAACCGTTGGCCAGCTCCACACCCGCGATGTAGATCTCGAACCGTTCCGCCAGGTGGGGCGCCTCCGGCTTTCGCTTGGCGAGCGCGGCCATGCCGGCGGGGTAATCCACGAGAATCGTCGGCCTGTGTCGCCCCAGCCTGCCTTCCACGCTGTCCAGAAAGACCTTGAAGTAGGCGGAGGCGTAGTCATCTTCGCGCGTGACCGAAAGGTGACCTTTCTCCCTGGCGGACCGGATGAATGCGTCCCGGTCTTCGTCCGGATCGATCTCCACGCCAGCGTAGCGCGCAAAGGCCTCGCCCACGCTGAGACGCTCCCAGGGCGGGGTGACGTCCACGGTCAGATCCCGGTAGCGGAGCCTCGGCCCCCCGTTGATTGCCGTGGCCAGCGCGCATACGAGGGCCTCCGAATCGGCCATGATCGCCTCGTAGTCGGCGTAGGCCCGGTACCACTCCAGGATCGTGAATTCCGGGTGGTGAAGGGCGCCCGCGGCCTCGTGGCGAAAGGCCTTGCAAATCTGAAAGATACGCTCGAACCCTGCGCCGAGCAGCCGTTTCATCGCGTGCTCGGGAGAGGGGTGCATGAAGAGCCGCCGGTCCTGACACCCGTCCCGATAGCGCGTCTCGAAGGCGGTCAGGTGAGGCTCCGTGCCCGGGGATGCGACAAGCAACGGCGTCTCCACCTCGGTGAACCCGCGCACGTCGAAAAAGCGCCGGATCCGAGACAGCAGTCGAGCCCGAACCTTCAGACGCGCCCTTGTCTCCGGGGAAAGCGTTCCCGGCGCGCTCAGCGAGGGGGCGAGGATGCGAACCGTCGAGGCCTCGAACCAGGCTGCGTTCCAGACCCCTTCCATTTCGACGATGTCCCCGGCGTGGAGACCCTCCGATCCGTCAGCCGGACGCACTTCGACGTCCCCCGTCTCGTCCGACAGCAGCCAATGTGGGGCGCACCCCTGAACCCGGCCCGCCAGGGTCACGCGGTCTCCGTCGCGCAGCTCGGAGACGCGCGCGGTCCGGCCGCACCGGGAAGGATAGGGACGCGAATCGCGGACGCCCGCCGCACGGGTGGATCGGCGACGCATTCAGATCTCCTTCCGCGGGGTAATATAGCCACTGCATCCCGGATCATCAACAAGGAGTTCGGCGCTTTCCGGTTGCTTTTTGTCGCCCTTTTCTCGAAGTTATCAAAACGATGCGCCTCGTTCCCCGTCTCGTGTGGCGCACGCCGGACAAAAAGCGGAGGAGACGATGAGAAAGGCGATCTGGGTGGGTTGGGTGCCGGTCTTCCTGGCGGTGACTTCAGTCGATTCGGAAGGGGTAGGCCTCAAGATCGGCGCCGGGGTCATGGTCAGTCCATCGGGCGGAGGGGGACACGCGTCCGTCGAGATCCCCCTCAGCGAAGAGTATTCGACCTATGCAGCGCCCTTCGTCGAGGTCTACAGCAAGGACGGAACGCGCGTGCCCATCGGTGCGGCGCTGCTTTACAAGGCCCCGTTCGGCGAGTTCGGCGGGACGATCTATTTCGGCGTGGGGGTGGGCGTGTTGATCGTCGACGGCCTGCCGCCGGATCCGGAAACCGGATTCGACGGCTCGGCGAAGAACGCGATGGGCAGCGCCGGAGGCGGGGTCTCCTTCGCACTGAGCCGACAGGCCGGCATCTTCGTCCAGAGCCGTTACTCGCGCGCGATCACCGGAAGCGGAGACAACGAGACGGCCGTCTGGGGCTTTCACGTCGGCATACAGTTCGGCGTTCTGGGAGACGAAGTGGAGTGACCCGACATGGAAGGATGGCGCACGCGATCCGTGCCGAGGCCGGCTCTCCGCCGTGAGACCGGCCTTTCCCGTGTCTGGGGTCTTGTCTCAGGCCGTCCGCGGGACGGCGTCTGCCGTCTGCCTCAGCAGATCCACCAGCAGCCGCACGCCGTATCCGGTGCCGCCCTTGGAAAGATAGGGCCGTTCGCCATCCGACCAGGCCGTACC
This sequence comes from Candidatus Latescibacterota bacterium, assembly GCA_965198095.1. Classification (GTDB taxonomy): domain Bacteria; phylum Latescibacterota; class UBA2968; order UBA2968; genus CBDFJH01. The sequence continues at coordinate 3,982,476 of OZ240239.1, forward strand.
GGCGATATCGAGGTGGGCCCACGGGAAGCCCTGCACGAAGGCCTCTATGAAGACGCCGCCGGCGATCGCGCCCGCAGGTCCGCCGGTGTTCTTGAGGTCTGCCACGTCGCTCTTGATCTGCTCGCGATGCGCCTCGAAGATCGGCAGGCGCCACGCGATCTCACCCGTGCGCTCCCCGGATCGGCTGACCCGCTCGGCAAGCGCGTCGTCGTTGGCCATCAAGCCGGATGCCTCGTGACCCAGGGCGGTCACGCACGCGCCCGTCAGCGTCGCCAGATCGACAAGGGCGGCCGGCTTGTAGCGTGCCGAATACGCAACCGCATCGCCGAGGACCAGGCGCCCCTCGGCGTCCGTGTTTCGAATCTCGATCGTCTTTCCGAGCATCGAGCGGATGACGTCACCCGGCTTGAGCGCCCGGCCGCCCGGCATGTTTTCCGTCGCGGCGGCGATGCCGATCGTACGGACCGGGAGGTCCAGCCGCGCGATCGCCTGCATCGCCCCGATGACCGCGGCCGCGCCGCACATGTCGAACTTCATCTCCCACATCCCGCCTGCGCGTTTGATCGAGATGCCTCCCGTGTCAAACGTGATTCCCTTTCCGACCAGGACGTGCGGTTGCTGATCCGACCGCCGTCCCTCGTGCTCCATCACGATCAACCGCGGAGGCTGATCGCTGCCTCGGGCCACGGCGAGCAGGGCACCCATCCCTTCCCGTTCCATCGCCTCCTCGTCCAACACGTCGCACCGAAGTCCGACGGCCTCTGCCATTTCCATCGACCGCTCGGCCAGAACGGTGGGTGTCATCTCGTTCCCCGGGTGGTTGGCCAGGTCCCGGGCCAGCGTAACGCCCTCCGACACGATCTCTCCGGCGCGTGTCCCTTCTTCCACCTCGCGTTGCCTCGCCGCATCGAATTCAACGACGGTCAGGCGCTCCAACGCCGCCGGGTCATCCTCCTCGCCGCCCGTCTTGTAGACCGAGAACCTGTAGGTGCCGAGGACGCTCCCCTCAACGACGGCCTGCGCCGCGTCCTCCAGGTCCAATCCCCCCGCCCCGCCGCCGTGAACGATCGTAGCCAGGTGCTTCACCCCCAGCCCGGCCGCGGTGCTGGCGGCCACGGCGGCCACCTGTCTCGCGCGGTCCAGCGTGAAATCCGCCGCCTTCCCCAGTCCGACCAGGATCACCCGCCTCGCGGCCACGCCCGACCGAGGGTAGAGCACGGAGGTGCGCTTGAACTTGCCGGTAAAGTCCCCTCCTGAAATGAGATCCCGGATCGCGCCGCCGAGTGACCTGTCCGCGGCCCCTGTCGCCCCGCCCGGCTCCCGCACCCCCTCGAACAGGTTCAGGACAATCGCATCTGCCTGAGTTTTCAGAATGTTCCCGATCTTTACGCTGATGTCCATCGATCTCTCCTTTCGATGCCTTGCCGGGTAAGTGTCGCCATGTTCCCCGTCCGCGTGCGGACACCGGGGCTGAAGGTAGCCTCACCCCGCTCGCTGATGGGATGTTCCCCGTCCGCGTGCGGACACCGGCCTGTGCGCGGCGGGATCCCGGGTCGAACCGTCGCCGCGAATCATCAGGCCGATCCGCTCTGTCGATGATGGGATGCCGGACAGCTTCGCTCGCGCGCTCCGGCGACAGCGGCACGTCCCGGGCAAACCGGCAGGTCGGCGCCCGCACCACCATTTTCGACGTTCGAGCCTGTCCTGGACAGATGCAGTCTACGGAGCTATTGCAGGAACGGATTGTGTCTCCGTTCCTCCCCGATCGTCGTGAACGGCCCGTGTCCGCCATAGACCCGGGTCTCATCCCCCAAAGATAGAAGCTTCTCCCGAATCGAGGTCAGCAGGACATCCACGTCGCCCCCCTCCAGGTCGGTCCTCCCGATCGACCCGGCAAACAGGGTATCCCCCACGATTGCGTGTCCAGGCCAGACGAGCGAGACATTCCCCGGAGCGTGACCCGGCGTGTGCAGGACCTGAAGGGTCTCCTCCCCGAAGCTGACGCTGTCTCCCTCCTCCAGGAAACGGTCGACCGGCGGAGGGGGGTCGGCCTCCAGCCCGAAAGCGCCGGCGATCTCCACGAGACGCGCAACCATCGGAAGGTCGGCCCTGTGGATCGCGAACGGCGCGCCTGTTTCCGAGACGATCGAACCGGCCCGGCCGATATGATCGAAATGTCCGTGTGTCGCGACGACCGCCACGACGTCGGTACCGGTTTCACGAATGACCTCGACGATCGCCGGGGCGTCCTCTCCCGGATCCACGACGATCCCCTCACGGCTCTTGTCGCAGGCCAGGACGAAACAGTTCGCCTCGAGCGGCCCCACCACCAGAGACTTGAATATCACCTTGACCTCTCCTCCCGAGTAAACGACCCTCGGGTTCTTCGTGACCGGCGGGACCCCGGGTCGAACCGCTGCCGCGAACAATCATCCGCGCGAGGGCCTGTTTTCTACGAATGTTGAGCTGCCGGTTTCCCGCGCAGATGCGAAAATGCCCCCTGCGCGCCCACGGCCAGAATCGCCAGGGCCTGGATGATGATCACCAAGTCGCGCGCCACGCCCACGGAAAACTGAAGCCACCGGCCCGCCGTACGCAACGCGCCGAAAAGCAGCGCTGCGGGAATCACGCCCAGGGGGTGGTTCCGGGCCAGAAGCGCGACGGCGATGCCGTCGAACCCGTATCCGGGTGAGAACCGGGCATAGAAGGTATGGTGTACGCCGCAGATTTCAAGCCCGCCGGCGAGGCCCGCCGACGCACCGGCCAACGTCAGGCTCGTCACCTGCACCCGCTCTGTCTCGATCCCCGAAGCCGCAGCTGCGGCCGTCCCCTTGCCTACGGCACGAATTTCATACCCGGCGGCCGTCCGAAAAAGGACGTGCGTGGCCAGAACACAGAGCGCGAGCGCCAGCACGAGCCCCCAGCTGACTTCGATCGGCGGAACGGCCCACAACACCGGCATGGCTGCCTCGGATGCGATTTCACGCGTTCGCACGGCGTACTCTTCGGCCCTCAGGGGGCCCGCCACCAGGTAGCTCGAAGCGTGAATCGCAACATGGTTCATCATGATCGTATTGATGACTTCGTGTACGCCCCGTTTGGCCTTCAGCCATCCCGGGACCGCACCCCAGATCCCGCCGGCCGCCGCCGCCGCCAGCAAAACAAGGGGCACGTACAGCAGCGCCGGCATTCGGAGCCCGAGGCCGCCCAGCCAGGCGGCGGCAAGGGCGCCGGCGTAGAACTGCCCTTCCCCCCCAATGTTGAAGAGACCGGCCCGGAACGCAAGGGCCACGGAGAGTCCCGTGAGTAGCATCGGCACACTCTTCACCAGCGTGCCCGCCAGGTTCGACGGAGAGCCCAGCGCCCCAACCCACAGCGCGCGCAGAACGGCCAGCGGATCTCCGCCCGACAGAAGCACGATGACCAGAGCCACGCCCATTGCAACGGCCATCGACCGGACGGAGTGCAGAGACCCGCGCCAGCCTTCAGTTCGCACCGGTCATCCACCTCCCCAGCGTCGAGGCGTCGAAGGCCTCTCGACACCGCACGCCAACGATCCGCCCGCGATAGATCACGACAATCCGGTCCGAGACAGAAAAAAGCGCTTCCAGATCGGAGGAAAAAACGAGCACGCCGCCCCCGCGCGCGCTGACCGAACGGAGCTCCCGGAGAACGAAGGCGGACGACCGAAAGTCCAGACCCCGGGTCGGGTCGGCCACCAGGACAAAGAGGGGATCGCGCCCCAGCTCCCTGGCCACGACCAGCTTCTGCTGATTTCCCCCCGAGAGGTGCCGGGCCGGCTGCAGCAGGCTTTGCGCCCGAATGTCGAACCGCTCGGCCAGGCGGCGGGCATACGCCTCCATCGCGCTCACGTCCAGGCCCCAGACGCGCGCAAACGCGCCTTGGCGTCCGAGAATCAGGTTGTCCCTCACCGTAAAGTCGGGAATGATGCCCTCGTCGTGCCGGTCCTCCGGAATGTAGGCCAGGCCGGCCTCCCTGCGAGCGCGAACCGAAACGCCGGTGATCTCCGTGCCCGCCAATCGGATCGCGCCCGACTCGACCGGCAGGGTCCCCGTAATCGCGCCCGTCAAGGCGCGCTGACCGTTTCCGGAGACGCCCGCGACGCCCAGAATCTCGCCGCGCCGGACGGTGAGGTCGAGACCCTCCAGCCGCGCGTGGCCTTCCGGCGAGACCCTGAGTCCCTCCAACTCCAGGAGCGGCGCGCCGGCTCCGCGCCGATCGTCCGTCTCCCCTCTCCCTTCCCGTTCCCCGCCCATCACCGCCCGGACGAGCATCTCCGCGTCGATCTCCGCCCGAGCGAAGGTTCGGACGACCCGACCCTCCCGCAGAACCGTGGCTCTCGCAGCGTGATCCAGGACCTCCCGGACGCGATGGGTGACCAGGAGAATCGTCGTCCCGGTCCGCCTGAGTCTGTGGATAACGGAAAAAAAACGGTCCGCCTCCGGAGGCGAGAGCGTCGCAGTCGGCTCGTCCAAAACGAGGATTTCCGCACCCCGATAGAGCGCCTTGACGATTTCGATTGTCTGACGCATCCCCACGGGAAGGTCGCCTACCGGGGCGTCCGGAGAAAACCGGATGCCCAGCTTCCTGGCGAGCGCATCCGTTGCCTCCACGGCGCCTGCGCGGTCCACGCGCGCCCATCCGCCCGGCTCGCGGCCCAGAACGACGTTTTCCCAGGCCGTAAAAGGCCCGACCAGCGAGAAATGTTGGGCGACCAGCCCCACGCCCGCATCTGCTGCCGACGATGGATCGCCCAGACGCAGGGGCGCCCCGTTCACCCGCACGACACCCTCCTCGGGCCGCACCAGGCCCGAGAGTACGTGCATCAGCGTTGACTTCCCCGCCCCGTTCTCGCCCACGACCGCGTGGATCTCTCCCTTGGCGACGGCAAGATCAACGCCGTCGGTTGCCTTCAGCCCACCGTATCGCTTGGTGATCCCCCGCATTTCAACTGCGTTCGCCACAGCCATCCCTTTCTGAGCGATTTCCCGCGTCTGCTCCACTCAGGCACTCCGGTTCGGTATCAGGGTCCTTGCTTCGCACCCCTCCTTGGATATATTTTCACGTCTTTGCGGTCACACGAACAACGATCCACGAACGAAGGTTGCCGGTACCCGTGTCTTGCTTTCCCGGTACCCGGTACCCGTGTCTTGCTTCCCCCGGTACCCGATCATTACCCTATGGACACACCGACCCACGCACTCATTGGCAGATTGATCGCGCGCTCCGTTTGGCCGGAGCAGCAGAGCCGCGCCCTCGTGAATCTTGTGACCGTCGCCAGTCTCCTGCCCGATCTGGACGTTCTCATTCCCGGAGACGCGTTGGAGAGGCTGGAGACGCACCGGGGGATCACACACTCGCTCTTCGGCGCGACGACCGGGGCGCTGGCCCTGGCCTGGATCGCCAGACGGGCCGGGCTTCGGAGATTCTCGTTCCGAGCCGTTTACGCGGCCAGCCTCTTCGGCCTGCTGCTCCACATCTTCTTCGACGTCGCCACATCCTACGGCACGATGATCTTCCACCCCTTTTCGAAGCTTCGCGTCTCGCTCGACGTCCTCTTCATCATCGACCCCTACCTGGACGTCATCGTTATCGGCGGACTCGTCCTCGGATGGGCGAACCGTGCGAAGCGCAGCTCCGGGTATCGTCTGGGCGCGGTCGTCTTCGCCTGTTACTTGAGCCTGAACCTGGGCGTCGCCCTGTTGTGCCATCATCAGGTCCAACGCTGGTCCGGGAGCCGCGGCATCCGGCCCGACAACGTGGCGATTCTTCCGACGCCGTTCTCTCCCCTTCACCGACGCGGCCTGGTGAGAAGCGGCGATCGCGTCTGGTCCCTGCCTCTCTCGGTGTCCGGCAGCGCGCAGAGCGCCGAACCGGTCTATGCCTCCGCCCTGTTCGACGCCCGACTCGACGCGTTGTGGAAAACGAAGGCCGGAAAGATCTACGGGCGGTTTGCCCGATTTCCGGTCGTCGAAGCCTCCCGCGCGGATGGCCTGACGACCCTCGTCATCCATGACCTCCAGTTCGCCATTCAGCCCGCCGGACTGGGCTGGCTCGGAAGCTGGGCGGCCGGGCTCGCGCTCGACCACAATCCCGAATTCTTCGACCGGACGCCGTTTGCGCTTACGGTCCAACTGGATGAAGAAGACCGTATCAGGAAGATCACCTACCGGGGTGGCAGCTTGGAACGCGGCCCCGAAGACTGATCTCAGGGCCGATCGGGATAACGCCGCACAAGGTCGTGCGGTCTCGAAGACCTCTCTTTCCCGGAGAACGGCCGCTTCAGGTAGCGCCGGGCTTCTGCGTGGGTTCCCCAGACGTCCTCCCGCCTCAGGGCGCGACGATATCGCTCGACGGCAGCGCGTCGGTCTCCCTCCAGGTCAGATACCTTGCCCAGAATGAGCTCCGCGGGACCCAGAAGCCAGCTCTTGCGGTCTGCTTCCCGCAGATAGGTCTCCATGAGTGCCTTCGCCTCTCCGAACGCCATCGTCAAGTAATGTCCGAACCCTTCGATGAAGTCCAGCTTGGTCCGGGTCCAGCGCTCCAACGCCCATCCGCGCTCCGCGGCCATCTTCCTCGCAGACCGCGCCGAGTCGATCAGGCCCTGTCGAAACCCGACCCGGCCTCGCATCGACAGGGCGAACAAGGCGTCGACGTAGCGAATGCGAAAGTCCAAACTGTTCGGATACTGCCTGAGCAGCCGGGCAAACCGGATCATCGCCTCTTCCGGATTCTTCTCGTAATAGAGCTCGATAAACGCCCGGCTGGATATCGCGTAGCTCCTGCAGTAGGTCCCTTTCGTCGCGACCCTGTCGAGCGCGGCGAGGCCCGCGGCCCGATCGCCCGACGGAAGGAAGAGGAGCCGTGAGACCAGCCGAAGGATCAACGGTTTTCTGGAGACGACGTAGTCCGTCAGACCCAATCCGAAACAGGCATCGACCCGGTCCGGGTCGAGCTCGACAGACCGGCGAAGAAGCGACCGGCTCTTCAGTCCGTCCCTGACGCCGCGAAGCACGCGATTTCGGACCATGGCCAGGGTCGCGCGAAGGCCGTAGGCGCTACCCAGCCAGAACAGCATCTCCGCGGTCTCGCCCTGCCGCTCCACCGCTTTCTCCGAAACCCGAATGACCGCTTCGAGGTAGCGGATCGTCTCCCGGTCAAACCGATCGCCATCCTCCAGGATCAAGCCTTCGTCCCAGTAAGCCAGGGCCCGCCCGAAGTATCCCTCGGGCCGGTCCGGCTCCGCCACGATCAGCGCGTCGTAGATGGCGTGGGCGCGCTCGAACTCTTCGTTGTGGATCCGTTCCAGGCCTTCGAGGGCAGCCCGCTCTCTGCACGGGCTTCCCTCCGTCCAAGTCGCGCCAAGCAGGAGCAGGGCGCAGCAAACAGTCACACGCACCGTGGTCATGCGGCGTGGAAATGCCTAGGAGAGTTTGGGAGAGGACCGCCACCCGAGGCGCTCCTCACACCAGTGCGCAGCGGACAGCAGACCGACCTCATCGTAAGGTCGACCGATCAGTTGGACGGCCGTGGGCAACCCCTGTCTCGATTCGGATACGGGAAGGACCACCGTGGGGAGGCCACAGTAGCTCCACGGAGAGTTAAACGAGGGATCGCCCGTAGATTCAAGCCCGTGGGGCGCCGGAGCGGGCGCAGCCGGCGTGAGCAGGCATTCCACGTCAGAAAACGCCGACCGGATCTCCTTTCGGAACGTGAGCCGGTGGTTCAGGGCTTCCGCATACGCCACGCCCGAGACTTGAAGCCCCTCTCGGATCATGGCGCGATTCGAGGGACGGAAATCGTCGGCCGCTCGTCGAAACCGCTCCTGGTGGACGGCGGCCGCATCGGTGAACATGAGGGTCCTGTGCATCCGGTGAACGTCGCCAAAGCTGTCCGGCAGACGAACCTCCCTGAGGGTCGCCCCTGCTTCGCCGAAAAGCGCGACAGCCCTGCTCACGGCGTCGAGCATCGCCGCATCGGCCTCTTCTTCGAAATAGGAACGGATGCGCCCGATACGGGGGGGACGCTGTCCGTCCGTCTTGAAAAAGGCGTCCAGGCGGGGATCGGGGGCGTCCGGACAGGACGGGTCGTTGGCATCGGCTCCGGCGATGGCCTTGAGCAGGGTGACGCCGTCTGCGACCGATCGACAAAGCGGCCCGACGTGGTCCAGATGGAGACTGATCGGAAACACGCCGTAGACGCTGACTCGCCCGCGCGTCGGCTTGATCCCGGTGATCCCGCAGTAGGCCGCGGGCCGACTGATCGATCCGCCTGTTTGAGACCCGAGCGCCGCGGGGCACATCCGGCTGGCCACGGCGGCCGCCGAACCGCTGCTCGACCCCCCCGGCGTATGATGCAGGTTCCAGGGGTTGCGCGTCTCCGCCGGGTCATAGCAGGCGAATTCCGTCGTCACCGTCTTTCCCAGGATCACCGCCCCGGCGCCGCGCAGCCTGGAGACGACGGTCGCGTCGTGGTCCGGGACGAAATCTTCCAGGAACTTCGAACCGGCGCAGGTCCGGAGACCCCGCGTATACATGATATCCTTGATTCCGACCGGAATCCCGTGCAGGGGGCCGTACCAGTGCCCGTGCGCGAGCGCCTCCTCCAGGTGGCGGGCTTGTGCCTCGGCCCCTTCCCGGTCGACCGTCACCCAGGCGCGGACCCGCTCCTCCACCGCATCGATCCGGCTCAGACAGGCCTGAAGCAGTTCAACCGGAGACAGACGTCCGCTACGGATCTGCTCGGAAGCCTCGGTGATGTCCAGTCTGTTCGGCACGTGCAGTTTCCGTTCATTCCTGGTTCCGCGATCCGGAATCGAGGCACGGATCACGATTCGCAGAGGCTCAGATCGGCACCTCGCCCCCGGCCGCCTGGCTTCGATAGACGCCGTCCAGAATCGACTGGACCTGAAAGGACTGCGAAGCGGGAACCGGCGACGGCGCGCCGTCGACGATCGCCTGCGCGAACTCGACGCACTCCAAAGCGTGCGCCGCCAGCTTCTCTTTCGTCAGCTTCAGGCTCCGGTCGTAATGCTGCCGGGTCGCGACGTTGGATTCATAGATCTCGCATCGCGGCCAGTGGCAACCGCCCCGGGTGCCGTAGATCCAGATCTGAGGATCGTCTCCCACGACACCGTGGTGAAGCAGCCAGCTGATCTCCAGGATCAGGCTGGCGCCGTTCTCGAACCGGACGAAGGCTGCCGCGAACTCTTCCACGTCCATTTCGGGCGGAATCGTCACCTTCGGGTTGAGAAAGGCCCCCTGCTGCCCGGACAGTTCAGACCGCGTCACGCCGGTCACGCTGATCGCCTTGGGGAATCCCATAAGCCAGAGCGCAAGGTCCATGACGTGCACGCCGATGTCGATGCACGCACCGCCCCCGCTCTGCGCTTTCAGGACGAATCCGGGTCTCGTAATCATGGAGGCGCGACGCAGCAGCCAGCTCCTTGCGTGGTAAACGTCACCCAGAACGCCGGTGTCTATCTCCGCCTTCAGCGCCTTGGACGTCCCCTCGAATCGATAATGCTGCGCTGTCATCAGCATCCCCGCCGAACGTTCCTCCGCATCCATGATCCTCCGGATCTCCTCCGGTGTCGGGGCCAGGGGCTTCTCGCAGAGCACGTATTTTCCCGCGTCCAGCGCCGCAATCGCGAGATCGGCGTGAAAACGGTTCGGCACGCAGACGTCGATCAGGTCGATCTTCGAATCGCTGAAAAGCGCATCGGGATCCGTGGTCACATTCGTGATGCCGTGTATCTTTCCCCACGCCTCGATCACGGACGGGTCGATGTCGCACCCGGCCACGACCTCAGCGTGCTCCGAAGCCGCCCATCCCGGGAGATGGGTACGGGCGATCCCTCCCACCCCGATCACGCCAACGTTCAGTTTTCGGCCCATTCCGTGGCCCCCGTCATTCATAACGCTGTCTGGAAACAGACGCCGCGCGTATCAAAAATAGCAACCCTTTCAACAGGTCTCGAGAAAATTGGCCCGGCCCCGCCCGGTTCCCGTCGAAGCCGGGCCTGCCGTCTCTTTCGGACATCTTTCTCTTGACTCAACAAAAACAATGGCTTATCTTTATCCTGCACGTGACAGCGCCTCGCCGTGCCCCGTTCCCGTCTCGAGATCATCCCGGCCCCTGGGATGAATCGGGGAAAAGGACGAGGGTGTCCGGTCATCTCCCTTCTCCCAGTCGTCTCGTCTATCTTCCCCGTTGGATCACGAGTCTGGCTCCTTTGAAGACTGAATCGACAGAAGTTCCGGTCTGATGAACCGCCGAGCCCGCAGGTCCTGACTTCCTGCGCCCGGCGCCGCACCTGACGAGGCCCGGGGGCTGGCACCCTCAAAGCAGCCGGATTCCTGGTGAAGGAATTGTCTCTCCCCGGCTGTTCGAGACCAGCCCCCGGGCTCTCTCACCCATACCCTCCAATACACGCCGTTCCAGGCGCCATTCGCACCTGCCGGCAGATCCCCTGTTTCAAGCCCGCCCGATCATCGTGAACGCCCGTCAGGTCTGCTCGTGAAACGGCGCTCCGGCCGTCTCTCGAGCAACCCCCAAGCTCGAAAGCGAGGGCAGCCAGTCAGCGGTATGACCTCGGGGTGAGGCCGAACGCGCCCCCGATCACCCCCGATTCCGTCCCCCGGACCCAGCCCGGAGATCCGCGCAGACCGCCGTCCGACGGTGATCGGAGTGATCTGCATTTGTCCATTATAATGAGTTCAAATGACGTTTACAAGGGTCTTGTTCAGAAATATAAAAACCGGTATAATAATTGGCACTTAAAGGAAGATATCTCAAAACAGGGCAGACGCTCCGTCTCAAAATAGGACTGATGCGATGTCAACCGCGGCTCCGGGCGCGGGCACGAATATGACGATCCACGATCCACGACCCGCGACTCGCGGAACCTCCGTACTCCTCCTGTGCTTTGGCCTTTTGGCCTTCCCGCCCAAGGTGTTCGGCCTGGAACCGGGTGCGACCATGCCGGTCGATCAGCTTCGGCGCGGCCAGGTGGGCATCGGTCGGACCGTCTTCCAGGGCACCCGAATCGACAGCTTCGGCGCGGAGATCCTCGGCGTGTTGCACAACGTCTTCGGGCCTGGCATCGACATCATCCTGGCCCGGCTCTCGGGCGATCCCCTCGATGACACGGGCGTGATCGCCGGCATGAGCGGCAGCCCGGTCTACATCGACGGAAAGCTGATCGGGGCGGTCGCGTACAGCTTCGGCTCCTTTTCAAAGGAGCCGATCGCCGGCATCACGCCGATCGCCGACATGCAGGCGGTGCTCGAACGGCCGCTCAAGACAGCCCGAGACGGAGGCCGTCCAGATACCTGGGCCCCTTCGGCAGGCGGCCCGAATCCGGAGCTGACCGACCTTTCGATTCCGGAGGCGGGCGGGCTCAAGCCGGTCGCGACGCCGTTGGCCATGTCCGGATTTTCGCCGAGGGTCGTCGCAGACCTCCGTCAGGAGTTCCTCCGGGTGGGACTCCTCCCGGTCCAGGGTGGCGGCGGCGTCGACTCTACGTTGGCCCAGGGCCCGTTCGAGCCCGGGGCAGCCCTCGGCGTCCAGCTGATCCGGGGCGACTTCAGCGTCACGGGGATCGGAACGCTCACCCATCGGGACGGCGACCGCATCATCGGGTTCGGCCACCCCATGCTTTTCGGGGGCAGCACGACCATGCCCATGACGGCGGCATTCATCCATCAGGTCCTTCCCAGTCAGCGCCTCTCCTTCAAACTGGGCACGGCCTCCCGGCCCATGGGAGTCATCGTACAGGATCGTGCGCCCGGCGTTGCCGGAATCGTGGGACAGCGAGCCGACATGATCCCGGCACGCGTCGATGTCCACTCTCCGGGAAACCGCGAATCGTTCAGCATGGAGATCCTCCGCAATCGAGAGTTCAGCCCCATCCTGATGCGCTACGCAGTCGCGAACGCCCTGATTTCGGCCGAAAAACGATCTGGGGAAGCCACGGTCAGGACCCGCACGCGCATTCACCTTGCCGGATATCCGCCCCTCGACCTCGGCAACATCCATTCCGGACCCAACGTCCTGAGTGATGCCGTCCTGGGCGCGACTTCGAGTCTGGGCCGGCTGATGCAAAATCCGTTCGAGCCCGTACGTCTGGATGAAGTCGTCTTCAGTCTGGAGGTTGAAGAAGAGATCCACGCTGCGCATATCGAATCGATCCGTCTCCGAAAAACACGTTTCCGGCCGGGAGACAGGGTCCGCGTCACGATCCTGCTCCACCCGTACCTGGGAACGCCGGAAACGGTCGAGACGGAGCTGCGCCTCCCCGCGGAGGCGAGGAGCGGAAAGTTGATCCTCAGGGCATCGAGCGCCGAGCAGCACCGCCGCCTGGAATCGAAGCGGGCTCCGGGAGAATACGCCCCCCGGGATTTCGAGCACTTGATCCGTCTCCTCAAGAACGGTGACAGGAACGATACGTTGATCATCGATCTCCTGTCGTTGAGGCGGGGCGTCACCGTCCAAGGAAAGGAAGTGACCTCGCTTCCCCCTTCGGTCCTCTCCGCGCTGCGATTTTCCGGGCGCTCAGGAGATATCAAATCTGTGGAGCAGACAGTGCTCCACAGATCACGCGTGCGCACGGACTATGCGCTCTCCGGCAGTCAGACCGTGATCATCTACGTCGATCGGGAGAGAGATGGCGTCGTATTCGACGAAAAGACCGGACTCGGCCGCGACAAGAACTAGGTCCCCTCTGCTCTGGCCGGCCCTGTTCGTCCTGATCCACTTCCAGGCCCCCGCCGACGGCGTGGCGCCCGTGATCTGGCGCGAGGACAGCCAGGAGGCCTTCATCAAGGGGGAGGCCGAGAACGTCTCCATCACTCACGGGGGCGTCGTGACGCTCGGACCCGGTTTCGAGCAGGTCGCGGATACGGGCGAGGAGTTCGTCTGGGCGCTGGCGGAGGGTAGGAACGGGCGCCTCTATATCGCAACGGGCAACAGCGGCAGGGTCTATGCCTACGGCAACGGAAAACCGGAGCTCCTCCTGGATTCTCCTGAAGTGGCGATCTTCAGCCTCGCGGTCGCAGAGAATGGGGCCCTCTACGCCGGGTCTTCACCCGACGGAAACATCTACCGGATCGATGCCGGAAAGGAGCCAACCACGCTGTGCCGCACCGGAGACCGACACGTCTGGGCGCTCGTGCCGCAGCCCGGCGGCCAGCTGTACGCCGCCACGGGAGGAGAGAGAGGGCGCATCCTCCGGATCTCTTCCAACGGGAGCGTGGAAGAGGTCTACAAGAGCACCGATCCCAACATCATCTCTTTGATTCAGGCGTCGGATGGGACCCTGTACGCAGGCACGGATCAAAGCGGACTCGTCTACAGGGTCCGTCAACACGATAAGGTGGATGTCCTCTTCGACGCGTCGCAGAAGGAAATCCACGCCCTGGCGCTCGGCCCCGGCGAGATGCTCTATGCCGGCGCGATGACAGGGAGCTCGAAGCCGAACGGGGGCAACCCGGCCCCGGCTGAAAAGCCGCCGCAGGCCGGCAAAGAGATGGCCGGAGAAGGATCCGTGCTCTACGCCATACGACCCTCGGGCGCAGCCCTGAAGCTTTGGCAGACCTCCGAACCCCTGCTCCTGTCGCTGCACGTGGACGCGGGCGGAGAGATTACCGCCTTTACCGGGGATCCCGGATCGGTCTACAGCGTCGGAAGAGACGGCGGCTCTACCCTGGTCACACGGATGGAAGGGATGCAACCTTGGGCGATCTGTCCCTCCGGGAACGGCCGATTCTGGATCGGCGCCGCAGGGACGGGCACGGTCTATCGTCTGGATCGATCGTATGCAAGAAAGGGCACGCTGACCTCGAAGCCCCGAGACTTCACCATCGTTTCAAGGTGGGGCAAACTGGCCTGGAAAGCCGACCTGGCGGAGAACACGTCCACCGCCTTCCAGACTCGGTCCGGAAACAGCGAGGTTCCGGACGACACCTGGAGCGACTGGTCCCGACCCCTCACGGAGCCGAAGGGCAGCCAGATCCTGAGCCCCCCGGGAAGGTTTCTGCAGTATCGAGCGGTGATGACCTCCGGGACGGGCAGCGGCACGCCCCGGCTTCGCAAAGTCACGATGGCCGGCCTCCAGGAAAACCTCGCGCCTCAGATCCTGAACATTAAAATCACCCCGCCCGCGAGGCAGAACGACCCCGGGGGCAACGCAGGGCCCGGCGGTGAGAAGCACAAAGGTCGCCCCCAGTCTCCCGAATCAGGCAAAGGGATATGGAAGATCGCATGGTCTGCGGGCGACGTGAACGCCGACGCGTTGATCTACGACCTCTACTTCCGGGGACGCGAAGAGAAAAACTGGAAGCTTCTGGAGGAAGACCTCACGTCGCCCGGCTATCTCTGGAAGGTCGAATCCGCCCCGGAGGGCACGATGCAGGTGCGCGTTGTCGCCTCCGATCGGCTGAGCAACCCGGAGGCGCAGGCCCTCTCTTCCGAAAGCGTGAGCGAGCCGTTCGACATAGACCATACACCGCCTTCCGTGCGTCTCACGACCGTGCGCCAAACCGGTCCGACTTCCGTCTCCGTGGAGACCGCGCTCCTGGATGCGATCAGCCCGATTCACGAGGCGAGCTACTCCGTCAACTCCGGGTCCTGGAAGATCGTCTTTCCGGTAGACGAGATCTTCGATTCGCGGAGCGAGCAGCTTCGGTTCACGCTCGACCCCCTCGAGGTCGGGGAGTACAGTCTGGTGGTTCGCGCTGCGGACGCGCTCGGCAACGTCGGCGTCGGCAAGGCCGTGTTTGAAATACGATGACGGACGCAGGTATGACCGATGCCGACTACATGAGGCTCGCGCTCTCTCTGGCCAGGCAGGGCCGTGCCACGGCGAGACCCAACCCGATGGTGGGCGCGGTCGCGGTCCGGGGAACGCGAGTCCTCGCCAAAGGATATCACGTCGGTCCCGGGAGACCTCACGCAGAGGCCGCCGCCCTCGAGCCGGTCTCCAGCGGCGAACGCGATATCACGCTTTATGTGACGCTCGAGCCCTGCGTCCATACCGGCCACACGCCCCCCTGCGTCGACCTCCTGATCCGGAAAGGGGTCTCCCGGGTGGTCTGCGCGATGATCGACCCGGACAGCAGGGTTTCCGGCCGCGGCATCGACAGGTTGCGAGCGGCAAACATCCAGGTTGAGGTCGGGCTTATGGAGCCGGAGGCCAGGCGCCTCAACGAGGTCTACGTCAAACACCGGACCACGGGTCTCCCGTTCGTCACGCTCAAACTGGCCCAAACCCTGGACGGCAGGATCGCCGCCGTCCGAGATTCCAGGTGGATCACGTCGAAAGCGGCGCGGAAGGCGGCGCATCGGATGCGTGCCGAGGTCGACGCCGTGATCGTCGGCAGCCGTACCGTGAGCGCGGACGATCCCCGCCTATCGGTCAGACACGTTCAGGGTACGGATCCCGTAAAGATCGTACTCGACAGCAGGCTGGAAGTCTCCGAAGATGCGCGAATCTTCCAGGGGGCGCGTCTCGTCCTCGCCGCGGGCCGGGGCGTCGCTCAAAAGCGGCGCCGGGCCGTGGAAGCCGCGGGGGCCGAGGTCTGGGAGAGCCCCCGGCAATCGAACAGGCCGATGTTCGCCGAAGTCCTCAAACGCGCGGGCGCGGAAGGGCTCACGCACGTCCTGATCGAGGGCGGGGGCAAGGTGACCGCCTCCGCCCTGCGCGAGAGGCTCGTGGACCGGTTGGTCATCTTTATTGCGCCGAAGCTCCTGGGGTCGGGCGTCCCCTCGGTCGCCGATCTCGGGATCGACCGAATCTCAGATGCCGTTTGTCTCGAAGACGTCCGTATCGAGCCCATCGGAGACGACGTGCGCTACACGGCCAGGGTGAAGAAACGCGATTGAATCGACACGGGCGAAACTGAAACGGACACAGGCCGCCGCTCCATGTTCACGGGCATCATCGAAGAGACCGGTACCGTTCGATCGATCCAAAAGCGGCAGGGCTACCAGCGCACGACGATCGACGCCCGGCGGGTCCTTCAGGATATCGAGACGGGAGGCAGCATCAGCATCGACGGGACCTGCCACACCGTTGTTGCGTATGATGCCGCCGGCTTTGTCGTAGAATCCGTCGAAGAAACCCTGCAGAGGACAACGCTCGGCAGGCTGCGACCCGGACAGGCCGTCAACCTCGAGCGCCCACTCCAGTGGGGTCAGCGTCTGGACGGGCATCTTGTGGCCGGTCACATCGACGGCGTCGGCGAGGTCGTGGCTCGCGAGGCATCTCCTGACAACGTGCTGTTCCGGATTCGGATGCCCCCCGAGCTCTCGTCCTACGTGGCGATGAAAGGGTCGATCGCCGTGGACGGGATCAGCCTCACGATCGTTTCCGTAGCAGAACGCGAGTTCACGTTCGCGGCGGTCCCGCACACCCTTAGCGTCACCACCCTTGGCGAGCGCAAACCGGGGGACCCTGTCAACCTGGAAGTCGACCTGCTGTCGCGTTACGTCGAGCGACGCCTTACCGCACTCCGGGAGCCGGAACCCTCCGTTCCCGTGAGCGAGGTCGAGGACTGAGACAATGACACCATCGAGGGAAGACAGCGTTCAAGTCGCCCCCATCCAAGACGCGCTGGATGACATCCGGGCCGGGAAGATCGTCATCGTCGTGGACGACGAAGACCGGGAAAACGAAGGCGATTTTGTCGTGGCAGCCGAGAAGGTCACGCCCGAAGCCATCAACTTCATGATCACGCACGCCCGCGGGCTCGTCTGCCTGCCGGCAACGGAGGAGAGACTGAAGGAGCTCGACCTCGACATGATGGTCGACCACAACACGGCGCTCCACGGAACCCCCTTCACCGTGTGTATCGATGCCGTTGAGGGGACCACGACCGGAATTTCTGCAAGAGATCGCGCCGTCACCATTCAGCGCTTCATCGACCCCGATGCCCGACCGCTCGATTTCGCCCGCCCGGGTCACGTCTTCCCGCTCCGGGCGATGGCAGGCGGCGTGCTCCGCCGCGCCGGCCATACAGAGGCAACCGTAGACCTCGCCCGTCTGGCCGGCCTCTGTCCGGCCGGCGTGCTCTGCGAAATCCTGAACGAGGACGGCACCATGGCCAGGCTGCCCGAGCTCGTGAAACTCGCCCGGAAGCACGACCTGAAGATCATCACGATCCGGGACCTGATCGCGCATCGTCATCGCTCGGAAAAACTGGTTCGCTGCGTGGAATGCGTCCATCTGCCGACCCGATTCGGAGAGTTCCAACTCAGACTCTACGAAAGTGAAGTGGATAAACGCCCCCACGTCGCGCTCGTGAAGGGCGAGCTCGCCGCGGGCGTTCCTGCGCTGGTTCGGATGCATTCGGAATGTCTGACGGGCGATGTCTTCGGGTCGCTGCGTTGTGACTGTGATACGAATCTGCACTCGGCCATCGAGATGATCGAACGCGAAGGAAGCGGGGCCATCGTCTACATGCGTCAGGAGGGCCGGGGCATCGGTCTCCAGCAGAAGATCAGGGCCTACAGACTCCAGGAAGAGGGGTATGATACCGTAGAGGCGAATCTGAAGCTCGGGTTCAAGATGGACGAACGGGACTTCGGGATCGGGGCTCAGATCCTGCTCGACCTGGGGATTCTAAAGGCCCGATTGATCACGAACAATCCGGCGAAGCGGGTGGGACTGGAAGCCTACGGAATCGAGATTGTCGAACGCATCCCCGTGAGAATCAGGCCCAATCCCTGGAACATCAAATACTTGCGCACCAAGCAGCAGAAGATGGGCCATATGTTTACGGAAACAGATCTGAGCCTCGTCGACTCGGATTCCGAAGAGACCGGAACCTGAATCCCTACCGGATCGGCAGGAGATGACGCAATCTCGTCGCAAAGCCCGAGAGACCGTGCTGCAGGCCCTATACTGGTCACAAAGCTCTGGCGATCCGGTGCAGCAGACGCTCCGCACCATGTCCCTCCGTCTCGACCTTTCGCCCGAGGTCTCCAAATTTGCAATGGACCTCGGCGTGAAGACCTGGGACCGCAGGGAACGGCTGGACCCTCGGATCGGAAGCGTCTCTCAGAACTGGTCTCTCGAGCGCATCTCCCGCATAGACAAGATTCTTCTTTGGATGGCGCTGACCGAGATCGAGGCGTTCGATGACATTCCCACCAACGTCTCGATCGACGAAGCCATAGAGTTGGCGAAACGCTACAGCGTCGAAAAGGCACCCGGCTTCATCAACGGCATCCTGGACGCCCTGGTCAAGCGGGAAGAGAACCTCGATCGTGTCGGGCACGCGGAGACGTAACGTGCGGCTCGTCATCTTTTCGGATGTCCACGGGAACCTGGAGGCCCTGGAGGCACTCATTCAATGCTGTGATGACGTCGGTGCTGAACGGGTCATCTGTCTCGGCGACATCGTCGGATACGGTGCAGATCCCAATGCGTGTATCACAAAGATCCGAAAGTTTGCGGACATCGTCATTGCGGGAAATCACGACCGGGCGGCCGTCCGGCTTGAAGACAGGCGTTTTTTCAACCCGGTGGCCCTCTGGGCCATCCGGTGGACCGGATCTCGACTCACCGCCCCGCACGCCGATTACCTCCGCGAGTGCCCGATTTCCCATCAGGCCGACGGGGCCCTCTTCGTGCACGCCTCGCCCTATGAACCGGATGCCTGGCACTACATATTCACGGCGGATGACGCCAGGCAAGGCCTGGCCTGCGCCGATTCGGAGCTCGTGTTCGTGGGCCACACGCATAAGGCTTCTGTCTTCTGCGAGCGGAACGGGAAAGCCACGGCGGGCGAGGGCGTCGTCCAAGTCCAAGCCTCCAAACGGTATCTGGTCAACGTCGGCAGCGTGGGTCAGCCAAGGGATGGCGACGCCCGCGCAGCCTTCGCCGTGTGGGATCAGGAGGCCGCTGAGCTCCGTCTCTGTCGCGTGGCATACGACATCGCCGCCGCGCAAGCCAAAATCCGAAAGGCGCTGCTGCCCGATTTCCTCGCGGAGAGACTCGCCATCGGTCGCTAAGAACCCGCCATCCCGTGGAGACCTCTGAGAACACGTCATGCTGAAGCTCATCACCAAAACCTTCGGAAGCAAGCACGACAGAGACATCAAGAAGATTCGACCGCTCGTGGATGAGATCAATCGGCACTACGCCTCCTATGAAGACCTCTCTGACGAGGCGTTGAAGGGGCATACGACCCGCTTCCGCGATCGGCTTCGGGAGGCCACGGCGGAAAGCCGAGAGGCGCTTCACGCGCGCAGAGGCGAACTCGAAGCGCCGCCGGACGGGACAGACCGTCAAGACCTCCTGGACGAGATCGCGGAGTTGGAGTCCGAGATCCGTGAGACAGAGTTGAACGTCCTGGACGAGATCCTGCCCGAGACCTACGCGACCTTCAAAGAGGTCTGCAGACGCTGGAAAGAAGAGGGTCGGAGCTGGGATCGCGCGGGTGAACAAATCACGTGGGATATGGTCCCCTACGACGTCCAGCTGATCGGCGCGATCGTCCTGCATCAGGGCAAGATCGCTGAAATGGCCACGGGCGAGGGAAAGACCCTCGTTGCGGGCATGCCCCTCTACCTCAACGGCCTCACGGGCAGGTCCGTTCATCTCGTCACGGTCAACTCCTATCTGTCCAAGCGGGACGCCATGTGGCTCGGACCTCTCTATCTCCACCTGGGACTGACGGTCGGGATCATACAGGACCGAGCGCTGGGCGCCGAGGCCTACCTGCTGGAAGAAGATGGCCAGGGGGATTACAGGCTCAGGGAGTGCGACCACAGCGAAGCCTATCGCGCCGACGTCATCTACGGCACCAAGGACCAATTCGGGTTTGACTATCTCTATGACAACATGGGGGTTCGCCCGCACGACCTGATGCAGCGCGAGCATCACTTCGCGATCATCGATGAAGCGGACAGCATCCTGATCGACGAGGCGAGAACGCCGCTCATCATCTCCGGGCCCGTTCCCGAAGCGGATACACAGCGGTTCGACGAGATGCGACCCCTCGTCGAACGGCTGGTGAGGCTGCAAACCCGCCTGACCAACGGAATACTGAGCGAAGCCGAGCACCTCTTGAGCGAGGACGAAGCTTATGAAGCCGGCATCAAACTCCTCCAGGTCCGGCGGAGCGCGCCCAAGAACAGGCGCTTCATGAAATTGATCCAGGAAGAGGGCATGAAGAAGCTGGTCCAGCGGGTCGAGGCGGACTACATGCGCGACAAGCGCCTCGGAGAGATCGACGAGGACCTCTACTTCAGTGTCGACGAAAAGAGCCACGTCATCGATCTCCTCGACAAGGGTCGGTCGGAGATCAGCCGACAGCCGGATGACTTCGTCCTTCCCGATCTGGATGGGATGCTCATCCGCATCGAGGGCGACGGCGCCCTTTCCGATCCGGAAAAGGCGAGGGCGCAGGACGAAGCCTATCAGGATTACGCCAGAAAGAGCGAGTCCATCCACAGCGTGCAGCAGCTCCTCAAGGCGTACACGCTTTACGAGAAAGACGTGCAGTATATGGTGACCGGGGACAAGGTGATTATCGTCGACGAGTTCACGGGCCGGCCGCAGCCCGGAAGGCGATTCTCCGACGGTCTCCACCAGGCATTGGAAGCCAAGGAACGGGTCCGCGTGGAAAGGGACACGCAGACCGTTGCGACGATCACCCTCCAGAACTACTTCAGGCTCTACGACAAACTGGCCGGCATGACCGGTACGGCAGAGACCGAAAGCGCAGAGCTGTTTCAGATCTACAAGCTGGACGTCGTGGTCATCCCCACGAACGAACCTGTGCGCCGTATCGACTTCGAAGATCAGATTTTTCGCACGAAGCGCGAGAAGTACAACGCCCTCATCGAGGAGGTTGCGAGGCTGAACGAAAGGCAGTTGCCGGCACTCGTCGGTACGATCAGCGTGGAAGTGTCGGAGCTTCTCTCTCGCATGCTGGCCCGCAAAGGGATCACGCACAGGGTGCTGAACGCAAGACATCATCAACAGGAAGCCCAGGTCGTCACGCAGGCCGGCCAGCCGGGGGCGGTGACCATCGCCACCAACATGGCCGGCCGAGGGACCGACATAAAGCTGGGGCGGGGTATCGTAAAGGCCCCCGAGGGGCATCGGTGTGCCCTGCTCCACAACCCGGAGGATTCTCGACCGCCCTGTCCCTACCTGGAGGAATACGACTGTCACTCCGAGGTGCCCTGCGGTCTCCATATCCTCGGCACGGAGCGACACGAAGCCCGCCGCATCGACCGCCAGCTCCGCGGGCGCTCCGGCCGACAAGGGGACCCGGGAAGCTCCAGGTTCTATATCTCGCTTGAAGACGACCTGATGCGGCTTTTCGGATCGGAACGGATCGCGCGGATCATGGACAGGCTCGGCGCCGAAGAGGGTGAAGTCATCGAGCACCGAATGGTCACCAAGTCGATCGAACGCGCCCAGAAGCGCGTCGAGGATCGAAACTTCGATATCAGGAAGCATCTGCTGGAGTACGACGATGTGATGAATCAACAGCGGGAAGTCGTCTACGACCGGCGTCGACACGCGCTGGAACAAGACGACATATCGGATCAAATACGGGAGATCACCGAAGAGACCGTTGACGTCGTCTTCGACGCCCATATCCCTGAAGAGGGGCATCCGGAGGACTGGAAGCTGGAGGGCCTCACGGCAGGTCTCCGAAACATCTTTCTGCAGGTTCCGGAGATCCCGGTAGAGTCGCTCCCTTCGCTCAGACGGGAGGGGCTGCGTGACGAGATCCTGGACAAGATCGCCGATACCTATCTACGCCGGGAATCGCTGATCGGTCACGGTCGACTGCGGGAAATCGAGCGAATGGTCTATCTTGGAATCATCGATGAAAAGTGGAAAGAGCACTTGAGGGAGATGGACGATCTCAAGGAGGGCATCGGGCTGAGGGGCTACGGACAGAAGGACCCGCTCGTCGAGTACAAACGTGAGGGTTTTGAAATATTCGTGGAGCTCCTGGACCAGATCAACCGGGAGACCGTAAAGACCCTCTACCGGATTCCGATAGACGAAGTGCCGGTAAGCGGCAGGAGCCGGCAACCCGATCGGTTGGCCTTGGTCCATCAAGACGCGATCGGCATGGGCTTCGCCGGCGTGCCCGAACCTCAGGTTCCGTCGGAGACGTTCGCGAACGCATCGGAGGGCGACGCCCCGGTGCGTACACCTGTAAAGCGACAGGGACCCAAGGTGGGACGCAATGCCCCCTGCCCCTGTGGGAGCGGGAAGAAATACAAGAAGTGTCACGGACGCGCATGAGCCGCGTTTCACGGACCCGAAGCGTCTTCTACGGAGGATCACGTAAAGGAAGGGTGCATATGAAGTCGCGAGAGGATTTGCTCAGAGAAGCCAGACGCGAGATCGAAGAGAGGTCCGTTCAGGAGGTTCGCGATCACCTCGAAGCGGGCGAGGAGCCGCTATTCCTCGACGTGCGGGGGTTGGACGAGTGGGAACGCGGCCATTTGGAAGGGGCGATTCACCTCCCTCGAGGACACCTGGAAGAGCAGGTCGAATCCACGATTCCCGACAAGTCCAGAGAAACCGTCGTCTATTGCGCCGGAGGCATCCGATCTCTCCTCGCCGCAACATCGCTGAAGGCCCTCGGCTACGATCGCGTCATATCGATGGACGGCGGGTTTGATGCGTGGGAAGCGGCGGGATTTTCCGTGACCAAACCCCCACCCCCGGAAGAGGAAGAAGGGCCGTTGAACGCGGATCTCCTGGAAAACGAGATCGCGCACCTCGAGCAGGTGCTGGCCCGGAAACGGTCTCTCCTTCAGCAGCAGAAAAGGCCCTCGTGAGACGCGCTCATTTCGAACAAATTCCTTGTGTCACGGCAGCGCACCGTTTATATTAGGTGGAGCGTTAGCACTCGATAAGCTGGAGTGCTAACAACCCGAATGGCACAGAGACGGCGTGCGATGGGGAAGCATTCCGCATCGTGCGCGAAGATCGTGACTGAAGTAGGCGGCTCACAACAGGCAGAGAGGATCGAAAAATGGCGGTGAAGCAGTTGGCGTACGGCGTGGATGCCAGGGGGAAGATTCTGGATGGCGTCACCTTGCTCAGCAAGGCCGTGAAGGCCACCCTCGGACCGCGGGGTCGCAACGTCGTGCTCGGCAAGAAATGGGGATCTCCAACCGTCACCAAAGACGGCGTCACGGTGGCGAAAGAGATCGAGCTGAAAGATCCTTACGAGAACATGGGGGCGCAGATGGTCAAGGAGGTCGCCTCCAAGACCTCCGACGTCGCGGGCGACGGAACCACGACGGCGACGATCCTGGCGGAATCGATCTACAAGGAAGGACTGAAAAACGTCGCCGCGGGCGCCAGTCCCATGGAGATCAAGCGGGGAATCGACGTCGCGGTCCAGGCCGTTGTCGGCGAACTGAAAAAATTGAGTCAGGATGTAGGAGATCGTAAAGAGATCGCTCAGGTGGGTACCATCTCTGCCAACAACGACGACAGCATCGGCAAGATTATCTCGGACGCCATGGAAAGGGTGGGCAAAGACGGCACGATCACTGTCGAGGAGGCCAAGAGTATCGAGACCACACTGGATGTCGTGGAAGGCATGCAGTTCGACCGGGGTTATCTCTCTCCCTACTTCGCCACCGACTCCGACAACATGGAGGCGGTCCTGGAGGATGTGTCGATCCTGATCTACGAGAAGAAGCTCTCCAACATGAAGGACCTGCTTCCGCTCCTGGAAAGGGTGGCCCGGACGGGCAAAGCCTTACTCGTGATCGCCGAAGACGTGGAGGGGGAGGCGCTGGCGACGTTCGTGGTCAACAAAGTGCGTGGAACCCTCAAGGTGGCGGCAGTCAAGGCCCCAGGCTACGGAGACCGACGCAAAGCGATGCTCGAAGACATCGCGATCCTCACCGGGGGCCGCGTCCTGAGCGAAGACCTCGGGATCAAGCTCGAAAACGTCCAGCTGGATGACCTGGGTCGCGCCAAGCGGGTCGTCATCGACAAAGACAACACGACCCTCGTTGAAGGCGGAGGCATCACCGACGACATCCAGGGGCGTGTCAACCAGATCCGACGAGAAATTGAAGAGATCACTTCGGACTACGACCGGGAAAAGCTGCAGGAGCGGCTCGCCAAGCTGGCGGGCGGCGTGGCTGTGATCAACGTGGGAGCCGCGACCGAGACCGAGATGAAGGAAAAGAAGGCCCGCGTTGAGGACGCCCTGCACGCAACCCGCGCGGCCGTCGAAGAGGGCATCGTGCCCGGCGGAGGGGTGGCCCTCCTGAGGTGCATCGACGCCCTGGACAAGGCTCGAGATCGGGCACGCGGATCGGATCAAGGGACGGGCGTCGATATCGTCAAACGCGCTCTGGAGGAGCCGATGCGGCAGATCGCCGGCAACGCAGGCTCTGAAGGAAGCCTGGTCGTTCAGCAGGCGCTCGAGCATACCGGCGCGTTTGGGTTCAACGCCCAGACCGAAATCTACGAAGATCTGTTGGAGGCAGGGGTGATCGATCCGACCAAAGTGGTTCGCACTGCGATCGAAAACGCCAGCAGCATTGCCGGCCTTATGTTGACAACCGAGGCGTTGATCACCGAAAAGCCGGAAGAGAAGCAGGAAGAGGCAACAGGTCACGACCATCATCACGGCCACAGCCACGGCTAGCCGGCTTTACCTCCCCAAAGACTGACAAGAGAGGCCCCGGATCTCGATCCGGGGCCTCTTCGCTTTTGCCGTTCGCCCGACACGTGCCCGTGCGACGGGCTTCCGGCACGCCTCGCCAGGGGCACCCGAAATGCGTTGCAAAACGCGCCTCGCGTTGCGAATTGCACCAAATCCTCTGTTTCTCCATCCGGTCGTTCCCGTAAGTCCTTAATTAAACAAATATTTATAGCTTCTGTCAGAGCCGTGACACGGTCGCCTGGGCGATTTTCATGTGGCATTCTGCAACATGTCGATGATTTTCCGGTCGGCGCTGTGCATACTCTAACTCCTTCATCTACAACGTGTTGTCTGCTTTGTGAAAATATGGCACGAATTTTGCGTATGTATGTGGAGACGCTGTGTATAAAAATGCGGTGAATTGAGGTCAGGAACGTCAAGGATTGGACCTTATGTACCTGGCCGGTCCCGGCATTGCGCCACACCGGTAAGAGCACTTCAAGCTATCCAACGATCCCTGAACCAGGAGGTCCAATGGCTTCAATCATAAAGAGCTTGGTGTTGGTTGCCGTCCTCGGGTTGCCGGTCTTTGCGGGTCATGCCAACGCCGGGGTCAATACAAATGTGATCACATCCAATGCCACGCCTTCTCCCGACTTTGACGGCGATAACTGGGTGGGATTCACGGACTTCCTGATTTTCGCATCTGTGTTCGGCTCGCGCCAGGGCGACGGGAGCGGGAGATATGAAGCGAAGTATGATCTGGATGGCGACGGTGAGATCGGCTTTGGTGATTTTCTGATTTTTGCCGGCAGCTTTGGCAAAGCGCCGCCATCATCAGGCGGCGGGGATGGCGGCAGCCCTGATCTCGTTGTTCAATCCCCTTCGGCAAGCAGCAATAGCGTGGCTTCGGGCGCGACCTTCACGCTGAGCGCCACCGTCCGCAACGAGGGTGACGGATCGTCTGCCGCGACGACGTTGCGCTACTATCGCTCGACCGACGCGACGGTTTCGGCGGGTGGCGCGGAAGTGGGCACGGACGCGGTTGACGGACTTTCGGCCGCCGGCGCCAGTGCCGAGTCGATCGACCTGAATGCGCCATCAGATGCAGGGACGTATTACTACGGCGCCTGTGTGGATGCGGTGACGGGTGAATCCGATACCGAAAACAACTGCTCCGCCGCCGTGACGATTACCGTCGCGGCGGAGGCACCGAAGCTCTACTGGACGGACTGGGGCACGGACAAGATCCAGCGCGCCGATCTCGACGGTTCCAACGTGGAAGACCTGGTTACCGACGCAGGACTGGACGGTCCGGATGGGCTGGCCCTGGACGTGACCGGTGGCAAGCTCTACTGGACGGACTCGGGCACGGACAAGATCCAGCGCGCGGACCTGGACGGATCCAATGTAGAAGACCTGGTCACCAGCGGCCTGAGCGTGCCGTACGGTCTGGCCCTTGACGTGTCAGACGGCAAGATGTATTGGACGAACCCCGGGTCGGACAAGATCCAGCGCGCGGACCTGGACGGATCCAATGTAGAAGACTTGGTCACCAGCGGCCTGAAGAGCCCCACTGGCCTGGCTTTGGACGTGTCCGGTGGCAAGATGTACTGGACGGACCGCAGAACACACAAGATCCAGCGCGCCGATCTGGACGGATCCAACGTGGAAGACCTGATCGCCAGCGGCCTGACAACCCCTAACGGTCTGGACCTGGACGTGTCTGGCGGCAAGATGTACTGGACAGACGTGGACGCAGACAAGCTACAGCGCGCCGACCTTGACGGCTCGAACGTCGAAGACCTCCTCACCAGCGCCGACGGACTGGTCGATCCATCGGGCCTTGTCGTGGGGGCCGTTGGCGTCAGCGGGGGCGGCAGTAGTCAACGTGCACTGTGGGGTCGGCGCTGAGTCCGGGAGACGGATGCGGTGGCCCCGGTTACAGTCTCAGCAACGATGCCGGAGTTCTGGTCGCGGACGGCAACATAGGAGGCATTTCCCTAGGCGACACGCGTTTCCGCGGCGCCGCCGTCAGTTTAAACAACCTTCGCCTCAGCAGGGCCAGCGACATCTGGACGATCGTAAGCCTGCCGTAGCCGAATACGCCTCCAACGTGGCGGAATCATCGAGATTCGGGATGGAACCGGATCAACGACGATAGCCGCGGAAGGATGCAGCGTCGAGGGGCGGACGCGCCACAAGGGGCACCGTGGAAAATACGAAGGAAACGTTCCTCAAGGAGGATGTGGTATGAGCAAGGCTGAGTCGTTCCTCATCGGTGTCATGGCCCCGCCGTCCTGCCGTTCAGCGGCCGGCAGGCCGGAGGGCGGACAGGATTTGAAGTCCGGAGCAACGGGTCCCTCATCCCATCAGGCCTTGGGGAAGGGAGCAAGCTCAAGCTGCCGTTCGTCACGTCGAGCACATACAGAGCCGTGTATACCAACATCGCCGACTGCGACCATTCCGTACAGACGGCCGCCGACAGCTACACCGACTTCGACAACGGCTCCGCGACTCGAACGGCCCCACCGGCGGTACGTCCGCCTCATCACCCCCGTTTTCGCGGTGTTGCTGGCCCTGACCGTCTCGCCCGCACGGGCTTCTTCAGTGCAGGCGACCGTGCCCGACACCATCGGCCCCATCCCCCCCAGTCCCGACCTGGTGGTCGATGCCCCCTCGGTCACCGACAACAGCCCGGCGGCGGGCGCGTCGTTCGCCCTGAGCGTGACGGTGCGCAACCAGGGGGATGGCGTCTCGAGGTCGACGACGCTGCGCTATTACCGCTCAAACGATGCGAGCATCTCGACCTCCGACACGGAGGTGGGCACGGATCAGGTGAACGGTCTTTCGGCGTCGGAGACCAGTGAACAGTCGATCGACCTGACGGCGCCGTCGAGCGCCGGCACGTATTACTACGGGGCGTGCGTGGACATGGTGTGGGCCGAGTTCGACCCCGGCAACGACTGCTCTTCTTCGGTGATGGTGACCGTCAGCCCCGACACCGCCAGCCCCGACACCGTCAGCACTGCCTCTGCGCCCGGCGCCCCCACCACGGGCCTGACGGTTACATGGAGCGCGCCATCCAGCAATGGTGGCTCAGCCATTACCGCCTACGATCTGCGCTACATCCGCAGCGACGCCCCCGACAAGGCCGACGCCAACTGGACCGTGGTGGAGGATGTCTGGTCGGCCGGCTCCGGGGCACTGACCTACGAGTTGACCGGACTGAGCGGCGGCACCCAGTACGACGTGCAGGTGCGGGCGGTCAACGGCTCCGGCGACGGCCCCTGGTCGGCCACCGCCACCGGAACCACTGAACCGGAAACCGATTTCGACGGCAACGGCAAGACCGGTCTCGTTGACTTCGTCCTGTTCTCCGAAGCGTACGGCGGGACCGACGCACGCTTCGACCTCGACGGCAGCGGCAAGGTCGATTTCGTCGATTTCTTCGATTTTATCGATGCATTCGACTTGTAGACCTTGGCCGGGCTTAAATGGGTGGGGTCGATACAACAATTGGATCGTAAACGCCATCCACGGTGGCCTATCCTCCGACATTGCAGTATCCCAGGTTTCAAAGTAACCGTCGAGAAAGGCTGCAAACGGATTGTCCCCATTCCGGGGGTTGTTTTTGTGACCGGCTTCAGCCAGGGCGTGTATTGCTTCGCAGAGTGATGATGCGATCCATCCCAGGCTCGCTTGAGAAGCGACCACACGCCTCGAGTTCGGGTCAAGAGGTGTGTAAAAAAGGTCACGCGGCCAGCTTCTCTCCCGAGTCGATCGTGATCTTGTTTTTTCGGTCGTGCTGTGCGTAGACATCCGGTGGCAGATGGTGTGCATCAAGTCTACAGCTCCTTTACGCTCATACCACCCTCGGCCGAGGACCTGGGTCACTTCCTCCTCGGCAATGGATAGAGGTATAGACAAACACAGTACGAGCAGAGCCTCCTCGTTGTCCTGGACGGCTCCAAGGGACTGCTTGGCGCAGTGAAGAAAGCGTTGAAAGGGTATGCCCGGGTTCAACGCTGTTTATGGAATGCAGCGGCGAGGGCGGGCGCGCCACAAGAGGCACTGTGGAAAATACGAAGGAAACGTTCCCCGAGGAGGATGTGGTATGAGCAAGGCTAAGTCGTTCCTCATCGGCGTCATGGCCCTGCCGTCCTGCCGTTCAGCGGCCGGCAGGCCGGAGGCCAGACAGCATTTGAAATCCGGAGCAACGGGTCCCTCATCCCAGCAGGCCTTGGGGAAGGAGGCGAGTTCAAGCTGCTGTTCGTCATCTCGAGCACATACAGGGCAACGTCGCCGACTGCGACCATTCCGTACAGACGGCTGCCGGCAACGACACCGACTTTCTACAACGGCTTCGCGATTCGAACGGCCCCACCGGCGGTACGTCCGCCTCATCACGCCCGTTTTCGCGGTGTTGCTGGCCCTGATCGTCTCGTGGGATCGCCCACGGTGAGCGACAACAGCCCGGTGGCGGGAGGGTCGTTCACGCTGAGCGCCACGGTGCGCAACCGGGGGGATGGCGCCTCGGGGTCGACGACGCTACGCTACTACCGCTCGACCGACGCGACCATCTCGACCTCCGACACGGAGGTGGGCACCGACGCGGTGGGCGGTCTTTCGGCGTCGGGCACCAGCGCCGAGTCGATCTCCCTGACCGCGCCCTCAGCCGGCACCTACTACTATGGGGCGTGCGTGGCCGCGGTGACGGGCGAGTCGGACACCGGCAACAACTGCTCCTCTTCGGTAACGGTGACCGTCAGTCCCGTCCCCACCGCCCCCGACCTGGTGGCGACAGATGCACAGAATGCGATAGATCTGACGTGGAGCGCGCCATCCGGCAATGGTGGCTCAGCCATTACCGCCTACGATCTGCGCTACATCCGCAGCGACGCCCCCGACAAGTCCGACGCCAACTGGACCGTGGTGGAGGATGTCTGGTCGACCGGCTCCGGGGCACTGATCTACGAGTTGACCGGCCTGAGCGGCGGCACCCAGTACGACGTGCAGGTGCGGGCGGTCAACGGCTCCGGCGACGGCCCCTGGTCGGCCACCGCCACCGGAATCCCTGAACCGGAAACCCAGCCGACCGATTTCGACGGCGACGGCAAGACCGGTCTCGTTGACTTCGTCCTGTTCTCCGAAGCGTACGGCGGGACCGACGCACGCTTCGACCTCGACGGCAGCGGCAAGGTCGATTTCGTCGATTTCTTCAAATTTGTCGATGCATTCGGCTCGTAGGCGCGGCTCATGCACCGGCTGTTGAAAGATTGTGTAAGCGACGTGTCGGCTGATCCCAAGATTTGCCATATGAGGATATCCATATTTCAACTCGCCTTATTCGTGTCGGTCGGCCTGCTTCTCTCACCACCGGCGCTGGCTCAGGCTTCGTCCCCGCCGGCCGACAGCGTGCATTTCTGCGCCTTCGACGAACACCAGCAGTGGCGGCGAGACCACCCCCGCCCCGCGGCCAAGCCGCTGGCGGACCTCAACGCAGGCGAACCCCGCACAATTAGGATGATCTACTTCCTGCCCAACGATCGCCCTTTTAGGCAGGAAGCGGTCGATTCTATGAAGAAGGCAATCAGACAGACTCAGACCTTCTTCGCCGAGCAAATGCAGGCGCATGGCTACGGCGATAGGACTTTCCGCATTGAAGCTGATGCGCAGGGTGAGCCGTTGGTGCATCGCGTTGATGCGCAACATCCTGAGAGCTACTATTACTCAACGGACAAAGTCTGGCAGTATCGACACTTTGGCGAACTTGGACAGGCGTTTGATTTTTATCAGAACATTTATGTCGTCTGTAGTGACCTTTCTCTGGCGAGTGACATAACTGGGGGAAGAACTTGGAAAGAGAGCGGCGTTGTGGATATTCGATGTGAGCCGAACTGGATGAGTGAGCCGAACTGGATGAACGCCCTTGCCCATGAATTGGGACACGCATTCGGCCTCGGTCACGACTTCCGCGATGGTGCGTACCTGATGTCCTACGGTGGACCGACCCAATTCCCCGGTGCAGAGGAACGAATCTCCGCGTGCGCTGCGGAGTTTCTGTCCGTACATCCCTACTTCAATTCCGCTATCCCAATTGGAGACCCACCTACCATCGAACGGCGCTTCGGGAACAATGTGCCGTTCCCAATTGAAGACTTGTCTCCACCCACAATCGAACTCATTTCCCCAAATGAATACCCGGCCGGCTCAAGAAGCGTCTCCATCAAGTTCGAAGTCAGCGATTCAGACGGACTTCATCAAGTGTCATTCTATTCTATCCCAGGCATTGGCGGCGCTTATTTTACCGGCGGACTGCGGGAATGTCGTGCACTCGAGGGCCGAAGAGATGCAGTCGTTGAGTTTGATTATGACGGGTCGACGATGGCGGCGGATCCTTGGCGATACATATCGAGTCTTTTCCAACCTGTGCATTTCGTGGAAGTCCGGGCGGTTGATACGCAGGGAAACATAAGCAGATTAAATTTTGACCTTGTTGCGGACCGCGTAATCGATGCCCTCAATGGGCATACTGACTCCGTCAACGCAGTGGTGTTTTCTCCCGACAGGACGACCTTGGCCTCGGGGTCATCTGATGGCACGGTCAAGCTGTGGGACGTGTCACGCCGAGAGCTGCTTGCGACCCTGGAAGGACATGGAGATCCGGTCATGGCTGTTGCCTTTTCTCACGATGGGACCCTCGCCTCCGGTTCATTGAATGGCATCAAACTGTGGGACGTGGCGACGCGAAACGAGACCGCTACACTGCAGGGGATCGCTCCGGTGGCGTTTTCCCCGGATGGGACGCTGCTCGCCTCCGGATCGGGGAACCGCACGATTGCGCTTTGGGACGCGAGGACGGTGGAAAAGATCGCCACCCTCGAAGGTCATGCGGAGCAGATCAATACGGTGGCGTTTTCTCCCGATGGGACTTTGCTCGCCTCGGGGTCAGGTCTCTTTGGTTCAGAGGATCAAACGGTCAGGCTGTGGGACGTAGCGAGACGCGAAGAGGTCGCAACCCTTGGGCATACCGGGGCGGTATGGTCCGTGGCATTTTCCCCCGATGGCGCCATCCTCGCCTCGGCAGTGGGATCACCCGACAATAAGGTCCGGCTGTGGGACGTGAGGACACATGGAGGGGTTGGCTGGTTTTGGCACGAGGGACCGATCCTGTCGCTGGCATATTCGCCGGGAGGGGAACTCGTGGCTTCCGGCTCCGGCGATGGCCAGGTTAGGCTATGGGATGCCATGACCCTGGAGCACATCGGCACCTTCCTGCCGTTTCGACCGCGCAGCGGCGGGGTCCGCTCGCTGGCGATTTCCCACGATGAGACCACCCTCGCCGCCGGGACAGAGTATCATACGATAGAGCTGCGAGA
Source organism: Candidatus Latescibacterota bacterium (assembly GCA_965198095.1). GTDB lineage: Bacteria > Latescibacterota > UBA2968 > UBA2968 > CBDFJH01. The sequence continues at coordinate 4,014,535 of OZ240239.1, forward strand.
TGTCTCCAAGTGGAAACGGCCGCCCTTCCCATTCGGCCTGGAGACCATCTCGGGCGAGGGCCAGCAGGGCGCGCCCGGGGCGGCGCTGGCCCAGCCCCTGGTCGTGGAAGTGCGGGACCAGTACGGCGATCTCCTGCCGGACGCGGCCGTCACTTTCACGGTCACGGCCGGCGAGGGCCAGCTCAGCGGCCGCTTTACGGTGGAGCACGTAACCACCGATGCCAAGGGCCGGGCGGAGCTGCTCCTTACCCTGGGGCCTCAACCGGGGCCGCACACCGTGGTGGTGTCCCTGGGCGGGCGCGAGTTGGTGACGTTTACTGCCGAGGGCGTGGGCACCGCCGTGGCCGAGCTGGAGGGAGACTACCGCACCTGGCATCTGCCCGCGGCGGCGACGGTGCGTCTGGGCAAGGGCGCCTTGGGAAAAAGCGACCGGGCGGTGGCTCTATCAGCGGACGGCCGATGTCTGGCGGTGGCCAGCGCCATCGGGGTGTGGCTGTACGAGGCGGCCACGTCCCGGGCCCTGGCGCTCCTGCCGAGTGAGAGGCTGGTCCATTCAGTGGCGTTCTCCGTCGACGGCACCCTGGCCGCGGGGCTGAACAACGGCCGGGTCGAGTTGTGGGAGGTGGAGACCGGGGAGCGGATCGGCACGCTGAGGCATGCGGATTGGGGAGGGGTTACGGTCGTGTTCTCGCCGGACGGGACGAAGCTGGCTTCCGGGTCATTGGAGCAGGTCATCAAGGTGTGGGACGTGGAGACCCGGCGCGTGGACGGCACCTGGGAGGTGCCGCGGGAGAGCGACTCTCTTTGGCCCCTCTCGGTGGCTTTTTCGCCGGACGGGACGAGGCTGGTGTCGGGGTTCCAGGACGGCACGGTCCGGCTGTGGGACGTGGCATCACAGACAGAGGTTGCCACGCTGGAAGGGCACACGGACCGGGTCGCCTCGGTGGCGTTCTCGCCCGACGGCGCCTTGCTGGCTTCGGCAGGGTCGTGGGATGATCGCACCGTCATACTGTGGAATGCGGCCACGGAGGCACAGGTCGCCACACTGAGAGGGCATACCAATCAGGTCAGATCGGTAGCGTTTTCTTCGCCCGACGGCGCGACCCTGGCTTCGGGGTCGTCGGAGGGCACGGTCCGCCTGTGGGACGTGGCCACACACCAGGAGGTGGCCACCCTGGAAGAGCATGGGGGTCCGGTCCATTCGGTGACGTTCTCGCGCGATGGCTCGACCTTGGTCTCGGGCGCCGCGGACGGCACGGTGCTGTTGAGGGAGTTAGAGACCGGGAATGTCGCCGGTCTCTCCGGTCACGGGTCTTTGTCCACGATGGCGCTTTCCGCCGATGGCACGCTCCTGGCTTCCGGGTCTCAGGATGGCACGGTCCGACTGTGGGACGCGGCGACGCGGAACCCGATCGCCACTCTTGAAGGGCATACGTTCGGGGTCACTTCCGTGTCGTTTTCAGTCGACGGCGCCCTCCTGGCTTCCGGGTCGCGGGACCGCACGGTCAAGCTGTGGGACGTGGGGACCCGAGAAGAGATCGGCACACTCAAAGGGCATACGGGTGAGGTCACATCAGTGTCGTTTTCGCCCGACGGCACTCTCTTGGCGTCGGCTGGGGGGCGGGGTGATGCCACGGTAAGATTGTGGAACGTGGGTACTCGCGAGCAGATCGGCATCCTTGAAGGGCATATCAATGATGTTCTCTCGGTATCATTTTCGTCCGACGGCGCCCTCCTGGCCTCGGGAGGGGGCTGGGAGGAAGGGACGGTGAAGCTGTGGTACGTGGCGACCCGAGAGTTGATCGGCACGCTGGAACATGAGTACCAGGTCAAAGCGGTGGCATTCTCGCCCGATGGGAACATCCTGGCTTCCGTCTCGCGGGATGGCACCAGGCTGTGGAATGCAACGACCCGGGAACCGATCGCCAACCTCGAAGGCGCGTCGGGCCAATCGGTGGCGTTCTCGCCCGACGGCCAGAGCCTCGTCTCAGGCTCATGGGGCGGGGTCACGCTTTGGGACCTGGGGACGAAGAGCACAACCACCACCCTGCAAGGGCACACGGGTTCAGTTCATTCGGTGGCGTTCTCACGCGACGGCGCCACCCTGGCCTCCGGGGCGCAGGACGGCACCATGCTGCTGTGGGACGTGGCGAGGCTTATCGAACCCGAAACGCGCGGTCCCGACTTCGACGGCGATGGTACCGTCGGTTTCAGCGATTTTGTGCAGTTCGCGGGAAAGTTTGGTTTGAGCCAGGGCGATGCGCGGTACGATGCCCGGTTCGATCTGGATGGAAACGGCGCGATCGGGTTCAGCGATTTTCTGATCTTTGCCGGCGCGTTTGGAAAAAATCCTTCGTGAGACGAAAGAACCTCTTAGCCCAAGAACGAAAGCGCTTGTTGAGGCATTGTGAGTTCAGCAGAGAAGCAAGTCCATGACTGCGGCGTTCTGGCGCAGCTGTACTCGTAGGTCCCGAGCTCCAGAGTTGCGACAAGCATCTTTAGAATGCAGGATACCACGATGAAACCGCGTTTTCTCCGATTCGCTCCGATTGTATTTCTGAGCATGATATTCTCGCCGTTATCGGCCGCCCATGCTTCCTCCGCGCCACCCGATAGTATTCACTTGTGCGCCTTCGACGAACAAGAGCAGTGGCGGGCCGATCACCCGCGCCCTGCGGCTAAACGCCCGGCGGACTTGAATGTTGGCAAACCCCGCACCGTGAGGATGATTTACTTCCTGCCCAGCGACCGTCCTTTCCGGCAGGAGGTGGTCGATTCGATGAAGGTTGTGATTCGTCGCGTTCAGACCTTTTACGCTGAGCAGATGGAGGCGCAGGGTTACGGCTACAAGACCTTCCGGATCGAAACCGATGCGCTGGGTGAGCCGCAGGTGCATCGCGTCGATGGTCAACACCCTGAGAGCCACTACTTCGGGTCAACCTCTCGCTCCTATAATCTTCTCTGGCGGAGCGAAATCCAAGAGGTGCTTGATCTCAATGAGAACATTAGTGTCATCTACAGAGAGAGCCCCAATTACACGGGAGGCCAAGCCGGATTAAGGGAAAGCAAGAAACAAGGCGAGATCCGGGTGACTTGGGTGTCAGAGGGACTCTTTTCCCATGAATTGGCTCACGCCTTCGGCCTTGCCCACGACTTCCGAGATGGGGCGTACATCCTGTCCTACGGTGGGCCGAGCCAATTTCCGGATGCAAGGAGATGGGATCGAATCTCCGCCTGCACTGCCGAGTTTCTGTCCGTACACCCATACTTCAATTCCGCCATCCCGATTGAAGAATCTTCCCCACCTACTATCAAACTCGTCTCATCCACCGAATACCCGGCCGGTTCCCAAAGCGTCTCCATCAAAGTTGAAGTCAGCGATGTAGCGGGTCTTCATCAAGTGCTCCTGTACGCATTGCCTGGCGTCTCTCGGGGACTGCGGGAATGTCGTGCATTGGGGGGTCAGAGAGATGCTGTCGTTGAGTTCGAGTTTGACGGATCTCCTATGGCGACCAATCCTGAAGACATCATAAAAAGCCTATCAGACCCTCTCCATGTGATTGAGGTTCTTGCAGTTGATACGGATGGGGACATAAGCGAGTTGCAGTTTGACCTTGTCCCGGACCGTGTGACCGATGCACTTGAAGGGCATACTGACCATGTCAATACGGTGGCGTTTTCTCCCGATGGAAGGACCCTGGCCTCGGGGTCGTCGGATGGCACCGTCAAGCTGTGGGACGTGTCACGCCGAGAGCTGCTTGCGACCCCGTTTGGACATACAGATCCGGTCATGGCGGTTGCATTCTCCCTCGATGGGGCCTTCGCTTCCGGGACAATGAGTGGCGTCAAGCTTTGGGACGTGAGGACGCGAAAGGAGACCGCAACCCTGAGGGGGACCTCTCCGGTGGCGTTTTCCCCCGACGGAACTCTGCTCGCATCCGGATCGGGGAACCGCACGATAGCGCTTTGGGACGCGAGGACGCTGGAAAGGATCGCTACCCTTGAAGGTCATGCGGAGCAGATCAATACGGTAGCGTTTTCTCCCGATGGAACCGTGCTCGCCTCGGGGTCAGGAGACCATGGTTCAGAGGATCAAACGGTCAGGCTTTGGGATGTGGAGAAACGAGAAGAGGTCGCCACCTTTGAGCATACCGGGGCGATTTGGTCCGTGGCATTTTCTCCCGATGGCGCCATCCTCGCCTCGGCAGTGGGATCACCCGACAATGTGGTCCGTCTGTGGGACGTGAGGACACATGGAGAGATTGACTGGCTTTGGCATCGCGAGCCGGTCTTGGCCGTAACCTTTTCTCGCGGTGCATCCATTATTGCTTCCGGGTCACGGGATGGCAATGTACGGCTGTACGATGGCCTGACCCGAGATTTCATCGGCACCTTCCTGCCGTTCCGACCGAGTGACCACTATAGCTGGGTTGAGATCCGCTCGGTGGCGATTTCCCCCGATGCAACCACCCTCGCTGCTGGGACAGGATATGGTACGATAGAGTTGAGAGATGTTTCCGAGTGGAAACGGCCGCCCTTTCCCTCGGCGCTGGAGATCATCTCCGGGGATGGCCAGCAGGGCAAGCCCGGTGCCGCGTTAACCCGGCCCCTGGTGGTGGAAGTGCGGGACCAGTACGGCGATCTCCTGCCGGAGGCCAGCGTCACCTTCACGGTCACCGGCGGCGAGGGCAAGCTCAGCGGCCGCTTTGCCGTGGAGCACGCAGCCACCGATGCCGACGGCCGGGCGGAGCTGCTCCTTACCCTGGGCCCCAACCCGGGGCCGAACATCGTGGGCGTGTCACTGGGCGGGCGTGAGCTGGCGACGTTTACCGCGGATGGCGTGGGCACCGCCGTGGCCGAGCTGGAGGGGAACTACCGGACGTGGCATTTGCCCGCCGGGGCGACGGCGCGCCTGGGCAAGGGTCGACTGGGAATAAGCGACCGGGCGGTGGCTCTCTCGGCGGACGGCCGCTGTCTGGCCGTGGCGAGCGCCATCGGGGTGTGGCTCTACGAGGCGTCCACGTCCCGGGCCCAGGCGCTGCTGCCGAGTGAGAGTCCAGTCCATTCGGTGTCGTTCTCCCTCGCCGGCACCCTGGCCGCGGGGCTGAACAACGGCCGGGTCGAGTTGTGGGAGGTGGAGACCGGGGAGCGGATCGGCACGCTGAGGCCTGCGGATTGGGGAAGGGTTACGGTCGTGTTCTCGCCGGACGGGACGAAGCTGGCTTCCGGGTCATTGGAGCAGGTCATCAAGGTGTGGGATATCGAGACCAGACGCGTGGCCGGCACCTGGGAGGTGGCGCGGGACAGCGATTCGTATTGGGACATCCCCGTGGCCTTCTCGCCGGATGGGACGCGACTGTTGTCGGGGTTCCAGGACGGCACGGTCCGGCTGTGGGACGTGGCATCACAGACAGAGGTTGCCACGCTGGAAGGGCACACCGATCGGGTCACTTCAGTGTCGTTCTCGCCCGATGGCGCCACCCTGGCTTCGTCCGGAGGATGGGACGATCCCACGGTCAGGTTATGGGATGTGGCCACGCAAGCGCAGGTCGCTATGTTGCGAGGACACAGGAGCGAGGTCCGGTCGGTGGCGTTTTCACCCCCCGACGGCGCCACCCTGGCTTCGGCCGGGGGAGGGCGGGATCCCACGGTCCGGCTGTGGGACGTGGCCACACGCGAGGAGACGGCCACCCTGGAAGAGCATGGGGGTCCGGTCCATTCGGTGACGTTCTCGCGCGATGGCTCGACCTTGGTCTCGGGCGCCGCGGACGGCACGGTGCTGTTGAGGGAGTTAGAGACCGGGAATGCCGCCGGTCTGTCCGGTCACGGATCCTTGTCCTCTATGGCGTTTTCGCCCGATGGCACGCTCTTGGCGTCGGGGTATTTGAACGGCACGATCAGGCTGTGGGCCGCGGCGACACGGACCCGGATCGCCACCCTCGAGGGGCATACGTCGGGGGTCACTTCCGTGTCGTTTTCAGTCGACGGCGCCCTCCTGGCTTCCGGGTCGCGGGACCGCACGGTCAAGCTGTGGGACGTGGGGACCCGAGAAGAGATCGGCACACTCAAAGGGCATACGGGTGAGGTCACATCAGTGTCGTTTTCCCCCGACGGCGCCATCCTGGCTTCGGCCGGAGGGTGGAATGATGCCACGGTCCGACTCTGGGACGTGGGGGCTCGCGAGCCGATCGGCACCCTCGAGGGGCATACGTACTCGGTCCGTTCGGTGGCGTTCTCTCCACCCGGCGGCGCCTTCCTGGCTTCGGCCGGCGGTGATGAAGACAAGACGGTCAAGCTATGGGATGTGGCGAATCAGCAGCTCATCGCCACCCTTGAAGGGCATGAGAACGGGGTCTATACAGTGGCCTTCTCCCCCGATGGGAACATCCTGGCTTCCGTCTCGTGGGATGGCACCAGACTATGGTCTGTAACGACCCGAGAACCGATCGGCAACCTGGAAGGCGCGCGGGGCCGATCGGCGGCCTTCTCACCCGACGGCAAGAGCCTCGTCTCAGGATCATGGGGCACGGTCTCGCTGTGGGACATGATGACGAAGAGAAGAACTGCCAACCTGCAAGGGCATACGGGTTTGGTCCACTCGGTGGCGTTCACACGCGACGGCGCCACCCTGGCCTCCGGGGCCTCCGACGGCACCATGTTGCTGTGGAATCTGGGGCCCCATCCACGGACGCTGACCAAGGTCCCGGGGCGCCGGCAGCAGGGACCGGCCGGCACCGTCCTGGACCAGCCCTTCGTCGTCCTGGTCCTGGATCAATACGGAGACCCCCTGGCCGGGGCCACGGTCACCTTCAGGGTCACGGCCGGGGGTGGGACGCTCTCGGTGACCACCGCCACCACCGATGCCGACGGCCGTGCCGCCACGACTCTGACGCTTGGAAGCCGACCTGGTGCAAACACCGTTGTCGCAACGGTAGAAGACCTCGAGCCGGCGACCTTTACCGCCACCGCAAAGTCCGATCCCGACTTTGATGGCGACGGGACCGTTGGTTTCGCCGACTTTGTACAGTTTGCGGCGCAGTTCGGATTGAGTCAGGGTGATGAGGGATACGACGCGAGTTACGACCTGGATGGGAACGACGCCATCGGGTTCAGCGATTTTCTGATCTTTGCGGGCGCGTTCGGGAAGAGCTAAAGGCGGTAGAGGGGAGACGGAAGACGGCCACCCCGCGTCCATCGGACAACGAAATGGTCTGGCGAAATCATCTCCAGTGAAAGCCGGGCAACCACAAGGGTTGCCCCTACAATTTCAACGTCGGTGCAACGAGGGCAAGATACCCTCGCTCCGAGGACATATCCCCCACCTCCTCTCCCGGAAGAATGAGGGGAGAAAAACCAGGGGTTGGGCCATCTCAGTATGTCGCCTGGTTGTTTTTTTTAATTTGCAACGAGCATTGGGACAAGCGCCTTGAAAAAGCTCAACATTGAATTGGTGTGTCTGGCGATTCTCATTAATCTTCTCTGTCCGCTCACCGCCCACGCTTCGTCCCCGCCGGCTGACAGTGTGCATTTCTGCGCGTTCGACGACTACGAGCGCTCGCGGCGCGATCATCCTCGCCCCGCGGCCAAGCGGCTGGCGGACCTGGACGTGGGCGAACCTCGCACGGTGCGGATGATCTACTTCCTGCCCAACGACTGGCCCTATCGCGCCGACGTGGTCGATTCGATGAAGACGGCGATCAAGCAGAGTCAGACCTTCTATCTCGAGCAGATGCAGGCCCACGGCTACGGCGACTGGACCTTCCGCATTGAAACCGATGCCCAGGGCGAACCCTTGGTGCATCGCGTCGATAGTCAGCATCCCTACAGCCACTACGAAAACTCTTTCGCACTTGAAGCTACTATCATTGAAGAGATCGAACAGTCGTTTGATCTGGATGCGAACATCTACGTCATCGTCCTCGGTACCGATTTACTTCGGTGGAGAGGTGGTACCTGGGCAGGCGGCGTCGGATCGCGAGAGACGAAAAATGGCGGCTATGTGTTGGTAGCCAGCGAGTTTTCTTGGGACCTGGTGGCACATGAACTGGGACACGCCTTCGGATTGCCCCACTACTACAGTGACGGTGCTTACATCATGTCGTACGGTGGACCGAGCCAATTCCCGGGTGCAAGCACGTGGGATCGAATCTCCGCGTGCTCTGCCGATTTCCTGGCGGTCCATACCTACTTCAATCCCGGCATCCCGACTGAAGAGGGACAGCCGCCCGTCATCGAACTCATTTCGCCCCCTGGATATCCTGCGGGCTCGACAAGCGTGCCGGTGCGGCTTCAGGTCAGCGATTCCGAGGGGCTTTACCAGTTGGCCATACCGCCGGCACGGCAGTTTTGTCATGGCTTGGCGGGCAAGACCAGTGCCGTCGTTGAAATCGACTATGATGGCTTCTATTTTTGGAGTGCTGTCTTCATAGGACTTGGCGAGGAACCCAGTCATGGCCTTTTCGCCAAGGCCGTCGATGCGGAAGGGAATCTGAGCAAGTTCGACTTTACCCTTGCGGAAATTTCCCCGTACGAGATCGCCACCCTGGAAGGGCATACGATCGGGGTCACTTCCGTGGCGTTCTCGCCCGATGGGACCCTGCTCGCCTCCGGGTCACAGGATTTTGAGACGGGGCAGGGTGAAGATCGCGGGGTGCGGCTGTGGGATGTGGCGGGCCGGAAAGAGATCGCCGCTCTGGAAACGCATGGGGATCCGGTCCGGTCGGTGTCATTTTCTCCTGACGGCGCCCTCCTGGCATCGAGCGGCACGGTGTGGGACGTGGCGGGCCGGGAAGAGATCGCCACCCTGAAGGGGGGTCCTACGGTGTTTTCTCCTGACGGCGCCCTCCTGGCTAACGGGGTCCGGCTGTGGGACGTGGCGGGCCGGGAAGAGATCGCCAAGTTGGAGGGGCATACGTCTTGGGTTCGTTCGGTGTCGTTTTCTCCCGACGGCGCCCTCCTGGCTTCCGCGTCGCAGGATAGCACGGTCAGGTTGTGGGACGTGGCGAGCCGGGAAGAGATCGCCACCTTGAAGGGGCATACGGCTGAGGTTACTTCGGTGGCGTTTTCCCCCGATGGCGCCCTGCTGGCATCGGGCGGGGGATGGGGGGAGTACACGGTCAGGCTGTGGGACGTGGCTACACAAGAACAGGTCGCCATCCTGAAGGGGGATGGGGCGGAGGTCACTTCGGTGGCGTTTTCGCCCGGCGGAACTCTGCTCGTCTCCGGGACACGGGAATGGGATCACAAGATCCAACTATGGGATGTTTCCACCGGAAGGATAGTCGCCGGCTTCTCAGGACATTTGGATGGGGTCACTTCGGTATCGTTTTCGCCCGATGGCGCTCTACTGGCTTCCGGGTCGTGGGATCGCACGGTCAAGCTGTGGGACGTGTCGGAGTGGACGGGGCCCCGTCCTTTCGCGCTGGAGATCCTCTCCGGCGATGGCCAGCAGGGCACGCCGGGGGCGCCGCTGGCTCATCCACTGGTTGTGGAAGTGCGGGACCAGTTCGGCGATCCCCTGCCCAATGCGGCCGTCACCTTCAAGGTCACGGGAGGCGAGGGTCAGCTCAGCGGCCGCTATTCAGTGGAGCATACCACCACCGATGCCAAGGGCCGGGCGGAGCTGCTCCTTACCCTGGGGCCTCAACCGGGGCCGAACATCGTGGGCGTGTCCCTCGGCGGCGGGCACGAGTTGGCGACGTTTACCGCACAGGGCGTGGGCACCGCCGTGGCCGAGCTGGAGGGGGACTACCGGACCTGGCATCTGCCCCGGGCGGCGACGGTGCGCCTGGGAAAGGGCGTCCTTGGGGAAGGCGACCGGACGGTGGCTCTTTCGGCGGATGGCCGCTGTCTGGCCGTGGCCAGCGCCATCGGCGTGTGGCTCTACGAGACGGCCACGTCCCGGGCCCTGGCGCTGCTTCCGACTGAGAGGCCTGCCCATTCCGTAGCGTTCTCCCTCGACGGCACCTTGGCCGCCGGGTTGGGTAACGGCCAGGTCAAGCTGTGGGAGGTGGAGACTGGGGAGCGAATCGGCACGCTGAGGCACCCGGAATGGGGCCGGGTCGCTGCGGTGGTGTTTTCTCCAGATGGAACACGTTTGGCTTCCGGTTCATGGGACCAGGTCATCAAGGTGTGGGACGTGGAGACCCGGCGCGTGACGGGCACCTGGGAGGTGCCGCGGGAAACCGAGAATTCCTGGGCCATCTCGGTTGACTTTTCTCTGGACGGGACGAGGCTGGCCTCGGGGTTCCAGGACGGCACGGTCCGGCTGTGGGACGTGGCATCACAGACAGAGGTTGCCACGCTGGAAGGGCACACGGACCGGGTCGCCTCGGTGGCGTTCTCGCCCGACGGCGCCTTGCTGGCTTCGGCAGGGTCGTGGGATGATCGCACCGTCATACTGTGGAATGCGGCCACGGAGGCACAGGTCGCCACACTGAGAGGGCATACCAATCAGGTCAGATCGGTAGCGTTTTCTTCGCCCGACGGCGCGACCCTGGCTTCGGGGTCGTCGGAGGGCACGGTCCGCCTGTGGGACGTGGCCACACACCAGGAGGTGGCCACCCTGGAAGAGCATGGGGGTCCGGTCCATTCGGTGACGTTCTCGCGCGATGGCTCGACCTTGGTCTCGGGCGCCGCGGACGGCACGGTGCTGTTGAGGGAGTTAGAGACCGGGAATGTCGCCGGTCTCTCCGGTCACGGGTCTTTGTCCACGATGGCGCTTTCCGCCGATGGCACGCTCCTGGCTTCCGGGTCGTATGACGGCACGGTCCGACTGTGGGACGCGGCGACGCGGAACCCGATCGCCACTCTTGAAGGGCATGCGCGTGGGGTCCCTTGCGTGTCCTTTTCTGCCGACGGTTCCCTCCTGGCTTCCGGGTCGTGGGATCGCACGGTCAAGCTGTGGGAGGTGAGGACCCGAGAACCGGTCGGGACGCTGGAAGGACACAGCGGTGGTGTCACTTCGGTGGCGTTCTCGCCCGACGGCGCCACCCTGGCTTCGGCCGGAGGGTGGAATGATGCCACGGTCCGACTCTGGGACGTGGGGGCTCGCGCGCTGATCGGCTCCCTCGAAGGGCATACGAAGGAGGTCCTATCGGTGGCGTTCTCTCCACCCGGCGGCGCCTTCCTGGCTTCGGCCGGCGGTGATGAAGACAAGACGGTCAAGCTATGGGATGTGGCGAATCAGCAGCTCATCGCCACCCTTGAAGGGCATGAGAACGGGGTCTATACAGTGGCCTTCTCCCCCGATGGGAACATCCTGGCTTCCGTCTCGTGGGATGGCACCAGACTATGGTCTGTAACGACCCGAGAACCGATCGGCAACCTGGAAGGCGCGCGGGGCCGATCGGCGGCCTTCTCACCCGACGGCAAGAGCCTCGTCTCAGGATCATGGGGCACGGTCTCGCTGTGGGACATGATGACGAAGAGAAGAACTGCCAACCTGCAAGGGCATACGGATCTGGTCCACTCGGTGGCGTTCACACGCGACGGCGCCACCCTGGCCTCCGGGGCCTCCGACGGCACCATGTTGCTGTGGAATCTGGGGCCCCATCCACGGACGCTGACCAAGGTCCCGGGGCGCCGGCAGCAGGGACCGGCCGGCACCGTCCTGGACCGGCCCTTCTTCGTCCTGGTCCTGGATCAATACGGAGACCCCCTGGCCGGGGCCACGGTCACCTTCAGGGTCACGGCCGGGGGTGGGACGCTCTCGGTGACCACCGCCACCACCGATGCCGAGGGCCGTGCCGCCACGACCCTGACGCTTGGAAGCCAACCCGGTACGAACACCGTCGTCGCATCGGTAAAGGACGTCGAGCCGGCGACCTTTACCGCCACCGCAAAGTCCGATCCCGACTTCGACGGCGATGGGACCGTCGGATTTTCCGACTTTGTGCTGTTCGCGGCAAAGTTCGGTTTGAGTCAGGGCGACGACGGGTATGACGTCCGATACGATCTGGATGGCAACGGCGCCATCGGGTTCAGCGATTTTCTGATCTTTGCGCAGGCCTTCGGGAAAGAGGGTTGACGTTAACTAAGTGAGGTGGGGCAGACATTCCTGTCTGCCCTTCTCATTGTCCTTCTGCCGGAATGCAGACAGAAGAAAGGCTTGCGCCGGCTATATAGTAGGGGCGACCGGCCGGTCGACCCTACTGGTGGTCGCGCCGCGAGCGGTGGCTCGACGTCAGACCGCCACCGCGAACATTCAGGTCCAATCCGTTTCCCGAGCGTAGCGCAACGGATCCCGCACGCCGTTCGCTCGAAACGCCTCGATCCGCTCCGCGCAGGCGTCGCACGCACCGCACGCAGGGCGAGACCCCTCATAGCAGGTGTGTGTCCGTTCGTATGGCACGCCCAATTCCAGCCCGATCCTGACCACATCCCGCTTCCACTTATCCACAAAAGGAGTGTGGAGGGTGACACCCTCTTCGCGCGTCGCCCCCAGGCGAAGCGCCTTCTGGAGCCCTGCATAGAACTCGCGTCGACAGTCCCGATAAGCGCGACGGTCGTCTCGCACGGGAGAGAGGAAAATGTGCTCGATCCCCTCCGTCTCGGCCAGGGCAGCGGTCAACGTCACGAACAGCATGTTGCGGTAAGGAACGACCGTGCGAATTTGCTCGCCGTCAGCCGCGCCGGGCACGTCCATCTCCGGGTCCGTGAGTGGGTTGCCCCCAATCTGCCCCAGATCCAGGTTCAAGCAGCGGTGTGAGGTCGCGCCGGCCAGTCTGGAAAGCACCGCGCTGCTGGCGAGCTCAACGGCGTGTCGCTGGCCATAGTCGATGGAGACCGTATGGATCTCAGGAATCCCTTCCGCACCCATCCACCAGAGGAGCGTCGTGGAGTCCATCCCGCCCGAGAGGAGGAGAATCGCCCTCCGCACAACTGACATGGCTCAGCTCCACGCTTTGACGTATGCGGTACCCGGCAAAAAAAGAGGAAGCCAGGCGACGGCTCCCTCAGGATTGAACGTTTCTGAATGAAGGACTCAGCCCTGAACCATCTTTTGAATCTCTTCTACGACCTCCGGGTTTGCCAGGGTCGTCACATCACCCACATCAGACCCGTTGGATATGGCCGCGAGCACGCGGCGCATGATCTTCCCCGAGCGCGTCTTCGGCATGTCGGGTACGATGTAGACGCGCTTCGGCCTGGCGATCTTGCCGATCTCAGACTCGATAATCTTGATGACTTTGTCCTGTATTTCCCGAGTCGCGTCATAGCCTGGTTTGAGAGACACGTAAATCTCGGGCACCTTACCCTTGATCTCGTCGGAAAGCGGGACCACGGACGCCTCGGCGATCTCTTCCACGATCAGGCAGGCAGACTCCAACTCCTTGGTGCCCAGCCGATGTCCGGCAACGTTGATCACATCGTCGACCCGACCCAGGATACGGTAATAGCCGTCCTCTGCCTGCACGGCAGCGTCACCCGCGAAATAGGGCCAGTCGCGCCAGTCCTTGCTGCTTTTGTCCTTACAGTACTTTTCATAGTATTGCGAAACGTACCGGTCGCGATCTCCCCAGATGGTTTGAAACCCTCCCGGCCACGGATTCCTGATGCATATGTTGCCCGCTTTGCCGGATCCCCCTTCAATTTCGTTCCCTTCCTCATCATAGATGATTGGGTGAATCCCCGGCATGCTCGGCCCGGCGCTCCCTGGCTTCATGGGATGAAGTGCGGGCATCGTGCTGCAGAGAAACCCGCCTGTCTCGGTCTGCCACCAGGTATCCACGATCGCCGCCTCGCCTTTGCCGACCGCGTTGTAATACCACTTCCACACTTCCGGCTCTATCGGCTCTCCCACCGTCGTCATGTGTTTGAAATGATAGTCGTAGTTTTTCGGCTCGTCCGGTCCGGCCTTCCTCAGCATGCGAACGGCGGTGGGGGCGGTGTGGAAAATATTCACGTCGAGTTGCTCGGCGATCCGCCACGGGCGACCTGCGTCCGGGAAAGTCGGCACGCCTTCGTACATCACGCTCGTCGCCGCCAGGGAGAGCGGGCCGTAGACGATATATGAGTGCCCGGTGATCCACCCGATATCCGCCATGCACCAGTAGACATCTTCGGGATGAATGTCCTGAACGAACTTTGACGTACCGGCAACATACGACATGTAGCCGCCGGTGCCGTGCTGGCAGCCCTTCGGCCGCCCGGTCGTCCCACTCGTGTACATGATAAAGAGCGGGTCCTCCGCAGGCAGTTGAACGGGCGCCACGCGCCTCCCTTTGTAGTCGCCCAGCAGCTCATCTACGAAATAGTCTCGGCCTTCGACCATGGGTGTTTCCGAGCCGAACTGCCCCCGGTAGCGCCTCCAGACCAGAACCTTGTCGACTTCCTGGCCTGCCTGTTGAGCCACCTCCACTGCTTCGTCGGCCTTGACCTTGTGATCGAGCAGACTGCCGGACCGGTAATAGCTGTCGCTGGTGATCAGAACGTTGCTCCCCGAGTCCCATATCCTGTCGCCGCACGCCCGGCCGCTGTATCCGCCATAGACCTCGGAGTGAACCACACCCAGCCTTGCGCATGCGAGCATCGTAATCGGAAGCTCGGGAACCATGGGCATATGAAGCGTGACCCGATCTCCGGCCTTGAGTCCGGCGAAGTCCCGGAGAAGCGCTGCCAGCTCGTTGACCCTTACGTAGAGCTCCTGGTAGGTGATGACGATATGGTCTTCATCCTCGAGCTCGGGCACATAGATGATGGCTGCCTTGTTCCTGTAGCGATCCAGGTGCCGATCGACGCAGTTGTAGCACGCGTTTATCTTCCCGCCCACGAACCATTTCCAGCACGGGGCGTCGCTGGTATCCAGCGTGGTGTGCCAATACTGATACCAGGTCAGGAGATCGGCGTACTCCTTGAAGCACTCGGGAAAGTGCTCGAGTCCCAGGCGCCGATAGATGTCCGCATCGGTCATGTTGGCCTGGGCAATAAATTGCGGACTGGGTGTATAGTAATCTTCTTCTCGCCAGTGAACGGCGATTTCCGCCTCGCTCACCTCAAGCGCTTCATCTCTTTGACCCATGGCGTCCCCTTCCTCTTCCTTGAAAATTCGTCGGCATTCCGAGAGGAGTCGGTATACAGATTAACATATGGGGAAAATCGTGTCAAGGAGAGAAACCGGCCCGGTTTTTTGATTTTGACCGATGCCCATTTCCGTTATCATGACTCCCGGATGCCGCGTTTTTCGGGAACTTACGATGCAAAAAAGGGTCTAAGGCCATGGCATCGGACGGGATGCATTCAGCGTCCATCTCGCCCGTTCCATACATAGCGTAGGACCTGCCTGAGTCTATCAATATATCGCACGCATATCCAGTCGACCAACAAGCAGACATCGGGAGTTCGGTGCACCGGGACCAGGTCGCTCCCGGACAGGAGATGAAAAGGGGAGGGGCTCGAATGATGATGGTCGATTCGACCTCCACGGCAGGCGGCTTGTCGGATGGAGAAATCCTGTCTGAGGTGGCTGGCGGAGATGTAGAAGCCTATGGAAAGCTGGTGCATCGATACCGAGGAAGGCTCTACAACTTCGTCTTTCGATTCGTGGGGGATCCGGAGACGGCGGAGGACATCGTTCAGGAGACCTTTCTGCGGGCGTTCCGGAAGCGAACCGAGTATAAGGCCATCGCCAACTTTTCGACTTGGCTTTTCACGATCGCGGGCAATCTCGCCAAGAGCGAACTGCGTCGGCGGAAGCGCTGGCGCCTGTTCTCCGTCGATCGCGACGAGGAATCCGACACGGGATTGGATCTGCCCGATGAGTCCTTCCGGCCGGACACGGTGACGGAGTCGTCCATCACGGATGTTCAGATTCAACGGGCCATCGACACCCTGTCTGACAACTATCGTCAGGTCGTTCTGCTGCGGGACGTCGACGGACTCTCTTATCAGGAAGTTTCGGAGATCGTGAATTGCCCGGTTGGTACTGTCAAATCTCGAGTCAGCCGGGCCCGGATGAAGCTCCAGCAGAAGCTGAGGAACGAAGGCCGTGACGTGGGCCTCTCAATCTGACGAAGAGGGAGACGCATCTGACAATTTTCGGAGAAGGGAAACGATTCGATGGATTGCAACGATTTTTCCAAAAAGGTTTCTGATTACATCGACGGCGAACTCGGAGAACGGACGCACGGCCGGGTGGAACGGCACGCCGCCGATTGCCCGTCGTGTGCGAAGCTGTTGAGGGATCTTCAGGCCCTCGTGAAACAGCTTTCCCAACTGCCTCGAATGCAGCCTTCAGCTGGATTCGACTTTGCGCTTCGGAGCCGCCTGCTCATGGAAACGACGAAAGAGGCGCAGTTGGGCAGAAAGGTTCAGCGTTTCCTGTTCCCCACCCTGCCCAGGACATTCGCGTCCGCGGCTGCCATCCTCCTTCTCGCCCTGGGGATCACACTGGGCTGGAGAGGGCACACCGACCGCCTCGGAAATGAAATTTCGCAATCCAGCCTGCCTGCCGCAATCGACCAGGGCGCATTGAAAAGCCTTTCTCACGAAGAGTCCTACACGATCTCCAGCAAGTTTTATCGCGCTCAGGAAGACAGCGCGCAGACCCCTGCCAAACCTGTTCGACCTGTCAGGCAGACCGCCCCGGCTCACCGCGTGATGGTCCGATTCTGATGCCGGGAGAGAGGGCGAAACGTAGCATGAAGGCGGATGGTTTCAGGTTCTTCTTCAGCATCACCTTGATCAGTCTCCTCCCGTGGGCTGGAAACGGATGGGCAGGACAGGCGTCCATCTTGAACAGGATCGAGAACGAGATCGCTTCGATCTTGGAGGAGAACCGGGATGGCGTCGTTCGCATTCATTCCCTTTATAATAGCTCCGGAGAGGACGAAGGGCTGCAGTACGGACGGGGATTCGTACACGGAACCGGCTTCGTCATAGATTCAAATGGACATATCCTCACCGTAGACAAGGCCGTCGCAAGGGCAGAAGAAATCCGCGTGACGCTGACGACGGGCGAGCAGGCCCTGGCCAACTTTATCGCCTCGGATCCGGCCTCTGAAGTGGCCGTCATCCGAATCGCCCGAGAAGACCTCTCTCCGATCACGCCCGGGAATTCAGACCGGGTGAGAATCGGTCACTACACGTTCATACTTGGAAATACCTTTGGGAACCTTACGCCTTCGTTCGGGTCGACCCACAGCATCAACCCCGACGGGAGTTTGTTCCAGATCGTATCCCGGGTACACCCGGGTTATGGCGGCGCTCCTGTTTTTTGCAGCACGGGGGAGGTCATCGGCATGGTCTGGAGTGCGACGGACGCCTGGGTTGGCGCCCACACCAGCGGGAGCGGTCGACCGCTTGCCGGCCTGCAGGACATTCCCAGGTCTGTGTTTGTGATTCCCATCAATCGAGCCCTGCAGACCGCACGAAGGTTGGTCGCGGAACGCGACACCGGTTCCGGGTGGCTGGGTGTCGAAGGGGAGTTCGATCCGGCCAAAGGATTTTCGGTGACGGACGTGGACTCCGGCGGACCCGCTCAGGCTTGTGGCGTTCGACTCGGCGACCTGATCATCTCCTATCAGAGCACCCAGATCAGAAGCGGTGAGCACCTGAAAAGCATGGTGCTGTCGACGCCGCCAGGCACATCTGTTCGCATGAGGATACGGCGAGGCTCAAAGCCGATGACGCCTCGCGTTGAGATAGGCCGACTGGCAAACCTGACCTCGGGGGGAAGCCCTCCGCCCGAGATGCTCCAGGTCGATCACAACCGGGAGGTCTTGTTTCAGAGAATGCAGAAGCTGGAACAGGAGATGTCCGCCCTGCGTCATCAGCTCCAGAAGAAATGATTCGAAGACGGAATTCCCGGTTTTTCAAAGGGGCATCGGCGGAGCGGCCGGCTGCCTTTCTTTTTTGATGTGCGCCCGTTTACATCGACGTCACGATCCGTTCATCTTTTCGAAACATGAAATGCGCCCGGAAAATCGCCCGACCGTGCGCCCGTGATCCCTCCATTGCGTTAAATCCCCCGCAGTTATCGCTGTCCCTGCCCCCCATCCCGACCTCCCTGCCGATTTCAATCCGCCGGTCTCGGTTTACACGGTTTTAACAAACTCTTCATCATCATTTTACGTGGGTGAAACCCGTGCGAAACGTGACGGCCCTATCTTCACGTCGTCCAATGCAGGCTTCGTTTCCCCAAACCTGACACCCTTCATCGTTGAGGAGTTCCATGCTCGATTTCTGGAAACGGGTTGTGCCCTATGTCCTGGGAATCCTGCTCTTCCCCACGATCGCGGCAGCCCAGGAAGAGATCTCCCTGCCGGAACAGATTTCGGATCTCTCAAAACAGGTGGACTGGTTCTGGACCTGTGTAGCCGCTTTTCTGGTCTTCTTCATGCAGGCCGGATTCGCCCTCGTGGAGTCGGGCTTTACCCGGGCGAAGAACGCAGTCAACATCCTGATGAAGAATATCTGCGACTTCTCCGTCGGCGCCATCGGATTCTGGGCCGTTGGATTCGCGATCATGTTCAGCGGCGCCGTCTATGAATGGTTCCCGAACCCCGACGTGAACGCCTTCGGCGAGGATCCCAACTGGATGTACTCCTTCCTCATCTTCCAGACGGTCTTCGCCGCCACGGCCGCCACGATCGTGTCAGGTGCGATGGCGGAACGCACGAAGTTTTCTGCGTACCTCATCTACAGCGTGGCGATCACTACGATCATCTATCCGATCACCGGTTCCTGGGCGTGGGGCGGGCTCTGGCACGGTGGCGGGTGGCTGGAAGAAACGGGCTTCGTCGATTTTGCCGGATCCACGGTCGTTCACAGCGTCGGCGGATGGGCAGCGTTGGCGGGCGCCCTGGTTCTCGGTCCCCGAAGGAACAAGTACAACGTCGACGGCTCGATGAACGCGCTCGTCGGGCACAGCATGCCGCTCGCCGCGCTGGGGGTCTTCATCCTCTGGTTGGGCTGGTTCGGGTTCAACGCCGGTTCTACGACGTCGCTGGACGGCGGGTCGTTTGCCCGCGTCGCCGTCGTGACGAACCTGGCCGCGGCAGCCGGTGCCCTTTTGGCGATGTTCACCAGCTGGGCGAAGTTTGGAAAACCTGACATCGCGATGACCCTCAACGGGGCCCTCGCCGGGTTGGTCGGCATCACCGCAGGCTGCTACACGATGACGCCTTTGGGCGGAGTGCTTACCGGAGCCGTGGCCGGTGTCCTGGTGGTGTTCTCAGTGATTTTCTTCGACAAAATCCGGGTGGACGATCCGGTTGGCGCAATCTCCGTGCACGGCGTCGCCGGGGCCTGGGGCACCCTTGCGTGCGCGATCCCGTTCTTCTGTCGACCCGGAGAGGCGGGGCGTTATCTGACTCAGCTCTCGGGAATCGTCGCGGTGTTCGGGTTCACCTTTGTCGCCTCCCTCGTCCTCTTTACGCTGATCAAGGTGACGGTGGGGCTGAGGGTCCGCGAAGAAGATGAAGAAGCAGGTCTCGACATCCTAGAACACGGCGTCACGGCATACGCCAATTTCGTGACGACCTCATCCCCTGCCGTGGGGAGCGGACGCGGTTCCTATGGCAGCCGCGCCCTGCGAAAAAGAAACCGGGAAGATCGACAAGCGGGCGCAGAGTTCGCGCCCAAAAGGGTCAGGCACCTCCTCGAGTCTCCCTCAGGTCCTGGCCGAAAACGGTAGTAAACCACTAAGGAGGGTAAACCATGTTCAGGATCTTCGGAATTCTGCTGTCAACGGCCATCCTTTTCTCCTCAAGCCAGGCAAGGGCGCAGGAGGAGTTGAATATCTCTGTCGATGGCGCCCTCGATACCTACTCCCAGTATATCTGGCGCGGCTACAACCTTGGGGACAAAGTGGCCATGCAGCCCAGCCTGACGCTCGGATTTGGCGAGAGCGGCCTGAGTCTGAACATATGGGGCTCGGCTTCGTTGCAGAACCGAGATTCGCTGAAAGGCGCCGACGAGCTCGATTTTACGCTCAGCTACGACCGTACGATCAGCGAAGAAAGCGGCGTGGGCCTCTCGGTCGGCTACATCCAGTATACCTTTCCGAGCGCAGACAGCGGCACGCATACCGAGGAATTCTACGCCGGGATCAGCCTGGACAACGCGGCCGCGCCGAGCCTGACCGCCTACTACGACTTCGGCTTGGTCGACGCGTGGTATCTCACGCTCGGCATCGGACCGGAATTTCCGCTGGACACCGAGGGAAAGGTCAGTCTTGGCCTGGGGGCGAGCATCGGGATAAGCGATGGAACGGGCAGCATGGGTTTCAACGATGTCACCATCTCTGCAAGCCTGGGCATCGTTGCAGGGACCTTCACCATCAGCCCCGTTCTGGGTTACTGCTTTGCAGACAAGGATGTCAACGAGAACGAGTCAGAGTTCTGGGGAGGGCTGAGCATCAGCTTCAGCAAGTAGCCCGGATTGGGTCCGCCTGAGTGAACATAGACAAAACCCGCGGAGCACGACCGGTCTCCGCGGGTTTTCTATGCGTACGAGGCTGTGTCGTCGAGACGCCCTTCCGGCGGGGTCAGCGATCGGATTCAATCGTTGGCATTCCGTGTCACCCACGATGCTCAAGACGTTTCGAACCTACTCGGGCGCTAGCTCGGGATTTTCTCTAAGCCCATCCTTTCCCGCAGCCTGTGAAGGGCGCGGTCCTTGATCTGCCTGACGCGCTCACGGCTGATTTGAAACCGTCTTCCGACCGCTTCCAGCGATACCGGTTCATCCGTATCCAGTCCGAAATAGAGGCTCAGGACCTTGGCTTCCCGCTCCGGGATATCCTCCAGGCTGTCGCGAAGCAGCCGTCGCCGGCGAGCGTCATCCAGCCGCTCGTCCGGTCCGGGATCCGAGTCCGGGAACGTGTCCCCATATCGGACATCTCCGTCGTCGTAGATCGGATGGTCAAGAGAGCGCGTGGACTGGCCCACTTCAAGCGCCCGTCTGAGTCGCCGCGGGTTCATCCGGGTCGTCCTGACCAATTCATCCAGATGGGGCCACCGCCCCAACGCGTGAGACAATCGACGCGTCTCCCGGTTCACCCGATCCGCATCGTCAATCTGGTTGACAGGAAAGGCAACCAGGCGCGTCTGGCGGTTGAGGGCAGCACGCATGGCCTGTCTGATCCACCAGACGGCATACGTGATGAACTTCAACCCGCGTTTCGGATCGAACGTCTGCGTCGCCCGGATGAGACCTAGGTTGCCTTCCGCGATCAGATCAGAAACCGACAGTCCCCGCCCGGCGTGCTCACCTGCGACTCTGACGACAAACCTGAGGTTGGCGGTGATCAGGCGATTCAGGGCGCGTTGATCTCCCTTGCGCGCGGCCCGAAGGAGCCTGCCCTCTTCTTCGCGGCTCAGGGGCGTGTACTTTCGAATGTCCTTCAAGTAGAGATCGGCCGACGCCATCCCCGGCTCCTCTCCACCCGTTTCACGACGCTTGCGCATTTCCGGACGACCTCGCGATCGGGTTGACAGCCCGCTGCGTCTCGGTTATATTTCTCGAACCAAAAAGGGAAGTTGTATCTCCTTTTTCGTATCGAGGGATACATCTTCCGACAGACCGTCGGTTCCCGTACTGTGGGAGGTCCGGAACCGGCGGTTTTATTTGCCTGCGAAATCGAAAACCGGTCAATTCTGGGGCATGGCGTGGAAAAAAGGAAACGGCTCCTTCGGTTCATCATCGAGCACGTCGCACTCGGGACAGAGTCGCTCTTCCAGCCTCAACTCACACGGCCTGCACCGGCAGAGGCTGTCGATCGCCCGCCTGAGCTTCACCTGGAGCCGCTGACAGCGCTCGATCTGACTGGCGACTTCCTCGAGGCGAAAGCTCAGGTCTTCCAGGATCGACTCGGCCAGCTCGCCACCCGTGCCATTCCGCTCCCGCTTGTCCAGAATGACCTTGATGCGCTCCAGATCGAACCCATCTCCTTCAGACTTAGAATCATCTGCAGCCTGTTCAACTGGTCGTCGCAGTAACAGCGGAATCCGCCCGCGCTCCGACACTCAGGCTGGATCAATCCCATCTCTTCGTAATAGCGGACCGTTCGCGTCGTCGTCCCCGCCTGCCGGGCCAAGCTGCCGATGTGCATCATGCGTCACACCCTCTTGATTTTGGGGGACGTTCCCCTTCTCTACTCAATCTACTTTAACGTTACGTTAAAGTCAAGACAAACTTTGACGTTACGTTAACTTTGAGTGAAATCTATAGCAAATGTTTAAAAAACAAAATCTTAAGATGATGTGCTAATGATGAAAAAGTCTCACGCCTGAAAGCGCCATGACCATACCGTACGCGTTCGCGGCCGAAATCACATCTTCGTCGTTGATCGAGCCGCCAGCCTGGACAACGTAGGAAACGCCGCTCCGCGCGGCCCGGTCGATGTTGTCTCGGAACGGAAAGTATGCGTCCGAGCTCAGGGAGACCCCCGTCAGACCGGCAATCCGGTCCTGCCTCGTCTGAACCGCCATGTCCTCCGGGACGGTCTCGAAGGCCTGCTGCCAGACCTCGCGTTCGGTCGACGTCATCTCTCCCCTCAGGTAAACCTCAATCGCGTTGATCTTCTCGGAACGCTTCAGCCCTTTTCTGAATCTCAGGTCGAGCAGGGCGGGATGCTGGCGAAGATACCAGGTTTCGGCCTTCGTCGCAGCCAAGTGAACGCAGGCGATGCGATTCTGCTGTCCGGCGCCAACCCCGATCACCTGTCCATCGATGGCCAGACAGACCGAGTTGGACTGCGTGTACTTCAGCGCGACCGTGGCCACGAGCAGATCCCGCACCGCCTCTTCCGGCATCGCCTTTCGCTCCGTAACCACGTTCTCCAGGAGTTCGGGACCGATGATTCGGTCGTTCCTTTTCTGCTCCAGGGTAACGCCGAAGACCTCCCGGGACTCCATCGCATCCGGTTCATACTCCGGATCGATCCGAAGGATACAGTAACCTCCTCTTTTCTTCTTTCCGAGGATCCCCAGGGCCTCCGGCTCATAGTCGGGCGCAATCACGCCGTCCGAAACTTCCCGGCTCAGCAGGCGGGCGGTGGACACATCCACACGATCGCTCAGCGCCACCCAGTCTCCGAACGAGGAAAGCCGGTCCACTCCCCGAGCGCGCGAATAGGCCACGGCAAGCGGGGACAGCTCCACGTCTCCGATGAAATAGGCTTGCCTGCTCGCCTCTTTCAAAGGCACGGAAACTGCAGCCCCAGCCGGACTCGCGTGTTTGAAAGATGCGGCCGAGGGCAGCTCGATGACCTGGCGCAGCTCCTTGACGAGCTGCCACGAGTTCAGGGCGTCCAGCAGGTTGATGTAGCCCGGCCGGCCGTTCAGCACCTCGAACGGGAGGCTGCCTTCCTTCCGGTAGGCCCTTGCGGGAAATTGGTGAGGATTACATCCGTATCGGAGGCCGATCTCCTGTCTCGACACGATGATTACCCTTCTTGACCGGTTTCGAGCCGATGGCCCAGCACTTCGGGATTCACGCAAAAGTCAGGGCGTCTTCCCTGGAGCACGGCGACCATGTCTTCCGCCATGGAGCGGAATATCCGGTCCATGGCCACTTCGCTCATCCCCACCAGATGCGGCGCGCAGATGCAACGCGGGTCCCTGAAGATGCGATGATCCGAGTCCGGAGGTTCATCGGGAAACACATCCAGCCCAAGCCCGTTCAGCCGACCCGCGTCAAGGGCATCGGCCAGGATGTCCAGGCTCTCGACCACGTCTCCCCTCGACGTGTTGATCAGGATCGCCCCGGGTTTCACCTTGGCGACGAAATCCCGATTGATGAGCCCGCGCGTCTCGTCCGTGAGCGGCGTATGCGTGGAGATGTAGTCGCTTCGTTCCAACAACGCGTCGAGCGCCACGACCTCGATGCCTTCTTCGCCGAGCGCATCCGACGCCACATACGGGTCGGATCCCAGGATCGTCATCCCGAAGGGAGCAGCGAGTCGAGCCAGATGCCTTCCGATCCTCCCCAGCCCGATGATGCCCAGCGTATGCTCGGTCATGTCTCCGGTCTTTACCTCGTAGCGTCTTTGCCACTCGCCACGCTTCACGATCTCGTCACACAGCGGGATCTTCTTGACCAGCGTCAGCAGAAGCGCGAGCGCCCCCTCGGCCACGGCAAACCCGCCAACGGGCGCGTAGACCAGCGGAATCTTCCTGGCCGTCGCCGCCCGGAGGTCGACCGAATCGTATCCGACGCCCGGCCTGCCGATCACGGCCAGGTCCTCGGCCGCCTCGATCATCCCGGCCGTCGCCTTTCCCTCTCCGCGGACGACGAGGCCGACCGTGCCCTCCAGCAGGCCCATCATCGTCTCTTCGTCGGGAGAAGGCGCGACCTCGACCGGAGCGACCGCTTCCAGGATAGCGACCGCAATCTCGTCTATCGGCGCTGTGGCAACAATCCGTCTCTGGCTCATCTCGCACGTCCCTCCAGCTTCATGATATCCACTGGCTCAGGATTGTCAAACACTGAGGATGGCAGGTCGTCGAATACGGCGAGGTCCGTGTGACGCCTGTGGCCGCGATCGGCCGAAAGGAGAATCTTTCCGTAACGTTTCCAGTCTGCCCAGGGTGTCCGGAACTTCGGCTTGGGGTCAGAGGCGTTCCGGTAGAACGCCCACTCGCTCACGCGCATGCCTTCCTTGTCGACGTAAACGTCATACCGGTTTTCCGGGGTCACGCCGACCTCCGTAAAGGTGAGGGTCAAAACGTGTGCGGCCCTGCCGTTTTCCATCCTGCTCTCTCCGTTGTATTCCAGGGTGACGCCAGGATCTTTCAGTTTATACGGCATCACCAGCCAGTACGAATCGTTGATCCAAGCACGGTAGCCCCTGTCCAGGTATCTCTTCAACGAATCTGGTTCCGTGATTTCCACGCCGCCACGCCATACGCGACCCTTCCGGGTGTGGATATTCATCAGAGTGACCCTGTCATCCTCTTCGAACCGGAGACGTCCCGTCCACTTGTCCCACACGTGCCGCCTTCGCCCGAAGAACTTCCAGGTGATGTAACGCGTTTGGTCCCAGTTTTTCCAGCCCCCCATGCGCGCCATCACCGCATCTGCAATCGCGATCGCCCTCTCGTCCGACCCGGAGCGGTCGAACCCCTTCGCGGACAGATTCCCGGCAGATGAACGACCGGCAGGGGTCATCGCGGAGATGAGACACGTGAAAGTAAGGCAGATGACGATTCTTTCCAAGGTTCTCGCCCTATCGTCTTGCACACACGGCTCACGATGCTCCAGGACAATCTCCCGAGGTGTGGGCTTGTGGAGCTGTAGGGAGACTCCAGCCGTGCGATCGATCAGGAAATCGTCTACAAGCAACTCCAGCCGGCCTCCGATGTCGATCATGCGCTACGATCCTTCAATATGCGTCTTGTCCGCGCTACGCGTTACCATCCGTGCACGAAGTGTCTGGAGGTCTGAAACCAGACCATGTCGACGACGCTCGAGATCCCCACTCCAGTGAGATAGCCTACGATGAATCCGTACCAGAACGGGGCTGAACGCCGGTAGAGGCGGACGCCGCCGAACCGGATGATCAGGTATTTGGGCAGCCAGACCAGAAAGAGGCTGAATCCATAAAACTGGGGAAACGCGACGCCCATCGGGTGGATGGGCCAGCCTGAAAACCGCGACATCAGAACCGTCAGCAGCGCGGACTCCGCCCCTCCGAAAACCCAGACAAGCACCTTCTGATAGTCGAAGTAGGTCGGAGACAGCCCTTCGATCATCGGCACGGTCCGCGCCATTTGCCTCCAGCCGCCCAACGCGGGAAAACTGTTCAGCCCTCCCTCGACGTAGAACATGCGGACGTTCGCCCACGAAGCGGAAACATAGGCGGTCAGAAGCGCGACGGGCAGCGCCCCCCAGATCAGGGGATGGCGCCGGAGATGATTCCCCAGCAGGCGAAAGAAATGGGGCGTGGCCGGGATCGAGAGCAGACGCGCGCCCCCGCCGACAAACCCCTGGAAGTTCACGACCACCATGCCCATGATGTCCCCCGGCGACAGGTTCGCCGTCCCCCCCAGCCGTTGTATGATCCCGGCCCCTCGTCCTCCCTGGGGTCTTAAAAAAGAGAAGCCGGTCGCGGCCGAGTACTTGGTCACGCCATAGTAAGCGATGAACATGAAGGCCATCTGGATGAGTGCGACGTGGAGGCTGAACCCGACGGCAAGGAAGAAACCGAGCACGAAGATCCCCGAGCAGAGGAGACCCAGCCAGGCCGTGCGGTAGGTCACCGGCGCCCCGTCGTCCCTGGACCGCGGACCTGAAAACGCCTTTCTGAAGGTCTCCCTCAGGTGGTCGCGCGCGATCCAGACCGACCAGCCGACCAGGAAAATCAGTGCGCCGTGGGCTTCGAGTTGCAGGAGCTCACCCGATGTCGCGGGCTGGCCCTCCATGCCGACGGAGAACCCCACCCGGTTCATCAGGCCCCGCTTCAGGATGTTGAGGGGATACAGCAGCCAGAACGTGAACAGGAGGTTCAAAGGACAATGGTAGGCCAGCCCCATGATCAGCGGCTGCACCCTCAGATAGTATGGCGGGAACCCCCGGCCGATCTGAACGACCTGCTGTCCAAGCTCCTCGTAGAGCGGAATCCTGGGCAGGTGGAGGATGAAATAGCCCGCAATGTTCCAGAAGATCACGCCCCCGGTGCAAAGGAACCCTGCCCAGAAGAGCCAGTCCTTCAAGACCCGGGGCAGGCCGCGACTGCGCTCGGATTCCTCGAGGAGTTCCACCGGAAACCTGGCCAGTGGAAACGTCAGACGCTCCTTGTCCGTCCACTGTCTGAAAAAGATCACACTCGCGAAGAAGCCCGACATCACCATCCCGAGCGCGCCCACGAACCACCAGAAGAGCGGCGAGATCCACGGACCCCACGGAATCGGGTCCCCCGGAGCCAGCCCCGTATAGAACGGGCCGACGGCGTATTCCGAAGGTGCCAGGTAAAGCCACTTCGGCACGTGAGGCCAGCCCACCTCCCAGAACCGGTTCTCCGCGGAGGAGAAGTGCGCAGGCGCAGCCATCTGGGTGACCTGATAGCTCACTTTCCCCATCTGGGGCATCGTGGCGACGATCCAGACCATCCCGAAGATCATCAGCATCTCGACCTGCGAGAGCGCCAGACGCGGCAGCGCCAGTCTTAGCACAAAGTTGATTCCGATCCACGTCACGAGCGGAAGCAGCGCCGCAGCCGGCATAAAGTGGGTCATCAAGTGGTACTTGTAATACGTCGCGTAGACGCACATCCCGGCGATCGTGACCAATGCCAGAACAAAGGAACGCGGGGTGACCCGCGCCTCGGCAACCTCCTGGACAGGCGTGACTGTAGGTTGAGGGATCGCCATCGTTCTGGTTCGAGTTAGTGGAGATTCGGGACCGGTCGCTTCTCTCGGATTTCCGGAAGCCCGCAATCGAGGAAACAGGCCGAGGCACAGTTGAGCCAGGTGTGGACTTCACCGCTGATCCGTCGGACTAGCCTCCGGCGCGCACCCGCTGAAGCTGATGCTCCTCCTTGGCCTGCGTCTTCTGGGTCAACCGGATGCGGTGGGCAAGCAGCTGCTGGACCAAATCACTCGTCACCCCTTCATAGCCGCTCGCGCCCGCAAGGTTTTCGACCTCGTGGGGATCCCTGGCGAGGTTGAACAGCTGCTGCACGCCGCCCTGTTCCGGGTCGAACATCAGCTTCCAGCTACCCGTGCGGATCATGGCGGCCGTGGCGAGCTCTGCGAAAATCGCCGTTCGTAAGGATCCCTTCCGCCCCTCCAGAATCGAAAGGATATCCCTTCCATCGCGCCGCTGCACGAATGGCTCTGGATCGACGCCCGCCAGGTTGAGGAGGGTGGGATACAGGTCCAGGAGTGAAACCAGGGCCTTGCTGATTCCGGGCAACAGCCGACTGCCTGGGGGAATACGGGGGCCGCACATAATAAGCGGCACGCCCACGCTCGACTCGTAAAAGAACCGTTTGTTCCAAAGCCCGAAATCGCCCAGCATGTCCCCGTGGTCCGAGATGAAGACGATCACCGTATTTTCCAGAATCCCTCTCTCCTCGAGGCATTCGATAAGGCGACCGACACAGCGATCGATAATGCTGCACTTGTCCATGTAATGCGCCCGCAGCTCCCGCGTCCGCTCGCTCACGGGCACCCCAATCGCTCCTGGCATGTCTTCAGGCCTGTGCTGCAGATCGCCCGGGTGCCAGTAAGGGGGATGAGGCCCAATGAACGACAGGTTCAGGTAGAACGGCCGATCTTCCCGATAGCTGCGTACGAATTCACACCCCTTGCGTCCGATAAAGCCATCTTCGGATTCCACTTCCTCAAAGGGATAGGGCCCACACGATTTGGCACGCTTCGCCTGTATCTTGCGATACTCACGCAGCTTTCCTTTTTTCTTCAGGTAACGCGTGTACTCATCATCATTGTGCAGGTTCTCCCCGGCATCCACCACCTGAAGCACAGTGTCGAAACCGTAACGTCTGATCTCGTCATCATTGTCCGTCACATCCACGTTGAGCCCGTAAGAATCGATGTAATGGTGTTTTCCGATCATCGCCGTATGATACCCCGTGGATTGCAGGTGATGCATGAAGGTGTCGTCACGCAGTTCGGGTCGAAGGGGTTCGGACATATTCCCGCAGATGCCGTTTTGTGAGGGATAAAGCCCGGTGATGAGGGAGACCCGGGATGGCTGACACAGGGGGGCCGCGCAGTAGGCGTTCATGAATTGCGTGCCGCGTTTAGCGAGACGAAGCAGGTTCGGCGTGCTGCGACCGACGGCGTCACGCCGAAAATGATCCGTCATAATGAGTACGAAATTCGGTTGCTTTGAATCACGCATAGTCATTTATGACCTCCAGCGCAATTTTCGCGAGGTTCTCGCAAGACACGGATCATCCGTTTACCGTACCCGATTCGTTCTATATTCTAGTCGCTGATTCTCAGCCGATCGCGTTCCACCGTTTCAAACCACGCCTCCCACTCACTTTTCATCTTTTCTACGCGCTCAGGGTGACGACCCGCGAAGTCTGTCTTCTCACAAGGATCCATCTCAAGGTCGAACAGGCGAGGTGCTCGAGGAGGAGAAAGCGTCCGCTTTGGCATCCGCCTGTCGATCTCCATCAGCCAGTGAGGCCCCTTGATCCCCCGAAGATAGGGCGCTGCGTCCTCGTCCAACTTCTCGCGTGCTTCTGGAATCGACGGCCAGTAGAGCTTCCATTTCCCGTCCCGCATCGCCGCATTGCAGTGAGGGACCGGTTCGTAGCGATTCCACTGCCAGAACCGGACCGGATTCACCGCCGAAGACTCGCCCCGGAGAAGGGGCAGCACATCCTGCCCATCCAGCGTGGGCTCGTCAGGCTCGGAGACCCCTGCCAATGCCAGGAGGGTTGGCAGCCAGTCAGTGAAGTGGACGAGTTCCTGCCTTCGGATCCCGGCAGGCAACCCGTCCGTCCAGCGCACGATGGCCGGCACGCGAATGCCCCCCTCCAGAACATCCCCCTTGCTCCCGCTGAACATGCCGTTGTAACGTGCGGCGCATTTCTCTCCCGTTCCCCCAAACCACGGACCATTGTCGCTGGTCAACAGCACAAATGTGTCCCTCTCGATGCTACGAGCCTCCAGCGACGCCATCACCCGACCGATCCCCTTGTCCATACCCTCCACCATGGCGTAAATGAGGCTGACCGCCGAGGTGAATCTTCCCATCTCCTGGTATCTTTTTACCAGTTCCCGGGGTGCCTGGAACGGAGCGTGAGGTGCATTATAGGCAAGGTAGAGGAAGAACGGTTCCCCGCTCTGTCGTTCGATAAAATCAACCGCCTCCTGTGTGAGCACATCGGTCAGGTAACGACCGTCAGCTGCTCGCGGCGCACCGTTTACGTCCAGCGTCCATGCCCAGTAGTCCATCCCGCCGTTCAGAAATCCCGCAAATTCGTCGAATCCTCGCGCGTTCGGGTGATAACGCACGTCGTGCAGACCGTTGTGCCATTTGCCCACCATCCCGGTGGCATATCCTGCACGCTTCAGCAGATCCGCAATCGTCCGTTCCCGAAGAGAAATCCGATCCAAGCCTCGGTTGGAAGGGACGTCGATCGCGCCTGTTCGGTGATTGTATCGACCCGTAAGAAGCGAGGCACGTGCCGGTGCGCACATCGGCGATCCCGAATAGTGCTGTGTGAGAGAGACTCCTTGATCGGCCAATCGGTCCACGTGCGGCGTCCGCACCGCGTCGTTCCCGAAGGCCCCGATGTCCCCGTAGCCAAGATCGTCCGCAAGGATGACAATAATGTTGGGTTTCTGAGGAATGGCCACTTTAGGAAAGGAATAGAGAATTGCTGAACCGCATCCGGTATCCGGCGTCCCTCATTTCGACAACAAACAAGATATCTTCTCTTCTGCAATCCAAAATCTTCACCGTACCTCTGTCTTGACTTCTCGGTATCCGGTCCTACTTTGAATGCACCCCGTGCATCGTCCCATACCCCCGGACCGTCGGAAACCAGATGATGTCCACAATCGTGGAGACCGCAAGCCCCACGAGATACCCGATGATGACACCGTACCAGAACGGCTTCGAGCGCTCATACAGGCTCACGCCGCCCAGTCTCAGAACGATCGTCTTGAACAGCCAGAGGAGCAGCATGCTGAAACCGAACCTGTGTGGGAAGGCCAGCCCGACCGGATGGATGGGCCAGGACGTGAATCGGCTTCCCAGAAACATCAGCAGGCCGCCTTCCGCTGCTCCAATGATCCAGGCCACGAGCTTTTGCGAGTCGAACACGGATGGATTCGTCGCTTCGATGTCCGTGACAAGAGACCTCAACCGCCCGCTGAACCCGATCCAGCCCACGTTCATGCCGCCTTCCGTATGGTTGAAATCCAGATGTACCCAGCACTGCACGACGTAGCCGGTCACCAGGGCAGCGGGCAGCGCCCCGACCACCAGGGGATGCCGCCGGAATGCGTCTCCGATCAGTCGGAAGAAGTGAGAAATCGCCGGAATCGCCACCATCCGGGAGGTCCCCCCGTTGAATCCCGACCCGTGCACGACCTGTATTCCGGTCAGATCCGGTGGCGAAAAGTTCGCCGTTCCCACGATCGATTTCATGATCAGCCAGCCCTTCCGGCCGGGAGGAACCAGAAACACAAACCCTGTCGCCGCCGCGTACTTGGAGACCGCGAAATAGGCAATAAAGAGCATCGTGAGCTGAAGCAGCGTCGCGGGCAGGCCGAACCCGACAGACCTGAACCAGCCCATCAGGAAGATCGTGCACAGGAAAAACCCGACCCAGGCCGTCCGGTAGGTCACGGGCAGGCCGTCGTCATTCGACCGGGGTCCTGAGAAGGCCTTATGAAGGGTTTCCTTCAGGTGATGCCGGGCGACCCAGAGCGACCAGACCACCAGGAAGACCATCGCCCCGTGCGCCTCCAGCGCCAGCGCATCCCTGGGCGTCGCCGGCTGTCCCTCCAACCCGAGGACGAACCCGGTCCGGTTCATCATCCCCTCTTTCAGGATGTTCAAGATGTAAAAGACCCAGAAACTGAACAGGATGTTCAGAGGGCAGTGATAGGCCAGCCCCATAAAGAGTGGATGGACCCTCACGTTGAAGGGCGGAAAGTAGGGCCCGAGGTCTATGTTCTTGAACATGGGATGGTAATAGAGCGTAATTTCGGGCAGCGTCAGGATGAAGTATCCCACGATGTTCCAGCCGATCACGGCCGCAGTGCAAGCGAATCCGAGCCAGAAAACGGGTCGTTTGAAGGCATCGGGTACGGGACTTCGGCCCGAGTCTCGCATGAGATCGAGCGGAAAGGTGGCCAGGGGAAAGTTCAGACGCTCTCGCTCTGCCCACTGCCGGTAGAACAAGACGCTGGCAAAAAAGCCGGCAAAGACCAGCCCGGCCGTTCCGGCAAACCACCAGAAGAGCGGCCGCAGCCAAGCCCCCCACGCGACCGTCTCCCCCGGTCTCAGTCCCAGCATGTACTGCTCCGCGGCCCGACTTCCCGGCCTGAGATAGAGAAAATCCGGGATGTAGGGTCCGGCAACCTCCCAGAATCGGTCCTCGGGAGAGGAGAAGTAGGCCGGCCCCGTGATGTCCAAGAACATATATCCGACCATGCCGATCCCCGGAATCGTGCCGATCAGCCAGGTCAGTCCGAAGATCGTCATCACCTCGGTGCGCGACAGGGCCAGGCGCGGGACGATCAGCCTCAGCAGGATATTGATGCCGCTCCAGAGCATCAGCGCCAGTAGCGCGGTCACAGGCATGAACGTGCGGACCAGCCCGCGGCCGTAATTCTCCGCGAACACGCACATGCCCGCGATCGTGATCAGACCGAGAACGAAAGCGCGAACGGTTATCCGTTCCGGCGGACGCGCAACCTCGACCTCGGTCTCTACGCTTTTGTATGCGACGCTGGATGCCACTTTCGCTCCTTGAAATCCGGCTCCTGTTCGCTGCCGGGCGGTGGCCCCAGGGGTCGGCCGAGCCACACACCGCGATCAGATGGTTCGCCGTCGGGAGACGGCTCCTACCGTATTTGTGGGCGTAATGGATTTACCGCGATGGTATAGCCGAGACACACACCGCGATCAAATCGTTCGCCGTCGGGAGACGGCTCCTACCGTATTTGTGGGCGTAATGGATTTACCGATGGTATAGCCGAGACACACACCGCGATCAAATCGTTCGCCGTCGGGAGACGGCTCCTACCGTTGGCGAACCTCGGTTTTCGCCTGTCTGGCCGGTACTCGTGGTGCGGTTTCCAGGTGGCCAGCCCCTTATTTCGAATGCACCCCGTGCATGGTGCCATATCCCCTGACGTAGGGGAACCAGATGATATCCACCACGGTTGAAACCGCCAATCCGACCAGATAACCGACGACAACGCCGTACCAGAAGGGAACCGAACGGCGGTAGAGAGACACGCCGCCGAACCGAAGGATCAGGTACTTGGACAGCCAGATCAGAAATATGCTGAATCCGTAGCCGGTGGGAAAGGCCAGCGCAATCGGGTGGAGCGGCCATCCCGAAAATCTGGATCCAAGGAGGCTCAACAGTCCCGCTTCCATGCCTCCGATCACCCAGACCAGCAGCCGCTGAGGATCAAAAACGGCCGGGCTGGTCGCCTCGATGTCGGATATAAGCCCTCGCATCTGCCACCCGATTCCCCCAAACCCCGTATTCATGGCACCCTCGGCATAGTTGAGATCCATATGTGCCCAGCATTGAACGATGTAGCCCGTCAGCAGTGCGGCGGGCAGCGCCCCCCAGACCATCGGACGACGTCGGAGAGCCTTTCCGATCAAGCGAAAGAAGTGGACGATCGCCGGAACCGCGAGGGGCCTGGAGTAGCCTCCCGCAAGGCCGCTGAAATCACCGATCGCGATCCCCACAAGATTGCGGGGCGAAAATCCACGGGTGCCCAGAATCGACTTCAGAATCGATCCGCCCGTCCGTCCTCGCACCTGGAGGAAAACGAATCCGCTCGCCGCCGTATACTTGGCCATCCCGAAATACATCACGAAGTAGAGCATAAGTTGAAGAAGCGCGACAGGGAGGCTGAAACCCGCAGCCATAAGCCAGCCGATCAGGAACACCGTCGAACACGAAAATCCGAGCCAGGCGATCCGGTAGCTGACCGGCAGGCCGTCGTCGTCGCGAGCCTCCAGGAATCCCTTTCGAAACGTCTCCTTCAGGTGGCGGCGGGCGACCCAGAGCGACCAGGCCACGAGGAAGACCAGCGCGCCGTGGGCCTCCAGCATCAGGATTTCCGTCGGTTCGGCCGCCTGTCCCGCGAGGCCCACCGTGAATCCGAACCGGTTCATCATCCCTGTCTTGAAGATCCTCAGCGCGTAGAAGACCCAGAAGCTGAACAGGATGTTCAGCGGACAGTGGTAGGCCAGACCCATAAACAGCGGATGCACTCTCACGTTAAAGGGGGGAAAGTATCGACCGAGGTCTATGTTCTTGAACATCGGATGGTAATAGAGCGTGATCGCGGGTAACGTCAGGATGAAGTATCCCGCGACATTCCAGAAGATCACCCCCGCTGTGCACGCAAATCCGACCCAGAAGATGGGCTTTCTGAACACGTCAGGCACCCGGCTCCCTTCCGACGTTTCGAGAAGCTCGGCCGGGAAGGTGGACAACGGGAAGTTCAAACGCTCCTTTTCGGACCACTGCCTGAAGAAGAGCACGCTTGCGAAGAAACCCGCCATCACCATCCCCACGGTTCCGGTAAACCACCAGAAGAGCCGCTTGACCCACGACTGCCAAGGCAAGGCCCCCCCTGGTTTCACGCCCAGGTAGTACTCTTCGACGACCGGACTCCCCTGCTCGAAGAAGAGATGCATCGGGAAGTAGGAGCCAGCGACCTCCCAGAACCGGTCCTCCGGCGTGGAGAAGTAGGCCGGGCTTGCGATAGACGAGAACAGGCTGCCGATCATCCCGATTCCCGGCAGCGTGCCCACGAGCCAGGTCAGTCCGAAGATTGTCAGCACTTCGGTTCGCGAGAGCGCCACGCTCGGACGCGTGCATTTCAGCAGGATGTTGATTCCGATCCAGACCGTCAGCACGAGCAGCGCCGTCACCGGCATGAAGGTCCTGACCAGTCCCCTGCCGTAATTCTCGGAGAACAGACACATGCAGACGATAGAGATCAGGCCGAGCAGGAAGGCCCGGCCGGTCACCCCTTCCCGAGGTCGCCCTGGATCGGCGATCGTCTCGGGATGCATCACCTCGTGTGCGGTGCTCGATTCCAATTCACCCCTCGAAATCCGGGTACTGGGTACAGGGGTACCGGGGTTCGGGTACCGCTGAGACCTGACTCACGATGTCGATACGTTTGTTCGATGTACCCCGAACCCCGTGATTTGCCTTCCCGGTACCCGTCTTTTGATTTCCCGATCTCGGGGTTCGGGTACCGGGGTTCGGGATTCGGGGATCTACCGGGACGTGACGTCACCTACGTGATCCACGATTTCGATACCTTGGTTCCTTACCGTCAGGTCCTTGTCGCTGCTCACTTCCATACATCCCGTCATCTCTGTACCGACCCCGAACCCCGTGTTTTGATTTCCCGGTACCCGCTCCTTTTCACCAGTGATGCGGCAGGCCGTGCGCGGTCCCGTATCCGCGCACGTAGGGAAAGAAAACAATGTCGACGATGGCATAGAACCAGACGGCCATGATGTAGCCGACGATGAGGCCGTAAAAGAACGGCACGGACCTACGATACAGGGAGACCCCGCCGAACCGGAGGATGAGAAACTTCGGCAGCCAGGTCAGGAACACGCTGAACCCGTAACGGGTCGGAAAAGCCAGACCCACCGGATGAATCGGCCAGCTTGCATAACGGGTCCCAAGCAATATGAACAGGGCGGCCTCGGCGGCCCCGGCCCCCCACACGATCAGCTTTTCCACGTCGAAAACCGTCCGGTCGCTCCCCTCGATTTGTGAGACCAGGCCCAACATGGCCCCTCCTGCCCCGCTGAACGCGACGTTCATCCCACCCTGCGTATGGCTGTTGTAAAGGTGCGTCCAACACTGGACCGTGTAGCCGGTAATCAGCGCGGCGGGCAGCGCAAGCCAAATCAACGGATGTCGTTTGAGGGCGTTGCCGAGCATTCGAAACACGTGGGGGATTCCGGGAATCGCCAACATCCGTGCCGTGGCGCCCGCGAAGGAGTTTCGCTCCACGATGACCAGTCCCATCAGGTTGGAGGACGAAAATTTTTCTGTCCCGAGGATAGACTTCAGGATCAGCGTGCCCTTGCTTCCGGGGACCCGGAGGAAGATGAAGCCCGTTGCCGCGGCATACTTGGCCATTCCGAAGTAGATGACAAACAACAGGAACATCTGCAGGAGGGCTACGGGCAGACTGAAGCCCACCGCCATCAGCCAGCCTGCCAGAAAGATCGCCGTCGCGAGGAAGCCCAGGTAGGCCGTTCTGTAAGAGACCGGCGCGCCGTCATCCGCTTGACGGCGCGTCAAGAATGCCTTTTGGAACGTCTCTCTCAGATGACCCCTCGCGACCCAAAGAGACCAGAGCACAAGCACCACCAGGGCCCCGTGACCCTCCAACGTCAAGATCTCTCTCGGGTCGGCAGGTTGGCCCTCGAGACCGACGGAGAACCCGGTCCTGTTCATGATCCCTTCTTTCAAAATATTCAAGAGGTAGAAGAACCAGATGTTGAACAGGATGTTCAGCGGACAATGGTAGGCCAGCCCGATGATAAAGGCGTGAAAGCGGACGTTTAGAGGTGGAAAATCGCGGGCGATCACAATATTCTTGTAGATGTAATGATCATAGAGGCCGATCCTGGGCAAAGTGAGGACGAACCAACCGGCCACGTTCCACGCAAGGATCCCGAACGTCGTAACAAAACCGGCCCAGAAGACGGGATTTTTTACGAACTCGGGTAACCGGCTCTCCCGTGATTCGCGCAGCAGCTCCACCGGAAAGGTCGCAAGAGGAAAGACAAGCCGCTCTTTGTCGGCCCATTGCCGGTAAAAGATCACGCTCGCAAAGAAGCCAGCCATCACCACACTGAAGATCCCCACAAACCACCAGTAGAGGCGAACGAACCACGCCTCCCAGGCGATCACCTCGCCTGCGCGCAGCCCCAGATAGTAGGGCGGCACGACCGGGTTGTCCTGTTCGAACAGAAGGAATCTCGGGACGTAAAGCCCCACCACCTCCCAGAACCGATCTTCAGGCGTGGAGAAATAGGCAGGACCGGCCACGTTGCGCATCAGGTAGCCGACCAGTCCAAGACCCGGGAGCGTGCCGACCAGCCAGGCCATGCCGAAGATCGTCAAGACCTCGGTGCGAGACAGGGCGGCCCGCGGATAGGCGCTCTTGAGCACCAGGTTGATCCCGATCCAGACCATGAACATCAGGAGCGCCGGCATCGGCATGAAGCTCCTGACCAGGCCCCGCCCATAATTCTCCGAAAAGATGCACATCGCAACAATCGTCACCAGCCCCAGAACGAAGGCACGAGGCGTGACGCGTTCTCGCGAATGCCCAGTCGCCAGGTCGGATTCGACCTGGACCTCTTTATATGCAAAACGCGATGCCAATGTCACTCCAAATCGACTTCGGTTTCCGTCCGGTACACATATAATATGCTGTTACTAACAGCACTATACGTATCATCAACACGTCCGGAATCCGTATTTGGACCTGCGAACTGTTTATCAAATCTGATCCAATGCGTTAAACACAAGAATATATCCTTATGTGCGGCCGGACGAAAAAGAAAATCGCCGGGAGCTTGGCCTCGGCCTCCCGGCGTTCTCTCTTACGCAATGTTCGGCCACTCATGGCGGCTTATCTTATTTTCTCACAACCAGATCGAGCAGTCTGAACGTATAGTCGGCCGGATATCGCGCGACCTTTCCGCCTGGATCTTCATAGTCCAGGCCCCCTCCGCGGATGACGACCTTGTGCACCGTATTCTCGGGGCGCGACGTGTCGCCGATCCTGAAATAGGCCGTGTTCTCGTACAATCCGCTCATCACGCTGCCCGGCACGCTGTATCCGCTCGTCATGTTGTAGAAAATCCTCTGGATCTGCTTGATATAATCCCGGGCCTCCCGTGCTGTCTCGAACTCGGGCGGCTCCTCGGTGAGTGCCGTCTGGATCCAGGCATTGTGCTGCCCGTTCATGTTGTCCGCTCGCTGTCGTTTCACGAGTTTCTGGAGCTTGCGCAGGTTGCGGATGTTCTCTCCGGGTCCCCACCACTCCACGATGTTGTAGTTCCTCCCGGAGCATCCCGATCCGACGACCGTCACGGAGATGATCGGTTTTTCCTCCTCTATCGTAATGGCCCCCATCTCCGCTGCCAGCTCGATGCCCTTCCCGCCGCCTCGCGTCAGGAAGTTCTCCACCTTCACGTTCCGGTATCGGAATGGGACCGTGTAGACATGGTGTTCCGTTTCGAAGATCTCCGGCTCCCGGATCTCTCCCAGAAACGCCGCCTCCGATGCCACCTCGGTAGAAAACTTCGGCCGATGCTCCTCAGGAGGAAACAGAGTGTAGCTCGGAATCCCGTTCCCCTCCGTGTCCTGCTTGACCGATTCTGCGCTCATCGTTGCCCTCCTCGTCGTTGAGTTGTAATCGATTGCCTTGGAGGCGCCCCGCCGGGGCCGTCTCCAAACGAACGACGGTTTTGCGGTACCCGTGTTTTGATTTCCCGGTACCCGGGGATATGGCCTCTCACCTAGAAAGCCACGGGCAGCGCCTCAAGCCCCCTGAACACGGCATTGTTCCAGGTCACGGAATCGGTCGCCAGTTTCAGGTCGGGCATCCGCCGCAGCACCGTGTTGATCGCGACCGGCGCCTCGATCCGTGAAAGCGCCGCGCCCAGGCAGAAATGGACCCCGTATCCGAAGGCCACGTGGCGATTCGGCCGGCGTTCGATGTCCAGTCGATCGGGATCCGGAAACTGTTCCGGGTCCCGGTTCGCCGCGCCGACGAGCTGAAACACGAGCTGACCCTTCCCGATCTGTTTCCCGCGCAGTTCCAGGTCTTCGGTCACGACCCGCCGGTTCCGCTGGAAAGGGCCCTCGTAGCGGAGGAACTCCTCTACGGCGGTTTCGGTCAACGATGGATCGCGTTTCAGCTTGAGAAGCGCGTCTGGATGACGCAGGAGGAGATACAGCCCGCTCGAGATCAGGTTCGTTGTCGTCTCGTGCCCGCCGATCAAGATCGTGACGCAGGTGGACAGGAGCTCCTCCTCCGTCAGCTTGTCGCCCGCCTCCTCCACGGCCACGAGATTGCTGATCAGGTCTTCACGAGGCGCTCGTCGTCGCTGGTCGTAGATGCTGCGGAAATATTCCCTCAATTCGAGCAGCGCCTCCTGAGATCGCAGCATCACCTCAGCCGTCGGCCGGGGCGTAGCCATGAATTCCAGGATTCTGCCCGACCATCCTTTCAGCCGATCCCGGTCTTCGACCGGAACCCCGAGCAGCTCGGCAATCACCGTGACGGGGAACGGGTAGGCGAACTCCCGGATCATCTCCATCTCGCCCCGGTGTTGAACCGCGTCCAGGAGCTCATCCACGATCTCTTGAATGTGAGATCGCAGTCGCTCGAGTACACGCGGCGAAAAGGCCTTGTGTACGAGCCCCCTGAGCCGGGTATGATCGGGCGGGTTTACGTTGATCAGCCCTGTGGAATAGTGGCGGATAAGAGGCGCAATCTTGTCGAGCACCGGCTCCGGCAGCTCCTGTGCGATGACATGAGTGAACCGGCCTTTGCTCGAAAAGTGCTTAAAATCCTGCATCGTAGACACAACGTCGTCATACCGCGTGAGCACCCAGCAGCCCCAGAGGTCGCTCCAGTAGACAGGATCCCTTTCGCGAAGCGCGTGATAGACAGGATAAGGATTCTGCTTGAATTCAGCGGTCTGAAGCAGATCGTCCAGTTCAGACAAGAGCATTTCTCCCAACGTGCTCCGACGACGTCAACGCGGCGCCCATCCCACCCCTCAATCCCCTCCCAGGAGGAAACTTTTCATATTCACCGCGTTGACCACAAGGTCACTCGGAATCTCTTCCCGGGAGGAG
This sequence comes from Candidatus Latescibacterota bacterium, assembly GCA_965198095.1. Lineage (GTDB taxonomy): Bacteria > Latescibacterota > UBA2968 > UBA2968 > CBDFJH01. The sequence continues at coordinate 4,054,082 of OZ240239.1, forward strand.
TGCCCGGAGAAGCCCGGGACGGGTGGGTCCTCCCGACAATCCGGTCTTCCTTAGAAGTTCCATACCGGCATTGCCTCCCCGGCCGAAATCACCTCCTCGAGATAGGCGCCTGTCTGCGGCGTTGGATCCGTGGCGTGCGTCAGCTCGGCGTACTCCACGACGCGAGCCCCGAGGATGTGGTGCCACTGCCCATCTGCCAGCTTCACCGTCGCGCCGACCGGATGATCGATGCGCCACTGCGAGCCGCCCGGCGGCGGGCCCCATTCCGCCCGGCAGTCTCGAACGATGATGGGTGTCTGCAACGCCGTGCGATCCTCACTCAACGGCCAGACGCACAGCGTGCTGCGCGTCCACCCGCCTCCCCGCACGCGTCCCTCGGGATCGGTCCGGATCTTGAACCGCTCCATAGGGTAGACGAACACTTCGTAAAGATTTGCGACCACGTAGGGCGTCCCGTCCGCGGCACGATTGAGCGTGATGGGAGCGCTCGAAACGACCCCTCGAACGTGGATCACCTTCGTCCACGTCTCTCCTCCGTCCGCCGATCGCCAGACCCGGATGTCGTTGTAGTCCGGTTCGCGGGCCCCGCGGGCGCAGAACAGCATCGAACCGTCGAGATCGTGTATCAGGCTCGCCTCCGAGGAATTGGGGGCGATCGGCACCGCCGAAACCGGGCGCCAGTCCCCCCCGCGGCGGCGCCAGCGCATCACGCCCGCAGCCCCGCCGCCGTCCGGCTTCTCTGCCGTGTAGGCCATCAGGAGATCGTCACCATCCGGAATGGCGATCGTCAGGCCCTGACCACGGAAACGAAGTCCCGGAAACAGGTCATCCGTCGAAACCGTTTCGGTCTTTGCAACGCGGAACGATTCGCCGTCATACGCATACTGGTAAAGCTCGAAGTGGTCGTAGTATTCTTCCACGGGAAAATAGCGGACGCTATAAGGAGGCGGGCCTGGATCGTCCGTCGGCCAGGCGATCGCGTGACTCAACCCGAACCCGGTGCCCTCGTGAGGGTGGGAAGAACCGTCGGACCGTTTCGCCCCGAGTGGCACAAAACCGCCGTGCGTCGGGTACTTGACCATCATCCCCGGCTTCCCCGGCGGGTTCGAGTCGGGATTCGCTTCTTCGTGATTGCGGGTGACGGGTACCGCGCCTTCCTCACGCACCCGGGACAGGTCGTCGAACAGGATAACGTCACCTCCATTTTCGAAATCCACGCCCTTCGCCTTCCCTTCCCGAATGTTGCAGAAGGCCCCGGCAAGGCCCTCCGCCACCTGAAAAACGTGTACGATCTGGTAAAGCCACGTCCGCCCCGAAGGGGTATCCGGCGGAATCCTCAGATCCGGGCCGCCCTGTGTGACCTCGATAATCCCTCGTTTAGACTCAGCCATCCTTCCTCCCTGCTACACGTGATCAAATCCGATCCTTGAGAACCAGGGTCTTCAGATCAGCCGGCTCACCGGGGCCCGAATAATCTGGCGGCCACCTCCTGCTCGGAATTCATAACGCTTTGATTTTTCATTTCAGCGTATACACTTTCCACATCATATGCAACACGCTTGATCTGAATCTCGGTGTCTACAATCGTGATATACTGCGCATCCTGCGATGGGTCAGTCGGTATGTCGCGCTGTCCGCGGTAAGAGACGCTGCCTGCGTTCATCCAGAGTTTGGTGTCGTCCAGGGAGTAGACGCCGAGTCGATGGGTGTGACCGAAGATCAAGCGCGTAGGGAGCGCGTCCTGATTGCCGGAAAACATCTCTTCGGCAAAGAGATCGAACGCGTGCGGACCTGTGATCACTTCGAGCTCTCTGTAAAGATGCATCATGCCATACTTTATGCCATCTGCCTGGAAATCCACGCAGGCAGGCAAATGCTCAAGGAATATAATGTCTTCCTCGCCCAAGCGCATTGCATTGTGATGCTGCCATCTGGTTTCTTCTACTGGCAGGCGTTCGAGGTCACAGTCCCTGTAGCACGCGATCACCTCCGTGTCGTGGTTGCCGCTTACACATATCGCCCCACGATCCCTGATCCAATCGATCACCTCTTTCGGGCGCGGCCCGTAGTCCACCAGATCTCCTCCGCAATAAACGATATCGCTGTCTTTTTCACGGTCCCAGATGGCTTCAAGCGCGCGAATATTGCTGTGAACGTCAGTGATCACCAGAGCTTTCACGCTTTGTCTCCTTGCGCGGCTACGAGAGGATCAGGGGAGGCGTGGAGGGCGGAACTGCGGAACGGGGAACTGGAGCGTTCCATCTTGATGACTCTGGAGCCACTTAACCCGCTCCAAAAAGTGTTACCCATGTACCCGAACACCTGTTACCCATGTACCCGGTCTATACAGGCGTACAAGAAAAGTTGGCCGCCGGAGGCAGCAGATCGTCTTCACCTGATGCGTGAACGTTTGCTTAAGCCTCATAAACTTCAGATGAGCCTTTATTCATCCCGCTCACGGAGCAATTCCCATGCTATCTTGGACATTTGAATTATTGCTTCCCTTTCCACGTCCCCGTGATCTCCTGGAAGTCATTCACAGGTTCGTAGAGTTCCGGATAATCCGCGCCGAAGTGGCTCCGCCTGCACGAGGCCATGAACGCTTCAAGCTGCCCCCTCATCAGTTCAGCAGTCCCCTTCTGCTCGTGGATGAGGTTGGTCGTCTCGGCTGGATCTTCCAGGACGTCGAACATCATGTCCTCGGCCCCGTCCTCAGACAGGTTCGTCAGATACTTGTAGCGATTTCCCATCAGCGCCAACGTGGGGGAACCGAACATGGCGCTCTGTCGCTCGAGAAACCGGTACGGGATCGGGGAGGGTCTTTCTTTCATTTCGTTGCGGAGCAGCGGCAGCAGACTCAACCCGTCAAGCGGCCGGTCATCAGGCATGGTATAGCCCAGTTCTTCGGCAATGGTGGGGACATGGTCCAGGGTGCTGCAGGCCGTCGTATATTCCGCGCCCGGGCTCACGTATTTGGGCCATTTCACAAGCGCCGGCACACCCACGCCCCCGTTGAACAGGCTCCGCTTTCGCCCCCGAAGCCCGCCTGTGGAACCGCGGTCCCTGCCGTTACGGGTGAGGTTCTCGGAACCTTCAGGACCGTTGTCCGAACAGAACCAGATCGCGGTGCTATCCTCGACGCCCAGTTCCTTCACAAGGCCGTTGAGGCGACCAACCTGCTCATCCATCGCGGTAATGCACCCATAGTAGTGCTGTTCGTCCTCGGAAAATTGAGAGTAGATTTCACGGTAGTGTGGCCCGGCGACCACGGGGGTGTGGGGGGTGTGGAACCAGACCACCGCGAGGAACGGCACGCCCTTGCGGACGCAGTCCCGAATGAACGGATCCGCTCGATCCACGATGACGCGTGAGTCGTCCCCTTCGAGATTGTCGGTCACCTTTTCGCCCTGCTCGTTCCAGTAGGCCGTCCCGAAGGGCGAGCCGGGCGCACCCCAACGGTAGCCGCGTGGACCTCTCTCATCCGGCGTGATCATCGGATCCCACGTCGGCACCTTGGCCTCGGACGAGAAGCATCGGTCGAATCCATGAATCCAGGGAGGCGAAAATTCGTTCCGATTCTGAGGACTCCCTCGATTGCCGTCCCGCTCGCGTGTGGTCAGGGTGCCCAAATGCCATTTTCCGAAATGTCCCGTTTCATAGCCTCGGGCCTTGCACACGCGAGCCAAGCTGATCTCCTGGATCGGCAGGCGGCCTTCGTTGGCGTGGGTCACCCCGTACCTCGAATAATGCCGGCCGGTCAGGCACGTGCCGCGCGTTGGAGAGCAGACCGGACCCCCGGCGTAGAACCGGGTGAAACGGCCGCCGTCTGCCCGCATTGCGTCCAGACACGGCGTCTGGATGACCTCGTTGCCGTTGAACCCGGTATCTCCATACCCGAGATCGTCGCACATCATGAGGATGATGTTAGGTCTGTCCATATTCATATGGGGTTAAAATACGCAAATCAGGTATGTCGTTCGCTCAGGCAACCATCATATCTTGTGTCTGGGGCGTGCCCTTGATTTCGCCCTGACAATGTCGGCACAGGAAGCGTGCTCGAGGTTGACGCTGTTCTGGATCGATCGATAGAAGAAGAGCCGGATCGTTGCCTGCCGCTTCCTGCTTTGGTTGCGGCCGATCAGGCCGCGCTATGCCCCATGCGGCAGGCAAAACTCGCACGCGTTGAGCTACCGCATCGTATTACTCCCTGTCGCCGCTCCCACTCCACGGCTCGATCCATTCCTCATCGATCTCCATTCCGAATCCCGGCGCATCGGAAGGCGTTACCTTGCCGTTGACCGGCACGGACATACCGGGTATGACTCGCACCTCCTCGAGGGGTACGCCCGGATCCGACCCCAGCCAGAACTCAGCCATCTGGGATTCAGGCATGGCCAGCGCGAAATGCTGCCCGAAGGGCGAATTGGCCCCTCCGTGTGGAATCGTCTGAATCCCCGCCGCCTCACCAATCGTGTAGATCTTCACCGCCTCGCTCAGACCCCCGCACCAGCTCAGATCGGGCTGAAGCACGTCGACACATCGATGTTCGACCAATTGCCTGAATACGTGCCGGCCGTGATGGTCCTCTCCCGTCGCGATGGGCATCCACGGAACCGACTTCTTCAGTTGAATGTGCCCTTCCAGATCACCAGGGACGAGCGGCTCCTCCAGCCAGCGCATGCTGAAAGGTCTCAATCGTTCCGCCACACGTATCGCATAGTCCAGGTTGTAGGACATGACCGCGTTCAGCATCAGCTCGGCATCGAGGCCGACCGTGTCCCTTGCCCTACTCACCTTTTCCTCGAGCCGATTCAAGCCTTCTGTGCCTTCACGATAGTGAACGGGATTCGTCAGCTTGAAGGACTCGAAGCCCAGCTCCATCGCCCAGTCCAGGTCGTCACCCGTCGCATAGCACGTGATCGAATCCCGGCACGGGCCGCCCAGCAACCGATACACTGGCTGCTCGAGGAGTTTCCCCTTCAGGTCCCACAGCGCCAAATCGATCGCGCTTCGAGCGACCGTCGCGTGACCGGCATCTCCGAGCCGCTGACTCGACCGCCACATCAGGTCGTTCAGGTATTCCGTCGCGAAACAGTCCCGTCCTTCGAGCAGCGGCGCATAGACCGTATTGATGACGGCCGCCGAGGGCTCGCCAAAGCTGCACTGTCCGAGTCCCCACGTGCCGTCTTCGGCGGTTACCTGGACCCAGACGGCGCCGCCCCCCATGCTCGGCATCTCGCCCGGCAGCCTCGAAAACTCGGGATAGTAGTTGATCGGGAGGGATCGCGGAGCGGTCCGATTCCACGCGGGACGTCGCGACGGCGTCTTTCGCGGATGGCGGGGGATATTCAGACGAACGGTTCGGATGGATTGGATCTTCATAGCAATGAGACATGCATCCTCTGTTGCGAACCGCGATTCGAATTCCTGCAGCGTCATCGGATCGTCCGGCATGCCCCGACACTACCTACATATTGGGGCTACCTGGAGATATTGTCAAATCAACTTTCGAAAATACCCCGCTACCTGAGTCAAGTGCATCCCTAACTTACGCAATTCCGTCCTGGGGTCAGACGGCTTTTTTGGAGAAGAGAGCGGAAATGCCGTGATCAATCGGGAATCATCTGGAGTCCGGCCAGGGGGTCGTCGACCTCCGCCTGCCAGGCGGCGAGCTTGTCCGCAAGTCCCCGGATGCGTTCCTGCTGTTCCGGCGCCTCCGAGAGGTCCCGGGTCTCCCAGGGGTCCGATTCCAGGTCGAAGAGCTGGATGCGGTCGGTCCCCGCATCGCCGGACCTGCGGTATCGGATCAGCTTCCAGCGGCCGTCGCTGACCATGCGCTGAAGGTCCTTGTAGACGGAGCATACGCTGTCCCGGATGCCTTCCCGCTCGCCGGTCAGCATGGGGACCAGGCTGCGGCCTTCTACGGCGCCCGGGATCGGGATCCCGGAAAGCTCGCAAAGGGTGGGGTAGAGGTCGTAAAGGTAGGTGAGCGCGTGAATCGCTTTGCCTCGAGGGATGCCCGGACCGTGAAGGATCTGTGGGATGCGGACGCTGTGGTCGTACATGTTCTGTTTCCCCATGAGGCCGTGCTGGCCCACCGCAAGGCCGTGGTCTGCCGTGTAGACGATCAGCGTGTCGTCTCCGAGACCGCACGCCTCCAGCGCATCCACCAGACGGCCGATGTGGGCGTCGTGATGGCTGATCATCGCGTAATAATCGGCGATGTGCCGGCGGATCACCTCGGGGGTGCGGGGGAAGGGGGCGAGTTCCTCGTCGCGGATCTTCAGCTCGCCGTTGTCGAACGGGTGTTCGGGCAGGAAGTTTTCAGGGAGGGGGATGGCCTCGGGGTCATACATGTCAGCATATTCCTTAGGGGCCATCCGGGGGTCGTGGGGTGAGGTGAAAGCCAGATAGAGGAAGAACGGATCGTCCTCCTCGTACCCCTGGAGAAACTCGACCGCCGCGTCGGTGAACAGTTCCGTCGAGAATTTTTCGCCCGTGTGAATGCTTTCATCGGGGTAGATGCCCTCGGGGTCGAAGTCGTGTACGGGCACTGTCAGGTGGTCGCTCATACCGCCGAAGAAAATGCCCCCCCCGCTGCAGAACCCTCTGGCAAAGCTCTGCTTGTCGTTGTGCCACTTGCCGGTGGCGAACGTGTGGTAGCCCGCCTGACGGAAGACCTCCGGCAGGAGCGTCAGGTCCGGATTGAGGATCTTGACGTTCTCGTCGTCATCGACCTCGCAGCTGCGGGACGCCCGGAAGACGTTTGCGCCTGTGTGCAGGCAGGCTCGGCTCGGGACGCACACCGCTCCCAGCGGCCCGCCCATCGTGTGCGCCTTCCGGAAAGCGGCGCCGCCACCGGCAAGGCGGTCCAGAACGGGCGTCTGGACGGTCGGATCCCCGAAGGAGCGGATCGCGTCGAAGCGGTGATCGTCCGCGATAATAAACAGGATGTTCGGACGCGCGCTCATCTCTACTCCGCAAATTGAAACGCGTAGAGCTTACACGCGCGTAGTTTGAAATGCAAGCGCACAGGGCGGCCGACCCGTTCGGCCACGTCCTTCCGCTCCCGCCAGACAACGGGTGCGGCCGTCTGATTGCGCTCAACGCCGACGGAGTCCTCCATCGTGTAGCCTGGCACCGGGACGTTCCGGTTGTCCCGGATCTCCACCCAGATCTCCCCCATCGCCGAGCAGTCGGCGTTCAGTTGCAGATGGGAACCGGAGAACTCCAGGAGCGGAGTCGTGAACTCTGCGCCAGTGTAGTCCGCGTCGGCGGAGATGAACCCGTCCAGGCGCTGGACGAGACGGCGAACGCCGCCCCTCCGATCGGCGGCCTGGCGATCGTAGGCGCCGTGGGTATGTTCGGTGCCCATATAATATTGCCAGATTTCGTCCCCACTTCTGATCATTCCGAGTCCCATATAAGTCTGGCCCCCGTCCCAGGACCCGACCAGGCCGAGGGGGACATAGGGGCGGCGGTCCGGGCGGGAGAAGACGGCCCCGTCCCGGCTGACAGCAAGCTGTATTTCCACGGGACCGTCGTTCTTGTAGCGGCCCCGTTCGTCCCTGTTCTCGGCGGGATCGGTATCCGAGGTGTCTCCAACGGGGTAGTGTCGGTAGGGTGAGGTAAAGGAGAAGTAGGCGTCGGCCGCCCAGGGGTAGGTGTGCACGCACGGCGTGTAGAGGTCGGTCTCGGGGGGATCGGACTCGTCGCACGTCAGGGCGATGTCGAGCTCTCCCCCGGCCTCCCTGCGGGAGCGTCCCGGACCGCTGAGGGCGTCGGGGTTGTCGCGATACGGCCAGGGCAGGTCCATCGGATCGTCGAACTCAACCCGGCCGACCGTGCGCCTCCTCGCGTGGGTGCGGACATAGGCGACGTATTTTCCGATCCGCCGGTCGAAGAAGAGCTGGTTGATCGTGTCGTGGAAGAACGGCAGCGCAGAGGGCTCCTGGCGCGTCCAGCGGATACCGTCCGGACTCGTGGCCAGGTAGAGCTCCGACCACATCCTGCCTTCGTGGCGCCTGAAGATCGCGCCCCTGGATTCCGGCCAGACACTGTTTTCGCGAATCCGGACCAGGGCCTTGTAGCGGTGTTCGTCCGGTCCGTTCGGGTCGATCGTGACGCCCCCGTACGTCCCGGGCATCACGATGTTGTTCTCCTTGATCCCTTCCCACTCGAACAGGTTGGCGTCCTGCCGCTCCCAGTGGAGGCCATCCTGGCTCACCGCGTGGCAGAGGGAACGCACGTGCGTCTTTTCCACCGGGTCGCCCGGGGCATCGGCCAGGTACCACATCCGGTAGGCGCCGCTGTCCTCCAGCACCGTGCCCGCGCTCACCTGCTTGGCCTCCCACGGCCTTTCGGGAACGAGGACGTGTTCGGCCTTAACGGGCGGGTTGACGGTGAGCGTCATCCCGCGCTGAGAGGTGAACCATTTGTCGTCGATAAACAGCTGCTTCTGATTCCCGATGTCGATGATGTCAGCCATTTCGTCAGCCTTTGCTCGTCTCTATCCCGAAAATTGAAACGCGTATAGCTTGCACGCGCGCAGTCTGAAATGCAAGCGCACAGGCCGGCCGACCAGCTCGGCGACGTCCTCCCGCTCCCGCCAGACAACGGGTGCAGCCGTCTGGTTGCGCTCCACGCTGACGGAGTCCTCCATCGTGTAGCCTGGCACGGGGACGTTCCGGTCGTCCCGGATCTCCACCCAGATCTCGCCCATTGCCGAGCAGTCGGCGTTCAGTTGCAAGTGGGTACCGGAGAACTCCAAGAGCGGAGTGGTGAACTCCGCACCCGTGTAGTCCGCGTCGGCGGAGATGAACCCGTCCAGGCGCTGGACGAGTCGGCAGATGCCTCCAGCCCTGTCCGCTGAGTTCCTGTCGAACAGGCCGTGAACGTGTTCCGAGGCAAGATAATACTGCCAGATTTCGTCCCCTTTCCGGATCATGCCGAGTCCCATGTAGGTCTGGCCGCCGTCCCAGGACCCGACCAGGCCGAGAGGGACATACGGACGGCGGTCGGGGCGGGAGAACACGATCCCGTCCCGGCTGACTGCCATGTGCACCTCCACTGGGCCGGAGTTGCTGTAGACGCCCCGCTCATCGCCCAAAGGGCCCTTCAGCGTCGGGTCGAGTGGATCGCCCGGTTTCAGGGAGACCTCGCCGACGGGGTAGTGCCGGTAGGGGGAGGGAAAGGCGAAATAGGCGTCCGCCGCCCAGGGATATGGATGCACGAAGGGGGTGTAAAGGTCGGTGTCAGGGGGATCGGATTCGTCGCAGGTAAGCGCGATGGCGATCTCTCCGCCCGCCTCCCTGCGGGTGCGGCCGGGACCGCGCGGGGCGTCGGGGTTGTCGCGATAGGGCCAGGGCAGGTCCATCGGGTCGTCGAATTCGACGCGGCCAACCGTCCGCTTCCTGGCGTGCGTGCGGACATAGGCGACGTATTTGCCCAGGCGAGCGTCGAAGAAGAGGTGGTTGTGCGTGTCGTGAAAGAACGGGAGCGCGGAGGGCTCCTGGCGCGTCCAGTGAATGCCGTCCGGGCTCGTGGCAAGATAGAGCTCCGACCACCCCCACCCCTCCCGCCGGGTGAAGACCGCGCCCTTGGAGCCTGGCCAGACGTCGTTTTCCACGACGCGGATCAAAGCCTTGTATCTGTGTTCGTCCGGGCCGTTCGGGTCGATCGTCACGCCCCCGTGCGCGCCTGGCATCAGGATGTTGTTCTCTGCGATCCCCTCCCACTCGAACAGGTTGACGTTCTGCCGCTCCCAGTGGATCCCGTCCTCACTCACTGCGTAGCAGATCATCGACCAGCCGTGCGGGGCCGTCTCCTTGCTGCCGGGGGCCGAGCAGCGGTACCACATCTTGTAAATGCCGCCGTCCTCGAGAATCGTGGGTGAGAGAGAGATTCTCGACGACTCCCACGGCTTCTCCGGAACGAAGACGCGTTCGGCCTTCACGGGCGGGTTGGCCGTGAGGGTCATGCCCCGCTGGGAGGCGAACCATTTGTCGTCGATGAAGAGCTGCTTCTGGTTTCCGATGTCGATAACGCTACCCATCTCAATCCTCTTTTCCACACAGATGATCGTGCGCGATCATAAACAGGATGTTGGGACGCGCGCTCGTCTCTACCCCGCAAATTGAAACGCGTAGAGCTTACACGCGCGCAGTCTGAAATGCAAGCGCACAGGCCGGCCGACCAGTTCGGCGACGTCCTTCCGCTCCCGCCAGACGACGGGCGCAGCCGTCTGATTGCGCTCAACGCTCACGGAGTCCTCCATCGCGTAGCCCGGCACCGGGACGTTCCGATCATCCCGGATCTCCACCCAGATCTCGCCCATCGCCGAGCAGGCGGCGTTCAGTTGCAGGTGGGAACCGGAGAACTCCAGGAGCGGAGTGGTGAACTCCGCGCCGGTGTAGTCCGCGTCGGCGGAGATGAACCCGTCCAGGCGCTGCACGAGGCGGCGGACGCCTCCATCACCGTCCGCGGAGCGGCTGTCCTTCACCCCGTGAAGGCGTTTCGTGCCGTGGTAATACTGCCAGATTTCGTCCCCTTTCCGGATCATGCCGAGCCCCATGAAGGTCTGGCCGCCGTCCGAGGACCCGACCAGGCCGAGAGGGACGTAAGGGCGGCGGTCGGGGCGGGAGAACACGATCCCGTCCCGGCTGACTGCCATCTGCACCTCCACCGGGCCGGAGTTGCGGTAGACGCCCCGCTCATCGCCCAAAGGGCCCTTCAGCGTCGGGTCGGGCGGGTCGCCCGGCTTCAGGGAGACCTCGCCGACGGGGTAGTGCCGGTAGGGCGAGGGAAAGGCGAAGTAGGCGTCCGCCGCCCAGGGGTATGGATGCACGCAGGGGGTGTAGAGGTCGGTGTCGGGCGGGTCGGACTCGTCGCAGGTGATGGCGACCGGGATCTCGCCGCCGGCCGCCCTGCGGGAGCGTCCCGGACCGCGCGGGGCGTCGGGGTTGTCGCGATAGGGCCAGGGCAGGTCCATCGGGTCGTCGAATTCCACGCGGCCGACGGTCCGCTTCCTGGCCTGCGTGCGAACATAGGCGGTGTATTTGCCCAGGCGGGAATCGAAGAAGAGCTGGTTGTTCGTGTCGTGAAAGAACGGGAGCGCGGAGGGCTCCTGCCGCGTCCAGTGAATGCCGTCCGGGCTCGTGGCAAGATAGAGCTCCGACCACATCTTCCCCTCGTGCAGGGTGAAGACCGCGCCCTTGGAGCCCGGCCAGACGTCGTTTTCCACGACGCGGATCAGGGCCTTGTAGCGGTGTTCGTCCGGGCCGTTCGGGTCGATCGTCACGCCCCCGTGCGCGCCCGGCATCAGGATGTTGTTCTCTGTGATCCCCTCCCACTCGAACAGGTTGACGTTCTGCCGCACCCAGTGGAGCCCGTCCTCACTCTCGGCGTAGCAGATCATCGACCAGGCGTGCGGGGCCGTCTGCTTGCTCCCCGGGCCCGAGCAGCGGTACCACATCTTGTAGACGCCGCCGTCCTCCAGGACGGTGGCAGTGGAGATGCTCTGGACCTCCCACGGTCTCTCCGGAAGAAGCACCCGTTCCGCCTTGACAGGCGGGTTGGCCGTGAGGGTCATGCCCCGCTGGGAGGCGAACCATTTGTCGTCGATGAAGAGCTGCTTCTGGTTTCCGATGTCGATAACGCTACTCATCTCAATCCCTCCTTTCCACACAAGTGTCGGTAAAGCGGTTTTACGTTATCTGGAAGGCTCCGGAAAACTTCCTGAGAAACGGGAAAGTTTAAGTTTTCCTTCTCTCCCGGTTCGTCCACCATCCGGGCCCGCTCGTCCGAGCCGTGTAATAGCACGTCCAGGTTGAGCCACCAGGGGGCATACCGGATCGCCATGCCGACGCGGGGCCGGTCGGAACGGTTCGGGGCGATGACGTGCCACAGCCGGCTGTCGAAGACCATGATGCTGCCAGCATTCCCCGTGACCTGGAACTCGCCCGGCAGGGAGGCCTCAGGGTCGACGCCGTTGTTTCCGGTCGGGTTGTTGTCTGAGCGATGGCTGCCGGGCAGGACAAAGGTGCCGCCGTTTTCTCCGGTGAAATCCGAAAGCATCCAGAGGGTGGTCAGGTGCATCACGGCGTCGGGATAGGGTGCCGGGATGTGCCCCGCGTTCTTCTGATTGAAGGGCCAGTCGGCGTGCCAGCCGCCCCGCTTTACACCGGGGTTGTTGACCATCGCGGTGGTGAAGGAGATCCGGACGTGCTGGCCGAGCAGGGCGCTCGCAATGCCGAGGAGGCGTGCGTCGGCCAGGCAGGGCGCAAACGACTGGTCGTAATTGATGATCGAGCGAAGGTGGCCGAGGTTCTCCGGCCCGTCGGACCGGCCGTGCCGGGCGATGGTTTCCTCGACGCTCCGGCGCACCGCAGCCACGTCATCTCGTGGGATGACGCCTTCAAGGATGCACCAGCCGTTGACCTTCATGTGGACAAGGTCTTTTTCCATTAACTGCCCTCGCCTTTCTCATCGTCCTTGACTATTGGATACTCGATCCTGAGTTGAGCGGTTTTTCATACCTGAGCAATGTGTGAAGGGTCGACTTTCACCTCGTCACTCGCTGCGAAACTCACGAAAAAGATCGGGCATAACGATCAGGGCCGCGGTGTGCGACTCCCTTGCAACAACCCCGTTCCTCCTCCCAAGGGGTGCGGGCCCTCTGCGGGACGGTGGCGGGTGCGGGGGGGGCGGTGCTGGCGAATGGAATTCGCGGAGCGGGGGCGGGTCCCGCAGCGGGCGTAAGGTGCGGGGAGGAGGTCGGACTGGTGCAGCGCCCGTTCTTCATCTGAGGGTGAGGTGCCGCGGCCCGAGCCCCCCCGGCGTTTGAGGGGCGCCTTTCTTTTGCCTACTTTTCTTGTGGCGTGACAAGAAAAGTAGGGTGCCGGCGGATGCCAAATCGCCGGACCTCGTCGTCCCCAATAGCGTCTGCAAACTAAGAAAATCTCCACACTACCAAACGAGTTCAATTCGTGACAAGTGAACCCTTGTTCGTCCTCGTAAACTTCAGATATTCCTTTATTCATTGCGCTCACGAAGCAATTCACTGCTATCTTGAAGCTGAAACCGCTCAACCCAGGTCGATATCGGAGGTTGGTTATTTTTTCAATCGTCACGTACTGTGACGTTCATCGGTCGCTTTTCCGAGCTCAAGCGCATACAGGATCGCCCGGTTCATCTGAAACCGGATGTTGACTTTCTTCCCCGACAGAGACGACAGATCGGAGCTGCCCTTCCACTTCATGGGCTGCCGAACCTGATTTCCAGAAACCGGTTCGCAGTCTTCGAAGGAATAGCCGGGAAGCGGCTCCCCCGGTTCCGGGGGGTGCGGGATGTTCTCGTAGAGCGCAGCCCGAATCCATCCGCCTCTGTCCGCTTGACAGTTCAGCACAAGCTCCCCGCCGGCGATCATCCGACTCTCGAGCGTAAACGCCCCACGATTATCTGCCCGTATGCCGCCGAGCCGATGCTCTGGCCAGATCGCAAGACGAAACTGGCTGCCCGGTTTAATTTCCCGATAATACGTTTCGTGATGGCGACCCATGTCTCCGACGTACGGCAGCGCGAATCGCTCGTCAGTCAGTACGACCAGTCCAGCTCCGCCGCGTACCATTTCGTCGCCGCTGCCGTTTTCGCCGAGGCAACGTACGATCGGTTCTCGCGAAGGCCTTGACCAGTTGACGCCGTCGCTGCTAACCGCTAATTGCACGTCCACGCTGCAGTCGACCTGGTGGAAGAGAGCGGGAAACATGATGTGTAGATCCGCTCCCGGATAGCGGGAGTACGAGTTCGAGTAAAACGAGTCACTCGGACCATCCAGCGCATCCGGCGCGAATATCGGTTTTGGTACCGGCCACGCCGAGAAGTCCTCGGTCTCCGACATCCCCACCGCCCTCCGGCCGTCGATGGTGGTCCGAAAGTAGCCGATGTACTTCTTCTTTTCCACATCGAAATACGCCACCGTTTGGGTGTCGCAGAAACCCTCGAAAATGGGTTCTTTCAACACTGTCCAGTGGATTCCGTCCGAAGACGTCATTGCCCGGTGCGTGCCCACCAGACGCACCTTCTGCCTCACCTCGTCACGGTTGTAGCCCTGCTCGCCCAGTTCCTTCCACCGCGCCAGGCCTTCTCTGTTCGAGATCTCATTGCCCTCTTCGTCGTACCACCGGGGAGAATGGCCGAGCTTCTTGTACCGTTCCGTCGCATCAGGGTTCTCGTCGATGAACACGGAGCCTCGCATGGCATGGGGGCCAACAAGACAGATGTTGTTCTTCTTGGACCCTTCGAACTCATACAGACCCAGCTCCGGTTTCTCCCACTGAAATCCGTCTTCGCTTTCAGCGTAGCACAAAAACTGCTCGTCAGGAGGGGGCCCGCTGCGTGCCCCGTACCACATCCGGTACTTGCCTTGATCACGGCGCACTGTCACGTGGCAAATCATCATCCTTTCCCACGGGCAGTCCATCGCCACCACGACGTCCGACTTCTCGGCAGGCGTAAACTTCAGACAAATCCCTTCCGGTGCGTGAAAGGGGTGCGCATTGCCTGCTTCATCATACCGTGACGCTCCGGCGAAGACGCGCGCATAGCTGAGGAGTGGTTCCATCCATTCCCTCCGATTTCGGACCAAATCTCGTTTGGTCCGGTAATCTACGACAAAATCACGGATAACTACGTGCCTGCGCTTCGAGCCATCTGGTGCCTTCGTGATACCCGCGGTCCCCGGGGCGAATTTTCAACTCGTCACGCAGCGCAAGGCACGTGGCTTCGAATCCATCAAGCCGGCCCCTCAGGTCCTCCACTTCCGCGGGCGGGGCGGCTTTGCCGGGATTGAGCAGGTTGTCCAACTCATGAGGATCGGCGCGCAGGTCGTAGGCTTCATCGCCATAGTCCGGATCCCGGGTGTAGGCGATGCCAAGGGTGCGTGCGTGCTGCACGAGCGAAGGATGTCGCCCCGACTCGGGCATCCCGCCGGGCCAGGTGGTTTTGAGATCGCCTTCGTAGGCGCCCACTTGTGCGAAGGCCGTGTCGCGCAGCGGCTTCGTCGCGCCATGCGCGATCCATTCTATGAGATCGTATCCCTGCATATAATGCGGGGCGTTGACGCCGGCGAGGCCGAGCACGGTCGGCATGAGGTCGACAAGTTGCGTGAGGTGCTCGACACGCATGCCCCTCTTCATTTGCACCGAATCCGGAGGTCGGATGATCAGGGGTACCCGGAGCAGACATTCGTAGGTCGTTTCGCACTTGGCGTAGAGGTTCTTCTCGCCGGTGAAATCGCCGTGGTCGGAGGTAAGGATGAACCAGGTGCTGTCCAGCTGGCCAAGCGCATCCATGGCGTCGTACAGCCGTTCCATCTGGGCATTGGCATGCGCGATCATGCCGTAGTAGTGGCTTATGGCTTTGCGCATGTCCATGTCCGACGCGAGATGCGACCCGCACTCGCGCGCAACCTTCTCCTGCCACGCCGGCCGGCCTGCGGTGGGTTTGCGTGGCGGAAGGTCGACGGCCATCGGATCGACGAGCGTATCGAAGGGACGCGGCGCGCAATAAGGCTGATGCGGATCGTCGAAGGATAGCTGCAGAAAGAATGGCGCCTCGGCATGCTTCGCCTCCCGCAGGGCTCGGATCGCTTCATCGGTCAACAGCGCGGCGTGCGACGCTTCGACCGGCAAATCGACGGGGCCGTACCCCCACGCGACGTCGGCCCGGCCGGCGTCCATCCACGTGCGCCGGGCATTGTGCAGCGGCCCCACCGACTGGGCATCCTTCTGCCGGTGATAACCGCGGTCGAGTCCGCGCGGACCTTCACAATGGCCGAAAGCGGCATTGAAATAGCCGTGCCGGCTGAGCAGTTCGGGAAACTGCGGCAGGTTCCAAGGCACGCGATGTTGGACGGCCGTAGACTGATGCACCAGCGGATTGACCCCGGTCATGATCGAGGCCCGGGACGGCGTACACACCGACGAGTTCGCGAAGCATTGTGTGAACGCAATGCCTTCGGCCGCCATGCGATCCTGAAACGGCGACGGCACGTGACGGTTGCCGTTGCAACCGACGGCCGACGCCTTCTGCTGATCCGTCATCAGCAGGACGATGTTCGGGCGATCGGGATTGGACACGAATGGAACTCCATCTATGGGTTGCCGCCGGCGAATGTCAACCAGGCTAAACTACCGGATGGTTTCGCTTGTACTCAAGCCTTGTTTCAGATATTTTGCATCCGCACAAAACTTACAATGCTTCTTTCCGCCGGACCGATATCGCGGCGAAGGGCGGCAAGCAAGAGAACGGCCATGATGAAGCGATCGGGGCCAGGGTGAAACAGTAAATGCTACACGAAATTGTGTGTACCTGAAAAGTCTGCAAAATGACCAGCCCACGAGATACCGGATAGGTTCTTTTTCACAGCCCTTGATTATTGGATATTGTTTCATTCTTCACGTACTGTGACGTTCATCGGTCGCTTTTCCGAGCTCAAGCGCATACAGGATCGCCCGGTTCATCTGAAACCGGACGTTGATCTTCTTCCCCGCCAGAGACGACAGATCGGAGCTGCCCTTCCACTTCATGGGCTGCCGAACCTGATTTCCAGGAACCGGTTCGCAGTCTTCGAAGGAATAGCCGGGAAGCGGTTCCCCCGGCTCCGGGGGGTGCGGAATGTTCTCGTAGAGCGCAGCCCGAATCCATCCGCCTCTGTCCGCCTGGCAGTTCAGCACAAGCTCCCCGCCGGAGATCATCCGACTCTCGAGCGTAAACGCCCCACGATTATCGGCCCGTATGCCGCCGAGTCGGTGCTCGGGCCACAGCGCAAGCCGGACCTGCGCATCTTTGGTGATGGTTGTGTAGTACACTTGATGATGGCGTGATCTCCTTCCCGTGTACGGAATCGCAAATCTGCCATCTGGCAGGATGAAAAGAGCAGCGTTGACGTACACTCCACCGGGTTCCCCGCTTTCGGAATCCCCACAATCAAGTATGCTTTCCCTGGACGGCCTCGACCAATTCCGCCCGTCGCTACTGACGGCGAGTTGGATGTCTGCATTGTCGGTAACCTGGTGGAACACGGCCGGAAACATCAGATGCAGGTCCGCTCCCGGATAGCGGGAGTACGCATTCGTGTAAAACGAGTCACTCGGACCATCCAGCGCGTCCGGCGCGAATATCGGTTTTGGTACCGGCCACGCCGAGAAGTCCTCGGTCTCCGACATCCCCACTGCCCGCCGGCCGTCGATGGTGGTCCGGAAGTAGCCGATGTACTTCTTCTTTTCCACGTCGAAATACGCCACCGTTTGGGTGTCGCAAAACGCTTCAAACACCGGCTTCTCCAACACCCTCCAGTGGATCCCGTCTGCAGAGGTCATGGCTCGATGTGTGCCTACCAACCGCACCCTCTGCCTCACCTCGTCACGGTTGTAGCCCTGCTCGCCCAGCTCCTTCCACCGGGCCAGGCCTTCTTTATTCGAAATCTCCTTACCCTCTTCGTCATACCACTGCGGACAATGACCAAGTTTCTTGTACCGTTCCTCCGCATCAGGGTTCTCGTCGATGAACACGGAGCCTTGCATGGCATGGGGGCCTACAAGGCAGATGTTGTTTTTCTTTGACCCTTCGAACTCATACAGGCCCAGCTCCGGTTTCTCCCACTGAAATCCGTCTTCGCTTTCAGCGTAGCACGTGAACCGCTCGTCAGGAAGGGGCCCGCTTCGGGCCCCGTACCACATCCGGTACTTGCCTTGATCACGGTGAACTGTCACGTGGCCAATGACCTCCCTTTCCCACGGGCGGTCCATAGCCAGCACGACGTCCGACTTCTCGGCAGGCGTAAGCTTCAGACAAATCCCTTCCGGTGCATGAAAGGGGTGCGCATTGCCTGCTTCATCATACCGTGACGCTCCGGCGAAGACGCGTGCATAGCTGAGGAGCGGTTCCATCCATTCCCTCCGGTTTTCGGACCAAATCTCTATTGTTGCATTGGGCTCACCGACTCGTGAACTACGCCTTTCTCATCGCCCTTGATTATTGGATATACTTGTTATTGGATCCTAAATTGAGCGATTCCTTTCACCTGGGGCAAATATGAAGGATCCACTTTCAAGTTGCCTGCTGTCTGTGAAACTCGCGAAAAAAGCTCGCGCCTGACCATAAGGGCCGCGGTGTGCGGCTCCCTTGCAACAACCCCGTTCCTCCTCCCAGGGGGTGGGGGCCCTCTGCGGGACGGCGGCGGGTGGGGGGGCGGCGGTGCGGGCGAATGGAATTCGCGGAGCGGGGGCGGGTCCCGCAGCGGGCGTAAGGTGCGGGGAGGAGGTGCGGACTGGTGCAGCGCCCATTCTTCATCTGAGGGTGAGGTGCCGCGGCCCGAGCCTCCCCGGCGTTTGAGGGGCCTGCCTGCAGCGCGGTGTGCCTGTCTGCGTGCGGTGACGCACAGGCAGGCCGCGCAGGCAGGCGCCCTTCTTTTGTCCGACTTTTCTTGTGGCGAGACAAGAAAAGTCGGCCGCCGGAGGCACGGGGTTTTGCGATGTTGTATTTCACCATTCAACATCACTTCACTTGATGAGTGAGACATTGTAGAGCACTAAAGACTTTTGATGAGCCTTTATCGTCACGCTCTCTGAGCAATTCCCTTCTATCTTGAAGTTTAAAGCCGCTCAACGTAGCACTAGGTCAGTAGTTGTGGACGTTGTGCCCGTGCAGCGGAAACCAGAAAAAGTCGATGCCGGACACCAGGGCCGCGCTCAGCGCCTGCGCGGCCAGCAGCCCGACGAAGAAGGGTTTGCCCCGGTCGTAGAGGCCCACCCCTCCGAGGCGCAGGACCACGGACTTGATCGCCCAGACCAGAAGGATCGACTGCCCCGTCTTGGTCACTCCGTAGTTACCCTGAACGGCCAGCCCGATCGGGTGCAGCGGCCACCAGGGCAGCCGGTAGCGCACGAGCGTCAGCGCCGCCATCACGGCCGCGCCCATCCCGGCCCACATCGCCCGTCCGTTTCCCCCCATCGGCATGGGGTTCCGGATGGAGGAGACGGCCTGGTTGAACGCGTATTTGGAGACCCACACCAGGTGGGCCCTCAGGTTGTAGGCCCCGTAGCGATACCCGAGAAACAGAGTGTCGGCCAGGGAGACGACGAACCCCACGCCGAGCCCGAGGCAGATCACCCACGCGATCCGCCTGGGGGTGACGAGGCCGTTCACGGCCTTCGCCGCCTGCGTGAACGCCGGCAGCAGGAAGCCCTTGCCGCTCTTGAGCCCCCCGCTGCTGAGCGCCCCCATCGTCGCGACCGCCGTCGCGCTGGAGGGTCCCATCAGGCGGGTGCCCATCATCTGCAGCACAAAATCGTAGGGATGGACCCGGTAGTAGACATAGGCCAGGCCGACCTCGGCCACCACCCTTGCGAGGCCCAGAGAGATGAGGAGCGACGCCGAAAGAAACGTGAGCACGACCCAGAGCTCCATCCCCGCCGCGTGCAGCCAGGCGCCCACGAACACCAGCGATCCCAAAAGACCGAAGACGGCCGTGCGGTAGGAGAGGAGTTCCCCGCTGTCATCAGTCTCCGAGTTCGGTTGCAGGGCCTTGCGCCAGACCGTCCGGAGGTGTCGCCGGGCCATCCAGAGGCTCCAGCCGGCCAGGAACAGCAGCGCCCCTACGCCCTGCCATCTCAGCACCTCACTCTCCCAGTGCGTGCCCGCGGCCCCCAGCGGATAGCCGAACCGGTTGAAGGCGAAGACCTCATACCCCGTCAGCAGGATGAAGAACCAGACGCTGAAGAGCACGTCCGTCCGGGCGAAGTAGCCGAACCCGATGGCGTAGAAGCTGATGCGCAGTGGGAGGGAAGGGAAGTCCGTGAAGGGCTCGAAGGTGCCCCTTTCGAACGGAATCTCGGGAAAGGCCGGGGTGAAGTAGGAGACCATGTTCCACAGCTTGAGCGCCATAACCAGCCCGAACCCCGCCCAGAAAAGCCGGGTCCGGAGCACCGCCGGCATCCGCCCGCCCGGCTCCGTATCCGACAGCAGTTGGCCCACTTCGACCAGAGGATAGGTCAGCCGCTCGTGCTCCACCCACTGCTTTCGGAGCATCACCACCAGGCAGAAGACCGCAAAGGCCATGCCCCCGATCAGACAGCTCCACCAGAAAAGGGGCGTCAGCCAAGCCGCAACGGGCGGCATTTCGCCCTGCGGGAGACCTTCGTAGAACCACGTCGTGGCGTTCCCCACGTTTTCCGTGACCATCCAGCCGGGAACGAGGTCGTTCAGGTAGCGTATCCATCCGTTTTCCGGCGCGGCAAAGTAGAAGAAGCCGGCAGAGATCCCGATAAGGTGGCCCACGATCCCTTCGAAGGGCACGGCCATGCCCACCAACCCGGCCCCCATCACCACCAGGAGCTCGGACCGGTTGAGCCCCCATCCGGCCCTGGCCCGTTTCAGCAGCATATTGAGGACGGCTGCCGTCAGAAACGGGAAGAAGAGGGCCATGGGAAAGTGGCTGCGGGTCAGCCGCGACGCCCGGAGGTAGAAGGCGGTCCACTCGGCCCAGACCACGCCCGCCGCGATCACCACAAGGACGGTCAGCACTGTCCCGAGCCTCACCGAGGCGCCGCCATCAGCCTTCAAGAGACCCTGGTGCTCCAGTTTCGGGGTGCTGGCCAACCGTCACCGTCCCCCATCATTGATGCAGCCACATGCAAATAATCTTGTCATATTGACTATAAATATTGATATTTTATTATGAACTCTATATATTCTGATAGAAGGGGTGGTTGAGATGATAAAGATCAAACTCCAGGATATGATGTGGCAGCGCCGCGTGCCCAGCATCTCGGAACTCTCGAGACGGGCTGGAATCTCCCGGCAGACGGTGGATGCCCTATACAACCGATCGGAAAAGGTGAAGGGCATCCAGTTTGACACGCTGGAAGGTCTGTGCCGGGCGCTGGGCTGCGGGGTTGAGGATCTCATTCAGTACGTACCTGAAGGCGATTCGGAAATGCAGTTGCAGATCGAACAGGTCCGCGAAGGAGATCCGGACTACACCGCTTTCCGGGATCTGGCGGACGAGCCTCCAGCGCCCCTGGAGGAATGCGAGGAACTGTTCGACCGTCTGGATCAAATCCGGAGGCAGCGTGAAGGTCAGGATTAAGGCTTCTGCACGGCGTGACCTTCTGAAGCTGCCCGATGCGATCTTGATAAAGGCGTTTCGAACTATTTTGGAGATTAAGGACCATCCCTATCCGCGTGGATTCAAAACGCTTCGGGGGCGCAGGAATAGGCTTCGCGTCTGGATCGACCGCAACGACCGGATTCTCTACGAGGTCGATACGGACGCAGACGGTGTCGATATTGTTAGGGTTGGGCTGAAGCGTGAGAGCACTTACAGGCAGTGATGCGGCAGGACCCACGCGGACTAGATCACGTGAGACAGGTTGACGCGCTCGTGGCGACCCGTGACAGGGTATGAGTTGCGGCTTTGCGTGATGATGCAAAGAAGGGTGGTTGGAGGCGGACGGGCACCCTCTCGATCGGTCTTCCGGTAGCTTGCGCACTGCCGCTCCCAACCTTCCAACTCACTTCTTCCAGGGGTGGAAGGCGCTCTCTGCGCCACCTGGATTGAGCGCCAAGCTGCCGCTTTGCCACAGCCCTATCGATCGGTTCTGCCTGGTCAAGTCTGGAAGGGTCAGGAAGCTCAGGTCGCGCCGCCGGCTGCGCCGACGCCGGCCATTTCAGGCTGCGGATCCTGCTCGCCGACACCCACCTCTCTCTTTATCTGCGCCTTCGCCTCCTCCGACAGGTTGTACTGCGGCGGAAACGCCGGACCCATCGGCCGGCCGAAGATTTCGATCGCGGCCTTGGCCAGAGTGCCCTCACCCGTCGTCCTCCACAGCGGGCTTCCCGGTCCGTTAACCTCTTCAATAATCGCCTTCCTCACACGCTCCCTGAGGCCTCCCCCCTTTGAGACTTCCGCTTTGAACCGCGCGTAATCGCCCTCCACGAAAAACTTCCCCGCCCGGGCCGCCATCGGCGGATCCACGTTGCCCATGAAGAACGGGAAGGAAGTCATGCCGTGGGGACGGCCGAGCGCGGTGCTCCAGCCCTGGTTGTCCATGAAGGCGAACCTGTCGCGGAATTCGAACAGCACATTCGTGAAGTTCTTCAGTTTGTCGGACCCCCACTTTATCCCGACCACGTTCTCGAGCTCCGCCAGCCTGGCGAAGACCGGCGGGGTCATTTCGTAGGACTCGGGCAATGCCCAGAAGGTGTGGTAGAGCACGATACCCATCCTGCTGACCGCATCGTTCACCAGCCTGTAGTGCGTGAGGACCTCGAGGTCTGTCGGTCTCTGGTAGTGCGGAGGCGCCAGCTGCACGAAATCGATCCCCAGATCTTCCGCGTATTTGATCTTCGAGATCGCGTGTTTCGTGTTCAGGTCGAAGACCCCGACCAGGGTCGGCACCTTGCCCCCGACCTCCTCGGCGAAAATCTCCACCGCTTTGGACCACTCCTCGTCGTTGAGGAAGTAGCCCTCTCCGCCCCCGCCCACGGCCAGGACCATGCCGACCCCGTGCCGAATGCCGCCCTCGACGATGAATCGATAGTGGTCCCTGAGGCGATCGTAATCCACGTCGTAGTCCGGCGTTGCCGGTGTGACGGCGGCAACCAGCACACCTTTGAGCATCTCCCGGCGGTCGTCCGCCATTTCCTCAATCCTCCTTCTTTCAATGAGTGAACGGTTTCTGCAAGGATTCCATTTCAGAACGCACCGGAGAAGGTCAGTCGGACCGGGTTCTTCAGCAATCTTCCGTAGTCGGAGTAGGAGACGTCCACCAGGAAGGTGTTGCCCACCAACTTGGCCTTCAGGCCCGCGCCGACGCTCCAGGTCTCCGCGTCGTAACGCCACTTCCGGCCGGCGCGAAGGGCGAGCAGGTCCCTCAGCCAGAGCTCCCCGCCCAGGCTCCAGCGCTGGAACCGGTCGGTGAAGTAGGTCCCCTCGAACGACCCGGTCAGCGACACCGGGTCACCCAG